>OZ244986.1:0-2765000 GCA_965223075.1 Candidatus Marinacidobacterium sp. | reverse complement strand
TGTGAGCGAGAGCGTGCAGGCTCCGGTTGCGGAGAAGCGGACGGATCGGCGGCAGATAGCACCGATGCGGCGCCAGCAGGGCGTCCCCCACCGTAACGTCCAGCCCGGGAAGTACGTCGTCAATCCCGAGGCCGAGCCGGTCGAACACGATGGCGCGGGCGAGCGAGTAGCCATTCGTATGGAGCCCGGTGGAAGGCAGGCCGATCAGCACATCGCCGGGGACCACCGAACTGCCGTCGATGATGAATTCCTCTTCGACCGCCCCGACGATGGTTCCCGCGAGGTCGTAGTCGCCACCCTGGTAGAACCCGGGCATTTCAGCCGTCTCGCCTCCGAGAAGCGCGACGCCGAACTCCCGACAAGCGGCTGCGAGCCCGCGAATCACGCCCTCGGCGACCTCGGCATCGAGGCGGCCCATGGCCAGGTAATCCAGGAAGAACAGCGGTTCCGCCCCCTGGACCAGGATGTCGTTGATGCAGTGGGAAACCAGGTCGTAGCCCGGGACTTCATGGCGTCCGGCATCCCGGGCCACCCGCAGCTTCGTTCCCACCCCGTCGGTCGATGCCACCAGCACCGGGCAACGAAAACCGGCCGTGTTCAGCCGGAAGAGGCCGCCGAAGCTGCCGACATCGCTCAGCACCTCGGGCCGGCGCGTGCTGGCCACCAACGGGCGGATGCGGTCCAGCGCCCGATCGGCCTCGTCGATGTCCACTCCCGCGGACCGATAGTCGAGAGGCTCGGCGGACACGCAGGCAATTATGGCCGCGACGTCGGGGCGGAATCAGCCCCGGAGCAGCGCTTCGACACGGGGCCGGTTCTCCTCGCGGAACGGATTCACGAACGTGAGCCCGTCCAGCCGCTGCCCGTCCTGCATGTCCTCCGTCAGCAGGACGGAGCAGCCGGCGCCCCGCGCCGTCGCCCAGAGCAGCGCGTCCCAGAAGGAAAGCCGATACTGCTCCACGGCGCGGATAGCGTCGCGGAGGTCACCGCCGGAAGCCGAAACCGTCGTGAACAGATCGAGCATCCGATCCACGATGGCTCTCGCTGCCGCTGCGGACGTCAAGTCCTTCCGGGTCGCCACCCGGTAGAACTCGGCGACTGCCTGAAGCGTGAGAACGCAATCCGAGCTTGACGCCCGCCAAAGAAGCGTGCCCGCGGCCCGATGACGCTCCCCCGCCGACGGGTCGGCGGAATACACGAGGACATTGGTGTCGAACGAAAACCGACCCTCAACCGGTCTGCCGTCCATAATCGCGCCAGATCCGGCCCTCCCGTTCGTGGACTTCGTCCCGATTCTCCATGCGCGCCCCGCCGAGCGGAAGCCCTTTCTCCAGAAGCGCCATCAGTTCGTCGCGGGCCTGGACCCATGCCGGATCCCGCATTCGATCCACTTCATGCGGAACGATGTGCGCCACCGGTCGGCCGCGGCGGGTAATCAGGAACCCCTCGCCGTTCTCCACCTCCCGGATGAGGCGGGAGAATTGCTGGTTCGCTTCCTTCAGGGAGACGGGGCGGAGTGCCATTCGGCCGGTCATCGTCACTACTCTACTACTATTTGAATATGGATGGAGGTTCCATCGAATGCAGCAACTCCCGAAGACCACCGCCCTCGCGCTGCTGATCGCGGCCGGCGCGGCAGCCCAGGACCATCCCAAGATCCAGACCGACTTCCCGGCCGAGGAATTCGTCGAGCGCCGGGCCCGGGTAATGGAGGCGATCGGAGACGACGCCATCGCGATGGTCCAGGGCGCTCCGGCCGACCCCGGCTTCCGTGTCTTCCGCCAGAGCAACGAGTTCTACTACCTGACCGGAATCGAGGTCCCGCACTCCTATCTGCTCATTGACGGACGGGCGCGGCGGTCGCTCCTGTTTCTACCCCGCCGGGATCCGAGGAAGGAACGCGGAGAGGGTCGGATGCTGGGCGCCGAAGACGTCGAGGAGGTGAAGCGGGTGACCGGGGTGGACGACGTGTTCGCCATCGACCAAATGGCTCGCCAACTCTTCGGCTTCGCGCTCCGGCCGCCCTCCCCCACGCTCTACACCTTCATGAGCCCCGCGGAGGGCCGGGCGCAGAGCCGGGACGAGAACCTCATCGGCCACGCGCAGCACGTCTCGGATCCCTGGGACGGACGGGCCTCACGGGAAGGCGCCTTCATCGCCAAGCTGCGCGAGCGGTATCCGCAGTTCCCCATCGCGGACCTGACTCCCATCGTGGACACGATGCGGCTTCACAAATCGCCTCGCGAGATGGAACTGGTGCGGCGGGCGAGCGAACTGGCCGGCATGGGAATCATGGAAGCGATGCGCTCCACGAAGCCCGGGCTCTACGAGTACCAGCTCGACGCCGCTGCCTACTACATCTACCGGATCAACGGCGCGCAGGGCGAGGGCTACCGCTCCATCACCGGCACCGGAACGAACGCCTACTTCGGGCACTACTACCGGAACGAGGCCGAGTTGAAGGACGGGGAACTGATCCTCATGGACCACGCACCGGACTACCGCTACTACACGAGCGATGTGGCCAGGATGTGGCCGGTCAACGGCGTCTTCACCGAGGACCAGCGCAAGCTCTACTCCTTCATCGTGAATTACAACGAAGCGCTCCTGTCCCGTCTCCAGCCGGGCGTCACGCCGGACCAGGTGATGGACGCCGCCGCCGAAGCGATGGAGCCGGTGATCGACGAACTCGGCTTCTCGAACCCGCTGCACGAGAAGGCGGCGCGGGAGGCGCTCGTCTTCCGGGGCCACCTTTCCCACCCGACAGGACTGGCCGTCCACGACGTGGGGAGCTACCGGGGACGGCCCTTCGAGAGCGGCCTCGTCTTCTCCGTGGACCCGATGCTCTGGGTCCACGAGGAGCGGCTCTACGTGCGCATGGAGGACATCGTCGCGATCACTGAGAACGGAGTCGAGAACTTCACCGACTTCATGCCCCGCACGGTGGACGAGATCGAAGCCTTCATGCGCGAGGAGGGCGTGCTGCAGCTCACTCCGCCGGACCCGGGCACGCCGTCCCCACCTCCACGCTGATCCCGGGAGCGCCGGTCTTCAGATCAGACCGGCATCGCCAGCCCAAGGCTGGGCGAATCAGCCGATGCCGCCGGGGAAAGGGCGCACACCGGCATCGGCAGATCACGGCTCGGCGGCAGTGAGCGGAGCGGGCGGGACGATGATCTGGCACTTGAGTCCGGGAGCACGGCCAAGCCGGGCGTCCAGGGTGACCACTGGACACCCCGATGACTCCGCGAGCGCTACATACCATGCGTCGTAGCTGGTCAGGTTGTTGCGCAGCGACCAGACGCGATCCGCGAACGGCGCGAAGGGGAAAAGCCGAAGCGCCAGGCGAAACAGATCGCGATACGCGCTCGCTGCCTCAAAGTCCGAGATTTCGCCGGTGCGCTCCAAGCGGCGCAGGACGTTGGTCACCTCGGCGGGCGCAAGTGCCGGGCCGAGGACAGCGTCGCCCGTCAGCCAAGTCTCCGCCCATTGGCCGGCAGGCCCCCGGTCGACCAGAGCCGCCACCAGAACAGACGCATCGGCGACGACCACTACTTGCGGTCGGCGTCCCGGGCGCGCAGGATGCTGGCAACGGAAACGCCGCCTCCTGTCACCTCCTTGCGAGCCCGAACGCTCGCAAGCCATTCAACCGGCGAAGGGAAAGAGGCGATCCGCTCGAGTTCCGTGCGGAGAAACTCCTGCATGGACTGGCCGTTCCGCGCGGCCCGCGCCGCGAGTTCGTTTCGCACGGACTCGGGCACGCCGCGAACAGTGATTTGTACTGGCATAGTTGTCATTATGCCATGAATACATGCAATTCGACAGCAACTGCTCCGTCAGGCTCCGACCATCGTGACCCGAGGAGCGCGCACCCAGCGCGTCCGACACTTCACCGTTCGCTGTTGATCGTGACGATGGCCGGTCCGTCTTCCCGGAGCCCGTAGCACTCGAGCCGGAATTGGTAGCTCGCGTAGGCGGGACTTTCCAGCGATCCTGCGGCAGGCGCATTCGTAAGATCATCGGCTTTCAGGCGCCCGCGCCGGGTTGTCACTGCGGCCTGGAGCGGCCACGCCCCCCGAGGGGTGACAATTCATGGTTCCGCCGCCCCGCCAGGCGCCGAACGCGAAAGGAGTTTTCCCCGATGGGTGCGAAGGCAGCTTCCAGCAAGAGGACATCCAAGCGGACGCTGAACGCCGAGAACCTGAAGTCCCTCGGTGCGCCGCGGCTCGCCGGACTGCTCATGGAGTTCACCGCGAACGACCCGGGCGCGAAGCGCCGGCTGCGGCTCGAACTGGCGGCCGCGGACAGCCCGGAAGCGGTGGCGCGGCTGGCTCGCACCCGGCTCGGCAGCCTTGCCAAGGCCGAGACGCGCATCGGCTGGAAGCAGATGCCGACGCTCTACGCGGAAATGAAAGCACACCAGGAGGCCATCGCGCATATCGCGGGAAAGGGGAACCCGAGGATGGCGCTGGAGCTGCTGTGGCTCTTCATCGGGGCGGGCGCTTCGGTCCGCGACAGATGCGGCTTCGATCCGGGCATCGGCGGTCTCCACGAGGAGGCGATTCGCCAGCTCGGCGAGGCGGCCGGCGCCGCGAAGCCGGATCCGAAAGCGCTTGCCGAGGACGCCTTTCGGGCGCTGGTCGCAGGACGCAGCTACCACCTCCCGATCATCCCTGTCCTGGCGTCGGTGCTGGGCCGGGACGGATTCGCACACCTGAAGCAGCGCCTGCGGGAGCGGGACAGCCACAGCCGCAGCGGACGGGAGCCGCTTCTCGCCATCGCGGACGCGGAAGGCGATGTGGACGGGTACATCCGCCTCCATCCCGCCGAAGAACGGAAGCGCCCGCACTACGCGGCCGACATCGCCCGGCGCCTGCTCGGCGCCGGCCGCGCCGAGGAGGCGCTCCGGACGCTCGCCGCCGCCACCGGGGGAGTGGACGCCACCGACGTCTTCGGCCGTCCGGACTTTGGCTGGGCGGACGCCAGGATCGCCGCGCTCGAGGCGCTGGGCCGCCACGCGGACGCCCAAAACGAGCGGTGGACCTGCTTCGACCGCACGCTTTCCGTGGAGCACTTGCGCGCCTGGTTGCGACAGTTCCCGAGCACCTTTGACGCCATGGATGCCGAAGAACGGGCGTTCGATCACGCGGAACGGTCCCACCCCGCCACCGACGTGTTGGAGTTCCTCCTGGAGTGGCCAGATCTGGGACGGACCTCCGCTCTGGTGGTGCGGCGGGCGAAGGAGCTCGAGGGCTGGCGACAGTTGGTCCTGACGCGGGCAGCGGAGGCGCTGGCCGCCCGCTTCCCGCTGGCCGCCACCCTCGTGCTGCGCTCCGCGCTTGAGTGCCAGCTCCATAATCCCCGGCGGCACAGGAAGGAACAGCAGCAAGCCGCCCGGGAGGCCGCCCGAATGCTCACGGACTGCGCCGGGCTCGCCGCTGGAATCGCGGACTTCGGCGCCCACCCGACCCACGGCGTGTATGTGTCCTGGCTGCGCGAGCAGCATCCCTACGCCCATCACTTCTGGTCGGAGGTGAAAAAGACCCGGTCTCCTGACTGACCATCCCGCAACCGGCGGACCCCGGAGACCGCCGGCCTCTGGCCAGTTGCCGTGGAAAAGCAGTCCCGCCGGATTGCCAAACAGCAAGATGGCGCCGCCGGCTTGGAACGCCGACCTCCGGTCGGCATTGCGCGAGAGCGCGAAACCCGCGCCGATGACACCGCGCCATGCCGACGTGAATTCCGCACCCTCTCCCAGCACCAACCTCACGGCTCCCCCGAGCCGGTGTTCGGGCGCAACCCGACGGGAGGCGACCGGCCTCCAGGCCGGCATACTGGCCCCCGCCGAATAACCACCGGCCGAAATGTCGCGCGACCGCCTTGACAGCCTGTGGTGGAACCCGGGTGAGCGCCGAGAGCGGGGAGGCACCCGGCTGACAAGGCGCGTGAGGGAGGAATACCGAGTGTATTTCGACCGAAACGCAACGCAGAGCGCCGCAACGCGGCGCGGTTCAGCCGGGATGCATCGCCGCTCGAACGCCGCCTGGGTTTCACCACAGGCTGTTGACTTCCTCTTCCTGGGCGTCGGGCACTTCCTCGATCACCTCTTCATGCTGATTTTCGCGACAGTCGCGGCGCTCAGGCTCGCGGAGGAATGGGGGATGAGTTACGCGGCGCTGATTCCCTACGCGATGCCTGGCTTCGTCGCATTCGGACTGTGTTCGATTCCGGCCGGCTGGATCGCGGACAAATGGAGCCGGGAAGGCATGCTCGTCATCTTCTTCATCGGCATCGGCGCGAGCTCCATCGCGACGGCGCTGGCGGATTCGCCGGCCGAAATCGCGTTAGGACTGCTCGCGATCGGCGTGTTCGCCGCGATCTACCACCCGGTCGGGCTGGCGATGGTCGTCCACGGACGGAAGAAAACCGGCATCCCGCTCGCGATCAACGGCGTTTTCGGCAACCTGGGGGTCGCCGTCGCCGCGTTGCTCACCGGCTACCTCATCGACACCGAGGGTTGGCGCAACGCGTTCGTCCTGCCGGGCGCCGTCTCCGTCGGCTTCGGCGCCGCCTATGCAGCCTTCGTTTGGAGGGGACGGGGTTCACGGAGCGCTGTCCGCAACGAAGCCGAACCCGCTGAGAGGGCTGTTGCCGGCGCCTCTTCCATCGACCGCGCGACGTTCGGGCGCGTCCTGGCCATCATCGTTTTCACCACCGCCGCCGGCGGCCTCATCTACCAGAGCACCACGTTCGCGCTTCCGAAGATCTTCGACGAGCGGCTCACCGATCTCGCCGGCTCCGCCACCGCGGTCGGGGGCTATGCGTTCCTCGTGTTCGCGATCGCGGCCCTGGCGCAGCTTGTGGTCGGGTACCTCGTCGACCACCACTCGCTGCGGACCGTATTCGCGTTCGTTGCGGGACTACAGGCAGGGTTCTTCGCGCTCATGTATCAACTCACCGGCGTGCCGGCCCTGGTCGTCGCCGCGGCCTTCATGTTCGTCGTCTTCGGGCAGATCCCGATCAACGACGTGCTGGTGAGCCGCATCACGAAGAGCGAGTGGCGCAGCCGCGTCTATTCCATTCGCTACGTCGTGACCTTCTCGGTGATGGCCTCCACCCTGCCGGTCATCGCGGGAATCCACGCGGGCTGGGGCTTCGGCGCGCTCTTCGTGGTGATGGCGGTGGCGGCCGGCGGCATCTTCGCCGCAGTCCTCATGCTCCCGCGAACGGGAACTGCCGCCGGGAGGCCGGTCAGCGCGCGATGTTGATCGTCACTGCCGCCGGCCCGTCTTCCCTCAGCCCGTAGTACTCGAGCCGGAACTCGTTGCTGGCGTAGGCCGGACCCCGCGGCGACCCCTCGTGGATCTGGCGCATGATCCCGACGTTCCCGAGGGAAAGCAGGTGGCCGGGCGCGAGTTCCTTTCCTGATTCGCGGAGCTGGTCGCGGAGCCAGCGGACGGCGGCAATCGGGTCGTACCAGTCCGCCATGGACCCGGTCTGGATGACCGTTTCGTTTTCGTCCAGTACCGCGAATTCGAAGGAACTTAGACGTGAGAGCCACTCCTCCGTCGGCTCGATCGGGACCGGTTCCCCGGCGAACGCCCAGCGGGAGATCATGTTGGACACGATCATCCGATTCACGGTGGCCGTCTCCGGGTCGTAGTAGGGATCGGGAATCTCCGCGAACGGGATCACGGCATCCAGTCCGGCCAGGATCTCGAGGTCGGTCTCGGCCGTGTTGATGGAAGCGTCGCCGACCCGAAACGCGAAGTCGGCTTCCAGGAAGCCGGCGCTCGTCTCGTCCACCCGGATCGCGTCGCCGTCCTCCCGGAACATGCCTGACAAAAGGTGCGCGCGGATGCCCCCCGGGGGGAAGTTCGCGTTCGGCGGGTTGGGGTCGTGACCGCCGGTCTTGTAACCGACCACTTCGCCCATCGCGGGACGCAGGATCTCGATCATCTCGTCCTGCCAGCGATACGCCTCGGCGAGCGGCATTTCGTGAACGAATCCGGTCAACCTCCGCAGATTCACGAAGTCGTCCGCCATCGCCTCGACCTCCGCCCGGATCGCGGCCTCGGCGGAGACTTCGGGGTCCTCGCCACCAGCGCAGCCGAACACCGCAGCAAGAGAGATGGATCCAGCCAGAAGCAAACGCGCTGTCGAAATCATCGGCTCACCTTCCTGTTTCGAGTATGTCACCCCGATTCGCCAGCTCGCTCGCCGCCGAACCGGCGAACCGGGGTACAGAACGCGGCGACAATGCGCACCGAATCCCCCACCGGGGACCGAATGCGAAAAAAGGAACCACCCCGATGGTCAAGAAGGCAGCTTCCAGGAAACGGACCTCGAAACATACGCTGAACGCCGAGAACCTGAAGTCCCTCGGCGCGCCGCGGCTCGCCGAACTGCTCATGGAGCTCACCGCGAACGATCCGGGCGCGAAGCGCCGGCTCCGGCTCGAACTGGCGGCCGCGGACAGCCCGGAGGCGGTAGCGCGGCTGGCGCGCACCCGGCTCGGCGCGCTCGCCAAGGCCGAGACGCGCATCTCGTGGAAGCAGATACCCGCACTGTCCGACGAGTTGGAGGCGCATCACCGCGCCATCATGAGCACCGCGGGTCAAAAGAAGCCGGCCCTGGCGCTCGAACTGCTCTGGTTGCTGATCGCGGCCGCCGCTTCGCTCCGGGACCGCAGCGGCTTTGTTACCGGTTACGGAGAGGTCCATCGGAAGGCAATGCAGCAGATTGGCGAGGTCGCGAGCGCCGCCCAGCCGGACCCGGCGGCTCTCGCCGAGGACGCCTTTCGGGCGCTCGTCCGGGGACGCGGGTACCAACTTCCGATCATCTCCGCGCTGGCCCCCGCCCTGGGACCCGCCGGGCTGGCGCATCTCAAGCGGCGCCTGCGGGAACGCGACAGCACCAGCAGAAGCGGGCGCGAGCCGCTGCTCGCCATCGCGGACGCCGAAGGCGACGTGGAGGAGTTCATCCGCCTCCACGCCCCGGAGGAGCGGAAACGGCCCGAATGTGCGGCCGAGATCGCCCGGCGCCTGCTCGGCGCGAACCGCGCTGCAGAAGCTCTCCGGACCCTTGACGACGCGGAAGCGGGCGAGGACGCACGCAACGTCCCGGGTCGGGAAGACTTCGGGTGGGCCGACGCCCGGATCGAGGCGCTGGACGCCCTGGGCCGTCACGAGGAGGCCCAGGAACAGCGCTGGTCCTGCTTCGACCGCGGGCTCTCGATGCGGCACCTGCGCGCCTGGGTGCAGCGGTTCCCGGGTTTCGACGGCATGGACGCCGAGGAACGCGCGTTCGATCACGCCGAACGGTTCCACGACGAGACCGCCGTTCTCGATCTCTTCGTGCAGTGGCCCGACCTGGCGCGGGCCTCGTCCTTCGTGCTCCGCCACGCGGGAGCGCTAAACGGCGGGGCCGACCACGTTCTCACGTTCGCAGCGGAAGAGCTGGCAGCCCGCTTCCCGCTCGCCGCCACCCTCGTGCTGCGATGCATGATTGACCACACCCTGACCAGGAATCGGGATAACCGCCTCAAGGACGCCGCCCGGCAGCTCGCCGAGTGCGCGGGACTCGCGGGCGCCGTCAGGGACTTCGGCCGCCACCCGAACCACGACGCCTACGTGGAGGCTCTACGGCGAAAACACCCGTACGAGTACGCGTTCTGGTCGAAGGTGAAATAGGCCGTCCGCGGGCGACGCCGCTCCCGCGCGCGCCGGCCGACCCGACCATGAGCGTTCTCCTACTCGGGATCACCACACTCCCAACCTCCGATTCCGGAGATCGTCGCGCTACCTCTTCGCGCCGACTTTTCCACACACCCCCGAAGCGTGGGAAGAAACCTCCCCGAATTCCGTCTGAGGGAAGTAGAGGGGGACGTCGCTCTTCCTTCGGCCGTAGCCCACAGGGGGAATCCGGATGCCGCACGCCGCACAAAACAAAGCCGAGACCGGCCCCAGACCGGCGCAGAAGGGGGAACCTTCACCCCCCGCACGCGAATCTCCGCCTTCGGAACCAAACCGCCCGAAGTCCGGCCCCAGCAGTGCCCTCTTCCGGGCGCTCGTGGACGCTGGCGCGGAGGAGTGCGCCACTCCCGTTGGTATGGCGCGGCGGCATCCGGCGGGAGTTGGCTTCCGTCCGTGGTGCTTCCAACAAGGATCGCCAAGAGGGAAAGTCCCAGGTTCCGAAAGGCCATGTGCGCCCTCATCGTGATGCGCAGATTGCGCCGCGTCAACTGGCTGTAATCACCGGACTTTGCGGGCCGATGTATGGCACTCTTGGAACAGAGTCGCCACCCGGTGGCGCTTCGCAGTCATGTTCCGATTGAGGGTTTCGTGCCTGCATCCCGTGCATCAAGCGGGCGCCGCCCGCGGGCTTGGCCCGCGGGTGCCGACCGGAGGTCGGCGTTCCCTGGCCGGTGAGCCAACCCGGCGATACCGAAGACTGTGATATTCGTTCCGGCGACCCGTCCGGAGGAGGAAGAACCATGACCAGACTTCCCGCGCTGCTCATTCTTGCGGCCTCTTTCTCTCCGAGTAGCGGCTGCTCCAAGCCACCGGCGTTCCCGCCTGAAATGACCTGCGAAGCCTTGGAGGCCGAACTCGAGGACGCGGAGCCGAAGGTTCGCACGCTCGCGGGCGATTTTACGGACTTGGACCAACGCGACCTCATGCGCGATGTTCACGCTCGCTCCAATCAGGGGGACGAAGAGTGGCGTCAAGCCAAACGGCTCCGGGAGGCTCAGGAGCACCTGGAAGCCGTGGAGGCAGCCATCGCCGACCGCTGCGCGACGAACCGAGAGTCCGATGAAGACATCAGACTTCCCGCTCGGGGTCGGGTTGACACGCTTCGCGGCTCTCCGGGCCGCGGCGCCGGCTGAAGCCAGCGTTCCTTTCCTGCGTGCCGTGCGGGGGAACCGCTGTGCGCGACATCGCCCGCCTGCGGCGGGCGGTGCCGGCTGAAGCCGGCCCAGTTCTCCCCGTGGGGGCTCCAAGCCGACGCGTCACGGGGAACGCAAAACGGGGGAGCCTCCAGAGAGGCTCCCCCGCCTGATTGTCCCGTCCGGCGGGCGCCAGAGCGCCCGCCAGTTGCGAAAGGTCAGATCAGAACAACAGCTCCACGGTGAAGTGGACGATCCGCGGCAAGCGCGCCAAGCCCCAACACCTGGACCTCCAAGGATGTCCGGCGACGAATCAGTATCCAACATGCCAATACAGTCCTCTAGAACGAGATCGTGTGGCTGATCATGGCTCCGGTGGGCGTTACCCGGATCGACACGTCCGGCGCTTTGGAATAGCGCCTGGCAAGGAAGTAGGTAAAGAGGCCGATCGTGGTGGCGGCGCTGCCCATCGCGGTCAGCGTCCAGTCAGGTTTTGCCTTCAGGTGTTCCAGTTGCTCGTTCAGAAGCGTGGCGCAGAAATCGCGGTCGTAAGTGACGTCCCGCCACGACTGCCCTGCCTGGGGGCAGAGGCGCGTTTCCCAGTCGCCGCGCAGGGCCGCGGCGCCGACCATCACCAGCCCGGCGCCGGTCAGGACCAAGCCGACGCGCTCCAGTTCCTTCCGGTTGTTCGGGTTCGTCTGCTGCGCTGCGAGTTGAGCCGGAACAGACAGGAACACCGTCAGCGCCATGACCGTGGCGAACGCCTTCATCAATGCATGGTACCAGTGAGGGGCGTGACAGCTCCCGGGCGCGCCCTCTCTTGAAGGAAGAGCCACCGCCGTAAACGCAAAACGGGAGAGCCTCCGGGGAGGCTCCCCCGCCTAACCGGTCCCGTCCGGCGGGCGCCGGGGCGCCCGCCGGTTGGGGAAGGTTCAGATCAGAACAGCAGCTTCGCGGTGAAGCGGACGATCCTCGGGGTGAGGCTGCGCGTCGGCGACAGGTAACGCGACCCGAAAGTGGTGTTGAAACTCTCCGCGGGCTGCGAGTTGAAGATGTTGCCGGCGTCCACGCCGATCTCGAACCGCGCGTCGCCGACGTCAATCATCTTGCGGAGGTTGAAATCGAGGAGCTTGGTGATGGAATCGGTGCGCTCCTCGCCACGCTCGTAGGCGTAGATGGACTCGGAACCCTGGACGAGCCCGGTCGCCCGCGCGGTCGCGACGAGCGGGTTGCCCGCCCGGGCGCGGTAGTTCCAGCCGAGCTGGATGTCCCAGGGCGCCTGATAACTGCCGGCGAAGTTCACCACCCACGGCAGGTCGGTCAGGATCGAACCGTTCTCGCGGTTGATCAGGCGGTTCGGGTTGTTCCAGTCGGTGTTGTCCCGCGGCGGGCTGTGGACCACTCCCTTGTGGCTCGAGAAGGTCGCGCCGCCGAGGATCTGCCAGTTGTTGGAGAGCCGCTTCTGGAGTTGGAAGGCGACCCCGTTGTAGTCGCTCTGCAGGATGCCCACGCTCGTGACCACGCTGTCCTGAAGACCGCGGTAGGCCTCCTGAAGCTCGTACACCTCGTACGTCGGCTGCGGACAGGTCGCGCACTCGAAGCTGGTCAGGGTATAAGCCGAAGCAGGACGCGCCTGATTCAGTCTGCCGAGCGAGTCACGGTGGTGGCGGCGGTGGTAGGTCGCGCTGAACGAGACGTCGGACCCGAGGGTCATGTCCACGCCGAGCGAGATGTCGTCGCTGTAGGGCCGGTTGGCGTCCTTGTCGTACACCGTGCTGGCGCCGCCGGTGAAGCCCTCGAACTTGCTGAGGTCCAGTTCGGGACTGTCCGCAAGAGTGCCCGAGGGACCGAGGTCCACCAGCTTGTCGCCGTCGAGATCGTTCCAGCCAACCCACGCCGATGCGCCCGCGTTGGGGTTCGCACTGTTCGGAAGGGCGCTGCCCGTCTGGGTGTAGTAGCGGCCCCAACCGCCCTTCAGGGCGGCGCGGCCGTCGCCGAAGAGGTCGTAGGCGAAGCTCAGCCGTGGGCCGACGTTCATCGGCCAGTCGGGGAGACCACCGATGTCGGAGGTTACCGAGAAGGCGTCGCCGGCAAGCTGTTCCGAGAGTGCCGTCCAGGTTCCCGACGGGCTGCTCTGCACCGGGACGTAGCCGTAGATGCCGTCGAGGCGGACGCCGATGTTCAGCGTCAGGCGATCCCCGATCGTCCAGGCGTCCTGCGCGTAAAACGCCCAAGTGTTCAGCTTGGTGTGGGAAGTTTGCGGCGTCCGGGAGATGTTGATCCGGCTCGGAACGCCGTCACTCAGTTCACCGTAGGCGTCGCCGCTCTTGAAAATGCGGTCCTCTTTGTGTTCGCGCGAGGCCTGCCCGCCGACCTTGAAGTTGTGCGAACCGGATGCGGTGTCGAGGTAGTAGGTCAACGAACCGTTGAACTGGTTCCGGCTGTTGGGACCCCAGTACTCGCCGCGCCGGTCGGCGTTGAACATCTCACGCCGGACCGGATCAACGACCGAAATGTCGTTCTCCGTGCAGGGTCCGGCATCCGGATACTCGTCCACCGGAATGCCGCAATAGTCCGAGTACAGGATGTAGGGAGTCACACCTGTCATGCGGCCGAAACGGATGTCGAGCAGCGCGGCGTCGCCAATCACCCGGTTATAGGAACCGATGTAGTTGTCGGCCCACTGGTCCTGGAACCGCGCCAGATCGTCCGGCACCGCCCGGTAGGGATTGTCGCGGCGGTGGAAGCGCTGCTTCCAGTTGCGCTGTAGGGTCACGGCGATCCGGTCGTTGTCGCTGGCCTGCCAGGTGAACTTCCCGCTCAGGTTGCGGATCCGGTTGTCGTCAATCGGCTGCGCCCCGACGTAGTCGGCCGGGACGCTGACTTCCTGATCGTGGACCCAGTACCGGTAGGCGGTGAAGAACCACGCCTTGTCGCGCACGATCGGCCCGCCGAGGGTGCCGTTCAGGTCAATGGCCCGGGTGATCGGGTTGGCTCCCGTCTCCACCGGCTCACCCTGCAAGCTCGTGGCGTTGTAGAGCGCGATCGCATCGCCGGCGAACTCGTTCCCGCCCGTCTTCACGACCATGTTCATCATGACGCCCCCGGTGTCCGACTCGGCCGAGTGAGTCGACGTCTGGAAGTTGAACTCCTCGTACATCGAAAAGCCGTAGTACTGCATGGTCCAGCCGCCGTCGCCGCCGGGCCAATTCACCTTGAGCCCGTCCACGTTGAAGCTCTGCATGCTCGCGGAGGAGCCGAAGATCTCCATGCTGTACTGCTGCATCCCGTTGCTGCCGCCGACATCCATCCGGCCGGTCACCATCCCCGGAACCATGCCGGCCATGACCCACGGGTTCCGTCCGGTGGGAACGGCTTCGAGCAGCTCGCGCTCGATGTTCGTCTGCACCGTAGCGCTGCGCACATCCACGACGGGGGCGTCACCGATCACCGTCACGGTCTCTTCGACGCCGGAAATCCCCATCGAGGCGTTTACCTGGAGGGTGCGGGCCACACTGACCCGGACGCCTTCCTGAACGATGGTCTGGAAACCGGAGAGGGCGAAGCTGACGCTGTAGTCGCCAGGCGGGAGGGCGGGATGGCTGTACGAGCCGCCCGCACCGGTGGTGGTGCTGCGGGGCGTGATTAGCGCGGCGCTCTCGACGGTAACCGTCACGCCGGGGAGCACGGCCCCCTGTTCATCGGTCGCCGTCCCGGTGATCGTCCCGGTCTGCTGGGCAAACGCCGGGGCGCCCGCAAGCAGCGCGAGCGCGACCAGAATTGCGGTCTTACGCATGGAGAACCTCCTCACGAGGCGTTGTGGAAGGACCGAGCCCGGACTGCCGAGACGGCACCGGAGAGAATGCGCGGTGGCCGGACGCCGCCGCCCCGTGAGGGCGCGTCCTGTGCGCAATCGGCCGGAAAGATGGAAAACAAGTCGCGGGACGGTATCACGCAAGGCCCATTCCCTCCTAGTACACAGGTGCGCACAGGACCGCTTGGAAGTCAAACGTCGATTTTTCAACGAGTTATGAAGCACGCAACTGGCGCATCGGCTCGATTCCGGTTCGGGTTTCCGGTTTTCCGAAGCGAAACTCCAACAAGTCGTAGCACTCTGCTGGCGGCGCTCGTCCTGATGACCGGAGTACTGGTTGGTCCGGGACCCGTTCTGGGGCAGCCGGCCATGGAGGCGCAGCGGCTCCTGGCCGAGGGGCAGTCCACGCTGGCCATCCAGCGGCTCGTCGAAGCGTTCGCCGTCGATCCGGAATCGCCCGAGGGACAGACGGTGTTGTGGGCGCTGGCCCGCGGCGCGGCTCCACGTCCGGAGGTTATGGAAACCGTGGTGTCCGCCGCCGAGGGTCTCGGGCCCGACGGCTGGATCGCGGCCGGCGTCCTGCTGCGGCGTGGTTTCCGTCCGCTCGACGCGCTGGAGGCATTCGACCGAGGGGCGAGTACGAGACCTCCGGAGTATCCCCTGGCAGACATCGAGGCCGGCTGGCTGCTGGCCGAGCTGCGTTCCGACGAACTCGCCCTGGCCCGGTTCGGACGCCACCCCGAGGACCCGGCGGCGATGTACGGCCGGGCCGTGATCCTGGCCCGGACCAAACGTACCGGCGAAGCAACCGCGCTGACCGACGCCCTTTTGCGCGCGGACCCGGACAATCCGGCCGCCCTTCTGCTGCGGGCCGAATTGCTTGACAGCGTGGGTCGAGGGAGCGAGACGCTGGGGATGCTTCGCCGGCTCGCGGCGGAGACCGGCCCCACCGGACGCGCCGCCTCGCGGTTGGCCCGGATTCTGGTAAAGCTCGGGCAGTCCGAAGAGGCGCTGCCGCACCTGGAAGCGATCCTCGCGGCTACCCCCCAAAATGCCGAAGCCTGGCTCGCACTGGCCCGGACGCACCAGGACGCCGGACGGCCCGAGGAAGCTGCCGAAGCTTTCCGCCGGGCGCTGGCGGCGGACGACGCCCTCAACACGGCGCGCTTCGGCCTCGCCCAGCTACTGGTCCGGACTGGGGGACGGGAAGAAGCGAATCGGCTGTTCGCCGAGTTCGAGCGCCGAAAGGCGGTGGACGACGAGGCCGCGCAACTGCTCGGGGAAGCCGAACTGCGGCCCGACGATTTCACCGCCGTGGCGGCGTTCGTGAACCACGCGCTCGCGAACCGTGACCTCGTGCTGGCTCTGCGGGCCGCCCAGCGGTTCCTGATCGAGCTCCCGGAGGACCCGGAGCGTCATCTGCTGGTGGCCCGGGTGTTCCGCGAGGGAGGCAGCCGCGCCAATGCGGAACGGGTGCTCCGGCGGGGGTTGGCGCGCTTCACCGGGGATGAGGAGGCGAAGCAGCGGTTTGAGGCGGGGCTCCGGGCGATCGGGGTTCGGTAGCTGGTCTCACACACCGCGTGTCAGTTGACGCCCGGATGTCCGGGGTGCGGGGAGGAATCGGAGAAGTTGGCGCCTTCTCCTGATCCGCGCCTAACAGCCTGTGGTGGAACCCGGGTGAGCGCCGAGAGCGGGGAGGCGCCCGGCTGACAAGGCGCGTGAGGGAGGAATACCCAGTGTATTTCGACCGAAACGCAACGCAGAACGGAGCGAAGCGGAGTGGTTCAGCCGGGATGCATCGCCGCTCGAACGCCGCCTGGGTTTCACCACAGGCTGTTAACGCAGGGGAATTGCCGGCGGGGGTCCGAATCTGGCGTTCCCACTCTCTGGGGAGGCTGTCCGGTTGTGGCGACGGCCCGGCCGGCGGGCGCTGGAGCGCCTGCCGGCCGGGAGGCGGATGATCAGAACGTCAGCTTTGCCGACAACCGCACGACGCGGGGGTTCAGGCGGCGGGTCGCCGAAAGGAACCGGGAGCCCAGGGTGGAGTTGACGGCTCGAGCCGGCTGGCTGTTGAGCAGGTTGGCGCCGTCCACGCTGAGTTCCATGCGGGACCCGCCGAGATCGAAGGTCTTCGCGAGGCTCAGGTCGAGGAGCTTGGTCACCGACTCGGTTCGGTTCGTCCCCCGCTCCTCGGCGTAGATGGTCTGGGTGCCCTGGACGAGCCCTCGGTAACGCACGGAGGGAACGATCGGATCGCCGGCCCGCGCCCGGTAGTTCCAGGCGAGCTGGATGTCACGCGGGAACAGGTAACTGCCCGCGAAGTTGACGACCCACGGAATATCGGAGAAGACCGACCCGTTCAGGCGATTCGTGTGCGTATTCGGATTGTTCCAGTCGGCGCGGCGGGTGTACGGAGTGTCGTGCACGGTGCCCTTGTGGCTCGACACGGTGAGACCGCCCAGCATCTGCCAGCGGTTCGAAAACCGTTTCTGCAACTGGAACGCGGCGCCGTTGTAGGTGCTCCTCAGAATGTCCACGGTGGTGATCTCGGTCTGCTGGAGACCCCGATACTCCTCTTTCAGCACGTAGACGGGGTACGTTGACTGCGGGCTGCCGGCGGGCGCCTCCATCGTGACCTGGTCGTAGGCGGAAGGCGGGCGCGCCTGATTTCGTTCGCCGAGCGCGTCCCGATGCAGCCGGCGATGGAAGGTGGCGCTGAACGAGACATCCCGTCCGAGCGTCATATCCAGACCGATCGAGGCATCGTCGCTATAGGGGCGGTTCGCATTCCGGTCGTACACCGTGGAAGCGCCGCCGGTGAAACCTTCGAACCGGCTCAGGTCGAGTTCGGGACTGTCGAGCAGCGTGCCGGAGGGCCCGACATCAACCAGCTTGTCCCCATCCAGATCGTTCCAGCCCACCCAGGCGCCCGAACTGCCGTTCGGATTGGCGGCATCGGAAAGCCGTGTGCCGATCTGCGTGTAGTAGCGGCCCCAGCCTCCCTTGAGCGCGGCGCGTCCGTCACCGAAGAGGTCGTAGGCGATGCTCACCCGCGGCCCGATGTTCATCGGCCAGTCCGGGACTCCCCGGATCTCGGAATCCACCGCAAAGATGTCCATTCCGCCGCTCAACTGGCGCGAGAGCGCTCCCCAGGTTCCGTCCGGGCTGCTCTGCACCGGCACATAGCCGTGGATGCCGTCGAGGCGGATGCCGAAGTTCAGCGTCAGACGGTTGCCGATGGTCCAGGCGTCCTGCGCGTAGGCCGCCCAGGTATTGGTGCGCGTGGCCTCGGTTCGCGGAAGCTTGTTGATCCGGATCCGGTTGGGAACGCCGTCGTCGAGTTCGCCGTAGGCATCGCCGCTCTGGAAGACCTGTCGGTCCATGCCTTCGCGGGACGCCTGCGCGCCGACCTTGAAGTTGTGGGAGCCGCCGGCGGTGTCGAGGAAGTAGGTCAGCGAGCCGTCGAACTGGTTCCGGTAATTCGGATTCCAGTACTCACCCCGCCGGTCGGCGTTGAATTGGTCCAGCCGGACGGGATCAATCACCGAAATGTCGTTCTCGGTGCACGGCCCGGCGTCCGGATACTGTTCCACGGGAGTCCCGCAATACTCGGTGTAGAGGATGTAGGGGGTCGTGCCCCACATGCGGCCGAAGCGGACATCGAAAAGCGCCGCGTCGCCGAGCACCCGGTTGTAGCTTGCCACGAAGTTGTTCGCGGCCTGATCCTGGAACCGCGCCTGCTCGTCGGGAACCGCGGTGTACGGGTTGTCGCGGCGATGGAACCGCTGTTTCCAGTTGCGCTGCGCCATGATGGCCAGCCGGTCGTTGTCGGACGCCTGCCAGGTGATCTTGCCCATCAGGTTGCGGATGCGGTTGTCGTCGAGCGGGACGGCGCCTTCGAAATCCTCGGGAGTGCCGATGAACTGGTCGTGGATCCAGTGCCGATAGGCCCCGAAGAACCAGGCCTTTTCACGGACCACCGGGCCGCCCAGGGTGCCGTTGATGTCAATGCTCCTCTTGATCGGGTTCGCGCCCTGCTCTTCAGCCTCGCCCTGCAGCGACTCGTTGGAGTAGAGACCCACCACATCGCCGCTGAATTCATTGCCACCCGACTTGGTGACCATGTTCATGTACACGCCGGCGACATCGGATTCGGCGGAGTGCGTCGAGGTCTGGAAGTTGAACTCCTCGTACATGGCGAAGCCGTAGTACTGCATGGTGGAACCGCCGTGGCCGCCGGGCCAGTTCACCTTCAGTCCATCCACCCGAAAACTCTTCTGCGACGGAGCGGAGCCGAAGATTTCCAGGTTGTACTGCTGCATCCCGTTGCTGCCGCCCACATCGAGCCGGCTGGTGACCATGCCCGGAACCATTCCGGCCATGACCCACGGATTGCGGCCGGTGGGGACCGCCTCCAGAAGTTCCCGTTCGATGTTCGTGGAGATGGTCGCGCTCCGGACATCCACCACCGGCGCGTCGCCGGTCACGGTGATCGTCTCCTCGACGCCTGAGATGCCCAGGGTGCCGTTCACGGTCAGGGTTCGGGCCACCGTGACCCGGACGCCTTCCTGTACGACCGTCTGGAACCCGGAGAGCGCGAAGGTGACCGAGTAGTCGCCCGGGGGCAGGTTTGTGAAGTTGTAGGCGCCGCCAGGGCCGGTCACCGCGGTGCGGGCGGTGATCAGTGCCTGGCTTTCGACGGTGACGCCGACGCCGGGGAGCACCGCTCCCTGCTGGTCGAACGCCGAACCGCCGATGGTGCCGGTCTGCTGGGAAAACGCCGGAGCGGCCGCGAGCAGCGCGACGGCCACCAGAAGTGCGGTCTTGCGCATGTGAAGAACCTCCTCACGAGGCTGCTTCGGGAACCGACGCCGGGGCAGGCAGTCGTCGCCGCACCGGGAATGCGCGATGGCCGAGCGCCGCCGCCCCGTGAGGGCGCGTCCGGGGCGCGCAATCACCACCGTATATCACAAGACGGCAATGCTCCGCCAGTACGGGAATGCAACGGGGTGCACGACATATTTGTGATCTCTCGTGAGAGGTGCGATGAGTCTTGGGGATGATGGCTGAGTGCTGGCAGTGTATACTGCTGTCAGCATAGAGGAGGCCCCGTGCCCAACACTGCACCGCTCCAAGCCCTCGAAGCCCGCCAGAACGAGATCCGCCGGCAGCTCGCCGCGATTGGTGACGTGCGACCTGGGTCGCTGGTCGAGCGCTACCGCAAGTGCGGCAAGTCCTACTGCCATTGTGCCGCCGACGGGTCGCGAGGTCATGGACCGAGTTGGTCGCTCACCCATCCGGTCGCCGGCACGACGCGGACCCGCGTCATACCGCCCGAGGCCGTGGAGGAGACCCGCGCGCAGATCGCCGAATGCCGGCGCTTCCGCCAACTCGTCCGCGAGATGATCGAGGTCAGCGACACGATCTGCCAGTTACGGCTGAGGGCAGACACACCCGCTCCGACGGCCAAAAAAAGGGGCTCCAGGCCACGATCACGGCGGAGGTCTCCGCCGAAGCCGGGCGCCTGATCGGCGACGGCGTTCTCGACGGCCTCGACTTCGAGGCGATCGAGACCGCCGCCCGCCAGAGCGCCTTGCGGATGATGGGTCAGGCGGTCGCCCGACTCCTCAACCGCGACACCTCCGACCGTCAGGGCGCCGCGTTGCCCTGTCGCTGCGGCGCCGAGGCCCGCTACGCTGGCCGCCGGCCCCGCACCATCACCACCGCCCTCGGCCCCATGACCCTTGAGCGCGCCTGGTATCACTGCGAGCGCTGCCAGGAAGGCTTTGCTCCCCGCGACCGAGCGCTGGGGCTGGATAGCTCCTCGCTCTCCCCCGCCGCGCTACGCATGACCGGGGTCACCGCCGCCCGCGTCAGCTTCGCCGAGGCCAGTGAGCTGCTGGCCGAGCTGGCGGGGCTCGATCTCGAGCCCAAGTTGGTGGAAAGACAGGCCGAAGCCCTCGGCCGCGCTATCGCCGCCGACGAGCGCCAGGTCATCGAACCCGAGCCCTCCGACGCCCAGACCCTCTATCTCGGACTCGACGGCACCGGTGTCCCCGTCCGCAAGACCGAGACCCAAGGCCGGAAGGGCAAGCAGCCCGACGGCTCCGCCAAGACCCGCGAGGCCAAGATCGCCGCCCTCTGGTCCGCCGAATCCCGCGACAAACACGGCAACCCCGCCCGCGACCCGGACTCCGTCTCCTACAACGCCGCCATCGAGACCGTCGCCATCCTCGACACCGAAACCGAACTTCCCCCCTTCGCCAAACGGGTCCTCCGCGAGATCGAGCGCCGACGCTTCCTCGACGCCCCGCAACAGGTCGTCCTCGGCGACGGCGCCGCCTGGATCTGGAACTTCGCCGAAGAACACCTCCCCGACGCCATCCCGATCGTCGACATCTTCCACGCCAAGGGACACCTCTTCGACGCCGCCAAGGCCATCTACGGCCCCGGAACCGATCTCGCCGGCGCCTGGGGAAAGCAACGCCGCGACGAACTCGACCAGGGCCGTTTCGACGACCTCCTCGCCGCCCTCCAGGAACACGCCGACTCCTGCGACGAGGCCCAAAAAACCCTCGACTACTTCAACAACAACCGCAAGAAGATGCGCTACCCCGCCTTCCGCGCCCAGGGACTGTGTGTCTCCACCGGAGTCCTCGAAGGTGGATGCAAAAGCGTCATCGCAGCCCGCCTCAAGAACGGCGGTATGCACTGGACCGTCCATGGGGCCAATGCCGTCATCGCCCTCCGATGCGCCATCCGATCCAACCGCTTCGACGACTTCTGGGAGCGACGCGCCGCCGGGTGACCCTCATCTCACAAATATGTCGTGCACCCAATGCAACGACCCCACATCTCACGTAAAGGGCCGTCCCCGCGCTTCTTCGCGGTCAGCGGTACGCGGTTCCGCCCGCCTCCGGCGGGCGGTGCCGACCGGAGGTCGGCGTTCCAAGCCGTCCCCGCGCTTTTTCCCTATCAGCGGTACGTGTCGCTGCGCTGTCGCGCAGCGGTGCCGGTCTGAAGGCCCCCACCGGGAGGACTGGCCGGCGTTCCCTTCCCTAGAGCGTGCGCTTGGCGGCTTGGAGCTGCGCCTGGATGTCGCCGGGGCCGCCCCGGACGCGGCGGCGGCTTACGGACGCCCGGTAATCCCAGACGGCCTTCACTTCATCGTCGAAGACGGGGGAGAAGGCGTGCAGCGTGGCGAGATCCAGGGTGGGCGGTTCGACGGATTCCCGCTCGCAGTGGGCGAAGACCTCCCCGGAAACCCGGTGGGCGTCGCGGAAGGGGAGTCCGCGTTCCACCAGGTACTCCGCGAGATCCGTGGCGAGGAGATCCCAGGAGAGAGCGGCGCGCATCTTCTCTTCCGAAATCTGCATGGTCGCGATGGTGCCCTCGGCGACTGGGAGCGCGAGGCGCAGCGTGTCCAGGGTGTCGAAGCAGGGTTCCTTGTCCTCTTGCAGGTCGCGCTGGTAGCCGGAGGCGAGCCCCTTTCCCACAGTAAGGAGCGCTACGAGATTGCCGATGAGGCGGCCCGCCTTTCCCCGCATCAGTTCGCAGCCGTCGGGGTTGCGCTTTTGGGGCATGAGGCTCGACCCCGTGGACCAGGCGTCGCCCAGGCGCACAAAGCCGAACTCGGCGGACGACCAGAGCACGAGGTCTTCGGCGAGTCGGGAAAGGTGCACTCCCAGGATGGCGCCCGCGGCGAGGAACTCCATCGCGTAGTCGCGCGTCCCCACGGCGTCCACGCTGTTCTCAAGGACCTCAGCGAATCCCAATTCGTCGGCGATTGCCTGGCGGTCCACCGGATAGGGGTTCCCCGCCAGGGCTCCCGCCCCCATGGGAGAGGCAGCGGCTCGCCTCCCGGCGGCCTCGAGCCGCTCGCGGTCACGCGTCAAGGCCCAGAAGTGGGCGAGCAGGAGGTGGCCGAACACCACCGGCTGGGCGCGCTGAAGATGCGTGTATCCCGGGACGAGCGTGTCCGCGGACTCTTCGGCCCGGGCGAGCAAGGCGGTCCGGAGGCGATCGAGCCCCCCGACCAGCGAGGAAGTCGCGCTCCCCAGGTACAACCGGAATTCGGTCTGGGAGAGGTCGTTCCGGCTCCTCCCGGTGGGGAGTTTCCGGGCCAGTTCGCCGATCTCGTCGAAGAGGAGACGCTCCACCGCAGTGTGGATGTCCTCATCGTCGAGGAGTGGCGGCGGATCGGCGGCGAGCACCGCGCCCACCCGCTCGAGTCCGGCGAGCATCCGGTCGAACTCTCGGGAACTCAGCACCCCGGCTTCCGCAAGCACGCGGGCATAGGCCTGGTTGACGCGGATCTCCTCCGCGTGGAGGCGCCGGTCGAAATGGACGGACTTCCCCAAGCGGTCGAGCGCGTCCGCGGGCGGCGCGGAGAATCGCCCGCCCCAGAGCTTCATGACTCCTCGGCCGGCGAATCCGCGCCGGAGAGACGCCGGATGCGCTCGGGGAGACCGAAGAGGCGGATGAAGCCCTCGGCGTCCGCCTGCCGGTACACCTCGTCGGCGCCGAAGGTGGCGAAATCCTCCCGGTACAGGCTCTTCGGGCTCTTTCGTCCCACCGCCTGGGCGACGCCCCGGTGGAGGCGAACCCGCACCGTCCCGGTCGTGTTCCGGTGCGCCTCGGCGAAGAAGGCATCGAGGGCTTCGCGCAGGGCCGAAAACCACTTGCCGTCGTACACCAGCTCGGCGTAGCGGAGCGCCACGGAAGCGGCGAAGTGGTCCGTCGCCCGGTCCAGCGTGAGGCTCTGGAGCGCGGCTTTGGCCTCGTGGAGGATCGTGCCGCCCGGGGTCTCGTACACGCCGCGCGACTTCATCCCGACCAGGCGGTTTTCGACGATGTCCACGCGGCCCACGCCGTGGCGGGCGCCCGCCTCGTTGAGCCGGGTGAGCAGCGCTGCCGGAGCGAGCCGCTCGCCGTCCACCGAAACCGGGATGCCGCTCTCGAAACCAACGTCCACCGTTTCCGGCGCGGGCTCCGTCTGGTCCGGGTTGCGGGTGATGCGGTAGAGGCTGGCCGGAGGCGCGTTCCAGGGATCTTCCAGATCTTCTCCCTCGTGGCTCAGGTGGAGAAGGTTCTGGTCGCGGCTGTAGAGGTCCCCGGCCTTTTGTTCGACCGGGACCCCGTGGAGGGCGGCATAGGCCAGGGCGTCCTCCCGCGACCGGATGTCCCAAAGGCGCCAGGGGGCGATGACCTCGAGGTCGGGCGCGAGGGCGTGAAAGGCGAGTTCGAAACGCACCTGGTCGTTGCCCTTGCCGGTGCAGCCGTGGGCGACCGCGTCAGCGCCTTCCCGCCGGGCGATATCCACCTGGTACTTCGCAATCGTGGGCCGGGCCAGCGAGGTCCCGAGGAGGTATTTGCCCTCATAGACCGCGCCGGCCCGGACCGCCGGATAGACGTAGTTCCCCACGAACTCGTCGCGGAGGTCTTCGACGAAGACCGCGGAGGCCCCGGAGGCGATCGCCTTCTCCGACGCCGCTTCGAGGTCCTCGTTCTGGCCCACATCGGCGATGACCGCGAGGACTTCGGCGTCGTAGTTTTCCTTCAGCCAGGGAATGGCGCAGGAGGTGTCGAGTCCGCCGGAATAGGCAAGGGCAATACGTTTGGGCATGGCGTAACGGGAGGGGAGTTCGGGGGCCGGGCACAAACTGCCGCGCCAGACCGGGGCCGGGGCGCGCAGAATACTGTCTCGTGACGTTCTGGCGCCGCAGGAAGCCGAAGTGGCCACCCGGAGGTGCGGCCCCCGGCCGTTCCTGGGAGGATCGGCTTCGCGAAGTCCCGGAACCCGATCCGCCAGAGGACGAGGGCGCTTCCGCCCCCGGATCGGGATCGCATGCCGACGATCTCTGGGAGGGCGAGGACTTTACGCAGATCGAGGGATCGGATGGCGGGGAACCCGAACCGCACCTGATCGAGGCCGAAACCGAAAGGCGCGCGGCCGGGTTCTGGGGTCGGCTGGGAGCCGGAGCGCCGGAGTCCGTCACCTCCGAACCCCACGTTGTTTCAACCCTCCTTTCGAAAAAGCCCGGTAAGGGCGCTGCCCGCGCGGTTATCTGGACGCTCGGGGTGCTCGCGGCGATCAGTGCGCTCTACTGGTGGGGGCCGCCGGGGTTCGCGGCGGCGCTTCCGGCGAGCGGCGAAACGGTGTTTGAAGACGGGGAAACCTGGCGCCTGGTGACCGCCCTCGCGGCCCACGCCGACCCCATCCACCTGCTCTCGAATGCCGTCTTCCTCGCCTGGCTCATCTACCTCTCCTACGGAGCCTTCGGGCCGAGCCTCTATCCGTGGAGCGCAGTGCCGCTCTCGGCGATCGCGCTGGCGGTAACGCTCGAGGGGTACCCGCCGAACATCCGGGTGGTCGGGGCGTCGGGGATGCTCTATCTGCTGGCCGGCGCCTGGCTCACGCTCTACGTGCTGGTGGAGCGTCGCCTCTCGGTCCTGAAACGGATCGTGCGGGTGGTCGGCTTCTTCCTGGTCGTCCTCGTTCCGACTTCGATCCGCCCCGAAGTGAGTTACCGCGCCCACGGGATCGGGCTGTTCTTCGGAATCTGCCTGGGACTGGCCTACTTCCTGGCCCGCCGGGACACCATCCGGCAGGGCGAGCGTTGGGAGTGGGACGAGGGGTGAGGGGGGGGAGGCCGGCTCTCGCGGTCGGCGGCGACCTCAATCCTGGAGTCGAATGCGCGATTCCTCCACGACCCAAAGCTGTCCCCGGAGATCGGCGACAGAGCGAAGGCGGTCGAGGAGTCGCGCCGCAACTTCGAGCAGGTGATCCCGCGCCTGGTTCTTCAGTCGGAACACGATGAGTCCACCGTAATCTCCGGGCGGGGAAGCCCGGATGTCCGAAAAATCCACGTCGAAGCTGACCAGCGCCCGGCCTTCGCGCACGCAGGCCGCGGTGAGATCCCGGTCCGGACACCCGCCGAGTTCCTGATCGAGAACAGTTGCGGCATCATGTCCCGCCGCGCGGAACGGCGAGGCCATTTCGACGGGCAGGTTCTCGTCCAGTTTGAAGCGCGTGAGACCCTCCTACGCGGTCAGCGACAGAACTCGCTCTCTGGCAAGCTCGGCGGCGTACCGAACGGCGGCCTGAACGGACTCGCCGGTGAGTGACGGATAGCTGCGCGCAATCTCCTCCGGGGAGAGGCCGGCGGCAAGATTGTCAAGGATCGTCGCCACCAGAATTCGGGTGCCGGTGATGCAGGCACGCCCATGGCAAACCTCGGGATCAACAGTGATGTGATCGCGCCAATTCATGGATGCCACCTCGCAAGACCCGATGCTAACAAGACAGGGATCCTGAAGTCCCCTGGGGGTGAGGAGGCTGGCGTCCCCAGCTCCTTACGACCTGGAGCGCGGGGACACCGCCGCGGCGCGTTCCGAGACTTTCGTGTAGAGCCGGGCGAGGTTCGCGCGCAGGATCGGATCGTCGCGGAAAGCCTCGGCCCGCTGGACCAGGGGCAGCAGCGAGTCCGAAGCAGGGTTCGGCGACTGGTCGAGGATTTCCTGAAGCTCATCGAGCTGGATGGCCGGCCGACCGGCCCCGCCCGCCCTCCAGCTCCGAGCGATTCCGGTGATCACCGACTGCCGGTCGGCGCCGCGGAACAGCAGAAGCCGCAACGGGTCGGCGGCGAAGTGCTCGGCGATCAGGAGGAGGGCGCGCGCGACGGTCTCGGAAGGACAACCGGTCGGGCCCAACGTGAGGCGGCTGGGCGAAGGCACGAGCCGCACTCCCACCCGCGCGAGGACCGACTTGGCCGACCTGGGCAGGTAGCCGGCGAAGAGAGCCGCGGGATAGAGCGCCTGCCCGGCGAAGACCTCGAAGAAGGCGTTCCACCTTCGCTTGTCCAGAACCGGAGTTTCCAAAACGACGGCAGTCGGACGGAATCCGCGACCCTCCACCAGAGCGTTCGCTCTGCCGGGAATGACGGTTACCTGGCCCCGCGGGCGGCCTTCGGCGCCGTTTCTGGAGGCTCTCAGGAAATCTGCCGCCCACCACGGCAGTCCGTCACTCATTCGGCAACCGCCTCCGGGTCGAGCGCCAACACATTCTGAAGCGCCTCGGAAGACAGGGAGGTCAACCACCCCTCTCCGGTCCCGATCACCGACTCCGCGAGGGCGGATTTCCGCTCCAGCAGGTCGGCGATGCGTTCCTCGAGCGTGCCGGTGCACAAGAACTTGTGGACCAGTACCCGTTTGTTCTGGCCGATCCGGAAAGCCCGGTCGGTGGCCTGGTTCTCGACGGCGGGATTCCACCACCGGTCGTAGTGCACCACATGGCTTGCGCGGGTGAGGTTCAGCCCGTAGCCGCCGGTCTTCAGCGATACCACCAGTAAGGGAGGCGGATGCTCCGCTTCCTGGAAGCGGGTCACGATGGCGTCCCGCTCGGCGAGTGACACGGACCCGTGCAGTACCGGGATTTCGGCGTCGAGAACTTCGGAAAGGTAGGGGGCGAGCAGTTTGGCCATCTCTGCGAACTGGGTGAAGACGAGCGCCCGCTCGCCCTGCTGCACGACCTCGGTGAGGATCTCGACGAGGCGGGTCAGCTTCCCGGAACGGCCCGCCAGCATCCCGCCGGCCGCGAGGAAGTTCTCGGGGTGGTTGCAGATCTGTTTCAGCCGGGTGAGGGTGCGCAGAATCTCGCCTCGCCGGGCGAAGCCGGTATTGCGTTCGATCCGCTCCAGGCACTGGTCCACGGCCGCCTGGTAGAGCGACGCCTGCTCCACGGTGAGGTTGCAGTAGACCCGGGTCTGGTGTTTTTCGGGCAGATCGCGGATGACCTTGGGGTCGGTCTTGAGCCGGCGCAGGATGAAGGGGCGGACGAGCCGGCGGAGTTCCTCAGTCGCTTCCGGATCGTGGGCTCCCTCCACCGCGGCGGTGAACGTCCGGCGGAACGTCCGCTCCGGACCGAGGAAACCCGGATTCAGGATTTCCATGATGGACCACAGATCGGTGAGGCGGTTCTCAAGCGGCGTCCCGGTAAGCGCGAAACGGACCGGCGCCTTGAGCCGCCGCACTGCCCGGGTCTGCTTGGCGCCCGGATTCTTGAGGTTTTGGGCCTCGTCCACGATGAGTCCGCCCCAGGCGACGTCGCGCAACTGATCGAAATCGCGGTGGGTAATCCCGAAGGAGCACACCACGAGGTCGTTCTCCTCGAGAGCCCGTTCCAATTCGGCGCCGCGCGACCGTCCCGCCCCCTGCCGCACGTGAAGGCGAAGCGAGGGGGCGAAGCGCTGGGCTTCCTTCCTCCAGTTGGCGACGATGGAGTTGGGGCACACGAGGAGCCACGGTCGGGTCAGCCGGCCAGCCTCCTGCTCTCCGAGCAGGAAGGTGAGGGCCTGACAGGTCTTGCCGAGTCCCATGTCGTCCGCGAGGCAGCCGCCGAGCCCGTGGTCCGCAAGCAGGCGCAGCCAGCCATAGCCGACCCGCTGATACGGCCGGAGCTCGGTCTTCAGGCCGGAAGGTGGATCGAGCGGCCCCAACTCCTCCGCCGCCGCTTCGAGGGCGTTGAACAGCGACCCGATCCAGGACTCCCCCTCGATCTGGGACAACACCGTCGCCGTTTCCTCCGGCTCGAAGAGGTCGGGCGCCGTCGAAGCGAGTCGCAGCCGCTCGCGGAGCGCGTCCCGCAGTACGGGAGACCGGTCGGCGTGCGCCCGCCGGCGCGCCGCTTCGGTGAAGAGCCGGTTCACCGCATCCTGGTCCAATTCCACCCAGGCATCGCTCGCCCGGACCAGGCGCCGCTTCCCGCGGGTCAGCCGCCGGAAGTCGTCGAGCGTCCAGGTGTGGTCGTCGATCGCCACCTGCCAGCTGTAGTTCACCAGAGCGTCGAGCCCGACGCCGCCGCCCGGAGCGGATCCAGCCAGTTCCGCAGATCGGACCGTACGCGGGAAAGGACCCGACGAACCGGCGTCCGGGCGGACGGTGAGCCGGAGCGTCGGCTTTCGCCCGCGCCGTGGGGCGAGAGTGGGCGGGATGCGGACCTCGAACCCCTGCTGCACCAGCGCTTGCTGGCCCTCGTGCAGGAATTCGTACGCCTCGGCAGCCGAAATCCATACCTCCTCGGGGGCCGTGCACTCGAGACCCCGTTCCAGCAATGGACAGACGGAGGCGGCCCGACCCAGGTTCTCGAGGAGCGGGATCGCCGGGTCGGCAATCCCGAAGCGCCGAAGGTTTGCGGCCGCGTCGCGGGCGTTCCAGACCTCGCCAAGGGACATGAGGACCGCTTCGGTGGAGGCCGAGTCCTCCGCGCCGTTGCCGGTGGCCGCCGCGGCGCCGGAAACCGGAAGCATCACCAAACGGAAACGGATGCGCCAGCGCCGCGCATCGGGGTCGCTCGCGGCAGGCTTCGTCTCGGAATCCTCAGCGGGAGGCTCCAGAAGGAACACCAATCGGGCGCTTCCGACAGATCCCGCCCCTGGGTCCGCCGCCCCGCCCCCCAGGGCGCCGTCCACCCGCCAGAGCGCTTCCGTGCTTTCGCCGCCAAGTCCAGCGGAGACGCCCGAGAAGAGATCATCGAGGACCAGCTCAATCACCTCGCGCCGGCCCCCCGGCGCATCGGCCGTGCCCGGCGACCAGCCGAGGCGCCGTCCCGCATCCCGAATGACGCTGTCTCCGAGCGCCACCAGGTAATCGCTGATCGCCGTCTCGGCATCGAAGCCCCCGAGCGCCTCCGCGGGAGCCGCGAGCCGAAGCGCGTCGAGTTCGCGTTGCTGGGAACGAAGATCCGCCTGCCAGAGGGAAGCGCCATCGCTCCCGTTCTGGTGAACCGTGGGACGGAAACGACCCCGCGAGAGAAGGCCCAGGAGAAACCGGCTGGCCAGGGACCAGAAGCGAAGCGAAGCGGCGCGAAAATCCGGATCTCCGTCGCGGGGGGCGCAGGCGGCGAGCGTCGCCGCCGCCTTGAGCGGGGCGAGCGTCAATCCGGGTCCGGCGCACCCCGGCCTTGACGATTCGATCGTGGCGGGCTCGGCCGGAGCCGGCCAGCGGTCCCCTACCCGGCGACCGAGCCACCCGGCCAGTTCGTCCGGCGGAACTTCCGGCGCCCAAAAATGCAACCGGCCGGCAGGGGCCAGCGTGGCTTCGAGACGGAAGGGAGGGGCTGGGAGAGACAGAAACGGCCAGTGTACGCGAGCCTCGCTTTCGTTCCTACGTTGGAATTGTGCGAGGCGAAAACGTGCCCGGAAAAGCCTTTATTCCTCGGGGCCGAAGCTCACCGTCGCCACGAGGGGGCAGTGGTCCGAGAGCCGGTCGCGCGCCGAATCGGGCGCCTCGTAGAGCACCTCTTCGAAGGCGCGCGACGACGCCACCCGGCCCGGCGGGGCAAACGCCACGATGTGGTCCACGTAGTGATCGAAGCGGCCGCCCCAACAGCCCGGTGCGCGGGAAACCGGGGGAAGGACGAGCGTATTCCCGGGCAGTTCCGCCACGGTGTCGTCGCCAGGGCGGGAAAGGAACCGGTTCCAGTCGCCCGCGACGACCGTCGGAACCCCCTCGCCCATCCGCTCGAAGAGCCATCCCTTGAGTACGGCCAACTGCATCCGCAAGAACCCGCACGGACGCTTTCCGGAGTCCAGGGAGTCGCCGTGGCAGCCGGACTGGAAGTGGACGGTGAGGACGCGCACCCGCTCCTCGCCGCGCGAGAGGGTGAGGTCCACCCCGTGCCGGTCGCGGCCCTGCGGATTCCATTCAACGACATCGGGATGCCGTTCAACCCGCCAGCCGGCGGCGCGGCGAACGACGATCGCCGTGCGCTGGGACCATTCCGGATCGGTGTCACGGCGCGAAAGGAAGAGCTCCCAATCCGTCTCCGGGAAGATCCGGCGGGCGGCGGCGGCGTTCTCGATTTCCTGGAGGCCGACGACCTCGACGCCGAGGTTCGCGAGCCGTGACACGACACCCCGGAGCCGTTCGAAATCGGCCTCCCGGCGCAGGTACTGGCCGCCGCGACGATTGCCGACGAGGACCTCGTCTCCGATTCCGTCGCCGAACCAGGCGATGTTCCAGGTGGCGACGGTCAGGTGCGCGGGCGGTTGGGCCGGCGGACCGGCGCCCAGCATTCCGGCCGCGAGGAGGATCCGGGGAAATACGGCACCCCTCCTACCGCTGGAGTCGGACCCGGTACGCGCCCAGAGTTTCACTGCAAGGCAGGGTACAGCGGCTGGACCGGGCGCTTCCCATCTTCCTTGCGGGGCTGGGTCATGGGCGTGAGCCGACAAGACGGGCTGTGCCATGGTTCGTCTATAGTCGAAACTTGTTGAAAAGTACACTATATTTCGACTACACACGAAACAAATGGAGATCCTGCGCGGCGGTTACCTCGAAAGGCTCCGGCAGTTTCTGGACGCCCCCGTCATCACCGCGGTAACCGGTATCCGGCGGGCCGGGAAAAGTGTCCTCCTGCGACAGTTCGCAGCATCGCTGCGCGACGAACGCCAGGTGGTGTACGTGGACAAGGAGGCGTTCGCGTTCGACGAGCTGCGTACCGCGCGGGATCTGGTGGACTACGTAGAGGCGCACTCCCGCCGCGCCGAGCCACGGGTGGTCATCGTGGACGAAGTGCAGCAAATCGCCGAGTGGGAACGCGCAGTGGCCTCGCTGAACGGCGAGGAGCACACCCAGGTCGTGATCTCCGGTTCCAGTGCAACGCTCCTGTCGTCGGAACTCGCGACGCTGATCGCCGGACGCTACGTCACGCTCCGGGTATTCCCTCTCACGCTCGGCGAGTTTGGCGAGCTGTACAAGCAGCGCGCCGGAGCAGCGCTCAGCGATGCCGACATCTTCCGGCTGTATCTGCGGATCGGGGGCCTTCCCGGGCTGCTGCACACCGATCTGAGCGACCGGATCGTGCATCAGATGCTTGCCGACATGGTGAGCACGATCGCCATCCGGGACGTGATCGGCCGTCACCGGATCCGTGACGTCGCGCTTTTGGAAGCGATCCTGCGCTTCGCGGTGGACAGCGTGGGCAGTCTCGTGTCCGCCAAGCGCATCGCCGACTTCATGAAGAGCCAGCGGCGGAAGGTGGCGGTGGACACGGTGCTCAACTACCTGGCCCATCTGGGCGACGCGTTCCTGCTGGCGCCGGTAGCGCGTTTCGATCTACGCGGCCGAAGGCTGCTGCAGGTGAATCACAAGTACTACCTGGGAGACATCGGGCTCAGAAACGGAATCACCGGGCACCGGGAGAGCGATATCGGCGGGGTGCTGGAAAACCTCGTTTTCCTTGAACTGCGCCGCCGCGGCTACGAAGTTACTGTGGGTGTGGCCGGAGAGCGCGAGATTGACTTCGTGGCGGAGAGGGGAAGCGAACGGTGGTACGTGCAGGTCGCCTACTTGTTGGAGTCACCGGCCACGATCGCACGGGAACTGGCGGCTTTCGCAGCGGTTCGCGACTCGTACCCGCGGGTCCTCCTGTCGCTGGACCCGCATCAGCCTTCCGACTTCGAAGGCGTGCGGCACCAGTCCCTGACCGAGTTTCTGCGCGGCGCTCCGCTCGGGACCGCGGGGTCGGGCCTGCCTTCAGCCAGTCAGCCCGGAATCCGCTCGGGGGTCAGCCGGAACGGGCGCAGGTCCCACCGTGGGGACCGTTCCAGGCAGAAGTCCGCCATGACGCGACCGACAACGCTTGAAGTCGCGTCCGGAAAAACCCGCTACCGGGCTGACTCCGGGGGGTCGCCCGGCTTCGGCCAGCCGCTGCCTGCGGGCGTCGGATAGCGCTATGCCGTCCCTTCGTTGCCCGACGGAGAATGCGCGAGCCTCGGACGACGCGGCGGCATCAGCCGGAATGGACTCAGATCCCACTCTGGCGGCCGTTCCAGGCAGAAGTCCGCCATGATGCGCCCGACCACATTGCAGAACTTGAAGCCGTGTCCGGAGAACCCGGCGGCGATGAACACGTCGTCGTTTTCCGGGTGACGATCCAGGATGAAGTGTCCGTCCGGGCTGTTGGTGAACATGCACGCCGTCATCCGGCGCACCGGGCCGTTCGCCCGCGGAAAGTACGCCTCGATTCCTTCGCGCAGAACGGCCTCGTCCGCTGGATGGCATTCCCGGTCCAGGCGGTCCGGGTCGGGGACTTCCTCCCGAAGATGGTGAAACTTGCCGATCTTGAATCCCTCGCCCCGGTTGTCGGGAAAGCCGTAGAAGTTTCCGAACGGCCCCTCCAGAACGAACACCGGGAAGCGCTCCGGTTCGAACCTCGGCGGATCGAGCGGGTCCGTCCACAGCATGACCTGCCGCACCGGCCGGCACATCGGCCCCAACGCGGGCAGCAACCCGCCCACCCACGCGCCGGCGGTGATCACGAGCTTCCCGGCCTGGTAGCAGCCGTGATCGGTTTCGACCCGTAGTCCCGTCGGAGACCTCTCCCACCTCAGAACGCGCACCCCGGTAGCGATTTCGGCCCCGAGGGCGCGCGCCGCGGCGGCGTGGACCCGAATCGCGGTTTCGCAGTGCAGGTACCCGGCCTCCGGCTGGTAGATCGCGCCCATCTCCGGCGGCAGCCGGTAACCGGGGAAACGCCGGTTCACGTCCGAGCTATCAAGTTCTTCGAAGGGAAGGTCGTGCTCGACGCACGAGTTTCGTGAACCCTGGACGATCCCGCCCGTCTCCGGGCCGATGTCGAGCCCGCCGGTCACCCGCAGGATGGACTCGCCCGAGACCTCCTCGAGTTCGCGCCACAGGCGATAGGCCTCCCGGAGCAGCGGGACGTAGTGCGAACCCTCGGAATACGCGAGCCGGATGATGCGGGTGAGCCCGTGGGACGACCCGAACGAGTGCGGGACGTCGAAACGTTCGAGGCCAAGCACCCGCGCGCCGCTCTTCGCGAGGTGGTAGACGGCGGCGCTGCCCATCCCGCCCACGCCGATGACGATGGCGTCGTAGGTGGGCGTGCTCATGGGGCGGCGACGGTCAGCTTCTTCGCCATCCGTCGCAGGTCCGGCTCAGCTCTCGCTGAACCGGGTTCCGGCCAGCTCGCGCAATGTCAACACCCGGATCTGGTCGGCCGCGTTGAGACGTTGGTCGTTCGTGAGAAACGTATCGCATTCGTGGACGAGCGCTGTCGCCAGATGCAGCGCGTCCATGGAACGGAGGCCCAGATCGGCTCGAAGCTGAACGGCGCGCTCGATCACGCGGCGATCTACCGGCGCCAATGTGATCCGCGGCGTTCGCTGCATCAATTCCAGATAGGAGGCGAGGAGGGCGCGCCGGCCGTCCCGTAGCGGCCGCGGCAAGAGTTCGACAAAGATCAACTCACTCGCGATGACGGCGATGTCTCGCCGGTCGATCTCTGCCGTCAACTCAGCCAGGAGCTGGCGGTAGGCGGCGATGCCCTCGAAGAGGTAGATGTAGAGATTGGCGTCGAGATAGACGCGGCGGCCTAACGGAACGTCCCGCAGGGTCACTCGGCGCGGCTCGCCGCGATCTCCGCGTCAACGTCGGCCTCGGAGTCGTAAAGCCCGGAGGCGGCTCCCAGCAGGTCGGACATCGAGTAGGTTCGGCCGCGCTCGCGTAATTCCTGAGGCGTGATGATGACGCGATCCTGATCGGCGGTGACGCGCAGGATGTCACCCTCCCGGAGGCCAATCGCCGCCACGATACTCGCGGGAAGGGTGATCTGATTCTTGGCGCGCAGTCTCGTCACTTGCATCGGTCTGAAGTCTCCTCGTAGTCGGAAAGTGTGAAAATCCTACTGCATTGCGTCAGGCCGCCGGCACGCGCCGCCCGTATAAGGGGTGATTCGGCGACAGTTGAGAGGGTGATTCGGCGGCTTCCGGATCAGTTCGGACACACACTGGTGTCCAACAGCAGGGCCATTGCTGCCCCTCAATCGAAGGACGGCGGCTCGCGCCCGGGCTCGCGCGGCGGCAACTCCAAGTCCACGCCGTTGGCCGGCCCGAAGTGCGAGCGGATGATGCTCGCGAGGTCACGCGAACTCGGCTGGCGACCGACCGCATTGCGCAGGATCAGCCGTGCTTCTTCTTCCATCGAGCGGCCGCTTGACCGCCGCCCGCATCCGTAGGCGCGTTTTCACGTCTGCGTCGAGATTGCGGATCGTGATGCTCGCCATGACCATGCCCTCCGTTCGTCTGCGGCACGCAACTTACGCATCGGTTACGATGCAATCAAGGTGCCGCGAGCGGGACACGAGCCAGAGCGCCAGTAGTCTCCTTGGCGCCGATTGGCCCCGACGGCGGAGAGGGTGGGATTCGAACCCACGTGCCCGGCTCTTCACCGGACAAAGCGCTTTCGAGGCGCCCCCGTTACGGCCACTTCGGTACCTCTCCGGGCCTGGTTAGCAATGTACGCCGGAAGTCAGTCGGCGGGGCTGGGAGCCCGCCGCCGCTCCTGGAAGAAACGCTGCAGCAGCGCGCGTCCCTCGTCGGCCAAGACTCCCGAAACCACCGTGAGACGGTGTGGTAGTCCGAGGCCGTCCAGCGCGAGCTTCGATTCTACTCCACCGAATTTGGGCTCCGGCGGGCCGTAGACGAGCCGGCGGACCCGGGCGTGGACGATCGCCCCTGCGCACATCAGGCAGGGTTCGACGGTTGCGTAGAGGTCGCAACCGGTGAGCCGGTAGTTGCCGATGCGGTCCGCGGCAGCGCGGAGGGCGAGGACCTCGGCGTGGGCGGTGGGGTCGCCGGTTTCGAGGACGCGGTTCGAGGCGGCGGCGACGATCTCGCCGTCTTTCGCGACGACCGCGCCGACGGGCACTTCGCCGTTCCGGGCGGCTTCCTGCGCCTCGGTGAGGGCCGCGCGCATGAAGTGGAGGTCGTCCGGGCTGGGATCCTGGGTCACGGCGGCATCGTAGTGGTGCGAGCCATCAGCCGGATTGGCTTTGTGCGATTTCGCTCCGCTCCGCGGAGCGGTGCCGACCAGAGGTCGGCGTTCCAAGCCGTCCCCGCGCTCCTGCTCACTCAGCAGTACGCGGTTTCGCGGCCTGCGGCCGCGGTGCCGACCGGAGGTCGGCGTTCCAAGCCGTCCCCGCCCTTCTGCTCACTCAGCAGTACGCGGCTTCGCTGCGCTGTCGCGCAGCGGTGCCGGTCTGAAGACCGGCGTTCCCCACCCTTCGCGCCACGGTGCCGACCAGAGGTCGGCGTTCCCCAGCCTGCCCGCGCTTCACCTGGATCGGCTGTAATACTTGGCCGTCTTGGCTCAGGGACTGCGACGGGAGTTGCGTCTCGGCGACGCGCTCTTCGTCAACATCGGGACGATCCTCGCTTCGGCCGCCTTCGTGGTGCCCGCGTACGTGATCGCCTCGACAGGGTCGGCGGGCGGTGCGGCACTGATCTGGGTGGGAGCGGGCGCGATCTCGCTTTGCGGAGCGTTCGCGATCGCGGAGCTCGCGGCGCTCTATCCGCACGCCGGCGGCGAGTACGTGTATCTCGAGCGGGCCTTCCACCCGCTGGTCGGATTCCTCTATGGCTGGAGCCTCTTCGCGGTCATCCAGACCGCCTCGATCGCTGCGGTCGCGGTCGTCTTCGTCGAGTACGGCGCCGAGTTCGTGCCGCTCAGCCCCGTTGCCGCGAAGGCGGCAGTGGTGGTGCTCATTCTCGGGCTCTCGCTTTGGAACTGCCGGAGCATTCGCGCCTCCGCCAGCACCCAGAACCTGACCACCATCGCCAAGCTGGTGATGGCGGGGGCGATCGTGGTGCTTTGCGTTTCGCTGGGCGACCAGTCGGTCGAGACCATCTCGCGGACCCGGCTTCCGGTCGAGGGCTCGTGGGCGGCCCGCTGGGGCGCCGCCATGGTTGCGGCGCTTTGGGCCTACGACGGCTGGATCAGCATCACCTTCGTGGGCGGGGAAGTGAAGAACCCCCAGCGTTTCCTGCCGCGCGCCATCTCGGTCAGCCTCCTGCTGCTGATCGGCATCTATCTGCTGCTGAACTTCGCCTACCTCAAGGCGCTGCCGCTCCCGGGCTTCGTCGGCACCGAGACCGTCGCCGCCGACGCCGCGGGCCTCGCGGGGGGCCGTCTCGGGGGCCAACTCGTCTCGCTGGCGGTCATGGTCTCCTGCTTCGCGGCCGCGAACGGCTTCATTTTCACCGGCGCCCGGGTGTACTACGCGATGGCGCGGGACGGGGCCTTTCTTCGCTCCTTCGCCCGGCTGAATGCGGGGGCGGTCCCGACGAACGCGACGCTCGCCCAGGGGCTCTGGGCCGCGGCCATCGCGCTCACCGGCAGTTACGACCAGCTCTTCACCTACGTGGTGGTCGTTTCCTGGCTCTTCTACGGACTCGGAAGCGCCGCGGTCTTCGTGCTGCGCTGGAAGCAGCCCAATCTCGAGCGGCCCTACCGGGCCTTCGGCTATCCACTGCTTCCGGCGATCTTCACGATCTTCTCGGCCGTGCTGCTGGTGAACACCCTGATCACCGATCCGCGGGACGCCCTGATCGGCTTGGGAATTACCGCCGCGGGCATTCCCGTGTACCTTTATTTCCGAAGGCAGAACGCGGGGCGCCCGGAAACGGACACCGCCGCGTAGCCGCCGGAACCCGTCCGGCACGGAGGATCACCCCATGCGCAACCCGATGCGGCTTCAGGCTGCTCTCGCCCTATCTCTTGCCCTCGGGCTCCCCGCGGCCGCGCTGGCCCAGCCGGCGCCCGACGAGCTCGGCGGGCTCAAGTTCCGCCACATCGGACCGGTGGGCAACCGCGCCCTCTCGGTCGCCAGCATCCCGGGCAACCCGGATATCTACTTCGCCGGGGCGGCTACCGGAGGAATCTGGAAGACCGAAGACGGGGGCATCAAATGGCGCCCGGTGTTCGACGATCAGGACGTCCACGCCATCGGGGCGCTGGCGGTCTCCGAATCCGACCCAAACATCGTCTGGGCCGGTACCGGGGAGACCTTCATCCGGGCGAACGTCTCCATCGGCATCGGGGTGTTCAAGTCCACCGATGCCGGGGAAACCTGGAAGCACATGGGCCTCGACGCGACGGCCCGCATCGGCCGGATCATCATCCATCCGACGAACCCGGACGTCGTCTACGCGGCGTCGCTGGGGCACGCCTACACCCCGCAGCCGGAGCGCGGCATCTACCGGACCATGGACGGTGGCGAGACCTGGGAACACGTCCTGTTCGTGGACGAGAACACCGGCGCTTCGGACCTGGTAATGGACCCCAACAACCCGCGGATCCTGTACGCCGGCATGTGGCAGCTCGAGTTGAAGACCTGGACCCGGGTGAGCGGCGGCCCCGGAAGCGGTCTCCACCTGAGCCGGGACGGCGGCGACACCTGGACGAGGCTCGAAGGCAACGGCCTCCCGAAGCTGGACGTGGGCAAGATCGCGCTTTGCATGAGCAAGTCGGACTCCCGGCGGGTGTTTGCCCTGATCGAGACGGCGGACGGGGTCTCCTACGCCGGCGAAGAGGCCGAGAGTGGAGAGCTCTGGGCGACGAGCGACGGCGCGAAGACCTGGACGCTCCAGACCCACAACCGGGACCTTGCGGGCAGAAACGCCTACTACTCCCGGTGCGGAGCGGCGCCGGACGACAAGGACGAGGCCTACTTCCTCACCTCGTCCTTCGCCTCGACCCTGGATGCCGGCAAGTCGCACCGGGTGCACGGCCGCGATGAGGCGCCGGGCTGGGACCACCACGACATCTGGATCGACCACACCGACGGCGACCGGATGGCGGTCGCGCACGACGGAGGGGTATCCATCTCGCGGAACCGGGGCGCCTCGTGGTTCAAGATCCAGTTGCCGCTCGCCCAGATGTACCACGTGACCGTGGACAACGACATTCCCTACAACGTGCTCGGGAACCGGCAGGATGGCCCCTCCACCCGGGGGCCCAGCCGGGCGCTCACCGGCGGGTTCCTCGGCGGCGGCATCCCGCGCGGGATGTGGCACGGGGTCGGCGGGGGCGAAAGCGGCTTCGCGACTCCCGATCCCGAGGACCCGAACATCATCTGGTCGAGCGCTTCCGGCGCCGGCGCCGCCGGCGGGATCGTGGTTCGCTACGACGAGCGCACCCGGCAATTCCGCCAGCTCGAAGTCTGGCCGGAGAGCACGATGGGCTGGCCGGCCGAGGGTCTGCGCTACCGCTTCCAGTGGGTCTTCCCGCTGCTGATCTCGCCGCACGACCGGAACACCGTCTATGTGGGCAGCCAGCATGTGCACCGAACCACCAACGGAGGCCAGAGCTGGGAGGAAGCCAGCCCCGACCTGACCACCAATGACAAGTCCCGCCAGACCATCTCCGGCGGTCTGACTCCGGACAACATCGGGGTCGAGTTCTGCTGCGTGATCTATGCGATTGACGAGAGCCCGGTTACCGAGGGCGTGATCTGGGCGGGGACCAACGACGGGATGATCCACCTCACCCGGGACGGCGGTGCGAACTGGACCGATGTCACCGCGAATGTGCCCGACATGCCGGTGGACGGGGTGGTGCGCAACATTGACGCCTCGAAGTGGGAGGCCGGCAAGGCGTACATGACCGTCGAGGCCCACCAGGTGGGTAACTTCGAGCCGTACGTGTACCGGACCGAGGACTTCGGAGAGTCGTGGACCAGGATCGTGAACGGGGTGGCGGACAGCCCGCTCAGCTACACCCGGAACGTGCGGGAAGACCCGGTGCGGCCCGGGCTCCTCTACCTCGGGACCGAGAACTTTCTCTATGTGAGCTTCGACGACGGGGACAACTGGCAGCGGCTCACGGGCGGGCTGCCACCGAGCCCGATGTACTGGATCACGGTGCAGGAGCACTTCGGCGATCTGGTGGTCGGGACCTACGGACGCGGCTTCTGGATCATGGACGACATCGCGCCGCTCCAGCAGTGGACCGACGAGGTGGAGGCCGCCAGCGTCCACCTGTTCCAGCCCCGGGGGGCCTATCGGTTCCATTCCATCACCGCGCCGTTCGCCCAGTTCGACGACTGGTCCGCCGGCGAGAACCCTCCCTACGGCGCCCCCATCAGCTTCTGGCTGGACGAGGCGGCCGAAGATGTTTCCATCGAGATCAAGAACGCCGGCGGGGAGACGATCCGCACCCTCGAGACGGAGGGAGAGGTCGGGCTGAACCGGATGTATTGGGATCTCCGCGAAGAAGCCTCGACTCAGGCGGTGCTGCGGACGCAACCCCGCTTCGCCGATTGGGTGGACCTCGACGAGGAGCGGACCCGCGAGGGGCAGATCGGGCGGATCTCGATCCTCGCTCCGCCCGGTCAGTACACCGCGGCGCTGAAGGTCGGGGACATCGAGCAGACCGCGCCCCTCGAGGTGCGGAAGGACCCGAACAGCGAGGGCTCGATGGAGGACATCGCCGCCCAGACCGCGCTGCTCCGCCTGCTGCGGGCCGACCTCGAAACGGTGGCCGGGATGGTGAACGAGATCGAGTGGCTGCGCCGTCAGGTGCTCGATTTGAAGATGGTGGCCGAGGAGGCCGGGCGGGTCGAATCCATCGCCTCGGTGGTGGACGGGCTCGACGGCTCGCTGCTCGCGGTGGAGGAACAGTTGATCCAGCTCCTGGTCACCGGAACCGGCCAGGACCGGATCCGTTGGCCGACGCAGCTTGCGGGGCGGATCACCTACCTCGCCGGCGCGGTAGCGAGCAACGACTTCCCCCCGACCGACCAGATGCGGGAGGTCTATGACCGGATCCACGAGCGGGTGGAAGCCCGCACCGCGGAATTCGCTGAGGTCGTGGGGACCGACCTGACCAGCGTGAACAGCACCCTCGACGCCGAAGGGATGCCCGGCCTGGTTCGGGTGGAGGGGAAGGAACCCGGCTCGCGATAGAACGTTGGAGCCCCGCCGCCTTCTTCGGGCTTCCGGCCGGCGGCGGGCCCCCGCCCGCGGGGCCAGACGCCAGCGGCGCGATGTGCATCGCGGCCTGTCCAGCGCGTCCGGTGGCCCTTCGCTAGCAGCCTGTGGCGGAACCCGGGTGAGCGCCGAGGATGTTGCCAGCGGAGCGCGGTGAACCGGCTGAAATCGGAGTCGGTGGAAACCATGGTGCACCCGTGCTCTGTCGCCACTGCTGCGTGGTGGGCGTCGGCCACCAACTTCCCCGTGGCTCCTGCATCGCGGCAGAGCCTCTCGAGGATCGCCAGGTAATTCGGGCCCGGACCCACGATGCGGGCGGTGGACCGCTCCACCAGTTCCGCGATGAAGGCGGGACTCCATGTGTGTACAGCAGCACTTGGACACCAGGGGGCAACATCTCGCGGAGCGATCCTTTCAGCCGTAGCGCGCTTCGTCTTCCAGGGTCTCCAACTCCCGCGGACGGTCAAGGTCAAACCCTGGACGCGGCCCGCGTCCACCAACCGTGACGAGCCGAAACGGCTTGGCTTGCGCGGGTTTCCGGCGCTTCAGGGCGTCGTCCACGATCTTGGCGATGAACGCGCTGACACTCATCCCCTTGGCGGCGGCTTCCCGGCGCACCTCCCGCGCCAGCCGATCTTCCATCGAAATCGTCGTTCGCATGATGCAGAGCGTAGCCGTGCTGTACCTCGGAATTCTCGAATTCCGGCAGGACTGCTGCGGAAAATGGGGAATTTTCCGCAGCGGTCCTGCGGAAAACCCGGACTTGCGGAACAGGGCCCCGAGAGAAGCTCGGTTCGCGCTAACGTCCCCGCCTTCTCAGCGATCAACGAGGGACATGGCATGGCGCAGTTCGAGGTTCCAGTGGTCCGGGTGGACCGCATCGAGGAGCACCCCGGTGCGGACGCGCTGGAGATCGCGTTGGTGCGCGGTTACCGCTGCGTCGTGAAGATCGGGGCGCACCAGGCCGGCGATCTGGTCGCCTACATCCCTGAGGACGCCATCGTCCCGGAGGCGCTCATCCGGGAGATGCGGCTCTGGGACCAAGAGAAGGGCCGAGGAATGCTCGCCGGGAAGAAGGGGGACCGGGTCAAGGCGATCCGCCTGCGCGGCATCGTCAGCCAGGGCCTCCTCTACCCGGTAGAGGGGCGCAAAGTGGGCGAGAACCTGGGGGAGGCGCTCGACATCGTCAAGTACGAGCCAGAGGTCCCGGTGCACATGCAGGGCGAGGTCTGCAACCTGCGCGGCCGCACACTCCAGTACGACATCGAGAGTATCCAGAAGTTCCCGGGACTCCTCCACGACAGCGAGGAGGTGGTCTTCACCGAGAAGCTCCACGGCACCTGGACCTGCTTCGGGTTCTGGCCCGGGTTCGACCACCCGGAACTCCTCGAGGGCGGGACGATCGTCACCTCGAAGGGCATGAGCGACTCCGGGCTCGCCTTCAAGTGGAACGACGCCAACCAGAGCAACCTCTACGTGATGAGCTTCAAGGCCGCAATGCTCGAAGACGGCCGGTGGGACCGCGTGCGGGCCGCCTGCGAAGGCACGGGCGGGCCTATCTTCATCCTCGGGGAGACCTTCGGGAAGAAGGTGCAGGATCTCCACTACGGCCAGCAGGGCCGCGCCTTCCGGGTGTTCGACGTCTATGTCGGCGAGCCCCGGAAGGGCCGCTACCTCGACTACGACGAGCTCCTCGCGCGGGTCAAGGGCGAGTGGGGGCTCGACACCACGCCCCGCCTCTACCGGGGACCGTTCTCGATGGAGGCCGCCAAGCAGCACCGGGACGGAAAGACGACCTTCCGGGGCGGCCACGTCCGGGAGGGCATCGTGATCGCGCCGGTGAAGGAGCGGGAGTGCCCGGAGCTACCCGGCAACCGGGTGAAGCTGAAGTACGTCTCCCCGAAGTACCTGCTGCGACGCGGGAACGTGACGGACTTCAACTGAGGGGGTTCGCGACGGCTCGCCGATGCGCCTTCGGCCCGACCACGGGCGCCCGCCTGTAGGTGCGACCGGTAACCTGCGCCCTGGTCATGTCACACCCGCCCAGAGTTGCGGGGTTCTCTCCCGACACGCGCCCACCCCTCCTCACACGATGCTCCCACCGCCGCCGTTCATGAGGGACTTCCTCGCTCCGCAGCGGCTCCGGGCTACCCAGTTTCTCTAGCCGGAACTTCACGGGCAAGAATCGAGGGGGCGGCGTTATTTCAATGGGATAGGTCGGATAGAGCTGCCAGGTTACTGGCAACAAATTTGTGTGGGTCGATCTGGAGCAGGCGGAAAGCTTTTTTCTGGAGCGGGGTGGGATGTGCGAACACCGAGAAGGGCTCGTCGGGTTTTGCTGGGAGGGAGACCTTGTTGAGGGTGAGGGTTGCGAGATGGCTGAGGAGATCGGGGAAGCTCAGGACGGGGAGTCCGTCGGGGGTTCGCCGGGTGTCGGCCTTGGCCTTGGCGCTTGGGGAGACCCGTGCGGGTTGCACGGGGGATTTGCGTTGGGCGCGGGCGGCGCGGCGGTCATCGTCTTCGAAGAGGAGGGGTGCGAGGCGGCGGCGGACATGCCACTGGAGGTAGTAGGCGAGCATGCAGAGGAAGACATGGGCACGTACGTGGTTTTCGGTATGGACGAAGACGGGGCGGACCTTGATGAGATTCTTGATGGAGCGGAAAGCGTGCTCGACGCGGGAGAGGCTCTTGTAGGCCTCGACGGCAGCGTGGCTGCCGATGGCGCCTTCGTCGAGGCTGGTGCGGACGACGTAGATGCCGTCGAGTTGGGCCTCGGCGGCGATGCGGTGGTGGCGGCGGGACCAGGCGAGGTTGTCGTCGCTGACGGTGATGTGGAAGTGCTTTTCGACCTTTTTGCGGTTGGCTTCCCGGCCGACCCGGCGGTTGATGGCGTCTTTTCCCCGGAGGCGGGCGTGGCGGACTGCGGCGGCGATGTTTTCGAGGATGGCTTCGGTGTCTTCGAGGAGGGCTTCGCGCTTTCGGGCGCGCTCTTCGCGCAGTCTGGGGTTGAGGCAGACGAGGAGGCGCTCGTCGGGGAAGTCGGGGCTTTGGATCTCGGCGACGGTGTCGGGAAGGAGTTCTCCGGGGCGCAGGGGCGGGGTCTGGTCCGGTTCCGGGGCTTTGAGGAGCTTGCGGATTCCCCGGGTGTTGAGGGCGGAGATCCAGTCGAGGCTGGCGGGCTGGAGGTCCTCGCGGATGCGGGCGCTGGTGAGCATGCCGCGGTCGCCGACGAGGGCGAGATGTTCGATGCGGAAGCGCCGGCGGACCTTTTGGACCTGGGCGGCGACGGTCGTGGGGTCGGCGGTATTGCCGGGAAAGACCTGGACCGCGACCGGGCAGCCGTCGGGGGTGCAGAGGAGGCCGAAGACCATCTGTTGGCGGTCCTTCTTGCCGTCGCGGCTGTAGCCGAAGCGGGCGAGGGGACAGCGGCGGCCTTCGAGATAGCTGGAGGTGACGTCGTAGAGGACCATGGCGCCGCCGTGGAGGTGGCGGTTGGCGAGGCTTTTTTCGATCCAGGGCTGGCGTTCGAGGAGCCAGTCGAGCATGTGGAGGACTTCGTTGCCGTGGACTGGGCCGAGGTTGAGGATGGGTCCGAGGCTGGAGTCGGCGGATTCGGGGGAGAGGCGGCGAGCGGTGGCGAGTTTGGAAGCGGGGTTGAGGGCGCGGGCGGCGACGGCGGCGAGGGCGAGGTCTCGGGTGCGGCTGGGGTTGCGGTGGAGGATGCGGCCGAGGCCGAGTTGTTGGCAGGTTCCGAGGATGGCGGCGACGTGACCGTGGGGGAGTGCGCGGTGGATGGGGAAGGCGTCTTCGATGCGTTCGAAGGCGGCACCGCCGCGGACGACGGTGCGGATGCCGTCGACGAGGGCGGGGGGGAGTTTGGAGAGGTTGGCGATGGTGCGTCGTCGGATGCGCTTTCCCTCGCGCCAGGCCTGTCGGAGGAGGATGGCGGGGGGGCTGTTGCGGTTGGGGATGGAGTCGACGTGGAAGGACATGGGCGGGCTCTACATGGCAACATCATAGTTCAAGTAACACTTGATGTCAATAGACTTCTTGCGTCTATCCGGTAGCCACTACATGGCAACACAAATCCATCTTTCAGCGGAGCACTGCGCGGACAAGCCACGCTTCCTCAATGATTTATGGACGCTTCCCGGCACAAAACCGGCGTGAAGTTCCGTCTAGCAGATGAGCTCCGGGCGTACGCAACCCTGGTTGGTGGTCGCCCAGAGCGAGGACGGAAACGAATACGACGTCGTGGTGAAGCTGCAAGGGAGTCTTCAACTGGCTCCGTTGCAAAGGAGACAACCGGCGCGAGCATTCTTGGGACGCTTGCGCTTGTGTTTCGAGACAGTGACACCTCACCTATTTCGAATACCGGGAAGGTGCCGGGCGCTCGTGACGAATCGCGTTATCCAGGAGTTCTCCGGAGCGGTCACCCGCGCGCCTCCTCGAGCCACCGAACCAGCACCTGTTCGGGAAGGCGGAGCACGTGCCCCTGTCCCGGGACCACGTCCAGCGCCACCTTCGCGCCTGCCGCCCGGAGGCGCTCGGCCGTGGACTCCGACCCGGTCACCCAGTTCCGATCGTGTTCCCCGACCATGAGCAGGACCGGCACCCCGGCCAGCGACTCCAGCGAGGCTTCCCCGGAGGTGCGCCCCGGCATCGCGAGGATCGCGGCCACCCGGCCCGGCATCGCCAGCGCCGCGTGAAAGACCCCGACGCCTCCCGCGGAGGCCCCCGTGAGGACAATTTCGCCGGCCGCTTCGGGCAGATTTTGGTCGATCCACTCCAGCAGCACAGGCACGACTACCGCGGCGCTGTCTGCGAGTCCCGGACCGTAGATCTCGACGCCGACGACGGCGTAGCCGGCCGCGGGCGCTGCCTCGTCCCAGTAGGTTTCGACCAGCCCCGCGAGGAGGCCCGCGTCACCCGCGCCCCACGGGAAAGCCACCACGACTCCCCTGGCGGGCCCCGGCGGCCGCACGACGAGCAGGTTCAGTTCGCCGCCGGCCGGGAGTAACAGCGAAACCCACCCCTGTGTCCCCGGGGGAGGCCGCCGGGGGACACCGCCCGCGGCGCAGGAGAGCAGGGGCGCGACGACAAGGGCCGTCGCGAGCAGCGCGGATCCGGTTCGCGAGGCGCAGACAGACTCGACCATGGCTCGGGAACGCTCTCAGCGAGTCTATGCCCCGGAGAGCTGAAGGCTCCTCCCGGGAGAATTGGCCAGAGGTCGGCGTTCCAAGCCGTCCTCGCGCTTCTTCTCGATGAGCGATTCCCGGTCTCGCGGCCCTGTTGGCCGCGGTGCCGGCCGGAGGCCGGCGCTCCAAGCCGTCCCCGCGCTTCTTCTTGATGAGCGATTCGCGGTCCTGCGGCCCTGTGGGCCGGCTATGCCGGTGTGAACACCGGCGGTCCATGCCTACGCCTCCCCGAGGCGATCCAGAATCAGCCGGTCGATCTGCCAGAGATGATCCTCGCGGTTCGAGTAGGGGCCGGGGCGATAGGCGGTGGATGCGATGCCCTTCTGGGAGAGTTCGGAGACCCGCCAGTCCTGGCGATTCGTGATGTCCCAGAACTCGACGGCCCGGGAAGCGTCGAAACCCTCGCTGGAGAGCGCTTCTTCACTGAACAGCCAGTCGCAACGGATCATGGTGCGGCCGACCCCGAGAGGGCGCATGAGGTAGCGGACCACGTAGTCCGGGTGGAGGCAGAACAACGCGTTCGGCAGCAGGATTTCGTAGCCCACGCGACGCCGGAACTCCGCCGGTAGTCCCGGCAGGGGCACCCCAACCAGCCGCCCGTCGTTGGACAGCGTCTCCACTCCCTCCTCGAGGTCCATCGCCGCGCCGATGGCGTTGGGGTCGGCGGGATAGTTCTCCCCGCTCAGGTAGTGGGAGAACGGCTGGAGCTGGGGATGGATCACCGGGCAGTGGAGGCATTCGGAAAAGTTCTGGACGATCAGTTTCCAGTTCGCCTTCACCTCGTAGGACACGGTGTGAACCGACCGGAGGTCCGCCGGGCCCCAGACTTCCACGCGGGCGCGGGCCGGACCCGTCTGTTCCGCGAGGTCCGGCCCCTGCTCGGCGACCCGGACCCAGACGATCCCGCCCCACTCTTCACACGCTGCCGCCGCGAGCGGAAAGTCGGAAACCGAAAACCCCTCGACCTGGTCCATATGCGGCGCCCGCCGGAGCTTCCCGTCAAGGCCGTAGGTCCAGGCGTGGTAGGGGCACTGGATCGAGCCGGCCAGGCACCCCTCCTCCGCCTCCACCAAGCGGGTCCCCCGGTGCCGGCACACGTTGTGGTGCGCCCGGACCCGGCCGTCCTGGCCCCGCACGACGATCAGCGAATCCCCCGCGATCTCGACCAGCCGGTAGTCCCCGGGCCCGGCGAGTTCTTCCGCTGGACACGCCGCGTTCCACATCGCCCGATGGATCCGGGCACCCTCGAGTTCGAAGACCGCCGGATCGCAGTAGTAGCGGGCGGGCAGCGTCCACGCGCGCGTGGGAACACGGCGGCGGTCGCCCGCGCCGGTTGCGCCGGGCGAGGCGGTCGTCACGTCGCCGCCGGGGTGGCCCGCTTTCTGGGCGGATCGAAGAACGGCAGCGCCGCCACCCGGGAGCGCGCCCGCCGCCGCGCATATTCCACGGTCACCTCGATGTCCAGCGGAGTACCCGGCGCCTCGTATCCACGACTGACCGTGGCGAGCGCCAGTTGCCGTTTCAGGAGCGGCGACCAGCAAATGCTCGTGGCGCGGCCGACCTGCTCGCCTCCCGAATAAACCGGAACGCCGTCCCGGTTCACTTCGTCGCACACCTCGGGTGCGAGGTCATCGAGCGCGAAGAGCCTTTCGATCTCCATGATCGAGGTCTCGATCCCCACGAAGGACCGCTCCGGCTCGCGGGCACGCTCCGCCATGAGCGCCTCCTGACCGATGAACGGCCCCTTCTTCGCGCTCACCGCCCAGCCGAGTCCCATCTCGTAGGGCGTGGACTTCTGCGCCTCGGTGAGCGCGAAGTCCGCGTTCCAGAAGTCCACGTCGATGAGCGGGAATCCGGCTTCGACGCGCGCCCGGTCGAGGGCGAGCATCCCCGCCGGGACGAGCCCGCGCGGCTCGCCGGCTTCAAGCAGCAGATCCCAGACCGCGAGCGCCGCCTCCCGGTCCACCCAGAGCTCGTAGCCCAGATCACCGGTGTAGCCGGTGCGGGTGACCACCACCGGGATTCCCCCGAGATTCACCTCCCGGAGCCGGAAGAAACCCAGGTCCGAAAGGTCCCGGTCCGCGAGCGTGTTCAGGATCTGGCACGACGTCGGCCCCTGGAGCGCGAGGGCGCCGAGTTCCTCGGATACATCCTCGATCCGGACATCCATTCCCGCGGCCACCCGCTCGAACCAGACGAGCGCCGGATCCACCGCGGTGGCCCGCACGAAGTCCTTCGCGAACCGCTGGAAGCACCCGTCCTGCAGAAGCTTGCCGCGCTCGTCGCACCACCCGGAATACAGCACCTGCCCGACCCGCGAACGCTTCACGTTCCGGGTGATGAGCCGATCGGTGAGCGCCGTGGCGTCCGGCCCGACGAAGTTGTACTTGTAGAGCGGAGAGACGTCGATCAGCGCCGCGCCCGAACGCACCGCGTGGTACTCGGGATCGTGGAACGTGTCGAAGGCGTTCACGACGAAGTACCCCGCCCACTCCTTCCAGCGCATGCTGGAACACAGCGCTTCGGTGCGGGGGTGGAAGGGGGTGCCGCGGGCCAAGTCGGGTTCCGCCCGGGGGGCGGGGGTGAAGATGTTAGTCAGCGGCGGGATCTGAGGGGTCACGCCGTCAGGAGTGTGTGCTCCAGCCCGGGGATGCGCTCGAAGTCCCGGTCGAAGGTCAGAAGATGCCCCGCGCACTCCATGGCGGCGGCCGCGATCCACATGTCGTTGGCCGGCACCGGCGTCCCCGCAGTCCGCAACCGGGCAAAGATGCGCGCGTAGAGACCAGCCGTAGCCGCGGTCACATCCAGGGTGCGTACCGCCGGGTCGTCGAGGAAGTCGGCTAGCACTTGACGGTTTGCCGCCGTGCGCCGCCCCAACGCGAAACCTGCTTCGAGTTCGCCCAGTACGGTCACCGGGATCAGGATGACCTGCGCCGCGGACAGCGCGTCAAGGATGCCGGCGTGTCTCTGACGGAACTTCGAGTACGCGCTTGTGTCCAGAACAACTTTGGGATGGCGGGTCATTTCCACTGCTTGTCGTCCACGACCCGCATTTCCCTCAGCGCCGCGTTGAACTCCTCCGCCTCTTCGTCGGTCCAGTCCATATAGCGGCGCAGACGCTCGCGGCGGGCGTCCACTCCCACCGCGTCACGGAGGATCCGGAGGACCGTCGCGTTCAGGCTCTCCCCAGCCGCAGCGCTGACAGCGCGCAGCCGTTTCGAAAGGTCTTCGTCCACGTTGCGGATTGTGAGTTGGCTAGCAGGCATGATGTCAAGATTATGACTGCATGCCTGCACCCGGACAATGGCGATCCGCTCTGGGGCAGTGAGGCGGCCATCCACTGAATGGGCATCGCGTGTTTCGCGGCCCGGCGGACCGCGATGCCAGTCCGAAGACCGGCACTCCTGCCGAAACCCTTGTTACAGTGCGCCACACTGGAGGACGGACATCCATGCGCAAAAAGGGACCCGGCCGGCTCGCGCTGCTGGCCGCTCTGTTGCTCGCCGCGCCCGCCGCCGCTCAGCCGCTGGCCGAGGCCAGCGCGGATGACGTGGCCCACGGCAAACGCGTCTTCGATATCCACTGCTCCCGCTGCCACGGCCTCGACGGCGTCGGCGGCGAAGGCCCGAACCTGATGCGGGAGAACCTTCGGCGTTCGACACAAGACGACGCGCTGCTCGAGATCGTGGACGACGGGATCGCCGGCACCGACATGCCGGGCCACGGGTCGCTGAACACCAGGGAAATCCGGAACGTCGCCGCCTACGTCCGGTCGCTCGGGGTGGCGCCCCGCGAGGACCTCCCGGGCGACCCGGTGGCGGGCAAGGAGCTCTACGAAATGACGCTCTGCTCGACCTGCCACATCGTGAACGGGGACGGGATGGCGCTGGGGCCGGATCTCTCCGACGTCGGCCTGCTGCGCGGAAGTGTCTACCTGCGGGAGTCCATCCAGGATCCACCCAGGATCGTGAACCCCCGCTACCGGACGGTGCTCATCGAGACCGCGGACACCCGCACCGTCATGGGCGTGCGGGTGGCCGAGGACACCTTCACGATCCAGATGATCGACGAAGCCGGCCGGCACCGCTCGTTCCGCAAGAGCGAACTGCGGGAATACCAACTGCTCCCCGAAGAGAGCATGATGATGAGCTACGCCGACTTCACCGACCAGGAACTCGACGATCTGGTCGCCTACCTCGCCAACCTTCGCGGCCCTGAAGGAGGCTCCGAATGACCCGCCTGAGACTGCTTGGGACCCTTGTCCTCATCACCCTGATCGCCGCACCGGCGCTGGCGCAGGTGTCCTACTCGCGCCTTATGAACGCCGACGACGATCCCGACGCCTGGCTCATGTATTCCGGCAACTACCGCTCGGAGCGGTTCACCCGGCTCGACCAGATCAACAAGGAGAACGTCTCCCGGTTGCGGCCGGCGTGGATCTACCAGACCGGGACCATCGGCCGGGTCGAGGTGACGCCGCTGGTCGCTGACGGCGTGATGTACATCGCCGAGCCGCCGAGCACCATCGCCGCGCTCGACGCCCACACCGGCCGCCGCCTCTGGCGCTACGACCCGATCATCCCCGAAGAGACCCTGAATATCGGCTTCCCCCGGACGAACCGGGGGATAGCGATCCTCGGCGACACGGTGTTCTTCGGAACGCTCGACGCCCAGTTGATCGCGCTGGATCGAACGCACGGCGACGTGCGCTGGAAGGTCCCAATCGCCGACAACGCCGTCGGCTACGCGGTCACCGCAGCGCCGCTCGCGGTGGACGGCAAGGTCATCGTGGGGATCAGCGGCGGTGAGGCCGGGGTGCGCGGATTCCTCGACGCCTACGACGCGGAGACCGGCGAGCGGCTCTGGCGCTGGTGGTCCATCCCCGCCGAAGGGGAACCGGGCAACGACACCTGGGGAGGCGACAGCTGGAAGACGGGAGGCGGCGCCACTTGGTTGACCGGCTCCTATGACCCCGAACTCGGCCTCCTCTACTGGCCGACGGGGAATCCGGCCCCGGACTGGAACGGCGATTCCCGGCCCGGCGACAACCTCTATACCGACTCCCTCGTCGCACTCGACGTGAACACCGGCGAACTGCGCTGGTACTTCCAGTACACCCCGCACGACGTCCATGACTGGGACGCCAACCAGATCCCGGTGCTGGTGGACGCCGAGTTCGAAGGCACGATGCGGAAGCTGGTCATCCACGCCAACCGCAACGCCTTCTACTACGTGCTCGACCGCGAGACGGGACAGTTCCTGCGCGCGACCCAGTACGCGACCCAGACCTGGGCGGAGCGGATCGACGAGAACGGCCGGCCAGTGCGCATTCCCGGGACGTCGCCGAGCGAGGAGGGCACGCTGGTGTGGCCGAGCCTCGCCGGCTCGACGAACTGGTACAGCCCGGCCTACGACCCGGGCCGGATGTCACTCTTCGTGCCGACCCGGGAAATGTCGTCCATCTACTTCAAGAGCGAGGCCGAGTACGTGCCGGGGACATCTTTCGTCGGCGGCGGCGAGCGGAGGCCCGATGCGGACGAAACCTACGGGGCGGTCCGGGCCCTCGACGCCCTGACCGGCGAACTGAAGTGGGAGTTCAAGCAGCTCACGCCGGCCGTTTCCGGGGTGCTCGCCACGGCCGGCGGGGTCGTGATCTCGGGGACCCAGGAAGGCAACGTCTTTGCGGTGGATGCCGACACCGGCGAGCCGCTCTGGGACTTCTACGTGGGCGGCGGGATCCGGGCGGCCCCGATGAGCTTCGCGCTCGACGGGCAGCAGTACATCTCGGTGGCCGCCGGCCAGTCCATCTTCACCTTCGCGCTCTCGCCGGACGCCGACGCCGGCGGGAACGACAATTGATGCGGCGGGCCGCGTCCCTTTCCGCAGCGCTGCTGTGGATCTTCGCGGCCGGCTGCGGGGGATCTGGAGAACCGGCGCCGGAGTCGGCCGGCTCCGGCGCGCCGGCTGACCCCGCCGCCGGGCCGCTGCTGCTGGTCACCAACGAGGACGGCGGAACGCTGAGCGTCGTCGCGACCGCGACTCACGAAGTGCTCGCCGAGATCGAAGTCGGGAGACGGCCGCGCGGCGTCCGCGCTTCCCCGGACGGCGGGATGGCTTACGTGGCGGTTTCGGGTTCGCCAAAGTGCCCACCGTGGATGGAGGAAGAGGGCTGCGCCGAACCAGACAAGCGCTTCGACGGCATCGCCGAGGTGGACCTCCGCGCTCAGATCCGGACCCGGATGCTCCCCGGGGGCTCGGATCCGGAGACCTTCGACATCACCCCCGACGGCGCCCGGATCGTGGTTTCGAACGAGGACACCGACGAGGCGAGCCTCGTGGATCTTGAGTCCGGCGAGATCATCCGCACCGTCCCGGTGGGGGCGGAGCCCGAGGGGGTACGGATCAGCCCCGACGGGACGCTCGCTTACGTCACCGGGGAGACCGATCACGACGTGACGGTGCTGGACACCTCGACCGGCGACGAGATCACCCGGATCACGGTGGGGCACCGGCCGCGCGACCTGGTGTTCACCCCGGACGGGGCGTACGCCTACGTCTCCGCCGAGATCGACGGGACCGTCGCCGAGATCGTGGTCGCCGAGAACCGGGTGAGCCGCACCATCGCGCTCCCGGAGGGGTCTCGGAGCATGGGGGTCGCGCTCTCGGTGGACGCGCGGACCCTCTACGTCGCGAACGGCCGGTCGAAGACGGTTTCCGTAGTGGACTTGGCCTCGGGAGAGGTCACCGCCAACGTGGAGGTGGGGGAGCGGCCCTGGGGGCTCGCGCTCTCCTTCGACGGGAGCCTGCTCTACACCGCGAACGGGCCGTCAAATGACGTGACGGTGCTGGATACGGAGACGCTGGAGATCGTGACCCGGATCCCGGTGGGGGCGTCGCCGTGGGGACTGGCGCTGGTTCCGTAGAGCGTGGGACAGGAACGCCAATCCGCGAGTTAGTCCGGACCGAAGGGACCGCCGGTCTCCAGACCGGCATGATGAGAAGGCGGTGGACCATCCGCGTGAGTCGCATGGTGCGGTTTCGCGGCCCTGCGGCCGCGATGCCGACCGGAGGTCGGCGTTCCAAGCCGTCCCCGCGCTTCTTCGCGGTTTGCGTTATGCCCTCTCGCGCCGCTGCGCGGGGCGGTGCCGGTGTGAAGCCTCCACCGGGAGAACTGGCGGCGTTCCCTCCCCGGCAGCACCCTCTCGAAGAACGAATCCGGGATAGGATCGCGCGGCTTTCGCGCCCGCGGCGCCCGAACTTCCAAGAGCCCCAGATCCACCCCTTGAACCGCTACGACGCCGTCGTCATCGGGGGCGGCCACAACGGGCTGATCGCGGCCGGTTACCTGGCGCGGGCCGGGCAGCGGGTTCTGCTCGTCGAGAAGAACGACCGGGTGGGCGGCGCCACCTTCAGCGAGGAGATCCTGCCGGGATTCACGGTTTCGGTCTTCTCCTACGTGGTCAGCCTGCTGCGGCCGCAGATCATCGACGACCTCGACCTCGCGCGGCACGGGCTCCAACTCCAAGCGCTCGACGGCACCTTCACCCCGCTGCGGGACGGGCGGGCGCTGACCCGCTGGCACGACCCGGCGAAGACCCGCGAGTCGCTCCTCCAGTTCTCGCGCCGGGACGCGGACAACTACCCGCTCTTCGGCCTCCGGATGCACCAGCTTAGCCGGGGGATCCGGGACCTGCTCATGATGCGCCCGCCGCGGGTGGGCTCGGTCCGGCCCCGCGAGCTGCGCGGCCTCGTGGAGTTGGCGTCGCACTTCTCGGGGCTCGGCGACCGGCGCTTCCACGAGGTCGCGCGGCTGATGACGGCGAGCGCGAGCGATTACCTCGACCGCTGGTTCGAGACCGACGCCCTGAAGGCCACCATGGCGGCGAGCGGCATCATCGGGACCTTCCTCGGTATCTCCTCGCCGGGCACCGCCTATGTGCTGCTTCACCACTACATGGGCGAGATCGACGGCGCGTCTCGGTCGTGGGGTTTCCAGCGCGGCGGCATGGGAGCGGTGGCCGACACGCTCGCGAACGCCGCGCGGAGCTTCGGAGCGGAGATCCGCACGAACGCCGGGGTCGAGCGGATCTTGACCTCCGGCGGACGAGCGGCCGGGGTGGTCCTCGAGGGCGGCGAGGAGGTGTTCGCCGACCAGGTCGGCTCGAGCGTGGACCCCCGCCGGACCTTCCTCGGGATGCTGGATGCCGACGAACTGCCCGGCGAGTTCGTCCAGGCGATCCGGCGCTACCGGTTCCAGGGTTCGTCGGGCAAGGTGAACCTGGCGCTCGATGCGCTTCCCGACTTCACCGCGCTGCCCGGTCCCGGGCCGCACCTCCGGGGCGCCATCTCGATCAGCCCCGACCGGGAGACGATGGAGCGCGCCTACGACGACGCGAAGTACGGCCGTTTCTCGCGGAGCCCCTACCTGGACATCCTCATCCCTTCGATGATCGACCCCTCGATGGCCCCCCCGGGGAAGCACGTCATGTCCATCTTCGTCCAGTACGCGCCGTACCACCTGAACGGGGAAGGCGGGGACTGGGACGCCCAGCGGGACGCGTTCGGGGACACCGTGATCCGGACCCTCGCCGAGTACGCACCGAACCTCCCAAACATCATCCTCGAACGGCAGGTGCTCACCCCACTGGACATCGAGCGGCGCACCGGGCTCACCGAGGGGAACATCTTCCAGGGTGAACTGGGGCTCGACCAACTCTTCTTCCTGCGCCCCGCCGCCGGTTGGGCCCAGTTCCACACCCCGGTTCGCGGCCTCTTCCTCTGCGGCTCGGGGGCCCATCCCGGCGGCGGGGTGATGGGCGCCCCCGGGAAGCTGGGCGCCGAGGCGATGCTGCACGCCGCGGGAGTTGCGTGATCCCATGCGGGACTCCTACGACGTCTGCGCGATCGGCGGAGGACCGGACGCCCTCGTCGCGGCGGCGTATCTCGCGAGCGCCGGGCATTCGGTGCTCGCGGTCGGCGAGCAGGGGCGTCCCGGAGGCGTCGCCGCGAACGTCGAGATCGCCCCGGGGTTCCAGCTCCCGGTGTTCCCGGAGACCCTGCCCTCGGTCGACCCCGCGGTGACCCTGGACCTTGATCTCGAGCGCCACGGGTTGGCCTTGGTCGCCCCGGACCCGGTGCTGACCGCCTGGGGACGGAAAGGCGATTCCTTTGCGCTCCCCCGGGACCCCGAGCGGGCGCGGCTGGCCGTCGCCGGGCTCTCCGCTAGCGACGCGGCGCGCTTTCCGGAGTTCGTCGCCGAGGTGGGCGCATTCGCCGGTTTCCTCCGGAAGTTGCTGGAGCAGCCCCCGCTCCAGCTCGATTCCACGCTTCCCGACGCGATCCCCGCCGCCTTCGCGGCCCTCGGGCTCGGGGAGAAACGGGTCAACGGGCTCCTGCGCGCGCTCCCGATGGCGCTCGCCGATTTCCTCGACGACTGGTTCGAGAGCGAGCCGCTCAAGGCGGCGTTCGCGGGTCCGATCCTCACCGGCACCCGTCTCGGCCCACGCGCTCCCGGGACGGCCGGCCTCTTCCTGCATTTCCATGCTTTCGGCGAACCCGAGCCCCTCGCCTGGATCCGCCCGGCGCGCGGTGGCTCGTCGGCGATCGGCCGGGCGTTCCGCGCCGCGGCGCAGGCCGCCGGGGTTCATCTCGAGTCGGAATCGGGAGGGGTGCGCCGCATCGTGACCGGTCGGGGAGGCGTCACCGCGGTGGAGTTGGCGGACGGCCGAGAGGTGCGGTGCGACATGGTCATCTCCGACGCCGCACCGGGAACCACGCTGCTTGGCTGGGTCGGGGCGCAGAGCCTGGCGCCGGACTTCGCCCACGACGTCTCCCAGATCCGCTACCGGGGGACGGCGGCGCGGGTGGGGCTCGCCCTATCCGCGCTTCCCCGCCTCGGAGACGGAGCGACAGCCCCGGAGGACGATCCGCTGATCGGCGGCGTGGTGCAGATCGGCGCCGGGATGCACGATCTGGAGCGGGCGTCCGACGCCGCGAAGTACGGCGAGATCGCTTCCGAACCGCTCGTCTTCGCGTGCTGCCCCTCCGTCCACGCGCGCGAACTGGCGCCGAACGGCGGCGCCGTGCTGGCCGCAACGATCCAGTCCGTCCCTCAGGACGCCGACGAGGGTCGGGTGCTGGAAGCGACCCTCGGGGCCCTGGAGCGCGCCTTCCCCGGGATTTCGGACCTCGTGACGGCGTCCCGGGTGCTCACCCCCCGGACGCTCGAGCGCGGCTTCGGGCTGATCGAGGGGAGCTTCCACCAGGGCGAACCCACGCTCGACCAGTTCTATTCGCTCCGCCCGGTCCCCGGCTTCGCCCGGCACCGGATGCCGGTCGCCGGGCTCTACCTCGCCGGACCGGGGACATACTCTTACGGCGGACTCCACGGGGTTTCGGGGCGCAACGCCGCCCGGGCCGTGGGGGCAGACCTTTCCTAGCTAGGGGATCCCAGGGGGTCGCAAATGCGCCGCTTCAAACCCGGACCGGGTTTCCTGGTCACCGCTGCCTTCATCGGGCCGGGCACCGTCGTCACCGCCAGCCGGGCGGGCGCCGGGTACGGAACGACCCTGCTCTGGGCGGTCCTGTTCTCGGTGTTCGCCACGATCGTGTTGCAGGACATGGCGGCGCGCGTCGGCATCGCCGGCCGCCGCAGTCTCGCGGAGGCGATCCGCGACAGTCTGGCGAACCCGGCGGTCCGCGTGGCCGCGCTGGGCCTCATCGCGTTCACCATCCTGATCGGCAATGCGGCCTTCCAGACCGGCAACCTGCTCGGCGCCTCGCTCGGCCTCAGCCTGCTCACCGGGCTACCGGCGGGGCTGCTGGTCCTGATCGTCGGGTCCCTCGCGGGCGGCCTGCTGATGACCGGGACCTACAAGGTCATCCAGAATGCGCTGGTGGTGCTCGTGGTTCTGATGAGCATCGTGTTCTTTCTCATCGCGATCCTCAGCGCACCGAGCCTCGGGGACCTGCTGAGCGGGTTCTTCGTTCCCCGAATCCCCTCGGATCCGGAAGGCCTCATCACCGTGATGGCGCTGATCGGCACCACGGTGGTCTCCTACAACCTCTTCCTCCACACGAGCGCCACCCTCGAGCGGTGGCCGGACGCGAAGCGGAACGACGAGAACATCCGCGAGAGCCGGCAGGACACGCTCTTCTCGGTGGTGCTCGGGGGCCTCATCACCGCGGCGGTGGTGGTTGCGGCCACCCCGCTGCTCGGTCAGGGCGCGGACGCGGCCGACGCCGCCACCGTAGCCGCGCGGCTCGAGCCGCTGCTCGGGAGCGCCGCCCCGGTCTTCTTCGGCATCGGCCTCTTCGCCGCCGGCCTGACCTCCGCGATCACCGCGCCCCTCGCCGCCGCCTACGCGGCGGGCGGAGCGCTGGGCTGGGGAGCGAACCTGAAGAGCGGCCGGATCCGCGTGCTGTGGGGCTTCGTCCTGCTGACCGGGATGTTCTGCGGGATCTTCCTCGGCGCCTCGCCCTACCAGATCATCCTGCTGGCGCAGGCCGGGAACGGGGTAGTCCTCCCGCTCGCGCTGATCCTGCTGCTGATCGTGGTGAACCGGACCGCCATCATGGGCAAGTACCGCAACTCGCGCGTCGCAAACGTTCTCGGAACCCTGGTGGTGGCCGTCATCTCCGGGCTCGCGCTGTTCCAGCTCGCCCGGGTCCTCGGCCTCGCGGGGTAGCGCACCGGGCAGGGACCGCCGGTCTTCAGACCGGCACCGTCGCCCGCAGGGCGACGAAACCGCGCACCGCCGCTCAGGCAAGAGCGCGGGGACGGCTTGGAGCGCCGACCTCCGGCCAGTCCTCCCGGTGGGGGCCGGCACCGCCCGCCAAAGGCGGGCGAGAACGCGCGAAAGCCACCGATCGGGACGGATCCGGCGCACCCCGTCATCGCACCCAGTTCCGGCCAGCCGACTCCCGTATCGCACCCAGATCCGGCCAACCGGCCCCCGTATCGCACCCAGCTCCGGCCAACCGACTCCGATATCGCACCCAGATCCGGCCAGCCGACTCCGGTATCGCACCCAGTCCGGCTAACCGACCCCCGTATCGCACCCAGCTTCGGCCAACCGATCCCGATATCGCACCCAGCTTCGGCCAACCGGCCCCGGTATCGCACCCAGTTCCGGCCGGCCGACTCCGGTATCGCACCCAGCTCCGGCCAGCCGACTCCGGTATCGCACCCAGCTTCGGCCAGCCGGCACCGGTATCGCACCCAGCTCCGGCCAACCGGCTCCGATATCGCACCCAGCCCCGATAAAGACCAAGTCCATTACACGCGTAAGTGACAATGTAACAATGACTTAGCTTGAATTCACCGACCCAATTTCGGCGACAATCGGCACACCCGCTGCCCAACAGGTTCACTTCCGTTTGTCGATTCTCGACCTCCGCTCCGAGGAACCCGTCTCCGAACCGGCGGACGCGAACGCCCTCGATGAGACCCCGCCGGGCCTCGACGGGATCCGCGCCTGGATCCGGAAACCGCGACCGTGGCTCCGCGGGGTGTGGCTCTGGATCCGTTGGATCGCTACCGGTCTTGCGGACGGCTACCGGTTCCTGAAGAAGCAGGCCGGCCCTGCCGCGAAGCGCCTGCATCAGATTGCGTCCGAGGGAGAACGCCTGAGCCGGGCGGCGACCCGGGCGGGAAACGCGGTGCGCGAAATCGGTGGAGGCTTCGCCCGAGGCGCACGCGCCCTCGGGGTGTCCGACACCAGAATCGGGAGAGCCGGCGCGAGACTCGTAAGACTGGGCGGGACGGCACGGCGGTTCGGCGGGCGGGTGACCGCGGGCGGAGGCGCCGCCGCCGAAGTCTTCGCCGGAGTCGGCCGTCTGGCTCGCTCCTTCCGCGGGAACGGCAAGACTGGGCTCGGCCTGGTGGACCCGCCCGAGGAACGGGAGCCGAAGCAGCCGGCGGCGCCGAAGCCTCGCCTGGACAAACCGAACTCCCCGCGGACGCCGCCGGTCACGCCCGGCGTCGATGGCCCGCAGCGACGGGGCTCCCCGGTTGCTTCGCAAGCCCCTCCCCGATTTCCCGCACCGTCGCCGCCTCCCGCGGGCGGCGAGCAGGCGCCTTCCCCAGCACCGTCCGTGCGGCCCGGGCAGGACCGCCTCGAAGGTCTCCCCAAGGTGTTCGTCCCGCGGGTCAACGCGCTCCGCGAAAGGCCGCGGCGGACGGTGCTGTGGCCCCTCGTCTTCGACATCTGCAGCTGGCGTGAGTGGACTACCCCCGCCGAACTCGCGCGCTGGCTCTCCATGCATCAGCGGAGCCTCGTCCGACGCCACCTCCACCCTATGACGGAGGAGGGCCTGCTCGAAGTGCGGTATCCCGACCAGCGGAGCAGCCCCAAACAGGCGTACCGCGCGCGCCGGAAACGCGCACCGGTCGTCGGTTCTGGAGGGGCGCCGCACTCCGATCCCGACACGCCCTCGACTTCCGTCTGAAGCAAGGACAAGGTGCCGCTGCTCCCGTCCCGCCAGCTCGACACGGTGGCCCTGTTCGAGGAGCCGCGCAAAGGCCGCTTCCACTACGCGTCAACGGGTTTCTTCTGCCGCCACCGGTTCGTCGGCGAGGAGTCGGCCGACGCACTGTTCCTGGTGACGAGCGAGCGGGCGATGCGCGAGGACCTGGAGGGCAGGATGATGATCTGCCGCCGCCGCGGGAGCGTCCGGCTTCTGCTGGAGCCAGCGACCGACCCGCGAGGCCTTGCCCGGAGCTCCTGGTTCTCGGACGACGCGTCGGGCCTCGCGGTGCTGCCACTCGACCCGGAGCACCTCTCCAGGACGAGGCTCCGTTTCCGGCCCTTCCCGACGGCGACGGGCGCTCTCACCCTCGCCGCCATGCGGAAGAAACGAATCGGAGAGGGCGATGACGTACTGGTGCTCGGGTTCGGTCCCGAGCTGGAACGCCTGCAACCGGTGCCCCTCGTACGCCGGGGGATCGTTTCCCGGATCCAGGATTGCTACCAGGGCCTGTCCAACGCCTTCCTGGTGGACGCCACCACTTTCGACGGCAACCGCGGCAGCCCGGTAGTGATGAAACCGCAACGTTCCGCGGCCGAGCGCCCCCGCGGCGACCCGGCCGGAAAGCTGATCGGCGTCGTCGCCGAATCCCTCCCGAACCCCTGGGGTCCGGTTCAGGTCACCCACGATGGCCGACGGCTCGATGTGCAAGTGAACACAGGGCTCGTCCGGGTAACCCCCGTCGACGCCCTGCTCGGGGTGCTGGAGCAGGCCGGTCCGCGAACTCGCTCGTGAGTGAAACGTCCCGCCAGGCACCGCCCGTTGGCTGACCTCGGCTGACGCGATGCCCTCAGCCCCCCGGCCCTACCTCAACACCGTGGTCATGTTTGAGGCACGAAACGGGGACGGTCACAGATTCTGGGCGGGGACCGGTTTCTGCTGCCGCGCCCGCCACTGGAACGACGCAACTCGGGAATTCCGGATGCTGGTTACCAACGCCCATGTAGTCGACCGCGACTTCGAGCGCATCCGCGTGTCGTTCCCGCCCACTGGAGGAGATGCAGTACAGCCGTTCACCGTGACGGGCAGGATCGACGAGGGTCTCGGCACCTGGGAGGTGGACCGAAAGCAGGACCTCGCCGTCCTGCTTCTCCAAGGGGAGCAGCCGTCGCTGGACCAGATCCGCCCCCGCAGTTTCGACGTGGAAGCCGACGCCCTCTCGCTCGGGCAACTGCGGGAGCAAGGCTTTGGCCCGGGAGACGAGGCGTTTCTCGTCGGATTCGTACTGCCGCGCGAGCCGGGGCACCGGAAGTTCCCCGGGGTCCGGCTGACGAGCATCTCCCGTCTGCCCAGGCGGATGAGGCGCCGGCAGCCCTTCATTCTGGAGGGGATCGCTCTGCCCGGGAACAGCGGGAGCCCCGTCGTCCTGAGTCCCGGGCGGACACCGGATGGCAACCATGACGGGGGCGCAGGGGGAAAGCTGATCGGAATCACTTACGCGGCCCATAGCCCGCCGACCGTAATCCGCTCGGACCGGCGAGGCGTCCCGGCCGAGGTTCGCGAGAACTCGGGACGGATCCACATTGTCCCCGTGGACGTCCTGCGCAAGCTGGTCGACCGGATTATCGCGGAAGTCACCTTTAGCGAGACGGTCGTACCGAAGTTCCAGAGGTTGTGGGGCTGGCTGCGGCGGAAGACGGCGTAGCGCCGCGCTTCAGCGTTCAGCCGGGCCGAGCTGAGATACCGACAATCAAACGCGTCGTTTTGGTAGTCTTTCTGCCGGAAACGCAGCATAAATGGCACTTCTAGGGCGATTTTTCCAGCCACCGGAGGCCAGTCATTTCCTGTTCGGCCCCCGAGGCACCGGCAAGTCCACCTTTCTGAGGCAGGCGTTCGCCGACGCGCTCTGGGTCGATTTGCTGCAACCGGACGTTCATCAGCGATTCGCGGCGCGTCCCGACCGGCTTCGCGACCTCGTGGACGGCAATCCCGACGCGAGGGTCGTCGTGCTCGACGAGGTACAACGGGTTCCGACGCTGCTCGATGTGGTGCATCACCTCATCGAACGCCATGGACACCGAGCGGCGCCGCGGTTCGTGCTCACCGGCTCCTCGGCCCGCAAGCTCCGCAGGACCGGCGTCAATCTGCTGGCGGGGCGGCTGCTACTGGAGCGGATGCACCCCTTCATGGCCGGGGAGCTGCCCTCCTTCGACCTCGCCCTGGCCCTCAAGCGAGGCCTGCTGCCCGTCGTGTGGGACTCCGATACGCCGGACGCGACGCTGGCCTCGTACGTTGCGCTCTACATCCGCGAGGAAGTTCAGGCCGAGGGCCTGGTGCGCCGGCTCGACGATTTTGCGCGTTTCGTGGAAGTCATCTCCTTCTCGCACGGCTCGGTTCTCAACATCGCCGAGGTGGCGCGCGAGGCGCACACCAGCCGCAAGACCGCGGAGTCATATCTCGGGATCCTCGAGGACCTCCACCTGGCGTTCCGTCTCCCCGTCTTCCGGAGACGCGCGAAGCGACAGCTGAGCGTCCATCCCAAGTTCTACTGGTTCGACGCCGGAGTGTTCCGATCGGTGCGGCCGGCGGGTCCATTCGACCGTCCGGAAGAAATTGACGGCGGCGCCCTCGAGGGCCTGGTGGCCCAGCATCTACGGGCCTGGATCGACTACTCCCACCGAAACGCCAACCTGTACTTCTGGCGCACCAAGTCGGGGAGCGAGGTGGATTTCGTCGTCTACGGTGAGGACGGCCTGTGGGCGTTCGAAGTGCAGAACAGCGTGGCGGTGCGCAACCATGACCTGCGGGGACTACGGGCCTTCCTGGAGGACTACCCGGAGGCGCAGGCGCGGTTGCTCTACCGCGGGAGCGAGCGGCTGGAAATGCGGGGCATCCGCTGTGAGCCGTGCGGGCCGTACCTGGCCGGGATGAGGCCGGGGCGGGCGCTTACGTACGGGTAACGGACCAACCACCAGTCAACCGACATCCTCAACGGTGCGTTGCGCCGACCCCAGTAACTGAGAGGATTCCCGATTCCACCGGAGTGGTCGGAAAGAACCCCGACTGTTCGAGGGAGGTAGTCCACGCAATGACTCTCGACGAATGTCAGCACGCCGTAGAGGCCGCAGCTCGAAAAATCTACGCAACCCTTCCAGAGGGCTACGCCGAATCCGTCTATGAGAAGGCGATGGCCGTCGACTTCTGCAAGCAGAGCGTCCCCTACGCCATAGAGAACAACGTAGAGGTTCTGTACGAGGGCGAGTGTGTCGGCACGCAGCGACTGGACTTCGTCATCGATGGCAGGATGGCCGTCGAACTCAAGGCAGCAGCGTCACTCGCCAAGAGCCATGTAGCTCAGACGCGCGCCTACCTGAAGACGACGGACTTTGAGCGCGCCATCCTCATCAACTTCCCGTCTCCCGCCAAGGAAGAACCACAGATCGAAGTCATCGAGAGCGAATAGTCGCTCGTAGCGAGCTACGACCGGACGCTATAGACCCGCTCCAGCTCTTCGACCCAGAACCGGTCCCTACCGGCCTCGGTGTCCGGGAAGACTCGCCCCCGATCTCGTGCCAGTGTCTCGAAAAAGCCGCGCCCCGGCCGGCCGTCTTCCTTCCGGACGACCACCGCGGTGACAAGCCCAAAACCCGCGGCGTCCTCCTCGGTCGAGATTTCGCCCAGCATCTTCGCCAAGGGTTCACCGTACGGCTCAAGATCACAGCTCCTGATCCGCTTCACGAGATCCGAATAGAAGATCAATTCCCTGCTGCTGGCGACGTCCCTGATCGCTCGGCGCGCCTCTTCCTTTCCCTCGTCCCAGGTGTCACCAGGGATTCCGTACTTGAACTTCTGGTGTTGCACGTGCGGTTTCTCAACCCCCTACGGCAGTTCGCCGTTGAGCTCCATGTAGACCCGGCGGAGCGCCATCCCGCGCTGACTCTCCCGTAGCGACCACGTCTCGAGGTCCCCGAAGTCGGCCTGTGCGTCGGCCTCCTCGGGGCTGAGACCCATCTCGTGAAGCCGGGTGGACTCGGTGATCACCGTTTCCAGCGCCTCGATGGCGACTCCCAGCTCCTCCCGGAGCATCTCCGGACTGTCCACGAAGCCGTGCCCCGGGATGTTCACCCGGGCGTTCAGCTCCTGCGCCCGCCGCAGCATGTCCACCCACTCGGTCGGATACGCCGAACGCATCGCCGGATAAACCCGGTGCAGGTAGGCCTCGGTCAGGAAGAGCACGCTCTCCTCCGGCAGGTGGACGACCAAGTCGCCGCCGGTGTGGGCTCTCCCCAGGAAGAGCACTTCGATGGTCCGCCCGCCGAGCGTGAGGTCCATTCGGTCGGCGATCACCGTGCCGGGCATCCGGATCTCCGGAATCCGCTCGCGGATCCCCTCCATCGCCGCCACCGAGTTCTCGTGCACGATGAACTCGACCCTCTCCGGAAACGCCGCGTTCCCCGCCGTGTGGTCCCCGTGGTCGGAACAGATCACGACATGGGTGATCGGCTGGTCGGTGATCTTGCCGATCTCCTCGACCATCCGGGCCGTCTCCTCGAAACTCCCCTGCCCATCGGCGACCAGCACGCCCTCGCCGGTGACCACGAACATGCTCACCGTGGTGAAAAGCTCTTCGCCGGCGGCGCGGAGCTGCTCGTAGGAATAGACGCCGGGCGCGAGTTCCTGGACGCGTGGGAAATCCGCTTCGGTCAGCCCGCGCTTGAAGGGGTCGGCGGTGCGGGCCGGGACCTCGGGCTCGGGGGCCGGAACGGGTTCCGGTTCCGGGGCGCCGCAGGCGGCAAGCCCGGCAGCGAGAAGCAGGACCTTTGGCAGATTACGAAGCATCAGCAGCCTCCTTGGCCCGCGGGCCGGCTGGCGCGGCGCGGGACCTCCAGATCGTACCCGCTCCACAGACTCCGCTCGGATGACACAATCACGTAATGCACGGGGCCGCAACGACTTACCGGCGGCCGCCCGAAGGATTCTTCGGCCGGATCGCCTACTTTCCGCCGATCCGGCTCGTCCTCTACGCCGCGGGCATCGCGGGAACCCTTTGGCTCCTGCGGCGGTTGACCGGCAGCATCACCGCAGCCCTCGGAACCGGGTGGCCGAGGGGACTTAGGTAGGACGCTAAACAGATCCGACGATTGCAGCGAAATATCTGCGTGTGATGCGATTTCCTCTCTTGAGAGAGGGAGGTTTCCATGCGCAGAATCAACGACTTAGAAGGCGTCAACAGACGCGGGTTCTTGGCTGCGCTAGCCGGACTCTCGGCTGCCGCAGTCAGTATCGGAAGCGCTTCCGCGAACGCTCTAGCAGCGACTTTCGCCTGGAGGCGCGGCGGTCCTCGTGTCGCTTGCAGCCATCCGGTGCCTTCTTGTTCACCGGGGGTTGGTAGTCCTTCCAGATCCGGCACTCAAGTTCGTCCCGTTTTTCCTCGGACCGAACTATCCGATAGTGAATGTAGGTCGCTCCGTGTTCCGCCGCCTCCGACCAGTTTTCATGAGTGGGAAGCCCGTTACCGTCGCGTGGCTTCATCCGTTTTCGCAGACCGCCCGTCTGACCTACGTAGAGCGGAATCCATCCTTCGTCTAGATCGGCAGCGACGAAGAGATATAGACCGGGTTCTTCGGGCAAACGCGCAGCGTCGGCAGCGTTCTCATATCTGAATTTCAGCCTAGCCCACGCAGGTTCGGTGATAGGCGGATTCGGGATCATGGGGGAGTTTTACCTAGCGACTCTCATTCTAAAGGCGAGATCAAACCACCGTTGCACGGGGGCCGGTAGAACTCCACCAGTTCGCGCAGTTCTCCCTCTCTGCCCGCCCGGTTGGCCCGGATCACCGTGAACAGGAACTGGGTAGCACCGTGGGAGCGGATGCAGGCCGCTTCCTCTGATTCCCCCTCGGCGTGCTTCCGTAGGGCATTCCTGAGGTCCGGCGACTCCCCCGCGTAGATGACAGCGTCATCGGAGTCCGCGATCAGATAGACCCCGCCGAACCGCTCAGGAACGACGGTCGCGACCTGCTGAACGGAGAAGGGCCACCAGCGGTTCTCCTCTGGGAGAACCTCCCTAAGACGCAGACTGCCGATTCGGCGCCATCTGAAGTAAGTATTCCAGCGATTCGTACCAGAACTCGTGCCCAGATGAGGGACTGGCGGGGATCTCCGAGTCCTGGATGCCATGACGCTTGAGGAGGGCTCGCACCCCCTGCACATCGTTGTCTCGGACTAGGCGGCGGAATTCCTCCATCGGAGCGTCAGAGGTCATGCGACCGATTCTACCGCACACATGTGATGTAATTCCCCTGTGAATCGCAACATCAGGGACAGACTTCAAGCACTCCTTGAGAAGAAGGAGTCTCCCCGCCGAGGCTCGAAGCTCCGCGAGCGGGTAGCCAAGATCCTCCGCAACGAGGAGAAGCGGAAGGACCAGCGGACCCCGGCCGGTAACGGCGGGAAGCCGATGGGGAAGGTGGCCTCCAAGGGGCTGGACACTGCCGACGTGAACCCCACCTCCGAACGTGACTGAGCCCACATCCAGTAGGGACGGCGGGATTCGAACCCAGCGACCTCCTGGTTGTCCGTCCAGGCGCTCTACCTCTGAGCTACGCCCCCATTGGGGAGTAGTTCGATTGAGGGAGAGCAACAGGCTCGGGTCGGGGTCTCCGGATCCCGGTCCCGGGCCGCCCTCGGCAGTGCGCCGGAGCAGTTCGGTGTCAGACTAGCGCTTTGCGTGCGGGGGAGCTTCGGCGTTGACCGGGTTTTGGGACCACCCCACAACATCCGTGAACCTTCCGACTTCCTGACCATCGCGCTGGATGCTGAACCATAGGGTCACCATGCCGAATATCCTCTTCTCATTGTGACTGTGGCCCCTCACGACGTGCTGGACCGTTTGACCTGAGCGTGGAGGCTTTATGGAGACGGTGTATTCGTAGAGGATGTTCAACGGGCCGATACTAGTGTGGAATGTTCACGCTGTGATGAAATTTCCCGCCGTGATCAACCGCTTCTCGACGGATACTCGTCTCCCCAGTATGGGGAATCGGGGACTGCGATCGGCTTCCGAGCGAGAGAAGAACATCGCTTCTGTCGCGCCAGATATCCGACCACGTGGGCACGAAGATTGCCCCGGTCGCGGCGGTACGACTCGATGAGATCAGAAATTTCCGTTGCTGAGGGTTTCATGCGCTGAAGTTTTCCTTCGGTGGCGGAGGTGGGGTCGGGGTGCTAGCCCGGCCTCACCGCAAAAGGGTGGATGGGGAGAGTCTAGATGCGGTATTCTGGCCCCGCCAACAACGTAGGGAGTCCGACTCCGGTCGGGCTACCCACTGAATACAAGAGCCGTGAAGGCTCGGGGTAGCTCCCCGAGCTGGTGAATAGGTGGGGACATCCTCCCTACGGAATTGTTGGCAACGGCCCGGCGCAAGCCGGGAGGAGTTGAGAAATGCCAACATTCCACGGACGATCCGACCGGGACCGCCTTGCGAGATCGCGCAAACCTCTCCCAATTCCCCCGTTGAGGGATCTTGAACCCGGCGAAAAGGACAGCGTCCTAACGGAACTCCTTCGTCAAATCCAAGGTGATTTAGAGCGTCATGACGATGCTCTAGCGCGTCTTCTTGGTCTAGACACCGCTAGGAGCGACTGAGCGATATCCCGGAGATCGCGGTCATCCGGGAAGCGCTCCAGACTCACCCTCGCGTCCCCTCCTTCCTCGTCCATCGTCTGGGTGACGGAGCCGTAGCTCCCGCCTGATCCGATCCCAATAGCCCCACATCGGGGGTGTCGGAACCGCCCGGTGTGGAAAGGAGAGCTACGTGTTCAACCGATCCAATTCCGGCTCCGGAGTGGCCGCCGTTCTCGTCCTGTTCCTTGTTTCCTGTGGACAGGATAGGTCGATTACTCCAACCATCCCTGCTCCTGCTTCCGCACCCGAGACGGAACTCCCGGAACCCAGAGAATGCACCACCGAGAGGGAAGATGCTCTCGCCTACAAGACCAACAGTCGAGGTGCTGACAAAGGACCCATTCTAGTGAAGGAGTGGGACGGGAATACGCCGTTCCTGTTCTACTTCAACCAGGCGGGACTTCCCGAGTCCGAAGTTGCAGACGCGGAACGGATACTCGATGTAGCAGAGCGGCTATCCGATCACATCGAAGAGCAGATCGGCTACTCCATCTTCGAAGTAGCGGGATGGATGGACGAGGAGATCGAGTTCCCCTTCCGCGTCCAGGACGAGTGCGACTGGCGCGAACCCGGACAGATAGTCGCCATGATCGTGACGGACACCGAACACCGGTTTGCGGCTGCTCGCCCCTACTGCGCCATCTGGGCGTCCTTCGGCCCTCACATAGACATAGATCACGACGGCACCGTTGCACACGAGACGTTCCACAACTTCGGTTTCGGCCATCATCCATCGGACGTGCGGCCAGCTCTGCCAGAGGATCGGGGAGTGCACATGTCCGTCCGGCTGACGGGCAATTACCTCAGTTCAGACGATCTGGGCGTCACGTTCGAGGACGTGGACGCACTGCGATGCATCTTCCCTCAGTGACTTGGTGTCGCCGTCAACTCGTAGTAGCGGAGGCGCTTCCCCTCCATTCCCCTCGTGAGGCGGAGGAGTTGGGACACGGTGCCCTCATCCCGCACGTTGTGCCTCCCGGTGAACTCATTCACGTACCGCTGGAGGTGCTTGATGGACATGAAGTGGTAGGTGCCCATGTATCCCCGCTTGAGCATGGACCAGGCGGACTCGATCCCGTTGGTGTGCACGTCGCCCCGGACGTATTCCCCAGCGGAGTGATTGACCGCGTGGCGCGAGTAGCCGGGAATCCGGTCATACGCCGCGTGGTGGTCGGTGTAGAGGGTGGTGCCGATCTTCACCGCCTCCCGGATGAAGGTGCGGAGGTTGAGGCGGTCGGTTCCCTTCACAACCTTCGCCTTGAGCCTCCTGGTTCCCCGCTCCTTGGCACCGGCCACGATGACCTTTCCCTTGTCGCCCCGCCCGTGCCAGACCTGTTGCTCCTGAGGGAGTCTCTTGGATCGGTGCTTGTTCCGCTCGATCCCTCCCACGTAGGTCTCATCGACCTCCACGGTTCCCGTGAACGGCAATGAGCCATCGGCCCATCCCTCCCGGATGCGGTGGGCCAGATGCCACGCGGCCTTCTGCGTGATCCCCAGGTCCCTTGCGAGCTTCATGGAGGAGACACCCTTGAGGCTGGTGTTCAGCAGATACATGGCAAGCAGCCACTTCCAGTAGGAGAGGTTGGAGTCCCGCATGACCGTGCCGGTCTTGGCGGAGAAGCAGCGGCGGCAAGGGCGGCACCGGAACCGCATCGGACTCGTTCCGCCCGGCTCATAAACCCTGTCACCGTCGCATCGGGGGCAGCGGACCTGATCGGGCCAGCGAGCGGCGATGAACCAGGTCTCGGCGCTCTCCTCGTCGGGGAACTCCTGGAAGAACTCGGCAAGGGACATTCCTTCCCGCCAGTACTTGCCGGGTCCCTTGCCTGCCACATGGAAATTTCATCAGCCAGATATGACAACGGCTGACATTTGGCACAGTTGCAGCAACAGGGAACGCGAACGTCCCGGCCAGCGAAGAATCAGGGGTTTCCATCAACCCATTTCCGCATGCTCTCTTTCTTCATTCGTGGTCTGAGTGGCAACCCTTGTCACCCCGGCGTGATTCGATGGGCGCTATGGACGGTATTTCGATGACCACCACCCCCGTGGACCCCCCTCCCTCCAGCCGATCGATCACGGTAGAGGAATACAGGAGACGACTGGCCGAGGACTCCCCACGGGGAGAATTCCTCCGAAAGATGCGGGACCTGACCCGAGCGACGATGGGACTGGAGCCGCTGTGCCCGGAATGTGAGGAGGAGGATCGCTCAGAGGCCGAGGGCCGGGAGTCCGGACCCGCGAAGGACGAGTGATTGCCTCCGGGCGCTAGCGCTGATCCTTCCCGGAGCGTCCCACGACCTCGAGGATCAGCAGAAGTGCTTCACTGTGAAGGTCCAGGAGACGGACGGCGTTCCCCATCCCACTGTGGACGCACTCGCGTGACGGCGGGTTGGAGAGATCGGCAATCCGCATCGCCTGCTGACGGTGAATGTTCACCGAGAGGTTGCTGATGCGAGCCGGGATTTCTGATGGTGGATGTGCTGTTGTCATGCCACCATTGAAACACTTGGATATGACAGCGGCTGCCATTACCCGGTGTGATTCAATTTTCAGTGGTCCCGCTTTGGCTTGCACCCAGAATCGCCTTCGATTCCCCGGCTTACGCAGATTTCAGCTTCCCACTTCGCCGGGGTGGCGCGGGACCACCCGTGCTGATCGGCTGAGTTGGCTGGGACGCTGGAGGGGCCAGGAATGTGTGTGGCGCGAGGTCCGTGGATCGTTGGCTATCAGCGAAGGCATCGTAGCATGTGGGGGCGGGTTTGTTTAGCGTCCGACGTGATCCCCTGGCCGAGCGGGGTCGCCAACGTCGTGTTGTCCATCCTGGCGATCCACTTCGCCTACTGCGGCATCACCCGGCTCCTGGAACGGCGATCCGCAGACGAGCTGGGGCCCCGCGGCGCCGTCCGCGAAGCGAGCGCGGGAGCGATGACCGGCGCGGCCTGCCTGACGCTGACCGTGGCGCTGGTCTTCGCGCTCGGCTATTACCGGGTCGAGGGCGTCGGTGCGTGGACCGCCCTGCTGACCGCATTCGGCATCGCCGCGACGTCCAGCTACATCGAGGAAGTGATCTTCCGGGGCGTGCTCTTCCGGATCGTGGAGGAGGGTCTCGGGACCTGGCTGGCGCTGGGAATCACCGTGGCTGTCTTCGGACTCGCCCACCTGGGCAACCCCAACGCGACGCTCTACGGTGCGGCGGTGATCGGGGTCGAAGCGGGCGTGCTGCTGGGGGCCGCCTACGTCGTCACCCGAAGGCTCTGGCTGGCGATCGGCGTCCACTTCGGCTGGAACTTCATGCAGGCGGGCGTCTTCGGGCCGAATCTTTCCGGCCATGAGGTGGGCAGCCTGCTGCAGTCCCGCCTGAGCGGGCCCGATTTCCTCTCGGGAGGCGCACTCGGCGTCGAAGGTTCGCTGTTCGCCGTCCTGGTGTGCGGCGCGGTGAGCTTCCTGCTGCTCACGCAGGCCAGGCGGCGGGGATTGCTCATCCGGCCGTTCTGGCGGCGGAACGCCCCGTCCTGACCGAACGTCCTGACAAAAACCCGATCAACCCCGGGCCTCGCGTAAGATGGGGGGTTCCCCCGATCGGGGAGGAGGGACCGTCATGCGGCTTCCGTTTCATCGTCTGCTGATCGTTCCGGCCGTAGCGCTAGCCGCTGCCGCCGCCGCGCAGGAGGGCTACCAGACGCCTCCCGACGCGATCGTCCGGATCGCCGAAGCGCCGCCGACGCCTGGCATCTCCGTCTCCCCGGACAAGACCCACGCAGTGCTCACGCACCGGTCGAGCCTCGCCCCGCTCGCCGAGCTGTCGCGGCCCGAACTCCGAATCGCAGGACTCCGGATCGACCCGGCCGCAAACGCGGCGAGCCGGCGCCGGATGTTCCGGGACGTCACCCTGGAGCGCCTTGACGGCGGCGAAGCCGTTGCGATTACCGGGCTGCCGGATCCGCTCCGCGGAGACCATCTGAGCTGGTCGCCGGACGGGACGCGGTTCGCCTTCACCCATACCGTGGACGACGGCGTCGAACTGTGGGTCGTGGAAGCCGCCAGCGGGACCGCAACCCGGCTGGTCGCAGGAGTCAACGCGATCTTCCGCGGCTCTCCGTTCCGCTGGCTCGGGGACAGCGCCCACCTCGCCGTGAAGATCGTGGACCCGGGCCGCGGCGCGATGCCGGAGGTCCCGGCGGTTCCGGAGACGCCGGTGATTCAGGAAACCACCGGCCGGGTGGCCCCGGTGCGGACCTACCAGGACCTCCTCCAGAGCCCCCACGACAACGCGGTGTTCACCTACCTCGGGGCGGCCCGCGCGGTCGTGGCGGATCTCTCCGGAAACACCACCGAGATCGCCGGACCCGGGATCATCGAGGGCTTCGCGCCCTCGCCGGACGGCAGCTACCTCCTCGTCACCACCATCCACGAGCCGTTCTCGTGGCTCGTTCCGTATTCGCGGTTCCCGCACCGGATCGAGGTCCGGGACCGGAGCGGCGCAGCGGTGCACGAGGTCGCGGACCTCCCGCTCCACGAGGAGATCCCGATCGGCCGCGATTCGGCCCCCACCGGGCCGCGCTCCGTCAACTGGCGAGGCGATCACGACGCCACCCTGGTCTGGACCGAGGCGCGGGACGGCGGCGATCCGCACGCCGAGGCGTCGGTCCGGGACGTGCTGGTGCAGCTCGCCGCCCCCTTCGAGGGCGATCCCGAAGTGCTGCTCCAGGTGCCGCTTCGCATGATGGGAGCCACCTTCGGCGGCGGGCGCGGGGTAGCGATCACCCGTTGGTGGATCAACCGCGCCGAGCAGATCTGGAGCATCCCGACCGCTGGGAGCGGCGAACCCGCCCTGGCCTTCGATACCTCCTACGAAGACCGCTATGCCGCACCGGGAACGCCGCTGACCACGCGGAACGAGCGGGGCGCCGGGGTGCTCCTCACCTCGGCGGACGGATCGAAGGCGTATCTCACCGCCGAAGGGGCCTCCCCGCAGGGCAACCGCCCCTTCGTGGACGAATGGGATCTCGAAACCGGTGAGACCCGCCGGCTCTTCCAGTCGGACGCCGACTCCTACGAAACGCCGCTGGCGCTCCTCGACCCCGAGGCCGGGCTGTTGCTCACCCGGAAGGAGACCCGGACAACGCCTCCCAACTACTACGTCCGCGACCTCGGCGGCGGCGAAGCCCGGGCCATCACCGACTTCGCCCACCCGTACCCCGCTCTTCAGGGCGCGGGACGCGAACTCATCCGCTACCACCGCAACGACGGCGTCGAACTGAACGCCCTGCTCCACACCCCGCCGGGCTACGACGCGGCCCGCGACGGACGTCTGCCGCTCATCGTGTGGGCCTATCCGCGCGAGTACAAGAGCGCCGCGGCCGCCGCTCAGGTCCGGGATTCGCCGCAGCGGTTCAGCTTCGTCAGTTGGGGTTCGGCGCTCTACTGGCTGACCCAGGGATACGCGGTCATGGAGAACGCCACCATTCCGATCATCGGCGAGGGGGACCAGGAGCCGAACGACAGCTACGTCGAGCAGCTCGTCGCGAGCGGGCAGGCGGCAGTGGACGAGGCGGTCCGGCGCGGGGTGGCCGACCCCGAGCGGACGGCGATCGCCGGACATTCCTACGGGGCCTTCATGACCGCGAACCTGCTGGCGCACTCGGACATCTTCCGGGCGGGGATCGCCCGGAGCGGGGCCTTCAACCGCACCCTCACCCCCTTCGGTTTCCAGAGCGAGCCGCGGACCTTCTGGGAGGCGCCGGAGATCTACTTCCGGATGTCCCCGTTCATGCACGCGCACCAGGTCAACGAGCCGATCCTGCTGGTCCACGGCATCGTGGACAACAACTCCGGCACTTTCCCGATCCAGAGCCGCCGCTTCTACCATGCGCTGAAGGGGCACGGGGCGATCGCCCGCCTCGTGATGCTGCCCCACGAGAGCCACGGCTACGCGGCCCGCGAGTCGGTGATGCACACCCTCTGGGAGCAGCACCAGTGGCTGGAGCGGCACGTGAAGAACGCGTCGCCGCGGATGGAGACGACCCAGGAGATCAGCCGGAGGTAGCTCGGCCGCCGCGATCCGGGTTCAGCGCCCGGCGGAGTTCAGGTCCGCCGGGCGTCAGGGGGGCGCCGTTAACCGCGGCAGCCCGCCTCGCCGGGGAAGAGCGGACGCGCCAGGAGTTCGAACCGCTCCTCGCCGTAGAGCCAACGGGTCGCCTCATCAGCGGTGGTGAAGGTGTCGAACAGCCCGGCGGCCACCGCGCCCTCGAAGACCTGGCAGGAGAAGGCCCTGTCGTCGTCCCGCTGCGGCGGGTCCGGCAGCGGCCACGGCCGCTCGTCCCGGTCCGGCGGCTCGAACGGGGGACCCGTATCCGAAACCGTGATCACCTGCAGCCGGTCTCCCCGGTACGGGGTGAAATCCACGGTGGCCTCTTCGAACACCTCCAGCAGCGCCCGCAGGTGCGGGACGCGCGGGTCGGTGTGGGTGTCGAACCCCGCATAGAGACCCTCCACCCGGATCACGTGGTCGCCGGCCGTGTCCCGGAAAATCAGTTCGGTGGTCAGGATTTCGGGCACCCCACCACCTGGCTCGGGAATGTGCTCCTCCCCGGCGTCCGGCAGGCCGGAGGCGGCGATCTCGCCGAACGCTGCCTCGAGTTGGGCGGCGGTCAACTCGGTTTCGTTCAGGGACACCAGCAGCGGCGGGGGCGCGACCGGCGGCGGCGACCCCTCGGAATACAGCGTTCCCCCGGCGGTCAGCCAGTAGATCGGCGGGAGGGCGAGGCTGTATTCGGGCGGCAGGAGGCCGCCGTGAACCCACACCTCCAGGACAACGGCCGACGGATCCTCCGGCAGGAGGAGGTCCGGGGCGGGTGCCGGATCGGGTGCGGGGGCCGGTGTCGGCGCGGGAGCCGGGGGCACGCTGGGCGACCCGGAATCGCCGCCGCAAGCAGCCGCCGCGAGCAACGCCGTCAGGCCGGCGACTTGCCAGAGCCCCGGATACGGCCACTGATTCATGACGGCGCCAGTCTAGAGGACCCCCGGCGAGGCGGGAGTAACCGGAGTTTCTTCCCACGGGACATCCGCCGTTCAAGCAAGCGTCACGGGTGCTTCGTACACTCGCGCCCCATGACCATGAACCGCCGACTCTTTCTCGGAACCTCCGCCCGGGCAGGCCTCGTCCTGCCCTTCGCGCGCGCCCTCCCCGTCCTCGGGCAGGAACGGGTCTTCGCCCACGGGGTGGCGAGCGGCGATCCGCTCACCGATCGAGTGCTGCTCTGGACCCGCGTTTCAGGTTCGTCGGACGACCGGGTGCCCGTCCGCTGGCAGGTAGCGCGCGATCCCGGCATGCAGGAGATCGTCTCGGAAGGTGAAGCGGCAACCGGCCCCGAGCGCGACTACACCTTCAAGGTGACCGCGCCCGGATTGAAACCCGGCACGACCTACCACTACCGCTTCGAGGCGCTAGGGGAGCGGTCCCCGGTGGGCCGGACGAAGACCCTGCCGCGGGACCCGGACCATGTCCGGCTGGCCTTCGTCTCCTGCTCCAACCTGCCGTTCGGCTACTTCAACGTGTACCGGCGGGTCGCCGAGCGGGACGATCTCGACGCCGTCCTCCACCTCGGGGATTACCTCTACGAGTACCCGAACCGCGACTACGGCGACGGGACCCGGTTCGGGCGGGTGCCCCAGCCGAACAAGGAGATCACCACCCTCTCGGACTACCGGACCCGGCACGCGCAGTACAAGTCGGATCCCGACCTCCAGGAGGTCCACCGGCTCCATCCGTTCGTTTGCGTCTGGGATGACCACGAGATCACCAACAACGCGTACACCGACGGCGCCCAGAACCACCAGGTCGAGGAAGAAGAAGGCGACTGGTTCGTGCGCCGCACCGCGGCCGTCAAGGCCTATTTCGAGTGGATGCCGATCCGCGAACCCGAGCCCTGGCCCAGCCAGCGCACCTACCGAACTTTCCGCTTCGGCAAGCTGCTCGACCTCATCATGCTGGACACCCGGCTGATCGGACGTTCCCGGCAGGCCGAACGGGGCGACGTGGAGGCAATGGCGCACCCGGACCGCACGCTGCTCGGCGAACGGCAGGAGCGTTGGCTCTACGGGGAGCTCGCTGCCGCCAAGTCTGCGGGGATCCGCTGGCCGGTGCTCGGGCAGCAGGTGATGATGGGACCGATGCTGGACGCTGACCGGAACCCCCGAAACCCCGACCAGTGGGACGGCTACGACGCGAGCCGCAACCGGCTCTTCGACTTCCTCGAGCGCGAACGGATCGGCAACCTGGTGGTGCTCACCGGCGACGTGCACCAGTCGTGGGGGATGGACCTGCCGCGGAATCCGTTCGCCGGCTACGACCCCGAAACGGGCGCCGGGTCCTACGGCGTGGATTTCGTTGCGACCGCGGTGTCGTCACCGAGTTCGATGCTGCGTCGGCTGGGGACCGAGGATGCCATCGCCGCCGAGGTGAAGGAGGTCCTGGCCGCCAACCCGCACAAGAAGTTCGGGGATGCGTTCCACCGGGGCTACTGCATCCTCGATCTCAAGCCCGACCGGATCCAGAACGACTGGTACTTCGTCCCGACGGTGGAGGAGAAGACGGACGAACAGCGCTGGGCGGCGGGGATCCGGGTGGCGTCGGGGACGCAGCGCGGGGTGCGGGCGGACGGCCCGGTGGCGTAAGCCCGCCCTTGCCAGCCTCTCGCGTCCTGAGAAACCCCGACTGTCGAAGTCGAACGAGACACCTCCATCTTCCGCACCGGCCTTCAACGAACCAAAGGAGATCCTCAGGACGCAAGGGACGCGAATGCCCACCGTTGAGGGCCCGCAGAAAGCCGATGATGAACGCCATACACTCTTCGTTCGTGAGAATTCCTCTCGTTCTTGTGGTCCTGTCCGCGTGTTTCCTGTTGGGTTGCGGAGACTCCGGAACCACCACGGCGCCAGCGACGGTGGCCCCTCCGGCGGCCAGTCCGCCTCCCCCTCCTGAGCCGGAGCCCGGCCCGGGAGTGGACATCTTCGACTTCCCCATGCGGGCCATCGCCATTTCCGGGAATTGGGGCACGAATCGGGAAGTTGTACAGGCGTGGGAGGACGGCGGTTCCGAGGGCCGCATCCTGCCCCAAGGGTACGTTGACTGGCTTCAAGGCATGCACGCCGACTGGATCCTGATTTCTGTCGCGCTCCATTACGAGGACAGCATGGACAGTACGGTTTCGCGGGAGACGGGGCGGGATCGGAACGTCCCCACCTGGCGGGATGATTCGCTTCGGCAACTGATCCGCGAGTTCCGGGGGCATGGGTTCCAGGTGTACATGACGCTCGCGTTCGAGGCGCATGAGGCGAAGGATTCCGACAGGCCCACCGAGCGATGGCAGATCGGAGATCCGGCGCCGCCGCATACGGGCGGCGTTCCACCGGACGAATCGACGCGGGGGCGGATTACGCCGGAAAACTGGCCCTGGCGTCCCGACCATCCCGACCACGAGCGTTTCGTAGCGGAATTTTGGGAGACCTACACGGAGCAGGCCGTCCACTTCGCGCGGATCGCCGAGCAAACGGGAGTGTCGTTGTACTCCCTGGGAACGGAGTCGGACCGCCTGTTCCGCTCACGCCCGGATCCAGACGACCCGGCCCGGCCGGAGTCGGGCTACATGCACAACGGCTTCGGCAACGAGCTCCGCTCGATGGTGGAACGGGCGCGGGTCGTGTATTCGGGTCGCCTGACCTACGACATGCACGCGGGCGTGCTGCGTTACCACGACTTCTTCGGATCCGGTTCGGGCGCCGCCCATCTGTGGAAGGACCTCGATCTCGACATCGTGGGCATCAGCGGATGGTTCGAGCTCACCGAGAGCGTTCCCGAGACGGTCGCCAGCGTGTCGGAACTTGAGGCGAGTTTCGACGAGCTGTTCCGTACGCGTCTTGTTCCGCTGGCCAACCGGAACCCTGGCAGGGCGCTGGTGTTCACGGAGTTTGGCGCGATGGACGTGGTTGCGGCCCCGGCAGACACCGGCGGCGACCACGGCCTTTTTGGAACCCGTCGCGTCTTCGCGGACCAGAACGCGAACGGGCTGGACGACGGCGAGGAAGCCCAGGCAAACATCTTCCAAGCCTTCTTCAACGCCTCCGGCCGCTATCCCGGCACCGTGAACGGCGCCTTCTTCTGGGACAACTGGATTGCGACGGACGCCATGTGGGCGGATCACTGGCTCGGAAGGCGAAGCTTCGCATTCCGCGGCAAGGTCGCAGAGGAGGTCGTTCGAACCGAGTACGCCAGCAGGATTGGCCTGCACGAGTAGGCGGGGCGTCGGACTCCAACCCCTCACTCCTGGACGAGTTTCAGCGCTGGGTGGCGGGATCCGGGTAGCGTCCGGGACCCAGCACGGGGTCAGGATGGACGGCCCGGCGTAGGGGAAGTTCACTTCTCAGGGCCACCAACGGCTCGCTCCGCGCGGTGCGAAACGCTCCACTCGCCGGTGAGACGTTTTCGCCCGGAATTCCGTCCATAGGCATGTAGGAAACGTTCGCTTCGGTAGGGACGCGACAAGTCGGCGCGAGCCACGCGGCTCGGCGCGAAGGAGTCTCCATGCCCGAAACACAGAAAAACCCGACGGCGCCGGGTCCGGCCGACACGCCAGAAGCGCAGGCGCTCTTCCAGTTACTGCTCAGCGGGAAGCGCGATCCGGCGCAGGTCTATACTGCGATGCGGGCAGTCAAATCCATGGTGGGACAGAGCGTCGTCGCCCAACTCACGGCGCTGATTCGGGCAACCGCTGCGGAACAGAAAGCTGCGATTGCGGAACTCACGGCTCAACTCCAGACGACCAACACGAGACTCGACTCGGTCGAAAAGCAGTTGGGGCGAATCTGGACGTTTCTTTGCCTGCTGTTGGGGACACTGCTCGGGACACTCACGACGCTGTTGACGACCCTGCTGCTGAAGGGTTGACCGCTCCGCGAGAGGTCGCGGACCGGGTTATGTGGGGAGCAACCATGACGAAGTGGGAACTTGTCGACAAGCTCAAGAGATGGGTCTGAGAGCGCGTAGAGCGGATGGAGAACGAGCGCGGGAACGGCTTGGAACGCCGGCCTCCGGCCGGCACGCGGCGCGCAGCGCCGCAGAGCGCGCAAAGCCGATGGCGCAATGGTGCGGACGGCTTGGTCTCCCCGTGGGGAACCCTGGCAGCCCCATTTCTCGATAGCAGCACTGCGCCATTCCGGGCCAGAATCAACTCGCAGAAGCACCCATGAAGTACTTCGCGTACGGCTCGAACCTGCTGACGCGTCGCCTGACGGATCCGTCGCGCGCCCCCTCGGCCGTCGCACTCGGGATTGCATGGGCTCCCGGGTTCGTCGTGCGGTTTCACAAGATCGGGACGGACGGATCCGGCAAGTGCACGCTTATCGCGACCGGGAACGATGCGGACGTGGTGCACGGGGTCCTCTACGAGTTCGCGGATTCCGACCTTCCCGGGCTGGACCGGGAAGAGGGCGTGCATCTCGGCGGTTACGCCAGGTATTCCATTCGGCTGCGCTTCCCCAATGGCGAGACGACCGAAGCCATGACCTACGTCGCCAGCGACGGGTACATCGACCCGGCCTGTCTTCCCTTCGATTGGTACCGGGATCTCGTGGTCGCGGGAGCGATCGAACACGGGTTGCCACGCCCGTGCGTCCAGGAGTTGGCAGGGACTCCGGCCGCACCCGACCCGGACGCCGCGAGAGCGGCGCGGGCACGGCGGCTACTGGCGGGTTCGCAGTCCGTCCCGTAGCCCGGCACACTGGGGTCCTTCCCGCCGCCCGCCTTCGGCGGGCTGTGCCGGCCGGAGGCCGGCGTTCCAAGCCGTCCCCGCGCTTCTCCGCAGTCAGCGATACGCGGTTCGTCGCGCTCCGCGCGACGGTGCCGACCAGAGGTCGGCGTTCCAGGCCGTCCCCGCGCTTCTTCTCGGTCGGCGGTGCCTGACCCGCTACTCCGTCCGGCGGGCGCCGAGGATCGGCACCGGCTCGTTCAGGATCTGTCCCTGGACCATTTCCACAGCGGCGGGCGCGTCCGTCGGGAGCCCGTGGATCTCGTCGAGCACCTCCATCCCCCCGACCACGCGCCCGAAGGTGGCGTAGCCGTAACCGTCCCGGGTGGGGTCCCCGGCGTCGGTGTCGAGCACGAAGTTGTCCCCAACGTTGAAGAAGATCTCCGAGTTCGCGGTGCCGGGCTCACTCCTGGCGTAGGCGAGGGTGCCCCGTTCGTTCCGGATCCTGGTGTCGTGGGTGGTCTCGTGGGGGATGGACGGGAAGGGCGGCTCCTCATCCGCCTCTCCCTGGTCGCGGACGAGCATCGGCAGGCTCCGGAGCCCGCCCTGCACCACGTCGTGCGCGTCGCCCCCGGCCGTGTGGGTAGCGCGGTAGAACGCCGCGCCCTCGTAGTGGCCGCCGTCCACGTAGCGGAGGAACTGCGCGACCGACAAGGGCGCGCGCTCGGGGTAGAGCTCCACCTCGATTTCGCCGAGGGCGGTTTCGAGGACCACATTGACGGTCTCTTCGGCGGCCTCGGCCGGCGGCGCCTCTGCCGGTTCCTCGCCGGCGTCCGGTCCGCACGCGACCGGCAAGAACGCCAGCGCGGCCAGCGCCAGCACGGTCCATGGAAGGTTGGGGGGTTTCGGCATGGGGCGCTCCGCGGGAAATGCAGTTAGGCCGGAGAATATCCGGCGCCTACCGAATCGGACCGAAACGAGGACGTAGTGAAGAAGTGCCCGTCACGCTCATGGACCATCCACCCCTCACCTGGGCACCCGGGCGCGAGGTAGAAGTGCACGAGATGGTTGGAGCCTCCCGGTGAACCGTCCGTCCCGCACTCCGCCGGGCGCCTTGGCCGGCTTCCTCCTGACCGGTCTCCTGGGCGGCTTCGCTCTCGGATCAGCGTCCGCTCAGGACCGCGAAGCGCGGGCGGTCCGCATCGAGACTCCGCCCCGCGTGGACGGCGTGCTCGACGAGCCGTTCTGGGCCGGGATCCCCCCGGTCACCGGCTTCCGGCAGCGCGACCCGGTGGACGGCGCGCCGGCCAGCGAGCGGACCGAGGTGCGGATCGCCTACGACCGGGACGCGCTCTACTTCGGGTTCACGTTCTTCGATTCCGAACCCCACCGGATCAACCGCGTCATCCTCGACCGGGGCGGCCGGATCAGCAAGGACGACCGGGTGGTCATCGCCCTCGACACCTACCTCGACCGCCGGAACGGCTACATCTTCGAGGTCGGCGCGCTCGGCACCCAGGACGACGCCCTCTTCACCGACGAAAGCCTCGACCGCCCCGACTGGAACTGGGACGGCGTCTTCACCACCGAGACCACGGTGAACGCCGGGGGCTGGGTGCTCGAGATGGCGATCCCGTTCACCACCATCCGCTTCGCCGACGTGGAGGAACCGGTCATGGGGATCGCCATCCAGCGCTCCATCCGGCGGAAGAACGAGAACGTCTTTTGGCCCCACATCGGCCAGGATTTCGTGGGAGGCATCGCCCAGGCCTCCCAATACGCGACGCTCACCGGGCTGAAGGACGTCCGCCGCGGCCACCGCCTCGAGGTGAAGCCCTTCGCCACCCTCGGCGGCCAGGCGCTCGCCGGCGAGCCCGACGTCGAACGGCAATCGAAAGCCGGCCTGGACCTGAAATACGGGCTGACCTCCAACCTGACGCTCGATCTCACCTGGAACACCGACTTCGCCCAGGTCGAGACGGACAACGTCCAGATCAACCTCACCCGGTTCGACCTCTTCTTCCCGGAAAAACGGGAGTTCTTCCTCGAGCGCGCCGGGCTGTTCGAGTTCGGGACCCGGGGGGAGACCGCAGTCTTCTTCAGTCGCCGGGTGGGCCTCGAAGGCGACATCCAGGGGGGCGCCCGGCTCACCGGGCAGGCGGGTCCGATCTCCATTGGCGCGCTCGCACTGAGGACCGGGGGGACGCTGGACTCCGACTCCGCCACGGGCGGCAGCGGCGTTCCGGCGGCCTGGAACTCGGTCCTTCGCCTGCAGGCGAACCTCCGCGAGCGCACCACGGCCGGGGTGATTGCCACGAGCCTCGACCGCGCGGGCGGAGGTTCGAACCGCGTGGCCGGAGCCGACTTCCACACCAGGTTCTGGAGCAGCTCGGCCTTCCGGGTGTGGGGGGCGCGACTCTGGGATTCTCGGACGGGCGGATCGGGCCCCGGAAACCAGGCCGCTCGCGCCGAGCTGGATCTGGAGAACGACCGCTACGCCCTGTCCCTGGACCGCGTCCACGTCGGAAAGGACTTCGACCCGGCGCTTGGTTTCCTCCGCCGCCGCGATATGGACGAGTGGTCGCTGTGGGGCGGGTTTCGGCCCCGGTTCGAGTCCAGCGGCTGGGCGCGCCGGTTTTCGGTGTGGGGAGGCGGGGTCCGCACCCGCGGCACCGGCGGAGAGCTCCAGTCGGAACGTCTCTCCTCGAATGCGGATCTTCTGTTCGAGTCCGGCGAACGGGTTTCCGTTGTGGTGGACGACCGTTTCGAGCGCCTCCACGGGCCGGCTTCCATCAGTGGGCGAACCCTCCCTCCCGGGGATTACCATTTCCGTTTCTGGGAGGCCTACGGCAGCACGAACGAAAGCCGGATGCTCTCGATGTCGCTCGAGGGATCGAGGGGCGGCTTCTGGAGTGGGCGCCGCACCCGGGTCGCCGGGAGCGTGGTCGTCAAGACCGGGCCACATCTCACGGTCGGCAGCCGCATCGCGCGCAACCGGGTTTCGCTGCCGGTGGCGGACGGTGACTTCACCACCACTCTGGTCGCGTTCGACATAACGGGCGCGGTCAGCCGCAAGCTGTTCGCCGGCGCCCTCGTGCAGTGGGACAGCCTTTCCAGGGAACTTCAGGCAAACATCCGGGTGGACTGGATCCACACCCCGGGGAGCGACCTCTTCCTCGTCCTCGACACGGGGTACATCACCGACGACACCCTCGACCCGCGGTTCGATCCGTGGACCCGGCGTACCGCGGTCGCCAAGCTGACCTGGCTGAAGGCGTTCTGACCGGGAGGTTCGGCGGGGCCGTTCCAGCGTTGACGCGCCCGCGCCGCCGCCCTATCGTCCGTGGCCTTCGGTCGAACCGGAGCGATTCGAGGAACCCCAATGAAGAAGTTTCTGGTGCTCTACCACATGCCCATGTCCTTCATGGAGATGGCGAAGGACGCCGACCCGGCGGACATGCAGGCGGGGATGGAAGCCTGGATGGCGTGGTTCGGACGATGCGGGGGCGGGCTCGTGGACATGGGAACGCAACTGACCGGAGGGCAGCGGATGACCGCTTCCGGGAACTCGGCGAGCGAGCGGAACGTAGTGGGCTATTCGATCCTGCAGGCGGAGAACATGGAAGCGGCCAAGGCCCTGCTCGCCGACCACCCGCACCTCGCATGGTCGCCGGAATGCGAGGTCGAGGTGCACGAGATGGCTGGGGGGTCCGGCTGAACCACTTTCGCCCCACCGTTCCGGGTGCGCTGGCAGTGATGCTCCTGTCCACCCTCGTATTGGGGTCCTCGACATCAGCCCAGGACCGCGAGGCGAGGGCGGTGCGTATCGAGGCGCCGCCCCGGATTGACGGCGTTCTCGACGAGCCGTTCTGGGCGGAGATCCCGCCGATTACCGGCTTCCGCCAGCGCGACCCGGTGGACGGCGCGCCGGCCAGCGAGCGTACCGAAGTGCGGATCGCCTACGACGAGGACGCCCTCTACTTCGGATTCACGTTCTTCGATTCGGAACCCGACCGCATCCGGCGCGCCGTCCTGCACCGCGGCGGCCGCATCGACAAGGACGACCGCGTCGTCATCGGGCTGGACACCTACCACGACCGCCGGAACGGCTACATCTTCGAGGTGGGCGCACTCGGCACCCAGGACGACGCGATCTTTGCGGACGAGAACCTGGTGCTCGATAACTGGAGCTGGGACGGCGTCTTCACCACCGAGACCCGGGTGACCGAGGACGGCTGGGTGCTGGAAATGGAGATCCCGTTCACCACGATCCGCTTCGCCGACGTGGAGGAGCCGGTGATGGGGATCGCGTTTTCGCGCTCCATCCGCCGAAAGAACGAAACCGTCGTTTGGCCGCATATCGGCCAGGACTACAAAGCCGGAATCGCCCAGGTGTCCCAGTACGCCACGCTCACCGGTCTCAAGGACGTGCGGCGCGGCCACCGGCTCGAAGTGAAGCCCTACGGAATCCTCGGCGCCCAGGAGCAGGCTGCCGGACCCTCGACGGAAGACACCGGCTTCGAGCAGACGTCCCAGGCGGGGCTCGACCTGAAGTACGGGCTGACCCCGAACCTGACCCTCGATCTCACCTGGAACACCGACTTCGCGCAGGTGGAGACCGACAACGTCCAGATCAACCTGACCCGGTTCGACCTCTTCTTCCCGGAGAAACGCGAGTTCTTCCTCGAACGGGCCGGCCTCTTCGAGTTCGGGACGACCCAGGAGACCGAGGTCTTCTTCAGCCGGCGGATTGGCCTCGAAGACGACATCCTCGGCGGGGGCAGGCTGACCGGTCAGGCCGGTCCCATCTCGGTCGGAGCGCTGGCGCTCCGGACCGAGAGCCGGACGCCGGAAGCGGACGCCGGCGCCTGGAACTCGGTGGTGCGGCTCCAGGCGAACCTCCGCGAGCGCATGACGGTGGGAGCGATCGCCACCAGCCTCGACGCGGAGGGAGGATCGAGCAACCGCACCGCCGGCGCCGATTTCGTCACCCGCTTCTGGGGCAGCTCCCAGTTCCGGATGTGGGGAGCGCGCGCCTGGGACTCGGAGGCCACCGATACCCACGAGGGAACGTCCGCGGCCCGGGCGGAGCTGGAACTCCAAAACGACCGCTACGGGCTCCGGGTGCGGCGGACCCACGTCGGCAAGGCGTTCGATCCGGCGCTCGGCTTCGTCCGGCGCCGGGACCAGGACCAGTGGTACGCCTGGGGCGCCTTCACCCCGCGCTTCGAGTCGAGCGACTGGGCGCGCCGCGCCTGGCTGTGGCTGGGCGCCGAGCAGATCACCGGAACCGACGGGGAATTGCAGTCCCGGCAGGGCGGTTCGCACTTCGGTCTCGCGTTCGAGTCGGGGGAAACGGTCGGGTTCACGATCGACGACCGGTTCGAGCGCCTGCACGGCCCGGCCTCGATCAGCGGACGCGTGCTCCCGGCCGGCGACTACCGATTCCGCTTCTACGAGGTGGACGCCCAGACCAACGACAGCCGGGTGTTCTCGGTTTCTTTCACCGGCGCCACGGGGAGCTTCTGGGGCGGCGACCGGAGCCGGGTCGCGGGCGGGATGAGCCTCAAGACCGGCCCGCACCTCACCATCGGCGCCCGGGTCTCGCGCAACGCGGTTTCCCTGCCTGTCGAGGACGGGGATTTCACCACCACCCTCGTCGCACTGAACATTCAGGGCGCGGTCAGCCGCAAGCTGTTCGCGGGCGCCCTCGTCCAATGGGACAACCTCTCGAAGGAACTCCAGGCGAACATCCGGGTGGACTGGATCCACACCCCGGGGAGCGATCTCTTCCTGGTCCTCGACACGAGTTACATCACGGACGACACGCTCGACCCGCGACTCGATCCCTGGACCCGCCGCACGGCCGTGGCCAAGCTGACCTGGCTCAAGGCGTTCTGATTGCGGCCCGGGGCCGCCAGCCCGTATTTCTCATACTCACGGCCCGCAGTGCACCCCAAGGAGGGGCAACCTGGTGACGGGGATGCCGGTTACGCGTGAAGCGCGGGCACTGATCGACGTGACGGGGTGTGGATGGGGGACACCGAGCTCCCGCCAGTTGCCGTGAAAAGCAGCCGCGACCGGACGCCGACCGCGCGGATGAGCCCGAGAGCGCGTAGAGCCGATGGCGCCATGGCGGGGACGGCTTGGAACGCCGGCCTCCGGCCGGCACAGCGGCCCGCAGGGCCGCGGCGGCGAAGACCCCAATCGCCGGGATGGCTCCCGTCTCGGGACGTACCCCCCAACAGATGAGATGGCGTATAGCCGAAGGCGCCATGGCAGGGACGGTTTGGGGCCCCCACCGGGAGAACTGGGCCGGCCTCCGGGCGGCACGCGCGGGAGCGCGAAACCAGGGCGGATGACGCGGCGCCAAGCCAGCGCAAGTGCCGCCCATTTTCTTCCTGGCGGGATGTGCGGAGGACCCGATCATGCGGGTTCTTGCCGGTGGGACTCGACACAGCGCCCCCCAGGGTCGCGGGCGGTTCCTTGCCATCCGCCTTCACGGAACGCAGGCACGTGGCCCGCACTGTGACAACCGGCGTCTGTCACTCCCAGGTACGGATCCCGCCGAAGGCTGAGACTCCCGCCGGGACGGCGCCACCTCGGAACGGGGAGTCCTTCCCGCCGCCCGCCTTCGGCGGGCTGTGCCGGCCGGAGGCCGGCGTTCCAAGCCGTCCCCGCCGTCGTGCCCCAGCGAGTTGAGCCCTTCCTGCGACCGTGAGTATGAGAAATCCGGGCCAGTCCGCCATTTCGCAGACAGCAGCGGGCCTGTCCGGAAACAAAAGGGTTACGGCGCTGTCCTCGCCAGGCGAAAACCCAGGAAGCCGAGGTGACTGCCGGGTTTGAAGTCAGCGACTACGGCGTCACCGTGCCGGATCTACCCGGGTGTTTTTCCGCCGGAGAGTCGCTGGAAGAAGCGATTCAGGCGGCCGGCGAGGCGGTGCTATGCCACATCGAAGGACTACTCATGGCCGGAGAACCGATCCCGGAGAAGAAGTCACTTGAAGAGCACCAGGCAGCCCCAGAGTACCGGGATGGGCTCTGGGCCCTCGTAACGGTGGACCTCTCACAGCTTTCGAGCAAGGCGCGCAGGATCAACATCACGGTGCCCGCCCGGGTCTTGGCCATCGTTGACGAAGCTGCGGCCCGCCAAGGTGAAACCCGTTCCGGTTTCCTTACCCGGGCGGCACTCCGGTTCATCGAACAGGAAGCCACCGCCTGACGCTCAGCGACACCATCTGAATCGCGCCAAGCGGGATCGGAAGGGCGCGCGGAACGCACCTCGGCATAGCGCAGTGTCATCGGCGCGGGTTTCGCGCTCCCGCGCGATGCCGACCAGAGGTCGGCCCAGTTCTCCCGGTGGGGGCTCCAAGCCGTCCCCGCGTTTCTTGTGGATCGGCGGAACGCGGGTCAACGGAGAGCGATGATCGCCGCCGCCAGTTCCTCCAGGAAGTCCGCGGCGCGGGCGGGGCCGAGTCCCTCTAGATAGCCCTCCAGGTCCCCGCGGCTACACCCGGAGTCCGCCGCGCAGGCCGCGATCAACTACATTCGCAACAATGTCTGCAAATCACAAAAAATAGCAATTAGCGCATATGTATTATACTGATCGTGCATTCTTCATAATGCTCTGAGTTCGCTGTTTTCGTGATTTATAGACAATGCGACATACCATCACTGCACTGGACCCCGTAGTCCCCGCCCCGCGCCGTCGCCTCGTCGCCGTTCTGCGAGAGGCCGGCGACGTCGTTCGCATCGACGACGTGGTGCAGGCGCTCGACGTCTCCCGTGCGGACGCGGCCAAACTGCTCTCGCGTTGGGTAAAGCAGGCTTGGCTCCGGCGGGTCGGTCGCGGCACCTACCTTCCGGCGTCACTCACCACGCTCGGCGACGTCCACGTTCTCGACGACCCTTGGATCCTGGTGCCGGCACTGTTCGATCCTGCCTACATCGGTGGTCGCACCGCCGCCGAGCACTGGGATTTCACCGAGCAGATCTTCCGAGACATCGTGGTCATGACGACGCGGACCGTCCGGGCGAAGACCCAGCGGAGACACGGCGCCCTCTTCAGCCTCATGCACATCAGCCCGCGGAAACTCTTCGGCACCACGCCCGTGTGGCGCGGCAGGAGCAGGATCGCCGTCTCCGACGTTCACCGGACCATTGTGGACATCCTGGCCGATCCGGCGCTCGGTGGGGGAATCCAACATGGTGCGGATTGCCTGTCGGTGTATTTGAAGTCGGGCGCCCGTGACGACGACCTCCTTCTCGACTACGCGGCACGGCTCGGCAACGGTGCGATCTTCAAGCGGCTGGGCTTTCTGGCCGAACGCGATCCGGCGGGTTCCGCGCTCGTAGTACCCAGCCGAGAGCGGCTCACGGCGGGTAACGCTCGGCTCGACTCCGCACTCGAGACTCCACGCCTCATCACTCGGTGGCGGCTGTGGGTTCCTGAGAGCTGGACTCACGGGACGGACCCATGATCGACCGCCGCGAGATCCTGGACAGCGCGACCACGGCATCGCTGTCGCCGCAGGTCGTCGAAAAGGACTACGTACTGGGCTGGCTACTAGCGGGCATCTACAAACAGGCGGATCTTGCGGACGACTGGATCTTCAAGGGCGGCAGCTGCCTGAAGAAGTGCTTCTTCGAAACGTACCGCTTCTCCGAAGACCTCGACTTCACGCTCCGGAATCCCCTCCATCTGGACCGGGGTTTCCTCGCTTTCTCAATGGAACGGGTCGCGACATGGGTTTATGAGCAATCCGGCCTGGAACTCCCAGTGGATCGGCAGGAGTTCGACGTGTACCGGAATCCTCGCGGCGAATTGTCCTGCCGGGTCAAGGTTCCTTACCGCGGTCCCATCGGACCGCGCGGGAAGAGCATTCCCAACATCAAGCTGGACCTGACGGCCGACGAGAGACTCGTACTGGATCCCGTTCGGCTCCCGATCCATCACCCATACACCGATGTGCCGGGAGACGGAATTCAGGTTCTGGCCTACGCCTATCCGGAAGCCTTCGCCGAAAAGGTGCGGGCGCTCGGCGAACGGACGCGTCCACGCGATCTGTACGACGTCGTGAACCTCTACCGCAACGTGGAGGCACGACCGGAGCCCGCCGACCTGCTCGATGTCCTGAGCGAAAAATGCGGGTTCAAGGGAATACGCGTTCCGCTGTCAGTGGCCGATCTGGAACCACATCGCTCGGATCTGGTCGGGGCGTGGGATTCCATGCTGGGCCATCAACTCCCCGCGCTACCTCCCGTCCGGAAGTTCTGGAACGCGCTCCCGGAGTTCTTCGCCTGGCTGAAGACCGGCAGTGCTCCCCGAATCCCGGCCCCCTACCGAATCGCGGCTGGCGAAACGGTCCTGCGCGGCCGCACCGTGCGAGCGCCCCTCCGGCAGACCGCCCGGACGCATCTGGAGATCATCCGTTTTGCTGCCGCCAACCATATGTGCGTGGATCTGCTCTACAAGGACCAGGTCCGCCGCATCGAGGCGTATTCGCTGCGGCAAACCAAGGACGGGAACATCGTCCTGCACGCCTTTGACACCAGAAAGCAGGGACACCGCTCATACCGTGTGGATCGCATCCAGGACGCCGGCATCACGGACGAAAGCTTCACGCCCCGCTACGCGGTGGAACTGAACCCCTCCGGGCCGCTGTCCATACCGCCCACCCCCGCGCGCGTGGCGACCCTGTCCTACCCGCGCGCTGCGCGTCCCGTGCCGCAGACTAGCGCCCAGCGCTACGTCTATCAGTGCCCGTTGTGCCAGCGGCGCTTCTATCGTAAGGCCAGGAATCCGGCCATCAGACCGCACAAGGGCAAGAACGGCTGGCCCTGCGGCGGCCGCCAAGGCATCTACCGCGGCCTGCGTTGACTGAGGCGCCTCCAAGGCGTCGCAGTCCGCGCCGCGCGGCGGTAAGCGTCACGTCTGTTTCGTCCTCCTCTGGAGGGCGATGCCGGCCTGGAGGCCGGCGGTCCCTCACGACCCCGTCGCTAAGACTGTTCAGCGACCCAAAGCGATCGCCGCGGCCAGTTCGTCCAGGAAGTCCGCGGAACGCGCCGGGCCGAGTCCCTCCAGATAGCCCTCCAGGTCCTCGCGGCTCCAGCCGGAGTCCGGGGCGTGGTCCGCGATCATCTCCGCGGCCAGGCTGATCAACGGACTGGCCGCCGACCGGGCACCGTCGGTCATGCGCAGGGCCACCTGGATCCCTCCGACCAGCGGATGTTCCTGTGAGAAATCGCTGATCTCCTCGCTGAGCCGGTGAAGCTCTTCTGCGAGTTCGGGTGCCTCCGGCAGAACGGACAGGCTCCGGGAAAGCGCGTCGAAGATGTCCCCGAAGCGGCGGCGGGCCTTCGCGGTCGCGTGGTGGCCTTCGAGAGGACGAGTCACGGACGATCAGTCTAGGGCAGCCGCAGGCTTCCACCTGACATCGGTAACAGACCCTCGTGCGGTATCGTCGTCCGAGTCAGCGCGGCGCAAGTAAGGAGGGGCTCGTGACACCGGACGATTCCACCTACGTTGAGTTCGCGGGGGTCTCGAAGACCTACGACGGGGTGACCCCGGTCGTGGACGGGCTCGACCTCCAGGTGCGTAAGGGCGAGTTCCTGACCCTGCTCGGACCCTCGGGGTCCGGCAAGACCACCTGCCTGATGATGCTGGCCGGATTCGAGGCGCCGACGTCCGGCGCCATCCGGATCCGGGGTCGCCCGATCGGCGATCTGCCTCCCCGCAAACGCGGCATCGGGATGGTGTTCCAGAACTACGCGCTTTTCCCGCACCTGACGGTCGGGCAGAACCTGTCGTTCCCTCTCGAAGTACGCGGGGTGGACTTGGAGGTCCGGCGCCAGCGGGTGGCGCGCGCCCTCGCCCTGGTTCGCCTCGAGGGGTACGAGAACCGCAAGACCACCCAGCTCTCCGGGGGTCAGCAGCAGCGCGTCGCGATCGCCCGCGCCCTCGTGTTCGAACCGGATCTCGTGCTCATGGACGAGCCGCTCGGCGCCCTCGACCGGCGGCTCCGCGAGGAAATGCAGTACGAAATTCGCCGGATCCAGCGGACGCTCGGGATCACCTGCATCTACGTCACCCACGACCAACAGGAGGCGATGGTGCTTTCGGACCGGGTGGCGGTGTTCCACGACGGCCGCCTGCAGCAAATCGCCAGCCCGGAGGGGCTCTACGAAGAACCGATGCGGAACTTTGTGGCGCGTTTCATCGGCGAGAACAACCGCCTTTCCGGGCGGATCGAGAGCATCGACGGCGCCGTCTGCGACGTCCGGGTGGGGGACGCATTGATCCAGGCCCTCCGGGTGGTTCCCGCCGAGGCTGGGGAGATGACCACTCTTTCGATCCGCCCCGAACGGGTGGGACTGGCCCCGGAACCCGGGCTCTACCACAACGAGTTCGAAGGCGAGGTGCGGGACATCACCTTCCTCGGGGACCACCTGCGCGTCGTGGTCAGCCTGCTCGGAACGGACAGCTTCATCGTCAAGATTCCCAACATCGTGGGCCACGGAGCGATCATTCCCGGCGACCGGGTCCACGTCGGCTGGACTCCCACCGACTGCCGGGCGCTCGATCACGAGCCCGAGTCTTCCGAACCATGAGCGGCCGGAAGCCGCGCCGGTGGCTGGCGGCCGCCTGCGCGACCCTGGCGCTGGCGGCCGGAGGGTGCGGCGGGGATCCCTCGTCCGGGTCCCTGACCGTCGTCTCCTGGGGCGGGTCCTACGCGCGGGCGGTCACCCACGCGCACTACGAACCGTTCGAGGCCGCCACCGGCGTGACCCTCGCCCGGGAGGACTACAACGGCGGCCTCGCCGAGATCCGCACCCAGGTGGATACCGGGAACGTCCACTGGGACCTCGTGGACCTCGAGATGTTCGATGCGACGCGGGGCTGCGACGAGGGGCTCCTCGAGCTGATTCCCGCCGACCTCGTCGGACCCGGCGCCGACGGCGCACCTGCCGCCGAGGACTTCTGGCCCGGGACCATCACCGACTGCGGGGTGGGCACGGTCTTCTATTCCACGGTCGTCGCCTACCACCCGGACCGCTTCTCCGGCGAGAAGCCGGCGACGATCGGGGACTTCTTCGATCTGGAACGGTTTCCGGGACGCCGCGGCATGCGCCGCAGCCCCCTCGTGAACCTGGAGTTCGCGCTGATGGCCGACGGGGTCGCGACGGACGAGGTGTACGCCGCGCTCGACACCGAGGAAGGCATGGACCGCGCATTCCGGAAGCTGGACACGATCAAGGACGACGTCGTCTGGTGGGAGGCCGGCGCCCAGCCGCCGCAGATGCTCGCCGACGCCGAGGTGATGATGTCCACTGCCTACAACGGGCGGATCTTCAACGCCCAGGTCCTCGAGGACCAGCCGTTCGTCATCGTCTGGGACGGCCAGGTGCTCGACATCGGCCAGACCGGCATCGTCGCCGGGACACCCAACCTGACGGAGGCGCTCGAATTCCTCCGGTTCTCGTCGTCGTCGGAGTCCATGGCGAAGCTCGCCGGGGAGATCGCCTACAGCCCCACCCGGCGGTCGGCGCTGCCGCTCGTAACCACCCACCGCGAAACCGGGGTCCCGATGCTGCCCCACCTGCCCACCAGCCCGCAGAACGTCGGACGGGTACTGACGAGCGACGCGCTCTGGTGGAGCGACCACCTCGACGAAGCGAACGAGCGCTTCAGCGCCTGGCTCGCACGATGACGGGAAACCCGGGAGTGGCGCCGCCCGCAAGGGCCCGGCTGCGGGCCGCGGGACTCGCGCTGCCGCTCGTCGCCTTCGTGGGTGTGTCCTTCCTCTTCCCGCTCGGGACGATGCTCGCCCGCAGCGTCCATGACCCGGTGGTCGCGGACGCCCTGCCGGAAACGCTCGCTCTCCTCGAGGAGTGGGACGGGGAGACCCTCCCCGGGGAACCGGTCTTCGCGGCTGCGGCGCGGGAACTCACGAGCGCGCTCGAAGGCCGGATGGCGGGCAGGCTGGGCGGACGGGTGAACCGGGTCGCGAGCGGGATGCGGAGCGTGATCGTGCGCGGCGCCCGGGCAGCGGCGGAAACGCCGGCGGCGTCCGCGCGCGACACCCTGATCGGCGGACACCCCGCCTGGGGCGAGCCGGCGACCTGGCGGGCGGTACGGACCGCCGGGGAGCGCTTCACCCTCCGCCACTACCTGCGAGCCCTGGATCTCGGGCGTGGCCCCGACGGGGGCATCGTGCGCCAGCCGGAAGAGCTGCGCATCTACGTCCCGCTGCTACTCCGGACGCTCCTGGTCAGCGGCGCGGTCACTTTGCTCTGCCTGCTGCTGGGGTATCCGATCGCCCATCTGATCGCGAGTTCCCCGCCATCGCGCGCCCGCTGGCTGCTCCTCCTGGTGCTGGTGCCGTTTTGGACCTCGCTGCTGGTCCGCACCACCGCCTGGATCGTCCTGCTCCAGACCCACGGAGTCCTCAACAGTCTGCTCGTGGCCCTCGGCGTCATCTCCGACGACGGCCGGATCGCGATGATCTACAACATGACCGGCACGCTGGTCGCGATGACCCACGTGCTGCTGCCGTTCATGGTGCTGCCGCTCTATTCGGTCATGCGCACCATCCCGCCGCACTTCCTGCGGGCGGCCGCGTCGCTCGGCGCGAACCGCCGCCAAGCCTTCTTCCGAGTCTACTGGCCGCTCACCCTGCCGGGGACCGCGGCGGGCGCCTTGCTGGTGTTCATCCTGGCGATCGGCTACTACATCACCCCGGCGCTGGTGGGCGGGGCGAGCGGGCAGCTCTTCTCCAACATGATCGCCTTCCACATGCAGACCTCCCTCAACTGGGGGCTCGCCGCGGCGCTCGGCGGCATCCTCTTTGTGGTGGTCGGCGCGCTCTATGTGGTGTACGACCGGCTGGTCGGCGCTTCCAGCCTGCGGCTCGGATAGGAAGATGGCTTTCGGTCTTCGGGACGGCGCGGCCTCGCGGGTCGCTTACCTGGCGTTTTGCGCCTTCGTCTTCGTCTTCCTGGTCGCACCGATCCTGGTCATCGTCCCACTCAGCTTCAATGCCGAGCCCTACTTCACCTTCACCGAGGGCATGCTCCGGTTGGACCCCGACGCCTGGTCGCTTCGCTGGTACGACGCCCTGGTGGAGGACGCCCGCTGGAGCCGGGCGCTCGCCAACAGCCTGGGGATCGGGTTCGCCGCCGCCCTGCTGGCGACCGTGCTCGGGACCGTCGCGGCGCTCGGGCTCTCGAGCCCGGCGATGCCCGCCCGCCGTCTCGTGACCGGGATCCTGATCTCGCCGATGGTGATTCCCGTGATCATCGCGGCGGCGGGGATGTTCTTCTTCTACTCGGACCTCCGCCTGACCCAGTCGCACCTCGGGCTGATCCTCGCCCACGCGGCCCTCGGCACCCCGTTCGTGGTGATTACGGTGACCGCCACCCTGTCGGGATTCGACCGCAACCTGGTCCGAGCTTCCCAGAGCCTCGGCGCGGGCCCCCTCACCACCTTCCGCCGGGTGCAGTTGCCGCTGATCGCGCCCGGGGTCCTCTCGGGCGCCCTCTTCGCGTTCGCCGCCTCGTTCGACGAGGTGGTCATCGTGCTTTTCATGGGCGGGGTGAACCAGCGGACCATCCCGCGCCAGATGTGGTCCGGGATCCGCGAGGAGATCAGCCCCACCATCCTGGCGGTGGCGACCTTCCTGATCGCCTTTGCGCTGCTCTTCCTGTTCGCGGTGGAGCGCCTCCGCAGCCGGACCCGCTAGGAACGCTGGCCTTCAGGCCGGCATCGCTGCCCGCAGGGCCGCTAAACGGCGTAACGCCAACCGGGCGGAAGCGCGGGGACGGCTTGGAACGCCGGCCTCCGGCCGGCACAGCCCGCCGAAGGCAGGCGGCGGGAAGGACCCCCAGTTCCGAGGTGGCCCCTTCTCAGCGGGAATCCCAGCGTTCGGCGTGATGCGTACATTGGAGTGGCAGACACCGCCCGCGGCGCTGCGGGTCCCATGTCTGCGCCCCGCCAAGGCGGACGGCAAGGAACCGCCCGCGGCCCTGCGGGCCGCTGTGCCGGGCCCCACCGGGAGACTGCCCAGAGGTCGGCGTTCCAAGCCGTGCCCGCCATTGCGCCATCGGCCATACGCGCCCTCAGACACATCCGCACCGTCGGCGTCCGGTTGGACTGCATTTTCACAGCAACTGGCCAGAGGCCGGCGCCCCCCGGCCTGCATGTCGCTCTTCATGGCGGCCTCGGCGCCGACACACGCTCCATCCAGGAAGACTGCCAACCGGCAGCGCCCCGGTCCTCCGGGTGGGGGTTCTCAGGGCTCCGGCTTCCGAGACCCTCCAGGCTGCCTCAACTCAAAGCCCCGGGCGAGGACGTACGCCACCAGCGCCACCACAAAGACCACGAGCAGCATCCAGGCGATCCCCTGGAGCGTCTCGATGACGGTCCGATAGACCTCGAGCGTCCACCGCTCGGCGTTGAGGGCAAGGATCTCCTCGTCCTTGTCGGGGGCCGAGATGTAGCGCTCCAGCTCGTGGATACGAACGCCCCCCGAGACGCCGACCACATACGCCGCGAACTTGATGTAGCGGTGCCACGCCCCGCTCAACTCTTCCGCGACGACGCGCTGCAGGATGGAGGCGATGGGTCGGTCAAAGAGCCGCACCACCCCGAAGGACACCGCGAGCGCGATAAGGAAAGTAACGATCAGCAGCGTGAAGAACATGAAACCTCCGGCCTCACAGCAAGTGTTCGGATCGGGCGCCTAGGAGCCTGCCCCGCAGGAATTTGGAGGAGGGGGGCGAGATGGGTTCGTGAACGGTCTCGAGTTGGGGATCGGGAGTGATTTCGGGGACCGGGACGGATGGGGAGTGTTCCCGATGGCGCGGGCCGACGGTTTTTGCGGTCTCGGGTGGTGATCGGCGGTCTTGGGGTGTTCCATCAGGTGGTTTTCAACGCTCCGATCCGTTTGATGTTCAGCGCCAGGCACACCAGGTTCCACTCGGCCTGCACGTTCGCCAGGCTGCGGAGACTGAAGCGACGAAAGCCCAGCACCTCCTTGATCCAGCCGTTCGGCGCCTCCGAAAGCCACTTGCGTCTCGCATAGCGGGCCCGGCCCGCCTCCGTCGCCAGCTTCTTCCGCATCCGATCCGTCGCGGGCCGGGTCTTCGGGTCCACCGCCGCCTGCTTCTTCCCTTCCCGACCCAGCGCCACATGCCCCGCAATGCCCCGCTCTTCCAACGCCCGCAGATCCGCCTCGTTGCAATACCCCGCATCCGCCAGAACCTCCTCCGGCTTCTCCCCCAAGTGCTCCTCCACCGCCTCCAGGCGTGCGATCAGTTCCCCCTGGTCACTCGCGCACGCGCTCACCGACGCATCCACCACGATCTGGTGCGCATCATCTACCACCGTCTGCGCGTTGTAGCTCTGCTGGAACCCCTCCGTACTCGTCTTCATGATCCGACTCTCCGGGTCCGTGAAGTTGCTCTGCGCCTTCGGCTCCGGCTCCCCATACTCCCGCTTGTAGGGTCTCCCGCCTTTCGCCGGGCGATCCTGCCCCGGCTCCCGGCCCCGCTCGTCGTCCGCCTGCCGCTGCGCCGCCTCCAACCGCTCCTTCGCCGCCTCGATCGCCGCCAGCCGATCCTCCCGCCGACGCAACTCCGCCGGCAACTCGTCCCCCCGCACCTCCTTCCCCAAGCGCCGATCCTCTTCCTCATCCGCCCGCGCCGCCGCCGTCGTCAAGCCCTCGATCTCCTCCCGTAGCCGCGCCTCCTCCCCAACCAGCCGGTCATAACTCATCGCCTTCCGCTTGCTCGCGTTCGCCCGCACCTTCGTCCCGTCGATCGAAAGCGTCCCGAAACGGACCAGCCCCATCTCGCGCGCCAGCCGTACCACCTTCACGAACAACCCCTGGAAGCGCCGCAGATGTTGCCGCCGAAACTCGCAGATCGTCCGATGGTTGGGAAAGTTCCCCGCCCCAAGCATCCGAAACGCAACGTCCTCCTCCAGCTTCCGCGCCAGCTTCCGGGAAGAAAACACCCCCGTCGCATACCCGTAGATCAACACCTTCACCATCATCGTCGGCGAATACGGCGCGTTCCGACGACCGTCCCCCGCATACCGAGCGTAAAACGCCGAAAGGTCCAGCTTGGCCACCACGTCGCTCACCTGGTGCGCCAGGTGCCCCTCCGGAACCCAGTCGTTCAGCTTCACCGGCATCAGCAGGATCTGATCCGGCTGATACGCCCGAAATCTCGTCGGCATGCCATGCTCCCCACGCGCGGCCCCTCACAACAGAACCGCTGATAACGGCACACTATATCAAAGACTTACACCAAAATCACCCCCCAATCCGATCAACAACCCACCACCCCTACCGCCAAGCCCGATCTGACCGCGAACAGCTTTCTGCGGCGCAGACTCCTAGCAGCCTGTGGTGGAACCCGGGTGAGCGCCGAGAGCGGGGAGGCGCCCGGCTGACAAGGCGCGTGAGGGACGAATACCTGGTGTATTTCGACCGAAACGCAACGCAGAACGGAGCGAAGCGGAGTGGTTCAGCCGGGATGCATCGCCGCTCGAGCCCCCACCGGGAGAACTGGGCCGCCTGGGTTTCACCACAGGCTGCTAGTCCCCGGGGTTGTGGACGTGGCCGCCCTTCATCACCATCCGCACCCGCTGGAGGGCCTCGACATCGCTGGCGGGGTCACCGTCCACCACCACTAGATCCGCGGCGTAGCCCGCCGCGAGTGTCCCGATCTGATCGCCGAGCCGGAGTGATTCGGCGGCCAGAGAGGTCAATCCGACGACAGCGTCCCCCGGATCCTGGCCCCCCTGTTCGACCCGGGCCGTCGCCTCGCGGGCGTTCTGACCGTGAGCGCCGGCCACCGCGTCCGTTCCAAAGACGATCTTCAGCCCCTCGGTGGCGAGCGCCATCCCGAAAGTCTCCATCGCGCGGACCGCACCGGACTCCATGGCGGCGAAGCCTTCCTCGGTGTAGTTCCCGATCCCGAGGTAGCGGTCTTTGTTTTCGAAGTAGTTGGCGAAGATGAGGTAGGTGTTCGGGTCGTAGAAGGTGCCGTTCGCCGCCATCAGGTCGAGCGTCTCCTGATCGAGCAGCGCCCCGTGCTCGATGGTGGTGCAGCCGGCCCGGGAGGCGCGGCTCGCGCTCTCCGGTCCGTGGGCATGGACGAGCGTGCGGAGCCCCCGCTCGTTCGCCGCCCCGCAGGCGGCATCGAGTTCTTCCTGGGAGAGCGTGGGGCCGCCGCCCACCCGGATGCTTTCCGAGGCGAAGATCTTGATGGCGTCCGCCCCGGCATCGGCGAGGCGGTGCACCTCGGCGACAAGCTCCTCAGCGCCACCCGTGCGGGCCGAGAGCTGCCCCAGGGTCGTGATGATCCGGGGACCCGGGACCACGCCACGCGCCACCGAATCGCGCACCGGACCGTCCACCGCGGCGCCGAGGCTCTGAACGGTGGTGAAGCCGGCCTCGAGCATCCGGATGCCGTTTTCGACCGCGTGCAGGGCGGCCGTCTCGGGCGCGGCGCCGCGGGCCAGCTTGCCGTCCTCCCCGAAGTGCCAGTCGAGGTGGACATGGGTGTCGATGAGCCCGGGGAGGATCGTGCCGCCGGCGAAATCGAGGCGCTGGCCGGCCGGGAGGTCGGCGGCAGCGGCCACCGCGACGATCTGCCCGTCGCGAACCACCACCCCGTGGCCTTCGAGAACCCCGCCGCGCCCGTCGAGCACCCGGTCGGCGGTGATCACCAGCGTCCCGTCATCGGCTGCTTCGGGACTCGCGCCTCCACCCGCTCCGCAGGCCGCGAAGAGGGCGACAGAAGCGGCAAGCAGACAGAAATCGCGTACGGAACTACGGATCAACATGGCGGTTCGGAGTGTATGCCTCAGTCGCGGGGCCGGTGGACCCGGCCATCCTTCACGACGAGCCGCACGGTGCCGAGCACCCTGACGTCCTCAGTCGGGTCGCCTTCCACCACCACCAGATCGGCGGCGTAGCCCTCCGCAACCGTCCCGATCTCGTCCCCAAGCCCGAGCGATTCGGCGGCCAGCGACGTGAGAGCCACGATCAGCTCAGCCGGCGCCTGCCCGCCCTGCTCCACCCTCGCGATCGCCTCCCGGATGTTCTGGCCGTGCGCGCCCGCGACCGCGTCGGTGCCGAAGACGACCCGGAGCCCCTCGGTGGCGAGCGCCTTGCCGAAGATCTCCATCCGGCCTTCCGAATTCGACGACATGAGCCGGAACCCCTCCTCGGTGTAGTTGCCGATGCCGAGGTAGCGGTCCTTGTTCTCGAGGTAATTCGCGACGATCAGATAGGTGTTCGGGTCGTAGAAGAGCCCCTTCTCGGCCAAAACGTCGAGCGTGGCCTGATCAAGCAGCGAGCCGTGCTCGATGGTGGTGCAGCCGGCGTTCGCCGCGCGGCTCGCACTCACCGGACCGTGCGCGTGGACGAGGGTCCGCAGGCCCCGTTCGTTCGCTGCCCCGCAGGCGGCGTCGAGCTGTTCCTGCGAAAGCGTCGGCCCTCCGCCGTCCCGGCTGCTCTCCGAGGCGAAAATCTTGATGGCATCGGCGCCGGCGTCCGCCATCCGGTGCACCTCGGCGGCCATTTCTTCCGGCCCGCCGGTGCCCGCGTTCAGCGATCCCAGCGAAGTGATGATCCGGGGACCGGGGACGACCCCGCGCGCCACCGCGTCCCGCACCGGACCGTCCACCGGGCTGCCGAGGCTTTGCACGGTAGTGAAGCCCGCCTCCAGCATCCGGATGCCGTTCTCGACCGCGTGGACCGCGGTGATCTCCGGCGCATCGCCGCGGGCGAGCCTGCCGTCCTCGCCGAAGTGCCAACTCAGGTGGACATGGGTGTCGATGAAGCCCGGCAGGATGGTGGCGCCGGGAAAATCGAGGCGCTCACCTTGAGGCAGGTCCGCCTCGGGCAGGACCGCCGCAATCCGCCCCTCGCGCACCACGACACCGTGGTCCACCAGAACTTCGCCGCGGCCGTCGAGCACCCGGTCGGCCGTGAGCACCAGCATGTCGTCGTGGGCCGGGTCCGGCGGCGCCGAAGATTCCGGCCCGCAGGCTGACAGCGCCGCACTGACGCCGATCAGACAGAAATTACGGAGGAACGGTGGGGCGATCATTCTGGCATCCGAGCGTACGCCACCGGCAGCAGCTCCGCGAACCCCCGGGCCGGTCACCCGAAGTCTGTATCGCTATGGCACACGGGCATAGGGATGACCATATTCATAACCATATGGACCGGGGTTCATAACTCTGCCAAGGACACAACCCGGTCATGTCGCTCAATCGTCGGGTGACGAATATCAACTACCCCGGTGCTCTCCGTGGCGCTTCAGCACACCCCGCTGGACAAGCCCGCCAAGTAGTCGTGTCGCGAGACGCAGCTCAACCCGACACAGATCAGCGAACCGACCCTAGAGACCGGACTCAGATCTCCGCGGCGAGCCGCGAAGCAGTCCGGAGCGACAGCGCCGAGAAGGTGAGGGTGCCGTTGTTGCACCCGGAGGAGACGATCGTGGGGGCGCCGGCGATCCACAGGTTCTCGTGATCGTGGGCGCGGCCCCAACCGTCCACCACGCTGTCGTTCGGATCGTCCCCCATGCGGCAGCCGCCGCCCGGATGGTCGTAGTCCGAAGCGAAGGAGATGTTCAGCATCTCGCCGCCGCCCGCGGAGAGAATGCGGCCGAAGCGCTCCTCGATCTTCTGCTCGGTGTAACCGCGGAGTTCCGCGGAGACGGGATCGTCCACGAAATCGATCCGGGGGAGCGGGTCACCCCACGGGTTCTTCCGGTTGGCTTCCAGGGTCAGGGCGCTTTCCCGCGCCGGGATCACGTCGTAGTAGCCCCGCATCCGGAGCGAGCCGGTTTCGATGCGGCTGCGCCAGTCCCGGAGCGCGGCGTCACCGAGCAGGAGGTTCCCGTGGTCGTCGCGGAGGCGCGCCCGCTTGCCGACGGCGGATTCCCAGATGCGGAGGTCGTGGCGGATGTACTTGCCATCGGGCTGGGCCTCGTCGTCCTGGTGCTGGAAGCGCTTGGACAAGAGGCTGTCCGAGCCGTACACCCCGGGGTAGAGCCGCATGGGCACCGAGACGAAGGCGTTCACCCAGCGGTGCCCGGTGATGAAGCGCCCCACGGTTCCGGAGCGGTTTGCGATGCCGCTTGGGAAGCGTCCCCCGGCACTCATCAGCAGCAGGTGGGAGGACCACGCGTAGCCGGCGGCCAGCACGAATTGCCGGGCTCGGATGGTGACCGGATCGTCCGGACTGTCCCGGTGGAAGGCGTCGGCCTGCCCGATGGCGTCCGAGTCGGCCCGCGGCACGAGCCGCCGCACCATGGTGCGGTCGTGAAGGGTGATCCGGCCCGCATCGAGAAGGCTCCGGAAGGTGAAATCCGGGCTGTACTTGGCGCCGGTGGGGCAGATCGAGCAGGTGTCGCAGCGGACGCACTCGCGCCGGCCCCGCCAGGGACGCGAGTTCTTGGAGACCGGGTTCCGCCAGTAGGGGATCCCCGACTGCTCGGCCCACTCCTTCGCCAGGCCCAGGTTGTAGGACGTCGGCAGCGGCTCCATCGGGTAACCGCCGGAGCGCGGGTCGTATTCGGCCGGCCCCTGCTCACCGGCGACGCCGATCCGCTCCTCGGCTTCCTGGTAGAAGGGATCGAGATCCTCGTAGGAGATCGGCCAGTCGTGGCCGACCCCGAAGAGGCTCTTCACGCGGAAGTCCTCCGGCGAGTAGCGGGGGGTGGTGCCTCCCCAGTGCATGGCGAGGCCGCCCACCGACATGGACCGCGACTGGGCGTTCTTGCAGTCGTGCCCGAGGATGTGGTCCCCGTGGTACGGGTTCTCCCCGTAGTCGAGGAAGCGCCGGCGGGTGTTGAACCGGTCTTCGAAATCGAAGATCCGGTTCCCCGCTTCGATCACCGCAATGCTGGCCGACGTGTCCTCGGCGACGCGCTCCGCTACCATCGCGGCGCTGATCCCCCCGCCGATGATGACGACGTCGGCTTCGATGAGCTGGGGCATGATCAGGCCTCGGTGGTGGCGAGGGACGCGGGCATGTCCGCTCCCGACGCGAGGTCGCGACAGGCTCGGGCGTTGATCCGCGCCCCATAGGCCAGATCGGCGGCCTTCGGCCGCGAATAAAAGCGCGCGAGCAGCCCCACCGCGACGTGACCGGCGTACGCCGGCCGCGGGAAGTTCTCCTCGGCATCGTGACGCTCGAGATCGGCCGCGATCAGTTCGCGGCGCGTCTCGAGCGAAAGCTCGGCCAGCGACGCCCCGTGTTGCTTGGTCGCCAGCAGGTCGAGCGCCTGGAGCTGCGCGGCCCAGCGGGGCGCCGGGTGCGGCGGCCCGTACTGGACCTCAACCGACGACAGGTAGGGATGCGGCAACTCGGCCACCGGTTCGAAACCGTTGATCCAGGTAACGAAGTCGCGAAGCGCGTCCCGGACTCCGTCCGGTCCGATCTCCTCCGGCAGCACTGCCTCGGCGAATGCCTGGAGCAGGGGAAGATCCAGGGACAGCGACAGGGATTGGGATTCCTGCGCCGTCGCCTTCGCGGCGCCGGCGGGCGCCGCTACCGCTGCCACGACAGCGCCGGAACTCTTCAGGAACGTGCGGCGGCTGCTCGGTCGCTCACCGCCGGCTCTTCCCGTGGGGGTGCGAGCACTCATGAAATCGATTCTACCGGGGTGCCGGATTGTCCCCCCTGGGTGACGAACGATGCGTCGGGTCCTGAGGAATCCGACGGTATAATGACTACATTGGTCACATCGGGAGGATTCCATGCAGGAGATTCGGCTACGCGACGCCAAAGCCAAACTGTCGGCGCTGATCGAAGGGGCGGTCCAGGGACAGACGGCGATCATTACCCGCCACGGGAAACCGAGCGCTGTCCTTCTCGGGGTCCAGGAATGGAACCGGCTCCGTCAGGTCCCCTCGTTGGGCCGCATCCTTCTTTCCGCGCCTCTGGAGGAGGGCGACATCCCGCCGCGTGACCCGACTCCGCCGCGGGATGTTTCCTTCTAGGGAAACCGCGTGTACCTGGTGGATACCAATGTCTTGTCGTCAGGGGCCCCTGCCGGCGGGCGGCGGCTTCCAGCATTCGCGGAGTGGATGGAGGCGCATTCCGCTGAACTTTTCCTGTCGGCGGTGACCGTGGCCGAGATCGCTTCCGGGATCGCCAAGGTCGCCCGAACCGGGCGGACGGGGCGCGCCAATGATCTGAAGGCCTGGCTTGAACTCGTCCTCCATCTCTATGGCGACCGGGTGATGCCGTTCGATGTCGCCGCCGCCCAGGTCGCCGGGGCACTGCTGGATCGAGCGCGCTCCGTCGGCCACACGCCCGGTTTCGCCGATGTCGCCATTGCGGCAACGGCCGAGAGTCGGGGCCTGACGGTTCTGACGCGCAACCTCAGACACTTCAGGCCGCTCGGGGTCACCGCTGTGAATCCCTTCGAGAACTTGCCCTGATGACTCTTGCCTCGCTGAACCATCCACGGAGATCGGTGGAATTGTGGATCGCCGGCGTGGGGTTGCTCGCCGCGACAGCGGCCGGAGCCCAGCCACCCCGGCTCGACCCGCAGTTGGAGGACGTTCTCAACGCGGTCCGGGACGGCGAGTTCGAGACTGTTACCGGCGCGATTGAGGGCGGCATGGCGGTGGACGCCAAGGCGCCGAATGGGATGACCGCCCTCCACGTGGCGGCGGTGCTCGGCAGGGAGCGGTTCGTGGCCTTCCTCATTGAGCAGGGGGCCGATGTGAACGATCCGGCGCAAAACGGCATCACCCCGCTCAACCGAGCCGCAATGGGCGGCCATCTCGGCACCATGGAACTCCTGTTGGAAGCCGGCGCCGACGCGAACGCGGCAGCCCGCTGGGGAGCGACTCCGCTCCTGAGCGCGGTGGACCGGGGACAGACGGAGGCGGTACGGCTGCTTCTGGCAGCGGGTGCCGACCCGACCGTGACGGCCATGAACGGCGAGACCGCCCTCAGCCTGGCGCAGAAGAAGGAACACCGCGATATCGCGGCCCTTCTCTCGGAAGATCCGGAGACGGTGCGGGCGGCGCGCGCGGCCGAGGACGACCGGCGCTCTTCCCGGGCGGACACCCACCACCGGACCGGGGTGGCGTTCGACGACGCCGGGGACATCCGACGGGCCATCGAGTCCTACCGGCTGGCGCTCGAACAGGACCCGGCCGATCCCCTCATCCGCTACCGCCTGGGACGCGCGCTCCACCGCTTCGGCGAACGGGAAGCGCTCGTGCATCTGATCGAAGCGGTGCAGGGATGGGCGGCGATGATCGAAGCGGGCGAGGAACTCGCGCCCATCGTGCGGCCGGCGCTCGAAGACGCCTGCGGGGTGCTCGCTGACAGCGGCCGCACCGAAGACGCCGCCCGCTGCGAGGCGGCGCTCGCGCAGGCGACCAAGTTCTAACCCCACGCGAGCTTTTCTGGAACCGGTTGGCGGATCCGGCTCGTGATACAATCGCCTTCAATGCTATCGCTTGCATTAAATACATCGGCATGCCCCAGTTGACCGTTCGTAGCATCACGGACCAGGTAGTTCGGGAACTTAAGCGGCGGGCGGCATCCAACGGGCGATCCGCGGAGGCCGAACACCGCGAGATCCTCCGACAGGCCCTTCTGGGAGGCGAGGAAAGCTTCGCAGCCCGGGCCGCGAAGCTGCGCGAGCGGCTCGTCTCCACAGTGGACAGCACGGAGATCATCCGGGCTGACAGAGATCGGGATTTCGGCGCATGACCCGCTATGTCGTGGATGCAAGCGTGGCGGTCAAATGGCTGGTAACGGAGCCGTTTTCGGAGCAGGCGTCGCAGCTGCTGGCGCCGGGAAACTCCCTCCTCGCGCCTGAACTGCTGTTCGCCGAAGCAGCGAACGCGTTGTGGGCGATGCGTCAGCGCGGGGACATCAACGACTCGGAGTTCGATGAAGCGGTGGAGGCGCTGAGGGTCGCGCCGGTCTCCACTCCGCGCAGCCTGCTTCAGCTCATGCCGGCAGCGTCACGCCTCGCCGCGGATCTGGGCCACCCGATCTACGACTGCTTCTATCTCGCACTGGCGATGCAGGAGACGGCACCGCTCATCACCGCGGATTCGCGGTTTCGAGATCGGATTGGCCGACATGCCTATCTGACCGACTGGGTCCGCGGCCTCGCAGGAGTCGGATAACACTCCAAAACGGACTGCCGGCCCCGCTGGCAACTACTGCTACCCCTTCCGGGTCGCACGTTCCATCGGATGGATGGCGCGCGTTGCGTGCGCCTGCGGCGGGAGGTGCCGGTGTGAACACCGGCGTTCCCTTTCGGGCACCGCCCCTGGTATTTAGCGCTCCCGCCGCTCAGCTCTGCTCCCGGACCAGGTCGTCGCGGGTCTTGCGGATGTTCTCGAAGCTGTCCTGGGAGATCACGTAGTACCAGTCGGCGAAGCGCCGGGTCAGGGTCTCTTCGAGTTCCCGGCCCTTCTCGACGTCGTCCTCCCAGCGGTCCCAGGCCCGCGCCAAGTCGCGGTTCTCCCGGTCTTCGTCGGTGAGCTCGTCGGACGGCTTGTCCTGGTAGTCCCGGTTCGCCGGCCGCGGCGGCTCGGGGAACCGCACGGGCTGGAACTCCGCGGTGACGAAGAGGTAGCGGTTCTCCGCGGGACCGGATGAAGCCGCCGCCGCCGTGTCCTCTTCCTCGCTGCCGGCGCTCACGTCCTCGTCCCGGCCGTAGACCACTTCCCCGAACCGCAGCGTGTAGCGGATGCCCTCGTCGGTTTCCAGCCGAACCTCCCCCTCGTTGGAGAGCAGGTTGCCCCCCTGCGTGAGGTAGTAGCCCCGGCTCTGCAAGGACAGGATGTCCGCATTCGAAACGCCGGCGGTATCGCCCGTCAGGGTCGCGGCGATTCCGTCGGGCTTGGGCCGGACGCCCACGATTTCCAACTCGTCGGCCGCGCGCAGCAACTCGTTCGTTTCGAAGGAATCCACTTCCTCGTCCGCGCCGAGGCCTTCCGCGGTCCACTCGCCGTCCTCCTTGGAGAGCGCGAGCCGTCCGCGCCGGTCCACCCGCAGGGTGCGCTCGTTGATCGTGTAGTCCTCGAGAACCGCCGCGTCCACGCGGTTCCGGTCCATGAGCAGCAGGTCGCGCTCGATCCAGTCCCCGAACTGCGCCGAGATGTCCACTCCGAGCTGCGAGACATAGACGCGCTTTTGCCCGGGAACCCGGACGAAATAGGAGCCTTCCCGGTCCGGCACCTGCCGTCCGATGATGAGGTCGGCGAGCACCCGGTCGCCGGTGGCTTTCACGGTGACCCGCCGTCCCCGCCCGACCAGGGAAACGGCGCCCTCGTCCAGCGGATCCACCACCCCGAGCGAGGGATGGTCGGCGACGTTCTCGGAGCGGAAGTCGTCTTTTTCGAGCAGCATGATTCCGGCGGCGGTCTGCGCCAGCCGGTCCTGGCCGTCGGCCGGATAGTCGTGGTGGCTGGGAATGGTCCAGATTCCGTTCTCGTTCTGGACCCGGAACGGGATGGCCTCGGCGGTGGCCTGGTCGAACTCGATCACCTCGAGTGATCTGGCTTCCTCCGGATCCTCGAAGTTCGGGAAGAAGCGTTCTCCGAGGTCCACGAAGTCGCTCGGCTCGGGATTCCTCGGGGCGCTGACGGCGGCCAGCACGGTCAACAGCAGGGCCGCGCCGGCAATGGTCTGTGTCCGCCGGAGTTCCGGCCCGGACGGCCTGCGGTCCTGCTTCGCCACGTTCGTGGTTTCAGGGGCGGGCTGCGATTCGGTCATCTTTCCTCTCCTCCTGTCCTACCGCTGGCGGAGGCGGCGCGCTGCCGCCGCGCCCTCGAACTCGGCCCGCCGCCGCCTTGCGAAGATGAAGACCCCAAGCAGGAACACCGGAATCGGGGGCAGCAGCACCGCGGCGGTGCGGATGCCGCTCTGGATGCGGCGGATCTGCGCCTCCATCCGCTCCTCACTGGCGCGGATCTGGGCGTCCTTCTCGGCATTGATGTTGGCTTCGAGCACGCTGAACCGGCGGTTCTCCACCTCCTGAAGATTGCGGGCCATGATCGCTTTGGCCTGAGCGTCGAGGTCGTCGCGCTCCTGAACGGCAGCGACCCGACGATCGAGCCGTTCCTGCGCCTGGCGGAGCGCCTCCTGGGCGCTGTCTTCGGCTTCGTCTTCGTCCAGACTCCGCTGCTCGGTAAAGGCGCGTACCCGGGACTCCACCGCTTCAAGCGTCCGGTGCCGCACCCGGCGGTTCCGGAGCGCCACGAAGGACTCGTCACCGATCAGGACGTCCATGGCGTTCAGGAAGAACGACACGTTGTCGAAGTTCAGGTTGGGCGGTCCGATCCGGCGGAGCTCGAAGAACTGCTCCGAAATGAAGTCGAGGTCGGCGATCGCGATGATTCGGGTGCTGTCCGCCTCCGCAGCGTCGGCGGGATCTTCATCCCCCGTGGCCGCATCCGAATCGGGGCGGAAGGTCCGCGCCTCGGCGGCGACCACGTAGGTCATCGGGTCGGGCCGGTGCGGCAGGTTGGGGTTCAGTTGGGAACCCAGGAAATTCCGCTGCACCATCTGGAAGTAGGGGAGGACGCCGGACACGTCTCCGGTGGTGAGCAGCGGCTGGAACTCGGCCGTGGACCCGGCCAGCGGTTCGAGGAACCCCGGATAGATCAGCACCAACTGCTGGAGACCGGCGCTCGCCGGCGACGCATCGGCGAAGACCTCCGGGTTGCCGCTCCCCTCGCCGAGGAAAACCACCTCTGGAGGAAGATGCCCGAGATCCGGATGCGGGTTGTAGGCGTCCCAGACGATTCCGCCCGGGTCCCACGAGATCCCGAGGTTGGCCAGGAAGGACTGGATGTTCCCCTTCGGTGACGGCGGCGGCTGGCCCTGCTGCATGAACGGGTTCTGCGAAGCGCCCGGCGGCTCGGAGGGAGCGAGGCCGATGTTCACCACCGGCAGCGGATCCACCAGCAGCAGCGCCGGGACTCCGGTGCGGATGAAATCGGTGACGTTGTTCATCTCGTCGTCCGCAAGCGTTGACGGCAACACCACCAGCAGCCCGTCTATCTCCTCGGTGATCATCGAGTTGGGCTGGATCTGCACCACCTCGTACTGCTTGCGCAGTTCGTCCACCACCGACCACTCCGGCGAACTGCGCATGGTCTGGAAGTCGAGGCCGCCAAAGATGCGAAGTTCCTTGGAGATGACTCCGATCCGCTTCTTCTCGGTGTTCGCCACCACCCGGATGCTGCGCGCGAGTTCGTACTCCACGGGGAGGCCGCGGTCGAAGAACGGGATCACCTGCTCCTCGGCCGCACAGGTGAACGCCACCCCCATGAAGACATCGCTCACCCCGGTCCGCGCCGAACTCACGCTGGGGATCTCCCGCGGCATGAGGCCGAACTTCTCCCGGGCCTCGCGAGCTGACGCCGTGAACGGTTCCGTGTCTTCGACGAGCACCTGAACCCGGCCTCCGCTCACCGATTCCATTTCGCGGAGAACGCTCATCAGCGTCGCACGGGTCTGGACGAGCGGCTCGGGAACCTCCGGGCTCAGGTAGGCCTGGACGAAGACCGGCCGATCGTCGGGCAGCGCCCGCAGCAACGCGCGCGTCTCGCCCGAGAGCGAATGCAGACGCTCGGCGGTCGTGTCGAGGCGGAAACCCAGCCGCGAGATGAGAACGATGGCGCTCAGCAGCGCCAGCGCGACGGAAACCGCCCGCACCGCGTGATGGGTGGACATGCGGTAACCGTCGGCGGCGGCCGGCCAGTGGCGCTTCCCGATGAGCAGGACGTTCAGATACAGGAAGAAGCCCGCCACGGCCACGAAATAGAGCACCGAGGTGAACGGAATCACCCCGCGCCCGAACTCTTCAAAGTGGTAGATCGCCGAAACCGGCTCCACCATCCGCGCGAGCCAGGGACTGAAGCTGCCGAAGAGGAGGCCCGGCAGAATCAGAACGGCCGTCGCCACCGCCCCCAGGATGAACGCCACCGTCGGGATCGAGGTGAGCAGCGATGCCGTCATTCCGGCCGCCGCGAGCGCCGCCCCGAGGAGTGCGTACCCGACGTAGTTGGCGAACAGCAGGCCCCAGTCGGGGCTGCCGAGGAACATCAGCACGAGGGCGTGGCTCAGGGAGAGGACGAGCGCCGCTCCGTAGATTCCGAGAACCGCGGCGTATTTGCCGAGCACGATCTCCAGATCGGTCGCCGGGAGGGTGAGCAGCAGTTCGTCGGTCCCGAGCTTTTTCTCCTCGGCCCATACCGACATGGTGAGGGCGGGGATGAAGAAGAGCAGGATGTAGGGGAACAGCCCGTTCAACTGGTCGAGGGTCGCCAGGTTGTTCAGGAAGAATCGGTCCTGCCAGAACGCCGCGGCCGCGCTCAGCAGGATGAACAGGGTCAGGAAGACGTAGCCCGACGGATTCGAGAAGTACATGCGGAGGTCCCGCCGCATGAGGGCCGCCACTACGCCGCGGCGGACCTTCGGGATTTCCACGAGGCCTGTTTTCACCAGCGGGGCCATCAGGCTACCTCCGCCGGCGATTCGCTCGCCGCTCCGTTTCCGGGAGCTTCGACACTCGCGGGAGGGCCGGTGAGTGCGTAGAAGGTGTCCTCCAGCGAACCGTCCTTTTCGAGATCCGACGGAACCCCGTCGAACACCAGCCGGCCCCCGTTCACCACGAGCACCCGATCCGCCACCGCTTCCACCTCGCGAAGGATGTGGGTGGAAATGAGGACGGTCTTGTCCGCGCCCAGACGGCGGATGTTTTGGCGGAAGTCCCGGATCTGGTTGGGATCGAGCCCGGCCGTCGGCTCGTCCATGATGAGCACGTCCGGGTCGTGCAGCAGCGCCTGCGCCACCCCGACGCGCTGCCGGAACCCCCGGGACAGCTTTCCGATGGGCTTTTCCATCACCTCATCGAGCGCGCAGAGCGCGGCCACTTCCTTGATCCGGCCAGGCAGGGCCGCCGGCCGGATTTCGCGCGCCTCACCGAAGAACCGGAGCAGCTCCGCCGGAGTCATGTCCGGATAGAGCGGACCGTTCTCCGGCAGGTAGCCAAGCCGGCGGGTGGCTTCGAGACGTTGTTTGTGGACATCGAGGCCGGCGATCTGGGCGGTTCCCGCGCTCGGCGCGAGATAGCCGGTCAGCATCTTCATCGTGGTGGTCTTTCCGGCGCCGTTCGGCCCGAGAAGAGCCACAATCTGGCCCTTGGGAATCGCGAAGCGCACGCTCTCGACAGCCACGAAGGGCCCGTAGAACTTACTGAGATCGAGCGCCTCGATCATGATCTGGTCGGTCATTCGAGGTACCTCGGGTCGGTGGCGGGAAAGCCGTGAAGTCTAGTCTGCCTGTGATGAAACCCACGTGAGCGCCGAGAGTGGGGAGGCGCCCGGCTGACAAGGCGCGTGAGGGAGGAATACCGGGTGTATTTCGACCGAAACGCAACGATGAGCGGCGCGAAGCGACGCGGTTCAGCCGGGATGCATCGCCGCTCGAACCCCGCGTGGGTTTTGCCACAGGCTGCTAGCCCCGGATGGGGGCCGCGACAGGGGTTTTTCCGGATCGGCCATAATGCGGGAAATGTGGAATTCGTTCCCGCGGCGCCACCGCTCGGTCTTGCTGGCGCTGGCCGCAGGGGTCGTCGGGCTGGGCCTGGGGTGGACCCCCACCGACCGTGATGGAAGGCCGGGGCCGCGGAGGCCTCAGGCCATCGCGCTTCTCCAGGAAACCCCGGCCGGCGAGGTGGTGCTCGTCGGCAACCGCAACGGAACGGTCAGCGTCATCCGCACCGACGATCTCACCCTGCTGGGGGAGGCGCGGGTCGGCCGCAACATCAGTGCGCTGACGCCGCTGCCGGACGGGAGCGGCCGGCTAGTTGCCCTTGACCACGACGCGCACGAACTCCTCCTGCTGCGCCCCGGGGATGGACTCTGGGCAGCTCCCGGCCCCTTCCCGGCCGCCGCCGGAAACCCGCTCTTCGAGGTGGAAGCGGCCATCCCGACCTGCCGCTATCCGATCCGCGCCGCCTCGCAGGACTCGGCGCTGGTCGTTTCCTGCCTCTGGTCGCGGCGGGTGCAGCTCTACGAACTCGGAAGCCGGGATGCGGTTTCCGAAGGTCTGAGCACCCCGCGCTGGACCGCGGAGCTCCCCTTCGAGCCGCAGGAGATGGTGTTCCTGGACGACGGGAAACTGCTCGTGGCCGACGCCTTCGGCGGCGGGCTCGCGGTGGTTTCGGCGGCCGGCGGCGAGTTGCTTCGCGTCACCGAACTGAGCAGCCACAACCTCCGGGGTCTGACGCTCCTTCCGGAGGGACGGATCGGGATCGCCCACCAGGAGCTCCATACCGGGATGCACACCACCACGGACGACATCCGCTGGGGGGTGTTCATCACGAACAGCGTCAGCCTGCTGCCGGTGGACGACCTGGTCTCCGGCAACCCGCGCCTGGTCCGGCGAACCCGGATCATGGATCTGGGCGACGTCCTCACCCCGTCGGGCGATCCAGCCGCGATGGTTGTCTCGCCGGAGGGCGAGCTGGTCATCGCGCTGTCCGGAGTCGGCCGGCTGGCGTTCGGGGCCACGGATGCCCGGCGGATGAGTCACGCACGCGTGGGCGGTGGCCCTTCGGCGATTGCTGCCGGTGGGGACGGACTCCTCTACGTGGCGAACACGCGCTCGGATGAGATTTCCGTGGTTTCGCTTGAAATGCAGACCGAAGTGGCCCGGGTGCCGCTCGGCCCAGCGGCCCCCCTGACCGCCGCGGAACGCGGAGAGCTTCTGTTTCACGACGCCACCCTGTCGCTCCGCGGGTGGATGAGCTGCGCGAGTTGCCACGTAGGCGGGCACACCAACCACCGTCTCTCCGACACGCTCGGCGACGGCCACTACGGGGCGCCGAAACGGGTTCTCTCGCTGCTCGGAGTGGCCGACACGAAACCGTGGGCGTGGGACGGGCAGGTCCGCCAGCTCGAGGATCAGGTGGAAAAGTCGGTCCGTACGACGCTCCGGGGCCGGGAACTCGAGGAACGCGAGGTGAGCGATCTGGCGGCCTACCTGCGCACGCTCGAGCTGCCCGAAGTCAGCGAGCCGAGAGAAACGGCGCTCGTCGCCGCCGGGCGGGAGGCGTTCGACCGCTACACCTGCAACCGCTGTCACACGGCCCCGGTCTACACCTCACCGGGAGCGCACAACGTGGGACTCAGCGACGAACTCGGCAACGACCGCTTCAACCCGCCCTCGCTGCGCGGGGTGAAGTTCCGGCGGGCGTTACTCCACGACGGCTCGGCGAAGTCGCTCGAGGACGTGTTCGAAGTGCATCCGGGGCTCGGCGTCCAAGTGAGCGATGGAGACCTTCCCGCCCTCATCGCCTTCCTGAGAACGCTGTAAACCGGCGGAGGCGCGAAACCGCGTACCGCCGATTGTGAAGAACCGCGGGGACGGCTTGGAACGCCGGCCTCCGGCCGGCACAGCCCGTCGAAGGCGGGCGGCGGGAAGGACCCCCAGTCCCGAGGTGGTCCCTTCTCGGCGGGAAGCCCAGCGTTCGGCGTGATCCGTACATGGAAATGGCAGACACCGTTCGCAGCGCTGCGGGCCGCGTGCCTGCCCCCATGAAGGCGGACGGCAATGAACCGCCCGCGGCCCTGCTGGCCGCTGTGCCGGCCGGAGGCCGGCGTTCCAAGCCGTCCCCGCGCTTCTTCGCGGTTGGCGATGCACGATCTCGCTGCGCTTCGCGCTGCGGACGCCTACCGACTCCCTTTCCCTGAGGCGTTCTTGAGTCGTCGCAACTGTTCCCGGGCGTCGTCTTGATCGGGCAGGAGCTCCAGAGAGCGCTCCAGATACTCGATGGCCCTGGGCACGTTGCCCAGCTCGGCCTCGCAGGAAGCGAGAAGGTTGAGGACCTGGGGGTCGGCTCCGCGGAGTCGAAGCGCCTGCTCGAGAAACTCCACGGCTCGCGAAGGCTCACCCCTTCGCTGATACGCCCCGCCGAGGACCACGACGACCTCGTAGCTCTCCGGGTTTTCCTCGTATATCGGCTCGAGAAGGCCGATGGCGCCGGAGGCATCGCCCTGATCGAGGTAGATGCGGGCGAGCGGCACCCGGGCCTCCGTCAGGTCGGGTCTTTGCTCCAGCGCCCGCCCGAACAGCTCCATCGCTCGCGCCCGATCTCCTTTGTCGTCGTACTGATTTCCGAGGGTGGCGAGCACGGAGGCCGGATCTGCGAAGTCATTCGTGCCGTACATCGCCCAGGGACGCGGAACCGCGTTGCGCGGACTCACGTCGAAGTCGGAGTCCTGGCTCGCCGCGATGTCTCCCGACCCATCGACGAGGTCGACTCGGAGCCGATACCGGCCACCAACGGATGCCGGCAGGTCCCGTATCTCGAGGACGGGACGGGTGCGGTACTCCGAGAGCGACGTGGATTCGGACACGAGCGGCACGTCGCTGCCACCCGCGGGGAATATCCGGAAACGGAGCTCGTCAGCCTCGGACGCCCCCATGACCGGAACGTGGACCCGCAGCGGCTCTCCAATCGAGTAGACGCGTTTTGCATTGGGATGAAGAACCATCCCGGCGACGACATAGCTCCGATATCCGGGCCCAGCCTCCGGGCCAACCGGTTCGGCGTTGTAGAGCAGCACGGGCTCTCCCAGGAACGGCTCGCCCTCGCGCCATTCCGGCGCCCGCAGCTCGCCGTCGAACGTCGTGTAGTCGCTCCGCGCCCGATTCTTGAACACGATGCGGAGCTGGTAGTCCCCCGCGACGAGCGGGAACATGCTCCGGTACGCAAAGGGGAGGCGCCCCACCTGCCGGAGCTCAGAGGGCCCGAGCTGCAGGTATTCGACTTTGGAGAGCGTGTGTACAACCTCCTCGCTCGGCGAACTGACCTCGGCATGGAGCTCGAAAGCCGTGTAGAAACGGTTCTCCTCCCGCATCAGCGTGAGATGCTGAGGGTCGATCTCGATGCTGAAATGAACGAGGCTCTCCCCCGCGGGGCCGGGGAGGACGTCCACCGCCACCGAGCTCGACATGTAGTTGAACATGTACTCCGCTTCCACCATCCCCCGGGCGCTCCTCGCGGCGTCGATGTAGCTCGTGTCGAGTCGCCGGTAGGGAGACTCGTGAATGTTCGCCAGGACCTGACTCGAATCCAGGGCCCCGGCCTCGAGCCCCGTCGAGAACGAGTATCCGCCCTGATCGGCTCGCATCGACATCGCCGCGTTGGCCAGCTCGGGGGAGATCTCCTGCAGGCGGGTGTAGGCCTCGGCGAGGTCTTCGGCGAGTAGGCCCATGGAGAGGATCAGGCGCTCCGGCCGATCGATGAAGTGGTTGTAGAGCCGTAACGCTCCGGCGCCTCCGGGCTGGAAGAAAAGCAGGTAGAGCGGCGGCAGCCCCGCCATCCGATCGCCGTCATAGAACCACACCTCGGCGGGATAGATTCCGCCCACGTTCCGGAAATTGGACCGATCCCGGGGCTCACCCAGAATGATGTACATGCGTCCCCGGTCGGTCTTCCAGCCGGGAATCGCCGCTTCGCCGCCGAGCCTTCGATTCGCATGGTCGATCCGGCGGGAGTGCTCTTCCCGGAACTCGTTGATCTCGGTGAGGGGGTCGGGGTCGCGCCGGCGCCAAAAGGCCGCGACGAAAGCGTCGCGTTCTTCCATCGCTTCGAGCTCGAGGAAGAACTCCTTCTCGCGCGCACTGATGATGTAAACGACCTCGTCCTCGAGCCACGCCCTGAGTCTTTCCGGCAGGCGCTCGATCCGCTCGTCGGCCGCCGCAACGGGGGGCCCGAGGGCGAGCGCGGCAAGGACGAGGAAGCGAAGCATGGAAGCTCCGCGCCTCATCTGACCATCGCCGCACCAGGGAAGTCAACTCCGATGACCCCGGATCCCACGACCGCGCACCGCAGTTTCCACGCAGTTGGACCGGCGATCCAAGGAGTTGACTACCGGTGGCCGATCCCTTGGCGGATCGCAGCGCCGCTCGCGGTATATCTATCGCTATTTCAACAAGATACGAGTGCTCTCCGATGGACGCCCATGGGAATGAATATTGCATATTTGCATAAAAATAGGCACGTCTCCCGACGTGCCCGCGCAATCGGCCGCCTTTCGGACTCACAGAGGAGGCGCCTATCAAAGACCTCGTTGTCGAGTCCGAGTCGTTGAAGGTGGACGGGTCCGTCACCGGATCCCTGCCCTCACGCCTCCCACAGAAAAAAGGAGGACTTGCCAAATGGTGAGTTTCATTTTTCGCACCCTCATCGCGACCACGGTCCTGCTGAGCACGGCCGCTCTGGCCCTTGCCCAGGGACAAGGAACTCTTACCGGGAGAATCCTCGATCCGGAAGGATTGGCTCTCCCCGGGGTCGTTGTCACTGCCGAGAGCGAGGCCATGCTGGGAACGCGCTCGGCGGTGTCGGACGAGGAAGGCAGCTACCGCCTCCCATCCCTCACGCCCGGCATGTACACGCTATCGGCGCAACTTTCGGGTTTTGCCCCGCTCCGGCGGGAGAACGTCCAGGTTCGGACCGGCTCGAACTTCCGCGTCGACCTGCAGATGGCTCTCGGAAACGTCGAAGAGACCGTCACGGTCACGGCGGAAAGCCCCATGATCGAGATGAAGAAGCCGGGGCAGGTGATCACCATCGACGGGGATTTCCAGCGCGACGTACCCGTCCAGGCGAGGAAGAACTGGACCGACTTCGTCGAACTCACGCCCGGGGTGAACGCCCGCAACTGGGACGACGGCAGCGGTCGCATGACGTTCTTCGGACACGGAACCGAGCACTTCCATCACGTGATGCAGCTCGAGGGGCAGATCGCGAGCGCCTACGACGACTCTCAGTTGCCCTATATCCAGTTGACCACCGAAGCGATCGCCGATGCCGAGATCAAGACGGTGGGCGCCTCCGCCTCCGACCCGATGGGGAACGGTCTCATCATCAACATCATCACCAAGAGCGGTGGTAACACCTTCGACGGCTCCGTCGCGGGCAGCTACCAGCCCATCGATTGGAACAGCGACAACACCGCCGGCAAGGTCAGCTACAACGATGATGTCGAGCGCTTCTTCAGCCAGAACGAGCTTCCCTCATCGGCGGGGACCCCGACGCTCCAGGAGGTGAAGCAGTTCGACTACGCCGTCGGCGGGCCCATCGCCCAGGACCGGGTGTGGTTCTTTCATACCGGCCGGCTGGCGAGGAACTCCGCCGAGATCAGCCGTACCGGTCGCGAGGTCGAGATTCTCGAACAATTCGCGCCGGGGGACGAACTCTTCCCCAACGTCTTCGAAGGTTTCTGGCCTTACACCAAGCTGACGGCGCAACTCAGCCCGAACCACAATTTCTCCGGCTATCACCAGTTCGACGTCGCCCACCTCTCGAGCGCCCGCGAGTACCACACGGTGAACTACAACTTCAACAAGACCGGCGGCCACCTCCTCGGTGGAAAAGTGACCTCGGTGTGGAGCCCAACCCTGACCTCCGATATCAGCGTGTCCTACAACGACAAGCGCTCCGAGACCTCCATCGCCACCATCGAAGAGCTGGGACTGTCGGGACCGCGAATCACGATCCACCAGGAAGCGCTCCCCTCGTCCGGTATCCTGCAGGGAAGCGGCCGGATCCTGGAGGTCGGAAACCGCACAACCTACGGCGAAGATCCCTCCTCCATGCTCGTCATCCGCACGGATTTCACGCTCTACCAAGGCAGTCACGAGATCCAGACGGGAATCTTCGCTGCGCCGCGGAACCGCCGCACGAGCTACACGGAATACCTGAATGGGGGCCACAACCAGGAGAACCACTACCTGATCGACCCGAGCGACGCCGGGAGCGGACACCTGCCCTTCCACCGGCGAATCTACGACACGACGGAGATCAAGAGCCGGGAAGCCCGGGACCGGAACATCGCCGTTTACCTCCAGGACGCCTGGAGTCCCACCGACCGCCTCAACATCACCGTTGGCCTCCGGGTGGACTTCGTGAATCGCTTCGACGCCATCAACAGCATCACCCGGATGAGCAGCACGGAGATCGGGCCGCGGTTGGGCTTCTCCTGGTCCGTGACCGAGGACTCCCGGAACGTGGTGCGCGCCAGCTTCTCCAGGGTGCACGAGCAAGTGAACGGCCGCGACGCAGTGACGAGCTTCGGCTCCTCCGCCCGCGTCGGGTGGCGGGACGAGTACGACGTGGATTTTGACGGTGTCTTCGAGACCGTCGTGGCGACGCCGCCGCGCGCCGGCGAGGTCGCCAACTACGAGTTCGACCCGAGCCTGCACCAGCCGGTCACCGACGAGTTCGTGGCCGGTTACCGCCGCCAGTTCGAGGGGGAGCTGGCGCTGGACGTGGCTTACATCTATCGCAACATCAGCGACGGCTACGCCACCACCGACGTGAACGGCATCTATCCCGCTGGGCCCTTCCAGCCTTTCGGGGGATACGGGCTCATCGATCCCAACCGGGGCCAGCTCAATCAGTTGACGAACAACACCTGGATGGACCTCCGCTACCACGCCCTGGAGGTCGTCGTGGCCAAGCGCATGTCCAACAACTGGCAAGCCATGGGCAGCGTCAGCAGGCAGTGGCACTCTCAGGCGGGGACGTGGAACCCCACGGATCGCGCCGGATTCATTCAGCCGGACGCCTTCGCGAACTCGAAGTGCATCTGGATGCCGCGCGGCCTCCGTGACGACAACAGCTACCAGCTCGGCTCGAATTCCACGTACTGCCCCACCTGGCGGGACTACTCGCTTCGCATCGGCGCCACCTATCAGGCGCCCTGGGACATTCTCCTGACGGGCTCCTACACCCACCAGGCGGGTCCCTGGTCCGGCGCCATCTTCACGCGTATCGATGAGCCGGACCCGACGTTCGGGCCCCCGAGGGTGACGCTCGCGAACGGCACCACGCAGCCGAACCCGCTGGCGGACCGAACCCGCTTCCTGTTCGACACCAGGGACGAGGGGCAGGTCAAGCTGGGAGACACCAAGCGCCTCTCGGTCAAGATCGGCAAGGTCATCGACATCATGGGCCCGAATCAGAACATCGAGCTCTCGCTCCAGATCTTCAACCTCCTCAACCTGGGAGACTTCCAGCAGTACACCTACAACGGGGCGAATGCGATCTTCAACCCGAACTTCCTGCAGCCTCGGAACCGGCAGTCGGGACGCGGCCTCCAGTTCAACGCCATGTTCCGCTTCTAGATCGCAAACGATCTCGGATAAAACAAAGGGCCCGCACGCCGTCACCCGACGGCGTGCGGGCTCTCTTTTTTTCGGCTGGGTTGCGGAGTGTTCCAACCTGTAGCCAGGCCACCCTTGCCACCGAGGAGGTCCCCCCGATGCATGCCCTCGATCGACGCATTTCCGTTCTCGTCTCCATCGTTTTCTTCTCCGGCGCTCTCCTCGCGGCCAGCGACGGGGAGAGCAGGATCACGCTCCAGGACCTCGTGTCCGTGGAGCGCCTCGGCGAGGCCGCGCTCTCACCCGACGGACGGGAGATCGCACTCACCCGGAACGGCCAAATCGTGCTGATGCCGGCCGGCGGCGGCTGGCCGGTGCCCCTGACGACGACGACCGGAGCGAAGTCGGGGCTGAGCTGGTCACCGGACGGAGGCCATATCGCCTACGCGAGCCGCGGCCACATCTGGGTGGTCCCCGCGTCGGGAGGCGAACCCCGGCAGCTCACCCACGCGCCTCCCGGTCCCGGAGATCCACGGCGAGCCGCCGACCGCTCGCCGCGGTGGTCTCCCGCGGGCAAGTGGATCCTGTTCGAGACCGGACGGAACGGAAACCAGGACCTCATGGTCGTGAGCGGAGACGGAATGACCACGTCCTTTCTCACCATGACCGAAGCCGACGAAGGGAGCGCCGCCTGGGCGCCCGACGGGAAATGGGTTTCCTACACGGAGCGGGCGCCCGAGTACTTCAGCGGGAAGCTCGAGGTCGTTGGATTCGACGAGAAGACCGGCGCCGCCCGGGGCGAGCCCGTCGAGCTCCACCGTGCCCCGACCGATCGCGGAGGCGGTTGGGCCATCCCCGAGGCCGCCTGGGCGCCGGATGGACAGACTCTGGTGGTGGTCCTGCAGCACAGCGGCTGGGACAAGCTGTACTCCATTCCGGTGGGCGGCGGCGATCCGAAACCCGTCACCGACGGCGACACCGAAGATGGGAGCCCCGTCTTCTCACCCGACGGCGAGTCGCTCGCTTTCGTCTCCAACCGGCACAACCTCGAGGAGCGGCACGTCTGGATTCTTCCGCTCGATGGAGGCGCGCCGCGCCGGCTGACGCGCGACGCTTCGGTCGTCGAGGGCGCCCCCGAGTGGTCGCCCGACGGGAGCCGGATCTACTTCTCGCGCAGCACGCCGCTCGAGCCGGAAAACCTCATGGTCGCCGATTCCGCGGCAGCGAAAGCGCCTCGGCATGTGACGCACATCCTTCCCAGGAATTTCGGGCACGCCGGATTTCCGATGCCTGAGGAAGTCCATTACCAGGGCGAGGACGGTCTCGACATCGCCGCGATGCTGTACAAGCCTCCCGGGTTCGAGGCGGGAAAGCGCACTCCGGCGGTCCTCTGGATTCACGGAGGGCCCGAAGGGCAGGACGTCTTCAACTGGGATCCGTGGGCGCTCTTCCTGACCCAGGAGGGCTACATCGTGCTTCAGCCGAACTACCGCGGAGGCCGGGGCTACGGCGAGGCGTTCCGCAATCTGAACGTCGAGGACAGTGGTGGCGGCGAGATGGACGACGTCGCCGCGGGCGCCCGGTATCTCGTTGATGGCGGGCTGGCGGACCCGACGCGGCTCGGCATCGGCGGCGGCAGCCACGGCGGAACCATGGTCGCCTACGCGGTGACGAAGTATCCGGATCTGTTCCAGGCGGCCATCGAGCTCTTCGGTGTCACCGATCGTGCGACTTACATCGAGCGCACCAACCGGGGCTCAGCCATCCGCTGGATCATGAAGATGGGCGGCACGCCCGGCGCAAAGCCCGCCGTCTATCGCAAGGCGAACGTTCTTCTGGACGTCGCCCGGATCGAGACACCGCTCCTCGTGATGCACGGTGAGGAAGATCCCCAGGTGCCTCCCTACGAGTCCACCCAGTTCGTCAAAGCCCTGTCGAAGCACGGCAAGACGCACGCCTATTTCACCTATCCCGGCGAGCCCCACGGTTTCCGGAAGCCGGAGCATCGCATCGACGCCTGGACCAAACAGCTCGCCTTCCTCGCGAAATATCTACAGCCGGAGTACGGGAGAGCGATCACCTCCACCGAGGAGCTGGTTCTCAAACGGTAGCCGCACCTTCCTTTGAAGGGAGTGATCCGGTGAAGGGAGTGATCCGGCCTGGTGACGGGGCGAACGGACTCCGAGGTAGGCTGAGGGTCTGATGCCCCCGAGACGGCGCCGCCGGCGCTCCGCCCCGAACCCCCAGCAGATCTGGCGGATCCTGAACGCCAGCGCCCGCGAAGCCCGCATCGCGCGGCGCGAGCGCGAGGAGATGATGCGCCAGCTCGCGCGGAAAGCCGCCGAGCGCAAGAAGGAGGCCGCCGAGCGCGAAGAGCACTACCGCCAGGCCGACGAACGGCGGAAGGAGGAAGAAGCCTTCGCGCGGAAGCTCCAGGAGAAGAACGAGGGCCGCAACCGGGAGCTGGAACGAGAGATGTACCGCCTCTACGGCGAGGGCGACAACCGCTGGGGAAAGCTGATCGAGGCGCTGGTGGAAGCCAACCTGCTGAAGCTGCTGCAGGATGCGGGCATCGAGGTGGAGCACGCCCTGTCCCGGCGGCGTTCGAGAATCCGCGGGATCTGGCGGGAATACGACCTGGTGGCTGTCGGAGACTCCGACGCCGTCGTGGTGGAGGTGAAAACCACGCTCCGGACCGCTGACGTGGCGCGGTTCACGGAACGGATCGGGAATTTCCGGGAGTGGCGGTGGGACGACGCGCGCGAGCGGATCTGGGGGGCGCTTGCCTACCTGTCCCCGGAAGGGAATGCGGCGCAGGCGGCGGAGGACGCCGGCTTCTATCTGATCCGGGCGGTCAGTGGGAGTGCCAAGCTGGTGAACTCCGAGGGTTTCACGCCCCGGGTCTTCTGATTTCCGGGCGGGTTCCCGTCACCCGGGCAACAGCACGCGGCGGCCCGCACCGCGGCCGGAGCGAACGGCAAGACGCGGCCGGCCACCGCAGCGCCCCGAGCTACCCGCCCTGCGCCTCGAACTCCGCAGCCGCCGCCCGAGCTCGGGCTTCGAGTTCCTCTTCGGTGAGGTCCTCGGCGTGGGTCGCAACGCCCCAGCGATGGCCGAAGGGATCCACGATGGAGCAGTGGCGGTCCCCCCAGAACTGATCGGTGGGGGGCTGGATCTCATGGGCGCCTTCGGCCACGGCCTTCGCGTGCACCGCGTCCACGTCCGGAACGTAGAGATGGATCGTTGCCGTCGTCCCGCCAAGAGTTTCGGGGGAGACGTAACCGGCGTCCGAGGGGGCTCCCGGGAATTCCTGGGCCAGGTAGATCTGATCCGGCCCGAAACGAAGCTCCGCATGCATCACGGCGCCGTTTTCCCCCTCCATCGAGGAGTCGATGGTGGCGCCGAAGACCTTCTGGTACCAGGCGAGCGCGGCCTGTCCGTCGCGGACGACGAGGTACGGGGTGACCGCGCCGGCGCGGTTCGGGATGTAGTGCTTGGCCTTGGCCATCGGAATCGTTTCTCCTTTGCTGAGAATCCTGAATCGGCGCGCAAAGCGCCGCTCCCTCCCGAACGTCCAAACGACCGGAAAGGTTCAATCGAGCGCGGATTCTGACGGTTCACGACTGAGGCGTGAAGTCTCACGAAGAACCGGCCGCCCGGAACGCGTTCCGCTCCTGCCCTGCCACGAGCAGTCCCGCGAGTTGCCGGCGGCCGAGCCAGTAGGACAGATCGCGCGGGTGCCCGATGTCCCAGATCGCGATGTCCGCCCGTTTCCCCACCTCGAGCGTCCCCCGGTCGTTTTGAAGCCCCAGCGCCCGTGCGGCATGGCGCGTCACCCCGGCCAGACACTCCTCGGGCGTCAATCCAAAGAGACGGGAAGCGAGCGCCATCGCTTCCGGAAGCGAGCCGAGCGGCGAGGTCCCCGGGTTGCAGTCGGTGGCAACCGCCATCGGGACGCCACCTCGGCGTAAAGCGCCTACGGGAGGCCGCCGCTCTTCGTCCAGGGTCAGGCACGCTCCCGGCAGTAACACGGCCACGGTTCCGGCGCGACCCAGAGCTTCGATTCCGGCGGCTGACGTGTATTCGAGATGATCGGCCGAGAGCGCCCCGAAGCTGGCCGCGAGCGCCGCACCGCCCCCGTCGGTCAGTTGATCGGCGTGCAGCTTGACCCGCAGTCCCAGAGTCCGGGCGCGTTCGAACAACCCGGCAACCTGGCTGGCGTTAAAGCCGATGCCTTCACAGAAGGCGTCCACCGCGTCCGCCAGGCCCGCCTCGGCGACCCGGGGAAGTACCTCTTGGCCAACGAAGGCGAGATAATCGTCCGGCCTCCCCCCGAATTCCGGCGGCACCGCGTGCGCCGCAAGGAGCGTGGTTCGCACCGTCAGTCCCGAGGCGCGGCCGAGCCGTCGCGCCACTTCCAGCATCCGAGTCTCGGTCTCCAGATCGAGCCCGTATCCCGACTTGATCTCGACGGTAGCCGTTCCCTCGCCGACCATCGCCTCCAGGCGGCCGAGCGCGCTCCGAAAGAGCTCCTCGGCGGAGGCGGCCCGGGTCGCCCGAACCGTGGCCATGATGCCGCCGCCCGAGGTCGCCAGTTCTTCGTAGCTGGCGCCGCCGAGCCGCGCTTCGAACTCGGCGCCGCGATCTCCCCCGAAGATGAGGTGGGTGTGGCAATCGATCAGGGCCGGCGTGAGCCAGCGTCCCTCGAGCGAGCGAGTCTGCCGGGCCCGATGGGCGGGCAGGTTGGAACCCGACCCAACCCACGCGATCTCCCCGTCCCGAATCGCGAGCGCCCCGTCTGCGATCGCGCCGTAGGGAGCCGGAGCGCCGGCGCGCATCGTCGCGATGCGGGCGTCGGTCAGCAGCAGATCCCAGGGGTCCATGTGGTTTGCTATGGAGAGCGGCTCGACAATACCGTGTGACGGACTTCAGTAAGGCACAGTGATTCGGATTCTGGCGCGCCGCGCGCTGCTGCGAAGCGGATGGGCGGAAGATGTCCTCATCGTCATTCGCGGCGGGGAAATCACGGCGATCTCGGTGGGCGATCCGCAATCCGCCCCACCGGACGTGGAGGCTGGGATCGTCATCCCCGGCCTGACGAATGCCCACAGCCACGCCTTCCAGCGGGCGCTGGCGGGGCGGACCGAACACCGCTCGAGTACCGGCCGCGATTCGTTCTGGACCTGGCGCGAGCGCATGTACGAACTTACCGGCCGGCTCGATGCCGGCAGCCTCGCGGCCATCGCGCGACAGGCGTACACAGAAATGCTCTCCGTTGGTTACACCTCGGTCGTCGAGTTCCACTACCTGTTCCGGGACCGGGCGGGGAGCGGCGACGGAGATGTCATGTTCGGGGCGCTCCGCCGGGCGGCCCGGGACAGCGGCATCCGGCTGATCTATGTCCCGGTGCTCTATGAGCGCGCGGGGTTCGACCGTCCCGCTCCCGAGGCGAGGCAGCGGCGGTTTGCGATGGACGTGGAGAGCTTTCTCGCCCATCAGGACCGGGCGGCCGGTTCGGCCTCCGGACGGGTCACGGTCGGGATCGGCGCCCACAGCCTGCGCGCGGTCAGCGAGCCGTCGCTCCGGCAGGTCGCGGACCGCGCTGCCGACTGCGGGGGGCCGATGCACATCCACATCGCGGAGCAGCGCCGGGAGGTCGAGGACTCCGTCGCCGCTCACGGGTCCCGCCCGGTGCGCTGGCTGCTGGACCGCTTCGACGTCAACCGCCGTTGGTGCCTGGTGCACGCCACCCATCTGGACGAAGAAGAAACCCGTGACCTCGCTTCTTCCGAGGCGGTCGTCTGCCTCTGCCCCAGCACCGAGGGCAACCTGGGCGACGGCCTCTTCCCGCTCGAGAGTTTCCTTCGCGGTGGGGGCATGATCGCGATCGGCTCGGACAGCCAGGCGACGATCAATCCCTTCGAGGAACTCCGCTGGCTCGAATACGGACAGCGTCTCCGCTCGGAAACAAGAAACGTCGCCTCCATCACAGAGCCTCACGTGGGACTCGAACTCTTCGGGCGGGTGCTGGCGGGCGGCGCCCAGGCCAGCGGACAGCGTGAATTCGGACTGGCGCCGGGCGCGCCTGCCGACCTCGTGGTGCTCGACGCCGAGGACCCGATGCTCGTTGGGCACGACGCCGCCACCCTGCTCGACGCGCTGGTATTCTCGGGTTATCGGTTACCGATCGAGAGAGTGATGGTTCACGGTGAGTGGCGGGTAACAGGCGGCGAGCATATGGATCGAACCGAAACGGCGAGGGAGTTCGCCGCCGTGATGGCGGGCCGCGGAGTTGGCCAATGACTGCAACGCCTCTGCAAGCGGGTTCCCGGTCGCCGCAAGGAAAATCGTCATGAAATCCGTCCAGACCCCAACCGATACGGCTTCCGTAAGGGCGCCGACCGGCACACGCCTTTCAGCGAAGAGTTGGCTCACCGAGGCGCCGCTCCGCATGCTGATGAACAACCTCGACCCGGACGTCGCGGAGCGGCCGGAGGATCTGGTCGTCTACGGAGGAATCGGCAAGGCGGCGCGCAACCACGCCGCCTACGAAGCGATCGTCGAGGCGCTCCGCGAGCTCGAGGCCGACGAAACGCTGGTGGTTCAGTCCGGCAAGCCGGTCGGCGTGTTCCGTACCCACACCGACGCGCCGCGGGTGCTGATCGCGAACTCGAACCTGGTGCCCGCCTGGGCCAACTGGGAGCACTTCCGGGAACTCGACCGCAAGGGTCTGATGATGTTCGGCCAGATGACGGCCGGATCCTGGATTTACATCGGCAGCCAGGGCATCGTCCAGGGAACCTACGAAACCTTCGTGGAACTGGGCCGCCAGCACTACGGCGGCGACCTGGCCGGGCGCTGGATCCTGACCGCCGGGCTCGGCGGGATGGGCGGCGCCCAACCGCTCGCGGCGAAGATGGCGGGCGCGTCCCTGCTCGCAATCGAGTGCCAGGCCGATCGGATCGAAAGACGGCTCGCGTCGGGGTACCTCGACACCCGGGCCGCGACGGTGGACGAGGCGCTTTCGCTGATCGAGGGAGCGGTCCGGGCGCGCACCCCGCTCACCGTAGGCCTGCTCGGGAACGCCGCGGAGATCCTCCCTGAGCTTCTCGCCTGTGGAGTCCGTCCCGACGCGCTGACCGACCAGACGTCGGCGCACGACCCGGCCAACGGCTATCTGCCGGCGGGCTGGAGCGTTGAAGAATGGCAGGCCCGCCGGGCCACCGATCCCGACGGCGTGGCGGCCGCGGCCGTCCGCTCCATCGCGGACCACGTCCGCGCCATGCTGGGCTTCCACGACGCCGGCGTACCCACCTTCGACTACGGCAACAACATCCGCCAGGAGGCGCTCGGTGGCGGCGTTGAACGCGCCTTCGACTTTCCCGGGTTCGTGCCCGCGTACGTCCGGCCCCTTTTCTGCCGCGGGATCGGGCCGTTCCGCTGGGCGGCGCTCTCCGGAAATCCGGAAGACATCTACCGCACGGATGCCCGGGTCAAGGAACTCATCCCCGACGATCCGCACCTCCACCACTGGCTCGATTCGGCCCGAAAGAACATCCAGTTCCAGGGACTGCCGGCGCGCATCTGCTGGGTGGGCCTGGGACAGCGCCACCGGCTCGGTCTCGCGTTCAACGAGATGGTTCGCACGGGAGAACTTGAAGCCCCCGTCGTCATCGGCCGCGATCATCTCGACAGCGGGTCGGTGGCGAGCCCGAACCGCGAGACCGAGGCCATGCGCGACGGCTCCGACGCGGTGTCCGACTGGGCGTTCCTGAACGCCCTCCTGAATACCGCGAGCGGCGCGACCTGGATCTCGATCCATCACGGCGGCGGCGTCGGGATGGGGTATGCGCAGCACGCCGGATTCGTCATCGTCTGCGACGGGAGCGAAGACGCCGATCTCCGCATCGAGCGGGTGCTCTGGAATGACCCCGCCTCGGGAGTGATGCGGCACGCCGACGCCGGTTACGAGGAGGCGATTGCCTGCGCCCGCGAGCACCGGCTCAACCTACCCATGGTCCCCGGCGTCAAGCAATGACGATCGAGATCGGGGAGGCGCCGGTCCCGCTCGAAGTCCTGCGCACCGCCTGGCTCGACCGGGTCACCGTGGCGCTTGGCGACGGCGCCCGCGGGCGGATTGCCGCCGCCGCCGACACGATCACCGAAGCGATCAAGGGAGGCCGGCCCGTCTACGGCGTGAACACCGGCTGCGGGCATCTCGCTCACGTCCGCATCGGCGACGAGGAACTCGCGAAACTGCAGGAGAACATCGTTCGCTCGCACGCCGCGGGGGTGGGCGAGGACCTCGGCGACGGCGTCGTCCGCCTCGTGATCCTGATGAAGCTCATCGCGCTCGCCCGCGGCCACTCGGGCGTACGGTTGGAGCTCGTCGAGGCGCTCGGCGCACTCCTCGAGCACGGCGTCTATCCCCGGATCCCCGCAAAGGGCTCCGCCGGCGCGTCAGGGGACCTGGCGCCGCTCGCCCATCTCGCCGGGGTGCTGATCGGGGAGGGCGAAGCCCGGATTGGGAAGGAGGCCATGAGCGGCGGGGAAGCGCTTCGCCAGGTCGGGCTGGAGCCGATGCGGCTCGCGCCCAAGGAGGGGCTGGCGCTCCTGAACGGGACTCAGGTATCCACCGCGCTGGCTCTCGCCGCCGCCTTTCGGACCGAAAACGTCCTGGCGGCGGCGCTGGTGGCCGGCGCGATGTCCACCGACGCGATCAAGGGCAGCGATGTGCCCTTCGACAGCCGCATCCACGAAGTCCGGGGCCACCCAGGGCAGATTGCCGTGGCCGGCGTGCTCCGGGAACTGATGCGCGGCAGCGAAATCCGCGCCTCGCACCTCAAATGCGACCGGGTCCAGGACCCCTACTCCGTCCGCTGCCAGCCTCAGGTGATGGGCGCCTGTCTCGACCTTCTCCGCCAATGCGCGGCGCTCCTCGAGACCGAAGCGAACGCGGTGACCGACAACCCCCTGGTCTTCACGGACTCGAGCGAAGTCCTTTCCGGAGGCAACTTCCACGCCGAACCGGTGGCCTTCGCCGCGGACATGCTGGCGCTGGCCATCGCCGAGATCGGATCGCTCTCCGAGCGGCGCACCGCGCTGCTGGTGGACCCGCACCTGAGCCGCCTCCCCGCTTTCCTGGTCCACGACAGCGGACTGAACAGCGGCTTCATGATGGCCGGGATCACCGCGGCGGCGCTCACCTCCGAAAACAAGGTTCTTGCCCACCCAGCCAGCGTGGACAGCATTCCCACCTCCGCCAACCAGGAGGACCACGTGAGCATGGCGACCCACGGGGCGCGGCGGCTCCACGACATGCTCGACAACCTCGAGCACATCGTGGCAATCGAGCTGCTTGCCGCCCCGCAAGGGGTGGAGTTCCACCGTCCCGCGCGGAGTTCCGACGCCATCGAAGAAGCGATCGGGGCCGTGCGGAGGATCTCGCCGCCCTATACGGAAGACCGTTCTCTCGCCGCCGACATCGCGGGCGTCGCCAGGCTCATCGCCGCAGGCGGTTTTCGGGACTACGCGGCCCCGGTCCTCGTCAGTTCCGCCGCGGGTTCCTGAAGTCCAGGACCCACTGAAGGGCGACGAAGATCTCGTTGTCCGAAATCGTCCCGAACCGGTATCGGTAGTCCGCGGCCAGGTAGGTCAGCGTCCAGGGAAGCTCGTAGCGTGACCCGATCTTGAAGTAACTCAGGTGGCCGGAGTCGTCCACCGATCCGTGGTTGGATTCCCCGCCGATCTCCAGCGCGCCCCAGAGGCCGTTCGGCAGCCACTTCCGAAAGCGGGCGAAACCGCCCAGGTGCTCGCGTCCGTTCTGCTCCCGACGGTACACGGAACTGCGGAAGGTCTTGTCGGAACCCAGGGCGCCGTCGAGATGGAGCGCCGTCTGCCGCCTCGGAATCAGGTCGTCGTCCGGTCCGTCGCGTCCCTCGTAGTGCCCGGCTTCCAGCTTCCAGGTCCCGCCGCCCGCGCTGAAGCTCCGGCCGACGCTCGCCAGCACGTCCTTGAAGCCGTTCGGGTCCGCCTTCCAGCCGGAACCCTGTACGACGTGCACCTTTCCGGTGTAAGGCCCACGGTCCACGAACAGGAACACCCCGGTTTCCCGCACCTGGGTCAGCGCCGCTCCGTTCGCGGCCCGGATCATCTGGAAGCCGAAAGGAGCGTCCGTGAATTCCGCCAGCCAGAGCGGCGCGCTGCGGCCCGCCCGGAGCCGGACGCCACCCCCCAAGTCGTACTGGACCCAGAAATCGTGGATACGGGTCTCCCCAACGTCGTAGGTGGCCCGGATCTGGATGCGGTCCCCTATCCTGGTGTCCGACCAGGCCGACAGGCGCTGGATCGTGACGTCTCCGAGGTCGGAGAGCTCATCGATGAACCGTCCGCGGAGCCGGAAGTGGAAGTCCACCGCCGGCTGGTCGTCAGCGTCGTCCTGGGCCGTTTCGGCCACTTCCGACCGTTCCTCGGCCGGCTCCGGGCCGGGACCCGCCAGCGCCGGCACAGCAAGGAATCCGAGAATCAGCCCGAGGCGGAGCGCCCTCGTCATGCCGACCCAACCTCCCGGTCGAATGGCGGAGCGCCTGGCTCCACGGGTAGGACTTGAACCTACAACCAACGGATTAACAGTCCGCTGCTCTGCCATTGAGCTACCGTGGATTCAGGAAGGCGCTCACCGGAAAGGCGGGTGAGTTTAGCAGCCGATGGACAACGTGATGCGGCATTCGGCCGGCGACGCATCCCGGCCGAAGCGCGCCGCTTCCCGTCGCTCATCGTTGCGCTTCGGTCGCAATACACCCGAGCCAATCGCTGTGTAAATGCAGGTCCCACGGGTACGCCAACCATCCGGATGCCGCCGGTCAGGAGCCGCCGACCTTCGGTCGGCACCGCGGCCCGACACGGCCGCGGTGCGCGGAAAGCTGCTGGGTTCGATGGTGCCGCTGGGAGGGGAACGCCGGTCTTCAGACCGGCATAGCCCCGCGTAGCGGGGCGGACCACAGTACCGCCGACCGCGAAGAAGCGTGGGGACGGCTTGGAACGCCGACTTCCGGTCGGCGCCGCGGCCCGACAGGGCCGCGAAACCGCGTACCGCCGCCCGAGCAGAAGCGCGGGGACGGCTTGGAACGCCGGCCTCCAGCCGGCACCGCGGCCCGGCAGGGCCGCGAAACCGCACACCGCCGCCCGAGCAGAAGCGCGGGGACGGCTTGGAACGCCGACCTCCGGCCGGCACCGCGGCCCGGCAGGGCCGCGAAACCGCGTACCGCCGCCCGAGTAGAAGCGCGGGGACGGCTTGGAACGCCGATCTCCGGCCGGCACCGCGGCCCGGCAGGGCCGCGAAACCGCACAAATCCCATCCTTCTCATGGCGCAGTCCCTCTTCACGACCGGCGGGGTGTGAGAGGGCAGCCCGGCTGGAGCATCCTGGCTGCGAGCGACAGATTCTGTCCCACCGAACCCCTAGTCTCAAGCGCATCATGCAATCGGGCACAAGGAGGCGCCATGAGCAACGAAAACGGGTTCTTTTCCCCGAATCTCGACACGGCGGCGATCGGCCGCCCGATCACCCGCGCCGGGATTTCCTTCTTCCCGGTCTACCTGACCGGCAATGACGTTCCGGCGATTGCCACCGGTCCCGGGGCAAAGAGGGTCATCGACGAACTGGACGATGCCTCGGTGCCGGATCTGACCGTCACCAACCCCGGCAAGAACCCTCTGCTGCTGATCGAGGGTGAGCAGTTCCTCGGGGGGAAGCAGAATCGCACCATCAACGTCAGCGTGCTGGTCGCCGCCGGGGCAACGATGAAGATCCCCGTGTCCTGCCTGGAGGCGGGTCGCTGGGGCCGGCGGCGCGACTTCCGGCCGGCCGCGACGAGCACGCCCCGCCGAGTGCGGCGCACGCTCCATGACGCGGTGGCTGCGCAAGCGGGCACGGCGTCCGCGCGCCGGGGAGACCAGCAGCGAGTCTGGGGCGGGATCAACGACTCCCTTCGCGAAATGCGGATGTCTTCGCCCACCGCGGCCATCGCCGACGCCGACGCACTGTTCGAGGTGGAGCGGGACCGGGGCAAGGCGGTGGACGAGCTCGAGAAGTTGGGGCCGCTGCCCGGGCAGTGCGGGTTCGTCGTTACCCACGGCCCGCGCATCGTCGGCACGGAAATCTTCGGGGCTCCCGAACTGCTGAAACCCCATTGGCCGGCGCTCGTCCGGTCTTACCTGCTCGAAAGGCCGACCGAGACCGGCTGGCCATCGCCAGACCGCGTTCTGCGGGCGCTCCGGGGCATCAGCTACACGAAGTGCACCAGCTCGTCCGGGCTGGGGCTCGGTCGGGAACGCCACTTCACCAGCGAGAAGGGCGCCGGGCAGGGGCTCACCCTCGACGGGTCTGTCGTCCACGTCTCGGTGCTCAGCCGGTAGCCCTCCGCGAGGGACCCGCACGGAAGAACGGGGCGCGCGTGGCGCCGACCTCCTGGACACTTGTTGGAATGGAGTCGTCCGCCTAAAGCGCGCTGCGGTGCTGCAGCGCCTCCGCCATGGTGGTTTCGTCGGTGTGGACCAGCTCGCTGCCCATCGGGATGCCGATTCCGATGCGAGTCACCCGAATGCCCTGAGGTTTCAACAGGTGCGCCAGCCAGGCGGCGGCCGCCTCCCCGTCGTGGGTGGGATTCGTGGCAACGATCACTTCTTCGAAATGGCCGTCCCGGACGCGCTGCAGCAGGCTGGCCAGGCTGCGCTCCTCCTCCGGATCCCCCTGAGGAGGAAAAGCCACGCCGCCCAGGACGTGGTAGCGGCCGGTGAAGATCTTCGCTTTTTCGATCGCGGCGATGTCGGCCGGGTCCTCGACAACGCAGAGCATCGTGTCGGCGCGGTTCGGATTCCGGCAGAACCCGCAGGGCTGGGCATCGGTGAAGTTGCCGCAGACGCGGCACCGGGAAACCTGGTCATGCAGGGTGGACACGGCCGTCCCGAGCGCTGCGGCGCGCTCCCGCGCCCCCTGGAGCAGATGGAAAGCGATTCGCTGCGCGGATTTTTCCCCGATACCCGGGAGTCGCTTCAGCTCACCAATGAGTCGTGAAAGCGGTTCCGGCAGCCCGCTCATCGACCGCCGGCGAGCTGTCCAAGTTCTTCGAGCGAACCAATCCTTTCCTGCATCTGCTGCTCGATCTTCCGGGAGGCGTCGTTGACCGCCGCCTTTACGAGGTCTTCGAGGAGTTCCACATCGCCCGAACGCACTGCCTCCGGATCGATCGTCACGCGTCGAACCTGACGGGCGCCATTCATCCGCACCTTGACCATCCCGCCACCGGCGGCTCCTTCACCTTCGAGGGACTCGATCTGCCGCTTCAGCTTGCGGAGCTGTCCCATCTGCTGGGTGACCTGGTGAATCTTCGAGAGCATCGCTCGTTTTCCTCCTTCGCCCCGGGACTTCCATCCCGGGCGACAGTGATTTTGTGGTCCCTAGTGCTCCGATTGCGGCGGGGACTCTCCCGGCAGGGCCTTCGCCGAAACGATAGTGCCTCCGAACGTCTTCTGATACTCCTCGACAATCGGGGGTGGAGCCAGGTCGAGCAGGCGGCCGCTGTCGGCTTGTGTCGATTCCGCCGGGGCCGGGGATGGGGCCGGGGGATCCGGGAGGTCCGGCTTGGCGGCCGGCGAGCCACGGGCGCCGGACTTCGGCGCCGCAGTCTTGACCGCGGACTGGTCGAGCTGCTCAAGGAGACGATCGAACGCAGCCAGGCGCGGCATTTCGACGAGCCGCAGCAGGGCCATCTCCAGGTGGAACCTCGGCTCGGGGGACCAGCGCAATCCCTCTTCGATCCGGGTGAGGACATCGAGGCTCCGGAGCAGATCCTCCTCGCTGAAGCGGTCCGCGAATTCGGCGAGCCGCTCGCGCTCCTGCGGCCATTCCAGGAGGTCGGGCCGGTCGGGCGCCACCCGAACCACCGTCAGGTCCCGCAGGTAGTGCATGAGCAGGGTGACGAAGTGCTTCAGATCCCGGCCCTCGCTCACCAGTTCCTCGACGATTTCGAAGACCGCCCGGCGGTCTCCTTCGACGATGGCGGCGCTGGCCCGGCGGCAGACCTGCACGTTCGGAACCCCGATCACCTCACTCACGTCCTCGGCGGTCACCGCTCCGTCCACCGCCGCAATCACCTGGTCGAGCGCCGATAGCGCATCCCGGAGGCTCCCCTGCCCGAACCGGGCGATCTGAGCCAATGCCTCGGGGGCGACCTCGAAACCCTGGTCGTCCACGATGTGTCGCAGCCGGTCGACCACGACGCGCTGGGTCACGGCGCGGAATGCGAACTCCTGGCAACGCGAAAGGATGGTGTCCGGGATTCGATGGATCTCGGTGGTCGCGAAGATGAACTTGACGTGGGGAGGAGGTTCCTCAAGCGTCTTGAGGAGCGCGTTGAAGGCGCCCCCGCTCAGCATGTGGACCTCGTCCACCAAAAAGATCTTGAACCGGTCGCGCGCCGGGGTGTAGTGCGCGGTCTCGATGATCTCGCGCGCCTTTTCCACGCTGTTGTTGCTCGCGCCATCAATCTCGGGCACATCGCGTGAGTAACCGCCGGCAATCTCGCGGCAGGAAGGGCATGTCCCGCAGGGTTCCGGATTCGGGCCTTCGGTCACCGAGCAGTTGAGCGCCTTCGCGAGAATCCGGGCAGTCGTCGTCTTTCCCACCCCCCGCGGCCCGGCAAAGAGGAACGCGTGCCAGATACGGTTCTTCTTGATCGCGTTCTGGAGGGTGCGGGCGATCGCCTCCTGGCCCACCAGGTCCGAGAAGGTCTGAGGGCGGTAGCGGAGCGCCAGCACCTGGTAGTCGTCTCCGGCCGTCGAGGCGGACGTCTCCGGGCTCGGAGTCGCAGCGTCGGGAGCGGATGCTGCGATCTCGGGTTCGCTGGCCGGCGAATCCGCCGCGGCGGGCGGACCGGCGGGTGCGTCCGGCTCGGCCTCGCTCGTGACCTCGGCTTCCTGTTCTGCGGTCTCCTGCGCCGCCGCCTCCACCTCGTTCGGCGGCGGCTGCGGGTCAGGGGCGGGCGGAGCGCCGAACAGACTCCCGGGAGGACTCATGAGACGGAGAGACTAACGCCCGTCGCGCGGATCGGCGCTTCGAGTCGCCTGCCCCTCAAGTCGACGGGAAAGTGCTCTCGCCGCCACTCAGATTGGCGAGCACGAGATTGCAGCGCCGGAACCACATCCCCGGTGCCGGCTGGACCCGGAGCGGGGTAGCATTCCGCGTTCCGCCGGGACCCGGAGGGGTGCAAGAGTGGCTGAATTGGCCAGCCCGGAAAGCTGGTGTACCGGCAACGGTACCGTGGGTTCGAATCCCACCCCCTCCGCGTCCGGGGGGGGCTTTGCTGTTCCTTCAGTGGCATGGACCCCGGGGACGGCGGCGGCTTGACCGCACACGACGCGCAGCCGTAGGCTGCCCACATCAGTCCCTGATAGTCGTGGAGAGAGTCATGCGCAGGTCGGATCAGGCCCTCGTCGTTCTCGCATTCATCTCTTCCGTGGTTCTCGCGGGTTGTGCTCAGCAAGCCGACCCGGCGGACACGATCTTCCACGGTGACCACATCGTCACCATGGACCCGCGACGTCCCACCGTGGAAGCGGTCGCCGTGCGTGGCGAAACCATCGTGGCCGCCGGGCCGATGGACGAGGTGATGGCGCTCGAAGCGCCGTCCACGCGGGTGGTGGATCTGGGTGACCACGCGCTCCTGCCGGGCTTCATCGACTCCCACGGCCACTTCCTGGGAGCGGGCCGCGACCAGGCGTTGCTGGTCGGGCTGCACCCGCCGCCGGTGGGAGACGTGAACAACATCGACGACATCGTGCGCAAGGTCCGGGCGTGGATCGACGAGCACGACATTCCTCCCGGAGAGCCGGTGACCGGACGCGGCTACGACGACTCGCTGCTCGAGGAGGGCCGGCATCCCACTCGCGAGGATCTGGACCGCGCGTCGACCGAACATCCCATCATCCTCACCCATGTGTCGGGACACCTGGTCTCGACCAACTCCGCCCTTCTCGCGGCCAGCAACATCACCGCCGACACGCCGGATCCGCCCGGCGGCCTGATCCGCCGCATCGAGGGCTCGATGGAGCCCGACGGGGTGCTGGAAGAAACCGCCCGCGGACTGCTGGCGTTCGAGCGGAGGCCCACCCCGTCCGGGGAGGAACTCGACGACCTGATCCGCCAGTCCATCGACATTTACCTGAGCCACGGCACCACCACCATCCAGGACGGCGGGATCACCCCGGAGCACGCGGCCATCCTCCAGGCGGCCGCCGACCGGGCGCCCTTCAAGGCGGATGTCGCGGCCTTCATCCGCAAGCGCGGCGCGCCCGACGAGGTCCCGGACGTGCCTTACACGCGCGGATACCAGAGCGGGTTCCGGGTGGCCGGGGTGAAGCTCATGCTGGACGGCTCTCCCCAGGGACGCACGGCCTGGGTCACGATCCCGTACGAGGAGGGCCCGCCGGGCGCCCCGCCGGACTATGTGGCCTACGGCGTGATGGATCCCGACGACTACAAGGCCCAGGCAGACCAGTTGATCGAGGCGGGCATCCCGATCATCGTGCACGCCAACGGCGACGCGGCGATGGATCTCATGATCGACGGAGTGGACGAGGCGGTCGCGGACATGGATCCCATGCCCGACCACCGCTCCGTCATCATCCACGCCCAGCTCATGCGCGCGGACCAGCTCGACCGCGCCAAGGAGCTGAAGGTCGTGCCCTCGTTCTTCGCGGCGCACGCCTTCTTCTGGGGCGACTGGCACCGGCGCAGTTTCGGCGAGGAGCGGGGCAACAACGTCAGCCCGCTGGGTTGGGCCCTCGAGCGGGGGGTGAACTTCACGGTCCACAACGACGCCTCGGTGGTCCCGCCGCACATGATGCGCCTGGTCTCGATTGCCGTGAACCGCAAGACCCGCAGCGGGCACATCCTCGGGCCGCACCAGCGGCCGACGGTGATGCAGGCGCTCCACGCGGTCACGCTCGGAGGCGCCTACCAGTACTTCGAGGAGGACACCAAGGGCTCGATCACGGTCGGGAAGCAGGCGGACCTGGTGATTGTGGGAGAGAGCCCGCTGACCGCGGACCCCGAGAACCTGGAGTTCATCCCGATTCTGGAGACGTTTTCGCGGGGCAGGTCGGTATTCACGATCCCGGCTGAGCCCGGGTCGTAGCCCCAATACTGTTCACTTAGACGATTCTGACAGTGGGCGGGCCGTCCATGCGGCGTGTCGGAGCGTGCCTGGGGCGCAGCGGATAGCCGCTCATCTTGCGCTTGACACCGCGGGGCGTGCATCGGTTGCGGCTGGACACCACCCGTTCGTCGAGGAGTTCGTCAAGGACGTGCTGGCGGAGGCTGTTCCGACGCTGAGGGGGAATGGCGCCGTGGGTGATGATGTTGCGACGGACCGCCCGAACCGCGTGGAGGTAGGAGAGTCGGTCTGGATCGTCTCCGCGCTGGCGGGCGGCGTCGTGCATGAGGGAGCGGATGGCGAAGTGGGCCAACATCAGGCCCCAGAACTCCTGGCGGACGAGTTCGGGAGTTTTGCTGCGGAGGACGATCCGGGGGCCGCGGAGGTGGGTCTTGAGTTTGTCCAGCGCGGTTTCGATCTCCCAGCGCTCGCGGTAGAGAGCGGCCAGCTCCGGGGCCGGGGCCGGTCCGCATCCAGCACCGTGGTCAACAGCCGGTACAGCGGTTCGGCGTCGGCCACGCCGGCCAGTTGATAGTCGATCACCCGCACCCTCAATGACTTACGGACCGTCCTCTCCCAAAAAAGGCGATGAAGTTCCGACGAAACGACGTGATTCGATTCCTGCCGCCATTCCGACCGAACGTCGTCGCGCCCATCCTGGCCGCAATCACCGATACGCCTCGGAGCGATGCGCCACCCGCTGGATTTCCACGACGTTGCCCGACGACTCATAGACGAACAGCACGCGCCAGTCGCCGACACGGATACGCAACGTATCGCCTGCTCCCTTGAGGCGGACCGCCCTCACGGGAGGTTCTTCGATATACCGCTTGATCCTTCCAAGAACGCGGAGACGCGTCGGCGCATCCAGCCGCTTGAGGTCGCGAAGCGCTCGAGTGGTGAACTGGAGCGTGGGCCTCAAAGGCCCAACTCCAGCTCTACTTCCTTCAGGGTGTGCGTCCGCCCCGCCTCAGAATCTTCTCGCGCCTCCCGGAGCATCCGCTGCCCGACCTCGTTCAGCTCCTCGTCGTCCTCTTCGGCCGCTAGCACATGGGTCAGGAACGGATCGCGCTGGGCTGCCAGCTCCGCGACTGCCCGGAGCGCTGCCGGGACGACGGGCTCCGGCAACCGGGCGACGAGCCGCTTCAACTCCTCGCGCGGGTCAGCACCCATGGCCCGCAGGTTACCACGCTACCCATGGCCGCAGCATCCGCTCGGGAGCTGATGCCGGTGACCGGGCCGGACGGAACACTGTAGCCACCAGAGCCAGTCTGCGCGTGGGCCATCGCGCAAGGCTGTGGTCCGCCAAAATCGTGGGCAACACCGTGGGATCGAACGAGACGGATAGACGAATAATGAACGTAAATTCAATGGTTTAGAATCTGTATTCGACAGACACCCCCTCCGCGTCCGGGGGCGCTTTGCTGTTCCTTCAGTGGCATGGACCCCGGGGACGGCGGCGGCTTGACCGCACACGACGCGCAGGCGTACGCTGGCCACATCAGTCCCTGACAGTTGTGGAAAGAGTCATGCGCAGGTCGGATCAGGCCCTCGTCGTTCTCGCGTTCATCGCTTCCGTGGTTCTCGCGGGTTGTGCTCAGCAAGTCGACCCGGCGGAAACGATCTTCCACGGTGACCACATCGTCACCATGGACCCGCAACGTCCCACCGTGGAAGCGGTCGCAGTGCGTGGCGAAACCATCGTGGCCGCCGGCTCGATGGACGAGGTGATGGCGCTCGAAGCGCCGTCCACGCGGGTGGTGGATCTGGGTGACCACGCGCTCCTGCCTGGCTTCATCGACTCCCACGGCCACTTCCTGGGAGCGGGCCGCGACCAGGTATCGCTGGGGCTGCACCCGCCGCCGGTGGGAGACGTGAACAACATCGACGACATCGTGCGCAAGGTCCGGGCGTGGATCGACGAGCACGACGTTCCTCCCGGAGAGCCGGTGACCGGACGCGGCTACGACGACTCGCTGCTCGAGGAGGGCCGCCATCCCACTCGCGAGGATCTGGACCGCGCGTCGACCGAACATCCCATCATCCTCACCCATGTGTCGGGACACCTGGTCTCGACCAACTCCGCCCTTCTCGCGGCCAGCAACATCACCGCCGACACGCCGGATCCGCCCGGCGGCCTGATCCGCCGCATCGAGGGCTCGATGGAGCCCGACGGGGTGCTGGAAGAAACCGCCCGCGGACTGCTGGCGTTCGAGCGGAGGCCCACCCCGTCCGGGGAGGAACTCGACGACCTGATCCGCCAGTCCATCGACATTTACCTGAGCCACGGCACCACCACCATCCAGGACGGCGGAATCACCCCGGAGCACGCGGCCGTCCTCCAGGCGGCCGCCGACCGGGAGCCCTTCAAGGCGGATGTCGCGGCCTTCATCCGCAAGCGCGGCGCGCCCGACGAGGTCCCGGACGTGCCTTACACGCGCGGATACCAGAGCGGGTTCCGGGTGGCCGGGGTGAAGCTCATGCTGGACGGCTCTCCCCAGGGACGCACGGCCTGGGTCACGATCCCGTACGAGGAGGGCCCGCCGGGCGCCCCGCCGGACTATGTGGCCTACGGCGTGATGGATCCCGACGATTACAAGGCCCAGGCGGATCAGTTGATCGAGGCGGGCATCCCTTTCATCGTGCACGCCAACGGCGACGCGGCGATGGATCTCATGATCGACGGAGTGGACGAGGCCATCGCGGACATGGATCCCATGCCCGACCACCGCTCCGTCATCATCCACGCCCAGCTCATGCGCGCGGACCAGCTCGACCGCGCCAAGGAGCTGAAGGTCGTGCCCTCGTTCTTCGCGGCGCACGCCTTCTTCTGGGGCGACTGGCACCGGCGCAGTTTCGGCGAGGAGCGGGGCAACAACGTCAGCCCGCTGGGCTGGGCCCTGGAGCGGGGGGTGAACTTCACGGTCCACAACGACGCCTCGGTGGTCCCGCCGCACATGATGCGCCTGGTCTCGATCGCCGTGAACCGCAAGACCCGCAGCGGGCACATCCTCGGGCCGCACCAGCGGCCGACGGTGATGCAGGCGCTACATGCGGTCACGCTCGGAGGCGCCTATCAGTACTTCGAGGAGGACACCAAGGGCTCGATCACGGTCGGGAAGCAGGCGGACCTGGTGATTGTGGGAGAGAGCCCGCTGACCGCGGACCCCGAGAACCTGGAGTTCATCCCGATCCTGGAGACGTTTTCGCGGGGCAGGTCGGTATTCACGATCCCGGCTGGGCTCGGGTCGTAGCCCGTATTTCTCATACTGCTGCCCTCGTCGAACCGACGTCTGAGCCATCAGGGCTGTTTCCGTCTTGCGCTTCGCCTCCCTCCGGTCGGCGGTGCCGGCCTGACTCATCTTGGACAGTTTGAGGTCTGTTTCGGGCGATTGAGGCACGAAAACCGTTGGGGGAGAACGACCGGAGTCGGCGTTTGTGGAAAACGTGGTGCCACGTGTGTGGCACTTTGCAAGCCTGATTACGGCGTTTTGCCATTGCATCTGATCCAATAACGACGCACAATATGCGGTGCCTACAGAGGACACCGTGTTCGTTCGCGAAAAGACCAGCGGCCCCTACACCTACCTGCAAATCGTCGAGAACCGCCGCGAGGGCGGCAAGACCCGCCAGCGCGTCGTCGCCAGCCTCGGCAGGGTCGAGAGCCTGCTCGCCTCCGGCGCCCTCGACCGCCTCATCCGCTCCGCCTGCCGCTTCTCGGAGAAGGTCGTCGCGCTGGCCGAGGACAGCGGCCGCTCGGGGGAGGCCGGGGCCGAGAGTCGGAGCATCGGCCCCGGCCTGGTGTTTGACCGGCTCTGGCGGACCAGCGGATGCCACGAGGTGCTGCGCGCCGCGCTCAGCGGGCGCCGGTTCCGCTTCGACGTCGAGCGCGCGGTCTTCCTCACGGTTCTCCACCGCCTCTTCCACAGCGAATCCGGCTCGGACCGGGACGCCGGGTGCTGGCAACGGGACTACCGGATCGAGGGCGTCGGCGAGGTTCCGCTCCACCACCTCTATCGGGCGATGGCGTGGCTGGGGGAGGCGCTGCCCTCAGCGCCGGCGGGCGAGGCGAGCCCCCGCTGCGTGAAGGATCTGCTGGAAGAGCAACTCTTCGCCCGGCGGCGCACCCTGTTCTCCCGGGACGCGTTGGTGTTCTTCGACACCACCTCGGTCTTTTTCACCGGGGAGGGGGGCGAACAGCTCGGGGCGCGCGGCTTCAGCAAGGACCACCGCCCCGAGTGCAAGCAGTTGGTTCTGGGGATGGTCCTGGACCGCGACGGCCGCCCGGTGTGCTCGGAGGTGTGGCCGGGCAACACGAACGATGTGAGCACCCTGGCGCGGGTGGCGCGGCGGCTCGAGGAGCGCTTCGGGATGCTCCGGGTGTGCGTGGTGGCGGACGCGGGGATGATCAGCCGCCAGGTGCTTCGGAAGCTGGAGGCGATGGGCTGGGAATACATCCTGGGCGCCGGGTTGCGGCGGACCGCGGAAGTCAAGGACCGGGTTCTGGCCGACCCGGAGCCGTTCCGGGTGGTCGCGTGGACGCCCCGGGAGAAGAAGCGGAACGGGGAGGTGAAGGAGAAAGAGCCGAAGCTGGAGGTCAAGGAGGTGTTGGTGAAGACCAACCAGCCGGACGGCAGCGTCGTCTCCCACCGCTATGTGGTCTGCCGCAACCCGATCCAGGCCCGCCGGGAGGCCGCCACCCGCGCCGCCCTCGTCGCCAGGCTCCCCGGGATGTTGCGTGACCAGGGCGCGAAGACCCTGCTCAAGAACCGGTCCGTGGCCCGCCTTCTCAAGGCCCGGAAGGGAGCCTACGTGCTCAACCGGGAAGAACTCGCCGAGGCCCCGAAATACGACGGGATCTGGGTGGTGCGCACCAATACCGAACTCGACCCGAAGGATGTCGCGCTGCGCTACAAGCAGTTGTGGATGGTCGAGCGGACCTTCCGAACCGCCAAGTCCCTCCTCGATACCCGCCCGGTCTTCCACCAGACCGACGACGCCATCCGGGGCCACATGTTCTGCTCCTTCCTCGCCCTGACCCTCCAAAAGGCGCTCTTCGAGCGCCTCGAGCAGGCCGAGCTTCAGGAAAGCTGGAACGACATCGTGCGCGACCTCCGGGCCGTCACCGAAACCCAAATCGAACAGGACCACACACGCCTCGCCGTGCGCAGCCGCATCACCGAAAGAGCTGCCGGCGTCTTCCGCGCGGTCGGCCTCCGGATCCCCCCCGTCATCCGCCAACTCCCCCGCCGCACCCAACCAGCCGTCACCCACGCCTCAGGAAACGACGCACCCGCGGCACCCCGAACTCCACCGAAATGCGGTGCCACGGACTCTCGGCACAAACCGTAACTCACCGCATATCAACGAGTTCCAAAATCAAACTGTCAAAGATGAGCCTGAAGGCCGGCGTTCCCGGACCCTGCGCCATGTGGGGGCGCGGCCATCCGCGATTCCGCCCGCCTGCGGTCGTCGGTGCCGGCCTGAAGGCCGGCGTTCCCGGGGCCGGCGCCATGCGGGGGCATGGCTATTCGCGATTCCGCCCGCCTGCGGCGGGCGGTGACGGTGTGAACACCGGCGTTCCCTGGCTGGCGCGGTCTGGCCCCCATCGGGAGAGCTGGCTGCCGTCGGCGGTCCGGTTCTACCGCTGGCGCTCGAAGATCAGGTCGCGCACTCTCCCGCCGGTCACGGTGAAGCCGCCCACCCGACCCGCGCCGTCGCGAACGAAGCGCACTTCGGGCAGGAACCACTGGTCGCCCTTGAAGGTGTCGGAACCGGTCGGTGAGAGCACGCTCGGGTCGTTGCGCCAATGGCTGGCCACGAGACGGCCCTCCGCATCGACTTCGAGATCGAAGGTGCTGTCCAGTTCAGGGCTGCGATAGCTGCCCGCGTACTCCTGCAACTGCTCGGCGGTCCGTTCGGGGCCTTCGGGATCGGGGTCGGGCTCGGGGTCCTCCGGCTCGGGCCCCATGAGATCGCGGATGTAGACCTCGGCCACCCTGCGAGCCCGTCCGGCAGGATCGCAGTCCGAAACGTTGCAGAAGACCGCGATCGAAAGGTTCTGCTCCGGGAAGCGCACGAAGTTGGTGCGGTAACCCACCCACGAACCCCCGTGACCGAAGGTCGGCAGCCCCCGATAGTCAGTCACGGTCAGGCCATGGGCGTAGTCCAGGGTGTCGCCGTTCGTCAGCACGCCCTGTTGCACCATCGTGTGAAGCAGTTCCTCGCCGCCGACATGCCCGGTCTCATAGTTGCGCATCCAGAGGATGAAGTCGTCGATGGTGGTGTGCAGCGACGAGGAAGCCAGCGCGGTGAGCTGGTTGGGCATCCGCTGGAAGCCCTCGCCATCGGCGACCGGCGCGTAGGACTCCGCCCGGCCGGGCACGACCTCCAGGGAGTCGTCCGAGAAGTGGGTGCGGGTCATCCCGAGGGGCGCGAAGATCCGCGATTCGGTGTACTCGCGGAACGTCATCCCCGACTGCACCTCGATCACGCGCGCCAGCAGGTTGTAGGCCGTGTTCGAATAGGCGTACTCCGAGCCGGGCGGGAAGTTGATCGCCTGCTGGTGGTAGAGCATCCGCAGGATCTTCTCGAACGAGATGACATCGGTGAAGCCGATCCCGCCGAGCGCCATCGTGTGCGGCCAGTCGCGAATCCCGCTCGTGTGGTGGATCAGGTGGCGCGCCGTGATCACCGCGCCGAAGTCGGGCAGTTCGGGGACGTAGCCGCGCACCTCCGCATCGAGATCGAGGTTGCCTTCGGATTCGAGAAGCAGAGCGGCCAGGGCGCCGAACTGCTTGGATATCGACGCGATGTCGAAGACCGTTTCCGGCGTGATGGGGACGGCGTGATCGAGGTGCGCGGCGCCGTACCCGGCACGATGGACCACCTCACCATTCCATAGGACCCCCACCGCCGCTCCGGGCCGGTCGCCCCGAAGGTCGGCGAAGATCGCGTCGACTTCCGGATTGGTCGGACCGCCGGGTCCGGTCGTCGCAGGGCCGCAGGCAGGGAGGATCAGTAGGCTGAGCGCCGCCAGGGTGGCTTGCGCAATCGAGGTTCTCCGCTTCATGGCTTCGTTCCCTTTCCGTCAGGTTTCTTGGGTTGGTTTACTGTCTTTCGGACGGTTCCCGAAGATATCCCACACAAACAGGAGCCAGAGAAAAGGAGATGAGGCGATGAAGCACCTGGCATGGCTGGTCGCGGTAGCGGCCCTGGCACTTTTCGCATGCGCCGCTCCCGACATCGACGCCCCGGAGGAAACCGCGCCCGCGGAGGAAGGCGTCTTCGCCACCATCGCCCCGTTCGGCAGTTACGGCCACGTCCACAGCGCCGACAACGTCGAGGCCATGCGGCCACGCGTCATGGGCACGCACGGGGTGATCTCCTCCGGGCACTACCTGGCCACGCAGGCCGGGTACGACGTGCTCAAGGCCGGGGGCAACGCCTTCGACGCCGGAGTGGCCGCGGGGATGGCGCTCAAGGTGCTCAAGATGGACTACGCCGGATGGACCGGGGTCGCGCCGCTCCTCCTCTACAGCGCCGCCGAGGACCGCGTGCTCACCCGGGTCGGGGCGGGGACTTCACCCGCGCTCGCCACCCTCGACTACTTTCTCGAACACGGCAAGTCGCCCATCAACAACGCGCTGATTCCCGCGGACGTGGATGTCTGGCTCGCCGCTCTCGACCGCTTCGGCACCCTCAGCTTCAGCGAGGCCGCGGCGCCAGCGCTGCGCATCGCGGAGGAGGGCTATCACCTCTACAAGATGCAGAAGCGGATGATCGAGGATCACCAGGACGGCATCCTCGCCTTTCCCTACAACCGCGACTTCTGGTTCCCGAACGGAGTCGGCGAGCAGCGTCTGGGCGACCTCATGGTGAACTCCGACCTGGGGCGGCTGATGCGTTACCTGATGGAGGCCGAACAGCAGGCCTTGGCGGCGGGAGGAAGTCGTTCCGAAGGGATCCGCGCCGCCCGGGACGCCTTTTACCGGGGCGACCCGGCGCGTGACGTGGACCGTTTCTTCCGGGAGCAGGAGGGCATCGTCCGCTACGAGGACCTGGCGGAATACGAGAGCCGCTGGGAGGAGCCGCTCGGAACCAGCTTCAACGGCTACGACGTCCACACCGGCGCCGGGTGGAGCCAGGGGCCGCGCATCGTCCTGATGCTCAACATGCTGGAGAACTACGACCTGCGCGCCCTCGGCTACAACACGCCGGAGTACATCCACCTCGTCTCACAGGTGATCAACCTGGCGATGGCGGATGCCCACAAGTACGTCGCGGATCCGGATTTCGTGCCTGCTCCGGAGGGGCTGTACGGGAAGGCCTACGCGCGCGAGCGCATCGGGCTCATCGACGAGAAGCGCGCGTTTCAGGACATGCCTCCCTGGGGCGATCCGGAACGGATGGCGGCGGTGGCGGACGACGCGCCGACGAGCTTCGTGGCGCCGATGTCGACCGGCGCTATGGAAGGCCGCCCCGGGTCGGACGACGCCGATCATGCAGCCAACTACGGGGACACCTCCTCCCTGAATGTCATGGATGGGGAGGGCAACCTGTTCTCCCTCACCGAGAGCGATGGGCACACCTCCACCCCCATGATCCCGGGATGGGGATTTGGGCTGGGCGGCCGGATGTACCAGTTCAATCTGGACCCCGAGCTGGCCAACGTGATGGCGCCCGGGAAGCGCCCGCGCAATACCAACTCGCCCCTGCTGGTGATGAAGGATGGCCAGCCGTTCATGGGGCTCTCCACCCCCGGCGGCGACCAGCAGTTGCAGTCTCTCCTGCAGGTTTTTCTGAACGTGGTGGTGTGGGGGATGTCCCCCGAGCAGGCCCTGGACCAGCCCCGTTTCGGCAGCTACAACTTCCCGGGCACCGGGAGCGAAGTGAACCTGAATCCCGCCGTCCTCAACATCGAGGACCGGATCCCGGCCGAGACGGTAGCGGCGCTCCGCGCCATGGGCCACGACGTGCGCCCCTGGGGCCTCTGGAACTGGCGCGCGTGCGCTCCCACGGTGACCTGGCGCGACCCGGAATCCGGGTTGATGATCGCGGCGGGGGACGTGAGGCGGGAGACTGCGTCGCTCGGATTCTGAACGGCCGGAATTCTCGACCGGCGTTAACAGCCTGTGGTGAAACCCACCCGGCCCAGTTCTCCCGGTGGGGGCTCGACCGGCGATCCATCCCGGCTGAACCACTCCGCTGCGCTGCGTTCTGCGTTGCGTTTCGGTCGAAATACACCCGGGCCAGTTCTCCCGGTGGGGGCTCCTCCCTCACGCGCCTTGTCATCCGGGCGCCTCGCCCGTCTCGGCGCTCACGTGGGTTTCACCACCGGCTGTTAGGGGCGCGCCCCTTTCACACTTTCCTCCAGTCAGGCGGGCAGCGAGCACATTTCGCTCACGTCGATTTTTCTTCATTCACCCTGATTCCGGGTAGAGGAACCCGCCGTGCCTGTCGCTATTGCGAATCAGATGTTGAAGTCGTTGCAAAAGTGATGCTGTAATCGTTGCAAAACATCGATTGACCCGCTAGTTTCTCTCCTCGCGAATCCTCTTTCCGAGAACCACAGCGCCTTGCCCAAAACACGAAACTACCGTCCCCGCATCGCCGATCGGGAACTCGCCGACCGTCTCACTTCAGCGGGCGCCGTCCTGCTGGAAGGCGCGCGGGCCTGCGGCAAAACCGAGACCGGAAGGCGCGCCGCGGCGAGCGAGGTGCTGCTCGATGTGGATCAGGCGGCGCGCGAGGCGCTCGCCGTGGATCCAAGCTTTGTTCTCCAAGGAGAAACACCCCGGCTGATTGACGAATGGCAAATCGCTCCGATCCTCTGGAACCATGTCCGGCGTGCCGTTGACGAGCGTCGCGCGTCAAATCAGTTCATCCTGACCGGCTCTGCGGTTCCACCCGACGACGCGACCCGCCACACCGGGGCCGGCAGGATAAGCCGCCTTCGGTTGCGGCCGATGTCACTCTCGGAACTTGGCCGCTCAAGCGGCGCGATCTCCCTGGGCGCTCTTCTCGACGGAGAGGCGATAGCCGGGGAAGCCGCACAGTTTTCCGCCGATGAGTTGGCGGAACTCCTGTGCGTCGGCGGTTGGCCGGGACATCTCAATTCCCCAGCACAGGCAGCCATGCTGGCCAACCGGGACTATCTGGAAGATGTCTGCCGGGTGGATCTCGAACGGGTGGACGGGGTCCGGCGCGACCCCGAGAGGGTACGGCGTTTCCTTCATTCGCTCGCTCGCAACGTGGCCACCCACGCTTCGCTCGCGACGATCACCCGTGACGCAAACGGGCCGGACGACTACCTGAAGCCGCCTACCGCCCGCGAGTACCTGGCGGCGCTCGAACGACTGATGGTCGTCGAAGACCAGCCGCCCTGGGCGCCGCGGCTTCGCTCCCGTTCCCGCCTTCGGACCTCGCCGAAACGACATTTCGTGGATCCCTCTCTCGCGGTGGCTGCGCTTGGCGTCGGACCTGACCACTTACTCGCGGACTTCGCGTGGTTCGGATTTCTGTTCGAGTCCATGGTCATCCGCGACCTGCGCGTCTATGCCCAAGCGGCCGGAGCAAGGGTGTACCACTACCGGGACAACACCGGTCTTGAGGTGGATGCGATCGTGGAAGGGAGCCCCGGCCGCTGGGCTGGATTCGAGATCAAGCTGGGAACGGGTCGCATCGAGGAGGCGGCCGCAAACCTGCTGCAGTTCGCGCAGCGCGTGGACCCCGCCGGGCTCGGCAAACCCGCTACCCTCGGGGTGATCGTGGGGAGCGGTTACGGATACCGGCGGAGCGACGGGGTTTCGGTCATCCCGTGCGGTGCGCTGGGCCCGTGAGGGCTGACCCGGCGGAACGGCGTCTCGGCCCATGTCGTCCCTGGTCCGACTCCGCCCGCCTTGGCAGGCGGTGCCGGCCTTACCGGGAGAAACTCCCATGATCGGGCCCTCCGACGCACCCCGCCGGGCACGAAAATGGCGCGGCACTCACGCTGGCTTGGCGTCGCGCCATCAGCCCTGGTTTTGCGCTTCCGCGCGTGCCGACCGGAGGTCGGCGTTCCAAGCCGTCCCCGCGCTTCTTCTTGACTAGCGATGGGAGTTCCGCCCGCCTTCGGCGGGCTGTGCCGGTCTGAAGACCGGCGTTCCCGGTCCTCAGGTTCCCGCTGGATGGAGGGCTCCCCTTTCCACCGTCTGGACGCCGTGCCGCCGCTTCGCGCGCCAGTCCGCCACGGCCTCGGAAAGGCCGTCGAGACTGTCGTAGGTGACCGGGACCACGACCAGGGTGAGGACCGTCGCAACCGTGAGTCCGAAGATCACCGCGACGCCCATCGATGCCCAGAACTGCGAGCTCTCTCCGCCCGTGGAAACGGAAAGGCCAAGAAAGTCGATGTTGAGGCCGAGCGTCAGGGGAACGAGTCCGAGGACCGTGGTCACCGCCGTCAGAAGGACGGGGCGAAGCCGGATGGAGCCCGCCTCCACCACCGCGTCGTGTCGGCTCAGGCCTCGCTCCCGGAGCTGGCGGACGAAATCGCACAGCACGATCGCGTTGTTGACGACGATCCCGGCGAGCGAGATCACCCCGATGCCGGTCATGATGATCCCGAACGCGGTCCCGGTCAGCATCAGCCCCCAAAGCACACCGATCACCGACAGGGCGACCGAGGTGATGATGGTGAGCGGCAGGATCAGCGAGTCGAACTGGGTGACCAGCACCATCAGGATGAGCAGCAGCGCGATGACGAAGGCCCGCGAGAGGAAGGCGGTCGCCTGTTGTTCCTCCTCGTTGGCCCCGGAGAACTCCCACCGGTAGCCGGGCGGCCAGGCCATCGCGTCGAGTTCGGCGGCCACTTCCTCGCGCACGCTCGCCTCGGTGCGGCCGGATTCGCGGACGACGTCGCCCTCGATCGTCGCCACCCGGTTGAGGTCCACCCGGCGGACCGCCGCGGGACCAACGCCGTGCTTCAACTCGGCGACCGTCCGGATGGGAACCGGGATTCCGTCCTCGTCGGGCACCGTGAGCTCGCCGATGTCGTCCAGGGATGCCCGGGCCTCGGGCGCCAGCCGAACCCGGATGTCGTGCTCGTCCTCTCCGACCCGGTACTTCGAGGCCTCGGCGCCCAGGATGCCGGTCTGCACGGTGGCGGCGATGATCTGGGTGTTGACGCCCGAGCGCATCGCTTCCTCGCGGTCCACTTCCACGCGGAGTTCGGGCTTCCCGCCCTCCAGGTCGTCGTCAAGGTTCACGAGCCCCACGATGCCGCGGATTCGGGTCTTCACCTCCTCCGCGAGCCGGCCGATCTCATCCAGCTCCTCCCCCAGGATACGGACCGAGACCGGAGCACCGGTGGGGGGGCCGTCCTGGGGAGCGTCCACCTTGATGTTGGCTCCGACGATGTCGGCCAGTCCGGCCCGCACCACCTCCATGGTGGTGAACGTGTTCCGGACCTCGCGATCCGCCCGCTCCTGCAGGTAGAGAGTGACCCGACTTTGGTTGGGACTTCCGCCGCCTCCCCCCGGATTCATGCTGACTCCCGTGGAGCCCACGTTCGCCACCTGGTGCTTCATGTCCACGGTCCCGGTGGTCAGTTCCTCGATGCGCCGCACGACCCCGTCGGAAGCGTCGAGGCTGGAGCCGGCGGTCGTCTCGACATCGATGGTGATTTGCCGGGGCTCGACCTCGGGGAATAGTTCCACGCCCTTCCCGATCTGGGTGTAGACACCGACAGTTCCAACCAGGATGGCGCACATCATCCAGATCCATCCGGAGCGGTGATCGGTGAGGTACGGCGACCAGCGGAAGGGACGGCGGATCAGGCTCCAAAGGAACCAGCAGACTCCCTGGAGCACAAACGCGAGCACCCCCAGGCCGGCGAACACCGCCACCGCCGGGAGCAGGGCGCCGGTCTGGAAGAACATCCCGCCGAGCGCGAGCGCCATGCCGATTCCCAGGAACAGCACGAAACCCGCGGGGAGCGCCCAGTTCCGGAGGAACCAGGAACGGGTCCCGGCGTCGGAGCCCGGACGGAGCGACCACTCGAGAAGTCGCCGGTATCCGCGGCGGAACGGGTGTTCTTCCGTGTTGGCTTTCCGGACGCCGCGCCGCGGCGGTTTCATCAGATGGGCGCACAGCGTCGGATTGATGATCAGCGCCACCACCAGCGACGCCGAAAGACCGATGATGAGCGTCACCGGCAGGTAGGACATGAAGTCGCCGATGATCCCCGGCCAGATCAGCAGTGGTGAAAACGCGCAGAGGGTGGTGATGGTGGAGGCGATGACCGGGCGCGCCACCTCGACGGTGGCCTCGTAGGCGGCGTCCGGTCCCGCGTCGCCGTGCTCGCGGTGCCGGTAGATGTTCTCGACGATCACCACCGCGTTGTCCACCAGCATCCCCAGCATGAGGATGAGGCTGAACAGCACCATCATGTTGAGCGTGTAGCCGATCCAGCCGAGCACCAGGAACGAGGCCATCATCGAGAGCGGGATCGCCACTCCCACGAAGAAGGAGTTGCGGAGACCCACGAAGGCCATCAGGCACCCGACAACCAGCAGCAATCCGGAGATGACGTTGTTCTCCAGCTCGTTCACCATCCGCTTGATCTCGACGGAGATGTCCCCCACCACCGCGGTGTTGATCCCTTCGGGGAGCATTTCGTCCCAGCGCCCGAGTTCGGCGTTCACCAGGTCGGCGACTCCGACGAGGTTGGCGCCGGTGCGCTTTTCGACGCTCAGCGTGACCGAGGGCTCCCGATCCACCCGGGACCGGCTGGTCTCATCCTCGAACCCGAAGACAACATCGGCCACATCGCGCACGAAGACCGGATCGCCGTCCCTGACCTTGATCACGAAATCCTCGATCTCGGACGGCAGCCGCACTTCGGCCGGGAGCCGGACCAGGTATTCGAGGCCGCCGACAGCGATTTCGCCGCCCGGCACGTTCCGGTTCTCCCGGGCTACCGCGACGACGACGTCAGAGAGGCTGAGCTCGAAAAACGCCAGCCGCTTGGGGTCCACCTGCACGTGGACCTCGCGTACCCGGCCGCCGATCACGTTGACCCGGTTGACCCCGGGCAGCGTTTCGAGGTCCTCCTGGATCTCCTCGGCGACTTCGGTGAGCCGCTGGCTTCCGACCGGGCCCGAGAGCGTGATCATCATGATCGGGACCTGGGAGAAATCCATGTCCTGGACCCGCGGATCCTCGGCCTCGGGAGGAAGATCGGATTTCGCCAGGTCCACCTTTTCGCGAACGCTCGCGAGCGCGGTCTCGAGATCCGTTTCCGGATTGAACTCGACCGCGATACTCGAGAGCCCCTCGCTGGTCGTCGAACTGATCTCCTTGATCCCGGAAACCGCCTTGAGCTCGGTTTCGATGGGTCGCGTGACCAGCGTCTCCATGTCCGTCGGACTGACCCCGGGATAGATCGTGTAGACGAGGATGAAGGGGATCTTCACCTCCGGGAACGACTCCCGCGGCATGGAGACATAGACCCCGACTCCCCCGAGACAGAGGATGAGGATCAGGAAATAGACCGACAGTTGATGCCGGATCGCGTACTTCGTGATGTTCACGGCCCGTTCGCTAGCAGCCTGTGGAGAAGGTGAGGTGAGCACCGAGAACGGCGAGGCGCCCGGCTGACAAGGCGCGTGAGGGAGGAATACCAGGTGTATTCCGACCGAAACGCAACGATGAGGGCCGCGAAGCGGCCCGTTTCAGCCGGGATGCATCGCCGTTCGAATGCCGCATGACTTTCTCCACAGGCTGCTGGGGTCAGTTCGTCCGGGCTCCGGACACCACCCGAACCGGCTGGCCGTCGAGCAGGTTTCGGTGTCCCTCCGTGATCAGCGTCTCGCCGACTTCGAGGCCGGCGGTGATCACCACCCGGTCGCCCTCATCGGGACCAAGGGTGATGGACCGGAGGTCCGCGGTCCCGTCCTCGAGCACGAAGGCGTGCAGGATCCCGTCCCGCTCCACCAGAGCGTCGCGGGCGACCACCACTGCGTCTTCAAAGACCCGGCGCTGAAGCCGGGTCCGGACGATCAGCCCGGAGCGCAGCGTTCCATCCGCATTCTGGACTTCCACCTCGGCCAAAAAACTCCGGCGGGGCCGGGTGGCGCTCGGCGCGATGTAGGTGATGCGGCCCTCGAAGGACCGATCCGGGTAGGCGTCCAGGCTGACCTCCGCCGGACTTCCGACAGAGAAGAACGAAATGTCGATCTCCGGGATTCCGATCGTGGCCCGCAGGACCGCGGTGTCGTGCAGCAGGGCCACGGGACTCCCGGGGCCGAGGACTTCGCCCGGCTCGATGTCCCGCTGGACGATCACTCCGGAAGACGGCGCGGTGATCTCGGAACGGGCCAGGCGGAGGCGCGCCGCCTCGACCCGGGCCTCGAAACGCTTCAGGTTCACTTCCGCCCCCAGGAAGTCCTGCAGCGGACTCGCCCCGCGCTCGACCAATTGCTGTGCCTGCGTGTACTCCAGGCGCGCCCCTTCGAGTTCCGCCTCCGCTTCGGCCAGCGCCGCCCGCAGCAGGTCGGAACCGACCCGGGCCAGCAGCGCGCCCCGTTCCACCCGGTCTCCCTTGTCGAAGCGCACTTCCTCTACCGCACCCCCGAGCTCGGAGGAAACCATCACTTCCGCCCGCGGCTCCAGCCGGCCCGAGATTTCGAGCACGTCGGCCAGGAAGCCGGGGGCGATGACGGCGGCATTCACGATCGGACGAGTGTCCGCGGCCGCGGCGGCGCCCGTTTCCGGCTCGGCCGCGAAGCCGTCTTCCCGGCCGCAGCCGGCGCTCACCAGGAGCAGGAGGGCTGTCCCCAGCGCGAGAAGCAGGGGGCGGAACCACTCGCGGCTCGGCGTTTTCAGGTTGGCGGTGACTTTCACCGTTCTTCCTCCAATTCGGGCATCGAGTGCCCAGCTTCCGAAACATCCGCGGCGCGGACGGGAACCGTGTCGGCGATCACCGAGTGAGGGGCGTTCGCGGGATAGCCGACGAGGTACTTCAACTCCGCCAGGGCGTTCAGGGCGTCGTGGGTATGCCGGGCTCTCTCGAGTTCCACGTCCCGGCGGGCCTGGGCCGTCTCCATGACGAGGTAGGGCGTCGCGGCTCCGGCTTCGAGTTCTTCCGTGGCGACCCGTTCCGTTTCCGCGGCCTCCTCCAGAGCGAGGGTTGCTTCCTCGATCGCCGTGAGCGCCGCCCCCCAATTCGCGGTGGCGTTCCGCAGCGTCACTTCGAGGGTGGACTCGTACTCGTTCTGCTCCCAGTCATTCTGGGTCACCTGCGACCGCAGACTCGCGACGCGGGAACCGCTGCCGAACCCATCGAAGAGGTTCCAGGTCAGCGAGACCCCGGCGTTCCAGTTATGGAGGGCCATGTCGTGGGTGTTCTCGAGCGTGAAGGTGTTGATCCCGTACGAGGCGCTCGCGCGAACTTCCGGACGCGCGTCCACCAGCGCCAGGCTGGTCTGGACGTCGAGCAGCTCGCGGTCGTGCGCGAACTGGCGGACTGTTGGGCGCTGCTGGCCGGCGAGTTCCATCAGCGCCTCGGCCGGCAACACCCGCGGCAGCGGATCGGGCAGTTCCAGTGCATCCAGAACCTCGATCGCCTTCGACTGCTCGCGGCCTACCAGCGCGTTGATGCCGGCGCGTTCCACCGCCAGGGAATCCTCCGCGTCCGACAACTGGCGGCGGAGGCGCGAAAGCTGCACTCTGGCCCGCAGCACGTCGAGACGCGCGGCCGCCCCGAGTTCGACACGGTCGCGGGCAAGCGCCAGTCCACGTTCGCTGGTTTCGACCGCCTGGCGGAGAACGTCACGGGTGCGCAGCCCGAGCAGCCAGGAATAGAGCCGGGTGGCGGTGTCGCGCGCGACCCGGTTCTGCACTTCCTGGAGATCGGCCTCGACGCGCAAGCGTCCGACTTCGACCCCGCGAAGCGCCGGACGCAGACCGAAACTCCAGACAACCTGGGAAGCCTGGAAATTCCACAAGTAAGTGCCAAAGGTGAAAGCACCGCCGAAATCCCCCACGTCGCCGCCTCCGAAGGGAGAGGCGCCCGGATCGTCGATGAGCCGGGAAAAGAAGGGACTGTTCCGGAATCCGGGGTCGCGCGTCTGAGCGAATTGCAGGTTGAGATCAAGCTGGGGCAGGTAGGGGGAACGCGCCTCCCGGACCAGACTGGGGAACTCGGCCAGGCGCTCGCGATTGAGACGCACTTCGGGGTGCAGCTCGGAAGCGACATCCACAGCCTGGGAGATCGTGAAAGCGAGGGTTTCCTGCTCCAGGAGGTCGCGGTACTGGTCGAGGACCCGGTCGGTGATGGCGCTTTCCCGTGAGTCTCCTGGACTCTGGCCCGGACTCTGGGCGGCAGCCGCAACCGGCAGCAGTGCCAGCAAGAGCGCCATCGCGGCAAGGGTTCCCCGGCGGGGATTGCCACGAGCTTCGAGAGATTTCATCGCTTCTCCTTTCGACGGAGTCCGTCCTTCTGCCGCGTCCGGATCGGGCACGCTCTCCGAGCGGCAGCAGACCCCTTGTCGCCCGGTCGCGGGCGATTTTCCCGTCCCGGGCCCTCACGGCCCACTCGGGCAACGCACGATCAAGTCGACGGGATCAACGATCCAGACCGTTCGTGTGTTCCGCCGAAACTCTAGCCCGCCGTCCGCTTCGAACGAGTGGACCCAAAGAGCGGGGGAAGCCCTCGGCGCCAAGGTTTTCCACATTTTCCAGACCGTGTGGAAAACCGGTTCTCCGGAACGCCAAGCCTGTCGCAATCCCAAGAGAATCCAGGTTGGAACATCCGTCATCCGGCTCGCGGACACGCCGCTATCCACACCGCCGTGTGGAAAGGAACGCCGCTGCTCACACTGGCACCGCGGCCTCAAGGGCCGAGAAACCGCGTAGCGCCGACCAAGAAGAAGCGCGGGGACGGCTTGGAACGCCGACCTCCGGTCGGCATCGCTGCGCGACAGCGCAGCGAAACCGCGTACGGCCGACCCACGTCAAGGACGCCATGTACGGGAACGCCGGTCTTCAGACCGGCACCGCGGCCCGCAGGGCCGCGAGATCGCGTACCGCCGCCTGAGCAGGAGCGCGGGGACGGCTGGGAACACCGACCTCTGGTCGGCACGGTGGCGGGGACGGCTTGGAACGCCGACCTCCGGTCGGCACCGCCCGCCACAGGCGGGCGAAACCGCGTACTGCCGTTCCCGCAGACGGCGTGGGGCAGCGGTATCGTCCGACGAGTCACGGAGATCTCCAGTGAATACCTTGCGCGAGCGAATCCGGGTCTTCGACGGCGACATCACGACTCTCTCCGTGGACGCCATCGTCAACGCGGCAAACCAGACCCTGCTGGGCGGCGGCAGCGTGGATGGAGCCATCCACCGCGCAGCGGGTCCACGGCTTCTCGAGGAGTACCGGACGCTCGGCGGCTGTGCCACCGGTGACGCCAAGGTGACCAGCATCCCCCCTCGCGCATCTTCACCCGCGTGAACGGTCGGCGGCTCACGATGCGCCACGCTTCTCTGGACATCACCCACTTCGGACAGGGGTCACTAGAGCACTCGGGAACCCGCGTAAGGCTACGAAGGGTGAGCCGTGGAACTGGCATTTGGCGGCGCGGGCACGGACCTATGGTTCATGCGGTCGCAGACTAAAATGTTCCTCGCGGAGCGCGGCTAGGTAGGTAGGCGCATGCCAAAAAGAGCATGAGCAAACAACCCGATCACTAGCGTCGGGTCATCCTCCACGCAGTGCTCTGAGTTGCGCCCAGTGCTGCAGAATCCCGGGAGAAATGTCGCGTGCAAGAGTCAGATGAACCCGTGGCCAAGTCGCGGAAGCCCTCCACCGAAATCGGGATTCCTGAGGACATTCTGGCTGCATACGAGACACACCACGAGGCGGTGCGGACGTTGTGGGAGCCGCTACGACGGGTAGTAGGGCAGATAGAAGCGGCTCAGGCGCCGTTTCGGAGGGAAGTCGCTGCGGCCCAGGACGCGGTCGATGCCGCTTCTTTCGTACCGAATGGCCTCGGTCGTTTTCTCACGGCAATGGAAACAGAGCGTGCGAATCAGGCAAGGCTCTTGGCCGAGATTGGCGAGCAGAACGACCGGACATTGCGGTTGTTCGAACAGTGGGCAAAGGACTGGAAAATACAGGAGAGGGAACTGATTGTCGGCTTGGAAGAGCTGGCAGTCCTTGGGTGGTTCTTTGATCCAGAAATGCCTTGTCGGGTGCCCATTGGCTTCGCTCGCGGGCTACAGGAGGGCGATCCGGCGACCGTGACTGATGCAATTGCCGAGTATTTTCGTGAGCGAGTGGACGAGATAGAGAAGAGTCTTGCCGCACGCTATCCGCGGAGAACCCGGATCCTGAGCGATGCCTTCGGGGCGCATCGGGAAAGGAAATACAACCTGTCAGTCCCAGTTTTTCTGACTCAAGCCGACGGGTTATGGCGGGACACGTTCTCAACGAAGCTCTTCTTGGGATCCAAGAGTGTGCCGGCCGCGAACAGGGAAGCAAACCTGGAAGAAGGTGTCCCGCGGGGGTTCCTTCGCTTATTTGAGAGCTCAATGCCGCTGTGGAAGTCCGAGGGACAGAGAGAGCGAGGCTTCAAGAAACTGAATCGGCACCAAGTCCTGCACGGCGAGGTAGTTGACTACGGGACGGAACACAATAGTCTCCAAGCTATCTCGTTCCTAAGTCTTGTCAAGTGGATATTGGAGGAGTGTTCGTCTAGTGCACGGAACTAGCAAGTTGGCACGGGGAGGGCGCCACATGCAGGGCGTCGGCGTGTAGTGCTCCAACTTCGCGTGTACTTCTGGACATCTCTTTGGGCCCGGTAGCAACCGACAACTAGGCTTCGAAAAAACTGCACGGGTTATCCGGGTAAAGAAACGTCAATGGATTGGTCGGAGGAAGCACGTAATGAGGCCATTGGATAGCTAGTGCGGTTGCCGCACAGTTAAGTCGCTCGTACGACTGCTGCAAATCCATGTCGGGTTTGGACGCGTCTATGGAAGACGGCCCAGTTGCGTTCTCACACACATAGTAGAACTGTTCCAATATAGCGCGAATAGTAGCAATCTTGAGGGCCGACGGAATCGTCACTGTGATCGTCGTGTGATGCGCATCGATGTGAAAGTAGAGTAGAGATTTGTGAACGGTCTCTGTAGCCGCAAGAATGTCAGCAGTGCAAAACGAACGGTTGGTGTGTGCTACTGAAAAGGTAGCCCGGTAGAAAACACCCTTGCCTCTAGCGCTCTGCGACGCCCGCGGCCCCTGACAGAACGGTCTGATGCCAAACGTTAGATCCATGTCCATTCTCATTCCAAAGCGATTGGCAACTTGCGCCCACCTGCCAGGGGCCACTTGAGCGTAACCGCCACCCATCCGACCAACAAAATGTTGGAACACGACGTCATTTTGGAGGTCGGCGATGAAGGGATGCAAATCATTGTATGAAGTACAGAATTTCCAGAAACCACCGTCTAGGTCTCTCATAATCTGCTTAACGCGACGTAGATCGTCGCTATGGATAGCTCGCGTGTGAGCGATTCGATTTCGAGCGGGCCTTAACTCGTCAAACTTGGCGCGTAGAAGGCGCTTAGTCGTCAGACATGGGCTGAACAGGCGCCAGAGGTATTTGTCGAAAACTATGGCCAGTAGGGAATCGAGCGAAATGAACCATGGAGGGTCGCTCTCTGCGGTCGCCATGTGAGGATGTTCTTTATCTCTCTCTCGAGCCTTGCCGGCAGGAATTCCGGGACGACCGCGCCGCCGAATAGCGGCATCGCACTTCTCCCACCATGCATCTGCAAAGTTGCTCTTCATTTCCATGTAGACAAGCTCCCGAAGCCACGTCTCGAGTTGCTGCAACCGGACAAACAATCTGACCTGATCCGGGGTTACCTCCGGTGGCAAGTCCATTTGCAGGTGTGACATGGTGTCCTCCGTATCGGTAGCCGACGTTGGCAACGAGGGGTTGGCTACACGGGCCGCTGCTCAATGCGCCCGGAGCGCGACCTCGACACCGGCGACATCGATTTTGTTCATGGTCAGCATCGCCTGGAACGCCCGCTCAGATCCGGCGCGGTCATCCGACAGCAGACAGTCGATCAGGGCGCGGGGCACGATCTGCCAGGAGACTCCAAAGCGATCGGTGAGCCAGGAACACCTGCCCTCCTTGCCGCCATCCGCGACAAGGGCGTCCCGAAGCCGATCCGTCTCTGCCTGGTCCTCGGTGACGACCGAGATAGAGACCGCGGGGTTCTGAGAAAACTCCGGGCCGCCGTTCAGGATCTGGCAAGGCGCGCCACCGAGTGTGAAGTCCAGTACGAGCGGGGGCTCGTCCGGATCGGGCCGGTAGCTGGACTCGATGCGGCTGTCCGGGAGGAGGGTCACGTAGAAGCGGGCGGCTTCCTCGCCGCCGCTCTCGAACCAGAGGCAGGTCCGGACCTTGCTGTCGGCGTTCATGGAGGCAATTGTGCGCACAACCCGCGAGACCAGGGACCTGCCTGGTAGCTGCGGCGTCTTCACACCGACTTATCCACACCACCCGCCAACGGCGAGAAGGAGCGGGCGCGAATTCCGTCTATGGCGGTAGGAGAGACACCGCGTCTTTCCGCTGACCGCATTTCCACGGAGCAGTTCCCCATGCCCCACGCCGCGCCGAACAAGGCGGAGACCGCACCCAACCCGCCGGACCGGACTTCCCCGCCATCCGGCGGACCTCGACCGGAACCCCAGCCCGCCGACAGCGCCCCCAACCCGGGACAAGCTTCCGGTGTCCGTCGGTGATCACCAGCCGGTCCCCCGTGTCGGGGCCGGGAATTGCGGACCGGAGGTCCGCGGTCCCGTCTTCGAGTACGAAGGCCCCGCGGCTCAAGGAGGCGCACCGGAAAACCGCCCGGGCGGGATCGGCATGGAGATGATTGACACCACTGCACCACTGCACCACAATGGAGGTATGAGACTGACGATCAACCTCGAACCCGATCTCTACGCGGTGGCCGTGTCGCTCGCCAAGGCCGAGGACTGCAGCATCAGCGCCGCCGTCAACCAGCTTGTTCGTCGTTCGTTGCCGGGAGCTGGGCCCCGCCGCGGGGAACCCGCCCACGGTATGGAGCGCCGCAACGGGCTTCTCGTCTGCTATGGCAAGCAGGTGGTCACGGCCGAGACGGTCCAGAGCATCGAAGAGGAAGACGACGCCGCGTGACCTGGCTGGCGGACGGCAACGTGCTGGTGGCGCTCCTGGTGAGGACGCACATTCATCACCAGCGCGCGCATCAATGGTTCTCCGAACTCGGGGAGGATCGATTCGCCACCTGTCCCACCACGCAAGGCACGCTGCTGCGCGTGCATATGCGCGTCTCCGTCGAGGGTACTGCGGCGGCGGCGTGGGAGGCGTTGCGCGCGGTGTCCGAGCATCCGTGTCATGAGTGGTGGGACGATCCGCTCGACTATTTGGAAGTGCCCCACCGGAACCTGCAGGGCCACCACCAGGTGACGGACGCGTGGCTCGCCGAACTGGCCCGCCGCCGCCGCGGTCGCGTCGCGACACTCGATTCCGGCTTTGCGACCCTCCACGCGGACGTCGCGGTGTTGCTTCCCAGCGCGTGAAGGCGCGGGGCGGGGAAAGCACGCCAACAAGAACCGCACGCCGCAGCCGGACCGCCGGGGACCGGCTCCTTCGTACACTGACTTCGAGCCATGCCCGGAGCGCCGACCACCACAGCACCCGAGATCACCTTCGCCCCCGGCGCCCGGGTGCTGATCCGGGATGCCGAGTGGGTGATCCGCAGTGTGGACCCTTCCGCCGCCGGCGGCCAGCAGCTCCTCTGTGTTGGCGTCTCGGAACTCGTCCGGGAGCGGGAAGCGATCTTCCTCACCGCGCTCGAGCCCCAGATCGACGTGCTGGACCCCGCCCGCACGACTCTGATCCGCGACCGCTCCCCCCGCTTCGCCGACAGCCTGCTCTTCATGGAAAGCCACTTGCGGCAGGCCGCGCCGAGCGACGAACGGATCCACATCGGTCACACCGCCGCCATGGACCTCGTGCCCTACCAGTTGGACCCCGCCCGCCAGGCGCTCCGCCAACCGCGCCAGCGCATCCTCATCGCCGACGCGGTGGGGCTCGGCAAGACCCTCGAAGCGGGAATCCTGGTCAGCGAGCTGATCGCCCGCGGGCGCGGCCGGCGCATCCTCGTCCTCGCAGTCAAGAGCATGTTGACCCAGTTCCAGAAGGAGTTTTGGAACCGCTTCACGATCCCGCTCACCCGGCTCGACTCCATCGGCATCCAGCGGGTCCGCAGCCGCATCCCCACGAACCACAACCCCTTCCACTACTACGACAAGTCCATCATCTCGATCGACACCCTGAAACAGGACGCCGAGTACCGGACCTACCTCGAAAACGCCCGGTGGGACATCATCGTCATTGACGAGGCGCATAACGTGGCCGACCGCGGCACGAGTTCGCTGCGCAGCCAGCTCGCCCGCCTGCTGGCGCGCCGCTCGGACACCCTCATCATGCTGTCGGCGACCCCGCACGACGGGCGGGCGCGGAGCTTCGCCAGCCTGATGAACATGTTGGACGCCACCGCGATCGCCGACCCGGAGCGCTACACACGGGAGGACTTCCGCAAGAAGGGCCTCGTCATCCGCCGCTTCAAGAAGGACATCCAGGACCAGGTCTCGGGCACCTTCCGCGACCGGGAAATCATCCGGCGCCGGTTCGCCGCCTCCCGCGCGGAGGAAACGGCCTACAAGGCGCTGCTGCGGGTCCGGGTGGCGGGAGGAGCTCCGCGCCGCTCGGCCCGCACCCGCGGTACCGCAACCCATCCGGTGCTGGACCCCGTCCGCCGCGACCTCTTCATGGTCACTCTCGAAAAGGCGCTCTTTTCGAGCCCGGCGGCCTGTCGCGCCTCCATCAGGACCCGCCTCGCCCGCCGGGAACGCGATCGCGACGGTGCCGAAACCCCGGCGGTCGCCGGCGAGGTGGAGTCCCTCCGCGCTCTCGATGAGGCGGTGAGCCGTATCGAGGCTACCGACTTCGCCAAGTACCAGGCCCTCCTCAAAGCGATCCGCGGCGGCAGGCCCTTCCACTGGCGCCCCACCGACCCGGAGGACCGACTGGTCATCTTCACCGAGCGGATCGAGACGCTCCGGTGGCTCCGCGAGCGCCTGTCGAACGACCTGCGTCTCCGCGTCGGTCAACTGAACACCCTCCACGGTGGGATGCTCGACGTGGACCAGCAGAAGGCGGTGGAAGCCTTCGGGCACGCGAAGTCCCCGGTCAGGCTACTGATCTGTTCCGACGTCGCCTCGGAGGGGATCAACCTCCACTACACCTGCCACCGGCTCATCCACTTCGACATGCCGTGGTCGCTCATGGTCTTCTCCCAGCGGAACGGCCGGGTGGACCGCTACGGGCAGGAGCGAACGCCGCAGATCGTTTATTTGACCGGCGAGACCGCGAACGCCACGATCCGCGGCGACCAGCGCATCCTCGAAGTGCTCCGGGAGAAGGACGAGCAGGCGTACCGGAATATCGGCGACCCCTCGGCCTTCATGAAAGTCCGCGACATCGAGGCGGAGGAGGACATCACCGCCCGGGCGGTGGCCGCCGGGGAGGACGCGAAGCGTTTCGACGAACGCCTTGAGCGCAGTGCGGTCGAGGGGAGCGAAGGAGACGACCTGCTCGCGCTCTTCCTGGGCGGGAACGGCGCCAGCAACAACGCCCCCTCCCCCACGGCGGAGACCGCGCCAGCGCGAGAAGCCCCGCTTTCCCTCTTTCCGGATGAGTTCGCCTACTGCCGGGCCGCCCTCGACCGCCTCCGGGCGCGGCAGGGAAACAACCCGGGAAACGCCGGACTCCATTTCGAGGCAAACCAGGAGTCCTCGACTCTGACGCTGGACGCCCCCGAAGACCTGAAACACCGCTTCGGCTCCTTCCCCCGCGAAGTGCTCCCGAAGGACGGGCGTTTCGTGCTGACCGCCGACCGCCGCCGCATGGCCCAAGCGATCACGGAGAGCCGCCGGGAGGAGACCGCCTGGCCCGCGCTCCACTACCTCTGGCGCCTGAACCCGGTGGTGAGCTGGCTCGGCGACCGGATGCTCGCGGCCTTCGGGCGCCGTGAGGCGCCGGTCCTGGCGGGAATCCCGGGGCTCGCGCCGGACGAGGCGGTGTTCGTGTGCTCGGGCCTGGTCCCGAACCGGAAGGGGCACCCCCTCGTGTACGAATGGATCGGCGTCGCCTACCGCGGCGGAGGGTTCGAGGCGCTGGTCCCCTTCCGTGACCTGCTGGACCGCACCGGGCTCGGCCGCGAAGAGATCCCGAACGGCGGGGCCCCAGTGGACGAGGACGGGCTGCGCCAGCGTCTCCCGGACGCGGTAGCGCGTGCCCGGCGGCGGTTCACCGACCGCCGGAAGGCATTCGAGGACCACATCAACGCCAAGCTGAACGGGGAGATGGCGGCCCTCGAAGACCTCAAACACCGGCAACACGCTCGCATCGAGGAGATGCTGGCGACGTCCCGGCAGGCCGAGAAGCTCAAGGAGCGTCGCGCCGCAGAGCAACGACAGGAGGTCAAGGACATCTTCGGCGACTACCTCGACTGGATTCAGGAGACCATGACCACCGAGGAACAGCCGTGGGTCAAGGTGATCTGCGTCCTGACCGGGGATGGAGAAGCGAATGCCGCGGCGTAGGTCCGAGGCGGCGCCGGCGTTCGTCGGCATCCACAACGAGAACGAGTTCTACAGCCACCACTACCTCTCCGAGATCTTCACTCGCGACATCGGCGCGACCACCGACGCCCGGCGCAAGCACGCCGCGAACGGCGACAAGCCCCCGTACGACCAGCTCCGCGCCCTCGCCACCGACTACCGCCGCCGCCGCGCCGAGTACCAGCGGGAACGCCGCCCCGAGTCCCGGCTGAGGCTCCAGCGCGCCTGGCTCCGCACCCTCCTCAGCCCCCTCGGGCACGGCTGGCGTCCCGGAGACCACGACCTCGACGACGGCAACCCGCTGCCGGCCCTCGCGGCCGACGGCTTCCGCGACGGGTCGGCGCAGCTATTCGTGCTCGACGCCCTCGACACGGAGGGCGAAGGCGACGACCCGCTCACTCTCCACCCGCACCCAACCCAGTTCGACGGGGAGGCGCCGCCGCCGAAGGAACTGCTGGACGCGACCTGGAACGACGTAGTCACGCGCGGCGTTTTCGGGCGGGACTACCCACCGCGCTGGGTGCTGCTGCTCACTTTCGACCGCATCCTGCTGATCGAGCGGGGGAAGTGGACGCACAACCGGCTGCTCCGCTTCGACCTCGACGAGATCCTCGGCCGCGGCGAGGACGCGACCCTGAAGGCGACGGCGGCGCTGCTGCACCGGGACTCGCTCCTGCCGCCCGACGGCCAGAGCCTGCTCGACCGGTTGGACGAGAACAGCCACAAGCACGCCTTCGCGGTCTCGGAGGACCTGAAGTACGCCCTCCGGGAGGCCATCGAAGCCATCGGCAACGAGGCCATCTGGTACCTCCGGGAAGTCTCGAAGGACAGGGTGTACGACCTCGACGACGAACTGGCGGGGGAGCTCGGGCTCGAATGCCTCCGGTACATGTACCGGCTGCTGTTCCTGTTCTACATCGAGGCGCGCCCCGACCTCGGCTATGCGCCGATGAACGCGGACGCCTACCGCATGGGCTACAGCCTGGAGCGCCTGCGCGACCTCGAAATGGTCCCGCTCCACAGCGAGGAGGCGCTCGACGGTTTCTACCTCCACGACTCCATCCAGTTGCTCTTCCGGCTGATCCGGGACGGTTTCGAGGGGGCGTCTGGGAAGCTCCGCTACGGGCAGGACGCCTTCCACATCCGCAAGCTCGACAGCGCCCTGTTCCGGGAGGGCGCCACCCCGCTGCTCGACCGGGTGCGGCTGCGGAACCGGGTGCTGCAACCGGTCATCCGGCTGATGTCGCTGAGCCGTCCGGCGCGCGGGCGGCGGGGTCGGCGGGGCCGCATCTCCTACGCGCAGCTCGGCATCAACCAGCTCGGCGCGGTCTATGAGGCGCTGCTGTCCTACCGGGGGTTCTTCGCGGAGGAGGATCTCTACGAGGTCAAGAAGGCGAAGGACGACCCCGACGACCTGAAGAACGCCTGGTTCGTTCCAGCCCGCGACCTCGACCAGTACGACGAGGCGGAGCGGGTGTACGACCGGGACGAGCACGGACGGAAGACACTCCGCGTTCACCGGCAGGGCCGCTTCATCTACCGGCTCGCCGGGCGGGACCGCCAGAAGTCGGCCAGCTACTACACGCCCGAATCGCTGACCCGCTGCGTCGTCAAGTACTCGCTGAAGGAACTGATCCCGGAAGACATGCCCGCCGAGCGCATCCTCGACCTCACCGTCTGCGAGCCGGCGATGGGGTCGGCCGCGTTCCTGAACGAGGCCGTGAACCAGCTCGCCGAGCGCTAGCTGGAGCGCCGGCAACGCGAGCTCAAGCAGCGCATCCCCCACGCGGACTACGCCGACGAACTGCAGAAGGTGCGGCACTACATCGCCGACCGAAACGTGTACGGCGTGGACCTGAACCCGGTGGCAGTGGAGCTCGCCGAGATCTCGCTGTGGCTGAACTGCATCCACCAGGACGGCCACGTCCCGTGGTTCGGGTTCCAGCTCGTGGTCGGGAACTCGCTGATCGGGGCGCGGCGGCAGGTGTATCCAGCAGACCGGCTGCGGGGGGCGCGGAAGCCGGATGTCTGGTACGCGGAGGCCCCGGAGCGGTTGCCTCCTGCGCTCAACGACGAGATGCGGCGTCCGCCGGGGTCGGTCTATCACTTCCTGCTCCCGGACCCGGGGATGGCCGCGTATCGAAACAAGGATGCGAAGGCCCTGGAGCCGGAACACTTTGCGCGGCTGGCCGCGTGGCGCAGGGAGTTCGTCCGGGGGTTCGACGAGGGCGAGATCGAGGAACTGGAGTCGCTGTCGGATCAGGTGGACAAGCTCTGGGCCTTGCACACAGAGCAGCTCGGCGCGGACCACCGGGAGACGGAGGACCCGCTGGGGGTGTGGGGCCTGGACGGCATTTCGGGCGGGTCAGCGACTTCCAATGCGTGGAAGGACCGCATCCGCGCCCAGGGGGTGTTGAGCCAGGGGACGCGGACGGCCAGCCCCTACCGGCGGCTGAAGCTGGTGATGGACTACTGGTGCGCGCTCTGGTTCTGGCCGATCCGGGAGTCGGCGCGGCTGCCGAGCCGGCAGGATTTCCTGAACGAGGTGAGTCTGGTGTTGACCGGATCGGTGTACCACCCGGAGGTCGGGACCCAGGTACGGAGCCTGTTCGGGGACGACTACGCCGACGCCGAGCACGCCGCCGACATCGCGCAGCGGATCACCGACGAGGTCGGGATGCTGGACCTGGAGAAGCTGTTCGAGCAGTTCCCGCGACTGCGGTTCGTGGACGAACTCGCTCGGCGCCGCCGGTTCCATCACTGGGAGTTGGCGTTCGCGGACCTGTTCTATGGGGCGGGACGGGACGGGAAGGCGCGCGGCGGGTTCGATCTGGTGCTGGGGAATCCGCCGTGGATCAAAGTGGAGTGGGCGGAGCGCGGTGTGTTGGGTGAGCGGAATCCGGTCTTCGCGCTACGGAAGCTCCTCGCAGCCGAACTGTCGAGGCAGCGCGCCGCGGCATTCGAGCGGCATCCGGGGCTTCGGGACGCATGGATCGCTGAGGCCGAGGAGGCGGAGGCGACGCAGGCGTTCCTGAATTCGGAACAGAACTACCCGCTTCTCAAGGGGCAGCAGACGAACCTGTTCAAGTGCTTCCTGCCGCAGGGTTGGATGATCGGGAACCGAGGGGGCGTAACAGGCTTCCTCCACCGCGATGGGGTGTACGACGATCCACAAGGCGAACTCTTCCGGGCTGCGCTGTATCCGAGGCTCCGCAGCCACTTCCAGTTCCAGAACGAGAAGCGGCTTTTCGCCGACGTGGGCCACCACAAGACCTTCAGCGTGAACGTGTACGGGCCTTCACGGAACATGCCCCGGTTTTGGCACGTCGCAAACTGTTTCTCGCCGGCGACTGTCGACGCCTGCTTCGATCACGACGGAAGCGGGCCCGTCCCAGGGATCAAGGATGAGCGTGGTGCCTGGAGTACAGGAGGGCATCGGGACCGGGTCGTCGAAGTGAGTGATACGGCGCTCACAGTCTTCGCAGAACTCTTGGGTGCTGCCGACAAGGCGGCCACTGGAGCCCGGCTCCCGGGGCTTCACGCTGGAGGACTGCTTGGTGTCCTCGAGAAGCTCGCTGACAACCCGCGACGCCTAGCGGATCTCGGATCCGAGGTTGCGGTGTCCTCCCACTGGAACGAAACGATGTCCCAGCGCGACGGAACGATCCGCCGGGAAACGCGCTTCCCCGACGGTCTAGAAGACCTCACGCTTTCCGGGCCGCACTTCTTCGTCGGGAATCCGCTGAGCAAGACGCCGCGACGGAAGTGCAAGCTCAAGAGCGATTACGACGCGCTCGACCTCAGCACACTGCCGAGCGACTACCTACCACGCACGAATTACGCCCCGGCCTGCGATCTCGATGAGTATCGGCGCCGCACACCGCGGGTGACATGGGTAGAGTCCGACGAAGTCGAACCGCGCCGAGTAACGGAGTACTACCGCCTCGCCAACCGACGAACGGTTGATCCAACCGGCGAACGGACCCTTAGGACCGCCCTGATCCCGAAGGATGCCGCGATCATCGACGCGGTTGTGGCCACGGCGTTCTCAAATGAAACCGACTGTGTGGATTTCGCGTCTCTCACGATGTCTCTGGCACTCGACGCCTTCATAAAGATGACTGGCATCCGCGATCTCCGGCTCTCTGTGCTTCGCACGCTTCCAATCCTGCCCCACAACTCTTCGACTGACCTGCGAGTCGCCTTACGACTTCGGGTCCTCTCCCTTTCTTGCCTGACGACCCACTACGCCGATCTCTGGCGGGAGATCTGCGCCGTCGGCCTCAGCCAACTCGGCGCCGCCTCTGCGGATCGCCACATTGATGCCTTCCGCCGCGACGCCTGGACGAAGGCCGATTCCCGGCTGCCATCAGCCTTCTTCTCCAGTCTCACCTCCGAATGGCAGCGAGGCACCGCCCTTCGGACCGACTACGCCCGCCGGCAAGCGCTCGTGGAGATTGATGTCCTCGCCGCCATGGCGCTCGGCCTCACCCTAGACGAACTCCTGACGATCTACCGCATCCAGTTCCCGGTCATGCGGCAGTACGAGGCCGACACCTGGTACGACACCAACGGCCGCATCGTCTTCACCGTGAACAAGGGCCTCCCCGGCGTCGGCCTCCCCCGCAAGGCCGACCCCAAGGACACCTGCTACACCCGGGAGACCCCCACCGCCACCCGAACCGGCCTCTCCCTCGGCTGGGAAGACATCCGCGACCTCCCCGACGCCACCATCACCCGCACGATCCTCGACGACACCCTCCCCGGCGGCCCTCACGAACGCATGATCAAATACGAAGCCCCCTTCACTCGCCCCAACCGCGAGGACGACTACCGCACCGCTTGGTCCATGTTTCTGGATCGCCTTCCTTGACACCCTTCGACGATGTCTGATCTTCTGCGATACACCAAAGTAGCCTTCAAGCGATTCAAGGCGTTCGAAGCATTCACTCTGCACCTGCGGCACATCAACATAATGGTGGGGCCAAACAATGCAGGAAAATCAACAGTTCTCGCTGCATTTCGAATACTCGCCGAAGGCATCCGGAAGGCCAACGCACGCAAAGCTGAACTAGTCGAAGGACCCGACGGTCTCAGATTCGGCTATTCAGTGGATCTATACATGACGCCAGAAGTAATGCCGCATAATGGGATAGGATAGCGACGACCCGGAGTGGAGGGGTCGCCGCTATGAAAAAGCTTGAGATCGCCGATGCGGATGTGATGCGGATCGCGATTCAACAGGAGATCCAACGTTCTGACGAGTCCCGCTATGACCACCGGCTTCATGGCTTGTTGCTGGTGACGGGCGGCCAAAGTTGCCGTCAGGTGGCGCAGTTGTTCGGCGAGGATCCGCGGACGGTGCAGCGCTGGGTGAAGACGTTCGAACAACGGGGGTTCGACGGACTGCGCGATGGCGAGCGGCCGGGCCGGCCGCGCACCCTGGACGCGGTGCAGTGGGCGTCGTTGGAGGACGATTTGCGTCAGCGGCCGGACGAGTTCGGACTGGGCGGCCATCTGTGGGACGGCAAACTGCTCTCGGAGCACCTGCGTCGGCACTACGACGTGCCGCTCGGGGTGCGGCAATGTCAGCGCTTGTTCCGGCAGATGGGGTTCCGGTTCCGCAAACCGCGTCCCCAGATCGCCTCGGCGGACCCGCAACAGGTGGAGGCGTTTAAAAAAACTCCGCCGTCTGGCACGTCGCCGCGATGTTGAGCTGTGGAGCCAGGACGAATGCCACTTCCAGCGCCACGGCACCCGATGTCGCATGTGGGTCCCGCCCGAAGACAAGGACCCCGTCGTCTTCCATGCCCCGACGCGACAATCCGTCGCCTGTTTCGGCGCGGTCAGCCTGCTCAGCGGCAAGTTCGTCCACATCTTTTCCCCGGTGTTCAACGCCGCCACCTTCGAGGTCTTCCTGAAGGCTCTGCTCCGACGCCGCTCGCACCACAAGAAGATGGTGGTCGTACTCGACAACGCGAGCTACCACCGCGCAAAACTGCTTCAGCCGTTGCTTGCCGCCCATCGCGAGCACTTCGAGCTGTTGTTCCTTCCCCCCTACAGTCCGCAACTGGCGCCCATCGAGCGCGTTTGGCGGCTGACGCGGCGTCTGGCTACACACAATCTCCATTTCAACAGCCTCGACGAACTCGTCGCTGCCGTTGAGTCACCCTTCAATCAATGGCGAAAGCCGAACAAGGTTCTACAGAGACTATGCGGTATTACTTAAGGCGCTATGTATAAAAGCACTTTCAGTCGGCGACGAGAACATCTTTTTCAACTACCACGAATCCAAACGCGCATCCGTCACTTTTTCGCTCACGGGTGGCAAGCGACTCGTGCTGTATTTCCCCGAAACCGAAAAGTGCCATCTGTTTGTCGACGATCCAAAGAAACAGGTGCGGTCCCCTAGCCAGTTCAGATCCTCCTTCAACTGCCCGATCGGATTTGTCCCCATTCTCGGCCCCGTCGAGCAAGACGAGCGCCTATATGAGAAGGAGACGGCGCGTCTCGCCTTGTTCAATTACCGCGCAGCCCGCAATTTCAGAAACATTTGGCTCCACTATCCCCGGGATTTTGAGTGGTTTCAAAGCGCGCTCCGGGAGACATGGCCTGGGATGAACATCGGACCACCGGAGCCCGCCGGATTGCTTGAGAAACCGATGATCCACATGTTCTGTACCGAAGATCGAATTACGCGAGAGATCGGTTGGACAGGATTCGGGTTTCAGGTCTGGTGCCAGATGCTCACGCACGTCGTCAAGTCCAAGTACTCCTCCATCTTCCTGATCGACGAGCCAGACATATACCTACACTCCGACCTTCAGCGGAAACTGCTGAGCATACTCGCCGAATTGGGTCCCTACGTACTGATCGCGACTCACTCAACGGAGATCATTTCCGAGGCCGGTGAGGGCGAGCTCGTCCTGATAGACAAGGGCAGGAAACAGGCCAAACGAATCCACGAACCGACGCATCTAACCGAAGTGTTCTCGAGCCTCGGATCAACTCTGAATCCGACGCTTACGCAATTGGCGAAGACTCGTCGGGTTGTGTTTGTGGAGGGCACGGACTTTCAGATACTCGCAAAATACGCACGCAAACTCGGGCTGAAGGACTTGGGCTACCGCACGGGATTTGCCGTGGTCCCGATGAAGGGCTTTAATCCGGACCGAGCTCGGATTCTAAAGGATGGGTTTGAGCTCGCACTCGGATGTGATGTTCGCGCTGCAGTTGTGCTAGACAGGGATTATCGGTCCGATTTGGAATGCAACCAAATCCGTCAACGTGGCGCGGAGTATTGCGATCTTGTCGCAATACACAGTTGTAAGGAGTTAGAGAGCTTCTTGCTTGTCCCTGAAGCTATTGATCGAGCTGCACGCGCGCGATGTGCCGAGCGTATACGGAGAACGGGCACGAAAACGGAGTACGTAGGCGAGTGTTCCCAAATCCTGAATGCCTTCGCGGAAGAGAAGGAGACGTACGTAGAAGCTCAATTCATCGCATTCCGCCGAAAGTTCGTTCTAGCTTCAAATCGCAGGCAGGCAGATGCCACGACTACCCAGGAGGCAGTGGAGGCATTTCGGGCCGATTGGGCAGCCGGTGAACAGCGAAGACTGGAGCTGGTTCCAGCCAAGGAAGCCCTAGGAGTCTGCGCCGCAGAAAGCTGTTCGCGGTCAGATCGGGCTTGGCGGTAGGGGTGGTGGGTTGTTGATCGGATTGGGGGGTGATTTTGGTGTAAGTCTTTGATATAGTGTGCCGTTATCAGCGGTTCTGTTGTGAGGGGCCGCGCGTGGGGAGCATGGCATGCCGACGAGATTTCGGGCGTATCAGCCGGATCAGATCCTGCTGATGCCGGTGAAGCTGAACGACTGGGTTCCGGAGGGGCACCTGGCGCACCAGGTGAGCGACGTGGTGGCCAAGCTGGACCTTTCGGCGTTTTACGCTCGGTATGCGGGGGACGGTCGTCGGAACGCGCCGTATTCGCCGACGATGATGGTGAAGGTGTTGATCTACGGGTATGCGACGGGGGTGTTTTCTTCCCGGAAGCTGGCGCGGAAGCTGGAGGAGGACGTTGCGTTTCGGATGCTTGGGGCGGGGAACTTTCCCAACCATCGGACGATCTGCGAGTTTCGGCGGCAACATCTGCGGCGCTTCCAGGGGTTGTTCGTGAAGGTGGTACGGCTGGCGCGCGAGATGGGGCTGGTCCGTTTCGGGACGCTTTCGATCGACGGGACGAAGGTGCGGGCGAACGCGAGCAAGCGGAAGGCGATGAGTTATGACCGGCTGGTTGGGGAGGAGGCGCGGCTACGGGAGGAGATCGAGGGCTTGACGACGGCGGCGGCGCGGGCGGATGAGGAAGAGGATCGGCGCTTGGGGAAGGAGGTGCGGGGGGACGAGTTGCCGGCGGAGTTGCGTCGGCGGGAGGATCGGCTGGCGGCGATCGAGGCGGCGAAGGAGCGGTTGGAGGCGGCGCAGCGGCAGGCGGACGACGAGCGGGGCCGGGAGCCGGGGCAGGATCGCCCGGCGAAAGGCGGGAGACCCTACAAGCGGGAGTATGGGGAGCCGGAGCCGAAGGCGCAGAGCAACTTCACGGACCCGGAGAGTCGGATCATGAAGACGAGTACGGAGGGGTTCCAGCAGAGCTACAACGCGCAGACGGTGGTAGATGACGCGCACCAGATCGTGGTGGATGCGTCGGTGAGCGCGTGCGCGAGTGACCAGGGGGAACTGATCGCACGCCTGGAGGCGGTGGAGGAGCACTTGGGGGAGAAGCCGGAGGAGGTTCTGGCGGATGCGGGGTATTGCAACGAGGCGGATCTGCGGGCGTTGGAAGAGCGGGGCATTGCGGGGCATGTGGCGCTGGGTCGGGAAGGGAAGAAGCAGGCGGCGGTGGACCCGAAGACCCGGCCCGCGACGGATCGGATGCGGAAGAAGCTGGCGACGGAGGCGGGCCGGGCCCGCTATGCGAGACGCAAGTGGCTTTCGGAGGCGCCGAACGGCTGGATCAAGGAGGTGCTGGGCTTTCGTCGCTTCAGTCTCCGCAGCCTGGCGAACGTGCAGGCCGAGTGGAACCTGGTGTGCCTGGCGCTGAACATCAAACGGATCGGAGCGTTGAAAACCACCTGATGGAACACCCCAAGACCGCCGATCACCACCCGAGACCGCAAAAACCGTCGGCCCGCGCCATCGGGAACACTCCCCATCCGTCCCGGTCCCCGAAATCACTCCCGATCCCCAACTCGAGACCGTTCACGAACCCATCTCGCCCCCCTCCTCCAAATTCCTGCGGGGCAGGCTCCTAGCGGCAGTTAACCAACACCTGCAGGAGAGCTACGGAATCAGCGTCACTCCGACCGGCATAATCGACGCTATGTGCCGCGACGAAGTCCCCACCGAGATGCGGGATCTTTTGAATAGACTAGCCGACTTTGTCGCACCATGAATTGGCGTGGCGTGTCCTCGTCTGGGAAATGCGCTCCCGTAGAGTTCCTTCGAGAGGTGGCGTAGGGTTGTGACGCTGGTGAACAGGCTTCGGAACGAGAACCGGAAGCTTGTACTGTCCGGAGAGACTGGCCCGGGAGCGGCAGCATCTGTGGCAAAAGAAGCTAGGCAGCAGTCGAAGTTGGCTACACTCCGCGCTCGCGGTCTGCGTGTCGCGCGTCTGGGCGATCAAGTCCCGCGTCCAGTGACTCAACAAGATGGCCAGCGGCTCCCAAAGGTGCTCGCGTCCGGGATGCGACCCACTTCCATCTGGGCGGGTTGGCTCACAGGCCGATTGCGGTCCGTTTCAACAGGAAACACTGAACGGCTTACAGGAACGGGCGTGTCGGCCGTGAGTGCGGGCCTGACATGACCGAAGCCATGGAGCCAGCGCAGAGCGAAATCATGCTGTATCGCCCTGTCTCACAAATGCTGCAGATCTTCGTGCTGCCGGAGATCGGTAGACGTGTTAGGTCAGGCGCAATCGCGGCCGCCGGCCTTCCGTTGCATGTTCACCAATTCAGGGTTGTTCAGCCTGGGCCCGGGCATTCGGTCGAGCTGAACGAGCAAGTACAACTCAGGGTAAGTGTCAAGCCGCGGAAGGCCATGAAGGTGGGGCAGACGGTGCACCTCGACGACATCGACGTTGACTCTGCCGTGCTAGGGCCGCCGATTGTGGACGGGATGCCCCGATCGTATTTCCTGCTTCGTTCGGCTTTCTTGAATTTTCAGATCGCCTTCGACTTTACCCAGAGCGAGTCTGACGAAATCCGGCAACTGATGCCGGTACCGATTGCGGACTTCGTCCGTATGCGAGAGTTTCTCGAGGCGGTCAAACCGGTGGACAAGTTTCGACAACTGGCGACCATCAACTGGCCGCCGGCTCCGGGCTATTTTCCGAATGTCATTGCTTATGCGCACCGAAACCCTGGAAAGCTGCAAGAGTCGGAATTCGCAGACACCGTGTCTGCCACGTACAACGTCGAGTTTTGGCAACAAAAGATGGCGCTGTGGAAAGAGGCGCAGTTCTTTTCCGGCAGGCTGCGCTACATCCAGAAGGCCGTTGACGAGTATCTTGAGGGCGACTGGATTAGTTCGATTTACGTGCTCGTGCCCCAGTTTGAAGGCATTGTGAAGGACTACTTGTTAGTCGCCGGTGAGTCGCCCGAGAGCGGATTCAAGGACATGGTGAGTCAACTCGGGGCGCTTGTGTTTTCGCGGAGTATTCTTTTATTTCCGGCGCCTGTCCTTGAATTGATACTCGGCTTTCTCAAGACGGGGACATTCTGGAGGGACACTGCCAAAATCGACGACCCCAGACACGAGATAAACCGGCACGGTATCGTCCACGGAGCCTTTACCGACTTCGAGACGAGGGACATGGCCCTGAAGTACCTCGTTCTGCTAGACGCGCTCGCGCTGTTGATACTGCACGACAAGATGGTGAGCGGCACTCTGTAGTCCGCTCCGGCGAGAACCGGCGACACGGTTCGGGGAGCATCGAGCCCGAGAATTCCCGCACGACGCAACACTTCGGCCGACATCAGGGTTTGTCGTTCTTGTGTTCGCGTCATTCCGCCAGCCGGCTCGCCTCTGGGCCATCGTGCGGCACGTTCGGACTATGTTCCAGCTTCCTTGCCGCCCCAAGGGCCGTCTCATCGTCCTCGCACGCCGCGGTGCTTCCTGCGTCGGACCCCGATACGTGTATTCTCCAAGGGGTGCTAGATTTAGCGCTAGTCACGCCGTTCACGTCCTCCTGGAGCATCGAGCGCCACTGGCACGTGACGCTCTCCTAGACCGCGACGCAGGCATCGCTGCATTCACGTGAAGAGGCTGCCGCCCTATTGAGGGGGCTTCTTGAACAACAGGATCATTTCGTCCTTCATCGTACTGTAGAGGCCGAAGATCACCTTCTGAACCTCCCCCTCGAACTCTAGGCCGGCGCTCGTTGCCCAGGTCTTCATATCCTTGGTCGTGGTCAACTCCCGCCCATCAACGGTAGCGTCGCCGACTACGAACGCGGCCTTCGCACCGGGTTTCAATACTCGCGCTACCTCACAGAACATCGTCTGTATGTCTTCGTTGTAGAGGGTCATTTTTTCCTTGGGCCCTTGGCCGCGAACTCCCGTCATTTCCATCCGGAGGGCTTCCAGATCTATCCCAAGGGCCTCCAGCGCGTGCTCGTCGTTCTTCACGTAGTCCAGTGCGATCGAATAGGGAGGCGACGTGACAACTGCGTCGATCGTCGCATCTTCGATTCCCGAGGCGCGCAGATTTCGCGCGTCTCCCCGGATGGCGGAAACCTGACCAGGGCGGATGTCGAACACCTTGAGGGCCTGGGCATGGGCTTCTACAGATTCCAGCATGGCCGACAGGTTTCTCCGGAACCAGGTATGCCCGTCCCGCTTCCGCCGCGACACGTCACTCAGAGTCGTCATCCGCGCCACCTGGACAAAGTCGGCGACGAGCGGGTTATCGTCGAGGGCGAGCGAAGCGTCGGCAGGATCTAGCGTTTCGTTATCTAGGAGCGCTTCTACGCGCTCCCGGAGCGGGCCCACCGCCTCGACGGATCGGGTCTTCACCCGGGTCAGCAAGACGCACAGTGGGGAGATATCGACGCCAATACACCGGATTCCGAGCAGCGATGCCTCCAGCGCGGTAGTCCCGCTCCCAACCTGCGGATCCAGCACGAGAGATCCCCGCGTGACACCCAGGATGTTGAGGAGCGCACGGACCATCTGGGGGTGGAACTTCCCGCGATACGGATAGATCCAATGGGTCAGGTACTGATTTACGGAGCGGGTCCTGTTGAAAGCCCCACCCTGGAACTTGGGCCGGATCAACTGCTCATAGATCGTGTCTTCCCCGTCGAGGGCCCCCACGTAGGCCGCTCGGCGCAGCACAGCAGAGGACTCCCCATTGACATCCACTCGCACCTGCCGCAGGCTGCCCTCGTCGCGATCCCACAGATCACACCCGAGGGCCTGAGCCTCGGCCCGGGCTAGGTGTTCCTCATACAGGAATTGGACGTTGCGCTGGAGGGTGATTGTCGCCATAGCACATACCGTACCAAGTCGCGATCCCAAGTACAAGCGACAATTGTTGTCCTACACAGTGCGCCACGACTCGACAGTGATCTCCCTGTTGTCGTCCTCTCCGGCCTCACGCAGGTAGCGGGAAAGGCGCGGAATGTCGGGATCGCCCCTAAACTCAGTTCCGAACGATTTGTCCAGTTCCGGGGGGATCGTGAACGTGGTGCAGGAAGGGCAGGTGAAGAGAAACTGACTGTATTCGGAAATCCAGTGGGCTTCGATCAGTCTGCGCCCGCACAAGGGGCAGTCATCAGGGGGGGTCACAGCGGCGGGACCTCTTCCACAGACTTCGTTCGTTTCGTGGCGACATCCTTGTGAACCCTGTAAGTCCGTCCGCAGTCCGGACACACCGTATGGCAGTCCTGTCCGAATTGGTAATAGCAGCGCCCCAGCAACGGCAGCGGGGTGCCGCACGGACAATGCCACGCCGCATTGTTTCCCTCCGCTCTGACTTCCACCGTTGTTCCGTCCAGAAAGGTCGCTGGAACTGAGAATAGCTGCAATCTGTTATCTGCCATGATGATCGGGGCACTCCTCTCGTCCGAACGTGTGCCTGCAGACGCAGGCGTCTGGGAGCGGTCCAATATACGACATGAGCGACGGACCGACTCGTGCGAACCAGAGGACGCCGCACTCCATCGGATCCCGCTCTCCCCGCTTCCGGCAGTCCTGAACCTGCGCGGGACGCACGTCGAACCGCTGCGCCCTTGTCACAGCCGTCCTCTCAAACCGTATCGCATCGCTACTTTCGCCTGGAATGCCTGCGAACGGCTCCGTCGAAGTCATAGGACATCGGAGCGCCACGCCTGCCACGAGGGCAGCGCGCTTCTGGTGGGGGCGCGATACGGGGCCGAGAGGTGCGCGGTGCCGACCAGAGGTCCGGCGGTCCACGCCGGCAGCGCAGTCCGGGGTTGAGGAGAGAGTCCAGGCGCGTTGGCATGGCGGGACTGTGGCCTCGGTCGTCCGGGCGTCTGGGCGGGTTCCGGTCACTTGAGGGTAGTCGCGTTCCGCTACCCTCCGCGCCGACCGGCACCCACCCCATGACCTCCGACCGCATGGCGATCAACCCCGATCTCATGGGGATTACATACGTGAGTGACCACTAGCGCGTAAAGACGTTATTTGTCATGGGATTAGGTCATGCTTTCAGCATGACGCAGAAAGGACCAGGGAAGCACTACCGGCGCGGGATCTCCCTTGTGGAGATCATGCGCCGTTTCCCCGACGACAGGACAGCTCACGACTGGTTCGCTCGCGCTCGCTGGCCGGCCGGGCCGCGGTGCCCGCGCTGCGGGATGGCGAACGTGCTGGTCGGGACGGCGCATCGGTCCATGCCCTACCGCTGCCGGCCCTGCCGGCGATATTTCTCGGTGAAGACCGGCACGGTGATGGAGGACTCGAAGCTCGGTTGCCGGATCTGGGCGGTGGCGATCTACCTGCTGACCACCGGGCTGAAGGGCCAGTCCTCCATGAAGCTGCACCGGGACCTCGGGATCACCCAGAAGACGGCGTGGCACCTGGCGCACCGGATCCGCCAGTCCTGGGCGCGCGGCGCGCCAGCCTTCTCCGGCCCGGTGGAGACCGATGAGACGTTCATCGGGGGCAGGATGCACAACATGTCGAAAGCGCGCCGCGCCATCCTCCAGGCGGAGGACTCTTCGGGGAAAACCATCGTCGTCGGCGCCAAGGACCGCGATACGAACGAGGTGGCCGCCGCCGTGGTGCCGGACACCGCCCGGACGACCCTCCGGGGCTTCCTCCGGCGGCACGTGGAGCCGGGGGCCGTCCTCCTACACGGACGAGCACGCCGCCTACACGGGCATCCCCGATTTCCGCCACGCGACCGTCCGTCACTCGGTCAAGGAATACGTCCGGGGGCAGGCGCACACCAACGGGATGGAGTCCTTCTGGTCCATGCTGAAGCGGGGCTACATCGGCACCTACCACCGCATGAGCGCGAAGCACCTCGGGCGCTATGTGGACGAGTTCGCCGGGCACCACAACGCCCGCAACGCCGACACCGCCGACCAGATGGCGGGCCTGGCCTTCGGACTCGTCGGGAAGCGCCTGCCCTATGCCGACCTCGTCGCCTGACAAGCCCCCCGACCCGGAGTTCGTCAACCGGCGGGAGGGCTACTTGCCCGTGCCGCCCATCCCCGATACGCCCGGAAACGTGGCCCGGACGATCCTCAATACTCCGCCAAGGACACCGTTGGCCCCCAAGGCCTCCCGCAGGTCCAGCAGACTCGTCAGGATGAGTCCATCCCAGCAGCTCATCCCGCAGACAACCCGGAGGGCCGCTTCCCGGAAACCTCCCACCCATCAGGACGTTTCCGGGGGGGCCAATGGTCACTCAGGTATGTAATCCCCGATCTCATCGGCTGGGCGCGTGAGCGCGCTGGTTACTCGCTCGAAGCGGCGGAGCTGCATTTCCGTGACATTCACGCTTGGGAGTCCCACGGCAAGGCCCCCACCTACGTCCAGTTGGAATCCGTGGCGGATCGCTTCAAAGTGCCCGTGTCCGTCCTGTTCTTCCCGGAGCCACCCGACGTACCGGAGCCGTCGCGCTCGTTCCGGACCCTGCCGGAGCGCGAGTTCGCGGGACTGCCGACCCGCATGCACCTGCTAGTTCGCAAGGCGCAGGCGTGCCAGATCAGCCTCACCGAGCTCACCGAGGGCCGCAGGCCGGTTGAACAGTCCATTTTGCGGGCGTTTCGAGATAGCGCACCCGATCCGGAGGAAGTACGGGCAATCCTCGGAGTTTCCCTCGAAGATCAACGTGGCTGGACCGACACGCCGACGGCGTTCAAGGAGTGGCGCGACGCGCTCTACGAGGCCGGGGTGTTCGTCTTCAAGGACGCGTTCCGCGAGGACGACTACTGCGGCTTCTCGATCTACGACCCTGAGCTGCCGGTCATCTACGTGAACAGCTCGCGGAGCGCCACGCGGCAGATCTTCACCCTGTTCCACGAGCTCGGACACCTGCTCCGCGAGACCAGCGGCCTCGATCCGGTGCCCGCCGACGTACTGGATCGCCTTCCGACGGCGAGCCGGAGCGTGGAGACACGCTGTAAGCGCTTTGCCGCCGACCTGTTGCTACCGCCAGCGGAGTTCGATCGGCTGATGGCGGATGAACAGCCCAGCCAGTCCGCGGCCGTCCGTATTGCCGAGGACCTCAACCTGAGTCGGGAGATGGTGTACCGCCATTTCCTCGATCGGGGCTGGATCAGCGTGGAGGCGTATTGACGTTCGCAGAGCGCGGCGCCATCCAAGCCGGTTTCGCGCTCCCGCGCGATGCCGGCCAGAGGCCGGCGCTCCGTTGCCAGCGGTGCTGTCTGGGGTAGGGGGTCGCTCAGCGGACTGCGAGTGCGGCCTGGCGGTGGGCAGCAGGAAGCCGCACGCTGCGTCGACTCGCCAATTTAGATGGTTGTTAGCCATGCAGTCGGACCCTTGTGGAAAGAACTTTTGGACTCTAATGCGATAGTCTTGTATTTTGATGGCTATGAGCCATTCAAGAAAGCCACGACTAAAGCCTCTGCTCGACACGGTCCCGCCCGGTTTCATGGTCGATACGCCATGGCTCAAGGCCCGTGGTATCGACCCCAAGTCCATCCACGGCTACGTCGCTCGGGGATGGCTTGAGCGGGTGGTGCGCGGGGTCTATCGCCGTCCGGTACCGGAAAACGTTGCGGTGCGTGGAGCGTCCTGGGAAGTCGTCCTCGTCTCGCTGCAACGGCTCATGGGCTACGACGTGCACCTGGGCGGCGAGAGCGCCCTCGATCTTGCCGGCTATGCGCACTACCTGAGCCTCGGGGGGAGGCATCGCGTCCATCTCTACGGCGACGTTCCGTCCTGGCTGAAACGCCTGCCGATGCGGGAACGGATGGTCCTGCGCCGATGCAAGCTGTTCGGGAACGATCCTGTCGGCATCACGGAAGCCAGCGGCGCGGCGGGAGCTGGCGGACCGGCGGTCGAGGTGTGGCGCTGGCCCGTCAGGTCTTCGTCTCCCGAACGCGCGATCCTCGAGGCGCTGGACGAACTGCCCGGCAACGCCAGCTTCGAGCATCTCGACAAGATCTTTGAAGGGTTGGTGTCCATGCGGCCGGAACCGCTCATGACGCTGCTGGCAGCCTGCCGAAGCGTGAAGGTCCGTCGACTGTTCTTCGTCTTTGCGGACCGGCACGGGCACAGTTGGCGAAAGTATCTCGACGCTGGGCGGGTCGCATTCGGTTCCGGACCGCGGGCGCTTGTCGAAGGCGGGAGGTTTCATCCCACGTACCACATCTCCGTGCCGGGCTACCTGGTGCCCCCAAGGCTTGAACCGACGGACGGCGATGCTTGAACCCGTAGCGTCGCGCTGTCCGGGCGGGTTTCGCGCTCCCGCGCGGCCCCCCCCGGGAGGCTGGGCCGACCTGGAGGTCGGCGGTCCCTGACCCCCGACGGCGGCTCTCGGTGTTCCGGCGTGGCTGCGTTTTCGGTCGGCGGCCCCCGCCTGGACGTGGCTTCGCGGGCGGTACGGGGCGCGGTCGTTGGTGTGGCGGGTCGGTGCTACATTGGCCGGTTGGCTCTTGCAGGCCGAGAAGACTGTCGTGACGACGCTGCACATCACCCTGCCGGATGATCCGGGGAAAGTTGGCGGGGCGGACGCCGTAAGTCCCGAAGCGGTTGCCGCCCTGGAGGCCGCCCTAAGGGGTGCTCTCGCGTCAGCGATGCCGCGGGGCAAGGGGAGTGTGGCGGCTCGCGCCGATGGGCGAGGGAAGGTTGGGGTAGTTGCAGGTTGGCTGCCGGAGGCCCTTAAGGAACTGGACGGCATTGATGAGGAGATCGAGGAGGACGGGCTCCCTCCGGTGGACGACGAGGCTCGGTCAGCGGCGCGGAGGGCGCTGCGTGCCCTTGCGCACCAACCATTGGCGCCGAACGTGTACCCGACGCCGGACGGAGAGATTTCCTTGTCCTTCAAGGCTCCCCGAACCCAGGCGGTGGTTCATGTCCTCTTCGGCAATCGGGGTGAGACGGGCTGGCTTTGCGCCATGCCGGGTCTGAACGCGTACGGGCGCTATTCGAATCCGGCAGCACTTCCCGTGGACTTCCTCCTGAGCTGTCTGGAAGCGTGGGGCCGCTCTCCGAACGAGCACTGAGGTTGGAGCTCCCGGAGCTGGAGAGCGCCGAAGGCCTTGGTCGGCGGTCCAAGCCGGCAGCGTCATCCGGGAGCAGGAGAGTTGTGCGTTTCGTCCGCCTTCGGCGGACGGTGCCGGTGTGAACACCGGCGTTCCCGGGCTGGCCCGAGGTAGGTGGGGCCGGTGGTAGGATGGCGATTCGCCTCGGCTGGGGGGCGCAGAGAACATCATGGCTGTCACTCTGGAGTTGCCGGAGGATCTTGAGAGGGAGATTGAGAGGGCTGGTCTTCTCGCTCCGGACGCGGTGGAGGCCATCTTTCGGGAGCAGCTCCGCCGGTTTCACCTCGGGGAACTGCTGAAGGACGCCCGGGAAATGGCAGCGGACAACATCCCACCCATGACGATGGAAGAGATCCAGGCAGAAGTGGACGCCGTCCGCGCTGAAAGACGGCGGCGTGCGACTGGTTCTTGACACGAACACTGTCGTCTCGGGCTTGCTCTGGGGCGGAAACCCGCAGCGGATACTGGATCTCGCGGACGACCGAAGGGTCACGTTGTTCACGAGTCGCCCCCTCATGGCCGAACTCGTCGAGGTCTTGGGCAGGCCGAAATTCCGGCCGAAGTTTCTGCAACACCGGAAAACCCCCCTCCAGTTCGCTGCCCGGTACGCTCTCGCAACAGAGTTCGTCGCCCTGCAGTCCGTCCCGCGAACCGTCCCGTCGGACCCTGACGACGACGCCGTGATCGCCACCGGAATCGCGGCCGGCGCAGACCTGATCGTCAGTGGGGACGGAGACCTCCTGGCGCTCCACCCCTATCGCGGGATGCAGATTCTCAACGCTGCGGACGCGGTCCGACACGTGAGAGTGGCGCTGCACAAGTAAGCCGCGCCGTGGACACGAGGCCGGCGTGCTGAACCCGCGAATCGGTTTGCCCAACGTTCCATGATCCCGTCCGCCGTTGCCGGGGAGGTGGTCACGGCGCTCTCGGACTTCCTGCGGACGGGGTTCGGGCCGTCGAATGCGGCGCTCGCGGGGGTGGTGGACGACTTCCTGGGGACGTCGGAGAACCTGGTCAAGGGACCGTATCTCTCCGTCGCGCTGCCGTTCCAGCGGGCGGCGGAGGGTGGGGAGCCGTTTCCGGAGATTCCGCTGGGGTTCACGCCCTTCCGGCACCAGCGGACGGCGATGGAGCGGCTCAAGAGCGAGGTGGGGCGCTCAACGGTGGTCGCCACCGGGACGGGGTCGGGGAAGACGGAGTGCTTCCTGTGGCCGGTGCTCGACCACTGCCGGCGGGAGGCGGGGAAGCCGGGGATCAAGGCGATCCTGATCTACCCGATGAACGCGCTGGCGACGGACCAGGCGGGGCGGATCGCGGCGACGATCCACCGGAATCCGGCGCTCCGGGGGCGGGTGACGGCGGGACTCTTCATCGGGGAGGACGGGAAGGGCGCGCCGCGGGCGACCGGGATGGGGCCGGAGCGGGTGATCACGGACCGGGAGACGCTGCTCGACCAGCCGCCGGACATCCTGCTCACGAACTACAAGATGCTGGACTACCTGCTGGTCCGGCCCTCGGACCAGCGGCTCTGGCGGCGGAACGAACCGGGCGCGCTGCGCTACCTGGTGGTGGACGAATTGCACACCTTCGACGGGGCGCAGGGGACCGACCTCGCCTGCCTCATCCGGCGGCTCCGGGTGCGGCTCGGCGCGGGGGAGGATCTGATCTGCGTGGGGACCTCGGCGACGCTCGGGGAGGCCGGGCAGGAGGGGAAGCTGCTCGACTACGTGTCCGCCGTCTTCAAGACGGACTTCGACGAGGACGCCATCGTGGGCGAGTCGCGGCAGGGCATTGACGAGTTCCTCGGCGAAAGCCTGATCACGGACGTGCTGACACCGCATCCGGACGTCGCCGGGGCGGCGGACCCGGCCCGCTTCGGGAGCGGCGAGGACTACCTCCGGTCGGTGGGCGCGCTGTTTTTCCCGACCGTCGCGCCGGAGGACTTCGGCGGCAAGGAGTGGCGGGCCGCGCTCGCGGAGCGGCTGCCCGGGCACAGCGCCTTCGTGAACCTGCTGCGGGTGCTGGACGGACGCCCGCGCCCGCTCCCCGAGGTGGTGGACCAGCTCCGGCCAAGCCTCCCGGTCGCGGACGACGACGAGGCGCAGGCAGTGCTGAACGGCCTCTGTGCGTTGATCTCGGCGGCGCGCCGCCGGGCGGGGGACGGGGAAGGCGCGCGGCTCCAGCCGTTCCTCCGGGTCGGGCTGCATCTCTGGGTACGGGAGCTGCGGCGGATGGTGTGCAGCGTCCGGCCGGTGGAGACGCCCGGCGGCGCCCGCCACGCGCTGCGGCACTCCGACGACCTCGCCGCCGAGGACGGGGCGCTCCACCTGCCGCTCGTCCAGTGCCGCGAGTGCCGCCGGACGGGGTGGGGCGCGGTACGGCGGGCCGGCGACCGGAAGCTGGATGCGAACCTGCAGGTCTTCTACAACCGCTTCTTCGCGCGGGACGTGGACGTTGTCTTCCTCTTCCCCGACGAACCGCCGGCCGGGGCGCGCGGCGAGCCGAAGACGCTCTGCGACTGCCGGTGGCTCGGCGCGGGGCACGGGACCGAAGACTGCGACGACTGCGGGAGGCCGGACCGGCTGGCGCGGGTGTTCCTGCCCGAGGCCACCGAGACCTTCCGGCCCCGGGACGGGAAGCCGGTGCGCCGCCTGAGCCGGGACTGCCCGTTCTGCGGGGCGCGGGAGGCGCTCCTCATCTTCGGGGCACGCGCGTCCAACCTGCTGAGCGTGGCGCTCGGGCAGGTGTTCGCGTCCCGCCACAACGACGACCGCAAGGTCATCGCGTTTTCCGACAACGTGCAGGACGCCGCCCACCGGGCGGGGTTCATCGCCGCCCGCACCTGGCCGAACGTCCTGCGGGCGGCCATCGCCCAGGTGGTCGCGGAGCGCGACGGGATCTCGCTCGCGGAGCTCGCGGGGACGGCGGGCGGCGACGGCGCGGTGGTCGCGCGGTGGCGGGACCCGGAGGCGAACCCCGGCGCGCTCGACCCCGAGCGGTTCGTCGCGGAGTTCCTCGCGCCGGACCGCCACTGGCTGCGGGACTTCATCCGGTTGCAGCGCGAGGGACGGCTGCCGCCGGACTCGGGCCTTCCGGACCTGGTCGCGGACCGCCTGCGCTGGGAGACGCTCGCCGAGCTGGGCCACAAGTCCACCATCGGCCGCACGCTGGAGCGCACCCGCGCCGCCGCCGTCGGGGTGGACCGGGAGCGCTTCGAACGCGCCGCCGCGAGCGCGTACCGCCGCCTTCGCGAGGAGTTCGGCAGCCTGCGAGGGATCACCGCGGAGACGGTGCGGGCGCTGCTCCTCGGAATCCTGCGCCGGCTGCGGGAGCGCGGGGCGATCCGGAGCGACGTGAACGACCGTTTCCTCGGGAATGGCGCCTCCATCCGCTGGCTGAGCGGGCGGCTCCCGCTCCCGGAGTTCGGACGGGGCTCACCCCGCCCGGTGTTCCCAACCGACGGGGCCTCCGGCGACGGACTCGAACCGCTCGCCGGCGGGGGGCCGCGGCGCTCCTGGTACCGCATCTGGACCGAAAGGATGCTGGCGCGTCCGCCGCTCTCGCTCGCCATTCAGGACGCTCCGGCAGTGCTGCTCGACGCGCTGGCGGCGCTCGAAGACGCGGGCCTCGTGCGCCGGGTCCCGGTCGGGCCGTCCCACGCCGGAACCCATGCCTGGGCGCTCGACCCGGAACGCTTTTTCGTGACGCCGCGCGCCGGTGTGTTGCGCGGGGGCGCGTCCCGGCCGCTCGTGGTGCCGGAAGACGAGGCGGATCTCTGGCTCGGGCTCCCGTGCCTTGACCCGGGCTCACGCGACGCGTACGACCGCTGCGAACCCGCCGCACCCACCTGGTTCGGCACGCTCTATCGGCGGAGCGCGCTGCGGCGGATCGTGGCCGCCGAACACACCGCGCTCCTCACCCGCGAACAGCGCGAGGAACTGCAACGGCGCTTCGCGGCGGCCGACCCGGCGCCCTGGGCCCCGAACCTGCTGTCCGCGACCCCGACGCTGGAACTCGGGATTGACATCGGAGACCTCTCCACCGTGGCGCTCGCCTCCGCGCCGCCCGCGCCGGAGAACTACGTCCAGCGCAGCGGGCGCGCCGGACGACGGGACGGCAACGCCTTCACGCTGGCGATCGCCGCGGCCCGGCCGCACGACCTCTACTTCTTCGCGGAGCCGCTCGACATGCTGGCGGGCCGGACCGAGCCGCCGGGGGTGTTCCTGAACGCCTCGGCGGTGCTGGAACGCCAGCTCACCGCGTTCGCCTTCGACTGCTGGTCGGCGAGCGGGGTGGGCGAGCTGGCCGTGCCGCGGCGGGTCCGCGACGTGCTGGACGCCGTCGAGAAGCGCACGTCGGACCGGTTCCCCTACCCCTTCTTCGATTTCGTGCAGCGCCGCGCCACCGCGATCCTGGAAGCGTTCGGCGCGGCGTTCGCCCCCGACCTGGAGCCCGCCTCGCGCGAAACCCTGGGCCGCTTCCTGCTCGGGGACGCGGAGGACGGCGGTTCGCTCGTGCTGCGGATCGCGGACCGGTTGGAGGAGGTGGTCGCCGAGCGGAAGGCGCTCAAGGCCGAGATCGCGCTGCTGGGACGGCGGATCCGAAAGTTCGACGGCGGCCCGCGGGACGAGGCGAGCGACGCGGAGGTCAAGGAGCTGCGGCGGGAGCGGAGCGGGCTGCAATCGGTGCTGCGGCAACTGAACGGCCGGCCCACCTTCAACTTCCTGACCGACGAGGGGCTGCTGCCCAACTACGCGTTCCCGGAGAAGGGGGTGACGCTGAAGTCCGTCATCTACCGGGGCCGGGAGCGGCGCCTGGACGAGGAAGCGACGGCCCGCGACTTCGAGCACGACACCTACGAATACGTGCGGCCCGCCGCCTCGGCGCTCAGCGAGTTCGCGCCGGAAAACGAGTTCTACGCCGGCGGGCGGCACGTGGACATTGACCGGGTGGACCTGCGCGTCTCAGAGATCGAACGCTGGCGGCTCTGCCGCGAGTGCCCCTACGGCGAAAACGTGGCGGGCGGGGACAAGCACCGCGCCTGCCCCCGCTGCGGCGACGCGATGTGGGCGGACCGGGGCCAGCTCCGCGAGATGTTGCGGCTCCGCCTGGTGCATGCGTTCAGCGACGACCGCCGCACCCGCATCATGGACGAGCGCGACGACCGGGAACCGCTCTTCTACACGCGTGAACTGCTCACCGACTGGGACCCGGACGCGGTCGCCGGCGCCTTCGCGGTGGAGCGCCCCAAAGCGGTCTTCGGTTTCGAGTACGTCGCCTCGGCGACCTTCCGGGACCTGAACTTCGGCCGGCTCGATGACGCCGGCCAGCGGACGACCTTCGCCGGGATCGAGCTGCCCCGCACCGGATTCCGGATCTGCCGCCGCTGCGGCGCCGTCCAGCGGCGGAGGGACGATGGCCCGCGCCACACGCGGTCCTGTCCGGCGCGGCGCGAGGAACGCTCCGGCGGGGTGGGCGGTCGCGGCGAGCCGGACGGGAACGGGACCAGCGACATCGCGGACTGCCTCTACCTCTACCGCGAGTTCCGGTCCGAGGCGATCCGGATGCTGCTCCCGGTCGCGGACGGCGGCCGGTCGGACCGGCGCACGGTGTCCTTCGTCGCGGCGCTCGAGCTCGGGCTCCGGCGGCACTTCGGGGGCCGCATTGACCACCTGCGGGTGCAGAACGCGGAGTACCCGACGAAGGACGGCGGGCCGCGCCAGGGCTACCTGGTGCTCTACGACACCGTGCCCGGCGGGACGGGATACCTGAAGGAGTTGATGACCGCGCCGGAGAAGCTGGTCGCGGTGTTCAGGACGGCGCGGGACGCGCTCGCGGCGTGCGTCTGCGCCCGCGACCCGGCGAAGGACGGCTGCCACCGCTGCGTCTTCGCCTACCGCCGCAGCCGCGACATGGCGCGGACCTCGCGGAAGACCGCCATCGAGGTGCTCGATCTGATCCTGGCGCACGCGGGCGAACTGAAGGAAGTCCGGGGGCTCCACGAGGTGCGGAGCCACGCGTTGCTCGAAAGCCGGCTGGAGGAGCGGTTCATCGAAGCGCTCAGGAGGCCGCCGGAAGCGGGAACCGCTCCGCGCGCCCGGGTTCGCCACGACCTGGTCCGAGGCCGGCCCGGGTACGTGGTGCGGGTGGGGGAACGCACCTGGTACGTCGAGCCGCAGGTCGAACTCGGCCCCGCCGACGGCGTCCGGATCCGGTGCCGGCCCGACTTCCTGATCCGTCCGGCCCACCGGACGCCGGAGGCGCCGCCGGTCGCGGTGTTCACCGACGGGTTCGAGCATCACCGCGACGTGACGGACGACGACTCGGCGAAGCGGATGGCGCTCTCCCAGGCCGGCTACCTCGTCTGGTCGCTCACCTGGTACGACCTCGAAGAAGCCTTCGGCGGGAGCGCCGACGCGCCGGACCTGCTCGCTGCCGAACTCGGGGAGCAGGCGATGGACGCGCTGCAACAGGCGCTGGACCGGCGTTGGGACACCGCCGGCCTCCGTTCCCGGCTCGGCGGGTCCTCGCTGGAACGGCTCGTCGCCTGGCTCGGGGATCCGGACCCGCTCCGCTGGAAATGCGCGGTCTTCACGGCGCTCTTCGGGCTGTTCGACCGCGAGCGGATGCTAGATCCGACACTACGGGAGACCTTCGCGGCGGCGGCGGAGAAGGCGTCGCCGGGAGTGGTGCGCGACCGGCTGGCGGAGTTGCCGGAGCCGGCGTGCGTTGCCGGGCGGGGCCGGTGGATCGGCGAGGAGACGGGGCCGGTGGACCTCTTCCTCGCCCTGCCGCTGACCGCCGTCGAGCGCGGGGAGCCGGACGCGGCCGTCGCGGTCCTGCACCTCCACGACGACGAGGCGAGCCGGGGTGCGAAGGATTACCGGCGGACCTGGAACGGCGCGCTGCGCGCGTTCAACCTCCTGCAATTCCTGCCCGGCGCGTTCTGGACCACCCGGCTCGGCATCGAGCGCCAGCGCTACCCCGCGTTCGGCCCGAGACTCGAGCCCCCTTCCGAGCCGGAAATGGCCGACGCGGCGTGGCGGGAGGCGGTGGAGATGGCGGCGCCGGAGGTGCGTCCGCTGTTACGGGAACTCGCCGACGGCGGCGCGCCGGTCCCGGAGGTTGGCTTCGAACTGGCGGGTGACGGGGGCACGGTGGTCGCCGAGGCCGAGGCGGCGTGGCCCGGCGCGAAGGTCGCCGTGCTGCTTCCCGAGCAGGAGGCCGGAACGGGCGCGTTCCGCGCGGCTGGCTGGCGCGTGTTCAGCGGGCCGGACGACTCCGGGACCGGGGACGGGGCCGGTATCGTCGCGGCCCTCGCGGAGGAGGAGTGATGGCCGGAGCTGTCCAGATCGCCATGTCCGCCGACTTCCTGTCGGCGTTCGCCAAGCTGCCGCGCCCGCAGCAGCGCAGCGTGCGCGCGTTCATCACGAAGTTCAACGCGAACCCGACCTCGACCGGCCTCAACTACGAGCGCATCCACGGGGCGCGCGAAGCAGCGATGCGCTCGCTGCGGATTGACGGCGGCTACCGCGCCATCGTGTTGAAGCCCGCGACGGGCAACGTCCACCTGCTGCTCTGGGCTGACAAGCACGACGAGGCGTACGCCTGGGCGGCGCGCCACGAGTGCCGCATCAACCAGGAGACCGGGGCGCTGCAGGTGTACGAACCCCAGTCCGCGGCGCCGCTGGAAGCGGCGCCGACCGCCGCAGCTCGCAGTCCGCAAGCGTTCGACGGGGTGCGGGACCGTGAGCTGATGCGGCTCGGTGTTCCCCAAGCCATGCTGCCGGAGGTTCGGGAGATTCGGAGTGAGCAGGACCTTGACGACTTGCAGGCTCGGCTGCCGGTGGAAGCCTACGAGGCGCTCTTCCTCCTCCTGGCGGGCGAGTCCTACGAGGCGCTCGTGCTGGAGCGGGAAGCGCCGGAGTCCCCCGTGGACCCGGACGACTTCGGGGCGGCGCTGGGCCGGCTCGACTCGCAGGCGCGGTTCGCCATCGCCCACGACCAACTGGAACTGGAGGCGATGCTCAACGCCCCGCTGGAGCGCTGGCGGGTCTTCCTCCACCCCTCCCAGCGGCGGCTCGCGGAACGCCGCTGGAACGGCCCGGTGCGGGTGCTGGGGGGCGCCGGCACCGGGAAGACGGTGGTCGCCATGCACCGGGCGCGCTGGCTCGCCCGTCAACCCGGTCGGCAGGCGGCGGACGGCGGCCGGATCCTCTTCACGACCTGGACCCGGAACCTGGCGGTGGACATCGAGCAGAACCTGCGCCTTATCTGCACGCCGGAGGAAATGGCCCGCATCGAGGTGACCAACCTGGACCGCTGGGTTCGCGGTTTCCTGCAGGGACAGCGCTATGACTTCCGCGTCCAGTACGGACGGGACGACGAGTCCTGGGAGCGCGCGCTCGACCTGAAGGATGCGGGGCTAGAGTTCCCCGACGCGTTCTACCGGGACGAATGGGAGCAGGTGGTGCTGGCTCGGGGGGTGACTACGGAGGAGGAGTACCGGCGCGTGTCCCGCATCGGTCGCGGCACGCGGCTGAACCGCGCCACCCGCGTGAAGGTGTGGCGCGTCTTCGAGGAGTACCGCGCCCAACTCGCCGAGCGCGGCGTGAAGGAGGTGGATGACGCCTACCGGGACGCTGCCAGCCTGCTGGAGGCCGGAGCAGCCGAACTCGCCTACCGGTCGATCATCGTGGACGAAGCCCAGGACATGAGCACACAGGCGTTCCGGCTATTGCGGCGCATCGTCCCCGAAGGACCGGACGACCTGTTCCTTGTCGGGGACGCGCACCAGCGGATTTACGGCCGGAGCCGAGTAGTGCTCAGCCAATGCGGGATCGGCATCGTCGGCCGCTCCCGCAAGCTGCGCCTCAACTACCGCACCACCGAGGAGACCCGCGGCTGGGCCGCGACCCTGCTCCACGACCGCCCGATTGACGATCTCGACGGGGGCGCGGACGACGACCGGATCCGGTCTCTAACCCACGGACCCGCACCGCTCCTCCAGCGCTTCGAGTCCCGTGAGGAGCAAGCAGCAGGAATCGTCCGGTACCTGGAGCGGCTGCGCGGACAGGGGCGGCTCTTGCGCAGCGTGTGCGTCGTCGCTCCCACGAAGCGGGAGCTCGACGCCCTCGAGCGAGCAGTGGGGGATCGCGATCTGTCGGTCTTCCGGCTGGGGCCGGACACGGTGGACGACGGGACGAAAGAGGGGGTGCGTCTCGCCACGATGCACCGCGTCAAGGGGCTCGAGTTCGACCGCGTCGTGATCGCCAGCGTCAACGCCGGCCTCATCCCCCACCGCCGGGCCTACGAGGGCGCCGGGGACAGTGCGGAGCAGGAGAAGGCCGAAACGAAGGAACGCGCGCTCCTGTATGTCGCGGCGACTAGGGCGAAGAAGGAGCTACTGATTCTGAGCTACGGGCAGCCGAGTCCGTTCCTGGCCTGACTCGGGCCCCGGCGGTTAGCCAGCGCACCGCTTGCCAGCGGTGTTGCAGTCGGACACGTACGGCCCCGCGAACACGCACCTTCCGATTGCGGTCGCGCGGCAATTCAGCACGGGCTGCTAGGCTAACCGGTCCGCCGTTTCACGGCGTCCTCCTCACGAATGCCCACCGCCGCGCCTCGCGAGCAGAGTCCTTCCCGGGGCATGATTTCCTGCGTTGCCCGACGCGACGCAGAGCAGATTCGGTTCGTCCTTTCACTCCGGCCCTTCATCGCCGAGTGGCAATCGGCGATTTCGCGGTTTAGCGCAGGTCTCACCGGACGGCTCGTCGGACTCTCGGAGCCGCGTGCGTCGGATTGGAGCGCTCAAGACTCTCCGGTCCTGGGCGAGCGCATCTGCCGATGCAGCCTCTTCAGCGGCGCTTCCTCTGTCACTCTGAGTCCCGGGGAGCTGGCACTCTCGTTTTCCAATGTCCGCCACGAAGCGTATCCCGTCGTCTTCGATGTCCTGAGCCGGACACTTGACTTGATGCGTTCCGAGTTCAGTGCCCATCCCTACGAGATATGCGACCTGACCTCCACCCAGCACGCCGACGCACTGGACGAGGATTCTGTGGACACATATCTTCTTCAGTTTACGCACGCGGGAACGATCTCCGCGGTTGATGCCGAAGCCAGTCTCGAGTATGAGCCGTCGGTTCGCATCTTCCTTGTGGCGACAGATCGGAAATCGAGGATTCAGCGAATGGTGGAAAGATCAGCGCTTCGCCCGGGAGCACTCTTCGTCAGCACTCAGGTTTCCTGCGCGAGCGACCTCCTGGGTTCGGGCAAGCCCCAAGAGATACAAGACTTCTTCGTGGATTCGTGCCGGCACGCAGACGAAGCCATCGCTCTGAATTGGGAGTCTGCGCAGTGACACCGGCCCAAGCCCTGCAATTCAGCTCGTGGGACCCGTACTCCTTGCAACCGGATGGAAAACAGGGCGCGACTCTACCCGTCTCGTCAGTTCCTCGACAACAGAAGGGAGGCGAATTCGATCAACTCGAACTGAAAGTCAATCAGCCCTTTCCGGAAGCCGTTGCGCCGCCTGCGGAGACTCGTGAACGTAACGACATAACGCTGACATTGCTCCCCGGGGGTGAACATTCGTCCGGCCTGCCGGTTGGTGTTCTCGTTTCAGCGTGGCAGCAGCTTAGATTTCTCGATGTCCGATCTGTCAATGTCGTGCGCGCCGTTCCGATCGGTGTCACCTTTCCTCAATCACCGGCCATCGGTATCCGGTCCCAGTGGTTGGACGACGCCATGGCGGAACTGGAAGAGATTGACATCTACATCGAATCGGACGACCTGCCGGACGTGGCGGAGCGCCCGCGGGCCGAAGCGAGGAGGATTCTCGAGGCGCTATGGCTACAGCCGATCGCTCCAGTTGTGTATCCATCCGAAGGCGATCTCGTCATTCACTTTAAGGCCCCGCATGCGCCCGCATCCGTCTTGATCGAAATAAGCGACGATGGACGCGGGGTCTGTTACGCCCATTTTCACGGCCGAAGTCGGCGCGCGAGCTACGACTCCTCCGCAGATATTCCGGATCCCTTCGTGCAAGCGCAACTGCGCGAGTTGATGAATTGGAAATGACCCAGGACGCTGCACTGCCCGGTACGGTAAGTCCAGAGGAAGATCTGGGGCGCAGCATTGCCAAGACAGTTTGGGCAGCGAAGGCACGGCGCGGTGTGATCTCCCGCGATGTGTTCGTTGACACGCGGCAGACCAACGTCCTCTCGGTTGATCGAATGGACTACGCGTCGCGGCGTGCAATGGCGCACATCGCACACGGGCGAGAAAGTCGTCGTGAAGGCGGTCAACGCTTCAGAGGATGGGCGCTAGTCCGATCTGCCGACGCCTGCCAGAACGACCGCACGGTCGTGGGAACACCGCAGCGCGACAACCTGTATCACGCAGATATTCGTCTACCCATCTCGGTGGATGCCTGGACAGAAGTAAAGGAGCAGAAGCGGGCGCACGCACTCGAGTTGGCGGACCGCGCGCGATGGGAGGCTGCCCCACACGCGACGCCGTCGCCGTAGCAGCCGCTGTTGCCGTCGGGCAGTGTGCGTCGCCGATCTATCCACAAGCTGCCAATCCATGGTTACGCCAACCGTCGCTACCCAGATTCAGCCGATCCTGGTGGAGATGCGCCAACTCTTCGCCGCGCAGGAAGAGCGGTTCGCCGCGGAGGTCCAGAAGACGAACGAGGTTGTCGCCGCCCAGTTGGCCGGGATCAGGCGAGAACTGCGGCTCATCTGGGGCGCTCTGGGAGTCTTGCTGACGATCTGGTTTGCCGTCCTCGGTTACCTGCTCGCGAACTGACAGGCCCTGCCGGGACCGGTTGCTACATTGCGGCGGATGGTTGGTTCTTCTGCTCCCGGCCGATGGCAGCGCCCGGAGCGACGCCCTGACCACCGTGACCATCGCCCTGCCGGGCGAACTGTCTGAGGAAGCGGGCGAAGCCGGGCTGATGGGTCCGGAGAAAGGTGGCGGCGATTCCGCGAGACGCTCTCCGGCGGTATCTCGCCAACGACTTCTTGCGAACCGCAGATCGCCTGGCTGCCGCGAGATTCGCGTCCACGCGCATCGCGCCGCCAGCGGAGGCGGAGCGCGAGGTGCGCCAAGCATCGTGATTCCGGACCACGGCTGGAAGGAACGGACACCGTCGGCGCCAGGTTCGTTTGCCGGCGAGGCTTGGGTCAGGCCAGCTTCAATCCGGCGGCCTCGAAGCGGCGGAAGTCGGCGTGGTTGGCGGTTGCGAGGCGAGCCCCGTCGTGGATCGCGATTGCAGCGATCATGCAGTCCGACAGGGAGTTCCGGCGACGGCCCGATTCGTTGAACAGGCGGGCGGCAATTCCCGCGTGTTCCACGGTGAGGTCACGATGGGAGTCCACGATTCGCAGGGCCAGGTCCTGTTCCGCGCGCTTGATCGGCCCGCACCGGAATTCGGCCCAGGCGACGGCGCTGACCACAACGGACTCTTCCGGGTCCAGAGCCTCCAGGAAACGGGCTTCCGGGGTCCCCCGGTCCAGCATGCGGATCAGGAAGCTGGTGTCCAGGTGGATCATCATTATCCGTCGGTCAGGCGGGGAAAGGAGGCGGTCCGCAGCGTGCGCGCTTCCTTCTCCCAGCCTGCCAGATCCACACCTCTCGCGGCTACGGAGTCCTGGAGCTGCCTGAGGGCCTGCAACCGGGCGTCCGCCCGGATGGGTTGGCGCTCGGCCTCGCTGCGGATCGCCCGGCGCAGCGCTGCGGACCGGGAGACGTTCCAGCGTCGGGCCAATCCCTCCAAGGCGCGCACGGTGGCGACATCGAGGGAGTACGTGGTCTTGATCGTCATGGTGGCCATATCACTGCGATTATATGGCCATATCGCGTCTACTCGGGGCGGCGGGGTCGGCCCGCGCCCTTGGCCGGGTCAATCGCCCCGGAACGCCGCCTCGATCCCCGCGACGTGGATCTTGCTCATCCCCAGCATCGCCTGAAACGCGCGCCCGGCGGCGGCGCGATCATCCGACATCAGGCACTCGATGAGCGCGCGCGGCACGATTGGCCACGAGACTCCCCAGCGGTCCGTGAGCCAGGAGCACCTGCCCTCTTCTCCTGCGTTGGGCTGGGGTGGTCCAGCCCCGGTGCCGGAGGACCGCAACGATCACCGGGCGAAGGACGGTCTTGCGGGGCCGGTGGTCAGACGGCGGTCAGGTGCCGAACACGAAGCCGAAGACCGCGATCAGCAGGGTTATCAGGACGCCCAGGGCGCCCCAGACCAGCCGTAACTCCCTCTTCAGCGCGTCCAGCTTGGTATCGACGACCTGCTTGAAGGTGTCCAGGTTCCGGCTCAGGTCGTCGAGCTTCCGGTCGCGCTCGGCGAAGAGCTGCCGCATCTCCGCCAGCATCGGCTGCACCTGCGTCGCCGCGCTCTCCAAAGCCATGGACTGTGCCTCTTCGACCACAGTATGGGCGGCCATCGCGTCGGCACCGGCTTCGACGAGCACCCGGAGGAGCCTGCCGGCGGCCGCCGGTTGCGGCGGGGGCGTGGGCCGGCGGCGGGGACGCGGGATTCGGCGATTCGGATGGGGGGGACGCCTCCGCAGGCGCTGCGGCGGCGAGCTTCGCGGGGTCGGACGCGGGATCCGGCATCGGAAGTACCTCCTCGACGACGCGGTCACCGGAAGACCGGGATGCCTTCCTTACTTCGGACCAGACGGAGTTCCGACGCCATTCGTCCCATGTCCGGAGGCGATGTGGAAAACTCGGGCTGAAGAGGAGCTGGCCCCAAGCGAACAACCAGCGGGAACGCCAGCGGAGGTCGGGGATCCCTCACTTGCTTCCCGTGAAAGAGGGCGGCGATGAACCGCCCGCGGCGCTGCGCGCCGCTGTGCCGACCGGAGGTCGGCGTTCCAAGCCGTCCCCGCGCTTCGTCTCCGTCAGCGATACGCGGTTTCGCCCGCCGGCGGCGCTACGCGCCGCTGTGCCCGCCCCACCGGGAGAACTGGCCGGAGGTCCCTGGCCTGCGGTGCCATTCCACCGGGAGAACTGGCCGGCGTTCCCGAGCCTGCGGTGCCATTCCGCAGATCAGCCGGACGCTATTTCGCGGCCCTCCGGGCCGCGATGCCGGCGTGATTGCCGGCGTTCCCGACCCCGCTGCAATGCCTTCCTGATTGGGGTTCCGCTCCCCGTACCCTCTGCTAGAGTCGCCGCCCCAAGGCTCGGACCTCTGGCGCAGCGCGTAGCCGGCACCGTGCCGGCGTCCCTGCTTGTCCCTCCTCGCCTGCGTTTTCGCCGCCCTCGGGTTCGCCGGACTCACCTTCGGCGCGAACTGGCTCGTCGACGGAGCCTCGGGCCTGGCGCGACGGTTCCGCATCAGCCCCCTGGTGATCGGGCTCACCGTCGTCGCCTATGGAACTTCGGCGCCCGAGATCGGCGCCAGCCTGGTGGCTGTGCTCCGGGATAGTCCGGGACTCGCGGTCGGGAACGTCATCGGCAGCAACGCGGCCAATCTCGGGCTCATCCTCGGGATAACAGCGGTTCTGACTCCCTTTGCCGTGCCGCGGGGGGTGCTGCGGCGGGAGTTCTGGTTCATGTTCGCCGGCACCTGCCTCCTGTGGCCGCTCGCGCTCAGCGGGGTGGTTTCCCGGCCGGTCGGATTTGTGCTCGTCGCGCTGCTCGCGCTGTTCAACATCCTTTCCATCCGCTGGAGCCGGGGTGAGGCGGAGGCGGGCACGGGCGCGGACGACAGCGACGGCGCGCCTCCCCTCAGTCGGAGCCTTGCGGGAACGGTCGCCGGACTCGTCACGCTCCTCGTGGGCGCCGAACTTCTGGTGCGGGGCGCCACGGATATCGCCCGGGCTCTCGGAGCCTCCGAGATCACCATCGGATTCACGCTGGTGGCGGTGGGAACCTCGCTGCCCGAACTGGCGACGTGCGTGGCTGCCGCCCGGCGCGGGCAGATCCAGATCGTTGCCGGCAACGTGATCGGAAGCAACCTCTTCAACGTGTTGGGCGCGCTCGGGGTTTCGGCGTGCTTCGTGCCGGTCGCGGTTGAATCGCGCCTCGCGACCGCCGAAGTGCCGGGGGTGGTGCTACTTACCCTGCTGGCCGGGGTGTTCATGCTGACCGGCCGGCGCCTGGCCCGAACCGAAGGGGCAATCCTGCTGGCCGGCTACGGCGGCTATCTCGTGTTCGTGGTTCTCAGGTGACGATGTCCCCAAACGCTGTCCCGGACCGGAACGTCACGGTGGCCCTCGGTGAATGCCCTCCCGACGCGGTCCGCCAGATCGCGACCCAGGCGCTTTCCGGATTCGCGCTGAGGATTCCCGACGAGGACTCGCGCTCAACCGTCGAGTCGGCCATCCGCGACTGCGATGTCCTGATCGCCAGGAAACGGCCCGTCGGAGCCCGCGAACTGGACTGTGCGAAGCCGTCGCTCGTGATCGCGCTCGGCAGAAATCCGATCCCGGTGAGCCTGCGGGCGGCCCGGAGCCGGGGGCTTCCGGTGCTCCCGATCCCACATCCCGGCGCGATCGCGGTCGCCGACCACGCGCTCGGGCTGCTGCTGGCGGTGGCACGGCGCATCGTGGAAGGGCACCAGGGAGTTCAGGCCGGCGCCTACCGGGAAAGAGGTCTCGAGCCGCAGATCACCACCGAACGCCTCTTCGCCTTCAACTGGCTGGGCCGGAAAGACGCCTTCATCCTCGACGGCCTGCAGTTGGGGCTCCTCGGGTTCGGCGCCATCGGCCAGGAGGTCGCCCGCCGCGCCACCGGTTTCGGAATGCGCATCCGGTACTTCCAGCGGCGGCCGCTCTCCGCCGCGTGGAACCGCCGGCTCGGGGTGGAATCCGCGGCATCGCTCGAAGAGCTGCTCGCGGACGCCGATGTCCTGAGCCTCCACATCCCCCATACCCCCGAAACCGAAGACCTGCTGGACGGTCCGACCCTCGACCGGATGAAGCCGGGCGCGATCCTGGTGAACACCGCGCGCGGCGGACTCGTGGACGAAGCCGCGCTCGCGGAGCGGCTCCGGGACGGGAGACTCGGCGGCGCCGGACTCGACGTGTTCCGGGAGGAACCCCTGCCCGCCGACCATCCCTTCGTGGACACCCCGCGCCTGGTGCTGGCCCCGCATACCGGCGGGGCCGGCGCCGGCGGCCAGCGCGAGCTCTTCGTCCGCGTCGCCGCCGCCATCCGAAACCATGCCGTCCGACCGGCCTGACTTCAGAGAGGAAAGCAATCCCAACATGACGAAACAAGATCAGGACCTCTCGGTCGGGCCGGTTCGCTGCGCCCCCGGCAACTGCGCTTCCGGCTTCGTTCCGGCCGTCCATCGGGTGGACGGGACCCCTCTCGGGTTCCCGGTGCTCATCGCGAACGGCGCCCGCCCCGGGCCGGTGCTGTTGATTGACGGCGGCATCCACGGTGACGAACAAGAGGGAACGCTCGCGGTCGCCGAGTTCGTCCGGGAACTCGACCCGAATGCCCTCACCGGCGCGGTGGTCGCGGTTCCGCTGATGAACGTGGGGGCTTTCGAGGCCATGGCCCGCGGCAACCCCCGCGACACGCATTCGCACGACATGAACCGGATCTACCCGGGAAACGCGACGGGATACCTCACCGACCGGATCGCCGCGACCCACGCCGAAACGGCGGCCGCCGTCGCCGACATCGAGATCACCTTCCACTCCGGCGGCAACATCTGCTACCTCGGCGAAACGATCTTCACCACTTCGGAAGACCCGCTCGGACTCGAGCTTGCCCAGGCGATGGGGCCGGACTGGACCATCGTGCTGGATACCCCGCATCCGGCCGGTTCCCCGATGGCCGCGATGACTCCTGCGGGCAAACCCGCGATCACGGTGGAACTCGGCGGCGGCGCGGGAACCATGCCGAACCAGTTCCGCGCCAACGTGGACATCCTGAAGCGCGCCATCGGCAACGTCTGCCGGCACTACGGCATGTTGGAAGGCGAAGCCCGCTACGCGCCGCGCCTCTGGCGGGGTCGTCAGAGCGTGGTGCGGGCGAGTGCGAGCGGGATCCTCAGCCCGGCGGCCGGGCAGGCGGGGGACCATCTGAAGCAACCCATCCGCGCCGGACAGCCGCTGCTCCGGATTTGTGACTTACTCGGCAACCCGGTCGAGGACCTGAACGCGCCCTGCGACGGGGTGCTGTTCGGGTTCCGTACCCACCCCTCGACAACGGCTGGAGACTGGACGCTCTTCTGCGGCGACGCGGAATTCGTGGAGGTGGCAGCACCGGCGCCGCGCGAGACGGGGAGCGTGCCGTGATCGCCCAGCCGCTCCTGCTGCTCGCCTTCCTGCTGCTGATCATTGCCGCGGCCCGGCAGGCGGAGGAGCGTTATACCGCGATCCAGAAGATCAGCTCCGCGGTCGTCTGCACCCTGCTCGGCATCCTGCTCGCCAATATCGGGCTCATTCCCCGCGGCGGCGAGTTCATGAGTTCGCTCTCGCGGTACGCGATCCCCTACGCGATCGTGCTGTTCGTGCTCTCGACCCGGCTCGCGGATCTGAAGAGCGCCGGCCCGCGCATGGTGGTGGGTTTCGGGCTCGCGGGGTTCGGCACGTTCGTGGGGGCCTTCGTCTCCAGCTTGCTCTTCGCCGGGCTCCTCGGCCCAGAGACCTGGAAGCTCGGTGGAACCTTCGCCGGAGCGTTCTGGGGCGGGGGTCTCAACTTCGCCGCTGTAGGCCAGGGGCTCGATATGACCCCCAGCCTCTTCGCCGGTGCGTTCGTGGTGGACAACCTCTCGACGGTGCCCTGGATGCTCGGCCAGGTCGCGCTCGCTTCGGCCCTCGCCGGGGTCTTCCTCCGGCGGGCACTGCCGGATGCGGCCGACGCCGCGGGCGATGACTCCGAGGTGGACACCGACGCGCTCCGCCGCACCTGGACCGAGGGTTCGGTTTCGATCACCCACCTCGCGATCCTCGCGGCGATCCCCCTGCTCGCCCTGGTGGCTGCGGGCGTCTTCGCCCAGATCCTTCCCGGGGTGCCGGAGGTCTTGTGGTTGACCACCATCGCGCTGATCCTCGGCCAGGTCCCGGCGATCCAGCGGCTCCAGGGCTCCGCGATGCTCTCCTACTTCGCCCTCCACCTCTTCTTCATCGTGATCGGCGCCGGCTCCGACGTGCGCGAGGTGGTGGCGGCGGGACCCTGGCTCTTCTTCTACATGATCCTCATCATCTTGATCCACGCGGCGGTGGTGTACGGGATCGGGTGGCTCGCGCGGTTCGATCTGGCGACCGTGACGCTGGCCAGCCAGGCCGCCGTGGGCGGACCCGGGTCGGCGCTGGCGCTCGGAATGGCGCTCAAGTGGAAGCACCGGATCGCGCCCGCGGTGATCGTGGGGATCTTCGGTTACGGGTTTGGCAACTACCTGGGCTTTGCTACGGCGTGGCTCCTGCGGGGGGTGCTGCCCGCCTGATGGACCAAAAACTCCGGGGGCATCGGGTCCTGGTGACTGGAGCCGCGCGTGGACTCGGCGCCTCGGCCGCGCTGGGGCTCGCCGAAGAGGGCGCGGAATGCATTCTTCTCGACCGCTCCCGGGACGAGCTCCGGGCGACCGTCGAGATGGCGGCGGACCGCGGGCCCGGTCCCTTTCACGCACTGGTCTGCGACCTCGGTGACCGAGAAAGCACGCTCCGGGCGGCGGAACGCGCCGGAGAGATAGCCCGGGGGGACCTCACCGCGCTCGTGCACTGCGCCGCGGTGCTTCACCTGCGGTCGGTCGAGGAGACGACGGACGCGCAGTGGGACGAGATGCTGGCCGTGAACCTTGGGTCGGCGTTCCTGCTCGTTCGGGAACTCATGCCCGAACTGCGCGCGGGGAGTGGCGGTTCGATCCTGCTGACCAGCTCGCGGGCAGGAATCATGGGCTTCCCCCGGGAGAGCGCCTACTGCGCCACCAAGTTCGGGATCGAGGGCCTCGCCAGAGCGCTCGCCGAAGAGTGCGGAGAAGCCGGACTCCTTGCCAACACGATCACCCCGGGGGCGCGGCGCATCAAACCCACCGGACTTTCCCGCGCCGAGGAAGCCGCCGTCCCTCACGGGGAGCGCACCTGGGGGTCTTCCGAAGCGCTCGGGCCCGCGTTCGCGGCCTTCGCCCTCCTGCCCGGCGCCAGCGACGGGGCGCCGAGCGGACGCCGTTTCGAAGCCGATCGGGTGGCGGACATGGTCCGGGAGCGGGGCCTTCCGCTTCCCCGCGAGGCGTGGGAGGAACTTAGCAGCCTGTGAACAAAGTAGCGCGGCCCAGTTCTCCCGGTGGGGGCTCGACCGGCGATGCATCCCGCCTGAACCGCTTCACTTCGTTCCGCTCATCGTTGCGTTTCGGTCGAAATACACCAGGTATTCCTCCCTCACGCGCCGCCCCCACCGGGAGAACTGGGTCAGCCGGGCGCCTCACCGATCTCGGCGCTCACGCCACTTTATCCACAGGCTACTAGCGGATGAACCATTTCTGTCCCATTCCGGTTTCCGACCGGTCGCACGCGCTGGGCGAGGGCCGCACCCTCCCCGACCCCGGGGTCGCACTCGCTCCGGAGCACGCCGCCGCGCTCCGGTCCGCGCTGCTCGGCGGCGAGACGCACTACACCCCGCGCCCGGGCCTTCCGGAACTGCAGGACGCCATCGCCCGGCGCATCGAGGCCGCCGGGGCTCCGCCCGGGGGCACGGTGGTCGTGACCGCCGGGCGACAGGAGGCGCTCTTCGTCGCCCTCGCCGGGGCACGGGCGGAGGGCGGTGACATCCCTGCCAGCGTGGCGCTGTCACCGGCGATCGACGGGGATCCCGGAGTGCTCGCCGCCTGCGGGGTGCTCGATCTGTTCCCGGTGGCCGGGACTGCGGGAAACGGCGCGGTCGCCCGGGTGTCAACGCCGGAGGAGGCGGGTAGCGGCGCGCCGATGGAAATTGTGGACTGCGGCGACCGCCTGCTCGGCCGGGACGATGAGGAAAAGGCCTTTCTCGCCGGAGTTGGGGAAGACGCGGTGCTCGTCGGATCGCTCGACGGCCTGCCCGAACTCGCACCGTTCCGGGTGGGCTTCTTTCGGGCGCCGCCCTGGCGCCTCGGCCGGCTGCGGAGTCTGAAGCAGGCGATCTCGATCTGCACCGCCGCGCCCTCGCAACGCACCGCGGCGCTGCTGCTCGGGGCCGGGCCGGCGAAGCCCCGGCCGCGCCTCGTCCTCACCAAACGCGGAAAGGACGATTCCCGCTATTCGCTGATGGAACTCGCCGCAAGTCTCGACGGGGTGGTAAGCCTCGGCAGGGGCGATCCCGACGCCGACGCCCCGGAGTCGGTCCTGGAAGCCGCCTGCGCCCGAATCGGCGAGACGGAACCGCTCGACCCCCTCGGGCAACGCTGGCTCCGCGAACGGATCGTCGAGCGTGAAGAGGCCAGGACGGGTATGCGCTGGGACCCGGGCACCGAGACGCTGGTCACCGGGGGCGCCCAGGAGGGCATCACCCTCGCCATGCTGGCCCTGGTCGGCGAGCGCGAGGAGGTACTGCTGGCCGATCCCCGCTACACCTCCTACGAACAGGCCATCGCCCTCGCGCGGGGACGCATGACGCCCGTCCCCTGCGGCGGGAAGAACGGGGACGGACACGAAGACTTCGGGATGCGCGCCGCCGCGACCGAGGAGGCACTCCGGCAGACCGATCGACCCCGCCTGCTCGCCATCGTCAACTTCTCCAACCCGACCGGCGCCCGGACCCGCGCCGGGGAGGTCGAGGACCTCTGCCGGATGGCGGACCGCCACCACCTCTGGGTGCTGTCCGACGAGGTCTACGCCGACATGGCGCTCGACGGGGAGGGACCGGTCCTGTCGCCGTCCACGCTGCCCGGCATGCGCAATCGGACCCTGACGCTCGGCAGCGTTTCGAAGAGCTACGCGATGACCGGCTTCCGCATCGGCTATCTGACCGGGCCGGCGGATGCGATCGCCGCCTGTGCCCGGGCAAAGGCGGCGCTCTCCGGTCCGTCCCCGCTCTTTTCCCAGCGGGCGGCAGCCGCGGCGCTGGCCGGGGGCGAGGCGTTCCCCGCCCGGCTCCGCGAAATCTATGCCCCGCGGCGGCGCCTGCTCCTCGACGGACTCGCGCACCTCGGCATCCCGACCGCCGCCCACGGGGGCGGCTTCTTCGTCTGGGCGGACATCTCCCGGTTCGGCCTTTCAGCAGAATCCTTCTGCCGCCGCCTCCTCACCGAGGCGCGGGTGCTCATGTTCCCGGGGACCGCGTTCGGGAAGCGCTGGGACCGCTACGCCCGGGTTTCCATGCTGCAGTCGGAAGATCAGATCCGGGAAGCGCTCGCTCGGATGGAATCCTTCTCGGGCTGAACCCACCCGTTCCGGCCGCACAGCTTCGTGGGGCGTCGCTGCCGCGTCAGCGCGCCAACTCTTCCTGGACGATTGAGGGCCGTCTGGCGATCAGTGCGAGCAGCACGCGCGCCGGCCCCTCCGGCCGCCGACGGCCCTGCTCCCAGTTCTTGAGCGTGCCTAGCGGGATGCCGATGCTCCGGGCGAAGGCCGGTTGCGACAGCCCGGTCCTGCGGCGAATCGCAACGACGTCGGTATCGGACACCTCGATGTCATGCACGACAAACCCGGTGCGATTACCCTTGAGGTAGGCACGCGCATCGTCGAGCCCCACCATGATCTTGTCGAATGTCTTGGTCATCGGTCCCTCCTGTAGTCCGCCGCCAGTTCCTTCGCGGCGCGGATCAGCACCGTGCGCTCCTCCGCGCTGAGGTCTGTCTTCTCGTTCTTGGCGAAGACGGTAAGCAGGAACACCGGAATGTCCTCGCCGACGAACAGGAATACCACTCGTGCGCCGCCGCGCTTGCCGCGTCCCGGGAGAGCGATGCGGGCCTTTCGAACTCCGCCGCCGAGCGCCACGCCCGCCCGGGGATTTCCTGCCACCATGTTGATGACATCGGCGCGGAGCGCGTCGGATAGAACACCGCGCGCCGCCGCGAGGTAGGCAGGTGTCTCCACAACGGTTTGCAGCGCCACACCGGGGGCAGAATAGACGCCAGTGACGCTGACGTCAATGGCGCCCCCACCTGTCGCGCTGGTGGAATCCGGCGGTGGAAGACCAGTGCACTGACCGCGTGTCCGTATCGGGCAGCACAAGACCGTCCACGTCTATCTGCCGATATCCCAGCACCCTCGTCTCGGAGACTTCAGCTTTGATGTTCGGCTCGACGCATTGCTGGGAAAGAAGCGCGAGATGAATCGCCGCGTACTCGCTCCGTCGACGGCCGGTGAGGGCGAGGTGTCTCAACTATTCGACGAAACAACCGAACACGCACTGAAATTTGCGGGAGCAACGCCGGATAGCGTGGACGTGGACTGAAAGCGACCAGCATCAGCCCTGGCGGGTGGCCGAGAGACTGCGAAATCGGATAGATCCGCCAGCCCATCGTTGGATCGTCCGGTTCCCGTAGAATCGGATGCGAACGGGAGGGACGCCCGATGACGGAACGACGGAACTGGCGCAGTTTTTTGGGACTTGCGATCGCGCTCGCGATGCTCGCGGCCTGCGGAGGCGGAGGCGAACCAGCGGAAGAGGCGGATGACGGCCGCTTCCGCAAGTACGCCGCCGGGATCGGGGCGCACCATCTCTGTTCGGGCACCTTCGTCGTCGGACGGGTCACCGAGCGTTCGCCGGAAACAGTGCTCGCCGAGGACATCGCGCCCTTCGTGGGTTTCGCCTGGCAGGACGACTTCGAGTGGGAAGTGGACATGGAGGCGAAGAGCGCCACCGTGTGGGCGGCCGACGTCGCCCCGCGGACGGCGAAGTACCACGGGGACCAGGGGTGCACGCTCCTGGAGGACGGCGCCGACTCCGTGCGCTTCACGCCGGTTCCCGTGCCCCGGAACCAGCCGCCGGCGGATGAGCAGGACTGGCCGCTCGGGGACATCGGCGCTGAGGAGCCCGATCAGACGGGCGTGGATCGAGCCGCGCTCGACGCCGCGCTCGATGCCGCCCTGGGCACCGAGGAGCAGAACACCCGGGCCCTCGCGGTGGTCCGGCACGGGAAGATCGTGGGCGAGCGCTACGCGCCCGGCTTCACGCGGAACACGCCGCAGATCAGTTGGTCGGAGGGCAAGAGCGTCACCGCAACCCTGATCGGCGTGCTGATGCAGAAGGGCCACTTCGGGCTCGACGACCCGGCGCCGGTGGCCGAATGGCGCGAGGAGGGCGATCCTCGCGGCGTGATCCTGATGCGGCACCTGCTCACCATGAGCAGCGGGCTCGACATGACGATGCTGGGCCTCAACGGCCCCGAATCGCTCGTCCCCGAGAACGAGCACATGCGGGTCTATTTCGACTCGCTCAACGTCTTCGAACACGCTTCGGGGCAACCCTACGGCATCCCGCCGGGCACCGAGTTCCGCTACCGGAATTCGGACCCGCTGACCCTTGGGCGGATCGTTCGCGAGACGGTCGAGAACAACGACAAGGAATACCTCACCCATCCGCAGCGGATGCTCTTCGATCGGATCGGCTCCCGCGACTTCGTGCTCGAGCCCGACCCCTGGGGCAACTTCATCCTCAGCGGCTACGAGTACGGAAGCGCCGCCGACTGGATGCGCTTCGGGCTCCTCCACCTCTGGGACGGCGTCTTCGAGGGGGACCGCATCCTCCCCGAGGGCTGGTCCGAGTTCGTTAGCAGCCCCTCCCCGGGAGCGAAGGAGGGCGAATACGGTGGCCTCTGGTGGCTGAACCTCGGCGGACGCTACCCGGATATCCCGACCGACGCCTACTGGGCCTCGGGATTCATGGGGCAGACGACCATGGTCATCCCGTCGCGGGACGTGGTGGTGGTGCGCCTCGGGCCAAGTCCCGGAGACTTCGGCGACTACCTCAACGCCACCGTCTCCGCGATTCTGGCCGCCTTCGACGACAGCGCGGAATAGCCGCTGCCGTCGTCCGGTTCCCGTAGAATCGAATCGCACGGGAGGGACGCCCGATGACGGAACCACGGAACTGGCACAGCTTTCTGGGACTTGGGGTCGCACTTGCGCTGCTCGCCGGATGCGGCGGCGGGGACGAACCCGCGGAAGAGGCCGATGACGGCCGCTTCCGGAAGTACGCCGCGGGCATCGGGGCCCACCACCTCTGTTCCGGCGTCTTCGTCGTCGGGCGGGTGACCGAGCGTTCGCCGGAGACGGTGTTGGCCGACGACATCCGTCCCTTCGACGACTGGGCCTGGCAGGACGACTTCGAGTGGGAGGTGGACATGGAGGCGAAGAGCACCACGGTGTGGGCCGCCTATTTGGCGCCACGCACCGCCCAGTACCACGGGGACCAGGGATGCACCCTCCTCGAGGACGGCGCCGACTCGGTGCGGTTCACGCCGGTCCCGGTTCCCCGCGACCAGCCGCCGGCGGATGAGCAGGACTGGCCGCTCGGAGACGTCGGAGCGGAAGAACTGGACCAGGCCGGCGTGGACCGGACGGCGCTCGACGCGGCGCTCGACGCCGCGATGGGAACCGAGCAGAACACCCGGGCGCTCGCCGTGGTCCGGCGCGGGAAGATCGTGGGCGAGCGGTATGCCCCGGGCTTCACCCGGAACACCCCGCAGATCAGTTGGTCGGAAGGCAAGAGCGTCACCGCCACCCTGATCGGCGTGCTCATGCAGAAGGGGCACTTCGGACTCGACGACCCGGCGCCGGTCGCCGAGTGGCGGGAGGAGGGGGACCCCCGGGGCGTGATCCTGATGCGCCACCTGCTCACCATGAGTAGCGGGCTCGACATGACGAACACCGGGTTCGACGGTCCGTCATCCCTCGTTCCCGAAAACGAGCACATGCGGGTCTATTTCGACTCGCTCAACGTCTTCGAGCACGCTTCGGGACAGCCCTACGGCATCCCCCCGGGAACCGAGTTCCGCTACCGGAATTCGGACCCTCTGACCCTCGGCCGAATCGTCCGCGAGACCGTGGAAGGCGCTGGCAACGAGTACCTGACGCACCCCCAGCGGATGCTGTTCGACCGGATCGGCTCCCGCGACTTCGTGTTGGAACCCGACCCCTGGGGCAACTTCATCCTGAGCGGCTACGAGTACGGAAGCGCCGCCGACTGGATGCGTTTCGGGCTCCTCCACCTCTGGGACGGCGTCGTCGAGGGCGACCGTATCCTCCCCGAAGGGTGGTCGGAGTTCGTGAGCAGCCCGTCCCCGGGAGCGAAGGAGGGCGAGTACGGCGGCCTCTGGTGGCTGAACCTCGGCGGGCGCCACCCGGACATCCCGAGCGACGCCTACTGGGCAGCCGGCCACATGGGCCAGATCACCATGGTGATCCCGTCGCGGGACGTGGTGGTGGTGCGTCTCGGACCGAGCCCCGGAGGCTTCGATACCTACCTGAACGCCACGGTGGGGGCGATCCTGGCCGCCTTCGACGACAGCGCGGAATAGGGACCGCCGACCTCCGGCCGGCGTCGTGGCGAGGAGATCAGGGACCGCCGGTCTGCGACCGGCATCGCCCGGCGAAGACGGGCGAAACGCGCCTGCCAAACCGCTCTGACGCCTCGACCCCGTCGCTGCCGAGGATCACGGATGGCAGAAGGAGCCGCCAGAGATAATCTCCGCCTACGTCTTCCCGCCGGCTCTCCGCCATGATCAGCTCCCTCCGCCTCGAGAACTTCAAGAACTTCGAGGACGCGACCTTCCACTTCGGACCGTTCAGCGTGATTGCGGGCGAGAACGCGACGGGCAAGAGCAATCTGGGCGACGCACTACGGATCCTCCACGGAATCGCTGCGTTGCTAGACCTCGACTTGGTATTCGAGCACATCTCCCATCCGATTCGGTCCGGCGCGGATGCCGCGACAATCGGCGCGACATTCGTTGCACCCGATGGTGAGACCCTGCGGTACGAAATCGCGTTCTCCCGCGTAACTTCGCGCGGCTTTCGCATCGTGCATGAAGAGCTGCGCGGCGACGGCGAAGTGATCTTCACACGCTCACCGTTTCCCGAAGGTTCCTTCGTTGAGCCCAGTAAACACATGACGGCGCCCGTCTATGTGAAACGGACCAACGGGAAGTTCGAGGCTATGGATAGCAGGTCGCGGAGCCTTACGGCCTTGTTCGGGAGCACCTTGGCCGGCGAGGTTTCGGAGCAGTCGCTCGAATACATCCTGTACCTGTGGGGGGTTCTCAAACGAGTTCAAGCTCTCGCGCTGGTTCCTCAAGACTTGCGGGCGCCAGGAGCCAAGGGGGCGGAGGTGCTCCAAGAGTCCGGGAGGGACTTTCCGTCCATTCTCCAGAGAGTGTGTGAGGATCCAGAGAAAAGAAACTCAGCCGTTGCATGGCTGCGGGAACTCACGCCGACGGACATCAACGACCTCGCGTTCGTCGACGATCCCGACGGCCGCGTTCATCTGGAGGTGCATGAAGGCAACGGTCGCCACTTTGGCGTGCAGAATGTTTCCGATGGCACATTGCGCTTCATGGCTGTACTGACAGCGATTCTCGGCGCGCGGGAGCACACGACCTGCTTCCTGGACGAACTCGAGACCGGACTCCATCCCAGCCGAATCTGGCTGCTCGTGCGTCTCATCGAAGAACACGTCGGCCAGGACGAGCTGCAGGTCATCGCAACGACGCACTCACCCGAAGTGCTGGACCGGATGAACGACCGCACATTCGAGGACTCCACCGTGCTGGCGAACATCCAGGGCCATGCCTCGTCCTCCGCGCACCGCATCGCGGATCTTCCGAATGCGGCGAAGCTGCGAGAGTCGCATGGACTCGGGCGACTCCTGCGCAACGGTTGGATGGAGGACGTGTTGTATTTCGAAGACGAAGGCGAATCGGAAAGCGCGGACGATCCCGAAACGGTCGCCCCGTGAACGTCCTCATCATTCCAGAGGACTCCACCCGCGACCAATACATCCTTCGGCCTCTGTTCTCTCGCTTGTTCCACGACATCGGGAAGCCGAACGCCAGGGTCCGCGTTTGTGGCGAAAGGCTCGGTGGCGTGCGCGAGGCCTTGAAGGTTGAGCGACTGTACCAAATACGTGACGCGTACCCGATGGTGAAGCTCTTCGTCCTTTGCGTGGATCGGGACGGGAAGGTGGGAAGGAAAACGCGGCTGGATCAGATCGAGGCCAGATTGGGTGCGCGGTTTCTCGCCGAGAACGCGTGGGAGGAAATAGAGACCTGGATTCTCGCTGGGCTGCGGCTGCCCAAGAAATGGAAGTGGGGCGTCATTCGGGCGGAGGTTCACGTGAAGGAGACTTATTTCGAGCCGCTGGCCAGAGAACGCGAGGTATCCGACAGTCCGGGCGGCGGACGAGGCGTTCTCGCGCGAGAGGCCGTCAGGAACATCGCGGCGATCCGAAAGAAATGCGCCGACGACTTCGACCACCTGGCCTGCCGCATCGAAGCCGCAGTCAGCGTTTCGTAGTAGGGGCCGTCTTGACGAGCACCTGGGGAAACCGAGAACCCCCGCCCCGCATGGGCACACCGTCCGCGGCGTGCGACGCGCGGAGGGCTGGAATGCCGAGCAGGCGCCGTTCCGGAGGGAGCCGCGGCGAATCTCTTGCGGCGACCGTCACCGCAAGGGCGAAGATGCCCGGGAGGACCAGTGGATGAATGGCCCTACGCTCGCAGCCGCCGTCTTGGCCGCAGCGACGCTGACGGTCGCCGGTGCGCTGCCGTCCGCGGCGCAACCGCCCGACCTGATGGAAAGCCCGGAGATCAGCGTGCTTCGGGCAGCTGCCCCGGAGGAGTTCGAGATTTGGCGGGTTGCAATCCTGAAGGAAACGCGTGCGATGGCGGCTCTCTCGCTAACGGCCCCTACCCAATTCGAGGCATGGGAGGCGGCGGAAGCCTGGCTCCGGACGGTGGCCCCTTTCCAGTTCGAAGCATGGGCAGGGGCGGAAACCCGGCTCCGGGTCGTTACGCGGCCCGTCCCTAACTGGTACTTCTTCGGCGGACCAGCCGAGTTCGTGGACGGCGACACGTGGGGAATGGCGCGTACAGAGGAAATGCTGGCGATGGGCGTACTCCAACAGGCAGCTCCGATTCAGTTCGAGAGGTGGGCGGCGGCGCAAGCGCAACTCCGGGCTGCGACCCCGGAGGCGTTCGAGGCGTGGGAGATGCTGCGAATGGAAGAAGCGGCAGCGGCCGACCAGCTCCGCGTGGCAGCTCCGGATGCCAGAGCAGGGGAGGACTTGTTTCGGGCAGTGGTGGTGGCAATCACGGCAATCGCCCGGATCGAGGTGGCCCCTGCCGAAGACACAGATCTGATCCAGGCAACAGTGGCGGCGGTGGCGGCCTGCGCCCGGCGTGCGGCTCTGGCCCCGACCAGCGCTGACGCCCTGGCAGAGGTGCTACGAACCGACCCGGAAGCAGGGGCGGCACGGGTGGCCGCGGTGGCTCTGGCGGCGGCAGCCCCGGCCAAGGCCGAAGCTTGGGCCGAGGCGAAAATGGCGTTGCTTGCCGCGCAAGCCCGGCTGCACGCGGCGGCTCCCGTCGCGTGGTCCACTTACACCCAACTGGAGGCCCGCTCCGAGCCCGGGTCAGAATCGTTGGCCACAGCGACCCAAATCGCCGCAGCCCAGCTTCGGGCCGCCGCCCCTTCCGCAACCGAAGACTGGGAGGCGGCGCGGGTGGCGGAGAGCACGCTCCAAGCTCTGGTGGTGCTCGCCGCCCCCGGCGAATGGGCAGCTTTGGAGGCGGCGCTGGACGTGGTGTGGCGATAACGGAAGTCGGGATCCATCCATGAGGATTCCCTTGGCGGCCGTCGCCCTGATGGTGGCCGCTGAAGAAGACGCGTTCCGAGATGTGGCCCCGGTGGAGCTGGCTCAGTTCCTGGCCGCGGAAGCCGAGCTCCGGGAAACGGCGCCGGCCGCCTTTCGCGCATTCCTGGCGGCGGAGGGCGCGCTCTGGGACGCCGCGCCCGAGCAGTTCGAACGATGGCGGGACTCGGAGGACAGAGTGGACCCCGCCAGCGAGGAAGGGCAGGCGGCCGGAGTGATTGCGGCGATAGAGGAACACGAAATGCGCAAGGTGGCGGCGGTCGGGGTGGATCTGTTCCTGGCTGCGGAAGCCGTACTCCGCGAAGCGGCCCCTGCGGCCCTTCGGGCGTTCCTCGTGGCGGAAGGGGCGCTCCGGGAGGCCGGCCCGGGCCGGTTTGCAGAGTGGAAAAACGCGGGCGAGGGCGTGGAACGGGTCCGAACAACGACAATGGCCGCGCTGCGGAAAGCGGCCCACCAGGAAGGGGCGGCCCCGGCGCTGTTTTGGGCATGGCGGGACGCGGTCGAATGCCTGGCGCGGATTCGTGGCGACTGGCGTGGGGGCGACCGCCCGCCGGGATCGCTGTCCGCCCGGTCGAATGCGGGCGACGGGCGGGTAACCTGATCCGATGCGCGCGACCAAATCCGGATTCCCGGCCTGTCACCCTGGAGGACACAGTTCGGCGTGGGCATCGCTCTCCGCGGCCTCGGCTGGCAGGAGATTGCGCCAGCGCTCAAGTACAACTTCTGATCCGGTTGTGCCGGTCATGGCGCGGACATAAGGGAACTGCGGTGCGCCGCCATCTGCGCCTTGCGCGACCTTGGACGGCGGGTTCTTCGAGCTCGAACTTCCACGTCCTCGCGGATGCGGAAAATAGAGACGGCGCGGATGCGGTCGCGGAGCGGACAGGTTTCCCGGCCGACGTGGGTCACGCTTTACCGTGAAAATCGGGAGACAGAGGACCGGATTTCACAGTTAACACCCGGTGGGGAAACCCATGAGCACCCAGACCCGGGAGGCGCCCAGCCGGCGAGGAGACGAACTCACATACGGTGACCTTGCTCCAGTCGAGATGTCTATTTTGAATTTGGACGGTCCAAATAGAAAATAGACATGTGATTCGTCGTCCTCTCTGGCTGGAGAGGATCCGTCAGGTTTGGCGGCGCCGCCCGATCGTCTGGCTCTCCGGCGTGCGGCGGGTCGGGAAGACGACGCTCGCGCGAATGCTGCCGGAAGCGGTCCACCTGAACTGCGACCTGCCCCCCACCGCGCGAGCGCTCGCCGATCCGGAACTGTTTCTGCGCGGCCAACCGGCGGGAGCGACCATCGTCTTCGATGAAGTGCACCGGTTGCCGGACCCGAGCCTGCTGCTGAAGATCACCGCGGATGAGTATCCCGGGCTCCGGGTGCTGGCTACCGGTTCCTCGACGCTGGCCGCCACCGGCAAATTCCGGGACTCGCTGACCGGACGGAAGGAGGCAGTCCATCTGTGTCCGGTCCTGTGGGAAGAGTGCGCCGAACCCTTCGGGGTGGGGGATTTCGACCGCCGGCTGCTCCACGGCGGGATGCCCGAGGCGCTCCTTCGGGAGGAGAAGCGTCGCTCCGCCTTCAGCGAATGGATGGACAGCTTCTATGCGCGGGACATTCTGGAGTTGTTCCGGGTCCGGAACCGCCAGGGCTTCCTGTCGCTGTTCCGGCTCCTGCTCCGCTGGAGTGGAGGGCAGCTCGATGTAGGCCGTCTTGCGCGTCGGTCCGAGTTGAGTCGCCCAACGGTGGGGACTTATATCGAGGCGCTGCAGACCGCCCACGCGGTGGACCTCGTGCGCCCGTTTCACGGCGGCGGCAGCCGCGAGATTGTGGCCCGGCCCAAGGGCTACGCCTTCGATACCGGGTTCGTCACCTTCGAAAAGGGCTGGGACACCCTGCGGGCCGAGGACCGCGGCATCCTGTGGGAGCATCTGGTGCTCGACGCGCTGCGATTCCGGCACTCCGAGGACCGCATCTTCTACTGGCGCGACAAGGCCGGCCGGGAGGTGGATTTCGTCATCCGCAGCGGGCGGGACCGCATGGATCTCGTGGAGTGCAGGGTGGATCCGGACGAACTCGACGGCCGGGCGGCGCGGGCCTTCCGGGCCATCTATCCGGAGGGCGAGAACTTCGTCGTCTCGCCCGCGGTGAAAGAGTCTTACCGGATGCGCCGGCGCGATCTGGTGTTCATGGTCTGCGCCGCGAGTTCTGTTTGACTACGAAAAGCGGGATCTGAAGGGCTGGGTTTCACAGTAATAGCGGGCGAACGCGGTGAGGACGGCGGGCGGCAGCGTCCGGGTGGTGGGCGTCGGGCGGTACCGACCGGAGGTCTGGTGTTTCCGGGCCGGCGCGCCGCCTCATCTGGCGGGAGCAGGTGCCGAGACGGGAGCCACCACACCGTTCGGCTTCCGCACCGCCGCGGCCCTGCGGGCCGCTGTGCCGACCGGAGGTCGGCGTTCCTATAGGTTTCTCAGCGCCCGTTTGGGCGATCACCACTGCTTCGCAGTGGCCAATCCGCCGGGAGCACCTTGGCGTTCCATGTGCCCTAGAGCACCTTGCTTGGACCTGTGCCCCGACGGATGGCCGGGATGGAAGCCCCGTCAGAGAGTCAGCGCCTCCGAGCGCCCAGTATAGGAGACGGCAGCGTCGCGGCAGGCCAGCGAAGCCTCAGCAGAGCACAACGCTCGAAGGAACAAGACGATGAGTCATCACGTCTCCTGGTTTGCCGGCATCGATCTCGGTGATCGGAAGCATCACGTTCACCTGACGGATGCGGCCGGCACGTTCTGTGGCGCGGCCACCTTCTCCCACGGGGGGAGGGGGATCGCGCGCCTCCTGTCCTGGCTGGTGGAGCAGACCGGGGCGGATCCCGGTTCGATCGGGGTCGCGCTCGAGGTTCCCCACGGGGCGGTGGTGGACGGATTACTGGACCGAGGTTTTTCGACCTTTGCGATCAACCCGAAGCAGGCGGACCGCGCGCGCGAGTTGTTGGTCTTGTCGGGGGCCAAGGACGATCCGCGGGACGCCGAGGGTCTTTCGGTGGTGCTGCGCACGGTTCCCCGGGTCTTTCGGCATCTGCAGCCGAAGCACCCGGTGCTGGTTCGGCTGCGGGACCGCTCACGGCTGCGCACCGACCTGGTGAAGCGGCGCACCCAGCTGACCCAGAAGATCCGCTCCCAGCTCCTGCGCTACTTCCCGGCGATGTGGGAGCTGGCGGGCGACCTGTCCGGGCTCTGGGGGGCTCTGTTCCTCACCCTGTGGGAGCGGGCCCCGACCCCGGAGCAGGCCAAGCGGCTGCGCCGCACCACCCTGGAGAAGGTGTTGTGGCAATGCCGGATCCGGAAGCGCACCGTGGAAGACGTCTATGCCCTGTTCCACCAGCCGACCCTGGTGGTCGCGCCGGGGGTGACCCAGGGGGCGGTGGAGACCATCCAGATGCTGGTGGCTCAGTTGCGGCTGGTGAACGACCAGGTGAGGACGATGGACCGGGGGATCGCGGCCTTGCTCGAAGAGTTGCCGGCGGCCCTCGGAGAAGCTGGCGACGAAGCGGAAGAGGGGGACTCGCTGACCCGGCTGCGCTCGATGAAGGGGGCGGGGCCGGTGGTCGCCGCGGGCCTGTTCGGGGAGGCGAGCGATCTCCTGGTGGGGGGCAGCTTCCAGCAGACTCGCGCCTACCTCGGCGCCGCGCCGGTCACCAAAAAGTCCGGGAAGACCGAGAGGGTCTACAAGCGGCGGGCGGTCAACCGCCACGGACAAAACGCCCTCTACCACTTCGCGACCGCCGCCATCGCCGCCGATCCCGGCTTCCAACGACAAAAGGAGGTGCTCAAGGCCCGCGGCCACAACCACGCCCGCATCCTGAGAACCCTCGGGGACCGACTCCTGCGGATCTTCTTCGCCATGCAGCGCGACAAGACCCTCTACGACCCCGAACGCACCCTGAGGAAAACCGCCGCCGCATGACCCCCGAGGTGGACCCCATCCGGTGGACGACCCCGAGCTCGCGCGCGGGCGCCGGTCGAGCTGCCGGATGGCGCTGCCCGCCCGGTCGAAGCGGACCGCAAACGCCACTCGGAGACGACCGCCGGACGGAGAGACACTGCTACTGGCCGGATCACTGCTCCCGGCCATCACACCCCCGTGCACAGCCCTTGCGATCCGCCCAGGCACCCGAAGGGCCGAAGCGAAGCGGAGGAGGCGCGAAGCGCCTTGCCGCCGCGCGGAACGCAAGGGCTACGCTGCTTGGTGATGGCCTCGGTCCGGCCCGCTCCAGCCCGAACCACCCGTCCCGCCCAACCGCAACTCACCCCTCCGGCGGCAGACCCCGCGCCCACCAGCATCCGCGGTACCTCTCGGTATCCCACTGTCCAGAAAGTGAGGTCCAACTCTCCTCTCTTCCCTCTTGCAAAAAGGTAGAGAGTCCAAGCCGTTCCCGCGCTTGATCTCGATCGGCGAGACCCGCCGGGCACGAAAATGGCGCGGCGCTCACGTTGGCTTGACGATGCGTCATCCTCCCTGGTTTCGCGCTCCCGCGCGATGCCGGCCGGAGGCCGGCCCAGTTGCTATGTAAGAACTCTGTGGTCTGGGACGTCCTCGTGGTTCCGGGTGGTGAGATGGAAGCGGGGACTTCGGGGCATGAGCAAACATCCTTGGAAGGGGATGCGGCTCAATTTGCTATTCGTACACTGGCGAACCGGGTACAGGGGGGGGTGCGATGCCGTCGGTCAGGACAATTTCTCCACGGGCACGGGGGGCACCAATCTGGCTACGTCCATTACCCGCTTCCACGGCCCATTATGTCTCTTACATGGGGCGGGGTGAGCGGACGGACCGATCATGAACATTTCTCCCGGAGGGGGCTCCAAGCCGTCCCCGCCATTGCGCCATCGGCTATACGCGCTCTCACGCCCATCCGTCACCACGTTGCGGCGAATCCGGCCCTTCCTGCGACGGTGAGTGTGAGAAATTCGGGCCAGGGCCGAGTTGGGCCTGGCGCTGGGCGGCGGCCGTCGGGTCTTGGTTACTTCCCTGAGCTCAGGAAATCGAGACGGATGACCTTGTTGGGATCGCCCGACCGGTAGGTCTGAACGAACTCGTCGTCGATCGCCACTTCAACAGTCCAGTCGTTGACGAGCTCTTCCAGTGGCGGTTCCGGCGCGATTTCCGGATAGCCGCCCGTTGGGAATTCGCCGAACAGCCGAGAAAGAAACGGCTCCACCAACTGCTCGTACCGTTCCTGTGCAGTGGACCACTCCGACATGCGCCGATCGAGTGCTGTCATCGGGGCCGGATACTTCCGGGGATCCCTGAAGCCAGTCCAGATCGCGTCTGCCGGAAACGCGAAATGGACGCGTTCCCGATTACCAGATTTGAGCATGCCGTGCAGAGTCATCTGGGCGTTCCGAAGCGTACAAACCATGAAATCACCCCCGCTGAACACGACCAGGCCGGCGTCGACCACGATCTGGTGCTCCTGTCCCTCACTCACGATCGCCAGATCGGGCTGGCGGTCCTCGGTGTACCAGAACGGGTAGTCCTGGCTGACGAAATAGACGACCGGATGTCCGCGTGTCTTGAACTCGCGTACCAGCCGGTCTATTCCGGCCTTGGCCACCGCGGTGTGGTCCCAGCCGTCCAGATTGGCATGGCCGACGAAGAGCACCTCCACACCAGCGATGTGTTCGACCTCCGTATGGTGCCTGGCAGGGATCGGTGGCCTTGCATCCGGCCCGACTTCGATTGAGAGCACCCGCTCGCCGACCTCACTGCGCACGAGCACCTCGGAACTCCCGGGGGACACCGCTTCGAGCCGAATCGAATCGACCACGCGGACCACCGCGGGGTCCTTGCTCTCCAGGCTATAGGCCTCGACGAACTTCGGCGCTCCATCCCGGCGGTACATGACCGTGTAGTGGATCTGGTCACCCACGTCCAGACGTGAATGCGCCGGGTAGATTTCCAGTCGGGACTGCGGTGCCGGTGCACAGCCAGCCATCACGATCGCTGCGGCGACACTGGCACGGAACAGGCCGAACTCCCTGCTCGTCATACCGCTCCGATCCTATCGCGCCGTCCAGGTGCGTCCTCGCCTGCGGTTCGTTTGCCCCGCGGTGCTTCGGGCCGGCAATTCCTGGCGGGCGGCGGCTCTCCCAAAACCCCTGCCGGCGGGCCGGACCGCGGTCTGCCATGCCGACAGTCAAGGATTTGGTGACCGACACGTTCGTTGCTCCTCTGGCCGACGTGAGGAATCGAAAAGGACCCCACCCACCCCTCGCGGCGCCGGTATCCTCGATCCGGAATTACGCCGATTCAAGGAACATCGCGAGACATGTCGAAGAACAACAGATTGGAGAACCGGGTCGCGGTTGTAACTGGCGGCGCTGCCGGAATCGGGCGGGCGACGGCCGAGCTCTTCGCCGAGGAAGGCGCCCGCGTAGTGCTCGCGGACATTGCCGGGGCGACCCTCGAAGCCGTGGGTTCCGGAATTCGCGAAGCGGGTGGGTCCGCGACCGGTGTGGTTGCGGATGTCTCGACGGAAGAAGGCGTGGAGGCGGTCGTGGGGACCGCGGAGCGCCAGTTCGGCCCCGTGGATGTCTTGGTGAACAACGCGGGCGTCGAACTGAAGAAGCTGGTCGAGGACACCAGCCTCGAGGAGTGGAACCGGATCCTTCGTACGAACCTGACATCGGCCTTCCTGATGTCCCGCCGGGTGGTGCCGGCGATGAAAGAGCGGCGGCGGGGCGCCATCGTGATGAATTCATCAGTCGGAAACTTCATCGCGGCGACCAGGAGTTCGGCCTACGGGGCGTCCAAGGCCGGAATGATGGCGCTCGCCCGGGGACTGGCGCTCGAGGGGGCGCCCTACGGCATCCGGGTGAATGCGGTATGTCCGGGGGTCATCGACACCGCGATGAATGAGCGGAACCTGGCGCGCACCGAGGATCCGGAAGCGATGCGCCGCTCCTGGTTCGAGGTCACGCCGCTCGGGCGGCTGGGGACTCCCCGCGATGTTGCCCAGTCCATCCTGTTCCTTTCGTGTGATGAATCGAGCTTCGTGACGGGGTTGCCGCTCGTCATCGACGGCGGCAGACTGATTCAGTAACGTATCCGTTACTATCAGTCGATGCCATTGCGGCGCACCTTCCGGAAGGCTGTTCGCGCCCGGGCCGTCCGGGATCCGTCCTTCCGGTCCACTCTGCTGGAATCCGGCTTCGACGCGCTGCTCGCCGGCGACCTTGCCGCGTTTCGGAGCGGCCTGCGCACCTATGTGAACGCGACACTGGGCTTTGCTCGCCTCGCGGAACGCACCGGCATCCCGGAAAAGAGCCTGATGCGCATGCTGGGGCCGAGCGGCAACCCTCGGGCGGCCCACCTCGCAACGCTGATCGGGGCGATTTCCGAACACGAAGGGGTCGAAATTTCCGCCCGCATCACCGAACCGGAATAGAGAGGGAGCGCCCCGAAGGTTTGACACGAAGTTCGTGTTTTCGTATTCTCGTGTCATGAGGAACATCACCATCACGCTGCCTGAGGAATGCGCCCGTTGGGTGCGCGTGCGCGCCGCCCAGGAAGACCGCAGCGTCTCGCGCTGGCTGGCCGAGCTCCTTGAGGGGATGCGCCGCCGAGAAGACGACTATGACGCCGCCATGGAACGCCTGCTGGCGATCAAGCCTCAGAAACTGAACTGGATCGCCGGACGGAGACCCACCCGGGAGGAGATCTACGACCGGCCGATTCTGCATCGCGACCGGACACCGGTCGCCGAACCGGCCGCCAAGGGTGAAACCGAAGAGAAGCCGGAGTCCGAGGCGGCGCAAGTTCCGTGATCGGCCCCGTCTTCGTTGACACGAACGTCCTCGTGTATTGGCAGGACACCTCGGACCCGGGGAAACAGTCCCGCGCGGGGGACTGGATTGCGCTGCTTTCCCGGAGTCGGTCCGCGCGGACGAGCGGCCAGATCCTCGTGGAGCTCTATTCGACGCTGACGCGCAGACTGCAGGGGTTCAGCACCGAAAAAGCGCAGCGGATCGTTCGCGGCGTCGCCGCCTGGCGGCCCGTGGCTCGGGATCTGGCGCTGGTCGAGCGCGCCTGGCGCCTGCAGGAGCGCTATGCGCTCTCGTGGTGGGACGCGCTCATCGTCGCGGCGGCGCAGAGCAGCGAGTGCGCCGTCCTGCTGACGGAAGACCTCCAGCACGGCCAGCGGCTGGGGGAGGTCACGGTGATCAACCCGTTCCGCTCACCCGAGAGGACCCCCGGCGAAGTGCTGGAGGCACTCGCCGCGTAGTGCGCGCGATGCGGCTCGGAAGCGCGGAAGCGTGGGCGCTCGGGGTTTCGACGGTCGTCGCATGCGGCGCGGGCGCCTCCTGCTTTCCGGATGGCGGCCGCCACGCCGACCTCGTCGTCCTGGATGCCAACGTCCTCACCGTGGACGCGGACTTCACCGTGGCCGAAGCCCTGGCGGTCCGGGACGGTCGGGTCCTGGCCGTAGGTTCGGACGCGGACATCCGGAACCTCATCGGACCGGACACCGAAGTCATTGAAATCGCTGGCAAAACGGTCGTTCCCGGCCTCGCCGACAACCACCTTCACGGCGCTGGCGGCGGTGACGGGGTGGACCTCTCCCGGATCCGCACCATGGATGAGTTGCTCGGGGCGATCACCGAGCGCGCCGAGGTCTCCGGCCCGGGCGAGCTGGTGGTCACGAACTCCGACTGGCACGAAGGACAACTCCGGGAGCAGCGCCTCCCCCTGCGGCGGGATCTCGACGGGGCAGCGCCGGGAAATCCGGTGGTCGTGGTCCGGGGCGGCCACGAATACATCCTGAACTCGCAGGCCCTCGAGAAGTGGGCGATCACCACGGATACTCCGGTCCCGGACGGGGGTCGCATTACTCGGTATCCCGACGGCGAGTTGAACGGGGAACTCGTGGACACCGCCAAGCGACTCGTCACCATGCCCGAGCGCCCGCTTCGGGACCTCGAAACCCGCATCCGGGACCAGGTCGAGCAGTACCGGACCCTTCATTCCGTGGGCCTGACGAGCGTCCGTCATCCCGGGAGCGGCATCGAGCAGTTCCGTCTCCTCGAGGAGATGAAGCGCCGGGGGCTGCTCACCATGCGGGTGACCTTCCTGATGCGCATGCGCGCCCGCACTGCGGATGACGTGGACACGGCGCTAGCCGAATGGGATTTGGAACCCCAGCAGGGTGACGAATGGCTACGCCTCGGCGGGGTGAAGCTTGGTGTGGACGGTGGCTTCGAAGGGGGTCTGATGCGCGAGCCGTACAAGGAACCGTGGGGTCAGGGAGGGACGTTCCACGGGCTTCGGACGATGCCTCAGGAGGCGTTTAACGAAGTCGTGGTTCGCCTGGCCGAGAAGGGCTGGCGGGTGGCCACCCACGCAGTGGGCGATCTCGCGATCGACCAGGTGCTCGAAGGCTATGAGGCCGCCGACGAGGTGACGCCGCTCGCGGGCAACCGCTGGGCGATCGAGCACGGGTTCATCCCCCGCCCTGACCATTTCCCGACCATGAACCGCCTGGGGCTGCTGGTCGCCGGCCAGCACCACCTCTATCTCGCCGGGCCGAGCCTCGAGAAGTACTGGGGCCGGGAACGGGCCGACTGGACGACCCCCATGCGCGCCTATCTGGATGCCGGGGTGATGGTCTCGGCCGGCACCGACGCGCCGGTCGTGCCGTATCCCCCACTCTGGGTGCTCCACCACTTCGTCACCCGCGAGACGATCAGCGGCGGGATCTTCGGTGAGGACCAGCGGGTCAGCGTGGAGGAGGGCCTCCGGCTCATCACCGAGAACGTCGCGTATTTGAACTTCGAAGAAGACCTGAAGGGCTCCCTCGAACCGGGCAAACTCGCCGACTTCGTGGTGCTGTCAGCCGATCCCCGCGAAGTACCCGCGGATGAGATTCAGGTGGAGATGACGGTGGTCGGGGGCGAAACGGTGTTTAGCCGCTGAAGGGATCAGGGAACCGTCCCCGGCGTCGGCGATCGGGTGGCGCACGAGTTCGAGGAGTACCGCCCGTACACCAGCCTTGAGCAATTCCGACGCGAAATCGGCAAGTACGTGGACGACGAAGAGGTCGCCCGCCTGGAGCGTTACGTGGAGATCCGCCCGTAGGGGGTACCTGATCTCAGGCCGGCGCAGGCCCGGGAACGCCGGCGTTCACACCGGCACAGCGGCCCCCAGGGGCCGCGAAACGCGCCCTGCCCATGGAGCAAGAGCGCGGGGACGGCTTGGAACGCCGACCTCTGGTCGGCACAGCGGCCCGCAGGGCCGCGGCGGCAGAGATCTCAACGATCGCGATGGCGCGCTTCTCGGCGCGTACCCCTCACGGGCAGGATGGCGCGCGACAGCGGCCCTACCGGGAGAATTGGCCACCGGCCTCCCGGCCGGCATCGCGCGGGAGCGCGAAACCCGCAGCGATGACGCCAATCAGAGGATCGCGTCCGACCAGAGGCGCTCCAGGAAATCTTGCCACGGCAGGATCCAGAGGCCGTCGCCCGTCCGCCGGGGCGCGGGCTCGTTGCAGACGAGCAGAGCGTGCCGGGGTTGGTGTTCTTCCCGGTAGGCGCGGAGGCCGGTCAGGTCCCGGGGTTGGACGTTGCGGCTGCCCTTGACCTCGACGGCCGTCTCGCCGTTCCGGCCGAGGACGAAATCGCATTCCAGGCCCGTCTTGGTGCGCCAGAAACGGATCGGGAAATCCAGCTCGCGATAGCTTCGATACGCGAGCAGTTCCATCAGGACGAAGTGCTCCAGCGCCCGGCCGAACTCCGGTCCCAGCGGCCGCTCGATCCGGCGTCCCGTCAGGTACCCCGCTAGCCCGACATCAAAGAGATAGAACCTCGGAGTCCGAATGATCACGGCGCGCGAGCGGCGATGGGAGAACGGCTCGACGAAGACGCCGAGCAGGATGTCCACGAGGATTTGGAAGTACTCGCGGACCGTTTTGGAGTCCACCCCGCAATCGCGGGCGATGTTGCTGTAGTTCACGAGCTCCCCGTGGGAAAACGAGAGCGCCTCGAAGAACCGAGTGAAAGCGGGAGCGTTTCGGGTGAGCCCCTCGGCGAAGACCTCCTCCTTGAGGTAGTCGTCCAGATAGCCGGCCAGCGCCCGCCGCGGGTGCTCGGCATCGTAGTGCTGCGGGACGAGTCCGCAGTTCAGCGCGCGCAACAGGTCGAAATCGGGAATCTCCGGCCAGGTCAGCGGGTGGAGCGCGAAGCGCCAGGCGCGTCCCCCGAGCAGGTTCGCGCGCCCCCGCTTGAGCTTGCGGGCGCTGGATCCGCAGAGGACGAAGCGCAGCCCGTCATTCTCGATCAGCCGGTGGACCTCATCGAGAAGCGCCGGGACCTTCTGGACCTCGTCAATCAGGATTGGATGGGTGCGGACGGCTGGGTCGAGCGCCCGCACTCGCTCCGCAAACGCCCACGGCGCCCGGGTGAACTCCAGGAGGAGCCGGGTGTCAAGGAGGTCGAAACGTACCGAATGGGGAAATTGTTGCCCGAGCAGGGTGGACTTCCCCGTCTTCCGGGGTCCCCATAGGAAGGTGGATTGTCCTGGCGGGAGTTCCAGGCGGAGAGCACGGGAATACATAACCAATACGGATTATATTCCGTAATAGAAGTCTTTTTCGGGAAATATATCCTTATTGACCAGCTGTACTCGGAATACGATCCGGGATTGGACTCTCTTCAAGGAAAGGACTCCGCATTGGCAAGACCCGTCTGGAAACACTGTCTTTATGGGAAGTCTCTTCCGCGAAAGAGATCCCGGAACAAGACGGTCCGAATCGTCTCCGCGCGGGGTCGGGAGGCCTGTCGGAACTGCCGGTGGCGGAACTCCAGCCGGTCCGGGTCGGAGTAATGGCCGCGCCGCGGGGAAAGTGGATGGGCTTTGCTGCGAGAGCCATCCCTCTGTGACACCGACATGCCGGGTGGTCCCGGGATCGCCGGTCTTCAGACCGGCATCGCGCGGGAGCGCGAAACCCGCGCGCTTGACGGTTCTCCCTGTCAGTGTGCGCGCCGTGGCAATCTCGAACGCAGGACGACTCGACCATTGCCGTTTCGCAGAGAACGGCGCAGGCCGTGGTTCAACGTGGGGCACAGCGCCGTTTGGTACTGAGACGACTAGCGGGAGGGAATGTCCCTCCCGGAGTTCTTCCAGCTGTTCCCAGATGATGAGGCCGCCGAGGGATTCTTCATCCTCGCCCGCTCGTTGGACAGAGTGCGCTGCACGGCAGGACGGCGTTCTCGGTCAGTTTTCAGTCGTGTCCCCACGCGGTTTGGGGCAACATTTTCTCCAACTCGACCTCAAGCACCCTTCGGGGCATTCCGTAGAACACATGAAAGCGATCCACAAAGCCGATCTCCGTCCAAGAGTCTTCCAAGAAGCGATCCAAGCGGTTCTTCGTCCTAAATTCGGCACGATACTCCATCTGGTCGCCAATACCGATGGAATCATTGAGAATCTGTTTGAAATCTATGGGGGTAGTGTCATTCAGTATGAAACTCGTCGAACTCGCTACACCAGTCTTGAGTGCCACGAACCCACTCGCTCCAGGCCATAACTTATGCCTCCAGCGACGCCAAGTACTGTCATTGCGTCCGGTCACTATCGGTATCTTCAATCGCAGATCTGTCATGGATGGGTTGATGAGGCGTAGACTGATAACAAGACCCGGGACTGGCTTCTGGAATTGGCGTGCAGGACCCTGAAGTATGTGTGTAGGTACGACAAGTACTTCGACACGTGCAGTCCACCGTTGGAAACGCATTCCGAACCAGCTCTTGAGGAATAGCGCCAAGACTGCTGCAATTGCAACACTCAACAGCCAGCCAAGAAAGCTGAAGCCGAACGTCAACCAATCCACGAACTGGCCGCTCTCTGGATCTGTCGAAAGCAACATCACGAAGCAGTCTTGCCCAGAAAATTACGGATACTTGACATCAGGTGGGACGTGCGGCCGATCTCACATTCCCACACTACCAGCACGCGCCACCCAGATTCTCGCAAAAGGTCTTGATGCCTGAGATCACGATCTCGATTTTTTCGAAGCTTCGGGACCCAATAGGCCCGCCGAGTCTTGGGAATACGCGCTCCTCGTGGACAATCGTGCTGATGCCAGAAGCAGCCATGGACGAAGATGACGGCGTGCCGAGCGGGGAACACTAGATCAGGCGTGCCGGGCAGATCGCGTCTGTGGAGCCGGTAGCGATAGCCGAGCGAATGAACTAGCCGCCGCACGATTAGCTCAATATTCGTGTCCTTGCTCTTCACGGCCCGCATGGTCCGGCTGCGCACCTCATCCGGGAATGTCACTATCGGAAGGCGATCTTCAGGCCGGGGTCAGTCTCAAAGTCATCCACGATTGCGTTGTACCGAGACATGATGTCTTCGAGAGTGGCGCGGCGATTGCCCGTCCGGAACCGGCGCCACTCGTAGAGATTGAGGACAAGGAATTGCTCCACATCGAGGATGTCGAAGCGGTCCTCGATGCCGATGTTCCGCGCAAGTCCAGCCGCCGCCGGCGCTCTGTCGGGCAATGTGATCAGGACGGGATGGAGGCCAAGGGCCAGATCCTGCTTGCACCGCCCGATCACCGCCTCGCCGGGCGAAGTCGTTACATGGATGACGGTGTCTCCGATCTCGAAATCTCCTCGCCGTGATGTCGGAGCATCGGCCGTGGAATAGCTGTTGTGCTCTATCGGATCCGGGTGCATCGCGCAAGCGAGCTTCGCACCGACCAAGTGCTGCAGGAGCGCACCGGCGTCGGTTCGTCCTGGAGCGGTTTCCTGACGCTTGAACGCCTGCTGTAGAAGATCGGTTACGACCGCTCGGAGACTGCGGTTCGAATCGAGGTTCAGGCGGAACGGCTTTCCCGCCAGGAACTCTCGGACTTTCGCGATCCAGAACTCCTCGATGGCTCCAAGATTGGCCGCCTCATCGGAATGCAGGCCGTTGAGAAAAGCGACGTACCGACGCATGTTTTCGGCGCTGTTCCGGCTGGTTCGTCCGCCCTCCCGCGCCAAGACTTTGGTGATTCCGTGATGGGTGAGGATTTTCTGCACCGCGGCCTTCCCCAGTCCCTTGACTTGGCCCTTGCCTTCCGTCAGGAGGTCGGATGGATCCAGTGGCAGACCGAGCTTCCGAGCGTGATCCGTCACGACCAACAGGACACAGAGGGCACCCTTGCCGGGACGCAGGTCCGCCGCGAAGTCCTGCAGGCGCCGGAGGAGTGGCGAATCCATATCGCCGAGCTACGCGGCTTCGCGGCCTTCTCGGCTGGCAGAGGCCAAGACAGGCTCCAGGATGTGCGCCGCGATGTGCCGGACCACAGGCGCCACCACGCCATCTCCTGCCAAGTGATACGCCTCCCGATAATTCGCGGGGAGCTGGTAAGCGTCCGGCAGTCCCATCAGGCGAGCCGCCTCCCGGGCGGACAGGAGCCGGGAACGGATGCGGTTGCCGTCCACCGTCATGATGAATTGGCGGCTGGACCCGCCACTCCCCGTCCGGAGGCACCCGGAGATTCCGTCGAATCGGATCTCGGCGCGCTGCCGCCCAACACCAGCGTGATCTCGCCGGGTTCGCCGGTAGATTGTTCCGACGGTCGGGTTTCTCGACCGCTGCGCTTCCCGGACTTTGGCTCGGTTCACCGCCGTCATCATCCCGAGAAAGCGCTGCGTCTCAGCCGCCGAATGCCAAGCAACGCCCTCGGGATTGTCCTCCAGCAGGTTCGCGAGTTCGGTTCGTCGCGGCGGCGGCGTTGGGAGCCGCCACCAGACCCAAACGGGCCGCGTCGCGGCATCGAGTCGGAAGGTAGCGCGGACCAGAGACCGCGGACTCCAAAGTGGATCCGGAGCGGATCTCCTGATCGAGTCCGGAATCCGGAGCGCCCGGTCCGCGGCGATCACGAACAGCCGGGGCCGCGACTGGGGAACGAAGTGCACCGCATCCACCACGAGCGCCCCGAAGCGATAACCGGCACCCGCCATCGCGGCACCGATGGCGGCGAAGTCCCGTCCCGAGTGCGAAGTCAGGGCACCCCGCACGTTTTCAAGCACCACCATCCGCGGAGCGCGCCCCTCGGCCCCGAGATCCTCAATGAGGCGCCAGAACGGCCAGAAGGTGCCGGATCGGTCTCCATCAAGCCCCCCTCCCGGGCCTGCCAGCGAGAGGTCTTGGCAGGGAAACGAGGCCCAAGCCAAGTCGGCGACACCCGGAAGGTCCGACGGAGTGAGCTTGGCGACATCTCCCCGGCACAGCTCGGAATCGCCCCAGTTCTGGCTGTAGGCCGCGCACTTACTTTCGTCGAGGTCGTTGGCGAACAGGCAAGTCCACTCCGGGCCGAGCCCGTGCCGCGCCATCCCGCCTCCGGCGAAGAACTCGTAGACCCGTCGCATCTGCGCCCTCCTCACGACGAAATGGGGATGCGACCACGTTTCGTGGCCGCAGGATCGCGCCGGACGGTAAAGATAGGCGGGAGATGCGACAAAGCCTGTCGTGGGGTATTCCAGAATCCCAAGCAGTCCGCTTGGAGCCGGTTCAACGAATGGTAAGCCCATCGGACCGCCCGGCGCCTGTGGGCAGTGTTCCTTCCGGTAGGCTCCGGGCCGGTCAAATCAGTGGACACGACTCGCATCGGACGCTAGCGGCGCGCTTTCGCGCGATGCCGGTCTGAAGACCGGCGCTCCCAGCACCGCGGCGCTACCAACGGGGCCATGCGAAACCTGATGCGTCTCTCCCCGTGGATCCGGTTCGCCGCGGCGGCGTTCGCCCTCGTTCTGATCTGCCTGTTCGCGGCCGGGTGCGCCGAGGAAGCCAGGCCGACGACCCCCGCACTGCCGGATCCGCCGCCCGCGCCCCCCGCGCCGGCCCCCATCCAGGCGGAAGAGGTGGCGGACCGCGAGACCTTGAAGCTCTTCGTGGAGCCGGCGGCGAACGAGGCTTCGACCAACATCGCCGCCGCGGACGAGGTCTGCGCGTTCTTCGACGCGACCTTCCGGCCCGAGGGTCCCTGGCGCAAGGGGGAGATCTATCTGTTCTCCCACCACATGGACGGATCAGCTTCTTCCACGCCGTGAATTCGGCGAGCGAGGGGCTGAACCGCTGGGAAGTCGAGGACGTGAACGGCGTGAAGCCGGTCCAGGAACTCCTCGCCGCCGCCGGAGGGGGATATGTCGAGTACCGGTGGCCCAACCCGGCGGTCGAGGGCGACGAGGAGGACGGATCGCCCAAGCTGGCGTCAACGATGAGCGGCGCGAAGCGACGCGGTCAGCCGGGATGCATCGCCGCTCGAGCCCCCACCGGGAGAACTGGGCCGCCTGGGTTTCACCACAGGCTGCCAACCCCGGCCCGGTCAGTAGATGGCCGGCTTGAACCCCTCCGAATTCACGATGCTGGCGGTCGAATCCATCGCGCGGATCACGTACAAACCCGCCACCTCCGCCGCCTGGAGCGCGGCGCCCTCCGCCACCAGGCAAGCCATCGCACCCATGATCCGCGAGCGTGCGAACTCGGGACACCACTTCCGGAAATCGCGCAGCCGCTTCGTGAACTGCGTCACATCCGCCGGCTTCAGGGTGGATTTCACTTCCACGACAACCGCATCGTGCTCCCCGACGGCCACCAGGACGTACTGCCGCCACTCCCCTTCGATCGCGACGGGCCACCCGGGCACCGCGCGCAACACGTTGACATCCGCATCCCGCAGCAGCTTCACCAGATCCTGTTCGACGAACCCCTCTGCGAGCTTTCCCCAGCGGCGGTCGGCTTCGCCGACGAGCTGGTTGAATCTCTTGTCCAGTTCCCGGTCGCGTTCGGCCTGCTCCCGCTTCCGCTCCTCGTCCGCTTTCTTCCGCTTCTCATCCGCTCTCCTGAATTCGGCGGCGAGCGCCGCCGCCTTCTCGTCCAGGTCCTTCTTCCGCGCGGCCGCCTCTTCCTCCAGCTCCTCCCTCCGGGCCGCCAGATCGCGATCGAGGCGACGGACGAGTTCCGCGCGCTCGCGCTTCGCAATCCGCGCCTCGTGGGCGGCACCGTGAAAGATGCGCCAGATCTGGGCGGGGGTCGGGGTGGAACGCCGACGGTGACGGTGTCGTTTGGGGGGCATCGTGCCGGGGCATGCTACCTCCGGGCCGGGCTCCCCGACACTCGCTCGCTCCGCGAACAACGTGCGGGCTGGTCCCGCACCCGCTCGCCGCACCCGGTGCGGCCTCCGAACTCGTCCACCAGGGGGCGAGGTACCGGGGGTTGGAGTCGGGCCGTGCGTTGCTCGCTGCTCTTTGCACGGGGAAGAGGCGGTGTAAGGGGAAGCGAACCGAGGGGTGTTCCGGCGCCTGCTCAACAGCCGGTGGTGGAACCCGGGTGAGCGCCGAGAGCGGCGAGGCGCCCGGCTGACAAGGCGCGTGAGGGAGGAGTCCCCGCCGGGAGAACTGGGCCGCCTGGGTTTCACCACAGGCTGCCAACCCCGGCCCGGTCAGTAGATGGCCGGCTTGAACCCCTCCGAATTCACGATGCTGGCGGTCGAATCCATCGCGCGGATCACGTACAAACCCGCCACCTCCGCCGCCTGGAGCGCGGCGCCGTCCGCCACCAGGCAAGCCATCGCACCCATGATCCGCGAGCGTGCGAACTCCGGACACCACTTCCGGAAATCGCGCAGCCGCTTCGTGAACTGCGTCACATCCGCCGGCTTCAGGGTGGATTTCACTTCCACGACAACCGCATCGTGCTCCCCGACGGCCACCAGGTCGTACTGCCGCCACTCCCCTTCGATCGCGACGGGCCACCCGGGCACCGCGCGCAACACGTTGACATCCGCATCCCGCAGCAGCTTCACCAGATCCTGTTCGACGAATCCCTCTGCGAGCTTTCCCCAACGGCGGTCGGCTTCGCCGACGAGCTGGTTGAATCTCTTGTCCAGTTCCCGGTCGCGTTCGGCCTGCTCCCGCTTCCGCTTCGCGTCCGCTTTCTTCCGCTTCTCATCCGCTTTCTTCCGCTTCTCATCCGCTCTCTTGAATTCGGCGGCGAGCGCCGCCGCCTTCTCGTCCAGGTCCTTCTTCCGCGCGGCCGCCTCTTCCTCCAGCTCCTTCCTCCGGGCTGCCAGATCGCGATCGAGGCGACGGACGAGTTCCGCGCGCTCGCGCTTCGCAATCCGCGCCTCGTGGGCGGCGCCGTGAAAGATGCGCCAGATCTGGGCGGGGGTCGGGGTGGAACGCTGACGGTGACGGTGTCGTTTGGGGGGCATCGTGCCGCGGCATGCTACCTCCGGGCCGGGCTCCCCGACACTCGCCCGCTCCGCGGGAGAACGGGCCCGGGCGTATTTCGACCGAAACGCAACGATGAGCGCCAGTTCTCCCGGTGGGGAGGCGAGGCGAGGCGGTCAGCCGGGATGGATCGGCGGCCGAGCCCCCACCGGGAGAACTGGGCCGCGTGGGTTTCACCACCGGCTGTCAAGGTCGAAGACCTACTCCGTCGCGATCCCCGAGTCTCACCTTGATTGTCGCGCGTGTCTCACCTTGATTCACGCGCAACACGGTGTCACGACCGCGCGCTGAGCGGCAGGCGGTCCGATCACCGCGATTGTCACGTGAAGCCCGTTTTGGTGCTGATTTACCACAGGCCCGATGCCAACCCGCTGCGGCTGGTCCGCCTCGGGTCGTCTTCGGAACTCGGCCTCTGACCTGCCGCTCCCGAGGGCCGCGACCAGATGCGGCCCACCTGTTGAATCCGGCCGGGCTCAGACCTCCATTGGCGGATGGGACTCGGGTCGCCGGGCGGAGGGGCAGCCGTCGCAGGCGTCGCCCGCCGGCCCCTCGGGGCCGCAGCGACGGAGGATGCAGCGGCCCTTCAGCAGCGAGCCCAGCCCGAGCAGGAAGATCGAGAGCACGACTACCGCAAGGGAAAGGAGGACTACTACGAGTGCTTGAAACATCCGTGGCTCATCCTACCGCTGGCGGACACGTGGGATTCGGGATTCGCCTCCACGGACATGGATTGAAGCTGTCAGACACCCGCGGCCGATGCGAAATGACTTGATAGGTCATGAAGCAAAGACCATAATGGTCTCATGCAGACCGCGTCCGTTTCCGAACTCAAGGCGAACCTCTCCCGTTACCTGCGCGAAGTGCGGCGCGGCGGGGAAGTTCAGGTGCTCAACCGGGGCACGCCGGTCGCGCGGCTCGTACCCGCGGCGAGCGGCGACGACGACCTGCGGCGGCTCATCGCGGCGGGCATCGTGACGCCGGGTCGGGGGAACGCCAGACGAATTCTGGAGCGGCCGCCGATCGAAGCACCCGGCGCCCGGCTCTCGGAAGCAGTCATCGAAGATCGCGAAGATCGGGTGTGAGGTACTGGGATTCGTCGGCGCTGGTACCTCTGCTCATCCGCGAACCGTCTACGCCACGGGCGCGCCGCTGGCTCGCCGACGATCCGCAGATTGCTACCTGGGTCTGGACGCGAGTGGAGGTCATGGGGGCCGTCGAGCGTCGATTGCGCCAGGGACTGCTGTCCCGAGAAACACGGCGCGCGGTGTTGGACAGCCTGGATGACCTTGCGGCGGAGTGGCACGAGGTGAGCGACGTCCTCTCGGTGCGGGCCCGTGCGGGGTCGCTGCTCGCGCGCCATCCCCTGCCGGTCGCGGACGCCGGGCAACTCGGGGCTGCGCTGCTGCTGCGGGATCAGATCGCCGGCGAAGTGGCCTTCGTCTCCCTCGACGGGAGGCTCGTCACGGCGGCGGAGCGGGAGGGACTTCGGGTGCTCGACCCCGCGGACTGAGCTGCGCCGCGCCACAAGCGCGGGGCCCAGCGTCCGAGGCGTAACCCGGTCCGCCCGCGGGTCTCGGCGGCGAAAGCGGAGGAGGCGGCCTCGGCGACGGTTCCGTCCGGGTTCACGGTGAGGAAGAAGGCGGCGAGGCCGCGGGCCTCGGCCAGTTCGCGTCCCGCGTCGGGGCCGAGCACATAGAGCGCCGTAGCCCAGGCGTCGGCTTCAAGGCACGAGTCGGCAAGCACCGTCACCGATCCGCTGCGGCGTTCAACCGGCCGGCCGGTGCGGGGGTCCAGGATGTGGGTCCAGAACCGATCCTCCTCGCCATCGGCCGCCCGGAAGTCCCGGTAGCCGCCGGAGGTCGCCATTCCGAGGTCGCGTAGCGGAAACGACCGGTGGATCCGGGTGGCCAGGCCGCCGGAAGGGTCCTGCACGCCCGCCGTCCATTCGCCCCGCGCCTGGATTTCGCCCCCGACCTCAACGAGATGTTCCGTAAGCCCCAGTTCGGTGAGCGCCGCGGAAACCCGGTCCACGGCGTAGCCCTTGGCGATTCCGGAGAGATCCATTTCGACGTCCGGAATCTGGCGGTGGAGGACGGCGCGCCCGCCGGGTTCGCGTTCGACGGAGAGCAGGCCGCTGCCGACCAGGGAACGGGTAGCTTCGAACTCCGCGGAGCTGGGCGCCGGCTGATCGGGGTTCCCGCGGGACCGAAACCGAAGAGTCGCAGCAGCGGCCCGACGGTGATGTCGAAGGCGCCTCTCGATTCTTCGTGGACCCGGAGTGCCGATTCGAGGACCAGCGCCAGGGGGTCGGAGATCGGCAGGGCGTCCGTGGATTCCGATCCGTTGAGGCGAGTGAGTTCCGAATCCGACCGCCAGTTGGACATGCGGCGGTCCACGGCGTCGAGTTCGGCCTCGATGGCGGCGCGGACGCGGTCAGAGTCTTTTTCCGGGCCGCGGATCTGGACCGTCCAGCGGGTGCCGAAGGCTTCGCCGTCGAGGGTCCAGGTGGGGTTGGGGAGTGGGGTGGTGCAGGCGGCGGCGCAGGTCAGCGCCATGAGCGCGAACAGGGTTTCGGGTTTCGCCCGCCTCCGGCGGGCGGTGCCGGTCTGAAGGCCCCCACCGGGAGAAACCCACATGATCGGGTCCTCCTGTACACCCCGCCCGTCATGAAAAGTGCAGTTCCGGGATGGTGCACCTCTCGGTGCCCAAGCCACCAGGCGGAGCGACGCGCAGGCAAGGGAACGCCGACCTCTGGCCAGTCTCCCGGTGGGGGCCGGCACAGCCCGCCGCAGGCGGGCGGCAGGGAAGGACCCCGAGTTCGGGGGGGGTCGCCTCTCGGCCGGGACCCCCGCGTTCAGCGTCATCCGGACGGCTGCGTGGTACACGCCTTTCGCTGCGCTCCGCGCAGCGGTGCCGGTCTGAAGACCGGCGTTCCCTGGCGGGCGCGTCGCCTCCTGGGATGAGGACGGTGCCGAGAGGGGAACCATCCCGGTGTTTCGCGATACGCGACTCCGCCCGCCTGCGGCGGGCTGTGCCGACCGGAGGTCGGCGTTCCCTTGCCTCCGTGCCGTGATGCCGATCGGAGACCGCCGGTCCCTTCCCGGCCCGGGCCGCATCAGCCGAAGTCATCGAAGGCGATGTTTTCCGGCTCCACGCCGAGGCTGTCGAGCATCTGGAGACAGGCCTTGAGCATCAGCGGAGGGCCGCAGAGGTAGTACTCGGCGTCTTCGGGGTTCGGGTGGTCCTTCAGGTAGTGCTCGTAGAGGACCTGGTGGATGAACCCGGTGTAGCCGGTCCAGTTGTCCTCGGGGAGGGGCTCGGACAGCGCCAGCTTCCAGTCGAAGTTGGGGTTTTCGGCGGCGATCGCGTCGAAGTCGTCTTCGTAGAAGGCTTCGCGGAGGCTCCGGGCGCCGTACCAGAAGGACACCCGCCGGTCCGTCTTCAGCCGCCGGAACTGGTCGAAGATGTGCGACCGCATCGGCGCCATGCCGGCGCCGCCCCCGACGAAGACCATCTCGGTGTCGGTCTCCTTGGCGAAGAACTCGCCGAAGGGGCCGGAGATCGTCACCTCGTCCCCGGGCTTCAGCCCGAAGAGCCAGGAAGTCATCTTGCCAGGCGGGACGTCGGGCATCCGGGGCGGCGGCGAGGCGATCCGCACGTTCAGCAGGATGATGCCCCGCTCCTCCGGGTAGTTCGCCATCGAGTAGGCGCGCACCACCTCCTCCCCGCCGGCAACCGAAGCGGTGTACTGCCACATGTTGAAGCGGTCCCAGTCGTCCCGGTACTCCTCCTCGATCTCGAAATCCCGGTAACTGAACTCATACGGCGGGCAGTCGATCTGGATGTAACCGCCGGCGCGGAAGGGGACGGCCTCCCCCGGCGGCAGCTCGAGCACCAGCTCCTTGATGAAGGTCGCCACGTTGTGGTTCGAGCGGACCCGGCATTTCCACTGCCGCACGCTGAAGAGTTCGGCCGGGATCTCGATTCTCAGATCCTGCTTCACCCGGACCTGGCAGGAGAGCCGGACGCCCTCCCGCTCCTCGCCGCGGGTCAGGTGGCTGCGCTCGGTCGGGAGCACGGCTCCGCCCCCGTCGAGCACCTTCAGGATGCATACCCCGCAGCTCCCCTTGCCGCCGCAGGCAGAGGGGATGAAGAGCTGCTGCGCAGCGAGGGTGCCGAGCAGCGTGCCCCCCGCCGCCGTGCAGATGTCGTGCTCCGGATCGTCGTTGATGCGGATCGTCACCTCCCCGGTGGCCACCAGGCGCTTTCGCGCGTAGAGGAGCACGACCACCAGCGCCAGGATGACCCCGGTGAAGCCGGCGACCCCGAGGAGGACGGTGCTCATGGACGGCTACAACTGGATGCCGCCGAAGGCCATGAAGCCGATGGCCATCAGCCCGGTGAGCAGGAAGGTGATGCCGAGCCCGCGCAGCCCGGCCGGGATGTGGTGGTACCGCAGCCGCTCCCGGATCCCGGCCAGCGCGGCGATCGCCAGCGCCCAGCCGACCCCGGACCCGAACCCGAACACCGCCGCCTCCGGCAGGGTGAGACCGCGCTCCACCATCAGCAGCGAGGCGCCGAGGATGGCGCAGTTGACCGCGATGAGGGGCAGGAACACCCCGAGGGCGGCGTGGAGCGTGGGGAAGAAGCGGTCGAGCGCCATTTCGACCACCTGAACAGTGGCCGCGATCGTTCCGATGAAGGTGAGGAAGCGGAGGAACGAGAGGTCCTGGCCGGACAGCGAGGCGTGCGCCCAGCCGAGAGCGCCGGGACGGAGCAGGTAGTCGTTGATGGCGTGGTTCAGCGGAACCGTGACGGTGAGGACGAAGACCACCGCAGTCCCGAGGCCGATGGCGGTGCTGACCCGCTTCGAAACCGCCAGGAACGAACACATCCCGAGGAAGAAGGTCAGGGCCATGTTCTCGACGAAGATCGCCTTGATTGCGATGTTCAGATAGTCCTGAAGCATCACTCCGCCTCGTTCTGCTCGGGCCGGAAGGTCCGCAGGCCCCAGATAAGGAAGCCGATCACGAAGAAAGCGCCGGGGGAAAGGCTCATCAACCCGTTCGGGACGAACCAGCCACCCTCGGATGCAAGCGGCAGCACCGGGATGCCCCAGAAGGAGCCGGCCCCGAGCACCTCGCGGGCGGCACCCACCACCAGCAGGATGGCCGCGTAGCCGAGCCCGTTCCCGATCCCGTCGATCAGGCTCCTGAGCGGCGGGTTCTGCATCGCGAACGCCTCCGCGCGGCCCATGATGATGCAGTTCGTGATGATGAGACCCACGAAGACGCTGAGCTGCTTCGAGATCTCATAGACATACGCCTTCAGGATCTGGTCGGTGACGATGACCAGCGACGCGATGATGGTGAGCTGGACGATGATCCGGATGCTGGTCGGAATGAGGTTGCGGAGCAGGCTGACCGACAGATTGGAGAGCGCGGTCACCGCCACCACGGCGGCGCTCATCACCACCGAGGTCTGCATGTTCGTGGTGACCGCGAGCGCCGAACAGATCCCGAGCACCTGCAGCGCTATCGGGTTGTTGTGGATGAGCGGATCCATCAGGACCCGCCGCACTTCGGTGGCCATCGGTCCCTACCCGCCCGCTTCCGCCCCGAGGCGATCCGCAAGTCTTTGCAGGAACGGGCCGAAGCCGTTCTCGTCCAACCAGAAACGGAGCAGGTTCGTGACGCCCCGACTGGTCATGGTGGCGCCCGAGAGCCCGTCCACCCGGTGCGGGTCCTCGTCCACCGGCCCGGCGGCGGCCCGCGCCACCTCGATCACCGGCTCTCCGGAGGCGCCGAACACCCGTCGTCCCGGCCACAGCGCTTTCCAATTCGGGTTGTCCACCTCCCCGCCCAGTCCGGGGGTCTCCTTGTGCTCGTAGAAGGTGAGCCCGCGCACCGTGTCGAGATCCGCCTCGAGCGCCAGGTAGCCGTAGAGCACGGACCAGAGCCCCTGCCCCCGGATCGGCAGCACGACCGACTCGAGTTGTCCACCTTGTTCGACGAGGTAGACCACCGAGCGTCTCTCCACCCGGCGGACGCGCGCCAGGTTTTTCGGAACCGGGCGCGAGGAATCCGTGATGCCGGCCTCTACCAGCGGATCCACGCCCGTCGGATCCACCTCGGGAATCTCCTCCCCGGTTTCGAGATCCACCACCACCGCGCGGACCGCCGCGAAGCGCTCGGCCATCGCCGATTCGGAGAGGTCCTCGCCCGGATCGGCGAGCCCGGCGGCAAAGAGGACGTTCCGTTGCCGCTCGCGTTCGGCGTTCGCCGCCTGGAGATCCCGCAGCGCCACCGCCGAGCCCGACACCATTACGGCGCAGACGAGGCACACGGCCGCCGCGAACCCCAGGATGTAGCGCGCGGTTCTCACGACAGCGCCAGGATGTTAGCGAGCGGCCGCGGCCGTAACGGCTCCGGCTGCCGCCCTCCGGCGGACGTTGCTCCGCAGGGCGAAATGATCAATGAGCGGGGCGAAGACGTTCATGAGCAGGATGGAGAGCATCATGCCTTCCGGGTAGGCGGGATTCACGACCCGGATCAGCACCACCAGCACTCCGATGAGGAAGCCGTAGACCACGCGCCCGCCGTTCGTCGAAGGCGCCGTCACCGGCTCGGTGGCCATGAACACGGCCCCGAAGGCCCAGCCGCCCAGAAGATAGTGCCACCAGAACGGCACCGCGAAAAACGGGTTGGTGTCCGAACCGATCAGGTTCAGGAGGCCGCCCATCACGAGGGTCCCAGCGGCCACCGCCAGCATGATCCGAAGCGAACCGATTCCGGTCGCCACCAGGACCACCGCTCCGAAGAGGCAGGCGAGCACCGAGGTCTCTCCCATGGAACCGGGCAGCAGGCCGATGAAGGAGTCCCAAACCGAGACCCCCACCCCGCCCGCGGGATGGAACGTTTCTTGAAACGCCTCCGGACCGGTGAGACTGAGCCGGGCGAGCCAGGTGGCCCCGCTGACCGCGTCGGGGGCCGTGTCCGCGGCGATCCAGATGCGGTCTCCGGTCAGATCGGCCGGATAGGCGAAGAACAGGAAAGCGCGGGCGGTGAGCGTCGGGTTCAGGATGTTGAAACCGCTGCCCCCGAAGATCTCCTTGCCCACCACCACGCCGAAGCTGATGCCCAGCGCCACCTGCCAGAGCGGCACGGTGGGCGGGAGGATGAGCGGGAAGAGCATCCCGGTGACCAGAAATCCCTCGCTCACCTCGTGGCGCCGGACCGCCGCGAAGAGCACTTCCCAGGCGCCGCCGACGGCAAAGGTGACGATCAGGACCGGCAGGTACCAGAGCCCGCCGTGGACCACGGCGGCGAGCACGCTGTCCGGAGCGAAGCCGATCCCCAGAGCTTCGATCACCGCGGTGCGCCAGCCGGGCAGCGGCGCGGCCCCCTGGGAGATTGCGAGGTTCGCCTGGAGGCCGGTGTTGTAAAAGGCCATCGCCACGGTGCCGGCGAGGGCCGCCACCACCGTGAACATGAGCCGCTTCATGTCGAGGCGGTCGCGGGCGTGCGAAGGCCCGGCCGTGGTCTTTCCCGGGGTGTAAAGGAAGGTGTCCTGGGCGTCCCAGAGCGGCCAGAGGCGATGGAGTGGGCGTCCCGGCTCGAACGGCGCCCCGAGGCGATCGAGGAGCGCGCGGAGCATCGGGGACTAGCAGCCTGTGGTGGAACCCGGGTGAGCGCCGAGAGCGGGGAGGCGCCCGGCTGACAAGGCGCGTGAGGGAGGAGCCCCCACCGGGAGAACTGGCCCGAGTGTATTTCGACCGAAACGCAACGCCGCGCGCCGCAAAGCGCCAGTTCTCCCGGTGGGGGGGCGGTTCAGCCGGGATGCATCGCCGCTCGAGCCCCCACCGGGAGAACTGGGCCGCCTGGGTTTCATCACAGGCTGCTAGCCCTCCTCCTCCAGAGTGTCCAGAATGCGCCGCAGCGCCGGGGCGTAGTCGTTCTTCGCGGGGCAGGCGAAGGTCAGCAGACCCAGGTCCTCTTCGATGAGTTCGAGCGCCCCGAGTTCCTCGGCCCGCCCGATGTCCTCCATCAGGAGCGCGCGGAGCAGCATCACCGCCGGGATGTCGAAGGCCATCACCCGCTCATAGCTCCCGATTGGAACGATGGCGCGCCGGGAACCGTTCGTCCCGGTGGTGAGGGGGCGGGCTCCGCCGGGCAGAACCGCGGAGAGGAAGGTCCGGCTCACCGAGACCGCACGCGCGCCGGGGGTGAGCCAGCCCAGGAACCGCCGGCGGCGGTCCTCTTCGAGCACCGTCACCTGACGGTGATAACGGCCGAGGTAGCCGGTCACGTCGTCCGAGGCGGTCCGCCCGGAGAGGAGAGACCCGGAAATGACTCGGCGCTCGCTCGGAGTCCCGGCTTCGGAGGTGGCGAAGTCCTCAAGCGATGCGCCGATCGGAGCGCGCATGAGGGTCGGCCGCCGGACCGGAGGGCCCCCCAGCGACACCACCCGGAACGGATCACCGGCCCCCGTTCGGAAGAGCTTGCCGATGGAAGCCAGATCCTGGGCGTCGAGGTGCCAGGCCTCATGGCCGCGGCGGACCGGCGCCAGACGGTGGATGTGGAGTCCCGCGGTACCGGCGGGATGAGGCCCGGCGAACTCCTCGTGGCGGACCCGGCCCGCGTCCTTCACCGGAAGTTGCCGGCCAGCACGCGAGCAGACGAACACCGGTCCGCCGGTGAGACGCGAAACGGCTCCGATTCCCCAGTCGAGATCGGTAGCCCGGTCCCTGACCGCGGCCACCGGATCCGGGGCGAGGGGCGCAGTGTCCGTGGCGGTCACGAAGATCGCGTGGGGCCGCGTCGCGGGGTTCGCCACCCGGCCGAACGGCCGGGTGCGGATCGCGGTCCACTCGCCCGATTCGAGCAGGAGATCCCGGACCGCGTCGTCACCAAGGGCGTCGGGATGGCGCCCCGACCAGGCCCCCGACGCGTGGCCGTCTCCCCGTCCGCCGGCGCGTTCTTCGGGGTTCAACTCGATGACGAGCGAGACGAAGGTCCGGCGCTCTCCCCGATGCACCGCGGTCACCCGCCCCGCGAGCGGCGCGGTGAACCGGACCCCGGGCGCCTTCTTGTCCTCGAAGAGCACGGCGCCCCGGGAAACCGAATCTCCCTCCCCGACCCTCATCGTGGGCCGCGTCCCGGGATAGTCCGCGCCGAGCAGCGCAATTCTGGAAGGGATGTGGAGTTCGTCCGCCGGACCGTCCGGTGCGGGAGCCCCCATGACGCGGATGTCGAATCCGCGGCGCACGGTATGGAGACTCATGGGGACGTTTCGTTCAGAAGGGGTGTGGACCGAGCCCTCACCCGGAGAGCTCGTGGGACGGAATCCGAAGGAGGCCGGAGGCCGCGTTCATCCGTTCCTGGGCAACGGGGAATTCTGGCACAACACGCGGGTTGAGGGACCGGTGGCTTCGAGTCGCGCAGTTCAGGGACCGCCGGTCCGCCGCAGGCGGGCGGAATCGCGTCTTCCCGGCAAAGAGAAAGCGCGGGGACGGCTTGGAACGCCGACTTCCGGTCGGCACCGCGGGCCGCGGGCCCGCGAAACGTTGGATGCCACAGACCGAGACGGCCGACGCTTCCTCGGCTTCCGTCATGGGCCGGGACAACGCGGCCGACGAGCGAAAAGGCGCGTCGAACCGACTTGCCGGTGACTACTCGCGGCCGTCAGTGCCGGATCAGTCGAGGCGGGCCGTGAAATCGGCCTCGCTGGTCGCACCGAGGGCGGCGCGGGCGACCACATCGTCGGACGCGTCCGTGAGCGCTGCCCGCTGACGAGGGGAGGGAAAGCCCGGCGAGACTCCGATCCCCCGAAGCGCCAGGATCGCGCGGACCAGGGTCACGCGCCCCTCATCCCGGCCTTTCAAGTGGCCATCGGCGAGCCCTTCCGCGCGGCCATCGGCGAACCCCTTTTCGTGGGCCTTGTCCCTCGCCCTTTTCCATGCCTTTCGACCGGCCTCCGATCTGTTCGCCGGCACTGGATCTGCCCGGACCACGCCGCCAGCCTAACGGCCGTCCGCGGTTGCCCGGCGACCACGTTCGACCCGTCGTGAGGGCGCGGCCGCACACCGCTCGGTCCGGCCGGCTGTCAAGACTCGGCATCCCGCTCTTCCGCGACCCCGGCCCCAACCACAGCCGCCAGCCCCTGCGACAGTGGCCGCCGCGTTGCGATCACATGCCGCATCAGCGACGGGATGGCGAACCGCGACCGCCCCCGATCGCTCACCAGAACCCCGGCATGTTCCAGCCGCGTGGACAGCTCGGGGGCGGCGCCCGCCGCCTCGATGATCTGCTGCGCCAACTGGTCGCTCAGCCGGCCATCGAGTTCGCGCGACGCCACCGCGAGCGCCATCAGCGCCCGGTGGTCCGCCGCCGCCCGGCCGCGCATCACCCGCAGCCGTCCCTCGTAATAGACCTGCATCGGTTCCCGGGCCGTCGCGTTTGTCCGCTTCACCACCTCCGCGTCCACCACCCCGCCGTTCTCCGCCGCCGCCTCCACCATGGCCCGGATGTGGTGCATCAGGTGCTCCGGCCAGTCCTGCGCGTGCTCGGCGATGGCGTCCAGCCGCTCTCCGCCCTCTGCCCGGAACCCATTGTCGGCGAGCCACAACTCCAGCAGGCTCACACTCTCGTTCCGGCGGAGCGGCCCGAGTCCGAACTGCACCTGCGCCCGCCCGAGGCTCGGCGACTCCAACGCATCCACGGTATCCGGCAACCCGGCGAGGAGCGTCACGGTTCGTAGCCCCGTTCTCTCCCGCAGGGCGCCCAGCAGCAACTCAACGGTGCTCCGGTGGCGTTCGGCCAGCTTCTGCGCCTCGTCAATCAGCACCACCACGCACGAAGGCCCCTCCGCGTCTGGGCCGTACCGCTGCGAGAGCGACGCCAGACCATCAAGAAACAGGCGCGCCGGCGCTGCCGTCGGCCCCCCGATTTCCGCCGAAGCGTCGGCGCCAACCGAGAAGCCGACCTTCACTCTGGGGAGAAGGTCCCGCCACCGATCCCGGTACTCGAGTTGACGGAGGACCCCTCCGCGCAAGCCTTCCGGGCTGTCGAGAGTCGCCGGGGGGATGTCGAGAACCACCGCCCGTTCCTCCTCGGCGATCCGGGCGGCCTCCCGGAGGAGCGCCGACTTGCCCGCGCCGGGAGGGGCCTGGATCACCGCCAGTTGCGGTTCCGCCCAAGCGCTGACCGTCTCCCGCATCTCCCGGATCAATGCCAGTTCGCGCCGGCGCCCCACAAAGTGGGCGGCCCGGCCGACGGCACTCGGTGGAACCCGCAGCATCCGGTTCATGCCCTCAATCTACCGCTCCGTCCCCGACGCCCGGGCGATCGGGAGTCGCCACGAGCGGGCATCGTCTCAACGGATCGGGATCCACCCGTTGAGCGTCAACAGCCTGTGGTGAAACTCACGCGGCATTCGACGCCCGCTGAATCCCCGCTGAACCGCTCGCCTTCGGCTCGCTCATCGTTGCGCTTCGGTCGAAATACACCCGGGCCAGTTCTCCCGGTGGGGGCTCCTCCCTCACGCGCCTTGTCAGCCGGGCGCCTCCCCGCTCTCGGCGCTCACGTGGGTTCCACCACAGGCTGTTAGCGGCCCGCTGCGCTACGCCTCCCCCTACCCGCCTTTCCTTCGCACCGCCTTCTTCCGCGTCACCTTCTTCCGCACTGCTTTCTTCCGTGTCACTTTCTTCCGCGTGACCTTCTTGCGCGTGACCTTCTTGCGCGTGACCTTCTTGCGCGTCACCTTTTTCCGAGCCGCCTTCTTGCGAACTGCCTTCCTGCGCGCCTTCTTCTTCGCGGCGGCCTTCTTCACCGGAGCCGGCGCCGGTCCGGATGGCTCCGTCTCGATTTCGACCCCGAAGAGGGCGCCGAGATCCTCCGAGGCGAGCGCTTCGCCGGCGGCCGGCGCCGCCGCCTCGACCGCCGCGCCCACCAGCTCGTCGGCGCTCACTCCCCGCAATGTAAAGAGCTGCCCCGGGTCATGGTCCAGTCGTACGCCGATTCCGTACATCGCGGCGGCCGCGTGCTTGCACATCGCCGCCCAGTCGGGACAGGAGCAGTCCAACGCGATCTCGTCGGGCGACGGGAAGAGCCCCTCGCCGGGCCGGCTCACGATCTCCATGACCCGCCCCGGCGGTTTCCCGGAAAGCAGCTCCACCAGCGATCCGATCTCGCCCGCGCACTCGCGCTGGAGCGCCGCCCAGCGCGCGTCCGGCACGGGGAGGATTCCGACCTGGATTTGGTAAAGGTCCGTCCCGTTGACCAGGGCCCGAACCGAACCCGGTTCGACCGCCAGATGGACGACCGACCCGCTGCGCACGTATTTCCGGCCGCGGGGCATGCGATTCTCGAAATCGCTGTAGTGAAGCAGGTTCTCGCACCACGCCTTGCCCCAGAAGGTCTTCGCGATCCGGGTGCCGGGGATCGGCTCAACCGGAGCAATCGCTTTCCCGGCCTTTCGCAGTTTCCGGACCTGTTCGAAAGCCCGGAAGCGCAACTCGCCCACCGTCGGCGGCGAATACCAGCGGCGGTAGTACAAGGCCCCGTTCTCTCCGGTCAGGCGGGCGGGGGTTCGTCCTCGACGTTGACCCCGAAGATCGCGGAAAGATCGGCAGCGTCCAGCGCCTCGCGTCCCGGCGGCGAAGCCGCCTCCTCCACCGCCTGCTCGGTCAGCCGGTCGGGATCGAGCCCCCGCAGGTGGAAGAGTTCCTCCGGCGACCGGTCGAGCCGCGCCCCGATCCCGTACATCGCCGCCGCCGCGTGCACGCAGATCCCGCGCCCCTGGGTACAGTCGCAGCCCACCTTCATCTCGGCGAACGCCGGAAAGAGCCCGGTCTGCGGATGGGCGACGATCTCCCGGGCCGGAGCGGGCGGATCGGGCCGCACCAGTCCAACAAGCGACTCGATCCGGCGGACGCACAGGTCCCGGATGGAACTCCAGCGCTCCGGGGAAATCGGCTCGACAACCACGGAAACGGTGTAGAGGCCGGTTCCGCTCACCCGCGCGAAGGCGCGGCCGTCAAAAAACCGAAGGTTGACGCTGGCCCCGCAGCGGACATAGGTCTGGCCGCGCGCCAACTTGTGTTTGCTCGCGCCCCAGTGCTTCAGGTTCTCGCACCACGTCTTTCCCCAAAAACTCCGGACCACCTGGTTCGTGAAGAGGATCTCTCGCACCGGGTCCACCTCGATGTCGTTGATGGCGTAGCTTTCGAGCATCGCCTGGGCCCAGTGGCGCAGGTCGGAGACGGTGGGCCGGGCGGACGGCCAATGGGGGTCATCGTCGTCCTCATCGAGGAACGGGTCGTAGATCGCCATGGAATGTTCCCGCTGCCCTCACGGTCCGCCGAAGAGCGTCCGTGGGGGCCGTGTCGGTTTGTGTTGCTCCGCGGCCGGCAGCGTGTCCAGCGCCGCCAAGTCCGCATCCGGGTCCGGTTCGGGTTCGACTTCGACGCCGAAGAGGTCCGCGAGCCCTTGCGCGTCCAGGTGCAGGGTCTTCCCCGGCGCGGGCTCGGGCAGGCCCTTCAGCGCGGAGTTCGGCACCGCGCCGAGGTGCGCGCCGCGCAGTTCGAAGAGCGCTTCCGGAGCCTCATCCAGCCGGATCCCCACGCCGTAGAGCGCCGCCGCCGCGTGCTCGCACATCGGGACGCGCCGGTCGAGACAGACGCAGCGGAAGGAGATCTCGGCCGGGGACGGGAGCAGGCCGCCGAGGCCAGCGGCCTTCCGAAAGGCCTCCGGTGGCTGGCCGACGATCTCCCAGCGCAACCAGCCCTGGCGGACGCACAGCTCCCGCAGGGCGTTCCAGCGATACCCGGCGAGGGGGGCGATGTCCAGCGCCACCCCGTACTCCGCCCCCGCCCGCACCCGCGCCCGGACGCCGCCGCGCTGGATCTCGAGGTGGATCACCGCGCCGCGCGCGACGGTTTCGCGGCCCCGCGCGAGGACCTCCGGGCAGGCGTAGCCGCGTTCGACGTGGTCGTGCCAAGCCGCTCCCCAGTGGTCCGTGTCGGGCAACCAGTCGTCGCTTCCCGGAACGGGCTGGAGAGCCTGAAAGCGCTCCCGGGCACGCGCCGCGGCGCGGCGGAGGACCTCGTCGTGGGAAGGAGGCGGAGCGGGCCGGGGTCGGCGCGTCCGGAGCCGGCGCCTCGCGCGCCGCGAGCGGCTCACGCGACCTCACTCTCGACGGCGCGTCCGAGGTCGAGCCGCACGAGGTCCACGAGCTGATCGTCGCTCATTTCGGTGAGCGCCGCCTCCGCCCCGGCGGAGAGCACTTCGGTGGAGAGCTTCCGCTTGTCCTGGATCATCGCGTCAATACGCTCTTCGAGCGTACCCCGGCAGACGAACTTGTGCACGAGGACGTTCCGGTGCTGGCCGATGCGGAAGGCGCGGTCGGTGGCCTGGTCCTCCACCGCCGGATTCCACCAGCGGTCGAAGTGGATCACGTGCGAGGCGGCCGTCAGGTTCAGCCCGACGCCGCCGGCTTTCAGCGAGAGCGCGAGGAACGGCGTGCGCTCGTCCTCCTGGAAGCGCCGGACGATCCCCGGCCGCTTCTTCACCGGAGTCCCGCCGTGGAGGATCAGCCCGGGCCGGCCGAACACCCGGTCGAGGACGGCGGCGAGCGGAGGGAGCAGCGCGCGGAACTGGGTGAAGACAAGCACCTTGTCCTGCCGCGCGGCGACCGATTCGCAGATCTCCCGGAGCCGCGAGAACTTGCCGCTCTCCGCCGGATCGAAGTCGCCGTCGCCGAGCCACTGGGAGGGATGGTTGCAGATCTGCTTGAAGCGGGTCAGGAAGGCGAGCACCACGCCCCGGCGCTTGATCCCGTCTTCATCTTCGAGAGCCTTCTGCATCTCGGCGACGGCCCGTTCGTAGAGCGCCGCCTGCTTCCGGCTGAGGGCGCAGAAAGCGGTGACCTCGGTCTTGTCCGGGAGGTCCGCGATGATGCTGCGGTCGGTCTTGAGCCTCCGGAGGATGTAGGGCCGGAGAAGCCGGCGGAGCGGCGCGTAGCCCTGTTGCCGGTCCCGGGCCATGGACCTGGCGGCGCGCTGGAATTCCTTCGCGTTCCCGAGGAGCCCCGGGTTCAGGAAGTCGAAGAGCGACCAGAGGTCCCCGAGCCGGTTCTCCACCGGGGTGCCGGTGAGCGCGAGCTTCCAGCCTGCGGGGATCGCCTTGACCGCCCGCGTCTGTTTGGCGGCCGGATTCTTGACCGCCTGCGCCTCGTCGAGCACCACGCTGCGCCAGCGCCGCTTCCGCATCCACGGCGTGCGGAGGACGGTGCCGTAGGTCGTCACCACCAGATCGGCGGCAGCGAGCTCGGCGGCCGGCAGCTTCTTGAGGCGCGCCGACGGAATCCGCGAGGGATGCGCGATCAGCAACCGCAGCTTGGGCGCGAAACGCGCGGCTTCCTGCCGCCAGTTCTCGAGCAGCGACGCGGGCGCGACCAGCAGGTCCGGGCCTTTCTCGCCGTTTTGGGCCTCGCCGTTTCGGGCCTCGCTGTTTTGGGCGGCGAGGCAGAAGACGGCGAGCGCCTGGACCGTCTTCCCGAGTCCCATGTCGTCGGCGAGGCAGCCGCCGAGGCGGAGGCCCTTGAGGGTGAGCAGCCAGCCCACGCCGCGCTCCTGGTAGGGGCGGAGAACCGCCCGCAGTCCGGCGCCCGCGACCGCTTCGGCCGGCGGCGGCGCATCCCGGAGCGCCTGGAGCTGCTTTTGGAGCCAGGGACCGGCGACCACGTCCGACCACACGTCGGACCAGTCAGGGGCGTCCGGATCTTCGACCTCGCCGGACGCTCCCGAGAGGTTGACGCCGGCGAGGAGCCGCATCGCCTCCCCCAGCGGGATCCCGAGCGCCTCGGCGTGCTTTTGCGCCTTTTCCCATTGGCCGAGCACCTCGCGGAGCTTCTCCGCGTCCACCTCGACCCATTTCCCCCGGATGAGCGCGAGCCCCTCGGAAGAGCGCAGGAGTTCGGTGCGCTCGGCATCGCTCAGCGCCTCGCCGTCAACGGTGAGCGAGAGGTCGAAGTCGAGCAGGGCTTCCACCCCGAGCCGCGACGGTTCGCGCGACCCCACGGTCACCGAGACCCGCGGCCGGGGCGGCGCCTTCGGGTTCCACCAGTCGGGCGTCCGGGTCACCAGCCCGGCGCGTTCATAGACCGAGGTTTCGCGGAGGAAGCGATGGGCGTCCGCGGCGCTCCACGGCAGCGGCCGGTAGATGCGCCCCGAAGCCAGCAACTCGCGCAGGAACTCGCTCCCTTCGGCGGCGCGGTTCAGCGGGGCGAGGAGCGCGAGCAGCTTCTTGCGGTTCCGCTGGCCGGCGTAGTCGCGGAGCGCCCGATGGAGCGGCAGGTGCGACGGCTGGGCGCGCCCGGTCACCCGGTGGACGTAGGTCGCCATGAAGGCGAACGGGTGCCGCGGGTCGCGGCGGTTCTCGGCGAGGTGGAGGCAGACGCGCCCCACCACGTTCCACAGGCGGCTCTCCTGCCGTAGCCAGCCCGAGAGTCCGCCGGACGCCGACCGCGCGCGCTCGGCGAGGACCCCCCCGAGGTCGCCCCAGAGCCCTGCGAGGACCTCGGCGGTGACGAGTTCGGCGCCGGGCATCGGGGGAACCGACTCGGCGTGTCCCGCGAGTGCTTCCGGCTCAGGCTCGGGATGGATGAAGGTCTCGGGTTCCAGCGGATCGAGCGCCGCGCAGGCGGCGGCGACGAACATCCGCCCGAGATCGCGCCAGAACTCCAGCGACGGGTGGAGGTCCGTCCCGGGCTCCGCCACCCCAAGGTGCAGGACCCCGGCCGCCGGACCTTCGGCAAAGGCCTCCAGGATGCGTCCCTCCGTCCTTCTCGAGAGTTCCGGGCCCGGTTCGTCGGAACCCCCAACGAGGATCCGGCCTCCCGGCGTCCGTTCCGAGACGAGAACGCGCGGTTTCGATTCCGGGCCCGCGGCTGGTTCCATCGGGCGGAGAGGGTATGCGCGTTTGCCGGGTCGGGAGTCAGCGGATCAGGGACGTCGCGCCCGCGGCTGGCGGAACGCCCGGGGGCCGGCGTTGTGGATCACCCGTGAGTCACAACGCCCGTTGTGACTCACTTTTCGCCAAAAGTGAGACGCAACGCCGTTTGTCGTGCACCGGTGAGCGACAAATCCTCTTGTGGCTCACTTTTCGCCGAAAGTGAGACGCAACGACGGTTGTGAATCACCGGAGAAGCACAAGCAGCCTGGGAGGCCGCCACGGTTCGCTACCGATTGCCGCCGGGTCGCGGAATCTTCAGTTCCTCCCACAGCCAGGACAGATCCACCGGGCGGCGACCATCCTCAACGGCGCTTCGCGATTCGAGGTTCTCGATTCCCTTGAGCCACTCCACCACGGCAGCACGACCCTTCTTGGTTTTCGCCACCCGCCGGGGCGTTCGGTTGCCCAACATGGGGACCGGCTCGTCCAGGACCTGCCGGTAGTGCTCCTCATACTGGGCGCGCACGAGCGCTTCCATGACCTCGGGCGGCAGGTCCGGTTTCTTCGGTTCCGGCGGCGGTTCTCCCGGCGGGGTTCGAAGTCGCTGCGCGGGATCCTCGTGCGAGGTGAGCGGATTCCCCAGCAGCGGCCCGAGACGCGAGCTGAGCAACTCCCGTCCCCGCTCGGCGCGTTCGACGGAGTTCACGTGGAGCAGAAGGGCTCCATCCGCGATCTCGAGGCCCCCGAGGTCCAGGTATCCGGCCCCGGCCTCCGGATCGTCCTGCAAGAGTTCCTTGGGAAGACGCAGCGGCGGCAGAGCGCGGCCGCGCCACGACCACCGCGGTTCGTTCCCATCCGCCCGATCGAACTCGGGGATGTCATCGAGCGCGGCGGCGACTTCCGTCTCACTTCCCTTGATCGGAAACCGAACAGTGGACAGGACGAAGGGTTCGTCATCCGTGTTCCTCATTTCAGCGGGGGCCTCCAGCCGTTCCAGGGTCCACTTCGCAAAGGAAGTCGTGAAAAAGACTCCGGTTTTGGGACTCCGGAGCACGAAATCCCGCGCCTCAGCCTCACTGGCTTCGTGGTCCTCGCCCAGCTCCTTCGCAGCCTTGCGAACCTCCTTCTGGAGATCCTTGGCGATACCTCCAAGTCTCTCGACACAGTGCTGGGCCAGCTCACGGGGGAAGTGGAGCACTGCGCCGGTAAAACACCGCTTCCGGCCCATCCGCACCACCCCCGCGAAGACGCAGTCCCAAAGACCCAGGGTTTCGGAACCGGCCTGTTCGTCCACCCGCACCGGCTCGCTTTCCCGGATGAGATCCCGAACGGTCAGTTCGCGGCCGCGCTTGAAGCCCACCACCTCGTAGAGCGAAGGCGTCGAGTCCCGGAGGGCGAGGAGATAGTTTCGGGCGGGGCCTTTCTCGAGCCAACCCCGCCGGGCGAGGTACGCGTCGACTACGTTCTCCCGTCCCTTCTCGCCAAAGCGGGCCGAGAGGAAGTCCTCGATGATGCAGTTGAAAAACGGTGGGCCCAGCGAACCCAGTCTGTTGAACAGTTCCTCGTCGGAGATCCCGAGTTCCTCGAAATGCTCCAGGTGGGCGGCGAACACGCTGTTCTTGCGGTCTTCCCACTCGTTGCCGCTCGCCCAGTCCATGAGGTTCGTCACGGCTCGCTCGCCGCCGGGAATACGCACGACACAAAGGTACATGGAATCCGCGAATACATGTTCCTGAACCGGAACGCCAACCATCCGAGATGGCGCGCAAGTAGGGGAACGCCGGTGTTCACACCGGCACCGCGGCCCGGAAGGCCGCGAAACCACCTGCCGCCGATCTCGAAGAAGCGCGGGGACGGCTTGGAACGCCGACCTCCGGTCGGCATCGCGGCCTCCGGCCGCGAAAACCGCGTACGGCCGTTGCCCCGCATGGCTCCCAGCCGACCCCGCCAGAGCGACATGTTCCCCCAGCAGGTCCGGCTACTGCGACATGTAGCTCGCCGGCCGACCCCGCCAGAGCGACATGTTCCCCCAGCAGGTCCGGCTACTGCGACATGTAGCTCGCCAGACGACTCGGCCAGAGGGACATGTTCCCCCGGCAGGTCCGGCTACTGCGACATGTTCCCGGCCAGACGACTCCGCCAGAGCGACATGTTCCCCCGGCAGGTCCGGCTACTGCGACATGTTCCCGGCCAGACGACTCCGCCAGAGCGACATGTTCCCCCGGCAGGTCCGGCTACTGCGACATGTAGCTCGCCAGACGACCCCGCCAGAGCGACATGTTCCCCCGGCAGGTCCGGCTACTGCGACATGTAGCTCGCCAGACGACTCCGCCAGAGCGACATGTTCCCCCGGCAGGTCCGGCTACTGCGACATGTAGCTCGCCAGACGACTCCGCCAGAGCGACATGTTCCCCCGGCAGGTCCGGCTACTGCGACATGTTCCCCGCCGGCCGATGCCGCCAGAGCGACATGTTCCCCGCCAGTTCCCCGCCAGACACGGCTACTGCGACATGTTCCCGCCCAGCCGATGCCACCTGAGCGACATGTTGCCCCGGCAGACCCGACCTGCGTAGCGCCGGACATCCCGCATCTCAGGGTGGTCGGTTTTGTCGCATTGCGAAGGCAGAATCCCGAGCACGGTCAAGCCACGGATGTCCCTGCCCCTCCCGTTACTCACCGGTACGGCTCGCGGGTACCCTCCACCCGGACCCCACATGGACGGCATCTACCTCGACTACAACGGCTCTTCCCCGCTGGATCCCCGCGTCGCCGACGTTATGGCGCGCGCCCTGACCAAGGGGCTCGGGAACGCCTCCTCCGTCCACCGCTTCGGACGCAACCAGGCGGCGGCGGCCGACGAGGCCCGCGACCATGTTGCCTCCATGGTCGGCGGTCGCCCATCGGGTGTCGTCTTCACCTCCGGCGCCACCGAAGCGAACAACCTGGTGCTGCGCGGGGCCGTCGAAGCGCGACCGGCAGACCGTCACCGAGTCCTCATCTCGGCGGTGGAACACGCCTCCGTCTCCCAGACCGCTGCGTGGCTCCGGGAGTCGGGGCAGGCCGAGGTGGACGTCATCCCGGTGACGCCGGGCGGATTCGTCGATGTCGACCGGCTCCGAAAGATGGTAGGTTCTGATGTTCTGCTGGAATCCGTCATGGCTGCCAACAGTGAGACCGGCGTTCTCAACCCGGTGGGCGAAATCGCCGAGCGCGTCCACGCGGCGGGAGCACTCTTCCACTGCGACGCCACCCAGTTCGCTGGACGGCTGCCCTTCGACCAGGAAGAGTTCGGTGCGGACTTCGTGTCGGTCAGCAGCCACAAGATCTGCGGCCCGACAGGCGCGGGCGCTCTGATCGGTACCCGGTTCAGCCTGAAACGGCTCCGCCCCATCCTCCACGGCGGCGGCCACGAGCGGGGACTGCGGTCGGGATCCCTGAACGTGGCGGGCATCGTGGGGTTCGGCGTTGCCGCCCGGATCGCCACCGAGGAACGGGCCTCCGAGCGGGAGCGGTTGGAAGCGCTTCGGGACCAGGTCACGGGGTCATTGAAGCAACGCCTCGCCGACATCCACGAGATCGGAGACGCCAATCGGAGGCTCCCGAACACCGCCTGCGTCCGGTTTGCGGGCGCCGACGGCGAAGCCGTCGTAACGCAGATGGATCCCGTGGCCGTCTCCCTCGGCAGCGCCTGCCACTCCGGTTCTATCGAGCCGTCCTCCACCCTCCTGGCGATGGGGATGCCCCGGGACGCCGCCTTCGAGGCCGTGCGCTTCAGCGTGGGCCGCTTCACCACCGTTCAGGAAATCGAGCTAGCGGTGGAAAAGACCGTGACCGCGGTCGAGTTCGTCCGCGAGAGGACCCGGGGGGTGGAGCGATGCGGCTGACCGAGGCGGCCTCTCCCGTCTTCGTCCGCCACGAAACCTTCCACCCGCGCTACGGCTGGTTCCGGAAGGCGTACCGATGCGTGGCCGAAGACCCCCACATCTTCGACCACGAAGACGCGCCTGTCCGAGTCGGGGTGGGGAAGAACATGGTTCGCGCGATCCGCTTCTGGGGACTCGCCGCCGATCTGATCACCGAAAGTTCCAAGCGCCGCGGTCGCAGGACGCGTCTCGAGACAACTATTCCCGGCGATCTTCTGTTCAGTGATTCGGGATGGGACCCGTGGATGGAAGATCCCGGAACCCTCTGGCTGCTGCACTGGCGGCTCCTGGCGGCGCGCTGTCGCCTTCCGGTCTGGTGGCTCGCGTTCAACGAGTTCCACCCCATCGAGTTCACCGATGACGACCTAGAGGGCGCGGTCAGCGCGCAACTCGATGCCACCGTTTGGAACCCTCCGAGTCGCTCGTCCTTGAAGAAGGACGTGAGTGCCCTGCTTCGCACCTACGCGCCGCAAGACCGCGCCAAACGGAGCAGCATTGACGATGTTCTGGACTGTCCCCTCCGCGAGCTCAACCTGATCCGGCGGGCGACGACGCCGGGCCGGTACCGATTCATCCTCGGCCCCAAGCCCCAGTTGCCGTCCGCAGTCGCGACCGCCGCCGCTCTGGAGTACGTGGCGAGGGTAGGGAGCACCGGCAACACGATCGCGATCGCCCGTCTGGTTCACGAGCCGGGATCGCCCGGAAAGGCGTTCAAGCTCACCGAGGCAGACCTACTGGCTGTTCTCGAACCGACGATGCGCCGGACGAAGCGGATTCGACTGACCTCCAGCACGGGGGCCCAGGTGCTGTCGTGGTCCGGAGCCCCAGGCGATCTTGCGAACGGCATCCTCAACGACTACTACCGCGCGGGGGCTCGATGATGGCTGACCTGGCTGCCTACGTCTCCGTCCGGTCCCGTTTCGCCCGCTCGGCCAATCTAGAACGGGATTCGGGCAGGCCGGAACCCTTCGACGGATACATCGTCACCGCCCGGGCGCTCGATGTCATCGAACGAATGACCGGCGCCGCTCTGTCGGGGCGGTCCGGGGGCGCTTGGTCGCTCACCGGTCCCTACGGTTCCGGGAAGTCCTCCCTCGCCCTCCTGCTCGACGCCGCGTTCGGTCCGAGCAAGCGGGTCCGAAACGTCGTTCTCAGCTTGATCGCCCAAGCGTCGCCGGAGGCCGCGGAGGCCATCCGGAAGGCACACGAGCGGCACGGCACTCGCCGGACGGGATTCCACCGCGGCCCAGTGACCGCGAACCGCGAACCCATCACCCACACTCTGCTGCGTGCGCTCCACGCGGCGGTGGTCGGGACCTACGGCCGGATCCCCCCGGCGCGGGACTTTCCGGCGTCCCGGCTCCTGAAAAAGGCCCTGCGGGATCTGGAAGCGACAGATCTGTCGCGCAGCGGGCCGGCTGCGTCGGTCATCGTCGAAGTCGCTCGGTGTCTCGCGGAACGGGCGCCCCTGCTCCTGGTGCTGGACGAGTTCGGGAAGACCCTGGAGGCCATCCGGGACGGTGGAGACGCCGACCCCTACGTCCTGCAGCAACTCGCCGAAGCAGGACAGGGTGCGGGGCTTCCGATCTTCATCGTCACCCTGCAGCACCTGTCTTTCGATGACTACCTGGTCGGCGCCGAGGCGTCCAAGCGCCACGAATGGGCGAAGGTGCAGGGGCGATTCGAAGACGTGGCCTATGTGGAGTCGGCCCGCCAGACGCGGGCGCTCATCGGGTCGGTCTTTGACATCCGCGACGACGCTCTGCGAGACCGCATCCGTAACCGAGCGCGAACGTACGCGGACAGCCTGCGCGAGCTGGGGATCGCCGACGGGACGGATGCCGAAGAGCTGGCCTCGTGCTATCCGCTGCATCCGCTCGTCGCGCTCGTGCTGCCCGAGTTGTGCTGCCGCTACGGCCAGCACGAACGCACCCTGTTCTCCTTCCTCGCCGGGACGGACCCGGCGAGCGCAGCATCGTTTCTCGCGGACCGGAGAATCCCGGCCCGTGGTCCGCTACCGTCGGTCGGCCTCGATGCGGTGTACGACTACCTCGTCGGCGGCGGAGCGACTGTGAGCGCTGTTCTTGCGCGGTCGAGTCGCTGGACCGAGATCGCGACCCGATTGCGGGACATCCACGGGCTGTCCGGGAGGCAGACCCGTCTGGCCAAGTCCATCGCCCTGCTGAACCTCGTCTCGACCAGCCGGACGATTCGGGCTTCGCGCGAGGTGCTCGCGCTCGCCGTACCGAACGCCGAGGAGGATCTTGCGCAACTCGAAGCGCGGGGGGTCATCACCTACCGGGCGTTCGTCGACGAGTACCGGATCTGGCAGGGCACGGACATTGACGTGCGCCGTGTGCTGGACGGAGCCCATGAGCGGATGCAGCAGAGTTCACTCTTCGAGATCCTGTCTGGAATGGGGGCGCCCGCACCCGTGGTGGCGGCGCGGCATAGCGTCGAAAACCATGTGCTACGTGTTTTCTCGCGGCGGTACGAGGAGGGCGGGGAATCCGTCGAGGCGCTGGACCCCTTCTCGCCGTACGACGGCGAGGTGTTGCTGGCCGTTGGCCCCGAGGGTCCGAGCTTGCCCGCTCCCGGTCCGGGCGCGAAGCCGGTGATCGCGGCAAGACCGAAGAGCGTGGAGGAACTCGACCGCGCCGCGCGCGAGGTCGCGGCCGTCGCCGCGGTGCTCGAAGATCCGTCGGTCGCCGGCGATCCGGTAGCCCGAGGGGAACTCGCGGAGCGGCTTGCGCTGGCTCGGGCCGAGTTCGAGCGCGCGTTCGCCCTCGCGTTCCGGACAGACGCCTGCCGCTGGACCATGTGCGTGGAGGAATCAGTCGAACAGGAGCTCACGCCTGACCGGGGCAGCCGGCCCCTGTCAGAGGCGGCGGACCTCGCCTATCCGTCCACCCCGGTGGTCCGGAACGAGATGCTCAACCGGACGGAACTCACGTCCCAGGGGGCGAAGGCCCGGCGGATGCTGCTCGAGGCGATGATCGAGCGGGGTTCGGAGCCGGATCTCGGATTCGAGGGGTACGGGCCGGAAGTGGCCATGTATCGGGCGTTCCTGGCGGGGACAGGGCTTCATCGCGCCGCGTCGAGGGACGCATGCCCGGACTTCCGCAAGCCGACCGAAGAATCCCTGATGCCGGCGTGGAAGGTCGTCCGGCGGGAGTTCCAGCGAGCCCAGACCGAGCGCGTCAACCTCCGCGACATCTGCGGCGCGCTGCTGTCGCCGCCGATCGGGATGAAGGCCGGTGTCATCCCCGTTTTCCTGACCGTCGCGCTCCTCGCACGACGGGAGGAGATCGCCACCTATGAGCACGGCACCTTCAAGCCGGTGCTGGCGGCCGACCTCTCGGAACGAATGGTCCGGAATCCGGGACACTTCGAGATCAGGCACTTCGCCGATCCGACCGGGGCGCGGGGGCAGGTGGTCGCCGCGCTCGCGAAGCGCCTCCGCCTCGGGGGCGGTCCCCGCCGGCGCCGGGTCGCTAATGTCGTCGGTGTGGTCAGCCACCTCGTCTCGATGGCAAGGCGGCTCGATCGGTTTACGCGGCGGACCCGCGACCTCGGCGAAGGGGCCTTGGCGGCGAGAAACGTGCTGGTGGCCGCCGTGGACCCGGACGAGTTGCTGTTCGACGCACTGCCGGCAGCCCTCGGATTCCCTCCGGTCCCGGCGAGCGCCCAGGATTACGGGGAAGCGGACGCGAACACCCAGGCGGTTGCCGCGGCCTGCGAGGAACTGAGCGGCCGGCCGGACCGACTGCTTGCGGAACTGCTCCAACTGTTGCTCGAAACGAGCGCCGAGACGACCCGGCAGGCGGTGTCCAGGCAGGCCGCGACGCTGAACGGGAAGGTTCTCGATCCCGAAGTGCGGCCCTTCGTCCTGACACTGGCGAACGACGCTGCCGAGACCGACCACGACTGGGTCCGGGCCATCGCTACGGTCGTCGCCAAGAAGGCGCCTTCCGAATGGGACGACGAAGACGTGGCCCGATTCCGGCGCGAACTGCCGCCCCGGGTGGCGGCCTTCCAGCACGTCGTGGCCCTCCACGCCGAGAACCGGACCGACGGCGGTGGGGCCTTCGACGCGCTGCGCGTCATGCTCACCCGCTCCGACGGCAGCGAGTACGTCCAGTCGGTCGGGATTGACGCGGACAAGCGACCGGGGGCGGAAAAGGCTCTCGACGCGGCGATCTCAGGCTTGACTGAGACCACCCGATCGCCCCGTCGCGCACACAGCGTGCTGCTGGCCTTGCTCGGGGAACGGCTCCTGCCTGCTCCGGTCACGGACGCGGGCTCGTCTCCGCGCATTCCGGAGAGGGCTGCCGGTGGCTGAGAACGTGCGCCAAATCTGCGGCATCTCGGGGGGCAAGGACTCCAGCGCGCTGGCGGTCTATCTGCGCGGCAAGGTGTCGGACATGGAGTACTTCTTCTGCGACACCGGCGCGGAACTCCCTGAGACCTACGAGTACCTGACGCGGCTCGAAGTCCTGCTCGGCCAGCCCATCGTCCGCCTGAACGCCGAGCGCGGCTTCGACCACTGGTTCGAGGTGTTCCGGGGTGCGCTGCCGTCGCCCCAGATGCGCTGGTGCACCCGCAACATGAAGATCAAGCCGATCGAGGCATGGATCGGGGACGAGTCGGCGGTCTCCTACGTGGCGATCCGGGCCGACGAGGCGAACCGCAAGGGGTACATCTCCACGAAGCCGAACATCAAGAGCCGCTTCCCGTTCGTCGAGGACGGGGTTGACCGGGACGGCGTGATGCGGATCCTGGAGGATGCCGGGATCGGCCTTCCGAGCTACTACGAGTGGCGCACCCGGTCGGGGTGCTACTTCTGCTTTTACCAACGCAAGGCCGAGTGGATCGGCCTCGCGGACCGCCACCCGGACCTCTTCGAGCGCGCGGTCGCGATTGAGCGGAAGGTCCTGCAGGACGCCGGCGTCGCTGGCGACGCCGACTTCGGCCATCAGGCGATGCGAGGCCGGAACTACACCTGGTCCGGCGGCGAGAGCCTCCCGCAACTCCATGCCCGCCGGGACGAAATCCTCCGGAAGCATCGGGACTCGCTGTCCCGGGTCCAGCGATCACGGCAGAACGTCCCGCTCCTCGAAGTGCTGGGGGACGCTCTCGACGAGGACGACGACACTACGCCCTGCACCGTCTGCGCGCTGTAGCAGCGGCTGGTTCGGCCAGGTGCCGATTCGATTCAGACGTAGGGCGCGCCGCTCCATTCCGGAACCTGCTGGTTCTGTTGCAGCCGTAGCCGCTGCAGATTCAAGGCGGAAAAGCAGCCATCAAGATCGGTATCCGTCGGTGGGATGCCCGGCAAGCTGACCGCCGCCTCCAGCATGAACCGCTCGGCCAGCGGCTGGTGCGGGTCCGCCCGGTACGCATCGCGCCACCAGCCGACGATCCGGCCCTCAGCAGCCCGAAGCAGCCGGTCGGACGGCAACCGGTTCCGCTTCTTGCGCTGATTGACTGTTCGATCCGCGGGCAGGAGGTTCCAGAGATCTCCGCAGGGCCACACCGACCACGGAAAACAGTGGTCGATGTCGAGCTTGTCCACGGACAGGCGCTTGCCACTCCATACGCAATGGAGCGGCTGCTCGGTGAGCAACCACTTGGCCCGTTCCCGTGCAATGCCCACGTCCCGTTTGGGATCCTCCCAGGTCATGGCGTCAGAGAACCTGGCAGTCTCGAACGGGCGCCCTTGCCTCTCCGCGTAGGATCGGGTCACCCGAGCCCATTCGGCGATGATGGCGGGCTCGATCCAGGCGGCGAAGCGTTGCGCCGCCAACCACAGGTGGGTTGGCACCCGCATCGTGCCGAAGCTGGCGAGATACGGCTCATCCAGCCGCGCGGCGCCCGGATAACGCCCGGCCCCGACGGCGCACACGCGAAGAATCGGATGCGTCCCGCTGGGATACGTCATGTAGTGTGCTGGCATTCTGCGGATCGTGTGGACGGCATCCTTGAGCGCCTGATGAAGCGCCCCGCCGCTGTCGCCGCTGAGCCGTAAGCCCACGCGCAGATCGCGATGCGACAGGTCTGTGAGCCGTCCAAGCGCCTCCTTGGCAAAACCGAGTTGCTCGCCACCACGCCGGTTCTGTGGGCTCTGGGGCATGTTCGCCGCCAGCAGCGGCTTGTAGAGCCGAATCCACGTCAGCGCCACCAGGCCCATTGGGACCGCGACGTACTCTTCGTCCGTGGGCGACGCGAGCCCGCCCGCGCCGTCCGCGATGCGGCAGAGCACGCGGAGCAGCCCGAGTTTGTAGGTGGAGCTCTTGTCATCGTTCAGGATGACGTGGCGCAGCAGCGGCAGAGCGCCGGTGCCATCGTCCGGCAGCCGGACCGCCAGTTGTTGCCAGCGGATCTCGCTGCGGCCGAGATAGTCCTCGGCCGTGACCTCCCACTCGACGAACGCGCCGTGGTCACGGGCCAGGCTCTTGATCTCCCCGACGGAAACCGGATGGCTGCCGCGTTGTGCCTCGGGGGGGCCGCAGCGCAGTGTGATGGCCAGGACGCCGCCCGGCTTGAGCAGCGTAATCAGTTTCCTGAACGCCCTCGCCCGGTCCGATGCGGCGACGTGCATCCAGACCGCGCTGACCAGGATGACGTCGAAGGCGAGGCCCGTCCGGAACGTGCGTTTGAGACCGGGCAGCGAGTCGGAGATCCACTGGATGCGAGGAACGTCATGCTGTTCACGCGCCATCGTCCGGAGTCTCGAGGACGGTTCGACCGCGACGACGTCGTGGCCCTTGTAGGCCAACCATGCCGCGTCGCGACCGCTGCCCGCGCCGACGTCGAGGATGGTCGCAGGCTGCGAGGGCAGCAGGTCCGTCAGCCAGCCGTGAACGCGCTCTGGGGAGACAGCCTCGTAGCGATCCGCCAGCGTCTCCGCGTGCGTGTTGTACCAGGCGATCTCGTCGGACACTGTCCCATTCTGGTGGCCCGCGCCGTCGCTGCCGAGCGGCGACCGGCCCCGCGACATGGTACGCCCGCGGCCGGGGGATGGCGTTCCCGAGCCCTCACACCACCGTGCCGGTCGGAAGGCGGGCGTCCGCTTGGCTGGCTACCTCCCGTCAGGAATCATCGGACTCCCGCAGCCGGTGGAGGAAGTCGGGCACGCTCCCGGCGGTAACGGCGGCGGCCACCACCGCAGCGGGCGACGCGTGCCCGAGCGCAGTCCGGGCCGGGACGGGCAGGTTCGCGGGAAACGCAGCGGAAACCGCCACGCCACGATGCCGCAGCAACTCGCGCGCCGTCGCCGCGTTCGTTTCGGCACGCGCCTCGGCATGCCCCTCGGCCCGTCCTTCGGCGCGCGCTTCGGCGCGTTGCTCCCGCAGGAGGGGATCGTCTTCGGGACCTGTCCCTTGTCGGAGTCCGAGCGCTCGGCCCACCCGAGACGCGAGCGCCGACGTCTCCGGCGACGGCTCCCGCTCGTTCAGTACCCGGTGCGCCTCATCCGCCCGGAGTCCCGGAAACGCCCGGCTCTCCGCGCTTTCCCGATATTCCCCCGCCTCCAGCAGGTAGATCGTCAATCCGATTCGCCGACTCCGGGGACGGCTCGGCGAATACACCTCCGGAACCTCCACCCAGATCTCCGGAAAGCCCCAGTCCGCATACACCAGCAGCTTGTTCCGCCGCACGTCCGTCGTGTCGTCCACCTCCACAACCACGTCCGGATGTTCCTGATCCGCTGCCCACTCGTACCGCGACCCGATCCGCTCCTGTTGCTCCGGGGCGAGGAACACCATCTCGTCCGGATGCATCGCCCGCACCTCCGCCCGGTCCGCATCCAGCAGGCGCAACCCCGCCGAACCCCCCAACAGGATCGGGGCGCCCCGCACCATCGCGACCCGCGCCACGAAACTGCGGAACATGGTCAGCGGGCGCTCGTGCGGCTCGTAGGGACCCTCGGCCAGCCGCCAGACCCGCGCCGCCGCGAAGTCGTACAGCTCGATCTTCTCGTCCCCGAGCGCCTGATACTCGGCGAGCGTCATCCGGCACGACGTACAGCCGACGAACTCCAGCGCCGACGCCGGCAGCCAACGCCTCTTCGACCGCTTGCGCGCCGCCGCCGGGCGGGCCGCTTCCACCACCGCCGGTCCCGCCCCCGCCCCGTTCGCCATCCCCGGAGTCTAGTCCCGGCTGGAACAGCAGCCTCGGCCGCCGTGACGCCGCCCCGGGCGCGAAAGGCGGATAATCCCGCGTTCCCTCGGGAGCCCCTTGCATGAGCGCCTACTTCGATCTCCGGTCCGAACTCTTCCGGCGCATCTTTAGGGACGCCGTCCCCTACCCCAACTACGTCGCCACCGGGAACGACCGCGAGCGGGCGGCCTGGACGCGGACCGGCGCGGCGTTGCCGAAGCTGCCGGACGACGTGCAGATCCGACTCGATCCGGCGGGCCGGATCGTGAACGTGCTGTGCCTCAGCGGCATCTGGTGTGGGGACTGCGTCCGGTCGGTCCCGATCGTGGCCCGGCTCGCCGATGCGGCAGGCGCATCCGTGGATTTTCGTCTCGTGGACCGGGACGCGATCCCGGAACTTCGAGACGAACTGCGCGTTCTGGGAGCGATGCGGGTTCCCATTGTGCTCTTCCTGACCGAGGACTTCCACGAGATCGGCCGCTACGGGGACCGGCCACTGACGGTGTATCGGGAGAAGGCGGCGACGGAACTGGGAGCCGCGTGTCCACTGCCCGGGTCGGCGGACGGTGGGGCGCTGGCCGCGGAGACGGAAGAATGGCTGGACGTGTTTGAGAGGATGATCCTGATGGCCCGGCTGGCGCCGCCGCTGCGGGCGCGGCACGGGGACTGACGGGGTAGCGTTCCCGTCGTGCAACTGGTTGACCGAGTGGTGTTCGTCGCGCTCCGCGCGACGGTGCCGACCGGAGGTCGGCGTTCCAAGCCGTCCCCGCGCTTGTTCTCCATCGGCGGTACGCGCTTCTCGCGGCCCGGCGGGGCGCGGTGCCGGTCTGAAGACCGGCGGTCCCTGAACATCTGATGCTGGATATGTGGCGGCGGGTGCTGCCGTATCTGACGCGGTACCGGCGGCGGCTCGTGATCGGGCTGGTGGCGCTCGTGCTCTGCCGGGCCTTCTCCCTGATCGTGCCGCAGGTGCTCGAGAGGGCCGTCGATGCGCTCGAGGCGGGCGTGACCGGCGAACTGTGGACCTACGCCGGGTTCATTGTGGCCGCCGCCGCCGGGTCGGCCGTCTTCCGCTTCTTCATGCGCTGGTACCTGATCGGCATCTCCCGCTACGCCGAGTACGACATGCGGCGGGATTTCTACGCCCAGCTCCAGCGCCTGCCGGCGGCCTTCTACGCCCGCTACCGGGTGGGGGACATCCTTTCCCGCGGCGCCCAGGACATGAACGCGGTCCGGATGGTGCTGGGTCCGGGCGTGATGTACCCGGTGGAGACGGTCTTCACCACCATCGGCTGCTTCGGCTTCATGCTGGCGATCAGTCCGCGTCTCACCCTCGTGGCGCTGGCGGTCATGCCGGTGGTCTCCATCCTGATGAAGATCCTCGGAGCAAAGATCTTCCGGCGCTCCGAGGTGGTCCAGGCCAAGATGGGTGACATCTCCGCGGTGGTCCAGGAGAACGCGGCGGCCTCGCGCCTCGTCCGCGCCTTCGTGCAGGAGGACGCCCAGCGCAAGGTCTTCGGGAAGGAGAACGAGGCCTACGCGGCGCGGAGCATGGAACTGGTCGCCGTGAGCGCGGCGCTCTTCCCGCTGCTGCTCGCCCTCATCGGGATGGGTCTCGCCGGCTCGCTCGTGCTCGGCGGACGCTTCGTCATCGGCGAAACGATCACGCTCGGCCAATTGGTGGCCTTCCTCTTCTACTACGGCTACCTGACCTGGCCGATGATCGCCATCGGCTGGGTGGTGAACATCCATCAGCGCGGCGCCGCCTCCATGAAGCGGCTGGCGGCGATCTTCGACGCCGATCCGCTCGAAGCCCCGCCGGCCGCTGACGCCGGGATCGACCCCTCCCGGCCCGCCGCCGCCATCGAGTTCCGGGACGTCCGGTTCGCCTACCCCTCCCGGGCGGAAGGCAAGGAGAGCTCAAACGGGAGAGAGTCCCCGGCGGTCCTCTCGGACTTCAACCTGCGCGTAGAGCCCGGCCAGACCGTGGCGCTCGTAGGGCGCACCGGAAGCGGCAAGAGCACGGTGGCCCGGCTCATCCCGCGGATCTACGACGCCCAGGAAGGCTCGATCCGGATTGACGGACGCGACGTGCGGGAAATCCCGCTCGACGAACTGCGGAGCGACATCGGTTTCGTCCCGCAGGACAGCTTCTTGTTCTCCATGACCCTGCGCGACAACCTCGCCTTCGGCGACGCCGAGGCGCCGGCCGACGACGTGCACCGGGTGGCGGAGGAAGCCGGTCTCGCGAGCGACATCGAGGACTTCGCCGAGGGCTACGAAACCATGGTCGGGGAACGCGGCGTAACCCTCTCCGGCGGGCAGCGCCAGCGGACGGCCATCGCCCGCGCCCTGCTGCTCGACACCCGGATCCTGGTGTTCGACGACGTGCTGAGCGCGGTGGACTCCGAGACCGAGTCCCGCATTCTGGAAGCGGTCCGCCGGGCCGCTCGCGACCGCACCACGATCATCGTGGCTCACCGGTTGAGCACGGTGAAGGACGCGGACGTGATCTACCTGCTCGACGCCGACGAAGCCGGGGCGACCCAGGTCGTGGAGAGCGGGACCCACGACGACCTGATCGCCGCCGGAGGGTTGTACGCGGGCATGTACCGCCGGCAGATGCTCGAAGAGGAGCTTTCCCGGCTGTGAGCGAAAACCGCGCCGGCGGTGGGAAGCCCAACCGCGGGAAGCCCAACCGCGGCCTGCTCCGGCGCATGCTGCCTTACGTGTTTCCGTACTGGCCGTTCGTCACGCTCGCCGTGGTGCTGGTTCTGATCGGGACCGCGGCGCAGCTCACCGGGCCGTACCTCACCCGGATCGCCCTCGACGACTACATCGCCGCAGGCGACCTGGAAGGACTCGTGGGGATCCTCGGGCTCTACGCCATCATCCTGGCGGTCGGTTTCGCCGGCGCCTACGGGCAGGCCTGGGTCGTGAACCTGTTTGGCCAGCGGGTGATGCGCGACATCCGCCGCGACGTCTTCGACCACATCCAGAAACTCCATACCGGCTGGTTCGACCGTCACCCGATCGGCCAGGTCGTCACGCGGGCGACGAGCGATGTGGATGCGCTCAACGAACTGCTGAGTTCCGGGGTGGTGATGATCATCACCGACGTGGTCCTGCTGGTCGGGATCATGGCGGTGCTCATCTGGATGAACCCGGCCCTCGCGCTCGTCACCTTCGGGGCGGTACCGGCCCTCTTCATCGCCGGCTGGATCTTCCGCCGCCGGATCCGGCCGGCCTTCCGCCGGGTGCGGACCGCCGTGGCGTCGGTGAACGCCTTCATCCAGGAAACGCTGACCGGGATGGAGGTCCTGCAGCTCTTCCGGCAGGAACGCCGGCGGGCCCGCGAGTACCGGAAGCTGAACCGGGAGCACACGGACGCCCATCTCGACACGGTGATGTGCTTTTCGGTCTTCTACCCGGTGGTCGAAATGATCACCGCGATCACGGTCGCGCTGATCGTCGGCTACGGAGGCTCCCGGATCGGCGCCGGAACGCTCACTGTCGGGGCCCTCGTCGCGTTCTTGATGTATTCGGAGATGTTCTTCCGGCCGATCCGCGATCTGACCGAGAAGTTCAACATCCTGCAGGGCGCCATGGCGGCCTCGGAGCGCATCGTCGAACTGCTCGACACGGAACCCGCGATCCGGAACGCGCCGGCCGCCCGCCTCCCCGGACACCGCCACGGCGCGTTCCGGCTCGAGGGAGTCTCGTTCGCCTACAACGAGGCGGAGTGGGTGCTCCGGGACATCGATCTCGACGTGGCGCCCGGCGAAACGGTGGCGCTCGTCGGGCATACCGGATCGGGCAAGACCACCCTGGCGGCCCTGCTCCTCCGGCTCTACGACGTGCAGCGCGGCCGGGTGCTGGTGGACGGCCTCGACGTGCGGGATTGGCGGGTGCCGAACCTGCGCCGTCAGTTCTCGATGGTGCAGCAGGACGTACACCTCTTTTCCGGATCGGTGCTGGACAACATCCGGCTCGGGGACGAAACGATCAGCGAGGAGGACGCCCGCCGGGCTGCCGAGGCTGCCGAAGTGACCGCCTGGGCCCGGAATCTGCCCGACGGCCTCGACACTCAGCTAGGGGAACGGGGCGGCGGCCTCTCGCAGGGCCAGCGCCAGTTGGTCGGGATAGCTCGCGCCATGGCCCGCACCTCGCGGGTGCTGGTGCTCGACGAGGCCACCTCGAGCGTGGACACCGAAACCGAGCGCGCGGTGCAGACCGCCCTCGGGCGGGTGCTCGAGAACCGCACCAGCCTCGTGATCGCGCACCGGCTCTCCACCATCCGGGGCGCCGACCGCATCGTGGTGCTGCACCGGGGGAGGGTCCGCGAGAGCGGCACCCACGAGGAGCTGCTCGCCGCCGGAGGCATCTACCGGCGGCTCTACGAGCTGCAGTTCGCCGAGGAGGCGATGCTGGCGGCCGGCTGAGAATCACGATCATGACCGAGCCCCTGACTCTCGACCAGGCCGGAGTGCTGGAGGTCCTTCCCCACCGCGAACCGTTCCTGTTCGTGCACGGAGTCTCGGAACTCGTTCCGGGCAAGAGCGGCCGGGGCTTCGTGACCATTCCGGCGGATCACCCCTACACCTTCGGCCAGCCCCACGTGCCGGCGGGACTGATCATTGAAGCCATGGCCCAACTCGGCGGCATCGCGGTGCTTTACGAGCGACGCGACGAGAACCTTGTTGCCCTCTTCCGCTCGGTATCCGAATTCACGATGGAGAGGACGGTGGACTTCGGCGCGCGAATCGACCTCTTCGCTGAAGTCGGGCGGATCCGGGGACCATTCGCCGAGGTGCGGACCTCGGCGAGCACCGGAGGTGAGCAGGTCGCCTCCGCTACCCTCGCCTTCGCGCTGCCTCAGGACGGCCGAAGGTAGTCGCGAACGGACCAGAGGACAGCGACCAACAGCGGAATCCCGGTTCCGCCGGCCGTCCAGGACGCAATCCTCTCCAGCGGCCATTCGGGAACGGTCCACCACAGAGTCAGGTTGAAGCCGAGGGAAAGGATGGCGGCAACAGCCATGTACCGCCCCAAAGCCCGATTGGCGGGATACCAGGCCTCCGGGGACGAAAGAGTCTCTTCCGTCCTGAAGCCGAGTATCCGGTTAGGGGGAATTTTGCCCCGGATCATCAGTGTGGATACCACGAGAACCACTAACGGAGCGACGTAGCCGATCAGGACGAGTTTGGTCATGTTTCCTCGGGGAAACCAGGCGATGCTCCAGGCACGACGCAACAATAGAACACCACCTCGGGCGTCGGGCGCTTCACCCGAAGCGTGCGCTCAGCTGCCCACTCCGATCCGGAGACGCGGAGGCATACCGGCGTCAGCTTCCGCCTTGCACGCCTGCGGCATCACGACGTGAAGGCGCCCATGACGCGGGCGCGTGTTGTGTAATGACCCGCGAGCCTTCTATAACTAACCCCGCCGCAATGACGCGCCTTCCGCGAACGGGCCGCCGCCCGCAGCTCCCTTGCGCGTTCGCGGCCGCCGCGTTGGCGCTGGCCGCGATGGCCGCCGGGCAGGGAGAATGGCCGGGTTTCCGCGGTCCGAACCGGGACGGACAGGTCGGCGGCTGGCCCGCGGCGATGACCGATCCGAACGGGTGGCCGGAATCGCTGGAAAAGCGGTGGCGGATACGGGTCGGGCTCGGTCACGCGAGCCCCGTGGTCTGGGACGGCACCATATTCGTCTTCACCCGCGAGGCCGGAGATGAGGTCCTCCGGGCGATCCGGGCCGCCGACGGAGAGGAGGTCTGGCGCTCTTCCTATCCGGCCCCGTACACCATGAACCGTGCCGCGGTGGGGCACGGCCCAGGCCCGAAGGGCACCCCTGAACTCGCCTCCGGAAGGATCTTCACCCTCGGGATCTCCGGAATCCTCTCGGCCTGGAACTCGGACGACGGCGCGCTCGTCTGGCGACGGCCTCCGGACTCTCGATTCGCCGGCGGCACGTCGCCGCTCTACGGCTCAGGCAGTTCCCCCGGGGCGATTGGTGACGGAGAGCGGCTCCTCGTCCACCTCGGAGGACCGGATAATGGGACGCTGGCCGCTCTCGATGCATCGACCGGCGAAACCGTGTGGGAACTCGCCGGTGACGGTCCCGCGTACGTGTCCCCGACGCTTGCGGAAGTGGCCGGGGTCCCGGCAATCCCGACCATGACCGAGGAGCGCATCGTTCTCCTCACCCCCGAGGACGGCCGCGTTCTCTGGGAGATGCCCTTCACCACGCCTTACGACCAGAACATCATCGACCCGGTGGTTCTGCCCGGGGGCGAGGTGGTGATCTTCGCCGGACTCGGCAACCCCACCTTCGCGGTCCGCTTCCGGAGCGCGCCGGATGGCGGGCTGTCGGGGGAGACGGTCTGGGAGGCCGGCGAAAGCCCCTTCTACATGAGCAACCCGGTGCTGGCCGGCGGTCGTTTGATCGGTTTCTCCGAACGCAACAGCGGCCAGTTCGTCGCCCTGGACCCGGCCACCGGAGCGGACATCTGGCGTTCGCCGCCCCGGTCGGGAGAAAACGCCGCGATCCTGGTGGCGGGAAGCACGGTCCTCGCGCTCACCGACGCCGCTGAACTCCTCGTCCTCGACGCTGCCGCTACGGCCTACGAACCCCTACGGACCTATGAGGTAGCGCCCAGCCCAACCTGGGCCCATCCGGTTCCCGTGGAGAACGGCCTGCTGATCAAGGACCAGACCCATGTGGCCCGCTGGAGTTTCCCTTGGTAAGAGGACCGAAACGCCCGGGAACGCCGCCAGTTGCCGTGAAGCGCGGGGACGGTTTGGAACGCCGACCTCCGGCCAGTCTCCCGGTGGGGGCCGGCATCGCGCGGGAGCGCGAAACCCGGACCGATGACCCTCCGCCATGCCAACGCGAGTTGCGCAAGCGGAAGACGAGCGCAAGCGAGCCCGACGGCATTGGCCGCGCGGCCATGGCCGCCCAAACAGGTGGAGTTGCTTCGGCGTTCAGACGACCGCGAACTCCGGCGGGGAAGATCCAGACCACAGGGGCTCGACCACGATCTCCTCTTCGCGCTGGCGGGCTTGCGCCAGATCGTAGGCGGCCTGCATCCGGGACCAGATTTCCGGGCCGGTGCCGAAGGCCTTGCCGAGACGGATAGCCATCTCGGGCGAAACCCCCGCCCGGCAGTTCACGATGTCGGAGAGCTGGCGACGACTGACCCCCAGACGCCGCGCCGCTTCAGTCACCGAGAGCCCCAGCGGTTCGAGGCAATCGTGCCGGACAATCTGTCCGGGGTGGCAGGGATTCTTCATAGACATAACTTCTGATATCCATATGGTTAGAAAAAGCAAGAAAAGAGAAGCAGGTGACGGAGTTTCCCCCCATCTGATGTCAGTGGTAGTCCACCAAATCAACATCGTGGACGTCCCCATGCTCGAAACGGAAAACGATGCGCCAATTCGCCGTGACCTTGATGGCCAACTGGCCAGACTTCCGGGGTTCCAGTGGATGTGTCAGAAATCCGGGAATCCACAAATCCTCAGGAGACTTCGCCATGTCCAACGCGGTCAGGACCCGGCGGATCTTGGGGATTTGTTCTGGGGGCAGCTTTCTTCCGTCTTCCTTGCGGTAGAAGAGCCGCAACCCCTTGTGCTTGAAGTTCGAGACCACATTGAGAAGTGTAACCGCTCACCGCGCGGACGTTCGCTGAAGGCAGGCAGGGCGGCCGATCAAGGACTGCCTGACCCGCCGGGATTTCCATCCGCAGTGACGGATCCCACCCGCAGACCGCCGGCTACACTGCGCTCGGTGACCAAGCGAGCGAGGGCGTTCCTGCGGGGTGTCGGGAGCCTGCTGGACCTCTATCCCGACCCCCGGCGTTACGAGGACCTGATCCCGAAGGGAACAGCCGAGGAACGCCTCGCGGGGCACTGGCAGCGCGTCGGGCAATACATCGCGGGCGCCATGCAGGAAGTCGATGACGAAATCGCTCTCCCGAAAAAGGAATCGCGACGCAAGCAAGCCCGCCGGCGCTAGCCACGCGGTCGAAGCGCCCAGGGCGGGTGGACTCGGATAGCACAGTTCCGCGGCCCGCTGCCGCCGCCGGACGATGCTCCGTGAACTCGAACCGCAGAAAGTCGGCGACCGTTCCGATGACGCCCGCGGGGGAGGCTGTCTTCTTCTCCACTGCTACGCGCCCTCGAACCGGCGGCGGAGCCGCTCGACACGCCGCCGGTTGACCCCCAGATCCCACCCAACATGGATCCGCGACGCGGCACGGACATGGATCAGGCCCTGCCGGCGACAGAGAAGAAACTCCAGGTCGTCCACAAATCCGATCCGGGTCCGGCATCGCGCGTGGAGATAGTCATCCGTGGCGGTGGCGATCCGGGTCCGCGGGGTGTCCGCCACCAGGCGCTTCAGGCGGGCGAACGCGCCGTCCGGGTCTTCCGAAGCGTCGAACGGTTCGACCCGATGCCGGGCCGGTGCGTCCGCGCGGCTGGAAACGCAGGTCCAGAAGTGGGGACAGGGCGACAGATAGCCCGACATGGCGGGCGAGAGTAACTGGGTAGTGCACGTGCGGGGAGCCGCCGGAAGTTCCTGGGTGCAACTGCGCGCGCCCTACCCAGATCAGCGCTGCGCGTTCGCTGCGAAAATGCCGCTGCGCCGGGACGCCGACAGCCGGATGGCGCGCAGGCCAGGGAACGCCGGTGTCGCACCGGCACCGCCCCGCGCAGCGGGGCGAGAGGGCGTAACGCCAACCGCGCAAGAGCGCGGGGACGGCTTGGAGCGCCGACCTCCGGTCGGCACAGCCCGCCGGAGGCGGGCGGAGTCGCGTATCGCCAAAGACCGGGATGGTCCCCGTCTCGGCCCTGTCCCCATCCCAGGGAGGTCGGCGTTCCCGTACCCGGCCGCCCTTCTGCTCGATCAGCATTGCGCCGCTCGCCCCGCTTCGCGGGGCTGTGCCGGCCGGAGGCCGGCGTTCCAAGCCGTCCCCGCGCTTCTTCTCTCTCGGCGATGTGCGGTTACGCGGCCCGGGCGCGGCTACGCTGCGCCGAGGTGCGATTCAAGCGCATCCGCGGCGCGGTGGACGTCTGCCGGGGTCGTCCAGCCGAGATGACCGAGGCGCAAGATCTTGCCGGCGAGCCGGCCGAGTCCTCCCGCCAGGACGATTCCGTGCCGCTCCTGGAGGGCGCGGGAGAGTTCGGGCCAGGACACCCCGGCGGGCAGCCACGCCGCGGTCACCGTGTTTGAGGCGGTCGCATCGTCGGCAACGAGACCGAGGCCCATCGCGGAAAGCCGCTCGCGAGCCGCGGAAGCGGCGTCCGCGTGGCGGCGGAAGACGGCTTCGCGGCCCTCGCGAAGCATCAGCCGAATGCCGGCCTCCATGGCGAACAGGACCGGGAGTGCCGGGGTGAAGGGCGTGGAGCCGCGGGCCATCGCTTCCCGGTAGCGAGCGAAGTTCCAGTAGAAGCGGGGAAGCGTCGCGACCCGTTCCGCCGCTTCGGCGCGTTCCGACGTCCAGACCATCGCCATCCCGGGGGGCAGCCCCCACGCCTTCTGGGAGGCGGTGAACACCGCGTCACAGGAATCCACCGCGAGCGGCATGGCGCCCAAACTGGACACCGCATCCACCAGCACCAGGGCCTCCCCTTCCTCGCGGACGATACGGATCAACTCCGGGAGCGGATGCAGCACACCCGTCGACGTCTCGGAATGGGTCAGCAACACCGCGCGGATTTCGGGCCGGGCCCGGAGCGCCACCCGCAGCCGCTCGGGAGCGGCCGGCTCGCCCCATGGCGTCTCAAGCGACCGGACCGCGAGCCCAAAGGCCTCCGCCACGCCGAGAAACCGTTCCGCGAACTGGCCCCCTCCGGTGCCGAGCACCAGATCGCCCGGCGACAACAGGTTGGCGACGGTCGCCTCCATCGCTCCGGTTCCCGAAGCCGTGAGCAGCACGGGCGGTCGCCTGGTCCCGAGGTACTCGGAAAACCCATCCGCGATGCGGCGGATCAGCGCCCGGGCCTCCGGCCCCCGGTAGGAAATCATCGGCCGCGACATCGCCGCGGCCACTTCCGGATGGAGGGGGGTGGGTCCGGGAGTGAGCAGTCCCGAGGGAATCGGGGAATCTCCCGGAGAACGGCCGGAGGTCACTTCCTCCAAAGCTGCGGCGCCGGAGACCTCGGTGGGCAGCTCACATCGTGAGGATCGCGGCGAAGCTGACGATGGAGCGGAAGAAGTGACCCAGACGGAGGTTCTCGTTCGGACTGTGCTGGTTGTTGTCGTGGTTCACGGTCGGAACCATCAGCGCCGGAACGCCCAGCGCCTCCACGAAAGGCGCGATCGGCACCGTCCCTCCGCTCGTCCGTTTCCGGACCGGCTCCTCTCCCCAGATTTCGGTGAGGCTACCGATAAGCCGCGCCGCGACCGGATGGTCGAGCGGAGTCCGAAAGGCGTTCGTGCCCGAACTGCGGGTCAGACGAAGAAGACGCGGATGTTCCTGCCGCTCGGCGTCGGTCGGGTCCCGATCCAGAATGAACCAGCCTTGCCCCGCGATGAAATCGTGGACCTTGGCAAACATTTCATCCACCGGTGTTTCCGCGACCAGGCGCACGTCGATCGCGGCCGTCGCGGTGGCCGGGACAATCGTCCGCGCGTCCCCGCCCACCCAGGCGCTCGACAGACCACGCACGTTCAGCGAGGGGAACTGGATCGCTTCCTGCAGCGAATCTCCCACCCGATCGGCCTCCGCGAAGCCGAGCGAGCGCATCAGCGCCGGGAGATCGTCAGGTACCGCTGCCAGCGCCCTCCGCTCTTCCGAACTGAAGTCGATGCCGTCATAGAATCCCGGAATCACGACCCGGCCGCCCTCGTCCTTCATCGAGGCGATGAGCTGCGCCAACCGAACCGCCGGATTCGGAGCCCAGTTGCCGTAGTGGCCGCTGTGGAGAGGAACGCGCGGTCCGTAAACCACGAGTTCCAGGGTCAGGATCCCCCGAGCCCCGAAGCTGACCGTAGGCCGGCCGCTCTGGTGGAGCGGGCCGTCGAGAATGAGCATCGAGTCGGCGGCGAACCGGCTCCCGTAGCGCGAAATCGCGGGGACGAGATTCGGAGACCCGGCCTCCTCCTCGCCGTCGAGGATCACCTTGAGGTTGCTGGTGACCGTGATGTCCGAAGCGTCGAGCGCGTCGAGGGCGCCCAGAAAAGCGATGATCGGCGCCGTATCGTCGGCGACCGAGCGGGCGTAGAGGCGATCGTCCGGGCGGAACACCTCGCTGGCGCGCAGATCGAGGAGGCCGGCCCCGTCGGCGAGGCGGCCCTCGCGCAGGACCGGCTCGAAGGGATCATCCTGTTGCCACCGGCTTGGGTCCACCGGCTGACCGTCGTAGTGGAAATAGATGAGCAGCGTTCGATCGGCGCCGGCGGCCGGCCGCTCGCCGAAGACCAATGGGTTGCCGTCCGTTTCGAGGAGTTCGGCCTCGAAACCGCGACGTTCGAGCGCGGCCTCCAGGAACTCGGCCTTGCGCCGGATACTCACGGCGTCCGCCGCAACCGACGGGATGGAGATCGCCTCCACAAGTTCGCCCACGAGCGCCTTCTGCGCTCCGTCCACGTATCGCTCGACCCTGGCGCGAAGGTCCTGCGCGGCTGCCGGCGCGGCGAGCGCCAACCCCGCGGCCAGCAGCCCGTGGACAAAGTGACGCGAGTACCGAGATCGGCGAGGCGCCCGGCTGACAAGGCGCGCGAGGGAGGAATACCGGATGTATTGCGACCGAAGCGCAACGATGAGCGACGCGAAGCGTCGCGGTTCAGGCGGGATGCATCGCCGGTCGAATGCCGCGTGACTTTGTCCACGGGCTGCTTGAAGCCCCGCCCGGGCCAGAACAACCGCCCGGGCCATCCACCGCGTCATTGGGGCCGCCCCTCGCTCGCTGCGGGGTCGTCCATTTCCTCTTCCCCAAACTCGCGCAGGAGCGACAGGTCCATGGCGAATTCGTAGATGCTGTCGGAGGTGGCGACCGCCATCGTCCGGCCAGAATTGAGCGCGACGCCCACCAGCGGCGGGGCACTGATCACCCGCCGGGCGCCGGTGGGGGTAAACAGGAACAGGCCGGCGTCGCCGGCGAGACCCTCGGCGACGAAACAGCGATCCCGGTCATCGAAGGCGATCCCCTGGGGCCGGCCAAAACCGGAGTGCACCCGGCAGGGCGCTCCGTCCGGCCGGAACTCGACGATCTGGTCGCGGGACGAGAGCGTGGGGCCGGAGACGAACAGATAGCCGAACGAATTGAAAGCCAGGTGATAGGCGGAAATCGAGGCGCGCAGATGCGAGAACACGCTTACGTCGCCCTCGTCGTCGACCCGGTAGAGCGTGCCGTCGCGATCGCCGATCACCAGATCGCCCGTCGGGGAGAACCCGAGCCCGGTCGCGCAGCCAAGATTCTCGGCGAGCACATGGAAGGCGCCGTCATCACCCATCCGGTAAACGCGTCCTTCCTCGCGGGAGGACACGTAGAGCGTGTCGTCCGGCCCCCAGGTCAGACCGGTCGGATTCACGATGCCGTCACCCATCGGCTCGGGATCGCCATCGTCGGTCAACCGATAGATCGGATGAGGAACCTTCTCGCCGCGCCGGCCGCTCACGGTCGAATACAGATTGCCGCGGGGGTCGTACACCGGGTTCGCGACGATGTGGAGATCCTCGGCGAAGAGGCGGCCGATGGTTACCCGGTAGGGCTCGGTCTCCCGATCGTTCAGACACACGCGGACGTCGTCTGCCGCGCCGTCGGGAACCCGGACCCCCAGTCGGGTCGAAGACACGCGGTACAAGTGCGCCTCTTCATCTCCGAAGAACACCCTGAGCCGCGGGGCCTGGTCCACGGTGAAACCGCGGCCCCCGATGTCCAACCGCCCTCCCGGGAGGGCGTATTGCGGCCAGACCCGGTCTATGGCAAGGCGCGGGCGTTTCGCCCGCTCGGCGCGCCGCACGGGAGGACGGGCGCGAGGGGGCATTGCGGCAGACTAGCAGCGCAAGGGAGAAGGAGCGCCGGTCTTCAGACCGGCATCGTCCCCCGCAGGGGGGACGAAACTCCCCGAAGCCATTCCCCGCATGTCCCGACGAACAACCGCGATGGCGCGACGCAACGCACCCTCTCCAGGGGCGTTTCGCCATCCCCGGATGGGTCCGGGCAACGGGCGAATATAGCGGCGTGAGTTTCGGGGCCTGCGGCCGCGATGCCGGTCTGAAGACCGGCGCTCCTCTGCGCAGTTAGGATCGGCGCCTTCATGGCGACCGATCCAGGGCAGGAAGAGATCGCGGGCCGTCGGTCCGGCTCGTCCACGCCACAAATCGCGGTGATCGGGGGATCGAATGCGCCCTCCGACGTGCTCCGTGAGGCGGAAACGGTTGGGAGAGAGCTGGCGCTCGCCGGAGCCAACCTGGTCTGCGGCGGTCTCGGCGGGGTGATGGAAGCCGCTTGCCGGGGCGCTCACGAGGCCGGAGGTTTCACGATCGGCATTCTCCCGGGGGATGATCGGCGCGAAGCAAACCGCTGGGTGAAGTGCGCCATCCCGACGGGACTCGGGCACTTCCGCAATTTCCTGGTGGTGCGGGCGGCTGACGGGGTAATCGCCCTTCCCGGCGCCAGCGGCACTCTCTCCGAAGCCGCCATGGCGAGGACTCTCGGCAAGCCGGTGGTCGCCGTCCTTAGCAGCCGGTGGTGGAACCCGGGTGAGCGCCGAGAGCGGCGAGGCGCCCGGCTGACAAGGCGCGTGAGGGAGGAATACCGGGTGTATTTCGACCGAAACGCAACGATGAGCGGCGCGAAGCGACGCGGTTCAGCCGGGATGCATCGCCGCTCGAACGCCGGCTGGGTTTCACCACAGGCTGTTAAGCCCGCCACCGGGTGGAGCGTCCCGGGAGCCATGGCCGCCGGGTCCGCCGCCGAGGCTATCCGCCTGGTTCTCGACGCAGCGCGAGCCTCCCACACCACCGGGGAGGATCCCGGTGAGCCCTGACGCCGCGCTGGTGGCGCGTGAGGTCCCCGGCTTCGAAACGCTCCTCGGCGCCGTCCGGACGCGCCGGGAGGCCGCTACCCGCCGAATCGGCCGTCTCTTCGGTCCCGCGCGGCTGGCGGTGGTGGCGGCCTGGGCACGGGAATCCGGCAAGCCCCTGGTCTTCCTGACGGCTCATGACCGCGATCTCCTGACGGCCGCCGCCGACCTGGAAGTGTTGCTGGCGGCGCTCGGTGAGCCGCGTTCGGTCCTGCGCCTGCCTGGTCCCGCGGTGAACCCATACGCGGGCGTTGCTCCACACGCCGAGGTGCTGGCGCTTCGCGCCACCGCGCTGTCCGCGCTCGCTCAGCCTGCTCGCGAGAGCCCGCCCCTGGTTATCGCCTCGGCGGCGGGTGCGCTGCGCCGCACAGTCGGACCGGACCGTCTTCGCGAGGCGGGCATCCGCGTCCGGCAAGGCACGGACGCGTCGCCCGCGGGGATCGCGGCACAACTCACGGTGGCCGGTTACCGCTATGAAGATCCGGTGAGCGGGCCGGGAGACTTCGCCCGCCGCGGCGGCATCGTCGACTTCTTCCCGGTGGACCGGGATCTTCCGGTCCGCGTCGAGTTCGGCTTCGAGGGAATCGAGAGCATCCGGGAGTTCGAGGTTGAAACGCAGCGCGGGGGCGACCAGCTGGCGCGACCCGAAGCGGTGATTGCCCCACCGTCGTGGGAATGGATCGGCGCCGATCTCGGGGAAGGGCCCCATCCCGCTTTTCGTCTTCCGGGTTCTCCCGGATTCGAGAGCGGGCTCGATGACTACCTCGAGGGCACCGAGGTGGTCATGGACGAACCCGACCGGTTCTGGGCCGTGGCCGAAGCCGAGACGGCGCGCGTGGTGGACGCGCGGCTCGGGGCCAGGGAATTCGCGGCGCGGGCCGCTGCTCCACCCGAGGCGCTGCTGATCGGGATCGAGGCGCTGCGCCACCGGCTGGAAGCGCCGCCCCCGACCGGAGCGGTCGAACTGCGGGAACTGGAAACGGCTTCGTCCGCAACTACCGGCACTCGGGATCTGCCGGCCCGGCCCACGGACTCCTTCCGAAACCGAACGGGAGAATTCCTGAAAGAGCTGAAAGCGGCAGGGGATCCACGGCGCAGCGTGCATGTCTTCGTCCCCGGGATTGCCGCCGCTGAGCGGTTCCGATCCCGTGCCCGGGAGGCGGGAGCCCGGATTCTGGAGTCCGGAACCGCTGCCGGGATTTCGATCCCGGAAGAGACGCCGGACGCCCTGCCGGCGCCGCCGCGAGTCTTCGTCCACGCCGGGCGGCTGAGCGCCGGTTTCGAGGTTCCGGATCTGCACCTCCAGGTGATCAGCGGGGCCGCCATGGTGGCCGCGCCGCCACGCGCACCGCGGCACAGGTCCCGCTCCGGCAGTTTCCTCTCGGACTTCCGGGACCTGAAACCGGGAGATCCGGTGGTCCACACCGACCACGGCGTGGGCCGGTTCATCCGCATGACTCGCCTCGGCGAGGAGGAGGACGCCCCCGAACTGGTGGAAATCCACTACGCGCGGGGAGGGAAGCTCTTCCTGCCGGTGGACCGGTTGGATCTTCTCGAGAAGTACACGGTTGGCTCCGCAGCGGGGACGCCGCCCCTCGACCGGCTGGGGGGCACGAGCTGGGTCCGGCGGCGAAAACGTGTCGCGAAAGCCATGCGCGACATCGCGGGGGAACTCATCCGCCTCTATGCGGCGCGCCGGCGGGTTGCCGGATACGCGTTTTCCGCCGATACCCCGGGAATGGAGGAATTCGAGGACATCTTCGAATGGACCGAGACCGAGGATCAGGAGCGGGCGATCCGCGATGTCTTCGAGGATATGGAGTCGGAGGCGCCGATGGACCGGTTGCTGGCGGGTGATGTCGGGTTCGGGAAGACGGAAGTGGCGCTGCGGGCGGCCTTCAAGGCGGCGATGGACGGCAAGCAGGTCGCCATCCTGGTTCCGACCACGGTTCTGGCCGCCCAGCACGCACGAGTCTTCGAACGGCGATTCGCTCCTTTCCCGGTCCAGGTGGCGCTGCTTTCGCGGTTCCGCACTCCCAGGCAACAAAAGGAAGTGGTGGCCGGGATCCGGAACGGGACCGTGGACGTGGTCATCGGAACCCACCGTCTCCTGTCGAAGGACGTTGACTTCCGCGATCTCGGACTCCTGATCGTGGACGAGGAACAGCGTTTCGGCGTGTCGGCCAAGGAGCGGTTGAAAGCGATGGCTCCCCGGGTGGATCACCTGGCGATGACCGCCACGCCGATCCCGCGCACCCTCAACATGTCGCTCTCCGGCATCCGCGACATGTCGGTGATCGAAACGCCGCCGCGTGACCGGATGGCCATCCAGACCCATGTCCTGCCGTTCGATCCGGACCGCATCGCCGAGGCCATCCGGCACGAACTCGCCCGCGAGGGCCAAGTGTACTTCGTTCACAACCGGGTTCGCTCGCTCCCGGCGATGGAAAAACTCCTCCAGCACCTGGTTCCCGAGGCCCGGATCCTGATCGCCCATGGACAGATGCGGGAAGCCGCGCTGGAGCGCGCCCTGATCCGCTTCCAGGACTACGAAGCCGACATTCTCCTGACGACCACCATCATCGAGAACGGCATCGATCTGCCGCGGGTGAACACCCTGCTAGTGAATCGGGCCGACGCGTTCGGGCTTGCGCAGCTCTACCAGATCCGGGGCCGGGTCGGCAGATCCTCGCGGCGGGCCTACGCCTATCTGCTGGCGCCGCAGGGAGCGCCCCTTTCGGGCACCGCGCAGCCGCGCCTCGCGGCGCTTCGCGAATTCAGCGAACTGGGCGCCGGGTTCCGGGTCGCGGCGCTCGACATGGAGCTGCGCGGGGCCGGCAACCTGCTGGGGGCCGCCCAGCACGGCCATCTGGAGGCGGTAGGGTTCGACCTCTACTACCGGCTGCTCGAAGAAGCGGTCGCCGAGGCCCGCGGCGACCGTCCCAGATCCCGTTGCGCCATGAACCTCCGCTTCCAGTTCCGCATCCCCGGAAGCTGGTTGGAAGATGTCCGGCGCCGCATGTGGCTCTACAAGCGGTGCTCCGCCGCAGCCGATCTCGACACCCTGGACCGGCTGCGCGACGAAGTGCGCGACCGATTCGGGGCCCTGCCGCAGGAAGTGGAGCTGCTCTTCCAGCATGTGCGGCTCCGAATCCGCGCCGAAGCCCTGGGGTACACCGCGGTGATCCGGGAAGGCGACTCCCTGCGCTTCGAATCGGACGCGAAGGATCGGAACTTCCGCTCTCCACTCGCACCCGGGGCGGGACCGGCCGAGGTGCTGGGATCGCTGCAGATGGCCCTTTCGGCCCTCGAGGCTGTCGCTCTCAGCCGCGAACGCGAAGGCTCGGCGGAGACAAGACCTGGCAGCCCGTGATGAAACCCAGGCTGCTCAGCCTCGTGAGCCGCTTTCCCGTCGCGGAGCTTGCGATTGTCGGTCTGCTGATGGTCGCAGGCTTCGGCTGCGACAGGTTCGCTGACGACGAAGAACTTGTGGTGGTCTCCCTCGGCGAGCACGAAGTGACCCAGGCGGATCTAGACCGGTTCGTAGGATCCCGGATGGGGCTCGGCGGGACCCTCGATGCTCCGCTGCTAAGCGCCCTCCTGGAAGAGTTCGTCCGGGAGCAACTGCTCGTGATCGCCGCCGAGGAGGAGGGAGTCGAGGTCTCCGAATTCCAGCTCCTCACCGAGATCTCCGCCCTGCGGCGCGGGCCGCGGACCGACGCCGTGCGGGCGGAGGAGGATGTTGCGGCGCCAGAGGGCGCGGACGACTCCGCGGAAGGCTCCGACGATGCCGTCTGGTTGCGTTCCCAGGTCGAAGATCGGCTCCTGGTGGACCGGCTCATGGACACCGTGGTGCTGGCCGGCCTCGAAGCTACGGACGAAGCCATGCAACTCGAATTCGACGCCAACCGCGCCTTTTACGCGCGTCCCGAAACCGTCACTCTTTCGGAACGACGATTCGACGACCGCGAAGCCGCGGAAGCCGCAGCCCGGCTCCTGCGCGAGGGGTCCCAATCGGGAGGGAGGTCGGGAGCGAGGTCGGGCGACGATGACGAGGCTGGCGACCCGTTTGTGCCAATCGGCACCTTTCGGCCGGGCGAGCTGCCGGATGCGGTGGACCAGGCTGTCTTCGTCCTCGAGCTCGGAGACGCCACCGACGCAGTGGAGACGGCGGCGGGATTCCGAGTCTTCCGGGTGGACGAGAAGCTTCCCTCGGGGTCGCTGGAGTTCGAGGAAGTCAAGGACGTGGTCCGCCTCACGGTGTTGCGACGGGAAGCCGACGCACGGGTCCAATCGCTCCTTGCGGATCTTCAGGAACGTCACCCCATCCGCGTGCACGCGGACAACCTCAGCTTTCCCTACGTCGGGTTGCTCCCGAAGGTGGAGTAGTCGTGACTGTGTGCCGCTGAGGGAACGCCGACTTGCGCGGTGCTCCGGGAGGCACGGGAACGCTGACCTCCGGTCGGCACAGCCCGCCGAAGGCGGGCGGAAGCGCGTGCAGCCGTGTACCCCGATGGCGCGCCGGCCAGGGAACCCCGGTGTTCACACCGGCACCGCGCATCGCTGACGGAGACAAAGCGCGGGGACGGCTTGGAACGCCGGACCTTCTACCTTTTGTCAAGGGGGTAAAGGGGGGCTGCGGGCCGGTGCCTGGTAGCGGTTGGAAAGTGCCGTCCCGGGGAGATCGGGATGCGAGGTGGTTGGGGGTTTCGGAGACTGGTGGGAGGGGGAGCGATCTCCCCGGGCGTTGGGAAACGCGGCGCCGCGTCGGCGGTTGTTCGCCGTCCGCGGCGGAGAGGGGCGCGTTTCCCACACGTTCCACCGGCTCCCTCTGAAGCTCCTTTTTTTGGTTGGAGGAGTTGTTCAGGCGGCGAGCTTGTCTCGGGAGAGCTTGGGGTCGTAGAGGGTGCCGTTTTTGAGCATGGCGCAGGCGACGGCGAGGAGCCGGTCGCCGACGGTGCGGAGGGCACGGCCGTGGGAGAAGCCGCGGGCGCGGAGGGCGCGGTAGCGGGCCTTGCTGAGGGGGTCGTGTTGGGCGGCGACGCGGGCCCAGTGATAGAGGGCGTTTCTGAGTTCGTGCTGGACGGCGAGGCGGCGGATCTCCCAGCGGGTGTTGCCGGACTGGATGCTGACGGGGGCGACTCCGGAGCGGGCGCGGAGTGCGGGGTAGTCGCGGCGTTGGAGCAGGGCGAAGGCTTCGGCGAAGAGAGTGCTGAGGACGTAGACCCCGACTCCGGGCAGGGAGAGGAGGATGGTGGGGTCGTCGGGGCGTTGGTCGTCGGCGTGGTTCTGGGAGAACGCCTTCAGCAGTTCGCGGATGTCTTGACGTGCCTGGGCGAGGAGTTGGTTGGTGGTGTGTGCCTGGGCGAAGAGGCCCTGGAGGGCTCGGCAGGCGGCCTCGGCGGTTCCGGGGGCGACGGAGAGCGCGGACGCGCGCAGGATCTCCCGCAGGCTTTTCGCGTTCAGTCGGCGGATGCCGTGCTTTTTGAGGAGTTTGGCGAGGGTGGAGAGGCGCAGCTTGAGGGCCCGTGCGGGGGTTTTGGCCTTGTTCCAGAGTTCGACGAACCAGGGGTGGGTGAGTTGGTTGAGGAGGTCGGGGATGGCGAGGAGTTGGGGGTAATAGCGCCAGAGCTGCTGTCGGATCTGGTGGCAGAGGCGGGTGCGCTGGCAAGTCAACTCGTTGACGGTGCGGGTGCGTTCCCGCAGCTGGAGGACGAGAGACTCCTCCAGGTGGAGCCGTCGGAAGAGGTCGGGGTCGGCGCGCAGGGCGCGACCGAGCATCCAGGCATCGCGGGGGTCGTCCTTGGCCCCGGAGGAGACGTAGCGGCGGCGGGAGCCGCGGATCTGGGCGGGACCGATGGCGAAGACCGCAAAACCGGCGAGGAGCAGCCCTTCGACGACGGGGCCGTGGGGCGTCTCGATGGCGACCGCGATCTGCCCGGGGGCGGCGCCGGTCTCCTCCAGGAGCCAGCGGACGAGCTCCGCCTGGCCCGCGCCCCCGTGGGGAAAGGCCCGGCTGCCGCGAACCGAACCGTGCGCGTCCAGCAGGCATGCATGGTGGGTCGTCGAGCCCCAATCGATGCCGACGAAAAAAAGAAAAGGAGGTGTCATGGCGCTGTTGTCCTTCCGAGGGGAGTCCCTCGTGGGGAAGTCAGCCGCCGTGATGTCCGCGTGGGCCTATACTGGCTGCTCGATGGCGCTGCCCTTCTACTGTGCGTCGATCACGGCCAATGACCCGTCGAGGCACAGTCCGGCGTAGGTGTTCAAGACACGCGCCTCCGGTTGGTTGCTCCCGGCGGGTCGGCTAACAGGTTGGTGAGGTAGGGCCCTTCGGTGCCTCTCACACCGGAGGGCCCAGAAAAAAAGGAAACGTGGTTTTCCTGCTTCCGGCAGGAGGAGAGCATCGTGCCCATCCACGGCGACGAAGGCAAGGCGCGGCGCGCCTCCTCCGCTGCGCTCCGGCCCTCCGGGTGCCTTCGCCGCCGCGGATGGGCGGGGAGCAGTTTCATGGCCGGAAGCAGGAAAAATGGGCTTGCCCCTCGGGGAATCGACACCAGCCCAGATGAGGTTCGGCCAGCTCGGAACCTGCGCCGCCTTCCTCCTCTTGACGCCGCCCCCCGGCTACCGGCCGCGCCCCAACGCACCCCCTCCGGCGCCATTCGTTCGCAAGCTGTCTGCCCCATGAAAAAGTGATGCCCGGAAAGGTATAGACCTCCGGTCGGCATCGCCCGCCGCCGGCGGGTGACTTGCACAAAACCCTTCGCCCGGATGGCGCCCATCCGGCCGTTTAGGGCTCTTGCGCGGCCAAGTCCTCTCCATACCTCCGGTCACGTCTCGACGAGACCCGAGAAGCGCGAGCCGCCGACCTGCGGGAAGCACTCGCTGCCGCCACGGAGAACATGGACGAAAGCCGGTTGCTGCTCGAAGCGGCAAGGCAGGATCGCGAGCGCGCCCAGCAGGAGCGGGAGGAAGCCCGGCGGTTCAAAGAGGAAGCGAAGCACCAGGGGACCTCCGCCATGCGTGGCGCGCGTCGGGCAAGAGCAGTCACCCCCGATCAGCGGTCGCAAACCCCGGCGAACGGCCGGGACCCGAGCGCCGGAACGTCGGCAACCCCGACGGACATCCAGCGTTACCGGGACCGATTTGCGGAGGCGCGCAATGGCAATGGTTGGAGGTGGATGACGCTCCACGACGGATGGTGGCTCACGCGGTGGGTGGGAAAACCGCGCAGCGGGCAGCGCGCCTGTGTGTGGGCCCCCGAAAAGAAGGAGAAATCCGGCTGGATCAAGGCAGGAAAACCTCTGATGAACGAGAGCGCCGACGACGAAGAAGCCGCCTTCGGGCTGCTTTACGACGCCGAACGGTCCGGAACGATCACCGAGAGGGCAAAGCAAGCCATCGCCGAGTACGAAGCGAGTGCGCCTCGCCCGGACGACATCGACGACGTTCCCTTCTGACCGGCCCGTCCGCAGTGCGGCCTCGGTACCCGTGCTAGCGTAGGCTCATGAACGCTCGCCGCGCCGCTGGCTGCGGGTACGCCGAAGCCAAGCCGCTCACGGATCGTTTCGTGGAGGCCTTGCGGACCGAGATGGGCGATGCACTCGTCGGTGTGGCGCTCTACGGGTCGGTAGCGCGCGGCGAGGCGCGTCCCGAGAGCGACGTGGATCTGCTGGTGGTTCACCGCGGCGACCGGGTAGCCGCCCGCGACGCGGCGTACGCAGCCATGTGGGCGCTCAGCGAAGACCCAGTGACCGAAAGGCTGCGCGAACGCGGCGTGCCCGTGGATATTGCCTACGCCCTCTTCACCGAATCCCGGTTTGCCGACACCCCGTGGCTGCTGCTGGACGTCTCCCACCACGGGATCATCCTGTTCGATCCCAGTGAGGTCCTGAGTCGGAAACTGGCCGCCCTGCGGGAGCGGCTCGGGGAACTCGGGTCGCAGCGAATCGAACTGCCCAACGGGGACTGGTACTGGGACATCAAGCCGGACATGCGTCCGGGCGAGATCGTCCACCTGTGACGGCAAAGGTTCACCGGTGACCAACGGGGAAAGAGCGCGCAAGCTGCTCGACAGCGCCCGCGAATACCTTGGCTTCATGGAAACGGCGCTCACGAATGAATCGTGGAACGTGGCCGTTCGGGAGGCGGCAGAGGTCATCGAACTCTGCCTTAAGGGTGTCCTCAGCTACCTGCTCGTGGACCATCCCCGTATGCACGACGTAGGCGCTCTCTTCGTCCGGACCCTCGCCGGGCGCGGGATCGAACTGAGCGATCGGGAAGCGGCCGAGGTGCGCGAGGCTTCTGCGCAACTGGCGAAGAGGCGGGCGCCGGCCTTCTACTTCGAGACTGACGAGACCGCCGAGAGCGCAGCCGGCGCCGCTGCGAACGCACGCCGCGTCCACGACGTCTGCCTCCGGATCATGGCCGGCATCGGCGGCGACGCGCCGGGAGCCTAGAATGCCGGTCCCCTCCTGACCGGGTTAAACAGCCTGTGCACAAAGTCACGCGGCCCAGTTCTCCCGGTGGGGGCTCGAGCGGCGATCCATCCCGGCTGAACCGCGCTGCTACGCACCGCTCATCGTTGCGCTTCGGTCGAAATACACTCGGTATTCCTCTCTCGCGCGCCTTGTCAGCCGGGCGCCTCGCCGCTCTCGGCGCTCACGCCACTTCGTCCACAGGCTGTAAGGAAGTCCTCATGCCGCGCTCCTCGATCCTCGCTACCTTGCCGCTGCTCATCGCCGCTGCCCTCGCCGGCGCTCAGGAAGCCGGAAACGCCCCGGCCGTCGAAGTGGTGGATCGGGTCGTTGCCCTCGTCAACGGGGACATGATCGCGCTCAGCGAGTTGGAGCGACAGGTCGTCATTCAGGCGGAGCGCCTCGGCGTTCCCGACGATCCCGAAATCCAGGCCGACTTCCGCAGGCAGGTCCTCGAAGGAATGGTGGACAACACCCTGATCCTCCAGGTCGCCGACCAGCGCGGGCTCCGGGTTCCGGACCGCTACTTCGACGAATGGAAGGAAGCGACCATCAAGGAAATGAACCTCCCGAACGAGGCAGAGTTCGTCCGACAGGTGGAACTTCAGGGATCGAACATCGAAGAACTGAAGAAGCAGTTTCTGGAGGGTGTGCTTATCCAGGAAATCCGCCGCCAGGACATCGAAGAGCGGGTACAGATCAGCGAACCGGAAATCGAGCAACGCTACCGCGAGAACGTGGATGAGTTCATTCGTCCGCCGCAGGTCCGGTTGCGGGAGTTGGTCATCCACGTCACCGAGGCTGGCGAGGCTGAGGCGCAAGAGCGCCTGGCGGAGGCTCGACGGCTGATCGAATCGGGCACCGACTTCGGGGAGGTCGCGAAGGTGCGCTCGGAATCCGGTTCGGCGGAGAGCGGCGGTGACCTGGGTCTGTTCCAGGTCAGCGAGCTGGACGAATCCTTCCAGTCGGTGGTCTCCGAGCTCGAGACGGGAGCGGTCTCCGAACCACTCCGGATTGGCGAATCCCTCTACCTGCTGAGAGTGGATGAGCGGACCGAGGAATCCACGACTCCGCTCGATGACGTGCGAAACCAGATCGCCGAATCGCTCTACACCGAAAAGATGGCGACCGAAATGGAGGATTTCGTCCGCAATCTGCGGGAGAACGCCATCGTCGAGATTCGCCTGGATGACGGCGTAGCTTCCTCGGAACCGCCTTCCCGGTAGCCGGGGGATCAGCCGCCTCGGGTGTGCATTTCCAGGTGAGGGTTCTTACGGAGATCCCCCGCGGCAAGCAGCGGGGCACGCTGATCGAGGGCTGCCCGCTCTTCGGCGCCCCGATCGACCCGGCCTGACCAGGTGGAAGCGATCAACGTCTCCATCTCGGCGGCCGTCGCTCCCGAGCGGAGCGGAGTCCGGAGGTCCAGTCCCTCGGCGGCGTAGAGGCAGCGGAACCAGCGGCCATCCGCGGTGACCCGGCTTCGGTCGCAGGTGCGGCAGAACGGTTCGGAAACCGAGGCGATGATGCCGAAGACGCGTCCATCCGGAATCCGGTAGCGGCGGGCGGGCGCGGTGGGGTCTTCCGCCGGCACCGGTTCGACGCCTCCGTAACGGCGCGCCATGACCTTGCGGATGGCTTCCGCATCGAACACCAGATCCGGACGCCAACCGGTAGCCCCTCCGACGTCCATGTATTCGATGAACCGGATCTCGGCGCGCTGTGCCGATGCGAACTCGAACAGGTCCACCAGCTCGTCGTCGTTGAAGCCGCGGATCACGACCGTGTCGAGCTTCAGCGGCTGCAGCTCAGCCGCGCTCGCCGCAGCGATCCCCTCCCGGACCGAATCGAGCCCGTCCCGCCGCGTGAGGGAGCGGAACCGATCCGGCCGGAGCGTGTCGAGACTGACCGTGATCCGGTGCAGCCCCGATGCCTTGAGCGTCTCGGCCTGGCCGGCGAGAAGGAGCCCGTTGGTGGTCAGGGCGACGTCTTCGATCCCCCGAACGACCGCAACCAGTCGGACGAGCTCGGGCAGGTGGCGGCGGATCAGTGGCTCGCCGCCGGTGATTCGCAGCTTCCGCACCCCGAGCGCCGCGAACCGCTCGACGACGAACGCCGTCTCGTCAAAGCTCAGAAGGTCCTTCCGCGGGAGCCAGACGTACTCCTCTTCCGGCATGCAGTACTGGCAACGCAGGTTGCACCGGTCGGTGACCGATAGGCGCAGACTGCCTAACGGACGCCCGAAACGGTCGGGAACGGGCGGGGGGAGGGATTCGGCCGGCAAGGAGTAAGAAAACCGGGGAGGAAGCGTACCGCGCCAGTGGGGCGTCCCGCTCGCGGGGATCCTCTCAGGATCAGTTCACCGCGAGCAGTTCGACCTCGAAGAGCAGGGTTGAGAAACCGGGGATCCCCGGGCGGTCGGCTTCGCGATAGGCCAACTGATGCGGAATTACGAGCCGCCGGAGGCCTCCCACGCGCATCCCGACCATGCCTAGATCCCACCCTGGGATCACCTCCCCTACGCCCAAGACAAATGAGTAGGGATCGTTGGCATTCGTCGAATCGAATCGCGCGCCTTTCTTTTCTGAAGCGGTCAGGTCGTAGAGCCAGCCTTGGTAGGCCACAGACAACGACCGGCCACTAGTCGCCTCGTCCCCACCCCCGATCCGGACATCTTCCACAGAGAAAGGAACCTCGGCCCCCGCGACGAGTCTGACCTCGAGGAGCAGGGTGGCGTTGCCCGGCACGAAACTCGTCCCTTGCCCGCCAAAACCGAGGTCCGGCGGAATCACAATCCGGCGAAGACCCCCGACCCGCATGCCGGCGACCCCCTGGTCTATGCCGGGGATTACCTGTCCCACTCCGAGCCGGAACGAATCCGGCGCATCCGCGGTCGCGGAGCCGAATTCCCGGCCCCGGTTGTCGGGCGCAGCCGGGTCGTACAGCCAGCCGGTGTAGGCGATCGCCAGCAGCCAGCCGTCCTCAATGGCAGCCCCCGTCCCCTCCTCGAGGTCCGTAAACCCGAAGGGCACGTCGAGCGGAGGGGCGGGCGCGGGCGGCTCGGGTGTCGTCGGCGCGCTCCCGTCACCACCGCATCCGATCGACAAGAAACCGGACACCAACAACAGGTTTCCCAGTGAAAGCCACCGGTTCGCGTAAGCCGTCATGGACGCCTCCCGCCGAAGGCCAGCCGCCACCGGGACAGTCGCCTCGGGCCGCAGCGGGACTGACAGGTTATACGGAAACGAAAGCGGGTTCAGCGCGCAAGGAACACACCAGGACGCGCGTCGGTAGCGCGGCCCTCCTCGAACACGGTTTGTCCCGCCACCAGAACGTGGTGGATGCCCACCGAGAGTTCGTGGGGAGACTCCGGAGTGGCCTGGTCGGTGACCGTCTCCGGGTCGAACAGAACCAGATCGGCGGCCATTCCAGGGGCGATGCGACCCCGGCCCGCGAAGCCCATGTGATCGGCGGCCAACGAAGTCATCCGGCGTACCGCCTTCTCCAGCGTGAGGACCCCGCGTTCGCGAACAAACTGCCGGATCGCCCGCGGGAAGGATCCGAACCCGCGGGGATGGGCCCCGAAGAGTGCGCCGTCGGTGCACAGGTTGGCGTGTTCCCAAGCAAAGATGGCGGCGACGTCATCCTCCTTCATGCCGGTGGCGATCACCGACTCCACCCTGATTTCCGCATCGAAACCCGGATCGGCGCGCATCGCTTCCGCCTGCTGGATCAGTTCCAGCAGAACCGCCGCCGGCTCTTCGCCGCGCTCTTCGGCGATGCTGGCCAAGGTCCGGCCGGCGTAGGAAGGTTCCGGCGCATAGGTCGGGATGAGGATGCCCTCCGGGAGAGCGAGCTGGGAGACCACGAAGCGGGACTCCTCGAGATCGGTGAAGTCCCGATCCGGAAACATCACGGTCAGGGTGGATTGCCAGTACGGGTAGGGGTAGACGTCCAGCGTGACGTCCACCCCCGCGGCGCGGGCCTCTTCCAGCCGGCCGAGGAAACGGGGGGTTTCGCCCCAGAGACTCTGAAGCGCCAGTTTGGCGTGCGAGATCTGGACCGGCATTCCAGTCTCCGTCCCGATCCGGATGATCTCTTCCACCGCGTCCCAAAACCAGCGGTCTTCGCTCCGCAGGTGGCTGATGTAGCGGCCACCAGCATCGGCGGTAACCCGCGCGAGTTCCAGGACCTCCTCCGTCCGGGAGTAGATCCCGGGGTCGTACTCCAGTCCGGTACTCAGTCCGAGCGCTCCCGAGGCCAGATCGGCTTCCAGCAGGATCCTCATCCCAGCGATCTCTTCCGCGGTCGCTTCGCGTCGGAAATCTTCACCCATCACCAACTCCCGCAGCGTGTTGTGGCCGGAGTAGCTTGCGACGTTGACGGTGGCGGGGGACGCTTCGAAACGGCTCCGGAAGTCAGCGAGCGGGTGCGGCGAGCCGCCGTCCTGACCAACGACCAGCGTGGTGATTCCCTGGCTCACCGCCGCGGTGGCGTCGAGTCTCTCGAACAGATCGAAGGCGGCGTGGCTGTGGGTGTCGATGAACCCCGGCGCGAGGACCAGTCCTCCCGCCTCGAGCACGGTGTCCCCGGACCGCGGGGAGATGTCGGGACCTGCCTCGGCGATCCGCCCGTCCACGATGCGGATTGCCCCGGAGAATGCGGGCGTGCCGGCGCCGTCCACGATCCGGGCATCCGTGATGACGAGCCCCGGAGGTCCGCTTGGGCCACACCCGGACCAGGCCAGGACCAGCGCGGCCAGGAGAAGTGCCGATCGCTCTCTTGAGACGGCCGACAAACGTCGCCCCGGACTGATCATGAACCGCCTCCCGAACGCGCCGGCGACGGTACCAGAGGAATCCGGGCTAGGAGCCTGCCCCGCAGGAATTTGGAGGAGGGGGGCGAGATGGGTTCGTGAACGGTCTCGAGTTGGGGATCGGGAGTGATTTCGGGGACCGGGACGGATGGGGAGTGTTCCCGATGGCGCGGGCCGACGGTTTTTGCGGTCTCGGGTGGTGATCGGCGGTCTTGGGGTGTTCCATCAGGTGGTTTTCAACGCTCCGATCCGTTTGATGTTCAGCGCCAGGCACACCAGGTTCCACTCGGCCTGCACGTTCGCCAGGCTGCGGAGACTGAAGCGACGAAAGCCCAGCACCTCCTTGATCCAGCCGTTCGGCGCCTCCGAAAGCCACTTGCGTCTCGCATAGCGGGCCCGGCCCGCCTCCGTCGCCAGCTTCTTCCGCATCCGATCCGTCGCGGGCCGGGTCTTCGGGTCCACCGCCGCCTGCTTCTTCCCTTCCCGACCCAGCGCCACATGCCCCGCAATGCCCCGCTCTTCCAACGCCCGCAGATCCGCCTCGTTGCAATACCCCGCATCCGCCAGAACCTCCTCCGGCTTCTCCCCCAAGTGCTCCTCCACCGCCTCCAGGCGTGCGATCAGTTCCCCCTGGTCACTCGCGCACGCGCTCACCGACGCATCCACCACGATCTGGTGCGCGTCATCTACCACCGTCTGCGCGTTGTAGCTCTGCTGGAACCCCTCCGTACTCGTCTTCATGATCCGACTCTCCGGGTCCGTGAAGTTGCTCTGCGCCTTCGGCTCCGGCTCCCCATACTCCCGCTTGTAGGGTCTCCCGCCTTTCGCCGGGCGATCCTGCCCCGGCTCCCGGCCCCGCTCGTCGTCCGCCTGCCGCTGCGCCGCCTCCAACCGCTCCTTCGCCGCCTCGATCGCCGCCAGCCGATCCTCCCGCCGACGCAACTCCGCCGGCAACTCGTCCCCCCGCACCTCCTTCCCCAAGCGCCGATCCTCTTCCTCATCCGCCCGCGCCGCCGCCGTCGTCAAGCCCTCGATCTCCTCCCGTAGCCGCGCCTCCTCCCCAACCAGCCGGTCATAACTCATCGCCTTCCGCTTGCTCGCGTTCGCCCGCACCTTCGTCCCGTCGATCGAAAGCGTCCCGAAACGGACCAGCCCCATCTCGCGCGCCAGCCGTACCACCTTCACGAACAACCCCTGGAAGCGCCGCAGATGTTGCCGCCGAAACTCGCAGATCGTCCGATGGTTGGGAAAGTTCCCCGCCCCAAGCATCCGAAACGCAACGTCCTCCTCCAGCTTCCGCGCCAGCTTCCGGGAAGAAAACACCCCCGTCGCATACCCGTAGATCAACACCTTCACCATCATCGTCGGCGAATACGGCGCGTTCCGACGACCGTCCCCCGCATACCGAGCGTAAAACGCCGAAAGGTCCAGCTTGGCCACCACGTCGCTCACCTGGTGCGCCAGGTGCCCCTCCGGAACCCAGTCGTTCAGCTTCACCGGCATCAGCAGGATCTGATCCGGCTGATACGCCCGAAATCTCGTCGGCATGCCATGCTCCCCACGCGCGGCCCCTCACAACAGAACCGCTGATAACGGCACACTATATCAAAGACTTACACCAAAATCACCCCCCAATCCGATCAACAACCCACCACCCCTACCGCCAAGCCCGATCTGACCGCGAACAGCTTTCTGCGGCGCAGACTCCTAGCAGCCGGTGGTGGAACCCGCGTGAGCGCCGAGGCCAGCGAGGCGCCCGGCTGACGAGGCGCGTGAGGGAGGAACCCCCACCGGGAGAAACCCTCATGATCGGGTCCTCCCGTCCACCCCGCCTGGCATCAAGAAAAGGCGCGGCCCCGGGTAGGGGGAGCGGTCACGGCATCCGGGATTGGAAGAGGGCGCGGAACTCAAGTTGGCGTAGCGCTGTGTCATCGGCGCTGGTTTCGCGCTCCCGCGCGGTGTCGGCCCCCACCGGGAGGACTGGCCGGAGGTCGGCGTTCCCTGGCCGGCGTGCCGCTCTGCCGGGTGGGGTATGTGCCGAGACGTGCGCCATCCCGGAAGTGGGAAGTACGCCCTCTCGCCCCGCTACGCGGAGCGGTGCCGGTGTGAAGCCCCCACCGGGAGAACTGGCCAGCGTTCCCGGGTCGGCGCGCTATCCCGGCTATCGGCGTCCCGGCGCGACTGCACTTTCACAGCAAACCCTCATGATCGGTAGGGCCTGCACACCCCGCCCGTCATGTAACAGGTGACCTCTGTCGGGACGCGGTTGGGAGTGGTTTTGTTCTGAGTAGTGGCCCAGGATCGGGGGGGGAAGCGGAAGTGTGGACGTTGCCAGTTTGGCGCCTTCGTGTCCGAGCAGCAAACTGTCCCGACTGACGGCTTCGAGCCCCGCCCTGTATCCGGTTCATCCTTGGACGCACAGCAAAATGAGCGCCCTGGCCGTCCCCCTCGGGGGACACGATCGGCGTTTTGTCCGGAGGTCTCCGCTTCCTTCATGCAAACCCACCAAGAGGAGGAATCATGCCCCTGAACGACACCCTGAACATCGTCCACCCCCGCGCTGCGGGCCTGGATGTACACAAGATGCAGGTCACCGCCAGCGTGCGTCTCGCCCGGCCAGGCGCCGAGGCGGAGGTCCAGACCCGGATCTTCAGCGCCTTGCCGAGCGGCCTCCGCGAACTCATCGCCTGGCTGCTTGAGCACCAGATCAGCGCTGCGGTTCTGGAGGGGACCGGGATCTACTGGGAAGCGCCCTTCACCGCCCTGGAAGACGCCGGCATCCAGCCGCTGCTGGTCCATGCCCAACACGTCAAGCAGCTCAAGGGCCGCAAGACCGACATCCAGGACAGCGCCTGGCTGGCCACCATCTGCCAGTTCGGCCTGGGGTCCCCGAGCATGATCCCGCCCGCCCGGTTCCGTAGCCTGCGCAAGGTCAGTCGCCTTCGCCGTCGACTCGTGGGAGACCAGGCGCGGCTGAAGAACCGGATCCACAAGGTTCTGGACGCGGCGGGCATTCGGATCGGCGGTCTGCTCTCGGATGTGTTCGGCGCCAACGGCCTCCGCATCCTGGAAGGCCTGGTGGCCGGTCGGCCGACGGGAGTCATCATCGGGTCCCTGTCGCCCCATGTCCGTTCCCGGATCGAGGGCCTGCGCGACGCCCTGTCGGCGCGCCTGGACCAGGACAGCCACTTCCTGCTCACCGACCTGCTGCGGGCCTGGCGTGCGGACCACGAGAGGATCCGGGCGTACGACGCGGTCCTCAGCAACGGGCTGTCCGGCTTCCCCCAGCAGATCCAGTTGCTCATGACCATCCCCGGGATCGACCGGGAATCGGCGTGCGCCATCCTGATCGAGTTGGGGCCCGACATCCGGGTCTTCCCGTCCCGCCAGCACTGTGCGGCGTGGGCCGGGGTGTGCCCCGGGAACAACGAGAGCGCCGGAAAGCGGCGCGCCAGCCGAACCCGGCAAGGCAACACCGCCCTGCGCGCGACCCTCATCGAGTGCGCCCATGGGGCGGCCCGCACCCACGACTGCCAGTTCCAGCGCTACTACCGGAGCCTCACGGTGCGCCGCGGCGCCAAGCGCGCCATCGTGGCTGTCGCCCACAAAATGCTCCGCGTCCTCTACGCCGTCCTCACCACCGGCACGCCGTATCGTGATCCCCAAACCGATTACGAAGCGATCATGGTCCGGCGGAACGCGCCCCGCTGGATCGCCATGCTCCAGGCGCACGGCATTGATCCCCTGACCGGGGAACCTCTCGTGCAACCCGCCGCCTGAACTCCGCGCCAGCGGACCACGAAGCGCGACTCCGGGCCACAACGCGGGGCAGCTCACACCGCCGCTCTTCCCACCAGCCGCACCCGGCGCAACGCCTGCTCCCACACCGCTTCCGCGGTACCAGGGGGGGACGTCTGCACGCTGACCCAATCTGCCACCGTCTGTTACACCGCAACTGGGCCGCGTGGGTTCCACCACCGGCTGCCAGGACCCGGCCCGCGGTCCTTATCCGATCAGCGCATCGAGGCGGGCGGCGAGCTTTGCCTTGGACTGGACGCCGACGATCTGACCGACCACCTCGCCCTTGTGGAAGAACAGCAGGGTCGGAATGGAGCGAACGCGGAACTTCTCGGCGATCCGAGGCTCATCGTCCACGTTGACCTTGCCGATCACCGCCCGGCCCTCAAAGTCGCCGGCCAGTTCCGAGATCGCCGGGGCAATCATCCGGCAGGGACCGCACCATTCGGCCCAAAAATCCACGAGGCTCGGCTGGTCGCCGCCCACCGTCGCATCGAAATTGTCGCTGGTCAGCTCCAGCGCATTGCCATCAGCCATAGTCGGGAATACTCCAGGAAAATGGTTCCGCCATCGGCGGCGTCACAAAGATCTCGATCTCATTCTAGACGCTGCCGTTACGCCATACTTCCTCAGCAACCAGTGAACAAGATGACGCGGCGTTCGACCGACGATCCATCCCGGCTGAACACTCCGCTGCGCTGCGTTCATCGTTGCGCTTCAGTCGAAATACACTTGGTATTCCTCCCTCGCGCGCCTTGTCAGCCGGGCGCCTCGCCGGTCTCTGCGCTCACGTCACCTCGTCCACTGGTTGCTAGGTAGGCGTTATGTCGCATCAACATCATCACGACGCGCTGGCCCCTGCACGAGGTGGGAAATTGCCTTCGCGGTGGGCGCTGGCCGCCGCTCTCGTCTGCACGCTGACGATCGCGGTCGTGGAGTTTGTAGGAGGAATGCTCGCCAACAGCCTCGCCCTCCAGGGCGACGCGGGACACATGCTGAGCGACAGCGCCGCGCTCGGCGTGTCCTTCCTGGCCGCCTGGCTCGCGACCCGCCCGATGACCGCGCGCCGCACGTTCGGATTCCACCGCGCCGAGGTCCTCGCGGCGCTCCTCAATTCCTTGTTCCTGCTGGGGATTGCGGGCTGGGTGGGCACCCGCGCCCTTGCCCGGCTGGGTCATCCGCTCGAGGTTGCCGCGATACCGGTCCTGATCATCGCCATCATCGGTTTGATCGTGAACCTGGCGGCCCTCAGGATTCTGGGCCACCACCAGCACAGCAACCTGAACATCCGGGGCGCCTTCCTGCACGTACTCGGTGACACCCTCGGTTCGGCGGGAGTCATCGTCTCGGCCCTCGTCATCCAATTCACGGGCTGGAACACCGTGGATGCGCTCGTTTCCCTCGGAATTGCCGGCTTGCTGGTGCTCTCGGGGGTTCGGTTGCTACGTGACAGCATCTCCGTACTGATGCTGGCCACCCCGGCCAACGTCGACGGTGAGGAAGTGCGTTCGGGTCTGCTTTCGCTACCCGGTATCCGCGGCATCCACGACCTCCACATCTGGACGGTGAACAGCGGTTTCGTCTCGCTCAGTTGTCACGCGGACATCGAGGCGAACACTCCCCCGGACGCCATCCTCAAGAGCGCGACCGCACTGCTGCGGGAACGCTTCGGCATCCGGCATGTGACGATCCAGCCGGAGATCACTCGGGCTCATGGGGACGCGGATTCGTGCCAGATTCTCGCGACCTGACCGCCCGTGGGGAGGGGAAACCCCTCCCCACACCCCACCCCTGCGGCGCTCCGCGCCGCAGGTTGACGCTGGGCGATTTGCGCCACCGGCTGCTAAGGAAAACCGTCCATCGGGCTGCCGCCGCACTGATCGCGCTCTCTTGGGCATCCGCAGGAACGGGTGCGCAAATGAGTTCCCTGCGCTACCCGCCGGTGGCCGGCGGCCAGATCCGGGTGGAGAACTACCTGGTCCCCCGCGTCACTTCGTGGCCGGCATACCCCTCGTGGTCTCCCGACGGTAGCGAGATCGCATTCGCGCTCGACGGCCGCATCTGGTCCGTTTCGGCGACTGGTGGGGAAGCCCGCCAACTGACCGGGGGTCCGCAGGATCCGGCTCCGGCGTACGACTTCGAGCCGGACTGGTCGCCGGACGGCCGCTTCGTGGTGTTCTCGCGCGACCTCGAGGGGAATCTCGACATCTACCGGGTGGCAAGCGGCGGAGGGATCCCCGAACGACTCACGAACCACCCCGCCATGGATTTCCATCCGCGGGCCGCAGGGGATGGCCGCGTCGTGTATTCGTCGGCGCAGTCCGGCAGCTTCGACATCCGGGAAGTCGGCGCCGACGGTTCGGACACACTCGTCTGGGGCGGCGATTCCAACGAGATCCAGCCGGACCCCGGCCCGAACTTTGGAGCAGGCCCGGACTTTGGAGAATTGCCGGGAGGCTTCCTGGTCGCGGTTTCCAACCGGTCGGACCATCCCGGGACCGGCGGGATCTTTCGCATCGAGGGGCCGGGCGACCACCAGGAGCTCCACGTCGAGGAGACCACCTTCCGGACCCGTCCCGCGGTATCTCCCGACGGGAGCCTGATCGCCTTCGCGTCCGACATCCGGGGCAGCTACGACCTCTTCCTGCTTCCCGCGGACGGAGGGTTGCCGTTCCGGCTCACCCGCGACGAAGACTGGGACGAGAAAGATCCCGCCTGGTCGCCGAACGGAGATGAAATCGTCTTCACCACGAATCGGGACGGGCGTCCGGCGCTCGAGGTGATCGGCGTCCACGGCGGGGCCGCGCGCCCGCTCGCGGTCACCGGCCTGATACGCGCGGGTCCCGCCTGGGGGCGCCTGCGGGTCCGGCTGAGCGAAGCGGCCCGGGCAACCGTCCTCGGAGCGGACGGAAGAAGCCACGCTCCGCGCGGCGCCTTCCGCCGCATCGTTTCCTATACCGAAACCCACTATTTCCACCCGGCTGAGGAGTTCTCCCTGGAGCTACCCCCGGGCCCGGCGACGCTCCGGCTCAAGCGGGGAGTCGAGTTCCGGCCGTGGGAACGCGATGTCTCGATCCAATCCGGAGAAGAAACCATCATCGAGGCGGAACTCGAACGCTTCACCGACCTCCGGGAAAGGAACTGGATGTCCGGCGACACCCATGTCCATGACCTGCACGCCGGCGACCTGCGAATCACCCCCGGCGACCTGGTGGCCCAGGCGGATGCCGAGGCGCTCGAAGTGGTCCACGCGCTGATCCACGTGGACGGTTCGCGGACCATGGGCGATCCGGCCCGTTTCGTCGCCGGCCGGCACCCGGCATCCACCGGCCGTGTCTTCCTCCGCTACGGTCAGGAATACCGGATGCCCTTCGGCCACCGGACCTTCCTGAACCCGGAGACCCTTTTCTTCCCGCTCGCCACCGGCGTTCGGGGCACGGCGCGCGAGGCGCCCTTCCCGCCGCTCTACGAGTACATCCGGCGCCTCAAGGCGGAACAGGGAGACCAGGTAGTCGTGGGGATGCCCCATCCCTACTTCGCCTATCTCGCGGAGGGAGTCCCCTTCACCGGCGCCTCACCGTCCGAGATCCCGCTCGACGCGGCGCTCGGGGTCGTCGACTTCTTCGACATCAACTGCATTCCAAGTTCGGAAACCGGTTCGGCGGCGATCTACGCCCGCTTGCAGAACGCCGGCTTCCGGCTGGCGGCCGCCGGCGGTTCGGACACGTTCTCGGACACCTCGCGCGATCCGCCGCTCGGTACCGGCCGGACCTACGTGCGCCTTCCGGAAGGCGCCGGACCCGACGAGTGGGCTCTCGGCCTCCGCGAAGGCCGGAGTTTCTCGACGAACGGACCGCTGCTGGAACTGGATGTGGACGGTGCCGGGATGGGAGACGAGATCGAGCGCGGCGGCCCGACCGTTCTTGAGGTCCGGGCACGCGCCGTCTCCGCGGTACCGATGGAACGGCTCATGGTGCTGGTGAACGGCGAAGTGTGGCGGGAGACCGCCGGAGACCCGGCGGCCGATCCGGTGGCCGGTTCGCCCTTCGCACTGGAGATCTCCGGAGAACTGGAACTCGAAAACAGCGCCTGGATCGCGGTGCGCGCCGAGGGTCCGCGGTCCGTCTGGACCACGGACAGCTCCCTCTTCGCCCATTCCACGCCGGTGTACGTAGTGCTGGACGGCCGCGAGATCGTGGTCGAGGCCGACCGCCTCTACATGGAGGCGATGATCCGGGACTTCGGGCGGGCGATGGTGCAACAGGACTGGCTGAACGAGGCGCAGCTCGAAACTGTGCTGAGGGGCGTCGCGGAAGCGCTTCGCTCACTCGGCCAGAGACCACGCTAGCCAGATCTCGGGACGCCGTGTCCCCTCTGGCTGTCGATGTCGCGGTCGTCGGCGGCGGCCCCGCGGGGGCGCTCGCGGCCCGGCAGCTCACCATCTTCGGCCTGGACGTGGTGCTCATCCACCGGTCGCGGCGAAACCGGCAGCATCTCGGCGAGAGCCTTTCCGCCTCCGCCCCGCGCCTCCTCGGCTCCTACGGCCTCGAGCTGCCGGATTCGGTCTACGCCCCGCGCCCGGACGACCATTTCGTCCGTTGGGGAGGACGCGAAGAACGGATCGCGGCCCAGCCGGAAGCGGGCGCCGGTGAAGGGCAACGGCTCGTCCGCCGCGATCGGCTGGACGATTGGGCGCTGGGCGAGGCACGCCGGGCCGGGGCCCGGGTCGTCCAGGGATCCGCGTCAAGGACCCCGGATTCCCCCGAGGACGGGAGTGCGGCACTCGTGGTGCGACAGCGGGGAGAAAGCGATCTGCAGATCACCGCTCGGGCGGTGGTGGACGCCTCGGGGCGAAGCGGGGTCGTGAGTCGGCCGGATCGGGAGTGGCCCAACTACCGGACTACGGGGCTGACCGCCCACCTCGCGCCCGGCGAGCGCCAGGGAACCCTCATCGAGGCGTTCTCCCACGGCTGGGTGTGGAGCGCTCCGGTCGTCGGCGGGAGGCGCGACGTTACGGTGATGCTCGATGCCGAGGACGCCGCCGGCCAGGCGGAGGAGCGTTTCCGGCAAGCCATGCGTAGCGTGGACCTCACCGGCTTCGTGACGGGCGAACTCCTGACCCCGGTGCGCGCCGCGGACGTGACGCCCTACATGCTGAAAACCGCTGGTGCTCCGGGGGATCCGCCGGTCCTCGCGTTGGGAGACGCCGCGAGCGCGCTCGATCCACTCGCCGGACTCGGAACCATGAAGGCGATGGACTCCGGACTGACCGGCGCGGTCGTCCTGCGGACCGCACTCGAGCGCCCGCAGGACGCCGGACTCGCCCTTTCGTTCCACACCGCGAAAGAGCGGGGGCTGGCGGTGGAAGCGGGAGAACGGATCGCCGGCTTCTACGCGGAAGAAGAACGGTTCCGGGAGCGTCCCTTCTGGCGCCGGCGTTCCCAGGCAGCGCCGCCGCCCCTGCCCCCGGCGCGGCTTCCGGCGGACGGCCGCCTCACCCCGGCAAGGGGAGCGCGGGTCGAGGTACAGGGAATCCTGGCGGGCGATTGGATCGTGCCCGCTGAGGTGGTCGTCCGGCCGGGTCGCTTCCGGCCGGCGCATCGGGTCGCGGGCATCTCTCTCGCGGACCTGTTCCGGACGGTGGGTGCCCTGGGCGGCATCCGCCGGACGCTGGAAGCGTTCCCGGCTCCCGAGTCGGCGGTGCGGACCGCGCTCGCCTGGCTTGTCCGCGAGGGATTCCTGAAGGCATCCGGGAGCGGCATTCCCACGGCCGACGGCGGCTGATCGTCAGATCCGACCGCGGTGCGCCGGTTTGCGCGTTGCGCCCCCTCCCCGGCGAGCTAGCCGGTATGTCTCATACTCACGGCCCGTAGCGCACCCCAAGGAGGCGCAACCTGGTGACGGGGATGCCGGTTACGCGTGACGCGCGGGGACTGATCGCCGTGACGGGGTGTGGATGGGGGCACCGACCTCCCACCGGTAGCCGTGAAGAGCAGCCGCGGCCGGACGACGAGAGCGCGGATGAGCCGACGGCGCAATTGGCGGGGACGGCTTGGAACGCCGGCCTCCGGCCGGCACGCGCGGGAGCGCGAAACCAGCGCCGATGACGCTGCGCTCTGCCGGCTTGAGTGCCGCACCCCTCTCCAATCCCGGATGGCGCGAATCTGCGCGGTGGTCCTTCGCCCGCTCTGCGCCACTGGCGACAGCAGCACTGCGCCTTTCGCTGCGCTGCCGCGCAGCGGTGCCGGCCGGAGGCCGGCGTTCCAAGCCGTCCCCGCGCTTCTGCTCAGGCGGCGATACGCGCCTTCGCTGCGCTGCCGCGCAGCGGTGCCGGCCGGAGGCCGGCGTTCCAAGCCGTCCCCGCGCTTCTGCCCAAGCGGCGGTACGCGCCTTTCGCTGCGCTGCCGCGCAGCGGTGCCGGCCGGAGGCCGGCGTTCCAAGCCGTCCTCGCGCTTCAACTCAGTCGGCGATACGCAGTTCCGCCCGCCTTTGGGGTTAGGCGGACATTCCGCGCGCCGCGATGGGCCAGACGGCTTCCACTAGACCGCCGCGCACTGCGTACAACCGGTCGTAAAGGTTCACCACCGGGTCGCAGTGGGAAACGATGAGCTCCAGCTTGTCGCCGACCTTGTAGGTGCGGCTCGGATCCTCGTAGCGGATCGTCCCGAACTCGTCGGATCCCGAGGTGTAGCTCATCCCTGTCTCCCCTTTGACGATCGCCCAGGGTCGATTGATGGTGCACGCTTTCGCGCCGGCATCGGTGGTCGCGCGGCCCTCGTATTGCGCGTTCAGAACAGTGGCGAGGATCGTCAGCGACGGCTGGAAGTCGGTATACACCTCCGGGTCGGTGGCCCCGCCGATCGCCAGATACTGCGCATCCATGAAGACGTAGCTGCCGACCTGGACATCGGTAAGCCCGGCGGTTTCGTGGTCGATGTTGTAGCTGCCCGTCCCCCCGCCGCTGAAAATCCCCGTGTCGAGCCCGGAGGCGCGCATCCGCTCGCAGGTGTCCGCCGCCGCCGCCAGCCGCCCCAGGGTCTGCGCCCTTCGCTTCTGGAAGCCCTTGACGTGCTGCGAGCCGCCGTCGTAGCAGAGGAGGCCTCGAAGTTCGAGCCCGGGGAGCTGGTCGACGAGCTGCGCCAGGGCAAGGGCCGGTTCGCCGGGGGTGATCCCGGTCCGGTGTCCGCCGGGGTCCACGTCCACCACCACTTCAGCGGTGATCCCGGCGGCGACCGCCGCCTCCGACAGGGCGCGGGCGTTCGCCGGAGTGTCGGTCGCCTGAACGAACCCGCTGCACTGCTTCGAGAGCCCCATTGCTCGGCGGATCTTGAACGGGGTCACGTTGCTGGTGGTCAGCAGCAGCCGGTCGATCCCGTGATCGAAGAGGGCCTGGGCCTCACCGACCTTGGCGACGCAAATCCCCAGCGCTCCGGCTTCGAGCTGCATCCGGGCGATCGCCGGACATTTGTGCGTCTTGGCGTGCGGACGCGGCGCGATGCCGTTTGCGCGAGTGGTCCGGGCCATGACAGCGATGTTCGCTTCCAGGGCATCCAGATCCACGAGGAGCGCGGGCGTGTCGAGGTCCCACATCGAGATCCCGAACTCGGCGACTTCGCGGCCGGCGGTGCGGGTCTCGATCTCGGGGCCGGTAAGCCCCTTCACGGCGCGCGGCGAGAAGACGGCGGCGGAGGCGCCGGCAGCGCCCAGAAAGCTTCGTCGGGAAAAACTCTTTTTGGACTGGGCATTCATCATCCTGCGTTTGTACCACCCCGCCGGTAGCGCGGGCGAGCGGGAACCCCCACCAGCCTGTAGACCAAGTCACGCGGCCCAGTTCTCCCGGTGGGGACTCCTCCCTCGCGCGCCTTGTCGGCCGGGCGCCTCGCCGCTCTCGGCGCTCGCGTGACCTTGTCCACCGGCTGGTACACTGGCGAACCGCCATGCGAACTGCCGTCGCGATTGCCGCTATTTCGCTCCTCGGACCGGCGGTGTTGGCTGAGGCGGACGACGGCATCCCGGTAAAAAGTCCGCTCATCGAGGCAGCGTGCGGCAGTTGCCACGCGAGCGACGACGCGGGGCGAATGTCCCGGATCTCCTGGCAACGGAAGTCGGCCGAGGGCTGGCAGATCACCCTGATTCGAATGATGCGCACGGGAAACATCAGCCTCTCTCCCGAAGAGGCGCGGGACGCCGTCCGCTACCTGACCGATAACCACGGACTCGCCCCCGAAGAAGAGCGGCCGTACTTCTACCTGGCCGAGCAGCGCCCGTACCAAGAGAGCTTCGCCGACGACGAGGACCTGCTCCAGGCCACCTGCTCCCGCTGCCATCTCACGGCCCGCTTCCGTACCCAGCGGCGCGCTGCCGAGGAATGGGACTTGTTGAAGGGGATGCACGTGGGGTATTTCCCCGCGATCGAGGGCCAGAGCTTCCGGGGCGAAGACCCGGGGGAGCGCTGGGCGGTGGACCGGGTGCTCGACCAGCTCAAGGAGAAATACCCCTTCGAGACGCAGGCCTGGCGCGCCTACCGCGCCAAGGGGCCGGGCCCCGGCATCGCCGGTCGCTGGTTCCTGCGAGGCGATCGTCCAGGCGGGGGGCCGATCGGTGGCATTGTCGAGTTCCGTCCTGAGGACGATTCCAAAGGCAACTACGGCTACGAGGCGAACCTGATCCACGCCGACGGAACCACGGAACGGCGGCTCGGGGCCGGCGTGCTCTACGGCGGGTTTTCCTTCCGCGGTCGATCGCAAGGAGACCAGCTCCAGGAACGGCGCGCCGCTCTGATGCTCTCGGATGACGGGAGGACCCTCGCCGGCCGGCTGTTCCGGGGACGGTTCGGCGAAGACGGCATCGACGCGACGCTCACCCGCTCCCCGGCCGGGGTGCAGATCGCCGCCGCCTGGCCTCCCGCCGGACGCGCGGGAACGACTACCAGCGGCGTGCGGCTCATCGGGGCCGGATTCGAGGAGAACGCCGCCTCCACCCTCGACTTCGGCTCCGGCATCGCGATCGAGAACGCCCGCCGGATTTCGGAGATGGAACTCCTGGTGGATCTCCGGATCGACGGCGGGGCGCCGCTCGGATACCGCGACGTCTCCGCCGGCGGCATCCGGCTGGTGGACGGTTTCGCCGTCCATGACCGGGTGGACTACATCCGGGTAACCCCCGAGATGGCCCTCTCGCGGGTCGGCGGCGCGGTGGCGCCCAAGCAGTTCGTGCAGTTCGAAGCGAACGGCTGGCACCGGGGGCCGGATAACGAGCGGCTGACCGATGACGACGTGGCGCTCGGACCCGTGGAAGTCACCTGGACGACCGAGGAGTACTACATCCGCGACGAGGACGCCGATACGCGCTTCGTTGGCAACATCGACGCAGACGGCCTGTTCACTCCCGGGCTCGACGGCCCGAACCCCGAACGGGAACTGATGGCCGACAACATGGGAGATGTCTGGGTGGTCGCGGAGCACGAAGATCCGGAGAACGGTGAAACGCTCCGGGACCGGGCCCGGTTGGTGGTCGCCCCGCCGGTCTTCCTCTACTGGGACCTGTTCCCGCAAAGGGCCGAGCAATGACCGTCACCCCACAACCGTCCGAGACTCTCGTCGAGGCGACCCAGATGCACCGCTTCCATGGCGGCGAGCGGAACTACGCCTTCCTCGTCCCTTCCTCGATGATCTTCGAACTCGACGATGTCAGTGAACGGTTGCTCGACCGGCTCGCCGGAGGGCCGAAACCTCCGGCCGCGATCGTCGAGAACCCCGAAGAGGAAGCGGCTCTCCGTGAACTGGCGGGGGTTGGGGCCGTGGCCCGCCAAGGCACCCCACTCATTCCACTCGGCGGCCTTCAGGAAGTGGACGGGCCGCCGCCGATCCGCACCGTCGTGCTGAACATCACGAATTCCTGCAACCTCGCCTGCCGCTACTGCTACGAGTACGGCGACGACCGCATCGCCGCGGCGGAGGTTCCGGCAGCGATGACGGAGGAGGTGGCGCGGCAGTCGGTGGACCGGCTGATCACGGACTCCGGCGAGGCGAAGGATCTTCAGGTCACTTTCTTCGGCGGCGAGACGCTGCTCAACTGGCGGGTCATCCGCCCGACCGTGGAATACGCCCGCGAACAGGCCAGCCAAGCTGGCAAGCGGGTGGACTTCAGCCTGACGACGAACGCCACCCTCCTGACCCGCGAAATCTCCCAATGGATTGCCGACAACAGGATCGGAGTCACGATTTCGGTCGACGGAGACAAGCAGTTCCAGGACTCCATGCGGGTGTACCGCAGCGGAATGGGAAGCTACGACGTGATCGCTCCCCGGATCGCCGAGTTTTTGAAGGTTCAGAAGCGGCCGGTCGGCGCCCGGGTGACGGTCACCTCGAAGAACCTCGACGTCCCCCGCATCTTTGAGCATCTGATCGGACTGGGCTTTTACGAGGTCGGCTTCGCTCCGGTGACCTCCTCCCCCGACCAGGACTACGCGCTCGGCGATGACGGCTTCGACGAGTTGCTCGACCAGTTCCGGGGTCTCGCCGACGACTATGTGGAAGCGGCCGTCGAGGGCCGGTACCTCGGCTTTTCCAACCTCAGCGACCTTCTCGGCGAAATCCACGAGGGCGTGAGCAAGGCGTATCCGTGCGGGGCGGGACTCGGCCTCGTTGGAGTCGCCCCCGGCGGCGAGGTTGGCCTCTGCCACCGCTTCGCCGGTTCCGGCGATCACGACCTCGGCCATGTGGCCACCGGCATTGACGAGGAAAAGCGCGCCGAACACCTGAAGAAGGCGCACATCGACGCCCGTACCGACTGCAGCCAGTGTTGGGTCCGCAGCCTGTGCTCGGGCGGCTGCTACCACGAGGCTCAGGTTCGCTACGGCGACCGCTTCCGCCCCAACCTGCACTATTGCGACTGGATCCGCGACTGGACAGCGCTCGGTCTTTCCGCGTACGGTCGCATCCTCGACCGGAGTCCGAAGTTCCTGACCCGCTTCGAGGGAATGCTGCAGGCCGCGCGGCAGACCCCCTAGGAGACCGCCATGAAACACCTCTCCCCCAAGAACCTCAAGGCGCGCTTCGCAACGGAATGGCTCGAGGGCGGCGGCGCGGCGCACGCAACCGCAGACGACCCCGGACCGCACTACCCGTCCGGTTGCACGACGATCTTCTCGCCGGGATGGGAGGTGGATGCGACGGGTGGGACCGCGGCCCTCTGCCAGCCGATGGAGCGGGATCTCTACGACTGCTACAAGACGTGCTACTGGCCGGCCCAGGTACCCGACTACCTCAACAACAGTCCGGACTGGCACAAGAACTGTGCTGCGGCCACTCAGGACTGGAGGGAGATCGATCTGGTCTTCCCATGAGGTGGATCTCCCCAAGGTTTTGAAATCCGTCCCTGAGTTCCAGCCCATGATCAGGCCGCTGTTTTCGGTACTCGGGGCGCTCGGGATTGCCGCGTTTTTCGCCGGACCGGCGAGCGGACAGGACGCGGACCAGTTCCTGGCGGGCATCTGGCCCGACCAGCTCCTGACCTTCGATCAGGAAACCCTGACTTTCGAGAAGGTCGGGAACCTCCGCCACGGAGTGGCCACCAATAACCACTGGACGGCCGACGGCCGCTATCTCGCCATCGTGACCGGCCGGATGGAGTCGGTCGAAGTATTCGACGCAGCGGAGATGGCGGTCGTGGACGACTTCCGGCTGAGCACGGTGGGCCGGCGTGTCCGCTTCATGAGCGTGACCCCGGGCCCGGGCGCCCGGAGGATCTATCTCGTCCCGGTGGTGGTGGACCTCGAGCCCGATCGCTTCATTCACAAGACCCCGTCGGAGATCTGGGTCTTCGACAGGGAACGGCGGGAGGTGATCCACCAGATCCCGCTTGGCGGCGCCAGCGACTGGCGTCCCAACATCCACTTCAGCCCGGACGGCTCGTCGATGTACCTGGTGAACGACCAGATCGTGGAGCTGGACACCGAGACCTTCGAGGAAACGGACCGGATCGAACTCGACCGGCCGCTCGCTCCCGGCTACGGCGGGGTGCGCGGCCACTCGCTCGACGAGGTTGAACCGGGTCGGCTCTTCGGGGTGTACCGAACTGTTGAACCCCGGCAGGGAATGGAACTCTTCGGCCTTTTGGAGATCCGGCTGCCGGAAAAGACCTTCAGCCATTACGAGGTAGGGCCGCAGATGCGCCTCGCCCGGTTTGCGCTCTCTCCGGACGGGAAACGGGGCTATGCCGGCCTTAACGACGCGGCGGTGATCGACATGGAGAGCCGGCAGGTGATTCTCCGCAAGAAGGGCTTCGAGCGGGGCCGGACGAACATCTCGATGATTGTCTCGGCCGACGGGAAGCGCCTCTTCGTGTCGGGCGTCGGGGACACCATGTACGTGTACGACGCACAAACGCTCGAGCGCGAGACCGAGATCTTCGCGGGGGGCGATTTCATGATCCCGCCGCAGCCGATCCGCTACCGGGCTGGCACTGGAAACTGAGTCGGGAGCGCGGCCAGTTCACACCGGCATCGCCGGGAACGCCGCCGGTTTTCCCGGTAGGGGCCTTCAGACCGGCACCGCTGGGAACGCCGGTCTTCAGACCGGCACCGCCGCCGCAGGCGGCGAAACTCCCGTCGCTACTCCCCGCATGACCCATCGCCATGCCGTATAGCGGAACGCCGACCCGCCCCCCCGACATCTACCGGCGCGCGTTCCGCCTGACCCTCCCTTACTGGCGGCGGTTGTCAGGAGTCCTCGTCCTTTCGCTGCTGGCCGGACTTCCGGGGCAGCTCTGGCCCCTGCTCCTCGTTCCCCTGCTGGACAACGCTCTGCTCGGCGGAGATTTCCTGCTGCTGGCCCAGATCGCCGCGCTCATGGCAGTCATGCAGATCGGCGGCCTGGTGCTGACTTCCTACACCGGATATCGCTACGTCGGGCTCTCGGCGCGGGCCCTCTTCGATCTCCGTCTCATGGTGTATCGACGGCTGCAGCGGCTCTCCCCGCGCTTTTTCGCCGGCGCCCGCACCGGGGATCTCCTTTCCCGGCTCAACACGGACGTATCGGAACTACAGCGGACCGCGGGCGACCTGCTGCTCTCGCTGATCCAGAACGTGCTCGGGCTCTTGGTCGCCCTGGTGCTGGTGCTGGCGCTCGCGCCAGCGCTGCTCGTTCCCGCGGCGCTCGTCCTGCCGTTCGCAGCCCTCGCGCTGACGCGTCTCCGGACGCGGGTAACCGACGAGAACCGCCGCCTGCGGGAGGCCGGGGCCTCCGTCGGGAGCGCCCTCGTCGAGTCAGTACTCGGGATGCGGCAGACGGTGGCCTTCGGACAGGAGGAGCGCGAGGCGCAGCGTTTCCGCGCCGAAAACGACAGTTTCATCGGCGCCTTGCTGCGGGCGCGACGCACGACGTACGTGGCTTCCGGAATCCCGGCCTCCCTCGTCTCGATCGCCGGCGCCGCGGCTTTTCTCTACGGCGGCTACCAGGTGATTCAGGGGAACCTCACCCTGGGCACCCTGGGGGCGGCGATGACCTACCAAATGCGCCTGTTCGGCCCGGTCCAGGGTCTCCTCGGTCAATATCTCGGGCTGCGCGCTGCCCGAGCCTCGTTCGAGCGGGTCTTCGAGCTCCTGGACGAGCCGCCCGGTGTTGAGGATCCGGCGGATCCGCTACCAGTGAGCGAGTCCCGAGGTCCGCTCCGGGTGGAAAGCGTTTCGCTCTCCTACGGGCGGGAGGAGAAACCGGTGCTGGACGGCGCCTCACTCACCCTTTCCGAGCGGTCGCTGACCGTCCTGGTGGGTCCGAGCGGCGTCGGCAAGACAACGCTCACCGATCTGATCCTCCGGCGCCTGGATCCGGATCGGGGCCGGATCTGTTGGGGCGACGCGGACATCGGCCAACTCGCGCTTTCCGATCTGCGCGACGGGGTCGCGCTCGTTGAGCAGGATCCTTTCCTGTGGCACGCACCGATTGCCGAGAACATTCGTTACGGGCGGCCGGATGCGAACGACGCGGAAGTCGAGGCGGCGGCGCGCCTCGCGGTGCTCGACGACTTCCTTGCCGCCCTGCCGGAGGGCTTTTCAACCGTCGTCGGCGAGCGTGGCCAGCAACTATCGGCCGGCCAGCGCCAGCGCATCGCCATCGCCCGCGCGGTCCTCGCCGACCCGGACCTGATCCTGCTCGACGAACCGAGTTCGGCTCTCGACGTGGAGACCGAAGCACTCCTCATCCGGCGTTTGGTTCCCTGGCTGAAGGAGCGCACGGCGCTGGTGATGACTCACCGCCGGGCATTTGTCGAAGTGGCCGACCAGACTCTGGTGCTCCGGGACGGACGGATCGAAACCAGGCACTGAAGGAGAGCATCGGCGACGAGCATGCTCCGGATCGCGATCCTGGATACCGGCATCAACCCCGCCCACCGTCAGGTAGGGCCGGTGGCCGGTGGTGTCCGAGTTTCATGGCGTAACGGGCAGGTCCGGCTGACGGGGGGCCGGCTCGCCGATTGGACCGATGAGATCGGACACGGCACCGCAGTGGCGGCAACCGTTTGCGATGGCTTGCCTGCGGACGCTTTCACCCTGCTTTCAGTGCGCGTTTTCGGCCGCCGGACGGACGCCCCGCCACACTGCCTCGCCGCCGGGATCCGCTGGGCGGTGGACCAAGGCGCCGGAATCGTCAACCTGAGCGCCGGAGTTCCCGTGGGGAACGATCCGGAAGGCGAAGCCGTGCTGCGCGACGCCTGGACCCAGGCCGGCGAAGCAGGGCTCACGCTGATCGCGCCACGAACCAGCCGGGGAGCGCTCCTCGTCCCGGGTGCGCTCTCCGCCCTCCCGGGTTCCATTGGTGTCGCAGCCGATGCCGGACTCGACTACGGCAATTTGGCCAGGCGGGGGAAGGTGCTGCGGGCGCCTCCCTGGGCCCGGCCGCTGCCACCCCTGCCCCGCGAAAAGAACTTTTCCGGAGTGAGCTTCGCGGTGGCCGCGGTCACCAATCGAGCGGCACGGCTCGTCACATCGGGGAAGACCGAGCCGGGAGCAGCACTCGCTTCGGCGCTCTGGGCAGTTGCCGGGCCGGATCAGGCGGCCGCAACCCCCCGCGGGCCGGAAGCCGCGGATCGCTGAATCCGGGCTCGCACGGACTTGAAGGCCGGGGTGCCCGACCGCCGGTCCACCCGCCGCGGCACGAGGACATTGGCCTCCGGGTAGTACATAGCCAGATTGCCGGCGCGAATGTCCACGACGGCTACCACGACTTCGAGTTTCCCGGCGTCGGTCGTCACCCTGACGGTGTCCCCTTCGTTCAGCCCCCGGCTATCGGCGTCGCTGGCGGACATCATCACCACATCGCGACGGGCATTGCCCCGATAGAGGTCTTCCTCCTCATACACCACGGTGTTGAACTGACCCTCGGATCGCAGGGTCATCAACCGGAACTCGCCGTCGTTTGACCCGAAGTCCGGTAGTGGCGTCACCTGGAACTGAGCTCTACCGTCGGCCGTTCTGAAACGGGGCTCGTGGAAAGTCCGACCTCGAACCTGGAACTCGCCGCCCTTCCCCTCGATCTCGGCGATGGCTTGGTATCCCGGAACGGTGGCAGCTATCGCGGCGCGTAGCTCGCGATGGGAACCGAGCGCGGTCCAGTCGAACCCGCCGTTCGGAAGAATCCGCCGGGCGAGCGAGGCGATGATGTCCACCTCGGAGCGCATCTCCCCGCTCGCCGCCTGGTGTCCGCCGTCGGACAGACGGACGAAGTTGAACATGGACTCCTGGGTCGTCGGCTGTTCTTCCTCATCACGGACAAGAGCCGGCAGAATCAGGGTGCGCTTCCCGCGGCCGTGCACGTGACCTTCGTTGAGCTTCGTGGAGACGAAGACGGAGGTTTCGATGCGCCGAAGACTTCGCGATGCCCATTCCCGGTCAGGATTGCTGCCGAGCAGGTTTCCTCCAAGCAGAAACGCGGCTCGGATTCGTCCTTCGGCCGCGGCCTCCATCGAACGGAAGGTGTCCATTCCCGCGTGCGCCGCGGGCGCGATGCCGTAGAGCCGCTCGAGTTTCTCGGCGAATGCCCGCTTCAGTACCGGGGTGACGCCGACCGAGCCGACTCCCTGAACATTCGAGTGACCCCGGATCGGCAGGAGACCGGCGCCCGGACGGCCCAGCCAACCGCGGGCGAGGGCGAGGTTCGACAGCGCGAGCACGTTGTCCACCCCGTTCGCGTGGTGGGTGAGACCCATTGCCCAACAGAAGATCCCCCGTCGAGCCTCCATGAGCATTTCGGCGGCGGCCTCTACCTCGGTGCGCCCGACCCCGCAGGCGTTCAGGAGTTCGGGCCAGGACGTCTCTTCGAGGTCCTGCGTGATCTCACGCCAACCGCTCGTGAAGCGCCCGACGTAATCCTCGTCCACGCCCTCCCGCTCGCGGATTGCCTTCAGCAGCGCCTTGAACAGCGCCACGTCCGAACCCACGTGAGGCTGCAGATAGAGATCTGAGACCGTCGAACCGAAGAGCATGCTCCGCCAGTCCGAGGGGATGCGAAAACGCGTCAATCCCAGCTCGCGCAGTGGGTTGACGATGATCACGCGGCCCCCGCGCCGCCGCAGGCGCACAAGCTGGGTGATCAGCCGGGGGTGATTGCTCGCCGGATTCGCGCCTGCGATCAGCACCAGGTCCGCCTTCTCGAGGTCTTCGAGCACCACGGACCCGGAACTCGATCCGTAAACGCTGGCGAGACCGACGCTGGAGGCGTTGTGACAGTAGAAGGAGCAGTTGTGGATGTTCGCGGTTCCGTAGGCTCGGGCCACCAGTTGCATCAGGAAGGCGGCTTCGTTGCTCGACCGGCCCGACGAATAAAAGAACACCTCCTCCGGCCGGGCGCCGCCAAATGCCTCGGCCGCCAGGTCGAGCGCCGCGCCCCAACCGATACGCCGGAATCCCTCGTCGCCTTCGTCGGCAAGCAACGGGAAGGCAATCCGTCCGAGTCGTTCGAGTTCGGCGGAGGTCAGCCTCTCCAGGCGGCGGAAGGGCAGGCTGTGCAGCTCGGCGACCCCGATCGCCCCCTGCATGTCCCCGGCTTGCGCCTGGAACGATTTCTTGCAGACCTCAGGAAAATGGCCGGCCTCGTTCACCATGCCGCCTCCCTGCCCTCCCATCCCGAGCGCGCAGGTCTTGCAGACGTTCCGGCTGCGCATCCGGCGATAGAACTCGAGCGGGTTTCCGGCCGAAAGGGCCTTTTGCAGCGTGTAGGCGATGGCGGGCCAGCCGCCTCCGGCGGCAACCCTCGGCTTAGGCACTCAGCAGCCCGTGGACAAAGTCATGCGGCATTCCCGAGCTACGAGGGATGGAGGTCGACTGGCGTCGCCTCCCATCCCTCGTGCTCCGGGTTCTCCACGGTGCTGGCGCCCCGCTCCGGAAGCGACCGGCGATGCCATCCCGACTGAACCGCGCCGCCTTGCGGCGCTCATCGTTGCGCTTCGGTCGAAATACACTCGGGCCAGTTGCCATGTAAGAACTCTGTGGTCTGGAAGGTCCTCGTGGTGGCCGGTGGCGAGATGGAAGCGGGGACTTCGGGGCATGAGCAAATATCCCTGCCCGGGGATACGGCTCAGTTTGCTATGCGTACACCGGCAAACCGGGTACAGGGCGGGGCACGATGCCGTCAGTCAGGACAATTTCTCCTCGGGCGCGGGAGGCACCAATCTGGCTACGTCCATCACCCGCTTCCACGGCCCATTATTCCTCTTACATCGGGCGGGGTGTGCAGGAGGACCGATCATGAACAATTCTCCCGGTGGGGGCTCCTCCCTCGCGCGCCTTGTCAGCCGGGCGTCTCACCGCCAGTTCTCCCGGTGGGGGCCTCAGTGCTCACCTCACTTTGCCCACGGGCTACCAAGGGCCTGTCCGGAGGCTGGTTCAGATTGACCAGCTCCTCCCACCCCTCGGGTACTGGCAGAACACGCGCCGGAATCTCCGCGAACAGGTGCTGCATCTTGAGATTGCCGCGCCCGATTCGTCTCCGAAGCTCTTCCATCAACTCCAGATGGTAAACCGCGAACAGCGGGTGGAAGCGGTCGGATCGATAGACAACGGCGCGCAAGTCATTGCGGCGCGCGTCCAGGAGCGCGCGGGCCCAGGTGGTCCGGATCCCTACCTGGTCGCACGCGGCGAGAAAAACCCAGGGGGAAGGTGCGGCGTCCTCCAGGGCAGTCAGCAGTCCTCCCATGGGGCCCTTCCCGGGAATGGAGTCCGCGATGGTCGTGAAACCCAGATCGTTGTAGCTCCCGGGGGATCGGGCGACCACGCGGATCGTGGAAGCAATTTCCTTGAATTGGCGCGCCACCATCACGAGCAGGGGCTGATCGCCCACCAGCGCGCGTGCCTTGTCGCCGCCGTAGCGCCGGCTCCGGCCCCCCGCCAGAACGTAGACGGGGACGCCTCCGCGGGCGAAACTCAACGAGTCTCCTGAGTCTCGCGATAACCTGCGGTCAATTCCCCTCGAGCGCGCGCCGGATGATGCCGTGGACGCGGGTGTTCTCCCCGATGCCGAGCACCCCGTCGGCTCCCGGACCGTAGCCGAGGAGCAGCACCGGTTCGGAAGTGTGCCCACCGGTGGACCAGACAACCTGGGTGTGGTTCGCCAGCTTGCGGGCGGCGAGCGCCACCGGGATCGAAAACGCGTCGAGGTAGTAATCCGAAAAATCGCGCGGCGCGAGGGTGTCTTCGTTGAGCTGGCTGGCGAGGTCGCCCGCTTCTTCGTCCGTGAGCCGGATCCCCGTCGCCTCTTCGATCACCTTCAGTACCGAATCGGGAGTGGCCGGCGAGGAGATCTCGGGCATCGCTTCGATCAGGGAGCGGCGCTGAGCCGCGAGCATCTGCAGGTGGCGGGTTCCGGCCATTTCCGGCCCGGCCGAGTAATCCGGAAACACCGCCGCCGGGAGCGGACCCGGTCCGCCCGGACCGTAGGTGAACGAAAAGCCTCCCGTCCCGTGATCGGCGGTCACGAGGACCAGCGTGTCGTCGCGACCCCGGGCGAAATCGAAGGCGACGCCGATCGCTTCATCGAAGTCCAGGATCTCGGCCAGCATCGCGCCGGCGTCGTTGTCGTGCCCGGCATAGTCGATGCGGCCCCCTTCGACCACGAGGAAGAAGCCGGCTTCATTCCCCTCGAGTGATGCGACCGCGGCTTCGGTCATTTCGGCAAGGGTCGGTACCGAGTCATCAAGTCCCTCCCACGACCGGTCGAGCACGTACGGAAGATGACTCGCCGCAAAGATGCCGACGAGACGGTCGGCTCCCCGGGCGGCCTCCAGCCCGGCGCGATCTCCCACGAGGGTGAAGCCCTGCTCCGCCGCCTCGGCGAGCAGGTTGCGGTCGTCGCTCCGATTCGAAGAGCCGTCGGTTCCGGCCGGCAGACCCGGAACGCTGTCGCCGAGAGTCGTTCCCTCAGGGATCATGGCCCGCCCTCCCCCGCCCAGCAACACTTCGATTTCCGGCTCCCCGAAGAGCTGGTCGGCGATCTCCGACTCGGGGACGTAGCGCGATTTCGCGTGGACGGCGAAGGCGGCCGGGGTCGCATGGGTGAGTCGCATGTTCGCAACCAGGCCGGTCGCGAATCCGTGCTCTTCCGCCCCCTCGAGGAGGGTCGGCAGCGGCTCCGCCGTTTCGGGATCGACGCTCAGCGTCTCGGTCAGGACCCGCCGGCCGGTGGCCATCTGGGTAGCGGCGGCAGCGGAGTCGGTGGTGATCCGCGCGTACGAGAACGGAATCGAATACCCCGCACTCCCGACCTCGGCCAGCTCGGACATTCGGAGCGGCCGGCCCCGCACCTCGGAAGCGTAGGCCAGCCCCAGCGCGAGTTGATTCATCCCGAACCCATCACCGATGAACAGGATCACGTTCTTCGCCTTTGGCCTCTCCGCCGGCGCACAACCCGGACTGGTGAGCCCAAGCGCGAGGAGCGCAAAGGGAAGGATCGCGGCGAAGGGGCGCCGGCCGTCTACTGGGGGCTCGTCAGGGCCGCGTAGTTTTCCTTGCAAAACCGCTCCAGTTCCTCCGCCAGGTGACTGGCGGCGTTGCGCAGGCTGGGTCCGTTGTCCCGTTCGTCCAGCCCGGTCAGGTTCTCCCGCGCCTCGCCGGCCAGCGCGACCGCGTCCACGTAGTGGAATTCGATGATCTCGCTCCGCTCGACCAACTGCACCTGACCGTTGATAATCAACCGTTCGAGCTTCGGCAGCATCACCTGCGCGGTCCGGTAGTTGATGACACGAAGCGTGATATCCGCGCCGTCCGCGGATTCGGCGACTCGAAACCAGTCGCGCCGGCGGCGGACGCGGTCTCGGATTTCCTGGCTCGCCTTCTCCAGCCCTTCCTTCAGGTCCGCATCCTCGGGATCGCTCGCGTGTACGAAAACGGAGAAGGGCTCGGGTGGGCGACGCGGCGCCTGTTCGGTGGCGCCGGCCGCCGAGGCGGCGAACGCCATCAGGAGCAACAGCCCGATTCCCGCCACCGATCCCGCATGTCTGGCAGGGTGAATGGTCATGATGCCTCCCCGTGGTGCGGGAAGCCGGAAAGAGGGGCCGCTCGCCCCGGAATCATTGCACGGTCCACCGGGACACGATGCTCCGCGATGCCGGGCGAGGGATGCCTTGCCGGGAACCGCCGTCAGTCGCGGCTCGGGGAAGCGTTCCGTGACCGGAGAGCTGCACTGCCGTCCCCGGGTTCCTTGGGGCCGGTCCGAGTCCGAAACTGACTGAGGCTGCCGTAGTTGTCCTTGGCGAACCGCTCCAACTCCTTCGCGAGCTGACCGGCGGCCCTCCGCAGGCCGCCGCCACCGATGGTGCCGGCGTCGAGCCCCGAGAGCTTCGCGCTCACCCCGCCACCCCGAGCGACCGCATCCACGAAGTGGTATTCCTGGCAGTCGGAGGGCTCGGCAATCAACATCCCCGGCATCATTCCACCGGTACCCCTGTGCGGGTGATCCCGAAGCTCCCCCGTCCGGTAGTTGACGATGCGCAGGGTGATTTCCGCCGTGTTGGCGGAGCCGGCCGAGCGGAACCAATCTCCCCGCCGCTCCATCCGTTCCCGGACCATCGGCATCGCTTCTTGGAGGTTCGCCTTCAGCGCGGCGTCGGCCGGATCGCTGGTATGGACGAACACCCGAAACGGCTCGGGAGGATGCCGCGGCGCCCGTTCCTGCCCGGCGTCGGACCGGGCGCCCCAAGTTGCCAGGACGACCAGCGCGAGGAACGCCGCCCACCCTGAGATCGCTCGGTGGCCGATCATCACGCCGCCGGGATGCCTCCGGACCTGAAGAAGAGAATCATGGTGTTTTTGGGGAGCCGTCCCTCGCTGGCGACAAAGCGCCGCGCCGTTCGCGGGGTCCCGCAGCGGCGCGGAGGCGCTCGAGAGTGCCGTAGTTGTCCTTGCAGAAGCGCTCGAGCTCCTCCGCGAGGTGACTGGCGGCGTTCCGGAGACTGGGTCCGGTGTCGATGCACCGATGGTCCAGCCCGGACAGCGGCACCCTCAGGTCACCGGCGAGGACGACCGCATCCACATAGTGGAACTCCATGGCCCAGCATTCGCCCATTGGGGCGCCCCTGCCCTCCACATCCCTTGGGTGCCCCTGTCGGTAGTATGTGATCCGCAGCATGATGTCGGCGGTCTTGCGGGAATCAGCCAACTGGAACCAGTTCCGCCGGCGCTCCACCCGCTTCCGGACCATCGGCAGGGCCTCTTCAAGCCGCGCCTTCAGCACGGCATCGGCCGTTTCGATGAAGTACGCGAAGACCCGAAACGGCTCGGGAGGACGCTGGGGCACCTCTTTCTGCGCGGCGTCGGACCGGGCGCCCCAAGTTGCCACGACAACCAGCGCGAGGAACGCCGCCGACCCTGAGATCGCTCGGCGGCGGACTGTCGTGCCACCGGAAGTGAAGTCGGGATTCATGGAGAGGGGTTCCTCGGAGGCGGCGCTGCAGCGCCGTCCCGCCGTTCCCGGGTTCCTGGCGTAGCGCGCAGCTTGGCGAGGGTGGTGTAGTTGTCCTTGGCGAACCGCTCCAGCTCCTCCGTCAGATGATTCGCGGCGTTCCGAAGACTGGGTCCGGTCTCGACGCACCGATGGTCGAGCCCGGACAGCGGCGCCCTTAGGTCACCGGCGAGGGCGACCGCATCCACGTAGTGGTACCCCGTCGCCCAGCAATCGTACATCGTTTTGGTCCGACCGCCTCTGACCGATAAATTGAGGTTCGCCTGCCGATAGTGGGTGATCCGCAGCGTGATTTCGGCCGTCTCGGCGGAGTCCACCAGTTGGAACCACTTGTTGCGCCGCTCGACCCGTTCCCGGACCATCGGCATCGCTTCTTCGAGGTTCGCCTTCAGCGCGGCATCGGCCGTTTCGATGAAGTACGCGAAGACCCGAAACGGCTCGGGAGGACGCCGGGGCGCCTTTTCTTGTCCGCCGGCCGCAGGCGCAAGCGCCGCCAGGGCCATCACCGCGAGAAACGCGCTCCGGGTCCGGGTGCCGGGCTTGCGAAGAGACATGGTTCACCGGGATCCGGTGTAGCTGTCTTCAGCGAACTGCTCGAGCTGGCGGATGAAGTCGGCCGCAGCATCCCGGAAACTGCCCACTTCGGTCGCGCCGGTGCCGGAACCGTTGATCTGTTTCCGATTTCCGTCCACCCGAACAACAGCCTGAAAGGAAAAGAAGTCCCGGCCCCGCGATTCGAATACGCGGTTCGCGATGAATCCGGCCGGGCCGCCCACGTGGCGCAACTCGCCGGTCGCCGCCTGCGCATCGAAGAGGATCACCCGAATGTTCGCCTCGTCTCGCGAGTCCGTGAGCCGGAACCAGTCCGGATGCTCAGCCAGCGCCGTCTCAAGCGCGCCGACTGCGTTCCGCAGCCGGGCATCGAGCTCGGCATCCACCTCGCCTGCGTACGACAAGAAGACGGAATACGGTTTTGCTGGGCGATCGGGCGCGGCTTGGGATCCCCGCGCCGAGAAGGCGGTAGCGGCAACCAGAACCAAGCCGGCCGCTACCGGAACGACGCTACGCACCCGCAGCAACCAGGAAGAAGAGTCTCGCATATTGACCCCCTCGCACTGCCTTCAGGCAAGCAAGAACCATGCTATCGGGCCCTCGCTCGGACCTGCAACAGACGGAACTTCCCGCCCTCCCTTAACAGCCTGTGGCAAAACCCACCCGGCGTTCGACGGGCGATGCATCCCGCCTGAACCGCGCCGCTTTGCGGCGCTCTGCGTTGCGTTTCGGTCGAAATACACCCGGTATTCCTCCCTCACGCGCCTTGTCAGCCGGGCGCCTCGCCCGTCTCGGCGCTCACCCGGGTTTCACCACAGGCTGTTACCGCTATTCGGAGACGGCGGCCGGGACGAACCGATCGGCCGCGAGGGCGAATCTCTCGACCTCCTCGCCGCCCTCGAAGACGCCGACTACCGATTCCAGTAACGACGTCCTCACGACTTCCGCGGGATCCGGAAAGAGTCGCTCCTCCAGGCGCGCGATCCGCTTGGGGTCGGAGCGGGTGCGGGGCTGCCCCGCGATCAGCGCGCAGCAGTCTTTTGCCGGGATGGCGGAGATTTCCCAGGTCCCGATTTCTTGTGCACGGCCCATGATCGCGGCCTTGTCGAACCCGACCAGCGGGCGGAGGACGGGCAGGGAAACCGCGGCGTCGACGCTGATCAGGTTTGCGAGCGTCTGTGAAGCCACCTGCGAGAGACTGTCGCCGGTCGCGAGGGCTGCCGCCCCGAACTTCCGGGCCACCGCTTCGCCGCAGCGGAAGGCAAACCGCCGAAACAACACGGCCTCGTGGCCAGTTCGGCTGCCGGTGAGCCGTAGATCGAAGTGGGTGTAAGGGACGACGACCAGTCGCGAACGCCCCGTGTAGCGCGAGAGCGCCTGGACCAACTGGGCGGCCTTGTGAACGGCGGGAGTCTCCGGATCGGGACGGGAAGGCGTCAGATGGACGAAATCCATCGATGCGCCCCGCCCCGCCATCATCCAGGCAGCCACCGGCGAATCGAAGCCGCCGGAAAGCATCGCGACCAGCCGGCCCGCAATCCCGACGGGAAGACCGCCGGGCCCCCGAACCCGGCGCGTCCAGACATAGATGGCTTCTTTGTGGGGCTCTATGAACATGGTCAACGCCGGATTCGAGAGGTCAACCTGATCCCAGCCGGTGCGCTCCAGAATGGCGGTTCCCACCAACTCGGCGATCACCTGCGAGCGGATCGGGAAACCCTGGTCGCGGCGCCGCACGCGCAGGGCAAAACCAGCCCCGGCCTCCGTTCGGCCCTCCTCCGCCAATCGGCAGCAAAGCGCCGTCGTCACTTCCACAACCTGTTCCGCGGGGAGCGCTTCGCCGCCCCGAACGCGCGGAATCACGAAAGCCGGGAGCGCCAACTCGACGCCGAAAACGGTGACAATCGCCTCGAGGGCGCGGTCCAATTCCGCGATTTCCGCGGGAGGAACCTCGATCCAGATGCGGTCGCCAGCCGAACTCGCCCGCCAGCGGAGACCGATCCCGCGGAGCCGCTGGCCCAGATTGCGCTTGAGCGCCTCCCGGAAGGAGGGACGGTTCCGGCCCTTGATGCGGATTTCCGGCGCGCGGATCAGGATCCTTCGCGGCGAATCCAGGTTCGGATTCACGGCCGCCCTGGAGGGGGGCCTAGCGTCTTCGGCGGTCTCACCGGGGGAAGACGAGTTGGGAAGACTTTCCTGCAAGGCTGCGACCGGCGTACCGGCTTCGGATGTCCCGGCCGGACAGCGATGGTACGCGGACCGAGCGGGGAGGATGATCGGGTGACGCGGCTCGGAACGATTGCATCGGGTGGTGAGCCGTGAAGGAATCGAACCTTCAACCTACTGATTAAGAGTCAGTTGCTCTGCCTGATTGAGCTAACGGCCCAACCCGATGCGAACCGCGCTGGTACGCCTGAGAGGATTCGAACCTCTGACTTCTTGCTCCGGAGGCAAGCGCTCTATCCCCTGAGCTACAGGCGCTCCCAGCGGAACGCGGAAGGTTAGCAGTCTGTGGACAACCTCTCGCGGCCGGGTTCCTTCATTCTCTGGCGAGGCGTCGGAGGAGTTCGTCCTTCAACTCCGGGAGCGCGGTGTGGCACCAAGTGACGGGCCATCCCGGACCGGAGCCGACCCGTACGAGCCACGGTTTCGTCTCCGTAGCGTCGGAATAGCCGTCGGCAGGACCCTCTCGGACGACGACCGTGGTCTGGTCGCAGGTCAGGAGCTCCGGGGCCACCAGAAAGGAAACCGCGAAGGAATCGAACGGGTAGGTGGCCCGTCGTCCATAGTTCTCGCCGAACCAGTCGAGGTAGTCCTCGATGGGACGACGGAAGTACTCCCCGAACGGGGTGTTCCACACCCCGGCCCATTCCTCCGCGGATATCGGCAGCTTTGCCGCGAGTTCGAACGGGGCCAGCACCACCGGAGCGCCGCTCGCGAGCACCACCTCTGCGGCGTCCGGATCGAGTTCGAAGTTGAAATCAAGCAGGTTGGGACCGCCCCCGGGAAAGGTCAGCGGCTCCCCGGAGCGCCGGCCGATCACCAGGATGACGGTCTCGATGCGGCCCGCGAGATCCGGCCTTTCCCGGAGAGCGGCGGCAACGTTGGTCGCCGGGCCGAGAGCCAGCACGGTGAGCGGCTCTCGCTCGAGCGCCGCAATCAGCGCCCGGGATGCGGGGGTCGGATCCGGGGATGGCCCGGCGCTCCCCTGGTGGACCGCGAGTCCCGGTCGGGCGAAGCGCGCCACGATCTCCCGCGCGATGGGATATCCGCGCTCCACGGGCGCGTTTCCGAACACCACGCTCACCCCCGCCACCCGCAACTCCGGCGAATGAAACGCCTGGACCATGGCCACCCCGTCATCGGGCTCGTGCCCGCCGGGCATGACCGCGGGATCCACGTCCAACCATACGGCGCGGCGCGGCCCCTCGGCCGCTGGGGAGCGGGTCATTCCGCTGGCGGCCACGATCGCCGCCGCCAGGAGCAGGGCCGCGTTGGCGCTCAAACGCCGACGGGAGCCTTGCTCATCGCCTCGGGGGCCGGGGTCTCGACCATGTCCGGCGGGTCATAGGGATTCGGCACCCGTCCTTCGAGCAGCGTGGGGAAACCGTCGTTCAGGAAATCCTGAGCGAGGTTGTATGTCTGCCGGTCCTGATTCCGCCGGAGGCCTCGCCTCAATTCGCCGATGCGGGTCCTGGATCCGGCGCAAAAGTCCTCGACCAATGGCAAGACGTCTTCTCTCCGCGCGCCCCGGGCGATGAGCGCCTCGGCGCGCACGACGGTGGCGACCTGGGCGTAGAGCTCCGCGCCGAAGTCCACGAAGCGCCAGAGGAGCATCTGCCGCTTTTCGAGCCCCGGGCCATATCGCAGCATCGCGTGGAAAAGGCCGCGCGCGAGACGGCGGCTGCCGTTCGCGACGAAGCGCAGGTGCCGCCGCGCCCAGGCGTCGCCGCCCCGGGGCGCACCGGCCGGCAGCCACTGGCCGAGGTACCACGGAACGTAGAAGAACGCGGCCCGAAAGGCGGTCGCCAGTCGCTTCGAGAGCGGCAGCGAGGGATTCATGACCGCACCCGCGCGGCTCAGGTGAGGGTCCATGACCTCGCGGGCGATGAAGAGGCGCAGGATTTCGCTCGACCCTTCGAAGATCGTGTTGATTCGGTTGTCGCGGAGCGTCCGCTCCGCCGGAAAGGGCCGTTCGCCGCGGGCCGCGAGCGAGGCGGCGGTTTCGTAGCCGCGTCCTCCCAGCACCTGGACGGTCTCGTCGGCGATCCGCCAGGCCGCCTCGCTCGCGTACATCTTGGAGATGGCGGCCTCGATGCGAATGTCGGCTCCCCCGATGTCCACCAGCAGCGAGGTGAGATCGGACATCGCATCCATCGCGAAGGTCGTCGAAGCCATCCGTCCGATCTTGTCGGCGATCGCCGCATGCTCCCCGATCGGCGCGCCCCACTGCACCCGCTCCCGCGCCCAGGTCCGGGAAATGTAGAGAGATCTCTTGGCCGTCCCGATGCAGATCCCGGGGAGCGTCAGGCGGCCCGTGTTCAAGGTTGTCAGGGCAACCCGGAGCCCTTTCCCCACCGGACCCAGGACGTTTTCCCGAGGAATCCGCACGTCCGTGAAGCGCATCACCCCGTTGTAGAGCGCCTTGAGCCCCATGAACCGGCAGCGGCGAACGACTTCGACGCCCGGCCAACGCGTGTCCACAATGAAGGTGGTGATTCCGTCGCGCCCGCCGGGCGTTTCGGCCGGAGTCCGCGCCATCACCACCAGCCAGCGGGCCTTGGTCCCGTTGGTGCACCAGAGCTTCTCGCCGTTCAGGACAAAGAAGCGACCGTCCGGGATCGGTTCGGCGTGCGCCTGCATGCGGGCGGCGTCGGATCCCACGGTGGTTTCGGTGAGCGCAAACGCCGAGATATCTCCCGCCGCCACCTGGGGCAGGAACTCCTGCTTCTGCTCTTCGGTTCCAAACAGCAGGACGGGCTGCGCGATACCAATCGACTGGTGGGCCGAGATCAACGAGGCCAGATTTCCGCAATGACTGCCGAGCAGGATGGCGGATCGGGTGTACGTCCGCTGTGACAACCCGAGCCCTCCGTAACGCTTGGGGATCTTGATCCCGAAAGCGCCCATGGCGGCGAGATCGTGGATGACCTGGTCGGGAATCTCGCCCGTGCGGTCAATCTCGTCGGCGTCTACCTGCTCGAGGAGATACGTCTCCAGACGTTTGAGAAACGCCTCTCCCTCCGGCTCGACACCGCTGTCGGGGTAGGGCCGAACGATCCCGGGAGAGAATCGGCCGAGGAACAGCCCCCCGGCGAAGGTGGGGTATCGCCATCCGGTCTCCCGCGCCGCCTCCGTGAGTTCAAACGCGGCCCGCTTGCCGGCCGACATCCGGGAGGTATCGATGGGGGTGGTCATGACGGGCCCGCACCGATTCTACGCACCTCGCGGTCGCGGCCGATGTCCGGTCCCGGTATTCTTCGGCGCAAGGACGTCGGCTGGCGGAGCTTCCTCGGGTGGAGGAGTTGATTTCCCCATTTGCTGCTCTCGAACCTCTCGGGATGCCGATCCGCTGGCTGGCCCGGCCAAGGAGGACGAAATGCACAGCCTGCTGATGGTGTCCCTCGCGCTGGTAAGCGCGCAGTCATGGACGCCCTTCGAATTCATGGGCGTCCACGGCGGAGAACTCGTGGTCCGCGAGCACACCGCGATCGTGGTTCAGTGCAGCGAGGAACAGGAACAGATTCTCGTCACGGTCCACGTTCCGCACGAAGAAGAACCCGGCCAGACGGTGCTGAGGCGCCGCACCCTCTACCTGGAGATGGACGGCGGCGAGACGCAAACCGTCGAACAGACACTAGACCGCCCCTTCCCCGGGGTCTTCCAGTTCGAGCCGGAAGAGTGGTTCGTGGATTTCCTGCTCGCCGGCGGCAGCCTGGCGGCGAGGTTCGAAGGCACGACGCTGGAAGTGCCGGTGGACGGGGCCTTCATGAAGACAACCCTCGACCACTGCACCGGCGGCGAACACGCGCACTGACCGGAACCCTCCGGCGAGCCGGCTGCGTCCCCGCGGGACGCGCGTTCGGGGGAGCCGCCTCCGGGAGGAGGACGATCAGAGCCCGGCCATCTCCGCGACGCGCACCCCAAGGAAGTACGGCCACGCGAAGAGCGCCAACAACCCCCGCCAAAAACCCAGGTCAAGAAAACCGATGGAGAACAGCCACCCGGTGATCCAGATGCCGAACCCCAGTCCTCCCTGATCAATCCTGATCCGCTCGGCCATTCGAGATCTCTCCTCCATTCGGGTGGGCGCGATGCTACTTCGGGACGCTGTCCCGAGCGCCCCGTACGGGCGACTCAGGACGGCCCGAGAAGGTGTCCATCGCGGCGTGGATCCCGAAGAAGGCGGCGATCGGGTCCAGCCAGCGGGCAGGCAGCAGGCGGAGCAGCTTGAGGGAATGGACGAACCACGGGAGGACGACCACGGCGCGGTTCTTCTCGACGGCGCGGATGACGGCGGTGGCCACCTTCCCGGGATCGAGGATCGGCAGCAGGAACGGAAAGCGCGTACGGACGCCGGCGAACATGCCGGTGCCCACGAAGAAAGGGCAGATCAGGCTGGTTCCTATCCCCGGCGCGGTGCGGCGGAGTTCGGCCCGCAGGGATTCGTGGAAACCGACCGCGCCGAATTTGGAAGCGCAGTAGTCGGATAGCCCGGAAACGCCGATCAAGCCGCCCGCGGACGCCATCGTCACGAAATGCCCTGCGCCGTCGTCGATCATGGCCGGAAGCAGCGCCCGAGTCGTCCAGAAGAGCGCGGCGGTGTTCACCCGGAGGGTCCGCTGCACTTCCTCCGGAGAAAGGTCCATGAGACGTTTCCCCGAGACCACTCCCGCGTTGTTGACGACAACGTCCACCTTGCCGAAGGAGGCGCCGAGACGTTCGGCCGCGCCCGAAACCGCGACCGGATCCCCAACGTCTACCGCATCCGAAGCCACGATTTGATCGTCGCTCCGGCGAGCGGTTGAAATCCGGGACGCGGCATCGGGAAGCGCTTGGTCGTTCAGGTCCCAGATAGCAACGTGAGCTCCCCGCTCGGCCGCCCCGCAGGCGATCAGCAGGCCCATGCCCTGGGCTCCGCCGGTAACCAGCACCCGGCGGCCCGCGAGTTTCACCGGGAGCCTCCGGCGCTGCTCCCGAAATAGGGGGCGAGCGCCGATTCGGGCGGAGGGGCGGAGAACCGGCTGACCGCAACCCCCAGCACGAGCGAAACCAGGACACCCGGCGCCGCCGGATGGATCAGTTCGGGGCCCCATCCGGGCCAGGGCAAGACGCCGCTCTGCCAGACGAAGACTCCAGCGACCCCGCCCACCATGGCGGCGAGGGCGCCCTCACGGGTGAGCCCCCGCCAAAAGACCCCGAGCACCACCGGCACGAAGAAGGCGCTGGCCATGATCGCGGTGAAGAGCAGCACGATGAACTGGACGAGTTCTCCCTCGCCGACCCCGCTCAGGATCAGCACCAGCGGGGCGATTCCAACGATCAGAATGCCGAGCCGCGCCGCCAGCATCCGCGCCCGCGGGCTGGCGCGAGGCCTGAAAACGCCCAGTAGATCATGGGAAAGAGCCGATCCGGCAACCAATAGCAGCGAATCCACGGTGGACATGATCGCCGAAACCACGGCCGCCAGCAGCACGGTCCCAAGGATGGGAGGCAGCGCGTAGGACGCGATCAGCGGCATCGCGAGGTCCCCGCTCGGAAGGATGGGGAAGAGCCCCATCGCCCCGAGTGCGATCAGAAACACCAGCAGGTTCACCCCGGTGGCCACGATCATGGCGAGGAAGAGACCCCGCCGGATCTCCCGCTGGTCACGCATCGCGTAGAGGCGCACGAGTTTTTCCGGGGTGGCAACGCCCCCCAACAGGAAGGAAATCCCCATCGTGAAGAGGAGCACCCCGGGAAGGGAGCCGAACTCGAAGGCCTCGGGCCGAAGGGCCTCTACCGCGGCGAAGAGCGGCCCCGGTCCACCCAGTAGTTGGAAGACCATCGGGACCGCCACCAGGGCGCCGATCACCATGACGACCAGTTGCACCAGGTCGGTGTAGACGACCGCCACCATGCCGCCAATCGCGGTGTAGGCAAGCAGGATGATGGTGAAGAACACCATTCCCCAGACCGCCGGAATCCCGAACACGATCTCGGCGATGAGCCCTCCGGCAATCACCTGCGCCTGGATGTAGACCGTGGCGGCGATCAGAATGACCACGGCAGCGAGCGCCCGGGCGCGGCGGCTGTAGTACCGGCGCTCGATGAACGCCGGCAGCGTGAGCTCGCGGGTGCGGGCGAAACGCGGGCCCAGCACCCCGGCCATGAACCAGTAGCTGAACGGGATGAACAGCACGAGCCAGGTGAACTCCCAGCCCACCGTGTGTATCACCCCGACCGTCCCGATGTAGGTGCCGGCGCTAGCGTGAGTAGCGGCGAGGGTGGCGCCTCCCAGCAGCCAGCCGAGCTTGCCCCCGGCGATCCAGTAGTCGCCCTCGGTGCGGGTGCGCCGGAGCGCCACCGCCCCGATGGCGAAGATCGCCGCGAGGTAGACGCCGAAGACGATCGCCGTCAACGCCGGCCCTCCCCCCCGCGTTCACCGTCCTCCTCGCGCTCGAGCCGCCGCATCCAAAACCAGTAGGCGAGCAGGACCCAACCGAAGATCGCGAAGAGTCCCCAGAAGGAGAAGCGGGTCATTGCGGACTCGTCCCGGGAGGACGGAGGAGGCGGCGAGCTCCGAAGACGGCGAGTCCGATGAAGAGGAGGGCCAAAACCCCGTCTACGAACCCGGCCAGGCCGATCCCGATCGCATCCTCGGGCACCACGCGGAACCTGAGGAACGAGGGAGGAGCCGGAGTCAGCACCCGGAAGGCGCCGCCCGGCGTCTCGCGGCTCGTTCCGGAGGGGAAGGCGTCCACGATCCGGTAACCCGGCGGCGGGGTGATTTCCGCCGCGAACGAAAGATCGGCCCCCGCGGGAGGCGGCGTATCGGCGATCGGAATCGGGATGCGCAGCCAACCGTCCATCCCCGCCTCAACCCGGCTTTCGAACACCAGCCCGCCGTTCGGAATACGATCGAAACGCATGGGCGCCCGCCGCCACCCCTGCTCCGGGTCACCACTCAGGCCATGAAACCCCGACGCTCCCGCGAAATGGCTCCCGGCGGGAATGCGGGTGCGGACCGCCGCCCTTTGTGGGCTCGGAAGCTCGACCGTCGTCTCGACCGCGGGCTCCGCGGCGAAGGAAGCGGCGGCCGGCGCCACCAGGAACGTCAGGCCTACGGCTAGCAGCCGGTGGTGAAACCCGCGTGAGCGCGGAGGTGCGGGAAGCGCCCGGCTGACAAGGCGCGTGAGGGAGGCATACCGGGTGTATTCCGACCGAAACGCAACGATGAGCGGCGCGCAGCGACGCGGTGAACAGCCGGTGGTGGAACCCGCGTGAGCGCCGAGGCCGGTGAGGCGCCCCGCTGACAAGGCGCGTGAGGGAGGAATACCGGGTGTATTCCGACCGAAACGCAACGATGAGCGGCGCGCAGCGACGCGGTGAACAGCCGGTGGTGGAACCCGCGTGAGCGCCGAGGCCGGTGAGGCGCCCGGCTGACAAGGCGCGTGAGGGAGGAGCCCCCACCGGGAGAACTGGGCCGCCTGGGTTTCACCACAGGCTGCTTGGATCACGCCCAGACTTCCCTGAGAACCCGGAGCGCGTTCCCGCCCATCACCTTGCCGATGTCTTCGTCGGAATAGCCGTGTTTCACCAGCCAGCGCAGGATGTTCTTCGAGCCCTCGACCGGGTTTTCGATGCCCGCCACGTAGGGAACCCGGTCAAAGTCGGGCGCCCCGCTGCCGGTGCTCGCCTTTTTGATCGAGAGCGCCGCGGCGTACACCTCGTGGAGACCCACGTGGTCGCCGAATACCGTGTCGGGGCCGAAACCCACGTGGTCCACCCCAACCAGGTCCTTCACGTACTCGAAGTGCTCCATGAAGGACTCGAGGCCGTGCCGGGGATGGTTCTTCGTGAGTGTCGTGTGCGGGGCGGCTTCGATCCCGATGATTCCGCCCTTGTCGGCGCAGGCCCGCAGCACGTCGTCGGGAGCCATCCTCCGGGTGTTCCAGAGGCCGCGCGCGCCGATGTGGGTGATCGAGATCGGCTTGTCGCTCGCCTCGATGACATCCAGGGTCGTCTGGTCACCGCAGTGGGCGGTGTCGATGAGCATCCCGACCTTGTTCATCCGTTCCACAACCTGATGACCGAAAGCGGTCAGCCCGCCGTCGTTCGCTTCCTTCAGGCCGCTCCCGAGCGCATTCGATTCGCTGTAGGTGATCCCCATCTCACGGACCCCGAAGCCGTGGAGGACTTCGACGCGATCGAGTTCGTTCTCGATGGGGGCCGCCCCCTCGATCGCCGCCACCCAGGCGATCCGCCCCTCGGCGTGCGCTCGCAGGATGTCGTCCACGGCCTTGCAGTGGATGAGGAAGTCCTGGTGGGCGATGTCGGCGAGACGCATTCCCAGGTCGTGGAGGACTTCGTTCCACTTCCAGCCGGTCCGCGATTCGATCCGGCAGATGCCGTCGAGCAGGTTGTCGAAGACGCAGTCCCAATCAGACCGGGCGAGCGCTTCGAAGGGGGTGAAGACCCTTCCTTCACGGACGTACGCCGGAGTTCGGTGGATGTCCCGGGGAAAGCTGCCCAGGTGTTCGTGGAGCGATATCAGCACCAGTTCGCCGGCGAGACGTTCGGCCCGGGCGTCCTCTTCCGGAGCGAGCGGAACCGGATGCGCCGGAAAGAGTTCAGCGTCCTCCACCAGGTCTTCCGGGCGGTAGTCCTCGCCCGGGCTCAGGTAGCCAAAGGAGCGGTAGCCGGCCGCGCCGCGCTTATTTCGTCCCATGAACCGATGCTACCAGCGGCCGGAGCGCCGGCCTTCAGGCCCGCATGGCCTCCGGCGGGGGCGAAACAGCCGGCCTCCAATCACTGGAAGAACGGCCTCCGCAGGATCGGTCCGGCAGGCTCTCAGGCTGATAGCGTTGCCCGCCGCCCGAGAGGGCCTTTCGCTGCGGAGATATCCATGAGAACAAAGACCAGAACCGCCACCCTCGTTGTGCTCGCGCTCGCTCTTTTCGGTGCCTTGGCCGCCGCCCAGGATTACGGGAGCCGCGGCAACCTCGAGGCCTCGGCCAGCGAGGCGGAACGCGCCGAGATCGAGGCGATCTACCAGCGGTTCGTTCCCTATATCGACCGGGCGCGCACCGAACTCACGATGGTTCGCGAAACCGTCGCCTACGCGGAGGCCCGCGGCTTCCGCGGGTGGGATCCGGCCATCCGGGAAGTGAACGCCGGCGACCGCTTCTACGCGATCAACCGCGACCGGACGATGCTCCTCTGGGTTGTCGGCAGCGAACCGCTCGCCTCCGGGATGCGCCTCATCAACAGCCACATCGACTCGGTCCGGCTGGAACTGAAACCGCATCCGCTCACCCGGAAGAAAGACGCCGCGGCGCTCGACACCCTGGTGCACGGTGGGGTGAAGGCATACCAGTGGGTGAATGTCCCGCTCGGACTCACCGGTCGGGTGGACAAGAAGGACGGTTCGGTCGTGTGGATCGACTACGGCTTCGACGAGAACGATCCGGTGCTGCTGATTCCCGATCTCGCCCCGCACGTGGACCGCGATTTCCGGAATCGGACCCGGGCCGAAGCGATCCAGCGCGAGGAACTCGATCCGCTCATCACCTCAGCGCCCACCGGTGGCGATGACGGGATGGACGCCATGGAGCGGGCGGTCTCTCTGATCGAGGCCGAATTCGGGATCGAGCCGGAGGACTGGGTGAGCAGCGACGTCCAGATCGTTCCCGTTACCAAGCCGCGCGAAGTCGGTATGGATCGGGCGCTCTTCGCCGCCTTCGGCCTCGACGACCGGCTGACCGGGGTCGCGAACGTGTTTGCATTGGAGGATCTGGAGACTCCGACCCACACGGCGATGGCCTACCTGGTCACCGACGAGGAGGTCGGGAGCGGCTCCAACATCAGCGTTGGGTCCGAATGGTTCCGGCGGGTCGTCGCCGAGATGATCCGCGCCGAAAGAGGATCGGTCAGCGAGCTCGACGTGATGGAGTGCTTCGGCAACACCGACATGATCACCGCCGACACCACCACCGCGACCAACCCGCTGTGGCCCTCGCCGCAGGCGCCGGACAACGCTTCGCTGCTCCACCACGGACTGGTCATCAAGCTCTACGGAGCCGGACGGAGCGCGAACAGCGAATTCGTCGCCCGCCTTCGCCGGATGCTCGGCGACGCCAACGTCGCCTGGCAGAGCCACACCTACAAGGCCGGCTACGGCGGCGGCACCATCGCGCGCTACTTCAACCAGATGAATATGGAAGTCACCGACTGGGGCGTCGGCATCCTCTCGATGCACAGCACCTACGACGTCGCTTCGAAGGCGGACCTCTGGGCGCTCTACAAGGGGTTCGTCGCCTTCTTCAAGAGCTGAAGGGGACGCCGAGGAGAATCCGGAATGTGGACGCGACGAGCCAGGGAAATTTGAAATATGTGACATATAGGCCCGTTTTTCGCGGAATATCAGCAACTATGTGTGCACATCTACCCCCGCGCCTGGAGTTCTTCCGACACCTGTGGAGCCAAGACATGGTCGGTTCCTGATCGGGCGGGCGCGCGACGAGCGCTCGCGCCGGAACGATCCGGTTTCCAGCGTCACCGGGCAGAGCCAGAAAACCGGCACGGCGCCGCCTGCCGAAGCTCCTGGAAGCCCGCACGGCGCACCGGCAGTCCGCGCCCGAGCGCAGCATTCCCCGAGTGCCCCGGTGACGGATCGCGGCATGATCCCGTTGCGGATCGAAGCATGATCCGGCGGCCCTCGTCACCCGCAACGGCGACGACATCTACTCATTGAAGGGCTTTCGTGTCACCCCCTGGTTCCTGGCTGCGGGGCCATCCTGAACTCGGATCCCGGCTCCAAATCGCCCGTGTGCGGCCCGGCAGGGATGCCGGGCCGGCCGGCCACGGAACCGGGAACTCCGCTCTGGGCAGTTGCCATGATCTTCCCTAATATTTACACTTGCGAGAATGTCAAGTCACAAGATGAACTCCGGGGCGCTTCAGCCGGAGTCCTTGATCAGCGTCGGCCTTGACGCTGACGACCTTCGGGCGCTCCCGGAAACGCTTCGTGAGCAGTGTGGCGTCCTCTGGGAGGGGCCTTCAGGGGACTGGACCCTGGTGGGCACCCGCGACACGGAACTGGCGCAGCTCGTCCGGAGGGTACTTGCGCGCCTGGAACCGATGGCGGCCATGCACCGCCGGAGGCTCAGCGAGCGGAACATTGATCTCTTGTTGGAGAGCATTCTCTCCGACACTCCGCGGGACGACATCCACGCTGTGCTCGAGATGGACAACGCCAAGCTGCGCGCCGACTATGTGGAGGAGACACGCCTGCTCACCGGGGCCGAGGTTCGCGCCGCGTCGGGTCTCAGCCCGAAAAACGCCAGCGAACCGGCCTCGCGCTGGAAGCGCGAGGGCAGAGTCTTCGCGGTGCGCCACGCCGGGCGGGACCTCTATGCGGCGTTCCAGTTCGCCGACGGGCAGCCGAGACTGGTCATCAAACAGATCCTCGCCGTCATGCCAACTTCGGCGACACCCTGGCAGGTTGCGTTGTGGTTCGCATCCGGAAACGGCTGGCTCGATGACGCGGAACCGCAGGCGTGTCTCGACGCCACCGATGAAGTCGTTGAAGCAGCGCGCGATTTCGCCAATCCGGTCGAGGGCTGACGGGGACCCGGATCGTGACGATCCTGGAGCCTTCCGCACAACTGGCCGCTCCCAATCTCAAGATCCTGGAATCCGGGACGGCGCTGCACCGCATCCATGGAAGGGAGCGGCCGTCCAACGCGTTCGATCCGTGTCAAGGACGGCCGACGCGGTTTGCGCCCATCGTTGACGCTTCCGGACGCTGTGTCCCTTCCCTCTATGCCGGCAGTACCTTCGACGCCGTCGCGTATGAGACCCTGTTCCGCGCCATTCCTGTCCGGACGAAACGAACGACCATTCCGGCAGCGGGCCTGACCGGCCGCGCCCACGGCTGGGTCGAGGCGCTGCGCGACATCACCCTCGCGTCGCTCCGATCCCCCGATCTCGCGAAGTGGAACGTCGTGCGCGCGTCGCTGATCGCCTCCTCGCCCAAGCTCTACAAACAGACAGCTACCTGGGCCAAGGCGATCCATGACCAGTTTCCGCACATCGAAGGTCTGGTATGGACCTCGAACCAGTGCGATCCGGACGACGCCTACCTCTTCTTCGGGGACCGGGTCAGCGCCGCGGACCTGCGAGTCATCTTGGTCCGCGATGGCCTTGCTGATCCCACGCTGCTCGCCGATGTGCGGCGGGCCGCACAGAGGGCCGGCATCACGATCGTGGTCTGATCAGGCGCGCCCCGACCGAGGGCGAGCGCCGGGATGAGCCGGATTCTGTCCCATCCTCACTCTCACGGCTGTTTCGACCCCCGGTCCAATTCCGCCGCGGCAGATCTGGACCGGGGGGCGGATCTGCCGCCCTCGTCCCGCGCGTCCCGGGTCGCCCTACGGCCGCTACGCCGGGCGAATCCCCTCCCGCCCCGCCCTGCTCGCGATCGTGGTTCCCGCGATGTCCTCGCAGTAGCGGGCGATGGCCGCGTGGTCCTCGCGGGCGTGACCGTTTTCCACCAGCGTCTTCACGAACTGGCGGACGACGGTGGTCACCGGAACCTGGCTCCCGTTCCCGGCGGCCGCGGCCAGCGCGTTGTTGAGGTCCTTGAGATGCAGTTCGAGACGGAAACCCGGCTTCCAGTCGCCCGCGATCATCTTCCCCGCCTTGGCGTTCAGAACCGCGCTGCCGGCGAGGCCGCCCTGAATCGCCGACACCACTACCCTGGGGTCCAGGCCGGAGCGGACCGCAAACACCAGCGCCTCCCCCACGGCCTGGATGTTTGCAGCCACGATCATCTGGTTCGCGAGCTTCACCGTGTTTCCGGCCCCCGCCCGGCCGCAGAGGACCGCGCTCTTTCCGAGCACCTCGAAGACCGGTCGCAGCGCCTCGAAGGCCGATTCGGGGCCCCCCGCCATGATCGCGAGTTCCCCCGCGATGGCGCCAGGCTCTCCTCCGCTCACCGGGGCGTCCACGAAGGCAACGCCGCGCGCCGCGGTGGCCGCGGCGATCTTCCGGGAAACCCCGGGCTCGATCGAGGACATGTCGGTCACGAGGGACGGCAGCTCTTCCGCCGCCAGGACCCCGTTCGGACCGAGCATCACGAGTTCCGAGTCCGGAGAGTCCGGGAGCATCAGGATCACGGCGTCCTGGCCGCTCGCGCACTCGGCGGCGGATGCAGTCCTCCGCGCTCCCGCAGCGACCAGCTCGTCCACCGACCCCGGCGAGCGGCTGTGGACCGTGAGATCGAACCCGGCCGCGAGCAGATTCTTCGCCATGGGCCTTCCCATGACTCCGAGGCCTATGAATCCGATTGTGTGGAGTGACATGATGCGCCGAGGCTAGCAGCTCGTGGACAAAGTACCGCGAGCACCGAGACCGGTGAGGCGTCCGTCTGACAAGGCGCAAATCGGGAGGCATACCGAGTGTCTGCCGACTGATTTGCAACCGAGAGCAAAGCGGTTCAGACGGAATGCATCGCCGGTCGAATGCCGGGGTACTTTGTGCACGGGCTGCTGGCACCGCCGGTGGGCATTTCCGGACCGTCCGGATGCCCCACGCCTTCCGCGCTAGCTTTGCGGATGAAGACAAAACGACTGATTGGAGAAGCCACGTGAGTCATTACTACGACGACCACGATCTGTCCCGATTCGGCGAAATGGGACGCAACGCACCGGACCTCTGGGAGAAATTCAACGACTGGTACCAGGCCACGTTCCAGGAGGGCTCGCTCAGCGGACGGGAGAAAGCGCTGATCGCGCTGGGTGTCGCCCACGCCCTTCAGTGCCCCTACTGCATTGACGCCTGGTCGCAGGAGTGCCTCGAAAAGGGTTCGAACCTCGAGCAGATGACGGAGGCCGTCCACGTGGCGGCCGCCATCCGGGGCGGGGCGGCGCTGGTACACGGCGTCCAGATGCGGAAACGCAACGCCCAGTTGAGCATGTAGGGCGACGGTCCGATGGAAGCCCCGCTCGAACTCCCGACCCGTAACGCGCACTTCGCCCCGCGCCCATCCGAGACGCAGTTCCCGTCCTTCAATTCGGCGCTCGCCCGCCACGGCCTTCATCCCCTCCGGGCCACCGGGATCGAGATCTTCCAGATCAACGTGGGCAAGCTCTGCAACCAGACTTGCCGGCACTGTCACGTGGACGCCGGACCGGACCGCACCGAACGGATGACCCGGGAGACCGCCGAGGCCTGTATCGGCGCCCTGGAGCAGACGGATGCCGGCACGGTGGATATCACCGGCGGCGCGCCCGAGCTGAACGAGAACTTCCGTTACCTGGTGGACGCCTCGCTGGCTCGCGGGCGCCATGTGATGGACCGCTCGAACCTCACCGTGCTCCTGCTTCGTTCCCAATCCGACCTCGCCCAGTTCCTCGCCGACCGCGAAGTCGAAGTCATCGCGAGCCTCCCCTACTTCCTGGCGGAACGCACCGATGCGCAGCGGGGAGCGGGCGTCTTCGACAAATCCATCCGGGCGCTTCAGCTTCTGAACCGCCTCGGCTACGGCCAGGACGGCTCCCTGCGTCTCAACCTTGTCTACAACCCCACCGGCGCGTTCCTTCCGGGTGACCAGGATGCCCTGGAACGCGAGTTCAAGCGTGAACTCGATCGGCGCTACCAGATCCGCTTTGACCGGCTGTACACGATCACCAACCTGCCGATCAGCCGTTTCCTGGATTTCCTCCTCGAGACCGGCAACTACGAGGGATACATGGAGCGGTTGGTCAACGCCTTCAACCCGGCCGCGGCAAGAGCGCTGATGTGCCGCAATACCCTGTCCGTCGGTTGGGATGGCCAGCTCTATGACTGCGACTTCAACCAGATGCTGGAGGACACCGTGGGGTTTGGCGCACCCACCCATATCCGGGATTTCTCTCCGGAATTGCTGGAGAACCGGCGCATCGTGACCGGCCTGCACTGCTACGGCTGCACTGCCGGGGCTGGCTCCAGTTGCGGAGGAACCACCGTTTGAGTCGAACGGCGCGGGCGGCGGTGCTGCCTGCGCCTGGCCGACCCGTCGAAATCCGGGAGGTTCCGGTCCCGAAAGCCGCTCCGAGCGAAGTCTTGCTGGAGACCCTGGCTTCGGAGGTGTGCGGTACCGATGTACATCTCCGGGACGGCCGCCTTGCCGGGGTTCCCTACCCGATCATTCCCGGCCACGTCAGCGTCGGCCGGGTGATCGAAACGAACGGGGTATCCCGGGACGCCATCGGCAGTCCGCTCGGGGTCGGGAGCGTGGTGTCCTTCTTCGACGTTCACGCCACCTGCCATTCCTGCTACCAGTGTCTGGTGGCGCGGCAGCCGAATCGTTGTCCGTCGCGCCGGGTGTACGGCATCACCTATTCCGCGGAGGACGGGCTGCTCGGAGGATGGGCGGACAACATCCTCCTTCTTCCGGAAGTCCGGACCGTGGTCCTGCCTGCCGAACTCTCGGTCGACGATCTCATCGGTGGGGGCTGCGGGCTGTTCACCGGGTTCGCGGCCGTGGACCGCGCCGAGATCCGACTCGGAGACAGCGTCGTGGTGCAGGGCGTTGGCCCGGTGGGGCTCGCGGCCATTGCCTTTGCCCGGACCTCCGGCGCCGGAACGATCGTGGCGGTCGGTGAGCCAGCGGCGCGCCGTGACCTCGCGCTCCAGATGGGCGCTGACGACGCCCTCGCACTCTCGGACAGCGATTCCGAGGGCCGGGCCGAACGGGTACGAGCGGCAACCGCGGGGCGTGGCGCCGATTTGGTGATCGAGGCCAGCGGCAACCCGCGCGCGGTGCCGGAAGGCTTCGCCATGCTCCGCGACGGCGGCCGCTACGTCATCGTCGGCCACTACACCGACGCCGGGAGCGTGCCAGTGAATCCCCATGTGGACATCAACCGCAAACATGCGGACGTTCGGGGCCAGTGGGGCAGCGAGTTCCACCACTGGACGCGGGCGCTGGACACCCTGGTCCGCTATCGGGACCGCATTCCCTTCGCCTCGGTGATCGGCCGCCGCTACCGCCTCGAGGAGGCGAACCAGGCGCTCGACGATGTCGAGGCGCTCCGGGTGACCAAGGCGATCATCGTTCCCTGACCTGCGGAGGGTTCCGCGTCCGGGCGGGATCGAACCAGGCGATTTCGCGGGCACGCCTCGCCAGTGCTTCCTCCCGCTGCTGTTTCCGGGTCCGGAACATGTCCCGCGGCGGCATGCCGATCGCTGCGCACAGGCGATCCAGCAGTTGTTCGTGCGTTTCGAGACGGCCGTCCGCCAGAATGTGGGCGATCGAAAGCCCGCGGTCGGAGAGCACCGGCGCCACCAGGATCGTCCGGTGGCAGCCCGTCGGATCGCGCTCCGCGCAGAGGAGGGCAACGCGGGAACTCACCGCCTCCTCCACAACTCGTTCGATCCCGCGGAGGAAGACGCCGGTCTTCGCCAACCGGGAGTAACACACCCTGCCCTCTTCGTCGTAACAGGACGGATCCGGGGATCGCGCTCCGAGTTCGGCGCCGAGGAAGACGTAGCGGATGCCGTGCTCCCCGAGCGAGCCTTCGAGGGCGCGGCGGTTGAACTGCGGGTGCCGCCGGCTGTAGGGAACGGAGCGGACATCAGCCACGACCGTGACCGAATGCCGCTGGAGCAGCGTGACGAAGTCTCCGAAGGAATGGTTGGAATGCCCGACGGTCAGAACTTCGCGTGGGTTGTTCACGGGGTCGCCCTGAGCCAAGGATGAACTACCGGGGTCGTTTGAAGCTTGCCTTTCTTGGTTGTCCGAGGCGCGTACCATCATCGCGAGGGAAATCTGGCCCCTCGGGTGGGAGGTAGTTGATGGCCGTGGCGCAAAGACAGGAGAACACGGAAAACCTCGCGCGCGTCCGCGGCAGCCGCACTGCCGAACTGGTGGCGGCGGCGCGGGCCGGGCACTTCGCGAGAGCGAAACGGCCGCTCGTCGTCGAGGATCCCTACGCGATCCATCTCGCCGGCGAGCGGTGGCAGCGGGTGATCAGCTCGAACTTCCGTCACTGGCTCATCACGAAAGTGCTGCTCAGGAAAGTCATGCCGACCAATACCTACGTGCTCATCAGGGCGCGGTTCACGGACGACCGCGTCCTCGCGGCCGCGGACCGGGGGATTCGGCAGCTCGTGATCCTGGGGGCAGGCTTTGACACGTTTGCGCTGCGGTATCCGGATCGCGGGATCGAAGTGTTCGAGGTCGATTTGCCGGCGAGCGGCGCCCTGAAGCGCGAGAGGATGGCCGCCGCTGCCATCCCGGTTCCGGAGCACCTTCATTTCGTCAACGTGGATTTCGAGCGTGACCAACTGGGCGAACGCCTCGTCGCTGCGGGCTTCAACCGGGAGGCACCCTCCTTCTTCAGTTGGATGGGCGTTACGTACTACCTGGCGCCGGAGGCAGTGCCCGGCACGCTGGCCCAGGTCAGGGACCTCGCTGCCCCCGGATCGGAGCTGACTCTCGACTACATGAACGCCCGCGAGTGCGTTCCGGCGGCGGAACTCGCACTCTTCGATCGGATGCTCCGATTCGTGGAGAAACACGGCGAACCAATGATCACCAGGTTCGATCCGGACTCCGTCGTGGACCAGATGGGACTTACCGGGGGATGGGAAGTACTCGAACACGAGTTCCCCGCCGAAAACCCGGCGCGCCACCTGGGGGAACGCACCGACCTTCCTCGCGTGGCGCCCCTCTTCCGGATGTTGCATCTGCGGCGGAGGTAGGGGCTGCGAGGCGGGCGGCGATGCGCCGCCCGCGGACCTTCGGCCCGGTGTGCCGGGGCCCACCGGGAGAAACACTCATGATCGGGTCCTCCTGCACACCCCACCGGGCATCAAGAGCCGCAGACGCGGAACGCCGAAGGTGCAAGGTGGTGACGGCCGCACGGGAACGCCGACCTCTGGTCGGCACAGCCCGCCGAAGGCGGGCGGCGGGAAGGACCCTCAGTTCCGAGGTGGCCCCTTCTCGGCGGGAGTCCCAGCGTTCAGCGTGATCCGTACATTGGAGTGGCAGACACCGTTCCCGCGCTGCGGGTCCCGTGCCTCCGCCTCATGAAGGCGGACGGCATTGAACCGCCCGCGGCCCGGCGGGCCGCTGTGCCGACCGGAGGTCGGCGTTCCAAGCCGTCCCCCGCGCTTTTTCTCGGTCGGCGGTACGCAGTTCACGGCCCTGCGGGCTGAACGAGCAAGAAAACAACCGGCAGCGAACTCCGTTCGCTGCCCGCGTGTTCGGGGGAAAGTGTGAAAGGGGGAAAACTCCCATAGGCGCTAACTAGTTTTCCCTAGCCGAAGTAGGTGATGAGCTGAGGCATCCGGCGGCGAGGCGGTTCGGCCAGGCCCCGGGAGATCTCCGCCCAGTCCTGGACCATGTCGGAGAGCGCGGAAGCAGGTCGAATGGCCGCGGTCACCTCGCTGCGCACGAACTCGAACTCACGCCAAACGCTGCGCGGGCGCCGCCGCCGCCAGTTCGTATCCCCAGGGGGAAATGGACTCGGCGTGGCGGATGACCTTCTCCACCAGCAAAGCCAACAGCAGCTTCCCATGGAGCCATGCCCGGGCGCTGTGGTCGTCGTATTTGGGCAGATGACCGAGCTGCGCCAAGGACTTGAACCGCTTGAAGACCAGTTCGATCTGCCACCGTGTCCGATACCACTCCAACACCTCTCCCGCGGAGAAGGCCGCCTCCGGGAACGTGGTGAACACGATGACGAACCTGGCGAACTCCAGAGTCTCCGGCTTGACCTGCTTCCCCTTCCGCCTGGCGTCCTGCCGGATCTTCCGGTGTGCCTGCCGGATGGCCTCCCGGCTCTTGCGCACCGCGCACACCCGGCCTAACACCGTCGCGCCCTCCTTCTCAACCACCCGTGCCTCCCAGGACCCAACCTGATCGGCCCGTCGCAGCGAACTCACCCGCGCCAGCAGGTCCAGCGGCTCCCCCGCCGGCGTCGCCAACACCAGGGCCCGAGTGTTGACCCGCACCGTCAGATAGCCGCCCGCCGCCGCCACATGCACGATCCCCGGCGCCAAGGAGTATCCCCGGTCCGCCAGTACCAGGTCTCCCGCCCGGATCGGAAAATGCGTCAGCGACTCCCCGCTCCCCTTCCCCTCCGTCCCCGTCACCTTGAAGAAGTCGCACGTCAGCGACGGCAACCGCACGGCGTAGTGCAGCCTCCACAACGACCCCGACTTCCCCGGCTCCTTCACCGTCGTCGCGTCTATCACCCGCACCTCGACACCCGCCCCGGGCAGCGCCCGCCGCTCCCCCTCCACATACAACTCCACGCACAGCCGACGCAGCCACTCCCCACACTTCCGCAGACGCTTCAACAGCGCCACATCCGACAACTCCGCCAGTCCCGCCCGTTTCGCTCGTACGACCGTCTCTCGCAGGGAATATCCGCACCCCAAGTGCATCAGCAACACCCGAAGCAACTTCTCCTCGGACTTGTCCTTCCGCAGGCCCTTCAGTGCGCCCGTCTCTCGCGCCAGCTCCCGCCAGTTCCCCGGCAAAAACGTCTTCAGAAGCTCCCAGTCCTCGGGCATCCCGGTGTTCCTCCCCGCAGTATGCGGACACCCGAAACGATGCGATGCTAGCAGAAAATAAGTTAGCGCCTATGGGGAAAACTCCCCCTTTCACAATCAATAACGACCAATCGGAACTCGCCGCCGCGCGCCGCAGGCGCGCAAGGGAGTTTCGATTCCCGAGCCAGGAGCGGCTGGGAGTCGGGTCCCCCGACCCCAGCCTCTCCCGCTCCGGGGTCTCCGTGCGGCTCTCGCCGCACTTCGGAAATCCGGCGCGCAGCGCCGGGCGGATCCCGGACGGGGCCCGTCGCTGTCCGAGTAAACGATCCCGAGCTACTCCCTCTCGTGGCCCCGTCCGGGACCCGCTCGACGGGTGGATGAGGGGACTCGAACCCCCAACCACCGGAACCACAATCCGGTGCTCTGCCATTGAGCTACATCCACCACCAAATCGAGGAAACGGCGGCCGCTTGGCGCGCCAGGGAGGATTCGAACCCCCGACCCGCGGCTTAGAAGGCCGCCGCTCTATCCTACTGAGCTACTGGCGCTCGCGCGCTTCGTGATCGGAACGACCGGGAACGCTGGCCACGCACCCGTTCGACCTGTCTGTTGTCGGGGCGAGAGGATTTGAACCTCCGGCTTCCTGCTCCCAAAGCAGGCGCGCTACCAGACTGCGCCACGCCCCGAGAAGCTAGCGGATTATAGGTTCTGGCGATTCGAGCGCCGCCTCCAGGAATCGACGCACGGAGCGGAGCGCCCGCCCGCGGTGACTGATCCGCTCTTTCTCTCCAAGGCTGAGTTCCGCCATCGTCTTTCCGTACTCGGGCACGAAGAACACCGGGTCGTAGCCAAAACCTCCGCTTCCGCGCGGGGCGGCGGCGACCTGTCCTTCCACCGTGCCTGTCGAGCGGAAGACGATGCGACCCGCCACCGCGATCGCCACGGCCGATCGGTATCGGGCTCCACGCCCTCTTGCGGGGTTCGTGTCCAGCAGCTCGAGAAGGTGGCGATTCTTCTCGCTGTACGGGGTTTCGTGCCCCAGCCAGCGGGAGGAACGGACGCCCGGTCCGCCATCCAGGGCATCCACCTCAAGACCGGAGTCTTCCGCGAGCGCGGGAAGGCCGGTCGTCGCCTGGTAGTAGAGGGCCTTGATGCCGGCATTGGCGAGGAATCCCTCTCCGGTTTCCTCCGGTTCTTCCGGCAGGGGCCCAGCGAGATCTCCGAGACCCAGAAGGCGGACTCCGGTCCCGGCGAGAGCGGCCCGCATCTCTCGCACCTTGCCGGCGTTTCCGGTCGCGAGCAGGACCTGTGGCCCGCTCCCGGATGCGCGGTGCGCTCCCACGGGGAGTCAGCCCCCGTCCGGCAGCGGGATCCCGGCCAACACGGCGCGTTGCCGCGCCGTCAGGGTGGCAATGCCCCCGAGGGCCACGTCGAGGAGTTCGTCCAGGGTTTCCCGCCGGAAGGGCGCCGCCTCGGCGGCGCCCTGGATTTCGATCAACTCGCCGTCCGCCGTTGCCACCACGGTGAGATCCACCGCCGCCCGGGAATCCTCGGAATAGTCGAGGTCGAGGAGCACCTCTCCGCCAACCACCCCGACGCTGACCGCTGCTATCTGGCGCCGCAGCGGATGCTCCTCCAGCACCCCGCGGCCTTGGAGCCGGTGGAATGCCAGGGCCAGCGCGACGAAGGCCCCGGTTATGGAGGCGGTCCGGGTACCGCCGTCGGCCTCGATCACGTCGCAGTCCACTCGCACCGTCCGCTCTCCCAACCGCGAGAGGTCCACGGCCGCTCGCAGCGAGCGACCGATGAGCCGCTGGATCTCCGCGGTACGCCCGGGAACCCCGCCCCGATCCCGTCGGATTCGCTCTCCCGAAGAGAGCGGAAGCATCCCGTATTCGGCGGTCAGCCAGCCGCGCCCTCTGCCCCGCAGCCACCCTGGCACGCCCTCGTCAATGCTGACCGCCGCGACCACGCGTGTATCTCCCTGCCGAACGAGGACCGAACCGGGGGCGCGCCGCAGGAAACCTGTCTGAAGCCCGAGGTCACGGATCTCCCGCGCCCCTCGGCCGCCACGCCGCTTCACCTGCGACCGCCGTCCGAATCCGCCAGCAGCCGCTCAGGAGCCCGCCCGAATCCCGACCGGAGATCCAGATGCCCGGCGAGGGTCTCGGTCTCCTGTCCCTCGACGAGGAGCCGGACCTCAGCGATTGCCGGAAGGCTCTCCACCAGGGTGTGACTCAGGCTGTACACGGTCAATTCCTCGGCGTGCAGCCCGCCGGAGTGCCCCTCCAGCAAGTCGAGCGTGAAGTTGATGACGGCAACGCCGCGACCGCTCACGAACACATCCAGAACCTGCACCTCCTCCGGAAAGGTCCCCGACTCCTCCACGATCTTCTGTACCAGCGCCTCGGCGCGACCGCGGGTGGTGGGGAGGCGGGGGATCTCCACTTCCCGGGAGTGGAGGAGGCCATCTGCACCAGCCGCAAACAGCCTGGCTGCCTCCAGGACTCCCTGATCCTGAACCTGGAGAACCTCGGCGCCGTCCGCAACCACCGGGGAAACCGGCACCGGGTCTCCGGAAGCCGGGGCTGCATCAGATTCTTCGGCCGGAACAGCGCCACACGCGGTGAGTCCCCAAAGACCTACGGTCGAAAGCAGTGTCGTCCGAAGAATCCCGTGCCTCCGTCCGGACGTCAACGAAAGTCCCCCGTACGCCGAAAGCTCGTCAGTGAACGCTGATACCGAAGAATCCCGGCGGCAAGCGCTCGCGCCGCCCGACCGGGAAACGCCGGGTCCGACAGCCGCCGGAGATCGCGCGACGAAGTGACGAATCCGAGCTCCACCTGCACGGCCGGCATCGCCGCCCCCCGCAGAACCCTCACGGGCGCATCGGCAACCCCTCCCGCAGCGATGCCCAATCCTTCCAGTTCCGCGGCAACCGCCTCGGCCAGCCCCCGGGAAGCCGGAACGAAAGGCGCCTGGGCGCTGCTCCAGGGCACGAAGTGAACCGCACTCCCCGCCGGTGCCCGGCCGGAGGCCTGCGGAGTGAGGTGGTACACGAGGCTGCCGGATGCGGCCGGACTCGGAGAAGCGTTCAGGTGAATGCTGATCAACAGGTCAGCGCGGGCGGTGTTCGCAGCCGCGATCCGGTCGTCGAGCGCTACGTCGCGATCCGCGTCTCGGGTCAGCACCACGCGGAATCCATGCTGGCGTTCGAGCAAGTCACCGAGCGCGAGCGCTACCGAGAGGGCTACGTCCTTTTCCGCTACTCCGCCACGACCGGCCGCCCCGCGATTACGCCCTCCGTGTCCCGGATCGATGGCGATGGTACGGATTTCAGTGGGCCCGACCGGATCCCGGCGCCTCCGCGCTTCCGGGGTCGGCCGCACGGCGAGGACATCGGCTCCCGACGCCGCGCGTACGCCGGCGCGGAGCAAATTGAGCGTCAGCGCGCCCGGGGCTCGTTCCTGCAGAAAGCGCCCGTAGTTGCGTCCGGTACTGATCTCGAGGATGTAGCCACTTCCCCGGCGAATGAGATCCACGCGCTCCACCACGCCGTCACGCGGTGTCTCCTCCGCGAAGGACGTCTCGACGAATGCGGTCTGCACCAGGACCGAAACGCGCCGCCGCCCCTCTTCGATGTCCAATGGAACCGGCGGGTCGGTACGGACGATCACCCGGGTGGAGCCCGGGCGGCTCGCGATTTCCACCTCCAGGCGCGGATATCCCTCGCCTGCCGCGAGAGTTCGTGCGTTGCCGTCGTAGCGCGTGCGGCCCGGAAGAATGTCGGGCAGTACGAGCGACACGAAGTCGAGGGGCACAAACCACTCACCGCCCCGCCGAACGCTCGGGTTTCGCAGGACGCGGGTCGCATCCCCGACCCTGACGAAACTCCTTCCGGCGTCGAAACGGACCGTCTCGTTTGGCAAACGAAGTACTGCTTGCCGCTCGTCCGCTCCCGGCCGCACCGTCCCGCCGAGCGCCGCGGCGACCTCGGCGAGCCGGACCATTTCCACGCCGCCAAGTCTCCTTACGGCCAGGGCGGTGGCATCCCCGTGATCGATGATCCAGAGCTCGGGGGATCGCTGAGCCCCGACGGCGAGAGCGCTCGCTCCCGGCGCCGGGATCCAGGCAGAACCCAAGAGTCCCAGGGCGAAGAAGAACAACCGGAAACGGAAGACGCCGCGACGCATGAAAGGCAGCCGGAAAATCCAAGGAGCCTGTCCCGGCAATCTCACGGCATTCGGCAGTCGATGCATCCCGGCTGAACCGCACCCCCACCGGGAGAACTGGTGCTCTTCGTTGCGCTTCGGTCGAAAGAGCGCTGCGCCAGTTCTCCCGGTGGGGGCTCCTTCCTCGCGCGCCTTGTCAGCCGGGCCCCCACCGGGAGGACTGGCCCCACCGGGAGAACTGGGCCTCGCCTGCCTCGGTGCTCGCGACATTGCCGGGACAAACTCCTAGAAGCGACAGAATAGCGTTTCGCCGTTCACGGGATCGCGCCGCCGGCAGGGGTCACGCGGAGCCCGGCAGGTCCGTTGCCGTAGAATCCGCCGCCCTCATGACAAAAACGGGATTTACGGTCCAGTCCGCAGACGGTGGCCTCCTTGTGCTCCTTCCCGGCCTGGGCGCGGTCAGCACCACGTTCATCGCCGGGATTCACGCGATTCGCAAGGGACTTGCCGCGCCCATCGGGTCGGTAACGCAGATGGGAACCATCCGGCTGGGCAAGCGTACGGAAGGGAGGACCCCCCTGATTCGGGACTTCGTACCCATCGTCCCGATCGAGGATCTTTCCTTCGCGGCGTGGGACCTGTTCGAGGACGACGCCTATACCGCGGCGCAGAAGGCGGGCGTGCTCGAACCGGCGTTGCTTGATTCGGTGCGGGAGGAACTGGCCGGCATTCGTCCGATGCCCGCGGTGTTCGACCGCGATTTCGTGAAGAAGCTCGACGGTTCGTTCGTCAAGTCGGGCGCCACCAAGATGGACCTCGCGAAACAACTCATCGAGGACATCGAGCGGGCGCGCGACGCGTCGGGGGCCGCTCGGGCGGTGATGATCTGGTGCGGCTCGACCGAAACGTTCCTGGCCGAGGCGCCCGTCCACCGGGACCTCGAGAGCTTCGAGCGGGGTCTCCGCGAGAACTCGCCCGACATCGCGCCCAGCATGATCTACGCGTATGCGGCTCTGAAATGCGGAGTCCCTTACGCCAACGGAGCCCCGAACCTGAGCGCGGACATTCCGGCGCTCCGTGAACTGGCGTCGGCGAACGGCGTCCCGGTGGGCGGCAAGGACTTCAAGACCGGGCAGACGCTCATGAAGACGATCCTGGCCCCCGGGCTGAAAGCCAGGATGCTGGGCCTCAGCGGTTGGTTCTCCACCAATATCCTCGGGAATCGGGATGGGGAGGTGCTCGACGACCCCGGTTCGTTCAAGACCAAGGAAGAAAGCAAGCTGAGCGTGCTGGAGTACATCCTCCAGCCGGACATGTATCCCGACCTGTACGGCGACTTCTACCACAAGGTGCGGATCAACTATTACCCGCCCCGCCGCGACAACAAGGAAGGCTGGGACAACATCGACATCTTCGGCTGGCTCGGCTACGAGATGCAGATCAAGGTCGATTTTCTCTGCCGCGATTCAATCCTCGCGGCCCCGCTGGTGCTCGATCTCGCCCTCTTCCTCGACCTCGCCTCGCGCGCCGGTCTTCGCGGGATCCAGGAGTGGCTGTCGTTCTTCTTCAAGAGTCCGATGAGCCCACCGGGCGTGTATCCGGAACACGACCTCTTCATCCAGCGGAAGAAGCTCACGAACACTCTGCGCTATCTGATGGGAGAGGAAGTGATCAGCCACCTCGGCGAATACACTCTGGAGACGAGGGAAACGTCGGACTGAATGCGCATCTCGAAGAGCCGCTGTGTCGGCTGCGGGAACTGCGTCGCCGTCTGTCCGGTATCGGCGATCAATATCGGCGACGACGGACGCGCGGTGGTGAACAGCGACCAGTGCGTCGAGTGCTACACCTGCTACCGGGGGCTCAGCACCGAGCGGCTCAACCCAACGCTCATCCGAACCATCCGGCGGGTGCTCGGCTGGGTGCGGCTCCGCTTCGACCCGGAGCCGGACATCTGCCCGACGTCGGCGATCGAACCCGAGGAACTCGCCTGGCCGCGGGTGGTGCGTCGGGCCTTCAGCGATCCACTCGTTTCCCACGAGGCCACCGGGGTCCACGGCCGGGGGACCGAGGAAGTCAAGACGAACGACGTGACGGGCAGGGTCTCGGTCGGCGAATGCGGAATGACGGTCGAGTTCGGCCGGCCGGGGGTAAGCGCGAGCTTCGCCGACATGGACCGCGTTACCCGGCGACTCGCTACCCTCGGCGTCCACTTCGAACGGAAGAACCCCGTCACCAATCTGATGAGCGACGTGGGGGCCGGCGCGATCCGGGACGACCTGCTCGGCGAGCGGGTCCTTTCGGCGATCGTGGAGATCAAGGTCCGGATGGAGCAGGTTCCCGCGGTGATGAAGGAAGTGGAGGCCGCCGCGGCTGAATCGGAGACGATCATTTCCGTGGGCGCCGCCACCCGCTGCGGCCCGGAGGGAGAGGACACCCTCGGAGCGCTGCTGCACGATCACGGCTACACCGCCTTCCGCGGCAAGACGAACCTGGGGCTGGGCCGCGCGGGGAACGCCGGCTCTTAGACCCGAACCACGCATCGCCGACGGAGAGAAAGCGCGGGAGCGGCTTGGAACGCCGGCCTCCGGCCGGCACAGCCCGCCGAAGGCGGGCGGCGGGAAGGACTTCCCGTTCCGAGGTGGCCCCTTCTCGGCGGGAGTCTCAGCGTCCGGCGGGATCCGTACCTGGGAGTGGCAGACGCCGTTTGTCACAGTGCGGGCCACGTGTCTGCATTCCGTGAAGGCGGACGGCAAGGAACCGCCCGCGGCCCCGGGGGTCGTTGTGTCGAGTCCCACCGGCAAGAACCCACATGATCGGGTCCTCCGCACACCCCGCCAGGAAGAAAATGGGCGGCACTCACGCTGGCCTGGCGCCGCGTCATCCTCCCTGGTTTCGCGCTCCCGCGCGTGCCGGCCGGAGGCCGGCGTTCCAAGCCGTCCCTGCCATTGCGCCGTCGGCTATATGCCATCCCATCTGTTGGGGGGTACGTCCCGAGACGGGAGCCATCCCGGCGATTGGGGTCTTCGCCGCCGCGGCCCTGCGGGCCGCTGTGCCGGCCGGAGGCCGGCGTTCCAAGCCGTCCCTGCCATTGCGCCTTCGGCTATACGCCATCCCATCTGTTGGGGGGTACGTGCCGAGACGGGAACCATCCCGGCGATTGGGGTCTTCGCCGCCGCGGCCCTGCGGGCCGCTATGCCGGCCGGAGGCCGGCGTTCCAAGCCGTCCCTGCCATTGCGCCTTCGGCTATACGCCATCCCATCTGTTTGGGGGGTACGTGCCGAGACGGGAGGCATTCCGGCGATTGGAGTCTTCGCCGCCGCGGCCTGCGGGCCGCTATGCCGGCCGGAGGCCGGCGTTCCAAGCCGTCCCCGCCATGGCGCCATCGGCTCTACGCGCTCTCGGGCCCATCCGCGCTGTCGGCGTCCGGTCGCGGCTGCTTTTCACGGCAAAATGCGGCCTGGCTAGTTGACGAGTTCTCCCGTCCAGCGGTTACGGCCGGCCCAGAATGGGCATTCCGGGCAGATCGGTCCGTCGTAGTCGATCCCTTCCTCGTGAGGACAACCGATGATCCTGTCGGACATGGCCACGCTGAGTACCCCGAAGCGTTCGAAGAACGCGGTCACCTCGTCGAGGACGTCGGTCCGGTGGCGCAGGTCTTCCTGTTCGTCGAACCACTTGCGCATCTCGGAGGGCTTCTCCTCCGGGCCTTCCACGATGGACGCGACTACCTTGGAGGCGCGGCGGTCGTCCGGTCCATAAAAGGCCAAGGTGCCAACGGGATAGCCCCGAAGGCCCCGCCGGGCCTTCTTCTGCAGCCGCTTCCTGCTGTCGCGGCCCGGCAGGATCGACGGCGCCGGCGGCCCTCGGCTTCCTTTCCTTCTTTTCATCGGGCGCTACGCGGTGGTCGGCGCGAATCGTTCAGGACATCGATATTACAGCCGTCTCCCGATGGCGACAGGACCCGTCCGCCAGCCACCGTCAGGCCGTGATTACGGCCCCAACACTGCGACGAGCGCTTCCACGACTTCGTCCACCTGCGCCTCGGTGATCACGAGCGGGGGCAGCAGCCGGATCACGGTAGCGCCGGCGGGCAGCGCCAGCACCCCCTTGTCCATCAGTGCGGTCAGGTACGGGCGGCAACGCTCGCGGAGTTCTATGCCGATCATCAACCCCGTCTGGCGCACCGCGCGGACCCGGGTGGACCGCTGACCGGCGAATCGCTCGCTGAACCGGGCGCCCAATAGCTCCGCCCGGTCGGCCAGGCGCTCGTCTTCCATGAACTGAATGGCGGCGAGCGCGGCGGCGCATGCCAGCGGGTTGCCGCCAAACGTGGTCCCGTGTTTGCCCACCAGCGGCGGCAACCCGTCGCCGGCCAGCACGGCGCCCATCGGCACGCCGCCGGCGATGGCCTTCGCCAGACACAGCAGGTCGGGTTCCACCTGGTAACGCTGGCAGGCGAACATCCGGCCCGTGCGGCAGAAGCCGGTCTGCGATTCGTCCAGAATCAGCAGCGCGCCGGTCTCGTCGCAGAGGGCGCGCACGGCGGCCAAATAGGCGGCATCGGCGGGCCGCACGCCGCCCTCGCCCTGAACCGGCTCCAGGACCACGGCCGCCGTGTCTTCGCCGACGGCGGCGCGCATCTTTTGCGCGTCGTTGAACGGAGCGAAGGAAAACCCCGGCACCAGCGGGGCGAATGGTTCCCGGTACTCCTTTTTGAACGTTGCGCTCAGGGCGCCCATGGTGCGGCCGTGGAAACCGCGCATGGCGGAGACGATCCCGGTGCGGCCGGTAGCGATCCGGGCGAACTTGAAGGCCGCTTCCACCGCCTCCGCTCCTGAATTGCAAAGGTAGGCGCGCGTGAGCCCGGGCGGAGCGATGGAAATGAGTTTCTTGAGTAGCTCCGCCCGCCGGTCGTTGTAGAAAATGCCGGGGCAGGTCACCAGGATCCGGGCCTGATCGGCGATCGCCCGAGCCACCGCCGGGTTGGCGTGCCCTACGCTCGCCACCCCGATCCCGCCCACGCAGTCGAGATAGCGGCGCCCCCGATCGTCCCAGACCTCCGCACCCTTCCCGCGCACCAGCGTCAGATCGCGCTTGGGATAGACCTCCAGCGCATACCTCCGCTCCGTCTCTTGCGCGTTCACTCGATCACCGTGCCCCGCCCGGCGAGGGCGTCTCGAACGGGATGCTCGACCCGTCCGTCGGCGATCACCACCCGGGTGGCGCCCGTCGCGACCAGCCGCTTGAGCGCGAGCATCTTCCGCTTCATGCGCCCGCTCACCTGCGCCTCCCGGCGCGCAACCTCGGCGGGGGACATGCGCGGGACGAGCGAGGCAGGGTCGTTCTCCTCCTCCAGAAAACCCGGCGCTTCGATCAACTGGATGACGCGCTCGGCCCGGAGCGCCCCGTTGAGCACTCCCACGATGTCGTCGTTCTCCGAATTGATGGCCGAGCCGCGTTCATCGAGGATGGGAACCGTCAGGACCGGCGCCAGGCCGCTCTCCAGCAGGAGTCGGAGCAATCCGACATTCACCTCGGCGGGTTTTCCCGACAGATCGCGCTTGATGAGAGTCTTCCCGCCCTCCCGAACGCGGATTCCCCGGTTCCGCCTGCCCCGAACCAGGGCGCCATCGAGGCCCGTGAGACCGATGGCGTTCACGCCGCGCTGCTGCAACAACTCCACGATCCTCTTGTTCCGCAGTCCGGCGTAGGCCATCAGGATGAGATCGACTGCCGCGGTATCCGAGTACACGCTCGCGTAGCCGGATACGGAAGTGAGCACTCGCTTTTCGATGCCGAGGCGCCGGCCGAGCGCATCGCGCAGGGCATTGGCGCCGTGCACGATCACGAACGGCGGATCGGTTTCCGCGAGGTCGGCGGCAATCCCCTCCAGGTTGATCGCTTCGCCTCCGCCGATCTTGATGAGCAGCATGCCGTCGCGAGTTTCTCCCTCTCAGAAGGGGATGACGGCGCCGCTCGGGATGGGGGTCCACACCGTCGGCCGCACCGTGTCCCGGTACGGTTCGGAGCAGATGACCCGCTGGTCGCCGACGGTGGCGCGGCGCATCTGAAAGTAGTCCGGATCCTCGTTGAAGCGGCTGGCCACCGAGACGCGGCCGGTGGTATCGGCCACGATGATGTTCATGGCCCGCACCTGGCGGGTTCGCTTCTCGATCCGCGGGAGTCCCCGCTCGAGCGCAAGCCGCAGGTCGCCGCGATCGAACCGCTTCACGAAATTGAAGACCTTCTCGGCCCCGATCCTCCCACGTTCGCGGATCCGTACTCCGCGCAGTTCCCCGTTGAAAATGAAAACCCGGTCGCCGTCCGAAAAAGGCATGTTGTTCTCGACGCGGATTCCTTCGTTCTGAAAGGCGCTGCGGGCGTGGGCGAGCAGCAGCGTTGTACGACCCGCGGGCGGATCCGCGTCTTCCCAGACCGGGCGAATGTTGCGGTAGATCCGCCAACGGCCTCCCTCGATCCAGGCGCAGCCCCAGCCGTGCCCCTGGAACTCCCGGCTGTTCTTCGCGACTTCGCTGAAGGCCGCCAAGTGCTCCTGCACGTGGAACTCCTCCTCGCCGCGGACGCAAAGGAGACGGCACATGGGAAGGATGTCCCGGTCGGCGAACGACCCCTCAGATGGGATGGAGACCGGTGAACTCCAGTCCCGCAGTCTCCGGAAGCCCATGCATCAGATTGAACGCATGCGCGGCCTGCCCCGCCGCCCCCTTCATCAGATTGTCGAGCGCGCTGAACACCACGACCCGGTTGGCGTCGGGATCGCGCTCGAATCCCACGTCGCAGAAGTTGGTCCCGGCAAGGATCTTCGGGTCCGGGTAGCGATGGATGCCGCTCTGTCCTTTCACGATGCGAACGAAGGGTTCCGCAGCGTAGGCGGTTCGGTAGATCTGCCACAGCGCCCGGTCGTCGAGCCGGTGGTCGGTGAACACATGGCAGGTCGCGAGCACGCCGCGCACCATCTCGATCGAGGTAGCGGAAAAGTGGACATTGTCCGTACCAAGGGCCTGCGTGATCTCGCCGAGATGGCGGTGTCCGGTGGGTTTGAACGCCCGCGCCGCCCCGCTCCGCTCCGGATGGTGACTGGCCGCAGTCGTCGTATTGCCAGCCTCGCTCGATCCGACGAGGACCTCAACCACCGCCGATTGGACCACTCCCGCCGCGTACAGCGGCTTCAGTGCCAGGATGGCGGCGGTCGCATTGCAGCCCGCGCAGGCCACGAGGTCCGCATCCCGCAGCGGCTCCCGGTTCAATTCCGGGATTCCATAGACGAAGCGGCCGAGAAGGTCCGGGCGGGGATGCGGACGGCCATACCAGCGCTCGTAGGCGGCGCTGTCCCGCAGCCGAAAGTCGGCGCCCAGGTCAATGATCCGCCCGGCGAGGCGGCGGAAATCGTCAATACGGCCGGCCGACTCTCCGTGGGGCAGGCATAAGAAGAGCACGTCACATGGCGACAGGTCGTCCAACGCGCAGAACTTGAGCTGGGTGGCGCCGCGGAGGTTCGGATGCGCGCCGTGCGCGTACTTCCCGGCGAGGCGTTCGGAGGAGATTTCGGCTACCTCGACGTCGGGGTGGCCAAGCATGAGACGCAGCAACTCGCCGCCGGCGTACCCGGAGGCGCCGGCGATGGAACCGCGGATCATCGTTAGCAGTCTGTGGTGAAACTCGCGTGAGCGCCGAGCCCGGTGAGGCGCCCGGCTGACAAAGCGCGTGAGGGAGGAATACCGAGTGTATTTCGACCGAAACGCAACGCAGAACGGAGCGAAGCCGAGTGTTTCAGCCGGGATGGATCGCCGGGCGGACGCCGCGTGAGTTTTGCCACAGGCTGTTAAGGCGAGAGGAGGTAGGACACGATCCTCTCCGGGATGTCAACGCCGGTGACGTCGATGCTGTTCCTGAACTCCATCGTGTAGTTGACCTCGTTGACCAGGAGCCCCTCCCTGGTCTCGAAAAGATCCACGGCGAGGACGCCGCCGCCCACCGCCTCCGCGGCCTGAAGCGATATCTCGGCGAGCTCGGTGGTCACCGGACAGTTGGACGTCCGCCCGCCGCGGGCGGTGTTCGTGATCCAGTGCTCCGATGTCCGGTAGACGGCGGCGATGCAGTCATCCCCGACCACGAAGCTGCGAATGTCCCGGCCGCCTTTCTCCACGTACTTCTGGGCGAAGAAGATGGAATGGTGGTAGCTGCCCAGGATCGCCTTGTGCTCGATCACGGTCTCGGCCGCCTCCCGATCATTGATCCGGGAAAGCAGCCGCCCCCAGGATCCGACCGCCGGCTTCAGCACCACCGGATAGCCGAGCTGTTCGATGGCTTCAAGGGTGGAGTCCTCGGTGAACGCGACCCGTGTTTCGGGTTGGGGCACGCCGAACTCCTGGAGCGCGACGGCGGTCAGGATCTTGTCCCCGCACTTGCGGGAGACTTCGTAGCGGTTGACGCATTCGACGCCCATGCTCTCGAAGATCCGCAGGGCATGCATCGCGCGCGAGTGATTGATTGAGCGCTCCAGCACGATATCGACGTCCGGCGGCGTCCGGAGATCGAACACCAGCCGGCGGTCGTCGAGGAAGACCAGCTCGACTCCGGGCCGCCTCTCGAGCTCCCGGATGAGGAGTTTTTCGTCGGGGCGAACCAGCGAATGAAGGAACCCGACCTTCATTCACCCCAGTCCTCTTCCGCTTCCGGGGCCTCGCCCAGAACGATGGGGTCGAGAGCCAGGATCTCCAGTTCGCTGCCGCACTCCGGGCACTCGAGGAGTTCTCCTTCCAGCGGATCGTCGGAGATCTCCACCTCGCCGCCGCACACCGGGCACTTGGTCATCGCTTTCCCCCTATGGTCTCCGGCAAACGCGGCGCAATGTACCCGATTCCCGCGCCGGGTCAGCCGGCCCTGGATTCCGGGTTCGGGGGGGCGAGGGAGTTGGGGCCGACCGTGAGCAGATCGTCGGCGATCCGGATGAGGTCGGCCAGGAACCGGTCGCGGTCGGGGCGGCGGCGCCAGCGGACGGAATCGAAGAGATGCGGCGGGAAGGAGCGAAGGAGATCGGACGGGATACCCGCAAACATACCCATCTCCTTTTGGCCAGCGTCGCGCAGGACCTCGGACCAGTGAAACGGTGTGTTCCGGGAAATGGTCCAGAGGTCGGCGACGTCCTTGGCCTCCAGCCGCGGCAGGGCCGTAATCTTGTTGGAGAGCATGTTGCGCAGACTGTCAATGCGCGGGAACAGCTGCCCGGATGCGAGTTCTCCGAACCGGGGCGCGGTGTCGTTCACCAGGTCCACCTTCAGTTCGGCGTCCGGAGTTCTGACCAGCACCCTGGCGTAGTGCTCGCCCCTGGTGGTGGCTTCGGCGGTCAGGGCACCCGTATCGCCGCGAAGACAGTCCAACACCAATCTCAGATACCGGTCGAAACCGGGGTCCTGGTTCACGAACAGGTCGAGGTCATCTGAGTACCGGACGTCGAAGTAGTGCCTATGGAGTGCGGTACCACCGGTCAGATAGAAGGGCGCCTCGCAGTCGGCGAGCGTTCGCAGCACTCCATTCTGTAGGGGGTACAGGATCTCCTCGTAGAAGGCGGCGGGTTCGTTCATAACGCTTCCTCAGCGAGGGCGGCCAGAGCAGCGCGATGGCTTCCGGGGTCAGGAGCCTCTTGACCTCCTCGATGCCGAGCGCGGTAACCGTCCGGTGCCAGGGCAATGACGCAAGCATCCGGACGAAGAGCCTCTGTTTGTCGAAGTGGCCGACCCTTTCCCGCTCGCCGGAGAGCACATCAGCGAGCTGTTCCGGGTCGTGGTTGTAGTCCCAGACGATCGTCTTTACGATGCGGACGAGTTCGGGGTCGGCCATGAAGCGAGTGTAGTCCGCCGTCCCACCTCCCGGTAGCCGGACGGCTCCGACGATTCAGCCGCCGCGCAGAATCCGGCAGGCGCGGGTGGTGTTGAAGATCCCGCAGGAGCAGAAGCGCGCCATCGCCTCCGCGCACTCTTCCGGGGAACGCCGTCCGGTCCGCACCCAGTCCAGCATCTTGCGGGCGAACCCGAAAGAGAGCATCCCGTGTCCGCACATCGTGGAAAGCTGGAGCGTGGTGCGGTCCGGGAGCCGGTCCAGATTTCCGAAGAAGCCCAGGCTGTACTCGACGCTGTGCCGCACGATGCCGGCCTGCCTCGCCAGTTCGGCGGCCCGCTCGGTCAGGCCGCTGATGTTGATGCTGATTCCCAGATCGGCTTCCCTCAGATCCACGAGGAAGCCGACCAGCGCCTCTTCGGTGTCGAAGACCGCTGAAACGACGGTCGGGGCGTTGACCCCCTGCCGAATCGAGTCGGCGGCCAGGCGCTTGCGCCGCCGCCAGTGGGCCAAGGGGTTCAGCCGCGAGGCGCGGAAGATACCCCCCTTCGTGGCGTCGCCCAGGTTGATGGGACCGTGCCGGAGAGCGATTTCGGTGAACCGTCGCAGCTTTTCGGGAGACCCTTCGTCGTTGATCCCCCGCGCCGCCATCGCGAAGACGATGTAGTCGTCCTTCAGGGTCTCCGGCGCGCCGTAGCGGTGGAGGGTGTTCGTCATCGCCGGCGGAAAGCATACGGGCTCGCTGTCTCTCCGCGGTGCGCAGGCGGCCTCGGTCCGCCACGCGACCGGTGCTTAGAATCGCTGGCCATGTCCTCCAGGATGGAGCGTTCGTGGGCCGCCTGCCCTGCACGTCTCGCCGGTGCGGAAGCCGGGAAACCGGATCGAACCATTTCGACCGCCAATGGCTGGCCTCCCCATCGCCCCCCGCCCGGCGGAGGGCGGTGGCGGCTTTGGCTAAGCCGCGACGGAGAAGCCGCTCGGGCCGCAGCTTCCGGGGCAGTTTCCAGGGAACGCGAGGCGGTGGCCCCGACGCTGGTAATGGAGGACCTGCCGCTTGGTTTGCACAGCCTGAACCCCATTCCGGACCACGCTTCGGCCGTGCTGCTTTCCGACTTTCATCGGGCCTTCCCCTGCCGGGCTCCGGTGCGTCGGCGGGGAAGGCTTGAGGAAACGCCGCCCCTTCCAGCGATTGCCACTCCGGCCTATGTGCTGGCCCGTGTCAGTCAGCTCGGAGCCGGAAGCCGGGGGCTCGTGGCCTCTGCCCATGAGGGTGAAGTGGTGCGGCGGGCCGCGGATCTGCTCGCCGGCAAGGGCGCAGCCTGTCAATTCGAAGTGGCGCGGGAGCCTGTCCCTCCCGCTTCCCCCGCCGCGGTTTCCGGGCCCGGGGAGACAGACCTCGACGGCGCCGGGAGTGCCGCCGAGCTGCGCCGCATCGCCCTGCACGCGCCGGCGGCAAGCGTGCGCGCCCGGGCGGCCGCTGCCGCGACTGCCGAGGACGAGGACAACCCCGTCGGGCATCTGCTGGCCGGCTGCTCGGCGAACGAACACAAGAGACCAGCCGAAGCGGCAGAGGCCTTCCGGAAGGCCATCGAACGCGACGAAACGCTGGCCGCCGCCCATTTCGAACTCGGCAAGACCATGATCGTCCTCGACGACCTCGAAGCGGCTCTCGAATCGTTTCGCCGAACGACCGAGACCCTCCCCGAATTCGCTCCGGGCTGGGCGAATGCCGGGGCGGCCCTTGGCGAGCTGGAGCGACCGGACGAAGCGCTCGCCGAGTTGGAGAGGGCCGCCGACCTCGATCCGCTCAGCCACTCCCTCGCCTCGAACCTCGGGGTCACCCTGCGGGAACTCGGCCGGCTGGAAGAGGCGGAGCGCGCTTTCCGGTGGGCGCTGGAACTCGCGCCCGACTTCGTCTTTGGACATTACAACCTGGCGAACGCCGTGTATCTCCAGGGCCGACACCGGGAGGCGGTGGGGCTTTTCGAGAAGGCGCAAGCGATGGATCCATCGGGCTCCGACCGGCAGCGGCTGCTTCTCGCCGCCGCCCGGCTGGCCGCGGGAGATCTGGAAGGAGCACTCAGCGACTACCGGGCGGTGTTCGATTCCCTCGAGGGCCAGATGCGGCTTGACTTGCGGACCGTCGCGCAGTGGGATCTGCGTCGCCTCGCGGAACGGACCGGCATCAATCCGGGCCTGCGGCGTGCGGCGGAGTTCGTCCGATCCGTCCGAGCCTGACCACACGCTCAGGGGAAGCAGCGTTACATCATCGGCGCTGGTTTCGCGCTCCCGCGCGATGCCGGTCTGAAGACCGGCGTTCCAAGTGCGCAGGCGATGGATCCATCGGGCTGCCAAGCCGTCGAAAGGGGGTGTTCGGGGCGTGGGTGCACGACATTTTTGTGAGATGAGGTTCATGGGGTGGCGCGTCGCTCCCAGAAGTCGTCGAAGCGGTTGGAGCGGATGGCGCATCGAAGGGCGATGACGGCATTGGCGCCGTGGACGGTCCAGTGCATTCCGCCGTTCTTGAGGCGGGCTGCGATGACGGACTTGCAGCCACCTTCGAGGACGCCGGTGGAGACACACAGGCCCTGGGCCCGGAACGTGGGGTAGCGCATCTTGTTGCGGTTGTTGTTGAAGTAGTCGAGGGTCTTTTTGGCTTCGTCGCAGGAGTCGGCGTGCTCTTGGAGGGCGGCGAGGAGGTCGTCGAAACGGCCCTCATCGAGATCGTCGCGGCGCTGCTTTCCCCAGGCGACGGCGAGATCGGTTCCGGGGCCGTAGATGGCCTTGGCGGCCTCGAAGAGGTGCTGCTTGGCGTGGAAGATGTCGACGATCTGGGTGGCGCCGGGAAGGTGTTCTTCGGCGAAGTTCCAGATCCAGGCGGCGCCGTCGCCGAGGACGACCTGTTGCGGGGCGTCGAGGAAGCGTCGGCGCTCGATCTCGCGGAGGACGCGTTGGGCGAAGGGGGGGAGTTCGGTGTCGGTGTCGAGGATGGCGACGGTCTCGATGGCGGCGTTGTAGGAGACGGAGTCCGGGTCGCGGGCGGGGTTGCCGTGCTGGTCGCGGGAGTCGGCGGACCAGAGGGCGGCGATCTTGGCCTCGCGGGTTTTGGCGGAGCCGTCGGGCTGTTTGCCCTTCCTGCCCTGGGTCTGGGTCTTGCGGACGGGGACGCCGGTGCCGTCGAGGCCGAGATAGAGGGTGTGGGCGTCGGAGGGCTCGGGTTCGATGACTTGGCGCTCGTCCTCGGCGATGGCGCGGCCGAGCGCTTCGGCCTGTCTTTCCACCAGCTTGGGTTCGATGGCGAGTCCGGCGAGTTCTTGGAGGAGTTCGCTGCTCTCGGCAAAGCTGACTCTTGCCGCGATGAGACCGGTCATGCGGAGGGCGGCGGGGGAGAGGGAGGAGTGGTCGAGCCCGAGCGCCCGGTCGCGGGGGGCGAAGCCCTCGGCGCAGCGTTCGCAGTGGTACCAGGCGCGCTCGATGGTCATCGGGCCGAGGGCGGTGATGACGGTGCGGGGCCGCCGTCCGGCGTAGCGGGCCTCGGCGCCGCAACCGCAGAGGAGCCGGGGGCCTTGTTCGTCGGAACGATCGGCGTTGAGACGTTGGGCCACCGCCTGGCCGGCGACCCGCAGCGCCATCTGCCGAGCGGCGGTCTCGACCGCCTCGAAGTCGAAGCCGTCGAGCGACCCCGCGCCGATCAGGTGCTCGACTTCGGCGGCGATCTCCGCGGTGATCGTGGCTTGGGGCCCCCTTTTTTCGCCGTCGGAGCCGGTGTGTCTGCCCTCAGCCGTATCTGGCAGATCGTGTCGCTGACCTCCATCAGTTCCCTGGTGAGATCCCGCAGACGCTGGCATTCGGCAACCTGCTGCCGCGTGTCCTCCATGGCATGAACCGGGATGGATCGCGAGTGCATCTTGCCCTTGATGAGGCGAGAAAGCGCCCAACTCGGGCCGTGGCCCGGATCCCCTTCCTGCGCACAGCGGCAAGTGGGCTTCCCGCACTTGCGGAACCGGGATCGCAACGACCCGGGCCGGAGTTCGCCGATGGTGGCGAGTTCCTGCCGGATCACGTCTCGGCGCCGGAGAAGGGCATCCAGATCGGAGGAAGAAACGGCCATGGCGTGCTCCTGAAATGACTGTCATTTATACAATATGACAGACACGACGGAACTTCCACGGTTTCCCCTCTATCTCACAAAAATGTCGTGCACCCTCGGGGCGTGGGTGCACGACATATTTGTGAGATGAGGGTCACCCGGCGGCGCGTCGCTCCCAGAAGTCGTCGAAGCGGTTGGATCGGATGGCGCATCGGAGGGCGATGACGGCATTGGCCCCATGGACGGTCCAGTGCATACCGCCGTTCTTGAGGCGGGCTGCGATGACGCTTTTGCATCCACCTTCGAGGACTCCGGTGGAGACACACAGTCCCTGGGCGCGGAAGGCGGGGTAGCGCATCTTCTTGCGGTTGTTGTTGAAGTAGTCGAGGGTTTTTTGGGCCTCGTCGCAGGAGTCGGCGTGTTCCTGGAGGGCGGCGAGGAGGTCGTCGAAACGGCCCTGGTCGAGTTCGTCGCGGCGTTGCTTTCCCCAGGCGCCGGCGAGATCGGTTCCGGGGCCGTAGATGGCCTTGGCGGCGTCGAAGAGGTGTCCCTTGGCGTGGAAGATGTCGACGATCGGGATGGCGTCGGGGAGGTGTTCTTCGGCGAAGTTCCAGATCCAGGCGGCGCCGTCGCCGAGGACGACCTGTTGCGGGGCGTCGAGGAAGCGTCGGCGCTCGATCTCGCGGAGGACCCGTTTGGCGAAGGGGGGAAGTTCGGTTTCGGTGTCGAGGATGGCGACGGTCTCGATGGCGGCGTTGTAGGAGACGGAGTCCGGGTCGCGGGCGGGGTTGCCGTGTTTGTCGCGGGATTCGGCGGACCAGAGGGCGGCGATCTTGGCCTCGCGGGTCTTGGCGGAGCCGTCGGGCTGCTTGCCCTTCCGGCCTTGGGTCTCGGTCTTGCGGACGGGGACACCGGTGCCGTCGAGTCCGAGATAGAGGGTCTGGGCGTCGGAGGGCTCGGGTTCGATGACCTGGCGCTCGTCGGCGGCGATAGCGCGGCCGAGGGCTTCGGCCTGTCTTTCCACCAACTTGGGCTCGAGATCGAGCCCCGCCAGCTCGGCCAGCAGCTCACTGGCCTCGGCGAAGCTGACGCGGGCGGCGGTGACCCCGGTCATGCGTAGCGCGGCGGGGGAGAGCGAGGAGCTATCCAGCCCCAGCGCTCGGTCGCGGGGAGCAAAGCCTTCCTGGCAGCGCTCGCAGTGATACCAGGCGCGCTCAAGGGTCATGGGGCCGAGGGCGGTGGTGATGGTGCGGGGCCGGCGGCCAGCGTAGCGGGCCTCGGCGCCGCAGCGACAGGGCAACGCGGCGCCCTGACGGTCGGAGGTGTCGCGGTTGAGGAGTCGGGCGACCGCCTGACCCATCATCCGCAAGGCGCTCTGGCGGGCGGCGGTCTCGATCGCCTCGAAGTCGAGGCCGTCGAGAACGCCGTCGCCGATCAGGCGCCCGGCTTCGGCGGAGACCTCCGCCGTGATCGTGGCCTGGAGCCCCTTTTTTTGGCCGTCGGAGCGGGTGTGTCTGCCCTCAGCCGTAACTGGCAGATCGTGTCGCTGACCTCGATCATCTCGCGGACGAGTTGGCGGAAGCGCCGGCATTCGGCGATCTGCGCGCGGGTCTCCTCCACGGCCTCGGGCGGTATGACGCGGGTCCGCGTCGTGCCGGCGACCGGATGGGTGAGCGACCAACTCGGTCCATGACCTCGCGACCCGTCGGCGGCACAATGGCAGTAGGACTTGCCGCACTTGCGGTAGCGCTCGACCAGCGACCCAGGTCGCACGTCACCAATCGCGGCGAGCTGCCGGCGGATCTCGTTCTGGCGGGCTTCGAGGGCTTGGAGCGGTGCAGTGTTGGGCACGGGGCCTCCTCTATGCTGACAGCAGTATACACTGCCAGCACTCAGCCATCATCCCCAAGACTCATCGCACCTCTCACGAGAGATCACAAATATGTCGTGCACCCTCGGGGCGTATTCCATTTGACTTGGCCCCCCAATTCGCCATATAAGCACGGGTTCCGCGGTGCCAATTTGTGGTGCGTCAGCAATTTCCGCGGACCCAAGGGAGCCCCCCCGATGCAGAGCCATCTCACGACACCCAAACGCCTGGCTGTCGGCGTCCTTGCCGTCGGCGTCGCGTTCCTGTTCCTGGGCGGGTTCGCCGTGGCGCAGGACGAAAAAGCGGAGCCGAAGCCCCCGGAGGGCAAGACCCATCCGCTCCTTGAGCCGCACGACGTGCTGAACGAGTTCGGAGTGATGAGTTCTAGCGGGCACGACGACGGCGGCTGGGGCATCGCGCCCGAATTGCGGGTCCCCGAGCAGTACCAGTACCGGCGCCGCGACCAGCAGCTCAAGGAAGTGGACCTCACCGGCAACCAGCTTCCGCCGGTGCTCACCGAGATGAGGGTGCTCTCCCAGGAGGTGGCTCCGGGAGAGGAGGTTCGCGCCATCGCCAGGGTGCTTTCCCCCTACAACAAGGCCCAGTCGTTCGTCTCCTTGTTCTACAACCGGGAACTCGGCCGCGCGGCCACCATGTACATCAACTTCAAGCCCCGCGAGGACGACGAGACTCTCTTCCTCGGCCGCGGCAAGCTCTCCCGCTTCGCGGCCCCCGGCCGCTACGTGGTCGGCACCACGATCATCGCCGACAAGGTCGGCGACCGGAAGGCCTATTGGGCTGACTTCCACAGGGCGATGCAGGACGACGACGGCGAGCCGATCGGCTTCGACGTGACCCCGAGCGACAGCGTGGACATCACTGCGCCGACCCTCAAGTCCGTTTCGGTCGAAACCGACCGTGTCCGGGCCGGAAGCGGCCTGATCAAGTACAGCGTGGTCGCCGAGGACGAGGTCTCCGGGCCCACGGAAGCGGAAACGGTCTGGGTTTCGCCGAGCGGCTATCACCAGATCCGCTCGACCATGGTGATGGTGGGCGGCCAGCCGGGCCTCTTCCGGGGCGCGCTCCAGATCCCCCAGTGGTACGAGGGCGGCGAGTGGCAGCTCATGCGCATCACGCTCAAGGACAACGCCACGAACATCCGGTACTACTTCAACCGGACCGAACCGCTGATGGAAGCCGCCACCGTGCAGGTGGACCAGGAAAAGGAGATGGTGGATCAGGTGCCGGCCCAGGTGCTGGCGGTCCAGTTCACCAAGACCGAAGCCAAGCTGGGGGAGCAGGTGGGCCTCACGGTGCTCGCCGAGGACAACCTCTCGGGCGTGCACGGCATCGAGGGTTACATTCGTTCTCCAAACGGCGCCGACGCCGTGAAGGTGAAGCTCAAGAGCCTCACTCCGGAGATGGGTGGCTTCGTGGCGCTGAACCGTCCTTCGAAGCTCCCCGAGCCGAACATCTGGACCGGCTCCTTCACGGTTACCGACACGATGGAGTGGGGGGAATGGGAACTCGTGAGACTCGGAATTTCCGACTCCGCCCGGAACTTCTACACCTACTACGAAGATCGGGATTCCGAGATAGACGGAATCACCGTGAACTTCTACAATGAAGACACCGAGACCGCCGAAGAAGGCGGCAAGGAGGGTCCGCGATGACCGCCAAAACCCTTGGCAAAACGCTTGGCAAAACGATCGATCGCCGCGATTTCTTCAAACTGGGAGCGGCGGCCAGCGCGGGCGCGGTGCTCACCACCCGGAACGCCGCCGGCAGCCCCATCTTCGAGGCGGGCGCCGGGATCCCTCAGGGCGGCATGGTCCTTCCGGAGAACCCGGGCTTCAAGACGAAGCATCTGGTGACGATCATCCTGGGCAACGGCGCCCGGAAGATCGACGTCATCGACAACCCGGAGCACTCCCCGTTCCAGACGAAGATGGCTGCCGAGGGCACCGTCTTCACCGAGGACTACGGCGAGACCGCGAACCTCCACGGTTACATGTACTCCGAGGTGCTCAGCGGCGTGGACGCTCCCGCCCAGCGGCCCCGTTACCCCACCTGGGCCGAGTACATCCGGAAGAAGGCCGGTGGGAAGGCGACCGACTTCTGGACCCTCCAGGGCGCGTCCTACTACCGCGCCTGGACCTGGGATGTGAAGCACTTCAGCCAGCATCCCGAGTACGGCGTGAAGCACGGCTCCACGAGCCTCACGATGAACCGGATCTTCTATCCGGAGCAGAAGCTCACTGGCGCGCAGATCGCAGATCTGAACGTCGAAAAGGGACTCGGGCACACGCCGAAGGAGCGGCAGCAGGTCGTGGACTTCATCGACGGCGTGCTGGCGCAGAAGTCCTACATCCCGCCCTCCACCCGGGAGCCGGTCATCAACCGCGAGATCCCCTACGGGGACGCCCAGGTGCTGACCCTGGTGCCTCAAATCCTCAAGGAGTTCAAGCCGAAGTCCATCACCGCGCAGATCCTCGCCCTCGACGACGCGCATGCCGACTTCGGGTTCTGGGACTACAACACGGACTACTGGGAGTACATCAAGCACATCAAGACCACCGATGAGCTGATCGGCAACCTGTGGCGCCAGATCCAGTCCGACCCGTACCTCAGGGACACCACCGCGCTGGTGATCCGTCCCGAGTGCGGGCGTGACGACGAAGTGAACATCTACGGGCAGCTTGGCCACAGCCCGGGCAACTACTACGCCCACTACGTGTGGTTCATGGCGCTCGGGCCCGACTTCAAGAAGGGCCACACCGTGACCGAGCGGGTGCAGCGGCGAGACATGGTTCCGACCCTGACCTACCTCATGTCCGGTGAGAACGCCGAGTACGCCACCGGGCACGTCCGGACCCAGATGTTCAAGGACGAGTACAACATGCCGAAGTACATCCTTCCGCCGACCGCCGAGGTGAAAGAGCCTGCGGTTGACTGGGAGAAGATCGTGGAAGAGCGCCGGACCGCCGAGAAGGTCAAGGAGTTCGCGCGTTCGACCGTCGGTTACGGCGACTGACGCGGACCCGAGTCCCGGCCAGACAAACAAGGAGACTACGAAAATGGATGACCTGAACCGTCGCGCATTCCTCACCAGGGCTGGCTTCGCCTTCGCCGGCGTGGTGGGCGCCGCCTCGTTTGCGGCTGCCCAGCAGCAGGAAGAGGAGGAGAAGGAAGACGAAGAAACGCAGGAAGAGATCGACTACGACGCTCTCTTCGCCGAGGACTCCGGGGACGAGGACACCCGCGCCTGCCCGCAGTGCGGAGCTCTCATGTACCGCCAGGGCCGGACCTGGACCTGCGAGAACTGCGGCTACAGCTACGTCGAATAGCCTCTCGCGGGGGCTGAGCGGAAGGCCCTGAACCGGCGTCGCCGGAGCTGCAATCCAGCAGCTTCCGGCGGCTGTCCAATTGTCCCGCTGCCGGAACCGCGGCAGCGGGATTTTTGTGTGCGCTGGCCTGAATCTCCTCGAGACCCGGGGTCTGCATCGCCCGGGTCACGCATCAGCACCAAAATCAACAAACACACCAGGATCGCGCACGCCCGAAGGCCCGAGTGGCGACCAAATGGCCAGATCGAGGTCTCATCTCGCTGAGTCTGGCTAGCGCGTATTGCCTCCCAGACCGATTCGGCGACACCGAACGAGGCCGATGAGTTGAACCGAGAGAACGATCCCCGAATCAACCAGCGGCGGGCATCTGGTTCCACTCCCGACCACCCAAGACCCGTCCGGCCGCTTTCCGGTTGCGGCCCCCCCACTGCTTGAAGAAGAAGGGCACCGCCGCGCTCACGCACTGGTCGCGAATATCGATCGCCCACTCGGGGTCCATTGGGCGCGCGCGGGGACCCGATTCCCCGCCCACGATGACCCATTGGATGCCTCGGAGATCCAGGTCCGGAAGCGGACCCAAGAGGGGCTCCAACGACAAGAACCGGACCGATGCGGGCACCTCCCGCAGCTGGTCGATCCGAGGAATGTAGAGGTCGCTCTCCACGCTTACGCCGATCCAAACATGGGGCGGCCAGTCGAGGACAGGGCCGAGTTCAGCGAGGCGCTCGGCACGCTTCGTGAGTACCTGAAAGCGATGCCAATGGGCGCGTTCCATGACTGCAAAGACCTCCCGGATGAACAGGAGCGGGACCTCGGGGTGGAAGAGGTCGCTCATAGAGTTGACGAAGATCGTCTGCGGCCGCTTCCACTGTAGCGGGCGCTCCAGCATGTGGGGCTGGAGCATGAGTTGAAATCCCTGCGCGTAGTTCCGCTGCCCCATCGTCTGTAGCCGGTTCGCCATTCGCTCGGCATAGCAGTACTTACAGCCCGGGCTGATCTTGGTACACCCGGTTACCGGATTCCAAGTGGCTTCGGTCCACTCGATGCCCGATTTCGCCGCCATCACGCAACTTCCTTGAGTAGATGGTTGGCTATCTTGAGGGCCAGCCCGTGGGCCTTGGGCTCACGGTTGGCCACTGCGAAGCAGAGCAGATAGATCGGGTTCCCGACCGAGTTCCTAAGCACGGCAGGCTTCGCCGCCACGCCCGCGAACACGCTCCTGAGTCTCTCGTTGAAGTAGGTACCGATGACATCCACCGAGACCTTCGCGATCTGTTCATGGTGGCCCCCAAGTAGGCTCTTTTGTACCTTGGTCTCATAAAACACTTCTTCCCAATTGTTTGTGCCGAAAATGCGGGTCAGACTCTCGCGCCAACCCGGGGGGAACTGCCCCGACCGCGTGACGAGGCGGTTCACCGCGACGCCAAGTGGGAATAGCACCCACAGGTCAATGGCTCGGGTTGCGGCGATCGCTTCGATCGTTGCCCATCTGACCTGCATTCCGTAGGGATCCAAGAAAACGACTCCGCGGGCACGCTCGCCGTGCCAATCCCGGGCACACAGCGCGGGAACTTTCTCGTTCGCGTCCCCTTCATGGATCGCGATGCGATACGGACGGTCGGAGAACTCGCTGGCAAGGCGTCGCAGTTCCTCGCAGCGCTCCGGATCAAGTTCCACAAATTCGTAGCGATCGAACGGTGGCTCGCACGTGAGGGCACGTCTTGCCGAACCGCTTAGCAGCCTCCGCGAAGCTGCTTCCGCTAGCTCCGGAAAGAGGAGCCCGGTTTCATCCTGGATGTGCGGGGGATCGGCCCGATAACCGGTACCCGCAAAGGCATCGATATAGGTCGTGGAGAAACCCTGATTCTTCAGCGCCGTGCAGTAACTCCTGAGGTAGCTAGTGATGACCCGTAGCTTCTGCTCCGTCCAGTCCCTGGAGCCAACGGCCGCCAAGCGCTTCATGTTGGAAACCATCCCTCTTCAGTGCGTGTGTTTGGCGCAGCCGGTCAACACGAAGATGCGGCGTGACATGTTCGGCTTGAGGCAGCCACTAGGAAGACATTCTCCCTCCACGGCAGGACATTTGTTGCCACTTGAAGTTTGCCTTGAGCCCGCCGGCGGAATGCGCCAGCACTCGTCACCCTGGCGCCGGAATCACCAGGTGTCCGAGGACGATGAAGAAGAAACACACGGTGCTCAGCATCGCGTACTCGGCGCTGGCCCGGCGATAGGTCCAGAAGCGGAACCCGGTGGCCGGTGGCCTGCCGTCCAATACGGCGCGGGTGTAGTAGATCCGCTGCGCCGCGATCAGGTTCCCGAAGATCGCGACCACGATCAGCGCCGCGTGCACATTCCCGGCGACGAGCCCGACGACGATGGCCACCGAGCGTTCCGGACGCTCCAGGAACCCCACCTCGCAACCGGGAATCAGTTTCTCGGCGCGGGAGCGCGCGTACGCGGTCGCGACGGTACCTGCGGTGGCGAGACACCAGATCGCAAGCCAGATGCTCCGCGCGGGCTGGTCGGCATACGCCAGGAAATAGAAGAGCAGGCCGAACATCAACAGCATGTCGGCGTAGCGGTCCACCACGGAATCCAGATAGGCGCCGAATTGCGTGACCCCGCGGGACGCGCGGGCGACCGCTCCATCCAGACAGTCGAAAGTGATCGCCAACAGGACTACCCAGCCGGCCGTCCATTGATCTCCCTCGAGAAGCGGCCAGAACACGAACGCCATGGCGACAGGACCAGCCAGCGTCAGGGCGTTCGGCGGGACGCGCGCCCATATGATGCATCGCGCAATGCCGTCCCGGATCCATTCGAGCAGAACCTCCAGAAGGCGGCCCAAGCGGGAGAAGAACCTGTTCATGCGGCCTCGAGCCGGGGCGGCAACGGGGTCCATCGCCGGAGAGGCTCAGGGCGTGGCAGGGGGGCCGGGACGGGCGCCTTCAGAAGGGATGCGATCAAGGGCGCTCGGTCAGAGCGGGTATTTCGCCCCGCCATGCCGAGAGGCTCGTAGCATATTCGGGATCACCCCGGCGAGATGAGCAGTCTTCCACTGGTGATTGCAAACCCCGAGGCCGGGGGCGGGAGCGGTCGGGATCGTTGGTGGGCCGCCTCGGCCGTCGTCGCCGAGCAGCTTGGCCCGCACGATCTCGTCTGGACCGAAGCGCCGGGCCACGCGGAAAAGATCGCCAGGGCAGAGGGCAACGCGCGCCCCCTCCTGATCGCTTACGGGGGGGACGGCACCGCCTCGGAGGTGGCCCGGGGCCTTGCCCTGTCCGGCGGGACCGCCGAACTGGGCCTTCTTCCAAACGGCACCGGCAACGACTTCGCGGGCGATGCGGGGATCCCTTCCCGGCTGGCGGAGGCCGCGCGGTTTCTGCGCAGCACCCCGGCGCGACCAACCGATCTCGGACAGGTCGAGGACGCGAGCGGGAAGAAACGCTACTTCCTGAACAGCTTCTCCCTGGGTCTTGCGGCATCCGTAGCGCAGAGAACGACCCGCTCCGGTGGCCTGGGGCGAGCTACCTACGCCGCTGCGGCGGCCCGCGAAATCACCGTCTTCACTCCCCTTGCGCTGCGGGTCGGCCTTGACGATGCACCCGGAAGGCCGCGCCTGCTCCTGAACCTCACCGTTCTCAACTCAAGACGCTTCGGGGGTGGAATCCCGCTCGCGCCAGCGGCCGATCCAGGGGACGGCTTGCTGGACGCGGTGCTGATAGGACCGCTGGGCGGTCTGGCACTGCTGGATGCCATCTTCCGGCTCACGCAGGGAACCCACTTCAAGCGCCGCGAGATAGAGCACCGTCACATCGTGCGCGCCGCCATTGGGACTCTGCACGCCGCCTCGGAACGAGGAGCAGGAGAGGGGGCAGCGTTGCTCGCTGAGCTCGACGGCGAAGTCACGAAACTCCGAGGAACCGCCAATGTCGCGGTAACGCCGGGGATCGTCCTCATCAGGAGGGGGCAACCGCGTACGCCCGATCGCGATTCCGGCCCGTAGGGATCACCGTCATGGCGCCTCCGGGGCGGTGCGCCATCCGGTGACGAGGGGACCGTCGCTCCGCTCCTCCAGCGCCCCCAGCGCCAGGAGGGGCCCCCAGCTCTGGAAGCGCTGTCCACCTCCTTCGCCGGTGCGTGCGTCGAAGTTCTCGCGGCACATGCCCGTCCCGCGCCGGTCGGCGAGGAACATCTCCGCGCCCTTCCGGGCAAGCTCGGCGGCGAGGGCGGTGAAGCCGTAGCGGCGGAGTCCCTGCAGCACCAGGTAGTTCATCGGTGGCCAGATCGAGCCGCGCCAGTACTGCTGGTCTCGGAAGGCGGGGTCGTCGCGTGCGATGGTGGGCAGCACCCACTCGCCCCAGAACCGGGCGGGGTCGCTGAGCGTTTCGATCATGCGGCTGGCTTGCCGCGCGTCGGGGATGCCCGCGACGAGCGGCAGGAAGTTCGAGACGGCCACGCGGGCGGAGAGCCCGGACGGAAGTTCGTCGAGGTAGAGGCCGGCCGCTTCCGACCAGAGCACGCGGTTCATCGTGGCGGCTAGCCGGCGATAGTCGGCGGCCAAGCGCTCCGCAGTGGAACCGTCGCCGAGAACGCGGGCGATCAGCGACAGACTCTCCAGATCCAGCGCGCGGTAACTGCAAAGGTCCACGGCCGACATGGCGAGGATCTGCCGCCGGGAATCCCACTCGGCCTCTTCCCAGAGCGGCAGGTCGTCCTGGCCCGACTCCCACGCGGCGCGTTGGTGGCCGCTCGCGCCCTCTTCCCACGGCGGTACGCGCCCGGGGCCGGGCACGAGGTCCGTGTCGGAGCCCCAGGCGAGCAGTCCGGGTGTCAGCCCCTCCCGGCGCGGCCGTCCGTTCTTGTCGGCCACCCACCAGTCGGCCCAGGCGAGGAGGGCCGGGTAGGCGGCCGCCAGGGCGTCCGGGTCGGCGTGGGCACGGTACAACCTCAACGCGGCGAACGAACCGACGGGCGGTTGGGAGCGATCGGGGGTGCCGCCGCGGCGGCCGCGCCAGTTGGGTACGTTCCCGTTCGGGTATTGCGTTCCGGTTCCGGCAAGAAGAGTGGACCAGGCGAGGTCCCTCGAGACGGTCGCGAGGAGAAGGGCATTGAAGAAGGTGTCCCAGCCGAAAATGGTCCAGTCGTCAGGTTCTGGGGGCTCCGGCGCGCCGGGCCGGGTCCCGCCACCCGGGGTCGGGAAGATCCACCTTCGGCCGGCGGGGGTATAGAGCCTGCCGGTTTCCGGCTGGAGCAGCACCGTCCACATCAGATTCGCGGCGATGCTCTCCCTCAGCTCGGGGTCGCCCGGCGCCCGGTGGCGCCGGCGCTCCCACTCCGCGCGCGCCTCGTCGATCCAGGCGTCGGTCTGACCGATGAGGCGGCCCGCCTTCTTCCCGCCCCACGCGGCGACCATCGCCACCCGTCCGGCGCCCCCAGCCCCGATGTCGAGGCACCGCGCCACCTCGCCGCCGGCACGACCCGGCGCGCGGCGCCGCCCGGTTCCGGCCGCGAAGGCGGCGACGATCTCCAGGCACTCTCCGCTCTCCCCACCCGGCACCCGGGCGCGCCAGCAGGGCGGCTCCGCCCCCGCCTCCTCCCACCGTCCCTCCCACCCCCACGGGGCGTCCCCGATCAACTCGAGATGACCCGCCGCCTCCACCGTCGCGCGCAGCGCCACCGCCTCCTCCCGGCGCGACCACTCAAGGATGAGGCTGCCGGACGCCGGCGGTGATCCGGGATCCGCATCACCCCCACCGGCGCCCGCTCGCGGCGCCGCATTCGCGCCCAGGTCGAACTCGACCCGTGCGTACGAGAAGTCGGGCGCGTGGGGACCGACGCGGGAGACCATCCCGTACCAGTCGTCCCATTCCCGGCGCCCACCGTCCGGCGTGACGAAGGCGAGGCGGACGCCGACGCCACGGCCCGGGCCGGGAGACAAGACCAGGCCGGCCCATCGGCGGGCCTCGAGGGCGCCGACGTGCATCCCGACGCGCCGCCCTTCGCTAGAGTCCGATCGGCGTCAGCCGTATCGTCGCCGTGCGGCGTCCCCGCCCCGGAGCGAAGCGGACACGAAACCTGCCGCCACCCGCCTCGGCGCGACGGGCTGCTTCCGGTTCCGGGTCGATCTGGAGCGGAATCGGCTCCACGCGGGCGCCCTCGCCCACCATGGCGGCCTCAACCACGGTACCGAAGAGGTCTATCCGGTAGGCGTGGCCGGCGGACCCCTCGGTGATGAGCGTCCAGCCCTCCCCGTCAGCTTGCAGGTCGATGATCCGCAGACCCGTGCTGCGCTGGCCCGGTTCAAGAGCGATCCGCGGCGGCGCCACCGCCAGTCCACCCTTCCAGGTCACGGTGATCTCTACGGGCCGGCTCTCGGTCACCCGGATTGCCCGGCGCGGACGCCCCGCGTCCGGCGCGGGATCGGTCGCTCCCACCTCCACAAAGCGGCCTCCGGTCATCGTCACGCGCAATTCTGCGGCGGCAACAGGGACGTCGGGGAGGAACTCGATGTCCACCGGCGGACCTTCGCTCGTTATCAGAATGCGGCGCTCCCCGCCCGCCGGGGTAGGACCGCCACGGATCTCCACGTCGGTCGTGGTCTCGCCCACCCGCAGGCCGCGCACCGCCGCCTCCCGCCAGTCGGCCGGCAACTGGGGGGCGAGGCGCGCGCTCCCGTTCGGAGCGTCCGGGTCCCAGCCGAAGACGCCGCGGAGCAGCGGGGTCACCAGCATCGAGGTGGCGAAGAACTGGTGCGGCACGGTCTGGTCGAGCGGCTGGTAGAACGTGCCCGAAAAGAGTTCGCCGTGGCGGCCCAGGCTCCAGTCGTAGGTCATCTGCTTGACCGCGTCCATGAGGTGGAAGCCCGCCCACGGACGGCGGTAGCGGTACTGGGCCCAGGACAGATAACCGGTCACGAAGGGCCAGACGGTCCCCATGTTGTACGCGAGGGGGTCGTACAGGTCGCTCTCCGTCGAGAGCATGTGCGCACCCCAGTCCGACGACAGGCGGTCGCCCGCCATCCGGGTCAGCGTCCCGAGGGCGCGCTTCTCGTCCAGCAGCCCGAACGCGGCGGCCGCGGCCGGCCACACCGTCAGATTGTCGTTGGTGCTGCCGTCTTCGAGGATGCCGAAGGCGTGGTAGCCCTCGTCGGCCCGCCAGTAGGCGTTGTTGAGGGTCTCGCGGGCGACCTCCGCGATCCGCGCGGCTCGCTCGGCCACCGCCGGGTCGCCCAGCCGCTCCGCGATCGCCAGCGCGCCCTCCAGTGCCGCGACCCAGATTCCAGCCAGGTAGACATCCTGGTGGATCGCCGCGCTCAGCCCCCCCACCTCAACCGCGGCCAGGCCCCCGACCGTGTTCTCGATGATTCCGTCGCCATCGGTCTCGGCGCTCAGGCACCACTCCCAGGCTCGCAGGTATGCCGGCCACAGTTCCTGCAGCAGCCCGTCATCGCCGCTCGCGCGCCAGTACTGGTAGAGCGCCAACATCCAGTAGGGAGTCGTGTCGGCGTGGTAGTAGGCGTAGGGATAGGTGTCGAACCAGTCGATGTGCGCAGCGGCCTGCGAGATCTCGTGGGTGATCTTGCCGTCGTCGCGCTGGTACCGGGCCAGAAAGCGGAGTTCCTCGGCGACCAGCTCCCACTGGCCCAGGGCGTCCATGGCGAAGGTGTTCATCATCGCGTCGCCGCCGAAGAACCACCCGAACCCGGGACGGGCGCCGCTGCCCGAGAGCCCCCAGCCCGCGACGAAGCCGCATCCCAGATCGGGGTTGCAGACGCGCTGCTCCTCGAGATTGATCTTCGCCCATTCGAGGGCAAGGTCGAGGGAAGGATCGGGGGTCTCGACGGACGCGGTGGCGCCCAGGGCCGCGTCGGCCCAGGCGCGGGTGTCCTGGTAGAGCCGCTCGGCGTCCGCGATCAGGCGGCCGTAGCGGGCGAAGACGGCGTCGCGCGAGACGGTTCCCGCGGCTATGGCAATGGGGATGAACTCGCGCCGGGCACGCTCCGGATCGACCGGGATGACCATCGTGCGGGGCGCTTCGCCGAGCTGGTGCGCCGGGTGCCCCACCGAGTTCGTCGCCCAGGGGGAGCCCACGACCGCGTTGTGCCGTTCCAGGCTCTCCGAGAGAACGAAGACGCGCCGCCCCCCGTCCCAGAAGGCGTACTGCCCGCCCAGCGACGCCGGCCACATGTAGTCGAGGACGGGGTGGAACTCGGCGACGATCTCGATGGGATCCGGGCTGTCGACGTCGAGGAGCACGAGGATGCCGGAGGCGTCCGTGTCCCTGGGGGCGAGGATGTGCTGGCGTACCTGGAAGGCCTCGTGGCTGTAGGTGATGGTGGTGAGCTCCGGCCGTACCTGGACCGTTCGGGCGATCAGCTCGCCGGGGATGGGGGCGCCGTAGCGGGGCGTCGAAAAGGAGAGGCGGAAGCCGCGTCCGACCTTGAGCGGATGGACCCAGAGCTCCGCTTCGCCGGTCTCCACCCCCAGCCATGCCGCGCGAGGGCCGGTGACGCCGAGGTACTCGCCCGGTCGCACGGGGCCCGTGAGCTCAACGGGCGAAGTCGCGATGGTGAAGCGCGGGACCGAAAGGGTGGCCAGATCGCCGGACGGGGGGTCGGGGAGGCGCTGGGGGTGGGCCGGCGAGGCGAAGAGTCCCGAAAGGGCGGTCACCGCGAAGGCCGTCGCGGCGAGGCGCGCTCGATGTTCGGTCCGCCCGATGTTCATCTGCCGAATCTCCCGGTCTGAAGACGGATTCCTGGAGGACGTCTGCGGTTGCAACCAACCTGTCGCGGCAACGGCTTCTCGCGACCGGGCCGGCTCAGTGGCTGCGTTGCCGGTGTCTTCCCTCGCGCGAGAACAACGCATTGTGTCACCGGCCGCTGGAGACGCCAGGCAGCACGGTCGCCGCCGCCGGTCGTCTCTCCCCCACGGCGCGCTCCGGCTTGGCTGCCGCCTGACAGCCTGTGGTGAAACCCAGGCGGCCCAGTTCTCCCGGCGGGGGCTCGGCCGGCGATCCATCCCGGCTGAACCACTCCGCTTCGCCCCCCCACCGGGAGAACTGGCGTTCTGCGAACGCCAACCAGCGTGATGGCGCCGCCCGCCAGGGAACGCCGACCTCCGGCCACCACGACGGCGGGGACGGCTTGGAACGCCGGCCTCCGGCCGGCACAGCGGCCCGCAGGGCCGCGGCGGCGAAGACCCCAATTGCCGGGATGGCTCCCGTCTCGGCACCTACCCCCAACAGATGAGATGGCGTATAGCCGACGGCGCCGCGGGTCCTTGCCGGTGGGACTCGACACAACGACCCCCAGGGCCGCGGGCGGTTCCTTGCCGTCCGCCTTCACGGAACGCAGGCACGTGGCCCGCACTGTGACCAACGGTGTCTGCCACTCCCAGGTACGGATCCCGCCGAACGCTGAGATTCCCGCCGGGACGGCGCCACCTCGGAACGGGGAGTCCTTCCCGCCGCCCGCCTTCGGCGGGCTGTGCCGGCCGGAGGCCGGCCCAGTTCTCCCGGTGGGGGCTCCAAGCCGTCCCCGCCGTCGTGTTGCGGCGAATCTGGCCCTTCCTGCGACGGTGAGTATGAGAAATGACCGCCCGCGCCGGCAAGCCCCCGCCCCCGCCCGACGCTCCGGGGAGCGGGTGGTGGCCCGCCGCGCGGGCGCCTACCGGATGCCCTCCAACTGGATCCCCCGGACGAAGTACCGCTGGGTGAAGAGGAAGAGAAGCGCGATCGGGAGCGCCGCGGCCACGCCCGCCACCATCTGGTACGGCCAGTTGATCTCGTAGGTGGAATGGAAGGCGGCGATCCCCACCTCGACCACCCGCATCTCCATGGAGCGGGTTACGAGCAGCGGCCACATGAAGTTCTTCCAGGCGTCGATGAAGGCGAAGAGCGCCAGGGTGGCCACCGCGGGCTTCGCCAGCGGTAGCACGACGCTCCGGAAAATCCGCCAGTGGCCGGCGCCATCGACCCGGGCGGCATCCTCCAGTTCGCGTGGCAGCGTGCGGAAGTACTGGCGCATCAGGAAGATGCCCCACACGGAGACCAGCTCGGTCGAGACCAGGCCCTGATAGCTGTCGATCCAGCCGAGGGCGTCGATCATGAGAAAGCGGGGGATGAGGACGATGACTGCGGGCACCATCATGGTCGCCAGGAAGACCATGAACAGCGCGTCTCGCCCCGGGAAGTCGCAACGGGCGAAGGCGTAGCCGGCGGTGGTGGCGGTGGCCACCTGACCGGCGACCACGACCGTGGCGAAGACCAGCGAGTTCAGGAAATAGCGTCCGAACGGCTGGGCGGTCAGCGCTTCGGGATAGTTCGACCAGAGCGGTGACTCCGGGAACAGCCGGCCGGACGAGAAGACCTCCAACTGGCCCATGAGGCTGGTTGCCGCCATCCACAGAAAGGGCGCTGCCATGACCAGGCAGGCGAAGGCGAGCAGGAGCGTGCGGGAGAAACCGATGGCCGCGCGGGCGCCGGGGGTGCGTGCGCGCCGGGGTGTGTGCGCGGCCGTCCTCGCGTCACGCATGCGCGCCCCTTCTTTCGAGAAAGCGGAAGTGGAGCCAGGTGGCGGCGAAGACGACGCCGAAGAGAACCCAACTCATTGCGGCGGCGTTGCCGAAACGGAGGAATTCCCACGCCTCCCGGTAGATGTGGAACACGGCGACGTCGGTGGCGCCCAGCGGCCCGCCCTCGGTCATGACGTAGACGAGGCCGAAAACCTGGAACGAACCGATCACCGAAGTGACCAGAACGAAGAAGAGCGTGTGGCGGAGTCCGGGCAGAGTGACGTGCCGGAAGCGCTGCCACGGGCCGGCGCCGTCCACCCTCGCGGCGTCGTACCAAACGCGGGGGATGGCCGCCAGTCCGGCCTGAAAGACGACCATCTGGTACCCCACGACCATCCAGACGCCGATCACCATCAGGCTGACGAGCGCGATGTCCGGCGAGGTGAGCCACGCGACCGGCCCGAGCCCGATCGCGCCCAGCGCCCGGTTCGCGAGACCGTAGCCGTCGTTGAGCAACCACTTCCAGACGACTGCGATCGCCACGACGCTCGTGACGCTGGGCAGGAAAAGGGCGAGACGCGCCCAGCGGGCGGCCCGCCGCGACTCCCTGGTGAGGAGCGCCAGCGTGAGCGCGACGGCCATCGCGAGCGGGACGTGCAGCGTGAAGACGCCGGTGTTCGAGACCGCCGACCACCAGGCGCCATCGCTCAGGAGGGCGCGGTAGTTCTCGAGTCCTGCAAACGGGTGGACGGGGTCGACGAGGCGCCAATCGTGCAGGGAGATCCACAGCGAGAAGAGCAGGGGCCCGAAGGTGAAGAGCAGGAGAAGGGCTGCCGCCGGGGTGAGGAATCCCCAGGCCGCCAGGGTCCTCGAGAGGGCGCGGGGACGGGCGGCGAGGGGGAGGAGGAAGAGGACGAGCGAAACGAGGAGGGCCGACCCGAGCGCGGAGACGATCAGGGGGACGGTCGGGGACGTGGTTTCTTCGTAGCCGAGGAAAACGAGGTGCAGAGTGTCGGAGCGGGGATCCGGGGTCTCCGCACGGACAGGGGGTCCCTGGCGCAGCGCGATGCTGCCGCCGTGGTAGGTGGCGCCGCTGACCGCGACGGTGTAGCGCGGGGCGGAACGGAGGCGCGGGACGGCGGCGATCGCTTCGCCGACCTCCTGGGGCATCGTCCAGATCCGGTCCGGTTCGCCAAGTGCCGCGCCGCTCGCCCAGGGAAGGCCGGCGACCCGAGCGGCCGATTCGGGGTCCGCACCGGCCGCCCTGGCGATCTCGACCGAGCGGAGGCCTCGGACGAGGCGAGAGCTGCTGATGGCTCCCAGTTCCCCGCGCGCCCATTGCTGCGCGGCGACCGCGACGAGCGCGAACAGGGCGGCGCAGAGGAGCGCGGGCGCGGCGGGATAACGGGGTGGCGGCGGAGACCGGCGCCGCGCGGAAGCCCACGCTGACATCCACAGCACCCCGAGCAAGGCGAGGACGGAGGCGGCCCACGGCCAGCCGCTTCCTTCGTTCGGCGGCTCGACCGCAATCCAGGCAGCGGGCTCCAGCCCGCCGGCCTGGTAGGCGTAGGTTCCCGGTCCGGATCCGCCCGCTTCCGGCGCCACGATCCGGGCGCGCCCGTCGAGAAGAAGCGCGACGTCCGCATCCGTAGCATCCTGAACTTCATACAGAGAGGCCGCCGTGCGGACTTCTTCGCCGATTGCGTGCTCCCGGGCCCCTCTTACCGCACCGGCGGCCACCACCAGGATCAGGGCGGCCGCCCCGGCGACCGCAGCGGCGGCCACGAGAGGGATCACGCCGGCCGCGCCTGCGCCTCTCACCGCGCCAGCACCTCGTCCACCCGGCGCGCCACATCCGTGGCGCTGACCTCGAGGGGCTCACCGGTCAGCAGCCGCCGATCCATGATCTGCACCGCCAGCCTCTCGATCCGGGAGAAGTCGCGCACGTACGCGCCCCACGTCATCCGGGCCCGTTCCGCCAGCGCAACGAACGCGTCCTCCACCCCCGTAGGGTCGGCGGCGGCGTTCTCCGCGGCGACATCAACCCGCGTCGGAATCGCCAAACCGGAGCGCGCCCGGATCCGCTGCGCCTCCGGCGAGGCGAGGAAGCCGGCCAGGTCGATTGCCTGGCGGAGATTCGCCGCGTTCGGAGGCACAGCCCACCCGGACGCGTAGAGGACGCTCGTCGCACCCGGCTGCGACGGATGGTGCGGAATCGGCAGGATCGCCAGGTCCAGCGCGCCGTCGCGCACCAGGTCGCGGAAGACGGGGAGCGTCCAGTGTCCGGAGAGCAGAAACGCCTGTCCGCCCGAAGCAAACCGGGCCTCCCGCGCCGGGTCCGCCTGCTGGACGAACTGGGCGCCCGGCGTCAGGCCCTCCTCGGCCAGTTTGGTGAGGAAGGCGTATGCGGAGAGCGCCGCCGGGCCGTCCAGGTAGCCCGTGGCGCGGTCCCCGCCGGGCGCGAGGATGTCTCCGCCAGCCGACCAGACGAACGGCACCCATTGGAGGAGGTTGCGGGGGAAATCGAACCCATAGACATCCAGTCTGCCGTCACCGTCCCGGTCGGTGGTTGCGGAACGGGCCGCGTGGCGGAACTCCTCCCAGGTCCAACCGCTCGCCAATGCGTCGGCTCCCGCACCCGGAACCCGGTCGATCCCCGCACGCGCCAGCACCGCGCGGTTCGCGTAGATGACCATCGGGGTGAAGTCCTTGGGCAGCGCGAACAGGGCTCGCCCGCGCCGAAACGCCTCCAGCACCTGCGGGAAGATCTTGTCGGCGTGAAAGTTCAGCGCCGTCTGAAACGGCGCCAGGTCAACCGCCAGCCCCCGGTCCACGAAGGTGGGGATGTCGGGCGAGTCGAGGAGGTACACATCGGGGGGGTGGCCAGCCGCAATGGAGGTGAGGAGACGCTCCTCGTATCCGTTCGGCGCGGACTCGAGGAGGACTCGCGTCCCCGGGCGCCGGGCCTCGTAGCGCTCGGCGACTTGCTGCTCGATCTCGAGTTCGTATCCGCCTGCCCAAAGGGCGACCCGGAGGGTGGTGACGCCGGGCGAGACGCCGGAACATGCGGGAAACCAGCCGGCGGCGGCGAGGGACATGGCGGCCGGGAAGAGGATCCTGCGAAAGATGGTCCCAGGCACGACGGCGCGCGGCGTCTCGGGCAGACTCAGCGGCCGCCGATCAGGACCCGCGGAACGCTCGACCTGGGACACGCCGCGGTTCATTGATGGGATACCCCACTTGGCCGGGGCGCCGACCCCACCCGACCACCATCCGGGCCGAAGAGATGCGTCCGTTTCCACGCAACGGAGACGCCCACCCCGTCCCCGGCCGCGACGCGCAGCGCGGAGGGCGCCCGCGCCACCCAGGCCGCATCGCCCGGCCCGTCGAGATGAACCCGCTGCTCGCTGCCGAGCGCCTCGACGCGCAGGACGGTGCTGGTGAACTCGGGGGATTGGCCGGGGCCGGGGGGGGCGCCCGCCGAACCCGGTGGCGGGGTGGGGGCGGCCGGGGTGGGGGCGGCCGGGGTGACGACGGTGACCGAGAGGTCCTCGGGGCGGACCCCCAACGTGGCTTCGGGGTGGGGCGCGGGTCCCGGGAAAACGAACGGGCCGCCGGCGAGGCGGCCTTCCCGGTCGCGGACCAGGTGGAGCTGGTTGATGGGAGGCGATCCCACGAAGCCCGCGACGAAGAGGTTGGCGGGCTTTCGGTAAACCTCGTGCGGCGTCCCCACCTGCTGCACGCGGCCGCGGTCCATCACCGCGACCCGCTGCCCGAGCGAGAGCGCCTCGACCTGGTCGTGAGTGACGAAGATCATGGTCGTGCCGAGGCGGCGGTGGAGCGCGGCGATCTCGTCACGGGTCTTGAGCCGCAGCCCCGCGTCCAGATTCGAGAGCGGCTCGTCAAAGAGAAAGACGCCGGGATCGCGCACCATCGCCCGTCCCAGCGCCACCCGCTGCTGCTGTCCCCCCGAGAGCTGACCGGGACGCCGTGACAGGAGCCCCCCGAGCCCCAGTGTGTCGGCCACCTCGCTCACGCGCCCCCAGGTCTCGGCCGGACCCGCGCCCCGCACCCTGAGGCCGAAGCCCAGATTCTGCGCAACGGTCATGTGCGGGTACAGGGCGTAGCTCTGAAACACCATCGCCACGTCGCGACCGCCCGGCGCGACCTCGTCCACGCACAGATCCCCGATCCACACCTCCCCCGCGTCCCGCTCCTCCAGGCCGGCGATGAGGCGCAGCAGCGTGGTCTTGCCGCAACCCGACGGACCCACCAGCACCATGAGTTCGCCGGGGCGGATCTCGAGATCCACGTCCGCCACGGCCGTCAGGTCCCCGAAACGCTTTTGGACGCCCTTCAGCGCCACCGCCCGCGGCTCCCGCGTCATCGACGCCGGCCCTCCTTCCGCTCGCCCACCGTCTTCCACCCCACCTTGAGCGCCCGCTCCCGCGGCCCCTCGTACCGCTCCCCATCCACCTCCACCGACATCCGCCCCTCGTCGAGCTCGACCGCGACGCTGCGCCCACGGGCGCGCACCGGCCCCAGCCGCACCCGGGCCAGCTCGTGCGGAAGCGGCCACACCTCCACGCCCTCCTCGTCGAGATGAAGGCCGGCCACGCCCCGGGCGAGCAAGTCCACCACCCACGAGTGCTGGTAGTCGTCGATGCCGCGGAAGTGGCAGGCGCGGCCGGTGTAGGGGTTGTAGTGCTCGAAGCAGTTGGGGCGGCGGGCGTCGCCGTCGGTGAACATCAGGTGCACGAAGCGGACGAGCCGGTCCGCGGCCAACGCTCCCGCGCGCCGGTTCCCCCCCCGCCAGGCGCGGAGCAGACCCTCGATCACATGGCTGGTCGTCATTGGCCACACGCGGCCGTTCCACGGGCAGTTGCGTCGCTTGCCCCGCCAGATCCCCTCGGCCGAAAAGCGAGGATCGTCCACGCTGGACGACGGCAGCGGAAACGGGGTGCCGAAGGTCCGCGGGTCCTCGAGGTGGTCCATCATGGCGTCGAGGCGGAGGGCGTCCACGCAGCCGGTCAGCATCGGGTAGAAGCCCACCGCGGCCTTGACGCCGGTGCGCTCGAAGGTGCGTCCGTCCACGTCGGTGAAGAAGCCGGCCTCGGAGCACCACATGCGCTCCGTGATCGCGGTCGCACAACGCTTCTGCAGCGCGCGCCAGTCGGATGCGTCGCCCGGCCGCCCCACCCGCCCGGCGAGCGTGGCGAGCGCGCGGAAGAGCTGATGCGCATAGACCGTCACGTCGATGCCCTTGAGGCGCAGGCACGGCTGCCAGCCGCGCACGTCCGCCTCCCCGTCCACCGCCATGTACCGTGACATGTACTCCTGTCCGGTCTCGAAGTGGTTCACGACGGTGAACATGCCCGAGCCCTCGGGGTCGCGCGAACGGTCCAGCCAGCGGGCGTAGCGGGACAGGCCGTCGTAGCAGCGGGCGAGGGCGGCGGGTTCGGGGTGCATCTCGTGCACCGCGAGCAGCGCGTCGCCCCAGTTGGCGTGGTAGAAGTCCGTGCCTTCAAGGTGGTTCGGGTAGAGCCGTCCGTGCAGCGACCCGTCCTCCTTCTGGTTGTCGAGGAAGTTCAGGAGCGATCCCCACGCTTCGCGCCCGCCCGCGCGCCAGCGCATCTCCATCATGTGGCACTGCGCGCTGTAGCTGATCGGCACGTGGAAATACTCGATCCCCTCCGCAATGCAGGGATGGCGCACGTTGCCCCAGCGACCCTCGATGCGGTTGAGGCCCAGCCCGTGGACGCGGTAGTCGAAGGTGCGGTCCAGGCGGGGGTCGCCGCAGGCGAAGGCGGGGAAGCCGGCGAAGAAAGACTCCCAGGTGGTGCGGGCGGCGGGGGCGTCCGCCGCTCGCCACGATGGCCCGGACAGCCGCGGGGCGAGGTGCATGCGGAGGGACACGGGCCCCTGGTCGGGGGCGGGAATCGGGAAAGCGACCGCAATCCAGATCCAGCCGCTGCCGCCCCGTGCGGGCGGCCCGGGGACGCCGTCCGTGTCTTCGATGTCACAGGTCCCCCCTTCCGCGAACGGAGACGATGCCCACTCGGGGTGCGCGCCGCCCTCCGAAGGGAGGATCCGGCACCAGGCCGGGGCACGGGACCCGCGGATCTCCATTCCGACCGACAGATCCTGCCCGGCCCGGTCGGCGAGACGCCGAACCCACCGCGCGCCCCCGGAGAAGCGCCGCACCCCGGACACCCCCCCGGAAACCGATGCCGCCGGCTGGGCCGTGAACGCGACCACAAAGCCGGTGGCCGTATCGGGCGGGAGCACCCAGGCACTCTCGAGGATGCCGCCGGGGAGAACCTGTCGTGTCTCGATCGCCAGCGCGCCGCCCGCGGTCTGCCACCCGCCGACCAGCGTGCCCGGGCGCCAGCCGAGTCCGGCCGGTCCCGTGGAATCCACGCCGGCCGCGGCGCCGGGCTCGGCCCCGTCGGCCGGATCCCAGGCACGGCCCCCCGACAGCGGGATCTCCGCTCCTCGGGCGTCCAGCAGCGCCACCGAAAAGCACGGTCCCGCCTCGTACTGCAGCAGATGGACCGCGTCCCAGAATCCGGGCCGGTGCAGCCAGCGAGGAAACGGCGGAGCCCAGAGCACACCGTCGAGTCCCCCCAAATACCACTTGTCGGGCCGGGCAAGGGCTTCAATGCGGCTCACGCGTCGATTCCGGTCAGGGGAAAGCCATGATAGGGCGAGTGACGTCCGGAGCGCCGGCCCTCCGGGCGGTCCTGCCGGAAGCGGCGGCACCCGCCCACCGGAAGCGGACGCCGCCGGCATCGGCTCCGGGCGCGTGGACGGGAACGGCGCCTCCGTACCGCGTCACCGCGTCAAGAAGAACCGCGCCCCTGAAGCCACCGCACCGTTTCGAGCAGGGTGACGCGGCCGTCGCGCGGCTCGTGACCGAGTTCCCGGGTCGCCTTTTCCGAACTGAAGTACCAATAGCAGGCGGCCATTTCCCGGCTGATGCGATCCACCGCCGGTTCGCGTCCGATCTGGCGTGCGACTTCTTCGGTCAAGAGCGCGCCGGCGGTGTAAAGACCTCGGGGAAGACGCAGGCGCGGCGCGGGAGCGCCGGACACCTCCCCGAGGCGAGCAAAGAAATCCGCGAAGCTCCAGTTGTGGCCGCCCAACAGGTATCGCTGGCCGTTTCTGCCCTTCGCCATGGCGGCGAGCGCCCCCGCGGCCGCGTCCCGGACGTCCACGAAGTTCAATCCGCCAGGGGGAATCACGCTCACCTGGCCCGAAAGGAAGCGCAGCACGTCGCCGGTTGACGACAGCCGGTCGTCGCCGGGGCCGAGGAGCAGCGACGGGTTGACGATAACCACCTCCATGTCGCTCCCGGCTGCCGCCAGCAAGGTTCGCTCCTGCAACCACTTGCTCCGGTAGTACGGCCACCCGCCGATCAACTCGATGGGAACGGGGGCCATCTCGTCGCAATCGGGCTCCGGATCGCGCGACACCGCCATCGTCCCGCTCGTGGACACGAGCAGGATCCGCTCGACACCCGTCCGCCGGGCGGCGTCCGCCAGTCTGCGGGTGCCGTCCACATGAACGCGCTGCAGGCTGGCGGCCGCATCCGGGTCCCTGGAAACCCGGCCGGCAAGATGAAAAACGTGTGCGACTCCGTCCAGCGCAGCGTCCAATCCGGCGCCGGACACCACGTCGCCCACCACCACCTCGACTCCCCTGGCCGAAAGCTCCGGCGCCGGTTGACGGGACAGGACCCGGACCGGCTCCCCTCCCTCATGCAGCAGAGGAATCAGGTGGCCGCCGAGAAAGCCCGTCGCCCCGGTGACCAGAACCGGAGCGGTTTGGGAAGTCGCTGCGGTCACGGGAGTTGCGGTTCGTCGCCCGTCAGCCGACTGGACTCGGGTCGGCCACCCGTTTACCCGTCGGGGACGCGGCGGCTTCCGCGGTACCGGAAGCCGGGCCAGCCGAACTTCCAATGATGCGGGCCACCTCTTCCTCGAGCCGAATCGGCTCCTGGCGACTCAGGCGTTCCACGATCGTTTGCACGAGTTCAGTGACCCGCTGTTCTCGAACCGCGGTTCGGACCCCGCCTTCAGCGAATCGAAGCAGGAAATCATGGGAAAGGAACGGTGCGATCCGGGCCGCCACCGTTCGCGAACGGAGGCCTACTGCACCCGGGGGAAAGGCTCCCCAGGTATCGAGGTGGATCGGCAACACACCAACCCGGCAGCGGAAAGCCAGGTGCGCGAAACCCCGCCGGAATTCCTGAATGCGACCGCTTCGCGATCTCGTCCCTTCGGGAAACACGAGCACGCTGTAGCCCTGCTTCAGATAGCCCGCGGCCCGGTCCAACGATTCGCGAAGAGGGCCCCGGCGTTCCATCGGGACGAGACCCGTGAAGTTGCCGAAGAAAGTGCGCTTCACGCGGTTGTCGAAGAAGTAGTCGGCGGCGGCCAACGCCACCAGGTTCGAGCCCCCGTCGCCAAGCGCCATCTTCACAAGACCCATGTCCAGATGTGACGAGTGATTCGCCACCACCAGGTAGTTGGTGTGGTTCGGAACATGCGCGCGCCCCGTGAAGGTGGGCTCCAGCACCTGGTGGTAGAACCAGTGCTGGACCTCGGTCAGGGCCGCGCGCCCGGCCTTGGCGACGGCGGGCGGAATGTCGATCTCGTCCTTCTCTCGCTTCTTCCGGGATTCGCTGCGGCGGGGACGGCGACCCCTGGCGCCCGCCCGGGGCGTCCGCAGGGCGAGCACCAGCTCCTCGATGGTGTTCATGTTGGCCAAGGTCTCGGGAGCCGCCGACTCACCGAACTCGCTGTCGAGTTCGGCCGCGAGTTCGTTGTACATCAGGCTGTCGAAACCCAGCTCCGCAAAGGAAGAGGACGCCCGGATCTCCGAAACCGGTCTCTCGCAGATGGAGGCGATGAGCTCGAGGATCCGATTTCCCGAAACGGCTTCGACTCCGGAGGCGGCAGCCGCTTCCCGGCGCCGGTCGCGTAGCCAGCGCACCAGTTCGGCCCGCTTCACCTTGCGGGTAACGGTCCGGGGAAGCGCTTCGTCCGAGAACTCGACGGTCTTGACGCGCTTGTGGAGCGGCAATCGGACGGAGACGGAACGGAAGTGGGTTTCGACGCGCTGCCTGCCTTCCGGGGTCTTCTCCTTGGGGACGACGACCGCCGCCACCTGCTCGGCCATCCCGTCCGGTAGCCCAACGACCGCGAGTTCGCCGATCAGGTCCGGCGCCGCGTAGATCTCCTCCACTTCGTCCGGGTAGATGTTCTTGCCGCCGCTGTCCACGATCACGTCCTTGCGACGGCCGACCAGGAAGAGGTGTCCCTCCTTGTCGAGCCGTCCCAGATCGCCCGTGTAGAGCCAACCATCCCGAAGCGCCTCCGCGGTCGCCTCTTCGTTCCCGTAGTACCCGGCCATGATGTTCGGGCCCTTGGCCACGACTTCGCCGACCCCGGAGGCGTCGGGGTCCACGATGCGGATTTCGATACCGGGAAGCGGCTTCCCGACGCTCCCGATGGGAACCGAACCCTCGGGCGGGGTCACCGTCAGGACGGGTGCGGCCTCGGTGAGCCCGTATCCCTGGGCGATGTGGAACCCGAGGCCCCGGAAGGCCTTCCAGGTCGCTTCGGAGAGGGCCGAGGCGCCGCTGATGAGATAGCGGATCCTGCCGCCCAGCGCGGTGTGCACGGGCAAGAAGACCGCGGGACCGATGTTGACCCCGGTGTCTTCCCGGAGCAGGTGCGCGGCATCGATCAGGGCCGTCGCGAGGTCCTCTGCCCGCTGGGACCGCTCCGCGAAGGGAGACAGAATGCGCCGCCGCAGGAGGTCCCAAAGGGCCGGCACTCCCACGATGCAGGTGGTGTGTCCCTTCTTCAGTTCCGTGTTGATGGCTTCGGGACCGACCTCCTCCAGATAGGCGATTTGCGCGCCCCGGGAAAGCGGGAGCAGGAAGCCGGTGGTGAACTCGAACGAGTGGTGGAGCGGCAGGATGCTGAGCGCGCCGTCTTTTTCGTTGATGTCGTAGATGGACAGCAGTTTGGCGACGAGCGACGTGAAGTTCCGGTGCGTCAGCATCACCCCCTTGGGCGTGCCGGTCGTTCCGGAGGTGAAGAGGATGGAAGCCAGCGCCGTGGGGCTGGACCTGACGGGCGCCGAGGGCTCGGCCTCCTCCGCTGGTCCCTCGCCGAGGGCGAAGACTTCCCGAAATGGGTGTGCCGCAACCGGTGGCGCGGCGCCGTTGTCACTGGAGAGCCCGGAGTGCTGCTCGTACAACGAATCACTCATCAGGACCGCCTTGGCGTCTCCCAGACGGAGCAGCCGGCTGATCTCCTTCGGGCGCAAATCGCGCTCGAGAGGGATCGCGGTCGCCCCGCTGCGCAGGATGGCGAAGTACGCCATGCCCCACTCGGGTGAGTTTTCTCCGATCAACCCGACGTGATCGCCCGCCGTAAGCCCCTGGGCGGCCAGGAATGCCGCGCCTCTGACGACGCATTCCCGGAGGTCGGCATACGTGTACCGCTCCTCCCGGCCGTTCCGGGTGATTCGCATCGCGACCCGTCCGGCGTGGTTCTTGGTACAGGCCTCGAACAGCTCGTTGATTGTTCGGTAGGTGTAGACCCGCCGCTGCGCTCGCCGCCCGGCGCGCTCCTGATCCTCAAGCGTCGGGAATACCCAGCGCTCGAGCCCCGGCAGGTGGACGTGGAGCCAGTAGTCGTACCAGTCGATCTCTTCGGGATTGAAGAAGAGCTTCCCGTCGTTCCCGTCGAGCCGGGAAAAGAGATCCCGCGTGTGGTCGGCGCGGAAAATGAACTCCTCTCCGGCGATGAACGGCCGGAAGGTGTGGTACTGCCGCTCGCCCTGGACAACGAAGTCCTCGAACGATTCCACATTCTTCTGTAACGCCTCGACGACTCCGACCAGCGGGCCGATGGGCTCGCCGCCAGCCCGCTCGAGGGCACCGGATAGCGCCGAGGCGGACTGCCGCATCCATTTGAGGGTGTGCTTTTCGAACGTGTCGGCGCGGACCGCCTGCGCCTCCATCCGGGCGAGCGCCTCGTTCCAGAGCTTCACCCCGGTGGGTTTGTCGCGGAAATGGCGCCGCTTGTAGATTCCGACAAGGTCTACCAGTCGCTCCACCCGCGCCGGATTCCGGTCGCCGCCGGCCACCTGGTACACGAGGTGGGGCTCCGACACGATGGTTTCGGCGGCTACGGCAAGGGTGGCCGAGGCAACGAGGTCCACCGGCACGATGTCCAGCACCACTCCGGGGCCCACCGGGAACAGGTTCTGGCCGCGAAGCGCCATCCGGACGAGCGGAGCACTGGTGGTAAAGCCTTCGTTCCATCCGGTGTGGGGGAACGAAAGGGCGCTTTCCACCACCGCGGGACGCACGATCGCGCGGTGAACGCCGTCCGCCTCCGCGACGAGCTGGTCGCCGAGGCTCTTCGTGTAGGTGTAGATGTTCGGCCAGCCCCAACCTTGGGCCTTCTCGATGCCGAGGTCCCGGAGCCGCCTGCGGATCCATTCCTTCCGCTCACGGGCAATGGCCAGCGATAGCGACCGCACGTCGTCCGGATCGCGGCCTTCCTCGGCGAACCGCTTTCGGGCGGCTTCCTGGAAGGCATCCACCCGCGACTTGTCCTCCGCCTCGTCGCGCACCCGCGCCGCGAGGCGTTCGCAGTCCTCGATCTCCTTTTCCACCGAGAAGTCCTGGTCCTCGCGGTCACGCCGCGGGAAGTAGCCGATCAGGGGTTCGTCCTCCCGGATCTCGCCGGACCGCATTCCCGCCACGAAGCAGGTGCTGATGTGCACGAGCGCCGGCCGTTTCATGCGCCGGGCAAACGCGATGGTGTTCCTCGTGCCGTGGACATTGGTCTGCAGGGCGGCCTCCAGGGACGGGTTGAATGTGACCCGGCCGGAGCAGTTGAGGACAAGGTCGATGTCGGCAGCTACCTCCGCGGCCCGTTCTTCCGAATAGCCGAGGTTGTCGCTCGTGATGTCGCCGCCGAGCACGACGACCTTTTCGTTCAGGAAATCGCGGAGACCGGCCCCGTGGCGGTCGCGAAGCGGCGAAAGGGCCGGCGAGTTCTCCATGATTTCGTGGAAACGCACGCGGCTCTCCGCCTCGCCGGCCGCCCGCACCATGAGGTAGACGCGCCGAATCTCCGGGAAGAACTCGAGCAGCATCCCGAGACACACCTTGCCCAGGAATCCCGTTCCGCCGAGCAGGAAGATGCTCCGCCCGGCAAAGGCTTCGCCCACATGAATGCGGGGCCGCACGATTTCGGAAGACACGGGAGGTTCTCTAGGACACCTCGGGGATCATGATCGGCGGGACGTGGAGCATGGTGATTTCCGCGGAGCGGCCGTGGGTGCTCCGCGCCATGGCGATGGCCTCGGTCACCGTCTCCGCCGATTCCCAGCCGAGGATTTCGGGGACGTGCTGGTTCTTCGCCCCGGCCACGATGATCCGTCCGACGTGCTGGCGTCCGTTTTCGCCCCAGTACCACATGAAGAACGGATGCGCCCCGTGGTACGCGTTCCCGTCCCGGTACATCTGCACATAGGACGGGTTGTTGGCGAATTCCTCCTCGTACTTGGTCCGCAGCACGAACGGATCCCGCGTCTCCGGGAGCAACCGGTGGAAGAACTCGATGTAGCTGGGGTGAAACAGGGGATCGAAATCGTCGTAGCAAGGGTGGGCGAGGATCAGCGTGCCGCCCTTCCTGATCAGGGGTTTGCCCCGGTAGAGGTTGAACAGGTAGCCCGGCCCCATGACCTGCACGAGCAGCGGGTTCAGGATCGAGTTCACGTTGTAGGGGGAGATGTAGGGAATCCCGGAGAGCAGGATGTCGCACTGTCCCTTGACCGGGACGGCGTACTGCTGGAAGGAACGCTCGAGGGTGCGCTCGTGGACGGGCTCGGTGCGGCCCGCGTAACAGCCGATCAGTTCGAAGGCGCCCGGGATGCGGTGGAGGAACTTCCGCTTGGCCGCCGCGGGCAGCCGGTTCAGCGACCAACGGGTCGCCGCGAGCTTCATTCGGTCGAGATCGCTGAACTCATCCTCGTCCTTCCCCAGGAACGAAAGGGCATCCGCATACATCCGGTTGTTGAGCACCGTTTCCACGTGAAACACGTTCAAGTGCCGATCCACGATCTTTCCCATCCGGTCTACCTTGCGGCTCAGTTCTGACCGGGCCGGATCCATGTAGCCGTCGGAATCGCGGATCGTCTGTGGTTCGTGGTGTGGCCTCAGGCTCTCGTAGTCGCAAAGCCCCACCGTCACCGATTTGTGACCCCCATCCATGGGGACGAGGTTGATGTTCAGATAGATGATGAGATCGCTCTCCGTCACCCGCCGATTCACCCGAACCGGTTCGCCATGACGGGTTTTCCCGAGCGGGACCATGCCGTTCGGGTCCTCGGCATCGTGGTTGTAGTAGCGATTCGGATGGAACGCCTTGTGGATTTGTGGTCCCACCATCCGGCGCATTTCCGATTCGGTCATCTTCCGGTGCAGTGAGTTCGCGATGACCAGGTGCACATCGTCCACCCCGTGGTCGCCGAGCATTTCCAGCACGATCTCCAGCGCGGTCTGCCGCACATCGGGAGTCGCCATCGGAGGCAGGGGAAGGCTGATGTCGTCGAGAGCGATCGTGACCCGCATTCCGGGACGCAACTGGGCGTAGAGTGGATCGCAGCCCAACGGGTGGTTGAGGGCGTGCCGGATCGCGCCGCGCGGGTTCGGCAGACCGCGGATCGGGGGCGGCGGATAGACCACCCGGGTTCCCACCGGGAGGTGTTCCTCGAGAAAGTCCTCGCCGTAGTGCAGGACGCGGGCAGCCGAGTCGTTGTCTATGAAGACAATGCCGGGGTCGGTCTTGTGGCGCAGGGCGGGGGTCATGGGGCTCGCTTCCTTCCTGGCGGTTGGGCTGCTAGAGCGCGGGGGTGAGATTCGGCTGGCTGAGATCGATCACCGGCCAATCGTGGTGCCGCGCCGTGCTCCGGAGTCGGACATCGGGGTTGGCCGCCGTCGGATGTCCCACCACACTCAACATGGGCAAGTCGGACATGCTGTCGGCATACGCGTAACTATCGTTCAGCGAAAGCCCCTCGCGCTCCGCATACTCGCGGATCCAGAGGGCCTTGCTGGCGCTCGCCATGACCGGTGGAGACAGCCGGCCGGTAGCCCGGCCGTCCACGAATTCGAGCCGATTCGAGACGAACTCGGTGATGCCGAGGTCGTCGAGGAGAGGTCGGATGGACACTTCGAGCGCGCCCGTGACGATCACCTGTCGGAGGCCGCTGCGGCGCGACTGCTCGATGAGCGCTCGGGTTCCCGGATAGATGCCGGGGCGGATCACGTCCCGGTAGAGATCCTCGGCGAGCGAGCGCAGCCGGTCATAGGACTGGCCCCGGTACCACTTGAAAAAGAGATCGTTGAAGAGTTTGCGGCTGTAGAAATCGGTCGCCAGGAACAGGGGGATACCGGCGAGCGTCGACGCGGTCGACCTGAGACTGCGAAGGAGGCCCTGGTCATTACGAGCGTAGTACCCCAGGACATGGACGAGGTTCGTGCGAATCAGGGTGCCATCCAGATCATAGAACGCCGCCGCCTTCGCCGGCGGACGATTCGCGGGGTCGTCGGGTGTCATCGAGTCAGATTATCGCCGCGCAGCGCTTCCCGACGGGCGGAGACCGGCACCGCGCGCCGAGAGGCGCGCGAAACCGCACCTCGCTGAGGGAGAAGAAGCGCGGGGACGGCTTGGAACGCCGGCCTCCGGCCGGCATCGCGCGGGAGCGCGAAACCTGCGCCGATGATGCTGCGCCATGCCAAGCTGAGTTCCGCACTCTTCTCCCGGTGGGGGCTCCTCCCTCACCCCCCTTGTCAGCCGGGCGCCTCACCCCCGCCGGGAGGACTGGCCGGCCTCGGCGCTCACGCGGGTTCCACCACAGGCTGTTAACAGCCTGTGGCAAAACCCACGCGGCGTTCGACGGGCGATGCATCCCGCCTGAACCGCCCCGCTTCGCGGGGCTCTCAGTTGCGCTTCGGTCGAAATACACCCGGTATTCCTCCCTCGCGCGCCTTGTCAGCCGGGCGCCTCGCCCGTCTCGGCGCTCACGCGGGTTCCACCACAGGCCGTTAACTCGCTGGAGCAGCCATTCAGACGCCCCAAATCCTTCGAAACGCGCTCCGAACCGCATTCTGGCGTACCATTTCGGGTCCGCCGCCAGTCCTCGAAAACAGATTCACGGCAGGGAACGAGAAGTTTGTGATTCAACTGCCAAGTTCTGAACAGGCCTCCCAAGCCATCCGCCGCGTCGCGATTACGTCGGTCGGGGCCTATCTTCCGGATCGCGTGCTCTCGAACGACGATCTGGAGAAGATGGTGGACACTTCCGACCAGTGGATCCGGGAGCGCACCGGCATCAGCGAGCGCCGGATCGTGGAGAAGGGGACCGGGTGCTCCGTCCTTGCCGCCCGGGCTGCTGAGGATGCGCTTCGCCGGCGGGGAATCCCCGCCGACGACATTGACCTGATCGTGGTCGCCACCGTGACCCCTGACATGAGCTTTCCGGCCACCGCCTGCCTGGTTCAGGATCAGATCGGCGCCCGGCGCGCGTGGGGGTTCGATCTGTCGGCGGCTTGCAGCGGTTTCAACTTCGCGCTCGCCGCGGGGACCCAGTTCGTCGCCAGCGGGGCCGTGGAGCGGGCGCTGGTAATTGGAGCCGACATCATGAGCTCGATCACCAATTACGAAGACCGCTCCACCTGCATCCTGTTCGGAGACGCTGCGGGGGCTGTCCTGCTTGAAGCCGCCCACGACGGTGAGGGCATCCTCGGGTTCAACAATCAGGTGGACGGCTCCGGGTGTGACCTGCTCAAGATGCCAGCGGGCGGCAGTGTTCGCCCGCCCACCCACGAAACCGTGGACCGAAAGGAGCACTTCCTGCATCAACAGGGAAAGGCAGTCTTCCGCTTCGCCGTGCGCAATTCCGCCGATGCCGCCGAAGAACTGCTGGCGGAGCTGGGAATCTCCCGGGAGGAGGTCTCCTTCCTGGTGTGCCATCAGGCGAATGCCCGGATCATCGACGCGGTCGGGCGGCGGCTGCAGCTTCCTCCAGAGCGGGTGGTCAAGACCATCCACAAGTACGGCAATACGACTGCTGCTTCGATTCCCACCGCGCTCCGCGACGCTCTCGACCGGTCGTTGCTGGCCCCAGGAGACCTGATTCTGTTCAGTTCGGTCGGCGCCGGGCTGACCATCGGCACGGCGGCGATTCGCTGGGGCGGCGAACGGCTCGCCCACCCGCCGGCGGCGACAAACGAAACGCCGGCGGCGACAAACGAAACGTCGGCGGAGACCAACTCCACCGGCCCCTGAGCTCCAACTTCTCTCGGGACGATTTGGCGGCGGGAGCCGCAACCGGGAACGGGAATCGACTCGCGCTCGAAACGAGTCCTTACCTCCTCCAGCACCGGGACAACCCGGTCCAGTGGCAGCCGTGGGGGCCGGCCGCTTTCGAGGAAGCCGCCCGGCGCGATTGTCCGGTACTGCTCTCGGTGGGGTACTCCAGTTGCCACTGGTGCCACGTGATGGCGCACGAGTCCTTCGAGGACTCCGCCATCGCCCAAGTGATGAACGACTCGTTCGTACCGGTGAAGGTGGATCGCGAAGAGCGGCCCGATGTGGACGAGATCTACATGGCCTTCGTGCAGGCGACCACCGGAGCCGGCGGGTGGCCGCTCACCGTCTTCGTGGCGCCAGACCGCACTCCGTTCTTTGGTGGCACGTATTTCCCGCCCGAAGATCGCTGGGGACGACCCGGCTTTCCACGCATTCTCACCGCCATCGCCGCCGTGTGGCGGGATCCGTCCCGGCGGACCGAACTCCTTCAGGGCGGCATGCAACTTCTCGACCGCCTGCGTCAGGCAGCGGAACTTCCCGGCCACCTCGCCGCGCGCGGAACGCTCATCACCTCCGACCCGGCTAGCCGTGCCGTAAGGCAGTTTCTCGGCTCCTACGACCGCGTGCACGGGGGGTTCGGATCGGCGCCGAAATTCCCCCCCAGCCGGCAACTCGCACTGCTGCTCCGGAACCATCTGGAACATCGCGGCGCAGAGCCACTCGACGCGTCGCTCTTCACGCTGCGTCGAATGGCGGACGGCGGACTCTTCGATCACCTCGGCGGGGGGTTCCATCGCTATTCCACGGACGCGGAATGGCTGGCGCCCCACTTCGAGAAGATGCTCTATGACAACGCGCTGCTCGTCCCGGTGTATCTGCTGGCGTACCGGATCAGCGGAGATGAACGCCTGGCGGAGGACGCTCGATGCGTCCTCGGCTGGATGAAGGGCGAAATGGTGGACCCGGGTGGAGCGTTCTACTCGGCGCTCGACGCCGATTCCGAGGGAGAAGAAGGGCGCTTTTACACCTGGACCGCCGAGGAAGTGGACACCGTCGTCGGGTCCGATTCCCAACTCTTCCGCGCGGCCTATGACGTTCGGGACGACGGGAACTGGGAAGGCCGGACGATCTTGCGGCGGGTAGCCTCCGATGCCGCTCTTGGAGAAAAGTTCGCGATGCCCGCCGACAGGATCGGGCGCGCCCTGGCCGCGGCGAGGCAGCGGCTGCTCGCTGTCCGGGAGCGCCGGGTGCGCCCGGGCCTCGACGACAAGGTTCTCCTTTCGTGGAATGCGCTGGCCGTGACCGCGTTCGCCCGGGCTCATCGCACGCTCGGGGATGAGGAGGCCCTCCGGGTGGCGCAGGCGGCGGGCCGGTTCCTGCTCGAAAACCTCCGGTCGGACGGGCGCTACTTCGCGGTGTGGAGCCGCGGACAAACGAAGGTCCCCGCGATGCTCGAGGACCACGCCTTCTGGCTCCAGGCGCTCCTCGATCTCTTCGAGAGCGACCTCGATGAGAACTGGCTCGTGGCAGCCGATGAGGTCGCGGACATCCTGGACCGCCACTTCGCGGCCCCGGGCGGCGGCTTCTACACCACCGCCGACGATCACGAGGCCCTGCCCGTTCGGACGCGCACGGGATATGACGGAGCGCTTCCGTCCGGCAACGCCGTCGCCGCCGACGCGCTGCTGCGCCTCGCGGCCCTCACCGGCTCGAACGATCGGCGCAATGCCGCGCGCGGCACGATCTCCGCGTTCTTCGCGCAGGCTGCCGAGAGCCCGACGGGTTTCGCCACGCTGCTGGCGGCCGTGATGCAGTATTTGGCCGAGCCTCGCCAGATCGTGGTCGTCGGGTCAGGCGAGGACCCGGCAACCCGGGAGGCGTTCCACCGCCTCTGGCGCGTTCCCTCCGAAGACACCGTGGTGCTGTTCGCCGACACTGGTGGGGTCAGCGAGAGCGGCCTCCCGGCGGTCCGCGCTGCCTCGGAGGCCGGCCGGGCCCATCGGGATGGCCTTTCCTTCCTGCCGTGCCGGGGGGGCGTCTGTTCGCTGCCGCTGGCGAACGTCGAGGCTGCCTGCGACTATTTGCGCTCGTGACATCTGTGGCGAAACCCACGCGGCCCTCGTGCTGTGACCGTACCGTCGCGCCAGGACGCCGAGCGCCCGGATGGCGCGTTGGCCAGGGAACGCCGGTGTTCACACCGGCACCGCCCCGCGCAGCGGGGCGAGAGGGCGTACTTCCCTGTTCCGTGATGGCGCATGTTTCGGCACGTACCTCATCGGGGTGACTGACCGGGCTCGGCGCTCACTCGGGCCGCACCACAGACTGTCAAGTGAGCGAACCGATGGGCAGGAGTACGATCTCAAGGCCGACCCCGGCGACCCACATCGCCCCGGCTGGAGTGTCGTGTCCCTGCGTTTGACCATCTTCCATGCACCTACGCACTGAGCGTTCCCAGGACTCCGCAGAGTTGAACCGCGTTCCGGCAGCGGTTCGTCATCACCTGTCACGCTCCTGTTCGGCTCCGCTTTTTCTTCTTCTCCTCGTTGCCTGCACCGAAGACCCGGCCGGGGACGAAAAGCCTGCCGGTTCCCCGAACGTCCTGTTCATCTCGGTTGACGATCTGAACGACTGGATCGAGCCGCTCGGCGGACATCCCCAGGCGCGGACACCCAGCCTCTCGCGTCTCGCCGAAGAGGGGGTGGTCTTTACCCGCGCCTTCACCCCCTCTCCTTCGTGCAACCCGTCGCGAACTGCGCTCCTGACCGGCCAACACACCTACACCTCGGGCATGTACTCGAACTATCAGTGGTGGCGTCAGGTACTTCCCGAGGTGGTGACTCTTCCCCGGTACTTCGGCGACAACGGGTATTGGGCGGGGGGCGCCGGAAAGATCTTCCACAACAACCAGCCCGATCCCAGATCGTGGGACGACTACTTTCCGTCCCTCGAGAATCACATGCCTTCGTCTCCGCGCCCCGAGGGGGAAGGGGCCGTGAGCATGCCTCCCTTTCCGGACATGTACACCGCCTTCGACTGGGCGCCCCTCGACGTCCCGGACGAGGAAATGGGCGACCATCAATCGGTCGCCTGGGCCATCGAGCAGTTGCAGCGGCAGCACGAGGAGCCGTTCTTTCTGGCCGTCGGCATTTACCGCCCCCACCTTCCCTGGTACGTCCCTCGAAAGTACTTCGAGATGTTTCCGCTGGACGCGATTCAGCTCCCGGAGCTCGTCGAAGACGACCTCGAGGACGTCCCCGAACGGGGGGTCGAGATCGCTCACCGGGGCGGGAACTACCACGAGCACGTCCTGCCGGCCGATCAGTGGCGTCAGGGAGTGCAGGGCTACCTGGCCTCGATCGCCTACGCCGATGCGATGGTCGGCCTGCTCCTCGATGCGCTGGACGCCAGCCCGCACGCGTCAAACACCATCGTTGTCCTCTGGTCGGACCACGGCTGGCAGCTCGGAGAGAAGGAGCACTGGAGGAAGTTCGCTCTTTGGGAAAACCTCACCCGCGTCGTCTTGATGTTCCGCGTGCCCGAGGGAACCGTGGGCCTCCCCGAGGGAACCCCCGCGGGGGCCCGCTCCGGGAGGACGGCCTCACTCCTCGACCTCTATCCCACGCTGGTGGAACTCGGCGGCCTCCCCGAAAAGGCCGGCCTGGACGGCCGGAGTCTCGTGCCGCTCCTTCGGGACCCGGATGCTGCCTGGGATCGTCCCGTCATCAGCACCTACCAGTTCTCCGAGTACTCGATCCGGGACGAGCGCTTCCACTACCTCCGCTACATCGACGGAAGTGAGGAGCTGTATGACCTGGAAGCGGACCCGGAAGAGTGGAACAACGTCGCCGATGATCCCCGGTTCGCGGCTGCGAAGGCCCGCCTGGCCGCCCTTCTGCCGACGGATCCGGCTCCCTTCGTGGACACCGACTATCCCCTCGAGCCCCACCACATCCCGCCGCTTCGGGGGCTGGACGACTACCGGGAGCGCAAGGCGACCGGAGCGCGCAGGTAGCCCGCATATCTCATACTCACGGTCCGCTTGCCGTGAAAAGCGGCCGCGACCGGACGCCGACCGCGCGGATGGACCAGAGAGGGCGTAGAGCCGACGGCACCATGGCGGGGACGGCTTGGAGCCCCCACCGGGAGAACTGGGCCGGCCTCCGGCCGGCACAGCGGCCCGCAGGGCCGCGGCGGCGAAGATCCCAATCGCCGGGATGGCTCCCGTCTCGCCACGTACCCCCAACAGATGAGAGGGCGTATGGCCGACGGCGCCATGGCAGGGACGGCGCCGTCCCCGCCGTCGTGCTGCGGCGAGTTGGGCCCTTCCTGCGACCGTGAGTATGAGAAATGCAGAGGTAGAACCGCTCGGCTTCGAAAGAGGCGGCCCCGCGACTATCTCCGCTCCCGAGTAGGCGCGTGAGTCACTACGGGTCGTCGCCGTCTGACGCCAAGTGAGCGATGAGGTATCCCAGGGATACGAGTTCGAGCCCGATCCCGGCGCCCAGCAGCGCCTTGGTGGGGGTCTCGAGCCCCTTCCTCTGACCGTCCGCCTCGTAGCACTTGACGTACTTTACGTTCTCCGTGGCATTCAGGGACGGCTCGGTGATCACGTTTCTGCACGGCAGCCAGCGCCAGAGACCGGCTCCCGCGAACGCCATGAGACCACTCAGCCCGTACGCGAGCGCGCTCCGCTTCTTGTCGTCGTCCCGGATGCGGCCCGTGGTGATGGTGGTGGTGTTCTGGGGGCGATACGCTCCGCTGGCGGCGGCGATCTCGGCGGCTTCCAGAATGGATGCCGTCGTGAAACCTGCCGGGGTGGCAGCGTAAAGCGGCGCGACCAGGAGGCTGAACGCGACAAGGCTCGCCAGGGGCTTCTTCATTCCGAGGGGTCTTTCTGCGATGCGCAGGTGTGCGGGGGCGAGGCAGCGTGGCCGTCAGTCGGCGAGAGTCGTCAACCGGTCAGTTGTCGTCAGACCGCATGTGGGCGAAGAGATAACCCAAGGAGACGAGTTCGAGCGCGATGCCGGCTCCAAAGAGGGCCTTCGTGGGAGTGTCCCATCCGAGCCGCTGACCGTCCGCTTCGTAACACTGGGCGTCCTGCCATTGTTGGAATCCTTCGTACTGGTCCACGAAAGGGTGGGCGTCCTGGCCGCGGCAGGGCAGCCACCGCCAGAGTCCGGCTCCGACAAACGCCAGAACGCCACTGAGGGCGAAGGCGAGCGCGCTGCGCTTCTTGTCATCCTCGCGGATCCGGCCGGTGGTGATGTCCGGGGTGTTCTGAGCGCGATACGCGCCGCTGGAAGCGGCAATCTCGGCCGCTTCCAGCAACGAGTGATAGGCCACCGGGGAAGAAGCCTCGCTCACGGGAGTTGATGCGGCGCGCCGTCCCCGCACTTCTGCGCCAACGGCGATACTCGGTTCCGCTGCGCTGCGCGCAGCGGGTGCCGGTCTGAAGACCGGCGCTCCCCCCAGCGCGGCGGCATTCGCGTAGAGTGGCATCAGGATCAGGCCGTACACCGTGACAAGGGCTGTGAGTGTCTTCATGGAGAGGCTCCTTCCCGGCGGCGGCCAGCGTTGAGCAATGGTTGGGAGTGCAGCAGTCCGTTGACTTAGTTACGGATACGGACCGTCACATTGCCGGCAACTACGGTTTCGCCGCTGCGCTGGAGCCGCAACCAGACGCGATAGGTGCCCGGCAGCGAAAAGCGGTGGCTCGAGAAGAAGTACGTCTCGATTTCGGTACCTTCTCCGTAGGGATCGCAGTCCGGTTCGTACACCGATTCGGTGTCGTCGTCCCAGTCCCAGACTTCTTCCAGGCAGTAGTAGTCCTCGGGATTCTCGGCAGTGTCCAGATCTTCGATACGCGCGCTGATCCGCACATCGAGTGATGGCCGGCGCGACTCCCCAGGCATTCGGGGACGAAGGAACAACTGACGCGGGGCGCGCAGCGTGAGTTTCGGCTCGGCAGCGGTCGCCGCAAGCCCGATGAAAGTCTCTCCCGCGGCCACGACGCCCTCTGGCCGGCCGGGTTCCGGTACCCCGCCCGCCAGGGAGATGGGTACAAACGAACCGGCCAAGAGCCCGACCAGCGCGAACCGGAGGCGGCCGGAAGCCCGAATGCGCACGACGCACATTCTATGGCTGCGCGGTGGTTTCTGCCTCCGCGGCTCTGAGACGGGTTTCCGCGCGCGCCACCGCCTCCTGCGCCTGCTCCACGTCGTAGGCGGCGCCGAACTCCTCGAGCCGGGCCCGTGCCCGGGCCAGCGCGCTCTCGGCGCGCACCAGATCGATGTCCTCGGGCCGCTCGGCGGTCTCCGCAAGCACCGTAACCGTGTCGTCCAGCACTTCCAGGAAACCCCAGTGCACGGCCAGGAAGTGGTCCGCCTCGCCCTGCCGGTACTGAAGATGGCCGCTCCGGATCTGGTAGAGGAGCGGCGCGTGACCCGGAAGGATCCCGATGTAGCCGAAAAGGCCGGGAGCCTCGACATAGTCCACATCGTCCCGGAACACGACCCCGCCGGGGGTGATGACTTCGAGCCGAAGCACTTCGGAGCCGCTCATCAGGACGTTGCTTGCGGTCAGGCCGCCGCCATTTCGTGGGCGCGCTCTTCGACTTCCTGGATTCCGCCCGCCATGTAGAAGGCCTGCTCGGGCAAACCGTCCAGCTCGCCGTCCACAATACGCCGGAAACCCTCGATGGTGTCCTTCAGTTCCACGTAGCGGCCCTCGCGCCCGGTGAACTGCTCCGCGACGTGGAAGGGCTGCGAGAAGAACCTCTGCATCTTGCGGGCGCGGGAAACCGTCACTTTGTCCTCCTCGCTGAGCTCGTCCATCCCGAGGATGGCGATGATGTCCTGGAGGTCCTTGTACCGCTGCAGGACCTCCTTCACCCGCCGCGCGACCTGGTAGTGCTCGTCGCCCAGCACGCGGGGATCCATGATGCGGGAGGTCGACGCGAGGGGATCGACCGCCGGGTAGATCCCGAGTTCCGCGATCTGCCGCGAAAGGTTGGTGGTCGCGTCGAGGTGGGAGAAGGTGGTGGCGACACCAGGGTCGGTGTAATCGTCCGCGGGGACATAGATGGCCTGGATCGACGTGATGGAGCCCTTGTCGGTCGAGGTGATCCTCTCCTCGAGCTCTCCCAGTTCGGAGGCCAGGGTCGGCTGGTAGCCAACGGCCGACGGCATACGTCCGAGAAGCGCCGATACCTCCATCCCCGCGAGCGTGTAGCGGTAGATGTTGTCCACAAAGAAGAGCACGTCCTGGCCACGTTCGTCCCGGAAGAACTCCGCCACCGTGAGGCCGGTGAGCGCCACCCGAAGCCGCACGCCCGGGGGCTCGTTCATCTGTCCGTAGACCAGCGATGTCTTCTTGAGGACGCCGGACTCCGTCATTTCCAGCCAGAGATCGTTGCCCTCGCGCGTCCGCTCACCGACGCCGGCGAACACCGAGAACCCGCCGTGCTTGGTGGCGATGTTGTTGATGAGCTCCATGATGATGACGGTCTTGCCGACGCCGGCGCCGCCGAAGAGGCCCACCTTGCCGCCGCGCATGTAGGGCTCGAGCAGATCGATCACCTTGATCCCGGTCTCGAACATCTCGAGGCTGGTGCTCTGGGAAACGAAGGACGGAGCGGCCCGGTGGATGGGACGCCGCGTTTCCGATTCGATTTCGCCGGCTTCGTCCACCGGATTGCCAAGCACGTTCATGACCCGGCCCAGGGTGCTTTCTCCGACCGGAACCGTGATGGGCGCTCCGCTGTCCACCGCGAGCAGGCCGCGCACCACTCCGTCCGTCGGCTGCATGGCCACCGTCCGGACCCGGTTTTCGCCGAGGTGCTGCTGGACCTCGAGAACGATGTCCATGTTTTCGCTGGACAGGCCGCGGTCGTCGCGCAGCCGGATCGCGTTGTGGATCGGCGGAAGATCTCCTTCGAAGACCACGTCCACCACGTTGCCAATGACCTGGACGACCCGTCCGGTGTTCTCAGCCACTTCTGTTACTGCTCCTTGTTTCCGGCTTCCCTCAGTCGAGCGCCTCGGCGCCGCTTACGACTTCGAGAATTTCCTTCGTGATCGCCGCCTGCCGGACCCGGTTCATGGTCAGGGTCAGATCGGCGATGAGTTCGTTCGCGTTCTTGGTCGCGTTGTCCATGGCGGTCATGCGCGCCGCCTGTTCGGCGGCCACCGATTCGAGCAGCGCCCGCCAGATCTGGTATTCGACGTGCCGCGGGAGGAGCTCGGAGAAGATCTCGCCCTCCGTTGGCTCGTAGAAAAACTCACGCGCGGGAGCGCCACCTCCAACCGGCAGGTCCAACCTCTCGAGCGGCAGCAACCGCTCGACCCGGACGTCCTGGCGCAGAATGTTCTTGAACTCGTTGAACACCAGGTAGATCGCGTCGAGACCCTCCGGATCCTCCGGGTCCTCGCGGCGATAACGCTCCATCAAGGGTGCCGCGATCGCCCGGGCATGTTCATATCCGAGCGCCCGGAAGATGTCCTCGAGGGGATCCACCAGGCGCACCCCACGGCGGCGGAAGTGATCTTTTCCCTTGCGCCCGACCGCCCGGACCCCGACGTCCGTGTCGCTCAGGGACTTGAGGAGGATTTCGGCGCGCTTCAGCACGTTGGTGTTGAAGGACCCGCACAGCCCGCGATCCGAGGTGATAACCACCACCTCGACGCGCCGCGGCGGACGTTCGCGTAGCAGGGGGTGACTTTCGGATTTCGCACCCACCACCACCGAGTTCAGCACTTCCAGGATCCGCGCGGCAAAGGGGCGCGCCGAGACGATCGCCTCCTGGGCGCGCCGGAGCCGCGCGGTGGCGACCATCTTCATCGCCCGGGTGATCTGCTCGGTGTTCCGCACGCTGCGGGTGCGGCGGCGGAGTTCAAGGAGGGTCGGCATTGGCGGTTGCTGGCGTGGCCTACGCGGGGACCGGTTCCCCAGCTTCCGCAGCCGCCGTCAGCGCGGCTCCGCTGGCGCGGAAGGCGTCGCGCTTGAACTCGGCGATCGCGTCACGGAGCGCCTCCGTCAGGGAATCGTCGAGTTTTCGCTCCTCGCGCACCCGAGTGAGCGTGCCCGGATGACGGGTCTCGAGGAACTCATACAGGCCTTTTTCGAAGTTCCGGCAATCGACGGGGGCCAGGTCATCGAGAAAGCCCTCGTTCGCGGCGAAGATGATCGCCACCTGTTTTTCGACCGGCAGAGGTTCGTATTGGTCCTGCTTCAGGACTTCGGTCAAGCGCTCTCCCTTGGCCAACTGGGCCTGGGTGGCCTTGTCGAGGTCCGAACCGAACTGGGCAAAGGCGGCCATTTCCCGATACTGGGCGAGCTGCAGGCGCATCGTTCCGGCCACCTGGCGCATCGCCCGGATCTGGGCCGAACCCCCAACCCGGCTCACCGAGTTGCCGACGTTGATGGCCGGCCGGATTCCGGCGTTGAACAGATCGCCTTCCAGATAGATCTGTCCATCGGTGATCGAGATCACGTTCGTCGGGACATAGGCCGAGAGGTCTCCGGCCTGGGTTTCGATGAAGGGGAACGCGGTGAGGGAGCCACCCCCCCGTTTGTCCGAGAGCTTGGCGGCGCGTTCGAGCAACCTCGAATGGAGGTAGAAGACATCGCCGGGGTAGGCCTCCCGGCCCGGCGGCCGCCGCAGGAGCAACGAGATTTCGCGATAGGCGGCGGCGTGCTTGGAGAGATCGTCGTAGATGCAGAGGGCGTGACCCCCGTGATCCATGAAGAACTCACCCATGGCGCACCCCGAATAGGGCGCGAGGTACTGGAGCGGGGCCGGTTCGGACGCCGATGCGGAAACGATGATGGTGTGGTCGAGCGCCCCGTGGTCTTCGAGGGTACGAACCACCTGGGCGACCGTCGACAGTTTCTGGCCGACCGCGACATAGACGCAGACGACGCCGGTGTCCCGCTGGTTGATGATCGCGTCCACCGCGATCGCCGTCTTGCCGGTCTGACGGTCCCCAATGATCAGTTCGCGCTGGCCGCGGCCAATCGGGATCATGGCGTCCACGGCCTTGATCCCCGTCTGGAGCGGCTCCTTGACCGGTTGCCTTCCGACGATGCCGGGAGCAATTCGCTCCACGGCGTTCGTCCCGGTCGTGTCGATCGGTCCCTTGCCGTCGAGCGGGCGACCCAGCGCATCCACCACCCGGCCCTTCATGGCCTCGCCCACGGGCACCTGCAGGATCCGCCGGGTGCGTTTCGCCGTGTCCCCCTCCTTGATCGAGGCGACATTGCCGAAGAGAACAAGTCCTACGGACGTTTCTTCGAGGTTCAGCGCGAGTCCGAAGACGTCGTTGGGCAGTTCCACCAGTTCGCCGTACATGACCCCTTCCAAGCCGTGTACGCGGGCTATCCCGTCACCGGACGAGACGACGGTCCCCACTTCCGCGACGTCGACGCCGGTTTCGTGGCCGGCGATCTGTTCCCGCAGCAGGGCGGCAATTTCGTCTGCTCGAATCTTCATTGGTTTTCCTATAAATCGTTGACTCTAGGCCATTTAGCGTGACTCATTCTCCGTATTTTTCCTCGAACCGGGAAAGCTGACGACTCACGCTGGCGTCATGGATGCGATTCCCGATGCGGATGACGAATCCGCCCAGCAGCTCCGGATCTTCGCGGAAGTGAAGCCTGGGGGTCCCCGAGTAGGCCGACGCGACTGCCTCCCGGAGGCTTATCCGGTCGCGCTCGCCGAGTGGCCGGGCGGACACCACCTCCGCATCGACGACTCCCCGATGCTCGTCCACCGCCGCCCGGAAGGCCGCTGCCGTTTCCACAAGGTGCTCCGACCGTTCCCGGGCCACCATGACCGCAACGAAACGTCCGAGTCGCGTTCCGGGCAGAATCCGATCGGCGACCGTCTCGGCCAGCCCGGACCGCCGCGGCCGCGGGATCGCCGGTGACGAAAGCGCCTTCAAGAGATCCGGAGAATCCTCCAGCGCCGTCGCGAATTCGTCCAGACCCGCCGCCAACCGCTCCAGGCTTTCTTCGCCATCCCCGCTGGCGACGGCGGTGTCGAGGAGAACGCGCGCGTAGTGGCGGGCTATTTGACTCGACATTTGTCAGTCGCGCCGAATCGCCGCCATCCCGGAATCGAGCAGGCGCCGATGGTCTTCCTCGGACATGGTGTCCCGAAGCCGCGACCGCGCGATCTGCACTGCTGCCCGTGCGGCTCCGGCAGCAAGGCGGCGCTCCGCGACCCGTACTTCCTTGTTCAGTTCGGCCTGAGCGGCAGCACTGATCCGCTTGGCCTGTTCTTCAGCGGCCGCCACGATCCGGCGGCCCTCGGCGCTGGCGGCATCGGCGATGCGTTCCCGGGCCGCCTGCACCTCATCCTCGAGTCCTGCTGATCGCTGAGCCGCTCTTGCCGCCGCGCGCGCCGCTTCCTCGCGATTTGCCCGGGCCTCCGAAAGCTGTTCCCGAATCTGGAGCGCGCGAGCCTCGAGGTAAGCAGCGATTGGCTTGCGGAGAGCGAGGACCAGGATGGTCGCGAGAATGGTGAAGTTGACGATCTTCGGCAGGTTTGAGGCCGATCCCTCCTCGGCAGCAAGCGCCGGCGATGCCAGGACGGCCAGGATGAGCGTGACGCACGCGACCAACACAGCGCGTCGCGGCAGCCGGGTCCACATGGCTCTTCCTCTGAGAAGTTCCTTCCGGAGGCGGAGCTTCATGAGGCGCGGCGAAGGATCCTCGCGGCAAGATCGCTCGCCAGACCATCTGCGGTTCGTTCGAGTTCGGATTCGGCGCGCGTGGTTTGCTCCCGGAGCGAGTCCTTACCCACTGCCAGGGTCGCCGCCGCCTGGTCGCGCGCCGAGAGCAGGGTTGCCTCGGCGCGCTCACCGGCTTCCCGGCGTATCCGGTCCATCTCCCGGTACCCATCCTCACGTACAGCCTCGATCGCGGCTGCCACCCGAGCCTCGGCAGCGGCGATGTCGGCTTCTCCCTGGTCCCGGCCCTGCCGGGCTTCGCCTATTTCTTTTTCCCTCGCTTCCATCGCGCGCGCCAGGGGCTCAAAGAACTGGCGCTTCAGGATCAGCGTCAGGCACACCACGATCGCCGACACGATCAGCGCGGTCAAATCAGGAATGATCGTCACGAGACTTACGGCCTGTGGAAGGCAGAGGAAGGGGGTCGCCCATCAGAAACGGGAAGACACCAATCGGAAAACCGAGGGCGACCGGATGTGGCGGACACAGCCAGCGGCCGGCGACAAGAGCAAGTGGGCACCCTGCCCTGCCCACAGGCTGCTAGTCCGCCACGGACGGCGGGAAGGCTATCACCGGACACCGGGCTTGCCAAGAAATCCGGAGCGTTTCCGGCGTCTGGCAGCCGGTGGAGAAGGCGAGACGCGAGCCACGGCTCCCATCGCGGGAACCGCGCCGCGCGATGTTGTCTACAGGCTGCTAGACGCTGGCGCTGCCCGGCTCGCTGGATGGCTGTGACCCGCCCGGATTGCCCGCCGTTTGGGACCCGGCGCGCTGGTAGTCGCGGTGGATCTGGAAATGGGCGCCGTCAGCATCGCTCTTGGCTTCAAGCGTCAGGTTGGCGGCCTGGACCGCGACTCCGGCAATGGATCCACCGGAATGCACGATGACGTCCTGAGCCGCGATCTCGCCGCTAACCCGACCTCCGCCTTCCACGATCACCCGCTGGGCATACATCCTGCCGTCGAAATTTCCGGAGTTGCCCACCGAAACCTCGTCGTCGGAGTGGATTTCGCCGACAAATTCCCCGTTCACGTTGAAAGGCCCCGGCGCGTTCAGTCGGCCTGACAGACGCGATCCGGATCCGACGTATCCGCCATGGGCGTCCTTGGCTGAGTTTCGTGCCATGGTTCTATTCACTCACTTCCCGTTCACGGGTCAACAAGATAAAAATGCGGTGGAGGTCATCCTCGGCGAAAAATTGTATCTGGACGGCGCCACCCTTGCCACGGCGTCGAATCTGGACCGGAAACCCGACAGCTCGCTGCATCCGTTCCTGGGCGTCCCGGGTATTCGGATCCAGGCCTGACCGCCCGCGCCGCGTGACCTCCCCAAGGCCGCTGCCCTCCCTGGCCCGCTTGACACGGCGTTCAACCTCCCGCACCGAAAGATCACCCCGGACGATTTCTGCGGCGAGTTGAGCCTGAGTCGCGGCGTCAAGTGGAACCAGCGCCCGCCCGGCTGCGGCGCGCAGTTCCCCCGTTTCCACCATGCGTCGCACCTGGGGTGTCAACTCCAACAGGCGAAGGGTGTTGGTTACCGCCGTTCGGCTTCGTCCGACCTCCGAGGCAATGGCATCGTGGGTCATTCCTCCCAAATCGGCGAGCCGGCGAAAGGCGAGCGCTTCCTCGATGGAGTTGAGATCCTCCCGCTGTAGATTCTCGACCAGCGCCAGCAACCCGACATCGTCATCGGAGGCTTCACGAACCACCACCGGAACGTGCTCGAGTCCGGCCAACCGGGCAGCGCGCCAACGGCGCTCGCCGGCGATGATCTGGAATCTCCCGGCCTGTGCCCGGACCACGATCGGTTCGATAACCCCTCTGGCAGCAATAGACGCAGCGAGCCCTTCGAGATCGTCCGCGGCCATCTGTGAGCGCGGCTGCGCGGGATTGGGCACCAATTCCCCGACCGGCAGCAAGCGGAATCCGTCGCTCGAAGCCGGTGAGGGAAGCAGGGCATCGAGACCGCGGCCCAGACCACGCCGCTTCACCGGGACAAGACCTCCTCCGCCAGCTCGGTGTACGCGACGGCGGCTTTGGACCTCGGATCGAACACCTGCACCGGGAGTCCATACGAGGGCGCTTCTGCGGCCCGGACGGATCGGGGAACGATCGAGCGGAATACACGGTCACCCAGCTTGCTCCGAACCTCGGCGATCACGTCCCGTGAGAGGTTGGTGCGCTGGTCAACCATGGTGAAAATTACCCCCAGCAAATCGAGTCCCGGGTTCCAGGCCCGTCCGATTCGGGTCACAGTATCCATGAGCCGGGAAAGTCCCTGCATGGCGAAGAACTCGCACTGCATGGGCACCAGAACCTCCTGGGCGGCCACCAGGGCATTCACGGTCAGCAATCCGAGGGACGGTGGGCAGTCCAGAAGGACGAACTTGATGGCCGGATCGTGCCGGGCGAAACCCGAAAGACTCCGACGGAGCCGCAGCGCCCGTTGCTGCGGATCTGGATCGTCCGCAGCGATCTGCAGGTCCGCGGCAGCCAGCGAGGGATCTGAGGGACACGCGATCAGGTTCGGAATTTCCGTTTCCAGAACGGCGCGAACGAAGGGCTCGTTGTCGACAAGCACGTCGTAGATGCTGTATCCGTCCTCATCGATCTGAAGCCCGAGGCTGGTAGTGAGGTTGCTCTGAGGATCCAGGTCCACAACCATGCACCGGTGTCCACACATCGCCAGAGCGGCACCCAGATTCACCGTTGTGGTGGTCTTGCCAACCCCTCCCTTCTGGTTGACGACCGCCAGAATCCTCATCTGGAGGGTCCCGAGATTACCACGGCGATCCGTCCACGTGCGGTGTGTTTCACGTGAAACACCGGAGCGTCAGGACAGCGCCCTGGCAGCCGGCGGTGGAACCCGGGTGAGCACCGCGTGGGTTTCACTTACCGGTTGCCAGGGTGCGGTCGTCCTATCCAGACGACCCCCCGTTCCGCTGACACGTATTTCTCATCGAAGACATCTCCACCGAGCTCCGCCCGCTGCCGCGCCGGACGGGAGGTTGGCCAGATCACCGGTGTTTCGGAGGACATTCCGGTCGCCAGCATGGTCCACTCGGCAGCCTGAAGCTTGACCGCGCGCATCGTTACGGCCGACACGCTGGACAATTCGGCCCGTCCTGTTTCGGATCTCAAGAAGTCCTTGAGTCTTTGCCTGATGACGCGAACGCGTGGGATCAAACCAAGGTTTTCGATGGCCATATCCAGGAAAGTGGCAGGGGCTCGCCGCGGTTCCAGAAGAATCCAGTCGCCGCCGCCGGCCAGTGCCAGTGGCAGCGCCGGCGTTCCCCCTCCACTCCCGATATCGAGGAACGGACCTCGGTCCGGAAGCAAGCTGCGCAATAGGAGCGCCTCTCGAAAGTAGTAGCGCGCCAGGTCCTCCGGCGAGCGAAAACCCACGATACCGGCTCCTTTCCAGGCGCGCAGCATTTCGAAAAGCTTCGCAAGCTGCTCGTACAGCGCCGTAGAGACCGGCGGCTCGACGCCGGCGAGCGCCTCGCTCAGCGGACCCGCGGACCGAGCGGCCGCTCCCCGGCTCACTTGCCCGCCGTCAGCTTCCGTCCCGAGCCGCCCTTGCTTCGCTTGCCCTTGGCGACGACCTGCGCGGCCTTGGCGTCTGTCTCCCGGCGATCCATGATGCGGATGGTCACCGCCTGTTGTCCCATGGAAATCAGGTTGTTCGCAAACCAGTAGAGCACCAGTCCGGAGGGCGCCCAGGCGAGGATGAGGGTGAACACCACCGGCATGAACATCATGATCTTTGCCTGCATGCCCTCGGCCTGCGTCGCGGTCATGCGCTGCATGATCAGTTGGCTCACCCCCATCAGGACCGGCAGGATGAAGTACGGGTCTTCGCGTGACAGGTCCTGAACCCAGAACACAAAGGGGGCGTGCCGGAGTTCCACCGAAACCACCAGCAGCCGGTAGAACGCGAAGAAGAAGGGAATCATCAGCAGCATCGGCAGACAGCCGCCAATGGGCGAGACGTTGTGCTCCCGGTAAAGCGCAACCATCTCCTGATTCATCTCGCTGCGCTTGGGGTCCGTTGGTTTCAGGCCCCGGTATTTGTCCTGAATCCGTTTTACCTGCGGACTGATCTTTTGCATCCGCCGAATGGAGACGTAGCTGTAGTGCTTCAGTGGGGCCAGCAGCAGGCTGATCAGCGCCGTCACCAGCACGATCGCCCATCCGTAATTCCCGAGCAGCTCATACGCCCAGAGCAGGCCCTGCCGAATCGGGACCACCAGGAAACGCAGCCACGCGCCAAATTCCACGATGTCCACTCCGAGCTCGGTGAGCAACTCCACCTGCTTCGGACCCGTGAAGAGCGTGAACTCGCTCACATTCGAGGACCGCAGGTGGGCGACGACGACGTTGCGTGACCCACTCTCGTCCTCGGGAGGAATCTCGAAGCTCTGCCACGGAATCACCAGCGCCTCCAGCCTCCCCTCGTAGCGCTGGCCGGGCTCGGCTACCAGCAGGCCCGCGAAGTAGTGCGACGAAACGCCAACCGCCTGGGCCGACAGGCTCGCCGCCTCTCCTTCGGCTACCGAGGCGAAGGAGAAGAGCCGGCTCTCGCCCGCGGACTCGATTACGCCTTGCTCCGCCCCCAAATATCTCCCCGCCGAGATTTCGTTCTCGATCCCGGGACCGAACAGAACCTCCTTGAGTTGCTCCGCTCCCCCCCGTTTCGCCGAGACCGTCACCCCCATGCGATAGTCCCCGCCCCGGACCCGCACCATCTTCGAGACCTCCAGGCCGTCCGCAGACGCCCATCGGAACTCGATCTCGCGGGACTCCCCGTCCCTCAACTCGAGACGGATCGGGCCTGTTCGGACCTGCCCGTCAATGGCGACTTCGTGAAGCGCGGTCGTGAGGCGGGATGGAGACGGGTCTCCCGGAAGGACCACATCGAGGGGCCGGACCGAGTTCACGAGATCGTCGCCCTGCGGCAGGGCCTCAAGGGGAGCTCCCAGGGAATCCGTGTGTTCGAAGAGCCGAAGCCTGAGGAGCCTGCCGCCACGATTGGAGAACTCAGCCAGGTAGTGGCGCGTCTCCACGGTGATCGTCTGCTCCCGCTCCGCTTCCCGTGATTCGGTCGGAACCGCCGGAGGCGCACTCTCGGCCGCCTGGGCCGTGGGCCCAGGCGCCGGGAATGGGGTGGTGGTTACGGCGGATGGCGCTTCCTGCGCCGGGGGAGCCGGGGGGGCGCTCTCGGGTCCAAAGAAGCGGACGAAAAGAAGGAAGACGAAAAACGACAGCAAGAACGCGAGAAGAACGCGTCGTTCCATGACCTTAGCCGCCTGTAGGGGAACCCGGGCGAGCGCCGGGGCCGCCAGTTCTCCCGGTGGGGGCGAGGCCCAGTTCTCCCGGTGGGGGTCCGCCTGACCAGGCGCGTGAGGGAGGAGCCCCCACCGGGAGAACTGGGCCGCGTGGGCTCCACCACCGGCTGTTGAGCCGGGATGGAGCGCCAGCCCAACGCCCACTGGGAGAACTGGGTCGCGTGGATTTCACCGCCGGCCGTTGACGCCTTCCAGGACGCCCGTGGGGTGCGGGGACCGCGTCGTACCCGGACCCCCCGAAAGGATGGCAACGCAGCAGCCGCTTTGCCGCTAACAGAACCCCCCGCCCGGGGCCGTGAGTCCGGATGGCTTCTTCGGCATAGCTGGAGCACGAGGGCTGAAACCGGCAGGCGCCCGCGAAGAGCGGGCTGAGCGCAACCCGATACACCCGGATGAGGTTCACGAACAACCCGACGAGACCGCGGACGAGGAGGGCTCGCCACCGATTTGCATCGCTCACCGCCGCGCTTCCAGGAGACGTGCCGCTCATCTCAGGCCCGGTGCTTCGGCGGCAGGGGGGGCCTGCTGTTTGCGCCCCGTCCCGGGGACCTGCGGTGGGGACGCCCTCTTCCCATGGCCATCCGGGTGGCGTTTCGGTACGCCCGCACCAGGTCCTGCCAGGAGGCCTCACGGATATCGCGGCGCGCAATCAGGACCAGATCCCCCGCGGGACGCTCTGGGGTCCGCCGGTAGGCCGCCCGTAGCAAGCGCTTGGCCCGCGACCGTTGAACAGCGCCTCCTATCTTGCGGCTGGCGACAACCCCGAGACGGGACGGCGCCACACTGGTACCCCCGGTCAACCAGATGGCCACCAGGTACTGGGAAACGCCTCGCGACCCGGAGGACATGACGGTCCGGAACTCCGAGGACCGCCCAATCCGCTGGCCTCTACGGAGGGATTCATCCCGCCTTGGAGTCGAAAGCGGTGGGCGCCGGCCCTCCCCGCTGTCCTCACCCATGATGGAGCCCCTCAACAGCCGCATGCTTTTGATTGCGCCAAACAGGACACACCTTCGCAGCGCAGCGGACGGGCGCCGGTGGTAGCAGCCTGTAGACAAAGTGACGCGGCGTTCGGCTGGCCATCCATCCCGGCTGAGCCGCGACGCTACGCGACGCTCATCGTTGCGCTTCGGTCGAAATACACTCGGTATTCCTCCCTCGCGCGCCTTGTCAGCCGGGCGCCTTGCCAGCCTCGGCGCTCACGGCACTTCATCTACAGGCTGCTAGGCCGACAGCCTACGGCGGCCCCGGCGACGCCGGCGGGCGAGAACCGCGCGGCCACCTGGAGTGCTCATCCGTGCCCGGAAACCGTGCTTCCGCTTCCTCCGCCGCTTATTGGGCTGAAACGTCCGTTTCACGGGATTGTCCTCTCCAAGTCATTGAATCTACAAGAAAAACCCGGTCGGCGGCACCGCAGCCGCCGCGCCGCTCCACCGAGCGCGACAGTATACCGCCAAGGGACGTTTCCCGTAAAGTGTGTCCTGTTTCCCTTTCACGGCTGCACGTCGTCCATGGTGCTGTAAGCGTTCCTCGCTCAGCGAGGCCGTCGCTCTTGTCATGTGTTCCGAAACGGCGGCACGAGATTGCCCGTGGACTGACAGCGGCGCGAGAGCGGCGGGCAGCACCTGGGTGTGTTGCGTTTTTCACGGGGGATTCTTGGGGTTGTTCGATACCGGTTGACGCGCTCCGAAGGGGCGTTGCTACATTCCGTCGCCGTCGTCAAGAACCGTGCGGCCACGCGCTGGATGGGCGGTTCTTTTCCCTTTTTCGTCTCAGCCACGGCTGCACCCTCCAGCTCAAAAATTCGATCTTTCCTTGTACCCACTTTCCCGCGTAACGACAGCCACCGAAGCGTCCACAGCCACCGCTGACCAGTGGATCAGGGTGTTGTCCGTCATCAAGACCAGCGTCTCTCCCCGCGAATACGAGACCTGGTTTTCGCCGACGCAGTTCGTGGGCGCCGAAGACGAAGTAGTGGTCCTCCGGGTCCCCAACACCATGTTCGCCAGTCATCTTGAGGGTGAGTATCGGGACCGGATCCTGCACGCCTTCGAGGCAACCGGGAGCCCCATGACCTCGGTTCGTTGCTCCGTGTCCGGGAATCCCTCCGGGGCCCACGAATCGACCAACGCCACACCCCGATCCCACCGGGATCAGAACACCAGCTCGCTCAAACTGACGTCGCGGAGCGATCCCCTTTCTCCAGCCTACTCCTTCGATTCCTTCGTCGTCGGCACCAGTAATCGGTGCGCCCACGCGGCCGCCCTGGACGTGAGCGCTCCCGGGGTCGAGTACTCCCCGTACAACCCACTCCTGATCTACGGAGACGGGGGGCTTGGAAAAACCCACCTTCTCCACGCCATTGCCCGGCGGTTCGTGGACAAGAACCCGGGGCGCCGGATTCTCCATATGAGGGGGGAAGTGTTCAGCGGCCATGTGGTGCACGCGGTCCGAGAGCACGATCTCTACGCGTTTCGAGATGAGTGCGCCAGGCTCGACATGCTGTTGGTGGACAACATTCAGTTCATCCCCGGGCTCGATCGCTTTGGCCGCAGTGCAGAAGAGTTCTTCCACGCGCTGACCGCACTCGCCGAGCGAGGCCGGCAGATCGTCCTCACCTCCGACTCCCACCCGCAGGACATCCAGAATCTGGACCCCCGGATCAAGAGCCGCCTGGAGTCCGGACTAACTACCGACATCGGCCAGCCGGATTGGGAGATGCGGGCAGCCATTGTCCGACAGCAGGCGGCCGCCCTCGGGGTAGATCTGCCGGACGGGGTCCCGGAGAGCATCGCGTCCCGCTTCAAGAACAACGGCCGGGAACTCGAAGGACCCCTCAAGAGCCTCATCGCCGAGTCACGCACCGACGGTGTCGCGATCTCTCCCCCGCTCGTCGACCGGGTTCTCGCGGCGCATCCATCGAGCCGAGCCCGCCGTTCTTCCATCCAGGAGGTGCAGGTAGCCGTGGCCAGGGCCTTCGGCATGGCGCCCCTCCGACTCACGGGACCGCAACGCTCCAAGGCGCTCGTCCTGGCCCGTCATGTTGCGATGTACCTCTGCCGCGAAACAACCGGACGCACCCTCAAGGAAATCGGGAAGGAATTTCGCCGGGATCACTCGACCGTGACTTACGGCATCCGCAAGATCGCCGCACAACGCGAGCGGGATCTGGGACTGGACAAGATGCTGGAGCGTCTCCTGCGCCAGCTTTCCTGACCCGTTCCGGAAGGACCGGAAAAGGCGCGGCCCCGGGTAGGATGGGGCGGTGAGCAGTCGCGCCATTGGCGCTTGGGAGAGGATGGGGAGCTCACGTTGGTATGGCGCAGCGTCATCGGCGCTGGTTTCACGCACCCGCGCGATGCCGGCCGGAGGCCGGCCCAGTTCTCCCGGTGGGGGCGCCAAGCCGTCCCCGCGCCTCTTCTCCCTCACCGATGTGCGGTGTCGCGCGCTTGTCGGCGCGCGGTGCCGGTGTGAACACCGGCGTTCCCTGGTCAACGCGCCATCCGGGCTGTCGGCGTCCGGCGCGGCTGCATTTTCCACAGCGACCAGGCCACGCGGCTCTGTTCGCAGGTTGTTTGGACCATCGGGAAAACGTGGGGAAAACAGGGGGAATTCGTGGGGATTCGGACTGGAAACGCGGCGCGTTCAGGACGCCCATGGACCACTTCCCTGGTTACCCCCTCAAAACCACGCCTCAGCGGGCAGTCCGCCAGCAATAGCTTAGAGAAGGAACTTGCCATATTTCAATGACTTACGGGTTCTATCCCCACTTTCCACAGCCCTTATTTCTTACTATAATTCCATTCTGACGGCTCCCCTTTCCATTGATCTGCCCGATCCGCGCGTCGCTCAGAGTTTTGTACCGGCACGTGTCTCACGCCGTAGTAATCCGCGAGCGGTTTTCGAATCCTCGCGGCACCTGTTTTTGATTCAGAAAAGAGCACTCCATGGACTTCACCACTGACAGAGAAGCCCTCCTGGCAGAACTGAACCTGTTCGCCGGCGTGGTCGAGAACCGGCCGTCAGACCCTCTTTCCATGTTCTCCAACGTGACGTTTCGTCCATCGGAGAACGGGTGCGAATTGACGGCGTCGGGCGGGGAGATTGGTCTCAGGTCCAGCATTGCTGCCCAGACCAGTGGCGAAGGACTGCTCAGCGTTCCGGTGAGCCTGCTCGCCCGCTGGCTCAAGGAAGGGCGCGACGAGAAGGTCTCTTTCCACGAGACGGATCAGCACTGGATCCAGGTCCGCTGTGGCGGGAACGACACGCGCATTCCGGGTCGGGTCGGGGACCCGCCGACGCTCTCGGAGCCGCCCGCGGACGCCCTCTGCGCCGTGCCATCGGAGACGTTTGCGACCCTGCTGCGATCCGGTTCCTACGCCTTCCCGGCCGCGGTGGACGCCTCGGTCGCGACGGCCGGAGCGCAGATCGAAGTGGAGGGGAGCAGCGTGCGAATCGTGTCCTCCGACCACTCCCGCCTGGCCTACTCAAGCGCCACTCTGGGTGACGGGGAAGGAACTGCTTCCGGGGGCAAGCAGGCATTCGGACTCGGCATGAAGGCGATTTCCGAACTCACGCTCCTTGCGCGGAGCGGAGATATGAGCATGCGTTTCTTCGAAGGGGAGAACCACCTCTTTCTCGAGTTCGGGCACCGTCTGCTCGTTTGCGCCAAGCTCGCAGATCGGCTGCCGGAGTACGAACACGTGGTTCCGCACGATTGTCCGGTGCGGGTCCGGACCAGCCGGGAAGGACTGCTGGCCGCCGTCCAGGCCGCACTCCCGTTCTCAACTGGAGACTTCAACCGGGCCAAGCTCGACATCGGTGACGAATTCATCCGGATTGACGTCACCTCGGTGCGTGGAGAAGCGATCTCGGAAGTCGAGATCCTTGAAGCGTCGGGTACTCCCCTGACCCTTCACCTGAACCTCGTGCATCTGCGTGACTTTGCCAAGAGCTTCGACTGCGGGGTGGTAGCGCTGGAGTTCAACACGCCAGACACCGCGTTCATCCTGCGTCCGGTGGGCGAGGACGACAGCATCGAACATTTCTGCGTCGGGATGCCGCTCGTTTGATCGGTCTGCCAACCTCCTCAGCCGGGCGCCTCCCCGCTCTCGGTGCTCACCCCACCTTGTCCACAGGCTGCCGGGTGAGGGGCTGCTGAGCATGGACAGCACCGTGCTCACTCCGCTGAACGAGTATTCCGGCGGAGACATCAAGATCCTCGAGGGTCTTGAGGCCGTGCGGGTTCGGCCCGCGATGTACATCGGTTCCACCGGGGAGTCCGGGCTGCATCACCTCTTCAGGGAGGTGATGGACAACAGCATCGATGAAGCGATGGCGGGCCACTGCGGCCGGATCCAGGTGACGATCCACCAGGACGGCAGCCTGTCGGTCCGGGATGACGGCCGCGGCATTCCGGTGGATCCGGAGCCAAGCACGGGGCTCCCGGCGGTCGAGGTGGTGATGACCCGCTTGCATGCGGGAGGCAAATTCGACGCGGACACCTACAAGTATTCCGCTGGCCTGCATGGCGTCGGCGTCTCGGTCGTGAACGCTCTCGCCAGTTGGCTCCGGGTCGAGGTCCGTCGGAACGGGACGATCTACCAGCAGTCCTACCGTCGTGGAGAACCCACCGGACCGCCCGAAACGATCGGCGAGACGGCCCCGGAGGACACCGGAACCCTCGTTCACTTCCTCCCGGACCCATCCATCTTCGAAGAAACCACCGAGTTCGATCTCCACCAGATTGCCCACCGGGTGAGGGAACTGGCATTTCTCGTCCGCGGGGTTGAGATCGAGCTGAGCGACGAGCGCGATGGCCAGAGTTCCGTCTTCCACTACGAGGGTGGAATTTCCGAATTTGTCGCGCACCTGAACCGCAACGAGACACCGATCCACCCTTCCATCGTGAGGTTTCAGGTGGAATCCCCAGACGTGGCGAATGGCGGCTCTTCGTCGGGGGCGCAGTCGTGTGAGGTGGCTCTTCAGTGGGATAGCAGTTATCGCGAGGCGCTCCATTCGTTCGTCAACAACGTGAGCACTCCTGAAGGAGGCACGCACCTCAGCGGAATGCGGGCGGCGCTTACGCGGGCCATCAACACCTACGCGCAGAGCACCCGCTGGGGGAAGGAAATCAAGGGGCGCATTCAGGGCGAGGATGCCCGGGTCGGTCTTGCGGCGGTCATCAGCGTTCGGATTCCCGAGCCCCAGTTCGAAGGCCAGACCAAGACCAAGCTTGGAAACAGCAGCGTCCAGGGTTTCGTCGATTCCCTGGTCTATGAGGAGCTCGTCCGCTTCTTCGAGGAGAACCCGAACGAAGCGAGAGCCATCGTCTCCAAGGTCGTGGACTCCTTCCAGGCGCGGGACGCCGCCCGCAAGGCCCGCGACATGGCGCGGCGCAAAGGGGCGCTGGCCTCCACGTCGCTTCCGGGAAAACTCGCGGACTGCCAGGAGCGCGATCCGGAAAAGAGCGAGATCTTCATTGTCGAGGGCGAATCCGCCGGCGGGTCGGCGAAACAGGGACGGGACCGGAAGTTCCAGGCGATCCTCCCGCTCCGCGGAAAGATCCTGAACGTGGAGAAGACCCAAACCAACCGGATGCTGGAGAACGAGGAGATCAAGGCGCTGATCTCCGCCCTCGGCGCCGGGATCGACGCGGAGCTCGACCTGACGGCCCTGCGTTACCACTCGGTGATCATCATGACCGACGCCGACGTGGACGGTTCCCATATTCGAACCCTGCTGCTTACCTTCTTCTATCGCCGCATGAAGGGACTTGTGGATGACGGGTATCTCTACATCGCGGAACCTCCGCTCTATCGGGTGGAGCACCCGAAGTCCGAGCGACGGGCCGATGAGTATTTCCTCCATGATCGGGGGCTGAACGCCTATCTCATGGAGCGCTCGGTCGCCGGAAGGACCGTGTCCACCGGTGGGGCCGACGTCTCGGGAGAAGAACTGCTGGCCAGTGTTCGCCGACTGAGCCAGGTTCGGGAGCGCCTGGACGCCATGGAACGTCGCGGCTATCCGCGGAACCTGGCGCTGTGGCTGCTTCGTGGCCGGAGCGGGAGCGAGATCACCGCGTCCCGCCCCGAGATGGACGACCTCGCGCGCCGGCTGACCGAAGCCGGATCGCCGGCGCGGGTTGTGAACGACACCGGGTTTCCCGGACGTTTCGCGATCGAACCGGTTTCTTCCGGGGATGGCCCGGCCTTCAGGCGCCGTTTCGGCAGTCCTTTCTTTGAGCGCGGGGAGTACCACCGGCTCGTCGCTCTTTACGAGCAGATCCGGGAGTTCGATACCCGTCCCATTCGGGTCTTCCTGAATGACGACGCCACCACCCCGAACCCCGAGTGTGAACTCGACTCCGCCGGGGCGCTGTTGGATCATCTGCTTGATGGCGCCCGGCGTCATCTCAAGATCCAGCGGTACAAGGGACTCGGTGAAATGGATGCCGAAGAGCTCTGGGACACCACCATGGATCCCGAGGTGCGGAGCCTGAAACAGGTGCAGGTCGAGGACGACCTCGATGCGGCGGAGCTGTTCAGCACCCTGATGGGGGATCAGGTGGAGCCCCGGCGCGCGTTCATCGAGAAAAACGCCCTGAACGTCACCAACCTGGATGTCTGAACCTTCCTCCACGGATCCGGAAGCCTCGGGAAACGCCACCGGTAGCAACGGTCCGGTGAGGCGGGCGCGCTATCAGCGCGTCCAGCACATCGAGACCGAAATGACGCAGTCCTACATGGACTACGCCATGTCGGTGATCATCGGCCGCGCGCTGCCCGATGTCCGTGACGGCCTGAAACCGGGGCAGCGCAGGGTTCTCTACGCGATGTTCCGGGAGGGGTTGCTGCCGTCCCGGTCCTTTTCCAAATGCGCGGGAATCGTCGGGGAGGTCCTCAAGAAGTACCACCCGCACGGGGACGCTTCGGTGTACGACACGCTCGTACGGCTCGCCCAGGGATTCAATCAACGCCATCCGCTGATTGACGGCAAAGGCAACTTCGGTTCGGTGGATGGGGATCCGCCGGCCGCCTACCGCTACACGGAGGCACGGCTTACGCAGTTCGCCGTCGCCATGATGGAGGACATTGACCGGAGCACGGTCAATTTCCACCCCAACTTCGACGGCAAGACGGTAGAGCCCGAGGTTCTTCCCACCGTCGTACCGAGCCTGTTGGTGAACGGCTCGGACGGCATCGCGGTGGGGATGGCGACCAAGATTCCACCGCACAACCTGCGCGAGGTGACCGCGGCGCTGGTTCACCTGATCGAACACGCGGAGGCCAGCGACGAGCACCTGAATGCGGAGTTACTGCAACTCGTTCCCGGGCCGGACTTTCCTACCGGAGGCCGGATTCACGGGCGGCGCGGCATCGTGGGTGGGTACTACGAGGGGCGCGGGGTCATCCAGGTGCGGGCCGTTGCCGACTTCGAGACGTCCCGCGAGGGACGTGAACGCATCGTCGTCTCCGAGATCCCCTACCAGGTCAACAAGGCCCGCCTTATCGAAAAGATCGCCGAGCTCGTCAAGGACAAGCGGCTGGCCGGAATCTCGGATCTCCGCGACGAATCGGACCGGCGCGGCATGCGCGTCGTCATCGAGTTGAAGCGCGGGGAGGAGCCCCAGGTGGTGCTGAACAACCTGTACCGCCACACCGCGCTGCAGACCTCCTTCGGCATGAATCTGCTGGCGATTTCGCACAGCCGGCCGCGCCTGTTCTCGCTGCTCGGAATGCTCCGCGAGTTCCTCCAGTTCCGCCGGCAGGTGATTCGACGGCGCACCCGATTCGACCTCGATCGGGCCGAACAGCGCATGCACATCCTCGAGGGACTCGCCGCCGCGGTGGACCGCCTCGACGAGGTCATCGGTTGGATCCGGCGCTCCCAGGATCCGGCCAGCGCCCGGGCGCGCCTCATGCGTGAACTCCGGCCCCGGCGTTTCAGCACCGACCGGGAGCTGCTGGCCCGCTCGGGGAACGGCCGCGCGGAGCCGGATCAGGAAGGTCTCTCCGAAGCGCAGGCACAGGCGATTCTGGATCTTCGGCTCCAGCGCCTGACCCAGATGGAGCGCGCGCGGATCGAGGCCGAGATGGCGGACCTCGGCGGGAAGATTCGCGATCTCCGCGACCTTCTGCAGAGTCCGGAGCGGGTGGACGGGATCATTCGGGACGAAGCGCTGGCTGCTGCCAGGAAACACGGAAACGACCGCCGCACCGAGATCGTCGAAGATGCGGGCGATCTATCGATCGAGGAACTGATCCCGGTCGAGGACATCGTGATCTCGGTAACCCAGGCCGGTTACATCAAGAGGACCCCCCTCAGCGACTACCGGGCCCAGGCGCGGGGCGGCACCGGGCACTCCGGCGCCCGGATCCGTTCCGGGGACGCCATCCATGAGGTCCTGATCGGAAACACCCACAGCCGGATCCTGTTCCTCACCGACGAGGGCGTGGCGTATCGGCTCAAGGGCTACGAGATCCCGGAAGCCGGAAAGGCGGGCACCGGTCGCGCCATCGTGAACGTGCTCCGACTTCCGAAGGAACGTCAGGTCGTTGCCATCGTGCCGCTCCCTGAAGAGGACGAGGCCTCCGAATCGCTCCATCTCTTCACCGCGACCCGCGGCGGCCGGGTCAAGCGAACTCCGTTCTCGCAGTACAAGAACGTGCGGGCGCACGGCCTCCGTGCGGTCCGGATTCCCGAGGGGGACACCCTGCTGGCCGCGACCCTGACCAGTGGCGGGAGCCAGGTCGTGCTGACCACGCGGAACGGAAAGGCCATCCGCTTTCTGGAGAGCGACGTACGGTCCATGGGCCGCGTCTCGGCGGGGGTAAGGGGGATCACGCTGCGGGGTGAGGACGAGGTCGTCAGCCTGGTCACGGTCGACGAGCAGACGAACGGAGGAGTCTCGCTGCTCACCGTGACCCGGCAGGGCTACGGGAAAATGAGCTCAATGGAGCAATACCCGTTGAAGAAACACCGCGGGGGCCTGGGTGTCCGCAACATCTCAGCCAAGAACAAACCGCAAGTGGTGCGCACGGTCGCCGTGCGTAGCGGCGAAGACGTGATTCTGATCACGGCCGCCGGCAAGGCAGTCCGGATCCCGGTGGACAATTTCCGCGATCTCGGGCGGACCACGCAAGGAGTCCGAGCCCAACAGGTCGGGGAGGGTGACGAGGTCGTTGCCGTTACGCGGATTCCCCCTACTCCGCCGGATGAAGAGGCCCCGGCAGCCGAAGATCCGGCTCCGACAGATCCGGCAGTTCCTTCGGAATCGGACGAGACATGACCAAGGGATCAGGTAGCCGGGTGTCTCTGCGCTTCGGGACCATTCTGCTTGCCCTTGGGGCGGCATCCGCGGCCCCGCTCGCCGGCTGCTCTTCCGCTCCCGAAGCGATGCTGATCACGCAGTTCTTTCGCGCCGTGGTCCAGGAGGACCGGGTGACCGTCGGGGGTCTTTCGATGGTCTCTTTCCCGGGGGGACCGGTGGAATCCTGGGAGGTCGTGGAGATCGGCTCGGTGACCGCGGGGCCCTACCGCGTGCCGGAACTCCGGGCGGAGGAAACCGCCGCCGCGGCCGCTCGCGACGAGCAGTTCAAGGTTTTCTATGACTTCCGGCAGGCGAACCGGGACGCTCTCGAGGCGATTGCTTCCCGGCGGGAGCAAAACCCGGATGCCGGCCTCGGAGGCGGGCTCGGGGAGATCGCCGCCGCCTGGGATGCCCACGCCGAGGAGCGCCGCCGGCTGGTTTCCTCGTTGAGCGAAGTGCAGATGGCCCTGCAGGAAGAGCGCCGCCGGACTGGGCGGAGCCTGCTCCGGGAGGCGCCCGTGGACTACCTCACCGGGAACATCTCCGAACAGGAGGTGTTGGTGCGGACGGTGGAGGAAGGGAACGAGCACGCCTACCGGTTCAGCCTCCTCCGCTACGACCTCCAGAACCAGTACGGCGCCGAAGTGCCTTCCCGCTGGATCATCGCCGCCATCGAGCCGACCACGGAAGACACTTCGTCACCTTGAGCGACGACTCCCGCACCGCGCTGCTTTCCATTCTGCGGCGGGAGTCCGTGAAGTTCGGCGAATTCACGCTGGCGCACGGCGGCACTTCCAACGTGTACGTGGACGCCCGGCTGACGGTTCTGCGTTCCGATGCCGCCGGGCTGGTCGGTCGAGTTCTGCTCGACACCATGGAGCGCTGTGGCTTTCGGGCATCCGCGGTGGGCGGGATGGCCGCCGGGGCAATCCCGTTGACCACCGCCGTGGTCATGGAAGCCGGAGCCTCCGGTCGGGGGCTGGCCGGTTTCTTCGTCCGCAAGGAAGCGAAGGACCACGGCCGCGGCAAGCGCATCGAGGGGATCGAACGCCCAAGCGGCGCCGCGGTCATCCTGGAGGACACCGCCACCACCGGGAAATCCACCCTTGCGGCCGTGGAGGCCGCGCGCGACGCCGGCTTCGAGGTGGTGGGAGCGGTTTCGCTGGTGGATCGCGCGATGGGCGCGGGCCCGCTGCTCGCCGCGGCCGGCGTCCCCTATGCGGCGGTGTTCGAACTCGAAGAGCTGACGGGCACGTCGGCCGGCTGACCCCGCGGCGCGGGGACGGCTTGGAACGCCGGCCTCCGGCCGGCACCGCTGCGCGGCAGCGCAGCGAAAGGCCTACCGCCGCCAGAGCAAAAGCGCGGGGACGGCTTGGAACGCCGACCTCCGGTCGGCACCGCTGCGCGACAGCGCAGCGAAAGGCCTACCGCCGCCAGAGCGGAAGCGCGGGGACGGCTTGGAACGCCGACCTCTGGTCGGCACCGCTGCGCGACAGCGCAGCGAAAGGCGCAGTGCTGCTGTCGCCAGTGGCGCAGCGCAGGCAAAGGATCACCGCGCAGATTCGCGGAGTGCAGGGTCGCGCCATCCGGGATTGGAGGGGGGTGCGGCACTCAAGCTGGCAGAGCGCAGCGTCATCGGCGCTGGTTTCGCGCTCGCGCGCGTGCCGACCGGAGGTCGGCGTTCCAAGCCGTCCCCGCACCTTTTTTCCCTTAGCGATGTGCGGTTTTGCGCTCCCGCGCGTGCCGACCGGGGGTCGGCGGTCCCGTGCCAGCGCGCCGTTCGGGAGTCTGAACTCCGGGCTAGACGCGTTCGAGTCGCGCGTATTCGAGGACCAGTCGCCGGCGACCGTGGTACCGGAACAGAACGGAAAGGCGTTTACCGTCTGGATCCACCGTTTCGACCCGCCCGACGCCGAACTTCGGATGGCGCACCTTCTCCCCTTTTCGAAAGCGCCCGGTGGACGGAGCCGCGGCGATGGGAATGGTCCGGGCGTCCGCCCGGGGTGTCTCGATCAATTCCCGCGGAATCTCGCCGAGAAAGCGGGACACGCGGCCCCGCGATCGCAAGTAGGGGGCGCCGCCCGGCGCTGCCGAGAGGTGCAGGCGTTTTCGCGCCCTCGTCATCCCGACGTAGAAGAGGCGCCGCTCCTCTTCCAACTGGACGTCCGATTCCAGCGAAAACGCGTGGGGAAACAGTCCCTCCCAGAGGCCGGCCAGGAACACGGAATCGAACTCGAGCCCCTTGGCGGCGTGGACCGTCATCACCGTTACCGGCGGAGCGCGGCGTCCTCCCGCTTCCTCAGGAACGAGATCCTCCGCCGACAACAGACTCACCTGATCCAAAAAGGCATCCACGCTCTCGTCAGGGTTCGAGCGTTCGAACTCCCGGGCGGCGCTCTGCAGGGACACCAGGTTCTCGAAACGCTCCCGGTCGTTCTCCTGGAAGAAGGGTCCGAGGCCGGTGTCCGCCAGCGCCGATCGGACCACCGTCTCCGGCCCCCGCGGGATGGCGCGGCGAACTGCGGCGATTCCCTTGACAAGAGCCTGAAGGCCGCTGAGGGGCCGAGCCGGAAGACCACCCTCCGCCACCGTTCGCTCCGCCGCCGCCAGGAGTGCCGTTTCATCTGCAGCCGCCCGCTCCTCGATCCGCTGCAGGGACTTCGGACCCACTCCGCGCGGAATGGCCGCCACGGCGCGGCGAAAAGCGGAGTCGTCGTCAGGATTCGCCGCAACGCGGATACAGGCGAGCGCGTCCAGCACCTCACGCCGCTCGTAAAAGCGCAGTCCACCGACGATCACATGGGGAATGCGGTGGGCGGCGAACGCTTCCTCGAAGGGCCGGGTCTGGGCGCGCGTTCGGAGGAGCACTGCGGTCGAGCCCCGCCCCTCACCCTGTCCCGCGATTTCGATGGCAATCTGCTGCGCTTCGGTCGTTTCGCTGGGGAAGGAACGGAACCTGGCCCGCTCGCCCTGCTCCCCGAGCGGACGAAGCGTCTTGCCGTCCCGCCTCCGGTTTCGGCGGATCACCGCATTGGCGGCATCGACGATGGCAGCGGTGGAGCGGTAATTCTCCTCCAGGCGCAGGACCCGGGCCCCCGGGAAGTCCTCCCGGAAGCGGAGGATGTTTCGGAAGTCGGCGCCACGGAACGAATAGATCGCCTGGTCGTCGTCCCCGACCGCGAAGACATCCCGATGGGGCGCGAGTTTCAGGACCAGCCGATGTTGGGTAGGACCGGTGTCCTGGTATTCGTCGATCAACAGGTGGCGCACCCGCCGGGCAACAAAGGACCGGGCCGTTTCCGAGGCATCCAGCAGTTCGAGAGTGCGAATCAGCAGGTCGTCGAAGTCCACACCCTTCAGCTCGGAGAGCTTTTGCCGGTAGGCCGAAACCGCTTCCCGGACCTTGTCCGAAAGCCGCGCATCCCGCGGCCCGCGAAACGCGGCGCCGGACGCTTCCGCGTTGCGGAGCCGGGAAACCAACTGGATGAGCCTCCCGAGCGGGAGCCGGTCGTCCTCGATCCGGAGTTCTCGCGCCACCTGCCGGACGAGGGCGCGGCTCTCGTCGGCCCCGAACACCGGGAAACCAGCCGCCAGGCCGATATCGCGGCCGAAGCGCCGCAGCAGGTTCAGGCCGAACGCGTGAAACGTGGAGACCCACGGCAGGCTGCCGGCCTCCCGGACTTCGGAACTCAAGGCCTCCACCCGCGTCCGCATCTCGCGCGCCGCCTTGTTCGTGAAGGTGACGGCGAGGATGGATTCCGCCGGCGCCCCGTCCACGAGCATTCGCCAGCCGATCCGGTGCGTAATCACCCGGGTCTTGCCCGAACCGGCCCCGGCGAGCACCAGAGTGGGTCCGGCGGGAGCCGACACCGCTTCCTGCTGGGCGGCGTTGAGGCCGTCGAGGACCGGATGCCCGGCGTGCTCCCGAGGGCGGGGCCGGTCAGTCGTCATGGACAGCCTTTCGGAGCCCGGCAGGGGCATCCACGTCCCGTCCGAGCTGCCGCCCGGCGAAGAAGGCGAGCAACTGCAGGACCGGCGCCAGCGCGAAGGGCTGGAGTTCCGCAGCGGTGGCAGCGTCGCCGAATCGGAACACCGGCGCGCCAACGGCCCGGGCCGCGGCGAGCGAGCGCGCCTCGCTGGGGGAGAGGGGGTCACCGCTCGAGAGCAGCACCACCGGCGTCGTGGCGCCGAGCAGCGCGGCCGGTCCGTGGGCCAGCTCGCCGGCGGGCACGGGGATGGCCGGGACCAGCGCGGCTTCCATCATCTTGAGGGCCCCCTCACGCGCGAGGGGACTGAACACGCCGCTTCCCAGGAAGAACCACGGACCACCGACTTCGATCTCCGCGATCCGCGCTGCGATCTCGGGCTCTCGGGCGACCGCGCTCTCGAGTCGGTTTGCGATCTCGGAGTGCGCGCCGGATTCCGGCGGCCGTCTACCGAGAGCGGCGGACCATTCGAAGCCGAAGACCCGCAGCGCGGCCAGGGCCGAACTGAACGTCTTGGTCGCCGGGATCGCCTTCTCCTTCCCCGCCTTCGTGACGAGCGCCAGATCGGCCCGGCGCGCCGCTGCGCTTTCGCCCTCGTTCGTTACCACGATGCGGAAGATGCCGGCGGCCTCGGCTCGGTCCAGGAGCCGGATCGTGCTGCGCGTGGCTCCGGACTGGGTGACGACCAGCAGCGCGCCGGTCGACGGTGGCCCCCCGACCCCGCTCGCGGAACGAACCTCGGCAGCAATCTTCCAGCGCCGGAACCACTCTGCGGCGATCTCGGCGGCGTAGCGGCTCGATCCGGCGCCGACGAGCAGCACCCTGGCCTGCCGGAGCGCGCGCACATCCCGAAAGGCGGCCGCTCGGACGGAAGCGCCAGCGGTGAGGCTGGCCAGCGTCCGCCGCGCCGCGGCTGGCTGTTCGTGGATTTCATGCCAGAGCGCCGGAAGTTCCCGACCCTCTGCGGTAACGGAAAGGCTCAGACCTCGTCGGCTCCTTCGAAGCGCCCCGCCGCCCGGCCCGGTTTCACCGCCTGACGGCCTCTGGCGATGGCGAGCGCACCTTCCGGCACGTCCTCGACGATGACCGATCCCGCGGCGACGAAGGCCCGGCGCCCAATCGTGACCGGCGCCACCAGGATGGCGTTGCTGCCGATGAACGCTCCTTGTTCCACCACGGTTCGGTGTTTCCCGCGGCCGTCGTAGTTGCAGGTGATGGTTCCGGCGCCGAGGTTGGCGCCAACGCCGACATCCGCGTCGCCGACGTAGGACAGGTGGGGGAGCGCCGCCCGCCTCGCCAGAATGGCGTTCTTGGTCTCGACGAAGCTGCCGGCGAACGATTCCGGCCCGAGCCGCGTATTCGGGCGGATGTGAGCGAAGGGGCCCACCTTCGCGTCGCGCCCGATAGAGCTGTCGAGCAGCACACAATGGCTGAGGATTCGCGCACCGGGTCCCACCTCGGTGTTCTCGAGCCGGCAGTAACTCTGGACCTCGGCGCCGGCCGCGACCGAAGTATTGCCAGCGAGCCGCACCGAGGCGCCGATGCGGGCGCCCGCTTCGGCCCGGCAGGCGGGGTCCGCCCAGAGGGTGTCGGGGTCCTCGACCAGTACTCCGCCCTCGAGGAATCGCCTGGCGGTAAGGCGGTGGGACTCGCGGATGGCCGCCGACCAGGTCGCGGCTCCGTCGATCCGGGTGTAGCCGGCCACCGGTTCAAGAGGCGCGGGACCAAATGTCTCGACGATTTCGTCGAAGTCTTCGCGGACAACGGAGGCGAGCCAATTGACCTTGCCCGCGATCGCCAGGACCTGACCGTCTCTGTTCTCGAGCAGCAGCGGAGCCTTCCCGGCCGCGTCCACGAGGGCGGTGAGTTCCGGCCCCGCTACCGATACGACCCCGGGCGCGAGGAGGGCTCCGCGCTTCCCCGGTCCTGCCGAACGAAGGACCGCCGCCGCTTCCGCTGGCGTGACTCGCCGGGCGCCTGCCGCTTCGAGAGCGGAGGCATCGCCGTCAGGCGCCGCCAGAGCCAGCAGTTCCGCGGGATCCAGAGCGGCAGCGGTGCGGGCCGCCGCTTCTTCCACGGTGGTGTCGAAGAATGGATAGCGTCCGACCTCGGGAGCCGCGGAATAGACGAGCAGGAAGTGCATGGTTGAGAGAACTCAGCGCCCGGTGGCTCGGGCAACCTTCAGAAAAGCGGGCGGACGCCAAGGCCCACCATCAGCATCACCATCCCCCGACGGGAAGTCTACGTGGCGCCCTGCTTCCGGCGGCCCGCGGGGCCGACGACGATGGTCACCTCTCCCCTGGGAGGCTCCTTCTCCGCGCGCCGGGCCAGCTCAGGCAGGGGGCCGAACCAGTGTTCTTCATAGATCTTGGTCATTTCCCGCGAGACGGAGGCCTCGCGTGGACCGAGGATTTGACCCAATTCATCGAGGAGGCCTGCCGCGCGGCGCGCAGATTCGAAAAAGACAAGCGACCCGGGCGCTTCCGCGGCGCGCTTCAGGAAGGTTTGCCGCTTTGCCCCCTGCCGTCCCGGCGGGAAGCCGAAGAATGTGAAAGTGTCGGTCGGAAGACCAGCGACCGAAAGCGCCGAGGCCACCGCGGACGGTCCCGGCACCGTGCGAACCGGCAGGTCTTCGGTCCTTGCGGCTCGAACCACCCGGTAGCCGGGGTCCGAGATCAGTGGGGTTCCGGCATCGCAGATCAACGCCAGATCCTCTCCCGACCGGAGCCGGCCGAGAAGAAACTCGACCTGGCGCGCCTCGTTGTGGTCATGGCAGGAGACGAGGCGCGCGGTGAGGCCGAACCGGGTGCGCAGCCGCCGGGCAACGCGGGTGTCCTCGCAGGCAATCCAGGGAACCGTTCGCAAGACGGCGAGCGCTCGGGGCGACAGGTCGTCCAGGTTCCCGATGGGGGTCGCAACGACAAAGAGCGTGCCCTGGGTCCCCTTTCCGGGTCCGGCGTCCATTCCGCGAACCGTAACCCGGAAGGGAGCGCCGGCCAGTTGCTGTGAAAATGCAGTCCCGCCGGGAATCCAACGGTCCGGATGGCTCCGCCGGCACGGGAACGCCGCCAGTTCTCCCGGTGGGGGCCTTCAGACCGGCACCGCGGCCCGCCGGGCCGCGAAACCGCGTACCGCCGCCCGAGCAGAAGCGCGGGGACGGCTTGGAACGCCGACCTCCGGTCGGCATCGCGCGGAAGCGCGAAACCAGCGCTGATGACGCCGCGCCATACCAACATGAGTGCCGCACGCTCTTTCAACCCCGGATGGCGCGACCGCCTACCCCTTACCGCGCCCGGAGGCCCCCTACGCCTTTGTCATGCCCGGCGGGGCGTGCAGCGGGACGCGATCATCGTCGTTTCCCCCGCTGGGTGCCGGCATTGTGGCCAGAGAGGGCGGCGAAACCCGCATCGGGACTCAGCGGTGCGGTGAAACCCCGTGGGTCGCGATACTCTCATCGCGTGGAGCGAAGTCGGCCGTGGAAGGCCTGAATTCCGTCGCGCCGCGCCGGCAGATCGTCTTTGGCGACAACATCGAGACCCTGCGCGGATTCCCCGACGACACGTTCTCCCTGATCTATATTGATCCGCCGTTCAACACGAATCGCCGACAAGCCCGCACCCGGCTCCGCACCGTCCGCGACCGGGATGGGGATCGCACGGGATTCGGCGGCAACCGCTATCGGACCGTCCGCCTCGGCACGATCGGATTCGACGACCGCTACGATGACTACCTGGGGTTTTTGAAGCCCCGGCTGGAGGAGGCGCGCCGGGTACTGACGCCGACGGGCAGCTTCTTTCTTCACGTGGACTTCCGCGAGGTCCACTATGCGAAGGTACTGCTCGATCAGATCTTCGGGCGGGAGTCATTCATCAACGAGATCATCTGGTCGTACGACTACGGGGCTCGCAGCAAGAGCCGCTGGTCGCCGAAACACGACAACCTGCTCTGGTACGCGAACGACCCCGACGAATACACCTTCCACTACGACGAAATAGACCGCATTCCCTATCTCGCGCCGACGCTCGTCGGCGCCGAGAAGGCGGCACGCGGGAAGACCCCGACCGATGTCTGGTGGCACACAATCGTCAGTCCCACCGGGAAGGAGCGAACCGGCTACGCGACCCAGAAGCCCCTCGGGGTTCTGGAGCGCATCGTCCGGGTCCATTCGAACCCGGGAGACCTGCTGCTCGATTTCTTCGCCGGATCGGGTTCGTTCGGGGAAGCGGCGGCGAGGAACCGGAGGGACTTCGTGCTGGTGGACAACAGCCCCGACGCCATCCGGGTCATGGCCGACCGCTTGGCAAGGTTTGGACCTCAATTAGTCAATTGCGATGGCGTCGTCGAGCGTGTGCTCGTTCAGTCCCGACTCTTGTGACAAAGGTGCCGCCGATCATCAAGGGCTCGACGTTGTGGGAGGGCGGCAAGTACAAGTTCCAGCAGCTCCGCGATCAGAACTACGACGCTGTGATCTGTCTGTGTGCAAGTCCCTTCGATGCGCACTGCCGGGTTGTCCCGAAAGAGGTCATCCTGTTTCAGTGGAGGGTGGCCGGAGGCATCCAAGCCCAGCACGGTGGCAGTTCAGGACGAGACACGGGTTGGTTTGGGGCCAACCCGGACAGGGTGCCGGAATGGCTGAGCGATTCCGGCGGGTCGCTTTCGGACGCGAAACGGGTGCTTTACGACCTCGTTCGCGCACAACCATCTCCTCGGACGGCGCAGCGTTGAGCCAACGGCCGCGCCGATGGCTGCCGGCTTCCCCTCGGCGCACCTGATCCGGACGACGAAGCCGAAAGCTGGATCGTGCGTGTGAATGATCTCGCGTATTTCGCTGCCGGGTCGGGCCGCGATGCTGGCCTCCACCGGGAGAAACCGCCATGATCGGGTCCGCCGGCACGCCCCGCCGGGCATGAAAAAGGCGCGGCACTCAAGCTGGCTTGACGCCGAGTCATCGGCCCTGGTTCGCGCTCCCGCGCGTGCCGGCCCCCACCGGGAGAACTGGCCAGAGGTCGGCGTTCCAAGCCGTCCCCGCCATCGCGCCGTCGGCTATACGCGCTCGCCCTGTCAGCATCCGGTCGCGGCTGCATTTTCACAGCAACTGGCCAGAGGTCGGCGCTCCCCTTCTGGCGCGCCAACCGGACGGCCGGCGTCCCGGCGCGACTGCACAGCAACTGGCCGGAGGTCGGCGCCGCTCCGCGGCGTAACTGGACGCCCATAGCGAAACCACGGGATCCCCATGGACGACCACGTTGCGTGGACCGGGCGCCGGGTTCTCGTCACCGGCGCGGCCGGCTTCATCGGCAGCCGTCTCGCAACGCGCCTCGCCTCCGCGGGCGCTCGGGTTACAGGCTTCGATCGCGTCCGCCGTGATTTCCCGCCCGCGAACGTCCGGTTCCGGCAAGGGGAGCTCGGCGATCCCGAAGCACTCGGCGACGCGGTCGCGGAAGCCGAAGTGATCTTCCACCTCGCGGCGGCGAACGGGCACCGGGAGAGCATGGACGAGCCGCAAGCCGACTTTGAGGACAACGTGATGGGGACCGTGTCGCTGCTCGCCGCGGTGGCGACAAGGGCGCCCCGAGCCAGGGTGGTGTTCGCGAGTACGCGCCAGCTCTACGGCCGGGCGGAACGCCTGCCCGCCGGCGAGGACCACCGGGTCGCCCCGCCGGATATCCACTCCGTGCACAAGGAAACGGCGGAGCACCTGGTGCGCCACAGCGCGGAGGCGAGGGATGTCCGTTTCTCGGTCCTCCGGCTCACGAACACCTATGGGCCGGGACAGCCGACCACCGGCCCGGCCGCCGGGCTTACCGGCCGCGTCCTCGGAGACGCGCTCGCCGGGCGGGAAATCACCATTCTGGGAAGCTCCGGGCTGCTGCGGGACTTCAACTACGTGGACGACGTGGCGGACGCTTTCCTGCGGGCCGGCTGGCCGGAAGCACCGGCCGGAATCTGGAATCTGGGCTCTTCACCGGTTCGCCTCGGGGAGTTTGCGGAGGCGATCTTTCGGGCCCTCGGCGAGGAGCCGCGCGTGCGCGTCGCGCCGCTTCCCGCGGGCTACGATGCCATCGCGATCGGCGATTTCCACTCGGATTGGTCGGCGATCCGCCGCGACCTCGGCTGGCGGCCGGAATGCACCCTGGATCGCGGCTTGGCCGAGACGGTGCGGGCCATGCGCCTCGGGACCTCATGAAGATTCCCTTTCAGCGCCTCGCGGCCGACGGTGACCCCGGCGTTCGGGAAGCCGTAGCGCGGGTACTCGCCTCCGGCCGCTTCGTCCTCGGTCTGGAGGTAGAGGCGTTCGAGCGGGCCTTCGCCCAAGCGATCGGAGTCGAGCATGCAGTCGGAGTGGCCTCGGGCACGGACGCCATCACGCTGGCGCTCGCGGCCGCGGGGATCGGCTCCGGCGACCGGGTCCTGACCGCTGCGTTTTCCACCGGCTACACGGCAATCGGCATCCAGCGCGCCGGGGCGATCCCGGTCTTCGCCGACGTCGAGCCCGGAAGCCTGTGCCTGGATGCCGATGCCGTCGCCAGAACGCTCGAAACGCAGGACATTCGGGCGATCGTTCCGGTACACATCTTCGGGAGCGCCGGCGCGGGCTGGCCGAAGCTGATCGAGACCGCCGCCCGCCACGACGTTCCCGTGATCGAAGACGCCTGCCAGGCGCACGGGGCGCGTTTTCGGGGGCAGGCTCTCGGATCTTTCGGGAAGGCCGCCGCCTTCAGCTTCTACCCCACCAAGAACCTGGGGGCGCTTGGCGACGCCGGTCTCGTGGCGACGCGGGACGAACATCTCGCGGCGCGCGCGAGAAGTCTGCGTTCCGGCGGACAGGGGAAGCGCCACCATCACATCACCCCGGGTTGGAGCAGCCGCCTCGACGAGATCCAGGCCGCGGTGCTCAACCGGCGCCTGCCCGGACTGCTCGCGGGAAACCGGAAGCGGGCAGCCCTGGTTCTCAAGTACCGGGAGCTGCTCGAAGGGCTGCCGGTTCGCTTCGTCACCCCCGGCCCCGGGGTGGAGGGAGCCTCGCACCTGTTCGTGATCCGCACGGCGCAGCGGGACGCGCTTCGACGCCATCTCACAGGTTCCGGGATCGACTCGCTCGTGCACTATCCGGCCGCGCTCACGGAACAGCCTGCGTTTTCAGCCGCTTCCAAGGCGGCGGGCGCCTGCCCGGAGGCGGAGGCGGCGGCGCGGGAAGTGCTGAGCCTCCCCCTTCATCCCGGCCTCTCGAATGAGGAACTGGGGTACGTCGCTGGCGCCGTCCGCTCGTTCTTCGGTGACGGGGAGATGTCAGAATAGGCCGATGGTCCTCGGGGCGAAGCGGCAGGGCGCCGTGCTGTGTCCCGGCTGCGGACAGCTCGTCGGGGTGAACGACCGGGAGTGCCTTTCCTGCGGCCGCCGGAATCCGGGGCTCTTCGGTTTCGCCGGCCTCCTTCGCTTCGATACCGACAGCGTCCTGAAGGTCCTGCTCGGCGCCAACATCGGGCTGTTCCTGCTCGCACTGGTGCTCAGCGTCGGCGCCATCGAGATGCGGGGCCTGCTCGGTTTCCTGAGCCCGGACGGCCGCATCCTCTACCGAATGGGGGCCGCGGGAGGGATCCCGGTATTCGCGGTCGGGAAGTGGTACGCCGTCCTGAGTGCGGGCTGGCTGCACGGCGGTCTGCTGCACATCTTCTTCAACATGTACTGGCTCTGGAATCTCTTCCCCCCGGTAAGCGAGATGTTCGGCACCAGCCGCGCGCTGGTGATCTACCAGGTTTCGGCGGCCACCGGTTTCCTCCTGTCCTCGTTCATGGGAGCTTCCGGCATCGCCATTCCCTTCCTGGGAGGGGCGCCGGGGATCACGGTCGGGGCGTCGGCTTCGCTGTGTGGCCTGATCGGGGCGCTGCTTTATTTCGGGCGGCGCACGAGTTCGGATTTCGCGCGCCAGATCTGGCGCTACGTGATCTTCATCGCGATATTCGGCGCGCTGGTTCCGGGAATCGACAACGCCGCACATCTGGGCGGCTTTCTCGGCGGGTACCTCGTGGCATCGCGCTTCGGGGCGTTCTCTCCCGAGCGAGGCAAACACGGCCTGTGGGCCCTCGGGCTGCTGGCGGCGAGCGCCTTCGCCATGTTCTGGTCGGTGGTAGGCGTCTCACCTGTCGGCTGAACCATCTCCCCCAACTGTTCGTAGGAGAAGACAATGGCCAAACTCGTGCGCCCATCCCAGGGCCGGATGCTGCTTGGGGTGTGCGCCGGGCTCGCCGATTGGTGGAACATGGACCGGACGCTGCTCCGGGTTCTCTACGTCCTGGTGAGCATTTGTTCGGCCGCGTTTCCCGGGATCCTGTGCTACATCGTCCTCGGGATCCTGATGCCCCCCGAGGAGTGAGTCGGTCGCCCGGCGTTTCCCGCCCGCCCGGAAGCCCGCCTTCCGGTCCAAACCCCGGGACGGCGCCGGTGGAAATCGTCGCGGCGCCGCTCCTGGGGCATCGGCTCGGGCGTCCGGCTTCAGGGAAATTCCTCAGTCGCCTGCGGCTCCCGCCCACCGAGCGGCGTCGGGAGGGACTGGCCAGGCTCTCTGCCTGGTCGCGGAGCGCCGGGGTCTCCGCGCTGGTGCTCGAAGAGGACGCCAGCGACCTGATACCTGACCTGCGCGCCCTGGGTTTTGATGATGCCGGACCACTGCCGCGCTATTCCGCGCCCGTGCGGCCCGGATGGCTGCGCCGGAGCGCGACGGCGCTGCTGCTGCCGCGCGCCCACCCTCCCGAGGGTGTAACCGTGGTCCCCGAAGCGTTGCCAGACCCCGAAGAGGGGAAGCTTCGGGAGCGGCTGGCCCCGGGTTTCGGCGCGGTTGCCGGGCTCGCGAGCGAGGCGCCGCACCCCGCCGCCGGCTTGCATCTGGTGCGGGCGGGCCGGCCGCTTGCGAGTTGTCGCTTCGAGCATGCGGCCGAAGGCGGGCTCAAGGTGTCCTACTGGATCGCGCCGCCCCAGGAACCCGACGTGACCGCCCTGCTCGCCGTGAGCGTGCTTCAGGCCGCCGATCCCGCCCCTTCCGTGTTCTTCGAGACGCCGCATCGTCTTCTTGCCAAGGGGCTGTTCCTTGCCCGGTTCCTCCCGCGCCGCTCGCGGGCGCGGGTGCTGGTTCGCCAGCACGGGGACCGGGACCTTCCGGCGCCCTCGATGTCCGACTGGCACCTCAGCGCTCCCACGGTGCTCCGGGGTCCGTAGCCAGCTCCGGGGAGAGTGGTAATATCGGCGGCCTCGCGTGCGGGTGCCGCTATCGTCTAGGGGTTAGGACGGATGGTTCTCAGCCATCAAACCGGGGTTCGATTCCCCGTAGCGGTACCAGCCGGGGCCCGATTCCGACGGAGAATCCGGCGGTGAAGAGCGAAACACCCCGGATCCATTGCGAAGTTGTTCGGGGAACTGGTCCGGCCATTCTTGTCCACGGTGGGGCCTGGGACATTCCCGCCGGGGAGCGGGACGCTCACCAGTCTGGCGCCCTGGCAGCGGTACGTCTCGGCTTCGATTTACTGCGGGACGGCGTTTCCGCACTGGACACCGTGGAGGCGGTTGTCACGCTTCTCGAAGACGATCCGGCGCTCAATGCCGGCACCGGGTCCGTGCTGAACCGGCGCGGGGAGGCCGTCCTCGATGCCTCGATCATGGACGGTGAGGATCTTCGGGTGGGCGCGGTGGCGGCCGTGCGCACGATCCTGAACCCGGTCCGGGTCGCCCGGCGGGTCATCGACGCGACCCGCCAGGTGCTGCTGGTCGGGGCGGGCGCCGAAGAGTTCGCCCGGCAACAGGGATTCGAGGCGATTCAACCGGAAGAACTCGTGGTGCCCCGTGAAGTGACCCGGCTCCGGGAGCACCAGGCCCGCCGCCGGATTGCTGCGCCGGGGGACACGGTAGGCGCCGTGGCGCTCGACCGCGAGGGCCGGATCGCGGCCGCCGGATCGACGGGCGGCACTCTGGGCAAGCGTCCCGGCCGGGTGGGAGACACCCCGCTGCCGGGCGCGGGGCTCTACGCGGATTCGCGGATCGGCGGGGTGGCCTGCACCGGCTGGGGAGAGGCCATTGCGCGTCTCTCCATGGCCCGTGCGGTGCTGGCCCGAATCGAGGCCGGGGAAGATCCCGAAACGGCGGCGCGCGCACTCCTCGGCGCCTGCTGGTCGCGCCTCGGTGGAGCGGCGGGACTCCTGATCGTCACGCCCGACGCACGCCTCGTCAGCGCCTGGAGCACGCCCCGGATGGCGCGCGGCTGGGCGCATCTCGGGATGGAGGCTCCCGCCGCCACGGCCTGAGGAGGACGGCGCCGTGAGGGCGGCGAACATCCCGTATTTCGCCCGCCTTCCGGCGGGCGATGCCGGTCTGAAGAGCGGCGTTCCCGCACCGAAACCTGCTAGATTGCCCGGTCCCCGGGTCGCAAGCGCCCTTAGCTCAGTGGATAGAGCAACAGGCTACGAACCTGTAGGTCGGGGGTTCGAATCCCTCAGGGCGCGCCACGCCGGGACGCTAATCTTCGGACAACGTCGCCTCCAGCGCGGCGAAACAACACGGGGCGGCTCGTGGCTACGGCCCTCTGCCGCCGAAGGTTGGCGATGTTGAAGATGACTGCCTGGCGCCCGCTCACGGCCCTGAGCACCGTGGTGCTGGGTGTTCCGATCCTCGTAGTCCTCCTTTCCGGGTGCGGGACGACGGACCCCGAGGACGATCCCCCCTCCGTGATCCCGGCGGGGACCGTCGACGACTGGCCGGCGATTCTGGAGCGCGGAGTGATCCGCTTCGCGCGCCGTGGCTTCGACGCGTTCGAAACGCTCCCCTCTCAAGGCCTGTCCCAGGAGCGCTACCGGTTTCTCGCCTATCAGTTCGCCGAGCGACACGGGCTGCAGGCCGAGTGGATCACGGAGCCCAGTCCTCGAAGGCTGATGGCCGCCCTCGAAGAAGGGCGCGCCGACGTGGCGGTCGCCACCCTCACGGTGACCGAAGCCCGCCAGCAGCGGGTCGCCTTCACCGTTCCGCTCACCGTCTCCCGGGAGTGGGTGGTCGGCGGGTCCGAGGGCGTCTTCGGCGTTTCCGCCGGAACCTCCTACGAGGAGAGCTTCGCGGCCCACTACCCGGACGCGCCCCGCGCGCCGGTCCCGGAGGACGCGGATCCGCTCAGCCTCCAGGCGCTCATCGAAGAAGGCGTCATCGACGCGACGATCCTGGACGAAGCCGCCGCCCGGGTGGTTGTGCGCACCAGCCCCGAGGTCCAAAAGCTCGCGGAGCTTCCCGGAGCGAAGCGCATCGCCTGGGCGGTGAGGCTCGGGAACCCACAACTCCGGGACGCTCTGGACGACTTCCTGACCGAGCACCACACCGTCGCCGAAGAACCGTCGCAATTCCGTGATTGGGCGGCGGTCCGGGCGTCGGGTCAACTCCGGCTCCTCACCATCAGTTCGCCGGTGACTCACTACCTCTGGCGGGGCGAGCGGCTCGGCTTCGAGTACGAACTCGTGCAGCAGTTCGCGGAAACCCAGGGCCTGGACCTCGCGGTGATCGTGGCCCGCGATCACGCGGAACTCGTCGAAGGGCTCCTGACGGGACGGGGAGATCTTGTCGCCGCCGGCTGGGTGGAGACGCCCGTGCGGGCGGCAGAGGGCCTCCTGTTCACCCGTCACTACCTCGAGATCCACGAGACCTTCGTCACCGCGGGCGAACCCGTTACCCGCATCGACGACCTGGCGGGGCGTACGGTGACCGTCCCCCAGGCCACGAGCTACCTGGCCACGCTCGGCGGCCTGGAGGGCGACTTCGAGGTCGAGGATTCGGAGCTGTCGAGCCACGCCATCCTCGAGGCGGTGGCGGAAGGCGAGCTGGACGTCACCCTGGTGGACAGCCACCGCGCCGAACTCGCGGCGACCTTCGAACCGAGGCTGACCCTCGGGCTCGCCCTCGAACCCACGATGCAGCTCGTCTGGGCGGTCGGCCCGGGACGAAACGATCTGAAACGGGAATTGGACGTATTCCTGAACGCCGGCTATCGCGGCCTCGACTTCAACATCCTCTACAACAAGTACTTCGTCAACCGCCGCCGCCAGGCGCGGCAGCGGGAGCACCGGGTCACGGGGGACGAACTCTCGCAGTACGACGCGCTGGTGAAGCCGCGGGCCGAGGCCGAGGATTTCGACTGGCGGCTGATCGTCGCTCAGATGTACCAGGAGAGCGGCTTCGATCCGGAGACCGTGAGTTTCGCGGGCGCGCGCGGCCTGCTGCAGGTCATGCCCCGCACCGCGGAGGAGCTCGGGGTGGATCCGGCCCGGCTTGTCGAGCCGGAAGTAGGCATCGATGCGGGCATCCGCTATCTCGCCTGGAGCCGCGACCGGTTCCCGGACCTGCCCCCCGGCGAACAGCTCTGGTTCACGCTGGCCTCCTACAACGCCGGCCACGGCCATGTGCGCGACGGCCGGCGCCTCGCGCGCCAACTGGGGCTCGACGGATCGCTCTGGTTCGGCCACGTCGAGGAGGCGATGCGCAAACTGAGCGAACCGCAGTACGCCAGCCGGGCCGCCTACGGGTACGTCCGGGGCTCCGAGGTGACCCGCTACGTGCGGGACATCCGCAATCGGTACCGCGCCTACGTGGACCACTTTCTGGAGTTGGATGCCGTGGATCGCTGACGGCCGTCGTTGTGGCCGCGGCGGGTCGGTGGTGGGCGTTCGCGCCTGGCGAGCACCCGGTTTGGCTCAGCACGGAGGGCCGTGGGAAGATTGAAACCCTTTCAGGACTTGCAAGGGAGGTCGCGATGACCCGTTTTCCGTACCGGCTGGCAGCCGCAACCGCCTGCCTCGTGCTGTTCCCGGCGTTCGCCGCCGCCCAGAACTGGACCTGCGAGCAGGTGATGGTCCCGATGCGGGACGGCACTCTTCTCGCCACGGATGTCTACATCCCCCGCGGGCAGGGTCCGGGGCCGTTTCCCGTGGTGCTCGAGCGCACCCCCTACAACAAGGGCGCCTGCGCCCGTTCGTCCGCCGAGTACTTCGCCGCCCGGGGTTACGTCGCCATGGCGCAGGACGAACGCGGCCGCTACGAGTCCGAGGGCGAGTACTACTGGCTCCGCGATGAGGGCTGGGGCGAGCGCCAGGACGGCTACGACACCATCGAGTGGGCGGCCACCCACCCCGCCTCCAACGGGAAGGTGGGAACGCACGGCCTGTCGTTCACCTGCGCGAACCAGCTCCTGACCGCGCCGACCCAGCCGCCCCACCTCGAAGCGATGTTCTGTTCGCAGTACGCGGCGAACACCTACCGGGACATCTTCTGGCAAGGCGGGGCGCTCCACATGGTCCTGCCGACCTGGCTGCTCACCCAGCGCGAGATGGTGAGGCCGCTCCGCATGAACGTTCCCGGCCACCGGGGCTACCTCGGGTCCGCGGACGCCTGGACCGACTGGTACGACGAGCACCTCGAGGTAGGTGATTCGTTCACCGCCAGCATGTTCTCTGACATGTACAACGACCTCGTCGGCAACCCCTACTACAACGACTACTGGCGGCAGCTCTCGGTGGACGAGCAGTACGACAAGTTCGACGTGCCCGTCTATCACCTCGGCGGCTGGTACGACCGGCACATCCACGGCACGGTGCGCCACTTCAAGCAGGTGAACGAGATCGGCGGACGGAGGGCGCGGGGTCAGCAGAAACTGATTGTGGGGCCCTGGATCCACGGCTGGCCGCCCACCGACGACCGGGTCGGCGACATGAACTTCCCCGGTTCCAGTATCGACGACCTGGCCCTGCGCCTGCGCTGGTTCGATCACCAGCTCAAGGGTCACGACAACGGGATCATGGAGGAACCCCCCGTCCTCATCTACGTGATGGGGGACAACGTCTGGCGTGAGGAAAACGAGTTCCCGCTCGCCCGCCAGCAGGAGGAGGCCTGGTACCTCCGGGAGGGACCCGCGGGGAGCGCCGATTCGCTCAACGACGGCCGGCTCTCCGGGGAGGCGCCGGCAGGCGACGAGGCCCCGGATTCCTATGAATACGACCCCCGGAGCCCGGCGCCGAGCATCGGCGGGGACCTCTTCGTCGAGCCCCGCGGAGCCCAGGATCACCGGCTGGCCGACCTGGTGAGCCTCACCTACACCTCCGAGCCGCTCGCGGAACCGCTGGAAGTGACCGGTTTCGTGCGGGTGGAGTTCTTCGCCGCCTCGTCAGCGGTGGACACCGACTGGGTGGTCACGGTGAACGCGGTCCATGAGTCGGGGTATTCGCAGTTGCTCCGCCAGATGATCCAGCGCGCCCGCTACCGGGAAGGCGACGAAGCGCCGGTGCTGCTCACGCCGGGCGAGATCGTCCCCTACACGATCGAGCTCTACCCGATGTCCAACGTGTTCCTGAAAGGCCAGCGGATCCGGCTCACGGTGACGAGTTCGAGTTTTCCGAAGTGGTACCCGAACGGGAACACCGGCAAGGAAATGATGAAGGACCGGCCCGGGCTGGTGGCCACGAACACGATCTACCACGATGCCGACCACCCCTCGAAGCTGATCCTTCCGGTAATCCCGCGGTAGTGCGGGCCGCCAGGCGGCGGAACGCCCTCAGAAAACTCCCCACAAGGAGACCCCAACCCATGTTTTCCCGCTTGCTGCGGCGCTCCGGCGCCCTCTTCATTGCCCTGTTCATCGGACTGCTGCTCCCGGCGGCGCTTGCTGCCCAGGAGCGCGATCTGGATCTGGTCATCACCGGCGGACGCGTCCTCGATCCCGAGACCGGGCTCGACGCGGTCCGCGACGTGGGCGTGGTGCGCAACGAGATCGTCGCCATCTCCCGCGAGGTGCTCCAGAACCGGCTGAAGCAGGGCGGGGTGCTGCTCGATGCCTCGGGGAAGGTGGTGAGCCCGGGGTTCATTGACCTCCACGCGCACGGGCAGTCGGGCGAAGCGAACAAGTACCAGGCGATGGACGGGGTGACCACCGCGCTGGAACTGGAGGGCGGCGTCCCCCGTATTGCGCGCTTCCTCGAGAGCCGGGCCGGTGACGCGATCATCCACTACGGCGCCTCGGTGTCCCACGGGGGACTGCGGCTCGTCGGAATTCCCGGCGTCAGCGAGGTGGCGGCGGGTGTTCTGGAGGCGGAGAGCACCGGGGCCGAATTGATCATCGAGCACGCGAACCTGCTTCGCGAGGCGAACTACACCGGCGTGGAGGACACCGAGGCGGTGCACGAGGCGATCGCCACCGAACTGCGGGCCGGTGGACTGGGTATCGGGCTGCCCCACCAGTACTACCCGGGCGCCTCCCACACCGAGATCTACCGGGTCTTCGAGTTGGCGGCCGAGCTGGACGTCCCGATCTACACCCACGTGCGTGACATGGTGATCTCGGCGGTCCAGGAGGTGCTCGCCAACGCGCTCGCCACCGGAGCCTCGCTCCACATCGTGCACCTCAACAGCTCGAGCATGCATCACCTCCCGATCAATCTCGCCTTGATCAAGGGCGCCCGGGAGGCGGGGGTGGACGTGACCACCGAGGCCTACCCCTACACCGCCGCATCCAGCGGGATCTCCTCGGCGATCTTCGACGAGGGCTGGCAGGAGAAGCTCGGGATGACCTACGAGGACATCCAGTGGCAAGACACCGGCGAGCGCCTCACCGAGGAGACCTTCAACTTCTTCCAGGAGGAGGGGGGCACGGTCATCATGCACATGATGGATCCGGCGATGATCGAACTGGCGATGCGCACTCCCTTCGTGATGGTGGCGTCTGACGGGATGCCGTACGCGCCCGGCGCCCACCCGCGGTCGGCGGGCACTTTCTCCCGCGTCCTCGGGTGCTACGTTCGCGATCAGGGAGTGTTGACGCTACCTGACGCGATCAAGAAGATCACGCTCATGCCGGCCGAGCGGCTCCAGGAGGTCGCTCCCCTGATGCGGCGGAAAGGCCGGATCCAGATCGGCGCCATCGCCGACATCACCGTGTTCGATCCGGACACCATCATCGACACCGCGAACTTCGAAGACGACATGAGCTTTTCCGAGGGGGTCGCCCACGTGGTGGTGGACGGCGTCCCGGTAGTGCGCGACGGCGCGCTCGTGGAGGGAGTCTTCCCGGGCAAACCGCTGCTCGGCCGCTACACCTCCGAGTAGCTACCGATGTTCGCTCGCGTCCTGCGGCGCTTCGGCGCGCTCTCGCTCGCGTTCCTGCTTCCCGCGGCGCTCCTAGCAGCCGGTAGCGAAACCCAGCCGGCGTTCGGCCGGCGATCCATCCCGGCTGAACCACTCCGCTGCGCTCCGTTCAGCGTTGCGTTTCGGTCGGAATACACCCGGTATTCCTCCCTCACGCGCCTTGTCAGCCGGGCGCCTCACCGGCCTCGGCGCTCACCCGGGTTCCACCACCGGCTGCTAGCCCAGGAGCGCGACCTGGATCTGGTCATCACCGGGGGCCGCGTGCTAGATCCCGAGACCGGGCTCGACGCGGTCCGCGATGTGGGGGTGGTGCGGAACGAGATCGTCGCGATCTCCCGCGAAGTGCTCCAGAACCGGTTGAAGGCGGGCGGGGTGCGGCTCGATGCCGCGGGGAAGGTGGTGAGCCCGGGGTTCATTGACCTCCATGCCCACGGACAATCGACCGAGGCGAACCGCTACCAGGCGATGGACGGGGTGACCACGGCGCTGGAACTCGAGGACGGCGTTCCCCGGATCAGGCGTTATCTCGAGAGCCGGGCCGGCGGGGCGATCATTCACTACGGCGCCTCGGTGCGCCACCAGGGATTGCGCCTTCTCGGGATTGCCGGGATCGCCGAACGGGCGAGCCCGGTCCTGGACGCCGAGAGCACCGGCGCCGAGCGGACGCTCGAGCACCTCAATCTGCGCCGCGAGGCGAATTACACCGGCGTGGAGGACACCGAAGCGGTGCACGCGGCGATCGCCACCGAGATCCGGGCCGGGGGGCTGGGCATCGGGATGGCTCACCAGTACTACCCCGGCGCCACCCACACCGAGATCTTCCGGGTCTTCGAGCTCGCGGCGGAGCTGGACGTCCCCATCTACACCCACGTGCGTGACATGGCGGTCTCGGCGGTCCAGGAGGTGCTCGCCAACGCGCTGGCCACCGGAGCCTCGCTCCACATCGTGCATCTGAACAGCTCGAGCATCCACCACCTTCCGATCACCCTTGCCCTGATCAAGGGCGCCCGGGACGCCGGCCTGGACGTCACCACCGAGGCCTACCCCTATACCGCCGCCTCCGCCGGCATCTCCTCGGCGATCTTCGACGAGGGCTGGCAGGAGAAGCTCAGGATGACCTACGAGGACATCCAGTGGCAGGACACCGGCGAGCGGCTCACCGAGGAGACCTTCAACTTCTTCCAGGAAGAGGGGGGCACGGTCATCTTCCACATGATGGATCCGGAGATGATCGAGCTGGCGATGCGGACTCCCTTCGTGATGGTGGCGTCGGATGGGATGCCCTACGCGCCCGGCGCCCACCCGCGGTCTGCAGGCACCTTCGCCCGGGTGCTCGGGCGCTACGTCCGCGACCAGGGAGTGCTCTCCCTTCCCGACGCGATCAAGAAGATCACGCTCCTGCCGGCCGAGCGGCTTCAGGAGATCGCTCCCCTGATGCGGCGGAAGGGGCGCATCCAGATCGGCGCCATCGCCGACATCACGGTGTTCGATCCGGACACCATCATCGACACCGCGAACTTCGAGGACGACCTGACCTTCGCCGAGGGGGTCGCGCACGTGGTGGTGGACGGCGTCCCGGTGGTGCGGGACGGCGCGCTCGTCGAGGGCGTCTTCCCGGGCCAACCGCTGCTCGGCCGCCATACCTCGGAGTAGCGAACCGGTCTATGCCGGGTTGGAACCTCACAGATCCGGAGGGCGCCGCCGGGAAGGGAACGCCGGTGTTCACACCGGCACCGCCCGCCAGAGGCGGGCGAAACGCACCCCTCCCCAATCGGCGGCGCTTCCTGCTGCTCCAGGTGCGCGAACCCGGCGACCCGATGGCCGCGCACGAAGTGCTTCGCTTCCGGCAGGGGCTCGGGCTCGAACCGGATCAGCTCCGGGTGTTCGATCTCCTTTCGGGCGCCCCGGCGCTCTCCCTGCTCCAGTCCGCCGATGCGGTACTCATCGGCGGAAGCGGGGACCACTCGGTGGTACGGGGGGGGCCGTGGTTGGCGGGAGCCCTCCGCGCCATGGAGATCCTCCACGAGCGGTCCATCCCGACGTTCGCTTCCTGTTGGGGTTTTCAGGCGCTGGCCCGGGCTCTCGGCGGCCGGGTAGTGACCGATCACGCCCGCGCCGAGGTGGGTGTCCTCCCGCTCGACCTGACGGAGGCTGGCCGCCGCGACCCGGTCTTCGGCCCGCTTGGCTCCGGGTTCCCTGTGGTCATCGGCCACGAGGACATCGTGGACGAGCTGCCGCCGGACGCGGTGAGTCTGGCGTCGAGCGCCACGATCGAGAACGAAGCCCTGATGTTTCCCGGAAAGCCGATCTACGCGACCCAGTTCCATCCCGAGCTGGACCGAGAGGACCTGATTCAGCGGATCGCCGCCTATCCCCCCTATCTCAAACTCACGGGCGCCAGCTCTTTGGAAGAACTCCGGGCCATCACCCCCGAGACCACGGGCGCGACCAGCCTCCTGCGCCGTTTCGTGGATGAGGTGGTAGAGGGCAGGGAACGCCGGTCTTCAGACCGGCACCGCAGCCCGTAGGGCCGCGAGCCACGTCCTGCCGACCGAGACAAAGCGCGGGGACGGCTTGGAACGCCGACCTCTGGTCGGCACAGCGGCCCGCAGGGCCGCGGGCGGTTCGTTGCCGTCCGCCTTCGCGGGCGCAGCCACGGGCCCGGCAGCGCTGCGAACGGTGTCCGCCACTCCAATGTACGGATCACGCCGAACGCTGGGATTCCCGCCGAGAAGGGGCCACTTCGGAACTGAGGGTCCTTCCCGCCGCCCGCCTCCGGCGGGCTGTGCCGACCAGAGGTCGGCGTTCCAAGCCGTCCCCGCGCTCGTTCTGCTTCGGCAGCGCGCCGTTCGCGGCCCCTACCCGTCCTGGCGCACCAGCTCCGGCAGCACGGCGCCGATTTCGCCCCGCACCACGGCATCCGCAATGCGGTCGAGCGGCGTCGGATCCCGGTTGACGATGATCAGCCGCGCCCCGGCGTAGCGGGCCACGCGCGGGATCGACGCGGCGGGCTCGACCACCAGCGAGGAGCCGGCCGCGAGCATCAGGTCGCACGCCTCCGCGGCCGCCACCGCCCGCTGCACGACATCGTGCGGCATCGCCTGCCCGAAGGAAATCCTGACTTTGTCGGTCGAAGAGGGGAGAAGGTAGGAAAGTGCAAGAGTGTCAAGGGGGAGGTCGGGGATTCGGGATGTAGTATAGTGGCGGTGTCATTTGTGGTATGCTGGTTGGCGTCCCCGGGGGGCGCTTTCGCATGTTTGTCCGCACCGTTCCGCAACGCAAGACCGGTCATCGGGCGGTTCAGGTGGTCGAGTCCTATCGCAACCAGGAGGGCAAGCCCCGGCAGCGGGTGATCGCCTACCTGGGCTGCGTGCCCCCGGGCCCGGCCTTGGACGAACTGCTGCGTTTGGCCGAGTTGCGCAAGGCGGAGGAGATGGAGCGGAGCCGGCGCCACGCCCTGTTCCCGCCACAGACCTTGGCCGAGGCGGCGTTTCGGGCGCGGCATGGGGACCGGGAGGAGAGGCCGTTACCGATCGCGGACGCGCGCCGGTTGCGGGAGGACAGGCGGGTGGTGCTGGGCATTCATGAGGTGTTCGGGGCGCTGTATGCGCAGTTGGGGCTGTCGGAGGCGTGGGGGACGGGCGCTCGGAAGTCGGAGGGGGTGTTCCGGCAGGCGGTGCTGATACGGCTGGCGGAGCCGGGGCGGAGCAAGCGCGCCCAGGCGCTGCGGTTGGGGCGGGACTACGGGATCCCTTTGGACCTGGGGAAGCTCTACCGGATGATGGACCGCCTGGACGCGGGGCGGATCAAGGCGCTGTGCGGGCGGGTGGAGAGCCGGGTGGCGTCGCTGCTGGATGGCCGGGTGGACGTGGCGTTTTTGGACGTGACGACGCTGGCGTTCGCGTCCGAGAAGGACGACGAGTTGCGGAAGCGGGGGTATAGCAAGGACGGGAAGCCGCATCGGGTGCAGGTGGTGCTGGCGCTGCTGCAGACGACGGAGGGGTTGCCGCTGGGCTACCGGTTGTTTGCGGGGAACACGGCGGAGGTGAAGACGCTGCAGCCGATGGTGGAGGAGTTGCGGGCGCGCTATCCGGTGCGGCGCCTGGTGGTGGTGACGGACGCGGCGATGGCGAGCCGGGAGAACTTGGAGACGTTGGAAGCGGAGGGGTTCGCGTGGGTGGTGGCGGCGCGGCTGCGGAAGCTGCCGGAGAAGGAGTTGCAGGCGGTGGAAGCGACGCTGCGGGCGGCGCGGGAGCCGTCAGCAGGGCCGGCTCCGGGGGAGGCGCGGGCGGCGGAGGGCTGGCTGGCGGACCACACGGTGGGCACGGGGCCGATGAAGGGGCGGCGCCTGGTGACCCACTACTCCCCGAAGCGGGCGCGCAAGGATGCCCGCGACCGGGCGCACGCCCTGGAACGCGCCCGGAAGCGCCTCGCCGCCGGGGTCAAGGGCCGCGGGCGCGCCGGGCGGTTCATCAAGGTCCGCAAGGGCGCCCTCTCCATCAACGACGCAGCCGTCGTCCAAGACGCCCGTTTCGACGGCCTCCACGGGCTCTGGACCAGCCTTGAAGACCCCGCTCTGGAGGTGCGCGCCCGCTACGCCGAACTCTGGCGCATCGAGCACGGCTTCCGCGTCCTCAAGCACACCCTCGCCGTCCGGCCGGTCTTCCACTGGACCGAACGCCGCGTCCGCGCCCATGTCGCGATCTGCTTCCTGGCCTTCGCCCTCCTCCGCATCTTCCGCTGGCGCTATGGCCGACAGCACCCCACCATGCCTCTGCTGAGCGAGGAACGCATCCTCGACGAACTCACCCACGTTGAGGCTTCCACCATCCGGGACCCGACCCTCAACAAACACTACCTGCTCCCCTCGTCCTCGAACGCCGAGCAGCGCATGCTCTACGCAACCGTCGGGCTCCACATCCCTCGCCAACTCGTCCCCTACTTCCCTCCCTGAGCGCCTCCCGCCAGGCGCGCCCCGTAGTGAAGTCCAGCCTAAAATATGCCCCTATATCAATGACTTACCCTTGTCAATAGCCAAAGTCAAGAGGAGCCGGCCGCGAGCATCAGGTCGCACGCCTCCGCGGCCGCCACCGCCCGCTGCACGACATCGTGCGGCATCGCCTGCCCGAAGGAAATGGTTGCGGGCTTGAGGAAACCATCGCACTGCCGGCAGCGCGGCGCCTGCTCGCCGTCCTCGATGCGCCGGCACGCCTCGTCTGAGGTGATCCGGTCGCCGCAGGTCAGGCAGGCCGCCTCGGTCGTGGTCCCGTGCAGCTCGAAGACCTTGTCGGCGGGCAGTCCCGACCGCTGGTGCAGGCGCTCGATGTTCTGCGTGATCAGCGCGGCGAGCCGACCCTGCCGGTGGAGTTCGAAGAAGGCGTAGTGCCCGGCGTTCGGCTGCGCGTCGCGCATGGCGGGCCAGGCGGCGGCCTTCTGCCGCCAGTAGTCCACGCACCCCGCCTCGCTCGAGACGAACTCCTGGAAGTCCACGATCCGGTTCTGTGCCCAGACTCCCTCCGGACTACGGAAATCCGGGACGCCCGACTCGGTCGAGATGCCGGCGCCGGTGAAGCCGACGATCCGCGACGCCGCGGCGACCAACTGCCTCGCCGTCTCGACCGACGTGTCCGGGGCCATCCGGCTGCGCATCGTGCGGAGTATGGCCCGGCGTCGAACGGCCCGGCGCCCGTTATCATCGCGCGCTGCCTATGGACCGTTCCGCCGCCCGTCCCCTGCCGCCGGATTCCTCCGTCTGGCCGCTCACCGCGATCGCGTTCCTCCTGGCGCTGATCCTGGTCGTGCCCGCGACGGCCGCAGAGGTTCCGCCGGCGGCCCCGGAAGAAAAAGAGACCGCGGCCATAGCGCAGCAGGCAGACGAAGAAGAGCCGGAACGTCCCACCCACACGGAAACGGTCGTCGTGACTGCGAGCCGCGGCGAGGAAACCATCGTGGACTCCGTGGCGCTCGTGACCGCGCTCGACAGCGAGGACCTCGCGGACTCTCCCGGCGCCCTGGTGGACGAAGCCCTGAGCCGGGTGCCGGGATTCGGCCTCTTCCGGCGCAATTCGAGCTTCATTTCCCATCCCACCACCACCGGAGTTTCGCTGCGCGGAATCGGCCCGAGCGGCGCGAGCCGGACCCTGGTTCTGTGGGACGGGGTTCCCCTCAACGATCCCTTTGGCAACTGGGTGTACTGGAACCGCCTGCCGACGCTCTTCCTCGACCGCGTCGAGGTGGCGCGGGGCGCCGCCAGCCCGCTCTACGGGAGTTCCGCCCTCGGGGGCACCGTGCAACTCTTCTCGCGGCGCCCGGAGCCGGGGCAGCTTCGTTTCCGGGGCCGGCTCGGAAACTTCGGGATCCAGGACGCGGAAGTGTTCGGCTCCGACGAAGTGGGCGGCATTTCCGTGGTCGGCGCGGCGCGGATGCTCAACAGCGACGGATACCACCGGATCCGCGAGGCCGAGCGCGGCGCGGTGGATCAGCCGGCCGGGGTGGACTTCCGTTCCATGGTCGGCCGCGCGGCATCGGGGCCGGTCCATTTCTCGATCAACTATTACTCCGAGGACCGCCGGAACGGCACCCCCCTCCAGGTCAACAACTCGCAGCTCGTGATGTTGGAGGGCGGTGTCACCCGGGAGAACTGGGACCTGCGGGTGTTCGGCCAGGACTCCCGCCTGAACAGCGACTTCTCCCGTATCTTCCCGGGCCGCAATGAGGAGCGGCGAACCGCGCGGCAGATGTTCGAGTACTCGGGGATCGGCGGAATCTTCACCACCCGGATCGGCGAGGGGCTCCAGGCCGGCGCCGACTGGATGCGGACCTCGTGGGGCGACCATTCCCAGAACCGGATCGGCGGCTTCGTCCAGAAGCGCCTGGAACTTGCTCCGAACCTGGACCTGCTGGCTGACGGCCGGCTCGATCTCTGGCAGAACACCGGGACCAAGGCCAGTGTGAATCCCCGGCTCGGACTGGCCTACCGCGTCGTCCAGAGCGCAACACTCCGTGCGTCGGCCTACCGCGGCTTCCGCGCCCCCTCGCTGAACGAACTCTACCGTCCCTTCCGGGTGGGGAACGTCCGGGTCGCCGCCAACGACCAGCTCGGTGAGGAAACGCTCTACGGCGCCGAAGCCGGAGTGGACCTGTATCCGACGGACATGGTGTTGATCCGCGGGAACGCCTACTGGAACGCGCTTCGCGACACGGTCGGCAACGTCACCCTCGAGGTGAACGACGAAGGGGTCTTCCGGCAGCGCCAGAACATCGGGCGTTCCACCGCGCGGGGGTTCGAGGCCGAGGCGTACGTCTTCGTCGACGACGGTATCGAGCTCTTCGCGGCCTTCCTGTTTTCCGACACCTCGGTCGAGGAAACGGGCCTCCGGATTCCCCAGGTCCCGCTGCACCAAGGGGTAGTGGGCGCCACCTGGCGCGGGCCGGCGGTGGTGCGCGCCGACCTCCGCTTCATGAGCGATCAGTTCGAGGACGACCGGAACGAGCTGCCGCTGGCCGGATTCGCTTCGCTCGGCGTTCGCGTCGCCTATCCGGTGAACGACCGGTGGGGCGTCTTCGTCGCCGGGGAGAACCTGCTCGACGCCGAGATCATCTCGGCCCGCACCCCCATCGAGACGCTCGGCACCCCCCGCGCGGTCCACGTCGGCGTGGACGTCGATCTCGGTAGGTGACCAGCCGTACGTAGGCGGCAGCGCCGGAAGCGGCGCCGAGGCGCCCTGGCTCGGATCAGAGCGAACCGCGGGGCGCCACCCACTCCATCTTCTGGCCGGTGACTGCCGCGATGGCGTCGAAGTCCGCGTCGTAGTGGAGCACGGTCAGGCCTCCCGCTTCCGCCGCGGCCGCGATGATCAGGTCGGGTATCGGCAGCCGGTGACGACCGAGCCCGGCGAGGCGTCCCTGGACGTAAATCGCCCTCTCGAAGATCGCTTCGTTCAGTTCGACCCTGCGGTACGCCAGTTTGCGCCGCGCTCGGACCCGCGCGTGTTCCGTCTGATTCCGGGTCGAATAGAGCACCTCGAGGTCCACGATCGCGCACGTTGCAGCCTCCCTCGCCTCGATGATGGGCTCAAGGCGGGCTCGCACGGTCGGGTGCTGTATGCGCGCCAGCGCGCTCTTGTCGATCAGGTACGGCACCGGGTCTGACGGAAACTCAGCGCCGCCACGCCTTCGCCATGACGCTTTCGTCGGCGAGGTCGAGGCAGTCCTTTGTCGTGAGCGCCCGGATCTCCTCGCGCTGCGCTTCCCTCTGGACGAGTTCGCGCAGCGCGCCGTCAATCGTGTCCTTGATCGACGACGTCCCCAGAAGGCGCTGCGCCTCGGCGATCAGGCGATCGTCGATCTCCACGCTGGTCTTCCTCATGACGGTGTGCGCTTCCATCCCGCGATGATATCTCGTATCGGAGGTACGTTACATTCCGTAGATGCCCAAATGGATATCCACACCAACGTGTCGAGCTGGTCAGGCAAGCCGCCGGGTACGATGTTCCGCTTGATCGGTATTCGCTTGATTCCCGGTGCCGGGTCCTCGCAGTGGGCTTGCGGCTTCTCCGTCGCCTCGCTCTTCCTGATCGCCTGCGGCGGTGGAGGCAGTGAGCCACCCGCGACGGAGGCCCCCTACGAGGACCGGTCCGACTGGCCGGTTCGCGAACAGCGCGACGAGCCGTTCGACGTGCTCCACTACCGGGTCGCGCTCGATCTGGACGAGACAACCAAGAGCATGGACGGGACGGTAGATGTCCGGCTCCAGGCCGAGGAAGACATCACCGAGGTCGGCCTGGACGCGGAGACCTACGAGGTGCGTGCGGTCCGCGCCGGCGACGAGGAACTCGACTTCACCCACGAGGGCGGCACGCTCGCAATCACCCTCGCCGAGCCCCTCGCGGCGGGCGAGACGCTGGAACTCCGGATCGACTACGGCGGCTCGGACATCGACGTGGACGCGACCCAATACGGGATGGCGGCGAGCTACGACCTCGGACTCGACTTCAAGGATGAAACGGACGCCAATCCCCAGCTCATCAACACCCTGTCGTTCCCCGAGGGCGCGCGGCACTGGTATCCCTCGGTGGACCATCCGGCGGACCGGTCCACCTTCGAACTGCTCGCCACGGTTCGGGAGGACTGGAAGGTGCTTTCGAACGGCCGGCTGCTCGGCATCAGCGAGGGATCCCGGCCCGGGACCCGCACCCACCACTGGAAGCTCGACGAACCCCACCCGACCTACCTCTCGGTGCTGGTGGCCGGGCCCTACGAGGTCATCGAGGACTTCCACGGCAGCGTCCCGGTGAACTACTGGGTGTATCCGAAGGACGTCGAAGACGCTGATCGCAGCTTCCACAAGACGACGGCCATCATGGCCTTCTTCGACGAGGAGTTCGGCGTCCCGTATCCGTGGAACAAGTACGACCAGATCACCATCCCCGGAATCGGCGGCGGCGCCGAGAGCACTACCGCCACCGTGCTCGGCCAGAGCACGATCCACGACGAGCGCGCGGAGCAGGACTTCCCGAGCCACGGCCTGGTGGCCCACGAGGTGGCGCACCACTGGTGGGGAGACCTGACCACCTACCGCGACTGGGGCGAGACCTGGCTGACCGAGAGCTTCGGGACCTACTCGGAATACCTCTGGCACGCTCACGAGCTGGGCTCCGACGAGGCCGGCGAGAACATGCGCCGGAAGCGCGAGTCCTACCTCCGCCAGGCCGAGACCGTCCTCCGCCCGGTGGTCACGAACCAGTGGCGGCGTCCGAACGACAACTTCGACTCCCACACCTACCCGAAGGGTGCGGCCCTGATCCGGTTGTTGCGCCACATCACAGGGGACGCGGAGTTCCGCGCGGGCATCCAGCACTTCCTGGAGAAACACTCTTTCCAGCCGGTGGACACCGAGGACTTCATCACCGCGTTCGCGGAGGCCGCGGATCAGGACATCCGCTGGTTCATCGACCTGTGGTTGCGCCGCCCGGGCCACCCGGTGCTGGAGATCGCGTCGGAGTGGACCGGCGACGCGGTGGAAATGAACATCCGCCAGGTCCAGGGGCCGGAGGCCAGCATGGGCACCGTGCCGGAGGCGTACCGCGCCCCGCTCTCCGTCCGGGTGGTAACCGCATCGGGGTCCGAGGTCCATCCGTTCACGCTGGAGGGGCGGGAGCAGACTCTGAGCTTTCCGGCCGCCGAGGAACCTCGTTACGTCCGCTTCGACGCGGACGACGTTCTCCTCGCGGTGCTCAGGATCGAGAAGTCCGCCGCCGCATGGATGGCGCAGCTCGACGATGACGATGACGATGCCGCCGGACGCCGTCGGGCGGCGGTCGCGCTCGGGGAGATGGGTGGTGGCGAGGCCCGGGCCGCGCTACGCGCTGCCATCGCGAACGATCCGTTCTGGGCGGTCCGCCAAGCTGCTGTGGCCGGACTCGATGCGGAGGATGCGGACGACGCTGAAGTTCTGCGGACGGCCGCCGCCGAAGACACGAAGTCCGATGTGCGGACTGCGGCGCTTGGCCGGCTGGGCGGGGCAGCCGGAGTGGAATTCCTGATCGAGCGGTTCCGGGACGACTCCAGCTACCGGGCCCAGGCGGCGGCGGTCACGGCCTTGGGCGAGATCGGTGGAGACCCGGTCGCGGCCGTCCTTGAGGAGGCGGCCGCGATGGCCTCTCCCCGGGATATCGTCGCCCGCGCCGCCCGGGAGGCCATGGGGACGAACCGATAGTGCAGGGCTCACCACCGTCGGGGACGAACAGCGAAGGGGCCGGGGACCCCCGATACCGACCCGGCAGCTCGCCGCGATATCCTATATGGTCATAATGGTCAGAGCGGCAATCTCCCAGCGTCCATGGCAGGTTCAGGAGGCAAAGGCGCGGTTCAGTGCGCTGATGCGTGCCGCATCCACCGTCGGACCCCAGACGATTACGGTTCGTGGGCGCCGCGCTGCCGTCGTGCTCTCGCCGGAGGACTTCGATCGCTTGAAAAGGCCACGATCCTCGCTGGCGGATTTCATGGCGCGCTCGCCACTCGTGGGGGTCGAATTGGATCTTGAACGCGACCAGTCACTCCCCCGCGATGTCGACCTATGAGCTTTCTGGTGGACACCTGCGCCCTTTCCGAGTTGAGGAAACCGCGGCCATCTCCGCCGGTTGTTGACTGGTTTCAAGCCGCGCGCCCGGAAGACCTATTCGCGAGTTCCTTGACCTTCGGCGAGATCCGAAAGGGCGTGGAAAACCTGGCGCCTGGCCGCCGCCGCACCCAGATCGCCGAATGGCTGGAAACGGAATTGGCGGACTGGTTCGAAGGCAGGGTGCTACCAGTCAGCCTGGGGGTCGCCGACGGGTGGGGCCGCCTGGTGGCGCGGGTCCCCGGCCTCCCTGTTGTGGATGGGTTGATCGCTGCGACGGCCCTGCATCATCGACTTGCGGTGGTCACGCGCAACGAGACCCACTTCGCCAAGGCCGGAGTGAAGATCGTGAACCCCTGGCCCAAGCCGGCATAGAGCCTTCCGTGCCGAAAGTGCAGGAAGAGCGTGCGGACGACTGCACAGACGAAGTCACCATGATAGTGACGAGGAGCCCGTAGACTCGTGCGCCAGCCGGAGCCGCGTCGGGGTGGGATTGATTTTCGCCGGCTGCGCGAGATTCGCCAGAAATTGGGAATCCGGGATCAGACGCCGGAAGAGATTGCAGCCTGGGAAAAGGATTTCCAGGATCCAGCCTTCAGTCGCGAAGTGCTGGGTTTTGGAGATGACCGGGACCCCGCTCGCTGAGCTCATCCACGGTCGTGACGCGCATCCTGCTGGACACGCTGTATCTGTACCGACTCATGGCGGCGGAAAGACGGAGATTTGCGACTCGCTTGAGACGGGACTGGTTGCGGATCCCGGTGCGCAGGCGCCTGATGTTCGACAGGAAATACTTGCAAACAAACAGCAAGTTATACTTGTAATCATTACCCCGGCACGGTTGGCGGGGGTGAACGATGGCCACCGCGCATGAACGACTCGCCAGTTCGCTGGAGGTGGTGGAGCGGCTCCAGCGGGACGGCCGGCGGGTCTTCCGCACGACGGAACTGACGCGGGTCCACCGGGAACGGCTGCTCGCAAACGGCTTCCTCCGCCGGGTTGCGAACGGCTGGCTCATCTCGGCGAGCCCGGCCGCGCCGCCCGGCGACTCGACGCCCTGGTACTCGGCCTTCTGGGAGTTTTGCGCCCGTTACTGCGAACGACGCTTCGGGAAGCGCTGGTGGCTGTCCGCCGAGCAGTCCGTGCGGCTGCACGGGGGGAACACGGCTGTCCCGGAGCAGGTCGTAGTCCACGCACCGGAGGGCGGCAACAATCGCCTCGAACTTCCGTTTGGCACGGCTCTCTTCGATGTTCGGGACCGGAGGGAACCCGAACGCGGGGGCGTTGAGGAGAGGGACGGCCTCCGGCTGCTTACTCCCGAGAATTCCCTGGTGCGTGTGCCGGCGGCGTTTTTTCGGACCTATCCTGAGGAGGCGCGGGTCGCCCTCTCGGGGGTCCGCCAGCCCTCGTCAATTCTCGTTCCGCTGCTGGACCGAGGCCGTTCCGTCGTCGCCGGACGGCTGGCGGGGGCGTTTCGCCGGATCCAACGTCCCGAAACGGCGGACGAGATCGTCCAGGCCATGCGGGCTGCGGGTCAGATGGTGCGAGAAACCGATCCCTTCACTCCCGGCGCGGCAATGGCGGTTCTACCAGCGGCGAACCCCGCTGCGGCGCGCGTGCGGGCGCTCTGGGAGCGGTTCCGCGGATCTGTGCTCGACCTGTTTCCCCCGCCACCCAGCCTCCCGCGGGACCCGGAAAGGGTCCTGGGAGAAGTGGATGAGGTCTATCGAACGGATGCGTACCACTCGCTCTCTATCGAGGGATACCAGGTCTCACCCGAACTCATTGACCGCGCGCGGTCCGGAGAGTGGGATCCGGAAGGAGCGGACCGGGGCCACCGTGATGCTTTGGCTGCCTTCGGATATTGGCGCGCGTTCCGCCGGGTGCGCGACGCCGTAGCTCGGGCGCTCGCTGGGCAGGTGGCTTCCAGTCTTGCCCGGGCCGAACACCAGGAGTGGTATCGGGAACTATTCGCGCCGTCGGTCACGGCTGGAATCGTCCCGGCCCATGCGCTTGCGGGGTATCGCACCCAGCCGGTCTACATCCGGGCCTCCCGGCATGTTCCGCCGCGGGCGGACACCGTGACGGATGCGATGGGCGCGGTGTTCGACCTGCTCGACGCCGAACCGGAGCCGGCGGTTCGGGCCGTGCTCGGGCACTGGGCGCTCGGCACCATCCACCCGTGGCCCGACGGAAACGGCCGGATGGCGCGATTCCTGATGAACCTGATGTTGTGCTCCGGGGGGTATCCATGGACCGTGGTCCGGGTGGAACACCGGGCCGAATATATGGCGGCGCTGGACGAGGCCAGCGCTGGTCAGCGAATCGAGCCGTTCGCGCGATTTCTGGCGGGCCGGGTGGCCCGCTGACCGCGACAACCGCCGTCGCCATCCGGGCTCGCAGCATCTCGCTATCTCGCGGCCCGTCGGGCCGCGATGCCGGCGGGAGGTCGGTTCTGCCGGTGGGGCACGCGCCGAGAGGGGAAACACACCGCCACTTACCGATGCGCCGTGCGCTGGCCGGAGGCCAGCGCGTGCCGGGCCCCACCGGGAGAACTGGCCAGAGGCCGGCGTTCCAAGCCGTCCCGCGCTTCTTCGCGGTTGGCGTTACGCCGTCTCGCCCCGCTGCGCGGGGCGGTGCCGGTGTGAACACCGGCGTTCCCTGCTCAGCGGGCCATCCGGCGGATTGGAGTGGGTGTTCCTTGAGCCGTAAGACCCTAGTACGATGGGCGGTTCTGGAGACGCCGCGGATGCATCGTGCCCTGACCGTTCTTGCGTGCGGGGCGCTCCTGTTTCCCGCGGCGGCAGCGAGCGGTCAGGGATCCGAGGACAAGTTCCACTGGCCATCGTTCCGCGGCCCGGCGGCGTCGGGGGTGGCCGACGGGCAGAACCCACCGACCGAATGGAATGCGCTGACCGGGCACAACGTGCTCTGGCGCACCCGGATTCCCGGACTCGGACACTCGAGCCCGGTGATCTGGGGCGACCGGATCTTCGTGACCACCGCGGTCAGCGACGATCCCGATCCGGTCTTCCGCTACGGCACCGACGGGCGGATCGACCGGCGCTCCGACCGGGAGCCGAACACCTGGTTCGTGTACGCGATCGACCGCTACGGCGGCGACGTGCTCTGGGTGCGGGAGGCGGTCAGCGCGACTCCCGAGATCCAGCGCCATCCCAAAAACAGCTACGCCTCCGCGACCCCGGCAACCGACGGAAAGCACGTCGCGGTGCTGGTGGCCACCGGCAACCTGTTCCTCTACGACTTCGACGGAACGCTGCTGTGGGAGGTGGAGCTCGGCTCGCTCGACTCCGGCGCCTCCTACGACGACACCTACCAATGGGCGGCCGCCAGCTCGCCGATCATCTGGCAGGACCTGGTGATCGTCCAGGCGGACCAGCAGGAGGGGTCGTTCATCGCCGCCTTCGACGTCGCCACCGGTGAAGAGGTCTGGCGGACGGAGCGGGATCTCATTTCCTCATTCTCGACGCCGACGGTCCACGCGGGTCCCGAGCGCACCGAACTGATCACGAACGGCGCCGGCACCATGTTCGGATACGACCCGAGAACCGGCGAAGAGCTCTGGCGGATGTCCGGCAGCTCGTTCAACACCACCCCGACCCCCGTGGTGGACGGCGGGCTCATCTACCTGACGAGCGGCTACCGCACGCGCCCGATCTTCGCGATCCGGGCGGGCGCCAGCGGCGACATCTCGCTCGCCGACGGGACACGCTCGAACGACCACGTGGCGTGGAGTTCGCCGCGGGACGGGCCCTACATGTCGTCGCCCCTCGTTTACCAGGGTCATCTGTACGTGGTCGCCACGAACGGCGTCCTCACGGTTTTCGACGCGGCCACCGGGGAACGGGCGTACAAGGCCCGCATCGCGGCGCGCGGAGGCGCGTTCACCGCCTCGCCCATCGCCGCCGACGGGCGCATCTACCTGGCCAGCGAAGACGGCGACGTCTTCGTCATCCGGGCCGGTCCCGAGCACGAACTGCTCGCGACGAACCCGATGGACGAGGTGTGTCTCGCGACGCCGGCGATCTCGGAAGGACAGATGATCATCCGCACGACCGGGCATCTGGTGGCCGTCCGGGACGGCATCGCCCCGACCGTGGCCGAAGCGAAGCCTTCTTCGTCACCCTTCCCGGCAGCCTTTGCCTCCGATCAGGTGCTGCCGTTCGATGACTTCGAGGACGGAGACCTGTTCGCCCACACCGGCGTGCGCTGGCAGACCTTCACGAACGGCGTCTCGAACGCAGACCTCAGTCTGGTCGAAGCCGGCGCCGCTTCGACCCCCACCGCCGCCCGGGTTGACGGCGAGCTGACGATCGGTGCCGCGCGCGGTCCGCTCGCGCAGATGTACCAGCCGTTCGACCGCGGCGCGCAGCCGATAAGCCTGGAGAACCTCGGCGGCATCCGGTTCCACGCCCGCGGCAGTCACGCCTTCGAGCTGACCCTCCGCTGTACCGGGGTGGACTTCGGAATGGAGCTGGACATTTCCGAGGATTGGCAATCTTTCGAACTCGGCGCCGGCGAACTGGCGCCCGTCGCGGTGCCGCGGGATGCGGCCTACTGGGACGGCGCAGCGTGTGTCGGGCTCTATCTCTCGCGCCGGGGCGAAGTGGAACTTGGCGCGTTCTGGTTCGAGGTGGACGAGTTCACGTTCTACGGCAAGGAGGCCTGGGAATCCCGGAGCCGTTAGTTAATTCCAATGGCGCTGGCATCAGCCGGCGAGGTTGTACTTATCGCTTGATGAAAGCTTGACGAGCAGAGTATCCATGTCACCAATATCCGCACAAGGAACCTACAAGAAGATCATCTTCGACAGCGATGTGGGCTTTTACGCCACTCTGAAGAGGCGTGTGAATGAGCGTTTCCCGGATCTCAAGAAGCGAAGAACGGGAGGCTGGCGCATGGCGCCCAAGACGGCAATCATCCTGACGGGGTTGGTCGTTTCGTACGTCTTCCTGGTTTTCTTCTCCACGTCCGTACTTACGACGATCATTGCCGCGCTTGCCCTTTCGCAGGCCCTGGTTCTTGTTGGCTTCAATCTGGTGCACGAAGGCGCACACGGGAGTTATTGCGACAACAAGAAGATCAACTGGCTGATGGGTTCCACCGCGAGTTTCATCGGAGCCAGTCAGATGATTTGGCAGCACAAACACAATGTCCTCCATCACACCTATACGAATGTCGAGGAAATGGACACGGACATACAGACCAACGCCATCATGCGCTGGAGCCAGTTGCAGGAATGGCGGCCATGGCATCGGTTTCAGCACCTGTATGCCTATCCGATGTACAGCATGTTGACCCTGCAGGTGATCTACAGCGATTTCAAGAGGATCATCTCAGGGCGAATTGGCAACTACACCCTGCCAAAGACGAGCCACTCCCAAAGAGCGACCTTCGCTTTGACCAAGATCTTCTATGTCGGATACGCCTTGGTGCTCCCGCTCTTTTTCCACTCCTGGCTCCAGGTGCTGGCCGTCTTCTTGCTCGTCAACCTGATCGCCGGCGTGACCCTGGCCGCGGTGTTTTCGCTGGCTCACACGGTGGAGGGCACCGCCTTTCCGGTGCCCGACCCCGAATCGGGCGCGATCGGCAAGGAGTGGGCAATTCATGAAGTGGAGACCACGGCAAACTTTGCGCCCCGGAGCCGGCTGGCCGCCTGGTATCTGGGAGGGCTGAATTCCCAGATCGAACATCACCTGTTCCCCAATGTGTGCCATCTCCACTATCCACGCCTCCGCCGAGTCGTTGAGGAGACGTGTCGGGACTTTTCGGTTCGTTACCTTTCCTATCCCACGTTTGCTTCGGCACTCAGATCACACCATCGGCACCTGAAGGCGATGGGGCAGCGGCGCTTCGCGGCCCCCGGAGTTCCGGGGTAGGGATCCCTCGCGCCGCTCGGCGCGGTGCTAACGCGTCCGGCCGAGATAGAGGGTGTTCGGCGCGTCCGAGCGCCCCGCCACGATGTCCGGAACCCCGTCGCCGTTGACGTCGCCGATCGCGAGCCCGTACATGGCGCCTTCCGCGTCACCGAAGGGGGTCCGCGTGAAGGAGATTCCGGAGCCGTCGTTCGTCAGGATCGCTCCCGGCGCCTCCCGGTTGCCGACCACGACGTCGAGGTCTCCGTCTCCGTCGAGGTCGGACACCGCGAGCGAGTAGGCGTTATCGGCCGGGTCCGCGATCTGCCGGCGCGCCTCGAACGTGATGCCGTCCCGGCCCGGGTAGAGCCACACCCCGCCGCCGAGCTGATCGCCCAGCACGATATCGAGTCTCCCGTCGCCGTTCAGGTCGCCGAAGGTCACCGCCCGAGTCGCGGACTCGGGGGGACCGACCGCGTGGGTTTCGGAGAATCCGCCGCGGCCGTCGTTCACGTACAGATAGCTCTGGCCGCCGTCTCGGTGCGGCACGAAGAGATCCATTGCCCCGTCGCCAGTCAGGTCCCCCGCCCCGATCGTGGTGGCTGAGTTCCCCGAAAGAAACCGGCAGTCGCGAAACGCTCCGGATCCATCGTTGACGCAGATGTAGTTGGCGCTGCGGTTCTCGGCTCCGCCCCGGTTGGCGACGACGATCTCGGGCCGTCGGTCGCCGTTCAGGTCGGCCACGGTGACGTTCCGGGTCGGCCAGGACGCCTCGCCGAACGTCCCGACCAGGGCGAAGGAACCCGCCCCGTCATTGAAATAGACGCGCTTGTCGTCGGGCCGGTCGTTCCCTACCACCAGGTCGAGGTCCCCATCCCCGTCCAGATCGGCGAGCGCCGCGGTGTAGGTGTTGTCCGCTGAGCCGGGGAGTTGATGGCGCTCGGCGAAGCCTCCCACCCCGTCGTTCAGGAGTACCCAGTCCTTGAGGGGCCAGTGGCGGCCTTTCGCGAGCACGATGTCGAGATCGCCGTCCCCGTCGAGGTCGCCGAGGCTCGCGTTCGCGCTGGTCTCGGCGGTTTCCTCAAGCGGTATGGCGCGCATGTGCTGGGCTTGAACCGCCGGCGCTCCCAGCAGTAAAGCGCACAGGACCGGGCGGATCACGCCGGCGCCTCGGCAGAGAACCGCTCGGCCGCCGGTACCACCGTGATCCCGTCTCCGATCTCGTAGCGCAGGTCACCGGGATAGACGACGTAGAGCGCATCGAGCGAAAGATCCCGCAGCGCCGCGGTCATCGAAGGCGTGCGGCGGGGAGCATCCACCCTCTTGATTTCCACCCCGACCCTCCGCCCCTTCGTCCAGAGGAAGAGGTCCAGTTCCGCGCCGGCGTGGGTTCCCCAGAAGTACGCCTGATCCGGGTCGGACTCCGCGAGCGTCTTTTCCAGCACAAACCCTTCCCAGGACGGGCCGAGCCGGGGATTGGTGAGCAACTCGTCCATGGTGCCCGCCCCGATCAGGTGGTGGAACACGCCGGAATCCCGGAAGTAGAGCTTCGGGCGCTTGACCTGGCGTTTCTTGAGGTTCTCATGCCACGGGCGAAGCTGGCGGATCAGAAAAAGGTGCTCCATCAGATCCAGATACCGGCGCATGGTGGCTTGGCCGATTTCCAGCGTGGTCGCGAGAGCCCTCAGGTTGGCGACCTGGCCGTGATAGTGGGCCAACAACAGCAGGAGGCGATGGAGCGTCTGAGCTTCGAGCTCCGCCCCGAACCGAGGCAAATCGCGCTCGACGAGCGTCTGGACGTACGCCTTCCTCCAGATCAGGCTGTCCTCGTCGTTTTCCGCGAGGAGCGAGCGGGGAAACCCGCCGCGGAGCCAGAGGTCCGGCAGCCTCGCCGTTCCGAGCTCAGCGACCTGGAATCCGGAGAGTTCCAGGTACTCGATGCGTCCGGCCAGCGATTCCGCGCTCTGGCGGAGCAGGTCGGGGCCGGCGCTGCCCAGCACGAGGAACCTGGCCGGATTGTCGTCGCGGTCGGCAAGGACGCGCAGGACGGGGAACAGATCGGGCCGGCGCTGCACTTCGTCTATCACTACCAGGCCGGACAGCGGGCCGAGCGCCGTCACCGGTTCGTCCAGCCGGGCGAGACTCAGGGGATCTTCGAGATCAAAGTAGTTCGGTGAGCGGGCCGCAACGAACTGGCGCGCAAGCGTCGTCTTGCCGCACTGGCGAGCCCCGATGAGCGCCACGACAGGGCTTCGCCGTAAGGCGTGCCCAACGAGAGGCGCCGCGGCTCGGGGGATTGGCTGGGATTTCAGACCTTGAAATTACACGGGTCATCTATATTTTTTCAAGGTCAATTCCGCTCATTACTCCTCGCGATGGTTCGGGCGGATGTCCATCTCGGTCACATGGAGGCACTGCGCGGTTCGCCCGCCTCCGGCGGGCGGTGCCGGCCCCCACCGGGAGAACTGGCCGGAGGTCGGCGTTCCAAGCCGTCCCCGCGCTTGTGTTCGGGGAGCGATGCGCGATCTCGCTGGGCTTTGCCCAGCGGTGCCGGTGTGAACACCGGCGTTCCCTGGCCTGCGCGCCATCCGGGTGGTCGGCTTACGGGAAGCGTGCTGCCATCCAGGCCTGCAAACCGGCCTCGTAGCGATCGGCCGCCGCCGGCGCGTCATCGCCGTAGAAGTAGATGCTGAGCGTCACGGTTGCCCGCGCTCCGATCTTGTAGGTGCTTGCCACGGCGATTCCCGGCGCGGGCTGGTCGAGGCGGAAAACGGTACAGGGCTGGCGCCCGGACCGGGATTCTTCGACGACCCCCGCGAAGTCCGCACCCGAAACGGCGGAGGCCCAACGCTCGCCTGGCGAGAGTCCACCGGCCTCGAGCGCGGCGAGCACGGCGTTCCAGGCATCGTGCGCGGAACCGTCGGCGGCGCCCATCGCGCGGATGATGGACGCGCGTCGCCCGCCGAAGTGGGCGAGATAGGGCCGCAGGACGCCGAAGCAGACGGGCCATCCGGCCTCGAAATTCTCGAGCTGGTCGTCCCAGTCGTCCGTGCTCGCGAACAGGCTGTGCACCACCCGCACAAGGCAGCGACCGCCGGCCCGCGACTCGATGGTCCACTCGGTAGCCGTTGGTGGACCGTCCGGTCCGCAGTCCTTCCCTTCATGGCTGAACCGGTGCGGCGGGTCCCAGACGGTGACGGTGGCCGGGACGTCCATCTTGGAACCGGTGTGGTAGTCGAGGACGCCGCTGACGCGCTCCTCGACGTCGGTCGGGTAGAACCAGGAAGAAATCCCGGGGCCGGTGGCGATGGCCTCCCAGACCTCCTCGGGCGTTCCGGGAACCTCGACCTCAACCTGGATCGAGCGGCGGCCGGATGGATCGCGTTTGATGCTCATGGTGCCTCCCTGGACGGGTTCGTGGGGGCCGGATGGGCGACGACCACCAGGCGGTGGCGCCGTCCTCCGGGGGCGGATTCATCGTGGTAGCGATGGACGAGGTCGGAAATCGCGACGAACAACTCCTGGCTGAACCGGGCGCGCGCTTCCGGCGAAGGGAATCGGATTTCGGCGTCCAGCGAGAACGTGGCCAGCCGCTTCCCCCTCGTTTGGGAACGACGCACGAGATCGCTCATCTCGCGCACGATGCGAGCGGCGAGCGCGATCAGGTAGCCGGCGGACAGCCGGTCCCGCGTCCGTCCGGGGTCGCTGGCCAGCGGGCCGAGGGCCGCCGGACTCACCACGTACGAGCGGGCGGTCGCCACCAGCCGCCGCTCGGTCAGCCCGCCCCACCGGCGCTCTTCGGCGACCCGCGCCAGACCGTGTTTCTCGAGGGTGCGCAGGTGGTAGTTGACCTTCTGCCGGGGGAGGCCGACCCGGGCCGCCAGGGTCGCGGCCGACACGGGTTCCCCCATTTCCGCGAGCAGCCGGGCCCGCTTCGGGTCGAGAGTTACCACCGCCGCGGCTGGCTCTTCGATGACCGCAACATCGAGCATGAACCCGGATGAAATCATTGACAAAGATATTTGTCAAGACTGAAGACTCCCCTTCGCCGAGCGGGCTCGGCGGGCGGTTCCGGATCAGGTCGCGAGCGCCGTCCGGATCGCCCGGATGTCCTCCGGCCGGGTCCGGCAGCAGCCGCCGATAAGGCTCGCGCCGAGCCGCCGCCACTCGGGGGCGAGCTGCGGCAAGTCGGCCGTTTCGGGCGGCGTCTCCCAACTCTTGCGGACCGGGTCCCAGCGGCCGTCGCCGTTCGGGTAGGTGACCGCCGGCTTGCCGCTCGCGCCGGTGATCTTCGGGATCAGCGAGGCGAGGTGTTTCGAGGCCGTGCAGTTGACGCCCACCCAGCGGACCCGTTCGCAGTCGGCGAAGCCGGCCGCGACCTCCTCCACCGGTGCGCCATCGGAAAGCTGGGAGCCGTCCCGGCAGGTGAAGGACATCCACGCCGGCGGAGAGTTTTCGAGTCGTTCCAGAAGACGGCGGAGCACCCGCGCTTCGCGGGCCGAGGGGATCGTCTCCACCGCGAGCAGATCGGCCCCGGCGCGGGCGAGTACCTCCAGCCGCCGCCAGTGGAAGGCGGCGAGGCCCGCGTCGTCGATCGCGTAGTCGCCGGTGTATTCGGCGCCGTCCGCCAGGAACGCCCCGTACGGTCCGACGCTGGCCGCGACGAGCGGCCGGCGCCGTCCCACCCGATTCGCGGGGTCGCGCCAGAACCGATTTCGTTCCTCCGCCGCAAGTTCGACCGCGAAGCGGAACAGCCGCTCGGATTCCTTGTCCGGGAGGCCGTAGCGGGCGAGCCCCGGGAAGCTCGCCTGGTAGGTGGCAGAGATGATGCAGTCGGCCCCGGCCGCGAGGAACCTGGCGTGGACCGCCCGGATCGCCTCCGGTTCTGCGATCAGCACCCGCGCCGACCAGAGCGCGTGGTTGAGGTCGTAGCCGTCGGTTTCGAGTTCGGTCGCGAGTCCCCCGTCGAGGATCAGCAGTTCGTCATCTTTGGGAGAGTGCATCGCCGGAAGATTCCGCAGTCAGTTGCCGGACGAATTCCATCAGCCAGCCGATGGACAAAATAGCCTAAACCACGGGGTGGCCACCGTTGGGCCGCACGGATACCTTTGGCCAGTTGCTGCGAGAATGCAGTCCCGCCGGGGACTGCGACGGTCCGGATGGCTCCGCCGGCCCGGGAGACCGCACATCGCGGAGGGAGAAAAGGCGCGGGGACGGCTTGGAACGCCGGCCTCCGGCCGGCATCGCGCGGGAGCGCGAAACCAGCGCCGATGACGTTGCGCCATGTCAACGTGAGTTCCCCACCATCTCCCAACCCAGAATGGCGCGACTGCTCACCGCTGCCTCCCTCCCGCGGACCCTTCCCGCCGCCCTGGTTCACCCCTTCCCGGGTGACAAAGCGGGTGTCGTTTATCTGGGACAAAGTTCGTGTCGTTTGACACCGGCTGGGGACGTGCCGAGATGTGCGCCATCACGGAACTGGGAAGTACGCGCCTCGCCCCGCTGCGCGGGGCGGTGCCGGTGTGAACACCGGCGCTCCCTGGCTGGCGCGCCGCTCTGGCGGGTGGGGTTGGTGCCGAGAGAGGAACCACCGCGCTGCGTCGTGCGCTGGCCGGAGGCCAGCGCGTGCCGGCCCCCACCGGGAGAACTGGCCAGAGGTCGGCGTTCCAAGCCGTCCCCGCGCTTTTTTGCGGTTGGCGTTATGCGGTTTCGCCCGGGTGCGCGGGGCGGGGCCGGTGTGAACACCGGCGTTTCCGGTCAGCCGCCGAGGATGTCCCGGAAGAAGCGGAGCCAGTTGTCCCCGAGGATCTTTGCGATGTCCACCTCGGCGACGCCGCGCCGGTCTAGGGAGTGGGCGACATTCCGGAACCGCTCGGGCTCGTCGAGGCCCTCGATGAAGGGGGGCCAGCGCACGCGGTAACTCGGCTTGAAGTTGACGAGCCGGGGTTCGTACCAGTTCTCGCGGGTGGCCCAGGACCTGAGCCCGCGGATCGCGTGGTCGGTCGAGACGCCCACATGCTCGATGCCGCCGACATCCACCGCGTGCATGATGTGGTTCACGTAGTCCTCGAGCGTAGTGTCCGGGTCGGGGCCGACGAAGTAGCCGAGGCTGGCGATACCGGTGATCCCGCCCTTGTCGGACATCGCGCGGATCTGTTCGTCGGTCTTGGCGCGCGGATGGTCGTTGTAGATGGCCTCGCAGAAGGTGTGGGTGAAGGCGGCGGGACGCGACGAGACCTCGATGCCGTCCATGGAGGTCTGCCGGCCGCAGTGGGAGAGGTCCACGATGATGCCGAGCTCGTTCATCCGCTCGACGACCTCGACCCCGAAGTCGGAGAGGCCGCCGTCCACGCGTTCGGTGCAGCCGCTTCCGAGGCGGTTTTGCGTGTTGTAGGTCAGTTGGATGCAGCGCGCCCCCAACTCGTAGAGCGGGTCCAGATTCGCGAGCTCCCCTTCGAGCATGGTGGCGTTCTGGAACCCGAAGAGAACCGCCATCTTCCCCTCCGCCTTCGCCTGCTCGATGTGCGCCGCCTTCGTGGCCTGCACCAGCTTGTCGGGGTTTTCGCGGATGCGCTGGCGCCATTCGGCGAGCGCCCGGGCGGCGACCTGGAAGTTGTTGCTGGAGAGGGTGCTCTGGATGCCGGTATATCCGGACCGCTTGACGGCGTCGTACTCGACCTCGTCCCATTCGTAGCCCACCGCCAGCGAATCGATGACCACCGAGCGGTCGTAGAGGGCGTCGATCGCCGGGTTCCGCGGCGCCGCCTGCGCCGCGCCTTCCTGAAGGAATCGGGAGGGACGAACTTCGGATCCGGAAGTGGAGCCCGGCGAGTGCCGGGCGGCGAGGGAAGCGGCCATCAGACCGAGGAATGTGCGTCTTTCCATCATGAACTCAGGTGCTCGCGCCCACCTGGGCGGCGCGCTCGGTGGCGGCCTCCACGGCGCTCGCGGCGTCGGGGAAGAAGAAGATGCCTTCCTCCGGCTTGAAGTCGGTGGCGTGCATGACCTCGGCGACCTCCGGCTGGATCCCCCAGAAGTAGCAGGTGGTTCCGCTCCGGCGGAGGCTGCGGGCCAGGTCCTGCAGCAACAGACAGGCGGTCGGGTCGATGAAGTACACGTTCCGCATTCCGAAGACGCAGGCGGGCCGCTCGTCGGCGGCGCGGGCGAGCAGGTCCGAAAGGCTGCTCACCGTGCCGTAGAAGAGCGCCCCCCGGAAGGTGAACATCTGGACTCCGTCCGGCATCTCGTAGGGGAGCGGCCGGGGCACCACCAGCTCCTCGGAGTCGAAGAGCGCCGCGTCGCCGCGCCGCACCTCGAAGATCCCGGAGACGCGCTGGATGAAGATGACCGCGGCGAGCGCGAGCCCGACCGGCAGCACGTAGCGGAGGTCCCACAACAGGGTGGTGCCCAGCGTCCCGACCAGGATGATGCGGTCACCGATCGGGGCGCGCCAGATGGCCCGCATCCGATCCACCTCGATCATCCGGCCGGCGACCACCAGCAGCACCGCGGCGAGCGAGGTCAGCGGGATGAACTCGAGTGCCCACGAGAAGAAGAGGACGAAGACCGCCACGAAGATGGCGTGAAACAGCCCGGCGAGCGGAGTGCGGGCTCCCGAGGCGAGGCAGGTCGCGGTGCGCGCCACGCACCCGCCCACCGGGAAGCCTCCCCAGATTGCCGTCGCGATGTTCCCGAGGCCGAGGGCGGTGAACTCCCGGTTCGGGCGGCTCGCGACCCCGCGCGAACGGCTCGCCATCGAAGCGGCGAGCAGGGACTCGGCGCTCGACAGGAACGCGATGGCGACCGCGTAGGGCATCAGCTCCACCCAGAACTCCAACGAGGGGATCATGGGCAGCGGCAGCCGGTTCGGCAGGTCGCCGAAGGTGCTGCCGATGGTGGCGACCGGGAGCTTCAGGAGGCCGGTCGCGAGCGCGCCGACCGCCAGGCCCATCACGTAGGACGGCAGTCTGGGCAGATACCGCTTGGTCAGCACCACTGCCAGCAGCGAGATGGCCCCGATCAGAAAAGTGGCCATCTCGAAGTTGCCGAGACGGCTCACAACGCCTTCGATGATGAACAGGAACGAATGGGAGTGTTCGCCGCCGCCGTGCTCGTGGGCGTGCACGCTGCCCGCAAGCCCCAGGAAGGGCACGATCTGTCCGGTGAAGATGATCAGTCCCATCCCCGTCACGAACCCCGTAATGACGGCCTGTGGCATGGCCTCGATCAGGATCCCGACCCGGGTTATGGCCATTGCCAACAGGAAGAGCCCAGCCAGCAGGCTCGCGGCGAGCAGGCCCTCATAGCCGAAAATTTCGATGACCACCACCGCGATCAGGATGCAGGCCTCCGTCGGCCCGCCGATCTGGAAGCGGCTGGCGGTGAAGAGCGCGATGACCGCTCCGCCGATGATGATGCCGACGAGGCCCCTGTCCGGGCTCGCGCCGGCGGCGATCGCGACCACCAGGCCCAGCGGGAGCGCGACGACGGAAACCGTCAGCCCCGCCGAGAGGTCCGTGGACAGATCGGACAGCGAGTACCCCGCCGGCACGACCCTCCGGAACTCCGAGCGAAGTGCTGCCACCAGGCGCGTCATGGGCTACCTCCCCGAGGCGGAGTGTATGCGTGCCGCTGCGCGCGGCGAAGCCCTGCGGGCCAACCGGGGACAATCCCCATTCCGGAAGGGCGGCGGAACGATTCCGCGTCCGGTCCGTTCCGCATTGCGGACTCCGAACGGCGTTTCTCCCTTCCCACGGGACCAAAACCGGACTACAAAATGCCGTTCCTGACCATGAGGAAACCCACCATGCGCATCCCCGTTTCGATCGTCCTGGCCGCCGTTTGGACGGCGCTCGCGACTCCCGCGGGCGCCGAGACGCGGCTGCTCCGGTTTCCCGACATCCACGGGGACCGCATCGTCTTCACCTACGCGGGCGACCTCTGGTCGGCCTCCACTTCCGGCGGGACCGCAGTGCGGCTGACTTCCCACCCGGGGCAGGAACTCTTCGCCCGGTTCTCCCCGGACGGTAGCCAGATCGCCTTCACCGGGCAGTACGACGGGGACGAACAGGTCTATGTCATGCCCTCGGGGGGCGGCGTTCCGAAACAGTTGACGTTCTACCCCGCCACGGGGCCGCTCCCGACCCGGTGGGCCTACGACAACATCGTCTACGACTGGTCGCCCGACGGCGAGAAGATCCTCTTCCGCTCGCTCCGGGACGGAAACGGGGTCAGCGAGGGGCGACTCCACGAGGTCGCACGAGGCGGGGGGCTCGCCACGCCGCTTCCGATGCCGCGCGCCGGGGCTGGCGCCTGGTCCCCGGACGGGGTCCGGCTGGTCTATTCGCCGCTCTTTCGGGATTTCCGCGCCTGGAAGCGCTATGCGGGAGGCTGGGCGCAGGACCTCTACGTGTTCGACACCGCGACTCGGGAGCTGACCCAGATCACCGACGACCCGCGGTCCGACCGGGACCCGATGTGGATCGGCTCCCGGATCTTCTTCACTTCCGACCGTTCGGGGACGAACAACCTTTATTCCTACGACACGGAAAGCGGCGACAGGCAGACCTGGACCGACTCGGACACCTGGGACCTACGCTGGCCGGGCAGCGACGCGGACGGCCGGATCGTCTTCGAGCAGGCGGGTACCTTCCATCTGCTCGACACGAACGGCGACGGGGCGCCGGCGCCCATCGAGATCACCGTTCCCACCGACGGGCTGCACAGCCGTCCGTCCCGCGTTTCGGCGGCCCGGAACATCGAGCACTTCGACATCTCGCCGACCGGAAAGCGGCTCGTCTTCGCGGCGCGGGGCGAGCTCTTTTCGACCCCGGTCGAGAAGGGGGTGACCCGCACCCTGCTCGCGACTCCCGGAGCCCACGAAAAGTGGCCCGCCTGGTCCCCGGACGGGACGCAGATCGCCTACATCTCGGACGCGAGCGGCGAGGAAGAGATCTACGTGGTGTCCCAGTCGGGAGGGGAGGCGCCGGTGCAGCTCACCGAGCGGGGCCAGGCGATGCGTTACAACCCGAGCTGGTCACCGGATGGAGACCAGATCGCCTTCAGCGACAAGGAAGGCCGTCTCTACGTGCTCACCGTCGCGGACAAGGCGCTCGTCGAGGTCGCGAACGAAAGGCACGGCCAGGTGAACGACTACACCTGGTCCCCCCGGGGCGGGCATCTGGCGATGAGCCTGGACGATCCGGGCGGTTTCTCGTCCATCTACATCTGGTCCGCGGGCGACGGCGAGCTGCGCCGGGTGACGGGTCCCTACTTCAACGAGTTCTCCCCGGCCTGGGGCGCGGGCGGGGACTACCTCTTCTACCTCAGCGACCGGATGTTCCAGCCGCAGATCGCCGACTTCGAATGGAACTACGCGCTGGACCGGGAGAGCGGGATCTACGCGGTGGCGCTTCGCCCCGACGTCCCGCATCTCTTCCCGCCGGAGAGCGACGAGGAGCCGGCCCCGAAGGAAGAAGGCGCTGAGGCCGAAGGCGACGACGGGGAGGCCGCGGAGGACGCCGCGGCCCCGGTCGAGATCGCCTTCGACGGCCTCCAGGACCGGGTCATGCGGGTGCCGGTGGACGAGGACAACTACCAGGGACTCGCCGCGGTGGAGGGCTTCCTGCTGTATGCGCGCACCTCGCCGCCTTTCTACGGCCGCAGCCCCGCCAGCCCGCCGGAACTCCGGGTCTTCGACCTGAAGGCCCGGAAGGAAGGAACGCTCGCCACCGGGATCTCGGGGTACGCCGTGAGCGGTGACGGGAAGACCGTGGCGGTCCGCGAAGGCGCTTCCTTCAGCCGTTACAACATCGGGACGGACACCACGTCATCGAAGAAGGCCGTCTCCACCGCCGGGCTCGAAGCGGACCGCGACCCCAAGGCCGAATGGGTGCAGATCTTCGACGAGGTCTGGCGCCGGTTCCGGGATTTCTTCTACGTCCAGAACCTGCACGGCCACGACTGGGACGACCTCCGCGTCCGCTACCGGGCGCTGCTGCCGTACGTCGAGCACCGGTCGGACCTGAACTACGTGATCAGCGAGATGATCGCCGAGCTCCAGGTCTCCCACGCCTACATCCAGGGAGGCCATTTCGAGATCCCCGACCGGCCCGGCGCGGGCTTCCCGGGCGCGCGCTTTTCCTGGGACGCGGACGCGGGGCGCTACCGCATCGATCGCATCTTCGAAGGCCACAACGAGGAGCCGCGCTACCGCTCGCCGCTCCGCGAGGTTGGAGTGAACGTCTCCGTGGGCGACTACCTGCTCGCCATTGACGGAGTGGAGCTTCGCGAGGACGAGAGCCCCTACCGCCAGCTCCTCCACAAGGCGGACCGCCCGATCGAGTTCACCGTCAACGGCGAGCCCACGTTCGAGGGCGCCCGCAAGGTGACCTTCCAGCCGGTCGCCAACGAAGACCCGCTCATCTACCTGAACGACATCGAGGCGAACCGGCGGCGGGTGGAAGAAGCCACCGGCGGCCGGATCGGCTACATCCACGTCCCGGACATGGGCGCGAACGGCATCCGCGAGTTCATCAAGTGGTACTACAGCCAGGTCCGCCGCGAGGGGATGATCGTGGACGTCCGCCGGAACGGCGGCGGGAACATTTCCCAGATGCTCATCGAGCGTCTCCGCCGGGAGATCCTGGCGCTCGGCTACTCGCGGACGAGCGAGGCGACGAGCACGTATCCGGGCGTCGTCCCGCCGCCGCACCTCGTCTGCCTGCTCGACGAGTACTCGGGCTCGGACGGCGACATCTTCCCGGCGATGTTCAAGAAGGTCGGGTTGGGTCCATTGATTGGCAAACGCAGTTGGGGCGGCGTGATCGGAATCACCAACCGCGGCACGCTGCTGGACGGCGGAGTGGTGGACGTCCCCGAGTTCGGCTTCGCCTCGGCCGACGGCGAATGGGTGATCGAGGGCTACGGCGTGGACCCCGATATCGAGGTCGAGAACGACCCAAAATCGGTGATCGAGGGTGGCGACCCCCAACTCGAACGCGCCATCCAAGAGGTGATGGCGGCCGTCGAGGCGGACCCGCGCCCGCTCCCGACCCGCCCAGCGGACCCGATCCGCACGCGCTAGGCGGCGCCTCGGCCACCACGGAGAAGAGCGGGGACGGCTTGGAACGCCGACCTCCGGTCGGCACGCGCTGGCCTCCGGCCCGCGCACGGCGCCTCGCCCACCACGAAGAAGCGCGGGGACGGCTTGGACCGCCGACCTGCGGTCGGCACGCGCTGGCCTCCGGCCAGGGCACGGCGCCTCGCCCACCACGGAGAAGAGCAGGAACGGCTTGGAACGCCGACCTCTGGCCGGCACGCGCTGGCCTCCGGCCAGGGCACGGCGCCTCGCCCACCACGAAGAAGCGCGGGAACGGCTTGGAACGCCGACCTGCGGTCGGCACGCGCTGGCCTCCGGCCAGGGCACGGCGCCTCGCCCACCACGAAGAAGCGCGGGAACGGCTTGGAACGCCGACCTCCGGTCGGCACCGCGGCCCGGAGGGCCGCGAAACGCACTCTGCCGGCAAGCCAGAAGCGCGTGAAACTATCGCCCGCGCTGAACGCGTACCAGCACTGCCCCGACAAATCAGGAGGGACCCATGGCGCCGACCAACGAACACGGACACGCCATAGGGCAGCCTCTCCCCAAAGGGTGGAGGCCACCGCCCGCGCCGTCGCCCGTCACCCTCGATGGAGCGTTCGTACGCGTTGAGCCGCTTGAGCCGCTGGTGCATGCGGCCGACTTGTTTGAAGCCAGCAGGGTTGACACCACCGGAGCGAGCTGGACCTACCTGCCGGACGGCCCGTTCGAGAGCCTCGATTCCTTCACCGGGTGGCTTTCAAGGGCTGCGGCGGGACGCGATCTACTCCCCTTCGCGTTCGTCGACAAAGCATCGGGCAAGGCCCGCGGGTTCGGGTCGTACCTGCGCATTCACCCGGCAGCGGGAAGCATCGAAATCGGATACATCTGGCTCTCGCCCCTCCTGCAACGGACGCCGATGTCCACCGAGGCGATGCACCTGCTGATGGCCCACGTCTTCGAGCTTGGATACCGCCGCTACGAGTGGAAGTGCGACGCGTTGAATGCGCCTTCGCGACGGGCGGCGGACCGACTGGGTTTCACGTTCGAAGGGATCTTTCGCCAGGCGATTCACTACAAGGGCCGTAACCGGGACACTGCCTGGTACTCGATCACCGACGACGAATGGCCAGCCATCCGTGAGGCGCAGCGAGCCTGGCTCCGGCCGGAGAACTTCGATGCGCACGGACGGCAGCGCCGTTCGCTGGCAGCCTTCCGTCGTTGAAGCGCCTCCTGGACACGGCAACCACGCAGGAACAAGGGCCACCGTCAATGACAGACATTGCACCTCCCAAGGAACAGATCACGTTCGAAGACCTGGCCAGAATCGACATCAGAGTCGGGACCATCCTGGAAGTGTCGGATATCCCGGAGTCGAGAAAGTTGGTCCGCCTTAAGGTCGATCTGGGCTTTGCGACCCGGACGGGGGTCGTCGGTATGAAACGGGAACGAGAAAACCCGAAGGAGATCGAAGGCTCGCAGGCTCTCTTCGTTGTCAATCTGCCACCGCGGAAAATGGCCGGGGTGGTATCGGAAGCGATGCTTTTCGACTTGGGGTATTCCGACCGGATCGTGCCGGCGCTGGCCATCCCGGAACGGCGCGTCCCCAATGGAACGCGCGCTGGGTGAGCCGAGGCGAGAGCGATATGCGTTGGCCGGGGTGCGGGTAGCCCCCCGTACACTCGCCGCTTCGACCCCATGATCACTTCCCATCCCCTGAGCGGCCAGACCGCCCTGATCACCGGCGGCACCCGCGGGATCGGCCGCGCGGTCGCGGCATCCTTCCTGGGGGCGGGCGCGCAGGTCGTGCTGACGGGCACCCGGCGCGAGGCGGCAGAGGAAGCCGCGGAACAGCTCAATGCCGGGTCGGCCTCCGGGGCCTGCGCCCACGGGGCCGCCTGCGACGTCACGAGCGACCAGAGCGTCGCCGCCCTCCTCAGCCTGGTCCGGGACCGCTGGGGCCGGCTCGACATCCTGGTCAACAACGCCGGTGTCGGCATCTACCACCCCACTCCCGAACTCTCGCTGGACGACTTCCGTCAGGTCGTCGAAACGAACCTCATCGGTGTTTTCCGGGTGACGAAGGCCTTCCTGCCCCTGTTGTTGGCGTCCGGAGAAGCCGTCCAAAACGACTCCCCCTCCGGCGCGACCGTCGTCAACATCGGGAGCCTCGCCGGCCGCCACCCGTTCAAGGGGGGCGTCGCCTACAACGCGTCCAAGTTCGGGCTCGTGGGCCTCAGCGAGGCGATGATGCTGGACCTCCGGGAGATGGGTGTCCGGGTAAGCACCGTCATGCCCGGCAGCGTCTCGACCGGGTTCGCCGGAAGGTCTCCGGACGATGGCGGGGAGTGGAAGCTCTCCCCGGAGGACGTGGCGGAAGCCGTGCTCGCAATCGTCCTCCAGCGCAGCCAGGCGCTCGCGAGCCGGATCGAGTTGCGGCCGAGCCGCCCGCCGGCGAAGCGTCCGCCAGACTGGCGTCTTCGCACCAAAGCTGAGCAGACGCCGCGGAAGTGATCTACGAGGCACTCCTCTCAGCCGGCTTGCTGATCGTCTTCAGCAAGCTGCTCGAAGGCGTCCTCCGGCGGTTCCGGCTGAACGCGATCGTCGCCTATACCGCGGCGGGCATCGTGCTGGGGCCGATCACCGGCATCGTGAATCCCGCCGGCGAGGTCCGCGTGCTGCTGGGCGTGGGCATCTTCCTGTTCTTCTTCCTGATCGGGCTGGACGAACTCGACATCTCAGGCTTTCTGGCCGCGATCCGGGGCCGGTGCTCCCTGGCCGCGGTGGTGTCGGTCGTCGCCTCCCTGCTGGCTGCCCTGGTCGTGACCTTCAACATCGGGTTCGATTTCGGATTGGGACTCGATTTCGCCGGCTCGCTCGCGGTGGCGGGTGTCCTTTCCCTCACCAGCCTCGGCGTCCTCGCGAAGGTGCTGATCGAGAGGGAAAGCTTCGCGCGCCCATCGGCATCCAGATGTTCACCACGGCCCTCATCGCCGAACTGCTGGTGCTGCTGATCGTGGGATTCTCGGTGGGGGAACATGCCGCCCATCCGACGCCGTCAGGCATGCTCACGCTGGTGGGCCAGATCGCCGGCTTCGTGGTGGTGACCTGGCTGCTCGCGAGCCGGGTCATCCCGCCGCTGATCGTGCTGCTCCGGCGGCTGCTCCGCGTCCCCCAGCTCTCGTTCGGCGTCATCCTGGGCGTCCTCTTCCTGGTCGTCGTCGGCGCCGAGGAGATCGGCCTGCACGGTTCGCTCGGCGCGCTCGTGTTCGGCGCGGCCCTGTCCCGGTTGCCTCATCAGATACGGCGAGAGCTCGTGCCCGGGATGCGAAGCGCGGCCGACGGATTGTTCGTCCCGCTCTTTTTCAGTTCGGCGGGGCTCTATCTCAGTACGTCGTTCACCGCGCTGCCCGTTTGGACCATTGCGGCCCTGGTCGCGATCCCCGCGGCGGGCAAGTTCGGCGGCGCCGCTCTCGGGGCTGCCGTCGCCCGCCTCGAGCGTCCGCTGGTGGCCGCCACCGGGCTGATGGCCAAGGGCATCGCCGAGATCGCACTGCTGCTGGTGCTTCGGGAAACCGGGTTGATCGGGGCGGATGTCTTTTCGCTGCTGGTACTCATCATGCTCGGCTACATCCTGCTGATACCGCCGATCATCGGGCGAGCCGTCCAAAGCGCCGAAACGGCGGAACCCTCGACGACGGTTGCTTCCCTGCCGCCGTCCCTCCTCCGCTTCGCGCTCGACAACGTCACGGTCAGCGACGTCATCGACCCGGCGCGTTCCCATCCGGCCCCGTCCGTGCCGGTGCGCATTTTCGTCGAAGACTGGGTCGTCCCCCACCAGCAGGACTACGTGGTCGCGGCAGACGGTGAGCTCTCCGGAATCGTTTCGCTCGGGATGCTGCGCTATCTGCCCAAGCAGTCCTGGGCCGCAACTCCCCTCGGCAACGTGACCCGCGTCAACACGCCGAACACCTGGTCCGACGAGTACGTGGAAGACGCCCTGCAGCAGATGACGGAGGCGTCGCTGACGGTGCTGCCGGTGCTGGATCGCGAAACGGAGCGCTTTTTGGGCGCCATCACCAGTCAGGAGATCGTGGAGCTCATCACCTCGGAGGCCCGCGGCGGGGAATAGCGGAAAAATCCGGGGGGAGATCCTCCGGCGTCGGCGGGCGCGGTGAGTCAGCCGTTGCGGTAGATGGTGCTGTAGGCGTTGATGGCGGGCACCCCGCCGAGATGGGCGTAGAGGATCCTGGAACCGGCAGGGAAGTAGCCCTTCTTCGCGAGATCGACAAGCCCCTGCATGGACTTTCCCTCGTAGACGGGGTCGGTCAGCATCCCCTCCAGTCGGGCCGTGAGCCGCATGGCTTCGTTCGTCTCGTCCGACGGCACCCCGTAGGCGGGGTAGGCATAGCCCGCCATCAGGACGAGGTCGTCATCGGTGATGTCGCGTCCCAAGGCGACGAGGTCCGCCGTGTTCCGCGCGATGTCCATCACCTGGGCGCGGGTCTGGTTGAAAGTAGCCGAAGCGTCGATACCGATCACCCGGTCGGCGCGGCCATCTTGGGCGAAACCGACCAGCATCCCCGCGTGGGTGGATCCGGTCACGGTGCAGACGACGATGTAGTCGAACCGGAAGCCCAGTTCTTCCTCCTGCGCCCGCACCTCCTCGGCGAAGCCGACGAAGCCGAGGCCGCCGTACTTGTGCACCGAGGCGCCGGCCGGAATCGGGTAGGGCCTGCCCCCTTTCGCCTTCACGTCCTCGAGAGCCCGCTGCCAGCTCTCGCGAATGCCGATGTCGAAGCCCTCGTCCACGAGCTCGATCTCGGCCCCCATCATCCGGCTCAGCAGGATGTTTCCGACCCGGTCGTAGAGGAGGTCGTGGTAGGGTGCCCAGTTCTCCTGGACCAGCCGGCATTTCATGCCGAGTTTGGCGGCCACGGCCGCGACCTGCCGGGTGTGGTTCGACTGGATTCCGCCGATGGTGACCAGCGTGTCGGCGCCCGAAGCGATGGCGTCGGGAACGATGTATTCGAGCTTCCGCAGCTTGTTGCCGCCGAAGGCGAGGCCCGAGTTGCAATCCTCTCGTTTGGCGTAGATCTGCACCGCGCCGCCGAGGTGGCCGGACAAGCGGGCCAGCGGCTCGATCGGTGTCGGACCGAAGGTCAGCGGATAGCGCTCGAATCCGTCCAACACGGCGTCCCTCCTTTTTTGGCCCCGGCGAAGCCCTTGATGCCGGCCCTTGATGCCGGCCCTTGACGCCGGCGCGCGCCGCTACGCTATGCGAACCAAGGATGAAACAAAAACCCATGAGAACAGTGGCCAATCCAGAACACATGCGGCGGGCCATCGCCTTGTCGCTCCGCGCGATCCGGACGAACCGTGGATTGCCGTTCGGAGCCGTGATCGTCCGAGACGGTGAAGTCATCGCCGAGGCGCACAACACGGTGACCTCGGAGAACGACCCCACCGCGCACGCCGAAATGAATGCGATCCGGGCGGCGTGCGCGAAGCTCGGGACGTTCCGGCTGGAGGGCTGCGAGATCTACGCCTCGGGCGAGCCCTGCCCGATGTGCCTGGCCGCGATCTACCGGGCGCGGCTGGACCGGATCTACTACGCCAACCGGCAGGAGGACGCGAACCGCGCCGGGTTCAGCGACGAATCCTTCTATCGCGAGATCTCGCTGCCCCCGGAGCGGCGGCGCATCCCGATGAGCCGCCTGCTGGGTGACGAGGCGGTGGCGGTGTTATCGGAATGGTATCAGCGGCCGGACAAGGTGACGTACTGAGTTCGGTCTCGCCTGCGACCGGTTACGGACTCCGGGCCGACGGGTATCGTTGACCTGAAGAGGTCGGTGAGAGTGCCGGTTGAGATGACGGAGCCTGATTTCTACCGCTTCTTGGTGTGGGCCATGTTCGGTACGGCCGTCGTGACGTTCCGGTATCTGCTCCGGCGGCCGGCGCCCTACGGGCGCCACTACGCGGGTTCCGGCTGGGGGCCAACTGTCTCCAGCAGGGTGGGCTGGATTGTCATGGAATCGCCCGCGGCCATTTTCTTCGGGTTCGTCTATTCCCAGGGCCAGCACGCGTGGGGCGCCGTGCCGCTGGTGTTCCTGGCGATGTGGCAGATCCACTACGTGAACCGGACGCTCATCTACCCGTTCCGAATCCGTACCGAGCGCCACATGCCACTTTATGTCGCTGGATCGGGATTCTTCTTCAACGTCCTGAACCCATACATCAACGCCCGATTCGTTTCGCACCTCGGTCACTACGACACTTCGTGGTTGACCGACCCGCGGCTTCTGTTGGGCATGGCGGTATTTGTCGGTGGAATGTCCCTGAACATGCACTCCGACAACGTGCTGCTGAGCTTGCGAAAACCGAATAAGACAACGTATGTCGTCCCGAGAGGCGGGGCGTTCCGATTCATCTCCTGTCCGAACTATCTTGGCGAGATCCTGGAGTGGATCGGCTGGGCGATCGCGACCTGGTCGCTGGCCGGGCTTGCCTTCGCCGTGTTCACTGTGGCCAATCTGGCCCCCCGGGCGCGCAGCAACCACCAGTGGTACCGGGAACACTTCCCCGACTACCCGGCCAACCGCCACGCCCTCATCCCCGGAGTGTTCTGAGAGGAAGGGAACACCGGCCAGCGGGGCGGGACCGCACATCGCGGAGGGACAAAAGGCGCGGGGACGGCTTGGAACGCCGACCTCTGGTCGGCACCGCGCGCCGAGAGGCGCGCGAACCCGCACATAGCTGGGGGAGAAGAGGCGCCGGGACGGCTTGGAACGGCGACCTCCGGCCGGCAGCGCGCGCCGGCAGGCGGGCGAAATAGCGACGCCCCCCGGAGCCCCCGTGAGAAGAAATCGCTCGGAATTCCGTCATTACCTGATGGCGGGGAATTTTGGCGACCCTCTCCGCCGATTCGGCTTCGGTCGCTCCCGAACCCGAGGAGGTTCCCCATGCAAAACCGTCACGCAGGCGACGCCGTCGCAAAACCCACCGAGAAGCGGCCAGCGGCGGTTGCCCCGACCCGCGACGCAAAGTACTCTCGTTCCCGGAGCGGCAACGGACAAGTGACCGGGAACGGGCCGGGGGCGGCAACCCAGCAGGCGGGCGGTGGAAACGGCGGCGAGCCCACGATTCGCGAGTTGCAGATCGCCATCCAGGCGAACCGCCAGCGGATCATCCGGCTGGATGATCGGGTTCTCCGGCTCGAGAAACAGACGAAGAAGGGGTTCAAGCGAACGCATCGGGAAATCAGGGAACTGTGCGATCTCCAGCGCGAGATGCGGGGACAGATGCGGGCCATGATCTGGATCATGGGGGTAATCGGGGGAGTCACCGTCCTCGCCATGCTTGGCGGTGTGCTGATTCCGGCGGTCGCGCGCCTGATGGCGCCCCTCGGCGCGGGCTAAGCCCCCGCCGGGGGCGGGGAACGCCGGGCAGCACACTCGGGTGAGGCCCTTCCGACGGGCGTCGCAGAACGCGCCAGGCGTGCGAACGCGCGTCGCCGGCAGCCTGGGCGCTGCGACCTCAGCCGATCTCCGTCCCAAACGCCGCCGGTAGTGCCACTTCTAGAATCTCGAGATCATCCGACGGTTCCCGAACCAGCACCGCCAGGTGCGGGGGCAGCACGAAAGCGTCGCCCGCGGTGAGCGCGTGCTCCGGGGGCCCTTCGACGCTGAGCGTTACCGATCCCGCCCGCAGGAAGCCGAACAGGATGTCCGTGTCGTGGCTGGTTGTCGGAATGGCCGCGCTGGAGACCCGACGCGCCACCTGAACCCCGGCGACTCCCTTCGTCGCAGCTCCGATCCCGGTCTCCCGCGCCTCGAAACCCGGAATCCGCCACGGCTGCCAGGTCGCCTCGGCCTCCCGGTGGAGGACGAACTTCGTGCCCTGGAACTCGCGCTCGGGGCGGAAATGCGGGGTGGGCAACTCCATCTCGTGGTCGATGCTGGTGAGGTGTTCGGCGGGGACGCCGATCTCGATCACCTCAACGCCTGCCGAGGCCTCGAGCACGCGGTGGCGTATTTCGGGGGGCTGGATGACGCAGTCGCCGGCGTCCAGCACGAATGGCGGCCCCTGGTCCTCGTAGACGAGCCGCACCCAGCCGCGGTGGCAGAAGATGAGTTGGAAGCCGACCGTGTGGAAGTGGACCATGTCGGCGACCGGGCCCGCGTCGGCGATGCGGATGTGGGAGGCGATGATGGCGCCGCCCAGCCGGTCGGGTAGCAGGTCGCGGTAGTGCATGCCCGCGCGGCCGATGACCCAGGATTCGCTGTCCGCCAGTCGCCGGACGATGAATGCGTGCGAAGACTCGGGGATGACGAGCGGCGGGTTCGCGTCCTCCACGGCGATCCGGTGCCCGCCGGGGGTGGTGAGGCTGGTCTCACCGCCAGCGAAGGCGGCCGGGTCGTCGGCGTAGAGGCGTAGCGCCACCGGAGCGGCATCGGTCCTTCGCTCCAGGAGGATCGCCGTGCCATGGCCGGAGAGCGCCGCGCAGCCGGGAGCGTCGGCGGGCCAGATACGGTCGAGCCGGAAGCCGAGCGCGTCGATGAAGTAGCGCATGTCGGCGTCGAAGTCGGTCGTCGGAACGCGGATTTCCGCGCGACGGATGAGGTCGGTCCGCGTTCTTGAAGTGGCTACGGGGGGGCTCGCGTCCGCCATGGGTACGTTCGCGAGAGGCTATCGCGCTCGGGCGCCGGCGTTCGATTGCGGGCGCGGAAACATGGCTGCGGTAGCGTTCCGCGCCCTGACCGAAAGAGGAAGCTCATGACTCCGGAACCGATTACCGTCGCGCTGTTCGATTTCCTGCGCGACCTCCGCGAGAACAACGATCGCGAGTGGTTCGCGGCCAACAAGGGCCGCTACCTGACGGACGTCCGGGATCCGATGCTCGACTTCATCGAATCATTCGCCGCGCCTCTCGCCGAGATCAGCCCCCACTTCGTGGCCGACGCCCGGGCGAACGGCGGATCGCTGTTCCGGATCTATCGGGACACGCGGTTTTCGCGGGACAAGACTCCTTACAAGACGAACGTGGGCGCGCATTTCCGCCATGCGGCCGGCAAGGACGCGCACGCCCCCGGCTTCTATCTTCACCTCGAGCCCGGGATGTGCTTTGCCGGGTGCGGGATCTGGCGGCCGGATGGTTCGACGGTGACGAAGATCCGCGAAGCGATCCATGAAGGGCAGGACGCCTGGACGCGTATCACCACGGCGCAGACGTTCACCGAGACCTTCGAGCTGGCGGGCGAGTCGCTGAAGCGGCCGCCACGGGGCTACGAGGCGGACCATGCCTTGGTCGAAGACCTGAAGCGCAAGGATTTCGTTGCGGTTACGAATTTTTCGGAGGCCGAAGTGCTCCAGGCGGAGTTCGTGGAGTGGTTCGCTGGGATCGCCCGGCGCGGAGCGCCGTTGGTGGAGTTTCTGTCGAAGGCCGTAGAGGTGGATTTCTAGGGGTTGTCGCCTACGGCAGGTTCAGCTGCCAGGACACCCCGAAGCGGTCCTCTACCCACGCGAACCGCTGGCTGAATCCGTAGTTGTCCAGCGGCATCAGAACCTTGCCGCCGTCACCGAGGGCGGCGGTGAGTCGGTCGATTTCCGCTTCGTCTTCGCAGGTGACGAAGAGCGAGATCGACGGCGTGAAGGTGAAGTCGTGCTGCACGTAGCTGTCGCTCACGAGGACGACCTGGCCATGCAGGGAGATCGAGGCGAGCACAATCGTGCCTTCCGGTCCGGGGCCGTCCGCGCCGTATCGCTCGACGTCGAGGATCTGGCTGTCCGGGATCACGCGGGTGTAGAGCTCCATGGCCTGTTGGGCTTCGCCCTCGAACATGAGAAAGGGGGTGACGGCGCCGTGCATGGGTTCCTCCGGGGTTGTGAGTGAGGGTTGGGATGCTGGCCTGTAGTTTCCCCTAACGGGAATGGTTGCCGCACGGTTTTCGCGGTCAGCGATGCGCGGTTTCGCTGCGCTGTCGCGCAGCGGTGCCGGTCTGAAGACCGGCGTTCCCTGCCGTTCCCGCGCTTTTTCGCTGTTGGCGATGTGTGGTTTCGCTGCGCTGTCGCGCAGCGGTGCCGGTGTGAACACCGGTGTTCCCTGCCGTTCCCGCGCTTTTTCGCTGTTGGCGATGTGCGTTTTCGCTGCGCTGTCGCGCAGCGGTGCCGGCCAGTTCTCCCGGTGGGGGCCTGAAGACCGGCGTTCCCGTGCCTGCCGGACCACTTCCCCTGACGGCTATCCCGAGATTCCCTTCAGGTAGGCGTCGCGGAGGGGGGGCTTTTGGACCTTGCCGGAGGGGGTGCGGGGAATGTTGTCCACGAAGACGATCTCGCGGGGGCGCTTGTAGCGGGCCAGCTGGTCCGTGCAGTGTGCGATCAGCGCGTCCGCCGTCACTTCGGCCGACCGCACCACCAGTGCAACCGGCGCTTCTCCCCACCGTTCGTCGGGGACCCCGAAGACCGTGCAGTCCTCGACCGCTGGGTGGCTCGCGAGCGCCGTCTCGACCTCGGAGGGGTGAATGTTGAAACCGCCCGAGATGATGATCTCCCGGGACCTCCCCACCAGCGTGACGTAGCCGTCTTCGTCGGTTTTCGCGAGATCTCCCGTCCAGCCCCAGCCGCCCGAGAAGTAGCGGGCCGTTTCCTCCTCGTCCTCGAAGTAGCCCTCCATCAGGAACGGCCCCCGCGCCACCAACTCGCCGATGGCGCCGGTCGCCACTGGATTCCCGTCGGGGTCAACGATCCGGAGGTCCACACCCGCCGCCGGCTGGCCGACGGTGCCGGAGTGCGACTCCGTATCCCGGGGTTTGAGGATGGTCAAGGGGCCGGTCTCGGACTGCCCGTAGTGATCCGTGTAGCCGCAGTAGGGCAGGGCTTCCCGGCATTCCTCGATCAACCCCGGAGGCGTCGGCGCTCCGCCCACGCCGAGATTCGTGAGCGAAGCGAGCCGGTCCCGGTCGAAAGCCGGTGACCGGAGCAGGTCGCGCACCTGGACCGGCACCAGAAACAGCGAGGAGATTTTGTGGCGCTCGGTTGCGGCGACGAACTCCGCGGGGTCCCACTTCCGGAAAATGACCGCGGTGCAACCGGCGAGGATCGAGGCCTGGTACCAGATCATCAGTCCCACGGCGTGAAACATGGGGGTAACCACGGCGACGACATCCTGAGCCGTGATCCGATGTTCGCGGGCGGTGCTGCTCGCCGAGACGAAGCGCGCGGTGTGGCTGACCACCGCCCCCTTCGGCCGGCCGGTGGTGCCGCCGGTGAAGGTCATGGCGACGGGAGCCGCCGGGTCGATGTCCCGATTCGGAGGGGTGTCGGATTGGGCCGCGATCGCGTCGTCGAACGGCAATGCTCCGTCGAGCGTCGGAACACCGGTAACGATCACCGTAGGGATCGCTGCAAGGCAGTCCTCGCTCAGCCGACTCTGGACCGCGGAATCCACCACCAGCACCCGCGGCCGGGTGCGCCCCAGAATCTCCGCGATCTCGGCCGGCGCGTAGAGCGGTGGGATGTGGACCAGAACGCTGCCCGCCCGGGCATTCCCGAAGTGCACGACTCCGTACTCCAGGCTGTTGAAAAGCAAGCTGGCGATCCGGTCGCCGGGCTGGACGCCGTGCGCGATCAGGAAGTTGGCGAATCGGTTTGCCAGCCGGTCGTACTCGCGGAAATCAAGTTGCCGCTCGCCCGCGAACGCCGCCGTCTTCTGCGGCGCGCGGTGCGCCGCCAGCCGCAGGATTTCGCCAAGCTGCAAGGAATTCCTCGCGCCGGGTTCAGACGGCTCCCACGCTCCGGTCGTCCGGCAGCCGGCACATGCGTTCCATGGGCTCGAAGATGCTCTCCACCCCCGAGCCGAAGACGTTGCCGGCGAGGATGTCGATGACTCCCTGCCGGCATTCCGGATGGGCCTTCAGAAAGTCCGCGAAGTTGAAGCGGCGGTCGTAGAAGGCGTACACCAGCTTGCGAAAGGCGCGCACTCCGGCGAGGAACTCCTCGGCGAAGGCCCCCAGCGCGGCGCCGGAGAGGTCGCCCGTTGTCAGGCAGTGACAAATAGTGTCCGCCGCCAGCTCCCCGGACTTGAGCGCCAGCAGCACCCCGGTCGAATAGATGGGATCCAGGAAAGCGAAGGCGTCTCCCACGAGCACCCAGCCGTCCCCCGCGATACGTTCCGCGCAGTAGGAAAAATCCTGAACGACCCTGACGGGAATCACCTGTTCGGCGCCTGCCACCCGCTCCTCGAGGGCCGGACAATTTCGGATCTCCGCTTCGAGCCGAACCTGGGCGTCGCCCCCTCGTCCGAGCAGGTATTCGAGGTCGCCTACCACCCCGACGCTCACGATGTCGCCGGCGAGCGGGATGTACCAGAACCACGAATCCCGGTTCCGGGTATGCATGATCAAGGTCGCCCCTTCGTCGATGCCGGCGTCGCGCCGGGCTCCCCGAAAGTGACTGAAGATAGAGACCTTCTTGAGGTTCGGCTCCGCTACCCGAAGTCCCAGTTTCCTGGCCACGAGCGCATTGCGCCCGGTCGCGTCCACCACCACCCGCGCCGGAATTTCCCTGGCGGCTCCAGTCGCGTCCTGCGCCCGGATCCCGACCGCCTGCCCCCCCTCGAACACCACGTCCTGCACCTGGACGCCGTGCCGGAACTGAACCCCCAGCTCCACCGCCCGCTCCAGCAGAAGGCCATCGAACTCGCTGCGCCGCACCTGCCAGGTGGTGGAGCGCTCGTGGGGGTCGGTCTCCGAGAAGTAAAAGGGCGCCGAGCCGCGGCCCGAAGCACTGAAGAACTGGACGCTGTGCTTGCGCTGGAAGCGACTCTTCTTGAAGCGCTCGACGAGTCCCAACCGCTGGAACGTGCCGTAGGTATAGGGCACGAGGGATTCCCCAACCTTGAACGGCGGCTTTTGCTCGCGCTCGAGCAGGCCGACGCGGAAACCCTGCTCGGCGACCAGCGCCGCCGCGGTGCTGCCGGCCGGTCCGCCGCCCATGACGACGACGTCGAGGGGTTCCCGAAACACGGGGCTCAGGGGAGGGGCGGAAGCCGGTCGTTCCGCCCCATCAGACGTAGGCGACGCCCCGGTTCGCCGGCTCGTAGAACTCGGGAAGCAGGGAATCCACCCGCAGCAGGCCCTCGGGGGTCAGCCGGATGTCGTCCCCGTAGAGCGTGACCATGCTCTCCTGCTCCAGCTTGCTGAACGCCGAACCGAACTCGTCGGTCAGTTCCACGCCGAACTTGTCGCGGAAGTACGCGGGATCGAGGTGACCCAGCTTCAGTTGCAGGATGGTCTCCCGAATCAGCCGTTCCCTGGGAGAGGTGGCGAGTGCGCGATCAATGGGGAATGAACCCTGTTCGAGAGCTGACAGATACGTGTCCCAGGACGAGGTGTTCTGGTAATGGACACCTTGCAGGTGGCCAAAAGATGACACCCCGGTGGCCATCATGTCGGCGCCACGCCATAAAGCGTCACGGTAGGTGAAGCGCGCGCCGCGGCCTTTTTTCTTTACCGTGTAGGCGCTCGACGGCTCGAAACCGGCTGCCGCAAACTGTTCGAAGGCATAGGCGTGCCAGTCACGCCGGGTCTGCCAGCTTGAGAAGAGCGGCGTCTCGTCGTCGTCCTCCAGAACCTTCTTCGCGTACACCGTGTTGTACGGCAGCTCCATCTGGTACACGGTGATGCTGTCGGGATCGAGGTCGATCGTCTGCTGCACCGTCCGGCGCCAGAGATCCCAGGTCTCGCCCAGCATCCCGGCGATGAGGTCCACGTTGATCTGCTGGAAGTCGGCCTCCCGGATCCAGGGCATGCACCGGTGGATCTCCTTGGTGGTGTGGGCCCGCCCGTTCTCGCGGAGGATCTCGTCGTCCATGTTCTCGAGACCGAGGCTCAGCCGGGTGACCCCGATGTCCCGGATCGCCTGCACCTTGGCCTCGGTCAGCGTTCCCGGCTCGCATTCGAACGCCACTTCGTCCACGTCCGACCAGGAAAACGCGTTCTGCATCTGTCCGACCAGGCCGCGTAGCTGTTTGGGGCTGATGAAGGAGGGGGTTCCGCCGCCGAAATAGACGAAGTGCAGCGATCGGCCCGCGACGGCCGGTTGGGTCGCGTAGAGCTCCACTTCCCGCGCCAACGCGTCCAGATACCGCTGGACCTCCTTGCTGTTTCGGTCGGTATAGACCCGGAAATAGCAGAACTTGCACCGTTTCCGGCAGAACGGAATGTGGAGATAGAGGCCCAGGTCGCTCCTGTCGGGGCCTGGCGGCTCCTCGAGCGCCTGCTGCAGGACAGGGACCTGTTCCTGGCTCCAGCGCGAGTACGGCGGGTAGTTGGAGACGAAGACGTTGCCGAGATCGGCTTCGCTCGCTGGCTCGGTCATTTCTCAGGACCCGGTTTTGCCGGAGGACCCCGGCGGCCTTGCGGGTGCCGCTTTGAGGGTAAGGAGCCGGATTCTACCGGCAGGGGCGGTTCGGAACCGGCCGCGACTACGGGCGAACGCGCCGCTCAGCGCCGGCTCAGGGTGACCGGGATTCCGTTCCGCGGCTTCAGCGTCACCTTCGCCTCCGTCTCGATCGGATGGTCGGGGACGACGCGAATCCGGAATCGCGGCACGAGCTGGGCGAGGATCAATTGGATCTCGAGCATCGCCATGCCGGCCCCGATGCAGGTTCGAGGCCCAGCCGCGAAGGGCAGGTAGGCAAAGAAATCGCGGTCCCGAACCCGGTCCGGCTCGAACCTGTCCGGATCGAAGCGCTCCGCGTCGGGCCAGAACTCCGGATGCCGGTGCAGCGCGTAGGTGACGATCCCGACCCAGGCGTTCTGCGGGATCAGGTAGCCGCCGAGTTCCGTCTCCCGTTCCGCCCGGCGCACGTAGCCCCAGACCGGGGGATACAGGCGCATCGCCTCCTGCACGACCTGTTTCAGGTAGGTGAGCCGGGCGAGGTCCTCCGTCCCGGCGGGCGCGCCGTGCAGGTTGGCCTCCAGGTGTTCGCACAGCCGCTCCTCGACGTCCGGATGCGTGGCGAGCAGATAGAGGGTCCAGGAGAGCGCCATGGCGGACGTCTCGTGCCCGGCGAGCATCAGCGTCACGACCTCGTCTCGCATCTGCCGGTCGTCCATTCCTTCGCCGGTCTCTTCGTCGCGGGCCGCGAAAAGCCGGTCCAGGAGGTCGTCGCTTCCGTCCCCGTCGCGTCCGCGTCCGCCGATGAGTCCATAGACGATGCGATCCAGACGTCGCATGGCCCGCTTCCACTTGAGGTTGTAGGGCGTTGGGATCCGGGGATAGAGCGTCAGGAACGCGCGCGGGTCGGTGTCGGACAGGTTGACGACATCCAGAATCTGCGCCATCGCGCTCGTGTGATCTTCGATGTCGCACCCGAAGAGCGTCTCGCCGACGATGTCGAAGGTCAGCGCGCTCATCTCCCGGTCGATCCAGACGACCTCCGTGGAGTTGCGCCCGTCCCAACGCGCCACCAGGGACGAAGTCAGCGCGTTGATCGTGTCGTCGAAGCGGGCAAGCCGGCGGCTCGCGAATGCCGGCTGGATCAGCCTTCGCTGCCGGACCCAGTCCGGCCCGTCGTTCGTGACCAGCCCGTTCCCCATCACCTGGCGGAGCATCCGGTAGTGGATGGTGTTCTTGGAGAAGTGGCGATAGTCCTGCGTCAGGACCGGACGGATGAGGTCCGGGTGGTTCACGATGTAGATGTTCCAGAGGCCCCGCCAGCGCATGAGATCCCCGTACTCCTGGAGCATCTCGTGGATACCGGTGTGCGGGTTCCGGGAAACCTGCCGCAGGCGGTGGAACCGCGGCGTCGTGGGCAGGCAGCGGGGACGCGGATGGGGGCTGTCGGTCACCTTCGGAGTGGACCTCGAAATCTGGTGTCACACCCGCCGGGATGGCGAATGTGACACTGACCGCTACGTTAACAGCCTGTGGTGAAACCCGCGTGAGCGCCGAGACGGGTGAGGCGCCCGGCTGACAAGGCGCGTGAGGGAGGAATACCGGGTGTATTTCGACCGAAACGCAACGCAGAGCACCGCAAAGCGGCGCGGTTCAGCGGGGATGCATCACCCGTCGAACGCCGCGTGGGTTTTGCCACAGGCTGTTAACACCACCGCGGCGGGCGGGAGGGTCCCGCCGGCCTCCGCCCGGTACAGCTCCCCCGCGGCCGCCGTGAGCGGCGGTGTCAGGGACCCCGTGGTGACGATCTCGCCGGCGCGGAGCGGACTCCCCTGGTCGGCGGCCATCTCCACCAGCACCCCGACCGCATCCAGCGGGTTGCCGAGGACCATGCGGCCCGCCCCCTCGGCCACCTGTTCCGCAGCGGCGGCATCGTCTGCCGGCGCCCGGGTCATGGCGACGGTGAGCGCGGCCATCGCCGCCGCCGTGGCCTCGGGGTCGGTCACCGGAACCAGCGGCCCCACCGCGAGGCCATGGTGGATCCCGCCGGCCGCCACCGCGTCCGCGGGACGCATGTTCCGCCCGGGATACGGCGAGTCCACGATCTCGAAGCCGAGCCCGATTTTGGCGACGTGACGGGCGACCGCGGTTCCCCGATCGCCCCGCTCGGGGACGGAACGGAGCACGACCACCACTTCGCACTCGATCTTGGGCTGTCAAAGACCACGGGTCAACGAGAAGCTTCCGTATCCGTGTCACCGTAGGCGATGCCAGGATCGGGAGGTCGGCTAGCCTTCAAGAAGGGCTGCTCCTTGCTCGGGGTACCAGATAGCAACTACTTCGGGCGCCGGATCACTCCCGGACGATCCAGAAATTCGTAGTGCGCTGGATTCGTGCATTAGTTGATGAGCGATGTAGCGGTCATCAACGATGGGCGAAAAGAGTAGCGCTCTGCCGAGAAACGCAACGCGCTCTTCCGCGTCGTGGAGCGCGACGCCACATGCGTGATACGACCGACCGGATGCCAGCGCAACGAATCCTTCTGGCAGGAGGCGCCGACATACGGCGCTTACTAGCTGCGTGTTCGAGCCGGATGCGGGGATCCGAAAATCCATGAACGGCAAGTGCGCGCATCCATCGACCAGTTCAAGGCGAGAATCCAGCGCCACCGGCGCGGAACTGGCGGTAGCCAACCGCTCCAATTCCCCACGCTCTAGCTGACGGCGTGCAACCTCGTGGCCGGGACCTAAGTCTTGATGAAACAACGCTGCGTCCAGCAGGTCTCCGGGAACCACGCCACGGTCACGAATCGTTCCCATTAGCGCTTGCCAGAACGGGGCGCTCGATTGGGTCCGACGCTCTAGTGCCGCACTAACCAAGGCTTGAGCAGACGCTGTGTTTGGTAGCCGCCGCTGTAGGCTCGGCGCTGATCGATAATGCCGCACGCGCGCTCGACGAGCACGGTCGTGCGCAAGAATCATAGCGCAGTAGATTGACCCTGCGCTGGTGCCAATGCACCGCTCACTATCGATGCGCTGTTTCGGGGCTAGCATGGTCGATGCTTACACTGTCAAACTGGTCGCGCTGCGCGCTCGATATGACGGAATGCGTCATAGTCGAACTCATCGATTCGATCGGTCCGCGAGTCGTTGCTCCCGGCGAGCGCTACCTGGGATATCGGTATTGGTACTCCGGGCGGTGGTGCGTGAACATTCCGCACCACAAGAACGGTCAACTCCTCTAAATCGCGACGCAAAGCGTGAAGGAATCGGCTGTTCCCCTGGATGACAACCGGCTGCTTCCCCCATAATTCAACTACGGGTGGCGTAACGGGTGAGGTATCGCCGCCTTCGCACCGAAACGCCGCGGCACCGAACAGAGGGAGGCCAGAGTGCTCGTAGCTCTTCCGAAGGATCGCGATCTGCGCCAGTTTGTGGGGCCGAACACGGCGTACCGTGAGTTGAACCTCGCGAACGGGAATGCGTTCCAGAGTAATAGTTACCTCGTCCGAGTTGTATTGCCATACTCCCGACCTAAGTCTCTCGATGATCGGTTCAGCGGCGGCTGTGACCAATTCCAAGGGTGCGACAACGTCAGGAGCTTGGCTGAGTTCGAATGGTTTGCCGAGAGCGACGATCGCCGCCATATGAGTTGAACCCAAGTACGCTGTCGCGAACGGACCGAGGTCACTGTGGGCAGGTTTCAAGACGATCGCGACACCCCGCTCGCGATCTCCATGACCGAGAATAAAGAGTTCATGCTCGATTGAGGTCGATTCGTGCACAGCCACGCCAAGACCACGGAGGTTATCGCGTCGCTGTTTTTCCTCTAACGCCGGCGGCGTGAACTCGACGATCGGTGGTACAATAATGCGTACGTTGGATCCTGCCATCCTCCATGAGGCCACCGTTAGAAATAGGCGCCAATACCATTTCGTATTTCGGCAGACAACGAGAAATTCATCTCCGGGATCCCGCGCCTCCCGTACGATGGTGTCATGGAGCTGTTCCTCATTCGCCAGGTCGAAGCGATTCCCAGTTGCGCGCCGAAAGTGCCGCGCTTCGTCCGCAACGAACTGGTGGGTCGCGCGATGGCCCGAGTCCAGGAGCGTTTGCACTTGGCTGTTGTCCAAATTGAAGTCGGTGGAGGTCACGCCGTGAGTCGGGATGGCGACCACACTGACGCCAGATTGGAGCGAGCTCTGTATGTCCGCGGATCCGCGAAGCGCAGTATCCAAGAGGCGCTTGAGGAACGAGAGGAGTGACCAGTCAGGAATTGTGGGAGAGTCATTAGTCAAACAGAATGCCAGAATCGGAGCTCCCGGGGGACTGTGCGGTTGGTCTTTCTGGGAGAAAACAAACGTGGGTACGTTGCTTAGCAGGCCGCCGTCGACGTAGAGACTTGGTCCGACAGAGACCGGTTCAAAGAACAGGGGTATTGAACATGAGCAGCGGACAGCGAAACTAACGACCGCGTCAGGCGTTGCTTCGCGGCTCCAGATCTTCGGCCGTTCAGCCGATAGGTCGGATGCCAGAATCCAGGTGGGAAGGCGCAGATCCGAGAAGCGGACCCGGCCGTCTACGTTCGGTAGAAGCTCTGTAAGTCGATCATCTACCCACTGTTCGATACCGCGGGACGAATGCTGTTTACCGCGCACGACGCCATTGGTCAGGTACGGCAGAAGGCAGCGGATGGCGATTCTGTACAGAACCGACCTGAGAGACCAATGTTGCTTGAACACGCCCTCGGGTTTGCTGAGGAGATCTGAGAAGCGGAGCCCGGAAACGTGCTCACGAAGATAGGACGGAGTTGCGCCGGCACCGACTAGCGCTGCGATGATGGCGCCGGCGGAAGCGCCGGCGACTTCAATTAGTTCGATGCCGCTTTCTCTTGCTGCTTCGTACGCGCCGACGTGCGCGGCCCCTCTTGCTCCGCCGCCCTGGAAGACGCCTCGACATCGCGCGAAGAGCCTCGTCCGGGGAGCGGTTGATTCCGTCACGCTGTGGGTCGGTCGTGCAGTTCCTGGCTGATGTCGGATGGAGACGCTCTGGGACTGATACGGGCCGGCTGTCAGACGGAGGGAACGGGCAATTGGATTGGCGGGGGCCACAGCCGGAGTTCGCGATGCGCGGGCATACGGGGGGCTGGAGGCAGACAGAGAATGGTTATCGGACGGACTGCGAAAGGAGCACCCATGGTGGCCTAGCTTAAGACGACTGCCGCTGGCGGGAGGATGGAGCCTCCCGCCGCCGCCCGGTACGCCTCTCCGGCGGCCGCCGGCAGGGGCGGGGTCAGCGACCCCGTGGTGACGATCTCCCCGGCGGACAGCGGACTTCCGTGCTCGGTAGCCATCTCCACCAGCACGCCGACCGCATCGAGCGGGTTTCCGAGGACCATGCGGCCCGCTCCCTCGGCCACGTGTTCCGCAGCGGCGGCATCGTGCGCGGGCGCCCGGGTCATGGCGACCGTGAGTTCGGCCATCGCGGCCGCGGTGGCCTCCGGATCGGTCACCGGGATCAGGGACCCCACCGCCAATCCATGATGGATCCCGCCGGCGGCTACCGCATCCGCCGGGCGCATGTTCCATCCGGGGTACGGCGAGTCCACGACCTCGAAACCGAGGCCGATCTCGGCCACATGGCGCGCCACCGCGGCGCCCCGCTCGCCCCTTTCCGGGACGGAGCGGAGCACGACCACCACTTCGCACTCGATCTTGGGCTCCACGGACCCGGCCATGGAGATCGTCGGAGCCTCCCCGCCGGGCCCGGTTCGGGTCACCGACTCCTCGAACATGTTCCCCCACACCGGATGGGTCAGGCCGGCCTTCTCCCAGAGCGCCGGGTTCGTGAACCCGATCTTGCGCCCCGTTACCGGGGAGCGCGCCGCGCGGCGGCACGCCACGATCCCCGCCACCTGGTAGGCCTCGTCAAGACCGAACCCGGGGGCCCGGCCGGTGAAGGGAGCAAGGCGCCCGCCGGCGGCGCGGGCGGCAATGATTTCTTCGGCGATGGCCATGGGATCGAACGATCGGTCAGTCATGGATTTCCTCCGGCCGGCAGTGTACGGATTCGGGTAGCAGTCGGTGGTGAAAGTGACGTGAGCACCGAGAACGGCGAGGCGCCCGGCTGACAAGGCGTGTGAGGGAGGAATACCGTGTGTATTCCGACCGGAACGCAACGATGAGGGCCGCGGAGCGCCAGTTCTCCCGGTGGGGGCCCGTTTCAGGCGGGATGCATCGCCGTTCGAATGCCGCGTGACTTTTGCCACCGGCTGCTACAGTCGAGCGCCCGTCGAAGGCGTTTCCCCAGTGTTCAGCATCTCCGTCCGGGACCACGTGATGTGCTCCCACTCGCTCCGCGGCGAGATGTTCGGGCCGGCGCAGAATCGCCACGGAGCCACCTACGCCGTCACGGCCGAGTTCCGCGGCCCGGAACTGGACGAGCACGGTGTGCTTTTGGATCTCGCCTGGGCGAAGGACGCACTCGGCGAGGCGCTTGCCCCGCTCCGCTACGCCGATCTCGACGCGGTGTTTTCTGGGGAGAACACGACCACCGAGTTCCTCTGCCGCTACGTGCACGGCGAGCTGGTGCGGCGGCTTCCGGCGGGCTTTAGCGGCGTGATCCGCGTGGAACTGGTCGAGAATCCGCTGATGGCGGCGGCCTACGAGGCGCCGGCTCCCACTCGCTCCTGAAAGGAAGTCCCGTTGTCCGAAGAAGATCGTTCCCAGAGCCTCGACACCCGTGCCGTCCACGAGGGAGCGCTGTCGCCCCGCCCGTTCGGCGCGGTTTCGACCCCGGTGTTCCAGACCGCGAACTTCGAGTACCACGGCGAGGCGTACCACGACGTGGGTTATCTGCGGCTGTCGAACAGCCCGAACCACGCGGTGCTGCACCGCCGGATCGCCTCGCTGGAGGGCGCGGAGGACGCTCTCGTCACCGGGAGCGGGATGGCGGCCATCTCGGCGGCGCTTTTGACCTTTCTGAGCGCCGGGGACCACCTGCTGGTCCAGGACGTGGTGTACGGCGGGACCGCCAACATGCTGGAGCACGATCTGCCTCGCTGGGGCATCACCCACACCAAGATCGATCCGCAGAACCCGGCGTCCTGGGAAGCAGCGGTCACCCCCTCCACGCGCCTGGTGTACGTCGAAACCCTGACGAATCCGCTGGTCCAGATGGCCGACCTGGAGGCGGTGGCGGCGTTCGCGCGGGGGAACGGGCTGGTCTCCATGATCGACAACACCTTCGCGAGCCCGGTGCTCTGCCGTCCGGCCGAACTGGGGTTCGACCTGGTGATGGAGAGCTGCACGAAGTACATGAACGGGCACAACGACCTGGTGGCGGGTTCGATCTCCGGGTCCGCCGAGCGGGTGCGCCGGATCAAGCTCACGCTCGACCATCTCGGCGGATCGCTCGATCCGCACGCCTGCGTGCTGCTCGAACGCGGCCTCAAGACCATCGGCCTCCGGGTGCGCCGGCAGTCGGCGAACGCGCTCGAAGTGGCCCGCTTGCTCGAGGGCCGTCCCGAGATCGCCGAGGTCCACTATCCCGGTCTCCCCTCGCACGCCCAGCACGACCGGGCAGCGCGCCTGCTGAGCGGCGGGTTCGGGGGAATGCTGGCGTTCGTGCACCAGGGCGGAGGGGAGGCGGCCGACGCCTTCGCGCAACGCCTCGAACTGCCCACGGTGGCGGCGAGTCTCGGCGGCGTGGAATCGCTCATCGTCCGTCCGTCCGCCGCCATCCACAGCGGCCTTCCGCCGGAGGCCCGGGCGGAGATGGGCATCAACGAGGGCCTGATGCGCTTCTCCACCGGCGTGGAGGCGGCGGAAGATCTGATCGCCGACTTCGCGCGGGCTCTCTGACCCCGGGACCGTTGCACCCCAGCGAGTCGCCGCCCGGCCGACCGGAGTTTCCGCCGCTCCCGAAGGAGCGCTTCGGGATCATCTACGCGGACCCGCCCTGGGACTACAAGGGCCAACTGCAGCACGCGGGTCCGGCGAGCGGCGATACCGGTGGGGCGATCCGCCACTACTCGACGGTCACCCTGGGGGACCTGAAGAAGCTCCCGATCGAGAAGATCGCGGCGGATCACTGCCTCCTCTTCCTGTGGGCCACGAATCCGCACCTGGACCAGGCGATCGATCTGGGCAAAGCGTGGGGATTCGCGTGGGCGACCGTGGCTTTCGTCTGGGACAAGGCCCGGGTGAACCCGGGCTTTTACACGATGAGCCAGTGCGAGCTGTGTCTCGTGTTCCGGCGGGGTCGTATCCCGACGCCGCGGGGCGCGCGCAACGAAAGGCAACTCGTCCGCGCGGAACGGGGCGCCCATTCGCAAAAACCGGAAGAAGTGCGCCGCCGGATCGAGCGGATGTTCCCGGAACAGGCGAAGATCGAACTGTTCGCGCGCCGGGAGGTTCCGGGGTGGAGCGCTTGGGGCCTGGAGACCGCCGCGGGCGGCGAGGCCCCCGGGCTGTGGGCCGCCGGCTGAACGTGGCCCGCTGCTAGAGTCCTGATCAGTGGTTTGGTGGATCTGGGTCGAGCCGTCGGTCGTACTCATCGCACTGTGGGGATCCGATTCCTACAGCCCACTCCCGAACCCCGGGACGACCCACATGACTAGTGAATTCTCATGCCAAGGAGTATTGCGATGACAGAGATTCCAAGATGGTGCCGGGCGTTCGGATGGGTAGTGGGAGCGTTTATTGTCGTGATTGCATTCACCGATATAGCTAACGGAAACCCGCCAAGTGCGGTTGCTGCTGTGAATCTCGATTCATCAGCCCGACCGACACAAACAGCAAGACCATCGTCCATCAGTTTCGACGAAGTCCACGGCCAGTTCTCAAGCGAGGGTAATCTGACAGACTTACAGAAAGATCGTGCCTGGCGAAACTACGAAGGCAAGTGTGTTCAGTGGACAGGCGAACTGACGTATCTGGACGAACGTTTCTTCGGTGGATTTGTGATTGGTTTTCGACACAGACGGGACACATTCACGTATGACGTGCTCGTGGACGCCCCTGGATCATTGGAGGAGACGCTGCTCGGATGGGTGCAGGGGAGTTCGTACACGTATACCGCAACGTTGCGCAGCTATGGTGGCGTGATACTCCCGATTAGTGCTGATTGGGGTTGCGACGATTAGCCTGCCTCGCAGTCACCCCCGGACCGTGTCGCTTTTCCAAGACTAGTGGGGAAGCAAGCGCCCCAGCGGAGGCCCAGTAAATCCCCGCGGAGCGCGCAACGAACGCCAGCTCGTCCGCGCGGAACGGGGCGCCCATTCGCAAAAACCCGAAGAAGTGCGCCGCCGGATCGAGCGGATGTTCCCGGAACAGGCGAAGATCGAGCTCTTCGCCCGGCGCGCGGTGCCTGGGTGGCGCGCCTGGGGCTTGGAGATCGGTTCGGGTCCCGAGGCCCGGGGCCTGTGGACCGCCGATTGATCGGTGCCACGCGTTAGAGTCGGGCCGTGGCTTGGTGGATCTGGGTTGCGGCCGGGGTCGTCCTCGCGTCGCTTGAGTTACTGGCCGGCGGCGAACTCTGGCTGCTCTTCGCCGGGACCGCGGCGATCATCGTCGGCCTGCTGGCCGGCGTCGGAATGACGGGCCTGGCGTCGCAATTCCTGGTTTTCTCCATCCTTGCGGCTTCGGCTTTCTTCGTAAGGCGGCGCCTTTTGGCCCCGGCGGACAAGAGTCCGGTCGGCAGCGATTCGCTCGTGGGAGAGGTCGGAACGGCCGGTTCGGAAATCCTGCCGAACAAGCCGGGACACGTGGAGTTCCGCGGTTCCCGGTGGATAGCGCGAACGGCGTCCGAACAACCGATCGAAGCCGGAAGCAGCGTGCGGGTGGCCCGGATGGAAGGAATCACCCTGTTTGTCGAGCCCGAATGACGCCCTGCTGACGCGGGTCCGCTAAGAAAAGGAGAAAGTCTGTGACGCCATTCCAAATTGTCGCGGGATTCATCGCCGTGGTCGTCGTGATCACGCTCTTCCGCACCGCTCGGGTCGTTCCCCAGCAGCAGGTGTTCGTGGTGGAACGGCTGGGCCGCTACCACGACAGCCTCAGGGCCGGCTTCCACCTGTTGGTGCCCTTCATCGATCGAGTCGCGTACCGGCATTCGCTCAAGGAGCGCGCGATCGATGTTCCGCAGCAGGTGTGCATCACCCGCGACAACGTCCAGATCTCCGTGGACGGCGTGCTCTACTTGCAGGTCGTGGACGCGCGCCGCGCTTCCTACGGTATTGGCGACTATGGGTTCGCGATTGCGCAGCTTGCGCAGACCACGCTTCGTAGCGAGGTCGGCAAGATCGATCTGGATCGCACCTTCGAGGAGCGGGCGACGATCAATGCGTCCGTGGTCGAGGAAGTGGACCGCGCCAGCGACCCGTGGGGGGTCAAGGTCCTCCGTTACGAAATCCGCGACATCGCGCCGCCGAAGGATGTGCTGGCCGCGATGGAAAAGCAGATGCGCGCGGAACGTGAGAAGCGGGCCACCATCCTTGAGTCCGAGGCCCACCGCGAGTCGCAGATCAACCGCGCCGAAGGTGACAAGCAGCGCGTCATCCGCGAATCGGAGGCCCAGCGCCAGAAACAGATCAACGAGGCGGAGGGAGAGGCCCAGGCCATCCTCGCGGTCGCTACGGCCACTGCCGAGGGAATCCGCCAGGTGGGAGAAGCCATCTCCGCCCCCGGCGGGCAGGAATCCGCCCGCATCCGGGTGGCCGAGCAGTACGTGTCGGAATTCGGCAACCTCGCCCGGACCACCAACACCCTCATTCTCCCCGCCAATCTCGCGGACGTCGGTGGTTTCGTCGCGACTGCGATGGAAGTCATCAAGGGTACGGACAAGCCGCCGGCGGACTCGTAGGGTTGGATTCGCCGAGAGCCCGCATGGCGCGTGGGCTCGGAGCGCCGGCCTCCGGCCGGCATCGCGCGGGAGCGCGAAACCTGCGGTTGTGGGGCTGGGTCTGTCAGGATCGGAGTCGTGAGTCTTCCAATTCGTCGATTCCGCGGTTCGCGAGGCCTCGCGCGTCACTCATGTGACGCGATCGTCGCCGCCTGGAAAGCTGCCCACGCGGCAGGCGCAGCGGTCCGCAACCGCTGCTCGGCTGCCGCGAGCGCCTCCTCCGCCGCTTCGAGCCGGAGTACGGGCCCCGAACTGCTCGCCCGAAAGGTGCGTTGCCCGGTGGCCAAGGTAGCCGCTGCTGTTCGCGCTTCTTCTAGCATGATGTTCGCCAGCGCGACCGCGTTGTCAGCGTCGGCGTCCGCTTCCTGGACCGCCGCACTATGTGTCGCTTTGCGATCGGCCTGCGCAAGAGCAGCGGCGAGCGAGCCGTCGGCCTGAGAGGAGACGGTCGTTTCCTGCCTCTTAAGCTCGAATTCAGTGTCGTGCAGCGCGTCTTCGGCCTTTCGTACGGCCTCGAGAAACGGCTCCAAGGCGGCCTGCTCGGCCGCGTCGGCCCTTGCCTCTTTAACTAGGAAGGCTCTTTCGGCGTCGGCCGCGGCTGCCTGCTGCACCTCCTTGGCTTTCGCGCCTTGTGCCTGATACTCGTGGAGAACCTTGCGTGCGGTCCCGCCTCTGCCTGACTCTCTCACGAGTCCCGCCCGGCGCTCCCTTCGGGCCACCTCAATCGCAGCGTCGTATTCGACTTGAGCCGCTTCCAGCGCCGCTTCGAGGTCGCTTGTCGGCTCCAGAAGCGCCGCATCCCTCTCCTCTCTTGCCGCCTCCTGCGCGGCGCCATATGCGCTACGTGCGCGCGCCAGCGCCTCCGAGGCCTCGGTCACAGCTCGGGTTCCGCTTCGTCGTGCCGCTGCCAGCCGCTCCGCCGTCGCTCTTCGGACCTCGGCACGAATGTCGGCCCGCACCTCCATTTCCTGCTCGGCCCGTACCGCATCCACTCTGGACACGGCCAGCGTTGCTTTGGCCACCGCGGTATCCCGATCACGTTCTGCTTGCTGCGCCCGACTCTCTGCGAGATTCAACGCCTCCCGAGCTTCCGTCCGGGCCGACACCGCCTCAGGGGCAACCGCGCGTCGTGCTTCGATCACTGAGGTTTGCGCCGCCCGCCACGCCCTGAACTCCACGGGAGCGGCTGCTTCCAGTGCTCCCTCTGCTGCTTGTAGTGCCCGTTCGTCCGAACCAGAGAAACACCCGGCGACCAGAAGCCCGGTCAGCACCAAGCTCGGACTCTTCGGCTGGCTGAATTTGATCAACGGCATGCTTCCTAAGCCCCAAGTCGTCAATGGAAAGAGCGGCCCCAACGACCTGACCACCTAGCCGAGGCCATCCTAAACGATGCTACAGGCGCACTCCGAGTAGATCAGCGGTTGTCGTTGGTCGTAGCATTCAGTCCCGCTCAGCCGCGCATCGCGCGCCGGATCCCCTGCGGGGGAGCGGCGTGTCGAGGTGTTCCATCGTGAACGGGTAGACGGAGCCAAGAGTGCGGGTTCACGGTTGTGTTATCATATATCGGCATCAGACATCATGCGGACAATCATTCAACTCCCGGACGACCAGGCGCAACAGCTTGCTGAGGTATCCCGGAACCAAGGGATTTCACGTGCGGAGGCGGTCCGGCGCGCGCTCGCCCGGTATCTCGCCGAGCATCGCCGGGAGCGTCAGGAAGACGTGTTCGGGATGTGGCGAGGGCGTGGGGAGGAGGGTCTCGCCTATGAGCGCCGGCTGCGGAAAGAGTGGTCGTGAATGCGGGCGCTGCTGGACACGAACATCCTGATCGACTACCTCGGGGGGATTGCTGCAGCCCGCGAGGAACTCGTACGGCACGAGGATCCTTCGATCAGTGCGATCACCTGGATGGAAGTGATGGCTGGCGCGGCAGGTCAGGAGGAGGCCGGGCGACTTCGGTCCTTTCTGAACGAATTTCGGCTCGTTCCCATTGACGAAGCGGTGAGCGAAATCGCCGTCGTCATTCGCCGGGACCGTCGCATTCGCCTGCCGGACGCCATCATCTGGGCCAGCGCCCGCCACATCGGAGGCCTGCTAGTGACCCGAAACACGAAGGATTTCCCAGCGGGCGAGCCGGGCGTCCGAGTGCCGTACTCGATTTGAGAGCGGCACCACCGCTCAGTCCGGCGTGGGTAACGATCGGCGGGGCTTCGGAACTTGGCACGCTTTGCGGAGCCGGATCGTAATCGCCGCGAGCTGCTCGTAGCAGTCAGGCAGAGCGTTCTCGTCGCGCCAAACCTGTTGGCTTCCGAGAGCCGATCAGCCGTTTCCGGTTGCCGGAGATCACGCGTCCCTTGGGAATACGGCTCTTAGCGAGCCGGCAACCCAGACAAGTTCATCCATCACCCTATGCGCTTCCGCCTTGAGGCGGACCGGATCGCCCAGTTCGAAAGACCGCAACTTCGTTCTCGATGTCCACGCGGTGAGGGATTCGCGGCGTGGCGCATCGCCATCGGGAGAAGCGTGGATCGTATGGACCGTAATAGTTCCGGGTCGATAGTTGGCGAGGGGACCAAGGAGAGAGCGTCCCGATGGTGTGTCGGCCACTCCGAACTTCTTCTCGAGGTTTCGTTCCAGAATCAGATTGCCGACGATGCCGGTGACGCGAAGTTCTTCTCCGACATCCTTGGGCGCAACGGCAGCCATGTCAGCAGACCACGAAAGGCGTGCGACCGACAGGATGGGATCAGAAACGCTTGCGACAACGCCTTGCGAACGTCCACTCAGGCAGTAGTGCTGAGGCCAGGGCGGGCCGAGTTCGTCAAAAACGACGCTACAGCCGTGCTCGCAGGAAAACCAGAAGACTGGATTGGTTCCGCAATATCGGCAGCGCATCGGGATCGTTCGAGCATCGCACCAGAATCCGTGGCGCACTTGGGTTCCTCAACCCTGCATCGCGCGCCAGACCTTCTCCGGCGTCAGCGGCGTGTCGAGGTGCTCCACCCCGAACGGACGGAGCGCGTCCATCACCGCGTTCGCGACCGCCGGCGTCGAGCCGATCGTCGCCGCCTCGCCGATGCCCTTCACCCCGAGTGGGTTCACCGGAGTCGGTGTGACCGTGCGATGGAGCTCGTAGGAGGGCAGCATGTCGGCTCGGGGAACGGCGTACTCGAGGAGCGTCGGCGTCAACAGGTTCCCGTCGGCGTCATACACCGCGTCCTCGTAGAGCGCCTGCGAGATGCCCTGGGCGAGTCCGCCGTGCACCTGCCCCTCGGCGAGCAGCGGGTTGATGACCCGTCCGCAGTCATCCACCGAGATGTAGCGGATGATCGTTACCTCGCCGGTGTCGGGATCAATCTCGACTGCGCAGAGGTGGGTCCCGAAGGGGAAGGTCTCCGCGGGCGGCTTGAAGTCCACGTCGGCGGTCAGAGTTCCGGCGGCATCTTCCGGGGCGTCCGGTGCGTAGGCGTAGGCGGCGATTTCGGACCAGCCCACCGCCCGGGCCGGCGAGCCGGCGACGAAGAACCGGCCCTCCTCGAAGCGGATGTCCTCGACGGCCGCCTCAAGCAGGTGCGCGGCGAGCGCCTTCGCCCGCTCGCGGACGGTCTCGGCGTTATTGAAGATCGCCGACCCGCCCACCGGGGCGCTGCGGCTGCCGAAGGTGCCGATGCCGCGGGGGCACTCGTCGGTGTCGCCGTGGAGCACGGTCACGTCGTCGAGCGCGACCCCGAGCTGCTCCGCGGCGATCTGCGCCCACGCCGTCTCGTGCCCCTGCCCGTGCGGTGAGGTGCCGCTTCGCACGGTGATCGAACCGTCCGGTTCGACGGTGACGCCGCCGGCCTCCCAGGGGCCGAACCCGCAGATCTCCACGTAGCAGGCGAGGCCGATGCCGAGCGGCTTCCCGCCCTCGGCCCGCCGCTGCGCCTGTTCGGCCCTGAGACCCGCGTAGTCGCCGGCCTCGAGCGCGAGATCGAGCGCCTTCTCGTAGTCCCCGCTGTCGTAGGTGAGGCCGGTCGCCGTCTTGTAGGGGAACCGGTGCGGCGGGATCAGGTTCCGGCGGCGGATCTCGGCGGGATCGATCCCGAGCCGGCCGGCCAGCACGTCGAGCGCCCGCTCGATCAGGTAGGTGGCCTCCGGGCGTCCCGAGCCCCGGTAGGGCTCGTTCGGCGCGGTGTTCGTGAAGGCGCCGTCGGCGCGGGCGTGCGCGGAGCGGATGTCGTAGGGCCCGACGATCATCGCCCCGGTGAGGGACGGGGTGGTGGGGCCGGGCCGGCTGAAGTAGGCGCCCGAGTCGTAGAGGACGTCCACGTCGCAGTGCCGCACCCGCCCGTCGGGATCCGCGGACACGCCCAGGTTCACGAACAGGTTCCGCCCGTGGGTCGTGGTCTGGAAGTCCTCGGTCCGGGTGGCGAACCAGCGGACCGGCCGGCCGAGCTTCAGCGCCAGCCAGGGGACCAGCACCTCCTCGGCGTAGAGGTTCGCCTTGGCGCCGAAGCCGCCGCCCACCTCGGGGGCGATGGTCCGGATGCGCTCTTCGGGGATCCCCAGGATGCGCGCCACGCTCGACTTCACCCGGTGGGCGGACTGGGTGGAGGTCCACATCGTGATCCGGTCGCCATCCACCCGGGCGGCGACCGCCCGCGGTTCCATGGCGCTCGGGATCAGCCGCTGGATCCGGAAGTCGAGCGAGACCTCGACTTCGCCCTGCGCGGCCTCCGGGGCGCCGTCGGGATGGAGTTCCCAGACGAACGACCGGTTCCCCGCCACCTCGGGATAGAGGAGCTCCGCCCCCTCGGCGAATGCCGCCCGGGAGTCGCCGGCCCCGGGAAGGTCCCGGTAGTCCACGAAGACGAGTCCGGCCGCGTCCGCGGCCTGCGCCGCGGTCTCGGCGATCACGGCGACCACCGGGTCGCCGACCGTGAGCACCTTGCCGTCGGCGAGCGCCCAGCGCGGCGGCAGGTGGAGCTCGGTGAACGCCCCGCCGTCCGGCGCCCGCGCCACCGGGAAGGGCTTCTTGAGCGTCGGGAGGATGTCCGCCGGGGTGAAGACACCGGCGACGCCGGGCGCCGCGGCGGCCTCCGCGGTGTCGATCGAGACGATCTCGGCGTGCGGATAGGGGCTGCGCACCACCGCGAGATGGAGCGCGTCCGGCAGCGGGATGTCCGGGGTGTAGAGCGCCTGACCGGTGATGAGCCGCGGGTCTTCGCGGCGCTTCACCCGGTCGCCGATGGTCTGGGTTCTGATCGCCAAGTCTTGGTGCGCCGTCCGAAGGGGGCGATTCTAACGAGGGCGAAGTCCGGGATCCTGTAATACCCGCGTGCCGGCCCCGTATTCATGGACACGGGGCATTCGTGGCACGATCTGGCTCGGCCCCCGACCGTCCTTGGAATCCTCCCCCGAATCCCGCCCCGGCCTCGCGCGGCTCTCCGGAGTCAGCCACCGTTACGGGGACGTGCTGGCGCTCGACCGGCTCGATCTGGAGGTTCGGGAGGGGGAGGTGTTGGCGGTGCTGGGACCGAACGGCGCCGGCAAGACGACCGCGGTCAGCCTGCTTCTCGGCACGCTGCCGCTGCAGGCGGGCAGCGCGCGGGTCTTTGGCGCCGCGCCCGACGCTGCCGAGGTGCGGCGCCGGCGGGGCGCGATGCTCCAGGTCTCCGGGGTTCCGGAGACGCTCACGGTTGCCGAGCACCTGGCGCTCTTCCGCGCCTACTACCCCTCGCCGCTGCCGACGGCGCGCCTCCTGGAGATGGCGGGCCTGAAGGAGTTGCGCGGCCGGAAGTTCGGGAAGCTCTCCGGCGGGCAGAAACAGCGGGTGATGTTCGCGCTGGCGCTTGCCGGCGATCCCGAGCTGGTGTTCCTCGACGAGCCCACCGCGGGGCTGGATCTTGACGGCCGGCGCCGGTTATGGGACGAGATCCGCGGGCTCAAGGCGGCCGGGCGCACCGCGGTGCTCACCACCCACTACCTCGAGGAGGCCGACGCGCTCGCCGACCGGATCGCGGTGATCCACCGCGGGCAGCTCATCGCCGAGGGAAGCCCGGAGGAGATCAAGTCCCGAACCGCCGGGCGGGTGGTGCGCTGCGTCACGAACATCGGCCCCGAGACGGCGCGCTCCTTCCCCGAGGCCGCCAGCGCGGAGACCAGGGGACAACACCTCGAGATCGTGACCGGTGAACCGGAGGCGCTGCTCCGCCGGATGTTCGCACTCGATCCCGGGCTCAGCGACCTCACCGTGGTCGGCGTCGGGCTCGAGGAGGCGTTCCTCGCGCTCACCGGCGACGGCGCCGGGCCGGAGGGAGGCGCGTAGGTGGCAGCAAACTCCGGACCCGCCCTCTTCTGGCACCTGCGGATCGCGCTGCTGGAAACGCGGTTCCAGTTCCTGAGCTCCCTGCGCCTCCCGGCGTTCGCCGTCCCGACGCTCCTCTTTCCGCTTTTCTTCTACCTGTTCTTCGCCGTGCTGTTCCAGGGGGGCGGCCCGTCACTCGCCGCGCCGACCTACATGCTCGCGACCTACGGGGTATTCGGCATCCTCGCCCCGTCCATTTTCGGCTTCGGGGTGGGGCTCGCGCAGGAGCGCGACACGGGCGCCCTCCTGCTGAAGCGGACGACGCCCATGCCCACCGCCGCCTACCTGTTGGCCCGGGTGGGGACGGCGGCCATCTTCGGGGCGGTGGTGGTGCTCGCGCTGTTTCTCCTCGCTGGATTCGCCGGGGGGGTCGAGCTCTACCGCGGGCAATGGTTCGCGCTCGCCGGCGCCATCCTCGCCGGGGTGCTGCCGTTCAGCGCGCTCGGGCTCGCGATCGGCGCCTGGGCCAAGCAGCAGGCGGCGGTCGCGGTGGTGAACCTGGTGTTCATCGCCATGTCGGTGCTCTCCGGACTCTGGTTCCCGATCAACATGTTGCCCGGGTTCTTGCAGGACTTCGCGAACGTCCTGCCGGCGTACCACCTCGGGCAACTGGCGCTGAAGGTGATCGATCTCGACCTGGGCCGCCCGCTGTGGTTCCACCTCGCGCTGCTGGGCGGGCAGACCGCGGTCTGTCTCGCGGCGGCGGCCGCGGGGTTCCGGAGGTTCTCGGGGCGATGAGTGATCCGGCCGCCGCCGAGCGTTCCCCCTGGCGCCGCGATCCGTGGATCGCGTTGGTCGCGGTCGGCGTGTTCGCCGGCATCGTGATGATCCTGCCCGTGCCCGAGCCGGCGGACCCGCCCGGCGGCCCGCTCCCGGAGACGAACTTCGCGGTCGTGGGCGTGACCGTGTTCGACGGGGAGGAGTTCCGGCCGCACCGGGACGTGTGGGTCGAGGACGGACGGATCCGGGCGGTCGGACAGCGGCTGGTCCTTCCGGACGGGCTTCCCCGGGTGGACGGCCGCGGCTACACCCTGACCCCGGGACTGATCGACGCCCACACCCACACCTACGGGATGGTGCTGAACGACTCTTTGCGCTTCGGGGTGACGACGGTGTTCGACCAGTTCACGATGCCCTCTCTCGCGGCGCAGAAACGTCCGGCGCGCGAGAGTCTCGCCCGTACCGACGAGGCCGACCTCTTCTCCGCCGGCAATCTGGCGACGGCGCCCGGGGGACACGGCACTCAGTTCGGCGTCCCGATCGAAACGCTCACCAGTCCGGAAGAGGCCCCGGGTTTCGTGGCGGCGCGGAAGGAGGAGGGCGCCGACTGGATCAAGATCATCTGGGAGGACGGCCGCACCTTCAGCGCGGTGATCCCGACGCTCGACCGCGAGACGATCGCCGCCGTCATCGAGGCCGCCCACGCCGAGGAGCTGCTGGCGGTGATTCACGTGAGCACCCTGGAGCATGGGCTCGCCGCCCTTGCCATGGGCGTTGACGGGCTGGTCCACATCTGGGGCGACGAGGTCATCGCCGAGGAGGACGCCGCCCGCTTCGCCGAGGCCGGGGTCTTCGTGATCCCAACCCTCTCGGTGCGGGTCGCGGCGGCGGGAGATTCCATGGGGCCGGTGTTGCTGGAGGAGACGCGCGGGGAGGATGTCTCGGAGATGCAGCGCCAGACGCTGATGGGGACCTTTCCGCGACCGATGGGCACCAGCGAGGCGGCGATCGAAAGCGTGCGGCGGCTCCACGCCGCCGGGGTGCGGATCGTCGCGGGGACCGACGCCCCCAACCCCGGAACCGGTTTCGGGATCTCGATGCACGGCGAGTTGCGCCTGCTGGAGCGCGCCGGACTGAGCCCGGCCGAGGCGCTGGCGGCGGCGACCGCGGAGGGTGCTGACGCCTTCGGGATCGAGGACCGGGGGCGACTCGAGGAGGGCCGGATTGCCGACCTGTTGCTGGTCGCCGGCGACCTCGAGAGCGACCTGCGGCTGAGCACGGCGATCGCGGGGGTCTGGAAGGACGGCTTCCCGGTGGAGGCGGCCTGGGCTGTCCCGGAACAACCTGAATAGGAGTTCCCATGGTTCGCGCCGCGTGCCTGCTGCTGGCGCCCGCGCTGTGCCTTGCTCAGAGCCCCGCGAACCCGTCGCTGCTCGCCCTCGAGAGCGCCTACTACGCGGGAGAGGCGGAGGCGGGGCGCGAGGTGCTCGAAGCGCTGTCCGAGGCCGACGACGTCACGCGCGCCTGGGCGCTCTGGCGGGTCGCGAGCATGCACCGGGTCCGCGGCGTGAACCGGCAGACGAAGCGGCGGCACGAACGGGTTCGGAAGCCGTTGCTGGAGGAAGCCGAATCGCTGATGAAGGCCCGTGTCGAGGCCGATCCGAACGACGCCGGGGCGCACCTGGTGCTGTCGCAGGTCTATCAGGCGCGGATCACCGGGATCATGTCCGGGATGCGCTTTGGCCGGCGCGCCGGCGAGACGCTGGACCGGGCGCTCGAACTCGCGCCCGACGATCCGCGGGCGCTTTACCTGAAGGGCGTCAACCAGTTGATGGCGCCCGGTCCCTTCGGAAACAAGGAGGAGGCGCGCCGCAAACTGGAAGCGGGGGTGGCGCGGTTCACCGAGGTGGCTCCCCCGGGCGCCTTCTGGTGGGGCGAGCCCGAGGCGCACGCTTTCCTGGGTCTGTCGTACGCGCAGGAGGGGGAGAACGCCCAGGCCCGCGAACACTACGAAAAGGCCCTGGAGCTGGAGCCCGGTTTCGACTGGGTCCGTGACCGGCTGCTCCCGGACCTTCCTGAGCCGTAGGGCCCCAGCAGGCGGGCGGCGGAACGGACCCCACCCTCCCGGATGGCGTCACCCCGCGATGCTACGCCTCCGGTGAGGCGTCCGGCCCGGTCGCGCGCGGCCGATCTCGGCTCTTCACACCGACCGCGTTATCGACCGGAGCTCGCGTCGCCGACCCCGGATATCGACCGGAGCTTCGGTCGCCGACCCCGGATACCGACCGGAGCTTCCGCCGCAGGCCCCGGATATCGACCGGAGCTCGGTTCCACCGACCCGCGTTATCGACCGGAGCTCGGCGTTATCGACCGGAGCTCGGGTCCGCTGACCCGCGATATCGACCGGAGCTGCCGCCGCCGGCCCCGGATATCGACCGGAGCTCGGTTCCACCGACCCGCGTTATCGACCGGAGCTCGGCGATATCGACCGGAGCTCGGGTCCGCTGACCCGCGATATCGACCGGAGCTCCCGTCACCGACCCCGGATATCGACCGGAGCTGCCACTGCCGACTCCGGATATCGACCGGAGCTGCCGCCGCCGACCCTGGATATCGACTGGAGCTGCTGCCGCCGACTCCGGATATCGACCGGAGCTGCCGCCGCCGACCCCGGATATCGACCGGAGCTGCCGTCGCCGACCCCGGATATCGACCGGAGCTGCCGCCGCCGACCCCGGATATCGACCGGAGCTGCTGCCGCCGACTCCGGATATCGACCGGAGCTGCCGCCGCCGACCCTAGATATCGACCGGAGCTGCCGCCGCCGACCCCGGATATCGACCGGAGCTGCCACTGCCGACCCCGGATATCGACCGGAGCTGCCGCCGCCGACCCCGCGATATCGACCGGAGCTGCCGCCGCCGACCCCGGATATCGACCGGAGCTGCCACTGCCGACCCCGGATATCGACCGGAGCTGCCGCCGCCGACCCCGGATATCGACCGGAGCTGCCACTGCCGACTCTGGATATCGACCGGAGCTGCCGTCGCCGACCCCGGATATCGACCGGAGCTCGGCGATATCGACCGGAGCTCGGGTCCGCTGACCCGCGATATCGACCGGAGCTTCCGCCGCCGACCCTGGATATCGACCGGAGCTGCTGCCGCCGACTCTGGATATCGACCGGAGCTGCCGTCGCCGACCCCGGATATCGACCGGAGCTGCCGCCGCCGACCCCGGATATCGACCGGAGCTTCCGCCGCCGACCCCGGATATCGACCGGAGCTTCCGCCGCCGACCCTGGATATCGACCGGAGCTTCCACTGCCGACTCCGGATATCGACCGGAGCTTCCGCCGCCGACCCCGGATATCGACCGGAGCTCCCGGCGCAGGCTCCGGATATCGACCGGAGCTGCCGTCGCCGGCCCCGGATATCGACCGGAGCTGCCGTCGCCGGCTCCGGATATCGACCGGATCTCGGCGTTCACCGACCCCGTCATCGCCGGGAGCCAAGCCGGCCCGAGCGTTCCGGCCGCAATGCCTTACCAGTGCCGCTCCGGTGGTTTGGTAGGTTCGCCCTTCTGGAGGTCCGCCATGACAGTCCGCGCTTCCCGCCGAACATTCCTCGGAACCACCGCCGCCGGCATCGCCGGCGCCGCGCTTCCTGCCGCCCGACCGGCGTCCGCCGCGCCCGACGCCGCGGAACGCCAGCGCCTCATCGAACTCGCCCACTTCGGCAAGAAGGCCCCGGCCGAAGGAACCGGCGGGATGGCGATCACCTCGCACCCGCTCGCGACCCGGGTAGCCGTCGACATCCTGGCGAAGGGCGGGAACGCCTGCGACGCCGCGCTCGCCGCCTCCATCACCCAGACCGTGGTCGAGCCCCACATGACCACCATCACCGGCTGCCTTTCCCAGATGTACTTCGACCAGGCGACCGGCGAGACGACCTACGTCAACGGCAACGTGAACGCGCCGATGGCGCCGCTTCCCGGCTACGGCCGGCACGACCTCGCTGGCGGCCGCGGGGTGGCGGTGCCGGGCTGGTGGGGCGGCTTCGAGGCGGCCCATGACCGCCACGGCACGCTCTCGCGGAAGGACCTGATGGCGGACGCGATCGCCTATGCCCGGGACGGGTTCGAGATGCACCCGTTCCTCTGGGGCGAGGTCTTCATCCAGTCCGACAAGATCGGCCGGACGGCAGCGGGCCGGGAGATCTTCTTCGACGGGAACGCCATCCCGCGCCCGGGGACGACGCTCTACCAGAAAGAGGCCGCCGACACCCTGGAGCGGCTGGCCGAGGAGGGCAACGACTACTTCTACCGGGGCGATTTCGCGAAGAAGGTCTGCGAGGTGGTCCAGGGGGCGGGCGGCGTCCTGACCCCGGAGGACTTCGAGCGCTGGGAGCCGCGCTGGCAGGAGCCGGCGTGGGGGTCGTACCGGGATCTCAGGATCGCCGGCTCCCCGCCCCCCGACAACGGCGGCACCCACATCATCGAGATGCTCCACATGCTGGAGTTCCTCGATCTGGAGGGGCTGGGACCGCCGACCGAGTCGGCGGAGAGCCTGCTCCAGATGGTCCGGATCAGCCACCTGGTCTATACCGAGGGCGGGCGGCAGAACGACCCCGAGAGCCACCCGCTGCCGCTCGAGACGATCCTCTCCAAGGACTACGCGAAGATGCGGTTCGACCTGCTCCAGATGGGACATCCCGTCGCGGATTCCGGGGAGCCGCCCCCGCCCGCCGGGAGCAACCACGTGACGGTGGTGGACGCGGCCGGGAACGTCTCGACCATCCTCCATTCGTGCATGTCCTACCCGTGGAGCAACGGATTGTTCGCCGAGGGGGTGAGCATCTGCGCGGCAGGCGCCCACTTCTTCCGGGTCATGCCCCGCCCCGGCCACCGGATCTCGGCCTACGTCGCGCCGAACATCATCTTCCGGGGCGACCGGCCGGTGATGGCGTCCGGTTCGCCGAGCGTCAGCCTGCTCCAGAACGTCCTGCAGAACAGCCTGAACGTGTTGCAGTTCGGGGTGCCGGTGGCGGAATCGGTGAATCGGCCGCGCTTCGGCGGCCCGTCGCTGACGACGCCGGGCGCGGTGCTGATCGAGGCGGACTTCCCCGAGAAGATCCGGGAGAAGGCGGCCGAGCGCGGCATCAACTTCGACGTGGTGAACCCCTGGAACTGGCACCACGGCTCGTTCGAGGGCATCCACATCGGCGAGGACGGAGTCCGGCGCGCCTGCGGCGACCCGCGGCGCTGCAGCATGGCGGAGGCGACGGCATGACGAGATTGGTCTTGGTGTTTCTGGCGGCGCTCCTTGTCGGAGCATCGGCCCTCGCGCAGGACACGGTGCTCCGCTGTGGAGCGGTGTTCGACGGCGACGCAATGGGTGGCGCCGGGGAGATCGTGGTCCGGGACGGGCAGATCGTTTCCGGTTCGGCGGGTGGCGATGCCGAGGTGGTGGACCTCTCGGGGCACACCTGCCTTCCCGGGCTCATCGACCTCCACGCCCACCTCACGATCAACCCGGACACCCTGACCGCGATCGACATGAACCGGTCGAGCGCCGCTCGCGCACTGGATGCGCTGGCGAACGCCCGGAAGATGCTGGACGCCGGGTTCACCACGCTCCGCACGCCGGGCGAATTCGACGGCTTCTACGGAACCGTGGACCTGAAGCACGCCATCAACCGCGGCCAGCACGTCGGGCCGCGGCTGCTGATCGCGCCGCACGCGATCTCGGCCACCGGCGGCCACGGGGACTTCAACAACCTGATGGCGGATCTCATGATCGAGACCCCCACCCGGATCGCCGACGGCCCGGAGGGGCTGCGCCTCGAGATCCGGCGGGAGTTCAAGTACGGCGCCGACTGGATCAAGCTGATGATGACCGGCGGGGTGATGTCGGCGGGCGACGACCCGAACATCAGCACCTACACCGAGGAGGAGGTCCGGGCGGCGGTCGAGGAGGTGCACCGCCACAAGAAGAAGATCACCGTCCACGCCCACGGCGCGCCCGGGATCAACACCGCGCTTCGCGCCGGGGTGGACTCGGTGGAGCACGCAACCCTGGTGGACGAGGAGGGGATCCGGCTCTTCAAGGAGCGCGGCGTGCCGATGGTGCCCACCCTCTACGTCATGAACTACATCCTTGAGGAGGGCGAGGCGATCGGCTTCCCGCGGGAGAGCATCGACAAGGCGCGCGCGCTCATCGAGGAGCGCGATCGGCGCATCGGGGCGGCGTTCTCCGCAGGGGCGCCAGTGGCGTTCGGCTCGGACACGATCTTCCCGCACGAGACGGCGGCCCGCGAGTTCGCGGTGATGGTGGGGATCGGGCTCAGCCCGACCGACGCCCTGCGGTCAGCGATGACGGTGGCGGCGCGGACGCTCGGCCTGGAAGACGAGATCGGGCGGATCCAGCCGGGGTTCGCCGCCGACGTGATCGCGGTCGAAGGGGATCCCCTCGACAACATCCGGGTGATGGAGGACGTGCGGTTCGTGATGCGGGACGGCAAGGTGGTCAAGGCCCCGTAGGCCGGTTGTATCCCAGGAACGACACGCGCCTCGTCACCTCGGGGGACCGGCTCCCCACCCAGGCCTGCACAGTTCGCATAGTTTCTTCTTGTCTCCTCGTCCGCCGCGCAGGTTCTGAATTTCGATCTGCTGTCCTGCGGCGCAGTCCACATCGGTATGCCACACGCCGGACCGCTGATCTGTATCGATAGCCGTGTGGTATGCGTCGCGCTCAAGAATGAGTTGGCGGCGCGTTGCGTCAGCGTCTCCTGATGAGGTTGGCACGGTCGTCCGCCGCAGAGTACTCGTATCGGCACGACCCGCAAGAAACCGTGCTCGCGTGGGCTGATCACCCGGGTTTCGGATGGCGGCGCACTCCGGCCCGTCGGTCAGGCTGGCTGGTATCGCTCGACGGCAATTTCGTTCGCGCGGGCGCGCATGGAGGCCGCATCGTGCCAGGCTTGCATTCGAAGCAGCATGTCCATCCTGACGCCGAAGGCCTGCTCCAGGCGAAGGGCCATCTCCGGCGAAAGGGCGGCCTTGCTGTTCAACAGTGCCGAGAGCGTCGCCCGGCGGACGCCGAGAATCCCCGCCGCCGCCGTAACGCTGAGACGCAATTCCTCAATGATTTCCGTCCGAATGAAGTCGCCCGGGTGGGAAGCTGTCATGTTGACCTCGAGGCCGTGGGCAGCCATCAGTGGTAGTCCTCCAAGTGCAGGCGTTCGATGCAGCCGTCGGCTTCCTCGAACGTAATGCGCCAGTTGCCCGCGGAAACCGTCCCTCTTCCGAACTCTGTTCGGCGAACCGCAGGCGCGGGGGTTCGAGGGCCGCGTAGAGCTGCTGGTGGGTTGCCTTGCCGCCGAAATACACCCGCGCGACGGCGTCGACGTCGTCCGCCCCGAACACGCCGAAGGCGAGCAGGCTTTCTTGGATCCTTGTATTCGGGATACCGCCGGAAGCGCCGTGCCCGGAACACCGTATCGCGCTCCCCTTTCTCAGTCATCCCCTCCCCCTCCCGTCCGAACCTGAATTCCCGGCCGCCAGGGCCCGCCGGCGGGCCACGCCTGCGTGAACGAACTCCCCTCGATCAGGCTGTCGCAGACCGGCCCCAGAAACTCCCGCAGCTCGTTCCCAGCGTCCACCAGCCCACGCGGACCGTCGGCGTCGTCTTCTATCTCCCGCCGCAGCTTCCGCCAGAGTTGCTCGCGCATCGCGTCTTCGTAGTACGCGGAGAGCAGCGCCAGCGGCCTCTCGCCCTCGAATGATGTCCCGCGCCGACGGAAGGTCGCGGCAATCGCCGTCCGTAGGAGCTCGCCGTCGAAAGCGAAGCGACGGGCGAGGCAGGCGACATCCCACAGGTCTTTCACCCGGGTGTTCAGGGCGTCATGTTCCACCATCGCGTGCAGCTTCTCGGCGACCACCGTTTCGGGGGGGTACGTCCAGAGACGGGGCGCCGGCAGGTCGAGGAGCGTGGGGTAGTTCTGCCTCTTGCGCTCGGGAGTGATCGTGTCGCCGAAGCCTATGTCGACTTGGAGGTGGAGACGCGTGCGGCCCAGGCTGCCCCGGATGCGGGTGCGCAGGCCGGCGTATGGCTGCCCTTCGCGGATGTTGGCCAGCCGGATGGATTCTGGATCGAAGACCACGCCGTCCTCGGCGCAGGAAGCGCCACAGATGTTTTCCACGGCGGCGCGAATCACGGCGCGGTCGTCCGATCCGGACGCGAGGAAGTCCACGTCCCGCGTCGGACGCGCGTTGTCTTCGTCCCACACACGGAGAAGCGCCGCTCCTTTCAGGGTAAAACGGTCCACCTGGTCCGAGATCGAGAGGCGGTAGAGGAACCGTTCGGCCGCATAGCGCTGGAGCAGCAGATTGAAACGGAGGCCCCGGTCGCGAGCGAGGTTCAGCAGGCGCTGATGAACGGAGGCGGGAAAATTCCGAATCTCCTTCGCGGGCGTCATGCCAACAGCGCCTCCAGCACCGGGCGGATGAGCGACTTCGCGCGGCAGGCCTCCGCCGCCCGCCAGATTTGGCCGACGGTCGCCTTCCGGTCGTAGACGGCGTCGCGCAGCGCCTCGATCGCGACGTCGATGCCGACCAGCCGGCGGAGGCGGAAACAATCCACCACCGTGCGCGCCGGGCTTGTGATCCGGGCGGGAACGCCCTCGAAGGTGGTGTTCACGACGCCGTAGCGCAGCGATTCCCCGGAGAAGCGGACCACCCGGATCGGCAGCTCCGGCACGTGGGGCTCGCGGGCCTTGTGGGGAATGGCGATCCAGACCTTCGCCGGAAGCTGGGTGCCGAGTTCGTGGATGTTCAGGGCGGTCAGCAGGCACACGATGGCGCCCGGGACCCGCGCGCAGACAGCCGCTTCGGTGTAGTGCTCGGTCGGTTCGACCTCGGCGCGGCGGTAGAGCCCGCGTGCGACGCGCTCGACCGTCCCGTCGTCCACCAGCCGCTGAAGCGACCGGGAGTCGAGGCCCAGCGCGGTCGCATCGCGCGCGCGGAAGAAAGTCTGTGCGCCGAGCTTCCCCAGTGGGGACGATTTCGGATCGAAGGAATGCTCTGAAATGTCGGCAGTTATATCTGAATGCCTACCTTTTGATCCAGCCACGTGGCAAGCATAGCTCGGCGTCGGCCAAGGGATCAAATTGTCGGCAACTGCGAACAGATGCCGACATTCACATGAGATTGCATCCGTCGGTTCCCAGCACTTCTGAAGCCGTGCAAGGCCCTCCGGGCGCCTTTCCGTTACGCCGTCGGCTGCGGTTGGTATCGCTCGACGTGGATGCGGTGTTCCTGCTGGCGGGCTCGCACGAGGTCGTAAGTGGCTTGCCGGCGCAGCCAGAATTCGGCATTGGACTTGCCGCGCTTGAAGGTGTCGCGGATCAGGTCCGCCACCCCCCAGAGAAAGCTGACGATCTGGCTGTGGTTCATGGACGGGCGGCGGCGAATGTAGCAGCCTTCTCGCCTCCTCCCCACGAAATCGGCTCGGGCGGCTTGGCCCCGTTCCTGCCGTCAGATTGCTGCCCGCGTCCTATACGTATATCATTAGCATCATACGTGTAATGCCGAGAGCCGGCCAGCGATGAAGAAGAAACTGACGATCACCGTGGACGATGAACTGGTTCCTCGCGCCAAGCGCTACGCGCGTTCTCGCGGCGTGTCCCTGTCGTCTCTCATCGAGGCGTCACTGCGAGAGCTCGCGGCGGAGGACACGCCCTCGTTCGCGTCGCGATGGAAGGGCCGATTCGAGGCGGCGGGGCGTGATGACGACCGCTATCGAGCGCTTGCCCGGAAACACCTCTGATGCTCCTCGACACGGACGTACTGATTGACATTGCCCTCGATCGCCGCCCCCATTCGGGACCGTCTTCCGAACTGCTCGATCGGGTGGAACGTGGCCCCCGCCGCGCTTTCGTCGCGTGGCACACCCTGTCGAACTTCTACTACCTGGTGACTTCGGCGCGTGGGGATGCCGACACGCGTGACTTCATTGCCGAACTGGTCCGGTTCGTAGGGGTTGCGCCCGCGGATGCCGCGGCGGTCCACTATGCGGTTTCTCTTCCGATGGCCGACTTTGAAGGTGCCATGCAGGTGGCGGCGGCGCGGGCCTGCGGGGCGCAGCACATCGTCACGAGGAACGTCAGGGACTTCGTCCGGTCACCGATCCCGGCGATGACCCCACGGGAAGCGCTCGAACGGTGGTTCTGAAGTCGCCGTAAGACCCGGTCGGCCTTCCGACCGGCACCGTCCCCGCCGCGGGTCGACGGGATCGGAACAAGCGCCGCACCCGCGGCGCCAATCCCACAGGAGAGAGTCATGTTCAGAGTTCGATGGTTTCCGCTGAGTGTTTTCCTTGGCGCCGCCTTGGTTCTTGCGATTCCGGGCGACGCGGCGCCCCAGCCCGAACCGCAGCAGCGTCCGATCGACCGGCGGGCCTACCTGAACGATGTCCAGACGAGCGACGACCCGCGCCGGGTCCCGGCGCCGCCCGGTCCCCGCGGGCCGGAGGGGACGACGGTGCTGCGCGGCGGCCTTGTCTTCGACGGGACCGGCTCGGAGCCGGCCGCCGGCACGGTGGTGATGGAGCGGAACCGGATCGCCGCGGTCTTGCCCGAGGGTGTCACCGACTGGCCCGAAGGCGCCCGGGTGCTGGACGTCGCCGGGCACACCGTGCTTCCCGGGCTCATGGACCTCCACACCCACCTCACCTACACCGAACTCGATGTGCCCCAGGCGCTCACGGTGCACCCGGCGCACGCCGCGCTGCGGGGCGTCGAACGTCTACACGCCTTCATCGGCTCCGGAATCACCTCGGTGCGGGACACCTCGTCCTTCGGAACCGTGCCGTTCATCCTGAAGCAGTGGGTCCGGGACAACCGGCTTCCGGGACCGCGGGTTTTCGCCGCCGGACAACTGATCACGGCGACCGGCGGCCACAGCGCCGAGGGGCTGTCCATTCACTCCGGGGTGTACGGAGCGGTCGTCGAGGCCTCGGGACCCGACGGATTCCGGGAGGCTGTCCGCGAGCAGTTCAAGCGCGGCGCCGACCTGATCAAGGTGGCGAGCCACTTCAGCCGCGAGGAGATCGCCGCCGCGGTGGACGAGGCGCATACGCTCGGCCTCCGGATCACGGTGGACTCGGAGACCGTCTACACCGAATGGGCGGTGGAGGCCGGCGTCGACGCGATCGAGCACCCGTTGCCGCGCACCGACGAAGTCGTCGCCATGATGGCGCAGCGCGGGATCGCCTCGGTGCCGACGGTCGTCCCCTACGACTACATCTTCGAGTGGATGGGCAGCTACCACAGCTCGACGTCCCGGCGCTTCGAGCTCACCGGCGAGACGACCCGCGCCATGCTGCGCAAGATGAAGGAGGCCGGGGTCCTGATCGGGCTCGGCACCGACCTGGTTTTCGACTGGTTCCGCGATCTCCCCTACGCCTACATCCAGGAGCTGGAGGTGTATCTGGAGTGCGGCTTCACTCCCACCGAAGCACTGCTCGCCGCCACCCGCGACAACGCCCGAATCCTCGGCATGGACGACAAGCTCGGCACCCTGGAAGTGGGCAAGCTGGCCGATGTCCTGGTCGTCGAGGGCAACCCGCTTGAGGGCTTTGCCGCCCTGGCGAACGTCGCCCAGGTCTTCCGCGACGGCTACTGGGTGGTGCGGGACGGGGTCGTCCAGCCCACGCCACCGAAGCTACGGGTGCCGCCGGGACCCGGTGAGCCGGCGCAGCGGTGAGTTTTGCCGGCGCAGCGACTGCCGGCCGTTCTCCCGGCGGGGCTCCAGATCCGCGCAGTCAGCAGTCTGCGATGGTGGTCCCGAAAGGCTCCTGCTCGTCAGTCCTTCTCCAACGCCGAACGACCGTTACGCCGCTTGCCAAGCTGCAATAGCGTCGCCCCCATTTCGTCGTGTTCTGCTGGCGAACATGTGCTGAGCACGGTCTGCGAAACAAGTTCGACCGCTTCCTCGAACCGCCGTCCGCGAATCATCGCATCCACGTTCTCAGCCAGGCTTTGCAATTTCGGCCCCGGTTCCGGCACGGGAAGACTCCGGGCCTCGCCGGGCATCAGCTCCAGCACACCACCACCGTAGGTACGGCCGAACAGTTCCGCGTAGAGCAGCGTCCACATGTTCAAGAAACCTGTCGCAACACTGCGGCCGCACACCCCGTTCCGCCACACGATGCGATGCATCGTGTCGGTGACTGCGCAGCTCGTTTCCAGATGGACGATCCTTGGAAACCGGCCGGATTGCCGGAACAAGACAGCGTCGGATCTCCGTACACTGGGAACCGCGTACCATGGATATCGGTTTCGACATTTGTATCGAGAGGACACACCTTCGTCTTCGCCCCTCTGCACGTAGTCCGCCTCTCCCCGTTGTAGTTCACTCGGAGGACATTGCAAGTTCAGCATCTGCATCGGTGCGTCTTGTTCAAGCAGTTGGCTGTACTCCTTCTTCGCAAAGAAGGTACCCGGAACCTGATACGTTCGACTTAGCGCCGGCACCAAATTGTGCTGCCGAATCGGCTCGGCCCGGCGCTGGTCCAGAAGGAAAAACGAATTGTTGCCAGTGACAATGCCCACCTCGACGCGTCCATACTCCGACAGCCGTCGCCACTTCAGCTTTGTAGTCAGCTCTTCCACTTGTCGCCGAGCGCTCTCGGTCAACAGAATGTGCGTCCATTTACCCGTCCAGGGCCAGACAGGTGCTGGGCGCGCGGCTTCATACCGTTCCTCTTGTAGATCCTCATAATCCAGTACATGCAAGCCCGCGTGAGAGGAATCAGAATCGTCAGCCAGAAGAAGAATTGTGGCCTGTTGGACCGAATCAAACAGGTTCCTCGGCGGCATGCAGATCGTCAGCGCTCTGAACCTCCGCAATAGCGCATGACGGAGTTCGTTCGCGTAGCTGATCGTGAGCAGTTCTTCCGGAACCACCAAGGCCATGCGGCCGCCGCGAGTGACCCGGTTGGAAGCGAGGGCCACGAAGGGCGCCCACGTGCTCATGAGACGCGACGGGTGCATTCCCAACTCTCTCAATGCGGAGAAAGCCACCCGTCGGCTGTTCTCCGGAAACCGGTGAGATCGGACATACGGTGGGTTGCCTAGCACGGCGTCGAATTTGCGGTCCGTAGCGGCGTTCCACACAAAGAAATCGGCGTGGAGAGATCCGGATTGCCGCGCCGCGGCGGGATCAATATCTATACCGAAACAGTCAGTTTGCGTTGCCCCGAGCGCTCGAAGCCGACTGCGCGCGGCGCGCAGGAAAACGCCGTCACCCGCGGCCGGGTCCAGCATCGTCGCCTTGGCGGACCGAATTGCCCACCGGCACATGGCAGCGGCAACCGGGTAAGGCGTATAGACGGCGCCACGTTGTTCAGAAGTAACCTCCAGTACGGACGGAACCCTTTGCGTCCGGTTCCCAGGTGTATCCAACGGAAGGAGTCCGACCGACATGGTTGCGAGATCTTCTTGGTCCGGTTACTCGTGGTGTGGCGGCATTTCGGCGTATCGCCGCGTGTAGGCACCCTCGATTTGTGCACTGAAAGTTGACAGCCGCAGGTCATCGGATCGTGTGGCTTCTGCCCGGACTGTTGCGGAGTCAGGATCCCACACGACGAGAGCAATCGCCTCCGCTCGATGCGCCTCATCGGAGGGATGAAGTCGCGAAGCCAGGCGACTTAGAGCAGCCTCAAATCGCGCTTGGTGAGAACCGAAGCACGGAGCGGGTACGGCGATCATGAACGCCACGACTGCGGCCGGAAAGCGAGTGTGGACTGTCGCGGCTTCTGATGCCAGATCATTGATCATGTTCTGGTAGTTCTTGGCGAAGCTCTTGCGTGTGTTCAGCGTCTTGCTGTCGAACGCGAACCGCACGCCATCGGGACGATAGGCGACATCGAAATTCTGGGGTCGAATACCACCGATTACCCGTGCCGGCCCAATTTCGACACAGTCAGCTGTCTCGGGCAGGAGGTGTCGAGGGTTCGGTGTTCGTACCGGTATTTCCCCGAGGAACGTCGCCAGAGCTGTTCCGACGAGTTGGTCGCACAGCTTCCCAAGGCGCTCGCCGTCCTCCTTGGCAAGCGCCTCATGGTCGCGATCCCAACTGCCGGCGATCTCGCGCAGGGGTCCGGATGGGAATTGGATCTCCGGCATGCGCGTCAGAATTGGCATCTGCGAGGCGCTCAGTCTAGCGGTCCGGGATGGAGCCGCCTCGGATCGCCGCGCTGGATGGGAGGTTCCGCTGGCGATGCTCTGCGTCGTTCGGCAGTCCCTCGCTGACCAACCGGGGGGTGGGTCCAGGACAACCGGCTCCCGGGCCCGCGGGTCTTCGCCGCCGGACAACTGATCACCGTGACCGGCGGCCACGGCGCCGAGGGGTTGTCCATCCACTCCGGGGTGTATGGAGCCGTCGTCGAGGCATCGGGCGCCGACGGATTCCGGGAGGCCGTCCGGGAGCAGTTCAAACGCGGCGCCGACCTGATCAAGGTGGCGAGCCACTACAGCCGCGACGAGATCGCCGCCGCGGTGGATGAGGCGCACGCGCTCGGCCTCCGGATCACGGTGGACTCGGAGACCATCTACACCGAATGGGCGGTCGAGGCCGGGGTGGACGCGATCGAGCACCCACTGCCGCGCACCGACGAGGTCATCGCGATGATGGCGCAGCGCGGGATCGCCTCGGTGCCGACGGTCATCCCCTACGACTACATCTTCGAGTGGATGGGCACCTACCACAGCTCGACGTCCCGGCGTTTCGAGCTCACCGGCGAGACGACCCGCGCCATGCTGCGAAAAATGAAGGAGGCCGGGGTCCTCATCGGGCTCGGCACCGATCTGGTCTTCGACTGGTTCCGTGATCTCCCCTACGCCTACATCCAGGAGCTGGAGGTGTATCTCGAGTGCGGCTTCACCCCCACCGAAGCGCTCCTGGCCGCCACCCGCGACAACGCGCGAATTCTCGGCATGGAGGACAAGCTCGGCACTCTGGAGCCAGGCAAGCTGGCCGATGTCCTGGTCGTCGAGGGCAACCCGCTCGAGGGCTTCGACGCCCTCCTGAACGTCGCCCAGGTCTTCCGCGACGGCTACTGGGTGGTGCGCGACGGGGAAGTCCAGCCGACTCCACCGAAGCTCCGCGTGCCCACGGGCTCGGGCGATGCAGCCCGGCGGTGACTCCGCCGGCTACACAGCCAGCAGGCGCCGTTGCAGCAACGCTCGCATGTCACGTCGCCCGTCCGCGATCATCAGCACGTACACGCCGTCTCCCATCACGCGGTAGATGATCCGGTACGGTTTGAAGAACACCTCCCGGTATTTCCGAATCCCCAAATCCAGTAGTTCCCGCGGGTAGCGGCCGCGTTCGGGGAGGGCAGACAGCGCCTCAAAGGCCTGCTCGATCCGCTCCAGCACATATTCCGCGCTGCCTGGCGCGTCTTGCCGGGAGATGTAGTCGACGATTTCTTCCAGGTCACGGGCGGCGTCATCGGTCAGTTGGACGGCGAATGGCATCAGTCCGCCTGGTGGCGCTTCCGAAGCCGCGCGATCACCTCAGCGGCGGGCCGCACCTGACCGGCTTCGATCTGCCGGTCGCCCATTGCCAGCATCTTGAGAAGAGCCACGCTCTCCTGCATCCGCTCGTAGCTGTCGATGTCCTGAACGACAGCCTTGGCTTCGCCGTTCTGGGTGATGATCAACGGCTCCGACCGGTCCCCGAGCGTGCGAATGATCTCGGCGGCGTGAGCCTTCAAGTAGCTGATCGGCTTGATTTGGTCGGACAGTGACATGGGTCACCTCGTGAGGACTAAATATAGTCCATGAATAGGTCGTGTAGCAACGTCGCATCCTCACCGGCCGGCACGAAGGGCGAGCCACGCGACCTCCGGTCCGTGTCGGTCGCAAACCCCGCGGTCGCCAACCCGCCATCTTCTGTACGGGTGCTGGGTCTGGAAGACGGGATCGGGCGGCATCAGCCCGGGCTTGCCGCCGACGGGTCGAAGCAACGCCTTGAGAAGTACGCCTTGCACATTAGGCGGTTAAGCGCTGGCGGGGACGCGCGGTACCGCGCGAATCTTCAGGCTATCGAACACCCCGTCAACGGAATTGGTTACCGAGTAGAGGTCACGTGAGTCCGGCGCGGCGAACTCCGTGGCCACGATGTGGTCAAACAGCGACAGGAGTGGATCCCAGTATCCGCGGTAGTTCGCCAGCACGATCGGCTTGTCGTGGAAGCCGAGCAGTCGCCAGGTGATCATTTCGATGCTCCGGCGGAGTGTGTCGGCGGGCTCCGAGGGATCCCGTGCGGCGCAGAAGGAGGGCGGGAACGTGTTCGGGGGACGCAACGGTAAGAGGCGGGCAGTCGGTCTTCCGCGGCGCGCCCATGTGGCGCGGGCTGGTCAAGAAGGCGCTGTTCGTGACGGTTGTCGTGGTCGTGGCGGCCCGCAAGGCCGGAGAAGAGGAGAAGAGGACGAATAAATCACTGTAAATCAGCTAGTTGTGATCTCTCGGTAGGTTGTTCATGCGGGCGCTATCCCCGAAGCTAATGGGTATCCACATCCGTTCAGCTTTGGAGGAACCCGCATGAACATCCACCCGCATGAACATCCACAAGTATGCCCGACTCACCCCGCACGGCCGGGAGATCCTGGTTCATCGGATCTTGAAGGAAGGTCCTCGCGTCCCGGAGCACCGCCGCGGTGGTGGTGATCGCGTCGCCCTCGGTAGCCACGAGCCGCTGGGCGGAGAACAGGTCGGTCTTCCACTCCACGGCCATGTCGAGCGTGCCGATGCTCCCGAAGAAGCCGTCCCGAGGGACCGCGACGGGAGAGGTCGCACCCGGACCGAATCGCCGTCCGGCGCGTCTGCGTCCGCCTGCCGAACGCCGGAACGGGTGATGCCGGACGGCTACAACGACCGGGCGCCGAACGTCGGCATCTTCGACATGCGCGCCGAGAAGTCGTTCGACCAGCCGGGCGGAGCCAACATGGCCCTGCTGTTCGACAGTTTCAACCTGACGAACAGCGCCACCGTGCTCAACTATCGGGCGGTTTCCGGAAGCCGCTACGACGAGATCATCGCGATCCTCGACCCGCGGGTCTTCCGGGGGGCGTCCGGATCGAGTTCTGATTCGGTCCTGACCCGCTGGGGCGCCGGCCGGCGGGCCCGCGCCCCTTCTTGGTTGAAGCGCTCCGCCGCGCCAGGGCGGAGAGGGCTTCCCTGCCGGTTTCCATAGTCCGGATTTCTCATACTCACGGTCCGAAGCGGACCGCGACGGGTCGTAACCCGCTCTGTCGGGGTGGTTTCTCCGCCAGGCGCGAACTTGGACGCACCGAACCGCGCGCAGCGTGGCGAAACCACCCCACGCCCATCACTCTCACCACCAAAAGGGAGGGAAACGCCACCCTCCGTGGATCCGATAACGGCTTGGAGCCCCCACAGGGCGGACTGGGCCGACTTCCAGTCGGCACCCGCGGGCCGAGAGGGCCGCGGAACGGATCACGCCAATCACTTTCGAGAGCGTCCATGTTGCGAACGCCAGGGTTGCGCGGAGTATGAGAAATCCCGGCTAACGCTCGGCCGTCGGAAATAACGCCGCATAACTGTTTTGCTTGCTATTCATAATTTTGCTGCCGATTGCATAACGCAGCTATCCGGGCGCAGTTCACGGGCACGTACACTCGGTTCCGAGGGCATCGGTCGATTGACGGCCTCTTGCTGCCCCGTTTGAGGAGAGACCCATGAAGCCGAACGAACCCCGCAGTCCCTGGAATCGACGGCGCTTCCTCCAGACCACGGCGGCCGCCGGGCTGGCCGCGCTTCCCGGCGCCGGCGCGCTCGCGAGCCCGCCCGCGAATCCATCCCGCCAGCCGGGTTCGCCCGGCGTCGGCCCCAGCCCGAGCGATCCTCTCGGCGTCCGGGCCAGTTTTCCGGTCACCGAGGAACTCGCCTACCTCAACAACGCCGCGGTGGGACCGCTGCCGGTGCCCGTCCGCGACGCCCTCCACCGCTACGCGGACAACAAGATGCGGCGCCGCGACGGCGCGGCGGGTAGCGAGGCCGTGGCGGGCGCGCGCTCCCGCTTCGCCGACCTGTTCGGCGCCGAAGAAGACGAGGTCGCCTTCCTCTACTCCACCAGCGGGGCCGAGAACATCATCGTGAACGCGATGGACTGGCGGCCGGGCGACAACGTGGTGGTGGACGAGCTGCACTTCGTCACCACCTTCGTGCTCTACCGCGAGCTCGAGCGCCGGGAGGGGGTCGAACTGAGGATCATCCCCTCACGGGACGGTGTCGTGACGGTCGACGACTTCGCCGCGCGGACCGATGCCCGGACGCGGCTGCTCAGCGTGGCGTGGGTGTCGAACCGCAACGGCTTCCGCTACGACCTGCCCACGCTGGCCGACCTCGCCCACGCGCACGGGGGCTACCTCTACGCCGACGCCATCCAGGCGTGGGGCACGTTCCCGACCAACCTCCACGACGAGAAGGTCGACTTCGCCTGCGGCAATGGCTACAAGTGGCTGCACGCGGACTTCGGCTGCGCGCCCTTCTACGTGCGCGGCGAGCACCTGGACTGGATGACCGCCGACCGGCACGGGCATGCGCAGGTTGCCGAGTCGCTGCCCGGGCATCGCTACCGCCTCAAGACCAGCGCGGCCAAGCTCGAGTACGGGAGCCCGGCCTACGGTCCGGTGGCCGCGATGGACGCCGCGCTCGCGTTTGTCGGGGAGGTTGGGCTCGATCGCATCGCCGGGCACACGCACGCACTCGCGGGCGAACTGCGCGAGGGTGCCGCGGCGCTGGGGATGCGGATGTTCACCCCGCCGAAGAATCCGTCCGCCATCGTCAGCTTCCACCACGGGCTCGATCACGAACGGCTGAGCCGGGCGCTCGCCGACGAGGGCGTGTCGGTCACCTTTCAGGAGGACGGGCAACTGCTGCGCGCCGGTGTGGGGATGTTCAACAGCCGCGACGACCTCGACCGGCTGCTGGGGGTGATCCGGCGGCTGGTGTAGGCCGGCCGTGGCGTGACCGGCGCCGTGCCGTGATTCACAGCTTTGCGGCGCGTGGCGAAACGCCTGTGGTCGGGCGGCGCGAACCCGCAGCGTGGCGGCTATGCCGAAGGAAGGCTCCTTCTCGCGCTCCCCGAGCGCTCCGGATATCCGGAAATAACGCCTCAAATATTTTTGCGGCGTTATTCATAACATTGCGACCGACTTCAAAACGGCAGGCGGGCGTCGTTTCGGTGCAGTTGGGGCCCGACGACATCGGCCGAGTCGCCGCTTATTCGCGAGATCGGAACTCCGCGACGCGAGTGTGCCTTACGAGCTGCTTCAGGTTCCGCAGCGTAAACACCTTCCCGCGGGTGGCAAGAAGTAGTTTCTTCATGTCCTCACGCCGCACGCCGAAACCCCTGCCCGCAATGCAGGCAACGACCTCGAATCTTGGCCGGCCACTCGGTTGTCCTTCCAGGCTGAGAGCTCCCAAATGTTGCACGCGGGTGACCTTGTCGCGGGCTGTCCCATCATCCTCCGTGAGCTTCGCTTCGATGACCACCTGAGGATTGAACTCGTTTGGAACAATGAAGTCGGGAGTCTGGTCGAAGCCCTCGACTTTCTCGGCGCGACCGGTTCTTCGAAAGCTGACCCGGGCTCGACTCAGTATGTCCTCGACGGCGTTCTCGACAATGTTTTCCACGAGTTCGCTCACGGAATCCCGGTGTCCCGCAAATGGCCGGCCGAGCAGGCGCTCGTAGAGCAGCATGGAATATGGAACCCCCAAGTCTGCGAGTGATTGCAGACTGGTGAGTCCGGCCTTTGTGTCTGCCTTGTCGAAACGATGGAGAGTGTCGGGCGGCGTGTCAGGAGCCCCCGACTTCAGAATGTGACAGGCAGTCCGGATCAGCACATCAATGCGCACCTCCGTAACGCCTCCATTCCTGCTCAACGCCACACCCGGTTGCAGGCGAATCTCGCGATCGATGCTCCGCGCAGCTCCTTGGCTGACATCAACGCCGGTGTGCCGTGTCGCCTCGTAGGCCCACTCAGACGGCGTGAGCCCCAAGATACAGCGTAGAACAATCAACGAGATCGGCTGTTCGAAGACGACGGGCGCGATCCGGCCGGGAGTCAGACTGCGAAAGCTCCCAGTACCGCGCTTCAGGGCTTCATAACCACCTTCAAACGTGGCGAAATCGATGAATCCCGTGCCCCTCGGCATTACGAGAAAATCGGAATCAAGAGATGCGAACACCGCATCTATGTGGGTGTCCAGATTGGACCGGATCTCGTCAAAGCTGACCTCAAAAGGAAACGGCAATCTGCATCTCCGAAGCGGCGCTGGCCGGGGAATGGAGGAGCCCCGGCGGTTCGGTGGCGGTCTTGCTGGTCATCGCACGCTTTGCCAACTGGTCGGGATCGCCGAAGGCGTGGACCACCTTGCTGAATGCGGCGATCTTGTCGGCCGTGGCACGCCCCGGGTCCCAGTCGGTTCGGAGCTTCCAGACCGCCATCCGCGTGAGATGGCCGAAGACGATGCAGCGCGTGTCACCGTAGGTTGGCTTCCTTCCCGCAGACTCCAGGCGGGCCAGGTCCGCGCCCGCGATCTCGAGGAGTCCTTCGGCATCATCGAACAACCAGCGCGCAGGCGCCGAGCCCACGGTTCGACATATAAAGACGGTGTCAATGATGGAAGACACCGTGCCGTGAATGTGAATGGACCCACCCATCTCGGCGGGACACGGTAGGGAGGCCGAACATACGAGCCCGGCGTCCAGAATGGCCACCCCAACAGCGCAGTAGGTCTGCAGTTTGTTGTGGTGATAGGTGAACGCGAGCGGGGTGCCGGGCTTCAGGGCGTCTGCCATGCGGGAATAGATGGCACCCAGCCCCTCGGTGAAGTGTTCCAAGCCGCGGCCCTCGGTCACATTTCCGGCGACTTCTGCTGCTGAGCGCGTAGATGCTCGATGAAATCCCTCGGCCTCATTCCCGACCAGGCGGCGGAGCCACACATAGCAGAAGTCCATCAACTCGCCGTATTGGACATTGCCGAAGTAGGGCGGATCCGTGAACACGGCGTCGAGGCTGTGCCGGGGCATTTCGCTTTCGGTCGCGCTCGCGCAGCGGATGACGACGGCCCGGCGATGTCCGTTTCGTTCCTCCCCGATCCACTCGCCCGTGATCGGGATCCGATCGTTCCGGGAACCTCGCCGCTGTACCTCGAACGGCGTCTCGCAGTACCGCTTCGCGTTGGTGTACTTCTGGATGATGTTGGTCCACCCGCCGGATCCGACGTTGGAGCCCGAGGGATGGACGACGCCCAGCAAGTTGGACTCACACTGGACCAGGCCCACCGGGAAGCCGTGAACGGAAAAAATGTCCAGGGACTTGAGCGCCGTGGTGTCGTAGCGGCAGAGCATGTTCTGGTAGCGCAGCAGATCGGAGAGATTCGTCGCCAACGCTCGCCGGATGCGTTCGTCGCGCGTTTCCCGGATGAAGCGGCAACTCAGTTCCAAGCCGAGAAGTTGGCGCCGATTGAACATGTCGCGGTAGCGCGCGTAGCCCCAACGGCGTAGGCGTCCCGTCTCGTCACCGGGAGGGATTTCCTGATCCGGGACAAAGATGGGCGTCAACCGGTTCCAGCGCTTCGTGGCCCTATCCATCCGCGCCAGGTCTTCCGCGTCGGGTTTCTTGAAGAAACGGCCCCGATGGCCGGCCTTCCGTCGGGGGTTGTGATACTCGATAGCGAACAGGCGGTGCTCCGGAGGGTGTCCCGATTTGCTGGGATAACGATTCGACACACCGCAGTGGGGGCAGTTGGCGCGGCTTCGGCGCGCGGGTCCGTCCGCCCTGAGGGAAGTTCCACAGCTCGTGCATTCTCCGAGGGTCTTGCGATCCTCAACCTCATTGAGATCGCCGCAGCGCGGACAGACCAAAACACTGCGCGGATGCCGGCGATTGGCCGCGAGAAGGTATCCGGGGAAGAGATCGAACGACCTCCCGCAGCCCTCGCAGTCGAGTAGTTTCACCCAGAGGAACGATTTCACCGGAACATCGGTGTCGCCATAGAGCGGACAGGACGTTCGGTAGTACGAATCCAGCTCGTTGCGGAGGGCCGCTACGAGACTCGTTGCGGCGCTTCGGTAAGCCGTTATATCGAGGCGTTCGATTTCTTCGCGGACGATCCAGGCCGCCATGGGATTGATGTCGAAACCCTCCACATCGCAGCCAACCCGATTTGCCTCGATCAGTGGAGTTCCACCCCCCATGAAGGGGTCGGCGATCCGGATTCCGGCAAGGTCGTTCGCCCGGAAGAAGGCTTCATCCAGACGACCCTTGCCGAATTCCGCAAGTATCAAGCCGCGAAACAGAGTTCCCGGGCGACGGGCGAACCACTTGTGAACGCCGATGACCGGGCGATAGTTCTGCTGGATTTGTTTTTCGCGCAGCGCCATTCTGGCGATGAGTGGAACGTCAAAACGCTGCTCGATGCTCATGTCCGGAGGATGCCGGGACCGACCCCAGCGGCGGCATTCGCGCTGAACCGCGCCAGCCCGAAGAAGGGTTCCTTCTCCCGCTCGCCGAGCGCCTGCCCGGCCAGCATTTCCCCGAGCGCCGGGCCGAGCTTGTACCCGTGGCCGGACCCGCCTCCGGCGATCCAGGCGTTTGACGCCTCCGGGTGGGTGTCCACGATGAGGTGTCCGTCGGCGCTCTGCTCGTACTGGCAGACCCGCGCCTCGATCAGCGGGGCGCCGCGCATCGCCGGGAAGCGGTGCTCCATGTAGGTCCGCGCCGTCCGGATGGCCTCTGCGGAGGGTGTCCGGTCCCCGTCCGTGGGATCGAACGGTGCGCCCCGGGAGTCGTCCGCCACCTTGAAACCCCGGTAGTTGCTCCCGGGGACCCCGTAGAACAGGCTCGCTCCCGTTTCCACCCAGACCGGCAGCTCGGCGTCCGTCAGATCGGTGCGCCCGGGCGGGGTGCCGAAGTAGAGGATCTCCTGCCGCGTGGGGCTCACGAGGGGCGGATCGAAGCCGGGGAAGAGTTCCGCGAGCCACGGGCCGCCCGCGAAGATGAAAAGGTCCGCCTCGAGCGTTTCCCCGTTCGCCAACCGGATGTCCCGCATCGTCCCGCTTCGGGCGGCTCCGGCGGCCGCCTTGGCCTCACGGTACTCGCCCCCCTCGGCCAGGAAACCCTCGAGCACGCGCTGGCAGCCGCGCCGCGCGAGGAGGTAGCCGGCGCTCTTCTCGTGGAGCGCGTAGGCGAGGCCATCGGAGTTGATCTGGGGGAAGCGGCGCGCGAGTTCCTCGCCGGTCAGTTCTTCGAAGGGGACGCCGAGGTCGCTCAGGATCGGGACGGCGTCTTTCGCATACTGGTCAACGCCGTCGCTCATCCAGAGCGCCCCGGTCTCGAAGAAAAGGCGGTCGCCCCAACGCTCCCCCTGCTCCTTCCAGATCTCGAGCGCCCGGACCACCATCTCGGAATAGATGCGGTCGGGGCCGTAGGTGGCGCGGATAACCCGGGTCTCTCCCCCCGAGCTGGCGCGCGAATTCCCCGGTCCCCACGCGTCAACGAGGGTCACCTGGGCGCCCCGGCGGAGGAGTTCGAGCGCCGTCCAGCCGCCGAAGGCCCCGGCGCCGACCACCACGGCGCTGACTCCGCGTCCGGCCTGGGAAGCGCTACCGCTCCCGGCGGGGGCTTCTGCCGTCTCGCCGGTCCCGTTATCGGCGCCGTCGCCGCAGGCGCCGAGCGCCGCGGTGGCGGCGGCGCCCGCCAGTCCGGTGGCGATCGCCTCGCGGCGGGAAATCCGGCGTTTCGTCATGACCCGACCATCGTAAGGCTGCTACGCCCCCGCGGGCGGGGACAGCAATCGGGAGAGGGCGAAGAACGGTTCCTTTTCGCGCTCGCCAAGCGCCTGCCCGGCCAGCATCTCCCCGAGCGACGCCCCGAGCTTGTAGCCGTGCCCGGACCCGCCGCCGGCGATCCAGGCGTTCGCCGCCTCGGGGTGGGTGTCCACGATCAGGTTCCCGTCCGCGCTCTGCTCGTACTGGCAGACGCGCGCTTCGATCAGGGGCGCGTCCCGCATCGCCGGGAACCGGCCCTCCATGTACTCCCGCGCCGCCCGCATCCCCGCGGCTGACGGCGTCCGGTCGCCGGTCGTGGGATCGAACGGCGCGCCGCGGGTGTCGTCCGCGATCTTGAAACCGCGGAAGCGGTTTCCCGGAACGCCGTAGAACGGGCCCGCGTCGATCCAGGTCGGGAACGCCTCGTCGGTCAGGTCGGAATAGCCCGCCGGCGGACCGAAGAAGAAGACCTCCTGGCGGGTGGGCTGCACCAGCGGAGGGTCGAACTCGGGAAAGAGGCGGGCGAGCCACGGGCCGCAGGCGAACACGAAGAGGTCGGCCTCGACGGTCTCGCCGCCGGAAAGGCGGATGTCCTGCATCCGCCCACCGGCGACCCTTCCCGGTGCCGCCTCCGCCTGGAGGAAGCTGCCGCCTTCCGCGAGAAAGTCCCGTAGCACCCGCTCGCAGCCGCGGCGGGCCAACAGGTAGCCGGCATCTCTCTCGAACAGCGCGTAGGAGAGTCCTTCCGGGTTGATCTGGGGGAACCGGCGGGCGAGTTCGTCGCCGTCGAACTCCTCGACGGCGAGTCCGAGGTCCCGAAGAATGGGCACCGCCGCCTTCGCGTATTCGGATTCCCCGCTGCTCATCCGGAGCATGCCGACGGGAAAGAACAACCGGTCGTCCCACCGGGTCTGGTGCTCCTTCCAGATTTCGAGAGCCCGGGCCACCATGGCGCTGTAAACGCGCCGGGGTCCGTAGGAGGCCCGGATCAACCGGGTCTCGCCGCCCGAACTCGCGCGGGAGTTCCCCGGCCCCCAGGCGTCCACCAGCGTCACCTCCGCACCCGCGCGGCGCAGCCAGAGCGCCGTCCAGCCGCCGAAGGCGCCGGCGCCGACGACCACGGCGCGGACTCCACGTCCGGCCTGGGAGGCGTTTCCTTTTGCGGCGGGGGCTTCTTCGGTTCCGCCCCCGGTTCCGTCGCCGCACGCGCCGAGCGCCGCACTGGCGGCGGCTCCGGCGAGTCCGGTGGCGATCGCTTCGCGGCGGGAGATCTTTCGGCTCGTCATGGTCCGGCCATTTTGAGGGAAGGCCCCGCCGGGGTTCCACCCGCGATGTGCACCGCGTCCCGCAGCACCGCGGCCGCGGTGGGGATTGCGTCGCCCTCGGTGGAGATGAGCCGCTGGGTGGAAAAGAGGTCGGTTTCCCACTCCACGGCCATGTCGAGCGTGCCGATCGACCCGAAGAAGCTCTCGCGGGGCACCGCGACCGGGGAGACCGTCATCCGCACCCCGTCGCCTTCGGGAACCGCCTCGCCGAGAAGACGGATCACCTCGCCGGGGCCGGGGGTCGGCGCCGCCTCGATTCCCGTGCGCCGCACTTCCGCCAGGGAGGCCTTTCGCCGCATCACCGTGCGCACCAGGATCAGCAGCTTGAGCGCGGTGTCGGTCCCGTTCAGGTCGTTCGTGGGATCCGTTTCCGCGATCCCGCGCCGCTGGGCCTCACGGACCGCCTCTTCAAGGCTCAGCCCCTCGGCCATCCGGCCGAGAACCAGGTTGCTGGTGCTGTTGAACACTCCCCGCAGCCGCCGGAACTCCGCCGCCACCAGGTCGCGCCGCCCGACGTTCACCACCGGGAGCCCGCCGCAGACGGTGGCGCTCCAGCCGAGCCCGGCGCCGCTCTCCCGGGCCAGCGCCTCGATCTCGTCGAAAGCGAGCGCCACCGCCGACTTGTTGGCGAACACCACGGAAGTGCCCCGGCTCAGCGCAGCGCGCGCCGCCCTCAGTCCGATTCCCCCGGTCTCGACGTCCATCGAGGCGGCATCGAGCAGGATTCCGCGCGGGCCGGCGAGGTCGAGCGCCTCCTCGAGGGAAACCGGCTGGGCGCCGGGGATCTCCCGGAGTTTTTGGCCCTTTGCCTTGGCCGCGAGCATGGCGGCGGCCGAAACGCGGCTTCCCGGGGCGTCCGGCCCGCGGACGAACCCGCTCCGGTCCCCGCAGGCCACGACCGGGAACGTCACCCCATAGCGCCGCGCCAGGTTCGCGGCTTTCGCGGCGAGGATCCCGAGCAGCTCGCGATGGACGTTCCCCATTCCCAGCAGGACGAGGGGACACGTCAGGAACTGTCCCGTTCCGTTCTCCGGCGGCGTTCGCAGCTGCATTCTCCGTTGGACCTTACTCGGCTGAGACCTGTACCCGGGCAGCGCGCAGGCCCTTCCAGATGCTGTAGCACAAGGCGATCAGTATCAGCGCGATGGGGAAGCCGGTGATGAGGGCGGCCGTCTGCAGCGCCACCAGCCCGCCGCTGATCAGCAGGGTGATGGCGACGATCCCTTCGAACGAACACCAGAAGACGCGTTGAACGACCGGAGCGTCGAGCTTGCCGCCGGCGGTGATGGTGTCGATCACCAGCGATCCGGAATCGGAGGAGGTGACGAAGAAGAGGATCACGAGGACGATGCCGATGAACGAGGTGACGCCGGCGAGCGGCAGCACCTCCAGCATCCTGAAGAGAGCCAGTTCCGGCTGCCCGGCCTGCACGGCTTCGACCATTCCGGTCTGCCCGTCGAGATGGAGCGACAGCGCCGTGGCGCCGAACGTGTTGAACCAGAGCGCGGTGAGCAGCAACGGGAGGACCAGCATGCAGCCGACGACGCTGCGGACGGTGCGGCCGCGCGAGACCCGGGCGATGAACATGCCGACGAAGGGCGCCCACGAGAGCCACCACGCCCAGAAGAAGGTGGTCCAGCCGTGCAGGAAATCGAGGTCGTCGCGGCCCACCCAGTTGCTGAGTGGCCCGATCGCCGCGAAGTAGTGGCCGAGGCTGCCCACGAACCCCGCGAGCAGGTCGAGGGTCGGTCCGACCGCCAGCACGAACCCGAGCAGCAGCAGCGCGAGCACCATGTTGGCTTGGCTCAGGCGCTTGACGCCCTTGTCCATGCCGAGGACCACCGACGCCAGCGCGACGCAGGTGATGCCGGCGATCAGCAGCACCTCGGTCGTCTCGGTCGCGGGGACGCCGAACAGATGGTCCAGGCCCGCCGCCGTCTGCTCGGCGCCCAGACCGAGCGAGGTCGCCAGTCCGAAGAGCGTTGCGAACACGGCGAGGATGTCGATGACGTGGCCGAACCGGCCCCACACTCGATCGCCCAGGGCCGGGTAGAACGCCGACCGGAGACTCATCGGCAAACCGAGGTTGTAGGCGGCGAAGGCCAGACCGACCGCGACCACCGCGTACATGGCCCAGGGGTTCAAACCCCAGTGGTAGATGGCGGAGGCGACCGCCAGGCCCTCGACGGCGGCGGTGCCCGCGGCGTCCACCCCGAGCGGCGGACTCAGGAAATGATCGACCGGCTCGGCCACGCCGAAAAACATCAGGCCGATGCCGATCCCGGCCGCGAACAGCATCGCGAACCACGACCAGTTGGAGTAGTCCGGCCTCGCGTCCGGACCGCCCAGGCGGATGCGGCCGAGGGGTGTTGCCAGCAGCAGCAGGCAGAAGAGGATGAAGACGTTGCCGGCGGCCATGAACACCCAATCGAACGTCGAGGTCAGCCAGGCGTACAGCGCGCCGAAGACGCCAGCGGCGGCCTCCCGGAACAAGAGCACGCCGGCGACGAAAGCGATGATGGTGAGGCTCGAGACAACGAAAACGGGGTTGTGGATATCGAGGCCGATGGGCCGGATGTTGTCGCGGCCGAGCTCGTAGGCGGTCGGCGGGGCGATGGCCATGCGGAATCCGCGCTACCGGGACCGGCGGACCGGACGGAGATCCCGAGCGGCAGCGTCCCAGAGGACGGCCGGATACGCCAGAACCTGTCCCGTACGACTGTCCGAAGGGAGCACTCCGATTTGCATCCTTCCACCCTTGTGGTCAAAATGTGTCATAGCGGCCGGGAACACGGGGAACGACCCGCCGGAGACCAGGGGCCGCAGGGAGAGTCTAGTGGCCAGTTCGATTGCCCGCACCGCAACCCTTTTCCGCAAGCTGCTCAGCGGCAGGCATATCACCTACCGGGAACTGGAGGACGAAGAGAACATCAACCGGCGCACCGCGCTGCGTTGGATCGCGGAAGCGCGCCGCGTCTTCGGGGACGCACTGAAGGACACAACCCGAGGCGCCGCAGAGAAGGAGTTCTGGCTGGACGCCACGGGGAACAAGTGGATCCATGGCTTCAAGACCCAGCAGCCGAGCGCCGACGAAATGGCGGCGCTGGATGAGGTGCTGCGACTTCTCAACAGCCAGAACATGAACGACCAGCACGCCCGGCTGACGGGCCTGCGCAGCAAGCTGCACGGGGCGCTGGAAGCTCTCAAGGAGGCCCCCCGGGCCGACACGGACATTCAGGCGATTACGGATGCCTTCGGGATCGCGTCCCGGCCGGGTCCCCACGTGCCGGCCAGCGAGAACGTGACGGCGCCCCTCCGGGAGGCCATCCTGAAGCAGCACAAGGTCGCCTTCCGCTACCGCGCCGGGACCGGTCAGGAGAAGGACAAAGTGGCGGAACCGGCGGGCCTGCTCTACGGCGGGGCCCCGCGCCTCGTCGCTCGGGAGAACAAGGAGAGGGGCCTCGCGCAGTACCGCCTCGACCGCATGAGCGACGTCAAGGTCCTGGACGAGGGGCACCGCCTCCCGGAGGACGCCCTCCAGGGCTACCTCCAGACACTGTTCGGTTCCTTCGGAGAAAAACCGGTAAACGTCCAGTGGCGGTTCCACCCAAAAGCGCCCGAGCCCGAGAAATGGACCTTCCACCCGACCCAGAAGGTCAAGAAGAAACCGGACGAGTCCGTGGTGGTGAGTTTCACGGCCGGCGGCGCGGACGACATGGCCCGCCACATCATCGGCTGGTGGGACTGGATCCAGGTGGAAAAGCCCAAGAGCCTCCGTAAAGCCGTCCTCAAGATGCGGCTGGCCGGACTCGCCCCCCTGCTCTACGAGTTCGCCGACCAGCGGACGGCGACCCGCATCTGGAACCTCGCCGAAGAGCTCGGCGCGAACAAGGTCGACTGGTGGGAGTGAGTGGGATGACGCACCGCAACCCGCGAAACCACGAAACCGCACATCGCTGAGGAAGGAGAAGCGCGGGGACGGCGGGAGCGCCGGTGTTCACACCGGCACCGCGTATCGCTGAGGAAGAAGAATCGCGGGGACGGCTTGGAACGCCGACCTCCGGTCGGCACAGCGGCCGCGAGGCCGCGAAACTCCCATTGCCAACCGCGAAGAATCGCGGGGACGGCTTGGAACGCCGACCTCCGGTCGGCACAGCCCGCCGAAGGTGGGCGGCGGGAAGGACCCCCACGTTGGGAGCGGTCCCCCTCTCGGCGGAAACTCCTTCCTTCGGCGTCATCCGTACAGCTGACGGTCAGAAACTGTTCGCTGCGCTTCGCGCGGCGGTACTGGGCCCCACAGGGAGAAACCCACATGATCGGGTCCGCCTGAACACCCCGCCGGGCATGAAAAAGACACGGCGCTCACGTTGGCATGGCGCAGCGTCATCGGCCCTGGTTTCGCGCTCCCGCGCGATGCCGGCCGGAGGCCGGCGGTCCAAGCCGTCCCCGCCATAGCGCCATCAGCCAGGCGCGCTCTCAGGCCCATCCGCGCGGTCGGCGCCGCGGAACCGCGTACGGCTGATTGCGGCTAGCGCTTCCCGGGCACCATGGGCACGAAGGCCACGCCCCCATGGTCCTGGATGTCGATCTCCCCGTCTCTGCCGCGAGTAGCCACCACCAACCGCTGACTCCAGGGATCCGGTCCGACGGGCGCGACCAGCCGTCCACCCGGCGCGAGCTGATCGAGGAGCGCCGGCGGAATCTGCGGCGGCGCCGCGGTGACCACGATGCGGTCGAAGGGCGCGGCTTCCGGCCAGCCGAGGTAGCCGTCTCCCACCCGGAGGTTGATCCCGTCGTAGCCCAGCGCACGGAGCGTCGTCTCGGCCCGGGCGGCGATTCCCGGCAGCAACTCGATGGACCAGACCTCGGCCTGTAGCTCGGCCAGCACTGCTGCCTGGTAGCCGGACCCGGTCCCGATCTCCAGCACCCGCTGCCCCGGCGTGATCCCCGCCAGCGAGCTCATCAGCGCCACGATGTAGGGCTGGGAGATGGTCTGACCCTCTCCGATCGGGAGCGGACGGTCGGAATAGGCCCGGCTTCGCTCCGACGCCGGGACGAATTGCTCCCGCGGCACCGTCTGCACGGCACGCAGCACGGCCTCGTCCCGGATGCCGCGTCGCTCGATCTGGTTCCGCACCATGAGGAGCCGTTCTGCCCGAAAGGCGTCCTCCTGTTCCGAGTTGCCGCTCGCGCCGTCACTCCCGCACGCGGCCGCAGTGACGGCGAGGGCCGTAAGCGCGGCCGTCCGAACGCACTTCATGGAGATCCCTCCAGATTCGCCAAGTGTACGCCTGCAACTCCTGCCCCGGAATGTGATGGAATGAACGGCAGTGCAGCGGGGAAGGAGCCGGATCTGGCTGGGGGTGCTTTTTGGGTTGGCGCTGCCCCTGTCGGCCGGGGCCCAGGGCTTCAGCCGGACCGAATTCCAGTACCAGGGCGGCTCGGCGTGGGTCGAGGGTGCGCTCAGCCCGCCGGGTTACCAGCACACCTTCACCCTCCAGCACGCGAGCGCCTGGAGCCACGGATCCAACTTCTTCTTCGTGGACCTGGTCTGCTGCGACGAACCGGCGTCCAACCGGGACGCCTACCTGGAGTGGTATTCCCACCTGAGTCTCGGTGCTCTCAGCGGCAAGGAAATCTCCTTCGGGCCCGTCAGCAACATCAATATCACCGGAGGCATCAACTGGGGATCGCAGGCGCGCCTCGTCAAGTTCACTCCCGGAATCCAGTTCGCCCTCGATCTGCCCGGATTCGCTTTCGCGAACCTGGATTTCGTCTATCTCGCAGATTTGAGCGCGGGCCTCGAAGGCGGCGGGGTACCCAAGGCCGACGGGATCTTCGCGGTGGACTTCAATTGGGAGGTTCCCTTCCAGATCGGCGGGGGCTCCTTCTCGGTAGAGGGGCACGGCGAGTGGCAGAGTTCTACGGGGACCGAAACCGGCGAGCGCCAGCCGTACCAGGTCCTCCTCCAGCCCCAGATCCGCTACGACATCGGAAAGGCCATGGGGGGCGCGGAAAACCGCGTTCTGGTGGGAACCGAGCTTCAGGTATGGATCAACAAGTTCGCCGTGGACGGGGCGAGCGAGTTCCTGCCCCAGATCCTGGTGGTCTTTGGGTTTTGAGGACGGGAGTTCCCGGGACTTCGGTCCTCCTGCTCGCCCTGGCCTTCGGCGCCTGTGGGGATCCGTCCGGACCCCGGCCGCCAGGGACCGTCGGGATTCCGGCGGGCGGCGAAGTGGACGCTTTCTTTCTGGACCGCACCGAGGTCACGACCGCCCGCTTCGCGGCCTTTGTCGCCGAAACCGGGTACCGGACCGACGCCGAACGCCTCGGCTGGTCGTTTGTCTTCCACGCTCCCGGAACCGAGCCCTCCGGTGCGCAGGTCGTGGCGGCCGCGCCCTGGTTCGTCGTGATCGAGGAAGCGGACTGGCGGCGGCCCCGCGGTCCGGATCACCCGCCGGCGGAGGACGACCACCCGGCCGTACAGGTGAGTTGGAACGATGCGACCGCCTTCTGCGCCGCCGCGGGTGGCCGCCTGCCGAGCGGAGCCGAATGGGCGCATGCGGCCCGTGGCGGGCGCGCCGGCAGCCCGTTTCCCTGGGGCGACCGGTCGCCGTTTGCGGGAGACCCGCCTGCGAACCTCTGGGACGGCCTTTTCCCCATGCACCCCGGTCCCGGTGACCGGTTTTCGGGCGTGGCCCCGGTGGGGATGTTTCCGCCGAATCCCTACGGCCTGTCGGACATGGCGGGCAACGTGTGGGAGTGGGTCGATGGCGGCGGGCCGGAAGACCGGCGCCTCCGGGGCGGTTCGTTCCTCTGCGCCGAGAACTCCTGCCAGGGCTACCGGATCTCCTGGGAGAACCGGGCAACCGCTGATTCCGCCTGGGACCACACCGGCTTCCGCTGCGCGTTCTAGGGGCAAGTTTAGGGCCCTCCGGCGGTACACTGCGCCGCCGTGCCGACCGTCGCTGGAGCCCTGCCGGAGCAGCAGGGATTCGGCGTTACGCGCCGCCGTGACACGTGGTGGGTCGTTCCCGCCGCGACCTTCGCCGTGCTGTCCGGGTTCATCGTCTACTCGACCTGGGCCGCCTTCCAAAACGCCCACTACGAGTTCGGGAACTACCTCTCGCCGATGTACTCGCCGGTGCTGTTCGGCGATTCCCATCACGCCTGGTTCGGCGGCAAGCCGAGCATCTGGCCGGCCTTCCTGCCCTGGTCCCCAGCGTTGCTGATCCTCTGGGCGCCGGCGGGATTCCGGCTCACCTGCTACTACTACCGCGGGTCGTACTACAAGGCGTTTTGGGCCAGTCCCATGAACTGCACGGTCGGCAAGCCCTGGAAGACCTACCGCGGGGAAAACAGCCTGCCGCTGATCCTCCAAAACGTCCACCGCTACTTCCTCTACCTGGCGGTGGGGTTCATCGGGATCCTCGCCTGGGACGCCTGGAAGGGGATGTGGTTCACCGATCCGGCCACCGGCGCCGAGCAGTTCGGAATCGGGGTCGGCACCCTGGTGCTCACCACCAACGTGATCCTGCTCGGCGGCTACACCTTCGGCTGCCACTCGTTCCGTCACCTGGCCGGGGGATTCCTCGACCGGATCTCGGGGAAGCCGGCGCGCCTGTGCGCCTACGAGTGCTCGAGCTGGCTGAACGTGCGGCACATGAAGTTCGCCTGGTGCAGCCTCTTCTGGGTGGCGTTTTCCGACGCCTACGTCCGGCTCTGCTCGATGGGCGTCTGGACTGATTTCCGGATTCTTTGATGCAGGTAGCGGAACACGACGTCCTCGTCATCGGCGCCGGGGGCGCCGGACTCCGCGCGGCCATCGAGGCCTCGGCGGCGGGGGCGACGGTCGGCCTCGTCACCAAGTCGCTGCTCGGCAAGGCGCACACGGTGATGGCGGAGGGCGGGATCGCCGCCGCCCTCGCGAACGTGGACGGCCGCGACGACTGGAAAACCCACTTCGCGGACACCATGCGGGGCGGCCAGTACGTGGGCAACCCGACGATGGCCGAGCTCCACGCCCAGGAAGCGCCGGACCGGGTCCGGGAACTGGAGGCCTGGGGGGCGGTGTTCGACCGCACGAACGACCAGAAGATCCTCCAGCGCAACTTCGGCGGTCACAAGTACCCCCGGCTCGCGCACGTCGGGGACCGGACCGGGCTGGAGATGATCCGTACCCTCCAGGACCACGGCATCCACCTCGGGATCGACGTCCACATGGAGTGGACGGTCACCCGGCTGATCAGCGACGGCGGCCGGGTGGTCGGCGCCTTCGGCTACGACCGCGAGAAGGGGCGCTTCCAACTCTTCCGGGCATCGGCGGTGGTGCTCGCCACCGGTGGGATCGGCAGGGCGTTCCGGATCACCTCCAACAGTTGGGAGTACACCGGCGACGGGCACGCGCTCGCCTACGAGGCGGGGGCCGAACTCATCGACATGGAGTACGTCCAGTTCCACCCGACCGGGATGGTCTGGCCACCGAGCGTCCGGGGCATCCTGGTGACCGAGGGCGTGCGCGGGGAAGGCGGCGTCCTCCGGAACAGCGAGGGGCGCCGGTTCATGTTCGACGACATTCCGGACCTCTACAAGAACTCGACGGCGAGCGATCCGGAAGAGGGCTGGCGCTACACCCAGCGCGACAAGGACGCGCGCCGGCCGCCCGAACTGCTGACCCGCGATCACGTGGCCCGCTGCATCGTGCGCGAGATCAAAGAGGGTCGGGGCAGCCCGCACGGCGGCGTGTTCCTCGACATCGCTTGGATCAAGGAAAAGCTGAAGGACAGCGAGGCGCACATCCGCCGCAAGCTCCCCAGCATGTACCACCAGTTCAAGGAGTTGGCCGGCATCGACATCACCAGGGAAGTGATGGAAGTCGGCCCCACCACCCACTACGTGATGGGCGGCGTGAAGGTGGACGGGGAGACCCAGATGTCGCGGGTGCCGGGGCTTTTCGCCGCCGGCGAGTGCGCGGGCGGCCTCCACGGGGCGAACCGGCTGGGCGGGAACTCGCTCTCGGACCTGCTGGTCTTCGGCAAGCGGGCCGGCGAGCACGCGGCGGCGTTCGCGAGCGCGAATCCGCGGTCCGGCGCCTCCGGGGCCGAGGCCGAGCAGGTCGAAGCGGCGACCCGGGACGCCCTCGCCCCGCTGGAGCGGCAGGACGCCGGCGGGACCGGAGTGGGTTCCTACGCCATCCAGAGCGAGCTCCAGGACCTCATGCAGGCGAAGGTCGGCATCGTGCGGAGCCAGGCGGAGCTGGAATCCGGGCTCGAGGGAGTGCTGGCCCTGAAGAAGCGGGCCGACAACGTCAGCGCCGCCGGCAACCGCGCCTATAACCCCGGCTGGCACACCGCGCTCGACCTGCCGAACCTGCTGCTCGTCTCCGAGGCGGTGGCGCGGGCCGCCGCGCTCCGGAAGGAGAGCCGCGGCGCCCACTTCCGCGAAGACCACACCGGCAAGGACGATCACTGGGGGAACACCACCCTGGTGGTCCGGAAGGGCGCGGACGGCGAAATGGAAATCATCGAGGAGCCGGTGACGCCGCCCCGGGAAGAACTCCAGCAGATCATCGAGGAGAACCGCTGATGGCCAGCACGACCTTTCGCATCTGGCGGGGAGAAGAGGGCGGCGAAGGCGGGTTCGTCGACTACTCCACCGACATCACCGAGGGGATGGTCGTGCTCGACGCCGTCCACCAGATCCAGGCGGAGTCGGCGGGGGATCTCGCGGTCCGCTGGAACTGCAAGGCCGGCAAGTGCGGCTCCTGCAGCGCCGAGGTGAACGGCAATCCCCGGCTCATGTGCATGACCCGGATGAGCGACCTGCCGCCCGACCAGCCGGTAACCATCGAGCCGATGCGGGCCTTCCCGCTGCTGAAGGATCTGGTGTCCGACGTGAGCTGGAACTTCGAGGTCAAGAAGCGGATCAAGAAGTTCAAGCCCCGCGCGCCGGACGCGCCGGACGGAACCTGGCGCATGGACCAGCAGGACGTGGACCGCGTCCAGGAGTTCCGGAAGTGCATCGAGTGCTTCCTCTGCCAGGACGTCTGCCACGTCCTCCGGGACTCGCAAAAGCACGACGAGTTCATCGGACCCCGGTTCTTCGTCCACGCCGCCGCCCTCGAGATGCACCCGCTCGATACCGAAGACCGGCTCGAGGAGTTGAAGGAAACCCAGGGCGTCGGCTACTGCAACATCACGAAGTGCTGCACCAACGTCTGCCCGGAGCACATCACGATCACCGACAACGCGATCATCCCGCTCAAAGAGCGGGTGGTGGACCGCTTCTACGACCCGGTCCGGAACCTCTTCCGCATCATCACCGGCGGCTGATCCGGGCCCCTGCGGCCGGCCCGGGGCTCGAAGCCCCAGGCCAGTCCGGCCTTGGGTGGTTCTTGCCGGGCGTCCGGCCCAGCCTTGGAAACCGGCGGGTTGCAATGACTTACGGCCTCCGACAAGATCGCGGGTCCGCCCCGGCCGGAACGGACCGGGGGAAAGGAATCACCCATGAACATGTCGGGAATCATCAAGGGCGGCCTCGTAGCCGGTCTGCTCATCAACGTCAGCGAGTACGTGCTGAACATGATGGTGGTGCCGGTCGCCGAGGGCGAAGGCGGATCCATCGCCTTTTGGGTGGTGTACGCCTTCGTGCTCGGGCTGCTGACCGCCTACCTGTACGCGTTGGTCCGTCCCCGCTGCGGCGCGGGGCCGAAGACCGGTGTCTGCGCCGGGTTGATCGTGTGGGCCCTCCACACCCTGCTCCCCGCGGCCGGCGTCGCCAACATGGGCCTGATGGATCTGAACGTGCTCGGTTTGGTCTGGACCGCCGTGGAGATGTCGCTCGCCGGCGTCCTGGCCGGAATGCTTTACAGCGAAGCCTAGGAACGCCGGCCTTCAGGCCGGCACGCGCTGGCCTGAGGCCAGCGCACGGTGCCTTGCTGCTTTCTCTCGCGGGACGCCTGCAAGGGAACGCCGGCTTTCAGGCCGGCACAGCCCGCCGCAGGCGGGCGGCAGGGAAGGACCCCCAGCTTGGGGGTGGTTCCTTCTCGGCGGGAACCTCGGCCTTCGGCGTCACGTGCACGCGCCGTTCGCTGCGTTTCCCGGGCCGTCGCCCCACCGGCGGGTTGGCGATTGAAACCCGAGGCACCTTGATGACGCAGCAGGCGTTGGCCGAGCAGGTCGGCCTCACGCGGCAGACCATCAATGCCATCGAGCTCCGCAAGTACTCGCCGTCGCTCGAAGCGGCGTTTCGAATCGCCGAGGTCTTCGGCGTTCCGCTGACCGAGGTCTTCGCCTACCACGAGAGGCCACGTAGCTAAACCATGGATCACATCCTTCGATTCAACTTCGGGTATAGCTGGACTAGGAGCCTGCCCCGCAGGAATTTGGAGGAGGGGGGCGAGATGGGTTCGTGAACGGTCTCGAGTTGGGGATCGGGAGTGATTTCGGGGACCGGGACGGATGGGGAGTGTTCCCGATGGCGCGGGCCGACGGTTTTTGCGGTCTCGGGTGGTGATCGGCGGTCTTGGGGTGTTCCATCAGGTGGTTTTCAACGCTCCGATCCGTTTGATGTTCAGCGCCAGGCACACCAGGTTCCACTCGGCCTGCGTTCGCCAGGCTGCGGAGACTGAAGCGACGAAAGCCCAGCACCTCCTTGATCCAGCCGTTCGGCGCCTCCGAAAGCCACTTGCGTCTCGCATAGCGGGCCCGGCCCGCCTCCGTCGCCAGCTTCTTCCGCATCCGATCCGTCGCGGGCCGGGTCTTCGGGTCCACCGCCGCCTGCTTCTTCCCTTCCCGACCCAGCGCCACATGCCCCGCAATGCCCCGCTCTTCCAACGCCCGCAGATCCGCCTCGTTGCAATACCCCGCATCCGCCAGAACCTCCTCCGGCTTCTCCCCCAAGTGCTCCTCCACCGCCTCCAGGCGTGCGATCAGTTCCCCCTGGTCACTCGCGCACGCGCTCACCGACGCATCCACCACGATCTGGTGCGCGTCATCTACCACCGTCTGCGCGTTGTAGCTCTGCTGGAACCCCTCCGTACTCGTCTTCATGATCCGACTCTCCGGGTCCGTGAAGTTGCTCTGCGCCTTCGGCTCCGGCTCCCCATACTCCCGCTTGTAGGGTCTCCCGCCTTTCGCCGGGCGATCCTGCCCCGGCTCCCGGCCCCGCTCGTCGTCCGCCTGCCGCTGCGCCGCCTCCAACCGCTCCTTCGCCGCCTCGATCGCCGCCAGCCGATCCTCCCGCCGACGCAACTCCGCCGGCAACTCGTCCCCCCGCACCTCCTTCCCCAAGCGCCGATCCTCTTCCTCATCCGCCCGCGCCGCCGCCGTCGTCAAGCCCTCGATCTCCTCCCGTAGCCGCGCCTCCTCCCCAACCAGCCGGTCATAACTCATCGCCTTCCGCTTGCTCGCGTTCGCCCGCACCTTCGTCCCGTCGATCGAAAGCGTCCCGAAACGGACCAGCCCCATCTCGCGCGCCAGCCGTACCACCTTCACGAACAACCCCTGGAAGCGCCGCAGATGTTGCCGCCGAAACTCGCAGATCGTCCGATGGTTGGGAAAGTTCCCCGCCCCAAGCATCCGAAACGCAACGTCCTCCTCCAGCTTCCGCGCCAGCTTCCGGGAAGAAAACACCCCCGTCGCATACCCGTAGATCAACACCTTCACCATCATCGTCGGCGAATACGGCGCGTTCCGACGACCGTCCCCCGCATACCGAGCGTAAAACGCCGAAAGGTCCAGCTTGGCCACCACGTCGCTCACCTGGTGCGCCAGGTGCCCCTCCGGAACCCAGTCGTTCAGCTTCACCGGCATCAGCAGGATCTGATCCGGCTGATACGCCCGAAATCTCGTCGGCATGCCATGCTCCCCACGCGCGGCCCCTCACAACAGAACCGCTGATAACGGCACACTATATCAAAGACTTACACCAAAATCACCCCCCAATCCGATCAACAACCCACCACCCCTACCGCCAAGCCCGATCTGACCGCGAACAGCTTTCTGCGGCGCAGACTCCTAGGACGTCTTCTCCCGGTTCCAGGGGTTGAAACCCCTGTTCGGCTCCGTCAAGATGGCCGGTCGGCTCCGGGCCGCAACGGACCGGGCGAAAGGAAACCGAACATGAACATGTCGGGAATCATCAAGGGCGGGCTCGTGGCCGGCCTGCTCATCAACGTCAGCGAGATGGTCCTGAACACAATTGTGGTGCCCATGCCGGAGGGCCAGAGCGGATCCATCGCGTTCTGGGTCGTCTTCGCCTTTGTGCTCGGCTTGCTGATCGCCTATCTGTACGCGCTGATTCGTCCCCGCTCTGGCGCAGGGCCGAAGACGGGTGTCTGCGCCGGGTTGATGGTGTGGCTCCTCCACGTCCTGCTCCCCGCGGCCGGCATGTGGAACATGGGCATGGCCCCGGACGGCCTCACCGTCATGCTCGTCTGGACCGCCGTGGAGATGGCGCTCGCTGGCGTCCTGGCGGGCATGCTCTACAGCGAAGCCTAGGAACGCCGGCCTCCGGCCGACAGCACGGCGCGAACGCAAGGGAACGCCGACCTCTGGTCGGCACAGCGGCCCGCAGGGCCGCGGCGGCGCAGGCCCCAACCGTCGGGATGGCTCCCTTCTCGGCGCGTACCCCCTCAAGGGCATGATGGCGCGTGACAGCGGGCCCCCACCGGGAGAACTGGCCCCCGGCCTCCGGCCGGCATCGCGCGGGAGCGCGAAACCCGCGGCGATGACGCGGGGCCCGGCCAACATGAGTGCCGCACCTTTTCATGCGGGCGGGGTGAACGGGCCGACCCGATCATGAGGGTTCTCCCGGTGGGGCACGTGGCGAGAGGGGAACCACGCCGCCACTTACCGATGCGCCGTGCGCTGGCCGGAGGCCGGCGCTCCAAGCCGTCCCCGCGCTTTTTCGCGGTTGGCGTTACGCCTTCTCGCGGCGCGGGGCGGTGGCCGTGTGAAGCCCCCACCGGGAGGACTGGCCGGCGTTCCCTGGCCAACGCGCCATCCGGGCTGTCGGCGTCGCGGTGCGACTGCATTTTCACCGCGAACTGTGGAACTCCCTTTGCCGTGACGCCGCCTACCTCGCCCCCAGCACCTCCCGCGCCCGCCGGACCTGCACCGCATCCCCGGCGCGCGTCGCCGCCTCCAGTAGCCCCCGGTAGGCAGTGAGCTCCAGAGGATCCCGGTCCACCGCTTCCCGGTAGAGCCGGACCGCGTCTGCGGGACCTCCCGACGCCAGCTCGAAAGCCCCGAAGTTCGCCCAGTGGAACGCCGGCCCCGGCGCCCGTGCGACGAGGTTGGAGAAGGCTTCCCGCGCTTCGGCCGTGCGGCCGAGTTCCGCGAGCGCCACCGCGCGGACCAGGAGCGCCCGCTCGGTCTCGGGACGCGCTGCCAGAATGGCGGCGGACCGTTCGGCGGCTTCCTCCGTCCTCCCGCGGCGCACGCTTAGCTCGGCGAGCCAAGCCGCCGCCTCCGCATCCTGCGGATCGGCCCGGAGCACCGCCAGCACCAGCGCCTCGGCGGAATCCCAGTCGCCCCGTTCCACCTGGACCTCGGCCGCGAGCAGCAGTGCCTCACGGTCCTCGGCGAGGGAGGTGGGACCGTTCTCGAGCACCGCCGCCGCGTCGTCCGGCTGGCGGGCGCGGAGCAGGAGCCGGGCGAGCGCGACGGTGAGCACCGGTGCGGCATCGCCATCGGCCGGAGCAGCCTCCAGCGCGTCCCGCAGGGCTCCGGCTCCTTCCTCCCCCCGGCCGCTCGCCAGCGAGGCGTGCACCACGGCGTCCGCGGCCATCCGCTCGCCGGGATCGAGATCGAGCGCCTGCCGGGCCAGATCAAGGGCCCAGTCCGGGTTCTGGGCGGAAAGGAGTCCGGAGGCGCGGCCCGCGAGGGTCCTGGCGTCGGGCTCGGGTCCCGACCCGAAGACTCCCAGGGACGGCCCCGCGAGCCGCTCGAGCGCCCGGCGGTTTTGGAAAGCGGTGGCGGCGTGGACGGACAGCGGCGCCCGGAACTCCAGGATCGGGTGGTCGTCGCGGTGGCGGGGCGCCCCGGCGGCCCAGGTGCCCAGTTCGGGGTTCGTCGCGGTGAGCCAGGTGCGGAGCGCCCGGTAGCCGGTGATGCCGTAGGGCTCGAGTTCGTCGGCCAACCGGGTGATGCGCTCTTCGATTACCGCGTGAGGAACGGCGGGGAAATCACCCTTCGACCCGATCAAGAGGGCATCTCCGTCGTGTAGCACGAAGAGCGCGGTTTCGGGGAAGACGTCGGTGAACCCGCCCACCACCGTCCGCAGGTTTTCCTCCGCGAGGTTGTAGAGGTGGATCCACTGGCAAAAGAGCCCGCCTTCCGCGAGCCGGGAACGCACCAACTCGAAGAACTCCACTGTGAAGAGCGGCGAAACCCCGCTCATCCACGGGTTCGACGGCTCGGAAATCACGACGTCGAACGCGTCGCGGTTGAGCAGCAAACGGTTCCGGGCGTCCGCCTCGAGAAGCGCGAAACGCTCGTCCTCCCACGGCGCTCCGTTGCTCTCCTCGAAGAGGCGTGACGCCATCGCCACCTCGGGCGAGATCTCGGAAGCCGTCACGCGTTTCACCTCGTGGCGGAGCGCGCTGCCGGCAGTCACGCCGCTGCCGTGCCCCACGATGAAAACGGACTCCGGCGCGGGATGCAGCAGGAGCGGCAGGTGCGCCAGCATCCGCTGGGTGAGCATGTCCGCCCCGTCCGTTGCATCCACCTTACCGTCAATCGCCAGCGAGAGTTCGCCGGCCACTTCCTTTACCGAAACCGTGGCGCCGGCGCCCTGATTCAGGAAGCGCAGCCGGCCCTTCAACAGGAAGTCTCGGTGGCGGGACGTTTCCATCTGCGGCGCGACGCGGTAGAGCCCCCCGGAAAGCGCCTCCCAGTCCCATGACCCGGTTGCGAAGACGGCGAACGTGGCCAGCGCGCCGGTGAGCACCAGCGTCAGCACCCTGGGCGTCGCGAGGAGCGCCGCCGCGAGCTGGGCCAGTACCGCGGCGAGGAGGGCGGCCTCGATCCCGAACCAGGGAATCAGCAAGAACCCCGCCGCGAGAGCGCCGAGGACGTTCCCCGTGGCGTTTGTCGCGTAGATCGTCCCGGTGGCTCTCCCGGCCTCTTGCGCCGGGTCGTTCGCGGAGGCGGCTGCGCCGGCCACCGCCAAGGGGAAGGTGGCGCCGAAGGCCAGGCCGGGAAGCAGCAGGACGGCGGCGGTCCCGGCAAACTGGATGTCGAGGAGACGTGGAATGTCCCCCGCATTCCGGGCGATCAGCTCGCCGATGGGGAGTACGAGACCGCTCGCGAACCAGGCCACGGCGGCCGAGGAGGCCGCTCCCGCAAGTTGGACGAGGGCCAGCCAGGAGCGCACGGTCCGGCTCCGGTCACAAAGCCGTCCGGCAACCGCGCTGCCGAGCGCGACCCCGAGGATCACCGACGCCACCACGCAGGCGAACGTGTAAATCGTGGGGCCGAAGAGCAACGCCGCGAGCCGCGCCCAACCGATCTCGGCGGCCATCGCGGCGAACCCGGAGAGCGCTGCGATCCCCCCGAAGGGGAGCATTGCCCGGCCGCCGAACCAGGGAACCCGGACTGCGTCACCCGGCCCGGGAGCCGGTGCCCTTCCGAAACGGGCGAAGATGAGAATCCCGGCAGCCAGGTTCGCCGCGATCCCGCACATCGAGGATCCCGGGAGACCCAGTTCGGGAATGAGCAGACGAGCGGCCGCCACGCTGCCGATGAGCGCGCCGGCGGTGTTGGCGGCATAGAGCCAACCGGCCGCGCCGGCTTCGCCGCGGTCCCGGACGCGCCGGGTGAGCGCGGTGAGCGTCGGCAGGGTGGCCCCCATCAGGGTTGCCGCCGGCAGCAGGAAGAGGGCGGCGAACACCGCGGTCGGTGCCAGGGCCCCCTCCGGAGAGGCGACGGCCCGGACGAGCGGAAGGGTTCCCGTCAGGTAGAGCGGCAGCCCCGTTGCGAGGCCGGCGGCTCCGAGCTCCAGCAGCAGGAACCGCCGGGCCAGGCGCGAGGCCCCGAGCCCACCGCCCGAGCGTCCCGCCAGCAGGGCCCCGAGGCCGAGCCCGCCGAGGAACATGGCGAGCACCAGCGTGACCGCGGCGTTCGTCGTCCCGAGGACGACGGCGAAGCGCCGCACCCAGACGATCTGGTAGGTCAGCGACGCGAACCCGGAGAGCAGGAGCGCGATCGGGAGGAGCGCCACGGCCGAAGAGTCCGCCACGGCTCGCGGGCGCCCGGATGCCGGGCGCGCCGGGATGGAACGCCGCGAGCCCGTGGGCTCAGCCCTCCCGCTCAGCGAGCAGAACCCGGAGAGCGAAGTCGCGGAGGTCTCCCTCCGGAGCGTCCAGCAAGGCGTGGATCAGCCGTTCCGCTCGCGGCGACGAGGTGCGCGGCGTGCAGCCCGTCAGGACCGGAACCGGGGGTCTTCGACATTCCGGAACTCCGGCGTGACGAAAGCGGTCTCCTCGATCGCGTCGAGTTGTTCGGCGAGCGCGCCGATCAACTTCACGCCCAGTCCGAGGTCGTCACGGATCTCTTCGTCATCCCCGCGGTACACAATCTGGATGCGCAGAATGGGGTCGCCGTCGAAGTCGAAGTCGGCGTGGACCGTGACGGCGGGAAAATCGGTCCCCGGATACCGGGACCGCACCGTCCGCTCCACAACTTCCTGAACGCGCCGGAGTCTCTTCCTGCGCATCCAGGGCGCCCGCATCCAAGGGTCCATCACCCACGGCTCGGTCATCCACGGCTCGACCGTACACGCATTCTCCATCGGAAGCGGCAGCTTAGCAGTCGGTAGTGGAACCCACGCGGCCCAGTCTCCCGGCGGGGGCTCCTCGCTCGCGCGCCTTGTCAGCCGGGCGCCTTGTCCCCACCGGGAGAACTGGGCCGGCCTCCGGCCGGCACAGCCCGCCGAAGGCGGGCGGAACTGCGTATTGCCGACTGAGTTGAAGCGCGGGGACGGCTTGGAACGCCGGCCTCCGGCCGGCACAGCCCGCCGAAGGCGGGCGGAACTGCGTATCGCCGACTGAGTTGAAGTGCGGGGACGGCTTGGAACGCCGGCCTCCGGCCGGCACAGCCCGCCGAAGGCGGGCGGCGGGAAGGACTCCCCGTTCCGGGGTGGCCCCTTGTCGGCGGGAATCTCAGCGTTCGGCGGGATCCGTCCAAGGGAGTGGCGGACACCGTTTGTCGCAGTGCGGGCCACGTGCCTGCGTTCCGTGAAGGCGGACGGCAAGGAACCGCCCGTGACCCTGGGGTCGTTGTGTCGGGTCCCACCGGCAAGAACCCGCATGATCGGGTCCTCCGCACACCCCGTCAGGAAGAAAATGGGCGGCACTCACGCTGGCCTGGCGCCGCGTCATCCTCCCTGGTTTCGCGCTCCCGCGCGTGCCGGCCGGAGGCCGGCGTTCCAAGCCGTCCCCGCCATGGCGCCATCAACTCTACGCGCTCTCGCGTCCATCCGCGCGGTCGGCGTCCCGTCGCGGCTGCTATTCACGGCAACCGGTGGGAGGTCGGTGTCTCCTATCCACACCCCGTCACGTCGATCAGCGCCCGCCGTCCTCCGGTCCGCCGTCCCCGGGTGTCCGGTGCAGGTAGCCGCTCCGCGCCCGGACGTTCGCACCGTCCCGGGTCACCGTGACTTCCAGCGAGCGCCAGCCCGGAGGCTCGTTCGGATCCGGCACGAAGGCGAGCACGTAGCGCGACCGCATCTCCTCGAGGATCTCCCCGTAGGCGGCCAGCAGGCGCCCTTCGTCGCGGCTCTGCACCAGTCGCCCGCCGCTCAACTCGGTGACGTGCCTCAGAAGCTGGAGTTCCGAAGGGGCGCGCATACCGGTGCGAGGCCGGCTGGTCCGGCGCGGCCCGTCGAGCAACACCACGAGAGAGTCCGAGGCGATGCCTCCATTCATCCGCCGGATGCCGATCCGCCGCCGGCGCGCCACCGACGGCGGGACGAAATCCTGGTTCCGGTAGCGGTACCGCCGGCGGGTCGTGCCCCGGGCATCCGGGGGGATGACCGTGTAGAGCACCGCTTCGCTGCCCTGAAGCGCCGGCTCCACAAACCCCTCCGGGGTCCAGCTCATGGTGTCTTCGCCGTCGGTGAAGACGATGACCACCGTCCGGCCCGGCTCCTCCTCGACAAGCGCCGTCGAGAGCAACAGCGAGTCCCAGAGCGCCGTGCCCCCTACGACTCCTTCCTCGGGGAAAGGACTCTGCGGCAACTCCGCGCACGCGGCGAAGTCATGGGTCAGGACCGGCTGCGAGGAAAAAATCATCACCGCGCAGCGGTCGTTTCGGGACAGTTGGTCGGCGAACTGGCGGGCCGCCGCCGCGAGGAGCTGTCGTCGCTCCCGGGTCACGCTCTCGCTCAGGTCCATGACGAAGAGCACCGAGACCGGCAGGTCCTCGAGCGGCACCAGCCGAATGTCCCGCCGGATGCCTCCGTCGAACAACTCGAAGTCCTCGGCGGTCAGGCCCGCGACCGGGCGGTTCCCCTGAGTGACGACCACATCCACCAGCACCTCTTCGACGGTAACCCGGAAACGGACCTGACCAGGCTCGGGGGAGGTCGCGGACGGCAGCAGGAGTAGGCCACCGGCGAGAAACAGGGTCCATGGGGATCCGTTCATGCACTACTCCTGCGGCAACAGGATCGCGCCCCGAAGATTGTCGAGGCGTCCCGTTTCGTCCGCGAGCGCCTGCACGAGGAAGTACCACCAGGTGTCCTGCCCGGTGCTCCCGGCGAGGAAGCGGCGAACCGCTTCCGCGGCCCGCCGGCCGTCCCCGAGCGTCTGGCGGGCGGCGGCGAGGCCGGCGGCGGCGGAAATCGAGCCGACATGGATCGCCTGGGCTTCGGCAAACGCCGCCTCGGCCTCGGCTGCGCGGTCGAGCCAGAGCAGGGTCTCGCCGCGCAGCAGGCGGGACACGAAGCGATGGCGTGCGCTCAGGCCGTCTTCGGCCTCCTCGAGACGGCGCAGCGTCTCCTCCGGATTTCCCTCGCGCAGCGTCAGATGGGCGATCCGAAGGCGGAGTTCTGCGGGATCTCCCTCGCCCTCCAGCAACAGATCCTGATAACCGGCCTCCGCCTGGTCCAGGAACCGTTCGTCGTGGATCCCCCAACCGATGAACTCCGCGAGACGGGCCAGCGCAAGGCGCACTTCCGCGTGGTCCGGGTATTCGTCTCCGAGAAACTTCCCCACCCGCGCCGCCTCTTCCAACTGCCCGCCGTCCACGTAGATTCCGAGGAGGCCGAGGTGGGCGTCCCGGATCCAGGCGTCGCGCCGTCCGTCACTGACCCGGCTCAACAGGTTGCGGGCGAGGCTCTCGTTTGCTTCGGGCTCCATCTCGGCAGCCCAGGCGAGATCCAGGTGGAGAACGGCGGCCGCGAGCAGGTCGAGGTCGAATCCGCGGTCCCTGCCGGGAAATCCGTAGAAGAACTCCTCGGCCTGGTCCCGCAGCCGATCCATCGGAACCGCCATGCTCGCGCGGACCGCGGTCGCGAAATCGCCGCTCCGGTAGACCGCGAGCCGGGACGCGTAGGCGTCGAGGTTCCGTTGTTGCGAGTTCGCTCCGCCAGGCACCAAGGACAGGACGGCGGCCGCCAACGCCGCCGCAGGCAGTCCCCGCGCGCGAAATTTCCGCATCCGGTCTCCAGGCGATCGCATGCAAGCGGAGAGCCATTGTCCCACCCGGTGGTCCCCGCCGCTCTGGGTGGCGACTGGTACCATCGCGTGTTGCCCGGTCCCGTCCCCGGCGCGTCTCGCGGTTTCGCCGGGGACCGGATCCAGGAGGTTCCATGTCCCTGAAACGTCGTCCCTTTCTGCTTGCCGGTACGGCACTGGTCGTCCTGATGGCCGCTCTCTTGTCCGGTTGCGGCGGCGGTGAGGAAGAGCCCGCCGCGATGACCGAGGAAGAAATGATCGAGGCGGAGGCCCGGCGCATCCACGATGCGGTGATGACCCTCGACACCCATATCGACATCCCGTTCAACTACGCGACCGAGGAAGTCGATCCCGGAAACCTCAACGAGGATTTCCAGGTGGACTATCCCCGGATGCAGGAAGGCGGCCTCAACGTCGGTTTCTTCATCGTCTACTTCGGACAGACCGAGCGGACGGCCGAGAACTACGAGGCCGCCAAGGAGGGGGCGATCACGAAGTTCGACTCCATCCACCGCGCCACCTCGATGCATTCGGATGTCATCGAACTCGCCCACACCGCGGACGATGCGGAGCGCATCCACGCCGAGGGGAAACTGGTCGCGATGATCGGGATCGAAAACGGCTACGTGATCGGCAAGGACCTCTCCCTGCTCGAGACGTACCACGGGCTCGGCGCCCGCTACATCACCCTCGCCCACAACGGGCATAACGACATCGCCGATTCCTGCAACCCGCGGGAGGACCTCGGCGACGCCGAAGCGGAGCACGGCGGGATCAGCGAGTTCGGCAAGGAAGTGATCGCCGAGATGAACCGGCTGGGCATCCTGGTGGACATCTCCCACATCTCCAAGGACGCCATGCTGCAGGCGGCGGAACTGTCGGCCGCCCCGATCATCGCGTCACACTCGGGCGCCAAGGCCCTCGCCGACGTCTCCCGGAACATGGACGACGAGCAGCTCCGCGCCCTCGCCGCGAACGGCGGGGTGATGCAGACGGTGGCGCTCCGGGGGTTCGTCAGGACCGATCCGCCCGGCAAGACCCAGGCGACGAGCGATCTCATGGCGGAGTACGGGATCTCCTCGCGGGGCGAGATGCGCTCGCTGGGCGAGGACGACCAGGCCGCGCTCCGGGGCCGGATGATGGACATCAGCGCCGAGTTCCCCGTGACCGTGGGCGATTTCGTGGACCACATCGACCACGCGGTCGAGGTGATGGGTCTCGACCACGTCGCGATCTCGTCAGACTTTGACGGCGGCGGCGGCGTGGACGGCTGGGACAGCGCCGCGGAGACGCTCAACGTGACGGTCGAGCTGGTGCGCCGCGGCTACACCGAGGACCAGATCGCCCAACTCTGGAGCGGGAACACCCTGCGGATCCTCCGGGAAGCCGAGCGGGTGGCCGCGGAGATGCAGGCGTCCGGTTCGTGAACTTTCGTACCTCCGGTCCGCACGGTGGCGCGGAGCAAAGGGAACGCCGGCCAGTCTCCCGGTGGGGGCCTTCAGACCGGCACCGCGGCCCGGAGGGCCGCGAGACCGCGTATCGCCGACTGGGGAAAAGCGCGGGGACGGCTTGGAACGCCGGCCTCCGGCCGGCATCGCCCGCCGCCGGCGGGCGAAACCGCGCACGGCTATCCGCGCGTGGGGCGCCACTTTCCACCGAGGCGCCCGCGGAGTTCAACCAGGAACTCCGCGCCTACGAACAGGTCGCAAAGCTCCAGCGCTACCGGCTGGCGGAGGGTGCCGAGGAGGAGTTCGACGAGGACTTTGTCCTGAGGCCCTGCGACCTGTCGCTTCTGGGGTCATCGCGCGCCGCCGACCGGGACCGGTTCATCCGCGAACTCGGCGAATCGCTCGAGGACACCGGATTCGCGATCCTCACCGGCCACGGGGTGGACCCGGCGCTCTACGCGGAAGCCCATCGCCGGACCCGCGAGTTCTTCGAGCGGCATTCGCTCGAGGAGAAGCTGCCCTACCGGGCGCGCCGCCAGGGTTCGGTGAACCAGGGCTACTTCCCGATGCGCGAGACCACCGTGATCCATCCGGATCTCGTGGAGGGCTGGGTCTTCTGCCGCCGGGCGTTCGATCTGGATGAGAACCCGAATTGGGACGAAGCGGCTTTCTGGCCCTCGCCCGGCTGGGAACCCTTCTTCCGCCGGGTGGTGCTGGCCCACGAGCGCCTGATCCATCCGATCATGCAGTCCGTTCTTGCCTACCTGGGCGAGAACCCCGCGCTTTTCGACGAGCGCCTCACCGCCACGAACTTCGGCTTCCGGCTGAACTACTACCCGCCGCTCAGCGGTGTCCCGGAGGGGACCACCGGCAGGATGCTCGGCCACGAGGACGTGGACCTCTTCACGATCCTGCCGGCCGCCGAAACCGAGGGCCTGCAGCTCCTCCACCGGAAGACCATGAAGTGGGTGCGGGTTGCCGCTCCGCCGGGCGCCATCGTGCTGAACACCGGCGACTACATGCAGCGGATCACCAACAACCGGCTGCCTTCCACCACCCACCGGGTGAGCTCCCCTCGCGATCCCGCCGCCCGCATGAAGCCCCGCACCTCATTCCCGATGGCGATCTACGTCTGGGAGGACGAGTTCCTCGAGGTCCTCCCGAACCAGGGCGCGCCGCTCTACCCCCCGGTCCGCGCCGAGGACTTCCACACCCGCATCACGAGCAAGTACTACGGCGACAGCTACCACACGACCGGCGAGGAAGGCGCCGTCTCCCGCCGCGTGCGTTGACTCGCCGGGAACGCCGGATGCTCGGGGCTAATTCCGAACGGTTGACGCCAGCGGTAGCCGGCCAGGTTTCGACCCGGCAACTTCCGAAGTGGGGCGCCATTTCGCCCGCGCTGGTGTTCGCCCTTGCGGTTCCGGCCGCAGCGACACCTCAGGAAGAGCCGTCGGTGGCGGGATACGACCCTGAGCGTTGCCGTCATGAAGGGCCGTGACATGACGGGCGTGTATTTTCGTGTCGGCTACGTGTTCTAGCGAAGAAGGAGAGACCGCATGCTCAACAACATCGTCGTCCGTCTCTTGGTTTACTACCTTGCGTGGCTTCTGTTTCTTGCAGGCGTCTTTCACTTCTTCCCGCGCATTCTTGTCTACGCCTCCCAGGAACGGGACCGCTTCCTGATAGGAACGCTGTACGACACCGGATCCGAGGTGTCCGACGTACTGGAGAACATCCAGAAGGGCATCGGCCGGCTCGGCAATGAAGACGGCATCAGTCAGTTGGTTGATCCGGCAATCACGGTTCCGGTAGTCCTCGCGCTGGTCCTGGCCTTTGGCGTGACGCTGCCAATCACCTGGGTATATCGCTGGACGCGCCAGAAAAAGAAATACAGCCAATCGTTCGCACACACGCTGCTCGTGATACCGATCGCCATCGCACTGGTGGTGTTCCTGGTCAAAGGCAGTCTCGCGCTCGCTTTCGGCCTCGCGGGAATCGTGGCCGCCGTTCGTTTTCGGGCCTCGCTCAATGAACCGATGGACGCCGTCTATATGTTGATGGCCATCGGGATCGGACTCGCGGCCGGCACTCAACTTACTGCCGTGGCCTACCTCGCCTCGTTGATTTTCGTCGCCATATCCCTGGGCGTATGGAGAAGCAACTTTGGAGCGAAACCCGCGGTGCTCTCGGGGTGGAGAATCGTGCATCCTGATGGACTGGATCGCGTTCCGGAATCCAAACCCAAAGTCAAGACACCATGATGGGCGCCCACCTCGAGGGCTCGAAGAAGTCTGGCAAATGACGTGAGCCAGGAGACGCAAGGGTTCATGGCGGCATGGTCGTCAAGGCAGGATCATGGGGGCCGTTCCGGTTGAGACTTCTGTTCGCCACGGTCGTGTGTCTACTGTCGCTGACCGGTGTTGCGAATTCTCGGGAAGACAGCCCGGTCTCTCCAGGAGCTCAGAGCGGCGTCTCCCTCGAGGACTACGGGCTGAGCGCCGAGAGCGCGAAGCGCTGGCGGTTGCCCCGGCGGCTCCGGGAGATCTCCGGTCTGGCGATGACCAGGGACCAACGGCTCCTCGCGCACAACGATGAAGCCGGTGTCGTGTTCGAGATCGACTATCGGAACGGGTCGATCGTGAAGGAATTCCAACTGGCGGATATGGAAGACCCCGTTGCCGATGACTTCGAAGGCATTGCGACGGCTGACGGCCAGGTCTACCTGGTCACCAGTTCAGGCAGGCTGTACGAATGCCGCGAGGGGGCTACCGGAGAGTCCGTCCTCTTTCGTGTCCTTGCCACCGGAGTCGGCCGGGATTGCGAGATCGAGGGCCTCGCGTACGACGAAGGCGCGCGAGAACTCTTGCTGATGTGCAAGGACCCGCGCACCGCGAACCTGGTGGGACAGTTGGCGATCTATCGTTGGTCCATCGACGAAGAACGGGTGAGTGCCGGTTCTCCCACCCTGATACCGGTCCGTGACGTCGCCCGTCGCCTCGGGGGGAATCGGTATCGCCCATCCGGAATCGAGCGACACCCGGTGTCGGGCAACTACTTCGTGGTAGCGGCTCGCCAGGGCGCCATCGCGGAGATCACGCCAGGAGGTCAGGTCGTAGCCGTCAGACGGTTCGTGGCCGGGTGGCATCGTCAGGTTGAAGGCGTCACGTTCGCTGCCGGCGGTGCACTGATCGTTGCCGACGAAGGAGGGAGCGAAAGAGCGAGCCTGACCCTCTATCCCGCCCCGATGGGCCGCGACTAGCGGCTCCCCTCCCGGCAGGAGTCGACACCCTTGTCGAAACTCGCGACCCGCGCCGCCCAGGAGCGCCGGATGAACGCCAGGACGAGAGGCGGCGCCGCGGCAGCTCCTGCGAGTGTCCTGGTGTTCGCCATGTTGGCCAGCGCCAACGGGATCGGGGCCGAGTCCCCCACCGGGACAACTGGCGGCGCGGCGTCCGGTTCGCGGGGCCTGGATTCGGGGCGGGCGGCGCGGTTCATCCTCGTCGGGGATACCGGTACCGGCGATGATCGCGCCCTGCGGGTGGCGGAGCAGATCCGCCGCAGAGCCGAGGCCGTGCCCGTGTCTCACGTCTTCTTGCTGGGGGATAACGTCTATGAACACGGCAGCGCGCGCTCGATTGCCAGCAGGTTTCTGGACGTCTACCGGGCCGTCCTGTCTCTTGGGGTGAGGTTTCACGCGGCGCTTGGCAACCATGACGTGGAATATTGCAGCGACTCGGGACGGAGGCCCGTTCCCCGGGACGAATCGGCCTACGAGTTGTCGCGCCGGTGCGAAGTGGAGGCCCACCTGGCGACGCCTGAATTCGGCTACCGGGACGGCTTCCGTTACTACTCGATCGAGCTTCCGGGGGAATCGCCTGATTGGCGCCGGGACCGGAGCGGGGATCAGGACCGCCCGCGGTCACGACAAACCCCGCTGGTCGAGGTGTTCGTGCTCGATTCCAATACGCTCGGAAGAACACAGACGAAGCTCGAGCACGGCTCGGATGAACCGCAACTCCGCTGGCTTGCCGAGGCGCTGGAACGTTCCGGGGCCCGCTGGAAGGTCGTTGCGATGCACCACCCGATGTACACCCCCGAGCGATGCAAGTGGTTCCGATTCGGATGCCGGGGCGAGGATGGCGCGTTCCGGCCCGAGCTCGAGCCGATCTTTCAAGAACACGGCGTGGACGTTGTCTTCCAGGGCCATCAGCACTTGTATGCCCGGCTCAAGCCGCAGCGCGGCATCCGGTACTTCGTGACCGGCGCGGGGGGAAGGAAGGCTGATTCCGCTCGGGATGATGAACGTACTTTCCCGCGCGAGGACCGCGGCGCGTTCAACCACTTCGTGTACGTCCGCGCGGCCGGGGATCGCCTCAGCTACTGCGTCACGGATGCAGAGGGAGAGGTCCGCGATAGCGGAAGCTTCGCGCGCGGCGATGTCACGGATAGGGAAGTCGAAGACGATCTTTGCGCGGTGCCGTAGCCGGCGTGCGGACAAAGTGACATGAACGTCGAGGCTGCTCCAACTCGCCGATTCCGTCGCACCGGGCTCTTCCTGGCCGGTTGCGCGCTCTTGGCGTTGGTATCCATCGTCGCGGCCGTCTGGGTCGCTGGCGCAATCGACCAGGACAGGCTCCTGGCCGCCGCTACGGGCCGGCTCTCGTCGGCGCTCGATCGTCCGGTCGCGGCCAGCGGCTTCCAGATCTCGCTTCCGGAGGGTGAGTTCGTCATTCGCGGTCTGCAGGTGGGGAGGGAACCCACGGAGGTCGGACCGGGGCCCCCGCTCTTTTCGATCGATGAAATCCGGGGGAATCTGGGTGTTTGGTCCCTGGCGCTGGCGCGCCTCCATTTCGAGAGCCTGGCGGTCGAAGGGTTGAGTCTTTGGGAACTCGACGACGGGAGCCCGCCGCGTTCCGATTCGGAAACGTCCGGACCGGCGTTCGAGACGCTCGCGGCCCGCATTTCGTTCTCTTCAGACCGCATTTCGGTTTCGGGGACAACCATTGGCTACCGGAATCTCCCTGCGCCGTGGGAAGTCCGGGCGGACGATGTGGCGGTTGATTTCCGCCCGGCCGAAGAGGGCGGCGTGGACGGGGAGGTTCGCTCCGGTTTGGCGGTGATTCGTCTCTGGGAACAGCCGGACCTGCCCCTCGGGTTGACGGCCGAGTTTCGCGTCCGCGGGAACACGTTTCATCTGGATCGGCTGGAGCTTCAATCCGATCTCCTGGCAGTGAACCTGAATGGATCGCTGGACCTGAGTGGCGAGCTGGCGGGAACGGCCAGGATCGCCGCCAGCGGCGACGCCGGCGCGCTCGGCCGCCTCCTGTTCGACTTTGAGGAGATCGACACCAGGGGAAACCCGTGGCTGCGCTTTGATGGGACGGCGGGGTTGGGTGAGAACGGTCTCGCGGTGGACGGCGAGTTTGCGTTGCCGGGTAGCCGCGTCTACGGAGTGCCGCTACGCGACTGGAAGGGAGTCGTCCACTGGGATCCCGACCGGTTCGAAGTTGTTTCTTCCGAAGGGTTCGTCTCCGGGGGCGCCGCCGCCCTGCGTCTCGTCCAGGTGCAGCCGACCGAAGCAAACCCGGCGGAGGTCGCACTGACCGTCCACGACGCGTCGCTGGCCCCCGTCCTCGAGGGACTGTTCGGGACCCCGACCACGCTCCGCTCGCGCGTCACCCTGGACGCAGATCTGTACGTGCCGTTCGCGAATCCCCTGCTGATGACCGGAACGATGAATGCCACCGGGGAGATGCCGGAGGCGGGACCCGGAGAGTTGCCCTTCAGTTTCGGGGCGGCGGTAGCCATGGATGAGGACGCCATCGTGGTCCGGCAACTCGTCGCCGAAGGCGCAGCCTTCCGGAGTACGTTCGAGGGCCAATACCTGCGGACCGGGAATGCCGACTTCCTGATGAGCGGCTTCGCCGGCGAAGCGGCTGACGTGGACACGGTGCAGCAGGAGTTTCGACGGCTGGTCTTCGGGGAAGATCCGGAGACGACTCTGTGGGATGTGTCCGGGGCGTGCGCGTTTGAGGGAACCGTGCAGGGCCGGTGGCCCGATCTGGTGATCGAAGGGGAGGTGGAGGGTCAACTGATGCGCTTTGCCACCATCCATGCCGAGACGCTGACCGCGGCCGGCCGGATCGAGCCCGGCGCCATCCGGCTCGAGCGCCTGAGCGCGCGCCGGGGAGAAGGGCGGATCTCCGCCTCGGGATTCTTCGATCGAGGCCCCGCCGAGGTTCCGGACATGGAGTTCGACGCCGAGTGGGACCAATGGGACATCCGGGAAATCATGGACTTCCTTCAGTGGGATCTCGAAGCGGAAGGCATCGTCAGCGGCCGGAGCAACACGGTGCGGCGCAGCGAGCGCACCACCGGTGGCGGAAACGTGACGGGCTCTGCCGGAACCTTGATGGAACAACCCTTCGACGAGTTGTCCATTTCCTGGAATCTGGACGGCGAGTCGGTCCGGCTGGCTCCCATGACCGCGACCTTCCGCGGTGGGAGCGTGGTAGGAGTGCTCGATGTCGATCTGGTGGACGGGACCATGGAAGGCTTCATCACCGGCCGGGACCATCCGCTGGCGCCCGGCTTGGCGCCGGAATGGATTTCCATCCGCTCGGACTTCCGAATGGACATCGGGGGCGACCTGCTGGTTCCCGAGCTTCTCGTGGAAGGGAGTTTTCCCGCCGGCTCGGTGCTGGACGCGCCGCTGGGTCCAGGGGTGCTTGAGGCCTCGGTTCGCGGCGAACGCTTCGAGGCGGACGGCGCCCTGGACTCTGGAACCGCGTCGTTCGGGATGGCGGGGACGGTCGGAGCCGAGTTGGCCGGGACGGCCACCCTGCGCGAATTCGAAGTCGCATCGCTGGTTGTCGATGCACCCGAGGAGCGGGGGATCTCGATCGTGGTGAGCGGGAGCGGCGATTTCCGCATCGAGGACCCCCTCGACGAATGGATGACGGGAGGGGCAACTCTCGACGGCCTGAGGATCTCGGCGCCGGATTTTGTCGCCGAGTCCGGCGGCCCGACCCGAATCCAGATGGAGGACGGCACCGTGCAGGTGGAGGGATTCCGTCTTCTGTACGCCGATGGTGAGCTTCAGGCGACGGGTTCCATCGATCTCGACGAAGAGCGTCTCGACCTGACCCTGCTGGGGCAGGGATCGCTACAGGCGGCCGAGCCGTTCGTGCCGGGACTGACCGCGGAGGGCGAGTTCCATCTGGAGGCGTCGGTCGCCGGTCCCACGACCGCACCCGAGCTGCTCGGCACGGGAACGATCCGGGACGGCTCCTTCCGCATCGAGGGCTTTCCGCACGCCTTGACTGAGGTGGACGGGTCGGTGACCTTTGATCGACGCGCGCTGCGGATCGCCGGGCTGAACGGCCGGATGGCTTCCGGCGAAGTTGCCGTATCGGGTTCGGTCCTGATCGACGGGGCGGAGCTCGGGGCCAGCGAGGTGCGGGTTCAGCTCACGGACGCCCGGCTCCGGTATCCGGCTGACTTCAGCGCCACCGTGGATGCGGACCTCAGGGTCCTGGGCGACCAGGACGGACGTTTTCTCTCCGGCGAGGTCCGGCTCGACGAGGCGGCCTGGACCCGTGAGTTCGAACTGTTCGCGAACGTCCTCGATACCGTCGACACCGTTGCCCCGCCCGACGCTGCGAACGCCGGCGGGTTCCTCGACGAACTGAAGCTGGACGTTCGGTTGGAAACCGATTCGCCCTTCGCGGTGCGCAACTCCATCTTCAATCTCGATGCCGCCGCCCGTCTCGACCTGCGGGGCACCGCGGGATCGCCCGCGGTTCTGGGACGCGCCGATCTGGAAAGCGGCGAGGTGTACGTCGGCGCCCACCGCTTCCGGATCGTCTCCGGGCGCGCCGAATTCATCGATCCCGAAGGTATCGAACCGGTGTTCGACGTCGCGGCGGAAGCGAACGTCCGGAACTATCGCGTGCGCCTGACCGCTTCAGGGAGCGCCGAGCAGATCGAGGCGAACGTCAGCTCCGAGCCTCCGCTCCGGGAGACGGAGATTCTCCAGCTTCTCTCGGGCGCTCCGGAGCTGAACCTCCTGGGAGGGACCAGTGACGGGCAGGCCGTCGCCGCCTCCGCCACGAACCTGTTGAGCCAGCAGTTCACCAGCATGATCGGGGGTCGGGCGGGCCGGGTGTTCGGCATCGACCGGGTGACGATCGACCCCTTCATGATCGGTCGTTTCAGCGATCCGACGGCACGAGTGACGCTCAGCAAGCAGCTCACCCGGGATCTCAATGTCCGGTACTCCTCAGACCTGTCTGACGCCGATGAGGCCATCGTCGTCGTTGAGTACGCGCGAAGACGCGTCACCTGGATCTTCTCGCGGGACGAGGACGGCTCCCTGAGTGTGGACTTTCGCTTCCGCCGCAGCTACTGACCGGCGCGCGGCGACCCGGAACGCGGGCCAGTTCTCCCGGCAGCCCGGATTTCTCATACTCACGGTCCGCAGCGCACTCCAAGGAGGCGCAACCTGTTGACGGGGATGCCGGTTACGCGTGGAGCGCGGGCACTGATCGACGTGACGGCGTGTGGATGGGGGACACCGAGCTCCCGCCGGTTGCCGTGAAAAGCAGCCGCGACCGGACGCCGACCGCGCGGATGGGCCCGAGAGCGCGTAGAGCCGATGGCGCCATGGCGGGGACGGCTTGGAACGCCGGCCTCCGGCCGGCACAGCGGCCCGCAGGGCCGCGGCGGCGAAGACCCCAATCGCCGGGATGGCTCCCGTCTCGGCACGTACCCCCAACAGATGAGATGGCGTATAGCTGACGGCGCCGCGGGTTCTTGCCGGTGGGACTCGACACAACGACCCCCTGGGCCGCGGGCGGTTCCTTGCCGTCCGCCTTCACGGAACGCAGGCACGTGGCCCGCACTGTGACAAACGGTGTCTGCCACTCCCAGGTACGGATCCCGCCGAACGCTGAGATTCCCGCCGGGACGGCGCCACCTCGGAACGGGGAGTCCTTCCCGCCGCCCGCCTTCGGCGGGCTGTGCCGGCCGGAGGCCGGCGTTCCAAGCCGTCCCCGCCGTCGTGCCGCGGCGAGTTGAGCCCTTCCCGCGGGCCGTGAGTATGAGAAATGCCGGCTAGAAGAGAAAACCGGCGCGCAGGTACAGACCCGTCGTTTCAGCGCCATCCATGACGGCAACGCTCAGGGTGTGCCGGCGGTTGAGGAACGACAGCCAGAATCCACCCCCGACGCCGGTGTGCCATTTGTCGGTGTCAGCCGGATCCCCGGCGAAGAACACCCGGCCGGCATCGGCGGCAAGGAACACTCCGAACTCTGTCGGCATCAGGAGCTGGAAGGAGGCAACCGAGACGCGTAGCTCGGCGTTTCCATACAGCGAGGCGTCTCCCGCATAGCGATCCTTACGAAGCCCGCGGACCTGGTTGCCGGAGGTGCCGATCCCGGCGAAGCCGGGCCCGCCGAGGAAAGCGCTCTCGTGGAACGGGTAGGTTCCCCACACTTTCTTTCCGCCCGCTCTCAGGGCCAGGGTGGGGCTGGCCGGAATGCGGGCCGTAAGGTAGGTGTGCACCGCTCCCTCTACGCTGCCAAACGCCGATTCCACACCCCAGACGCCCGGGTAGACGGCTCCCGCGGCTCGAATCAGGAGGCCACGCGTGGGGTACGCCGGATTGCTGCGGGTGTCGTACTCGACCCGTCCCTGCGCTCCCACCTGGCCGAAGGACCCCGTTCCGTAGATGGGGTGTTCCAGGGAGGCGATGAACTTGTCCTGGTTGGCATCCAGCGGCGTGTTGGAGTACTTGACGATCGGTCCCAGACCGATGGCTACTTCCCGGCGCCGCGGCTCCGCATCGGCGGCGTGCGCCTCTCCGGCTGGCGGCTCCGGTCGGTACTCGATGGCCGGCGCGAAGACGAAATAGCTCTGTACCACCTTGTAGAAGTCGGACCATTCCTGAATCTGCGTGTCGTTGCCGAAACCGGTGAACCGAACCGTGTCGATCCCGGAGTACTCGGCGTGAACGGTGGCGTCGAAGTCACGGAGAACGCGGCGAAAGGTGCCGGTGTACGAGGCAAAGGGCTTGAAACCACCGGTGGCGAGCCCGAGGCTGAAGGAATGCCGCGCAGCGAAGGGGGCTCGCCGGTAGCCGAAAAACTGCCGGCTGTGGGACACGCTGAAGAACGCACCAAGATCCCGGTCCACCATCACGATCGGAATCGTTGCCGGCTGCATGCCCCAGTCCAGCGCGTACCTGGCATTGGGCGTGTGGGTGGCGGGCGGACGCCGGTAGGGACGCTCGTCGATTCGCGCTCCTTTGCCTTTGGCGAACCGATTCTTCCCACGAGAGTCGTAGAAGGCGATCCTGGAAGCGCCAGCCCCGGAGGCGTTGACGAAGGTGTCATCCCCGCCGCCGCCATCGATGTGAACGGAGATCCGTCCGCCGGTCCCCGATACCTCCGCACGGTCGTCCCCGCCCCGGAGGAAGATGCGGACCTCTCGCGTGTCTTCGGCGTAAAACGTCCGTTCGAAGTAGGGCGCCGTCCTTTCTCCGCTGTCTCCCTCGGCGAGACCGATGCGGACGACGAGATCACCGCCCGGCAGGTGCTCACAGTGGAGGTACTCGTCCCGGTCGGTCGCCCTGATTTCGGCCTGGTGAGTAATCAACTCGTAGTACCGGTCGGCAAAGTCCGGCAGCGCGTCGCGCCGCGACTTGAGAGTCCGGGCAAGAGCTTCGCCGACGGCCTCGTAGTACGGCGGGGGGAGCCGGCGGACTGCATCCTCGACGACGCGGTCCGGCAGGTCCTCACGAAAGTCCGCGACCACCGCATCCCAAGCCGTCCGGTCGAGTTCGACCAGGAACTCGCGATCCAACTCCCAACCGGTCATGGTCAGGCCAACCAGATTCGGATACGTGTCCTCGAACCGGATCTGGATCGGTATCGCTCGGCGCGCGAGCGCCATCGCAAACCCGTCGAAGTCAATGAACGCCTGGTCGCGGTCCTCGGGTATCGGGAGCCAGGTATGGCAATCCCCGTCGGGGAACCTCGCCCATCGCCACTGGCCCTGGTGACGGTCCTTGTCGCCGATGAGAAAGTCCATGAGTCGCGCCTTGAGAAAGGCCTTGGCATCGACACGGTCGCAGGGGCCGTCTTCCAGGTCGTCCCACATGTTGTCCGTGCCGCTCACCTTCCGGGAACCGGCGAAGCCCGGGGTGTCGTCCGGGCCTTCGGAAGGATGTTCCTGCAGCAGGCCGATCAGGCCCGCAAAGGCGCCGCGGTACTCGCCGAGCCGGGGATCGTCCGGAATCACGACCAGCGTGTGCCCGGAATGGAGGATGCCGGTGGCTTCCATCAGCGGATCGACCACGAGCGCCCCGGTGGGCAGCATCGCGCTGATCAGGTCCTGAAGAACTTCGCGGACGACCGTTTCCCTGACGATGTCCGGCACCCTGCGGGTGGCGTCCTTGTCCAGTGAACGGACCGTATACCGGCGGCCGTCCTGGCCGGTGAAGTGGAGAGAGATGGACTGTCCGAAGCCGCCGGTGCGGAGCGGCGTCAGACCGCCTCCCACCCGATCGAGGTCAAGGACGGGAAGCTCGATGGGCGTGGTCCAGAGGTCCCGGTAGTTGCTGCCGTAGAACCAGCGCTCGAACGGAGTGGCCCGGAACCGCTCCCCGGGAATCACCGTGTGAGTCCGCGCGCCCGGAAGCGGAGCGGATCGGTGGATCATGGATCCAGGAGCCGGCGGGTCTTCCTGGGGCACGGCTGCCGCCGGAACGGCAAGAGCGAGCGTCCAGGAGAGGAGAACGGCCGGGATGAGATGCTCTCGCAGGGGGCGCCCGGCGCTGGCTGTCAGGTGGGCGTTCATGGCTTCCGCGTGCCGGGGTGAACAGCAGACTTCCGGTATCCCGCCGGCGGGCCGGCCGGCCACGTTGGCGCGACGATCAAGGTGAGAGCCGGAAGTCGCGACAGGGGATGGTGTTGGGTCTAGCGGACCAAGTGGATTCGCGAGCCGGGCAGTAAACCTGCCGGCATATCGGACGGCGTCCCGCTCCTCCGCCCCGCCACCTGCCCTGACGCCCTCTTCCAACACACTCCGGGCTCCCGTGCGCACCCTCGCATGATGACAGAGTTCGTGTCACGTGACATCCGTCGCCGCGCCATCAACGCTCTCGCCGGGCACGCCGGGTCAGTAGTGGAAACGGTCGAAGCGGACGCGGAAGAACAGCGAATAGATCCCGGAAGGACGAGCTGGCGGCCACGCCGCCGTCGGCCTCAGAAACGACGCCGCCGGAACCGGTTGTTCACCACGTTGTTGAAGATGGACCCGAACCGGAACTGGAACCCGACCTCAATCCGGTAGTCGAAGTCGGTGGCCCGCTGCTGGAGCTGCAGCAGGGCCTCCTCATCGGTCGCCTCTTCGGCGGCCAGGTAGATCTGGTCGTTCACCTGCGACACGTTGCCCGAGACCTCGAGTTCAAGACCTCGAAAGACCCGGAAGGAGAGGTATCCGCCCAGGGACACCAGGCGCTGGTCGAAGTCGTGCAGGAAGTGCGAACCCCGCACGTTGACCGAGGCGTTGCCCCAGGGCTGGCGCTGGGTGAGGCGGACTGCCATCGCCTGCTCCCAGCGCATTTCTTCGGTTTCCCCGTAGATGGTGCGCTCCGCATAGTCGCGATAGGCCGGGCCGATCGTGTAGTAGAAAGTGAAGCTGCGCCGGGTCGCCTCGTCGTAAGGAAAGACGCTGTACTCCAGCGCCGGCGACAACTCGATGCGGAAGTTCTGGTTGTAGGTCAGGTTGCGGCTGGCGTTCGCGTCGATCCCGGCCGACCAGTGTTCGAGGAGGGCGTACACGATCCGGGTGTCAAAGCTCCAGCCGGTGCGTGTGTCCCGGAAGGTCCCCTCGGAAAGGTCGATCGCGAAATGGTCGGTCTCGATGTCTCCGGAAAACCGAAGGCGCCAATCGGGCGTCACCCGCGAAGCGGAGAACCCGCCTTCCAGGCTCGTGCGCCGTTCCGTCGTCTCGCCGTCGATCCCCACCTCCCCATCGAGCCGGAACACCCAGAGGTTCCAGGGATCCTCCACCTCGTCCCGGGACACCACCCCGCGCGCCACCGCGGCCTCTTCCCGGTCCGTCGGGCTGATGACCACAATCCCGCGGTAGCCGGCCTCGTCCGCGAACATGGCGAGTCCCAAACCGAGGGTGTGGACGATCCCGTCGAGCGTCTCCCGGTCGGTGTCCGTCGGAGGCGACCGGTAGCTGTGCTGGTCGCTGTAGCTCGTTTGCTCGCCGACGCCCATGAAGTCGAAGAGGTATTCCCGCCCGCCGGCGCCCGTGGTCTGGCTGGTCATGATCAGGTGGACGTTGGCGTCCTCCTTGTCGTTGACCCAGTTCACCCAGGTGATCTCGGTGCGGTAGTAGCGCGAGTCGCAGCGGGGTCCCGAACAGTCGAAGAACACGTTGGGCCGCCCGTTCTGGGCGAGCGCAGCGCTCGCGGCGCCGCCAGTCAATGCGGCCAGCGTCCCCGCGAACACGAGCGTGCGGCCAAGGCATCGCAGCCGTCTCCGCCGGGGCTTCTCGTTGCGCCGCCGCCGGCGGCCTGACCGATGGGGTTCGGGCGCACCTCCGACCGGCCGACGGCCCATGCGCTTGCCCATTGTCTTTCCTGCCGAACGCCCGGACATCGGTACCGCGGCCTCGGTCCGGTCACCGGACGCAGCGGATCTCAAGTCGTGACGCGCGGACTTTGCGCCAAGCGCGGTCCGCTGTCAATGTTGGAGTTCCCCGCGGGCTGTGTTCGGGAGGAGGCGGGCGGTCTCACTCCTTGGCCGCTTCAGCCCGCCGGTTGGCAATGAAGGCATCCACTGCGCCTCGCTCGCCGTCCCTGCGTTTGCGGGCAAGCGCCTGTGCCTCCGCGACGGAGGCCTCCAGGGCGTCCTGGGCGCTCAACCATCCGGGGTCTGACGATCGCGCGTTTCGCCCGCCTCGGGCGGGCGATGCCGGTCTGGAGACCGGCGGTCCCTGACGCTCCACGCTGCTAGGGCACGAGCGGCTCGAAGTCTTCGCTGCTCATCGGATCGTGTTCGTCACCGCCCTGCGTACCCCGGACCCCTCAGCACCCGCCCCGGCAGCTCGCCCGTCGGCTCTCCCTCGGCGATGACCGCGACGCCGTTCACGAAGACCCAGGGGATGCCGGTTGGGTACCGCTCGGGCTCCTCGAAGGTGGCTTCGTCCTGCACGGTGTCCGGATCGAAGAGCACCATGTCGGCGCGCATTCCGGGACGCAACACGCCGCGGTCCGAAAGACCGAGGCGGTTCGCCGGCGCCGAGCTCATCTTGCGGATGGCTTCTTCAAGCGAGAGCAGCCCCTCTTCCCGCACGTACTTGGCGAGCACCCGGGGATGGGTGCCGAAGGAACGGGGGTGCGGCTTCCCCATGGGCGTCCGCATCCCTGCGGCCAGCGCGCTCCCATCCGACCCGATGTGCGTGAAGGGCTGCGCGAGCGCCTGGATCAGGTTCGGTTCCGCGTTCCCGAAGGAGATCTGGAACCCCTCCCCCTCCTGCTCGATCAGGAGGTCGAGCAACCCTTCTTCCGGAGTCGTACCCCTCGCTTCCCCGAGGTCAAGGATCGAAAGCCCATTCACCTCGTCACGGAACGAACTCACGAACGTCCTCCCCCACCGCGGCCGTTCGGTCTCCGATTCCCGGAGTTCGGCGAGGAGCCGCTCCCGGTCCGCCGCGTCGGTCAGCCGCTCCAGCATCCGGTCCACGCCCCCCTCCTGGGCCCAGCGCGGCAGCAAGGACCGCAGGTAGGTCCACCCCGCGATGTACGGATAGACGTTCCCGGTCACGTCCACTCCGGAGGCGCGGGCCTCGGCGATCATCGCCGCGTATTCCGGGATGCGGGCGCCCGAGGTGGAGTTCAGGTGGTGGATCTCGAGCGCGGTCCCCGCCTCGCGGGCGATGGTGATCCCCTCGGCCAGCCCCTCGAGCCCGCCTCGCAGGTGGCTCACGTAGATGCCCCCGTAGCCGGCGGCGACCCGCGTGAGCCGGATCAACTCCTCGGTGCTGGCAAAGGCGTTCGGGATGTAGGCCATGCCGCTTGCGAGGGCGAATGCTCCTTCCTCCATGGCCTGCGTGACGAGCGCTTCCATCGCCTGCAGGTCCTCTTCGGTCGCCGCGCGTTCCTCGTAGCCGATCACCGAGGCGCGGACCTGGCCCGAACCGACGTAGGAAACGACGTTCGGGCCGACCCCGGCGAACTCCAGCCGGTCGAGATACCCCCCGAGCGTGGTCCAGTCCCGCTCGATGGGCGGGGCGACCATCATCGGGTCGTCCACCGCGGGGCCCATCACCGGCCCCGCCGAGAGATGCTCCCCGAGGACCTCGGTGGTGACTCCCTGGGCGGTCTTGCTCAGCGCCCGGGGGTCCACCAGCAGCCCGTATTCCGAATGCGCGTGCATGTCGATGAATCCGGGGGCGAGCACCAGACCGTCGGCCTCGATCACCCGGGCGGCGTCGGGCTGTTCGGGCCCGACGCTCACGATCGTGTCGCCGGCGACCGCGAGATTCGCGCGGAACCAGGGACTCCCGGTCCCGTCAACGATCCGCGCTCCGCGGATCAGCAGGTCGGCGGGCGGTGGTGGACCGCTCGGAGCGCCGCCGCAACCAATCAGGGCTACCGTGACAAGTGCCACCGAAATCCTGGCAAAACGCCTCATTGCATGCCTCCCCGCGCGTTCCGTGATGCCGGTTTGCGCCCAGACAGGCTACACCGCTGGCACCCTAGAATCATGAGGTGGGCCGATTTGTCGGGGGGCAACGAGAGGGGCTTCGGGTGCGGGTAGCGGAGCGCTCCCTCTCGCCCGGTCGTCCGGTCGGGGCCAGGTTTCGCATTTCGCCCGCCTCCGGCGAGCGGTGCCGGTCTGAAGGCCCCCACCGGGAGGACTGGCGGCGGTCCCTCCCACGCCTGCGCCGTGCCGCGGTCCTCGTCGTTCTCGCGTTGGCCCTCGTCTGCCTGCACGCCCCGAACCTCGCCGCCCAGGCGGGGACCACCACCGGCGTCATCCGCGGAGAGGTCAGCGACCCGCTGGGCAACCCGGTCGCGGGCGCGGTAATCCTGATCCAGCACCGGGGCACCGATCTCGTCACCAGCGTCGAAACGTCGCCCGACGGGAAGTTCGTCCGCAGCCTGCTGCCTCCGGGCACCTACGACCTGACCGTCACCGCCGCCGGCGGGTTCGGCACGGAGCGCATCGAGGGCGCGATCCTGCGGGTGGGGGAGGTGCTCCACTTCCACCTGGACCTCCGCATCGTGGCGGCGGAAACGGTCACGGTCTTCGGCGAGTTGCCGGCCCCGATCGAAACCACGGATTTCACGCGCTCCCAGCGTCTCCGGGAAGAGGTGGTGGATTCGGTGCCGAGCAACGGCCGCAACTTCGTGGACCTGACGCTGCTCACCCCGGGGGCGTCCGTCTCCCAGGGGCCGGACGGCGACGAACTGAACATCAACGGACAGCGCGGCATCTTCAACAACTTCATCGTGGACGGCGCCGACTTCAACAATCCCTTCTTCGGGGAACAGCGCGGCGGACAGCGCCCCGCGTTCACGTTCAACCAGGACGCCATCGGCGAGCTGGTCATCGTGAACCAGGGAGCCCCCGCCGAGTTCGGCCGCTCGGCGGGCGGCTTCATCAGCGTCGTCACCAAGTCGGGCACCAACGACTTCGCCGGCTCGGGCCACACCTTCGGCCAGTGGGACGAGATCGCGGCCGAGTACTCCCCGGAGAGGGGCGGCGGGAAACCGGATTTCGGGCGGAACCAGATCGGCGCCACCCTGGGCGGCCCCCTCGCGCGCGACCGGGCGTTCTTCTTCCTGGCCTACGACCAGCAGGCGGCCGCCGAAACCAAACAGACGACCCGCCGCGTCGCGAACCCGGCGAACCTGGAGCGGCTCGACGCATTCCTCAAGACCCGCTGGCCGGGGCTCTTCGATGACGAATTCGGGCCGATCCGCCGCACCGACGACGCCCGGTCGCTGCTCGCCAAGCTGGACCTGAACCTGAGCGGCCGGCACCAGGCATCGCTCAAATACAACTACACCTGGTCGGAGCAGGTGAACGGCACCTTCGACGTGGACTCGTGGGGCTCCTCCGCGAACGGCATCGAGGGAGACCGCTCCCACGCGGTGAACGGGAGTCTCCGCTCGCTGCTCACGAACGCCCTCTCCAACGAGCTGCGGCTCCAGTGGGCGCGCGAAGATCGGCCCCGTTGGTACGAGGGGCCGCTCATGCCCGGCGCCTCCCATCCGGGTCAACCCCAGTTCGACCGGCTCGGGGGCCGGCCGTTCCCCGACATCGCCATGGACTTCGCGGACGGCTTCCGGATCGGGCTGCCGTTCTTCCTGCCCATCGATCCGTCGTACGACGACCGGCTCCAGATCGTGGACAACCTTTCCTACGCCACCGGTTCCCATTTGTTCAAGGCCGGTCTCGAATACAACCGCACCCGGGTGGAACAGCAGTTCATCGGGATGGCGAACAGCCGCTACATCTTCGACTCCGTCGAGGGATTCGTCGGCTTCGTGACGCACGGGAGCGGTTACGCGCACTGCTCCGACGGGTCGGCGAGCACCTCCGGGGGCTGTCCGGAAGGCAGTTCGATCACCGGCCCGGTGCTCCTCTACCTGCAGTCGGCGACCGTGCCGGGCATTCCGGCAGACCAGCTCGGACGACAGGAGGCCCGGATGCACGAACTCGGCGTCTTCGTCCAGGACACCTGGCATCCGCACGACCACCTGACCCTGGACATCGGGCTCCGCTGGGACGGCACCTGGCACCCGGACGTCTTCGTCGAGCCGGCCGAGACCTTCTTCGCTCCCTACCTCGACGACCCGGCGTTCCCCTCCGACGGCCGGATCCCCGACGATCTCGACAACCTGCAGCCACGCCTCGGCTTCACCTGGGACCTCGCCGGAGACGGCAGCACCGTGGCGCGCGCCGCGGCCGGTTCCTATGTGTCGCGGATTCCGATGCTGGTCTTCGCCCAGCACCGGTCCACGAACGGCGCGTTCCAGCAGACCCTCTTCCGCAGCAGCGCCGACACGTTCCTCGGTCCCGTCCCCGAGATCGACCGCCAGATCGACGCCTCGACCACGCCGCCCTTCCTGCCGGACATCCAGGTCGCCGACCGCGATCTGGAACTGCCGCGCACCTGGTCGTTCAGCCTCGGGCTGGACCGGGACCTGGGGCGGGGGATGGCGGCGAGCGCCACCTTCGTCTACGCCCGGACCGACCAGCTCTTCCGGTTCGTGAACCGCAACGACCCCGCTTTCGGCTCCCCCTTCGGCATCGGCACCCACCCCTCCGGTGGCGGCATCAATGCCCTCACCGTCGCCGAAAGCAGCGCCCGGTCGCGGTACCAGGCGTTGACCCTCGGGATTCGCGGCTGGAGTTCCCTCGGGAACCGTCCCCTCACCTTCGAGACCCACTACACCCTCGCCTTCGATCGCTCGGACGACGACAACGAGCGGGATCCGTTCACCTTCCGCTACGCGGACGCCGCGAATCTCACTCCCGAATTCGGCTGGTCAGACCGCGACCGCCGCCACCAGGTGAGCGGCTACCTGCTCGTCACCCTCCCGGGCGAGGTGAAGTGGAGCAACGTGTTCCGCTACCTGACGGCCTCGCCGGCCTCGGAGCAGTGCGCCAGGCCCGGCGAGCGGGCAAACCAGCCGTCGGACCGCATCTGCGCGGACGGGTCCATCCTCACCCGCAACACGTTGCGGCGCGACAACGACTTCTTCACCTGGGACCTCAGGATCTCAAGGAGTTTCACCCTGCCGAACGGGCTGGCCGTCGAGCCGATCGTCGAGGTCTTCAACCTGACCGGCGCCGACAACTTCCTGGACAGCCACACCGGTTCGCTGCTGTTCAACTTCGACGGATCGCTCCGCAGCGGCCTCGGCGACACCCGGCGGGGGCAGCTCGGGATCAGTCTGCGATTCTGACGAGTCTGCCAGGAGCGCCGGTCTCCGACCGGCATCGCGCGGGAGCGCGAAACCAGCGCCAATGACGCAGCGTCGCTGATCAGAAGAACCTCAACAAATAACTGATCCGAAACCCCGCCCCATCTGCGGGGCGAGGTCCGGGAACGCCGGTGTTCACACCGGCACCGCGGCCGAAGGCCGCGAGACCCCCATCGCCAGGCGAGCAAAAGCGCGGGACTGGAGCGCCGGTCTCCGACCGGCATCGCGCGGGAGCGCGAAACCAGCCCCAATGACGCGGCGTCGCTGATCAGAAGAACCTGAGCGAGTAGCTGATCCGAAAACCCCGCCCCATCTGCGGGGCGAGGTCCTTGATCAGCGACGTGTGGTGGCGGTACTCGGCGTCGGTGATGTTGTAGGCGCGGAATGAGACGTTGGAGGTGGTGTGGTGCCTGACGAACACGTAGGACGCGGTGAAATCGAACACCGCGTAGCCGTCGGTCGCCGTTTCCCCCTGGTAGAGGCGGTCCATCCGGGCCGCCCAGCGCACCCTGGGGGCGAACTGCAACCGGCCCACGGGGATATCCAGCTTCACCTGGCCGCTCAGCGGCGGAATCCGCGGCACGTAGCCCCCGGAGCCGCTCAGCGTCGCGTCCACGTAAGAGGCGTTCGCCTCGATTTCCGCGGCGGCGAGGTCGATGTGGCCTTCCACCTCGAAACCCTGATAGGCGGCGTCGGACTGCCGGAACTCGAGCACCTGAAGCTCTCCTTCCCGCTCGCCGGTGGCGGCCCCGAAGATGAAATCCGAGATGTCGTAGCGGAACAGATTGACGCTCCCGGTGAACTGCTCCGAGCTGTGCCTGAGACTCAGGTCCAGCCCTAGCGATCTCTCCGGATCGAGGGTTGGATTCCCGATCTCGAAAGCCAGGTTCCCGATGTGGGGGCCGAAGTTGTAGAGCTCCTCAAGCGACGGAGCGCGCGTGGAAACGCTCGCGGTCGCGACCAGCGTGCTCGCCTCACCCAGCGAGAGACGGGCGCCGGCGCTCGCCGAGGCGGCCAGGAAGTTCCGGTCCATCACCGGCGGGGGCTCGTGCTCGTCTTCGTGGCCCTCCTCTTCCTCGTGGTGCTCTTCCCCTTCCTCCTCCTCTTGGTGCTCGTGTTCTTCGGTCTCCTCCTCGTGCCCGTGTCCGGCCTCGGGGCGTTCTCCCGCGTCGTAGCCGTTTCGTTCGATCCGCGCTCCGAGCAACAGGCTCAGCCGGTCGCTGCTCTGGATCTCGTTGTAGGAGAACGCCGCCAGAGCGGTCTGATCGGTCTCGGGCGCGAGTGCTTCCTCGCCGGCCGCCTGGTAGTTGCGGAAATTGCCCCAGACGCCGAGACGGCTCTGAACCCGGCCGGACGGCTTCTTCAGTTCGCCCCGCACCACGAGCGACCGGTTCTGGAAGCTGGTGGCGACCTCGTCCACGGTGGTGCCCACGACCGTCTCGATCTCGTCCTGCTCGAAATCGCTGTAACGGACCGTGAACTCCGCGTCCTGAAAGACGCTCCCGAGTTCGCGGAGTCCGAAGTCCGTCCGGAACTGCCGCCGGTCCATCGCGACGTCCACGTTCAGCTCTTCTGCTTCCTCGCCGTGCTCGCCCTCCTCTTCCTCGTGGTGCTCCTCCACTTCGTCCTCGGGTGCGTGTCCTTCCTCTTCTTCCTCGTGTCCGTGCGCTCCGTGGAATTCCCCCGCGAAGGGCACGCCGTAGCGGGAGTCGTCCATCCGGACGCTGCTCGAGAACCAGGCGCGCTCCCCGAAGAGGCCGAATCCCGCCTCCCCCTGCGTCATCGAACCTCCGGAGTTTTCGACCACTCCAGCGGGAGAGTCGTAGTCCCCGGTCCGGTTGGAATTGCCGCCGCCCCAGGCGAACCAGCCGGTGCCGGCCGTCTGGGCGCGGACTCCGCCGCGGATGCCCTCGTCGGCGGTCGAATAGTCGAGATTGGCCTGACCTCGGAATCCGGACGGTGGCGAATGCGCGAGATGCGAGGCCATGGAGATGACGTTCACTGCCCCCCCGATGGCGTTCGATCCGTAGAGCAGGGTGGCGGGCCCGCGCACCACCTCCACCCGCTCGGCCTGGAGGGGATCCACCGGGACCCCGTGGTCGGCGGACTGGCTGCCGAGATCTCCCGTTCGCACGCCGTCTTCCATGATCAGGACGCGGTCGCCGTCGAAGCCCCGTAGCACCGGGCGCGCCGAGCCGGGCCCGAAACTGCGCATCGCCACTCCCGGAGCGGCTTCCAGCAATTCGGCGAGGTTGCGGGCCGCCTCATTCTGGAGCGCGAGACCCTCGAAGGACTGCACCGATCCGAAGGCCTCGAAGGGCGAGGTTTCGCTTGCCGACGCCGTCACCGTGACGTGTTCGTGGGTCCGGTGTCCAGCCTCCAGCAGGAGCGGCTCCGGCAGTTCGAAGGCAGTGTCCTCTTCGACATCCACGTCAAAGGTCCGCACCGCGCTCAGGAAACCGACGTCCGCATGGATCGTCACGGCCCCGAGGTTCTCGGTCAGTTCAAAGGTGAAGCGGCCGCTCTCGTCGGTGTGCGCCACCTGGTCCGTTTCGAGGAGGACCACTTCGGCGTCGTGCGCGGGTTCGCCGCTCTCGGCGACGAGGACTGTGCCCGAGACCGTTGTCTGGGCGCCGGCCAGCGTGCCGAACAGGAGTCCGGCCGCAAGGAGCGCCATCCGCGGCGCCAGACGGCGGGCACCCGGCGGATGGAGAAATCGGAAGAGGGGAAAGGGGAGCCGTCGCAGCATGGGGTGAACCTCCTGAACGCTTCTGGCGCGGAGGAACCGGTCGTCCAAAGGCCCGCCGACGAGGGGGCCGGACGGTTCCTGGGTTGGAGTACGCCGGCCGTTCAGGCGGGCGGTGCGCGCGGCGCCCCGGGGACTGCGGCAGGCGGATCCGGAACAAGCCGGACCCCATCCGTAAGGAGGCCGGTCTCGTCCTGCGGGGCGGGCAGTTCCGTCCCGTGGTGGACGACGGCGATCTCCGAGCCGGAAACCTTGCAGATCCGGCACTGCGACTCCCCCTGGTCCGGATGCTCATGCGCGAGCACCCCGATCGGGACCGCGAGCAGCAGCGCGACCACAGCCGCGGCCGCGAAGAACCGGGAGAGTCTGCCGAACTGCCTCACCGAGAGTAACCCTGGAGACGCGATGCTAGCACCCTGTGGCAAAACCCGCGCGGCGTTCGACGGGCGATGCATCCCGCCTGAACCGCGCCGCTTCGCGGCGCTCTGCCTTGCGTTTCGGTCGAAATACACCCGGTATTCCTCCCTCACGCGCCTTGTCAGCCGGGCGCCTCGCCGCTCTCGGCGCTCACCCGGGTTCCACCACAGGCTCCTAGCGCGGAATCAGCTCGATCACGATGTTCCGGAGGGGTGCGTCGCCGATGTTCTTGACCACGTGCACCACCGGCGGGTTGAACTTGATGGTGCCGGGGACCTGCGTCTTGAACACTTCGTCCACACCGTCGGGCCACTGCTGGAGTTCGGTGGCCCCCATCACCAGCACCACCCGCTGAGCGTGGGAGTGCCGCTCCCGCGTGTCCCCCGGTTCGAGTCGCTCCTCGAACACGAAGTAGCCCTCGCTGTCGTGGAGTCGCTCGTTCTTCCCCGCGGCGATCGCCACCGCCGGCCCCTCGACCGGGGGATGGCCGGCCTTCAGGTGGACCTCGGCGAACTCCCGGCCCCTGATTTCGTAGGACTCGCCCGCCTCGGCGACGAAGACCTCGGCATAGTCGAGCTGGACGGGGGATCCGCCCGACGGGACGACGCTCAGCTCGCCGAACGCCACGATGATCCGGTCTCCGCATCCGGAGTCGGCGGCCGCGCAGGGCGCCGCGTTCCGGTGCACGGCGGCGTAGGCGTTATCGAGGACCAGAGTCTCGTCCTCGGCCGCCCCGAGAGTGGAGAGCCCCGCCACCAAGGCGGCGCAAAGGGCGATATGGAGACGACGCATCCTCGGAATCTACCCGGAAACCGCGTACCGCCGCCAGCGACAAAGCGCGGGGACGGCTTGGAACGCCGACCTCCGGTCGGCACAGCGGGCCGAAGGCCCGCGGGCGGCGCTTTGCTGTCCGCCTGACAAGACACAGGCCGGGAACGCCGACCTCCCGCACCTCACCCCCGCCGCTACGATACGACCCGGATTTCACCACCGGTCGCTGGGAGAGAAGGATCTTGAGAAGGCGCGTCGAAAGCTGTCGCATCGTTGCCCTCTACGCCCTTCTTGCGGCCGTCCTGGGAATGCCGAACGCGGCGGCGCCGCAAGAGGCTGACTCCCCGACCCCCGACCGCTCCGGCTGGGGCGCCCCCGGCCTCAACCGCATCGCCCTCTACCCGACCCCGGACCTCGCTCCCGCCGGGGGAACCGGCTACCTCCGCTGGGATCCAAGCCCTTTCGGGGTTTCGGTGACGCGCGACGGGAACCAGCGCTACCGGATCGACCTCGAAATCGAGGGGCTTCCGGAGCCGGAGTCCCTCGGCGACTACCAGACCTACGTCGCCTGGGCGACCACTCCGGTCATGGATCCGGTGGTCCGGCTCGGCGAGGTGGGAAACGGAACCTTCGCGGACCTCGGACCGGTGGCGTTCGACAAGTTCGTGATCCTGGTGAGCGCCGAGGCGTCGCCGGCGGTCGAGAGCCGCACCGGCCGCCTCGCCCTCCGCGGGGCCTCCCCCTCCACCCGCATCCTCCCCGACAACCACCTCATGGTGCCGGTCAGCGGCACCGGCGAGAGCGGGGCCGCGACGATGGATCACGGCGCGATGGACCATGCCGCGATGGGGCACGGAGCCGCCGCCGACGAACCGGCCTGGTCCCACCCGCCCATGCTGCCCGAGACGCCCATGATCCCGGGGCTCGGACACCTGCGGCCGGATCCGCTGCCGTTTCTCCCGCGGGTGGCGTCCGACGAAACGCTCCCCGACGCCATTCCTTCCCGGATCGTCCGCCTCCGGGACGGCCAGACGCTCGACCTGCTCGCGGGCCGGGTGCGGCGGCGAATCCACGGGCGCGACTACGTGATGTATGGGTTCAACGGGCAGTACCCCGGGCCGCTCATCCACGTGGACCAGGACTCCACGATCTTCGTCAACTTCGAGAACCAGACGTCGTGGCCCACCGCGATCCACTGGCACGGGGTGCGCCTCGACAACGCCTTCGACGGGGTACCCAACCTGACGCAGGACCCGGTGCCGCCCGGTGGGCGCTTCGAATACCGGATCTTCTTCCCGGATGCCGGTCTCTACTGGTACCACCCACACCACCGCGAGGAAGCGCAGCAGGACCTCGGGCTCTACGGGAACATGCTGGTCGAGGCCCCGCCCGACGAGTGGTACGCCCCCGTCCACCGGGAGGAGATCCTCATGCTCGACGATCTCCTGATCGCCGACGACGGGGGACTCTTCCCCTGGGGAACCGAGCGCGCCACCCACTCGCTGATGGGCCGCTTCGGCAACCTGTTCCTGGTAAACGGGGAACCCGACTACGCGTTGGAACTGGACCGGGGTGAGGTCGTCCGCTTCTTCCTCACCAACGTCTCGAACACCCGCACCTTCAACCTGACGTTCGGCGAACCGGGCACCCACCGGATCAAGGTGGTCGGATCCGACCTCTCGAAGTTCGAACGGGAGACCTGGGTGGACTCGGTGACGCTGGCGCCCGCCGAGCGCTACATCGTGGAGGTCCGCTACGAGACGGCGGGGGAGCACGCCCTCGAGAACCGGGTGCGCCCGCTCGAGCACGCCTTCGGGAGCTATTTCTCGCGGATCACCCGCCTGGGAACGGTGACGGTGCGCGATGCGGATGCCGATCCGGCGCGTGCGCCCGGATTCGACGAACTACGGGAGAACGCTTCGGTCGCCGAGGACGTGGCCCGCTACCGGGGCCATTTCGACCGGGAGCCGGACTACGAACTGCTGCTCACGATGGAAGCCTCGGGGCTCGACCCAGCCGTCATGCAGCGTATGCGCGCCGACCGGGTTTTCTTCCCCGCGGTCGAGTGGTCGGACACCATGCCGATGATGAACTCGGTGGCTACCCCCGAAGAGGTTCGCTGGATCGTGCGCGAGCCCTCGACCGGCCGGGAGGACATGGACATCGCCTGGCGCTTCCGGATCGGCGACGTCGTCACGATCCGCATCGGGAACGATGCCGGCGCGCTCCACGCGATGCAGCACCCCTTCCACATCCACGGCCAGCGTTTCCTCGTGCTGCGCCGGAACGGCACCCCGGTAACGAACCAGGTGTTCAAGGACACGGTGCTCATCCCGGCCGGGGAGACGGTGGACCTCCTGCTCGAGATCACGAACCCCGGGAAGTGGATGGCGCACTGCCACATCGCCGAACACCTCGAAGCCGGCATGCGCTTCGTCTTCGAGGTGGACCCGTAGGGCCGGGAACGCCGGTGTTCACACCGGCACCGCCCCGCGCAGCGGGGCGAGACTGCGTACTTCCCAGTTCCGAGGTGGCGCTCGTCTCGGCGCAGACCAGGCCTGGAAGAGCCACGCTCCGGGCCTTCCTGCTTCCAGGGAGATTCCTCAGCAAGAAACGGATGGACGCGCGGCCGGCACTGCGCTGAAATGACGTCAACAGCGAGGTGCTGGGGACCAATGCCGATGCCATCTGAACAGGAAATGCGCGCAGCCATCGCCGCGCGAGACAAGACGTACGACGACTGCTTCTTCTACGCCGTGGTCACCACGGGTGTTTTCTGCCGGCCCTCGTGCGCCGCGCGACCGGCGCGACCGGAGAATCTGCGGTTCTTCCCGGACACGGACTCCGCGCTGGCCGCCGGCTTCAGGCCGTGCAAACGCTGCCGGCCAACGGACCCCGAGGGGCTGAATCAGGTCGTGAGCATCGCCAGGTACATCGAAGCCCACGCCGAGGAGCGCCTGACACTTGGCGGGCTCGCAAAGCGGGCGGCTCTGTCGCCATCGCGCTTCCAGCGCGTCTTCAAGGCCGCATTCGGCGTCTCGCCCAAGGCCTACCAGGATGCGGTGCGGATGAAGCGCTTCAAGGCGGCGCTGAAGGAGGGCGACGGCGTTACCGGCGCGATCTTTTCGGCCGGCTTCGGCTCCCTCAGTCGAATCTACGGCGAAAGGGTGCGCAACATCGGGATGACGCCGAAGGCCTACCGCGCCGGCGGCGCGGGAGAGACGATTGCCTACGCGAGTAGAAACACAGCTCTCGGCATCGTCCTCATGGCGGCTACCGAACGGGGTGTGTGCTTCGTGCAGTTCGGGAGGGACGTCAAGACCCTGCTCGAGCAGCTACGCGGAGAGTTTCCGAATGCAGAGCTCACCGCCTCGAGCGCGCAGGAGGCTCCGGAACTTGACGCTTGGGTCGCGGCGCTGGATGCTCATCTCGGCCAGGGCGCCCCTCGGCCCGATCTGCCGCTCGATCTGCGCGGGACGGCCTTTCAACTGAAGGTCTGGCGTTTTCTCCTGAGCGTGCGAGAGGGCGAGGTGATCGGCTACGGCGAGCTCGCCACCCGAATCGACCAACCGAAAGCAGCACGGGCCGTCGCTTCCGCCTGCGCGGCCAACCGCATCGCCGTGCTCGTGCCTTGCCACCGTGTGTTACGAGGGGACGGCAGTCTTGGCGGCTACCGCTGGGGGCTGAAGCGCAAACGGGCGCTCCTCGATGCGGAGCGGTCCGCCACCGCGGTCTTGCCGTGAAGGCGCTCTCGGCGCCCCCGCTCAGTTCTCCAGCGCCGAAATATCCACTACCGCGGTCCGGACCTTCCCGTCCCGCCAGCCGATCAGCAGGCGTTCCTGAACGTCGAACACCTCCTCGATGTCCTCGGCTTCCTCGGGCTCCTCTTCAGCGGCCTCTTCGTCCGACTCGTCCTCTTCTTCTCCCTCGTCTTCCTCCGGTTCCGGCGGCGGCTCGTTGGCTACCCGCACCAGTTGGAGCACTCCGGCTTCCCGCCCCGAGGGCGCCTCCGCAACGAGCAGCGGGGGCCCGAGGAGTCCGTCGGGCCACACGCGTCGCACGCGGACCTCACCGCGCCGGGCGCTCGGGGACTCCAGCCAGGCCGCTACGGCGCTGCCGTCGTCAAGCAGCGTGACCGCGGTATAGCCGCGCCCGCTGCCGCCGTCCAGCCGGATCGGCATCCCGAAGCCCTCCCCGCCGTTTTGCGAAAAGGCGAACCGGACCTCGGGTTCCCCGCTGGCCATGGTGAACCAGGCAACCGCGACCGCGTCGCCGCTCGCCGTGATCGTGGGTCCGTTCACCGGGCAGGCGTTGATGCCCCAGCCGTCCGCGTGCACCGGCCGTCCCGGCTCCCAGAGACCTCGCACCTTCCGGGTGATCGCGATGTCCCGGAGGTCGTCTTCCGGCGGGTTCCGCACCCGGTCCCGATAGACAACGAGCGGTTCGCCGTCGCTCAACGCCATCGCCGTGGGGCAGCAACTGCACACGTCGGGGTCGAGCCGCTGGTTTCCGAGTTGGTAGCCCTGTTCGTGGAACCGGGCGAGCCGCAGGGTCATGTCCCCGGGATCCTTCGATCCGGGGGGCGGGGTGAGGTACGCGGCCGAAAAACCGCCCGGCTCCGGGGTGAAGGAGACGAAACCCGAGTAGCTCTCGACGTTGTCGAGCCCCTCCGAGAACACGTCGCGCCAGGTGACGCCCCGGTCCATGGAGAAGAGGATTTTCAGTCCGTAGCCGTAGTGCCCCTCGGCGGCCGGATTCCGGACCAGATAGTGGGCCGCGAGGCGGTCTTCCCCGACGAGCGCGATCTTCGGGTGATCCGCCCAGTTCACGAACCAGCCGGAACCCTCCGCGATCAGCTTCGGCTCTCCCCAGGTGTCCTCGGTGACCTCCTCGCTGCTCTCGGGACGCTGCAGTTCCGAAAAGCGAAGGACGTGGCCATCTCCCGCCGGTTCCACCCAACTGAGGAAGGTCGCGCCCTCCGGAGTCGAGTACAGCGAGTACATCCCGCTGCCGTCCGGGGCGGGCGTTTCGAGCGGTGTGATCCCGTCCTGGGCGCTTGCCGCCGCGCCGGTGAGGAGGCAGACGGCGAGAAACCCGGCAACCGGACGGGGGAAAACGGCCGTGCGCATCGGAAACCGGTGATTCTCGCATGAACGGCGAGGATCGGTACATCCCGCTGCTGGCAGCCGGTGGTGAAACCCGCGTGAGCGCCGAGACCGGCGAGGCGCCCGGCTGACAAGGCGCGTGAGGGAGGAATACCGGGTGTATTTCGACCGAAACGCAACGCAGAACGGAACGAAGCGGAGTGGTTCAGCCAGGATGGATCGCCGGTCGAACGCCGCGTGGGTTCCACCACAGGCTGCTAGCATCGCTCGCCCGCGCCGCGGCCAGATCCCGCGGCCCGCCCGCCCCGGCAAGGAGGCGCAGATGACTCGCAGATTCTTCCGAAGCTCAATTCCCGCTGCCGCGCTGATCGGCCTCGGTGCGCTGCTCGCGGTCCCGGGCTCGCTCCTCGCGCAATCAGCCGAGGAACTCCAGGAGAACGCCCGGCAGTTCGTCCAGTACGGCGACGCGGTGATCGCCATCACCGGCGTCCAGGTGGTGGACGGGACCGGGGCGGCCCCCCGGAGCGGCCAGACGGTCGTTGTCGCGGACCGCCGCATCCAGAGCGTCGGCCCGGACGGTGAGGTGGAGATCCCCGAAGGCGCGCGCCAGATTGACGGCTCCGGGCACACCGTGATCCCGGGCCTCATCGGCGTCCACAACCACACCTTCTACACGACCGCGGCGCGTCACTCGCAAATGAACACCACCTCGCCCCGTCTCTATCTGGCCGCCGGGGTGACCACCATCCGCACCACCGGCAGCTATTCCCCCTACAGCGAGATCAACATGCGCCGCGCCATCGAGGCCGGCGAGATCGTGGGGCCGCGGATGCACATCACCGGGCCCTACATCTCGGGCTCCGGCGCCGCCACCTACATGACCCAGGTTTCCAGTCCCGAGGACGCCCGGCGGGTGGTGGCCTACTGGGCCGAAGAGGGCGCGACCTGGTTCAAGGCGTACACGCGGATTTCCCGCGCCGAGCTCGGCGCTGCCATCGAGGAGGCGCACCGTCACGGTCTCCGGTTCACGGCGCACCTCTGCTCGGTGACCTTCCGGGAGGCCGTGGATCTGGGGATCGACTCGCTGGAGCACGGGTTCTTCACGAACACCGAGTACCACCCGGACAAGGAGCCGGACGAGTGCCCGCCGGACTTCCGGAGCACCCTCAGGGACGTGGATGTCGGCTCCGACGAGGTGAACGCCACGATCGACCACATGGTGGACAACGAGGTCGCGCTGACCTCGACTCTCGCGGTCTATGAACTCTCCGTGCCGGGCAGGCCCCCGCTCGAGGACCGGAACCTGGAGGCGCTCTCACCCGGCGCCCGGAACGAGTACCTCGCGCGCCGTGAGGAAATCGCGTCGGCCCAGGACGCTGTCTTCACGGAGCTTTTTCCGAAGGCGCAGGCCTTCGAATACCAGTTCTTCCAGGCGGGCGGCCTGCTCGCCGCCGGGGTGGACCCCACGGGCAACGGGGGCGCACTCCCCGGCTTCGGAGACCAGCGGAACTACGAACTGCTGCTCGAAGCCGAGTTCACCGCCTCCGAAGCGCTCCAGGTGATGAGCCTGAACGGCGCCCGGGTGCTCGGCGTGGATGACGACCTCGGCAGCATCGAGACCGGCAAGCTCGCGGACCTGATCCTGATCGACGGCGATCCGGTCTCCGATCCCTTCCAGATCCGGAACGTGGTGACCGTCTTCAAGGACGGCGTCGGCTACGACTCGCTGAAGCTCATCGCGTCGGTGAAGGGACTGGTCGGCCTGGAGTAGGGAACGCCGGCCTTCAGGCCGGCACCGCGGCCCGGAGGGCCGCGAGCGCGCGGATCGCTGCAGAGGAGGAAGCGCGGGGACGGCGGGAACGCCGGTCTTCAGACCGGCACCGCGGCCCGCAGGACCGCGAAACGCGCTACGCCACCCGTCTTCGGCGACGCCACTTCGCGTCGACTTTTCCACAGCAACGCGCTGAACGGGAAGAAAGCACGCGGAATTCCGTCTGTAAGTGGTGAGGGACGCGGCGCCTCCGCGTCTCGTTGCCGCTAATCCGATGGAGGAAGTCCCGCAGTGAACCGAGAGGAGAGGAATCCGGTGGCTGTTGCCGCCGGCGAGTCGGCGGATAAGCCCTATACTGGCCTTGGTGATAGGGAAGAGGAAGTTGTGAGCAGCGCGGAAATGGCGGCGATCCGGGCGCTGGACCGGAAGCTCACGGACGGACTGAACCTCGTTCACGGCCAGTTCGCCGTACTCCGCGCCGAACGGCAGGAGGACCGGGAGGAATTCCGGGAGTTCCGCAGGCAGCACCGCGAAGACTTCAAGGAGCTCAAGGCGGAGATTGCGAGGGTGGACGCCCGGGCGGAGCAGCGGACGAAAGAATCGGAAACCCGGTTCGACCAGCGGTTGACCGACATGGACGCCCGGGCGGAGCAACGGACGAAAGAATCGGAAACTCGGTTCGATGCCAAGTTCAGGGACATCGACGTTCGTCTCGCCAGAATGGAGGGAGCGATCCAGGATCTGGCTGCGCAGGTCAGCAAGGCGCTGGAACGGAGTTCTGGTACGCGCCGTCTGGTGTGGGGAGTGCTGGGAGCGCTCGCGCTGCTGTTTGCGGGCGGAGTGATCCGGCCGCTCTTCGATCAGGCCGTTGCCGCCCTGCTCGGCGGTTGAGGAAGGCGCCTGCATCTCCGGGCCGCGCGTCATTCTGCGTTTCGCCTGCCTGCGGCGGGCGATGCCGGCCTGAAGGCCGGCGGTCCCTCGCTCCTCCGGATCAGCGGTTCGCGCCCGCCCGGTACAGGCGGCGGATTGCCTCCTCCAACACCCCCGGGAAGGTGGCGTCGCCGATAGCCTGGAGGGCGGCGAGCGCTCCCTCGCGGTCTCCCTGCGCCTCCGCCACCATCGCAAGGTTGAAGCGAATCGCCGCGCCGTCAAGAGGTGAACCGGGTCCAATGGCCTCAGCGGCGCGGCTGAACGCCTCCTCCGCGGCCTCCATTTCGCCGCCGGCGAAGGCGGTCAGCCCTTCGGTCAGCGCGCTCACTTCGGGGGCTTCCGGTCCGCCGTCCACCCGTAGCAGGTAGCCGGGCTCGCTCGCGCCGCTTCCGGCGACGAGCTGGCTCCGGGAAATCACCACCGCTCCCCGCTCGACTGCGGCGGCGCAGTCCTCCTGCAGCGGCCCGGCGGATGGGCCCCACGCCAAACAGGTCTCCCCATCCGGCCGCTCCCGCACGAACACCAGGCCCTCCTCCCGGGCGGTAACGCCCACCGCGCGTCCGGGGACGATTTCGAGCACCCGTAGTTCTCCCGGATCTCCCGGGTGCACCACGGCGGACAGCACCAGGGGAGAGCCGCCGGCCGCCTCGTAGTCCCTCTGGATGACGAAAGCGCCCTCGGTGCTCGCTATTCGGACCCGGCCGCGCGGGATGGCCCGCACGACGTTCGCGTCCACCTCCTGCGCCGCCTCCAGGAGCCGTTCCCCGATGCGGGGCACGATGCGGGTCAGCAGTACGAGTCGCGCCGCGTCCCCGGCCTCCAGCTCGGCGGCGGCGCGGAGCAGCGTCGTGCCCCGAGCGGCCGGATCGCTCGACGTCCGTAGCGCGGCGCGAACCGCGTTCAGCAGGCGATCCTCGATGTCTCCCACCGGCTCGGGCCCGGCTTCCAGACGCCGGAGCATCTCGATCATTTCCTCCGGATCGTCGGGAACATCCGCCAGCGCCGCGTCTCCGCCCTCGACCGGGGAGTCGTCGAGAAACCGGAACAGCGCGTTCAGGGTGCGGCGGACCGAAGCGCCGGGGTCGAGCGCAATGCGCCACACGGAGAGCCCGGACCGCGCCGCGAGCCAGAGCGTTTCGGCGGTTTCGCCCTCGGGTCGGAAGGCGACCGTGTCGCGCCGAACCACATGCCCGATGGGACGGGGCCGGAGCGCGGATCTCGCCGATGCCGTCTGCGGTTCCGGCTGGAACAGGCCCGCGCCGGTGAGTTCCGCGATGCGCATGAGGATGGCGAGGTCCGCGTCGGGGACCGCCGCGATCAGATCCACCCCCTGGCCCCGCAGTGCCGTCTGCAGTTCGTCGACGACCTCGCCACATCGCGGACAGCCGTCTTCGGGGAAGTAGAGAAGAAGAAACCGGCCTTCGGAGAAAGAGCGCTCACTCGACCAGGCGCCTCCCTCGACGGCCAGCGTCAGGTCCGGGAAGGGGGCTTCGTAGGGTGACGCGCCTTCCGGCGCTCTCCTCCGCGACGCTTCGGGCGTTCGAAAGCGGAAGCGGTCCAGCGCCGCGGCAAGACCGTTCTCGGTTCGGAAGGCGCCGGATTCCCGCAGCAGGTCCAGGGCTTCCCGGTCCGACGCTCCCGAGCGGGCCCAGGAGCGAAGGAGCGCATCGACGCGCTCGGCGCGAGGCATCCGCGGAAGATCGGCGAGACGGCGCCAGGTCTCCGGCCTCGGATCCAGCGCGACGGCGCGCCGATACTCCCGTGCCGCTCCCTCCGCATCACCGGTGGCGGCGAGCGCGTCACCCAGCGTTGCCCGGTACGCCGCCCGCCGCAGGCGGTACACCGCGTTGGCCGCGCCGGTGAACTCGTCCAGCACGATGCGCCCCTCGGGGACCTCCTGGCTCCATTCCCGGGGGGAGAAGTTGTCGGAACGCGTGAGGGCATCGAAGGCGCTCCGCAGCGCTGCATCGCCATCACCGGCGTCCAGCAGGCGCCTCGCCTCCGCGTGTTCGGCGGAACCTGGCGGCTGCGCCCGGGCGCCGGGGGTCGCCGTGACGCCGAGAACGAGGGCAGCCAGCAATGCCCCGCCCCGCCAGCGGCGGGTCAACGGAGTCGACGGAGCCGTTCGACCGCCTCCACGAGCGTTTCCCGGTTCTTGCAGAAGGTGAACCGGAGCCGCTGGCTGCCGGCGGCCGGATCGGCATAGAAGCTGGACCCCGGCACCGCGGCCACCCCCACCGTCTTCACCAGGTGCTCCGCGAAGGCCACGTCATCCGGGAAACCGAAGTCGGAGATGTCCGTCATCACGTAGTAGGCCCCGCCCGGTTCGAAACAGCGGAAACCCACCTCGGTGAGTCCGGATACCAGCAGGTCGCGCCGCGCTTCATATCCGCTTCGCAACTGTTCGTAGTAGCTCTCGGGAAGTCTCAGGGCCGCGGCCCCCGCTTCCTGCAGGGGAGCGGCCGCACCCACCGTCAGGAAGTCGTGGACCTTGCGGATGGCGGCGCTGATCTCCTCGCTGGCCACCGTCCAGCCCACCCTCCAGCCGGTCACCGAGTAGGACTTGGAGAGGCCGCTGATGGTGACGGTGCGGTCCGCCATCCCCGGCAGGGTCGCGATCGGGATGTGCCGGGCGCCGTCGTAGGTGATGAACTCGTAGATCTCGTCGGTGAAGGCGATGAGGTCGTGCTCGATGCAGAGCGCCGCGATCCGTGACAGTTCCTGCTCGCTGAATACCTTGCCGCTCGGGTTCTGCGGCGAGTTCACGATGATCGCCCGGGTGCGGTCGGTGACGGCCGCCCGCAGGGCGTCCTCGTCGATCGTCCAGTCCGGCTCCTGGAGACGCACGTAGCGGGGTACCGCTCCCGAGAGGATGGTGTCCGGCCCGTAGTTCTCGTAAAACGGCTCGAAGACGATGACTTCCTCGCCGGGATCCACGACCGCCAGCATCGTGGCGATCATGGCTTCCGTCGAGCCGCAGGCCACCGTGAAGTGGCGTTCGGGGTCCACGTCCATCCCGTAGAGCTCCCGGTAACGCTCGGCGAGCGCGTTACGCAGCGACTTCGCGCCCCAGGTGATCGCGTACTGGTTGATGTCCCGGCGGATGGCCTCGACGGCCGCTTCCTTGATTTCATTGGGCGCCGGGAAATCGGGGAATCCCTGGGCGAGGTTGACCCCGCCGTACTGCATCGAGAGCCGGGTCATCTCGCGAATGACCGACTCGGTGAACTGGGCGGCCTTCTTGCTCCCGCGGCGACGCACGGCCAGCGTTTCGCTCATTCGCCGGCCGTCTTCTTCGTCTTGCCCAGCTCGGGGTAGAGCCGGCGGTAGATCTGCTCGTTGCGCATGATGAGCTTCACGTAGTTGCGGGTCTCGGTGAACGGGATCTCCTCGATGAACACCTCGGCCGGGATCGCCATGTTCATGTCCGTCCAGTCCCTGACCCGATGCGGGCCCGCGTTGTAGCCGGCAAGGGCCAGCTCGGGACGGCTCGCGAACCGGTCGAGAAGCTGCCTCAGGTAACGGGTTCCGAAGCGGATGCTCACCCCGGGGTCGTAGAGCCGCGAGGTCCGGAAACTCACCCCCTCAAGCCGGGCGAGCGCCCTCCCGGTGGCGGGCATGACCTGCATGAGCCCCCGCGCCCCGACCGGGGACCGGGTACGCGGGATGAACACCGACTCCTGCCGGATCAGGGAAGCGACCAGGTAGGGATCGAGGTCCCATTGGTCGGATCTCGTCTGGATTCGTTCCTCGAAGTCGAGCGGATAGAGAAGCCGCCACCAGGCATCGGGGAGGGCCTCCCCGGCGGCAGAGGTGTGGAACGGCGCGGCGCGCCGGAGCGCCTGGATGGCGGCAACGTTCTTGTCGTTGTCCGCGAGCAGCCAGGCGCGGATCGCCTCGAACCCCGGGTCGTCCGGAAGCCCGCGCCGCGCGGCTGCCAGTGCGGCGTCCCGGGCGCGTTCCCCGTAGCCGGCGGCATAGAGGTCTTCGATTCGCTGGGCCTCTGCCATGCGCCGGATCTGGAACCGCTCGAGGAGCCGGTGGGGTTCGCTCAATGGACTCGTGAGGTCTTCCGTCCGGCCCATCTCCTCGAGGAGTTCGGTAGCCATCCTCCCGTAAAAGGAGTGCTGGTAGCCGACGAATACCTCCCGATAGAGCCGCGCTGCACCTTCGGGATCTCCCGTCCTCTCCAGCGAGCGGCCGGCGAAGTAGAGGAACTGACCGGCCATGAATTCGCCGGGGTTTTCGCGCGCCGCGCGCTCGAACTCCTCAGCCGTCCCGTCGAGATCCCCGTTGCGGTAGCGGTCCCAGAGGACGTGCCAGCGGGCGAAGAGTCCGTGGCGTCCGTTCGGGTACTTCTCGGCGAGCCGGGCAAGGAAGGGGAGGGCCGCCACCCGGTCGTTCTTCGCCAACTGGCTGCGGGCCAGGCTGTAGAGCGCCCGCTCGCCGAACTCGTGCTCCTGCTCGAGCGCCAGCAACTCTTCGAGGACCCGCCGCTGGGTGGTGCGGCGTTCGAGACGCCGGAGCGATTCTCCCCGGTAGTAAAGGGCCGCCGGCCGGAGGTCTTCGCGCTTGATCCGGGCCAGCGTGCGGAGCGACGCGCTGAGACGGCGGCGGTGGTGTTCCTGGATCCCGATGTGGAGGTTTACCAGCTCCGCATCGCCCGCCTTGGCGAACCGCCGGGCGACCTCCCGGTAGTTCTCGTGGGCCTTCCGGTGGTTTCCGGCCCGGGCGAAGCCTTCGGCGCGCCGCATCGCTCTCGGGTACTTTTCGGCGGCCGAAGGCGTCTTGACGTCCCGCCGTTTGTAGAGCTTGGACAGTTGCCGACCCGCCGGAAGCGATTCCTTGTGGGTCGGCATGTCGTAGTAGAGGGTTTCGAGCTTCCGGGCGGCTTCTTCGTGGCGTCCGAGCCGCTCGAGTGCTCCGGCGGCGGCGGCCAGCGCTTCGCCGCGGAGCGTGAATCCACCCTCGGTGGCGGCCGCTTCGAGGTGGGTCAGGGCCTCTTCACGCGATCCGGCCCGGGCCAGGCGGCGTCCGAGATCGAAGCGGAGGCGGTCCCGGTCCCCGTAGTCGGGGAACTCGTCGAAAACCTGGCGGAGAAGCGCGATCCCGTCCTTGCGCCGGACTCCGGGAAGGCTCTTTCCGAGGAGGTGCAGGGCATCCGCGGTCAGTTCACTGTCCGCGAGTTCGGGTGCCGTGAGCCGCTTCTCGGCCTCCGTCCACCGCCCGCGCCGGAGAGCGTCAGCCCCCAGCCGGTAGGAGGCCGCGGCCCGGCTGCGAGCCGAGAGTGCGGGGTCGTCGGCGATCGTGCGCAGCGCCTTCTGCCGGTCGGTCCGGGACTCGATGGTGGCGGCGCGGCGTACCGCGGCCAGTCCCTGCGGGAGCTCTTCGAGGGACTGCCAGGGGATCCCGGCAACCGCCTGGGGATCCGGGACGCTGTCCTGGGGCGGCGCGGCTCCGGTCGGGCCGATGGTTATCGCCAGGATTACGAGCGACCCGGCCGCGACCGGGGCACGTCGAGCCCGCGGGCGAGGGCGGGCGAGACCCAAGCTCACCATCTGCTAAAATCGTAGCCGATTCGCGACGCGGTCTTTGGTGCGGGGCTAGTGTCCCCACCGGTCCCCGGGGCCGATTTCCGGCCTCGGATTGCCGCCTGACTCGCGCGAGGAGGGGGCGTACTGGGTTCGACGAAGGCACATGAAGCAACGATTGCATGTCGGGGGTCCACCTCTCGTAAACGGTGGAAACAAAACAAAAGCCAACACTGATCTGGCACTGGCTGCTTAAGCCACGTCCTTCCTGACCACGCCTACCGGGCGGGAAAGGACGTCGACTAGGTGGGCTTTGCCGGCGGTTTTCCCGAGCCGTCGGTGAGCACCAGGGATAGGTACCGAGCCGCGATTCGCCGGGTTGATGCGGCGCGGGACCGAAAGAGGGAAAGGCGCCTCCGGGCGCGGGTTCTCGCCACAACCCGGATATGCATGTAGACGTCGTTGCAGAAGGCTTTCGGACGCGGGTTCGATTCCCGCCGCCTCCACCACTTGAAAGGCAGCGCCGACGGCTGGGACCGCCGGTCTTCAGACCGGCAAGGACTCGCTGATCTACGTCAAGGTGCGGCACTCCGGGTTCGGCGATTGGGGACTGTCGTTCGCGGGCTACCTGTACCGACAACAACATATTGTCGGCTGCTACATGACCTTCCGGAAAGGGATTCCGCAGGCAGAGCGAACCTTTAGCGAAGTCAAGGCGGGACTGGATGGACTGCGCCGGGAGCTGGGAGCCGATCTTCAGTATTGGGAGAACAGCTCCGGGCGACCGAGGATCGGTTTCCGGCGTGAGGTGCAACTGCCGTTCCCACCGGAAGACCCGAATCGCACGGGCAACCAGGCGTTCGACGATGCTGTAGCCTGGATGCGGGATCGCTTGGACCGTCTGGTGAGCACCCTGCATCCACGGCTGCAACGACTACTGGCGGGAACCTGAAGGTTTCGCGCTCTGGTGCGATGCCGGTCTGAAGACCGGCGGTCCCGTGCCAGCCCGCCGTGCGGTGTGGGTGGCGGAGCCTCTTGATCAGCGGCAGCCTGCTCGATATGGCGGCGTGGCTCCGACAAGCCGTCCAAACCACTTCGTGAAGGAAGCGTGGGAGGAAAACCCGCACAGATGGGGCGGTTTCGGCGAGCGGGCACCGTCCTTCCAGAATCCAGAACTTCGCTTTTTCGATCCGGCGCTCCGTGACGTCGGCGTGGGGTGCTGTCCCAGTCGCCGCCTCGAAGGCGCGGGCGAAATGGAAAGGGCTCAGGCATGCCTCTTTCGCTGACCAGGCTTTCGGCAGGGGAGGAGCGTTGACAGAATAGTCAACAGGCGCGAGAATCGGCCCGTGGAGATAGGGAAGCTTCTACGAGGCCGCCGGGAGGGGCTCGGAGTATCCCTGCGGTCTGTCGCCCAGCAGACGGGTGTGGACCCGGCGTATCTGTCGCGGGTCGAGGGAGGCCGAGTTCAGCCCTCCGAGTCACTGCTCCGGCGGCTCGCTCCGGTGTTGTCCCTGCAGGAGGACGAACTGCTATTGGCCGCGGGACGTGTTCCGGAGCCGCTCCGGACGACCTTCGCCCAACGTCCAGCCCTCGCCTCGGCCGGCGTACGCGCGGCGGCGGCGCTCTGCGCGCAGCCGCCCTCCAGCGAATGGCCCCCCTTCGCCGTCGGGGGTCCACGCGCCATCGAAGACGACTTCCCCTTCGAAGCGATTAGCGAAATTGCGGAAATGGAGAGCTGGAGGAAGGAGATTTCCCGGCCCCCCTACCACGTCCACAAGTGGTGGGCGCGCCGGCTGGGCTCCGTGTTCCGGTCGGCGATCATCGCGGCCGCGGCCCCCCGAGGTTCCTCGGTAATGGAACTGTTTCACGGGTCGGTCCGGTTCCCGGGGCTCACCGTGTTCGATCCCTTCATGGGCAGCGGCACGACCGTCGGCGAGGCCGTCAAGCTCGGCTGTTCCGCGATTGGCGGCGACATCAACCCGGTTGCCTACCGCGCCGTTCGCGTCGGGCTGGGACATCTTCCCGCCGACGAACTGGAGCACCAGTTCCGTGGGCTTGCCCGCAGCGTCGGCGGCCAGCTCCGGTCGCTCTATCGGACGACCGATAGCCTCGGGAACCCGGCAGACGCGCTCTACTTCTTCTGGGTAAAGTGCCTCCCCTGCCCGGAATGCGGAGACTCGGTGAATCTCTTCTCCCGCTACATCTTCGCCCAGCACGCACTGCGAACGGCCCGCCGAGAGGCGCGCGCGGTCTGCCCGGAGTGCGGTGAGCTGGTTCTGTGCCGGAACGACGCGGCCCACGCCAATTGCGGATGCGGCCACCGCTTCGATCCGCAGCGGGGACCGGCAGCGCGAACGACAGCGCGGTGCTCGCGAAACCATGAGTTTTCGATCGCGCGGACGGCCGGTGCCCGGGACGCGCCTCCCGAACACCGGATGTACGCCAAGCTGGTGCTACGGGCCGACGGAGCGAAGGAGTACCTCACTCCGACCTCCGCCGACATCGCGGCCTTCGACGACGCCCGGCGCCGGTTGCGTGAAAGCCCGCTTCCCGTCCCCGATGACCCCATCCGTCCCGGACACAACACGGACCAGATCCTCCGCTACGGATACCGGCGCTGGAGCCAACTCTTCAACGAACGTCAACTGCTCGCGCTGACCACACTGGCGGATGCGATTCGGCGGCTCTCCGACGGCCCCGCCAAGGAAGCCCTCGCGGTCCTTTTTTCCGGCGCCCTGGAGTTCAACAACATGTTCGCCTCCTACAAGGGTGAAGGAACCGGCGCCGTCCGGCACATGTTCTCGCACCACATCCTGAAGCCCGAAAGGACACCGATCGAAGCGAACGTCTGGGGCACCACGCGGAGTTCCGGCTCCTTCTCGACCCTCTTCCCGCGCCGGCTCCTGCGGGCCATCGAGTACCGGGCCGCGCCGTTCGAGATCGCGATTGAGAACGGAACCGGGAAGGCCCGGTCAAGGAAGGTCTTCGGCCTGAGCGCCCCCATGGACGCCGAGGTTGCGGAGCGCTATCCCGAAGGCGGACTGACCCCGGGAACGATCTACCTGCGCTGCGGGGACTCCTCTGCGACGGACATCCCCGACCGCAGCGTACATCTCGTCGTCACCGACCCGCCGTTCTTCGACAACGTCCACTACTCGGAGCTAGCGGACTTCTTCCACGCGTGGCAGCGTCTCTACTTCCCGGTGAGCGGCGCCGAGCCGCAAACGACCAGGCACCCGCGCGAAGTTCAGGACCGCGACGCGGACGCCTTCGCGAGAAAACTGGCGGAAGTGTTCCGCGAATGCCACCGCGTTCTTCGGGATGACGGCCTCATGGTCTTCAGCTATCACCATTCGCGGGAGAGTGGGTGGACCAGTCTGGCGACGGCCCTCCGCGAGGGTGGGTTCGCCGTTGTCCGCTGCCATCCGGTGAAATCGGAGATGTCGGTGGCCGCTCCCAAGACCCAGGCGCGCCAACCGATTGATCTCGATGTGCTGATCGTCTGCCGCAAGGTCAAGATGGATTCCCGCAACTTCGTAGCGGTCGACAAGGCCCGGGAGATGGCAGCCGCCGCGGCAGCGGGACAGACACGGCGCTTCGAGAGAGTCGGAAGACATCTCTCGCAGAGCGACACCAGGTTGATCTTCCGAAGTCAACTCCTGGTACATCTCAGTCCGCGCCGCACTTCCCAGGAACTCGCCGCCTCCCTGACGGCCGCCGGCGATGAACTCGATGCCCTGGCCGACGCCACGTGGTCTGCACAAACGCCATCCGAGGAACGACGAGACGTCCCTCACCTGACATCAGCCAGACCTCCATCGCTCTTCGGTCCGGCTGCACGAGCGGAAGTCTGAGGCGAACTCAGCGTCCGCCTGCGTCGGCCGGCTGCGACATCGTGACCGGTTTATCCGTTTGGCTCCTGAGCCGATAGGCGACGAAGCGGTGCTCCGTCGCAGCGTGGGGGTTTGGCACGGTCTCCACGGCGAGTTCGTTGGTCCGAAGATCAAACTTGTAGGCAACGACGAGCTCCGCGGCCTCCGTTCGCAGCAGGCCCCCGACTCCGCGAAAGTTCTCGGGGGCATCCCACGCCTCGGGAACGATGAGCGTCATCAGGCCGGTCGTTCCGCTGGTTAGAGCGAACGGCGTCGGGGCAACGTACATCTTCCGGTCCCGGATCATGATGTCGCCATACGTGCCAAAGCCCTTCGCGCTCTTGTTGCGGTGAATGTACTCATGATCAGCGTTGAGAAAGTCGCCATGACAGATCACCAGATCGACGACCGGATACTGAGGCCGTCCGCCACCGACGTCCGAGTACGGCCTGAGATCAGCCGGATAGCGGCCGAAGACGTGGAAGATCTGCCGGCCGTTGTGGAAGCCCGTCGGGGCCTGGCTGTTGCAGTCGTAGTTTCGCTCCCGGCCAGGCCAGGCCAACCCCTTGATTTCGTAACCCTCCACACACTCGACGAGCGAGAAATCCGGATAGGAATTACGTCCGCCGACCTCGAAGTGTGCGCCGGTCTGCCGCAGACGGGCCTGGAACCAGTTCTGGAAGTGGAACTCCTTGTCCCTTGGACTCACGGATTCGATCAGTACGCCGGATTTCACGGCTTCGACGCAGTGCTCGAAGACCGCGAAACAAGTTGTATCCGTCATCCAGGAATCCTGCGAGCGTATTGACGATTCATGCGGGTAGTCAGCGCCTCAAGGGCGTCTTCATCCGAGACGCTTTGGGTAAACCACGCGGTACCACCGCGGGCGACTACGGATCTTCCCGCGGATTCTACGACCGAGTTCCCGGTGGAGCCTGCTTTTCGCCAGCCTGCGGCTGGCGGTGCCGGTCTGAAGACCGGCGGTCCCTTCCCGCGCCTCAGAATACCCAGGAGAGTTTGGTGAAGAGGGTGCGGTATTTGACTAGTTCGTCGTCGAACTGCGCGGGTCCTTCTTGGTAGGCGAGCTGTAGCGAGCCGAACGGGGGGAAGAACCTCCAGACGTAGAGGAGCTGGATCGTTTCGCGCTCGAGTTCGAACATCGGGCTCGCGAGGCTGCCGGTGACGTCGTACCTCGTCTGGTAGAAGACCTTGAAGAACATGTCCTTGTTCACGTAGTAGGTCGCTCGCACGAAGTGGACCCAACTGCTTCGGTCGCGGGGGTCGGGGTCGAACCAGACCCGCTTGAGGTCGTAGGTGGCGGTGAGGGCGTCGGTGATCGTCCAGTCCATGACTCCCCCGAACTGGTCGAGGTCGCTGTCGAAGTTGAGACCCCGGCCGTAGTAGGCCGACACGGCCGTGCCCGTTCGGGTGTCGAAGGTCAGCTTGGCCTGGTTGAGCGAGTTCCGGAAGTCGTTTTCGAAGAGTCCGGGCTCTTCGGCCTTGAACTCCTCGTCGTTCGTCAGGTCCAGACTCCACCGCCTGAGGAAGTTGAGGCCGAGCCGGTTGCGGATCTGCCAGCTTCGCAACCGGCCCGACTGACTCCAGAACTGGTTGTAGTTGATCGAGGCAGTCAGGTCCTGGAGGCCGTGGCGATTGATCCAGAACTGCTTCCGGAGGTTCGAATCCACCTCCCGCCGGTCGTCGTCCCGGATGAAGCCGACCCGGTTCATGTTCTCCCGGACGTTTTCTCCGACGTGCGTGTAGCGGACGTGGAAGTGTCCGGTCTGGGAGTCGTAGGAGGGCCGGAAGAAGTACGTCCACGTTCCGTCGTCGTGGGCGCCGTAGGACCGGACGACCTGTGAGGTCATCCCAAGGTAGTCCGAGAAGAACAGGGTCCCCACGAGTCCCAGCGAGCCTTCGTTCGTCCCGTCGTAGGTGCGGTTCGCGCCGATCACCCCGACGTTGGAAGCGCCCCGGATCTCCCGGCTCAACCGGAACGCGGAGTAGAGCGCGCCCGTCCCGGTGCTGGAGGTGACGGACTCCGAGTCCGTCTGGCTGGCCAGCCCGTTGACCCTCCACTTGCCGACCTTCCCGTTGACCTTCGCGCCCCACCGCATGTCCCCAATCCGGCGGGAGTAGAACTGCACGATGCGGGTGCGATAGCTCTCCGTGCCTTCCAGAAAGAAGGGACGCTTCTCCGGGTACGACAGCTCGTAGCGGGTCAGGTTCACCTGCTCGACGTCGGCCTCGACGGTGGCGAAGTCCGGATTGAAGGAGAAGTCGATCCCGATGTTGCTGGACGGCGCGTAGCGCAGATCGAGTCCGAACTCCGCGGTGTCGTCCTGCGCCTCCTGCAGGGCCCCCTGCACGTAGGGGATGAAGGCGTAGCTCTTGGTGACGGCCTCGGTCAGATCGAGGTCCGTGATGCTGCCGATCTCGTCGATCCGGAACCACTCCGACAGGCCCGGAACCCAGTGGCTCTGCTCCAGATTCCGGGGCAGGTAGCGGATCGCGTTGAAGCCCCACGCCGTGGCTTCCCGCGCGAAGCGGACCGTTTCGAACGGAATCGCGACCTCGGCGGTCCAGCCCCGCGCGCTCGTCACACCCGCCGACAGCCAGTTGGCGTCCCAGGTGATGTCCCGCGTGCGCCCGTTGTCCGCCCAGCGCTCGTCCTGCTGGGTCCCGAGCGAGTTGACCATGAACACGTAGGCGTTGTTGTCGTCGTCGAACGTGTCGAGGACGAGCGCCACCGCGTCGTCCTCCCAGACCTCGCCGTCGCGCTGGGTGACCGTCCGGGAGATAGCGTCCGGATTCGTGTCGCGGCCCTCGATCCCGAAATAGACCATCCGCTCGTCGTAGAGCACCCGGATGGCGGTGCGCTGGGAGGCCGGCGCGCCGGCGACCGGCTGGAGCTGGGTGAAGGTCTCGATGGGGGCGGCGCTGCTCCAGTCCGCCTCGTCCAGCACGCCGTCGATCTGGATGGCTCCCGACGCCCTGGTTGCCGGAACTTCCTGGGCTGCCAGTCCGGAACTCCACGCGATGAACGCGACTGGTCCGAGGAATACCGCCACGCGATAGCGCATCGGCCGTGGAGTGTTCCACGCGCACACGTTGGCGACGCGGAGCCTCATATGCGCCGGTTTCGCGCTCCCGCGCGATGCCGGCCAGAGGGGAGTTGGCTGTCCGAGGGCACGGCTTGCGAAGCGAGGCGGAGTGGGCTGCCCCAGGTCATTGCCTGGCGCCCGGCTTCGCCGTGCGCTGGCGCGGCCGGGGTCAGCGTGCGAACAGGAAGCCGAAGACCGCGATGAGCACCGTGATCAGGAGGGCGTAGGCCCCGACCATGATCTGCCCCAGCAACTTCAGCCCGTCGAGGCGAGCGACGATGACGTCCAGCTTCCGGTCGTGTTCGTCCAGCTGGCGGTTCTGTTCGTCGAGTCGTTTTTCGAACCGTTTTTCCTGTTCGTCGAACCGTTCGTCGAAGCGCCGGCACACCTCCGCCAGCAACGGCTGAAGCTGCGGGGCGATGGCTTCCGAGATCATGGCGTGTAGCCGCTTTTCTGCAGTATAGGCGACCACCGCGTTAGCGCCCGCGTCGAGGAGGGCACGGAAGATGGCGCCTTCGTCGACGGGTTTCGGTACGCCGGCGTCCGGGCCGCGCGGCGGGGGATCGGCGGGTGGCCGGGCCGGCTTCGGCGGGGTTTCGGGGGCGGGCGGCGGCGGCGTGGGCTGGGTGGGCATCGGGGACTCCGGTGGGGGATGCCTCGGAAAACGCGGCGTCCTCCTCTACTTCCATAAACGAAAGCCGGGCCGGTTTTACCCCACCTGCCACCCCCGATGTGGAAAAGTGGTCGCGAAGACGCCGCCTCCGACGGGACCGGATCACTTGGATTCCTGCCACGCGGCCGACACCTGATGACCGAGCGCTGTCCGAACTGCGGATCCGGACAGGTTCAGGACTCCCGCGCCTCCTGCTGCAGCGGCAGGCGTCAGCCGGACCGGCAGGCTCACGCCTTGTCGGAAAAGATTCGCTTGCGGGCAGCTTCCCGGGGTGTCGAACGCTCGTCCGGCCGTAGGTCGTCAAGTGCCGCCACGCGTTCACGAATCAGATCCCGCTGCCAGTCCGGGATCGGAACCTCCGTAGGCGCCAAGCTGTCCCAGAGTCCCACCCCGAGTTCGATGCGCTCGTGGGCCGGAAGATTGAGCGCTTCCTTGTGGATTTCGGACTTCGCCAACATCGTTTCGGCAGCATGTCCGTTCTTCACCGGCCGCTGAGGTGCCTGGTCGGTCCTGCGGCCGGCTGCGTGTCGCGGCCGTCCCCGTGGCGAATGTCTGCCAGTGTTTGCTTTGCTCCGCCATTGCCTCGGGTAGGCGTCTCTCCAGTTCGGAGGCGCGGGCGACACCGCAAGGACCGCGAATCGCTCCTCGTAAGCCCCACCTGGAGGGACGGCGGCGAGCGGGCCGCGTACCCTGGCGGGCGGGGAAGAGCGGGTGAGAACCGAACGGTGCGCCCGGCTATGCGGCGTGCCCCAAGTCAGGCCGCAGCCCGCGTCACCGCATCACGCTCATGAAACCGACGACGAGGGCGACGGTGAGCACCGCGTGGGCCATCAGCGCTCCGAACATCCATCGGACCATGCGCGTTTCCAGGTTTGACAAGTCCGCCTTCGTGGCGAACCGGGTGCCGAACTCGGCCAAGTCCGCTTTGGTAACGAACTGAGTGCCGAACTTGGCCAAGTCCGCTTTGGTAACGAACTCGGCCAAATCCGCTTTCGTGGCAAATTCGGCCAGGTCCGCCTTCGTGGCAAATTCGGCCAGGTCCGCCTTCGTGACCATGCTCTCGCGCATCTCCCGGAGTTCCGCGAGCACCGGCTGAATCTGCGCCGCTGCGGTCTCCGTAGTCATGGCATGCATCCGCTTTTCAACAGTATAGGCCAACGTCGCCTCCATGCCCGCGTCCACCAGGGCGCGGAAGAGAGCGCCTTCCTCGGCTGGTTTCGGATTGGCGGCGACGGGGTCCGGTGGCGGTTGGTCGGCTGGGGGCGGAGCTGGCTTCCCGGGTGGTTCGGGGACGGGTGGTTGCGGTGCGGGGTTGGCCATCGGGGACTCCTCTGGTGGGACGCGGCGGAAGACACCGGCGTCTTCCCCTATGCCCATAGACGGGATTTCGGGTCGTTCCGTCTCACTTCAGGAGGGTGATGTGGAAAAGTCGGCTTGAACCCAGTGCGCCGGATGGCAACGGCAAGGGTGGCGTTCCCACCTTCCCGGATCCCCACCTCGCGCTGCGCTCCCGCGCGATGCCGGCTGGAGGCCGGCGGCCAGTTCTCCCGGTGGGGGTCCATGCCGTCCCCGCGCTTCTTCGCGGTTTGCGATGCGCGATCTCGCTGCGCGTCGCGCAGCGGTGCCGGTGTGAACACCAGCGGTCCCTTGCTATTTCGGCGGCCGCTAACGTGGCACCGGTTTGTCGAGTGAGTCCCATCCATAGGCTCGTTCGACCCGCGCCGTCAATTCGTCGAGAACGACACCCCCGCGATCACCATTCGTCATGATCGCCACGCCGTACCCCTTCACCTTGTGCGCGAGCAGCGTTGCCCGGAAACCCCAGTTCGAGCCGCCATGTCCGAAGTACCAGCCCTGTCCGCGCTTGGAAACGCGGAACCCGACTCCATAGTCTCCGACACCCACCGGGTTGACCATCTGCTGGGCGCCCAGGGCGGACAACACCGTTCGGTCCCGCCCCTGGAGCGCCTGCTGAACATCGATGGCGAACTTCGCCAGGTCGGTGGGCGTGGTCCACAGGCCGGCGGCGGCCAACTCGGGATAGACGTGCCACTTTGCGTCCTTCGGTTGGCCGCCAGCGTCGTGGGCCCGGGCGGCGTTCGAGTCCAACTCCGCGCTCAGGGGCTGCTCGAATGTGCTGCGTGTCATTCCGATCGGCCCCAACACCCTTTCGTTGAGCAACTCGGGGAAGGGTTTCCCGGTCGCGTCGGTCAGGGCAAGCTCCATCATCGTGACGCCGCCGCCGGAGTACTGGAACGCCGTCAGGGGCTCTCGTTCGAGAAGAACCGGACCAACATTGGAGGGCCGCTCCCCGTTCAGGATCTGAACGGTCGTCGGTAGCGGGGCGTCGGGGTGGTAGCCCGGAAAACCGAACCCGTCCCCGGTTCCCGACGTGTGGCTTGCGAGAGTACGGGGAGTCACCGGCCGGTTGCGGGTGTGCCGGGTTTCGGGCAGCCGCCAGGAGGTAAGGATTGCGTTGATGTCGTCGTCGAGTGAGAACCGCCCCCCCTCGCCCGCTCGAACGACGGCCATTGCCGCCACCGGTTTGCTGATGGACGCAGCCTGGAACAGTGTCTGGGTGTCGACGCGGGCGCCGGCTGCAACGTCGGCGATCCCGTAGCCTTTGGCCCAGTGGATCCGGAAGTCCTGGATCACGGCGACGCTGACCCCGGGCACCCCGGTCAGACTCATGATCTCTTCGAGCGTGTAGGGATCCAGACCCTGGCGGTTCGGCTGCTGCGGACGCTCGATCGTCCGGATCCTGGCGTCCACGCCATCATCCTGAAGGGCGGCCGCGGTCCACGCGCCGATGGGGAAGAACAGGACAAGCCAGAACAGCCGGCGGGTCTTCATTGGGCAACTCCGTGAGGAACCCTGCATTCTGAGGCAGTGAGACCTGTCATGGCGTCATCAAGGCAAGCCAGCCTGGGAGCGTCATGAAGCTTGGGTCACCGAGTCCGGCGCGCCGCTCGGAAGAGGCGGGTCGAACGGGAACAGGGTACCCGTGCGATCCGCGGCCTGGGTTGCGCGATTCGCCAGCCTGCGGGTCCCCCCCGGCAGAACTGGGGCGATGCTGGCCAGAGGCCGGCGGCCAGTTCTCCCGGTGGGGGCTCAAGCCGTCCCCGCGCTTCTTGTCGGTCTGCACTAGGCCGCCCGCGGCGCTGCGCGGCGCTGCGCGCCGCTGTGCGGCGCTGCGCGCCGCTGTGCCGGTCTGAAGACCGGCGTTCCCTTCCCTTCTCGGCCGCCGGCCCGGGGAACGGATCGCTTACATTCCGGATACGGGACCGATGACCGAACGCTGTCCGAACTGCGGATCCGAACGGGTAGAGCACTACTGCGCCTCCTGCGGGCAGCGCGCCGGCGACCTCCGGACGCCGATCAGCGAGTTCCTTCGCGAAGCGGTGGACGAGGTCTTTTCGCTCGATTCCCGCATCTGGCGGACGCTCATCGCGCTGTTCCGCCATCCCGGCTTGTTGACCGCGGACTACTGGCGAGGGCGGCGCGCCCGGTTCGTGACGCCGCTGCGGCTCTATCTGCTGGTCAGCTTCGTGGCCTTCCTGTTCCTCGTGTTCGTTGCGCCGAACAGTGTCCTCGACGCAACGGGCACGAATCCCTGGGCGCCGCTAAGGATCGGCTCCGGTCCCGCGCCGTTTGATCTGCCCGCCCGCGCGGCGCCGGTCCCTGACCGTGTCGCCGAAAATGACGATCCACCGTCCGGCGAAGAGGACCCCGGGTGGTATTCGCAACATCTGCTGCGGCCGGCGCTCGAAGCCCCGGAACGCGCACAGCGGCTCTTCCACCAACGGCTCCAGTGGACGGTATTCGCCCAGGTTCCCCTCTTTGCCTTGTGGCTCAGGCTGCTCTACGGGCGACGCGAGCGCTTCTTCGTCCCGCACCTGGTGTTCGCCCTGCACTTCCACACCCTGGCGTTCGTGGTGCTGGTGGCGGGAACGGCCGGGACCCTGATCCTCGGCACCCAGGTCCCTTCCGTGATTGCCTATCTTGCCGTGCTCACGATGCTCTTCTTGTCCCTCCGGCGGGTCTATGCCGAGGGGGTGCTGAAGACCCTCGTCAAGCAAACCGCCTTGGTGTTCGTGCACGCATGGGCGGTCCTGTTCGGTCTGATGGCGCTCCTGACCGTCACCGGGCTGACGGCGTAGCCGCTCGAATCAGACGGGCGGCGTCGCCGGCGGGCGGCGCCAGAACGGTTGCCGGAAGTGTCCCCGCCGGTGTGCTTTGACCAGTACGTAGATGGCCACCGCGGAAACGAGCGCCAGCGCGATGGGAGAGCGGCCCACGTCGGCGCCGCCGGTGAGCAGTTCCGGGCCGCTCACGCCCGCCTCGAAGAGGCCCCGGTTCCCCCCGGTCGATACCCCGAAGAACGCATTCGCGAAGTTCCATCCCAGGTGGATCCCGATCGCCAGCCAGAGCCGCCGGGTCAGCACGTAGGCGGCGCCCAGCAGCACGCCGGCCTCGAGAGCGATGGCGATGATGCCGAGAACGCTCCAGTTGGGAGTCCCGATGTGCACCAAACCGAAGAGCGTGGCGGATATCCCGAGCGCGAACCACGTCCCCAGGCTTTCCTCCAGGATTCGGAAGACAAGGCCGCGAAACACAAGTTCTTCCCACCAGGCGGCGAACAGCGCCACGGTGAATGCCTGGATCACGGTGGTCCACGGGTTCACAGCCTCGACCTGGTAGTACCCGAGGGCAGCAAGCCCCGCAATCGTTCCGGCGAGCAGGGAGAAGCCGACCAACAGGCCGGCGCCGGCCTCCCGCAGCGCGCCCGCGCGGGACAACTCGTGAACCGTTCGCCGTTCCACGAGGCGCACGTACCCGACGTACGCCAGGGAAACGGCGAGAACCGCCGCGGCTACGGCCGGGATCGAGAAGAAGCGCACCGGGCCGAGATCGAGGATCTCGTAAAGCCACTCGATCAGACCCCGCGTGATCAGCAGGGCCCCAAAGACAGCCGCGGTGCCGAGCACGATCCTGGTGAGCGGGAACCGGACGACGCGATCAGGCCACGTTGGGAGCGTCATGAGGCGGGGGTCACCTGGTTGCGAGCCCTCACGGAAATGCGGGTGGAAACCGGAGCAAACCTATCAGCCGCAGCGAGGGACCGGGCTGCGCGTTTCGCCAGCCTGCGGCTGGCGATGCCGGGCCCCACCGGGAGAAATCCTCCTGATCGGGTTCTCCTGCACACCCCGCCCGTCATGAAAAGGTGGTGCGGCGCTCTCGCTGACGGGGCGCAGCATCATCGGCGCGGGTTTCGCGCTCCCGCGCGATGCCGGCCGGAGGCCGGCGCTCCAAGCCGTCCCCGCGCTCTTTCTCGGTCGGCGCTGCACCGCCCGCGGCGCTGCGCGCCGCTGTGCCGGTCTGAAGGCCCCCACCGGGAGGACTGGCCGGCGTTCCCAGCCGTCCCCGCGCGGTTTTTTGCGGCCCGGTGGGCCGCGACGGTGGTGTGAACACCCGTGTTCCCCGGGGCTGCACCGTGCGTGCGGCGTGCGACTCTTGACCCCGAACCCCGTGCGGCATACTCTCCGCGCGCATATTTGGGGATGTCCCGACCGGGTGGCGGGCGCCCCGTGGAGACGCAGCTCCGAGGAGGAGGTCCTGATGCTGAGGCGAATTCCGGTGATCGGGTTGGCCGCCATCCTGCTGGCCGAACCGGCCTTTGCCCAGGACTCGGGGGGCGTGAGCGTGGTGGGACTCGACACCCTGTTCGTGTTGATTTCGGCGTTCCTGGTGTTCCTCATGCAGGCCGGGTTCGGGATGCTCGAGGCGGGGTTCATCCGGGCCAAGAACACCTGCAACATCCTGACGAAGAACTTCCTCGATTACTGCATGGCGTCGATCGGGTTCTTCGTGTTCGGCTACGCGGTGATGTTCTCGGAAGGGAACCCCTTCTTCGGTACCACCGGCTTTTTCCTGGTGGGCGCCGAATCGGGCGCCGACGTGCCGCTTTGGGCCTTCTGGCTGTTCCAGGCGGCGTTTTGCGGCGCCGCGGCCACCATCGTGGCCGGCGGGATGGCGGAGCGGATGAAGTTCCCCGCCTACCTCGCCTATTCCTTCATCATTTCCTCGTTCATCTACCCGATCGTCGGCCACTGGAGCTGGGGCGGGGGTTGGCTCGCCCAGCTCGATTTCTTCGACTTCGCGGGCTCCACGGTCGTGCACCTGACCGGAGGCGCGACGGCTCTGGTCGGCGCCATGCTCCTGGGGCCGCGGCTGGGGCGTTTCAACGCCGACGGCACCGCGAATGCGATCCCGGGACACTCGGTGCCGCTGGCCTCCCTCGGCGTCTTCATCCTCTGGTTCGGCTGGTTCGGGTTCAACCCGGGCTCCGCCCTCGCCGTCGGTGACGGAGAGTTGATCTCCCTGATCGCGATCAATACCAACCTCGCCGCCGCTTCCGGAGCGGTGACCACGACCTTCATCTCGTGGATCCTGTTCGGCAAGCCTGACCTCTTCTTCACGATGAACGGCGCCCTGGCGGGCCTCGTTTCCATTACCGCGTCCTGCGCGGTGGTGAGTCCCGCGTCCGCCATCTGGATCGGCGTGACGGGCGGGTTCGTGATCGTTCTCGGCGAGCGGCTCATGAACATCATCAAGGTGGACGATCCCTGCGGCGCCTTCCCGGTGCACGGCCTTTGCGGGATCTGGGGAACGCTGACCGTCGGACTCTGGGGGCGGGAACCGCTCGGACTCGCCAGAGAGGGCCTCTTCTATGGCGGAGGGTTCGAGCAGCTCGGCATCCAGGCGCTCGGCACCTTTGCATCCGGCTTGTTCGTCTTCGTCTCCATGGGGATGGTGTTCATCGCCATCAGGGCCGTGCTCGGCCTTCGCGTGGATCGGATGGAGGAGATCCGCGGTCTCGACATGAACGAGCACGGGATGGAGTCCTACACCGGCTTCCAGATTCTGGGTTCCTGAGGGGAACTTTCTTCAAGGCTGTTACGACATGAAGCTAGTCACCGCCCTGGTGCAACCCGAAGTGGTTCCCCTGGTTCAGGAGGAACTCTTCGGTGCACAGATCAACAAGTTCTCGATTACCGCGGGAGTCGGCCACGGAACCCAGAAGGGATACGAAGCCACGTTCCGCGGGGTGCAGACGCAGGTGAACATCCTGAAGCGCGTCCGCATCGACGTCGCGGTGAACGAGGACTTCGTGGAACGCGCGGTGCAGGCGATCCTGCGGGCCGCGCAAACGGGACAGCCCGGCGACGGGAAGATCTTCGTCACCGACCTCCACGACTGCATACGGATTCGAACCGGCGAGCGTGGCTCGCAGGCTGTCGGCTGACGGCCTCCCATGTCTCTTCGCGACGTCCGCCGGGTCATCACCGACCGGAAGATCCGGTTCGTGGACTTCCGGTTCACCGACCTCCTGGGCGGCTGGCGCCATATTTCCTACTCCATCGAGGCCTTCGAAGAGGACATGTTCGTGCACGGAATCGGCTTCGACGGTTCGTCGGTACGCGGCTTCCAGGGCATCGAAGACAGCGACATGCTGCTCCGCCCCGATCCGGACAGCGGCTTCATCGATCCCTTCTACGAGGATCCGACGCTGGTCTTCATCTGCAACGTCAAGGATCCGGTGGACCTCAGCCTGTACTCGCGCGATCCGCGGAACATCGTCGAGAAGGCCACGCGCTTCCTGGAGACTTCCTCGGTCGCGGATACCTGTTACGTGGGCCCCGAGGCGGAGTTCTACATCTTCGACGACGTGCGCTTCGACCAGACGGTGAACGAGGCCTACTACCACGTGGACGCCAGCTCCGGCGCCTGGAACGTCGGACGTGACGAGAAGCCGAACCTCGGCCACAAGCCGGGCCTGAAGCAGGGCTATTTCCGGATGCCGCCCACCGATCCCTATCAGGACGTTCGCTCCCAGATGGTGACCAATCTGCGGGACTGCGGGGTCGATGCGGAACTGCACCACCAGGAAGTGGGCAGCGGCGGGCAGTGCGAGATCGGGCTGAAATACCAGACGCTCAGCCACATGTCCGACGCGATGATGAAGTTCAAGTACGTCGTGAAGAACACCGCGCACCGGCATGGAAGAACCGCGACCTTCATGCCCAAGCCGCTCTTCGGCGACAACGGTTCCGGAATGCACTGCCACATGAGTCTGTGGAGGAAAGGGCAGAACCTCTTCTACGATGCCGACGGGTACGCCGGCCTCAGCGACATGGGGATTCACTTCATCGGCGGCATCCTGAAACACGCGGGGTCGCTCCTGGCCTTCACCTGTCCCACGGCCAACTCCTACCGGCGCCTCGTTCCCGGGTTCGAAGCTCCGGTGAAGCTCGTCTACTCCCAGCGCAACCGCTCGGCGGCGGTCCGGATTCCCATGTACTCGGCGAGTCCGGGCGCGAAGCGGATCGAGTTCCGCTGTCCCGACCCGAGCGCCAACCCGTACCTGGCGTTCTCCGCCATCATGATGGCCGGGCTGGACGGCATGATGAACAAGATCGTGCCTCCCGATCCGGTGGACCGCGACCTCTACGAGATGCCCGAAGAGGAGCAGCGCAAGATCGGCGACACGCCGCCGACACTGAAAGCCGCTCTCGACGCACTTGAGGAGGATCACGACTATCTGCTGCGGGGGAATGTCTTCACGCCGGACGTCATGGACACCTGGGTGCGTTACAAGCGGAGCCACGAGCTCGCCTACTTGGACCAGCGTCCGCACCCGGCGGAGTTCGCTCTCTACTATGACTGTTGATTCTCGTGAGGAATCCCGCGACCGGAACTCAGGGTTGATCTACCGGCCAGCGACCAGGGAGGCCCTTTCATGACCCCAGGAACCATTGGAATCGCCCTTGCCCTCGGGATAACCGGAATACTGGCGATCGTCATCTTCATCCGCGCCCACGTGGTGGTCTGCGCCCCCAACGAGGCGGTGATCTTCTCGGGAAGGAAGAAGGGATACCGGATCGTTCGGGGTGGCCGCGGTTTCCGCCGGCCCCTCGTGGAAACGGTGTCGCGGATCTCCCTGAACACCATTCCCATTGAAGTGACGGTCAAGAAGGCGCTCTCCGCCGGAATGATTTCGCTCAACGTGGACGGGATGGCGACCGTCAAGATCGCTGGCGACCCGGAGGGCGGTCTCGAGAACGCCGTGGAGCGCTTCCTCGGCAGGAGCCAGCACGAAATCCAGTCCGTGGCAAGGCAGACGCTCGAGGGAAGCCTGCGCGGAGTGCTCGCCACCCGGTCCCCCGAAGAGGCCAACGCCGAACGCCTGGGGGTCGCCGAGGCGGTGGCCGAATCCGCGCAGAAGGACTTCTCGCAGCTCGGCTTGGTGCTCGACACCTTCAAGATCCAGAACCTGTCCGACAGCGAGGGGTACCTCGACGCCATCGGACGCAAGCGCAGCGCCCTCGTCCGCCGGGATGCGAAGGTCGCCGAAGCGCGAGCGGAAGCCGAGGCGCGGGATGTGGCGGCGAACGCCAAGATGGACGCGGTGGTCGCCGAGACCAAGGCGGAAGAGGCCATCGTGGACGCCGAGCATGGCGTCCGGATGCGGCGGGCCGAGCGGGCGGCGACGGCGAACCAGGCCGAACAGATCGCCGAAGTCGCGAAGCGCATGTCGCGCATCGAGGAAGAGCGCCGACTCGAAGCGATCCGGGTGGAGCGCAACAAGCTGCGCGAGACCGCCAACACCGTCGTACCGGCCGAAGCGGCCAGCCGGGCCCAGGAGCTCACCTCCCAGGGCGAGGCGTCCCGTATTCGCGAGAACGGGAAGGCGACCGCGGAGGCCCTGGCCGAGATCAAGGCCCAGTGGACCGACGACACGACCCGGGAAATCATGCTGCTGCAGATGCTGCCGCAGCTCCTCGACAAGGTGACCCACGTGCTCCACGACAACCTCCACGTCGAACGGCTCACGGTCGTGGATTCCGGGGACGGAGGCGCGCTCCCGAACCACGTGCGCGGCCTCACCGGTTCCATCGCCGCCTTCCTGGAGCAGTTGAAGACTTCGACGGGCGTGGACGTGCCGGCGCTGCTCCGCGGCAGCGGAAACGGCGATGACGACGAGGGTGGAGCGAAGCGCGGTTCTGCGCGGGGCCCGCTGGGACACAAAGGCCATTAGCCGAGCGGACCGGGAGGGGGGCGCTCGGCGGGGACGGCTTTGGAACGCCGACCTCTGGTCGGCACAGCGGCCCGCAGGGCCGCGGCGGTGCTGACCCCAACCGTCGGGATGGCCTCCCGTCTCCGCTTGAACTTCAGTACGGAAGGTGGCGGGGACGGCTTGGAACGCCGACCTCTGGTCGGCACGGCGGCCCGCAGGGCCGCGGCGGCGCTGACCCCAACCGTCGGGATGGCTCCCGTCTCCGCTTGAACTTCAGTACGGAAGGTGGCGGGGACGGCTTGGAACGCCGACCTCTGGTCGGCACGGCGGCCGGCAGGGCCGCGGCGGCGCTGACCCCAACCGTCGGGATGGCTCCCGTCTCCGCTTGAAACTCAGTACGGAAGGTGGCGGGGACGGCTTGGAACGCCAACCTCTGGTCGGCACAGCGGCCCGCAGGGCCGCGGCGGCGCTGACCCCAACCGTCGGGATGGCTCCCGTCTCCGCTTGAACTTCAGTGCGGAAGGTGGCGGGGACGGCTTGGAACGCCGACCTCTGGTCGGCACGGCGGCCCGCAGGGCCGCGGTGGCGCTGACCCCAACCGTCGGGATGGCTCCCGTCTCCGCTTGAACTTCAGTACGGAAGGTGGCGGGGACGGCTTGGAACGCCGACCTCTGGTCGGCACGGCGGCCCGCAGGGCCGCGGCGGCGCTGACCCCAACCGTCGGGATGGCTCCCGTCTCCGCTTGAACTTCAGTGCGGAAGGTGGCGGGGACGGTTTGGAACGCCGACCTCTGGTCGGCACAGCGGCCCGCAGGGCCGCGGCGGCGCTGACCCCAACCGTCGGGATGGCTCCCGTCTCCGCTTGAACTTCAGTACGGAAGGTGGCGGGGACGGCTTGGAACGCCGACCTCTGGTCGGCACGGCGGCCCGCAGGGCCGCGGCGGCGCTGACCCCAACCGTCGGGATGGCTCCCGTCTCCGCTTGAACTTCAGTGCGGAAGGTGGCGGGGACGGTTTGGAACGCCGACCTCTGGTCGGCACAGCGGCCCGCAGGGCCGCGGCGGCGCTGACCCCAACCGTCGGGATGGCTCCCGTCTCCGCTTGAACTTCAGTACGGAAGGTGGCGGGGACGGCTTGGAACGCCGACCTCTGGTCGGCACAGCGGCCCGCAGGGCCGCGGCGGCGCTGACCCCAACCGTCGGGATGGCTCCCGTCTCCGCTTGAACTTCAGTGCGGAAGGTGGCGGGGACGGCTTGGAACGCCGACCTCTGGGCAGTTCTCCCGGTGGGGCCCGGCATCGCGCGGGAGCGCGAAACCGGGGCCGATGACGCGGCGCCAGGCCAGCGTGAGTGCCGCGCCATTTTCATCCCCGGCGGGGTGTGCAGGTGGACCGATCATGCGGGTTTCTCCTGGCCGGTCGGCCGGGTGTCATCCCTCCAGGCGCCGCCGGGGAGCGGGGCCGGTTCGCAGAGCCCGGCGGCCGTCAGGGACGCTGGATTGCCTTGGCGATGCCGGCCGCGAGTTCGTCTTCCCCGGCGAGGTAGTGCTGCCCGAGCACCCCAAGCCTCTCGTCCAGGCGGTACACGAGGGGTATTCCGGTCGGAATGTTCCGCTGCTGGATTTCCGCCGGCTCGATTCCCTCGAGATGCATGACCAGCGAGCGCAGGCTGTTGCCGTGCGCGACCACCAGCACCGGACCCAAGGCGAGATCCGGAACGATCTGCCGGTCCCAATACGGAATCATTCTTTGCGCGGTGTCCCGAAGCGATTCCCCGCGAGGTAGGCGCTCATCCGGGACATTCGCGTAACGCTCGTCGAACCGCGGATGCCGTGGGTCGCCAAGGTCCACGGGGGGTGGCGGATCGGCGAAGCTGCGCCGCCAGGCGAGCGTTTTCTCCGGGCCGAACTCGCGTTCCGTCTCCGCCTTGTTCTTCCCCTGGAGCTTCCCGTAGTGCCGTTCGTTCAACTCCCAGGCATACCGGGTCGGCAGGTCAGGGCGCTCCAGCCGGCCCAGAACTTCTTCCAGGGTGTGGATGGCGCGCTGGAGGACGGAAGTGTGGGCAACCACCGGGACGATGCCGGCGTCGCGCAGTCCGTCCCCGGCACGCCGGGCCTGCTCGCGCCCCGTTTGGGTAAGCGCTACGTCGGTCCAGCCCGTGAACCGGTTCTCCCGATTCCAGACGCTCTCCCCGTGGCGGAGGAGGACCAGGATTCGTTCAGGGATTCGTTCGGGGATTCGCTCGGAGGCGCTCATCCGGTCGGGACGAGCGTGATCTCGCTGGCTGCCGTGGCGGCTGTAATCCCGAGCCGCTTGGCGTTCTCCTCGAACATTTCGGAGAGCTGCTGTGCCTGCCGGTCGTAGGCCGACCCGTCATCCCAGGTCTGGCGCGGGTCGAGCATCCGCGACCGAACGCCCGGGCATTCGCGGGGGACATCGAGACCGAAGACGGGTTCCGGGTCAAACCCGGCCCGCTCGATGTCGCCGCTCAGCACCGCCCGCACCAACTGACGGGTGAGAGCGAGGGGCATGCGGTCGGCGACTCCGCAGGGCCCGCCGGCCCAGCCGGTGTTCACGAGATAGCACCGCACGTCGTGCTCCTCGATGCGGCGTCCCAGCAGCCGTGCGTACGCCTCGGGCCGCCGGGTCATGAACGGCGCCCCGAAGCAGGCGCTGAACGTTGCCTGCGGTTCCTTGATCCCGCGTTCCGTGCCGGCAACCTTCGCGGTGTAGCCGGAGAGGAAGTGATGCATGGCCTGCTCGGGAGTCAGTCGCGAGATGGGAGGCAGGACGCCGAAGGCGTCGGCGGTCAACATCAACACGACTTCGGGTTGTCCGCCGGAGCCCGTCCTGGAGGCGCTCGGGATATGCGTGACCGGGTAGGAGGCGCGGGTGTTCTCGGTGAACTCCGCGCTGTCGAGGTCCAGCCGGCGAGTGTCCTCGTGCACCACCACGTTCTCGAGAATGGTGCCGAACTTCCGGGTGGTGGCGTGGATCTCGGGCTCGCCGGTCCGGGAGAGCCGGATCACCTTGGCATAGCAACCGCCCTCGAAATTGAAGACGCCATCGGCCCCCCAGCCATGCTCGTCGTCACCGATCAGGGTCCTCCCGGGGTCCGCCGAAAGCGTCGTTTTTCCGGTTCCCGAGAGGCCGAAGAAGATGGCGAGATTCTTGCCGTCGGCGTCGCAGTTCGCCGCGCAGTGCATGGGCAGAACGTCGCGTTCGGGCATGAGCCAATTCATGACCGAGAACACCGACTTCTTGATCTCGCCCGCATAGGCGGTGCCGCCGATCAGGATTTCCTTTCGCTCGAAGTTGACGATGACGAAGACCTCGGAGCGCGTGCCGTCCTGATCCGGCGCGGCGCGGAAGCGGGGCGCCGCGATGACCGTGTACTCCGGCAGGTGTTCTCCCAGGGTGTTGCGGTCTCTCGACCGCACGAACATGTTGCGGGCGAAGAGGCTCTGCCAAGCCTCCGTCGTGATGACCCGGAGGGGCATGCGGAAGCGTGGGTGGGCGCCCACGAAGCAGTCCTGTACGAACAGGTCGCGCCCCTGAAGGTAGGCGGTGAGGCGCCAGCGCAGTTGCTCGTAGCGCGACTTCGCGAACGGCTGATTGTGGGGACCCCACCACACTTCGTCATTGGTCTCCGGGCCGCCCACCACGTACTTGTCGGAAGGGGACCGGCCGGTGAACTCTCCGGTGCGGACGACGATCGGCCCGCCGTGCGCGAGGATCGCCTCGCCGCGGAAGACGGCCTCCTGGGTCAGAGCCGCGCTCGAGAGGTTCCAGAAAATGCGGCGCGGGTAACGGATACCGGCAAGCTGCAAGCCATGGCGGCTCTGGGCGAAACCGAGATGTTCTGTTGCTAGATGGGTCAATGCGAGGGATGCGGACGGGAGGCGAGAGCGACGGCGTGGAGGGAAGGTGCTGCCGGGGTGGGACCGCGTGCGGTCTACCGGCCTGCTACGGGCGTCGCGAACCACCCATTACGGCACCGGGGTTCTTCTGCGGGACGACTCGGTCGGGAATCGGGAAGCGTTGATTCTAGTGTCGAATTGCAGCGCCGGCACGCGCCGGGCGGTGTTCTGGTCGGCCACCGTTTCGCGCTCTGACGGATCATCCGCTGGCGGCTGACTCCACATCGTCGCGCCCTCTCTGGATCGCGTCCCGGACCCGCTCCATCAGCGCGCCGACTTGCTGCCGGTCCCGGACATCGATCCCCTCGGTTTCCACGGGATCGTGATAGCGGACCTGGATGGTTCCGGGGTAGATGAGCTTGCCGCCCGGCGGCAGGATGTCTCTGGCGCCGGTCACCGTGATCGGCACGATCGGTACCCCCGCCCGGATCGCCAGACGGAACCCGCCGGACTTGAATGGACCCAGCCTCCCGGTGCGACTGCGGGTTCCCTCGGGCGCGATCACGAACGATTGACCCTCGCGCAGCGCGGTGACAGCCGCCTCGAGGCTCTGCCGGGCCGCCATCGGGCTCGAACGATCTACGGGCGTGAAACCTGCGGCACGGAACGCCCAGCCGACGAGCGGAAACCGGAAGGCTTCCTTCTTGATCAGCGTGCCGTTTGCTTTGGGGAGCAGGTAGAGAACCTGGGGCATGTCGGCGAACGACTGGTGGTTGGGCATGTACACGCGAGTCCCAAACGGCTGGACCCGCTGCCTGTCCACTTCGTGCATCCGGATTCCGCCGATGAACCAGAGCACCGCGACGATCTGGCGTCCGATCTCGTATCCGAGGCGGTGACGGCCGCTGAACACGTCCCCGAGCGGCATCAGCAACAACCCGGCCAGGAGCAAAAGAGGCAGGACGAGCGCTATGCCAACCGTTCCCAATACGGCGCGAGCGGTTCGAAGTCGTCCGGTCCACCCGGATTTTCGCACCATGGGCTCCGACACAACGCTCACTGGCAAGCGGTGGGCAAAGTGACGTGAGCGCCGAGGCCCCCACCGGGAGAACTGGCGGTGAGGCGCCTGGCTGACCCAGTTCTCCCGGTGGGGGCGGCGCGCGAGGGAGGAGCCCGCACCGGGAGAACTGGCCCGAGTGTATTTCGACCGAAGCGCAACGATGAGCGCCTCGGAGAGGCGTGGTTCAGCCGGGATGCATCGCCGGCCGAGCCCCCACCGGGAGGACTGGGCCGCGTGACTTTGTCCACAGGCTGCTGGATCGGGGTCGCCGACAGGTTCTCTCGACCTGCGTCTCGGCGGGGAGTCAGTACCGGTTTATCGAGATGGAAACCGGCCGCCGCCCGCTGCCCGAGCTCTTGGCCACTCTCCGCCGCTTGGGCGGCCGCAGGGGTACCACGCTGGTGGCTGCCCCGGTGCTTGTTTCGTTTTCCGCTTCTCCGGCCTCGAGACCACCCTCTCCGTTCCGGCTTCGCCGTAGCGCTTCCACAACCTTCCGTTCCACCGCCGCGAGGGTTTCGTGGGCAACTTCGGCGACTTCGGTCACGGTCAGTTGATGCGCCCGGTCGAGCATCCGCTTCTCGCGGAACGAAAGAGTCTTGCGCTCGCTCAGGTAGAAGAGACCCTTGAGGACGCCAGCGACCTCTACGGGCGAACCGCTCTTCATGCGGTCGGAGTTGTCCTTGTAACGGGTCTTCCAGTTGATCTGCTCATCTACCGCGCCGTTTTCGAGTACGTCGAGAACCTCCTCGACGTCGCTCTCGGTCATGATCGGCCGCAGCCCGACCTCCTCAACCTTTTCTATCGGCACCATTACCAGAGTGGACTTGGCCAGCAGCCGCAACCGATAGAAGCTGGGCCCGGCTGCCCCGTTGGTGGATTCGATGCTCTCGACGATACTGATCCCCTGGTTTGGGTAAATGACCTTGTCTCCAACTTCAAACCGCATCAACACTCAACGACGCCTCCCGGGAAGCATTTTCTTAGGCGAACCGTTGATGATACCACACCTCGAATCCCCTTGATCGCTGGCACTCTTGGGATTTGGCGATTCGGTCCACCTGCCGGGGAAGGCTTCGCGAACCCCGCCGCTATCCGGAGCCGGAAAGAATCGGGTTGCGGTTGGTAGACTGTTCTTCCGAGCGCCGGTCCGGCGGTGACTTCGGGGGATAGCCGGAGTGGCGGAATTGGTAGACGCACGGGACTCAAAATCCCGCGGTCCCTGGGACCATGAGGGTTCGAGTCCCTCCTCCGGTACCAGAGTGTCCCCCCGCTTGTGCCGGGCTCCGTGACCCGATGATCCATCCCGAACTCCTGGAAATCCTCTGCTGCCCCGAGACGCGCCAACCGGTAAGGGTGGCGTCCGCGGACCTGGTGGAATCCGTGAACCGCGCCATCCGCGACCGAAGGCTCGAAGCGCCGGCAGGCGGTTCGAAAGCCGAGGCCCTGGACGGGGGTTTGATTCGGGAAGACGGGAAGTTCCTCTACCCCGTCCGGAACGGGATCCCGATCATGCTGATCGAGGAACGAATCGCGATTCCGGTGCCGGGGGAACCTCGCGCAGGGTTAACAGCCGGTGGTGGAACTGGCGTGAGCACCGAGACGCCCGCTGGGCCTCGCTGACAAGGCGCGCGAGGGAGGAATACCGGGTGTATTTCGACCGAAGCGCAACGATGAGCGAGCCGAAGGCGAGCGGTTCAGCGGGGATTCAGCGGGCGTCGAATGCCGCGTGAGTTTCACCACCGGCTGTTAAGAGAGGATGTTGAAGAGGGCGGCAACTCCGGCCATCATCCAGTGGAGGCTGACTCCGGGTCCGGAGAGCAGCGCCCGCCTGAGTGAACCGGGCGGTTCCGTCATCCGAGCCGCCGCCGCCATCTCGTCCCCCAACAGCGGCGGTTCCCTGGTCCCCTGGAACACGTCGTCGTAGAAGCGTTCCAATCGCTCGTCACGACGGGTGAGTGAAGCGTCGAGCCACCAGAACCAGAGGGCCATCGGCAAAGCCGCCAACCGCAGCAACAGCCATCCCTGCAGAGCACCGATGCCGATGGCGCCCGCCACCACCGCCACGCTCCCGCGCTTCAACCAGAGCGACTTTCTGGCGACCGAGGCGCGCGCCTCCTGAATCCGGTCCAGGGCTCTGTCACGTTCCGTGCGCGGAGCCCTCGGCGGTTCTGCGCGCAAGCGGGGACGGCCAGTTACCGGCATGTCACGGGCGGGTCAGCGATAGTCGCCGGGGGAAGAGCGGCTGGCTTGCCAGAGGCATCAGATGGCAGGGATTGGCCTTGGCAGTCTGTGGCGAAAGGCCGTCCGTGCAGACCGGCGGCGCGCCAGTTCTCCCGGTGGGGGGGCGCCGCGGGGTGGGGTGTGGGGAGGGATTTCCCCTCCCCACGAAAGAGGGTGGAGAGAATCGCGTAGCGATTCGCGCCACCATGCTCGCCCGTGGGGAAAGTGCCCCGCATCCACCGACTTCGCTGGATCTCGCCTGCTTCGCATTGTCGGCGCGATGCGGGGTGCTTTGTCCACGGGCTGTCAGTGGACGGTGGAGGAGTCAGTTCCCTGAGGGCGGGGGACATTGTCGTTTTCGGCCTGCTCTACGGCGCTCAACTGGGTCTCCAGCATCTTGATGAGGGCCGGGACGATCCGGAAAGGAAGCGTGATCCGGGTCTTGGGGTCCGCGTGCACGACAGCCTCGCCGGACGCATCCGTATGGGAGAGATCTTCCGGCTGAATGCCGGTGAGACTGCAAAAGGTGATCGTCAGATCGAAAGGTGAGTGCGTTGCTTCGCAGAAGTTCGCATACACCTCCGGGCACTGGACATCGCGTCGAGCCTTGATCTTGAACGTTTTCTTCATGTCCATGACATCTCCAGCAATTGGTCCTCCAACTCGGAAACTACCGTCGGTAGCGGGGGGCGGACTTGAACCGCCGACCTAAGGGTTATGAGTCCTTCGCTCTGACCGGGCTGAGCTACCCCGCCAACCGAATTTCGTCGGAACCGGCCAACTTTATCACCGTGTCCAGTTGGCACGTCGGTTGCGTTTTGATGCGTTGTCTCGCGCTTCAAGGCGCGAAAAGGAGCAACTCCCATGCAGAAAAACGAACACCCCATGCCGTGTCGGTTCAGCCTCTTCCGGACTCTCCTGGTGGCGGTACTGTTTGGCCTCGTCGCCGTCGGACAGGCAGCGGCGGAGGCCCACCCGGAGCCGGACGCTCGCGTCGTCGCCGCTCCGGCCGTGGAGCCCGGCGTCGAGTCGGCGTCGCAGCGGGGCCGCGAACGGATGGCTCGGCGGTTCGACCGCGGGTCGGCAAACCAGGAGCGTCGGGCTCGCCGCGGCGTGCGCCGCGACGGCCGCCGTGAAGCCCGCGCAGATCAGGCCGGACGCTGGTTCGGACGCCGGGCGGCCGCGGCGTTGGATCTTACTGACGAACAGCGCGATCAGATGCGACAGGCGATGCGCGAAATCGGTGACAACCGGCGGGACAGCCGGCGCCAGATCGCCGATGCGCGACGCTCTTTCCGTCAAGCGGCGCGGGACTCGGAAAGGACCGCAGAAGAGATCCAGGCGCTCGGAGAGGTCCTGGGGAAGGCCCAGGCCGATGCCGTCGTCCGGGGACGCGCCGATCGGGAGCGGATCGCCGGCATCCTGACCGCACAACAGCGCCAGCAGCTCGAGCAAATGCGCGAACGTCGGGGCCAGCGCTCACGGAGCGGCCGCCGCCGCGGCTGACCGCTAACAGCCGGTGGGGGAACCCGGGTGAGCGCCGAGGCCGGCCAGTCCTCCCGCTAGGGGCGAGGCGCCCGGCTGACAAGGCCGCGTGAGGGAGGAGCCCCAGCGGGAGAAACGCCCATGATCGGGTCCGCCTGCACGCCCCGCCGGGGATGAAAAGGCGCAGACGCGGAACGTCGAAGATGCAAGGTGGTGACGGCCGCACGGGAACGCCGACCTCCGGTCGGCACAGCCCGCCGAAGGCGGGCGGCGGGAAGGACCCCCAGTTCCGAGGTGGTCCCTTCTCGGCGGGAATCCCAGCGTTCGGCGTGATCCGTACATTGGAGTGGCAGACACCGTTCGCAGCGCTGCGGGCCCCGTGCCTGCGCCCCGTGAAGGCGGACGGCAGTGAACCGCCCGCGACCCTGCGGGCCGCTGTGCCGACCGGAGGTCGGCGTTCCCTGGCCGGCGCCATCCGGGAAGGGCTCCGTCCGACTCTGACGGGCTGGTCAGGCCCGGGCCTCTTCCTCTTCTTCCTCTTCTTCGAGCGCGCTTCGCTCGTCTTCGGTCAGGACGTCCGCCATCTTCCACACGGGCTCCTGCGGACCCGGGACGATACCCATCAGGTCCTGATCTCCATCCGGGCGGACGGCCACTCCGCGCTCTTTTTCGATGGCCCGCTCCCGGCGCCGCAACTCCTTGGCCCGCTGACGCGCTACCCGCTCCTTTTCCTTCCGGCGCTTGAGGAAGGTCTGTCGGGAACGGTTGGCCATCGCGGCAGGAATGCTAGCAGCCTGTGGTGAAACCCCGGCGGCGTTCGAGCGGCGATGCATCCCGCCTGAACCGCGCCGCTTTGCGGCGCTCGGCGTTGCGTTTCGGTCGAAATACACTCGGTATTCCTCCCTCACGCGCCTTGTCAGCCGGGCGCCTCGCCGCTCTCGGCGCTCACCCGGGTTCCACCACAGGCTGCTAGCAGCGCCGCCATTTGCGACGGACTCAGGGTACGGGATGTCTCCCGCCGGAGGCCGTATGCTCTTGGGTTTCCCGATTCGTCTCTCCGAGGAGATGCTCTGATGTTCCTTCGACAACTGGTATTCGCGCGTATCGCACTCGCCGGTCTGGCGATTTCGGCTCTCCCTGCGGCCGGCCTCGCTCAGGATCTTCGGCTCGAAGCGTCCCACCTCCGGACCATGGAGTGGCGGAACATCGGCCCGCTCCGCGGGGGGCGCTCCCTCTCCTGCACCGGCAGTCCGGGCCGACGCCACGAGTACTACTTCGGGGCCACCGGGGGCGGGCTCTGGAAGACCGTTGACTCGGGAACGACCTGGGTTCCGGTGACCGACGGCCAGATATCGAGTTCTTCGATCGGAGCCGTCGCGGTGGCGGAGACCAATCCCGACGTCATCTTCATCGGCGGCGGAGAGACGCAGCTCCGGGGCAGCATCACTCAGGGCGACGGTGTCTACAAGAGTTCGGACGGCGGGGAAACCTGGCGCCACGTCGGTTTGCGCGACACCCAGGCGATCGCCCGGATCCGGATCCATCCGGTGAATCCCGACATCGTCTACGTTGCCGCCCTTGGCCACCCCTATGGGGACAACGAAGAGCGCGGGGTTTTTCGTTCGCGCGACGGCGGAGCGACGTGGGAGCGGGTGCTCTTTGTGAGCGCGCGAGCCGGGGCGGCCGACCTCATCATCGATCGGACGAACCCCGACGTGCTCTACGCAAGCATCTGGCAGGTCTACCGCAAGGCGTGGCAGATGTGGGGTGGCGGCCCCGATTCGGGGTTCTACCGCTCGGAGGACGGCGGAGACACCTGGACCGAACTCACCGAAAACCCCGGAATGCCGGAGGGTCCCATCGGCAAGATCGGAGTCACGGTTTCTCCGGCGAATCCCGACCGGGTCTGGGCGATCGTGGAGGCCCCGGAGGGCGGGGTGTTCCGGTCCGACGACGGCGGCGCCACCTGGCGGCTCACCAACAACGAGCGGAAGCTGCGCCAGCGGGCCTTCTACTACTCCCGGGTGTACGCGGATCCGGTGGATGCCGACACGGTGTACGCGCTCAACACCGGGTTCTACAAGTCAACGGACGGCGGGGAGACCTTCGACATTGTGATCCGTCCCCCCCACGGCGACCAGCACGATCTGTGGATCGATCCGAACAACCCTCTTCGCATGTGCAACTCGAACGACGGCGGGGGCAACGTCAGCGTCAACGGGGGCGAGACGTGGACCGGTCAGGCCTACTCGACGACCCAGCTCTACCACGTGAACGTGACGAACGACTTTCCCTACCACGTCTGCGGCGCCCAGCAGGACAACTCCACGCTCTGCACGCCCAGCGAGGGCTGGGACCACATGCAGGCGAGGGGTCCGGGCAGCCGCTGGTACTACGATGCGGGCGGCGGCGAGAGCGGTTACATCACCCAGCATCCCTCGAACCTGGACGTCTTCTACGCCGGCAGCCAGGGCGCGCTGCTGACCCGCTACAACCGCGCGAACGGCCAGATTCGCGATATCCAGGTCTATCCGCGGTTCTTTTCGGGGGAACCGGCCAGTGCGCTTCCCGATCGCTGGCAGTGGACGTTCCCCATCGTGTTCTCGCCGCTCGACGAAAACCGCCTCTACACGAGTTCGCAGTTCCTCTACCTGACGACCGATGACGGCCAGTCCTGGGAAAAGATCAGTCCCGACCTGACCTACGCCGATCCGGAGACGCTCGGCGAGACCGGCGGGGTGATCACGATGGACATGAACGGCCCCGAGATCTACGCCACGATCTTCGCAGTCGTGCCGTCACAGCATGACATCGACACGATCTGGGCCGGCTCGGACGACGGACGCATCCACGTCACCCGCGATCACGGAGCGAACTGGGCCGACATCACCCCGGCCGACCTTCCGAAGTTCAGCCGGGTGAGCATCATCGAAGAGTCAGCGTATCGGCCGGGCACCATCTTTGTCGCGGCCAACCGCTATCAGGTGGACGACCGCGAGCCCTACGTTTTCCGCACCACCGACTACGGCGCGACGTGGACGAAGATCGTGAACGGGATCGCCCCGGGACACTTCGCCCGCGCGGTCCGCGAGGATCCGGAACGGCAGGGACTCCTCTTCCTGGGGACCGAACACGGGGTGTACGCCTCCTGGGACGACGGAGATCACTGGATGTCCCTGCAGCAGAGCCTCCCGGATACCCCCATCCGCGATCTCGTCGTGAAGGACGGGGACGTGGTGCTCGGTACCCACGGACGAGGGTTCTGGATCCTGGATGACATCCAGCCCCTGCGGCAGTTCACGGCCGAGTCCCTCAACGCCACGCTGACCGTTTTCGATCCGGACCCGGCCGTGCGCGGGGTCCAGGACGCGGTGATTCAGTATCACCTGGCGGAAGAAACGGATTCCGTGGTCGTCGAAATCCATGACAGCAGCGGGACCCTGGTGGACCGCTTCGAGGGAACCGAGCCGGATTTCGAGGCCGAACCCGACTTTTCCTTCTTCCGCTCCCGCCGTTCGTCACTGCCGACCACCGGAAAGGGGCTCAACCGTTTCAGCTGGAACGGCCGCTACTCCGGCGCCGTCGAGTTTGACGGAATGATCCTCTGGAGCGCGCGGGCCACCAGTGGTCCGAAGGCGCCTCCCGGCGAGTACCAGGTGAGCGTTACGGCGGCCGGAATCACCGAGACGACGAATCTCGCGTTGGTCGCGGACCCCCGCCTCGAGGGCGTGACCACCGCCGATCTGATGGAGCAGTTCGAGTTGGCCAGCCAGATCCGGGACCGGACCTCCGAGGCGAACGAGGCCGTGATCCAGATCCGGGACGTGCGGATTCAGCTTGAGGAGCGGCTCGAAGGCTCCAGCGACCAGGGCGTGATCGCCGACGGCGGCCGCCTGATCGAGGAGATGACCGAGGTCGAGGAAGCTATCTACCAGACCAGGAACCGCAGCAACCAGGATCCACTCAACTTCCCGATCCGGTTGAACAACCGGCTCGCGTCGCTTCGCCGCAGCGTGGAAACCGGCGATGCGAAACCTACGGCCGGCGCCTACGCGGTGTTCGAGGAGTTGTCAGGCGAGCTGGATCAGCACCTTGGACGGCTCGGTGGACTGCTCGGCGAGCGCCTCGACGCTCTGAATGGAAAGATCACCGCTTCCGGTGCCGAGCCGGTGGACAAAGGCCGCTGGAAGACGCCGGAATAGCGGTCGCCTCCCCGGCCCTTTTCCGGAAGCCCACTGCGACGAGGGGGCCGGAGCGAACTACTCCGCTCCGGCCCCCGGGCGGGAGAACGCGGGCGGTTCCCGCTGGGCGGGTGCCGGCTCCCCGGAGTGGAAGGGGACGGTGCGGAGTTCGATTTCGTTCGTGAGCATGAGGTCGCCGTCGAATACGAAGCGGCCGGCAAACGGCTGGTTCTCCAGGAGTAACGGGAGCCAGACGACATCGTCTTCCCACATGCGCTCGTAGGGAATCGATTCCACGTCCGCCCAGACCGGCGTCGCCTCGACGGTGGGCTCGGGGTCGCCGACAAACCCGTCGGCGCGGAACACATAGACGTGAATCGAATACCCGCTCACGAACTGGAACCGCAGTTCCCCGGCCGGACGGATCCCGGTGGGTCGGATCCGGATCTCTTCCTCCACTTCCCGGATGGCCGCCGCCCGCGGGGTTTCTCCCGGTTCCAGCCGCCCTCCCGGACCGTTGATCTTCCCCTGGCCGAGTCCGCGATGCTTCTCGATCAGCAGAATCCGGCCGTCACGCACCACGAAGAGCAGCGTGGCGCGCTCATCGGGAATCCAGCCTTCCCACGCGAACCCCGCGAGGAACTCCTGGGCGGCGTGGGAAGTTGCGGTTCCGGCCACAGCCCGTCAGGAACCGTCCCAACCGACCCCGGAGAGCCGGCCGAGCAGCGATCCTTCTCCCTTGCCGCCGCCGCCGGTCTGCGGCGCGGCCTGGTGGATCCGGCCGGCCAGCCGGCTGAACGGCAGCGACTGCAACCAGACCCAGCCGGGGCCGGTGAGACTGGCGAAGAAGAATCCCTCTCCGCCGAAGAGGGCGGACTTGATCCCGCCCACGGACTGGATGTCGTAGTTCACCGAAGGGGCGAGGGCGACCAGGCATCCGGTGTCTACCCGCAGGTTTTCCCCGGCGGCCAGTTCCTTCTTGATGATCGTGCCGCCGGCGTGGAGGAAGGCCAGGCCGTCGCCCTCGACCGATTGCATGATGAAGCCCTCGCCGCCGAAGAGCGCCGTGCCGATTTTCCGCTGAAAGGCGATGCCGATCGAGACCCCCTTGGCGCCGCACAGGAAGGCATCTTTCTGGGCGATGAGCCGGCCACCGAGTTCGTCGAGCTGCACTGGCAGGATCTTGCCCGGGTAGGGCGAGGCGAAGGCCACGTGCTGCTTCCCCGCCCCGCGGTTCACGAACTCGGTCATGAAGAGGCTCTCGCCGGTCAGCAGCCGTTTGCCGGCGCCGAGCATCTTGTCCATGAAGCCGCGCTGCGTTCCGTCGCCGAAGATGGTCTGCATCTCGATTCCGTCGCTCATGAACATCATGGCCCCGGCTTCGGCGACGGCCCCCTCTTGAGGATCGAGTTCCACCTCCACGAACTGCATTTCCTCGCCGACGATCCGGTAGTCCACTTCGTGCATCCGGCGCGGCGCCGGAGGACGGGGCGGGGCCGAGCCGGCGCCGATGCCGACCCGCAGTTCCGGGACCCCGGAGACGGGCGTCCAGGAGCTCTCCCCGAGAGGGCACACCAGAGTAGCCGCGGTCCAGCGGCCGGTCCGGAGGGACTGCAGGAGGTCGGCGGTGAAGAACGGGCCCAGAGACCGGCCTCCTTCGGCTACGTACCATTGACCGGTTGACATGGTTTCTCCTTTCGCCAACCCGGACGTGCCGCTCGTTCCCTCAGACCCTTCCGCAGTGGAACCAGAGGAGGCCGCCGAGGGCGAGCAGCGCCAGGACGATGGGCGCGAATGCCAATACGAAGTGCCAGCGCTTCGGGTTCGGTCCGCCCCTCTCCGCCGGCTCGTTCACCCCGAAACTCTAACCGTCGGGAGACCGGCTTCCGCGGTATTTCGAGCTTGGTGTCCCTGACCGGAATGACGGATTCGCGGGGCCGGTCGCCGTCTTCCGAACCGCTCCGCAGGGATCTTTCCGCCATTCACCAGGCGGCGCTCCAGGCGGCCGATCCGGAACGGATCCTGGAATCGGATCTCCAGGGAGACGTGGCTTCCGGCTGGACCTTCCGGGGGCAGCCTCTACTGCCACCTCCGCGGGCGGACGGAGAACCGATCTTCCTGTTCGGCGCCGGCAAGGCGGCCGCCGCTCTTGCCAGGGGGGTCTGTCGCCGACTCACCGGGGAGACCGTGCGGGGAAGGATCATCGTCAAGTACGGCCACCGGATCGAAGTTCCGGGCGTGCCTGTCGAGGAGGCGGGACATCCCGTTCCGGACTCCCACTCGGTCGCGGCGACGAAACGGTTGCTCGCGGATCTCGGGGCGAGGGGCCGGAACAGCCGGGTCCTCGTGCTGCTGACCGGAGGAGCGTCCGCGCTTCTCGTCGCTCCCGCGGCCGGGATCACCCTCGAAGACAAGTCACTCGTCAGTTCCCTGTTGCTCGCGTGCGGCGCCGACATCCACGAAACGAACACCGTCCGCAAGCATCTTTCGGCGGTCAAGGGCGGAGGATTGATACCCCTCCTGCCGTCCGGGCGAGCCGCGGCGCTCGTCATTTCGGATGTGGTTGGCGACCAGTTGACCTCCATTGGCTCCGGGCCGGCGACGGCCGATCCCACGACCTTCGGGAATGCGCTGGGTGTGTTGGAGAAGTTTGGCTTGACGGGCCGTGTCCCGGAGTCCGTGATCCACCGCCTCCGGGAAGGAGCAGCCGGAAGGATTCCGGAAACCCCCGATTCCCCGGACGAGGCCGTTCCCCACCACATCGTCGCCAGCAACTCCCACTGTCTCAGCGCGGCCGTCAAGGAGGCGTCTCGTCTCGGCTACCGCACCGAAATCTTCGGAAGAGACCTCTCTGGTGAGGTGCACGCCACCGCCCGCCGATTCGCGCGCCGCCTCGCCGTCCTCGGTTCGGAACCTGTCCCTTCGGCGCTTCTCGCCGGAGGAGAGCTGACGCTACGGGTGACGGGAGACGGCCGGGGGGGACGGAGTCAGGAGTTCGCGCTCGTCGCGGCCGGGGATCTGGAAGGCGTTCCCGGAGTGGCCTTGCTGGCGGCGGGCACGGACGGCACCGACGGCCCCACGAATGCGGCTGGGGCATTCGCTGACGGGAGCTCCTGGAGCCGGGCTCGGCAAATGGGCCTGGATCCGGCGGCGACCCTCAGGAACAACGATTCCTGGTCGCTGTTCCGGGAAACCGGGGACCTGCTGATCACCGGCCCCACCGGCACGAACGTCATGGACCTCATGGTCGGACTCAGCGCGGGAGGTACCTCCGGCCGGCACCGTGGCGCGTAGGCTTGGAACGCCGACCTCCGGTCGGCACCGGGGCGCGTAGGCTTGGAACGCCGACCTCCGGTCGGCACAGCGGCCCGCAGGGCCGCGGCGGCGAAGACCCCAATCGTCGCGATGGCTCCCGTCTCGGCACGTCCCCCAACAGATGAGATGGCGCGGCCAGCCAGGGAACGCAGACCTGCGGTCGGCACCGTGGCGCGTAGGCTTGGAACGCCGACCTCCGGTCGGCACAGCGGCCCGCAGGGCCGCGGCGGCGAAGACCCCAATCGTCGGGATGGTTCCCGTCTCGGCCCGTACCCCCAACAGATGAGACGGCGCGGCCAGGCTTGCCAGCGCCCGTTCGGGGGTCTGAGCTTCGCGAAGAACAGTTCGAATTGTCAGCAAGTTGCGGCAAGTTGAACCCTTCTCGCGACCGTGAGTATGAGAAATCCGGCCTAGGAGCCTGCCCCGCAGGAATTTGGAGGAGGGGGGCGAGATGGGTTCGTGAACGGTCTCGAGTTGGGGATCGGGAGTGATTTCGGGGACCGGGACGGATGGGGAGTGTTCCCGATGGCGCGGGCCGACGGTTTTTGCGGTCTCGGGTGGTGATCGGCGGTCTTGGGGTGTTCCATCAGGTGGTTTTCAACGCTCCGATCCGTTTGATGTTCAGCGCCAGGCACACCAGGTTCCACTCGGCCTGCACGTTCGCCAGGCTGCGGAGACTGAAGCGACGAAAGCCCAGCACCTCCTTGATCCAGCCGTTCGGCGCCTCCGAAAGCCACTTGCGTCTCGCATAGCGGGCCCGGCCCGCCTCCGTCGCCAGCTTCTTCCGCATCCGATCCGTCGCGGGCCGGGTCTTCGGGTCCACCGCCGCCTGCTTCTTCCCTTCCCGACCCAGCGCCACATGCCCCGCAATGCCCCGCTCTTCCAACGCCCGCAGATCCGCCTCGTTGCAATACCCCGCATCCGCCAGAACCTCCTCCGGCTTCTCCCCCAAGTGCTCCTCCACCGCCTCCAGGCGTGCGATCAGTTCCCCCTGGTCACTCGCGCACGCGCTCACCGACGCATCCACCACGATCTGGTGCGCGTCATCTACCACCGTCTGCGCGTTGTAGCTCTGCTGGAACCCCTCCGTACTCGTCTTCATGATCCGACTCTCCGGGTCCGTGAAGTTGCTCTGCGCCTTCGGCTCCGGCTCCCCATACTCCCGCTTGTAGGGTCTCCCGCCTTTCGCCGGGCGATCCTGCCCCGGCTCCCGGCCCCGCTCGTCGTCCGCCTGCCGCTGCGCCGCCTCCAACCGCTCCTTCGCCGCCTCGATCGCCGCCAGCCGATCCTCCCGCCGACGCAACTCCGCCGGCAACTCGTCCCCCCGCACCTCCTTCCCCAAGCGCCGATCCTCTTCCTCATCCGCCCGCGCCGCCGCCGTCGTCAAGCCCTCGATCTCCTCCCGTAGCCGCGCCTCCTCCCCAACCAGCCGGTCATAACTCATCGCCTTCCGCTTGCTCGCGTTCGCCCGCACCTTCGTCCCGTCGATCGAAAGCGTCCCGAAACGGACCAGCCCCATCTCGCGCGCCAGCCGTACCACCTTCACGAACAACCCCTGGAAGCGCCGCAGATGTTGCCGCCGAAACTCGCAGATCGTCCGATGGTTGGGAAAGTTCCCCGCCCCAAGCATCCGAAACGCAACGTCCTCCTCCAGCTTCCGCGCCAGCTTCCGGGAAGAAAACACCCCCGTCGCATACCCGTAGATCAACACCTTCACCATCATCGTCGGCGAATACGGCGCGTTCCGACGACCGTCCCCCGCATACCGAGCGTAAAACGCCGAAAGGTCCAGCTTGGCCACCACGTCGCTCACCTGGTGCGCCAGGTGCCCCTCCGGAACCCAGTCGTTCAGCTTCACCGGCATCAGCAGGATCTGATCCGGCTGATACGCCCGAAATCTCGTCGGCATGCCATGCTCCCCACGCGCGGCCCCTCACAACAGAACCGCTGATAACGGCACACTATATCAAAGACTTACACCAAAATCACCCCCCAATCCGATCAACAACCCACCACCCCTACCGCCAAGCCCGATCTGACCGCGAACAGCTTTCTGCGGCGCAGACTCCTAGCAGCCTGTGGACAAAGTCACGCGGCGTTTGGCCGGCGATGCATCCCGGCTGAACCGCGTCGCTTCGCGCCGCTCATCGTTGCGTTTCGGTCGGAATACACTTGGTATTCCTCCCTCACGTGCCTTGTCAGCCGGGCGCCCACCGGGAGAACTGGGCCTCGCCCCCACCGGGAGGACTGGCCGTCCTCGGCGCTCACGTCACTTCATCCACAGGCTGCTAGCGTTTCTGCCGCTTCCGCATCCGCCGGCGCCAGTCCGCCGCGGGCCGTGTCTCCGCCCGCTGGCGCCGCGCGGCGAAGGACGTCCGGAGCTCTTTTCGGATCATGGCGATCCGGCGGGCTACGGAGGAAGCACTGAGCGGCACGGCCCGCAGCCGCGCGATCTGGGGAATGCTGCAGCCATCCTTAAAGTAGAGCCGATACAAGAGTCGGTTCAGCGCTCGCTGTCGATCGTCGAGGGAGACCCGGCGCAGGATCTGCTCGACGCTTTCGGTCATCTCGCGTATCGCTACGCCCGACTCCGGGTCGTCAGCGACGTTGTCGACCGGACTCTCCGCGAGGGCTGCCTCGAGTCGCCAGGGCTCGTCGGGCGGAAACGACAATTCCACATCCCGGCGGCCCGCATCGCGCCGGAACTGGTCCAGAAGAATGTTCTCCGCGATCCGGCGGATATAGACCGCGAAGGTCTCCTCTCGTTTGCCTGCGAAACGACTGATGCCCTTGCGCCCGTCGGAGATGAGTCTCTCCATCACATCCTGCGACAGATCATCCACGAGCCCCATGTCCGCCCGGCGACGACCGGCGAACTGCGAACGCAGCGCCGCCCTGATCAGCGTTTCGCAGCGTTGGAACAGGACTCCCCACAGCGGGTCATCCGGACGTGCCGCGGCCAGGCGGCGAAGCAGCTCCCAGGAGTCCATGGGCGGCGAGGGCGGGGGAGTGTATTCCCTTGCGGGCCCCTCCGAACGGCCCTTTTCGGAGCCTTCTTCATTCGCCGCGGCTCCGCGGAGCCGACCCGAGGAGCGCGACGGCCGCAGTGGCGGCGAGGACGCCGTCCGAAGCGGCGAACATCAGGAACAAGGGAGGTGAATCTCGCAGCATGGAATCCAGGACGAAGAGCAGGGCTCCTCCTCCCTTGAGCAGGGGGCCCATGATCCAGACGTACCAGCGGTTCGCTTCCAGGTTCTTCAGGATTGCGAAATACCCGAGGCCGACCGCCAGCGCGAAGAGTCCGTTCAGATTCGCGTGGATCGGAAAACGCGGCGGCTCCGTGCCAAACAGTTGCCGGACTTCTTCCAGAGCGAAGAGCAGCGCGCCTCCCAGGAGAACGTCGTAGATGCCGCTGACCACCACTACGGCAAAGAGCAACCTCATCGGCCAAGAGTATCCCCCGGTCCCTCTCTCACGGAGTCGCTCGGGCGGTGTCATTCATGAATTACAGACCGTCAGGCCCCGGCTATACTGCCGGACTACCCCGTGTGGAAAACCGCATGCGGTACCCCGTAGCCAGCGGGTTGCGCGCGGCTTCGCGGTGGTCCAGGCGCGCGGGGGCTTCGCATCAGTTCCGTGCCGTCCCCTTTCCACTCCACGACCGTGCTGGCCGTCCGCCGCGGCGGGTGTACGACTCTGGCCGCCGACGGACAGGTGACCCTCGGGGACATCGTGGTGAAGCACTCAGCGCGCAAGCTGCGCCGTATGAGCGAAGGGGCGATCCTGGCCGGCTTCGCCGGGGCCACCGCGGACGCTCAGGCACTCTTCGCGAAGTTCGAGACGAAACTGGAAGCGCACCGTGGGAATCTGGAGCGGGCTTGTGTGGAACTCGCCCAGGATTGGCGAACGGATCGAGTGCTCCGGCATCTGGATGCTCTACTGCTCGTTGCCGACAAGGACCACGTCTTCCTGCTGTCGGGCGACGGTGACCTCATGCAGCCCGACGATGGAATCATGGCGATCGGTGCGGGTGCGCCCTTTGCGATGGCGGCGGCGCGGGCCCTTGCTTCGCGAACCGAACTCTCGGCGAAGGAAATCGCCGAGGAGGCGATGCGCGTCACCGGCGGCATCTGCATCTACACGAACGGTCAAGTGATCTTTGAAGAGGTGTGACTCCTGATCGAATATCTCCCCGCAGTCGGCAAGGGACCTGCCGCCGACATCGAAGATCCCACGCCGCGCCAGATCGTTGAAGAACTTGACCGCTTCGTAATCGGTCAGACGGCGGCCAAGCGCGCGGTTGCCGTCGCTCTTCGCAACCGCGCTCGCCGTCTCCACATCGAGCCCGAACTGGCCGAGGAGATCGCGCCCAAGAACATCATCATGATCGGGCCCACGGGAGTGGGGAAGACAGAAATCGCGCGTCGGCTGGCTCGGCTCTCCCGTTCGCCGTTCGTGAAGGTGGAGGCATCGAAGTTCACGGAAGTGGGCTACGTGGGGCGGGACGTGGAATCCATGGTTCGGGATCTGGTGGAGGTTTCTGTCGAGATCCTCCGTGAGGAGCTGCTCGAAGAGGTCCGGGACCAAGTGGAAAGAAACGCCGAGGAACGACTCCTCGATGTGCTGTTGCCGCCGTCGCCCGCGGACCAGTACGGCGGCGACGACCGCTCGGTCGAGGATATCGACGAGGTGCTTGGTGCTGCCCTCGATGGCCCGGAGGCCGAGGAGATCCAGCGCGCCCGCCGCAGCCGGGAGAAGCTTCGCGAGCGGCTGCGGCGCGGGGAACTCGCGGATCGGACGGTCGAGGTGGAAGTCCGGGAACCGCCGGCCCCGTTTCTGGAGGCTCTATCGGGCCCCGGCGAGGACATCGATGTCAACACCTCGGAGATGCTGCGGGGTGTGTTCGGGCCGCGTTATCGAAAGACCGAGATGATCGTTCCGCAGGCGCTCGACTATTTCGTCCAGGAAGAGGAGGAACGCCTTGTGGATCGCCGCCAGTTGTCACGACTGGCGCTCGAACGGGCCGAGGAACACGGGATCATCTTCATCGATGAACTTGACAAGGTGGCGAGTCCCCACGACTCCCCCGGGCCCGATGTTTCCCGCGAAGGCGTGCAACGGGATCTGTTGCCCCTCCTCGATGGTTCGACGGTGTCGACGCGTTACGGGTCACTCCGAACGGACCATGTCCTCTATATTGCAGCCGGAGCCTTCCAGGAGAACCGGCCTTCCGACCTCATACCGGAACTGCAGGGACGATTTCCGATCCGGGTGGAACTGGACCCGTTGACAGTCGAGGATTTCCGGAGGATCCTGACCGAGCCGGAGTCGGCGCTCCTCAAGCAGTATGAGGCGCTCCTCGCTACCGAGGGTGTCAGTATTTCGTTCCAGGAGGACGGGATCAGCGAGATTGCCGATGTCGCGGCTCAGGTAAATGAGCGTGCAGAGGACATCGGGGCGAGAAGGCTCCATACGATCCTGGAGAAGGTTCTCGAGGAACTCCTTTTTGACGCTCCGGATGTCGAAGACAAGAACTGGACCATTGATCGGGAGTACGTCAAACGAATGCTGGAGGGGATCATCGAGGACGAGGACCTCTCCCGTTTCATCCTCTGACGATCTCCGACTCCTGCCGATTGCCGGCGCTCGATGAACGCAGTCGTGGATAGGGCGTTCGGGACGTTGACAGCCTGTGGTGAAACCCAGGCGGCCCAGTTCTCCCGGTGGGGGCTCGCCCGGCGATCCATCCCGGCCAAACAGCCGGTGGTGGAGCCCACGCGGCGCTCACCCGGGTTCCACCACAGGCTGTCAATCCGGACGGCAATTGCTGCGCTCAGCTTCGCCCTGACCTTCGGTGCGGGAGGATGCGGGCGCCGGGGACCGCCGCAGGCGCCGCTGCGGGTGGATCCGGAAACGCCCCGGCTCCTGCCGTTGCGGCAGGAAAGCGGACAGGTCGTGGTTCGCTGGTACGCACCGCGCCTGTCGTCGGGCGGGGACGTCGAGGAGTTGCGGCTGCGCAAGGCGATCGTGTCCTACCGCGTTGTGAACGTCCACGGTCTGGCTGCCGAGGAGCGTGCCTCCCAACGTGCGGGCCCGGAGGAGGAGGAGAGCGAGGTAACGGCTTCCGGGGAGGAGCCCCCACCGGGAGAACTGGCCCCGGTCGAGGCGCCCGAACCCGAACGGTCGGAGACGGAACCCGGCGAAGAGGCTTCATCCAGTCCGGAAGCCGAGCCAGTCGAGCCGGAGGCCGGCCCGGCCGAGCCGGAGGCCGAACCAGCGGAGCCGGACGCCGCACCAGCGGAGCCGGAGGCTGAACCGACCGAACCGGAAGTCGAACCAGCGGAGCCGGAGGCCGAACCGACCGAACCGGAGCCCGAACCGACCGAACCGGAAGTCGAACCGGCCACGCCGGAGGCCGAACCGGCCGATGTGCCACTGCCGGACCCGCCGCCCGTTCCCGAAGTGCCGGAGGGCCCTCCGGCCGGTGAGGGGGATCCGCCGGGACAGGAGCCGGAGGGAGATCAGGAAACGCCGGACGACCCCGATGTGGCGGAACCCCAGGAAGGGGAGGCCCCCAGCGAGGAATCCGACGAACCGCCGGCCGAACCGGAGCCGACCGGAGTCCTTCTCGACTACGACGACCTCGAGTTCGAAGTGCTGTCCGAAGTGGAGTCGGAAGTTCTTGGAGAGGAGCGGTTTCTCGAGTTGCCGGTGGAACCGGATTGGATCGGCCGCCGACTCGAGGTCAGGGTTCGCTACGAGGCGCGTGGCGGCGCCAGCGAGGAGAGCGATCCGCAGTCCCTCGACGTCACCGGTCCGCTTCCGCCGGTGGAAGGAGTCAGCGTCGATGTCGGTCCCCGGGAGTTGACGGTCCGATGGCCGGATCCCCGGGCGGCGCCAGAGGAAGCGCCGCACCTGGCCGACCCGGTGTTCGAAGTCTTCCGAAGACGCGGTGCAGAGTCCGAACGCCTGGGGCGGTCGCTCGGCCCGACCCAAACGGATTCCGACGTGGTCTGGGGAGAAGAGGTCTGCTACAGCGCGCGGCTCGTCATGGCGGGGAGCGACGACGAAAGGGTGCTCCCGGATCCTGGACCGAATGCGGCGGAAGCCCCCGAGTTGGACGAAGGTGCAGGGGAGAACCCCAATCCGGACGAAGCGAATGAGACCGGCTCGCCAGGTCCACCCGCTGAGGAATCCGGGGACCCCGAAGGGGAGGCGGTGCTCCCACCGGAGGAATCCGAACCCGCAGAGGAGACGTGGAGCCCGATCCCGATTCGCGTCCCCGGCGCCGGATCCGGTGCGCTCAGCGTCGGGCCGATGTCAACCGAGGCGTGCGTCACTCCGGTGGATGTCTTCCCACCGCTTCCGCCTTCGGATCTGCGCCTCTTCTGGCGAGCGGAACAAACCGAACTCAGTTGGAAGGAGTCGGTCTCGACCGACGTTGTCGGATACCACGTCTACCGCTCCGGTCCGGACGGCACCGGATTCGAGCGCCTCACGAGGTCGCTCATCGGGCAGACGAGCTTCAGCGACGCGGCCCGCGATCCGCGGGGCAGCTATCGCTACGCCATCACGGCGGTGGACGGTGCCGACCCGCCGAACGAGAGCTTGCCGTCCGAGAGCCGCAGAGTGAATCCGAGGTAGGTCGGGACGGGTGAGGCCTGAACAGCCCATGGTGGAACCCGGGTGAGCGCCGAGGCTGGCCAGTCCTCCCGGTGGGGGCGAGGCGCCCGGCTGACAAGGCGCGTGAGGGAGGAGCCCCCACCGGGAGAACTGGCCCGCGTGGGTTTCACCACAGGCTGTTGGAGTGCCCGCGATTGCCAAGGATCATGTGTCCCAATAGTGCTGGGAGTTTCGCCAGCCCGCGGCTGGCGATGCCGGTCTGAAGACCGGCGTTCCCGGCGATAGGTAGAATCGCACCGGGGTTGGGGGTTCAGATTCCAGGCCGGGTTCCGGCTTGGCGAGGTGCCGGGCGCGAATGCAGATCTTTCTAGACACTGCCAACCTCGACGAAATCTCACGGGCCGCCGAGATGGGGCTCGTGGATGGCGTCACCACCAACCCCTCGCTCATGGCGAAGGAAACGGGAGATCCACGGGAAATCCTGGCTCGGATCGCCGAGCTGGTTCCGGGCGACGTTTCGGCGGAGGTCCTTTCGACCAACACCGCAGGAATGGTGGCCGAAGGGCGGGAGTTGGCGACCATCGCCCCGAACATCATCATCAAGTGCCCGCTGACACCCGACGGTCTGCGCGCGGTGCGCGAGTTGAAGGAGGAGGGGATCCGCGTCAACGTGACCCTCTGCTTCAGCGTCCCGCAGGCGCTTTTTGCCGCCAAGGCGGGCGCCTACATCGTGAGCCCCTTCGTGGGACGCCTGGACGACATTGCCGCTCCCGGAATGCAGCTCATCGCGGACATCCGCGAGGTCTACGACAACTACGGCTTCGCCACCCAGATTCTGGTGGCCAGTATCCGGAATCCCCTCCATGTGGTGGAAGCGGCGCGGCTGGGAGCCGACATCGCCACCATGCCCGCGAAGGTGCTGGATCTGCTGATCAAACATCCGCTGACGGACATCGGGCTCGAGCGCTTCCTGAAGGACTGGGCCGCCGCCAGGGTCGGCTGACCCGGCGCGCCGGAGGCTCAACAGCCTGTGGATAAAGTGGCGTGCGCGCCGAGGCCCCCACCGGGAGAACTGAGCCGCGCAACTTTGTCCACAGGCTGCTAACAGCCTGTGGTGAAATCCAGATGGCGTTCGAGCGGCGATGCATCCCGGCTGAACCGCCCCGCTTTGCGGCGCTCGGCGTTGCGTTTCGGTCGAAATACACTCGGGCCAGTTCTCCCGGTGGGGGCTCCTCCCTCACGCGCCTTGTCAGCCGGACCCCCACCGGGAGAACTGGGCCTCCCCGCTCTCGGCGCTCCCCCGGGTTCCACCACAGGCGGTTAACGAGGTCCGGCTGAGGTGTCAGCGAACTCGCGGAAGCGTCGGGAAGCCTTCGCCGAACTCGAAGCGCGGAACCGCGCTGCGGAAGCCGGGGGTGGCGCGGACAGGCTCGAGCGCCAGCGACGTTCGGGAAGACTGACGGCGCGAGAGCGGATCGCCACCCTGGCCGACGCCGGTTCCTTTGAAGAGACGGGAAAATTGGTCGAACATCGCTCGCGCGATTTCGGACTCGACCAGCAGCGCTATCCCGGCGACGGGGTGGTGACGGGGTACGCACGGATTGACGGCCGATTGGTCTATCTCTTCGCCCAGGATTTCACTGTTCTCGGCGGTTCGCTGAGCGAGGCGTACGCCGAAAAGATCTGCCGGACCATGGATCTGGCGGTCCGGCAGGGAGCTCCGATCATCGGACTGAACGATTCGGGCGGCGCCCGCATTCAGGAAGGGGTGGTTTCGCTCGCCGGATATGCCGACATTTTTCTGAGGAACACGTTGGCTTCGGGGGTGGTTCCCCAGATTTCGGCCATTCTCGGACCCTGCGCGGGTGGAGCCGTGTATTCGCCGGCAATCACCGATTTCACGATCATGTCCCGCGGAACCAGCTACATGTTCGTGACCGGACCCGACGTCATCCGCGCGGTAACCAACGAAGAAGTAACGATGGAGAACCTTGGCGGCGCCGAAACCCACAACACCGTCTCGGGGAATGCGCACTTCCTCGGAGAAAACGACGAGGATTGCCTCGATCTGATCCGACAGCTCCTGTCGTTCCTCCCGTCGAACAACCTGGAGGAACCCCCGCGGCGACCCTCGGCGGATCCGCCTGATCGGGAAATCCCATCGCTTGACAGTCTCGTGCCCGAGCAACCGGATCAGCCGTACGACGTCAAGGACCTCATCGGTGAGCTGGTGGACGACGGTGGGTTTCTGGAAGTCCAGGCGCTGCACGCCGGCAACGTGGTGATCGGCTTTGGCCGGCTCGCCGGGTCTCCGGTGGGCATCGTGGCGAACCAGCCGGCCGTGTTGGCCGGCGTCCTGGACATCCATGCCTCGGTGAAGGGCGCCCGGTTCGTGCGCTTCTGCGACGCCTTCAACATTCCGCTGCTCGTCCTCGAAGACGTCCCGGGTTTCCTGCCGGGCACCCAGCAGGAATGGGGAGGCATCATCCGCCACGGAGCGAAGCTGCTCTACGCCTTCGCGGAAGCCACCGTTCCCAAGATCACGGTGATCACCCGCAAGGCGTACGGAGGCGCCTACTGCGTGATGGCGAGCAAGCACATCCGCACAGATCTCAACTATGCGTGGCCGGGCGCGGAAATCGCCGTGATGGGCCCGGAGGGTGCGGTGAACGTCTTGTACCGGCGGGAACTCGAGCGGGCCGAGGATGCCGAACAGGAGCGCGCCGATCGGGTGGCCGCCTACCGGGAGCGCTTTCTGAACCCCTACGTGGCGGCGGAGCGCGGCTACGTGGACGAGGTGATCCTCCCGCGACACACCCGGCGAAAGCTGGTTTCCGCACTCTCCTCCCTTTCCACGAAGCGGGACCGGAATCCTCCGAAAAAGCACGGCAACATCCCCCTTTGAGGAGTGTCGGACCTCATGCCCGGGCGGCCGACCACCTGATGTTCCGCCGCGTCCTCATCGCGAACCGGGGCGAAATCGCGGTCCGAATCATTCGGGCCTGCCGCGACCTGGGCATTTCACCCGTGACCGTCCACTCCGAGGCGGACCGGGACAGCCTGCACGTGCGCCTGGCCGACGAATCCTTCGAAGTGGGAGGAGCGGCCTCGCGCGACAGCTACCTGAACGGCGAGCGCGTCATCGAGGCCGCAAGGTCCATGGGCGCCGAGGCGCTTCACCCGGGGTATGGATTTCTGGCGGAGAACGGTGGGTTCGCGGCGCGCTGCGCCGAGCGAGGCATCGTCTTTGTGGGGCCGCCTCCCGACGCGATGCGCCGGATGGGAGACAAGGCTGCCGCTCGCGAGGCGGCCATTCAGGCCGGGGTCCCGGTCGTGGCCGGCTCGGACATCGTCTCGGGAGTGGACGCCGCGCGGGCTGCCACCAGGATCGGATTCCCGCTCCTGATCAAGGCGGCCGCCGGTGGCGGCGGCATGGGGATGCGGCTCGTGCGGGAGCCGGCCAACCTCCACGACGCCTTCCGGGAGGCCCGATCCGAGGCCGACGCCGCCTTCGGAGACGCGCGGGTGTTTCTCGAGCGCTTCGTGGAAAACCCGCGCCATGTGGAGATCCAGGTGTTCGGCGACAACTTCGGCTCCGTCGTCCATCTGGGAGAGCGGGATTGCTCGATCCAACGCCGCAACCAGAAACTCCTCGAGGAGAGTCCGTCGCCCGCGACTTCGCCGGAACTGCGCGCGGCGATGGGAGAGGCGGCCGTGCGTCTGGCGCGCGATGCCGGCTACCGGAACGCGGGGACCGTCGAGTTCCTTCTCGATCCGGAAGGGCGCTTCTATTTCCTCGAAATGAATGCGCGGCTCCAGGTCGAGCATCCGGTGACCGAACTCGTAACGGGGATGGATCTGGTAGTGCTCCAGTTGCGAGTGGCCGCCGGGGAACCGCTCGGTTTCGGGCAGGAGGACGTTGCGATTGCCGGGGCCGCAATCGAACTCCGAATCACCGCGGAGGATCCTTTCGCCGGTTTTGTGCCAACCACCGGCCGTATCCGTGAGTTCCGCGCCCCCGCGGGTCCTGGGGTACGGTGCGATGCCGGGATTGCTTCGGGAAGCGTCGTGTCACCCCACTACGATCCCCTGCTCGCCAAGATCATCGTTTCCGGAGCCGATCGGGAGACGGCACGGAAGCGGGCGCTGCGGGCGGTGAGGGAAACGAGACTCGTTGGAGTAGCGTCGACCCTTCCGTTTTTCGAAAGGATCCTGGCCGGCGACCCGTTCCGTAGCGGGAACTTCGATACCTCATTCGTCACCGCCCACTGGCCAGTTCCCGGCTTGGGTGGAGACGGAGACGATTCGAGAGCCCGGGCGGCACTCGCTCCCCTGGCCCTCGCAGCGGCAGCAGCGGAACTCTGGCGGCGCGAAAGCTCCGCCTCGCAGAACTCTTCCGCCTCGTCCTCCCGGTGGCGATTCGCGGGTGTCTCCGAGGCGCATCGGGACCGGATGTGATGCGGCGGGTACTCACTCTCGACGGACACGACCTTTGGGTCGAGGTACATGCGGAGCCCGGCGGCACCACCCTGAAACTAAGGATCGAAGGTGCCGACGAGGAGTTGGTCGCGCGCGCGGCCCCCGGCGGGTGGAACGTGACCCACGGACGCCAAACCGCGGAAGCCGGTGTTTCCTGCCGGCGATCGGGGGAGCTGGTGGTTCAGATTGCCGGACACACGTATCGCTTCCGGACCGACCGGAGGGCTGCCGGTTCTTCCGGCCGAAGGCAATCCCGGGCCGCGGGGACGGCCGGCGCCCGATGCGAAGTGCGAACCCCCATGCCGGGCAAGGTGGTACGTCTTGTGCGGGAGGAGGGAGACAGGGTCGCCGCGGGCGACGGTGTGCTGGTTTTTGAAGCGATGAAGATGCAGAACGAGATCCGAGCCCCGGAAGACGGAGTCATCGCTAACATGAGGGCTGTCGCGGGAACTCCGATGGAGGGCGGTGAACTCCTGTTCGTCGTGGAACCCGCAAGCTCCCCGTGACCGAGTCCGCTCCATCTCGCCGATTCCGCCGGTTCTGGCTGGTGCTGGCGGGTTCTTCCGCCGTTCTCCTCGCTTCGATCGCCGTAATCCTGTGGGTGGTGTCGAACCTCGATTCGCAGCGTCTGCTTTCGTTGGTCACCGGTCGTCTGAGCACCGCACTCGGTCGTCCGGTTGCAGCCAGCGGCGTCGAGATCTCGCTCGCCGAAGGCGAGTTCGTCCTTCGCGGTCTGCAGATCGGGAGGGAGCCGATGGAGATCGGGCCGGCGCCGCCAGCCTTCTCGATCGACCGGGTCCGGGGCCAGCTCAGTTGGCGTTCGCTTTTTCCGGCGCGTCTCCACATGGAGAGCCTCGCCATCGAGGGAGTGGGCCTCTGGGGTCTCGATGACGGGGGGAAACCGCAGCCTGAATCCGCTCCTCTCGGGCCGACGATAGAGGCGGTGGCCACCCGACTCTCTTTCTCGTCGAACCGCATGTCGGTGTCGGGAACCACCATCGGGTACCGGAATCGGCCGACCCCGTGGGAAGTCCGCGCCGACGACGTCGCGGTCAGCCTGCAGACCGGCGACGAAGGAGGGGTGGACGGTGAAATCCGGTCCGGGTGGGGAGTAATCCGCCTTTGGGAGCGGCCGGACCTTCCGATGGCGTTGTCGGCGGACATCCGGATCCGGGAGAACAACCTCCATTTCGACTTCCTCGAGCTTCGTTCCGACCTGCTCGAGGTGCGCTTCGATGGAACCATGGATATGGCCAACGATCTCGCCGGCCGCCTGAAGATGGTCGGGAGCGGGGACGCCGGCGGTCTGGGTCGTTTCCTGTTCGAGTTCGAGGGGATCGATACCGAGGGGGATCCCTGGCTCGAGTTCGACGGGACGGCGGGGTTCCAGGAAAACGGTTTGGCGATCGACGGCGAATTCGCACTGCCGGTGAGCCGCTTCTACGGCGTTCCGCTCCGTGAATGGACGGGACTCGTGCACTGGGACCCCGAGCGCGTCGAAATCCTCTCCTCGGAGGGACTTGCCTCCGAAGGCCCGGCCACCCTCGAGTTGCTGCAGGTGCAGCCACGGGAAGAGAACCCGGCGGAAATTCTCCTCAGCGTCCGGAACGGAGCGCTGGCTCCCGCATTCGAAGGCCTGTTCGGACTGCCGACGTCGCTCCGGTCGCAGGTCACGCTGGACGCGGATTTGCGCATGCCCTTCGAAGACCCGGGACTGATGACCGGGACCATCCAGGCGGTAGGGCTGAGGCCGGACGAAACCGGACCGGGCGAGCTGCCTCTCGGCTTTGAAACGGACCTTCGGATGGATGACGCGGCAACCGACATCCGCCGCGTCGTGATCGAGGGAGAGGCCTTTCGCGGTACGCTGGAAGGCCGCTATCCCAGGTCCGGCAATGCCAGTATCGCGGCGACCGCGCTGGCCGGCGAATCAGCCGAGGCGGACGCGGCCCAGCAGGAGCTTCGCCGCGTGCTCTTCGGGGAAGATCCCGAGACGACCTTTTGGGATGTAGCGGGGGCTGGCGGTTTTGAGGGCATCGCCCGCGGCCGTTGGCCCGATCTGGTGCTGGAAGGAGAGGTCGAAGGTCAGATGATGCGCTTCTCCACGATCCACACGGAGACGCTGATCGCGACGGGCAGGATCGAACGCGACGCGATCTTTCTCGACAGCCTGAACGCTCGGTACGCGGAGGGGCGGATCTCCGCCTCGGGGATCTTCGACCGCGCCGCGGTCGAGTATCCGGACATGGAGTTCGATGCCGACTGGGAGGAGTGGGACGCCCGGGAGATCATCGATTTCCTGGAGTGGGACCTGGAAGCGGACGGCACCGTAACCGGCCGGAGCCACACCGTGCGTCGGGACGAACGCTATACGGGAGGGGGATCGGTCATCGGTTCCGCTGGACACGTGCTGGAGCAACCCTTCGACGAGGTGTCCATCACCTGGGACATGGATGGGGACATGGCCAGGTTGGCCCCGATGGGCGGAGTGTTTCGGGAAGGAACCGCCGAAGGGGTTCTGGACATCGGACTTGTCGACTGGGAGATGGACGGTCTTGTTACGGGGACCGACTATCCGCTGACGCCGGGTCTCGCACCCGAGTGGATTTCCATCCGCTCTGATTTTCGCCTCGACATCAGCGGCGATCTGCTGGTTCCCGAACTGCGTCTCGAGGCGCAGGTCCCGAACGTCGCGGTACTCGGCCTGCCCCTCGGCCCCGGCGACATCACGGGGTCCGTCCGCGGGGAGGATTTCGAGGGAAGCGGCGCCCTGGATTCGGGGGCCGCGTCCTTCAGGATGGCGGGACGGGTCCCGCTTGGCACCGACGGCGCCGGCACGGTCACGGTTCGGGACGTTGATGTTGCTTCCATCCTCTTCGATGCCCCGGGCGAGCGGGGGATTTCCATCGTCGTTGGCGGGTCCGGTGACTTCCATATCGAAGACCCGCTCGACGAATGGATGACCGGCACTGCGACCCTGGAAACCCTGAAGATTTCGGCGCCGGATTTCGTCGCCGAGTCCGGAGGGCCGACATCCGTCCGCCTTGAGGATGCGCGCGTTCATATCGACGGACTCCGCCTCCTCCACGCCGACAGCCAGCTCGGTCTGGCAGGTTCGATCGGACTTGACGATCAGCTTCTCGACTTTTCGCTCCTGGGGCAGACATCGCTGCGGGTTGCGACGCCGTTCGTCCCCTGGCTGGCCGCGGACGGGGAGTTCGGCCTGGAAGCCGCGGTGGTCGGCCCCTGGACCGAGCCGGAGGTTGTCGGCACCGGCACGATCCGAAACGGTTCGTTCCGGATCGACGGGTTTCCGCACGCCCTCAGCGATGTGGAAGGCTCCGTTGACTTCGATCGCCGGACACTCCGGATTGCGGAAGTCATCGGCCGGATGGGCGGCGGGGACGCCGTCGTATCCGGGTCGATCTCGATCGAGGACGCGGAGTTCGCAGCCACCGACCTCCGTGTCCAACTCTCCGATTCCGCCCTGCGTTATCCGAGCGATCTGAGCGCGACCGTGGATGCCGACCTGCGGCTGCTGGGCGACCAGAGCGGCCGCCTGCTCACCGGGGAGGTTCGTCTCGACGACGCGGTCTGGAGCCGCGAGTATGAGTTCTTCGCCAGCATTCTTGCCGACGTCAACAGTGTCGCGCGTCCCGAGGAAATGGAGGCGAGCGGGTTCCTGGACGAGCTGCGGATGGACATTCGAGTGGAGACCGACTCTCCCTTTGCGGTTCGCAATTCCATTTTTGAACTCGATGCGTCGGCAGACTTCGGTCTCCGCGGGACGGCCGGGTCACCCGCGGTGCTGGGTCGCGCCGACCTCGTTGGGGGTGAGGTGTACTTCGGTGCGCATCGATTCCAGATCGTCGACGGACGCGCTGACTTCATTGACCCCGAGGGGATCGAACCGGTTTTCGACATCGAGGCGGAAACCAGCGTTCGCAGTTACCGCGTGCGGCTCGCCGCGTCGGGCACGGCGGAACAGATCGACGCGAATCTGAGTTCCGAACCTCCCCTTCGGGAGGCGGACATCCTGCGACTCCTAGCCGGCGCGCCGGAGCAGGATCTCCTTACGGCGGCGAGCGATGACGAACTCGCGGCCGCCTCGGCGGCGAGCCTGTTGAGCCAACAACTCAGCAACATGATCGGCCGGCGGGCTGGCAGGGTGTTCGGTATCGACCGGGTGAGCATTGACCCCTTCATGATCGGCCGTTTCAGCAATCCGACCGCCAGGGTCACACTGGGCAAACAGGTGACCCGGGATCTCAATGTCCGTTATTCCTCGAGCCTCTCGGACGCTGAAGAGTCCATCATCGTGGTCGAATACACGCCGAGCGGCCCGGTGTCGTGGATTTTCTCGCGGGATCAGGATGGCTCGCTAGGCGTGGATATCCGCTTTCATCGGAGCTTCTAGCGGCCCGTGGACGGATTGCCGTGAGTCCCGAGGCCCCCACCGGGAGAACCGGGCCTCGCCCCCACCGGGAGAACTGGCGGCCTCGTCCCTCACCTCACCTTATCCACAGGCTGTTAACAGCCTGTGGACAAAGTCACGCGGCCCAGTTCTCCCGGTGGGGGCGAGGCCGGCGATGCATCCCGGCTGAACCGCGACGCTTTGCGTCGCTCATCGTTGCGTTTCGGTCGAAATACACCAGGTATTCCTCCCTCACGCGCCTTGTCAGCCGGGCGCCTCGCCGGCCTCGACGCTCACGCCACTTTATCCACAGGCTGTTATGCCGTCCAGGAGCCATCCTCCTCGTGGGCATCCTGTCCGGAATGCCGGCCGGGCGCTTGGCCGCTGCCCAGACCGATGCCGGTCAGGCGGGAGATCCCTTGTCCCAGCGCGTGGAGTCGGTCGTCGTCCGCTGGGCGGACGGAAGCAACGAACCGATACCTGAAGAGGTGTCCCGGCTGATCTCGGTGCGCCCCGGCACCCGCTTGCGGCCGCTGGTCGTGCGGCAGTCGGTGAAGCAGGTGTTCGCGCTCGGCCGCTTCCGCGATGTCCTGGTTCGTTCCGAGACGGCATCGGGCGGAGGAGTTCGGCTCGTCTTTGAACTCGACCCCATCCCGAGGATCGCCGGATTTCGCACCGGCGGCGCCCCCTCCGGGGAGGATCTGGCAGTGATCGCCGCGCTCGGTTTCGAGGTCGGCGAGTCCGTCCCGGACTTGCGTGTTCGCGGAGAGGCAGCCGAAGAATGGTTGCGCTCGCGCGGTTACCTGACCGCGGAGGTGAACATCCGGAGTATTCCGGACGGCCGGGATGCGCTGCTGGAGGTGGAGGTGACCCCGGGAGAGCGCGCCCTGGTCGCCTCCCTCGAGGCCCTTGGGGTGGACGGAGAACTCGGCCGGGATCTCATCCCCGCGCTTCGAGTTTCTCCGGGGGATCCCTGGGTCGAGAGCGATGTCGCGGCCCGCCTGACCGAAGTGGAGGAGAGACTTCGGGATCGGGGCTTCCTGTTCGCTACGGCCAGTCTCGATTGGAGGCCCACCGACGCGGGAGACGTTCAGGTGGTCTTGTTGGTGGATCGCGGCCCGGAGGTCACCCTGGAGGTGGAAGGGTTCGGTGATTCCGGGGGGGCTGCTGAGGGCGTCGTGGATTCCCTTTCGGAGCGCACCCTGACGCTCGATGCGATCGAAGCCACCAGGCGAGAGCTCCTTGCCGAGCTTCGCCGGGAAGGGCGCCGGGACGCCGCTATCGCGGTGGAGAGCGTCGAGAGCCCGGACGGGGTGCGGCAAACTTTCCGGTTTTCCGCTGACCCGGGCCCCCGATACGTCGTCGGCACCGTGTCCTCGGAGGGTGTCCCTGCGGACGAGCTGGACGCCGTCGCGGAAGTCTTGCTGCCGCTCCGTCCTGGCCGCCCGTTCCGGGAAGAAGAGTGGAGAGCGCTGACGGACAGTCTGCGCCGAACTCTGAGGCGGCGGGGCTATTTCCGGGCCGAGGTGGTGCCGCTGGAGCCGGGCGCGCCCATCCCGGGCGATGAGGGCCTCGCGCTTGATCTCAATGTCCGGGTCGATCCGGGTCCGGCGGCATCCGTGCGTGCGGTGCGTTTCGAGGGGAGTTCCGCCTTCACCGATCTCGAACTGTCGGAGGTTGCCGCCGTCGTGCCGGGGACGCCCTATGTCGCCGAAGAAATCGTCACCGCGCGCGAAGACCTGGAGACATTTCATCGAAACCGGGGATATCTGGAGGCGGTCGTGGAGGTCGAGGCTCCGGTCGATCCGGTCAGCCGCGACGCGGAGGTCGTCTTCCAGATCCGGCCAGGCAACTACTTCACAGTCGGAGGCATCATCGTTGCGGGCCTCGACACCACGAGGGATTCCTTGATCCGCTCCCGGCTTCCCTTCGAGGAGGGGGATCCGCTGGGGAGCGGCGATCTACTCGAGGTGCGCCGGCGTCTCGTATCGATGGGGATTTTCCGCAGCGTCGATGTGAATCTCCTCGAGCCCGAGGAACCGATCAGCGCACGCAACGTGTTGATCCGGGTGGTGGAAGGCCCTCGCACCAGCATCGGCTACGGGGCGGGCTACAGCGAGCGCGAGCAGGTCCGGGGAGAAGGCGAATGGACCCGGAACAACCTCTTCGGGATGGGTCATACGTTGAGTCTCTTCGGCCGTTTCTCGCTCAAGGGCACGCGGATGGTGGCCACCTACCGGGGGGCGGAGAGCGTGGAGGGCGAAGTGCCCATCTTCGTGAGCGCGTTTCGCGAGTCGCAGGACCGGGAGAGCCTGGATTTCATCCGTTCGGGCATTGGCGTTCAGCTGACCCGGAGAATTCTTGGGCGAAACTTCTTTCTACGCTATGACCTGACCACCAGCGAACTGTTCGATCTGAAGATCAACCCGAATCAGATTGATCGCAATTTCGCGGACAACCTCTGGCTCTCGGCGGTTTCGGCTTCCGTCGTCACGGACACCCGCGACGACCCGGTGGACCCTCGTCGCGGACGCTTCGGCATCGTGGATGTAGAGTGGTCGTCGGCACTCCTCCGGTCCCGGGCCCCGTTCCTGAAGGGTCTCGCACAGCAGTATCTGTTCTTTCCCGTCGGAGAACAAATCGTCATTGCGGCTGCGGGCCGGCTCGGTCTGGCATGGACTCTGGGCACGGACGAGCCCGCTCTGGTACCCATCACCGAGCGGTTCTTCGCTGGTGGCGCCACCTCGCTTCGTGGGTACAAGCTGGACCGCGCGGGACCGCTCGACCCGAGCGGATACCCGGTCGGCGGCAACATGCTCATCGTGGGAAACATCGAGGTGAGGTTCCCTATTTTCGGGAGCCTGCGGGGCGCGGTGTTTTCGGACCACGGTGGGGTGTACAGAGAGGTGAACTCTTTTCGGCTGGGAGACCTCGGCCACAACGCAGGCGGTGGCCTTCGTTGGAACACTCCGCTGGGGCCGCTCCGTTTCGACTACGGAATCCGGCTCGGTGACATCGGTGACGCGCCGCGCGGGCAGTGGCACTTCACCATCGGCCACGCCTTCTAGCAGCCTGTGGCGAAACCCACGCGGCGTTCGGCCGGCGATGCATCCCGGCTGAAACACTCCGCTTCGCCCCCCCACCGGGAGAACTGGCGTTCTGCGTTGCGTTTCGGTCGAAATACGCCAGGTATTCCTCCCTCACGCGCCTTGTCAGCCGGGCGCCTCGCCCCCACCGGGAGGACTGGCCGGCCTCGGCGCTCACGTGGGTTCCACCACAGGCTGCTAGCAGTTGTCACGGGCGGCCGCTTCCTCGTCGCCTCGCAAATTCCGCCCGGCTGGTGATCCATCAGTCACCCCGGGCCCCGCCTCGCGTTGGGGAAAGCCTCAAATCACCCGGTGTGATGGGGCACTTGTCTACGGTCCGGCGTACGCGTCCGATAGGACGCTGTGCCAGACTGTGCTCGTGCGTTGTGTCGGACGCGGCCCGGAGGCCCGCGCGGAGTGAGGGACTTCCGGTACGGCGGTTATTTGTCCGCTCGTCTCGTAGCGTTGGCCGTCACCCTTGTGTTCTTGCCCGTCCCGGCGGCCTCCGGAAGCGGAGGTTCCGGGGTGTTGCGGCAGATCCAGACAACCTCTGAGTTTGGAGGGATCGATCGCGTACTCGCAGTTGTAAATGGCGAACCGATTACCTTCTCTGAAGTCCGCGAGGCGATTGCCCTCATGCCGGGAATAGCACCTCCGCCCACTCCTGAAGAGACCCTGGAGCGCCTCATCGATGCAAGGCTCATGGAGCACGAGGCGCGCCGGTATCTGCAAGAGCCGCCCTCCGAAGAGGACAGCGAGGCGGCGCTGCGGGCCCTCATGGGCCGATTTGCGACCCCGGAGGACTATCGGGCCACCTTGCGGCGCCTCGGCATTGCGGAGGACTATCTGCGGAAGCGGATCCAGAGGGAGTTGATCGTCGACCGATATGTGGACCGTCGCTTCCGGCCGCTGGTCCGGGTGGCCCAGCGCGAGGTCGAGGAGTACTACCGGACCGTGCTGCTGCCGGATCTGGATCCAGGTTCACCGGCGACTTTGGGTGAAGTAGAGAGCCTGATCAGGAATATACTTGGACAGCGCGATCTGAACCGGCGGATCTCCGTCTGGGTGGACGAATTGAAGTCCAGCGCCAGTATCGTGCGATTGCCGCTCTCCGAGCCGCCTCCGGTGGGCTGAACCGTTCCGGTCCCGCCGGAGCGATTCGAAGGTTCCATCCGCGGGGAAGGGAACCCTTGGTTCGGGTGCGGCGTTATTCCTTGGTCGTTCCGCTGGGAGACGGAGCGGTTGGAGTAGTGAGGATGGCACACTGCGTGCTTACCTTGCTCTAGAAACTAAATGGGCCAATAAGGAGTTGCCGGGAGGGCGTCATGGACCCTACGAGTACGGATTACGAAACCATCGAGTTCGTGGACGAGGTCTTCGATCTTGAGGAAGAAGAGGAAGAGTCCACAGAGGAAGAGGCGGATGAGGCTCGAGAACTCGGTCTCGCTCCGGACACCCACCAGACCGGCGATCTGGACTCGATGGGGCTCTATCTGCGGGACACGCACCGGCACCGGCTGCTCACCAAGAATGACGAGCAGCGCTACAGCCGGGCCATGCAGAAGGCCCTTCAGGACATTGAGAGCACAGAGGATCCGGCGAACAAGGACCTCAATGCCTTCTACAAGAACCGGGAAAAGATGATCGAAGGGAATTTGCGCCTCGTCATCTCCATCGCCAAGCAGTCCCGAGGGAAGGGGCTTCCGCTGGGCGACCTCATCCAGGAAGGCAACATCGGACTCATGCAGGCGGTTCGCAAATTCGAGCCGGAGCGCAACCTCAAGTTCTCCACCTACGCGACTTGGTGGATCCGCCAGGCGATCTGGCGAGCTCTTTCCCAAAAGTCCCGCACGATCAAGGTCCCGATCAACAAGCTGGATCTCCACCGCAAGGCTTCGAAGGTCAGGGCGGAACTGGAGCAGCGGTACCGGAACGATCCAAAGCGCCGCGGCAAGCGGCAGTTCCCGACGACCGATGACGTCGCTCGCGAAATCGGAGTTCCGGCAGAGAGGCTTCGCGATGCGCTCCGTTCGGTGCCGCAGATCGACTCGCTCGACGCGCCGCTGGTTCCCGACGGGACACCACGGATCCAGCTGACTCCAGATCCGGACCAGTTGAATCCGATCGAGGGCGTCACCGACGCCGAACAGCGTCGCCACGTTCGGGATGCAATTTCGGACCTCCCCGACCGGCTGCAGCACGTGCTCAAGCGCCGCTTCGGGATTCTCGGCGGTGGCGAGGCAAACCTGGAAGAGATCGGGCGGGAGCTGCACCTCACGCGTGAGCGGGTACGTCAACTCGAAACCGAAGCGCTCCTGCGGCTCCGTCAGGATCCGCGCCTCCGCATCTCGGCGGGCTGAGGGGCTTCGGGAAGGAGCGCCGGTCTTTGGACCGGCATCGTCCCCCGAAGGGGGGCGAAACTCCCCGACTCAGCCACCCTCGTTGCGCCGGCTTGGCCGGGGATGGCGCAACGTCAGTGACGCCGGCCAGCCATCCTCGGTAGGAGTCTTTCAGTGGAGGGCGGCCCTTCAAGCCGGCATCCCGCCACTACCAGACGGATACGATCGCGCGATGCGCCTTCTTCTGCCGTTCCATTCCGTCTTTCGGGGCGGGGTGCTTGTCGCCCTCGTCCTGCTGTCCGTACCCCGCACCGATGCCTGGCAGGCGCGGGAAATAGATTTCACCTCGGCGACGATCGCCGAGATCAACGAGGCGGTGGACGCCGGCGTCCTTACGGCCGAGCGTCTCGTCGAGTTGTGCCTTGCCCGAATCGCCGCCTACGACGATCAGGGGCCACGCATCAACGCTGTCATCTCGGTGAATCCGGGCGCCCGGCAACGAGCGCGGGAGCTGGACGCCGAACGGGAGCGATCCGGCCGCCGTTCGCCCCTTCATGGAATCCCCGTCCTCCTCAAGGACAACTTCGACACCGCCGATATCCCGACAACGGCAGGATCCTTCCTGCTCCAGGATTCGCGTCCACCGGACGATGCCTTCGTGGTGCGGAAACTGAGGGAGGCCGGCGCGATCGTGCTGGCCAAGGTGAACCTCAGCGAGTTCGCTTCCGGCGGGGCCATGAGTTCGCTCGGCGGGATCACCCGGAACCCGCACGATCCGGACCGCACTCCCTCCGGTTCCTCCGGTGGGACCGGGGCCGCGGTTGCCGCCGGGTACGGCTTCGTCGGGATGGGCTCGGACACCGGTGGATCGATTCGCGGGCCTTCCACCGCGAACGGGCTGGCCGGGCTCAAACCGACGCTCGGGCTCCTCAGCCGAGACGGCATCGTCCCGCTTGCGCTTTCCTTCGATACCGGCGGGCCAATGGCGCGTAGCGTCTACGACGTGGCGGTTTCCCTGGGAACGATGGTGGGAGTGGATGAGGCAGACGCGGCGACATCGAAGAGCGCCGGGAACTTCCATGACGACTACACGCAGTTCCTGGACGCCGAAGCCCTCGCCGGGGCTCGCCTCGGGGTGGCTCGCGACTTCATGGGAGTTGATCGGGAGGTGGACTGGGCTATCGAAGCGGCGCTCGACGCGATGCGCGACGCGGGGGCCGAAGTTGTCGATGTTCGATTCCCGGAATGGCTCCTCGAGGTCGAGAGCGACTTCTACACGACCGTCCGCTGGGCGGAGTTTCGTAAGCAGATCGCGGAGTACCTGGAAGGTCTCGGAGAGGGTTACCCCAGGACGCTGGACGAACTCGTGGACCGTTCGATGGCTTTGCCTTCCCGTCGGGACGGACTTCGTCCGAATCCGGGACGCTGGAGCCTCTTTCTGCGCGAAAACGCAAGCGGGGAGGTGACGGACTACGCGCACATCGCCGTACGAGAACACGCCCTGCCGCTGGTCCGCGCGCTTGTCGAGGGCCTGATGGACCAGGAGGAGCTCGACGCCATCGTGTATCCGACTTCGCCGACGCGGCCGGCGCTGATCGATCGCCCGCCGGATCTCTATGGGCCCTCTCCCGTACGGCTCGCCAACATGAGCGGATTTCCGGATCTGATCGTGCCCGCCGGATTCACTGGCGGAGGACTGCCGGTAGGCATTTCTTTCCTCGGCCGGGCGTTCAGCGAGCCCCGGCTTCTCGCCCTCGGCTATGCCTTCGAGCAGCGAGTGAGGGCCCATCGGGTTCCCGCACATACCCCGCCGTTACCCGGCGAACGCATCACGTTTCCGTGATTCGCAGCGCGTTCGGCTGTTATACATGACGCCAGAAGTAATGCCGCATAATGGGATAGGATAGCGGCGACCCGGAGTGGAGGGGTCGCCGCTATGAAAAAGCTTGAGATCGCCGATGCGGATGTGATGCGGATCGCGATTCAACAGGAGATCCAACGTTCTGACGAGTCCCGATATGACCACCGGCTTCATGGCTTGTTGCTGGTGACGGGCGGCCAAAGTTGCCGTCAGGTGGCGCAGTTGTTCGGCGAGGATCCGCGGACGGTGCAGCGCTGGGTGAAGACGTTCGAACAACGGGGGTTCGACGGACTGCGCGATGGCGAGCGGCCGGGCCGGCCGCGCACCCTGGACGCGGTGCAGTGGGCGTCGTTGGAGGACGATTTGCGTCAGCGGCCGGACGAGTTCGGACTGGGCGGCCATCTGTGGGACGGCAAACTGCTCTCGGAGCACCTGCGTCGGCACTACGACGTGCCGCTCGGGGTGCGGCAATGTCAGCGCTTGTTCCGGCAGATGGGGTTCCGGTTCCGCAAGCCGCGTCCCCAGATCGCCTCGGCGGACCCGCAACAGGTGGAGGCGTTTAAAAAAACTCCGCCGTCTGGCGCGTCGCCGCGATGTTGAGCTGTGGAGCCAGGACGAATGCCACTTCCAGCGCCACGGCACCCGATGTCGCATGTGGGTCCCGCCCGAAGATAAAGACCCCGTCGTCTTCCATGCCCCGACGCGACAATCCGTCGCCTGTTTCGGCGCGGTCAGCCTGCTCAGCGGCAAGTTCGTCCACCTCTTTTCCCCGGTGTTCAACGCCGCCGCCTTCGAGGTCTTCCTGAAGGCTCTGCTCCGACGCCGCTCGCGCCACAAGAAGATGGTGGTCGTGCTCGACAACGCGAGTTACCACCGCGCAAAACTGCTTCAGCCGTTGCTTGCCGCCCATCGCGAGCACTTCGAGTTGCTGTTCCTTCCCCCCTACAGTCCGCAACTTGCGCCCATCGAGCGCGTTTGGCGGCTGACGCGGCGGCTGGCTACACACAATCTCCATTTCAACAGCCTCGACAAACTCGTCGCTGCCGTTGAGTCACCCTTCAATCAATGGCGAAAGCCGAACAAGGTTCTACAGAGACTATGCGGCGTTACTTAAGGCGCTATGTATAGCAGCCGGTGGTGAAACCCAGGCGGCCCAGTTCTCCCGGTGGGGGCTCGCCCGGCGATGCATCCCGGCTGAACCACTCCGCTTCGCCCCCCCACCGGGAGAACTGGCGTTCTGCGTTGCGTTTCGGTCGAAATGCACTCGGTATTCCTCCCTCACGCGCCTTGTCAGCCGGGCCCCCACCGGGAGAACTGGCCCCACCGGGAGAACTGGGCCTCACCGGGCTCGGCGCTCACCCGGGTTCCACCACCGCCTGCTAGTCCGGGATCCGCAGTACGCCTTCGGCGACTTCGACCGCCTGGCCGCCGACGCGCACCAGGGAGGGTTGGCCGTTCTCGCGTTCGACCTCCACATGGATCGAACTGGGACGACCCATTTCGTAGCCCTGTTCGATCACCAGGGGGACCGGGTCTCGATCGCCGTCCTTCACCAGCCCGTGCCGCACCAGCCACGCGCCCAGCGCGCCTGCCGCACTGCCGGTCGCGGGGTCTTCGGTAACACCGAGTCCGGGCGCGAACATCCGGGCGTGGGCGGCGTTCTCCTCGTCAACACACTGGGTGGAGAAAACCATCATGCAGTCGGAACCGATTTCCTCGCGGTTCAGCAGCGCCTGCGCCGCCGCCGGATCCAGTTCGAGCTTCTCAATGCTGCGAAGCGACCGCACCGGCACCATCAACTGAGGGAGCGCCGTCGAGACGACCTGTGCCGGCCTGCCGTCGGGGAGGACTTCGTCCGCACCGATCCCGAGGCATGCGGCGAGCGAGTTCCGGTCGTCGAATTCGGCGAAGAAGCGGGGGGGCGCCTGGGTCATGACGACCTGCTCTACCTCGCCTCCCGAAACCCGAATGTCTACGGGAAGTACACCGGCGCCGCACTCCTGATGGATTCGGTGGATACCGGTACCCAGGTTCCTGAGTTCTTTGCCGAGTCCCAGTTCCCCGCGCCGGGCGAGCACGAAGAACGTTCCCACGACCGGGTGCCCCGCCAGGGGAAGTTCGGTGTTGGGAGTGAAGATCCGAAGGCGGCAGAGCGCCTGGACATCGGTCGGCGGAAGTACGAACGCGGTCTCCGACAGGTTCATTTCCGCCGCGATCCGCTGCATTTCTTCACCGGATAGCCCTTCGGCGCCGGTGACGATGGCCAGCGGATTCCCCGCAAACGCGCGGTCGGTGAAGACGTCCGCCTGAAGGAACCGGTATTCGCGCACGAACGCCCCGAGTCTATCCGTTAGGACACAAAGGGCGACCACCCCGGTTGCGGTTGGGCGTCTGCCGCTGCTGTCGAGCCGCTTCTTCGGAAGCGAGCTCATCAGCGCGTTCGTTTCCCGGGTGGCCGGCATGACCCCGAACCCACTCGAACCGAACCGCGGGCCGCTTCGCGCACGCGTTTGCCAGCCGTCGCCACAGGTCGGCGTTCTTCACCGGGCGGCGGCCCGCCGTCTGCCAGCCCCGCCGTATCCAGGACGGAAGCCATTCCGTAATGCCCTTGACCACGTACTGACTGTCACAGAAGACGGTCGCGGGTATTTTGTCGGGAACTGCTTCCACGGCCCGGATCGCGGCGGTCAGTTCCATCCGGTTGTTCGTGGTCTGCGGTTCGCCGCCGGAGAGGATTCGTTCCTCCCCCGCGCCGGAAAGGATGACGGCCGCCCAGCCCCCCGGCCCGGGGTTCCCGAGGCAGGAGCCGTCGCACGCAATATGCAGCATCGGCCCGGTATCCTACGTTTCGGGTCTCTCCCAATGTCCTGGATCCGCATGATTTCCCCCGATGCCGCCGAGGGCCGCACGGGGCGGCTCGGCACTCTTTACCGGCGTCACCGGCGTCCCGATGGCCTCGTGGACAACATCCTTGCGGTATCCAGCTTGAATCCGGAAGCACTGGAGCACCACCTCTCCCTGTACGAGCACCTGATGCGCGGGGCATCGGGGCTCAGTCTGGCGGAGCGGGAACTGATCGCGGTTGCCGTTTCCGTGGTCAACGAATGCCACTATTGAATCGAGCATCACCGGAGGGGTCTCCTCCGGCTGACGAGAGATCCGGAACTGGTGGACGCATTGCGCCGTGATCCCGAAGGGTGTTCCCTTCCGCCTCGACGTCGCGCGCTCGTTGACTACGCGATCAAGCTGGCGCGGGCCCCGGCGAGTCTTGCCGAGGAAGACCTGGCGCCGCTCCGGAACCTCGGGCTGTCCGACCGCGACATCCACGACGCCTGTGCGGTGGCCTCCTACTACTGCTTCGTGAACCGCATGGCCAACGGCCTCGGTGTGGAGTTGGAAGAGGAGGGAGCCGGGCCTTAACAGCCTGTGGAAAAAGTCACGCGGCATTCGAACGGCGATGCATCCCGGCTGAAACGGGCCGCTGCGCGGCCCTCATCGTTGCGTTTCGGTCGGAATACACTCGGTATTCCTCCCTTACGCGTCTTGTCAGCCGGGCGCCTCACCGTTCTCGGTGCTCACGTCACTTTCTCCACAGGCTGTTAACAGCCGGTGGTGAAACCCAGGCGGCCCAGTTCTCCCGGTGGGGGCTCGAGCGGCGATGCATCCCGGCTGAACCGCCCCCCCACCGGGAGAACTGGCGCTTCGCGGCGCTCTGCGTTGCGCTTCGGTCGAAATACACTCGGTATTCCTCCCTCACGCGCCTTGTCAGCCAGGCGCCTCCCCGCTCTCGGCGCTCACCCGGGTTCCACCACAGGCTGTTAGCTCATCTTTGACAGTTTGATTTTGGAACTCGTTGATATGCGGTGAGTTACGGTTTGTGCCGAGAGTCCGTGGCACCGCATTTCGGTGGAGTTCGGGGTGCCGCGGGTGGGTCGTTTCCTGAGGCGTGGGTGACGGCTGGTTGGGTGCGGCGGGGGAGTTGGCGGATGACGGGGGGGATCCGGAGGCCGACCGCGCGGAAGACGCCGGCAGCTCTTTCGGTGATGCGGCTGCGCACGGCGAGGCGTGTGTGGTCCTGTTCGATTTGGGTTTCGGTGACGGCCCGGAGGTCGCGCACGATGTCGTTCCAGCTTTCCTGAAGCTCGGCCTGCTCGAGGCGCTCGAAGAGCGCCTTTTGGAGGGTCAGGGCGAGGAAGGAGCAGAACATGTGGCCCCGGATGGCGTCGTCGGTCTGGTGGAAGACCGGGCGGGTATCGAGGAGGGACTTGGCGGTTCGGAAGGTCCGCTCGACCATCCACAACTGCTTGTAGCGCAGCGCGACATCCTTCGGGTCGAGTTCGGTATTGGTGCGCACCACCCAGATCCCGTCGTATTTCGGGGCCTCGGCGAGTTCTTCCCGGTTGAGCACGTAGGCTCCCTTCCGGGCCTTGAGAAGGCGGGCCACGGACCGGTTCTTGAGCAGGGTCTTCGCGCCCTGGTCACGCAACATCGCGGGGAGCTTGGCGACCAGGTCGGCGCGGTTGGCCGCTTCCCGGCGGGCCTGTGCCGGGTTGCGGCAGACCACATACCGGTGGGAGACGACGCTGCCGTCCGGCTTCTCGGTCTTCACCAACACCTCCTTGACCTCCAGCTTCGGCTCTGGCTCCTTCACCTCCCCGTTCCGCTTCTTCTCCCGGGGCGTCCACGCGACCACCCGGAACGGCTCCGGGTCGGCCAGAACCCGGTCCTTGACTTCCGCGGTCCGCCGCAACCCGGCGCCCAGGATGTATTCCCAGCCCATCGCCTCCAACTGCCCCAGCACCGCGCCGCTGATCATCCCCGCGTCCGCCACCACGCACACCCGGAGCATCCCGAAGCGCTCCTCGAGCCGCCGCGCCACCCGCGCCAGGGTGCTCACATCGTTCGTGTTGCCCGGCCACACCTCCGAGCACACCGGGCGGCCGTCGCGGTCCAGGACCATCCCCAGAACCAACTGCTTGCACTCGGGGCGGTGGTCCTTGCTGAAGCCGCGCGCCCCGAGCTGTTCGCCCCCCTCCCCGGTGAAAAAGACCGAGGTGGTGTCGAAGAACACCAACGCGTCCCGGGAGAACAGGGTGCGCCGCCGGGCGAAGAGTTGCTCTTCCAGCAGATCCTTCACGCAGCGGGGGCTCGCCTCGCCCGCCGGCGCTGAGGGCAGCGCCTCCCCCAGCCACGCCATCGCCCGATAGAGGTGGTGGAGCGGAACCTCGCCGACGCCCTCGATCCGGTAGTCCCGTTGCCAGCACCCGGCGTCCCGGTCCGAGCCGGATTCGCTGTGGAAGAGGCGGTGGAGAACCGTGAGGAAGACCGCGCGCTCGACGTCGAAGCGGAACCGGCGCCCGCTGAGCGCGGCGCGCAGCACCTCGTGGCATCCGCTGGTCCGCCAGAGCCGGTCAAACACCAGGCCGGGGCCGATGCTCCGACTCTCGGCCCCGGCCTCCCCCGAGCGGCCGCTGTCCTCGGCCAGCGCGACGACCTTCTCCGAGAAGCGGCAGGCGGAGCGGATGAGGCGGTCGAGGGCGCCGGAGGCGAGCAGGCTCTCGACCCTGCCGAGGCTGGCGACCACGCGCTGGCGGGTCTTGCCGCCCTCGCGGCGGTTCTCGACGATTTGCAGGTAGGTGTAGGGGCCGCTGGTCTTTTCGCGAACGAACACGGTGTCCTCTGTAGGCACCGCATATTGTGCGTCGTTATTGGATCAGATGCAATGGCAAAACGCCGTAATCAGGCTTGCAAAGTGCCACACACGTGGCACCACGTTTTCCACAAACGCCGACTCCGGTCGTTCTCCCCCAACGGTTTTCGTGCCTCAATCGCCCGAAACAGACCTCAAACTGTCCAAGATGAGTTAGCCAAATTCTGCTAGCCGGTTCGCAGGACCTCAGCGCCCCGTGGCTGCCTACGGCGTCGTCGAGCCTCTCGAGTTGCTCGTAAAGGGCCGGCAGTCGGCTCTTGAGGTCTTCATAGGTGGCGGTGACCTCGCGGGATCCCTCGCGATCGCCGAAGAAACCGGGGGCTGCCATGCGCGCTTCGAGACTCTTGACGGCAGCCTCGGTATCCGCGATCGCCTCGAATACTTCCCGCCATTCGCGCCGCAACTGCCGCAACCGATTCTTCCCCGGGGGCCGGCGTTCGCCGGCCCCGCCCGCCCGCTTCGCGTCCCGCTTCGGCCGGTCGGACGCGCTCGCCGAGCGCGGCTCGGGGACCGGGGAACGTTTCTCTACGGTTGCCGGCGGGCTGATCCTCGCGAGGTAGTCCGAATAGTTACCCCAATAAAGAGCGGCCTCACCGTCGCCGATGGCGGCCACCCGGGTGGCGAGAGCATCCATGAAGTACCGATCGTGGGCGACGAACACGATCGTCCCCTGATAGGTCGAAAGGGCGTTCAGGAGCGCTGCCTTGGCGTCGAGATCGAGATGGTTGGTGGGTTCGTCGAGCAGGAGGAGGTTGGCTGGGCGCAGAAACAACCGAGCCAGCGCCAACCGGCTTCGTTCTCCGCCGGACAGGACGTCCGTCTTCTTGTCCACGGTTTCTCCCGAAAACAGGAACGCGCCCAGAATGTTGCGGACCTCCGGGAGCATCGAGAGCGGCGCCGCGTCGGCCATGGTTTCGCGCACCGTACGGGCGGGGTCAAGATCGTGCCGATCCGGCCCGTAGGTTGCGATCCGGACGTTGTGACCGAGTTCCCGGGTTCCCGCGTTCGGAGGTTCTTCGCCGGCGATCAACCGGATGAGGGTGGATTTCCCGGCGCCGTTCGGCCCGACGAGCGCCAGGCGCTGGCCGCGCTCCACGACCAGGTCCACGCCGCGGAAGACTTCGTTTTCTCCAAAGGCCTTTCGGGCGCCCGTGAGCGTCACCAGAACCCGTCCGGAGCGCGGCGGATGCGGTAGTCGCAGTGCGACCCGTCGGGGTTCGGGAGGTACTTCGATCCGCTCTATCTTTTCGAGCATGCGGACCCGGCTCTGAACCTGCCGCGCCCGGCTGGCCTGGTAGCGAAAACGGCTGATGAAACGCTCGTTGCGTTCGATCTCGGCTGCCTGCTCGGCGGCGCGCTTCCGCAGGTCGGCGATTTCGGCCGCCCGCTGCCCCTCGTATCGACTGTACGTACCCGGGTAGTTGCCAAGGCGCCCCAATCCGATCTCGGTGATCCGGGTGACTACGGAGTCGAGGAAGTACCGGTCGTGGGCGACCAGCACCAACCCCCCGCGGTGCTGCGCGAGGAATCCGAGCAACCAGATTCGGGCTTCGATGTCCAGGTAGTTCGTTGGCTCATCCAGCAAGACGAGATCGTTCGCTTCGACCAACAGCTTGGCAAGGGCGATCCGCATCTGCCAGCCCTGGCTGAAGGTTTCCACGGGACGGTGTTGATCCGCGGCGGCGAATCCCAGACCGGAAAGCACCTCGCTGATGCGGGCGTCCATTTCGTATCCGCCGCGGTGCTGCCACTCCTCTTCCAGTTCCCCGTAGCGGGCAAGGAATTCCGGTTCATCGGGAGTCCGGGACAGCACTTCGGCGATGTCCTCTTGCTCCCGCCGGAGCTGCAACAGGTCTGCAAATGCCGTGCGCACCTCTTCCGAGACGCTGCGACCCGTCATCCGGAGCCCCTCCTGGGGCAGGTATCCGACCCGCTTCCTCTTGGCCAGGACGACCTTCCCGGCATCCGGGAGAATCTGTCCCGCAAGAATCTTCAGCAGGGTGGACTTTCCGGATCCGTTGGGCCCGACCAGGCCGACCCGATCACCGCCCGTGACCTGCCAGGACACTTCACGGAGCAGCACCTGTTCTCCGTAGGCCTTCGAGGCTTCAACGAGCTGAATCATGATTTTCCGCGGGGAACCGTATCGCGGGGAACAGTCCGGGAGCCGCCCTGGCGGGTTGTGCGTGAAAACGGCATCTGCCGTATGGGGCCTGTCCGGTTTGGTCATAATGTGGAGTCCATGACTCTGAGGATTCAGGCCCACCGTCGCCGGCTCTTAACAGCCGGTGGTGAAACCCAGGCGGCCCAGTTCTCCCGGTGGGGGCTCGAGCGGCGATGCATCCCGGCTGAACCGCCCCCCCACCGGGAGAACTGGCGCTTTGCGGCGCTCGGCGTTGCGTTTCGGTCGAAATACACTCGGGCCAGTTCTCCCGGTGGGGGCTCCTCCCTCACGCGCCTTGTCAGCCGGGCCCCCACCGGGAGGACTGGCCCCACCGGGAGAACTGGGCCTCCCCGCTCTCGGCGCTCACCCGGGTTCCACCACAGGCTGCTAACGCTCGCAGCGGCCGTGGCCCTTTCTTCCGTCGGGGCCCAGACACCGCAGCAGGAGGCGGCCGCCCGAATGAGTCGGGGCGTGGCGCTCCTCGAGCAGTTCCGGTTCTCCGACGCGGCCGCCGAGTTCGAAAGGGTCGTGGAGCTTCGACCCGAGTCGGCGGCCGCCCACCTGAACCTCGGGATCGCCTGGTTCAACGAACGCGATTTCTCCGCGGCTCGCGCTTCCTTCGGGAAGGCCCGCGATCTCGATCCCGACGGGCTCCACGCGCAGTACAACCTGGGTCTCATCGAAAAACTCGAGGGCAACACCGAGGCAGCGCTCACCGCTTTCCGGCGGGTCGCCGAGGCGGATCCCGACGATGCGATGACTCAGTACTACCTGGGCGCTGCGTACGCCGCTGTCGGTCGCCTCGAGGAGGCCGAGACCGCACTGCGCACCGCCATCCAGCTCCAACCGGAGCACGAGTCAGCTCACTTCAGCCTGGGGAACGTGCTCGTCCGCGCGGGCCGCCGGGAAGAGGGGCGCGCCCAGTTGATGCGGTTTCAGGAGCTGAAGAACAGCTTTTCGGGAGGCGGGGTTTCCGCTGGACTCCAGTACACCGAGTTGGGGCCCTACGCCGAGGCGGTCGAAGAGCGTCCGGTACCGCTGCATGGCGCACAGGTCGAACCCGCCACCGCGGGTGAGGCCCGTTTTTCGGAGACCACGGCGGAATGGGACCTTGCCCTGATTCCCTTGGATGCGGCGCCCGATCACCCCCGCAGCCTCGGCGCGGAGGACTATTCGACCGAATGGGTGGCAACGCACCTGCTGCCTCAACTCGGCTCGGGTATCGCCATACGCGACCTTGACGCTGACGGCCGGCCGGAGATCCTCTTCGTGCGGGCTGGGACCCTTCTGCTGTTTCGGAACACGGGAGACGGCTTCGAAGTCTGGGAAGACTCCGGCCTCGAGACCGCCGGAGCGGTCAGCGTGACCGTGGGTGATGTGGACCTCGATGGGGATCCGGACCTCTACGTGGCCGGTGCCGGTCCGAACGCTCTGTTCCTCAACCGTTCGAGCGAGACCGGTCCGCTCTTCGGCCTGGCGGAGGCTTCGGGAGCTGAGGGGGACGACATTTCCGTGGGAGCCACCTTCGCCGACTTCGACCATGACGGCGATCTCGACATCCAGGTGTCCAACTACGCCCCCGCTTCGCTGGACGGGTTCGATGGGGTCCCGGAGGTTCTTCGCGTTCCGGAAGATCTCCCGGGCGCCCCGAACCGCCTCTATCGGAACAACGGCAGCGGCGGTTTCACGGATGTAGCTGCGGAAACCAGGACGGACGGCGGGGCGCGGCGCAGCCTCTTCGCGCTGTTCTCGGATTGGGACGACGACCGGGATGTGGACTTCCTGGTGGTGAATGACGGTAGCCCGGTGCAGGTCTTTTCGAACGATCGCGTCGGGACTTTCACGGAGAGCGCGGAAGCGTGGGGCGTCGAAACGGCATCCCGGATGCGGGGCGCCGCGGCCGCCGACTACGATCGGGACGGCTTCTTCGACCTGCTGCTCTCCGCCGAAGGCAGTGCTCTGAACATGTTGCTCCGGGGATCCGGACCCGGCGGCTTTTCTCCGGACATCGGATCTCCATTCCTGCTCCGCGCCGGCGTTCCCGGTGCCCGGTATGGCGTCTCTTTCCTCGATGCCGACCACGACATGGATCTGGACCTCCTGATGGCCACCACCGAACCCGGAGCGCCGCTGGCCTTTTACGAGAACACCGCTGCCGGATTCTCCCGCGCCGGAGTGTTTGGTGACGGGTTTGAATCCGGCGAAGAAGCGAGGGCGCTGGCGACCGGGGACCTGGACGGTGACGGGGACCTCGACGCGGTGATCGGCACGACGCGGGGCCGCATTTTTGCCTTCCGGAACGATCAGACGGGCGCCGGCAACTGGATGGCGGTCAGCCCGCGAGGCCTGCGCAGCAATCTCGATGGCGTCGGCACCAAGATCGAAGTTCGGGTTTTGGGTGTCAGCCAGCGCCGGCAGGTGCAGACGACTTCAGGGTACCTGTCGCAAAACGATCTTCCCGTGCACTTCGGGCTGGGGGACGCACTGGCTGCCGACTACGTCCGGTTCCTCTGGCCGGGAGGGGTAAAGCAGGTAGAACTCGACGTTCCGGCGCAGGCGGTCGCGTCGGTAGAGGAACTGAATCGGAAGGGCACCTCGTGTCCCGTCCTTTACGCGTGGGACGGGGAACGGATCCGCTTCGTCACCGACTTTCTTGGCGGCAGCGCTCTCGGGAACCTCCTGGCTCCCGGGACCTACAACTTCCCGGATACTGCCGAAGTCGTGAAGATGGAAGCGTTTGTGCTGGTTCCGAGGAACGGGGCCTACGAGATGCGCTGGGTAAACCAGCTTGAAGAGGTCATCTTCTACGACCGCGCAGCGCTCTGGGTGGCGGACCACCCGAAGGATGTGGATGTCTTCCCGAAGGAACGCCTGATGCCCGGTCCGCCGTACCCGGAGCCGGGGTTGATCGCGGTCCGCAACCGGCGCACTCCCGCCGCCGCGTCCTCGTTCGGCAAGGCAGGCAAGGGACGGGACGTGACGGCGGCGCTCTCCCGCGTGGACCGGGACTACGTGGACGACTTCGCCTTGCTCCCGTTCAAGGGATATGCGGAATCCCACACGCTGACGCTTACCTTTGATGAAGTGCGCCCTGGTGTCCAGCACGTCCTCCTCCTCTACGGATGGGTGGACTATGCGGATTCCAGTTCCAATCTTGCGGCCTCCCAGGCGGGGGTTCAGGGCCAACCCCCGGTCCTTGAGGTTGCCGAAGACGGCGGGTTCCGCATCGCCGTGGATCCCATGGGGTTCCCGGCGGGACTACCCAAAACGATGGTGGTTCCCCTGGACGAGGTTCCCGTCGAGAGCGGGCGACCGCTCCGGATCCGTACCAACATGCGGATCTACTGGGATCGCATCGAACTCGCGGAGGTCGCGGAGACCCCGATTCAGGAGTGGCGACTGGACGCCGCGACCGCTGAATTCGGGTTCGCCGGATATCCCGAACCCCATCGCCCACGCGGAATCCCTCCCACCGAGTACCGGTACGGGACTCGCGCCGCCCAGGACATCTGGGGCGCGCACGAGGGGGAATACACCCGCTACGGGGACGTGGCGCCACTCCTCGATGAGATAGACGACCGCTACGTGATCGCCCGGCACGGTGATGAGCTGCGGCTCCGCTTCGACGCGCGGCAGCTCCCACCGCCAGATCCGGGGACCCGCCGTTCCTTCTTCGCGTTTGCCGACGGTTTCGGGAAGGACATGGATCTGAACTCCGCCCGACCCCACACCGTCGGGCCCCTTCCCTTCCACGGGATGCCCAGCTATCCGTATCCCGGAGGGGTCTATCCGGATTCCGAAGAGTTGGCGCGCTGGCGCTCGGAGTACAACACGCGGCGCATCGGCCCCGAGGGGCGGCACGGATTCCTGGAGGACGGCGAAGTGCCGGCCAAGACGACCGGGGGGATTTCGGCGCGGCCTGCCGGCGTCAGCCGGGAGCGGCGACGCTGAATCATCGATTGGGTCATGCCAAGAGACACTCTCCGCGCCGAGCTCTACCGCTTGCTCTTCGACGATGAGCAGGGGGCGGCGGCCTTCCTCGCTCCCCGGATGCTCGCCGATCCCCAATCACTGACGCCGGAAGTGCGCTGGTGCCTGATCTATTTCCTGCGCGGCATCCGCTCGGTAGCGGCGAGCAGCCGTCTCCTGGAGCCGGACTCGGTGCTCCACCTGGTGGCGCACACGGTCGAAGCGGCGAGGCGGGCTACCGCCGCGAGGGATCGGCTCTGGTACGAGATCGCGCGGGAGTTGCCTGGCCACTGGCTGAGGCGTTACGAGCAGGGCGAGGTCCGGTACTCATTGGAGGAACTGCGCTATCTGAACGTGCTGCTCGGACGCATCTGGTTGGTGGAGCGCCAACGGATCGCGTTCATGGATCCGCCGCTGCTGCCGCGCTACCTGCGCGAGCCGGTGGGGGCGGGGTAACAGCCGGTGGTGGAACCCCCGTGAGCGCCGAGACGGGCGAGGCGCCCGGCTGACAAGGCGCGCGAGGGAGGAGCCCCCACCGGGAGAACTGGCCCGGGTGTATTTCGACCGAAGCGCAACGCAGAGCCCCGCGAAGCGGGGCGGTTCAGCCGGGATGCATCGCCGGTCAAGCCCCCACCGGGAGAACTGGGCCGCGTGGGTTTTGCCACCGGCTGTTAAGCGCGGATCTGACCCCGCGGGAGCTTCAGGCTCCGCCTTCGCAGACGCCGTCCTCGATATCGAGGATCATGTCCTCGACATCCGCCCGTCTCGAGTCGTTCCCCGCGAGCCGCATGAACGCGTTGAAGTAGCGCTGCGCGGTGTTGCACTGGCCGCCGTTGAAGGTGATCACCCCCAGCGAGTAGTTGGCCTCCTTCGCCCGGGGATCGTTGGGCGCGGCCTGGAGCGCAGCGCCGTAGTGGCGCATCATGCCCCTCTGGTCGTTGCTCCGCGCCGCGACGAAACCCAGCATCCAATGGGCTTCGGTGACGTATTCCCCTTCGGGTTCAGCCTCGAGGTAGCTGGTAAGGCGTGGCCCCGCCTTGTCGTAGTCCCGAGCGTTGAAGTTGATCGAGGCGGCTCGGTAGAGCACCTGGGACAACTGGGGAATGTCGGGATTCTGCGCGATGACGACTGAGAAGGCTTCCTCGGCTCCAGCGGTGTCCTGCTCCTGGAGCAGCGCGAATCCAAGACGAAAGTGGATTTCCGCGTCGGTGGGATCGGTGGCGGCTACTTGCCGTAGCAGTGGGATCGCCTCCGTCCGGTCCCCCATTTCGATGCGGCCGATCGCGACATTGCGCCGGGCCATGGCGATCTGGTCGCCGAGTTGGGCCGCCATTTCCGGATTTGCATCGGAGCCGGCAAGAAAGTCTTCGAACGAACTCATGGCTTCCGTCGCGTTTCCCTTCGCCTGATGGGCGAAGCCGAGGAAGAGATGGCCAACGAAAAAGTCGGGATTGGCCTCGAGGGTTGCCGGGCACGCGGTGAGGGTGGTATCCCAGGCCGCGGACTGCGCCGACTCTACGCACTGCGTCTGGTTGGCGTAGTTGATGCTCGTGTGGGCGTATTCCACGTTCTCTTTGTAGAACTCCCACGAAGTATGGCTCTCGTCGTGAACGGAGAGCAGGGGTTCGCAGGCCGCGAGGACATCTTCCCAGACCTGACTCTCGATGGCCGCCTCGCATTTTTCGTCCGGATCCTCTTGGGGGAACGGGTGAGGGGAGGTCGCAGAAACCGCAAGACCGGGGAAGGCGAGCGTCGCAGCGAACAGAAGGGGGAGTCCGAGGTTGCTCTGGAGTGGCATGACAGAATCTCCTTGAGGTCGGGAAGGGCGTTCCGGCCGGCCGTTACCGGCTATCACCCCCACTACCCCGTCCCCGTGAATGGAACGAACCAGCGTAGCACAGGACACCGGTACGCGTGGCAAAAGCAGGAAACAAAGGTCGATCGGTTACCTGTCACCCCAATCCGGGTCAGGCGGGCGCCTGCCGGGATGACCCGCGGCGGGGCCGCCGGAGGCTCAGTCTCCCTGGCAGCCGCCTTCAGCGATCGACGCCAGAATCTCGGTTACCTGGGCGGCGTTGGCGTGATCCGGAGCCAGTTCCATCAGCGCCTTGTAGTGCTGCTCGGCGTTCCCGCAGTCGTCGCGGTTGAAGTACATAGTACCGAGGGCGTAGTTGGCGTCCGGAAGCCGCGGATCGCTCGCGGCGGCGCCGTCGAGGAAGCCCCGATAGTGGGTGATGGCGCGATCCTCATCGGAGCCTTGAAACGCTAGCGCCAGCATGTAGTGGGCTTCCGGAGCGCCCCTGCCGTTCGGCTCGGCGTCCAGGAAGGCACTCAGCCGTTCGTCGGCCCTGGCGTAGTCGCCGGCGTTGAAATTGAGCTGGCCGGCCAGGAAAACGATCCCCGGGACCGGGTTCGGAGCTTCCGCGATATAGACCGAGAGTGCGCGTTCGGCGCCTGCTTCTTCACCGGTCGCCAAGAGCGCGCGCCCGAGACGGAAATGCACTTCGACATCCTTCGGGTTCGCCGCCGCCGCCGCCTGGAGGAGCGGAATGGCGTCCTGCGCGGCGTTCTCGCGGGCGAAGGCGATGCCGCCCGACCGCTGTGCAAGGGTGATCTGCTGGGCCAGTTGCGACCTCGCCTCGGAATTCCCCTGGGCCCCATTCAGGAACGCCTGGAAATTGACCGCGGTGTTCACCCAGTCCTGCTTTGTCTGGTAGGCGACGCCGAGGAAATAGTTCATGATGAACGCCCCGGGGTTCGCCTCGACCGCCATCTGGCAGTACGCGATGACGCTGTCCCACTGCTGCGCAGCGAACGCCGGTTGGCACTGGAGGCTGTACGCGTACTGCACGGTTTGCGACCAGTGGGCGTAGTACGGGTGATCCTCGGGGAGCGCGTCGACCACCTCGGGGCAGGCGGCGAGGACCTGCTCGTAGTTCGCGGCGTCCACCGCCTGCATGCAGGCGGTCGCCTTCTGCGGGTCCACATCCTGGGCCGCCGCCTCCTGGGCGCTTCCCAGGAGTACACCGAACAGGGCGACTACGGATACGGTGAGGAATCGGGTGGGCATGACAAGTGTCTCCTTGACGAGATGGCCGGGCGCCTCGGGGAATGCACCTCCCGAGGGCGACCGCGGCCCGCAGGGAGTGTACGAAACTAGCACAGCCTCGGGAACTGTCCGAATGCTTTTTCGGATACTTCCTGGCGCGAGGGCACCTGGCAGGCGCCAAAACCCTCTTCCAGGTAGCGCCCGACGTCGGTTGCGCGCTCGTGCTCCGGCGCGATTGCCAGGAAATCCTGGTAGTGGCGGCGGGCTTGATCGCACTCTTCGCGATCGGCGGCGATCGTTCCGAGAAAGTAATGGGCAACCGCGGCTCGGGCGGTCTCCGGTTCGATGTCGAGCAGCGCGGCGAAGTGGAGCAGCGCCTCGTTCTCCGCGACGTCGCGATCAGCCGTCTCGGACTCGGCGTTCCGCAGCGCGATGGATCCAGCCATCCAGTGGGCGTCGGCGCGAAACGGCCCGTCGGGAGCGGCTTGCAGGTATCCCGTGAGATGGGTTCGCGCCGCCTCAAAGTCCCCGGCGTCGTAACGGAGCTGCCCCAAAAAGAAGAACGCCTGGCTGATCTGAGGTGCTTCCCGAGCCACCACCGAAAAGGCTGCCTCGGCGCCCCCGCGATCGCCCTGCTCCAGAAGCCCCACGCCGAGAAAGAAGGCGACTTCGGCATCCGCGGGATCGGCTTCGGCAGCGCGTCGGAGCAGCGGAAGCCCCGGTTCGCGGTCTCCGGCGCGAAAACGCGCGAGCGCGGCTCCGCGGACGGCGGTACGGATCTGTTCGGCCAGATGCGCTTCCCCCTCCGGTTCGGCCTCGGCTGCCGAAACGAACGATTCGAATGCGGCCGCCGCCTCGTTCCATGCTTGTTTCGCCTGATAGGCAAGACCGAGGAAGTAGTGAATGCCGTAGGTATCCGGAAGCGCCTGAATCGCAGCCTCGCAGTGGGTCACTGCGGCGTCCCAGTCCGACGCCTGCATTGCGGCTTCACACTCGCGGGCGGCTGCCCGTCCCTCCTGCACCGGCGCGGCGGACACGGGCGCCGCGACCAGCAGCAAGGAGGCGATTGCCGACGCGGTGACGGCCCTGCCGGGCACGGCGCCCAGCAGCCTGTGGCAAAACCCAGGCGGCCCAGTTCTCCCGGTGGGGGCTCGACCGGCGATGCATCCCGGCTGAACCACTGCGCTCCGCTCCGTTCTGCGTTGCGTTTCGGTCGAAATACACCCGGTATTCCTCCCTCACGCGCCTTGTCAGCCGGGCGCCTCCCCGCTCTCGGTGCTCACCCGGGTTTCACCACCGGCTGCTAGCTGTTACGACGGCGAGCCGGCCCGCGACTCGCTCCCGGAAGAGGAGGGCTTGGCGCCGCTTGGGGCGCCGGCCTTCTGGCCCGCATTCTCCTTGCCGGCTTTGTTCCCCGAATCCGTTTTCCCCGGGACCCCGCCTTTTGCGGCAGACCCGTTCTTGCCGTTTGCGCCTTTCTCCCCTGCTTTCCGGGCGTAGTCGGTCACATACCAGCCGCTACCTACGAAATGGATGGCGGGGCTGGAAATGATCCTCCCGGCCGATCCTCCACAGTGCCGGCAGGCATCGAGCGGCTCATCGCTGATGCGCTGGAGCGCTTCGAAGACCTCGTCGCAGTCGTCGCAGCGATATTCGTAGATAGGCATGGCTTTCCAGAGCGTCGGCGCCGGGAGTGTAACCAATGGAGCGCCGGTCTCTAGCCCGGACTTCTCATACTCGGGGAGCGCTCGCCGAGTCACCCAAGGCGGCACGCGGGCGCTGAACATGGCGCATGGCGCCCAAACCGCGAGACGGAGCGACGCGCAGGCAAGGGAACGCCGACTTCTGGTCGGCGCCGTGGCGCGTAGGCTTGGAACGCCGACCTCCGGTCGGCACAGCCCGCCGAAGGCGGGCGGACGACGTAAACCCCCGCACCCTCACGGCCCACAACAGCGGAAGCACGTACGGCCACCCACCCTCACGGCGCGCGACAGCGGAACCCCCACCGGGAGAAACCCTCATGATCGGGTCCGCCTGCACACCCCGCCGGGCATGAAAAAGACGCGGCCCTCAGCTTGGCATGGCGCAACGTCATCGGCGCTGGTTTCGCGCTCCCGCGCGATGCCGGCCGGAGGCCGGCGTTCCAAGCCGTCCCCGCGCTTCTTCACAATCGACGGTACGTGGTTGCGCGGCCCTCCGGGCCGCGGTGCCGGTGTAAACACCGGCCCAGTTCTCCCGGTGGGGGCTCCCTTGCCAGCGGCCCCATCTCGATGGTTGGCATTCCGGCGGGGTTGCATTTTCACAGCAACTGGGCCGCGTGGGTTTCACCACAGGCTGTTAATGCGGTAGAGGCGGCGTGGTGGTCGGTGGCTGGCGGTGTGCGGTCGCCTGTTCGTAGGCGTACGAGATCCGGAAGAGCGCACCCTCGCCGAGTGCGTTCCCGAGGAACTGGAGTCCGCCGGGAAGTCCCGCAGGGGTGAACCCCATGGGAACGGTGACCGCGGGGAAGCCGGTGGGCGGGGCGAGTTGGGGCGAGTTGTTTCCGTCGGGAGTCGTCAGGTCGCCCAGCAGGCGCGGCGGGTTGCTCCAGGTCGGGAAGGCGAGGGCGTCGAGATCCTGGTCCGCGAGGAGGCTTTGGACTTCCGCCCGAAGTTCCGCAGCCCGTTCGTTAGCTTCTCGACAGACCTCGTCCGGCTCGCCTTCGACCTCGAGCGCTGTTTCGAGCCGGGCGCCGATCGAGGGATGAAAGTCGCGGCCCTCCACGAGTGCTTCGAGGGTACGGACGGGAGCCTCGGGACCGAGGCTTTCCAGATAGGCCTCGAGTTGGGCGCGGAAGGGATTGCACCATAGCGATCCCTCGGCTTCGAGCCCCTCGATCCGGACCGGGTCCACGATCGCGGCTCCCAGTTCCTCGAGGTCGGCCAGAGCCGCTTCGAAGAGCGCCGAGATCTCGGGGTCGGCGGTCTCGGTATCGCTGAGCTGGCGGACCACCCCGATGCGGAAGTCGGTCAGGGTACCGGCGTCGAGGTACCGCAGATAGTCGGCCTCGCGCTCGAACCCGGCGGTTGCCTCATCGGCCGGGTCTGGTCCTGCCAGCACATCGAAGACCCGTACCCCGTCCTCGACCGTGCGCGCCATGGGGCCGCCGATGTCCCGGAACAGATTCAGGGGAACGATCCCGTCACGGCTGGTGAGGCCCCTGGTGGACCGGATCCCGAAGAGCGCATTGTGGGAGGAGGGCCCGCGAATGGAGTTGCCGGTGTCCGTACCGAGTCCGACTGCTCCGAAGCTGGCAGCCACGGCCGCTCCGGTGCCTCCGGAGGATCCCGCTGGCACCCGATATGGGTCATAGGGATTCCTCGTGTGGCCGGGAACGATGGAGCCAAGGCTTTCGTACGCACTGAACGCGAACTCGGCCATGTTGGACTTGGCCAGGACGATGGCTCCCGCCTCCCGGATCCTCTGGACCTGGAAGGCGTCGTCCGGCGGGATCGAATCCTTGAGTGACGCCGACCCCGCGGTCGTTGGGAGATCGGCGGTGTCGTAGTTGTCCTTCACGATCATCGGCACGCATTCGAGCGGCCGTTCCAGGGTAAATCCGGAACTGGCGAGGCGTGCGTCCGCTTCGCGGGCCCGGTCCATTGCCTCCGGATTGATCGTGACGATCGCGTGGAGAGCCGGCCCTTGGCGGTCGTACGCCTCGATACGAGCCAGGTAGGCCACAACCAGATCGGTGCAGGTGAAGTCACCCTCCTGGAGGCCCTGGTGGATTCCGGCAATGTCGAGTTCCACGACATGGGGCCCAGTCGCGGGTCCCCGTTCCGGTGCGCCGCAACCGGCCGCTACGAACGACGCGGAAACCGCCAGAGCGATCCCGCTGCGCCTACTGAATGTCCCCGCTGTCCCGAGCATGGTCCGATTCTATTCGCCTGTCCGCGGCCGGGTTGCGGTGTCACTTGCCGGACGGCTTCGTTACAATGCCGATCCCATGACGCTCAGCGAGTCCGCCCGGCCGCGCCTTTCTCGGCAATGGCTGTGGCGATGGCGATTTTGCACTAGGCCAGGCTCGCCTCGCGTCCGTTCGATCCACTGATTGCGGCGGGAGGCGGCCCGACCCGGGACGCCTCCGTACGACGGCGCGAGAGGGTGCCCGAGGGTGCCCGCCAAGGCTTTGAGGTTCCCGGTTCGGGACGCTGTGACCGTCACTCACACCACCAAGGAGCCAACTCCAGTGATCGCCCCACTCCTCGAAACTCTTCTCTCCCGCGAATCGGCCGATTCCGGAGCGCTCGAGAGCGCTCTGCACCGAATCCTGTCCGGAGAAAGCGACGTGGCCCAGACGGCGGGGCTGCTCGTGGCGCTCCGCGTCAGCGAGCCCGACTCCGCAACCCTTGCCGCCTGCGCCCGGGCGCTCCGGAGCCACCGCAAGGCAGTCATTTCTCAGGTCCGCCCGCTCGTGGACACCTGCGGAACCGGCGGTGACAAAAGCGGCACGTTCAACATCTCCACGGCATCGGCGCTGGTCGTGGCGGCCGCCGGCGGGGCTGTCGCCAAACACGGCAACCGCAGCGTTTCTTCAACCACCGGTAGCGCCGATGTGCTGGAGGCCTGCGGAGCGCCCCTCCATCTCGAACCGGGCCAGGCGTCCCGGATTCTGGACTCCACGGGCTTCGTGTTCCTCTTTGCCCCCGCTTTCCACCCGGCGATGGCCCATGTCGGCCCCGCCCGCCGCGCTCTCGGCATCCGCACGCTCTTCAACGTCCTCGGGCCGCTCGCGAATCCGGCGCTTGCGGAGCGTCAGTTGATCGGCGTCTACGACCCTGCGTTGACCGAAACCGTTGCCGGAGCGCTGGCCGAGTTGGGGTCCGCGTCGGCGCTGGTCGTGCATTGTGACGGCCTGGACGAAATCGGCCTTCACGCCACGACCAGGGGCCATGCGCTCAGCGAAGGAGAGGTGCGTCCCGTCGAGATCCGGGTTTCCGAACTCGGACTTCAGGAAGCGCCGATCGAGGAACTCCGCGGTGGAGGCACTGCCGAGAACGCCACGATTCTCAGGGCGGTGCTCTCCGGGAAGGATCAAGGACCGAAGCGGGACGTCGTTGCGGCGAACGCGGGCGCCGCGCTGACCGTTGCCGGACTGGCGCCGGACCTCGAAACCGGGGTGCGGACCGCTCTGGACACCCTGTCCTCCGGCCGCGCCCTCCGCACGCTGGAGCGGTACGTGGAAACGAGCATGCGGATGACGGGTATGAACGTCGCGTGAAGGATCGGGTGCTTACGCGGCTCGTCCGCGCTGCGGAGGCAAGGGCGGCGCGGCTCGCGGCCGGGCCGCCGTCCGGGAGACCAGACCGCGAGCCCCCTTCCTTCCGGGACGCGATTGCCGGTCGCGACACGCTATCGGTGATCGCCGAGTTCAAACGGAAGAGTCCAAGCGCCGGGGCCATACGCGACGACGATCCAGGGGCACGGGCCCGCGCCTATCGGGACGCGGGCGCCTCCGCGATCTCGGTGCTGACCGATCCGGATGCGTTCGGTGGTTCCCTTGAGGATCTGCAGGCCGCCTCGGTTGCTTCCTCGCTTCCCATCCTGATGAAAGACTTCGTCGTACATCCCGCGCAGATTCGGGCGGGGTGCGCGGCGGGAGCGTCGGCGGTACTACTCATCGTTCGTTGTCTGGACGACTCCCGGCTCCATCACCTTTATGGGGAAGTGCGATCCCTGGGGCTCGATGTCCTGGTTGAGGTGCATGACGCGGCGGAACTCGATCGCGCTCTGGCCCTCGACGACGCAATCGTCGGGATCAACAACCGTGACCTGGACACGCTGGAGACAGACCGCCGGCGCGCGGCGGCTTTGCTTCCCCGGGTTCCCCCCGGAAGGATCGCGGTGGCCGAGAGCGGATACCTCGAACCGGCGCATCTCGGCGAGTTACGAGAGCGCGCGGATGCGGTGCTGATCGGTACGGCGCTGATGCGGGCCGCGGATCCTTCGGCGTTTCTCCGCGCCGCCGGCGAACCGGTGTTTGCGGGCCTCTGAGGGAGGCCGGAGGCGCGTCTTGGAAGTCAAGGTCTGCGGCCTTCGGCGGCCGGAGGACGCCCGGTTGGCCGTACGGCTTGGGGCCCGCTGGATCGGGGTCGTGCGAGCTCCGGACTCTCCGCGCTCGGCAACGCTCGAGGAAGCCCGTCGGGTGATCGCCGCCGCGCGGGAGGTCAGTCCGGAGGTGCGCCCGGTGCTCGCCACCCGGCGGCGCACTCGTGACGAGGTGGCCTCCGACGCCTTCGCGCTGGGAGTGGAGAGGGTGCAGCCTCACGGACTGTCGGACGCCGGGGTTCGTACGCTCGGCGAAGCCGGTCTGATCGTCCATCGGGTCCTCACCGTGCCGGCAACCGCCAACCGGCTTCCGGACTTCGCTCCCCCGCAGGGGAATGACGGCCCGCTGGTGTTCGATGTGGGCGGCGGCGGTAGCGGCCGGGCCTTCGATTGGCGCATTCTCGGGAGGCAAGCGCCCGAGCGGGCATTCATTGCGGGAGGGCTGAGGCCCGAAAACATCGAAGGTCTGCTTCCGTATGGGCCTTGGGGCGTGGACATTTCGAGCGGCGTCGAGTCGTCGCCCGGTGTCAAGGATCCCGATCGGCTGCGGCTCTTCTTCGACCTGTTGCGGCCGCTGACCGTCTCATGAAACCCGTCTTGCGCCCCCGCCAGGGCGCGTTCGGTTCCTTCGGGGGACGGTTCGCTCCGGAACTCCTCACGCCTGCGCTGGAGGAGTTGGAAACCGCCCGCAAGGAGATCGTGCCTACGGCGGCGTTCCGCAGCGAACTGGATCGCGAGGCGCGGGCCTGGGTGGGCCGGCCGACTCCCCTTACCAGGGTCTCGCGGTTCTCGGAACGGGCCGGATTCGAAACGGTATTCAAGCGCGAGGACCTGCTCCATGGAGGGGCGCACAAGGCGAACAACGTGCTTGGACAGGCCCTCCTGGCCCGGCACATGGGCAAGAACCGGCTGATCGCCGAGACCGGCGCCGGCCAGCACGGGACCGCGACGGCGATGATCGCCGCCCGGTTCGGCATGCAGGCGGTGATCTACATGGGGACGAAGGACATGGCGCGCCAGGCCCCCAACGTGAAGCGAATGGAGCTGTGCGGCGCCGAAGTGGTTCCCGTAACCGCGGGGGCCCGCACCCTGAAGGACGCGATCAACGAAGCGCTGCGCGATTGGACCGGGAGCCTCGCCGATACCCACTACCTGCTCGGGACGGCCGCGGGGCCGCATCCCTTTCCGCGTCTGGTCCGGGATTTCCAGGCGGTCATCGGTCGCGAGGCCAAGCGTCAGTGGCGGCGCGAGCTCGGCGGGCTCCCCGACGTGGTCGTGGCGTGCGTGGGGGGCGGGAGCAACGCGATCGGGATCTTCCACGCCTTCGTTCCGGAGAAATCGGTTCGGCTCGTCGGCGTCGAGCCCGGAGGAGCGGGACTCGACAGCGGCCGGCACGGCGCGACCCTCGTGCGCGGCACTCCCGGCCTGCTCCACGGGGCCCGCACCATGGTCCTCCAGGACGACGAGGGCCAGATCCGCGAACCGCACAGCATTTCGGCGGGGCTCGACTATCCCGGGGTGGGCCCGGAGCACGCGCACCTTCAGGAGATCGGTCGAGCCACCTACGTCGCTGCCACCGACGAAGAAGCACTGGACGCCTTCGAGGTGCTGTCGGCCACCGAAGGGATCGTTCCCGCTTTCGAACCTTCCCACGCGCTCGCGTTCGTCCTCCGCGCCAGGCAATCGGGAGAGATTGCAGCCGGCGCGCGGGTGCTCGTGAACCTGTGCGGCCGCGGCGACAAGGATCTTGAGACCTACTTTGCGCTCGGGCGCCCGCCCGTCCGGGAGCGAGAATGAGCCATTCGGCGCTTCGCACCGAACTGCGTCAGGGCCCCGCGGTCTCACCGTGTCTGGTTCTGGGAGACCCTACTCCGGGGTTGTCGGTCGAACTGGCGCGCGCGGCGGTAGGCGCGGGCGCCCGCATGCTTGAGATCGAATTTCCTTACAGCGATCCGGTGGCCGACGGGCCGGCGATCCAGGCGGCGGTCCAGCGGGCCCTCGCCGGCGGGACTTCGACCCACGCCTCATTCGACCTGCTGGGACAGATCGCGCAGGCGTGCCCCGGGACTCCGCTCAACCTGCTCGTGTACGGGAATCTCGTCCACCGGATCGGCTACCAACGCTTCGCGGAGCGAGCTGTTGACTCCGGGGCCTCCACGCTCCTGGTCACGGACATCCCGCTTGAGGAGTCCGCGCCGTTGAGGGGCGCCTGCCGCCGGGCCGGCCTCGGGCACGTCGAGCTGGCCGGCCCGTTGACTCCGGCGCCGCGTCTACGCCGACTCGCAAAGGTCTCGTCCTTCATGTATCTGGCCGGTTTTCAGGGAGTGACCGGCGTGCGTCGCGGCGGTTTCGATGCGATGCTTCACCGCGTCGCGGAAGTCGCCGAGATCGTGGAAGTTCCAATCTGCCTGGGGTTCGGTCTTTCCGAACGGCGGCAGATCGTCCGCGCCTTCGGCGCCGGCGCCCGGATCGCGGTTGTCGGGAGCCATCTCGTGCGGGTGGTCGAGGATCTGTACCGCACCCCGGCGGACGGGGATCGTCTACTCGCCGGCTACGGATCCGCTGTCCGCCGCCTCGTTTCGGACGATCAGGGGCGCGGCTAGCGAGGAGGGTTCATGCTGGTCATCATGAGGGCGGCCCCCACCGAACAGCAGTGCCGGCGCGTGGAAACCGCGATCCGCGATATGGGATTCACCCCGCTCCGGGTTCCGGGCGCCGACCAGACCGCCATCTGCGTTACCGGGAATCGGGGTCCCGTGGATCCCGCGTTCCTGATCCGGCTTCCCGGCGTGGCGCGCTGCATTCCGGTCACCCAGCCGTTCAAACTGGTCAGCCGCGAAGTTCATCCGGCGGACAGCGTGGTGGAAATCGGCGGGGTGAGGGTGGGCGGGCCGGACCCCGTGATGATCGCGGGACCCTGCAGCGTCGAGACCGAGTCCCGCACGGTGGAGATCGCCCGTGCGGTCCGAGCGGTGGGAGCCAACCTGTTCCGCGCCCGCTTGGGGTCGGAGCAGTTGGGTCCCTACTCTTTTGCCGGTGTGGGCGATGAGGGACTCCACACGCTCGACCGGGTGCGCGAGGAAACGGGACTTCCAGTCATCACCGAAATCGTCGACCCCCGCTCGGCGGAGCGGGTGGCCGATCACGTGGACGCCGTGCAGATCGCCGGCCGCCACATGGAGAACGAACCGCTTCTGGATGTCGCGTCGTCCCTCCCAAACCCGGTCATCCTGGAGCGCGCCCCGTCAGCGAGCGTGGAGGATTTGCTGATGGCGGCGGAATCCCTCCTCGCCCGCCACAAAAGGGACGTGATCCTCTGCGAACGGGGGATCCGGGCGGCTGGCCAGCGGCGTACCCTGCTGGACCTGCACGCCGTCCCGGTAGTGCGGCGGATGTCGCACCTGCCAGTGCTGGTGGATCCGTCCCACGCGGTCGCCGAACGGGATCGTGTCCGGCCGCTCGCCCGCGCCGCTCTCGGCGCCGGCGCATCCGGACTCGCCATCGCCGTGCATACCCATCCCGACACCGCCTACACCGACCCTCGCCAGACGGTGGACGTTCCGACCTTCGAGGGTATCTTCCGGGATCTGGTCAAGATCTCGGAACTCGAGAGGCTCTGAACGGCGGACCCGCCGGAACCGCACATGACAGATCAAACTCCGCCGCCGCCGGATCCGGGCGACATTTCGTTCGCCCGGACCCTGCTGCAGTTCTTCGTGATCCCCATGCTGGTCGTGGTACTCGGCGTCGGAATCTTCCTCGGGTTCGCGTGGCTGGTTTCCGACGACACGACCGCCGAAGAACACCTCCAGCGGATCCGTTCCGGGGGACACCGGGAGCGGAGGCAGGCGGCGTTCGAGCTCGCAAACCGGATCCAGCATGGCGAGCCCGGGGAATTCGGCGCTCTCGGTCCCGACCTGGTGCGAGCCTTCGGGGAGGCGCAGGCGCCGGCGGATCCCTGGGTACGCCAATACCTCGCTCTGGCGCTTGGAACGCTCTCGGAGCCGACGGCCGTTCCCGTCTTGACGGAGGCGCTTTCCGATCCGGATGAGACCGTGCGGGTCTATGCCGCCTGGGCGCTCGGCTCCATCGGTGGGGGAGCCGCGGTCTCGGCGCTTGGTGAGGCCAGCCGGGCCGACGATGCCGGGCTGCGGACCATGGCGGTCTATGGGCTGGGCGCGATCGGCGATCCGGCGGCCGCCGGCGCCTTGAACCGGGCGGTCGAGGATCCGGTCCTCGACGTCTCCGTGAACGCCGTCGTGGCGCTTGCCCGAATCGGAGACGAGGCTGCGGCGGAGCGGCTCCTCGGGATGATGGAACCGGAATACTGGGTGGGCGTCCCGGGAATGCTGGAGGGCGAAAGGACACTCGCGCGGCTGAGTGCGGTTCAGGCGGCGGGCGTGCTCGAAACCCCGGTCGTCCGGTCGCGGCTCGAGGAGGTCGCGGCGAGTGATCCCGACCTGCGAGTCCGGGCGGCCGCGCTTTCGGCTCTCGCTGCGGAAGGCCGGCGACCCGGTGGGTCGCTGGTTCCGTGACCGGGGCAAGTACCCCGGGAAATCCGTGGTCCGATTCTGAGAGCCTTCCGTTAGAATTCCTCGCCGATCCCATACCCCTCTGAATCCAGCCCATGCCTGAGCCTTCGGCGAGTCCAGCAGCCCAGTCGGCCCGTCCGCCGGCCCCCAAACGAGCCGCCGCCGCCAAAAAGGTCACCCGCCGGGAATTCCCTTTTCTCGCCATCGGCTGGGCTGTTTTCACGGCTGCCATGGCCGCCGGGCTCACCGCCGTGGGCCGGTTCATGTTCCCGAACGTCCTGACCGAGCCGCCTTCGGAGTTCAAGGCCGGCTTTCCGGCTGACTTCTCGATCGGAGTGGTGGACACTCGCTTCAAGGAGCGCTACCAGGTGTGGATCGTGCGGGACGAGGAAAAGATCTACGCCCTCTCCACCATCTGCACCCACCTGGGATGTACGCCGAACTGGCTCGAGGCCGAGAGCAAGTTCAAGTGTCCCTGTCACGGGAGCGGGTTCTACGCGACGGGGATCAACTTCGAGGGCCCGGCGCCCCGCCCGCTGGAACGCGTCGGCGTGAGCCTCGCGGAGGACGGCCAGTTGCTCATCGACAAGTCGCGCCTCTTCAAGTTTGAAGCCGGCCAGTGGACCGACCCCGCTTCCTTCCTTTCCCTGACGTAAGGCGAGCAAGAGGGGCGTCGTGTTGAACCGCATCACCGCTCCCCTCCGCGCCGCCTGGAAGGAGGCGACCGACTCGCAGGTCTGGACCTCCATCTTCCGGCACGGCAAACCGGTCAGCAACCGGAACCGGGCGCTCGTGATGATGAGCAACGTGTTCCTGCACCTGCACCCGGTCAAGTCCCGGAAGGCGGGCATCAAGCTCCGCTACACCTGGTGCATGGGGGGGATCACCTTCTTCCTGTTCCTGACGCTGACCTTCACCGGTCTGCTCCTGATGTTCTACTACCGGCCCACCGTGGAATACGCCTATGCGGACATCGTGGACCTCCAGGAGCACGTGCCGCTCGGCATCATGCGGGAACTCCACCGCTGGGGCGCGCACGCGATGGTCATCACCGTCTGGCTGCACATGCTGCGCGTGTTCATGACCGGCTCCTACAAGCCTCCCCGGGAGTTCAACTGGGGCATCGGGGTGGTCCTGCTGGTCCTCACTCTGCTCCTCTCCTTCACCGGCTATCTGCTTCCGTGGGATCAACTGGCGATCTGGGCGATCACCGTCGGCTCCAACATGGCGCGTGCGACCCCGCTGCTGGGCACCGAAGGTCCGCTATCGGCCTCCCTGACCCTCGGGGACATCAACCTGATCAATTCGGGGAACGATGCGCGCTTCGCTCTCCTCGGCGCGCGCGCTGTGGGAGCGCCGACGCTGCTCCGCTTCTATGTGCTCCACTGCGTGGGACTTCCGCTGATCGTCGCCTTCCTCATGGCGGTGCACTTCTGGCGGGTCCGCAAGGACGGGGGCATCTCGGGGCCCATGTAGGGGCCCGTGGCAAAGGCACCCCGCACTATGCGTAGGACGAAAGGCACGACGCCTCCGCAGGGTCTTTCCGCGTGCGGGGCACCTTGGGAGGGGAAACCCCTCCCCACACCCCTCCCCGGCGGCGCCCCCCCACCGGGAGAACTGGCGCGCCGCGAACGGACGCCGGCAGACTCTCGCCACCGCGCCGTAGGCGGGGACCCGTTCGCTCGGAACGGATTTCCTGAAAGAAACGAACTGAGACAGTGATCGGCCTCTTCAAGGACCTCGTGAACTGGGCTTCCGGGCCCACGGTCCTCTTTTCGATCACCGCGATCGGCCTTCTTCTGGCCTTCCGGTTCACGAAGGTCTGGAGCAAGACAGCCGCGAAGGTCTTCTTCGCGGTGCTCGCCGTGTTCTACGTGGCGAGCATGTGGGATTCCAACTTCTTCCTGATCGTCGCGAAGCCCGACAACATCCCGATCACCGGGGTCATCTTCCTCGTCTTCTTCTTCACTTGGTACGCGATGTACCAGGGAGTCGAGAACGACAAGCGGAGTTCGGGCGAGGAAGAGGTGCTCGAAAAGAAGGAGGCGGAAAAGGTCTGGGTGTGGCCGGACCTGGTGTACACCGAGATGCTGGCGATGGTGCTGCTCAGCATTGTCCTGCTCGTCTGGTCCATTCTCGCGGCGGCCCCCATCGAACAGCCGGCCAACCCCGCCGACTCTCCCAACCCTTCGAAGGCTCCCTGGTACTTCCTCGGGTTGCAGGAGATGCTCGTCTATTTCGATCCCTGGCTCGCCGGGGTGGTGTTCCCCACCCTCATCATCGTGGGGCTCATGGCGATCCCCTACATCGATGTGAACCCGAAAGGGAACGGTTACTTCACCTTCCGGGAGCGGAAGGCCGAGATCATCATCTTCCTCTTCGGCTTCCTGGTCCTCTGGTGCCTGCTGGTCATTTCGGGCACTTTCCTGAGAGGTCCCAACTGGAACTTCTTCGGTCCCTACGAGTACTGGGACGTCCACCGGGTGGAGCCGCTGCTGAACGTCAACGTCTCTGACTTCTTCTGGGTCAAGCTCCTCGGGCGACCCCTACCTTCGGGTGGCTTGGTGGCCGCCCTTCTCCGCGAGTGGCTGGGGATCATGATGGTGGGGGTCTATCTGTTCGTGCTTCCGGTTGTGATGGCGTGGCCGAAGGACCGGTTCCCCGGCGCGCTGAAATGGCTGAGCCTCCACAAGTACTACGAGAAGATGGGGGCGCCCCGCTACTTCCTCGGGGTCAGCCTCTTCCTGATGATGATGAGTCTGCCCATCAAGATGTATCTCCGGTGGGCCTTCAACCTGAAATACATCGTCGCCTTCCCGGAAATTTTCTTCAACATCTAGCCGTGCCAGAAGCGTCCCTGATGCCAGAAGCGTCCCTGATCCCGTCCGTGTCGGGAACCGCATTCGATCCTCAGCCTTTCGGATCCGGGACACTTCCGGCCCGGCGTGTTGGAGCGAATCGCTTCGCGATTCCCACCAACTTCGCGGGGAGGGGAAACCCCTCGCCACACCCCTCCCCCGCGGCGCTTTGCGCCGCGTTCCAGTGCGGAAAGCTTCCCGCCACCAGCTAGGAACTTCCTTTGTCCAAAGTCGCTCCCGGCCACGCTCACAACATCAGCCGGCTGAACGTCATCTTCGCCTTCTCCAGCGTAGCTCTGCTCTTTGCGACTCTGTGGATGGTCTGGTTCGACTATTCCCGGGAGTGGAAGGGGTATCAGCGGCAGTTCGTTCAGATGGAGCGCGAACTCACGGCGCGGCAGATGCTGGAGGCCCAGCAGGGCATCAACCCGGCAGAGTTCCAGCGCGTTGAAGGGGAACTCCAACAGGCGGAAGCGGCCCTCCAGACGGAGCAGACCGCGCTCGCGGCTCTGGAGACGGAGATTGCCGCTCTGGACGACCGCCGCACCCTGGCCGACATTCGCGAGCGTGAGATCAAGGCGGTCTACGACTCCGACAAGTTCTACTACGAGGAGACCCGGGAACGCGGTACCCCACTGGGCCGCGCGGTGGGTGACGAGGAGTTCGTCGCGCTGGAGACGAGTTTCTTCGATGCCCGCGATCTGCGGGTGTCCCTCGACCTCGAACTGACCGACAAACGAGCCGAACTGCGGAGGCTCAGGTCGAGCGTCACCGACCTGGCCGGAGAGCGGGAGCGCCTCACCCAGGCGATCACCCTCGCCCGCCGCAAGCTGGACTCGCTCGCCCCGAGCTTCCCCAACACCTTCCGGAACCTCCCCGTCGTCGACTTCATCGATCCGTCCATCGAGGTCAAGCAGGTGCTCGTCCGGAACGTAACCGAGGAACTCAACTTCGCTCAGGTCCCGCGTATCGACCGCTGCCAGACGTGTCACCTCGGCATCGACAACCTGGATTACGCGGACGCGCCCCAACCCTTCACGGCCCATCCGAATCTGGAGACCTTCGTGAGCCGCGAGTCGTCCCACCCGGTGGACGATTTCGGCTGCACTTCCTGCCACCTCGGTCGGGGACGCAAGCTGAGTTTCAGCGGGGCCACCCACACCCCCGAGTCGGTGGAAGAGGAGCACGACTGGGTCGAGAAGTACAACTGGAAGGAAGACCACTACTGGGACAACCCGATGTACCAGGCGGGTCTCACGGAGGCCGGTTGCATCAAGTGCCACCGGGACCAGGTCTTCGTCCCGCGGGCCGAGGATCTCAACCAGAGCCGGATGACCTACGAACTCGCTGGCTGCTGGGGTTGTCACAACACGACCGGCTACGAGGACACGCGGAACCGCGGTCCCTCGCTGAAGCGGATCGCCGACAAGACCGATCGTGATTTCGTGGCGCGCTGGGTGCGCGACCCGAAGGCGTTCCGGCCTTCGACCTGGATGCCCCGCTTCTGGGACCTCGACAACAACCCCGACTCCGAACTCAAGAGCCGCAACGACACCGAAGTGGCCGCGATCGTGGAGTACGTCTTCGAGAATTCGAGCGATGAAGCCGACTACAGCGCGCCCCCGCGGGGGAACACCGGCCGCGGCGAAGCGCTCGTGAGCGAAGTCGGCTGCCTCGGCTGCCACCTCATCGACGAGAACGGGTACGACCAGGCGAGTATCTACCGCCGTCGCGGTCCGGCCCTGACCGGCACCGCTACCAAACTGGACGCCGGCTTCGTCTACGAATGGGTGAAGAACCCCCGGCACTACTGGGAAGAGACCTTCATGCCGGACCTCCGCCTCACCGATCAGGAGGCGGCCGACATCACTGCCTGGCTCATGGGGCGGGAAGCGGCGGATTTCGGCGCCGCGGAGGTGCCCGCGGCGAACGCCGGGCAGCTCGACGAGATCACTCGCGAGTTCCTGAAGACCGGGCTGCCCGACGCCATGGCCGCCGAGCGTCTCGCCGGGATGTCGGAGCAGGAGAAGCTCCTCTATTCGGGAGAACGGCTGATCCGCCGCTATGGCTGTTTCGGGTGCCACGAGATCGGCGGTTTCGAGGATGCCCAGAAGATTGGCGTGGACCTCTCCACCTGGGGATCCAAGATGGTCACCCGGCTCGACTTCGGCTACGTGGACATTCCGCACACCCGTCAGTCGTGGCTGGAGCAGAAGCTCGCCGCCCCTCGCACCTACGACCAGGGGAAGGTGAAGAGCCCGGGTGAGAAGCTGCGGATGCCGCAGTTCGGTTTCTCGGACGGCGACCGGCAGCACGTCGTGAGGAACGTCCTGGGCCTGGTGCGTGACGAGTTCCCCCAGGAAGGAGTCAAGACCCTCTCGGCGGCGGAAGCCGTCGCCGAGGACGCCCGCCATCTCATCCACAACTACAACTGCCGCGGCTGCCATCTCATTGACGGAGTCGGCGGCGGGATCTACGACACGATCGAGGACACGGGTTTGCGTCCTCCCAACCTGAACACCCAGGGAAAGAGGACGCAGGCGGACTGGCTCTACCACTTCCTTCAGGACCCCAGCGATGTGCGGTTCTGGCTGAACGTTCGGATGCCCAGCTTCAACTTCACCAACGAGGAAGCGAACACGCTGATCTCCGGATTCCTCGCGATGGACGGCGCCCAGCCGTTCGACGCCGAACAGGACCGGGTGTACGACCGGCAGGAGCTCCGGGTGGGCGCGCAGCTCCTCGATCAGCTCCAGTGCGAGCGCTGCCACCTCGCCTCGGCCGCCGGCACCATGGAGGCCTCGCAGCTCGCGCCGTCCTTCCGCCTCTCGGGCGAACGGCTCACCCACGAATGGATCATCGATTGGCTGCTCGATCCGCAGTCCGTCACGCCGGGAACCCAGATGCCGCAGTTCTGGCCGACCGATCAGCAGGGCAACCGGCTGACGGCTCTTCCTGACGTTCTGGATGGAGATCCGATGGCGCAAATGCGCGCAGTGGCCTCCTATCTCATGAACTACGACCGCTAGCTACCCGTGGATGCAGCCGGGCTCGGATCCCTGATCGAGGCCGCATCGGATTGCGTGTGCCAGCAGGGCGCTTTGTCGGCAGCACTCAGGAGAACCCCAGGAGAACCCCAAGGAGAAGCGTCAAATGGCTGATGAACCGAAGGTGAGCCGAGGAAGTCTCCAGGGGATCGCCATGGCGGTCGCCATCTGGGCGATCGTCCTGCTCTCGTCGCTCTACTTCCTGCGCTACGGGGTGCCGGAACTGGCTTCCGACCGGGGCTACCTGGACACCCTCTACTACGTGATCCTCGGGATCACCGGCGCCGCCTACATCCTGTTCCAGCTCGGCCTCGGATATGTGATCTACCGCTACCGCGGCGACCGGCCGGGCGCCGAATCGAGCTACTGGCACGAAAGCCACAAACTCGAACTCATCTGGACGATCGGCACCGCGGTCATCCTCATTCCGATCGTCTTCACCGGTCTGATCTATTGGGATCGGGTCAGGGGACCGGCGCCCGAGGACGCGGTGACCGTCATGGCGGTCGGAGCGCAGTTCCAGTGGGACTTCCACTATCCGGGCGCCGACGGCGAGTTCGGCCGTTTCGATCCGACGCTCTACGCCATCGACAACCAGGTCGGCCTCGACGAGAGCGACGCGGCGGCTGGCGACGACTGGGTCCTGACCAACCAGTTGGTTCTCCCCGTGGATCGTCCGGCCCGGATCCTGCTGCGTTCGAAAGACGTCCAGCACGCCTTCTTCCTGCCGAACTTCCGGGTGAAACAGGACCTGTTGCCGGGTATGAACACCGAGGTGTGGTTCACCCCCGTCAAGTCCGGAAGCTACGAGGTGGCCTGCGCCGAACTCTGCGGGCTCGGCCACTACCGGATGCGCGCCTTCCTCGAAGTGATGGAAGAGGCCGACTACCAGCAGTGGCTGGGCGAGAACGCGCCGGCGATCGAGGTGGCCGCGGCGGCTCCGGCGGCGAGCGATCCGGCGCCGGCGGCGCAGTAGCGGTGCAAATCAGGGCAATCGAGGCAGCGGACCCCACCAACTGACTGGAGAAAAGCGATGGAGCACGGCCACAAGCAAGGTTTCGTGAGCAGGTACGTCTTCACCTTCGATCACAAGATGATCGGCAAGCAGTACTTCACGCTCGCGATGTCCATGGGGTTCATCGGCGGGATCCTGGCGGTGCTGATCCGGCTCCAGCTCGGCTTCCCCTCGGCGCCCTGGCCCTTCCTCGAGAACCTGTTCCCCGTCGGGATGGCCAGCGGGATCATGACGCCCGAGTTCTACGTGTCGCTGTTCACCATGCACGGGACGATCATGGTGTTCTTCCTCCTCTCGCTGCTTCCGGTCAGCGGCTTCGGGAACTTCCTGATTCCCCTGCAGATCGGCGCGCGCGACATGGCGTTCCCCTTCCTGAACATGCTGTCCTTCTGGACCGTGGTTCCGGGGGCGATCATCATCATCATCTCGTTCTTCGTCGAGGGCGGCGCCGCGGCCTCGGGATGGACCGCCTATCCCCCGCTCTCGGCGATCCGAAGCGCCATCCCGGGTTCGGATACCGGGCAGACGCTGTGGCTCGTCGGGATGATCTTCTTCGTGGCGTCGTTCACCATGGGCGGCCTCAACTTCGTGGTCACCATCCTGAACCTCAGGACGAAGGGGCTCCGGATGATGCGCATGCCGCTGACCACCTGGGCCCAGTTCGTGGTCGGCATCCTGGGGCTCCTGTCCTTCCCGGCCCTCGCCGCCGGCGCCGTCCTGCTGACCTTCGACCGGTCCCTCGGCACCAGCTTCTTCCTCCCGGCGGGCATCTTCATCGGTGACACCCTGATGCCGCACGAGGGCGGCACTCCTCTTCTCTGGCAGCACCTGTTCTGGTTCCTCGGTCACCCCGAGGTCTACATCATCATGCTGCCGGCGATGGGGTTCACCTCGGACATCCTGGCGACCTTCTGTCGGCGCCCCATCTTCGGGTACCGCTCCATGGTCTACGCGATCATGGCGATCGGCACCCTGAGTTTCCTGGTCTGGGGACACCACATGTTCGTGAGCGGGATGAGCCCGTTCCTCGGCAGCGTCTTCGTGGTGACGACCCTTGCGATCGCCATTCCTTCGGCGGTGAAGGCTTTCAATTGGCTGTTCACGATCGCGAGGGCCCGAATCCAATTCACATCGGCGTCCCTGTTCGCGTTGGGTGTGGTCTCGCTGTTCGTGACCGGCGGTCTGACCGGGATTTTCCTGGGGACCAACGCGGTCGACATCCAGTTGCACGACACCTACTTCGTCGTCGGGCACTTCCACTTCATCATGGCGGGCGCCGGGCTCTTCGGCGCCTTCGGGGCGGTCTACTACTGGTACCCGAAGATGTTCGGCAGGATGCTGAGCGAGCGTCTCGGGAAGATCCATTTCTGGATCACTTTCATCGCCTACTACGCGGTCTTCTTCCCGATGCACTATCTGGGCATTTCGGGAATGATGCGCCGCCTCTACGACCCGAACGTCTACGAGTACCTGCAGCCGCTCCAGCCGGTCAACGTGTTCATCACGATCGCCGCGTTCGTGTTGTTCACCGGGCAGTTGATCTTCATCTACAACTACTTCGCCAGCATGCGCCGCGGGGCGCCCTCTACCGAGAACCCGTGGAATGCCGCGGGTCTCGAATGGTCGACGCCGCCCCACCCCGGCCACGGGAACTGGGAGGGCGAGATCCCCGAAGCCCACCGTTGGCCCTACGAGTACAGCGCGCCCGGCAAGAAGCGCGACTTCACGCCGCAATGGGAGGCTGAGTAGTCTGCCCGGCATGACGAAGGTGAATTCCCAGATGAGCGGATCGATGAGCGGATCGATGAGCGGATCGATGAGCGGATTGACGAGCGGAATAGTGGGGCCGATCGACGCGGCGCCGTCCCTCTCCGACCGGCGTCAGATCGATCGCCTCGGCGTGCTGGTAGGTCTCGGCGGCATCACGATGCTGTTCGCCGCCTTCACCTCCGCTTACATCGTGCGGAGCGGCGGCGGCGATTGGGCGGTTCTCGAGCTCCCGCCGGTGCTCTGGCTGAGCACGGCCCTGATCGCGGCCAGTTCGCTCACCCTCGAGCTGGCTCGCCGCGCCTTTCGGGACGGCAAGCTGGTGTCTTTCCGTTCCTGGAGCGCTGCTACCGCAGCACTCGGAACCGGCTTTCTCGCGAGCCAGTACGCCGCCTGGCTCACGCTCAACGAGGCCGGGATCTTTCTCCAGAGCCACCCGAAGAGTTCGTTCTTCTTCGTGCTGACCGGGGTCCACGGCGTCCACCTGTTCGCCGGAGTGATCGCGCTGCTCGCCCTCTTCGGGCTTGCCGCCGCCGGCCGGCTCGTTCCGGGGCGATCGGACGCGCCCGCCCTGACCGCCATCTACTGGCATTTCGTAGGCGGCCTGTGGATCTATCTGCTGGCCGTACTGTCTCTTCTCGGCTGATGTTTGCGCCACGGATTTCGATGCTGACGGGGAGCCGACCGGGAGAGGAGGACGCATGAGCCAGACCGCGATTGCCCAGGCCGACTGGGGGGGCGCCGCGAGCCCCTTCGGCGTGACCTGGCAAAAGATGATGATGTGGTTCTTCATCGTCACCGACGCCTTGCTGTTTGCCGGCCTGCTGGTGAGCTACGGGGTGGTGCGGATCGCCACCGGAGATTGGCCGCAGCAGAGCGAGGTCTTCAGCCTGCCGTACATCGCGGCGATGACGTTCGTCCTCATCAGCTCGTCGGCCACCATGGCTTGCGCGGTGGCCGCCGCGGAACTCGAACGACGGAAGATGGTCACCCTGTGTCTGTGGCTGACCATCCTGGGCGGCTTCGGTTTCCTGGGGATGCAGGCATACGAATGGACCCACTTCATCCATGACGGCGGCGGGATCACCGGGAATCCGTGGGGTTCGCCCACCTTCAGCCAGTTCTTCTTCATCATCACCGGGTTCCACGGTTTCCATGTCCTCACCGGGGTGACGGTGCTGCTGATCGTCGCCATCCGGCGGGCGCTCGGGAAGTACTCGGCGGCCGGAGTCGAGAACGCCGGCCTCTACTGGCACTTCGTGGACCTGGTGTGGGTCTTCGTCTTCGCCCTCTTCTACCTGGTTTAGGAAACTCTGGGAGGCTCGCTCATGTCCACCGAAGCGGCTCACCCCTACCGGGGCTACTGGATTCTCTGGGCGGTGCTGCTCACCGTCACCCTGCTCATGATCGCCATCGAGGGCGCCGGGTTGCCGGCCGCCCTGGCGGTCGTGATGCTCCTGTTCGGGTCGACGATCAAGGCGACACTCATCATCTTCTACTACATGCATCTGAAATTCGAGCACCTGGGCCTGATCCTCACCGTGCTCGTCGGGCTGTTCGTTACCGCCATCCTGATGTTCGTCCTGCCCGCCTACGATGGAACCCAAATCCTGGCGAGCCGCAGCCTCGGCTGACCCGATGTCCCGCTCCAGCCTGCTCACGCTGATCGTTGCGGCGATTGCGTTCATCGCGCTCGCGCCAGCCGACACGCTGGCGCAGTGCTCCATGTGCCGGACTGCGCTCGAGCAGAACCCGGAGGCGGCCGCCGGCTTCAACCGGGCGATCCTGTTCCTCCTCGTGATGCCGTACGCGGTCTTCACTTCCCTCGCCGGGTATGTCCTGATCGCCCGCCGGCAGAAGCAGCAACTCCGTAGTTCGCCGGACCCTGCATAGGTCGGTCCTCCAGATTGTCGAGAGCCTATGTCGGCTGAAGACGCAAACCTGCCAGCACAGTCCCGACCGGTTGTCTGATAGTGGCTGTCGGGATCCTGGCGAGCATGGTCCTAACGTACTCTTGTGTTTCCGCCTGTATGTCGTTGGGCGACAGCACGACCTACATACAGCCGGTCGCCAGCAGATCAAGCTCTGTTGGATGCGATTAATCGGAGGAATGCTGCACGGGACCGAGTCGAAGCTTTGCGCAAGAGGTCGAACGCGGCGATAGGCTCGGAGCGCGAAGCGGTGCTTCTGGAACTACGGGGCGCCGAACGCGAGTTGGAAGCGGCACGACGGGCGGTGGCTAAAGCCAGCAGCCGGTAGGCGGCCCCCAGTAGCGGAGCAACCTCTGCCTCCACGGCATGCGACCGAGCTCGCGCGCCGCCGCTCGCAAAACTGCCGTCAACCCAACCAGGTCCGATATTGCATCGTGTCCAGATGCCGCCAATGCCGCAGGCGCCCGTCGTGCCGCTTGCCCGGCGGCCCGCATGCCGGGCGCACCGCCGGCTCACCCCTCCACTCCACCGCCACCTTGATCTTCTCGACCTCGTGGCGCACGCGGACCTCCGTCACCTCTCACGATGGACTCAGCCCCGGAAGCCGTTGGTAGTGCTGGGTGATGTACGTCATGCGCCCAGCATACGGCTCGCCCCCCGCGACCCTTATCCTCTCCGCACCAACGAGCCCGACCCCTCCCGGTTCCGGGAGGCGATCTACTTCCACCTGGGCGCGTCGGATCTCAGCCCCGCCACGGTCGGCTTCCACCCGAGACCGTGAAGCGCCTTCCAGAAACGGCAGGATTGAACTCACGGCGGACAAGGAAGCAGCGATTGCCGTCAATACCCCGGCGGTGATGAGCCACCGATCCCGACGGACACCACGTCGCCTATCGACTTCCGCGATGAGATCGTTGTAACTGAACTGTACATTGTTAGCTGCGGCTTCGATCAGCTTCCTGAGTTTCCGGTTCGGCATTCTGGTCAGTTGCATCAGTAGTTCTCCGAAAAGGACATTGACGTTTGAGAGTAGCTCTTGATTGTTGAAGGAGGCGACGAGGACGGGATCCCGATCCTCAGTCTGCTGCCGTCCGTTCCGAAGGACCTCAGCCGTCCGTCCGGGCTACGTGAGGTCAGTTGTACGCCGCGCTGCGATGTACTACTCTCGAAATCTCGATGGTCCGCGCCTCAAAGTCATGTCGGTAAAGGACACGCCAATCTCCGATTCGAAGACGCCATTCGTCCGAGCGGCCCTTGAGCTTCGCCACGTCGCCGCGGGCTGTTCTCAAACGCTGGTCAACGGTTTCCACCACTCGCCGTCGCGTTGGCGGGTCCAGCCGTCTCAGGTCACGAAGTGCGGGGGCCGAGAAAACGACCGTCCAGGTCAGAGGCCGAATTCCCGCTTCACCTCTTCCAGAGAGACCGTATCGCCGGCGTCGAGCGCTCGAAACCCCTCGTCCGCGAGCCGGCGGCCCGCTTCGCTCAGTTCGTCGTCTTCGTCCCCGGCGGCCAGTAATTGCGCCAGATACGGGTCATGCCGGGCAGACAGGTACTCCACGAACCGCAACGCCGCATGCACCTCCGCATCCGGCAAGCGGTCAACAATTCGCGAGATCTGCTCTCTGACTTCCATGGCCTCACCCTACCACGCACGCCCGGCTCGACCCGGCGAAAGCCGCTCGGCTCAGAGGCCGAACTGCTCTTGATGTCCGCCAGCGTGTAGGTGCGTCCCGGCTGGTAGTCCTCCTGACCTCAAGCCGCCTCTCGCAGCTCACCCCGGGTCATTCCTCGCTCGGGATCGCGTAGTACCCGTTCCGGGTCCTTGTCGTCAGGTTCCGCCGTCCCCGGACGGAAACCTCCAGCTCGCGCCACTCGCCCTCCTTCTCGGTCTTCCTCGGGATGTAGGCGAGCCGGTACTGCGCGTGGAGGTCGGCCTCAATCCGCGAAAAACTCCCAATGAGATCTCCGGTGCGCTCGGGGAAGAGCGCCTGACCTCCCGTTTCCTCGGTCAGCCGGCGGAGGAACCGCTTGTTGACGCGAGCCCCGTTGCCTTCGAACCCGATGGCGTACACCACCGCGTCGGTGAGCCGAGCGGCCTCGATGGCGTCGCCGGCGCTCGCTTCACTCCCGAAGCCCATGCTCCGTGAGTCGTCGCCGTCGGTGAATATCAAGAGCGCCTTGCGGTCTCCGTCGGCGAAGTAGAGGCGCTCCAGTGCGAGGATCGAGGCGTCGTAGAGCGCGGTCGGCCCGAGCGGGTTCAGAGCCATGATGTTGGTGGTGAGCCGGAATCGATCGTCGGTGAACTCTCCCCCGAATCGCACCCGGTCGTTGAACTCGCCGATCATGGCGCGGTCGCCCTCCCAGAGCCGGTCCACGAAGGTACCGGCTGCCTCCTTCACGTAGTCGAGGCTCGCCCGCATACTGAGTGAGGCGTCGAGGAGAACCAGGATGGTGAGCGGCGCCGCCTCTGCCGCGAAGAAAGTGATCTGCTGAGGAACCCCGTCCTCGCGCACTACGAAGTCATCGGCGGTCAGACCGGAGACGAAGCGGCCGCGGTCATCACTGACCGCCACTCCCAGGCTCACCGCCTCCACCTGCACCTGGATCCTGAAGGGATCCTGCTGACCCCGTTGGGCGGCCGCGGTCACCAGGGTTCCGGCCAGGGAGATCGCGAGGGCGAGCGCGAACGCGCAACAGACCAGTAGCCTCCGAATCCGGACGGACATGGCGAACCTCCCGTGGGGTCCGTCTATTCTGGCGCGCGAGACGGACAAAGGGGCGCTCCCCGTCGGGAAAGGGCCTCCAAACCGCGTCTTCGATCCAAATCGGGATGCAGTCTTCACGGGCTGCTACAATTCTGGGCTCAATTCAGGGGCGAATCCGCCCCTCTGAGTCGGTTTCCCGGCTGTCAGGTGCGGCCCGAGTCTGTCAGGCCCACCGGTTGTGGACCGTAGTTCATCCCCCCTGCCCATGGAACGGAGGTTCCCCGTAAGATGCTTCACAGAGCCCCTCGCACGCTCCTTCTGCTGGCGATTCCCCTCGCCTTCGCCCTGCTCGTCGGGTGCGGTGGCGGTGAATCCGACACCGCGATGGAGGACGTTCCGGCCGCCGCCCTGATCACCGTGGACCCAGCGACCGCCGGCACCATCAGCGGCAAGGTCATGCTCGACGGTGACGCCCCGCCGGCGGACACCATCCAGATGGCCGCCGACCCGAACTGCGCCCGAATGCACGAGGGCGCCGTAATGACCGAGTTCGTGATCACCGACATGGAGGGCGGACTGCAGAACGCCTTCGTTTACATCAAGGGAGGTCTCGAAGGCATGAGCTTCCCGGCGCCGGCCGAGTCGGTCACCCTGAACCAGGAGGGGTGCCTCTATGTGCCCCACGTGCTCGGGCTCCAGGTGGGTCAGCCGCTGAACATCCTGAACAGCGACGCGACACTCCACAACATCCACGCCAGCCCCTCCGCGAACCGGGAGTTCAACATCGGCCAGCCGGTGGCAAACATGAGCACGACCCGGACCTTCGACAGCGTGGAAGTCATGGTCCCCTTCAGGTGCGACGTGCACCGCTGGATGAACAGCTATGCGGGGGTCCTCGACCACCCGTACTTCGCGGTCAGCAGCATGGACGGCTCCTTTAACATCGGCAACCTGCCGCCGGGTGACTACACCGTCGGCGTGTGGCACGAGCGCCTCGGTGAGATGGAAATGGCGGTGACCGTCGGCGAGTCGGCCAGCGCGGACGCCAGCTTCACCTACAGCGCCGCCGAATAAGCGTCTTTCCGCCGTTCGCCGAACGGCAAGGGCAGGGAATGCGGCCTCCGGGCCGCCTTCCCCTGCCTAATGCGGCCGGGACCCCTCGGGGGCGTTCGCGGGCCAGGGCCTCTTGCGCAGGTCCTTCGCCCAGCCTTCGAGCACTTTGTCCCCACCGATCTGCCGAACCCGGTTGTAGTCGAAAAGCGCCCTCTGGCGCTGACCCATGCTGTCGCGGGCATTGCCGCGGCGGAAGTGCAGCATTAGCCGGATGTCGGAAGGCGGAGAGGACTCGAGACCCCGTGAGAAGGCTGCCTCCGCTTCCTCCCACCTCTCTTCGAACAGCCAGGACTCGCCCAGCCTGAGTTCCGGGAGGCCGCGCGGGGTCAGATGGTAGTTCCCGAAACCGGCATCCCGCCGCTCGATGAAGGCAAGTACCTCTTCACGTGCCTCGGCGCTTTCTCCGTGGTGCAGGTGGACCCCTAACTCTTCGAGGGCGTAGTCCGGGTTCTTCGGGAACTGTTCTCGGAGCGTACGGATGGCCGCGAGGGCGTCGTCCAGCCGATCCTCGCGTTGCAGGAAGAGCACCTGGGTCCAGAGCGCGCCCCAGCGTGAGCGCTCTCCTTCGTGTGCGGTCCGGGCGATCCAATCCAGCCCCTGCTCCCGGTCGCCCCGAACCCCGAACAGGAACGCGAGCATGCGGAGGGCGCGCGGCAGGGTTGCGATCCCGTAGTCGTAGACGCCCGGGACCTGGTAGGCGTCGGTGAAGTCGGGATCCTCTTCCAGGATGCTGCGGTGGTGCCCGACCACTCTGCGCATGGCTCGAGTTCCAGAGAAATAGGAGCGGGTCACCGTGACATCCTAGGCGGATTTCATGGCTTCGGTGGCGCCCAGGTCATAGCGGTTCAGTAGATCCGCGGGATGGCGCTCGCGTACCTGCTCACCGCGCTCGACTGCTTCGGCGAGTTGGCTTTCGAAGAGTTCTATTTCTTCATCGCTCACTTCCGGGGTTCCGCTTTGCTCCCAATACCGGTCGCCCCGGTGGGAGGATCCCCGCATTCCCCCGCTGCGCTGGGCCGCCTTCATCCAGATGATGCTGGCGCGGCCGTAGGGCCCGGCGGCGTAGTCGGGAAACTGATCTCCGAGGCGTTGAAACACCTGATCGGCTTCCTCGAAGTCGTAGTTGAACAGATGCTGATACGCCTCTCTTTCCAGGGGTAGCGCTTCGTCTCCAATCTCTGTTGGCTGTCCCTGGACGAGGCCGGGCGCGAACAGGATCATCCCGGCCAGGAGCGTGAGTCGAGTGGTCATGGTCGCGAAGACTCCGGTGGGCCGCGCATTTTCCCACGCCGGCCACCTTTACACTGCGTGCCTTCATGCCTGATCAACCCACTGCCGTTTCCGCCCGACTGATCGACCGCAGTGTCCCGTTTTCCGGGCGCCTGCTACGCCTGGAACTCGATCAGGCACAAGAACCCGTGGGGGCGAACGAATACGGCCCGGTGGTGCACCGCGAGGTCGTCCGCCATCCCGGAGCGGTGGCGATCGTTGCCGTGACCCCGGAACGCGAATTCGTCATGGTCCGGCAATATCGGTATGCCACCGGCAGGTTCCTCCTTGAGATCCCCGCCGGAACGCTCGAACCGGGGGAAGACCCGGAAGATACGGCCCGCCGCGAGCTTCGCGAAGAAACGGGCTACACCGCGGAAAACCTGCGCCCGCTCGGGTCGTTCTTCAGTGCCCCGGGCTTCTGCGACGAGGTGGTTCACCTCTTCCAGGCGGAAGGGCTCACCCCGGGCGAGCAGGACACGGACTTTGGGGAAGAAATCGACCTGGTCGAGATCTCCATCGAAGAGGGACGCCGCCGGCTGGTTGCGGGTGCTTTTGAGGACGCGAAGACGCTTGCCGGGCTCTCGCTTTTCTTCCTGGGGGAACCCGGCTCTGCCTGAGCCGTTCCGATCTGCGATGGATCTCCCCGGTGATGCCGGTAGTCGGTCGGTCAGACGTCGCGGGGCTTGGGCGCTGCCACTGCTGGCGGTGGCGCTCCTCGGCGCCTCCTGCGCCGAGAAGCCGGCCCCCCCCACGCCGGAGACCCCGGCGCCGCCTTTCGAGCTGCTGGACCTCGAAGGGCGTCCCCACCGCCTCTCGGATTTCGCCGGTCAGGTGGTGGTGCTGAACTTCTGGGCTACCTGGTGCCCGCCGTGTGTCGAAGAAATGCCGTCGCTCCAGCGTCTTCAGGATCTCCTGGGTGCAGACGGGTTGACGGTGGTCGCCGTGTCGGTGGACGAGCGCTACTCGGACATTCCGCCATTTGTGGCCGAGCACGGGTTGCGCTTCCTGGTGCTCCACGACCTCGGAAAGCGCATCTCGCGCCGCTACGAAGTGTTCCAGTTTCCCGAAACCTGGATCATCCGCCGCGACGGAACCCTCGCATCTCACATCGTGGGAGCCCGGGACTGGGCAACGCCCGGTTCGCTGGAGATTTTCCGCGAGCTCCTGGAATAGCGAGCCGCCGTTCCGGAATCTTGGAAGAGGGGTCGCGCTAGGATTCTGGGTTCGACCGGAGGTGGGTCCGGTGTCTCAGTGCGGAGGCCATCCCCTTGAAAATTGAAGAAGCGAGCCAGTTTCTGCAGGCGAACGCCGTAGCCCAGCGGGTGCGGCAACTCATTTTGGGCGCTGCGCCCAAGGTGAAGACGCCCTCGCGCCGGCCGACCGCGATCGCTCTTGCCGAACTGGCGGCGGGCAAACTCGAGGTTTATGACCCGAGGGAAGCGGCGGAGCTGCTGGCTGACGATAGCGAGGATCTCAGCGAGGAAGGACGGGCCGCGGCCGAAGCGGTGCGCGCCAGCTTTGAGCAGATGTTCGCCGAAGGTGGAGACTTGGGAATCGCGGCCTCCCGCGACGAGCCGGGCGAAGGTCCCGGGCCCGTGGAAGCCCGCACGGCGAAAGGGACCGGAGCCGAAGACTCCTCGGAGTCGCCCGCCCAATAGCTTCCCTCAAGAGTCACGCCGCTCGCAGGGAATCGGGGCGGACCACCGAGGATCGACTCTGGCGTACTCTCTCCGCCGGGGGTACCCGATGAGTCGATTCCTTCTTCGAGGATCCGTTGTTGCGATCCTCATGCTGGCGTTCGTTCCGGCCGATGCCGGCGCCAAGACCGAAGCGCGCATTCGCTGGGAGCGGATGTGTCAGATTCGAGCCGACAAGTTCGATCTTGTCCTGCCCGAGGCCATGCGCGGCAACGGCATCGACATGTGGATCACGGTGATGAAGGAGGGTCTCAGGGATCCCCTCTGGGAGGATCTCGGCCGCGGCTACGTGGGCAGCACCGGCTACATCATCTTTACCGACCCGGGAGACGGCCGAATCGAGCGGGTCGCCATCGGGATCACCGGCTACAAGATCGAGCGCTGCGGGGTCTACGATCAGGTGGTCGGTAGCGCCGATCTCGCCGAGTTCGTGCGGGAGCGCGACCCGCAGCGGATCGGCGTCAACATGTCGCGCAGCATCGGCGCTGCGGACGGGCTGTCGCACACGAGTTGGCTCCACCTCCGCGAGACGCTCGGCGAGCCCTACGCGGACCGCATGGTATCGGCCGAGAAACTCATTTCCGACTTCCGGTCCCGGCGGGTGGCCAGCGAGATCGTGGCCTTCGGGGAGGCCGGCGAATGGTCACGGAAGATCGCCGAGCGTGCTTTCTCGAATGAGGTGATCACCCCGGGGATCACGGCGCTCGAGGACGTGGCGTGGTGGATCGAGCAGCAGTTGCTCGAGAACGGCCTCGACACCTCGTTCGGGATGCCCTCCATCTACGTCACGGGTCCGACCGGCATCGAGGCCACCTCGAACGAGCGGATCATTCAGCGGGGCGATCTGCTGATGATCGACTGGGGTGTGGGGTATCTGAACTTCTACACCGACATGAAGCGGATCGCGTACGTGCTGAAGGACACAGAGGTTGCAGCACCCCCGGGGATCCAGAACGCCTTCGATCGCGGGCGCGCCGCGCGGGACGTGGTCCGCCGCACCATCAAACCGGGCCCGACGGCCGGGGCCATGCTGGAGCGGGTCGGCGAGGCGCTGACCGAGGCCGGCTTCCAGATGATCGAGTTCAACCAGCCCACCGACCAGAACACCACCGACGTCGTGATCGGCTGCCACTCGGTCGGCAATCTCGGCCACGGGATCGGTCCCTCGATCGCCTGGTTCAACCCGACCCGGCTCGAGTACGAGATCGTGCCCTCCAACATGTTCTCCATCGAACTCTTCGCCTACACGAAGGCCGACGAGTTCGGCGGCGCCAAAGTCCGCATTCCCCTCGAAGACGATGCCATCGTCACCGAGCGGGGTGTGGAATGGTTCTATCCCGCCAACGACCGGATCCTGCTGATCCGTTGAAGGAGGCCGAAATGCGGCCAAGACCGGCAATATCGATAGCAGTCCTTTTCCTCATCCTGCCCACGCTGGCGGGAGCCCAGCTCCGCTCCCAGTCGGATCTCAGCGCGGCCGATGCCGATCCCTCATTCCGGCTCACGCTCGATCACCTCGGGGGTGGAAACCGCGTATTCGGGCTTGCGCCGCGGGACGTCCGTTGGTCGCCCGATGGAACGGAGGTCTATTTCCATTGGCGCGACGATCCCCTGCCGGATCAGCTCGCTGACGACGATCCCTGGTTCGCGGTCGACCGGGAGGGACGGACCCTCCGGGAGCTGACCGAGGACGAGATCCGTCGGGTTCCATCGACGAATGCGGTCCGGACCGTATCTGGAGAGACGGCCGCCTGGAGCTGGCAGGGTTCCTTGTACGTGTGGACTGCGGACGGCGGTAGCCGTCCGGTCTACGCGGTCGCCGGCCAGATCGGCCAACTGCGTCTCACTCCGGACGGGACCAAGATCCTGTTCGCGACGAAGGGCCTCTCGGCAAACGCTCCCGAAAATGGAGATCTCTGGGAACACGATGTCGCCTCCGGCGCCACCCGACAGATCGCGGTCGTGGTGCCGGCCAAGGAGAAGGAGACCGACCAGCAGACCTGGCTCAAGGCTCAGCAGAACGAACTGGTCCAGGTGGTGCGCGAGCGAAAGGAAAGGGACGAGCGCCGCGACCAGCTCCGCCGCGATCACAACGATCTGTTGCCCCAGGAGATTCCGGTCCCCAAGGGCGAAAAGGCGGTGGACATCCGCCTGTCGCCCGACGGGAAGTACCTCGTCTTCCGGTCGCGGAAGGACCCCTCGGACCCGAAGCGCACGAGCTTCATGGAGTTCGTCAACGAGAGTGGGCAGGCGACCGAGAAGGACGCCCGCCCCAAGGTCGGGGAATCGCTGCCCTCGTGGCGAATGGGCATCGTGGCGGTGGACCGCACCGTCCGCACCGAAGACATCGAGATCCGCTGGGTAGAGGACGGGATCGAGAAGGACACCGCGATCCACGGTCCGTGGTGGAGTCCCGACGGGAAACAGGCGGCGGTCCAGGTGCTCTCCATGGACCACAAGGAGCGTTGGATTTCGTTCGTGGACCTTGAGACCGGCACCCTGCGGCCGGTGGATCACCAGCAGGAAGAGGCCTGGATCGGCGGACCGCTGGTGGTGGGCCGCTGGTCGCCGGGGTACCTCGAATGGCTCCCGGACAGCCAGGCTTTCGCCTTCGGCTCCACTTCGAGCGGTTGGGCGATGCTGCTGCTCGCGAATCTCGAGGGCGAGGTGACAGCACTCACCGAGGGTGAGTTCGAGGTGCGGCGGGCGGAACTCGCCCCCGGAGGGGACTCCTTCCTCGTCACCACCAGCCAGGAGCATCCCGGTGAGGAGCACCTCTACCGGTTGCCGGCTCGCGGCGGCGCCCTCGAACCGATCACGGGCGGTGAAGCGATGCACTCCTGGTCGGTTTCCCCGGACGGGGGCCGGGTCGCCGCGGTCAGGCAGTCGCTCACCGAGTTCGGCGACCTCTATCTCATGGATGCGGCGGCCGGCGCCGAGCCGGTCCGGATCACGAAGAGCGGAACCGAGGCGTTCTACCGCACCGCCTGGGCGGACAGTGAGATCGTCGAGTACGACCTGTCCGACGGGACGACTGCCTGGGCGCGGATCTGGGATGCGCCTCCCGGTGCGACCCCCGGAGCGACGCCGGCGGTGGTCTATGCCCACGGCTGCGGCGAATGCGCCCAGGCGGTCGTGAAGGGTTGGGCCCGAGCCGGGAGCATCGTCTACGCCAACTACCTGATCCAGAACGGCTACGCGGCCGCGTCGGTGGACTACCGGGGCAGCTCGGGTTATGGACACCGGAACCGCACCTACGCCTACCGGCAGATGGGGGTCTCGGACATCGACAGCGCGCTGCCGCTGCTCGACCTCCTGGTGGATCAGCGGGGGGTGGCGCGGGACCGGATCGGGGTCTACGGAGGCTCCTACGGGGGCTTCTTCACCCTCATGTCCCTCTTCCGGAACCCGGGAAAATACGCCGCCGGGGTGGCGCTCTACCCGGTCACCGATTGGGTCCACTACAACCAGGGATACACGAGCCGGATTCTGAACGGCAACCAGCTCGACGACGAGGAGGCCTACCGGGTCTCGAGTCCGGTGTACTACGCCGACGGGCTAGCGGATGCGCTCCAGATCCAGCACGGCCTGGTGGACAACAACGTGCAGATCCAGGACTCCTTCCGGCTGGCGCAGATGCTCATCGAGAAGCAGAAGGACTTCGACCTGGTCGTCTATCCGGTCGAGGACCACGGCTGGGACGAGATCCCCACCCGCCGCGACAGCTACCGCCGCATGACGGACTTCTTCGACCGGTATCTCGGTGGCGGCTCCGACGGGATGCGTCCCACCACCGACCCGCGTTAGAGGACGCGCAGGGAAGGGACCGCCGACCTCCGCCCGGCATGGTGACCCGTACGCTGGGAACGCCGGTCTTCATCAGACCGGCATCGCGGCCCGCAGGGTCGCGAAACGCGGGTTGTTCACCAGCCTGAAGAGCGGGCGACAGCCTCGACCGGCATCGCGGGGCGAGTGGCGACGAAAGAAGTGACGCAATTTGTCGCATTCCGTCGGTAAATTCCATCGGATGACACTGGCGATTCACCAGACATGACGAACTTCCGTTTCCTGCACGCCGCCGACATCCACCTGGACAGCCCGCTGCGCGGCCTCGACGGGCAGGAGGGGGACATCGCGGAGCGGATCCGCTCTGCTCCCCGGCAGGCGTTCGAGAGTCTCGTCGAGTACGCAATCCACGAGCGCGTGGACTTCGTCGTCATCGCCGGGGATCTCTACGACGGAGATTGGAAGGACTACCGCACCGGGCTCTTCTTCGTCCGGCAGATGGGCCGACTGAACGCTGATGGGATCCCCGTCTTCCTGCTCTACGGCAACCACGACGCCGAAAGCCGGATCACGAAGGCGCTTGAGCTTCCGCCGAATGTCCGAACCTTCGGGACCCGGAAGCCCGCGACCTTCACTCTTGACGAGATCGGGGTTGCGCTCCACGGCCAGAGCTTTCGCGAGCGGGCAGTCACCGCGAATCTGGTTCCGGGTTATCCCTCGCCCCGGAAGGGGATGTTCAACATCGGAGTGCTCCACACCGGCCTTGGCGGCATGGACGGGCACGACGATTACGCCCCCACGAGCGTTGTGGAACTCGCCGCGAAGGGTTACGAATACTGGGCGCTCGGGCACATCCACCGGCGGCAGATCCTCCACGAGCAGCCCTGGGTGGTGTTCCCGGGGAATATCCAGGGGCGTCACGTTCGGGAGACGGGTCCCAAGGGCGCAGCCGTCGTTTCGGTTCGGGAGGACGAGGCCGAGGTCGTCTGGCGCGACTTCGACGTCGTGCGCTGGGAAACGCTCGACGTGCGTGTTGGAGCGGCAGAGAGTCTCGGGGAGGTCGGCGAGGCGATCTCCTCGGCGGCCCGGCCGGTGCTGGAGCAGGCAGGCGAGCGGCTGCTCGTCCTCCGCGTTCGGCTTCAGGGACGCACACCGCTCCACGGGCGGCTGCTCGGCGATCCCGACGGGCTCCTGAATGAGGCGCGCGGCGCGGTCTTCGGGCTTTCCGGCGACGGCTGGGTGGCGCGGGTGGATGTCGAGACGCGGCCGCCGACCTCCGCCGAAACACTGCGCGCCCGCGCGGACGCGATCGGAGACCTCGCGCGTCTCTTCGAGCAGGCGCCGCAGGATCCGGAGCTGCTGCGCCAGGTCGAGGAGGACGTGGGCTTGCTGGCGGGCCGGCTCAAGCCCGATGCGGCGGAGGCGGTGGAGGACGCCCCGCTGCGGCGGGCACTCGACGGGGACTACGCCGCTCTCATTCGCGATGTCGCCCCCTGGCTATTGGCGCGCCTCGCCGCCGACGAGTCCTGAGATGCGCTTCGAACGGCTGGAGCTGATCCGTTTCGGAAAGTTCGCCGGATCGCATCTCGACGTCTCCGAGACCCGGCCGGACTTCCACATCGTCGCCGGCCAGAACGAAGCGGGAAAGACCACCGCGATGGCGGCGATCGAGGATCTCCTCTTCGGCTTTCCAGCGCGCACGCCGTACGCGTTCCGTCACGGCTACGACGAGCTTCGGGTCGGGGCGGTTCTCGAGAGCGATGGCGAACGGCTGGTGATCCGCCGCCGGAAGGGAAACCGGGACACCCTGCTCGACGATACGGAGACGGCAACCGCCGCGGGAGAGGCGATGCTCCAGCGGTTTCTCGGAGCGGCGGACCGCGAGTTCTTCCTCCGGATGTTCAGCCTGAGCCACGACCGGCTGGCCCAGGGGGGGCGCGAGATTGCGGCCGCCGAAGGCGAAGTCGGAGAGACGCTCTTCGCCGCCGGCGCCGCGCTCCGCGGCCTTCGCGCCCGCCGGAAGGGGCTCGATAGTGAGGCAGCGGCGCTCTGGACGCCCCGCCGCGCCAAGACCCGTCGCTTCTACCAGGCAAGCGATCGGTTCACCGAAGTGGACCGGGCGCTCCGTCAGGGGACGAAACGGCCCGAGGAGTGGAAGAGTCTTCGAAGAGAACGCGATGCCGCTCAGAGCAGAAAGAAAGAGCTCGAAGAGGAGTACCGCCAGGCCGCTGCCGAGTCGCGGCGTTGTTCCCGTATCCGCCGGGTGCTGCCGACCGTGCGACGGCTCTCGGATCTTGAGGAAGAGTTGGCGTCTCTGGGCGACGCGGTTCCGCTTCCTGAGGATGCGGCGGCCCGGGTCACGGAATCGAAGAACGAAGGGGCGCGCGCCGCGGCGGAATCCGGCATCCACCAGCAGTCACTCGAGGCGAAACGTCGGGACCGGGAGACAGTGCCGCTCGATCAGGCGGTCCAGGAGCGGCAATCCGCCCTCGGGGCACTCGAGGACACCCGGGTCAAGATCGCGCAGATGCGGCTCGACCTCCCCAAGCGGCAGGGGGAGAGGGATGTGGCTCTCCGTGCTCTCCGCCAGGCGGCGAACGATTTCGGCTGGGAGATGGGGGCTGGCGAATCGCTGCTGGAGCGCGTGCCCTCCGGCCGGCAGCTTGCGGGTCTCAACGGCCTGCTGCAACGCCGGGGAGCGCTGGTGGAGGCGGAGCGAGCGGCCGAGACCGCGCTTTCCGATGCGGACCGCCGGGTCGACGAACAGCGTTCACGGGTCTCGGCGGGTCGGCGCGCCGAAGAAGCTGCCCGGCTTGAAGCCGTCGTCAGGGCAAACCCGGCGGCCGAAGATGTCGACGTCCGCCTGCGCGACCTCCATCGCGACCGCGACGAACTCCGGGAACGGGTGCTCGGATTGCGAGCCGGGCTTTCGCCAGCGCTTCCCGAGAACGTGTCGAACGAGGCGACCCTGCGCGCACTGCCCGCACCAGGCGCCAAAGAGGCCGCCAGGAGCCGCGACCGGTTCCGGGACCTCGACGAGAAGCTGGAGGACGTGCGCCGCCGTCTCGGGGACGCACGGCGGCAGCTTCGTAGTGATCAGGATCGGTACCGGAACCTCGAGCAGGCTGCTTCAGGAATCACGCGTTCCTCCCTCGATCGGGTGCGCGCCGACCGGGACGGCGCGTGGGACGAAGTGAGAACGCGGCTTCTCGACGAGTCCGCGTCCGGGAGCCCGGAGTCTCTGGTGGAGCGATTCGAGAGACTCGCTCGGGAGGCCGACGCGGTCGCCGACCGACGCTTCGAGGAAGCGGAGGCGGCGGGCCGCCTCGCCGCGACCGAAGCGGCGATCCGGGACCGGGAAGCGTCCATCCGGGCGCTGGTCGCCGAGGAGAAAGATTTCGAGGAAGACCGGGAACGTCTCGTTACCACATGGCGCTCGCTCTGGGAGGGTTGTCCCTTCAAGCCCCTGCCGCCCGACCGGATGGCCGTCTGGATCGAGAGCAGGAACGAACTCGCGAGCGCCTACCAGTTACTCGGCCGGCAGGAGCGGGAGTTCACTGCGCTTCAGGCAGAGGAACAGGAGATCCGGGGTCGGCTCACGAGCGCCCTCCTCCCGTTCGGGGTCTCGACCCCCGAACTCGACGAGGACCCGCTCAAAGTCATCCTGCGTCGGGCCGAGGCTCTCCTTCAGGAGGAACGTCAGGCCGATCGGCAGGAGAAGGAGGCCCACACCGCCCTCGCCAAGGCGGAGCAGGAGCGGAATCGGGAGCAGGACCGGCTCGCCCGGGCCCGCGCGGATACCGCGGCCTGGAATTCCGAGTGGTCCGAGGCGCTCACTGAAGCAGGGCTTGACCCCATCGCTCCCTCGGAGGCCAAGGCCAGCCTCCTCACGGACATGCGGGTATCCGCCAACACCGTTCGCGACATCCAGATGAATCGCATCGCAACGATGGAGCGGGAAATCGGCCGGTTCGAGGAGATGGTACGCGGCCTCGTGTCCGCGCTCGCGCCCGAACTCGCCGACCTGCCGGCTGACGAGGCGGCACTGCGGCTCCGCGATCGGCTGCGCGGCGATCTCGATCGGCGCAAGGAGCGCCGGGAACTGGACCAGGGGATCGCGAAGCTGGAGGTTGAGATCCGGGAACGGCAGGCGGCCAAGTCACGATCCGAAGCGGAGTTGGCGCCGCTCTACCAACTCGCCGGCACCGCTGACCGGGAGGCCCTCCAGGCGGCTATCGAGCGATCCGACCGCGCGCGCGGCCTCGAACGCGAGCGCGCCGAGCTGGTGGACCGGCTCGCCCGCGAGGGGGACGGGGTGAGCCTGGTGGACGTTCGCGCCGAGTGTGAGGGCAGCGGGCCGGACGAGGCGAGAGTGCGCGAGGACGTCGCGGCTGCCCGGTTGGAGGAGAGCGGGGCGGAGCGGAACCGGCTCGCAGAACGGTTGGGGGAAACGCGGAAGGACCTCGAAGCCTTCGCGGACGACGACGCGGCTGCCCGGCTCGCGGCGAACCGGGAGGAGGCGCTCGCCGCGGTGCGGGACACCGCGGAGCGCTACGCCCGCGTCCGCACTGCCGAGATCCTGCTGCGCTGGGCGCTCGAGAAGTTCCGCAAGGAAAAGCAGGGCCCCATGCTGCGCCGCGCCGGGGGACTCTTCCGCACCCTCACCGGAGGCTCGTTCGCCTCCCTGGAAGTCGGATTCGATGCGAAGGACCAACTCCGCCTCGAAGCCGTCCGGGGCGACGGCGAAAAGGTCCAGGTTTCCGGGCTCAGCAGCGGCTCCGAGGACCAGCTCTACCTCGCGCTTCGGGTCGCTGCTATCGAGGACTACGTGAAGCGCGCCCCCGCCCTCCCCTTCCTTGCCGACGATCTCTTCGTGAACTTCGACGAGGAACGCGCCGCCGCCGGGTTCAGGATTCTGGGAGACTTCTCGAGGAGCACCCAAGTACTCTTCTTCACCCACCATGAACACCTCGTCGCCATCGCCCGCGAGGTGCTGGGGCAGGCGGTTTCGGTGATCCGGCTGGAGGAAGCGTGACCGCGTGGACCCGGTAAATGACTTGACGGGCCGGTAACGCCGGCAGGAAGGAGACAGGGATGACGCACGAGGCAGAGAAGGACCGAGAGGGGCTGCGTCATGGGCTGCCCCGGATGCTTGCCGAGGACCCGAATCGGCTCAGCGACCTACTCGAGCTCACGAGGAAGGACCGACTTCGGATTGTGACGCTGGTTCCCAAGGACGTACGTGCCCGCATTGATACAGGACTCAAGAAGCGCCCAGAGCCCGTCAAGCCGGGCGAGAGCGACCGCGTGCTGGTGCAGGTTCACTACGGGGATCCGGAAGTGCGGCAGGCTGCCTGGGAGGTTTGGCTCGAGCGAGGTCCGGGGGGCAAGCCCTCGCCGGAGGCGGCCGTGCTTGCGGATTTCGTCGACGCCGAGCGCGAGGCGGCAGAACCTTCAGACGAGTCTGCCGACGACCGAACGGAGTCCGAACGGATCGCGGACCGGGCCTGGGCGGACACGCGAGAACGGCTTGCGCGCTGGGATGAGCTCGAAGAACCGGAGCGCCAGCAATGCGTTCTCCGGACCTTTGCCGTAGCCACTCTCCGCGACGATCCGGCCGTCCTCAAGGAGGCTATTGAGATTGCGCCCGATCTCCGCGATCAGTTCGAGAGCCTGCTCCCGGAGGAACAATTGGAAGAGGAGGCAGATTCCATCACCGACCCAGCGGAGACCGCTTCCGCCAAATGGACGGCGCTCACTGGGTCCCTGAAGGATCTCGTGGCGCGGGCCGAAGGCCCTCCCGCGAACCCCGATCCCCTCGAAGGGATCACGAGCCTCATCGAATCGCTGAATGCGCTTGAGCCCTCCGTGCGCGCGGAGTTGTCCTCTGCCGCCTTCGCGGAGTTCCTCGTCAATGTTCGCGGCACGCTGGAGGAAATCGAGTCGGAACCCGCCTTCTGGCTGAACGACGAGCGCCGGACATCGCTTGAGGAAGCGTGGGAGGCCTGTCGCGGCTCGCTGACTGGCGACGCTCTCGATCTGGAGAGGCGCCGGTTCCAGGCCGGCGTGGGCGAGGCTGCGGATCTGGTGCGGGTCACCGCCGGAGAGCTCGCTGACGCGAAGGAACGGATCCAGGCGCACCGGGCCAAAGAACCCGACGATCCCTTCGCTCAGGACGACTGGAGCGGCGCACTCGCGGAGCTTCAGGAGAAAGAACATGCCTGCCGGAAGCGTCACCGGGACGCCCAAACTTCCCTGCTGAACGAACTGTCTCCTCGGGGTGAAGGACTTGGTGCTCCGGAAACGAGTCCCGAGCCACCGACTCCCGAGCCCGAGCCGGAGCCGGAACCTGAGCCCGCTCCCGACGAGTCCGATTCTGACCTGCCAACGAGACGCGCGCCGGAACCGGATCCGGAGCCCCCCGGCCCTGCCCAGCAGACGGGTAGCTTGCCCGAACCGGAGCCTCCGAAACCATCACCAACGCCGCCGCCGAAGCCCGAACCCGAGAAGCCGGATCCCGAACCGCCGAAACCCTCAGCTCTGGGCGATTCGTCGAAGCGGCGCCCACCCGCTCCTCTGGTCCCCGCGAAGCAGCAGCCGTCCGAACCTTCGCAACCAGCGTCCCCCCGGCCACCCGCGCGACGAGACCCGCTGGCGGTGAAGGCCGAGGAAGCGATCATCGCCGCCCTCGTCGAGGAGCCCCCGCGTCTCGGCTACGCCTTCCAGACGGCTCGCTTGCTTGAGCGGACCTTCCCTGGCGGGTCCCCTCAGCGGAGCCGACTCCTCGAAGCGGTGCTCCTCGCCGGCCGGCTCAGGGCGCCCGACGGCGGAATCGCGCTGCGGCTCCGCGATGTCCTCACCGATTTCCCAACGCTCGAATCCGGGTGGAGCGAAGAGGAAACTGCCTTTCAGGCGACGGTTCGTTTCGCTGCCTGCCTCCGTCCGGCTCTGCTTGCTCCAATCACTCCGGCTTTCTCGGTTTTCAGCAACCTGCCTCGATCCGACCGCTATCCTGCGCTCCACGACCTTAGTCACCGACTGGCGGGGCACGCCGCCAGACTTCAAGGTGCCAGGGTCGATAGCTCCTTCCTCCGCGCCATACGGTCCGATGCGGAGCTTGAGGCTACGCGGAAGAAATGTGTTCAGGAGATTTCGGAGTGGAGGCGCGACGCTCCGCGGAAGACCATGCCCTACCAGCCCGCGACCGCGGTCTGGCAGCGCTGGGTCCAGCCGAGCGGAGAGATCGGACGGGTTATGGCCAATCTGGATGCGGAAATACTGGCTGGCGTACCAATCCAGCAGGTTGTTTCCCGATGGCGTGACCGTGCATGGGTGACCAAACTGGTCGCAGATACGGATCGGAAGATGCGCGGTTCCTTGCATCCGGGCGCGGGCATCCGCTTCAAGGCGCTCGACAGAATCGTCACTGAGACCCGCAAGGCCGGCGAACTGGCGCAGCGCTACCTGGATCTCGCGACCGCTCCGTCCGGTGCTTCCGACCACAGGGTACGCGTCCTCTCCGCGTTGCGCCTCGATCTGGAGCGCTCTGCACCGGAAGTCTTTGAACAGTTGGTGCCGCCTGCCGCAAGCCGGGAACCCTGGGTCCGCGTTGGCACTCGGTTGGCTGCCCACGCGATCGAGGGCCTTCGAGAGGCGCTCGATCCACAGCACGATGCCGACGAGCGCGATACCGAGCCCGATCCGGGCGATCTGTTGGTGTCCGGCTTCTTCACCACTGAAGTCGTGCTCGGCCGTGACGATCAGCCAGTCGGCGAGCCGCGAGAGGTTCTGTCGTCGGTCATCGAAGAACCGCCGCGAAGTATTGAGCGCGCCGTGCGCGCTCACCTGGGATCCGGTCATCTGTTCACGGCACAGCGCATGCTCGATTGGGCGGAACACGAGGATGGCGAAGACGTACAGAACCTCCGCGCTGATCTCGAGGCTGCGCGAGCGCGGGAGAAGGACGAGCTGGAGGGGGAACTCCGCATCCAGCGGGACAAGATGGAGAGCGGCCTCATGCTTGGCGTCGTTTCCGCCGACGATCGTGAATATCTCGATCCCTTGTTGGTCGAAAGCGAGCGGCAACTGGCGGACCCCGAATTTCTGCGTTTTCATGAAGTCAGGAAGCGGCTTGCAGACACGCGGGACGACCTCGACCGCATGACCGAGCAGCATCTCCAGACGGTTCGAGGCGACTACCAAAACCTCAACCTCCCTGCGGAGAGCGATCACGCGCTCGCGATCTGTCGCGCCATCGAGAGCCGGGACATCGTGACCGCGAACGAGTTGATCCAGCAGATACGGGACAATCCGGACTTCGTCATACCGGAATCCACGGACCGCGACATTCTTAGCGAGTTCTTCCCCGAGCGGGCGAAGGAGATCTCCGAGGAACTGGAGGAAGCGGGAGGTGCCAACGCGGTTCTGGACCGGGTTCGACGCGGGAAAGGGTTCGGCAACGTGTCCGGCGCCCGCCGGGATTCCGCGGCCCGGATGCTGGAGGCCTGGATCGCGCTCAAGAAGCAAGGTCACCTCGGATCGGACAGCGGCCGAGTGATTGCACGACTTTTTTCCGAGATCGGGTTCGTGGTGAGGGGCGTGGAAGCGACGACAAGGATTCCGAACACGTCCGTAGTGGAGACGGTTCGGCTCGAAGGCCGCGACCAATCACCGGTTCCGATGTACGGATCCGGTGCTCACGGCAGATACCGCGTGATCTGCTGCTGGAATCGGCCGGCGGTAGAGGACCTGATGCAGTACACCCATCAGCGTGGAGGGGGTCCGCCTCCCATCGTTCTTTACTTCGGTCGTCTAACTGAGCGTCAGCGCAAGCAACTCGCGGGCGTCTGCCGCGAACGCCAAGAGACGCTGGTCGTGCTCGACGAGACGGTTCTTGTGTTTCTCTGTGGAGAGCGCGGATCGCGGCTCTCAGCCTTATTCCATTGCACCTTGCCGTTCACGCATGTGATGCCATACCACACCCAGGGTGGAATTGCGCCGCCCGAGATGTTCTTTGGCCGCGTCCACGAGACCGAGGCTGTTCGTTCCCCGCGTGGTCCGTGTTTCCTCTACGGCGGCCGCCAGCTCGGGAAGACGGCGATCCTGAAGGCTGTGGAGCAGAGGGAGCACCGCCCTACCGAAGACCGGTACGCGTTTTTTGTCGACCTGAAGAACCACGACATCGGTGTTCTTCGGGATGTCGCGGACATCTGGCCCCTGCTGTGGCGGATGTTGGGGGACGGCGGCGCTATCCCGGTTGACGTGAAGGAGCCGTCAGCGAAGAACGGAGGGCGCATCGAACGTTTTCTCGACGCGCTTGTTCGTCACTTCGCTCCCGATCAGGGTCGGACCCTCCTGCTCCTCCTCGACGAGGCCGACCGATTCCTTGAAGTGGACTCGCGCGAGCAACAGAAGGGGGTGGCGGCAAGTGGCTATCGAGAGTCCATCCGACTTAAGCGGTTGATGGACGACACGGAGCGCTCCATTAAGGTCGTCTTCGCCGGACTGCACAATGTGCTCCGCACGGTCGAACAGGCGAACCATCCGCTAGGCCAGTTCGGCAAGCCGATTCATGTGGGCCCGCTGCTCCACAACGGGGAAATGAGGGCGGCTCGGGACCTGTTGCTCCGTCCGCTGCTCGCGGCCGGTTACCGGTTGCCAGGTGACCTCGTGACGCGCATCCTCGGGCAGACGAACTACTACCCCAGCTTTATACAACCCTACGGCGCCGAACTGATCGATGCGATGCTGTCGCAATCCGCTGGAGCGCCGCCGTTCACGGTGACTCCCGAGGTCGTCGAGGCAGCCTATCGGGGGAAGGGCCTTCGGGAATTCACTCGGGAGCGCTTTCAGTGGACTTTGGACCTGGACAAGCGCTACGAGGTCATCGCCTACTCGATCGCCTGGCTGTGTCTGAGCGAAGAGAACGCTCTCGTGACGGGGTTTCCCCGACGCAGGATCTACGAGGAAGCCGCCACCTGGTGGCCAGCAGGGTTTGCCGAATCGAGCGGCGAGGAGTTCGCGTCTCTGCTGGACGAGACGGTGGGACTCGGAGTGCTCAGGACGACAGGAACCGAGGAAGCGCGGGCGTACACCCTCCGCAACCCGAACGTGCTCCTACTGATGGGTACGAAGGACGAGATCGAGGAGAAGCTGCTGGAAGACCGAGAGCCTCCCCAAGAGTTCAAACCGCGGATTCTGCGCGCCCGGCGAAAGCCGGACGTCCCGGACCACCCCTCCCGGAGCCCACTTACCTTCCAGCAGCAGGGTCGCCTGTTCGCTGAGGAAGATGGGGTCGTTTTGCTTTCAGGAACGGCTGCCGCCGGTTTGAATGATGTGCTCGACGCCTTCGGTTCGCTTCCGGACCGCCCGCTCGTCAGGCTCGAGGGTGTGCCGGATCGGGAATTCTTTGGGACCGCCTTGCGTGGCAGCGTGAAGCGCCAGGAACATGGCCTCAGGGTGCATGCCGTTCTCACGGAAGCCCCGTGGGCGGCGGGATGGATCCGGGACGCGCAGAGCTACCTCAGGTCGCTCCGCAAGTCGAACCGGCACGTTCGCGTCCTGTTCATTGCCAACGGCGATCGCCTGCCCGCGCTGATGCGCGACCCCGGGGTCTGGAATATCCCGAGACTGGAGCGGATCTTTCTGGAGCCCTGGCGGGACGGGTTCGTGCGCCAATGGATGCAGGATGTCGCAATCGGAGATTCGGCCGAATTGCGCGGCAAGATCATCGAGATGACCGGGGGCTGGTCTGCTCTCCTCATGCGGCTTCACGAGTTGACGGGCTATCTGGGGAACGCCGAGCTGGCGCTCGAGGAGCTCGACACGGAACTTTCGGACAGCGATCAGCAGCACGAATGGCGGCGCCAGTTGTGCCTGGACGATCCCGAGACCTGCACCGTGCTGCGTCCGCTGGCCGACTTCGGTGAGCTCTCGAAACAGGAGATCCTCGAAGCTGCGGAGGAGGGCGGCATGAGCCGCCCCGATGCGGAGCTTCGGCTGCGCTGGGCCGCACACCTCGGTCTCGCGCGCTTGCGGCTGAAGTGGAGCGTCAACCCGCTCGTTGGGAGGTTGGTCCGGGATCTGGACATTGGGTAGTGGCAATTCTGCTCTGGGGCGCGCCGCGCGGTTGCTCGCGGAGGGCGATGCTTCCGGCGGGCTCGGACGAGAACCTCTCGACCCCGAAGCATCCCGGTGACGGAATGTGGCGCGGCTGGCGCATAGACTCCATCACGTCATGAACGGTTTGCGTTCTTCGGCGCCAGACGCGGCTCCCGGCCCTGGCGCGACGGAGGTTTCCGCTCCCGGCCAGTCCGAGAAGTTCGAGCGACTCCGGGACGTGCTCCGGGAGATGTTCCAGCTCGACCGGGGCGATCTCGATTTCGGCCTCTACCGGATCATGAACCTGAAGCGGGCCGAGGTGGAGCGCTTCCTGAGCGAGGATCTGCTGCCGCAGGCGCGGACGCTGCTCGGGGTGGCGGTCGGCAAGAATCTGGCGGAGACGAAAGAGGAACTTACGGAGAAGGAGGCCCTCGCGCGACAGCTCGGAGTTCTGCCCGAGGATTCCCCCGAAGTGCGCCGGCTACGCGCGGAGATGGTGGGGTACGGGCCGGAGGCGCTCGACGAGGGGGATGTGTACAAGCACCTCGCAAGCTTCTTCGAGCGCTACTACCGGGACGGGGATTTCGCCGCCCAGCGACGCTACTCCTCTGGGGGGCGTTCCTCCTACCTGATCCCCTACAACGGGGAGGAGGTGAAGCTCCACTGGGCGAATGCGGACCAGTACTACATCAAGACCACGGAGAACTACGCCTCCTACGTGTTCCGGACGGACGGTGGAGCCGAACCCGAACGCCGGGTCCGCTTCGAGATCGCGGCGGCCGTCGGGACCCGGGACAACGTCAAGGAGGCGAACGGGCGCGCCCGCCGCTTCGTCCTCGCGAAGGGTTCCGATGCAGTCGGCGTGGACGGCGTGGACTTCGTGGTCCGCTTCGAGCACCGGCCGCTGACGGACGGCGAGAAGCGGCGCTTTCCGGGGAACGGAAACGGCCAGCAGAGGAAGATCAACAAGGAGACCGCGGACCGCATCCGAAGGGCCGCGCCCGCCGATTGGCAGGCTTCGCTCGCGCGCCTTGAGCCCACGGAGGCCTCGCCGGAGCAGACGACCCTCGACCGGCACATCACCGCCTACACCGCGAAGAACAGCTTCGACTACTTCATCCACAAGGATCTCGGGGGGTTCCTCCGGCGAGAGTTCGATCTCTATCTCAAGACCGAAGTCCTGAGCCTTGACGACCTCGAGCCGGGGAACACGGAGGGGGTGCGCCGGGCGGTGGCCCGGATGACGGCGATCCGGGCGCTCGGCGAGAAGATCATCGCCTTCCTCGCCCAGCTCGAGGACTTTCAGAAGCGGCTCTGGCTCAAGAAGAAGTTCGTGCTGGAGACGCTGTACTGCGTGACGCTTGACCGGGTGCCGGAGGCGCTTTACGCGGAGGTCGCGGCGAATGCGGCGCAGCGGGAGGAGTGGGAGCGCCTCTATTCGATCTCCGAGGTTCGCGCCACCCTGACGAACGGCGGAGGCGGGAGCCTGGAGACGCTGAGCGACGATTTTCTGCGCGCGAATCCGTACCTGGTGCTCGACACCCGCCACTTCGACCGGGACTTCAAAGACCGCCTGCTGGAGGCGCTTTCAGAGGCCGGGCCGCTCGACGAGGCGCAGGACGGGCTCCTGATCCACGGGGAGAACTTCCAGGCGCTCACTCTGCTCGGGGCGCGCTACGCCGGGCAAGTGGACTGCGTGTATGCGGACCCGCCCTACAACACGGATGCTTCCGCAATCCTCTACAAGAATGACTACAAGAACTCATCGTGGCTGTCTCTGATGTGGGATCGCCTCCAGTTGGCACGGCGCTGCATGGCCGAGGGTGGGATCCTGTGCGTTGCGATAGATGATGAAGAAGTGTCCCTGCTGCGTCGCGTTCTGGGAGAGCTGTTCGAGAAAGAACTCGGCATCGTTCCTGTGCGATCCAATCCGGCAGGAAGAAAATCGAGTGGTCAGTTTTCGCCCGCCCACGAATACGCGTTGTTCTTCGGTAAACCTGCTGCGATTCCAGGAAGCCTGAACAAGACAGCAAAGGAGCTTGCCCGGTATCCGAATACCGATGAACATGGACGGTATGCGTGGAACAACATGCTCCGTCATGGGTCGAATGACCGACGGCAGGACCGGCCGACCATGTTCTATCCGATATACGTGGACGAAACCAATCGTATTCGGATCCCGGAAATGATCTGGGAATCACAAGAACAGCGATACGACGTCCTGGAAGAACCGAGATCGGGAGAAACGGCTGTTTGGCCAATCGCCGTGGAGCTAGGAGAAGTCATCGAAAAGTGCTGGCATCGTGGTTGGGAGCGACTGGCGGATGATGAGTCGGACTACAGGATTCGCAGGATCTCTTCGCGAGAAAGCGCGCGGGAGGAAATCAAGATTGACTTCAAGATACGGCCTGACGTTGATTCGATGCCGAGGACATGGTGGGGCGACACGAAGTACGCGTCCGCCAACCTTGGTCCGAAGGCCCTGAAAGATCTACTGGGACGAGTCGGATTTGACTACGCCAAAGCCGTGCCGCTGGTGGAAGACTGCCTGCTGGCGTCCCGCTGCGGCAAGGATTCGGTCGTGTTCGACTTCTTTGCCGGCTCAGGCACGACGGGTCATGCGGTGGTTAGTCTCAACCGGGCAGACGGTGGCCGGCGTAGGTATGTCCAGGTCGAAATGGGGGACCATTTCGACACCGTGCTCCTGCCGCGGATGAAAAAGATTGTCCATTCCCCCGACTGGAAGGACGGAAAGCCCGTTTCCCGCAAAGGCATCTCCCAGTTCTTGCGCTATCTCCGCATCGAGTCCTACGAGGACACGATGGACAGCCTCACCGTCGTTCCCCGGAACGAAGGCGAACTCGGCCTCCATCCCGAACTCGTCGAGGACTACCGCCTCCGGTACGCCCTGAGCGCCGAAACGAACGGCAGCGCCTCCCTGCTCGGGTCCGACTTCGAGGATCCCTTTGCGTACACCCTCTCCGTGGTCCGCGACGGTGAGCGCCGCGAGACGCCCGTGGATCTCCCGGAGACCTTCAACCTGCTTCTCGGCCTGCGGGAAAGGTCACGGCGGCGGCTGGAGGGCGTACTCGCCGTTGAGGGCGAAGACGCCGAGGGGCTCCGCTGTCTCATCCTCTGGCGGAACCGGCGCGAGACCGACAACCGGGCGCTTGACGCCTGGTTCGTGAAGCACCGGGACGGGTTCGGACCCTTCGACCGGGTATACGCGAACGGTGACCACACCCTGAACGCCGTCGCGGAGGACGAAGCCGCCTGGCAAGCCCTGCCCCTCGAGCCGACCTTCCGGCGGCTCATGTTCGAGGAGGACTGAGTCGGCGAGCGCTCCCCGAGCGCCATGGCGACGCCTCGAAGGCCCGCACCCGAAGATAGCCACGCCAGATGAAACTCAAGGCCACCCTCCGCCAGAAGCTCGCGCTCGCGGCCTTCGTGTGCCGGGTCTTCGGAGGGTGGTCCACCCGCGATCTGCTCCACAAACTGGCCGAGAAGGCGGACGCCGATGGTTCGCTTCCCTCGGACGCCCGGGTCGCTGCGCTCCGCCTCCCGGAAGGCTGGCGCGCCCCGCCACTCGAGGAATACGACCGGAACATCCAACGCCACGAACGCCGGCTGCGGCTGACATCCGAGCACCGGCGCAGCCTGAAGCCCCACCAGTACCTGGCGCTCCTCTTCACCGAGTACTACCTCGACCGGTACTTCACCGACCCGGCGAAGCTGCTCGAGGACCTGAACGAACATCTCGGGAGCAAGCACCGGGAACTGCCGCGTTACGTGCCCGCCGATCTCGAAACACTCGCGTTCCAAAGCGCGACCGGCTCCGGCAAGACGCTCCTCATGCACGTCCACATCGAGCAGTACCGGCACTACGCGGAGCGGGCCGGGCGCCGCGTCCGTTCCGTGATCCTGCTCACGCCGAACGAGCGGATGTCGGAACAACATCGGCGGGAAATGGGCGCGAGCGGCCTGCGCGGCCGGCTCTTCTCACCCGCTGCCCCTCGGGATCTCTTCCGGACGGTCGAGATCTTCGACATCAACAAACTCGCCGAGAAGAAGGGGATCAAGCGGGTGGCCGTCAGCGAGTTCGGAAGCGACAACCTGGTGCTGGTGGACGAGGGGCACCTGGGGGCGTCGGGGAAGGCGTGGCGGCAGCGGCGCGCGGCACTCGGCCGCGGGGGATTCAGCTTCGAGTACTCCGCCACCTTCGACCAGATCGTGGGCAAGGACGCCGGCCTCCTCAACTCCTACGCGAAGTCGGTGCTCTTCGACTATCCCTACCGCGAATTCCACGAGGACGGCTACGGCAAGGACTACTCCATCGTCAACCTTCCGAAGGGCGTCCAGGACCAAAACAGCGATATCTACCTGCTCGGCTGCCTGCTCACCTTCTACCGGCAACTCCACATCTGGAGAGAACGCGGGCACGCCTGGCGGGACTTCCAGCTTGCGCGGCCGCTCTGGGCGTTCCTCGGCAAGACGGTGCTCGGATCCAGCAAGGCGGCCGCAACCACCCGGTCCGACGTCGTGCTCATTCTCGACTTCTTCGGCCGTTTCCTCGCCGAACGGCCCCGCATGGAGCGGATGATCGGAGCGTTGTTCACGGGGACATCGGGGCTCGTCGGCGAGTCGGGCGACGACTGGTTCGCACGACAACTCAAAAGCCTCGCGGGCGAGGCGCCGGCAGCGATCTACGCGAACGTGTGCGAGATGCTGTTCTACGGCCACGGGCAGCTTCACGTCGAGTACCTGCCGGGCGGCGGAGGAGAGCTCCACCTGCGGGTCGCCGACAATCCGGTGTTCGGGGTCGTGAACGTGGGCGATGCCGCGGGCCTCTACCAGCGGCTCGCCGCCGCCGAAAAGCCCCATCTCAAGATCGAGCGGAACCTCATCGCCGCACCCCTCTTCGCCGACGTGGACCGGGAGAACTCGACGGTGAACGTCGTGATCGGCGCGCGGCGGTTCATCGCCGGCTGGAACTCGTGGCGGGTGAGCACCATGGGCCTCATGCACGTCGGCGTGAGCGAGGGGCCGGAGATCGTGCAGATGTTCGGCCGCGGGGTGCGGCTCAAGGGCTGGAACCTGAGCCTGAAGCGCCACGGACCTGCCGGGGCGCCGCCGCTGGAGCGGGCGGAGGAGCTCGCGGAACTCGAAACGCTCCACATCTTCGGCCTCCGGGCGAACTACATGGACACCTTCCGCAAGCTGATGCACGAGCAGGGCCTCGAGTTCGAGTCGGCGACGATCCGGCTGCCGGTGACCTGGAACTTCGGGAGGGTGCAGGACCTCCAGATCCTGCGCCTCCCTCCCGGGCGGCCCTTCGACCGGTCGAGCGAGCGGGTGTCGCCGCCGGATCCGCAGCGCGAGGGGAGGCCCGTCGTCCGCAGGAATCTCTATTCCACGATCGAGTCCGAGACGAGCCGGAGCGCGGCCGACGCCCGTGGAGACCCCATACGAAAAAGAGGCGACCTGAAGAGGATCGCTCGGCTATTCGACGAAACCCGTATCCACGAGCGATTGCTGGCGCGAAAACAGTCGGCGGGCTGGTGGAACCTGCATCTCGACAGAGCAGCGGTGCGCCGGCTCCTCGGCAGCGCCGGCTGGTACGACCTCGAGATCCCGCCGGAACAACTCCAATCGCGCAGCTTCGCGGACCTTCAGCGGCTCGAAGACCTCGCGACCGACATGATCGTCGAGTACTGCGAGCGGTCGTGGCGTCAGGCCCGTTCCCGCTGGGAGGAGAAGCGGCTTCGCGCCGCGCCGCTGGGCGAAGGGGATGACAACCGCGTGCGGGAGTACGAACTGACCGGGCGCGGCGCGGACGCAAAGCTCGTGCGCGATCTCGAAGGGCTTTGCGGGGAGGAACTGGAGGCCGGACTCTGGAAGTTGCAGTTGGGCCAGATCTCGATGAAGGCGCACGCCTACGAGCCGCTCCTCTGGAGCGCCGCCCACCCCGTCAACGACGTGCGGACGGTGGAGGTCCGCCCCGTGCCGCTGAACCAGGACGAGGAACGGGTCGTCCGGAGGCTGAAGCGGTTGGTCGAACGCGCCGACCCCGTGCTCGCGGGACGCGACCTCTATCTGATCCGGAATCTGTCCCGCGGGAAGGGCGTCTCCTTCTTCGACGACTTCGCCTACTACCCGGATTTCATCGTCTGGTTGCGGCGCGATGACTGCCAGCACGTCCTGTTCCTCGACCCCAAGGGGCTCGGACGCTACGGATCACGGGAGGAGGAGAAGGTGAAACTCCACGTCCGGATCAAGGACATCGAGGCTCGGCTCCGGGAGCGCCGCGGCCCGGCGATACCGGAACTCTTCCTCCACGCTTACGTACTCTCGACCACGTCGGCGAAGCAGATCGCCGAAGGCCGTCGTAGCGAAGCCGACTGGACGAAGGACGGCGTGTACTTTCTCGATGATCAGGACAGCGTCGGCAAACTCATCGCCCATGCGCTCTCGGGTGACCCCGATAGATGAGGCGGCGCGCCCGGTATGGAGGCGCCTTGTGGGCAATTACGATGAACTGACCGGCCTACGTCGCGGCTTACCGTGGTTCCTCGCCGAGGAGCCGGAACGCCTCAATGACCTCCTCGGTCTGAACCGCAAGGAGCGGCTGCGGGTCACCAGTCTCGTACCGCGGGCGGTGAGGCTCTTGATCAAGGCCGAATTGGTGGACGAAGAGAAACCGCTTCAGCCCGGGGAACTCGACCGCCGGCTACTCGTCTGGCAATACGCGGACCCCGATTTCCGCCGGATGGTCTGGGAGGACAGGTTGCGCCACGGGCCTGGTGGCCCCGCCTCGCTGGAAGCCCTCGTGCTCGCCGACTTCATGGAGCCCAAACCCGACGGGAAGAGCGGCGCCGCCACGGAATCGTCCGACAGGCAGTCGGAGACGGAACGGATCACAGCGCGGGCCTGGGTCCACACGCGGGAGCGCCTGGAGCGGTGGGAGTTGCTGGATGAGGAGGGGCGCGCCTGCTGCGTCGTGCGCGCGTTCGCGGTCGCCACGCTCCGCGACGACCCCGAGGTCCTCGCCGAAGCCGTGCGGGTCGCTCCCGATCTCCACACGCAATTCGGCCGTTTCCTTGAGGACGAGGAGGATTCCGAGGAGGTGACGACCAGCGTGGGCCAGTGGATCGCGCTGTGCGAAGCACTCGCCGACCTGGCGGAGGATGCTGTCGGACCTCCCGTGGACGTGGACCGGCTCGACGAAATCGCCGAGATCGTCGAGCGGCTTCGGGACATTGCGCCGGCGGTAGGGACCGAACTCGTTGCTACGGAATTCGAAGAGCTGTTTTCCGTCGTGCAGAGCGGACTGGACCGTCTGCGGGCGGACGAGACTTTCGTGTGGCTGGACGCGGAGCTCCGTCAGAACCTGGAGGGCCGTTGGCGCGCCCGTGCCGGATCACTGACGCTGGAGCAGTTCCAGGCGGAGTGGGACCGTTTCATTCCCGCGGTCAGGGAGGCGGAGCAGCGGGTGCGCGAAGCCGCTGACGCGGCGGCGGAGTCCGAGCAGCGTGTGCTGGAGACGCGGAAGCGGCCCGGGAATATCTTCGGGCGGCGCAAGTGGGCGGCGTCGCTTGCCGAACTCCAGGCGGAAGAGCGCGCGTGCGAGATCGCCCTGGCCGAGGCGCAACTTGCGCTGCTGGCCGTGCTCTCGCCTCTCGGGGAACCGTTCGACCCCGACGAGGAACCCGGCGCGCCCGAATCGCCCTCCGCCGGGTCAACGCCTGGCCGGGAAGCGGATTCCGCCGGCGCGCCTCCCGGCGAGGGTGCCGAACGTGGAGGGGAGCGGGACGACGAACGCGAACGGGATCACCCCACCGGCGACACGCGGGAAGCCGGATCCAGCTCACAGACCAGATCCAGCAGCCCGGAGTAACGGTTCTCTGGCGAGCCGGAACGTGATTCCTTTCACGACGTTCGTGAGAACGTGGCCCCCGCGCCGACTTCCCCGCGCGCCGCGGCGAGCCGCTACCGGATGGCGGCGTGTTCGCGCATGTAGTCCATCAGGCTCGGGATTCCCGGTTCCCAATCCGGCCGCCCCTCGACGCGCCAGATATAACCGAGGTCCCGCATCGTCGCGAGCGCTGCTACCGCCTCGTCGAGCCCCGCCGCTGGTCCGAGCCCCGCGCCGATGACGCCCTCCAACTCCGTGCGGCTGAGAGCGGCGTTGCCGGAAAACGCTTCCGCGAGCGCCCGGCCCACTGGCAGCAGTCCGCTGGCTGCCAGCTCTTCGAAACGCTGGGCGTAGTACTCGTCTCGGGTCCGTTCGAACTCCGATCTGGCGGCGGCCAGCACGGAGAGGGTCACGTTCCGGCTTTCGGGCGACAGCACCGCCTGGCGCCAGACCGCACGTCCCAACAACTGCACGAAATAGGGATAGCCCTGACTTGCCCGGACCATTGCGGCTAGCACTTCGCTGGACGTCCCGTAGCCCTCCGTCGCGAGCGGCCGCCGGAATGCCTCGGCTGTCGCTTCCTCGTTCAACCGACTCACGCGGAGCTGGTGCGCTCGGTTCCAGAAGGAGACCCCCATCGCGTTCAGCCTTCCTTCCAGATTCGGAGTGCCCGCGAACACGAGCAGGAAGGGGAGCTTTCGGCCCACATCCTGCGCCGCGCTCAGCAGGGCCCGGCCTGTGTCGGGTTGGAGCGTGTGGGCCTCGTCCACGAGCAGGACCAGCGGCTGGACTTCGGCCCGGGCCGCGAGGATCTCCCCCGCGGTCGGCGGCGGCGTCGTTCCCGGCTTCCACTGGAGCCCCGCGACGCTCACCTCCCCCGCGAGGAGCCGATCCCACCACGACTTCGGCGTCAGGAGTTCACGGAGCCGCGTCTCGTCGGAGATGTCGGCGGGTCGGAGGCTCGCCGTTTGAACCCCGGGCGTGGCGGCGGCTTCCCGTTCCAGCCAGTCCAGGAGTACTGTCTTGCCGTTTCCCCGGGGACCGTAGAGCACGACCTGGGTTCCGGGAGGAATCCCCTGTGCGAGTTCGGTGAGCAGATCGCGGAAGACAGTCTGCTGATCCTCCCTGCCGGCGAGGTAGGGCGGTGTCGCTCCGGTCCCGGGGCGAAACGGACCGCGGACACCGGACGCCATGTCCGCAGTCTAAGGCAATGGGCCGCGCTCTTCCGGTGACGCCTCTGACTTCTGGTCCGTTTCGCAGAACAGCTCCAACAGCTCGGCGTAACGGGACTCGAAGTCGTCAAAGTCCTGATTCCGCTGGTAGTGGAATCGTCCCCACGCCAGGCAGGCGCACTTCGCGCAGTGGGTTCTCACTGCGGGTAGCTCTTTGCGGTCCTCCGGAACTCCATCCGCCCCGGCTGCCAGATCCAGCCGGTAGGCCGTGCGGTACGCCGAATGGTTTCCATTGATCGTGATGGTTCGCTCGTCGAACACGAACTCCTCTTCGTTCGCGCCCATGTCGTCGCTGATCACGAGGTGGAGGATGCGGCCCCCGACGGTCGCCGTCGCGTAAGCCCCCTCGGTCGGCGAGGCTGGCTTTCCGGGTTCCGCCTTGTTCCGCCGCGTCCGCTCGATGTTGCGGCTGCCGCATCCCGGCGCCCGCCGGGGCGCGCCCGTCCGGTCCACGGCGTTCTCCATGCACCGGGTCGGGTCGGAACCCGCCTTCAGGATCCGCCAGGTTGCCCCGCAGCTCCGGCACCGCCACTCGGTCTTGTCCGGGGGCTTCGCGTCCTGGACCCCGGCGCCGGACCTCGTGACGGTGGCTCCGGATTCGCCTTGACGGCGCCGGTCGATCTTCCTGGACTCGCGTCCGTAGTCGTCGCTGCCGAGGCGGCCGAGGCACTGCGCGAGGTCATCCAGGACCCGCTGTCGCGCCTGAGATTCCTGACGGCGCCGTCGAGATCGCTTTTCCTGGGCGGCGACGTCGTCCAGCTTGCCTGCCTGCGCCTGCACGAACGCGACGAACTCCCCGAACTCGCGGTTGCGGTCCATGCCGCTCTCCCGGTCCGAGGAATCCACGAGCCGTGGGTTTCGGGCTGCGCTGATGTGCACCGAGCCGGCGAGCGAGTCGCTTCGCAGGCTCCAGGGTTTCCCGGTGTCCGGTCGCGGGCCGCTCAGCCCGAGCCAGTCGTCCTTCGGCTCGCCGTAGGGCCGCACCCGGCACCGGTCCCGATAGACCTTTACCCCCATGTGAGACTCCTCGATGCTCCCCCCGACCTTCTTCTTGCTGCCGGACACGCCGCTCGCGAAATAGCGAATTGAGCCGCGGACAGGGCCGAACGCGGGCGGCTTCCCCGTCTCCACCGCACGCGTCGCGGCGCCGTGTGCGTGGATCGAGACTTCGTTCCGGCCGCCGTCCGCGATGTTGAACTCGAGCCGGTGCGACTCCTGCCCGACCAGCGGGTTCGTGAGGGGGCCCGAGAGCGTGGGCCATTCGGAGACGGAGAGGGAGATCTGAAACGTCCGGTCCTCGCTTTCGGGATCAATGAGTGTCTCGAGATCGCGGCGCAGGCCCTGCAGATCCCGCCGGGTCCAGTCGTGCCGCAGGTCCTCGATCCGGATGATGGTGCCGTGACGCAAGGTCGCCCGCGCTTTGCCCGCCCGATAGTCGAGGGCGATGTCGCCGAGATCCCTCTCGTCGGTGCACTGCGAGAAGTCGAGGGTCAGGGTGATCTGGTCGCGGGCGCCGCGCGGCCGGGTCGTGAGCTTCAGGCGGTCGCCGAGCTTCGCCGCCGAGAACCGGCCGATTCCCTTGGCGCCGAGGCGGCGCCGGCGGAAATGTTCCGTGTACGGCGCGGCCACCTTGTTCTCGCTCGCCAGCCGACACCACTTCTCGCGGATGTCCTGTTCCGACATTCCCGTTCCGTCGTCCTGGATTTCAATGCGGCCGCGTCCTCTGCGGACCACCCGGATCTCGATCCGCGTCGTAGGCGTTCTTCACGAGTTCGAAGAAGGCCTGCCGCGGCTGGCGGATCAACTGGTCGCCGAGACGCCGGACGACGGCGGCCGAGGCGGTGAAGTTCATCGACAAGCGGTCCCGGCGTGCGGATCACTCGAGATCGGATCCGCTCGGAGCGAGACGGTCCCAACATATCAACAGGTCGTCGGACGAGTCGGCCTTGCACGACCGCACGGTCCCGCGCTACGACGCACCGCCCACCTCGATCAACAGCCGGCAGTGATCGCTCGGACCCCACTCATCGACTTCATTCATCGCCCGGACGTGTACTTCGTCATGGAAACCCCGCGAGGCGAACACGTAATCGAGCTGATTCGCAGCCGTCTCTGGTGACTGACGCGTCGAGTGATACGTCGGCACGTTTACTGTGTCCCTCGGCAGTCCGGGTGGGGTAGGGACGGCTTGCCTGCCGTCCGGATGCTGAGGACCCTTGAGTTCCAGCCCGAGCGCGTCCATCCGGTCGAAGATCGTGCTATCCCGAGCGGGAAGCGCGAGGCGGTTGTCTTCGGTGGCGCCGCGGATGGTGTTGAAATCCCCTGCCGCAAGGATGCGGTGGGTCGCCGGATTCTTGTGTCCGATGAAGGCGGACAGATCGGTAATGGCCCCGTGCGCCGAGCCGTCCTGGTAGCCGCTCCACTTGCTGTTGGTTGTCGGATGCGGCTTCATCCAGCGCGCGTAGATCGACGCAGCCACGAACGCCGGCGTCCCATCCGCCGGTAACAGCCGGGCCATTTCAATGACGCCGATGCCGCTAACCGATACTTCCTCGTCCTTGAGGCTGAATTTGGGCACGGTCTGACGGAACCACTTCACCCGAACTCGATCCGAAAGACGCACGATCATGGGCCAGCGGTCGTAGTGCTCTTCCCCGAGCGGGGGATGAGGACTGCACTCGAGCCTGCCCTTCAATGCCGCACTCTCGAGGAGTTTCGGGTGGCACTCCTGAAGCAGCGCAGCGTCAAGGTCCATGTCCAGTAAACAGTCCATCGCCTTGGAGCGTTTGGCGATGTTCCAACTGACGAGCCGTATCAAGGCGTCATTCCCGGCGGCACCATCGCTGCCGCCTGAGCCTCGCGGCAGGCATTCGTCCGCCGGTAGCCGAACCAGGCGGAGATCGCGGCCGCTGCCGAGGTCAGCGAACCATCGATCTGATCGTCGCGGTTGTCATAGGTCATCGTGAGTGCGAGGGCCCAGAGCATGAAGCCCAGGTCCACCAACGGCCACATCCGGCTGCTCGTGCACGGGACACCGCCCGGGTACGCGCCGGTCACGTCGTAGTCGGCTTCGCCGGGTTTGGGGGGACCCTGGGTCAGGACGATCGAGCAGCCCCCGGCGAGGATCGCGAAGACGAGGCCGACTGCCGTGAGACGGCGGAGCGGCGAGGTTCGGGCGAGCATGGCGGGCTCCTTCAACGCACTCAGATGGACTTGCGGAGCACGCGTCCCGGCAGCGCGCCGGTGAAGCGGCCGTTATGTGTCACGGGCTGGCCGTTCACGAAGGTGGCGCGGATGCCAGTGGCCCGTGCCCGGGGATCCTCGAGGGTGGCGTGGTCGGTGATCTCCTTCCTATCGAACAGAACGAGATCGGCAGGCAGATTGTTCGCGATCCGGCCGCGGTCCCTCAGTCCGACGATGTCGGCCGGCAGCGAGGTCATGCGACGGACCGCCTCTTCCAGCGAGATCACCCCTTTTTCCCGCACGTAGCGGCGGAGCACCCGCGGGAACGCGCCGTAGGCGGCCGGGTGGGGCGAGCCCTTGCCGTAATCGTTCGCGTCGGTGATGAATGCCACCTCGGGGTCGGAAACGAGCGTCCGGAGTCCGTCCTCGCCGCTGATGTCCAGAACGAACTGGCCGACGGCGCCTTCCTCGCTCAACATCAGGTCCGAGATCGCCTCGAAGGGATGCGTCCCCCGCGCCTGTCCCAGTTCGGCGAGCGATCGCCCGAGAGAGCCGCGGCCTTCATCGCTACCCACACTCGACACCTGAATGCCGTCCCAGCCCACCGCCGAGACGAGGTTGTGGGGCCAACCGCCGGGTTGCCAGGGCGGCCATTCGGGAGTCCGCGCTTCGATGTCGCGGCCGATCCGGTCCCGGGTTTCCGGATCGCGGAGCCGGACGAGGAGTTCTCCCGGGCCTCCTTCGAGAGCCCAGGGCGGGTAGATGGCGTACATCATGGTGGCCGCCACGGGGTAGGGGAACATGTCGGCCGAGACCCGTACGCCTTCCCCGCGGGCCGCGCGTTCCATCTCCAGGAAGGCGGCGAGCTTTTCCCAGTGGTCCCGGCCCACCGCTTCCGCGTGGCTGTGGTGCACGCGGACTTCCGCATCCCGCCCGACTTCGATGAGTTCCTCGACTGCCGGTAGCAGGGTTTCGCTGGAACCCCGGACGTGGGCGGTGAACACCCCGTCCGAGGCGCGTAGCGCGCGGGCGAGCCCGAGCAGCTCTTCGGTCGCGCTGAACATGCCCGGCGGATAGATGAGCCCGCAGGAAAGGCCGTAGGCGCCTTCTTCGAGGCTTCGTTCCAGAGCCCGGGCCATTGCGGCGCGTTCCCCGGCGTCCGGGGCGCCCGGGCGGAGTCCCATCGCGCCGAGCCGCAGGAGGCCGTGGGGAACAAGCGCCGCCACGTTCAGCGGCAGCCCGCGCGTCTCAAGAGCGGAGAAATAGTCGGCGAGTGACTCCCATCGCCAGGAGGCCCCCTCGGGCGTCATCCAGGCGTGCACTGCCGGCGCGAGATCCCGCGCCTCGCCGAAGAGCGGTGCCGCGCCGAGCCCGCAGTTCCCGATCACCTCGGTGGTGATCCCCTGGGCAAGGCGGCCGGTGATGAGCGTTTCCCGGTCAGAGCGGCCGCTCGCGAGCACCAGATCGCCGTGCGAGTGGATGTCCACGAAGCCGGGAGCGGCGACGAGGCCGTCCGCGTCCAGTTGGCGGAGTGCTTCGCCCTCGGGAGCGACGAAGCGGCCGCCACGGATTCCGAGGTCGGCGCGGTATGCGGGAGCGCCCGTGCCGTCCACGACCAGCGCGTTCCGGATACGGTAGTCGAGAGTGGCGGGATGGGATGGGCGCTCCTGTCCACACGCCGCGCCGAGCAGACCGGCAGCCAGCGTCCCGGCGAACTCCCGGCGGTTCAACTCGCTCATCCAAGGGCTCCCGCCTTCAGGCTTGCGTCCGCCACGCTGTCGATTGCGCCATCCGGGGTTAGGAGATTGTGCGGCACACACGTTGGCAGGGCGCACGGTCATCGCGGTTAGTTTCGCGCTCCCGCGCGATGCCGACCAGAGGTCGGCGTTCCCTTGCCAGCCCGCAATCAGGGTGCTGGGGGTCCTTCCCGTTCGCTCCGCTGTCGCGGAGCGGTGCCGGTCTGATCTGAAGACCGGCGTTCCCAGCCGGCAGCGTCATCCCGTTGGCTGGCTTCTCCGCGATACTGGACCTTCGCGGCAACTGGCCGGAGGCCGGCGTTCCAAGCCGTCTTCGCGATTGTTCTCAGTCGGCTGGACGCGGTTTCGCCCCCGACGGACGGCGGGCGTACCGGTGCGTCACTTCGTGCTCACTACCTCGTCGAGCGGAAGACGTCGGATGTCCGGCACCTCCGCCCCGGGTTTCGGGTAGCCGACTACCAGGAGCAGGAACGGAACCTCGTTCGCGGCGCGGTCGAGCAACTCGTTCAGGAATCGCATCGGGCTCGGGGTGTGGGTGAGGGTGGCGAGTCCGGCGTGGTGGAGCGCCGCGATCAGGAACCCGGCGGCGATTCCCACCGATTCGGAGTGGTAGTAGTTCCGGATCCGTTTCCCGTCCCTGCCGACAGTGAAGCGCTGCATGAAAATGGCGATCAGCACCGGAGCCTCGGTGAGGAACGGTTTGCTGTGGTCGGTGCCAAGGGGTTCGAGGGCCGCAAGCCACTCCGGCGGCGCCCTGCCGCCGTAAAACGCCCGCTCCTCGGCCTCCGCCGCCTCGCGGAGCCGCGCCTTGATCGCGGCGTCCTGCACCACCACGAATCGCCAGGGCTGCAGGTTGGCCCCACTCGGAGCTGAGGCCGCGGTGCGCAGCGCCGCCTCGATCACGCCGTGCGGCACCGGACGGGAGTCGAACTCCCGGACCGTGCGCCGCCGGACCATGTGCTCGGCGAACCGCCGGGCCCGCTCGGCCATCTCCTCCGGAGGAAACAGCGGGAAGTCAAGCTCGACGACGGCCCACGGGTTTTTGGACATGCTCAGTCAGGCTGTGGTTTGCGCGCGTTCGGGCTGGAGTACACGACAGATGGCCGGAGCCCTCCCGCCTCAGCGGGTGGCGCAGATGTGGCGGACGATGGCCTCGCCGTGGAAGCGGCCGTTCTCGATGAAGACCATGTTCGTACGGCGTCCGGCCACCACTCCACCGGCGAGGTAGAGCCCCGGCACCTCGGTAGCCAAGGTTTCGGGATCGGTGACCGGCCTCCCGTCCGGACCTTCGCTTCGGACGCCCAGCGATTCCAGGAAGCGGTAGTTCGGCCGGTAACCGAGGAGCGCCAACACGAAGTCGTTCGCAATCTCGTGCCTCGCGCCCTGGCGGTCCCGCACGGTCAGGGAGTCCGCCCGGATCTCCTCGACGACCGAACCGAGTCTGCCAGCGATCTGGCGCCGCGCCAGGCGGTTCTCGATGTCGGGACGCACCCAGTACTTCAAGTGCGAGGAGAGCGTTTCACCCCGATGGATCAGGGTGACCTCGATGCCGGCGCGGAAGAGTTCGAGGGCGGCTTCGGCGGCCGAGTTACCCCCGCCGATGACCGCCACCCGCGATCCGAAGTACGGGTGGGTCTCCACGTACCGGTAGGAAACCTTGTCGAGCTCCGCGCCCGGGACGTCGAGACGGTGCGGGTTGTCGTAGTAGCCGATCGCCATGACCACGTTCCGGGCTCGCACCGGTCCCGGATCGGGGATCCCCTGCCGCTCGCTCTTCAGGTGGAGCGTGAAGATGTCCCCATTCGTTCCGCTGCCGCGCTCGACCCGCGCGACCCTGGTGAAGAGCCGCGGGTGAAGGTCGTAGCGCTGCGCGACCTTCCGGTAGTAGACGAGCGCTTCATAACGCGAAGGTTTTTCGCGGTGGCAGACAAGGGGCATCCCGCCGATCTCGAGCAGCTCCGGCGTAGTGAAGAACACCATGTTGATCGGGAAACGGCGGATGGCGTCCACGAGGCCGCCCTTCTCGATGACCTCGTAGGAGAGTCCGGCGCGCTGACATTCGATTGCCGTCGCGAGTCCGGAGGGGCCGCCCCCGACGATCGCTACATCGAGGACGGCGTCAGTCTTCATTCAATTCGCTCTACCCGGGCGCGAACGATCTCGACCCGTTCGAGAGGGGCTTCGTCCGCACCCGCGGGTAGCGCCTCGATCGTCTCCACGACCTCATATCCCGACACCACCCTCCCGAACACGGAGTACTGGCCGTCGAGAGCGGAAGCCCGTCCGGTCACGATGAAGAAGGAGGTCATGGCGCTGTCGAGCGCCTCCAGCCGGGCCATCGAGACGACGCCGGGCTCGTGGGGGATGTCGCTGAATTCCGGCGCGAGGTTCGCGATGTGCTTCTCGATGCTCTCGGGCACCGGAGGTTCACGGGTGCCCATCCAACCCGTCTGGACGACGAACCCCGGGACGACCCGATGGAACGCGGTTCCGTCGTAGGCCCCGATCTCGGCCAGCCGGAGGAAGTTCCGAACGTGGGTGGGAGCGGTTTGGGGAAGCATCTCGATCCCGATTTCCCCGTGCCGCGTCTCCACAACCACCCGGAATTGCGTGAGCTCCGCGTCGGACTCCTCGGAAAACGGCGGAGGGAGCTCGGGGGGGCGGTCGCGGACGGTGGCGCGGATTACCTCCACCCGCTCCATCGGCATTCCCTTTTCGTCAGCCGTGAGCTCCGAGATCACGGTGACCTCGCGGATCCCCTCGACGACCCGCGCAAACACCGTGTACGCGCCGTCGAGCGGGGGTTGATCGGTGACGACGACAAAGAACTGCGAGCCGGCGCTGTCCGGCTGGCCCGGTACCTGCACAGCGGAAACGGCGCCGCGCACATGGAGTTCGTCGTTCGGCTCGCGGGCGAGCCGCAGCAGACCTCCGGTCCCATAGACGTCCGTCGCTTCCGGGTCCCGCGAAAGCGGATCGCCGCCCTGGACGATTCCGCGCGCGATGACTCGGTGGAAAGCCGTCCCGTCGTAGTTGCCCTCCTCTGCCTGCAGCAGGAAGAAGGCGGCGTGGTTCGGCGCCTTCTCGGGAAGGACCTCGATGATGAAGGTCCCGTGGGTGGTCTCGAAGACCACCTGCTTGCCCGTCATCGCCTCGACGGGCTGGTCCGCGGTGAAGAGATCCTCGGCCTGGGGGGCGACGCCGGCAGCCACGCCGAGGCTCAGGGCGAAGATTGCCAGGCTCCGTCGATTTCGGAAGAACACTCGACTGGCTGTCCGCAAGAAACGAGAGAGAGGCGACCGCAAAAGGGAGGGCAGTATATTCCCGGCCCTTCGTGCCTGAATCCCCACTCTTCGCAGCTTCCAGCGGGCCGGCTGCCGCCCAAATGGCCCCCGATATTTCAGTTCCCGTCAAGGTGCGGACCCTCGGGAACGGACTCCGGGTGCTGCTCCACGAGGACCGTCGCCTCCCGGTCGTGCACGTGGCGCTCTGGTACCACGTCGGGTCCAAGAACGAGCAGCCCTGGCGCACCGGGTTCGCCCACCTCTTCGAGCACCTGATGTTCGAGGGCTCCCGCCACAACACCAGCCACTTCATCCGGCTCATGGAGCGGGCCGGCGCGAGCCTTTCGGCGGGCGGGGTGAACGGCACCACGAGCCACGACCGGACGAACTACTACGAGACCGTTCCGCGGGAGGCGCTCGGACTCGCACTCTGGGCCGAATCCGACCGGATGGCATATCTCCTCGACGTCCTCGACCAGTCCAAGCTGGACACCCAGCGCGAAGTGGTCCGGAACGAGCGCTTCCAGCGCATGGACAACGTGCCCTACGGAACGGCGTGGGAAAAGATGTTCCACGCGCTGTTCCCTCCCGGACACCCCTATTCGTGGGACGTGATCGGGGATATGGCTCACCTGGCCGCCGCCGATCTCTCCGAGGTCCACGACTTCTTCCGCACCTGGTACGCACCGAACAATGCTGTCCTGGTGGTTGCCGGCGACTACGACGAGCGACGCGCCATGGACCTGGTCCGCCGCTACTTCGGACCGATCCCGCCCGGGAAGGTTCCCGGCCGTCCCTCGTTCCCCGCCGTGAACCGGGCCTCTCCTCGCCGCATCGTGGTCCCGGAGGCGGTACCCCACGCGCGGCTCTACTGTGGGTGGTCCACGGTCCCGTTCTTCCACGAAGACGAACCGGCGCTCGACATGCTGTCGGAAATCCTGTCCGACGGGCTGAACTCGCGGCTCTACCGCCGGATGGTCTATGAGGACCGGACGGCATCCGAGGTCAGCGCTTTTCACTACTCGCTCGAGTCCGGCGGGCTTACGGGGGTGGTGGCCACGGCCCGGCCGGAGGTGTCCCTGTCCAGGCTGCGGGACCAGATGGACGAGGAGCTGGTCCGGATGGCCGAGGAAGGACCGACCGAGGAGGAGCTGCAGCGGGTGAAAGCGGCGACGCAAGTCGCCTTCGTGGGCGCTCTCGAGCGGCTCACGACCAAGGCGGACCTGCTGGCGCGTTACGCGACCTTCGTGGGGAACCCCCGGAAGCTCTCGGAGCACTGGGTCCGCTACCGGAAGGTGACCCGGGGAGACCTGCAGCGCGCTGCCCGGAAGTATCTGGTCGCCTCCCGCGTCGAGTTGCTCTACGGCGAGCCCGAAGCCGAAGGAGAACCACCGGTCGTTCCGACAACCGTCGGTCCCGGAGACTGGCGGGCGCCTGCGGCGTCACCGGCGCCGGAAGACCCCGAGCCCCCGCTCGAGCCGGATCGTTCCCAAATGCCCCGCCGGGGCCGGCGGGGACACTTCGAGCCTCCGCTGCCTGAGACCCGCGAACTCGGGAACGGGGTCCATCTATACGTGCTGCCCCGCCGCGACCTTCCCAAGATCATCGGCACGATCATGATTCCCGGCGGCAAGCAGCACGAGCCCCGGGAGTTGGCGGGACTCGCGAGCGTCACCGCGGAGATGCTGAACCGCGGAACGAAGAACCGCACGGCCAGCGAGTTCGAAGCCGAGGCCGATCGGATCGGGGCCGACATCGGAGCGCGGGCCGGCACGGAGTTCTCCTCCGTCTCCTTCTCCTGCCTCTCCGAGCATCTCCACCCCACCCTCGAGCTGACCGCTGACCTTCTCCTGAATCCGGCCTTTCCCGAGGCGGAACTCGAGAGAATCGTCCCGATCCGGCTCGACGAGTTGAAGGAATCCCGCGCCGAGCCGACTTCGGTACTGCGCCGCATCGTGCGCCGTACCGCGTTTTCCGACGGGCATCCCTACGGTTGGCGAGGGGATGAAGCAACGCTGCCGGCGATCTCCACCGCCCATCTCACGGACTTCCACCAGGCGCATTTCGGGTCCCGCGGGGCGCAGCTCGTGGTGTGCGGAGACCTGGACCCCGACCGGGCCGTGGAGGTCATGGAGGAGTTCTTCGGCGGCTGGAGCGCGCCCCATTCAGCCGAGCGCGAACCGGCGGTCGACCCTCCCGCGGCGGAGACCGGGGTGCTGCTCCACCCGACCGGCAAGGAAAGTCCGCAAGCAGTGGTCGCCTGGCGAAAACAGGGTCCGGGGCGGGACGCCGAGGATCGCCACGCCCTGCGCCTCGCGGTGCAAATCCTGGGCGGCGGCTTCTCCAGCCGGCTCAATCTGAACCTCCGGGAGCGAATGGGCGCTACCTACGGGGCCTTTGCGGGAGCAAGGCAGCTTCCCCGCCGTTCGATCCTCACGGCTTCCGCCTCCCTGAACATCGAGCAGACAGCGCCAGCGATCCGTGAGTTGCTATCCGAGGTGGACGGTCTCGCCTCCGGGAGGCGCCCGATCCGCATGCGGGAACTCCGGGAGGCGAAGCTCGCCACCACGCGCACCCACGCACAGCGCTTCGAGACTCTGGGTGGGGTGGGCGGCGTCATCGCCGCGATCCTCCAGCGGGGCGGGCCCCTCTCGGACATCCGGGACTATCCGGACCAGATCGAGGCGGTGACCCGCGACCAGGTGGCGGAAGCCGCTTCCCGTTATCTCGGAAGCGACGGGAGCGCTCTGGTCGCGGTCGGTGACGAGAACCGTCTTGCGGCAGCTCTCGAAGGGCTTGGCGCAGTGCGCCGGGTGGACGCCGAGGGAGCGCCACTGTAGTTCATCGCCTATCAGCGACCCGCGATGAACTCGTGGATGTTCATTCCGACATCCCGGGCGACGCGACGCAGCAGTATCGGCGACAGATCACGGCCAGCATGCACCGGTACGGTGGTTGCGCGGCCGTCCGCGTGGCGGAACCGCGCTGACGAATCTCCTTGAATCCGAGCGCCGCCAGGATGGCGATCACCTCACGTGGTTTGAGAACCGGGACCGACGGCACTCCCGTTCAGGCTACGACAACGGTTTGGGTGCCGACAAACTCCCCCGCCATTGCGGGCGCGCCTTCCTCAAGAATCAACGCGATGACTTCTTTGAGGTTAGCGTTGAGTTCCTCAAGCGTTTCTCCCTGGCTGTGCGCGCCCGTAAATCCGGGAACGTAGCCGACATACAACCCCGTGTCCGGGCAGCGTTCCACAACAGCGGTGTAGGTGCTCATCGCCGAGACAGTACCTTCCTTGATCCTGTCGGCCATTCTAGCGATCGCCCCCTTCAGTGCCGTTCCTTGCCGAACAGACTTCGCGCCCGATCGGGTTCCGGAACCGGTAACGGATAGTTGCCCGAGAAGCACGCGGTGCAGTAGCGGTCCCGCTCCTCCTCGACCGACGCCTGGAGCGATTCGAGCGGCAGATAGGCGAGGCTGTCCGCGTTCAGGTACTGCCGGATCTCTTCCACCGACTGCTGGGCAGCGATCAGCTCCGACCGTAGCGGGGTGTCGATGCCGTAGTGGCAGGGGCCGGTGGTCGGGGGAGAGGAGACGCGGAAGTGCACCTCGGTGGCGCCCGCGTTCCGCGCCATCTGCACCAGCTTGCGGCTCGTGGTGCCGCGCACGATGGAGTCGTCGATGAGGATGACCCGGCGGCCCTTCAGCACCGCGTGAACCGGATTCAGCTTCACCCGAACCCCGAAGTTCCGGATGGACTGCCGCGGCTCGATGAAGGTCCGTCCGACGTAGTGGTTGCGGATGAGCCCCATCTCCAGGGGAATCCCGGTGGCTTGCGAATAGCCGATCGCCGCGATCAGCCCCGAGTCCGGAACCGGGACCACGACGTCGGCGTCCACTCCGGTGTGTTTCGCGAGGCTCTGCCCCAGCTTGATCCGGGTCTTGTAGACGTCCCGGCCGAACACGCGGCTGTCGGGGCGCGCGAAATAGACGTGCTCGAAGATGCACTGGGAAATCGGCGCCTCGTCGAAGACCTTCAGCGAGTGGATCCCGTCGCCGTCGATCCGGACCATCTCGCCCGCCTCGATGTCCCGGATGTACTCCCCGTCCACCAGATCGAGAGCGCAGGTTTCCGAACAGACCACGTACCCGTCGCCCGCTTTGCCGAGCAGCAGCGGCCGGAACCCCCGGGGGTCTCTGACCGCGTAGAGGGCGTCCTCGGTCAGGAACAGGAGCGAGAAGGCGCCCTCGGCCTGACGGACCGCCTCGGCCACCGCTTCGAGTTCCTCGGTCTGCCCGGACTTGGCGAACAGGTGGACGAGAACTTCGGTGTCGCTGGTGGTGCGGAAGATGGAGCCGCGCTGGACCAGCATGTGCCGCAGGATGTGGGCGTTCACCAGGTTGCCGTTGTGGCAGACCGCGATGTGGCCGAATTTGCACTCGATCTGGATGGGCTGGATGTTCTTGGGGCTGCTGTCCCCCGACGTGGAATAGCGGGTGTGCCCGATCGCCGCCTTGCCGACGAGGGCGTCAAGCGCATCCACGTCGAAGACGTCCGCCACGTGCCCGGGGCCGTTCACTCCGACGAGGCCGTCCCGGCCGGGGGATGCGGCCACGATCCCCGCGGCTTCCTGTCCGCGGTGTTGCAGCGCGTAGAGGCCCAGGTAGGCGAGGCGGGCGGCTTCCGGGTGGTTCCAGATCCCGACCACTCCGCACTCTTCGTGGAACCGGTCCGGAGAGTCCCTGCCGGGAGGACCGGGGTGATCTACCACCGGGAACTCGATCTGGCTCACCCGCGCATCCTACCCGGACGGAGCCCTACGCGCCGGCCATCCGCCCGAGACTGTTCTGGAAGGCGTCGGCGAGGCCCGCGAGGTCCAGGTTCACCGTGGGTTCCCCGTTCACCCGAATCCGGAACGCCTCGGCGCCCACCACCCCAACCGGTGTCAGCGGCACGCCCTCGCGGCAGGCCAGCGCCGCAAGGGCGTCGGCGTTCTGCGGCCGGACGCTGACGAGCGCCCGGGCCGGCGATTCCCCGAACAGGACTCCCTCCAGCCGCCGAGCGCACTCGATCTCGATTTCGGCGCCAAGGACTGAACCGTCCGGAGCGAACAGACTCTCCACTGCCGCGGCGCCGAGCCCTCCCTCGGAGAGATCGCGCGCGGAGGCGGCGATGCCCGCCGCGGCGGCCGCCCTCAGGAAAGCCCCGAGCCGGACTTCCGCGTCCAGGCCGGGTTTCGGCGGCCGTCCATCGGTGCGCCCGCGGCGCACCTTCAGGTAGGCGCTCGCACCGAGCGAGTCCGTCCCTTCGGGCCCCGCCAGGAAGACCAGATCTCCCGGCTCCGAAAAATGCTGGGGAGTCCGCTTCGTCACGTCGGGAAGCACTCCCACCACCCCGACCACCGGCGTGGGGAAGATGCTCCTTCCCTCGGTCTCGTTGTAGAAGCTGACATTGCCGCCGGTGATGGGAACGTCCAACGCCCTGAGGGCGTCGCTCATCCCGGCGATGACCTCGGTGAACTCCCACATGATCTCGGGGCGCTCCGGGTTCCCGAAGTTGAGACAGTTGGTCGCCCCGACCGGGGTGGCGCCGACCGCAGCGAGGTTGCGGCAGGCTTCTGCGACGGCAAGCGCTCCGCCCCGCCGGGGGTCGCGGGCGGTGTAGCGGCCGTTCCCGTCGAGGGTCATGGCCAGGCCAAGCGGCAAACCCTTGATGCGCACCACCCCGGCGTCGCCTCCCGGGCGGGCGATCGTGTCGCTGCGGACCATGTGGTCGTACTGCTCGTAGACGAACCTTCGGCTCGCCAGTTCCGGCGATCCGGCCATCTCCCGGAGCACCCCGTTCCAGTCGGAGGGCTCGGGCAGGTCCCCGGGAGTGACCTCGGGAGCGGGCCACCACGCCGGCTGATGGAAGGGGCGGTCGAGTGCCGGAGCGTCGTCGGTCAGCGCCCGGCAGGGAACCTCGGCGGCGACTTTCCCCTGGTGCCGCACCCGGAGGAGACCGTCGCCGCTCACCGTCCCGATGGCGGCCGCGTCGAGGTCCCACTTGTCGAACGCCCGCGCCACCTCCGCCTCGTGCCCGTCGCGGACCACGAGGAGCATCCGCTCCTGGGATTCCGAGAGCATGATTTCGAAGGCGTTCATGCCCGTCTCGCGCTGGGCGACCCGGTCGAGGTCGATTTCCGCTCCCGCGCCACCCCGCGATGCGACTTCCGAGGTCGAGCAGGTGAGCCCCGCCGCCCCCATGTCCTGGACCGCGATCAGCGCGTCGCCCCGCATGAGCTCGAGGCAGGCCTCCATGAGCAGCTTCTCGAGGAACGGATCGCCTACCTGGACCGTCGGGCGTTTCGCCTCGGCCTCCTCGTCGAAAGAAGCCGACGCCATGGACGCGCCGTGGATGCCGTCGCGCCCCGTCTTGCTGCCCACGCACCAGATGGGGCTGCCCGGGGCGTCGGCGCGGGCCCGGAAGATCCGGTCTGCCGGAGCGATTCCGAGCGCGAAGGCGTTGACCAGGGGATTCAGGGAGTAGCAGTCCTCGAAGAAGACCTCGCCGCCCACCGTCGGGATCCCCATGCTGTTCCCGTAGTTGGCGATCCCGGCGACGGCGCCGGTGAAGAGGGCGCGGTTCTTCGGCACCGTCAGCGGCCCGAAGCGCAGCGAGTTCATGAGCGCCACGGGGCGGGCGCCCATCGTGAAGATGTCCCGCAGGATGCCGCCGACCCCGGTGGCGGCGCCCTGGAACGGTTCGATGAAGGTCGGATGGTTGTGCGATTCGACCTTGAAGACGGCTGCGAGGCCCTCGCCGATGGCGACCGCGCCGGCGTTTTCGCCTGGCCCCTCGAGGACCTGGGGCGACTCGGTGGGGAAGCGCGCGAGGTGGCGCCGGGAGGATTTGTAGGAGCAGTGTTCCGACCACATGGCGGAGAACATGCCGAGTTCAGTGACGTTGGGAGTGCGTCCCAGTCGCTGAGAGATCTGCTGGAACTCCCCGGCGGAGAGTCCGGAGGCGAGCGCCGCCTCGACGGTCGCGGGAGCGTTCACGCCTCGGTGAACCGGTGCAGGCTCTCGAAGAGACGGCGCCCGTCGACGCCGCCGAGCACCTCTTCGTAAGCCCGGTCCGGATGGGGCATGAGGGCCGCCACGTTTCCACGGCGGTTCCGCACCCCGGCGATGTTGTTTCTCGACCCGTTGGGGTTCGCTGCCTCGGTGACCTCCCCGTTCCGCTCGCAGTAGCGGAAGATCACCTGCTCCTCGGCTTCCATCGCGTCGAGGACATCGTCGTCCGCCCGGAAGTTTCCCTCGCCGTTTCCCACCGGGAGGCGGAGCGTGGCGCCCGGTTCCAGCCCGAAGGTCAGCGGGGAGGGGCCGCCCTCGACCCGGACCTCCACGTCGCGGCACACGTAGGTGAGCGAGCGGTTGCGCAGCATCGCTCCCGGGAGCAGTCCGGCTTCCTGGAGGATCTGGAAGCCGTTGCAGATTCCGACCACTGCCCGTCCGCTTTCCGCCATCTGCGCGAGCGGCTCCATCACCGGCGAGAAACGGGCGAGACCGCCCGCCCGCAGGTAGTCGCCGTGCGCGAACCCGCCGGGCACCACCGCGGCGTCGAAGCCGTCGAGCGAGCCCTCCTTGTGCCAGACGAGTTCGGCCGGCTGGCCGGTCACCGTCCGGAGCCCGTGGAGCACGTCGCCTTCGCAGTTCGTCCCCGGAAAGACGAGGACCGCGAAGCGGGCCATCAGTCGAGAATCACCTGGACGCTGAAGTCCTCGAGCACCGGGTTGGCGAGCACCTTTGACGCGATTTCCTCGGCGCGCTTTTTCGCCTCGCTGGGCGATCCGGCCTTCACCTCCAAGTCGAACATCTTCCCTTGGCGCACGGACTCCGCGCCCAGCCGCGGGTCGGCCGCGATCGCCCGCCGGATGGCCTCGCCCTGCGGGTCATACACCGACGGCCGCAACCGGACCAGCACCCGAACCCGGAACTTCATGCGCTTTCCTCTCGGAACACCCGCTCGAAGACCACATCGAGGTGGCGGAGCTGTACATCGAGATCGAATGCGGCATCCAGCTCTTCGCGGGTCAGGACGGCCGTGATCCGTTCGTCCTCGTCGAGCCTCTCGCGCAGCGTGCCACCGCTCTCCCAAAGACGCATGGCCGCTCCCTGCACCATCCGGTAGGCGTCCTCGCGGGAAATCCCCTTCGCGGCGAGGTCAAGCAGCACCTGGCCGCTGAACACCATGCCGTTCATCCGGTTCAGGTTCTCCAGCATGGAGTCGGCGCGTACCACCAGTCCGTCGAGGATCCGGGTCATGCGCAGCAGGATGTGGTCGGCGAGCAGGAAGCTCTGCGGAATCGCCATCCGCTCCGCGGACGAATGGGAGATGTCCCGTTCGTTCCAGAGCGCGATGTTCTCGATGGCGGGGAGGGTGTTGGCGCGGATGATCCGGGCGAGGCCGCACACCTGCTCGCAACCGACCGGGTTCCGTTTGTGGGGCATCGCGGAGGACCCCTTCTGGCCTCGGCCGAAGGGTTCTTCCAGCTCGCGGATCTCGGTGCGCTGGAGGTTCCGGATCTCGGTGGCGATCTTTTCCAGGGTGCCCGCGAGAATCGCGAGTGCGGCTGCGAGCTCGGCGTGCCGGTCGCGTTGGATGACCTGAGTGGAGATTGCGGCGGGGCGGATTCCCAGGGAGTCACAGACCCTTTTTTCGACGCTGGGCGGCAGGTGGGCGAAGGTGCCCACGGCGCCGCTCAGCTTTCCCACCGCTACCGCTTCGCGCGCCGCCGAGAGACGACGGTGGTTCCGTCCCATCTCCGCCCACCAGAGGGCGAGCTTCATCCCGAACGTCATCGGCTCGGCGTGGACCCCGTGGGTCCGCCCGACCATGATCGTGTTGCGGTGTTCCGCCGCCCGGCGCTTAAGGATCTCGCGCAGGCTCCCGATGCGGTTCAGGACCAGGTCCGCGGAACGGGCGAGGCGGGTGGCCAGCGCGGTGTCCACCACATCGGAGCTGGTGAGGCCGAAATGGATCCAGCGCCCCTCGGCGCCCACGTGCTCCGCCATGGACTGGGTGAAGGCCACTACATCGTGCTGGACGGTTTTCTCGATTTCGTGGATGCGGGCGATGTCGAAACCGGCCCGCTCCCGGATGGCGGTGGCGGCGGTCTCGGGAACGATGCCCTCGGCGGCCATCGCCTCGGCGGCGGCGACCTCCACCTCCATCCAGGATGCGAAGAGTGCTTCGTCGGTCCAGATCGCCCCCATCTCGGGGCGAACGTAGCGATCGGTGAGCACCGAATCAGAACAGTGTGGGCGCTCGCAGCGGTACCGGGTTCAGGAACCGGTTGACCCGGGGCATCGCGGGGGCCTCTACGGCGGCGCGCACCGGCCGGGTCCAGACCTCTTCGGTAAGGTCGTGACGCCGGGCAACGAGCAGCCGCACCTCCCGCCGCCCACCGGCGTCGAGGGCCGCGCGGGCCGTTCGCAGTGCGAGTTCGGGGGTGTTGGTGTTCTCCGAGAGGTGGGCGAGCACCACCGTGTTCACCGAGGACGGGAGCCGTCTCCGGAGATACAGCGCGAGGGCGCCGTTCGACAGATGGCCCCGAGTGGAAGCGATCCGCTGCCGGATGGAGAAGGGGTAGCGGCTCTCGAAGAGCTGCTGTTCGTCGTAGTTGGACTCGATCAGCAACAGGGAGGCGCCTTTGATGGCTTCTTCCATCTCCCGCGAGAGGTGGCCGAAATCGGTTGCGTGGACGAGAACCGCACTCCCGCGCTCGAACCGGAACCCGATGGGATCTCGGGCATCGTGGGGGGTCCGGAACGGGGTGACCGTGACTGTTCCGATGCGGCGGCTCTCGCCCGGGACGAGCGAGAGCCAATCGGGCGTTTCGGATCCGTTCTTCGACGTGAGGCACCGCCAGGTGCCCTCGGTGCAGGCGACCGGAATACCGTGCCGCGCCGCGAAGGTGGTGGCGCTCCGGCAATGGTCGCCATGTTCATGGGAGACGAGCACTGCGGCGATGTCGGACGGACTACGTCCGGCCTCTGCGATCCGCTTCTCGAGACCGCGACAGGAAAGGCCCGCTTCCACGAGTAGAGTGGTGGGTCCTCCCGAGATCAGAGCCGCGTTTCCGGAGCTTCCCGAACCAAGGATACGCAGGCTGATTTCCATGGGAAGGAACCTCAGAAAAGAGCGGAGGATATGGGGTTTCGGAGGCGCGCAGACTACCACCCGTCCGCTCGACCCGTCAACGCCCGAACCCCAACATCTTGGGGTTCCGTGTACATCCAACCACAACAGATTGTGGAACGGAGGGAACGCCGGTCTTCAGACCGGCACCGCACCCCGGAGGGGTGCGAAAGGCGTACAGCCGATCTGCGTCACGGCCAGCAGGCGCGGGAACGCCGACCTCCGGTCGGCACGCGCTGGCCGGAGGCCAGCGCAACGGCGCATCGCCGCTCTCCCTCACCGGATGCGGGCCAGTGAACGCCGACCTCTGGTCGGCACAGCCAGCCGAAGGCTGGCGCAACCGGCGTACGGCTGCTCGCGCGGATGGATCCGCCGGGTTGGGAACGCCGGTCTTCAGACCGGCACCGCGCGCCGAGAGGCGCGCGAAACCTCACATCGCTGAGGGAGAAGAGGCGCGGGGACGACTTGGAACGCCGACCTCCGGTCGGCATCGCGCGGGAGCGCGAAACCAGCAGTGATCACGCGGCGCCCTGCCAACGTGTGTGCCGCACCTTCTCTTGATCCCGGAGGAGGCGACCGCTCACCGCCCCCGCGTGACAGCGGGCAAACCGCCAACCCCACCCCGGCGTTATGGTGGCCCCCATGGAGAACCTCTACGGCCGCTCCCGCGCTGAGCTAATCCAGCTCGCCGAGGAGCTTGGTCTCCCGCCCTACCGCGGCCGTCAACTCTTCCGCCACCTGTACCACCACGGGCAGACCGACTTCCGGGAGATGACGGATCTCTCCGCCTCCCTCCGCACCGAATTCGCTGCCAGTTTTCGGGTGGCCCATCCCCGCGTCGTGGACTCCTCGGAGTCCGGCGACGGTGCGGTGAAACTGCTGATCGAGCTGGAAGACGGCCTCCTGGTCGAGACCGTGGCGATCGGCAGCCGGCGCGACGCGGCAGGCGGGAGATCCGGCAGAGCCCAGGGCGCCGGCGGCGACGCCTCCGACCTGACCGTCTGTGTCTCCACGCAGGTCGGGTGCCCGCTCGCCTGCACCTTCTGCCGGTCCGGCGCGATCCAGTTCCGTCGCAATCTCACTCCCGGCGAGATCGCTGCCCAGGTACTGCTGGCCGAGCGTGCTACGCCGGAGGCCGCGAAGGGACGGCGGAACGTCGTCTACATGGGGATGGGCGAACCGCTCCTGAACACCGACGGAGTGATCGGTTCACTGGACCTCTTGACCGACACCGACGGCTTCGGCATCCCGCCCCGCCGGATCACCGTGTCCACCGTGGGGCTGCCGGACGAGATGGGGAAGCTGGGACACGCCGCGCCGCAGGTGGGGATTGCGATCAGCCTTCACGCCGGCGACGACGAGACCCGCGAGAAGTTCATGCCGATCGGCCGGCGCCACCGGATGCCGGAGATCTTCGCGGCGCTCTACGCGCTGCCTCCTTCAAACCGCCGGGTCACGATCGAGTACGTGCTCCTCGGCGGTGAGAACGACCGCCCCGAAGACGCCCGGGAACTCCTCCGTCAGCTAAGGCGCCTGGCAGCCTCGGGGATCCGTCCTCACGTCAACCTCATTGCCTTCAACCCGTGGGACGAGCCGGCCCCAGGCCCTCCCCACCGGCCGGGCACCGAGGAGGATGCCGAACGCTTCCTGGGGAGGGTTTCGGCAGCGGGCTTTGTTGCCACTCTCCGCCGAAGTCGCGGCCGCGACGTCCTTGCGGCGTGCGGCCAACTCGCGGCTACTCCGGCCTGATACGGGCTGGGGACAACCACCCATTCTCGATCACCGGCCATTCGCTCTCCATGAGCCCCGGGAGCTGATGAACAGGTACCACCGAGAGCCGCTCGTCCAGCGGATACGGGAGGTCCCCCGGGTACACGACCCAGAGATGTTCGAGGCGCAGGTCTTCCAGGGCGACGCGCATTGACTTTGTGGAACGCGGCGCGTCCGAGTACTTGAACTCGAACCCGTAGCGCCGGCCGCCGCGAGTCACCATCAGGTCCAGTTCCGCCCCGCTGTGCGAGCGCCAGAAGAAGGCGCTGCGGGTGTCCAGGCACGAGAGCGCCTGCTCTATCGCAAACCCCTCGAAGGACGCTCCTACTTTGGTGTGTCCCGCCAGCGTCCGTGCAGTCGTGACTTCGAGCAGCGAGTGGAGGATCCCCGAGTCGCGCACGTAGATCCGGGGCGCGCGGACTTGGCGTTTCTTCAGGTTCTCGTACCACGCTGGCAGAATGCGGACCATGTAGGCGCCCGCGAGCAGATCCAGGTAGCGGCGCGCAGTGGGTTCGCTGCTCCCCAGCGAACGGGCGAACTCGGCGGAGTTCCAGATCTGCCCGTGGTAGTGCGCCACCATCTCCCAGAAGCGGCGGAGCGCAGCCGCGGAAATGTTGAAGCCGAGCTGCGGCACGTCGCGCTCCAGGAAGGTCCGCACCTGGTTTTCCCGCCAACGGGCGGAGCCCCCATCGCTCGGGGCCAGGTAACTCGGCGGAAGGCCCCCACGCAGCCACAGCGGCCGCCAGTCCGTGGGCGTCTCGCCGACATCATCCAGATCGAAACCGCCGAGGTCCACGAACCCGACCCGGCCGGCCAAGCTCTCTGACACCCCGCGAACCAGGTCGGGAGAGGCGCTCCCGAGAAGCAGCCAGCGCGTTTCCGACCCCGGTCGGTCCATCAGCGGACGTAGCGTCGTGAACAGATGTGGCATCCGCTGGATTTCGTCGATTACCACGAGGCCGGTCAGCGGCGCGAGCGTCGCTTCGGCTGCTTCCAGGCTACGGCGGTCGGGTGCCCGCTCGAGGTCGAAGTAGGTGAGGTTCGGCTCCGCAGCCATGAAGGTTCGCGCCAGGGTGGTCTTGCCGCACTGGCGGGGACCGAGCAGCGCTACCCCGCGGTGGACGGCGAAGTTCTCCTCGATGCGGCGCAGCGGGCGGCGGCGTTCGACGATCACCGGGTTATTATCCCTGAAAATCGGTTATTTGACAATCGATCTTCAGGGTAATGACGGCATCCGTCAAGTGGGCAGGGCGCAGTGCCATCGGGATGATTTCGCGCTCCCGCGCGATGCCGACCGGAGGTCGGCGGTCCCTTGCGTCGGCGCGCTCCAGACGGGTCGGCATTACGCAGCTTCGCGAGCCTCCGGCTCGCTGTGCCGGTCTGAACCCAACTTCGCCACTTTTTGCGGAAGGGGTGCCGGCCGGAGCCAAGGGCCGTTCGAATCAGGCCGAGAATGCGCCCGAATTGAGCGCAGAGTGGCCATTTCAGGCTCGAAAAGATCCGAAAGGGGCCGGAAACGGACGAAAAGCGGGCTTTCGGTGGGAAGGAGCGCCGCCGGATGGGGCAGGAAAGGCATGTAGTGCCAAGTTCTTTTGTGGAAGGTTTTTTGGGGCTTGATTCCGCCCCCGCCGCCCGCCAGCATCCCTGCAAACCTCTCTCCCCGCTCCACCGTGCTCATCCGCGTCACCCACTACTACCGGCGCACCCAGCGGAGATCGGACGCAAAACTCACAAACGTAGTGCCAAGCTGCCGACCTCCATCTTTCCAATGTGGCGTATTGTCAATGACTTACAAACACGGAACGACCCATTTTGGCGAAGTTGGGTGAAGACCGGCGTTCCCAGCCTGCGCGCCACGATCCTGGCCGGGGTCGGCGGTCCCCTGGGGTCGCTCAGTCTTCGGCTTCGAGTTCGTTCGAGGCGGCTTCGGCGGCGGCGGCCTTGGCGCGGCGCCACGCGGTGATGTTCTCGGCGACCGCGGGATCGCTGAGCGCCACGATCTGCGCTGCGAAGTGGGCCGCGTTCTGGGCGCCCGGCTTTCCGATCGCGACGGTTCCTACCGGGAACCCCGGAGGCATCTGGACGGTGGCGAGCAATGCGTCGAGCCCGCTGAGTGACGCTGCCAGCGGAACGCCGATTACCGGAAGGATGGTCCGGGCGGCCATCGCCCCCGCGAGATGGGCGGCCATGCCGGCCCCGGCGATGATCGCGACCACTCCGTTGTCGCGGGCGCTTTCCGCGAGCGCGGCGGCGCGTTCCGGCGTCCGGTGCGCCGAATAGACGCCCATCTTGCAGGAGACGCCGAGCGACTGCAGGACCTTCTTGGCTTCGCGCATGACTTCGGTGTCCGAGGGGCTTCCCATCACGATGAGAACTTTGGGGTTGTCGGCGGAACTCATGTTGACTCCTTCTAAATGGCGATCGCGGCGATATCCCGGCGGTAGGCCTTCTTTTTCCAGGTGATCGAATCGGCGCATCCATAGGCGGCGTTCCGAGCACTCTCCCAGTCTGCGCCCACTCCGGTAACGGCGATCACTCGGCCGCCCGCGGTCTCGATTCCGTCCGCGCCGATACGGGTCCCGGCGTGGAACACGTAGGCGTCGCCCGTCTCGACTGCAGCAGGCAGCCCTCCGATCGGGACGCCCTTCTTGTAGGCCCCCGGATACCCGTCCGAGGCGAGGATCACGGTCACGGCGCGTTCGGACCGGAAACGCACATCATCCCCGGGGAGCCGGCCGGTGGCGGCCCCGAAGAGAAACGGGAGCAGGTCGCAGTCCAGCCGCGGCATCAGGGTTTGCGCCTCGGGGTCACCGAACCGGACGTTGAACTCGAGTACCTTGGGACCATCCGCGGTCAGCATCAGACCCGCGTAAAGCACACCCCGATACTCGCGTCCCTCGGCGCGCAGTCCGGCGATGGTCGGCTCCACGACCTCCTGCCGCACCCGCTCCATGGTCACATCGTCGGCGCCGAGCCCCGGGCTCAGGCTCCCCATGCCCCCGGTGTTCGGCCCGTGGTCGTTCTCGAAGCGCCGCTTGTAGTCCTGCGCGGTTCCGCAGGGGATGCCCCGGGTCCCGTCGCTGATCGCGAAGACGCTCAACTCCGGCCCGACGAGCCGCTCCTCGATCACTACCGTCTCGCCGGCCGCGCCAATCCCTCCCTCAAGCAGTCGCACCGCGTCCCGTTCGGCCGCGTCGAGATCCTCGGGCAGAAAAACACCCTTACCGGCGGCGAGTCCGCTCGCCTTGACTACCGGCTGGTCACCGTATTCCCCGGACCGAAGTGCGCTCCGCGCCGCTGCCGCATCCCGGACCACGGTGTGGCGGGCCGTCGGAATCCCGTGACGGCCCATGAAATCCTTCGCGAATTCCTTGGAGGCCTCGAGAACCGCGGCGTTCTGCCGGGGCCCGAAACAGGGAATGTCCCGCTCGGCCAGCCGATCGGCGAGGCCCTTCGCGAGCGGAGCTTCCGGCCCGGCGACCACCAGATCCACACCCTCTGCGGATGCGAGATCCGCGAGCCCCGGGACGTCCTCGGCCCCTACCGGAGCGAGGCGCGCCAGCCGCCCGATCCCGGGATTCCCGGGAGCCGCGATCAACTCTTCGAGTTCAGGACTCCGCGAAATCGCCCAAGCCAGCGCGTGTTCGCGCCCGCCGCCGCCGACCAGCAGAACCCGCACGGCGGTGTGCTGCTAGGTGCGGGGGGTACGACGCCGGCGCTTGCGTGCCCGCTTGCGCGCTGCCGCCCGCTTGGCGCGCAGCTTGTCGCCGGGCTTCACATAGAAGGAGTGGCGCTTGATTTCCTTGATGATGTCTTCGGCCTGAACCCGCCGCTTGAAGCGACGGAGCGCCACATCGATCGCTTCGCCTTCCTGGACGACGATTTCCGCCAAGAGATCCTCTGTGTGATTTCCGCTCGTGCTATATGAATAAGGGGAAACCCCGGGCCACTGCGGCCCGGGGAGAAGCGGGAACGCTATTCCCCGCGGCCCTCCATGTCAAGGAGGGCCGCTCGACCCGGAAGCGACGCCACGTCAGGGCGAATCGTCAAGGAGCCCGGCGTAGGAGTAGAGGACCGTCGCCACCGACTTCTCGCCGCCGGCCATCCCGTACACCTCGCCGGCTCCCTCGATCACCCAGAACTCGTTGGCCGCGTGGGCGCCGCCGCCGTGTCCGACCGCTCCGCCCACGATCGGCATGGCGAGGTCCGTCCCGCCGGGAAGCGTGCCATCCCGGCCGCTGAACAAGTAGGCTGGCCAGTAGCCGCCGCCCAGGATGGAATCCTCCGCGACCGGATCACGGTAACGGACTCCGAAGATGGAGAACATCTCCCTGACCGAGTCCGCGAGGGCGTTGTTGTAGTTGCTCTTCGACCAGGGTACGTCGCCGATGATCGTCATCTCGACATCTTCATAGCCCTGCGCGTCGAGGTAGTCGCGGATCTTCTGGACCATCTCCAATCCGTCCATGGTGGGGACGTAGCGCATGTTGTGCTTGGACGTGACCCGGTTCGGCAGGATGGCGCCCGCGCCGCCCGGATACATGTTGCCGGACCAGATGCCGTCCATGTTGAAGGAGATGCCGTAGCGAGCGTTCATCAAATGCTGGAGCGGGTCGTCCGTCATGAACCGGGCTACCCCGAGGTTCTCAGCGGCGATCGCGAGATCGAGGTTCTCCGCCGAGGTGCGGAACATCTCCTCCTCCGCCGGCGAGAGTGGTGCGGCGCCGTCGTAGAAGCCGGGCACCAGCACCTGGTTGCCGTCGTCGGTGATCAGAGTGTCCAGCATCTTCATGTGACGAAGGAGCGGGGCATCCGTCGATCGTTTGTGGATGCCGTGGATGTTTGACGCGACCGGCCCACGCCCCCAGCTCTCACCGCTGGTGGTCAGCTCGATATAGACGCAGCCCTCGGAGCCTCCGGAAAAGCCCGCCGCCCCGCTCCGTGCCTGGCGTCCCGTGCGGTACATCGCTTCGGCGTCCCAGAAAAGATCCGGGTTCTCCCGGACGAACTGCCGGAGGCCGATGGACATCCGCTCCTCGTCGCCCTCGGCGATGAAGATCAGGTTCACCGGCATGGATCCGGTCACCTCGTAGATGGAGTGCATCCCGTTCCACATGGTCATCTGGGGACCCTTGGAGTTCGTGGTGCCCCGTCCGATCATCACCTTCTTGAAGGGGCCGAACTCGGTGAACACGCCGTCGAACGGCGGGAAGAGCCAGGCCTCCGGCTGGGTGATCGGCATGGTGTCGTACATCCAGTAGATGAGCAGCGTCTGCTCCTTGCCGTAGTCGCAATTGGCGTACACCACCGGATTCCCCGGCTGGCCCCACTCGGTCATCGGGACCTCGTACACCTGGGAGTGCTGGCAGCCGAGCTGATCGAAGAAGCCCTTCACCATCTGGGCGGATTCGGGGATCCCTTCCCCGGAGTTCGAGATGCTCGGCTGTTGGATCCAGCGGCGGAGATTCATCACGTGACGGTCGGCGTTGTCGTCGATGTGCTGGAAGATCTGCTGGAGTTCCTCAGGAATCCGCGAAATGTCCGGACTCAGCTCGGTATCTCCGTGAGGCCGGATCCCGAGGTCCGCAGTGGTCGGGGCGGTCTCCGCATCCATATCCGGGCCGCCGCCGCAGGCAGCCAGCCAGAGCCCCGCGAGCAGTAGCGGGAACAGAGTCAAGACTCTCCGGTTGCGCATCACCTTCGTCTCCTTCGCCGTCGTCCGGGTCGCCAGTGGGCCAGTCCCGTCACGAGGGCACTTCGGAACATACGCGCGTGCCTCGGGCACTGTCAAAGGGACGCTCGATTCGGGTGCACGACATATTTGTGATCTCTCGTGAGAGGTGCGATGAGTCTTGGGGATGATGGCTGAGTGCTGGCAGTGTATACTGCTGTCAGCATAGAGGAGGCCCCGTGCCCAACACTGCACCGCTCCAAGCCCTCGAAGCCCGCCAGAACGAGATCCGCCGGCAGCTCGCCGCGATTGGTGACGTGCGACCTGGGTCGCTGGTCGAGCGCTACCGCAAGTGCGGCAAGTCCTACTGCCATTGTGCCGCCGACGGGTCGCGAGGTCATGGACCGAGTTGGTCGCTCACCCATCCGGTCGCCGGCACGACGCGGACCCGCGTCATACCGCCCGAGGCCGTGGAGGAGACCCGCGCGCAGATCGCCGAATGCCGGCGCTTCCGCCAACTCGTCCGCGAGATGATCGAGGTCAGCGACACGATCTGCCAGTTACGGCTGAGGGCAGACACACCCGCTCCGACGGCCAAAAAAAGGGGCTCCAGGCCACGATCACGGCGGAGGTCTCCGCCGAAGCCGGGCGCCTGATCGGCGACGGCGTTCTCGACGGCCTCGACTTCGAGGCGATCGAGACCGCCGCCCGCCAGAGCGCCTTGCGGATGATGGGTCAGGCGGTCGCCCGACTCCTCAACCGCGACACCTCCGACCGTCAGGGCGCCGCGTTGCCCTGTCGCTGCGGCGCCGAGGCCCGCTACGCTGGCCGCCGGCCCCGCACCATCACCACCGCCCTCGGCCCCATGACCCTTGAGCGCGCCTGGTATCACTGCGAGCGCTGCCAGGAAGGCTTTGCTCCCCGCGACCGAGCGCTGGGGCTGGATAGCTCCTCGCTCTCCCCCGCCGCGCTACGCATGACCGGGGTCACCGCCGCCCGCGTCAGCTTCGCCGAGGCCAGTGAGCTGCTGGCCGAGCTGGCGGGGCTCGATCTCGAGCCCAAGTTGGTGGAAAGACAGGCCGAAGCCCTCGGCCGCGCTATCGCCGCCGACGAGCGCCAGGTCATCGAACCCGAGCCCTCCGACGCCCAGACCCTCTATCTCGGACTCGACGGCACCGGTGTCCCCGTCCGCAAGACCGAGACCCAAGGCCGGAAGGGCAAGCAGCCCGACGGCTCCGCCAAGACCCGCGAGGCCAAGATCGCCGCCCTCTGGTCCGCCGAATCCCGCGACAAACACGGCAACCCCGCCCGCGACCCGGACTCCGTCTCCTACAACGCCGCCATCGAGACCGTCGCCATCCTCGACACCGAAACCGAACTTCCCCCCTTCGCCAAACGGGTCCTCCGCGAGATCGAGCGCCGACGCTTCCTCGACGCCCCGCAACAGGTCGTCCTCGGCGACGGCGCCGCCTGGATCTGGAACTTCGCCGAAGAACACCTCCCCGACGCCATCCCGATCGTCGACATCTTCCACGCCAAGGGACACCTCTTCGACGCCGCCAAGGCCATCTACGGCCCCGGAACCGATCTCGCCGGCGCCTGGGGAAAGCAACGCCGCGACGAACTCGACCAGGGCCGTTTCGACGACCTCCTCGCCGCCCTCCAGGAACACGCCGACTCCTGCGACGAGGCCCAAAAAACCCTCGACTACTTCAACAACAACCGCAAGAAGATGCGCTACCCCGCCTTCCGCGCCCAGGGACTGTGTGTCTCCACCGGAGTCCTCGAAGGTGGATGCAAAAGCGTCATCGCAGCCCGCCTCAAGAACGGCGGTATGCACTGGACCGTCCATGGGGCCAATGCCGTCATCGCCCTCCGATGCGCCATCCGATCCAACCGCTTCGACGACTTCTGGGAGCGACGCGCCGCCGGGTGACCCTCATCTCACAAATATGTCGTGCACCCCTCGATTCCGTGCCGCCCGCGCCGTCAGCCGCGCCAGCCGGACGATGTCCGGGACGCTCGCACCTCGGGAGAGATCGTTCACCGGCGCCGCGAGCCCCTGGAGGATCGGTCCCGTCGCGGTGGCCCCGGCGAGCCGCTCGACCAGCTTGTAGGCGATATTCCCTGAGGCCAGGTCGGGGAAGATGAGCACGTTCGCGCGCCCCGCTACCGGACTCCCCGGCGCCTTGGCGTCCGCTACGGAACGGACGAGCGCCGCGTCCACCTGCAGTTCGCCGTCCACGGCGAGGTCAGGGCGGAGTTCCCGGACCCGCCGCGCCGCTGCCGCCATCCGCCGCGCATCCGGGTCATCGGCGCTGCCCTTCGTGGAAAACGACAGGAAGGCCAGGCGGGGACCCATCTCAAGGAGTTCGCGCGCGGTCTCCGCGGACAAGAGCGCGATCTCCACCAACTCCGACAGGCTGGGCCGCGGAATCACGGCGCCGTCCGCGAACAGCAGAGGGCGACGACCGTCCGGAAACTCCATCACGAAGGCCCCGGATACGCGGGAGACTCCCGGCCGGGTGCCGACCGCGAGCAGCCCCGCGCGGATCACATCGGCGGTGGTGGTTGCAGCGCCGGCCACCGTACCGTGCGCCTCTCCGGCGGCCACCAGTAGATTGGCGAACACCAGGGGATCCTGCGCAGCCTCCAGAGCGTCAGACGTTGCCATCCCCCGGTCGCTGCGCCGGGACCGGAGAAGATCGGCAGCACGCCGCAGGGCGGCGCCGCGGGGCTCCACAATCCGGAGTGCGGAGAGTTCCTTGGGGGACCAGCCGCTCTGACCCGGAGGTGGGCGCCCGACGAGTACCGGTTCCACGTCCGTGTCCTGCCCCAGCCGGACCGCCGCCTCGACCACGCGCGGATCGCTCGATTCCGGGAAAACGATCGTCGCTCGCTTTGCCCGCTGCCGTGTCACTCGGATCGTTGAACTCTGTCGAACGCGATACGATACCGGTGACAGTGACGCTCGCGTTATTCAGGCCCTACCGCCCCGGAGAAGGGAGACGCGTCAGGCTTCGAAGCGAGCGTCGGGAAGGTTTCCGCTAGAGGCCCGAATCCGGTCGTATCGTGATTCGTCAGCGCCAAACGAAGGCGCTCTTGACCAGGGGGACGGCGGCAACCACACAAGACCCGAGAGAGGGAGGAAGCAAATGCAAATAACGGAACGTAGCAACAACGGTGTCACCGTGCTGGATCTGAACGGCAAGATCCTTCTCGGTGAAGGCGATGACGTCCTTCGGGACAGTGTCCGCGGCGTGATCGCTGCCGGCAGCCGCAAGCTGCTGCTGAATCTGGGCGATGTCCCCTATGTGGACAGCGCCGGGCTCGGTGAGTTGGTCCGCTGCCACACGCGTATGGTGAAGGCCGGCGGGAGCGTCAAGCTGCTCAACCTGACGGCCCGCATGCAGGATCTGCTTCAGATTACGAAGCTGGTCACCGTATTCGAGACTTTCGAGTCGGAAGACTCCGCAGTCGGGAGCTTCTGAGGGCGACGCGGGAGGCTTCCGCGCAGGTAGTGAGACGGCCGATTCCTACGGCCGTTTCCTTCTGAAGATCGCCTGACGGGGCCTACCCGCGCGCTCCGGCTCTCCGTGTGCGCTGCCGCTCCTGGCAGCGTCCTCGCGGGAGGGATCGGATTCGGGTGACGGCAAGCGTGCGACGCAAGACGATTCTCGGGTGAGTTATGCCTGAGATTCCCCCCCACCGGCTCCCGGTTGGGGACCCCGTACCGCCGAATCCCCTGATCCCCTCCGCGCTCAACAAAGTCCCGCCACTCGGGCGGGCGCGAAGGAGACACATGGCGATTTCCATAGCCAACGAAACAGCCGAGAAGGAAACCTCCCAGAAGGCCCCTTCCGGCGCCAAGCCGGATGTCGGAAAGATCATGGCCGACATCCGCAGAGCCGCCCGCGAGCGGGCGGAAGAAGGAACGAAGAGCGAACGCGAATTCAAGGCGGACGTGAAGAAGCGGATGCTGATGCCGCTGGGTTCGCGCGGCTTCAGCGAGGAGTTCGCGGAGCGGATCCGTTCCCGCGATACATCCCGCTGGAACATCCAGCTTTCGAAGAAGGCGTTTCGGAGTTCCTCATTCGGCTTGGTGCGCGTTCTGCGCTGGTTCTTCACGCCACTCACCCGCCTGCTCGTGACCTTTCACCCCGCAGTGGAACAGGCTGCCCGGCAGGCCGAGATCAATGAGTACCACCGCCGGCTTCTATGGGCTACGAACAGAGACCTCGAACTGACACGCCTTGAAATCAACGTGATCAAGTCAGAACTCCGCCGGCTGGGAGTCAATGCCGACTTCTCGTTCAGTTCTGGTACGACGAGTTCCGAGGCGGCGCAGCGGAGCGGCGGGTCCGGACGCGGACGGTCCGACAGCCGGGGTGGCCGCTCGGATCGAGGCCGTGGCGACCGGCGGCGAAGTGATGGCGCCCGCTCGGATCGCGAGGGTGGCGGTCGCCGGGACCGGCAGGGTTCCGGTCAGGGATCGCGCCAGACGGGAGGACAGCCGGCCCGTCAGAACTCACGACAGGGAACCCGCCCAAATCGCGGCGGGGGGCGCCGAGCGACGAACGGCAGCGCCTCGGGAGACAAGTGAGGTGCGGCTGGTTTTCGTAACCCCGCGCTTTCGGGCGGGAGATGCCACCCCGCCGGAAAACCTCGCCGCGGAGTTGGCCAGCCGGGCTCCCGGCGGTTGGCGAACCACCGTCGTTACGACTACGGCAGCCGGAGACTCCGAAGAGGCGTTTCGCGACGGGGACACCCAGGACAAAGGAGTCCGGGTGGTGCGTTTCCCGAGATCGGATGGTCAAACCGCCGCCTCTCTGACCTCCCCCGAACTGCTCGGCTATCTGAAAGACCGGTCGGATGACTACGACCTGGTCGTGTTGTTCGGATCGTCGGCCGTTTGCCTTGAGGCCGCGAAGCTCGATCCGGGACGTACGGTCCTGCTGCCGTTCGCCGACGAGGAGGTGGACGACTCCGGAGATTCGGAGATCTTCCGGTACCCCGCCGCGTTTGTCTTCGGGAGCGAAGCCGAAGAGATCCTGGTCCTGAAGCGCTATCAGGTGCACCGCCGCATGCGGGAAACCGTTGCGGGGACGCTCCTGCTCCCGCGCACTGCAGATGCGGCGGCATTCCGGCGGCGCACCGGGCTGACCGGGCACTATCTGATGTCAGCCGGACCGCTGGAGCCAGGCCGCGGCGTCGAGGAACTACTGAGGTTCTTCTCCACGTTCAAGGATCGCCATCCGGATTCCGACCTCCAACTTGTCCTGATCGGACCGGCGGCGTTGCGCATCCCGAAGCGCCCGGACATCCGGATCGTTCACCCGGGCCACACGCGCGAACGTCTGGACGCGGTCGGCGGCGCCTTCCTGGCCGTGATCCCCGAGCGGCTTGCCACGTTTCCGGCAACTGCGGCAGAGCCTTTTTCCCTCGGGATCCCGATCCTGGTAAACGCTTCGGCGACGGCACTCACCGAGGAGTGCCAGGCCTCGCGAGGCGGTCTCTACTACGAGAACTACGACGAGTTCGAACTCATCCTCGAACTCGGTCTGCGGGATCCATCCCTGTTCGCCCGGATGGGCGCCGCCGGACGCGAATTCCTGCAGTCCCGGCACGATTGGGACCTGGTGCTGGCGCGCTACGACCGGGCCTTCCGCAGCTTCGCCCGTCCCTCGCGCGCGTCCGCGGACGCGCCGCCGGACGAGCCGATCCCCGTACCCGAAAAACCGGATACCCCGATGCCGGAGCAGGACGTGGAAGCGGCGGTCGTAACCTCTGCGGAGGGTGGCTCGGACGAGAGCCCGCAGCAGCCGGGACCGGACAGCGAACCGGAGGCGGCCCCGGAGATCGAGTCCGAAGCGGAAGAATCTGCTGCTCCCGATGAGGACCAGGGTTCGGTCGCGGGCGAGGACGCTGACGCCGAACGCGTTGATGCCGAAAACGCTGACGCCGAGGACGAAACCGAAACCGGAGACGACTCCCTTCCCAGCTTTTTCCGTAGTTCTCTTCGGGATTGAGGGTCCGCCGCCGCGGATGGCGCCGCTTCGGACTTACCTAGCGAGCGAACGGGACGCTCTCCGTAGCGCGGTCACCGCGCCCTGAAAGAGCTTCCGCGCTGTTTCGATGCCCTCCGGCCGGTTCGTCCGTTGCCAGAGCTCGCGGAACTGCCGGCCGAGTTCGAGTTGCCGGTCCGCGAGCGCTGTCAACTCTTCCGCCAGCCGGCGGTCTTTCGGCGTTCCGCTCTTTTCGGCCTGACGGAAGCGCAGCGTGGCGAGCCCGCGCTCGGCGGCCAGCAGCGAGGCGTCCAGTGCGAATCGCCACTCTGCACCCGAGGGATCCGAGGGTAGTCCGCGGGAATCGACCTCGGCGGCGAGGCGGCGCAGTTCTTCGAGGGTGGCCTCCAGCGCTCCCCGTGTCGGAGTCCGGGGACTTCTCCGCAGCCGGGTTTCAAAGAAAACCGTCTTCAGCGGAGAGTGGTTGAAATGCGGGAACCCGGTGTTGTGCAGCCGCCCGAGCCGCGTCGCGAAATCACCGCAAAATCCCGATCTATCTCCTGCGACGTGCTCCGAGAATGCTGCGGCGAACTCGCTCTCGGGCCGATCCTCATTTCCCCAGGCGGCCTGGGCGCCGGCCGCGATCGGGAAGAGGGAGCCGCCGAACAGGTTGAAGTGACCACCGTCGCCCCAGTCGGTCACGATGAATCCCGAGGCTCCGAAGCGTTTCGCGGCACGGGCGTGCCCCCGGATGTTGGGCAGGGAGGTATCGAATCGTGGAAACAGACTGCTCCAGGAAGAGGTCCCCGCTACTGTCAGGAAGTCCCGGCCCGCGTCTCGGAAGCGTTCTACCCGGTCGAAATCGTGATCCGGTTCGTACCACCAGTCGGCGAGCGTGACGTCCGGATCGAGGAGGTCGAGGGCTTCCGGGTGATCGGCGATCACGTCCGCCCAGATGATCGGGCGTTTCCCGAGTTTGCGGACCATCTCCGCAACCCGGTTCACGTGTCCCGCGAATACCGCCGCGGGGCCCTCGCGGGCGGCGCGTTCTCGCGAGAGTCCCTTCCCGAGATCCACCGGTTCGTCGCAGTTGATGTGGGCCCAGCCCGAAGCAAAGTTGGGGAGGTATTCCTCCAGCAGGTCCCCGAGCAGGGGATAGGTACCCGGGGCTTCAGGTGAGACGGACCAGAGCCGGTCCGTCTCGGCGAGGTTCCGGTAGGGTGCTTTTTCCAGGATGCGGCGGAAGTGCCCGAACGTCTGCAGGCACGGGACGAGTTCCACGCCGCACGCGTGGGCGTAGCCGTCGAGTTCCCGGATTTCGGGTGCCGAATAGCCCCCCGATCCCGCGCCGATCTCGGGATGCTTCTCGAACTGGAAGGTGTGTTCGGTGTAGAGCAGGAGTTCGTTGTAACGGAGGCGAGCCAGGACCTCGATGAGCCAGCGGATGGTTTCCGGGCGGGGGACCTTCCCCCGGGAGATGTCGAGCAGGAAACCGCGCCGCCGCAGCGCGGGGGCGTCCCGGATGCGAACGCCCGGAATCCTCCCGTCCGGGCAGGTGAGCTGTGCGAGCGCTTCTGCCCCGTAGCGGAGGCCGGCGGGATCTCCCTGAAGCAGGACATTGTCCGCGTCCACCCGGAGTTCGAAGCTTTCCGGGTCCGAGCTCCCGGAGGTTTCGGACAGGATGAGATTCCCGGATGGGGCTGGCGCTGGTCGGGAGGCGGCGAGGTTCGCATCCAGTCCCGCCCGCTGGCGGAGCCGTTGTGCGAGGAGCGACGCCGCCGTTTCCTCCGCCGGGGACCCGGCATCAAGAACAAGCCGGCAGCGGTTGTCCAGTCGAAACGATCCCGGCCGGCGCTCCATCCGTCGCGGCGAGGGCAGCAGCCGCGCGGCAGGATGGTCCGGACGCGTCATCCATCCCACTCTACCGTTGGTATCTTTCGGGCGACTCAAACAGCCTGTGAATGAAGTCAGGCGGCCCAGTGCTCCCGGTGGGGGCTCGGCTGGCGATTCATCCCGGCTGAAGCGCTCCTCTTCGCGTCGCTCGTCGTCGCGCTTCGGTCAGAATACACACGGTATTCCTCCCTCGCGCGCCTTGTCAGCCGGGCGACTCGCCCCCACCGGGAGACTGGCCAGCCTCGGCGCTCACGTCACTTCATCCACAGACTGTTGAACAACTGGGAAATCGCCGTGCGGGCCGCTTCGTGGGCGGAACCGGGAATGGTGATCGGGCTCGGTACGGGCCGGGCGGCGGCCGGATTCGTGCGAGTTCTCGGAGAACGGGTGCGGGCCGGGCTCGAGATCCGGGGGGTCCCGACCTCGGAAGCTACCGAGCGCCTGGCGCAATCGGTCGGGATACCCCTCGTGGGCTTCGAGGATGTTGCCGGCGTGGATCTCGCGGTGGACGGCGCCGACGAAGTGGACCCGGACCTGAACCTCATCAAGGGGCACGGTGGGGCCCTGGTGCGGGAGAGGGTCGTCGCCGCGGCGGCCTCCCGATTCGTGGTGCTCGTGGGTCCCGAGAAGCTCTCGCAGCGGCTCGGCGTGAAGCGGTCCGTTCCGGTGGAAGCGATCCCCTTTGCGGCGCCGCAGGTGCGAAGGGCGCTCGAGCGGATGGGCGCCGAGGCCCAAATCCGAACGGAATCCGATGAGAGCCCGTTCGTAACCGACAACGGGAATCTGCTGGTGAACGCCTCCTTCGGCGAAATCTCCGATCCCGCAGCGCTGCACGCGAAGATCCGGGAGATACCCGGGGTCCTCGATTCCGGTCTCTTCGCCGGAATGGCGGACGACGTGCTGGTCGAGGGACAGTTGGCGAGTGCGCCGGCGCCTTCCGGGTCCTCTCCAGCGTGAAGGGTGTCGCGATCTCGTTTCGCGAGGTCGTAAAGAGCTTCGACGAGAAGCTCGTTCTGGACCGGGTATCGCTTGAGGTGTCACCCGGGGAGGTTCTGGTTCTGCTCGGCAGGAGCGGCTGCGGCAAGACGACCCTGCTCCGTCTGGTGAACCGGCTGGTCAGCGCCGACTCGGGGGAGGTGTACGTGGGTGACCGCGAAGTCACGGACTGGGACCTGGTCGAACTGAGGCGGGGCATCGGGTATGCCATCCAGGGGGTGGGACTCTTGCCCCATCTGAGCGTGGGCGACAACGTTTCCCTCGTGCCCCGGCTGCTCGGCTGGAAGCCGGAGCGCCGCCGCGAGCGGGCCGCGGAGATGCTCCGGCTCGTCGGCCTCGACCCCCGGGAGCATGGCGACCGCCGTCCGGATCAACTCTCGGGCGGACAGCGCCAGCGCGTCGGTGTCGCCCGCGCGCTGGCGGCCGATCCGGGAGCGCTCCTCATGGACGAGCCTTTCGGCGCGGTGGACCCGATCGGCCGGCGAAGCCTCCAGGAGGAATTCCGCTCCCTTTCCCGCGAACTCGGGAAGACCGTGCTCTTCGTGACCCATGACGTCACCGAGGCGTTCCGCCTGGCGGATCGGATCGCGGTAGTGGCCGACGGCGGAATCCGCCAGTTGGGCACTCCGCGGCAAATCCGGGACGCTCCGGCCGACGATTTGGTGCGGGGCCTCATCGAGGGCGCCGCGATCCCGAGCAGCCTGTGAATAAAGTCACGCGGCATTCGACCGGCGATGTATCCCGGCTGAACCGCTACGCTCGGCGTTCCGATTGGGTCGGAATACACCCGGTATTCCTCCCGAATCGCGCCTTGTCAGCCGGGCGCCTCACCGCCAGTTCTCCCGGTGGGGGCCTCGGTGCTCACATCACTTTACCCACAGGCTGCTAACGGCGGATGAGTTTTCTCGAGTTTGTGGCGGGGCGCTGGCCCGAGATCCTGACGCTCACCCTCGAACACGTGGTGCTGGTGGTGATCTCCATCGTTGCCGGAGTGCTGATCGCGGTGCCGCTCGGGCTTGCCATCACCCGGATCCCGGCGCTCAGTCGGCCCGTACTGGGATTTGCCGGAGTCATCCAGACCGTGCCGTCCCTCGCGCTCTTCGGCCTTCTGATCCCGCTGCCCTTCATCGGCGGCATCGGCAGCCGGACCGCCATCATCGCGCTCGTCCTCTACGCATTGCTGCCGATCCTCCGCAATACGGTGACCGGGGTGCGGCAGGTCGATCCGGCGATCCTGGATGCCGCGAACGGGATGGGAATGACGGACTGGCAGCGGCTGACGCTGGTCGAGGTCCCCCTGGCGCTTCCTTCCATCTTTTCGGGGATCCGGATCGCGACGGTGGTCGGGGTGGGCCTCGTGACGATTGCGGCTGCGGTCGGCGCCGGCGGCCTCGGATCGCTGATCTTCCGGGGGCTGGCGATGCTGGATTCCCGGCTGCTCTTCGCGGGGGCGATACCCTCGGCGATCCTCGCGTTGATCGCGGACGGCGGGCTCGCGATGCTCGAATCGCGCCTCGTGGCCTCGCGTGGAGCGCCGTCCCCGTGACACCCTCCGCGAACCAAACCATGCGCCGGCGCCGTTTCCTTGAGCGCACCATCGGCGCGCCGGCCGCCTTGCTGGCTCCCGGACTGGTCGCAACGCGCTGCGGTCCCGGGGGGCCGTCGGCCGTCCTCGGGGCCAAGACGTATTCGGAACAGATCATCCTTGGCGAACTACTGTCGCGGTTTCTAAGGGCGGCGGGGCTGGCGGTGACCGAGCGGTTCCAGATGCAGACCTTCGTCCTCCACACCGCCATCGCCAACGGAGATCTCGACTGCTACATCGAATACACCGGAACGTCCTATTCCGCGATCATGCACGAGACGTTCGTGGCCGGGCAGACCGCCGAGGAGATCTACCAGCGGGTGAAGGAGCTATACCGGGAGCGCTTCGACCTCCGTCTCGGCCCGCCCATCGGTTTTTCGAACGACTATGTCCTGGCGGTCCCCCGGGACTTCGCGAGGGAGAGGGGCCTGCGGACGATTTCCGACCTGGCGCGCATTTCGGGGTACCTCTTCGTCGCCGGTTACCCGTTCTTCGAGAGAGCCGATGGGCTCCGCGGCATGATGGACCACTACGGATTCGCCGAGATGCCGGAGTCCATCGAGGTCGAGGTGGACATGGTCTTTCAGGTCATGGAGGCGGGTCAGGCCGATGTCGCGGTGGGCAACTCCACCGACGGCCGGCTTGCCAAGCTGGACCTGTTTGTCCTCGAGGACGACCTCGGCTGGTTCCCGCCCTACGAATCCGCGCTGCTCTACCGTCCGGACGCCCATCCCGCGGTGGCCGAGCTGTCCGAGCGCCTCGGCGGCGCCATCAGCACCGAGACGATGCGCGCGCTCAACCGCCGGGTGGACGTGGACGGCGAACAGCCGGCCGATGTCGCCGCCGAGTTCTTTACCACCCTCACGCGCTGACTAATCGCCGGCTCGGCGCTTGAGGCGCCGCCGTCCTTCGAGCACCAAGAGCGCCAGACCGATCGCCACGATCCCGAGGGCGATGAGCGCGCTCCGCAGCACGATGCGCGTGGTGGCGGCGAAGACGCTCGTCCCGTCCGTTCGGACCTGGAGTTCAAGCCCTTCGCCGAGGAACTGGTCCAGCGGACGGGCCCAGGCGAGCACGTTTCCCCGCTGCAGCGGGCCGTCGCTGTTGTGTGCGGTGATCCGCCCCTCGGTCCGCACCCGAATTTCGGCGCCTTCCTCGGGTCGCGGGCTCGAGCTCGACCGAGGTCCGATCGTCATGGCGAAGTCGAACCCTCCGTCGCCGGTCGGCCGATAGCTGCATTTGCGGCGCAGGAGCGGCGCGTCGCAGAGCGCCGCAACCGAATCGAACGCCACCTCGGCCTCGATCCGCCCGTTGCGCTGCGCCCGGGTGCTCGCGACGGTCAGCCCCGGCCCGGAAAGCCCTGCGCGGAGCCTCCCGGAAGCGTCCGCTTCCGGATCCCCGGCGAGAAGCTCGGGCGAAAGCCGGATCGTCGACCGACCGGATCCGTCGAGTGCGAGCCGGTGCTGCTCTTCCCATGCGGCCGGCGCGCACGCGGGCCCGGCGCCGAAAATCAGGGTGGCCGCGGCCGCTGCGTAGAATCCCGCCGTTCTTTCTCGATGGCTGAAGCGACGCTGCTGCTGGTGGACGGCAACAACCTGTTGTACCGCTCGTTCTTCGCCATGCCCCGCCTCACGCGTTCGGACGGTTTGCCGAACGGCGCCCTGCACGGCTTCGTCGCCACTCTGCGGAAGATCCTCCGTGAGGAGGCTCCCGAATTCGCCGCGGTGGCCTTCGACGCGCCGGGTCCCACCTTCCGTCACGAGGCCTACCCGGAGTACAAGGCCAACCGGCCGGAGATGCCCGTCGAGCTGGCGCAGCAGGTTCCGTTCACGCGGGATCTTTCGCGGGTGTTGGGAGTGACGGTTGTCGAGGTCGCCGGGGTGGAAGCGGACGATGTGATCGGAACTCTGGCGCGGGCCGGGAGCGGCAGAGGGTACCGGGTGTTGGTCGTTTCCGGCGACAAGGATCTGCTCCAGCTTGTGGACGACCGGGTCAGCGTCGTGCTACCGGCCGATACGGCAAAGCGGCTCGATGCGGACGGCGTCGCCGCGAAGTTGAAAGTCCCTCCCGAGCGGGTCCCTGACTACCTCGGGCTCGTCGGCGACTCGGTGGACAACATCCCCGGCGTTCCCGGCATCGGCCCCAAGACCGCGGTATCGCTGATTGCCTCGTTTGGCGGAGTCGACGAAATCCTCGCCCACACCGGGGAGATCACCCGCAAACGCACCGCTTCCCTCCTCGAGGAGCACGCCGCCGCGGCGCGCCTCTCGCGGGAACTCGCCCGCCTCCGTCTGGATGTCCCGGTCCCTGAGGCGGGCGAGACTCTGGAGGGGCTTCGCTACCAGGGACCCCGGATGGAAGACGCTCGCGAGCTGCTCGAGGAGCTCGAACTGCGGACCCACGCCCGGGACCTGGCGCCGGCCGCTCCCTCGCGGGTGCCTCCCGTGAAGACGGCCTCCGGGATTCCCGATGTCCTCCGCGTTCTGGAACGCGCTCGAGAATCGGGACGGCTCTCGGTGCATGCGATGTTCGGACCCTCCCGAGGCCGGAATCCGGCGCCGCTCGCCGCGCTCGGGGTGGCCTCCTCGGCCCGGGAGGGGCTGCTGGTAGCGGTCGGCCCCCGCCTTGGTGAAAAGGACCTGGCCGAGACGTTCCGGCCGGCGCTGTCGGACGGGATAGCGCTGATCGGGCACGAGGTGCAGCCGTTCGTTCGGTGGTGGCTCGAACAAGGCGGCAAGCTGCCTGAGGTCGCCCATGACTCGCAGGTGGCGGCCTGGCTGCTCAACACCACCCGCCGGGCCCAGGGGTTTGCCGATGTGCTCCGGGACTATGTGGGCCTCGCGCTCCCGGAGCCGCGCCCTGCGCAGACGAGCCTTTTCGGCAGCGCTGCGCCCGACGAGCGACTGGCGATCGCGGCGGCCTGGCAGCACCGTCTCGCGGAAAAGCTGGAGGGCCTCCTCGATACCGAGCGCCTCGCCAATGTCTTCCGGGACATCGAGATGCCACTCCTGCCGGTGCTCGCCCGCATCGAAACCCGCGGCATCTGCCTCGACAGCGAGACCCTGCGCGACCTCGGCAAGGATCTCGAGGCGCGGCTCAAGGAGTTGACCGGGCGGATTCATGAACTGGCGGGAATCAGATTCGATATCCAGAGCCCCAAACAGCTCGCAGAGGTCCTTTTCGACAAACTGAACCTCCCGCAGACCGCGAAGACCCAGAAACTCAAGCGCGCTTCCACCCGGGCCGGCGTGCTCGAAGAACTGGCGCTCTACCACGAGGTTCCGCGTCTCGTTCTCGAGTACCGCGAGATCGCCAAGCTCAAGAGCACCTATGTGGATCCGCTGCCGGAACTCGTCGCTCCGGGGACCGGGAGGCTCCATACCCGACTGCACCAGGCCGTGGCGGCGACCGGGCGGCTATCGAGTTCGGACCCCAATCTGCAGAACATCCCGGTCCGCTCCGACCTCGGCCGCCAGGTCCGGAAGGCTTTTGTCGCCGCCCCCGAAGAACGCCTGTTGTCGGCGGACTATTCCCAGATCGAGCTCCGCATCCTGGCTCACCTGAGCGGCGATCCGGTGCTCATCGAGGCGTTCCGGTCGGGGGAAGACATTCACGCCCGCACCGCGGAGGAAGTCTTTGGCGGGATGGGACTCAGTCCCGCGGAGATGCGGCGGCGGGCCAAGATCGTGAACTTCTCGATCATCTACGGCAAGACAGCGTTCACGTTGGCGAAGGAGATCGGTGTCTCCACCGGGGAAGCGAAAGCGTTCATCGAGGCCTACTTCGACCGGTATGCGCGAGTGCGGGACCTGATCGAGTCCATCCGGGAGGAGGCTCGCGCGACGGGCCGCGTCACCACCCTCTTCGGCCGGCAGCGGCACATCCCCGAGATCCGCGCGACCCAGCGCGCCCGGCGGGAAGCCGCCGAGCGGATGGCGGTGAACGCCCCGATTCAGGGGACCGCCGCCGATCTGATCAAGATCGCGATGCTCGGCGTGGACCGGGCGCTCGAGCCCACTTCGGGCGTTTTGTTGCTTCAGGTCCACGACGAACTGCTGATCGAGGTGGAAGCCGCCGAGGCGGAAGCCGTCGGCGAACTCGTCCGCCGTGAAATGGAATCGGTCGCAGAACTTCAGGTTCCCCTGGTCGCCGACGTCACCATCGCGGACTCCTGGGAACACTGACGGGCGAGAAGGGGCACCGCCCGGTGGCGGTATGGCTGAGCCGGCAGGGGAGCGCGGACCTCCAGGTCGGCATTGCTGCCCGGCACTCCTGCGGATCACGAGACGGCGGAAATGAACCAGAAAGCGAGAGAAGGCGGGCACGAACGGGCTGCAACGGATTGGTGGGATTACACAGCTGCCCGAGCTGCGCTGGCTTCAGCCGGCGTTGCGACGAGTGACTACTCTGCGCTCGTAGTACAGATACTAGATTCTGTGGTCGAAGAAGTTACCGGAGAGCCAGCTAGTCGCGGTTTGCAGGAGCAGTAGTTGTCATTCGTGGCGCTTTCAATCTTTCGGATTTCCAATGCGGCATTGCACATTGCGCGCGGCCTTGTCAGCGTTACGCTTTCGCTTGTAGCCAATCCAATAGCCCATCTGGACGGGACCAGTAGGCGATTTCGGAGAGACCGTCACCCTTCACCAGTGTGAAGTCCTCCTCCTTCCATATGTCCACAGAATCATCGAAGAGAGAAATGAATCTGAGAGCCTCCGTGCCACTGGCCAGGTGGCTCAGGTCCCACCACGACGCTAGTACGTGTTCGGTCATCTGTCGAGCAGCGGCTCGATTGCCAGTACTGAGGAGATTGACGAGACAACGGGGTTTTTCTTCTGGAACCCTGAAGTCCAGCGTCCACTGACGCCCGGAACGGCCCGGAAGTTTCGGGCTGCGCGTGAAAGAAACGCCGCGATCGATCAGGAAATCCGCCACTTCGTCGGTGATGCTCGTAACGGATCGCGTGCGGAAAGTGAACCACAAGTCGGATACAGATAGAGCAGCCTGTGCGACACGCACCAGTACATCGGCGAGGTTTCGTTCAGATGCACACCGTGCTTGCAGCATTCCTCTCGAGAATTCAACGCTATGCGTTCTGACGACGTCGTGGATCAACTGATTCTGCTTGAGAGAGCGTTTCTGCGCGACGCTGCGCGCTCGTAACCAGCGCGTCGTCTCGGCTAAATCAGTAACCAAGACGTCGTCGCTGCCCATCTTGACGAACAGGTCGATGTGATCCCCATCAGGATATAGAAACGGCGTACGCACGCGCTGATGCGCGTTGTGCTCAGAGCAGATGAACGCGCCGCCGAAGCTTTCGGTGATTGCTCTGCTGAGATCTGCAGCGGTCATTCGGTTAAGTCCTCGTGGTGATAGGGATGCTCCATTTGGCCCACATGCTGGATTGAAGCTTCCCGGCAGAACTGGTTCCAGACGCACACAGGGTCATCCACTGAAGCGGTTATGTCGGGAGGACAGTACGCCCATCGGTCGCGATCTTGGTCTCGCCACTGGTGCTTGTGGATCTCACCCACTACCGCGCGGTCCGGGTTCCGATGCTCTTTGCCTAGGTCGAGGCCGTAGATGCGCCCTTCGGTCCGCAGGATCAACGAATAGCTCAGCGTCGCAGCCCTCGGGTTGTAGCTACCGTGAATGAAGAGCGGCCAGCCGATATCCGATTCCACGTCGGCCCTGAATTCCAGCGCCGGTGAGTGGTCCTCGTCGCGTTTCCACTGGATGTCGCCGGAGATCCGTTTGGAGGGATCGGCGAAGATCGCTTCCGCCTCGACATTGGTTAGCGACATGCTTGAGAATGGAATCTAGCAGACGGCGACTAGAGCGGTTGAGAAGGGGTTGTTCCGATTCTGTACAAACCGAAGCGGACGCTAGCCGGCCATGGTTCCCGCCCGAACGCCGCCCGCCGGCCGACACTCCTATTCGGCCTGGCGCGCGTACAGCGCTCGGACGATTTCCAAAACGTCAGGCGCGTCCCTCAGGATCTCCGTCTCGGCGAAAGAGATGAAGTCCGCGGGTACGCCGTGGAGAGCCTCCGCGACGGGTCCGGCGATGGCAGCGAGGGTGTCGGCGTCGCCGCCCAGGGAAACCGCGTTCCGGATCGCCTGCTCGAAGTCCGCCGCCTCGAGGGCGCACACCAGCGCCTCGGGCACCGTGCGCTGACACGTTTCGTTGTACTCGTAGGTCTCGCGAATGGTCGCGACGTCCCGCGAAAGGTCGTACCCGTAGGTCTCGGTAATCGCGGCCGCGACCGAACCGGGAGCCTCGCCCTGCAGTGCCATCCAGATCGCGTGGGTGACGGCGCGGGCGCCCTTCATCCCCTCCGGGTGATTGTGGGTGATCCTGGTGACCCGATCGGCGGCGGCGAGGGCTTCGGCCAGCGGCCGGTCGCGATTCAGGAAAGCGGCCGGCGAAACCCGCATCGCCGCTCCGTTCCCGTAGCTGCCGTATGGGGTCGGCGTCTCCTCGTGGATCCAGCTTCCGAATCGCCCGCCCCAACTGCAGTCCGGATAGCGGCGGCACCACGCCTGCGTCGTTTCCGCGGGAGGGCGCCCGGTCAGCAGGATGTCGGCAACCGCGGCCGTACAGACCGTATCGTCGGTGAAGTGGCATCCAGGGCCGAAGAACTCGAACCGGGTGGAACGGAAGCCCCCGAACTCGAAGCGCGAACCCACGTAGTCGCCGATGACCGCGCCGTACATCCTGGGTGCCAGGGCTAGCAGCCTGTGGTGAAACCCACGTGAGCGCCGAGACGGGCGAGGCCCAGTTCTCCCGGTGGGGCCAGTCCTCCCGGTGGGGGCCCGGCTGACAAGGCGCGCGAGGGAGGAGCCCCCACCGGGAGAACTGGCCCGGGTGTATTTCGACCGAAGCGCAACGCAGCGCCCCGCGAAGCGGGGCGGTTCAGGCGGGATGCATCGCCCGTCGAGCCCCCACCGGGAGAACTGGGCCGCGTGGGTTTTGCCACAGGCTGCTAACCCTTGAGATAGATCCGATCCGGATCGAGCTCTTCTCTGAGCAGACGGAGCATCGCGTCGTCCGGCACCTCCGTGACGCCAAGCGGGGAGGCCACCTTGAGATCCCAGCCCGTCGCTCCCAGCACCTGCTCCAGGGTCACGCCGGGATGGAGCGATTCAAGGGTCATCTCCCGCGTCTGTTCGTCGAAGCCATAGACCCCGAGGTCGGTGATCACCCGGGTGGGGCCGCCGCCGGGCGCCCCCATCGCCTCGCGACTTCTCCCGCCTTCGGCCCAGCCGACGGTAGTGCGGAAGTCGAGTTCCTCGACGAACTTCCTGAGGTCCTGCCGCGCGATGATCACGGTTCGGCGCGCGTTCAGGGCGATGTCGGGCGCTCCGCCGGCACCTGGAAGCCGCACCTTGGGATTGTCGTAATCACGCCCCACCACTGTTGTGTTGAGGTTGCCGTAGCGATCAATCTGGGCGGCGCCCAGAAACCCCAGATCGGTGCGTCCGCCCTGCAGGAAGTACAGGAATGTCTCCGCCATGGGGAGTACCTGCGCCGCTCCGCTCACGAGGCAGGGGTCTCCGATCGAGATCGGTAGCCGGACGGGACGAGCTCCGAACACGCCGGATTCGTAGATGAGGTGGCAGCGCGGCGCATGGAGCCGGAGCGCGAGCTGCACCGCGAGGTTTGGAAGCCCGACCCCGACGAACACGGAATCGCGGTCCCGCACCTCGCGGCACGCGGCGAACACCATGATTTCCGACCGCGTCGGCGCGGCCGGCTCCTCCGTCATCGATAGTCCCCGTAGTCCACCGGGCCGGCGAGGCGCGGTCCCGGCCGCAGGCGGCTGATGGTCGCTTCGCCCAGCCGCCCGAGATAGGCGGTGCGATCCGGGAGGCCATGCACCCACTCTTCCAGGTACCGCTCGAGTTCCGCCGAGTCGCGCGTGATCCGGTCCCACGCGAGATAGGCGGAGTTGTCGCGGTCGTAGTACCCCTGAACGAAACTCGGATGGGCGCTCCACGGCTCCTCCACGACGGCGTCGACCACGACCGAAGGAATCTGGGTGCGGTTCGGGTCGGCGCGCACCACGTCCTGCGGGACCAACTCCTCGACCACCACGATGACGCGGCGGGCGGCGAAGGCGGCTTCGCGCTGAGCGCCGACCAGGCCCCAGATCTGGGTATTGCCCTCGGCATCCGCACGCTGCGCGTTCAGGATGGCGACGTCGGGGTGCAGCGCCGAGACGGCGTCGAGTGTCTCGCCCGTGAAGGGGCAGGTGACCTCCTTCAGGTGCGGATTCACCCGGGGCAGATCGGTTCCCCGATAGCCGCGGAGCGGAAAGAAGGGGAGGCCCGACGCGGCGGCCTTGTAGCGGCACAGCAACCCGAAGTGGGAGTACTCCTCGATCTCGAGCGGCGCCGGATAGCCGCGCTCCACCGCGCGCCGGATCGCATGGAGTGAGCCCACCCCCGGGTTGCCGAGCCAGCCGAACACCAGCTTTCGGGCGGCGCCGGCCGCCACCATCTGATCCATCAGCAGATCCGGTGTGAGGCGAACGAGCGTGAGGTCGCGCCGCCGCTGGCGGATGAGTTCGTGGCCCGCCGCAAAAGGGATCAGGTGGGTGAACCCCTCGAGCACCACGGTGTCCCCGTCCTTGACGAAGCGGGACACCGCCTCGCGCATCGTGAGGACCTTGGACTCGGACAGGGCGGGGCGTCTCCGGGACGGATTATCCGTTCCCCTCGCAGAGTTCCTGCGGGCAGGCGTTACTCGTGCCGCTCGAGCCATTCGCGCAGTTGCCGAGACTCCTCGGCGCCGGCGGGGTCGAGTTCCGTCTGCCAGAGCCGGGTCTGGACGACAAAGCGGTCGAAGTCGCCTGGGGTTGCTTCCCGTTCGACGATCTCCCGGACCTTGCGCTGAAAGAAGCTGCCCCAATCGGGCCGACGTCCGTCGAGGTCGGTGAAGCGGTATTCCTTCGCCAGCCCCCAGCTCGAAAACAATCCGCCGCTCTTCCCGTTGACGTTGGGATCCGCGACCAGCGACGCCACGGCGCGGCCGACAAAGCAGGGCGTCTCCGATTCCGCGAAATACAGATCCTGCTCGATGGCGTCCCGCCAGTTCGCCTCGGTCACGCCGAAGTGGTCGAGTACGGCTTCGGAGCGGAGGAATCCGGGGGTGATCGCGAGCGCGGTCACCCGATGGGCGTGCAGGTCGGCCGCCATGGCGTAGGCAACCCGGATGACGGCGTTCTTGGCCAGGTCGTAGAAGAGATTGCCGCGATATCCGAGAGTGTCGCCGTCGGTGACCTCGACGATCAATCCGGCGTTTTGTTCGAGCATGAGCGGTGCTCCGTGCCGGCTGGTGATGAGGTGGCTGTGGACCGCCCGCTCGAGCAACTCCAGTCCCTGGGCGGTGGAGAGTTCCCAGAAGGGCGATCCCCACTCGGTGAGCGCGTCGCCTCCCCAGATATCGTTCACGACGATGTCCAGCCGGCCGCAGTCCGACCGGATTCGGGCAAAAAGCCGCTCAACCTCCGGTTCCACGGTGTGATCCGTACGGACCGCGATGCCGCGGCCGCCCTCCGCGGTGACCAACTCCGCGGTTCCCTCGATCGTTTCGGGCCGTCCGGCGGCGGGACGCCCGCGCACGCTCCGACCCGTGCAGTAGACGGTGGCGCCGGCGGCCCCCAGCATGCGGGCGATCCCGCGGCCGGCGCCGCGGGTGGCCCCGGCGACGACGGCCACCCGGCCGTGGAGCGCTTTGTTCGACATGGTGATTGGCCCCCCTCAGCCGAACGAGGCGATCAGGCGGCGGCCGATCTCGGCGAGTTCCTCGCTGGTTACGGTGAGCGGCGGGGCGAGCAGAATCACATCGCCCTGTCCCTCCGGCCCCGAAACGGGGTACACGAGCAGGCCCTCCTCCCAGGCCGCGGCGGCGAACTGCCGGGCGGAAAGTCCCCCTCGGTCCGGCGGATGGAACGCGATTCCCGCGAGCAAGCCGCGGACCCACGAACCTTCGACCGCCGGATTCCCGGCGGCGGGTTCGAGTGCGGTCCGGAGTTCTTGCTCCAGGGACGCCGCGCGCTCCACCAGCCCCTCGTCGCGGATCAGCCGGAGGACCTCCCGGACCACCGCAGCGACGACTGGATGGTGCGAAAAAGTGAATCCGTGCCGGAAGTCGGGCGCTACCGCCTCGACCACCTCAGGCTTCGCGACGACCGCCCCTCCCGGGAGGAAGCCGGATGTCAGCCCCTTCCCGAGGACCACGATGTCCGCGTCCACGCCGGCGTGCTCGGAAGCGAGGAAGCGCCCGGTCCGGCCGCAGCCGCTGAGCACCTCGTCCGCGATGAGGAGAACGCCCCGCTCGGCGGTGGTGCGGCGGACGGATCGCAAATAGTCCTCGGGTGGAGCGAATCCAGCCGCGGAGGCCCCGAGGACCGGCTCCACCAGGACCGCGGCGATGCTTCCCTGCGCGGCCTCGACCGCCTGCTCTATCTCGCCCGCGCACGCGACCTCGCACGTCGGATAGTGGAGGTTCAGCGGACAGCGCGGGCACCAGGGCGCGGCAACGAGAGGCATTTCCACGAGCAGCGGGAGATAGGGAGCCCGGAGAGCGTCCCGCCCCGAGACCGCGAGCGCACCGAGGGTGTTGCCGTGGTAGCCGGGTGTCTGCGAGACGATCCGGCTGCGCTCGGGGTAGCCGGACGCGACCGCATGCGCGCGGGCCAGTTTGATCGCGGTCTCCACGGCCTCGGCGCCTCCGGGGGTCAGGTACACCTTGGCGTTCCTGAAACCGGCGGGAAGCGATTCCACGAGAAGCGCCGCGGCCTCTTCCATCGCCTCGGTGGTGAACTGCGCGCCGTGCACGTAAGCCGCCGATTCGAGTTGCTGCGTTGCGGCGCGGACGACCTCTTTCCGGCCGTGCCCCACGCTGATCGTGAGGGCGCCGCCGCAGGCATCCAGCCAGCGGGTCCCGTCTTCGGCCTCGATCCAGACGCCGGTCGCGCGCGCCGCGCTGCGGTAGGTGCGCCCGAGGTCGCGATAGAAGACCGGACTCTCCGGATATCCGTGCGGTTGCGCCGACCGTTCCGGGAACCGGCTCATGGTTCCGACGCAGTTCCCAGGAGCGCGCCGGGAAGGTCCCGGAGCGCCTCAAGCAGGAAATCCGGCCCTGCCGACCGGAGCATCTCCTCGCCGCTGAAATTGCTCACGACGGCGGCAGTGAGGGTGCCGGCCCGTTTGCCCATGGCGATGTCTTCCGGTCGGTCTCCTACGTAGAGTGCATCCTGCGGCTCAACTCCAAGGCGGGAAAGGGCGAGCAGTAGCCCCTCGGGATGGGGCTTCTTGTGCCGGGTGTCCTCGAATGCCACGAGGGCCTCGAACCGATCAGCCAGTGCAAGGCGGTCCAGGTCCTCGAGAAGTCGCTGCCGATCGGCGCTCGTAACCACGCCGAGCCGCAGTTCCCGGTCGGAGAGCGCCCAGAGCGTGCCGAGGGCATCCGGGAACAGGTTCACCGCCTGGCTACGCTCGAGGTACTTCTCCCGCCAGATGGTTCCGGCCTCGTCCCAGCGGGCCTCGGGAATGCCGAGTTGCCGGTAGGTCTCGTGCCAGTCGGGCCGGTAGGTGGCCTGGTAGCGGGCCTCGTTCATCCGGATCCCGAAGTGCCCAAACACCGAAAGCGAGGCATAGCGGGTGGTGGCGAAGCTGTCCGCCAGGGTGCCGTCCCAATCAAACAGGACGGCGGAGACGGGGCGGAAAGGACTCAGGAGCGCGGTTTCCGGCCCGCAGCGTATCGCAGCAACGGTCGCTCAGACCGGTTTCCGGCGCCCCCCAAAAGGTAGAATCCGCTGCCATGTTGCACTGTCGTACGTCGCTTCTGGATACCGGAATTGCCGCGATCGGCCGGCTCGAATTGCTGAGTGCCGATCAGGGTCTTGCCGCCATCCTGTTTTGTGACGAGCGGCGCTCGAAGGCTTCTGCCGGCTGGCGCGCGAGGAACGTGGGATCCGCCGTCTCGGCGTCGCCCGGGGAGCACGACTCTTACGTGCGTCAGATTCGGGAATTCCTGGCCGGCGACCGCCGTGAGTTCACGATCCCTTTGCACCGAACGGGCACCCCCTTCCAGCGCGCCGTTCTGGATGCGGTGGCCGGAGTGCCGTACGGATCCCGCGCCAGTTATCAGGACATCGCGCGGGAGGTCGGGAACCCGGCGGCTTGTCGGGCTGTCGGTGCCGCAAACGGCGCGAATCCCCTCCCTTTGGTCATCCCTTGCCACCGGATCGTGGGCGCCTCGAAGAACCTGACCGGATACGGCGGCGGTCTCGACGCCAAGCGCTGGCTCCTGTCGCTTGAATCTTCGGCAGTTCTGGCGCTGGCGTCCTGACGCGGCCGGCCGATCTTTCCTCATCGGAACCACCATGAACTCCCCAGGAATCTCCCGCGCTCCGGCACGCTGGCCGTATTGGTGCGCGACCCTTTTGCTCGCCGCCTGGCTCCCGTCCTGCGGGGGCGGCGGCGATTCGGATTCGGCGGAGTCCGAATCCGCCGCAGGCGAAACTGCAACCGCCGAAACCGAAGCGAGCCCTATGGAAGCCGAGACAACTTCTCCTGACAGCGAATCCGATTTGGCCACTCCTGGCGCCCCCGTGGTGCTGATGCGCACCAGCGTGGGCGATCTCCAGATCGAGTTCTATCCGCAGGAGGCGCCCGAGACGGTCGAGAACTTCCTCCAATATGTGGAGGACGGCCACTTCGACGGCACCATCTTCCATAGGGTGGTCCGCGGTTTCGTGATCCAGGGTGGCGGCTTCACCGCTGACATGGAAGAGAAGGAAACCCGCCAGCCGATCCCGAACGAGGCTCAGAACGGTCTGCGGAACCTGCGAGGCACGCTTTCGATGGCCCGCACCAGGGACCCGCACAGCGCGACGTCGCAGTTCTTCGTGAACACCAAGGACAACGCCGATCTCGACCACACCGGGACGACGATGCAGGGTTGGGGCTACGCTGTTTTCGGCAAGGTGATCTCGGGTATGGAGGCGGTGGACCGGATCGAAGCGACCCGGGTGGTGAGCCGCGCCGGCCACAACGATGTGCCGGAGACCCCGATCGTCGTCGAAGCGGCGACCGTCGTCTCCCGCTAAGAGCCCGCCAGCAGGCGGTGGCGAAACTCTGGTGCGATCCATTCGCGGCGCGCAGCGCCGCGGGGAAGGGGTGTGGGGAGGGGTTTCCCCTCCCCACGAAAGACGATGGAGCGGATCGCGGAGCGATTCGCGCCATCACCCCGTGGGGAAAGCGCCCCGCACGCGCACAAATCGCCGGAATCGCCGCACGTACCTTTCCGGGAATCGTGCGGGATGCTTTTCCTGCGGGCTGTTAGCAGCCTGTGGCGAAACCCAGGCGGCGTTCGGCCGGCGATGCATCCCGCCTGAACCACTCCGCTTCGCTCCGTTCTTCGTTGCGTTTCGGTCGAAATACACCAGGTATTCCTCCCTCACGCGCCTTGTCAGCCGGGCGCCTCGCCGACCTCGGCGCTCAGCCGGGTTCCACCACAGGCTGCTAGACGGGCCCGCAGACCGCGATCAGGACTTCCGGCCATCCGCGCGCGCCCCGGAGCGGGTAGGGGGCGTGGCGCGGTTCGCCCTCACCGGGAAGGCGGAGAATGTTCCGCGCCTGATGGAACCTGCGCGCCGCCAGCGGAGACAGTGCGGCAAGCGCCGCGAGCCGCCGCTGGTGCCCCTCGGAAGCGTGCGTCTGGCCGAACCACTCGAAACGCTCGAACGCCGAGCGCAGCAGGGTGTCGAATTCGGCACGCGTGTACTCGCGTTCGTGGTAGGGGTTGTCGGGACGGTCGTCCAGGCTACGGCCCGGGCTGATGACTTCCCTTTCCGGAGTCGAGCAGAGGAAGACCCCTCCTGGCGCCAGGACCCGCCGGGCCTCCCGGACCACGGCCCGGTCGTCGGCCACATGTTCGATCGTCTCGAACGAGGCGTAGAGATCGAAGCTCCCATCGGCAAAGGGAAGGCGCGAGGCGTCGGCCAGCGCGCCGCGAAGGGCGCCGGCGCCCGAACCGGGGAGCTCCGCCTCCTGAAAGGCTTCCTCGGCGCGGTCGGCGGACACCACCCACCGCGCTTCTCCCTCCCTGAGGAGAGCCGACCCGTACCCGGCTCCCGAGGCCAGGTCCAGCACCCGCTTTCCCCGGGCGTAGCCCGCGGCCCAGCGGTAGCGCGCTACGTGCTGGTTCCGGAGCCAGGGGGAGGCGAAACGGTGGAGGGCGAGTCGTTCCAAGAGGGAGTGGTGGGAGAGATGGCCGGGGCGCCGCCCTGGAAGCCGTCCCCCGGTATCTTCGCCGAGTGGGCGCCTTTCGGGATTCTCCTACCATGACCTCCCGGCAACCAGGCGTGAGCGCCTGCTTCCCCGCCTTCAACGACGCCGGGTCCATCGGTTGGGTGGCGCACCGGGCGGAGGAGGCCTTGCGGGGTACCGGTCGTGACTTCGAGATTCTGATCCTGAATGATGGAAGCGCTGACCGGACCGCCGAGGTCCTCGAAGAATTGACGGGCGACATTCCGGAACTCAGGACGCTCCGGCACGCACGAAACCGGGGCTACGGAGCCACCCTTCGGGATCTCTTCGCCGCTGCCCGGTTCCCGCTCGTTGTCTATACCGATGGTGACGGGCAGTTCGATCCCTTCGAACTCACCCGCCTCCTGGATGCTGGAACCCTCGAAATCCAGTTGGTGAACGGTTTCCGCCAAAGCCGGGCCGACGGACCGCTTCGGCGTCTTCTCGGCCCCCGTTTCCATCGGGTGGTCGGGGCAACATTCGGACTTCCGGAACTTCGCGACTGGGACTGCGACTTTCGTCTCTTCCGACGAGACCTCTGTCCCGAGGCCTCGATGAGCTTCGATGACGGAACGGCAGTGGTGGAGCTTCTCGCCGCTCTCGGAGACCGCGGAATCCGGTTCGCCGAGGTTGAAGTAAGCCACCGCGAGCGCCGCGCCGGTGAGAGCCAGTATTTCCGCCCGCGGTCAGTCATCTCCGGCCACCGCAACCTCTTCCGGCTATGGCGGCGGCGCGGATCCCCTCCGATCCGCTGGCGGGCGTGGTTCCGTTAACCCGGATTTCTCATACTCACGGTCGCCAGAAGGGTTCAACTTGCCGCAGCTTGGTGACAATCCGAACAGTTCTTCGCGAAGCTCAGACTCCCGAACGGCGCGCCGCCTCATCTGTTGGGGGTTCGTGCCGAGGCGGGAGCCATCCCGACGATTGGGGTCTTCGCCTCCGCGGCGCTGCGGGCCGCTGTGCCGACCGGAGGTCGGCGTTCCAAGCCTACGCGCCACGGTGCCGACCGGCGTTCCCTGGCTGGCAGCGCCATCCGGATGGTTGGTGTACCCGTGAAACCTACTCTTTCGCACAACCGGCTGGAGGTCGGTGTCCCCTATCCGACACCCCGTCACGCCGGGCAACGTCCGCGCTTCACGCGTAACCGTCGTCTCCGTCAGCAGGTCGCGGTTCCTTGGGGGGCGCTTCGGGCCGTGAGTATTGGAAATACGGGTTAGCAGTCACCGGCTCACAACGCCGGCGCCCTCGCGCGCCACGATCACCTGGCCCTCGGCCGGAAGGTCGCCCAGGCTTTCGCTTTCTCCTCCCGGCCAACGGACGACAACGTCCAAGACGTCTTCTCCCGCACCGGCGCCGAGATGCACTCGCGGGTCGTTTGACGACAGGAAGCTCCCGCTGCGGTGCGCCTCGCGCACCCGCCGCACGCCATCCGCAGTGGAAAAAAGGACTCGGGCCCCAGTCCCGTCCCGCGGGGTCCGGATCCCCACGAGCCGCAGCGTGATCCCGCGGCCGGCGCTCACGTTTCGGAATACCGCCGCCTCGTCGTCCACGTTCACTACCACCAGATCGGGAAGCGCGTCGCCGTCGAGGTCCCCGAACGCCACTCCGCGGCTGGAGCGTTCCGGACTGTCCCAGGGTTCCTCGACAAAAGCGCCACCGCCCCCGTTCCTGAAGATCTGGTTCTTCATCAGGTAACGCGTCCCGCTCCCCGTATCTTCCGCATCCGGATACACATGTCCGTTCGCGACGAAGAGATCCAGCCAGCCGTCAGCGTCCAGGTCGGTGAACCGCGTTCCCCAGCCCAGATAGAACCAGCCCGGCATCCGCAAATCGTTCCGGGTGGTGCTGTCCTCGAAGAAGCCGCTCCCGGCGTTCCGGTAGACGGTGTTCGTGTCGTGCGAAAAGTTGGTCACGAAGAGATCGAGCTGGCCGTCCTCATCGAAGTCGCCGGCATCCACCCCCATCCCCGCCTGCGCCAGGCCGTCCACGTTGTAGGCGGTCCCGGCGAGTAGCGCCTGCTCGCTGAACCTCCCCTGGCCGTCGTTGACGAAGAGGTGGTTCGGCACGGAATCGTTCGCGATGTAAAGGTCGGTATCGCCGTCTCCATCGAGGTCCCCGGTGACCACCCCGAGCCCGTAGCCGGCATCGACACCCATCAGCCCGGCGGCTTCGGTGGCGTCCTCGAAGGTGCCATCCCCCCGGTTCCGGAAGAAACCGTCAGCGGCCGGGATCAAACCCGACGGGCCGCAGAAAACCGGGAGCCCGAACCAGACGCAGCTTGCCCCGGCGCCGGGAAGCGGGAGGGAGTCGATGGAATCCGCGATGTAGCCGAGCACCACGAGGTCGGGGTCACCATCGTTTTCGGCGTCGAGGAAGGCGGCGGAGGTGGAGTAGCCCGGATGCGACGCCCCGCCGGCACCGGGAGTGCGCTCGAAAGTGCCGTCCCCGCGGTTCCGGTAGAGGACGTTCTCCCCGAGATTCGTCACGTAGAGGTCCGGAAAGCCGTCGTTTTCGACATCCGCGACGGCGACTCCATAGCCCCAACCGGTGTCCCCGACGCCAGCGGCCCCGGTCTGATCCGTGAATCGGAGATCCCCTTCGTTGCGGAAGAGTTGATTCGGGAGTCCCGGGCCGGGAGTCCGGTCCGCAAGTGGCGCCCCGTTGACGAAGTAGACGTCCAGATCCCCGTCCTGGTCGTAGTCGAGGAGGCCCACACCCGCGCCGAGCGAGGAGACGATAAATCTCTTTTCGGGCTCCCCACTTACGTTCCGGTAGCGGATTCCGCTCGCCTCCGTCACTTCTTCGAGGCGGATCTGCTGTCCGCCCTCCGCGGGGGAGATGGCGAGCACCGCCAGGAAGGACAGGACCGCGCTGGGCATGGCCCCCGATGCGCCGCGTGCTCGGCCGAACGTCACCGGTTCCAGCCGAGGCGCGTCGCGGCCTCCTGAAGTTCGGCGTTGGCCGGCCAGTTGGAGAGCGCCGCTTCGAGTGCGCTCAGCGCCTCCGCTACCCGGCCGGCAGCCGCCAGCGATTCGGCATAGAGCAGGTGGTGCACCGGCTCCGCGGCGGCGAGGGTCAGCAGTCGACCGGATTCCTGGAGCGCCAGACCGGGAGCTCCTCCGACGATCAGATGAGCAATCAGGGCTTTTTTGGGTTCGCTGGCGCCAGGATTCGCATTGACCGCCGCCTTGAGTTCGTTCGTCCGATCCGAAAAGCGCTTGAGTTCGGCGAAGCGTTGAAGGTGTCCGCGTCCCTTTTCCACCTGTGCAGAGTCGCCGCTTCGCACGAGGAGATTGCCGAGGTGCAGGTGCGGTTCCGGCAGAGTGGGAGCGGCCGCGATCGCCGCTTCCAACCTCCGGGCGGCTTCGTTCGGATCGGACGTGGCCGCGAGGGCCTGCCCGAGCGTCGTCAGGCCTCCGGCGAGTTGTTCGGCGTTCGGGGCGGTTCCTCCGTCGTCGACGGCCGGCGTCAGGACCGGGATCGCCTCGTCGCTCCGGCCGGCCTCGTAGAGCAGGAGGCCGAGGCGAAATCGGGCGCGAGAGTGGCCGGGTTGCAGTCGGATGGCCTCCCGGTAGGCCCGCTCGGCCGCCGCTCCTTCCTGGAGGTAATGGAGCACGTCGCCGTTCGCGAACTGCGCTTCCGCATTGCCCGGCGCCGCGCGCGCGGCCTCGGCGCAGGCCGCCCGGGCCTCTTCCAGTCTCTCTTCCCGTGAGCGCAGCAGGCACAACTCGAACAAGACTCTCGGGTCCCCCGGCCGGAGCGCCAGCGCGGCCTCCAGATGCGGTGCGGCCGTCCCGAACTGCCCGAGTTCGGAATAGAGCGCTCCCAGGTGGTGACGGGCTTCGAAAGAACCGGGATCCGCCTGGGCCGCCTGTTGGAGCGCCGCCAAACCGTCCGGGGTCCGCCCCGCCTGCACATACAGCACGCCGAGGGGAGCCAGCACCTCGGGCCGCCCCGGGAATTCCCTCCGGAGTTCTTCCAGCCTTCGAACAGCCTCCTCGTGTTCCCCGAGCCGGCCGAGTAGCACGGCCAGATCCCGGCGTGCTTCGGGATGGCGAGGATCCCGTTGCAGCGCCTCCCGGAGCGCGGTCGCCGCTTCCGGCAACTGCTCCAACGCGGTAAGCGCACCCGCGAGCAGCAGCGGTCCGGTGGGACTGTCCGGAACCAGGCGTCCGAACTCTTCGGCGAGTGTGACGGCCTCCGGGAAATCTCCGAGCCGTAGCCGGGCGACGGCGAGCATCCACAGCGGATCGGGATCCCGTGGATTGGCGCTTCGTGCCTGTTCAAGGTGCGGGACGGCCTCCGCGAGCCGGCCGGCCGCGACCAACTGCCGGGCGGTTTCGATGGAACCCGTCTGGGCGACCGCCGCGGTAGCCAGGACCGCTGCCAGTATCGCAACTGCGCTGCCCGCGAAGATGCGGCAAGGCTGTCCGTCCGCCGGTTGGTAGCGGATCCCCAGCCCGCGTGTCATGGTCACGGCTCCGGAGTATCGCAAGATTCGGAGTGGAGGCATTCTGGAGACTCGCTCACGCGAGCGTGGTCCGATCACGCTGGCGTTTTGCGCGCCGGTTTCGCGGGGACTACCATGATGCGGTTATGGCTTCCAGGCGTTTCAGGGCCGCGCTGACGCTCGCGGCGATCTTACTGGCCGGGGCGGCGGGGCCCGGCGCCGTGGCAGCGCAGGAAGAGCTGAGCGAAAAGGAAAAGATCGCGGCTCTTCCGGAACGTCACCGCGTTTGGTTTGCCGAAGAGGTGGTCTACATCATCACCGATCGCGAGAAGCGGGTGTTCCTGACGCTGACCTCGGAGGAACAGCGCAATTCGTTCGTGGACGCCTTCTGGCGGAAGCGCGATCACAACCCCTCGACTCCGGAGAACGAGTTCAAGATCGAGCACTACGAGAGGTTCGACTACGTGAACAAGTGGTTCGGACGGTCCACGTTCCGCGAGGGTTGGGAGACCGACCGCGGCCGCTACTACATCATTATTGGACCGCCCCGCTCCATCCAGAACTTCGAGGCCCGCGACGAGATCTACCCGACCGAGCTCTGGTTCTACAACAACTCGGAACTGAAGCGCTTTGGCGTCCCCGCGTTCTTCTACCTGCTCTTCTGGAGGCGTCACGGCGTCGGGGAGTTGCAGTTGTACGACCCTATTTCGGACGGCCCGGCGGCGCTCCTGACCGGCTACCAGCCCGAACGGCAGGATTTTCGCGATGAGGTGGAACGCGCCTACGAGATCCTCTACGAGTTCGACCCCGAAATCGCGAACGCGGCCATGTCCTTCCGCACCGACGAGCAGGACATCACCCGGTTCCAGGCGGTGCCCTTCGGTTCGCTGTCGCTGCTGGGAGACATCCACGAAATTCCGTTCCGTGGCCTCGACGACAGCTACGCCGACCGGCTCGACTTCGAACGCGGCGCCATCGAAGCCGACTACCTGTTCACCTACGTTCCGGGGCACGGTGCGGTGGCGGTTCTCCCTGGCCCCGAAAACGCCTCCTTCCTGCACTGGGTGGTCCAGGTGGACGCTCAGTACACCGCCTTTATCCGCAACGAAGACCGCGCCACCTACGACACGGCCTTTATCGGCACTGTCGAAGCGGTTCTGCGCGACGACCCTGAACAGATCGTGACCGAATTCCGCAAGGAGTCCTTCATCTCGCTCACGGACGAGCAGGCGCGCGGCACCCTGCAGCGTCCGTTCTCCTGGTCCGGCGTCCTGCCCCTGATCCCGGGAGATCACACCGTGCGGATCGTGCTCCGGAACCGGGCTTGCGGTTCCCGGTCCGAGGAGGACTGCGCGAAGAGCTACACCCTCGTCGAAACCGACGTCAGTGTGCCGCCCCGCGACGGCACCCCGCGCCTCAGCGACCTGGTGCTCGGGAGACGGATCGAGGCGGCCCGGCCGCTGTACCGTCCCTTCCGGATCGGTTTCGCCGGGGTGGTGCCGAACCCGCAAGGGGTCTACGCGATGGGTGACAACTTCGTCGCGGCGGTGGCGCCGGAGAGCGCGCCCGAGGGGGCATCCGTCCGCTTCCGCATCGTGAGCCGCGAGCCGCTCAGCGACGGTGATGTGGTGTACACGAGCGACGAGCCCGCGGAGCCGGACGCCGCCAGCGGTTTTGTGGTGCTCGACTTCTCCCTTCTGAACATCGGAGCGGGCCGCTACGAGCTCCAGGCCGACCTCCTCGACCGCGCCGAGGGTGTGCTGTCTTCACGACGCGCCGAGTTTTCTGTTTCTCCCCGAGGCAACCTGCTCGAAGCGGGTTTCCACGGGACCATGCTTCCCTTCGGTCCGGAGAACCCGGGCTTTACAAGCCTGGCGCTGGGCGAACAGTTGATGGCGCTGGAGCGGACGGAGGAGGCTCGTCCCGTGATCGAGGAGGCGGTAGCGATGGCGCCGCGCCTGGGTCGCGCGCGCGAACTTCTGGCGCGCCTCGAAATAGCCGCCGGCAACCCGGCCAAGGTCGTGGATCTGCTCGAGCCGGTCTACGCGCACGTTCAGGACCGCTACGACCTGCTGCGTGTCCTCGGAGAAGCGTATTTCCACCTGGGACGCTACGAAGACGCCGAGGAGCTGCTGGCGAGGGCCATCCTTCTGGAAAACCCGGACCCCCAGAGCCTCAACTTGCTGGGGCTCGCGCGGTTCCAGGTTTCCGACTTCGAGGGGGCCCGAGAGGTGTTTGAGCGCTCCCTGGCGCTCGACGCCGAACAGCCGCAGGTGGAGGAAGCGCTGACCCGGATCAGCGAAGCGGAGCGCGGCGCGCCGCCGCGTCAGCAGGGGACGTTCTATTCCGAAGGTGTATGGTTCGAGTTTGGCGCTCACCGCTGAACGAGATATGCCCGCCGATCCGGACAAGACTCGGAATCCAGACCGAGTGCCGGTTCAGAACAGTCCAAGCTTCCACGCGGCACCCGTGGATCTCAGTTCGGTGTACGCTCGGACAGACGGCACCGCGACGACCCTCGTTCTGACGCTAATGCGGCGTCGCCTGGAAATGACTCATTTGGAATCGCCTGAGTCTTCTGGCGCGGCTGGCGATGAGGTCACTGGCAGACTCCAAAGCCACGAGTGCGTCAGCAAGGAATTTGAGGCGATCATCGAGCCGCACCACGCGCTTCGGGTCGCTGCGAACATTCTGGAAACACTTTCGAATCTGCCGGAGGAGCAACGCGTCCGCTACGGTCTCGAAGAGGACGCGGAGGCCGAGCCGAGTACGACACCTGATGCTTCAGACGCATAGCGCCCGCTATTCCCAGACGGTTACTTCGACGCCGCAAGTGGCTTCGATCCTGTCTCCGCTAAACCCAGGAATCTTGGACCGTATGGCTCGACTCGCACGTGATCGAGAAGAGGCCAAATACCGGTTCTTCAGAATCCAGACAGGCCCCGCCGTGCCGAATCTGGTTTCATCGTTCCAATTGCTACGCGCTTTCTGGAGTAACGCAACGGCGCCGAGTACGGAGACTCGGGCGAAGATGGTTGCCGCGGAGCCATTCCCGTGGCTCCATCAGGCCCTGCAGGACCTCGAAGAGATCGGTCGTGGCCACGAAGCGGACGAACCCGTTCCGTCGTCCACTGCGCTATCAGAGGCCCGCGGACTCCTGGTATTCCTGGCTCGGCACGTGGATCGAGCCCCGTGTGTCACCGATCTACCAACCCGCGCCGTAGGCATTGAGTTCTATGGACGCCCCAAGGGACGCGTGATTTGCGTGGTGAAGGCGGATGGTTCTGCCGTTTGCTCGGGTCTTGCAAACGGACAGTCCCGGTATGCATCGTTCGCCACATGGCGCGAAATGATGAGTCAGGACGGGAGGACGTTGCTGCGCCGTCTTGGGGTGTATCGCGGTGCCGCATCTGCTGCGTCCTGACGCGATCGGGGACGATGAGCGTCTGGGTCACCGGATTTTCGACAGCAAGCTGGCAAGGAAATGCCGAAAAGGCAATGTTCCCACGAGGGTGTTCCTTGGCCCGAAGCAATCGGCGAAGTTATCGGTTGATCGCCTGACCAAGGCGCCCCTATCGTGGTTTACGGAGCTTGGTGACCGCAGTGCCGCAACTCGGTTACCGGAAGGTGCCCGTTGGTTCTACGGATGGGCAGTGGTCTCGCTGCCGGACGCATCCCGCGTCGGCAGGCGGGTCGTAGCGTCGCCCACGCTGTTCAATCGTTACCACGCCGACATTCTGCTACCCATCGGGGTCGACGACGAGGCAGCGTGGCTGAGGGACGCTTTGGAGCATGCCGAACAGCTCGCCGAACATGCAAGTTTTGAGGCCCCTGTCCGTCCTGACGAATGAACTCCGGCAAGACTGCGTTCCAGCGGTCGCTCACGCTCGACGCGGAGCAGCCGTGGATGGAAGAGGCGCTGACCCGGATCAGCGAAGCGGAACGCGCCGCGCCGCCGCGTCAGCGGGACCGGCAACACTGATAGGCCCGGCCAGTCGCTCCGCCCTATTCCGGCGGGACGTCGGCCGTTGATCGGCAAGCGGACCCGGCGACTCGCTGAGTTTGGTTTGATCGGGTTGGTGTTCCTGGTCGGGGGGCACGGCTACATCTGGGTTCAGTGGCGGCTCGAGCGCATCTTCGCCCGGAATGACCCCTCCGGCCTGACCACCCCGCTCATCCCGTTCCCGGATTGAAGCCGGGGTCCGCGCGTCACTTGGGGCACGCACCTCGCCGCCGGAACGGAGGGGTTGCTTGAAGCGCTACGCGACCGGCACTACCCGTTCGACCTCGATTTGGTCGGCGGTTCGCCTCGCTTTCGCCATGTCGTAGGCGGCCTGCAGCCGGTACCAGGTTTCGGCATTCCCGCCAAGAGCCTTGTCCAGCCGGATGGCCATCTCCGGAGAGATGCCGGCGCGGGCGTTCACGATGTCCGAAAGCTGTTTGCGACGCACGCCGAGTCTCGCAGCGGCTTCCGTCACGGTGAGACCCAAAGGCTCAAGGCAGTCGTGTCGTACCGAAAACCCCGGATGGGGTGGATTCTTCATCGGACGCGAGCCCGGTGGACTACTCCGAGCCCAGGGCGACGATCGGATCGAGCCGCGCTGCCCGGCGGGCCGGGCTCACGCCGGCGATCACTCCGGTGAGCAGCGCCACGAGGAACGAGATCAGACCGGCCACCACCGAGACCTCGACCGCCAGCCCGAACGAGCTCTCGACTGCCGCGGCGGCTACCGCACCGATCACGACGCCCAGGACGCCGCCGGCGGCGCCGAGCAGCACCGATTCGGTAAGGAACTGGTTACCGACGTCCGCGGTTTGCGCCCCTACCGCCATCCGGAGTCCGATCTCGCGGATCCGCTCGCGCACCGAGAGCAACATGACGTTCGAGATCCCGATCGCGCCCACGATCAGCGAAACGAGCGCGATGGCAAGCAGCAACGCCGACATGGTCCGGCTGGACCGCTCCAGCGTGGCCGCGAGCTGCCGCAGGGTGGTGCGTTCGAGGTTCGGGATGTTGGCGGCGAGGGTTTCGGCCACCTTCGGGTGAAGGCCCTTGCCGAGCACCTCCGACGCCTGGGTGGTGACGGTGAAATCGTCGGCCTGGGTTTCGCCGATCCCGTGCCGCGTGCGGAGCAGGTCGGTGATTTCCCGAGACACTTCCGTAACCCTCCCGGACGAGGCGGCGGTCACGGTGATGGTGTTCAGATTCGTGGCGTTGAGCAGCCGGTGGACGGTGGTGAACGGGGTGTACACCGCGTCGAACTCGTCATCGCCGGGGGAGCCGGGGTTCATCCAGTTGGAGCTCACCACCACTCCGACCACTTCGAAGGTCTGGTTCCAGATCGCAACCTCCCGGCCCACCGGGTCCTCGTCCTGGCCGAAGAGCTGATCCCGCGCCACACTGCCGAGCACGACCACCTGCGAGGCGCGTCGGAGTTCCCCGGAATTGAAAAACCGGCCGTGTTGCATCGCGAACGAACGGCGGATCTGCACGAGATCCACATCGGTGCCGTGGAGACGGGTGAACCACCGCCGCTCGTCCGCGAAGACCCGCACGCTCTCGTGAATCCCGGAGGCGACGTGGGCCACACCGGACACCCCCCCGATCGCGACGGCGTCGTCGCTGGTCAGGGTCGCCGCCGCACCCAGTCCCGCCGCCGAGTCTCCGAGCCGATCGGCGGCCGTCGGGTGGTCGTGCTTTTCCATCGGATCGTTTTCCGGATGCGCGAGCGCGACCGGCTCGATCTTGCGCAGGAACTGCTCCAACATGCCGGGCACCGGCATTTCCGGGGACCGGGCCGCCCCATGTCGTGCCGGCGCCTCGGTGCCTCCGATGGGCCTCTCCCCCCGGGTCCGGTAGTTGCCCGCGGTTATCTGGATGACGTTGAGACCCGCGGCGCGCACCTGGTCACGGATCGCCCCCTGGGCACCGCGCCCGAGCGCGATGGTCGCCATGAGCGCGGCCACGCCGAACGCGAGTCCGAGCAGGGTCAGCGCGGTGCGGAGCGGATAGCGGCGCAGGCTCTGGAGGGAGGTCTCGAGCGCCGTGCGCCGCTCGGCCGGAAGTTCGCGGAGCAGGCGCTGGATGCGCTCGCCGTTTTCCCGCTTCTTGTCAGGCACTGGGTTCCGCTCCATTGCTCGAGACTTCTTCGCCCGTGAGGATCCGCCCGTCTCGAAGTTCGACACTCCGGGAGGCATACTGCGCCACCTGCCGGTCGTGGGTGATCATGATCACGGTCAGGCCGCGTTCGGAATTCAGCCGGGCGAAGGTGTCGAGGATCTCGCGTCCGGTTTGGGTGTCGAGGTTTCCCGTGGGTTCATCGGCGAGCAGGAGCCGGGGCCGATTGGCCAGGGCCCGGGCGATCGCCACCCGCTGCTGCTGTCCTCCCGAGAGCTGGCTGGGAGCGTGGGTCGCGCGATCCGAGAGCCTGACGGCAGCCAGCGCCTCGGCAGCCTGCTGCCGCCGCTCTTCCCGTCCGGGGCGCTTCGCTCCGTAGAGCATGGGGAGCTCCACGTTTTCCAGGGCGCTGGCCCGGGCGAGCAGATGGAAACTCTGGAAGACGAAGCCGATCTCCTCGTTGCGAATGCGCGCCCGTTCGTCATTCTCGAGCCGGGAGACGTCGCGTCCCATGAGCCGGTATTCCCCGGAGGTCGGCTGGTCGAGGCAACCGAGGATGTGCATCAGGGTGCTCTTCCCGGAACCCGAGGGGCCGAGAACCGATAGGAATTCGCCCTTGTCGACCGAAAGGGTGAGTCCCCGAAGGGCCTCGACCCGGTGGGTCTCGCTCAGGACGTAGGTCTTGACGAGATCATGGGCCTCGATGGCAGCCAAGGGCTATTCCTCCGGGGTTGTCGTTCCTGGTTTCTCAGGATCCAGTTGTGCGTCCCGAACGCCGGCCCGGCGCGGAGGCAGCCGCGCCGGGTCCAAGGGACGAATCGAAATACAGCCTGTCAGTCCTGGTCCATTCCCGCCTCGGCAGGGGCGTCCGGCAACAGTCCGGCGTACGCATAGAGGAAGGTCGCCACCGTCTTCTCGCCACCGGCCATTCCATAGACCTCGCCGGCGCCCTCGATCACCCAGAACTCGTTCGCCGCGTGGGCGCCGCCTCCGTGTCCGCCGGCGCCGCCGACGATGGGCATCGAGAGGTTGGTTCCGTCCGCGAAGTCGCCGTCGCGGCCGCTGAACAGGTAGGCCGGCCAGTAGCCGCCGAGGATGGACTCCCCTTCGAGGGGTTGGCGGTAGCGGATTCCGAAAACGTCATAGGTGCGCAGCAGGGAGTGCGCCGCCCGGTTGTCGTAGTTGGATTTCGACCACGGCACATCGCCGATGATCGTCATCTCGACGTCCTCGTAGCCCTGTTCGTCCAGGTAGTCGCGGATCTTCTGGACCATCTCGAGCCCGTCCATGCTCGGGACGTAGCGCATGTTGTGCTTGGACGTGATGCGGTTCGGCAGGATCGCGCCGGCGCCGCCGGGATACATGTTGCCGGCCCACACGCCGTCCATGTTGAAAGAGATCCCGTAGCGAGCGCTCTTCAGGTACGTGAGGGGGTCGTCGCTGATGAAGCGGGCCACGCCGATATTCTCGGCGGCAACGGCCATGTCGATGTTCTCGGCGGCGTTTCGGAACATCGCCTCTTCCGCCTCGTTCAGGGGGTCGGCGCCGTCGTAGAAGCCGGGAATCAGCGCCCGGTTGCCGTCATCGGAGACCAAGGAAGAGAGCATCTTCACGTGCCGAAGCGCGGGAGCGTCGGTGGAGCGCTTGTTCGCGCCGTGGATGTTGGAGGCGACCGGGCCCCGCCCCCAGCTCGCTCCGCTGGTGGTGAGCTCGATGTAGACGCACCCTTCGGAACCGCCGCCAATGCCGGCGGCGCCGGAGCGGGACTGGGAGCCGAAGCGGTACATCGCCTCCGCCTCTGCGAAGAGGTCCGGGTTTTCACGGACGAACTGCCGGAGGCCGATGGACATCCGCTCCTCGTCGCCCTCGGCGATGAAGATCAGGTTCACCGGCATGGAGCCGGTCTCCTCGTAGATGGAGTGGAAGGCGTTCCACTGGGTCATCTGGGGACCCTTGGAGTTGGTCGCACCGCGACCGATCATCACCTTCTTGAAGGGGCCGAACTCGGTGAACTCGCCGTCGAAAGGCGGGAGCACCCAGGCCTCGGGCTGGGTGATCGGCATCGTGTCGTACATCCAGTAGATGAGGATGGTGTGCTCCTTGCCGTAGTCGCAGTTGGCGTACACGACCGGGTTGCCGGGCTGGCCCCACTCGGTCATCGGGATTTCGTACACCTGGCTCTGCTGGCAGCCGAGCTGGTCGAAGAAGCCCTTGACCATCTGGGCCGACTCGGGGATCCCTTCCCCGGAGTTCGAGATGCTCGGCTGCTGGATCCAGCGGCGGAGGTTCATCGTGTGCCGGTCCACGTTGTCGTCGATGTGCTGGAACACCTGCTGGAGTTCCTCGGGTATCTGGGCCATGTCCGGAGCGATTTCGGTATCGCCGGCGGCGCGGATACCGAGCGCCTCGGTGGCCGGGGCCATCTGGTCTTCCGTCTCGGGCGCACCGCAAGCCAGCAAGCCGAGCCCGGAAATGAGCAGCAGGAACAGGCCGCATCGGATTGCGTTTCGCGTCATCAGAATCTCCTTCTTGAATCGAACGGAGCGCTGGCCGCACCGACGTTTGCGGGGAACGGCCAACTCCAAAAGATATGCCCCGGCCCTCCGGCCTGTCAAAGGGCGAGGAGTGCCGGGGTGCACGACATATTTGTGATCTCTCGTGAGAGGTGCGATGAGTCTTGGGGATGATGGCTGAGTGCTGGCAGTGTATACTGCTGTCAGCATAGAGGAGGCCCCGTGCCCAACACTGCACCGCTCCAAGCCCTCGAAGCCCGCCAGAACGAGATCCGCCGGCAGCTCGCCGCGATTGGTGACGTGCGACCTGGGTCGCTGGTCGAGCGCTACCGCAAGTGCGGCAAGTCCTACTGCCATTGTGCCGCCGACGGGTCGCGAGGTCATGGACCGAGTTGGTCGCTCACCCATCCGGTCGCCGGCACGACGCGGACCCGCGTCATACCGCCCGAGGCCGTGGAGGAGACCCGCGCGCAGATCGCCGAATGCCGGCGCTTCCGCCAACTCGTCCGCGAGATGATCGAGGTCAGCGACACGATCTGCCAGTTACGGCTGAGGGCAGACACACCCGCTCCGACGGCCAAAAAAAGGGGCTCCAGGCCACGATCACGGCGGAGGTCTCCGCCGAAGCCGGGCGCCTGATCGGCGACGGCGTTCTCGACGGCCTCGACTTCGAGGCGATCGAGACCGCCGCCCGCCAGAGCGCCTTGCGGATGATGGGTCAGGCGGTCGCCCGACTCCTCAACCGCGACACCTCCGACCGTCAGGGCGCCGCGTTGCCCTGTCGCTGCGGCGCCGAGGCCCGCTACGCTGGCCGCCGGCCCCGCACCATCACCACCGCCCTCGGCCCCATGACCCTTGAGCGCGCCTGGTATCACTGCGAGCGCTGCCAGGAAGGCTTTGCTCCCCGCGACCGAGCGCTGGGGCTGGATAGCTCCTCGCTCTCCCCCGCCGCGCTACGCATGACCGGGGTCACCGCCGCCCGCGTCAGCTTCGCCGAGGCCAGTGAGCTGCTGGCCGAGCTGGCGGGGCTCGATCTCGAGCCCAAGTTGGTGGAAAGACAGGCCGAAGCCCTCGGCCGCGCTATCGCCGCCGACGAGCGCCAGGTCATCGAACCCGAGCCCTCCGACGCCCAGACCCTCTATCTCGGACTCGACGGCACCGGTGTCCCCGTCCGCAAGACCGAGACCCAAGGCCGGAAGGGCAAGCAGCCCGACGGCTCCGCCAAGACCCGCGAGGCCAAGATCGCCGCCCTCTGGTCCGCCGAATCCCGCGACAAACACGGCAACCCCGCCCGCGACCCGGACTCCGTCTCCTACAACGCCGCCATCGAGACCGTCGCCATCCTCGACACCGAAACCGAACTTCCCCCCTTCGCCAAACGGGTCCTCCGCGAGATCGAGCGCCGACGCTTCCTCGACGCCCCGCAACAGGTCGTCCTCGGCGACGGCGCCGCCTGGATCTGGAACTTCGCCGAAGAACACCTCCCCGACGCCATCCCGATCGTCGACATCTTCCACGCCAAGGGACACCTCTTCGACGCCGCCAAGGCCATCTACGGCCCCGGAACCGATCTCGCCGGCGCCTGGGGAAAGCAACGCCGCGACGAACTCGACCAGGGCCGTTTCGACGACCTCCTCGCCGCCCTCCAGGAACACGCCGACTCCTGCGACGAGGCCCAAAAAACCCTCGACTACTTCAACAACAACCGCAAGAAGATGCGCTACCCCGCCTTCCGCGCCCAGGGACTGTGTGTCTCCACCGGAGTCCTCGAAGGTGGATGCAAAAGCGTCATCGCAGCCCGCCTCAAGAACGGCGGTATGCACTGGACCGTCCATGGGGCCAATGCCGTCATCGCCCTCCGATGCGCCATCCGATCCAACCGCTTCGACGACTTCTGGGAGCGACGCGCCGCCGGGTGACCCTCATCTCACAAATATGTCGTGCACCCGGAGTGCCGCTCTCTAGAGCGGGGTCGTTGGCCGCGGCCCAGCAGCCTGTGGCGAAACCCGGGCGGCCCAGTTCTCCCGGTGGGGGCTCGAGCGGCGATGCATCCCGCCTGAACCGCCCCCCCACCGGGAGAACTGGCGCTTCGCGGCGCTCTACGTTGCGTTTCGGTCGAAATACACCCGGGCCAGTTCTCCCGGTGGGGGCTCCTCCCCCACGCGCCTTGTCAGCCGGGCGCCTCCCCGCTCTCGGCGCTCACCCGGGTTCCACCACAGGCTGCCAGCGCAACTCCCAGACCCTGCCTGCGGCGCCAACGAAGAGCAACAACGGCGGGGACCCGACCCTGATGCTCTCGTCCTACACCTCCAACGTCCCCGCATACGCTTCCCGACACCGCCCTTCCCGCATCTGCCCCCGCCTTCCGCCGCTGGTTTCGGTGGCCCTCATCTCCTGGGCGACCTGTACTCTGACAGCGCCGCCCGCGGCGCGGACTTAACAGCCTGTGGCAAAACCCACGCGGCGTTCGACGGGCGATGCATCCCGGCTGAACCGCCCCGCTTCGCGGGGCTCTGCGTTGCGCTTCGGTCGAAATACGCCCGGTATTCCTCCCTCGCGCGCCTTGTCAGCCGGGCGCCTCGCCCGTCTCGGCGCTCACGTGAGTTTCACCACAGGCTGTTAACAGCCTGTGGCAAAACCCACGCGGCGTTCGACGGGCGATGCATCCCGGCTGAACCGTCCCGCTTCGCGGGGCTCTGCGTTGCGCTTCGGTCGAAATACGCCCGGTATTCCTCCCTCGCGCGCCTTGTCAGCCGGGCGCCTCGCCCGTCTCGGCGCTCACGTGAGTTTCACCACAAGCTGTTAACCGCGCCGGATCCGTGGGACGGACGAAACGCTCTCTTTATTCCTCGGCCATGTCGGTGTCGGCCGGCGCATCCGGGAGCAGTCCGGCGTAGGCGTAGAGGAAGGTCGCCACCGTCTTCTCGCCGCCGGCCATCCCATAGACGTCGCCGGCGCCCTCGATCACCCAGAACTCGTTGGCCGCGTGGGAGCCGCCTCCGTGACCGCCTGCCCCGCCCACGATCGGCATCGCGAGGTCGGTTCCGTCCGTGAAGTCTCCGTCCCGGCCGCTGAAGAGATAGGCGGGCCAGTAGCCGCCGAGGATGGTTTCCCCTTCGATGGGGTCCCGGTAGGGGATCCCGAAAATGTCATAGGTGCGCAGCAGGGAGTGCGCCGCCCGGTTGTCGTAGCTGGACTTCGACCACGGGACGTCCCCGATGATCGTCATTTCGACGTCTTCATAGCCCTGCTCATCCAGGTAGTCCCGGATCTTCTGGACCATGTCCAACCCGTCCATGCTGGGGACGTAACGCATGTTGTGCTTGGAGGTAATCCGGTTCGGCAGAATGGCGCCGGCGCCGCCCGGATACATGTTGCCGGCCCAGACGCCGTCCATGTTGAAGGAAATCCCGTAGCGCGCGCTCTTCAGATAGGTCAGGGGATCGTCGCTGATGAAGCGGGCCACCCCGATGTTCTCGGCGGCAATCGCCATATCGATGTTCTCGGCGGCGCTTTGGAACATCGCCTCCTCGGCGTCGTTCAGCGGGTCCGCGCCGTCGTAGAAGCCGGGAATCAGTGCCCGGTTCCCGTCATCGGAAACCAGTGACGAGAGCATCTTCACGTGCCGGAGCGCCGGGGCGTCGACGGAACGCTTTCTGGACCCGTGGATGTTGGAGGCCACCGGGCCCCGTCCCCAGCTCGCTCCGCTGGTGGTGAGTTCGATGTAGACGCAGCCTTCCGACCCGCCCCCAATGCCCGCGGCGCCGGAGCGTGACTGCCGCCCGAAGCGGTACATCGCCTCGGCCTCACGGAATAGATCCGGGTTTTCCCGGACGAACTGGCGAAGGCCGATGGACATCCGCTCCTCGTCGCCCTCGGCGATGAAGATCAGGTTCACCGGCATGGAGCCGGTCTCCTCGTAGATGGAGTGGAAGGCGTTCCACTGGGTCATCTGAGGGCCCTTCGAGTTGGTCGCGCCGCGACCGATCATCACCTTCTTGAAGGGGCCGAATTCGCTGAACTCGCCGTCGAACGGCGGAAGCACCCAGGCCTCGGGCTGGGTGATGGGCATGGTGTCGTACATCCAGTAGATGAGCAGGGTGCGTTCCGCGCCGTAGTTGCAGTTCGCGTACACCACCGGGTTACCGGGCTGACCCCACTCGGTCATCGGGATTTCGTAGACCTGGGACTGCTGGCAACCGAGCTGATCGAAAAAGCCCTTCACCATCTGGGCTGACTCGGGGATGCCCTCCCCGGAGTTCGAGATGCTCGGCTGCTGGACCCAGCGGCGGAGGTTCGTCGTGTGCCGGTCCACGTTGTCGTCGATGTGCTGGAACACCTTCTGGAGTTCTTCGGGGATCTGCTCCATGTCCGGAGCGATCTCGGTATCGCCAGCGGCGCGGATGCCGAGCGCCTCGGTTGCGGGGGCCATCTGGTCCTCCATCTCGGGCGCTCCACAGGCCAGTAGGCCGAGCCCGGAAGCGAGGATCAGAAGCAGGCCGAATCGGGTTGCCTTTCGCGTCATCAGAATCTCCTCCATGAGTCGAACGGAGCTGTGACCGCGCCGTCGCTCTTGACGAACGGCCAACTTGAGCAGCCTGTGGAAAAAGTCACGCGGCATTCGAACGGCGATGCATCCCGGCTGAACCGGGCCGCTACGCGGCCCTCATCGTTGCCCTTCGGTCGGAATACACCCGGTATTCCTCCCTTGCGCGCCTTGTCAGCCGGGCGCGCCCCCCGTTCTCGGTGCTCACGTCACTTCCTCCACAGGCTGCTAGAAGATATGCCCCGGCTCGGCGACCGTCAAAGGGCGAGGAGCGCCGCTCTCAGAGCGGGTCGCTGGCACGGCGGGAATCTCACCCTGAGGCTCTCCTCCCGCATCTCCAACGTTCCCCGCATACGCTTCCCGAATCCGCCCCTTCCGCGTTCTTTTCCGTCTTCCGCAGCTCGCCTTGGTGGCTCCCATTGTCTGGGCCGCCTGCGGCCCCGCGCCACCGCCCGGGGCGGATCCCGCCCCACGGACGGTCGACGAGCTCGCCGGCCGCTATGTGGAACTCGCTTTCGCGCTCCACGAGCGCGATTCGCTGTTTCTGGATCTGGTGTTCGTCGACGCGCCTCCGGAGCCCGCGGACCTCGAGCTCCGGGAAATCGCCGAGCGGGCCGGGCGCCTTGCCGACGGCGCCCGGCAAATGGCGCGCACCGGAGAAGAATTCCGAGTGCGGCGCATCGAGGCGTCGCTGCGCGCGCTGGCCTTCCGCGCCCGTTCGTTGCTCGGGGAACGCCGGCCGGTCGCAGAGGCACTCCTGGAGGTCTTCGGGCTTTCCTGGAGCGATCCCGAGGCGGATCTCGAGCGTCTTCATTTCCGGGTCGATCGCGCTCTGTCGGGTGTGGCTCCCCTCAAGGTCCGGGTGCGTCGTCACTACGAGCGCTCCGATGTCCCCGGAGAATCGGCAGAGGTGTGGTTGCGGGAGGCGCTCGCCGCCTGCCGCGGGTTGGCGTCCATTGAGGCTGCGGGGATCGCCCTCGAACCGCTGGGTCTTCGCTGGATGGAACCCGCGGAGGCGCTCAGCCTCCCGACCGGCCCCTCGCCCTTTTATCGCTACGGCGGGGCCGGACGCGGGGCGCTGTGGCTCCCGTCGGGCCTCCCGTTGCGATCCACCGAACTGAACCGTCTCGCATGCCATGAAGGAGTCCCCGGCCATCACTTGCAGGCAGTGGTCGCCGATCGGGAATTCCGAGCCACCGGATGGCCCGAACTCGGCATCGTTCCGCTTTACGGTCCCCGGACCGCGGTGTTCGAGGGCTTGGCGGTAACGCTGGAGGGGCTCTTCCCGACCGCTCCCGCCGACGAGTCGCTCCGCGCGCTGGAGCCCGTCGTATCGCGGGTGCTTGCCGGATATCTGGACGGAAACCTGAGTCACCTGGAGGCGTTGCGCGCGCTCGACTTCGAGGCCCTGATTCCCGACCCCCACGGCCTCCTCGCACATGCCGACCGCTTCGGCGGATACGCTCTTGTCCGCCCTTCCGTAGATCCCGCCTTCCGCGCGGCCCTGGAGAACCTCATCGATCCACGAATCTCTCCGGACGACCGGCTCTCCAGAGTCCTGCGAGCGATCCGCGAAGCCATGAGTCCGACCGAACTCGTTCGCCTGCTATCTCCTTCTCTCCATAATTGATCACTGAATGACGTCTTGATGATTCGCCCGTCGCACCTCCTGGTGTTCGCAACGTTCGTCCTCGTCGGCTGCGGAGCTCCCGAGGAAGAACCGCCATCCGAGGAGATGGACGGGATGGCGGGGATGGCGGGGATGATGATGGCCCACGGCGACCACTCTGCCCGGTACGGGGGCTATGTCTTCATGCACGGTGATCTGCACTTTGAGGTCGTGCTCACCGCCGAGGGTGAGCATCGTCTCTACTTCTCGGACGCCATGAGAAGCGAACTCCCGGCGGCGGTCGCGGAGGACGTGCGAATGAGTATTCGGCGCGTCGGGGACGCGGGAGAAGAGCTCGAACCCCTCCGGCCCCGGATCGACGAGTTCGGCGAAGCCTGGATGGCGAGTGGTCGTCCAATCGATACGGAGGACACCGTAGCGATCGTGTACTTCCGGTTCGAGGGCGCTCCCTATGAAATCGAGGTTCCCTTCATCATGGAACCACCGACGGTGGATCCTCACACCGGGATGCCCATCGAGAACCCGCCGCCCGAGCCAGGCGACGACGAACCCCAAGCCTAGGGCTGCGCCTCGCTAGGAGTCTGCGCCGCAGAAAGCTGTTCGCGGTCAGATCGGGCTTGGCGGTAGGGGTGGTGGGTTGTTGATCGGATTGGGGGGTGATTTTGGTGTAAGTCTTTGATATAGTGTGCCGTTATCAGCGGTTCTGTTGTGAGGAGCCGCGCGTGGGGAGCATGGCATGCCGACGAGATTTCGGGCGTATCAGCCGGATCAGATCCTGCTGATGCCGGTGAAGCTGAACGACTGGGTTCCGGAGGGGCACCTGGCGCACCAGGTGAGCGACGTGGTGGCCAAGCTGGACCTTTCGGCGTTTTACGCTCGGTATGCGGGGGACGGTCGTCGGAACGCGCCGTATTCGCCGACGATGATGGTGAAGGTGTTGATCTACGGGTATGCGACGGGGGTGTTTTCTTCCCGGAAGCTGGCGCGGAAGCTGGAGGAGGACGTTGCGTTTCGGATGCTTGGGGCGGGGAACTTTCCCAACCATCGGACGATCTGCGAGTTTCGGCGGCAACATCTGCGGCGCTTCCAGGGGTTGTTCGTGAAGGTGGTACGGCTGGCGCGCGAGATGGGGCTGGTCCGTTTCGGGACGCTTTCGATCGACGGGACGAAGGTGCGGGCGAACGCGAGCAAGCGGAAGGCGATGAGTTATGACCGGCTGGTTGGGGAGGAGGCGCGGCTACGGGAGGAGATCGAGGGCTTGACGACGGCGGCGGCGCGGGCGGATGAGGAAGAGGATCGGCGCTTGGGGAAGGAGGTGCGGGGGGACGAGTTGCCGGCGGAGTTGCGTCGGCGGGAGGATCGGCTGGCGGCGATCGAGGCGGCGAAGGAGCGGTTGGAGGCGGCGCAGCGGCAGGCGGACGACGAGCGGGGCCGGGAGCCGGGGCAGGATCGCCCGGCGAAAGGCGGGAGACCCTACAAGCGGGAGTATGGGGAGCCGGAGCCGAAGGCGCAGAGCAACTTCACGGACCCGGAGAGTCGGATCATGAAGACGAGTACGGAGGGGTTCCAGCAGAGCTACAACGCGCAGACGGTGGTAGATGACGCGCACCAGATCGTGGTGGATGCGTCGGTGAGCGCGTGCGCGAGTGACCAGGGGGAACTGATCGCACGCCTGGAGGCGGTGGAGGAGCACTTGGGGGAGAAGCCGGAGGAGGTTCTGGCGGATGCGGGGTATTGCAACGAGGCGGATCTGCGGGCGTTGGAAGAGCGGGGCATTGCGGGGCATGTGGCGCTGGGTCGGGAAGGGAAGAAGCAGGCGGCGGTGGACCCGAAGACCCGGCCCGCGACGGATCGGATGCGGAAGAAGCTGGCGACGGAGGCGGGCCGGGCCCGCTATGCGAGACGCAAGTGGCTTTCGGAGGCGCCGAACGGCTGGATCAAGGAGGTGCTGGGCTTTCGTCGCTTCAGTCTCCGCAGCCTGGCGAACGTGCAGGCCGAGTGGAACCTGGTGTGCCTGGCGCTGAACATCAAACGGATCGGAGCGTTGAAAACCACCTGATGGAACACCCCAAGACCGCCGATCACCACCCGAGACCGCAAAAACCGTCGGCCCGCGCCATCGGGAACACTCCCCATCCGTCCCGGTCCCCGAAATCACTCCCGATCCCCAACTCGAGACCGTTCACGAACCCATCTCGCCCCCCTCCTCCAAATTCCTGCGGGGCAGGCTCCTAGCGGACGTGCGCCGCAGGGAGGGAAGCGCCGGGCAGTCGACTGTGCAGGTGCAGGTTCCACTGTTGAGCCGAACATCCGGAAGGCGCCGCCGGCCAGGGAACGCCGACCTCCAGGTCGGCACAGCGGCGCGCAGCGCCGCGGGCGGCGCATTGCTGTGCGCCTCACGGGACGCCGGCAGTCGAACCCGGTTTCCGGAACAGCGGCGTGTGCGGCCTACTCCGAGCGGAGCGCGACGATCGGGTCGAGTCTTGATGCCCGCCGCGCTGGGTACCAGCCGAAGAAGACCCCGACTCCCATCGCCAGAATGCCTGCGGCGACGATGGCGGCCGCCGGAATCAGGGTTCGCCAGCCGAACATCGTTTCCACGAGCGCCGACGAGAGGCCGCCCAGCGCGACCCCGAAGAGCCCCCCAAGCGCGGCCAGACCCACCGCCTCGGCGAGGAACTGCCACATCACGTCGCGCCGCCGCGCCCCGACCGCCAGCCGCAGCCCGATCTCCCGGGTGCGCTCCGTGACCGCTAGCAGCATGACGTTCATGATTCCGACGCCCCCCACGATGAGCGACACCCCGGCGAGCGCTCCAAGCAGGAGGGTCATTGTCGAGGTTGCGCGATTCAGGGTGCCCACCATCTCTTCGGAGGTGACCTCGTCCAATTTGGGCATGGAGGCGAGCACGAAGGCGGCTGCGGTGGTGTAGAGCCCCTGCGTCAGCGCCGCCGTCGCCTGGGTGCGCACGACGAAATCATCCGGCAGCCGCGAGCCGCGCCGGAACGAGTGCGGAGCGCTCGAAAGCGCCGGCGGCGTGGCGCGGGTCAGCTCGTGTCGCTCGCGGAGCAGGTTGGCCACGCCGCGACCCACCCGGGAGGCATCGCCGGCCCGTTCGGTGGCGATGGCAACCGCCTGCAGATAGTTGCGCCCGACGATATCGACGAGAACGGTGTGAGGGACCATCGCGGCCTCGGCGAGCCGCCGGTCGGAAGATTGGTAGATTCCGACCACCTCAAACTCCCGTTCCCGGATCACCACCGTCCTGCCTACCCCGGAGCGTCCGGGGAAGAGGCCGGCTTCCACTGGAGAGGAGAGGAGCACGACCGCTCGTCGATCCAGAACATCGGCGGCGGTGAAGTTCTCCCCGTCCTGGAACCGCACCTGGTAGATCCGAGGCCCCTCGGCGGAAACCCCGTGAATCTGGGCGAACGAATCCCCGGTGTCGGAAACGAGTCCCGTCCTCTCCTCCACCACCGGACTCACCATTGCCACATCCGCAATGTTCCGGATCGCTTCCGCGTCTTCCGCAGTCAGGGTGTCGGCCCGGCCGAATCCCGAAGGGATGTTTACCGCGTCGCCCCCCCGGATGTAGTTGCCGGCCCGCACGATGATGATGTTGGTGCCGGCGGAACGCACATCGTCGGCGACAGCAGCCCGGGCTCCGGACCCGAGCGCGGCCATGGTGATGACCGAGGCGACGCCGATCACCAGCCCGATCAGGGCGAGGGCGGTACGCAAGGGATTTGCGGCGAGAGCCGCTCCGGCGGTCCGGAGAGGGAGAGGCGCTTCCACGGGATGCGGAGTCTAAGGGTGCTCGCTGAGAACGGTCGTATGTCCGATCGAGGCGTTCTGCGCCGAGGGTAGCTGCACGGTCCGATAGTCGTTCTTCCCCGCACGGCCCGAGCGTCCACAGGCACTCTTCCGGCCCTTCCGGCGCCCCTGCCGGGCCTTGAAGAAAAGTCTCGCGGGTTGACAGGAGACTACGAGATTCAAGAGAATTGGCCATTCGCCTCCAATAAATCGAATGTGGAGGCGGGTTTTCTGAATGCCGCTCCCCTTGGGTGCGAATGTAAGGGACCCACTTAGAATGACTTATAAAGAAAAAAGACTCGATCGGCGCTTCTGGTCCGACCGTTGCTTTTCCTGACTGACATCTTTTCCCTCTCCATGCTTCCGAGCTCCAAGGAGGACCAAGCAGCATGAGAAAACTCATTCTCTTTACGCTGCTGGTGGCGTGGCCGACTTCGGCCCTGTCCCAGCAGATCTACGGACGCCTCGAGGGCGCCGCGAACGACGCCCAAGGCCTCGTCCTCCCCGGAGTGACGGTGACCCTGGAGTCCACAGAACTCGTCGCGGCCCGGACGGCCACGACTGACGTGGACGGTTCCTACCGGTTCGCCCAGTTGGTCGGTGGCAGCTACACGATGACTTTCGAACTGGGCGGTTTCCAGACCCTCGTCTTCGAAGACATCACCGTGGTTGGCGGCTCGACCTTCGAAATCAACTCCACGATGGACATCGCGACCGTCGCCGAAACCGTCACCGTGACCGGCGAGTCCCCGGTGGTGGACGTCAAGACCACGGGTGTGTCGGCGACCTTCGACACCACCCAGCTCGAGGATGTCCCGTCGGCCACCGACATGTGGGCGGTCCTCCAGCAGAGCCCGGGCGTCCGGATGCGCGGCTATGACGTGGGCGGGTCCCACAAGAGCCAGCAGTCGGGTTACGAGACCTTCGGGGTCCGGGGTCAGAACCGGATCATCAACGACGGTGTGAACACCACCGAGGGCACCGGCGGCGCGGGCGGTTACTACGACTTCTACGCGATCGGCGAGTTTCAGGTGTCCGCGCAGGGCGCCGACGTGGAATCGAACACTCCGGGCGCGACCGTGAACGCGGTGTGGAAGAGCGGCGGTAACGACTTCTCCGGGACCGAGCACTTCGCCTACGAGCCCCCGGACATGATCGCCAACAACCTGCCTTCCGAGCTGCGTTCCCGCGGCGGGACGGAGGCTCCGGTGATCGAGTTCTACGAGGCGCACATTGACCTCGGCGGCCCGATCATCCGGGACAAGGCGTGGTTCTACGCCGCCTACAACCGGTTCGTCATCGACCGGATCATCTCGGGCGTTCCCGAGGACCAGGCGACCGACCTCGGCGACTTCGACATGTTCACGGTGAAGGCGAACTGGCAGATCACCGACCGGGACCAGTTCATTACCTTTCACCACTGGTCGCTGAAGCAGAAGCCCTTCCGGGGCCTGTCCGCTGTCCGTCCGGCCGAGTCCATCCTGGCACAGGACTCTTGGTCCTGGCTGCACAAGGCCGAGTGGCAGCGGGTGTGGAGCGACCGTCTCTACAGCAACATCCAGGTGAACCACTTCGGATTCGGCTGGCCGATGACGCCGGCGGTGGACCCGGCGACGAAGCCGGCGCGGATTGACCTCGGCACCGGCCAGTGGGCCGGAGCGGGTTGGCGGCCGTTCACGTTCAACCGGTGGAAGCCGCACACCACGGGTCAGTTCAACTACTACCTGCCGACGGAGAGCGGCAGCCACGACCTGAAGTTCGGGTGGGACTGGCAGATCGACGAGCGGCAGTTCGGTTGGAACGCGAACTCGGGCGCCGTCCGCTATCGGGACGACAGCACGAAGGATCCCCCGAGTCCCATGAATGTGGACCAGATCGAGTTCCACAGCTTCCCGAACTTCAACTACGACCGGAACACCCACCTGGATCTGTTCGCGCAGGACGTTTGGACCATCAACGATCGTCTGACGATCAATGCCGGTGTCCGTTTCGGGAGCCAGCGGATGGGCTACCTGGGGTCCAACAACACTCCCGGCGGGCCTTGTGAAGCCGCCCTCGGCTGCCTTCGCGAGATCGCCGACGTGGACCCGAACGTGCATGCGGCGCTGCCGCTGCTCTTCGGCACGGGTGGAGAGGTTTCGGGCGAGGACAACCTCATCAGTTGGTGGAACATCGCTCCGCGCGTGGGCTTCACCTATGACCTCACCGGCCAGGGCCGCTCGGTCCTGAAGGTCTACTTCGGGCGTTACTACCACAACATGAACAGCGGGATTCAGGCAGCGAACCCTGGCGGCAACAAGTACGTCCGCTACGAGTTCCTCGACCAGAACATGAATGCTCTGTTCGATGGCGTGGGCGAGCTCGGCACCCGCCTGGCTGGAGACGACGGCGCCGGACTTGGCGAAGAGCGTGGCGCTCCGGTCGCCGGCGCGAGAATCGATCAGGGCATCGTCCAGCCGTATGTTGACGAGATCAGCGCCTCCGCCGAACACCAGATCGGTTCCGACATCGGAGTCCGGGTTTCCTTCGTCCACAAGCGCCAGACCGGTGCCTGGGGCAACCTGAACATTGCCCGCATTGGCAACCTGACGAACTCCAAGACGATTGCCTGTCCGGCATCTTGTGGACCGGGAGCATCGGACTTCGGAACGGATCCCGGCTTCGGCGGCACTTCGGTAACGGTCAACGACCTGCCGGACGGGGCTCCCCTGAGTGAGAATCTCTACACGAACGCCCCCGAAAACGAGACGAAGTTCAACTGGAACACTTTCTCGTTCGGCGTCAACCGCCGGTTCCGGAATAACTTCTTCTGGAACGCCTACTTCGACTACCAGTGGCGGCACGAGGGCCGGACCCCGGGCCAGTCCACGAGCCCGCTCACGACGGATCCGGTTGGCGTCGGCTGGGGTTTCCAGTACGGCTCCATTCCGCTGATCCAGAACCTGACCAACTGGCAGCTCAAGAGCGCCGGACGCTACGTGATGCCCTATAACATCGGTACGGCCGCGACGCTGCGGCTGGTCAGCGGCTTCAACTGGGCGCCCATGGTCCGGGTCCCGGTGGGCAACGTTGGCAGCCAGACGATCTTCCTGGACAACATGGACAACCGGCGTTCGGACAACGTCATGATCCTGGACTTCCGGGTGGACAAGGGCGTCCAGCTCGGCGACAACGCGGAGATCGAGTTCATGCTCGACCTGTTCAACGCGCTGAACGGCGCCGCGGAGTCCAACTTCGTCATGAGCGCCGGTGGCAACTACCTCAAGACCATCGAGTGGATCCAGGGCCGCACCATCGGCCTCAGCGCCCGCTTGACCTTCTAGGGATCCCCTAGCTAAAGCACCTTCAAGGCCCGCCGCCCTCCGGGGCGGCGGGCCTTTCGCTCTTTTGGAGCCGCCGCGTTCCGCTGAGCGAGGAGATTCGCGGGGACGGCTTGGAACGCCGACCTCCGGTCGGCACAGCGGCCCGCAGGGCCGCGGCGGCGAAGACCCCAATCGTCGGGATGGCTCTTGTCTCCGCACGTACCCCCAACAGATGAGACGGCGGCCAGGCACGGGAACGCCGACCTCCGGTCGGCACCGCCCGCCGGAGGCGGGCGAAAGGTGCAGTGCTGCTGTCGCCCAGGGCGCAGACCGGGCTCAGGATCACCGCGCGGCTTCGCGGTGCGCAGGGTTGCGCCATCCGGGCATCGGGCGACTCTCCTTTCGCGGCCCTGTCGGGCCGCGGTGCCGACCGGAGGTCGGCGTTCCCTTGCCAGCGCGCCGTTCGGGAGTCCGAGCTTCGCGAAGAACTGTTCGGATTGTCAACAGGTTGCCGCGAGTTGAAACCCTTCCTGCGACCGTGAGTATGAGAAATCCGGGCTAACCGCTGTGAGATATACTTTAGATATCTCTGCGGAGGATTCCCATGGGTGTCAGAACGCGCGTCTCGCGATGGGGCGCAAGCCTTGCGGTCCGGATTCCCAAGCCGGTAGCCGAACAATGGGGCGTTCGTGAAGGCGCCGTCATCGAACTGGTGACCCGTCGGGACGAGGTGATTCTCCGGAAGTGGCGCTACGACCTTGAGGAACTTGTGGCCGGCATCAGCGCGGACAATCGCCACGGTGAGGTGGACTGGGGTGCGGCCGAGGGCGCGGAAGAGTGGTAAATGATTCCCACATTCCGCGCCGGGGTGATCTCGTCTGGTTGCACTTCAACCCGCAGGCAGGGCACGAACAGGCGGGTCATCGGCCGGCGCTCGTCTTGAGTCCACTGGAATACAACGAGAAATCAAGCGTCGTCCTGTTCTGTCCGGTCACGTCCACTGTGAAGGGGTATCCCTTCGAGGTGGATTTGCCGTCAGACGGCCCGATCGGAGGCGTCGTCCTGGCCGACCAGGTTCGTAGTCTCCACTGGCGGGCGCGGCATCTGAGGTTCGCGGCACAGGCGCCGCCCCAAGTCGTAACCCAGGTCCTGGGGAAACTGCACGCCTTGCTCTCCTGACCCCGACATGGAGCGCGTCAGGAATCAGTCCTGGGCGCGCTCCTACTTCGTGAGACCACCCACGGCGAACGGGCGCTGAGAACTCCGACCCGCGCTCAAAGGGCGTTGATCTCGATGAGGTCTTCCAGACCGGAGAAATCGGCGGGGTTCCGCGTAAACAACGGGAGGCCGTGTGCCAGGGCAGTCGCGGCGATGAGAAGATCGGCGAACCGGCGGCGGCTCGCGCGACCGCTGCCGCGCATCGTCGCGTATAGGCGACCATAGGCGCGGGCGACTTCCCCATCGAGCGGGAGCGCGTCCCAGCTCGAGGCGGCCCATTGCAGGCGGTCTTGCCGGCGGCCACGCTCTTGCTCGTCCACGGCGGCGTGCGGTCCCGCTGCGAGTTCGGCGAGCGTGATGGCCGAGATGGCGGTCTCGTCCGGGAGGTCGTCGCTGTCGATCAAGTCCAGGTCAATGACGACCGAGGTATCCAGGAGCCCGCGGGGCCCGCTCGGCGTCCTCGGGTGCGGCGAGTGTCCTTCAGATGTCGACATCCTGAATTACGAGCGCATCGAGGTCGGCGCGAAACCGTTTGGCATCTATTCGCGGCGCGGTCCTGGCCGCTGCCTTGATCACGGCCCGAGGCACAAACCGGCGAGCGGCCACCGGTCTCAGTTCGGCCACCGGCGTACCGTTGCGGGTGACGGTCAGATGCTGACCTGCCTGTACTTCCCGCAGGATGGCCGCAGACTCGTTGCGAAGTTGACGCTGGGTAATGGTACGCATGAGACGACTGTAGCAAATGTAGCGTCTTGTAGCACTACCGGTGCCTTCCACGACGCTCGCGGACTCGGGAAACCGCTATCAGCGGGCAGAAAGCGGCCGGAGCCGGCAACCATCCTTGGCGTAGGGGCGGACCGGTCCGAAGGCTCAGTCCTGGGCGCGCTCGTACTTCGTGAGACCGCCCACGGCGAACGGGCGGGAAGCCGGTCCCTCGGCAACGAACACGTTGCCGTCCTCGTCCACCGCGACTCCCTCGCCGGCCAGTCCTTGGAGAACCCTTCCTTCGGTCGGGTAGTGCGGCGGAATGAAGGCCGTGACCTTGTCCTCGCTGGCGTGCCCGATCCGGACGCCGTTCAGCCAGCCGAAATGGTTCGTCTCGGTGGACTCCGAGTCGATCGCGTAAAGCGTGTCGTCGTCGGTGATGAACAGCCCGCTGACCCGGCTGAACTGGTAGTAGGTATCCAGCAGGTTCCCGTCCTGGTCGAAGATCTGGAGTCGGTGATTACCCCGGTCGGCCACGAAGAGCCGGCCCTGGGAATCGAATTCCAGCGCGTGCGGGGTGCGGAACTGACCGGGCCGGAACCCGATGATGCCCCACTCCTTGATGAAGTTGCCTTCGGAATCGAACTTCAGGATGCGCCCGGTGCGGCCCTCCGGCGGGTCCGGGCTCTGGCCGCTGTGGCCGTCGGACACGAAGATGTCGCCGTTCGGGGCGGTGATGACGTCGCAGGGCTCGTAGAGCTGGCCGGGCCCGGTACCGGGCTGTCCGGCGATTCCGAGGCGCATCAGCACTTCGCCCTCGGGGCTGAACTTGATCACCTGGTGCCCCTTGGTGCCGGCCTCGTTTCCTTGGGAATCGGTCACCCAGACATTGCCGTCATCGTCCACGTGGAGTCCGTGGGGGAGCACGAAGAGCCCGGCGCCGAACTCGGCGAGAACCTCTCCGGTGTGGCGGTCGTACTTCAGGACCGGATTCACCGCGGGGTTTTCCTCGCAACCGCCGGCCAGGGCATTCGCTCCGCAGCGGTCGTAAACCCACACATGGCCGTCGGGCCCGATGTCCACGCCTGCCGTCGAGCCCCAGCTGCGGCCGTCCGGGAGATCGGCCCACTGGGTGATGACCACCGGATTCGGATTCGGCAGGTTCCGCTGAACCAGATCGGCGTTCCCGGACGGCTCTCCCATTTCGGCGGGCATCTCGCCGCCACAGCCAAAGACGGCGAACGCCAGGCCGCCCGCTAGCAAGAGAATCTTCACATTGCGCATGGTGTCGCTCCTTGGAAGGGTCTGAGACCAGCCATACCGGGACTGGCCGGATCGCAGTGTACCCGCGAGTCGCGGCTCCGGGTCGTTCGAGGATCCGCGGGAGCGAACGTCAGGGCCGGGCGGCCCCGGCGGGCAGTGGGCCCACGTAGGGACGTCCGGCGCGGTAGAGGGCGAGACGCTGCCGGATGGCCGCCTCCAGATCGGCTCTACCCCCGCTCCCGGCGAGGGCGGCAGCGCGCTCTGCTGCCTGGATTGCGTTCGGGTAGTCACCCGCGGCTGCGTAGGCAGCACCGAAGAGATCCAGCGAGCGGGGCTCCTGGAAAGAGAACTGTCCAGCAAGGCGCTCGGCGAGTCGAACTGCCTCCGTCGGATTCCGTAGACCGCGCCGCGGGTGGGCGGCGAGGATTCCCGCCAGGGGACCGAGCGCGGCCGGAAGGCCGGGTTCGATTCCCAGCGCGTCCCGGAATGCGGCGACGGCCTCCGCTGGCCGGTCGGCGCCCAGCAGAGCCGTAGCGAGGGCCGCGTGCACACCCGCGGAGTCGGGACTGAGTTCCGCGGCGGTGGCAAGCGGCGCCACCGCCCCGCGGTAGTCGCCCGTGTCGAGCAACAGGTCCCCGAGTTCGTAGAAGGCGTGGGGGGTTTGAGGTCGTTCGGCGGAGGCGTCCCGAAAGATGGTGAGAGCCTCGGCGGTTCGTCCGCCGTCGCGGAGGAGCGCCCCGGCCTTCAGCCGCGTCTGGTAGTCGGCACCGAGGGCCAGCGCTTCCCGGAGCAGTGCCTGTGCCTCGCTACGGGCGCCACGGATATGCAGGAGTTCCGCGAGCCCCGTCCGGAGCCGCGCGGTCTTTGCGGGTGGGTTCTCCTCCGGCATCCGCCGCTCGTACAACTCCTCGAGCCAGGCAAGCTCCCGGCGGCCGGCGGCTGATCCGGGAGTTGGCGGGGCTCCGGGAAGACGGATCCAGTGGTCCGTGAACGGGGTGCCATGGAACGCTTCGCTCTGGGCCGGCAGATGGCAGCCGGCGCAGTCCGCTTCGGCCGCCACCGGGGTCTGCCGGTGGAGTGACGGGGCATCCTCGTGACACCGAGAGCAGACGGCGCGGGTCCGCTCCGGACCGGCCGGTTCCGGCCGATGCGGGTCATGGCAGTCGGTGCAGGTGATCGTCCTTTCCGGGGGCGATTCCCGGAAGCAGGCGCTCATCATCAGGCTCGCGCCGGCGTGCCGCGCCAGCAGCGGGTCGCGGGCGAGGATCTCCCGCGGCTCGAAATCGGTCGGCTGGCGGTGGCACTGTCCGCAGAAGGCCACCTGTTCTGCGGGCGAAAGCCGCCCGGGATGGAAGATGGGACCGGGATCGCCCCCGCCGGACTGGGCTTCCACATGGGCGATGCCCGAGCCGTGGCAACGTTCGCACGAGACGCCCAGCACCGCCCGATGGGGGTCGAAGCGACCTCCGTCTTCCCAGGCGAGCGCCGTGGTGTGGCACCCGATGCAGCTTGCGCTCTCCTCCGCGGTGTCGAGGTTGCCAAGAGGGTCTTCGTCGTCCTCCCCCCCCGGAGTCGGGATCCAGCCGTCCCGCGCGTGGGAGAACGAGAGCCGCAATTCACGGAGCCGGGCGCCGGAAGCGAAAGAGACCGGTGTCAGCCCCCGGAGGCCGGATCCGAAGACGGCGTCCACCGGCACCCCAGACGGATCGGCGCCTGGAGCGGCGAACCGGACCCCGCCATCGGCCTGGAGCTCGTAAGCGGGTTGCGCACCGATCCCCTGCTGCCAGGAGACGGTTCGCGCCAGCATCTCGTCCGAAAACCAGCGGTCGCGGGTTCCCGCGGTCACCGCGGCTGCCGTGCGCGCCATCGGGTGGCCTGCCTGAGCCAGCGCGATGTCCGCGTGGCAAGCGCCGCACACCGCGGCGCCCACACCCTCGTCCGGGTCGGCGAGGGGTTCTCTTGGCGCTGTCACCCGCTCAGGCGGAGACTCCGTGCGATCGGAACGATCTCCACAGCCCCAAGTGGTTCCCAGCAGGAGCGCCGCCGCAATCGTGGCGCTTCGGGGCGGGAGCACGCTGCGATCTTGGCCGAAGTCACGCCCAAAAGGAAAGGCCCGCCGGCTCCTTCTGGAGCCGACGGACCCTTATTGGTGGAAGACCCCGAAGGATCAGAAGGTAAGTCGCACGGAAAGCCCGATGGTTCGTCCCTTCAGGTACTCCACAATTCGTTGATACGGAACTACGGAATCCAGCAACTGGAAGTTCGTGACCGTGTTTGCGTTCATCGCGTTGAAGATGTCGAAAATGAACTGTGCGTCCATGCGATCGCTCAACGCGAAGGACTTGTCGAGTCGAAAGTCCACGATCGTCACATTCGGGGAGCGGTCCTCATTCATGGGGGCGAGCCAGGAGGTGGCCGTCACCCGTCCGTCATACACCGTGTTTCGGTGGGTCGGCGCGAAGTTGAACCCACTCACGAACCGATACGTTCCCGCCAAACCGATCTCGTACGGCAAGACATACCGCGCGGAAGTCTTCAACTGATACGTGGTCGTATCCTGAACGGTCGGAATGTCCTGATCGTAGTTGAGGAACCAGCCTTGCGACGTGGGGTCGGAAGACAGCGGCGAGCTTGTTGCCCAGCCGCTGGACGACCCGGCCGGGCTCCGCGGTTCAGAGCGCCACTGGTAGTCGAAGTACACGTTGTAGAAGAAGTTGTTCCGGAACCGCTTGTTCAGCGCCAGGGACATGGTATGGAAGTCCATGTCGCTCTCGCCGGCCGGGTGGTTCGTCGTCAGCCTGTCGGTCGTGCCGACCAGTTCCTCTGGGTAGAGGAGCAGGTTGAACGACCGGTTGTAGCCCGCCGGACAATTGTCGCAGGTCGGAATCGTGACCGGGGTGTTCAGGCCCAGGTCGGCCTGGTCGTAGCTGCCCCAGGTGTTGCGCATCCGTTTGAACACATACGACGCCCGCGCACCGAGGTCGGCGGTCAGCTCGTGCTCGACCGAGGCGCTCAACTCGTCCGCCCAGGGGAGCGTCCAGTCTGGATCAATCGGCGTTGTGGAGCCGGACCCGGCGCCCGCGGTGAACGAGAGCTGCTGTCCGAGTTCCGAGGAATCGTCGAGGATTCCGTTCATGTTCTGATCGAGGAACACGTAGCGGGCGGAAGGCTGGCCACCCGGGTTCGCTGACAGCAGGCCGGTACCGATGTTGGAGAAGTAGCGCCCGAAGTAGGTCTTGAAGACCGTGGAACCCTCACCGGTCAGGTCGTAGGTCAGCCCGACGCGGGGAGCGATGTTCCAGTGGCTGAACACATCGTCACCCGGGGTGACGCCGCCGGTACCAAAGACGTCCATGAGGATCTGGTTCTGATTGGCCGGAAGTTCGAACTGGCACTGCAAGACATCCTGACACGCGCTTCCGGGGGAGTTGTCCGCCTCGAGGTAACTGAGGATCTGGCTGCCTACCCGGACGCCGGCCATCAGGGTCAGGCGGTCGTTCACGGTCCACACGTCCTGCACGAAGAAGTCCGCGTGCATATTGGGGTTTTCCACCAGGTTGGGAACTCCCACGAGGTCGATCTGGTGCACGTTGTGCGGGCGGCCCTGGCCCGGATCGTCGCGGTACCGGAAGGCGCCGGAGTTCGTGTTGAACCCGCGGAGTTCACTGTCAATCTGCCAGTCCCAGCCGAACTTGAAGTCGTGGCTGCCGTTGCCGATCGGGACGTAGTAGTTGAACTGGGCCGTGCTCTGCGGCTTCCAGCGGTTCCTGGTGAACGGCTGCCAGCCCGCTCCCGACACATGGCTGTTAGCGAGGTTGAGGCGCGGCTCGTTCCCGTTGATCGGATCCGCTTTGGGGACCATTGGCCACGTCGTTCCCATGTGGCCGATCATGATGTTGCTGAAGAAGCGGTCGCTCCAGACGCGCTGCCATTCGGCCTTGTGCAGCCAGATCCAGTAGTCCTGGGCGAGGATGGAGTCGGCCGGACGAGTCGCGGAGAGCCCGCGGTTGGGCTTCCGCTTCCAGGACCAGGTGGAGAACCCGATGAACTGGTCGCGTTCGGTGATCTGGTAGTTCACCTTGGCGGTGAAGATGTCGAAGTCGCCGATATCGGTGGCCAGGTTCTGGTCCACGCCGGAGATCGCGGTGTCGATGTAGAAATTGTTGTAGGCGGCATAGAACCACGCCTTGTCCCGGACGATGGGACCGCCGAGGTCGAGGTGGAACTCGTAGAACTTGAGCACCGGTGACGGGGAGCCGTCCCGCGCCCCCAATTCGGAGTTGAAGTTGTCGGCGATCAGATCCGGCGGATTCCAGGCCCCGCTCTGGAGGCCGGAGAAGTCGTTACCGCCAGTCTTGACGGTCGTCTGGATCTGCGCGCCCGGGGTGGACATCTCCACGTCCGCACCCTGCGCCGAGACCTGGAACTCCTCCATCGCGTAGTAGTCGTAGTAGCCGCCGGCGCTGCCGGTGCCCTCCGTGGTGTTCACGCCCTCGTAGAGGACCCGGTTCTGGCTCCGCACCCCGAAGGTCTCGTACATGGACTGCTGGCTCTTGTGCGAGCCGCCCACGTCGTATCCCTGCACCCGGATGCCCGGGCTCTGGTGCAGCACCGCCCACATGTCGGTCGCGGTGGGGACTTCATCCAACTGGGTCTTGTCGAAGGTCGCGGCCACGCCGGTGGACTTCACGTCCACCACCGGGGACTCGCCGGTCACGGTGACCGTCTCGGCCACCGTGGCGATCTGCATGTCGGCGTTCACCGAGAAGGTTGCTCCGGTGACGACCCGGATGTCCTCGAACACGACGGTCTGGAAGCCGCTGAGTTCGAACTGGAGGAGGTAGTCGCCCGGGGGCAGCGCCTGGAACCGGTACGACCCGTCCACGTCGGTGGTGGCGTTCCGGGTTGCGATGATGGCCTCACCCGAGAGGGTGACGGACACTCCGGGGAGGGCGAGTCCCTGGGCGTCACGCGCCGCGCCTTCAAGGCGTCCGTACTGCTGCTGGGCAAGCGCCGGTACGGCGACCGCCACGAACAGAAGAGCGAGAAGAATCTTTCTCATGGTCCCTCCTTGGGGGGAAAGTACAAGAACGGTACTCGCATTCGGCAAGAGGCGTGCCATGGATCGGAACGGTTCAAGAACTCCATAAGAGCCCTATTTTCACTATGATGGAATGAATTGCCGTGCCCTTTGTTGCGCGGTGATCCAAAATTTCCGATCCACTGGCTGTCTTTGGACGAGAAGCAGCGGGCACCGACAAGCAAAAAGCCCGCCGGCCTCCTGGGGGAGGCCGGCGGGCCGGTGTCCTGGTCGGACGTCTCAGCGGGTCAGAAGGTCAACCTCGCCGAGAACCCGATAGTTCGTCCCTTCAGGTAGTCCACGACACTCTGATAGGCCGTATCGAGCAACTGGAAGTTCGTCACGGTGTTCGCGTTCAGGGCGTTGAAGAGATCGAGAATCGCCTGGACGCGGATCCGATCGCCGAGTTCGAAAGCCTTGTCCACCCGGAAGTCCAGAATGGCCACGTTGTCGGAACGGTCTTCGCTCATCGGCGCGAGCCAGACGTAGGGCTTCAGGGCCCCGTCGTAGAGGCTGAGCCGGTGGGTAGGCGAGAAGTTGAAGCCGCTGATCAGCCGGTAGGTGCCGGCGACTCCGATGTCGTAAGGCATCACGTAACGCGCCGAGGTCTTGAACTGGAACGTACTGGTGTCCTGCACCGTCGGGATGTCCTGGTCGTAGTTGATGAACCAGCCCTGCGCGGTGGGATCCGCGGAAAGCGGGTTGCGGGCCGCCCAGGAGGTGGAGGACGTTCCGGGGCTTCGCGGCTCGGAGCGCCACTGGTAGTCGAAGTAGACGTTGTAGAAGAAGTTGTTCCGGAACCGCTTGTTGAGCGCCAACGACATGGTGTGGAAGTCCATGTCGCTCTCGCCGGCCGGGTGGTTTGTCGTGAGGTTGTCCGTTGCCCCGACCAGGTCCTCCGGAATCACCAACATGTTGAAGGTGCTCCGATTGACCGGACACCCGTCGCACCCCGTGAGTGTGACCGAGGTGTTGCGGTTGTTGAGAGGCACCCGGTTCAAGCCGCTCGACCAGGTGTTCCGCATGCGCTTGTACACGTAGGAAACCCGGGTTCCGAGGTCCGCGGTGAGCTCGTGCTCGATCGCCGCGCTGGCCTCGTCGGCGTAGGCGAGGGACCAGTCCGGGTCGATTGGCGTCGAGGCGCCCGCGCCCGCGTTGAACACAAGCCGCTCTCCGAGCTCGGAGGTGTCCTCGAGGACCCCGTTCATGTTCTGATCGAGGAACCGGTAGGTGGCGTTGGCCTGCCCGCCCGGGTTCGCCGAACCGAGTCCGGTGCCGACGTTCGCGTAGTAGCGACCGGCATACGCCTTGAACACCGAGGTGCCTTCTCCCGTGATGTCGTAGGTGAAACCCGCCCGGGGGGCGATGTTCCAGTGGGTATACACCTGGTCGCCGGGGATCGTGGCGCCCGCGCCGAAGATGTCGGTGAGGAGCTGCGACTGGTTGGATGGCAACTCGAACTGGCAGAGCAGCGACTCGGGGCAGGGGCTGCCCGGCTTGTTGTCGGACTCCAGGTAGGAGAGGATCTGGCTGCCGACGCGGAAGCCGAGCGTCACCGTCAGCCGGTCGTTCATCGTCCAGACGTCCTGCGCGAAGAAGTCGGCGTGCATGTTCCGGTCGTCGGTCAGGTTGGGAACGCCGACGAGGTAAATACGGTCCACATTGTGCGGCCGGCCTTCGTTGATGTCGTCGAGGTAGCGCACCGCGCCCGAGTTGGAGTTCCAGCCGAAGAGCTGGCCGTCAATCTGCCAGTCCCAGCCGAACTTGAAGTCGTGGCTGCCGGTGCCGATCGGGACGTAGTAGTTGAACTGCCCCGTGCTCTGCGGCTTCCAGCGCTTCGAGGTGAACGGCTGCCAGCCGGCGCCCGCGCGGATGTTGTTGGTTGCCTCGATGCGCGGCTCGTTGCCGTTGATCGGATCGCCCTTTGGAGTCATGGGCCAGACGGTGCCCATGTGACCGACCATGATGTTGCTGTAGAGCCGGTCGCTCCAGACGCGCTGCCACTCGGCCTTGTGAAGCCAGATCCAGTAGTCCTGGGCCAGCACCGATTCCGCCGGGATGGATGCGGAGATGGACCGGTTCGGCTTCCGCTTCCACGACCAGGTCGAAAAGCCGATGAACTGGTCGCGTTCGGTGATCTGGTAGTTCAGCTTGGCGGTGAAGATGTCGAAGTCACCGATGTCGGTGCCGAGCTCGATGGGTTGACCCGATACCGCGGTGTCGATGTAGAAGTTGTTGTAGGCCGCGTAGAACCACGCCTTGTCCCGCACGATCGGGCCGCCGAGGTCCAGGTGGTACTCGTAGAACTTGAGCACCGGCGCCGCGGAGGCATTGTTGGATTCGAGTTCGCTGGAGAAGTTGTCGGCAATCCAGTCCGCCGGGTTCCACGCGCCGCTCTCAAGACCGGAGAAATCGTTACCGCCGCTCTTCACGGTCGTCTGGATCTGCGCGCCCGGGGTGGACATCTCCACGTCCGCGCCCTGTGCCGAAACCTGGAATTCCTCCATGGCGTAGTAGTCGTAGTAACCCCCGGCGCTCCCGGAACCCTCGGTGGTGTTCACACCCTCATAGAGGACGCGGTTCTGGCTCCGCACGCCGAAGGTCTCGTACATGGACTGCTGGCTCTTGTGGGAGCCGCCCACGTCGAAGCCCTGCACCCGGATGCCAGGGCTCTGCTGGAGGACTGCCCACATGTCGGTGGCGGTGGGGACCTCGTCGAGCTGGGTCTTGTCGAAGGTCGCGGCCACCCCCGTGGACTTCACGTCCACCACCGGGGATTCGCCGGTCACGGTGACCGTTTCCGCCACCGTGGCGATCTGCATGTTGGCGTCCACCGAGAAGGTCGCTCCGGTCACCACCCGGATGCCCTCGAACACCACGGTCTGGAAGCCGCTCAGTTCGAACTGGATGTTGTAGTCGCCTGGGGGCAGCGCCGGGAACCGGTAGGAGCCGTCCACGTCGGTGGTGGAGTTCCGGCCGCCGATGATGGCCTCACCCGAGAGGGTGACGGACACTCCGGGGAGGGCGAGTCCCTGGGCGTCGCGCGCCGCGCCTTCGAGGCGCCCGTACTGCTGTTGCGCGACCGCCGGAACGGCAATCGTCAGGAACAGAAGAGCAAGAAGAATCTTTCTCATGGTCCCTCCTTCACGGGACAAGACAAGTGGAGCTTCCGTTGACCGCAAGGTTCCTCAGTGTGCTGAAGCTGTGCACGGTGTTTCGAATCGCGAAGCGGCACGGAAAATTCAAATTCGTGAACCGATCATATGGCGGATTTCCTGTCGAAGTCCAGCGCGGGCGGGTCCGGTCCTGGTCCCGGCGGGCACGACATATTCGTGATCTCACGGGAAAGTTCGAGACCGCCGCCCGCCAGAGGGCGCTGCGCGTCGCCGGCCAATCGGTAGGGCAACGTCCCCACTCCGATCACTCCGACGAAACATTGGTCCGGACGATGTAGCCTTGCGTGAATGGCCTCCCCGCTGATCGTCCCCGCCCGCGCCATCGGCAGCGCGGAGCACTTCGTCGGTCGCCGGGTGGAACTGAAGGCGTTCCGGCACCTGCGGCAGATGGCCAGTACGAGCGCGAAACCGCAGCTTGCGGTGATCCAGGCCCCGCCAGGCGCGGGGAAGTCAGCGCTGCTGCGCGAAAGCGCGAACGCGGCAGAGGCAGAGCGGGCGGTGGTGATCGAGATTCGGCCCGCGATGCTGGATCGGGCCGACGAACTGCGCCACGGTGTGCTGTCGCAGTTTGCTTTGCGGGATCGCTGGCGTGACCTGCTCCCGGAGTTGAGACTCGGATTTTCTGCGGGCGCCGAGGCTTCGGTTTCTGCCGGGGGGCGGCAGCGTCCGGCGGTCAGCGCGCTCTTGGACGGCTTCGAGTCGCTCTCGCGACGCTCGGGGCCGACCGGCAGCGGACCTTCCTGTTTGCTGATCCTGATGGACGAGGCGCAAAAGCTCGCCGACCGGGACCCGACGGCGGTCGAACTGTTGCTGGACGCCCTGCGCAACCGCGAAGGTCTGCGGACGGTGACGATTCTCGCCGGGTTGCCGGACACCGTGGACGCGCTCCGGTCGCCGAGCCTGGCGCGGGCGGACCGCGATCTCGGGCTCGGCGCGCTCCACCGCGATGAGAGCGTGGAGTTGCTCGAAGTCTGGCTCGCGGACAACGGTTTCCGCGCGGAGAGTCCAGCCCGGCTCGACAAGGTCGCCAGGCACGCCCAGGACTGGCCGGAACACCTCGTGCATCACGTGACGGCGATGGTGGAGGCGGCGGCCAGAAACGGGGGACTTGTGGATGAATCCGTTGTGGTGAGCACGAACGCCGCCGCGCTGCCGGCGATGAAGCATTACTACGACCAGCGGCTGCGCGTTCTCAACGACCGGCCCGCGCGGGATCACCATGCGTTGTTCGCCCTCGCCACGGCGGCGGGGCGTCTGGGCGGCGGCCTGAACGCGGCGACGGCCGCCGGGATCATCGAAGCGGCGGGGGCGCGGGACGATTTGCGGCCGGCGCTCCGGCATGCGGGAGTGCTGGTGGACGCTGGCCGCCGCTGGCGCTTTGCGATTCCCTCGCTACGGCGGTACGTCCTCGACACCGGCGATCCGCTGCCCGCCGATTTGGCGTCCCGATTGGACGAGATGGTAGCCCCGCCCCAGCCGTCAGCCAGGGAATCCGACGGCTGAGCGGCTCCCGCGCCGCTCAGGGCCGGTCGGGCGGTTCCGGCATGGCTTGGCGCAGCATCCCGAGGAAATCCGCGGGAAGGTCGGCGCCCAGTCGGCGACCTTCGTGGGCCACCTCCCAGGCACCCTCGAAGTCACCGGTGGAGGCGAGCGTCGCTGCCAGTCCCAGCCGGTAGTCTCCCCGGAACGGCTCCTTGGCGACCGCGATCCGGAAATGCCGAATCGCCTCGCCGAATTGACGGCTTGCCGCCAGCACCTGGGCGATCGAGTCGTGGGTCCCCGCTCGCTCCGGTTCCTGATCGAGGGCCCTCCGGAACCAGCGAAGCGCCTCCGACCGCCTGCCGTCGAGGGCGGTGATGCTGCCGAGGCTGGAGAGCGCGCCGGGATGATTCGGCTGGACTTCCAGCGCGTGTCGGCACCGCCGCTCTGCCTCGCCCAGGTTCCCCATCTGCGCGAGGACGATGCTCGAGTTGATCAGCGCCGAGACATGGTCGGGATTTTTCTCGAGCGCCGTGGCCCAGGCGGCGAGCGCCTCCTCGTTCTTCCCCTGCCGGGAGAGGTTGTTCCCGAGGTTGTAGTAGAGATCGGCGGCGTCCGGACGTGACCGGATCATTTCTCTGAGCAGGCGCTCCGCGACCTCCGGCCGGCCGGCCCCCTCGGCAGCGAAGGCCCGCCGCTCCTTGCCGATGACCGAAACCGCCACCTGGTTCACCGCATCGATGAGCGGATCGCTGATCAACAGGTCGTGGTCGAGAGCCCGGGCTCGTTCCGCGGCGGTGCGCGCCCGTTCTCCGTCACCGGTCCGCCGGTACACCCGGGCGAGCGCCGCGGCTACGGCGCCGGACTCCGGAGCGAGCGCCTCGGCTTGTTCCAGCAGCGGCAGCGCTTCTTCGAGGTTCCCGTCCCCGGCGAGCAACCGTCCCAGCCGGAAGCTGGCGGCCGCGGTGTTGGCCGGGGCGCCGCGGGTTCCGCCAAGCCGGTCGAGCGCCCCCTGGTAGTGCGCCTTCGCGGTCTCGGGGTCGCCGCGATCCTCGGCGATCTGTCCGGCGAGCAGGTAGGCGGGCGCGTAGTCCGGGTTCAGCCCGATCACTTCCCCGGCGGAACTCTCGGCGGCCTCCGGATCCAGACGCCAGAGCGACCTCGCGCGCAGGTACGGGAATCGGTAGTCGTCTTCCGCGAGCGCGGCGGCGGCGCCATAGGCCGCAGCCGCTTCCTCGTGGAGTTCGTGGGCCAGAAGAACGGCCCCGAGCGCCCCCCACCGGTCCGGGGAATCGGAATCCCCGAGGACTGCGCTCCTTGTCCGGCGGATCACCTCGGCGACCTCCGGCTCCATCCGGGACAGATCGGGGTCCGGGGGTTCGGGAAGGTCGGGGCCCGCGCGCAGAACGAAAAGGAGGGCGATGGCCGCGATGACAGCGAAAGCCCCGAGCCACCGGGAGAGCGGTTTTCCTCCGCTCGGCGTGTTCTGAACCGCTTCGCGAGGTCCTGTCTCGCGTCTGTGGGTCCGACGTGCGGTCTCGCGAGCCTGCCTTGGTTGCGGTCGGCCCGCACGCGCCTTCTCCGGTCGCCTTCTCCGGGGCTGCCGGGATCGCGCCATCGTGTTCAGCGGGGCTGGCCGTCCCCGCGCCTCAGGCTGACGGTATCGCTACCGGTCCCGGGGAAGGTTTCGCGGTTCCCATCCGGCCAGACGACCTCGAATTCGGTGACTTCGTCGTTCGGCGGGACGGCGAAGAACGCCCGGGGATCGCCGGTCGCCAGGTAGCTTCCCCCCGGGTCGGCCCGGCGGACGGACTGCCGGCCGCCTTCGAAGACGGCAGTGACCACCGTGGGGAAGGCCGCCGTCCCCGCCGCGTCGAGCGTGCTGACCCGAAGCGGCGCGCCCTGCCTTTCGAAGTCGTTGCGGTAAAGCCGGGCCGGGCCCTCGGCGTTGGCGAGCAGCAGGTCGAGGTCGCCGTCTTCGTCGTAGTCGGCCAGTGCGAGGCCCCGGCTCACCTCAATGACCGTGGAGAAATCGCCGGAACCGTCGAAGCCGGTGAACAGGGCGTCGTTCCCCTCGATCCCGCCGTTGCGGAAGACCTGGTTCGGTTCGCCGAAGACCTTCCAGAAGGCGTCGCCGAGCGCCCCCGGAAGGGCGGGCTTTTGTTGCACCCGTCCATTCGCCACCACGAGATCCAGGCTCCCGTCGAGGTCGAGATCCAAGAAGGCCACGCCGAAGCCGGTCATCGCCATGCTCGCCGGACCGAGACCGGAGGGACCGGTGCGGTCGGCGAAGGAGAGGCCGAGGTCGGCTCCGTCGCTCCGATAGAGGGTGTTCGTCTCGTCGGCGACGTGGGTGATGAAGAGGTCGAGGTCGAGATCGGCATCCACGTCTCCGAGCGCGATGCCCATCCCCGCTTCGGGACGGCCCGAATCGTTCAGAGCGACTCCCGCGAGGAAGGCGTCATCGGCGAAACCGCCTGCTCCCTGGTTCAGCCAGAGCTGGTTCGCTTCCCCGTCGTTTGCCACGTAGAAGTCAAGGCGGCCGTCACCGTCGAAGTCGTGGCAGACCACTCCGAGGCCGGGGGCATGGACCGTGCGCAGTCCCGCGGCGAGGGAAACGTCTTCGAAGCGCCCGCCGCCGAGGTTCCGGTAGAGGTAGTCATGGGTGCCGGGGAAAACCTGGGGACTGCAGTAGTCCCGGCTGCCGTCCTGCTGGGTGCAGAGCTTGGCCGGGTCGTTGCGGACGTAGCGGGTGACATAGAGGTCGAGCCGTCCGTCGGCGTCGTAGTCGCAAAATGTGGCGGACGAGGACCAACCCTCCCCGGCGACGCCCGCGGATGTGGTCACGTCTTCGAAGCGTCCGCCGCCGAGGCTCCGGTAGAGGACATCCGGCCCGTAGTTCGTGACGAAGAGATCCGTCCGGCCGTCGCCGTCGAAATCCGCGGCGGCGAGTCCCATGCCGTACCCGGTATCCGCCGTGCCCGAAGAGGTGCTCGCGTCCACGAAGTGTCCCGGAGTCTCCTGCAGGTAGAGAGCGTTCCCGGGGGCGCCGGTCCGCGGACCGGCCGGATCCGCCGGACGGCCGCCCTGGAGCAGATAGATGTCCAGATCGCCGTCCCCGTCGGCGTCAAAGAACCCCGCTCCGGCACCGGTGATCTCGGGGAGCGAGAAGTTGCCTTCGTCACCGGCGTCGTGGACGAAACGGATGCCCGCTTCTTCCGTGACTTCGGTGAATCCCTGCGCGCTCGCGAAACCGGCGCCGCAGAGAGCGAGGCCGAGCGCCGCCATGAAGTGTGTTCCCGCCCGGCGGCTCAAAGTCCGTTCAGTATAGGGAGGCCGGTGAACGCCAGGCGACGGAACCGCTGTTCGCGATGGGCCGTTATGTCAGATGCGGGGACTTGTGCACGCAACGGCGCGCCCGACGTACCCCGAAGGAGCGCACTCGATGACGAGAGGAAAGAAGACCTCGCTGTGGCTGATGATGGTTGCCTTGGCAGCGCTGCCGGCGTTCCTCACCGCATGCATCCACGTTCACGACGGGTGGACCCAGACGGATCGCGGATCCTGCGAGTTCCGGGATACCGTGGACTTGAGCGGCCCGCCAAGCGGGACCCTGGAAGTGAGGAGCGGCGCCGGTGGCGTCGAGATCGCCGGGGAACCGGGGCTTACCCAATTTCGGGTGAACGCGACGCTGTGCGCTGCGAGTCAGGACCTCCTCGATGGCCTTTCGGTGTCGCTCGATGGGGGCCGGCTGACAACGATGTACCCCGAGAGGAGGCGCAGCGGTTGGGGCTGGTGGGGCAGAAACTACGCTCGCATTTCGCTCGCGGTGCGGGTCCCGTCCGACACCGCCATTGATCTCGAAGACACATCCGGAGCCATCGCGGTCTCGGACGTTGGTCCGGTGGTGGTGAAGGACCGCTCCGGCTCGCTGCGTCTCAGCCGGACGGGACCGGTCCGGGTCGAGGACGGATCCGGGAGCCTGCGCATCACCGGAGCGGTTGGCGACGTCACCGTGGACGACGGCTCCGGCGGTCTGACGGTTGAGGACGTCGTCGGGAATGTTGTGGTGGAGGACGGTTCCGGGAGCCTCACGATCCGAAACGTCTCGGGCAATGTCTCGGTGGACGATGGGTCCGGCGGTCTCGACGTGCATGCGGTCACCGGAAACGTGCTGGTGAGCGACGACGGCTCGGGCGGAATCGAGATCGAGGAAGTCGGCGGGGGGGTGCGAATCAGCGATCCCGGTTCCGGGGGAATCTCGGTGCGCAATGTCGAAGGCGATCTGACGGTCCGCGGAACGCGGAGGTCGCGGATCGACTACCACGACATCCGGGGTGAACTCGACCTGCCGCCGGAGCGACGTCGGGGCAGAGATCGGCGCTAACCCGAATTTCTCATACTCCCCGTCGCAGGAAGGGCCAGATTCGCCGCAACGTGGTGACGGATGGGTGTGAGAGCGCGTATAGCCGTCCCCGCCCTCGTGCCGACCAGAGGTCGGCCCAGTTCTCCCGGTGGGGGCTCCCGGACCCACGCACCATCCCGCTCTCGGCGTCGCCGGGACTGCATTTTCACGGCAACTGGGCCGCCTGGGTTTCACCACGGGCTGTTAGCTCGCCCTCATCCAGCCAAGAATCGCGGAGGGCGTGACGCCACTTGGGTCCGTCGGCCGAAGCCCTCCACGAAACGCGTTCTAGCGACGCAAAGCGGTGCGGCCTCTCACCAGACGTTCCAGATCGTCGAGCTCGTGCGAGGCCTCGTGAGCGCCGCCGCTGGATGCGGCCTGGACCGGAAACAACAGAGCCAGGGTGCCGTCCTCTCCGCGTGAGAGGGGCATCTTGCCTTCGGGTCCCCCTAGCACCGAGGGCAGTCGCCCACGGGTGCCCCGCAGGAAGACCACCGTTTCCTCTCCCACCCGGAAGTGCGGCATCTCGGAGACCATGACGGTGGTGTCTCCAACGGTGCCGCCCGGGATACGGAACACGATCTGCCTTCCAGCCTGACCGGACAGCACCCGCTCGACCCGCATTGTGACCCGGGTATAGATCCGCGAATGGTCGTGGTTCCAGGTCGATTCCATCTTCTCGATGGCGCCCGCGACCACCTGGGTGGCGAGTTCGGACATCCTCTCGATGCCAAGCGGCGCGAAGGGTGAGGGAATGGGTCCCTGTCGTTGCGCCGCGAGACCCGCGGGAACGACGAGCAGGGCGACCACCACGGCGGCCGCCGTCGTGTCACGCCGCGCCGGGCGCGGGGGGCGAGCGCTTGCGGGAGTGTTGCGTCCGGGGGATGAGATGGATGGATAGGTCGTCATCGGCGTTCCTCAGGGGTCCCTGCTACGCCGGATCCTTGCCGCTCGCGGTGCGGCCGATACGGGCGAGAAAGTCGGACTCGCTGTCGGAGTTCTGGGCGGCCTCGACGACCGTCCACGGGACGCTGCGGCGAACGGCGTCCAGAATCCGCTCCGCCGACGTCTCGATCCCGCGGCTGCGCAGGATCGAGACGGCAGTGTCCGCCATCCCTTCGGCGTGGCCCAGGCGGGCCACCCGCCGCAACTGGGCGTCGTCCTTCCAACTCGTCCCCTCCCGCTCCCCGAGCGCTCGACCCACCCGCCACAGAACCTCCTCCGTTTCCTCGGACATGGTCGGCTCGTTCAGCGCCCGGTGGATCTCTTCCGCCCGCCAGGCCGGAAACGCGCGGCTCTCCTCCGACTCCCGGTAGCCCTCCCCGTCCAGCAGGTGGATACTGAGCCGCGCCCGACGGCCCCGGGGCCGGCTCGGAGACGCCCGCTCCGGAATCTCCACCCAAACCTCCGGAAAACCCCACTCTGCATACGCGAGCAGCTTCCCCCGCCGCACGTCCGTCGTGTTGTCCACCTCCAGCACCACGTCCGGAAGGTCGTGTTCGCCGACGATCAGGTGCGCGAGGCCGGGCATCTTCACCCGCGTCGGATGCAGGATGACCGTCTGGTCCGCCTGCATGATGTCCGTCAGCGTCCCGTCCGCCTCCCGGATGCGCAAATCCATCCCGCCGAAGCACTCCGCGTCCGAGCCCCGCGCCTCGCAGATCCGCTCCACGAGCCGCGCCAACCGCTGTGCCGGGCGCTCGTGGTACGGACTTGCCGGCTCCCGCGCCAGCCACGCCGTCTCCGTCGCCGCTTCCCAGTACTCCACTTTCCGTCCCTCCCATTCCGGACCCTCGATCGCGGCCGTGCTGACTCGCACCGGCTCGCAACCGGCGAACTCCAGCTCGGAAACCCGCGTCCGCCGCTTCCGCTCCGCTACCCCGTGCACGCTGGCATTCTACCGGCCCCCGGGGGGCCGGGTGGCCGGCAGGAAACCCGCCGGCCACCGCGGTTGAGGTGGTTAGAAGGTCAGGCGGAGGCCGATCTTGGCCGCGCGCGGGTCGAGCGCGGCGATCACGTTGTAGTAGTTCGCGCCCGTGCGTAGGTTGAAGTTGGTAACGGCATTGGAGTTCAGGGCGTTGTACACGTCCACCATCGCGGTGAGGAGTGAGCCGTTTCCGAGCTCGAACGCCTTTTCGAGGCGGAAGTCCGCGAGCGTCGCGGCTTCCGAGCGGTTCTCGTCGAGCTTCGAGAGGAAGATTGGCTGGGTTCCCGACCCGGGGATCGAGACCCGCTGGATCGGCGCCCACGGCCAGCCACTCTGGTAGCGCACGTTGCCGGACACCGCCACGCCGTAGGGCAGCGTGTAGCGGGCGAGCAGCCGTCCGTTCCAGTTCGTGGTCTCCTGGCGGAAGGGCACATCGAGGCTGTGGTTCTGCCAGATCGTGCCGTGGCCGTCGGATCCCACGTCAATCGGATCGGCCGTCAGCGGGCTGCGCGATTCGCCTGATGCGGCGCGGTATTCGTCACGCCACTGGTAGTCGAAGCTCGCCTGCACGAAGAAGCCGCCCGCGAAGCGCCGGTTCGCGGCGATCTGGAGCGTGTCGTAGCTGGCCGCCATGTCGGGGAAGGTGTCGGTCTGGATATCCACCACATTCGCCGCGTCGTCCGGCACCCGCTGGATGTTGATCGGCGCCCCGGTGAGTGCGTTTACCGGGCAGTCGAAGTCCGTGCCACACGGAATACCGCGGCCCTCGAGGAGAGCTGTCTGCTGGGGGACATTCCACTGGCCGCTGTCCGCGTTGAGCTGTTTGCGCACGAAGGACGCTCGAAACGCGGTGTTGGCGACAAGTTCATGCTCGAAAGAGACGCTGAACTCGTCTACGTACTCCTTTTGGAGTTCCGGATTTACCAGGGTTCCCAGCGTGCGCAGCGCCGTGCCGGTGGCGCCGCTCGTGGCCCGGATCGCATCGAGTTCCTGCGCGCCGTCATAGAGGCCGTTCGCGTTCTGGTCGAGGAAATCGAACCGGACCCAGGCCACGTTCGCCGGGTCGGCGCGCCGGTGCCCGTCGGCCAGGTTCACGTAGTAGCGGCCATAGTGGCCTTTCAGCACCGTGCCGGGAGCGATTTCATAGGTCGCGCCGAGCCGGGGCGCCCAGGTGTTCCAGGTGACGAGCGTCTGCCCCTCGGTCACGCCGGTGGGGAAGAAGTCGGCGAACAGCGGGGTCGACTCCGAGTCCAGGAAGTGGGTCCGCTGCTGCCCGAACCGCACTCCGATGTTCAGCGTCAGCCGGGAATGCGGCCGCCAGGTGTCCTGCGCGAAGAAATCGTGATGGGTGTTCCGGGAATCCGCGTTGATCTGGCCGTCCGCGGGCATGCTGAACAGTGCGATCTGATCCACATCGTTCGGCCGACCCTGGGTGCTGTCGTCCAGGTAGCGCACGTGCCCGGAATTCGAGTTGGCGCCGAACTTCCGGCTGTCGATCTGGAAGTCGTAGCCGACCTTGAAGTCGTGGCTGCCGAGGAACTCGGGGACGTAGTGGCTGAGGGTCGCGGTCACCTGCGGCTTCCAGCGCTCGAAGGTGAACGGCGGCGTGCCGGTGATGTTGGTGTTCCACCCGGCGCCGGTATGGATGCCGGTCGCCTGGTCGAAGCGCGGCGGATTGGACTCCGGGTCCACCTGCGGCACCATCGGCCAGCCGAATCCGAAGTGCTTGACCGCGAGCGTCGAAAAGGTCCGGTCGTCCCAGACCCGCTGCCATTCACCCTTGTGCGCCCAGCTCCAACTGTCCTGGGCGAGCACCGAATCGGGGCCGACCGTGTTCGAGAGCCCCCGCTTCGGCTTCTGCTTGAGCTGATAGTTGGTGTAGGCGATGAACTGGTCCCGGCTCGTCAACTGGGCGGTGATCTTGCCGCCGAACTGGTCGAAGTCTCCCAGGTCGGTCGCCAGGTCCGGATCCACCCCGGAGACCTGCTTGTCGATGCGGAAGTGGTTGTAGAAGCCGTAGAACCAGGCGCGATCCTCCACGATCGGGCCGCCGAGGTCGGCGTGTCCTTCCCAGAAGAGGACGTTTGGATTACCGGTGAAGTTGCGGGCTTCGAGCTCGCTGTCCACGTTGTTGCCGACGAACCGCTCGTGTTCGTAGTCTCCGTGCAGAAGGCCGCTGAACTCGTTCCCGCCGCTCTTCATGGTCATCACGACCATTGAGCCGGGACCGGTCATCTCGACATCCGACCCGGCGGCCGAAGTGGTGAACTCCTCGATGGAGTAGTAGTCGAAATAGAAGCCGGTGCCGCTTTCGCCCTCGGTGGTGTCCACGCCGTCGGCGAGGATCCGGTTCTGGCGGCGGATACCGAAGCTCTCGTAGCCCGTCTGCTGGCTCTTGTGGCTGCCGCCGACGTCGTAGCCTCGCATCCGGACCCCCGGCGTCTGAGCGAGCACCGCCCAGACGTCGGTCGCCGAGGGCACCTCGTGGAGAGCCTCGGTCCCGAAGTCCGTGGACAGCGCCGTGGTGCGGACATCCACGACGGGCGCCTCACCGGTGACCGTGACGGTTTCGGCGACCGTGGCTACCTCGAGCGTCACCGGGACGGTGATGGTGCGGTTGCCCTCGACGATGATGCCCTCGCGCAGGAGGGTCTGGAATCCGGAGATCTCGAAGCGGAGGTTGTACGCGCCGCGGCGGAGCGATCGGAATCGGTACGAGCCGTCGCTCAGGGTTGCGGCGGTCTGTGCGGTGATGAGGGCCTCGCCGGAGAGGGTCACGGTGGTTCCGGGCACCGCGAGCCCCTGTGAGTCGGTGACCCGGCCCTCGATTTCTCCGGAGGTCTGGCCGAAGGCAGTGGCGCCGGCCAGGATCGCGAGAGCGAGTGCCAGAAGAGTGAGTCGTTTCATTGGGAAGTTTTCTCCTTGGTTTGTTGGGAAAGCGGCCTCGCGCCTCGCGTCCGGGGCAGAACCGGTGTTTGTTGAATTCGAGTGTTTGCCGGGGCCCGGGGCGGTCGCGGCGCGTTGCCGTGCATGTCCTAAAGAAGGCGCAAGGGATGCGCCCGGGTCTTGGGCGTCCGGCCACCAGCCGTGCGGAGCGAGGATCCCCTGGTACCGGTCACAAACCCCTCCGAACGGCGCCGACTCGGACACTCCGGTGTTCCGAATCCCGTATCCAGCGCGCCGGTCCGATTCAGTAATCCCCGCCGCGATTCATCGTCCCGGAGTGCCCCGTGCCTGTTTTCTGGACACCCGGACGCCTTAACAGCCGGTGGTGAAGCCCAGGCGGCCCAGTGCTCCCGGTGGGGGCTCGAGCGGCGATGCATCCCGGCTGAACCGCCCCCCCACCGGGAGAACTGGCGCTTCGCGCCGCTCATCGTTGCGTTTCGGTCGGAATACACCCGGTATTCCTCCCTCACGCGTCTTGTCAGCCGGGCGCCTCGCCGCTCTCGGCGCTCACCCGGGTTCCACCACCGGCTGTTGCGGCGCCGGCGCTAGATACCACTGGTCCCTGCCTTGCTTAGAGGCTGCTAGGCTTCTTTTGATGTCTCTTCCGCCGCCCGCTCCAGCCATCCGCATTCGGGCCGAGCCGCGCGACAACTCCACCTGCCGTTTTGTGGTGGACCGCCCGGTCTTTCCCGGCGGCTCGGTCTTTTTCGATTCCCCTGCCGATGCCATTCGTTCGCCGATGGCGCGGGAGATTCTTGGGATTCCCGGGGTTTCGGGCGTTCTGATCCAGGACAACCTGATTACGGTCACTGCCGAAACCGAGGGCAATTGGATGCCCGTGGGCCGGGAGGTTGGAACAAGGATCCGGAGCGTTCTCGAAGATCAGAACCCGGCCGTGGACCCCACCGTGCTTGAGAACCTTCCGGCGCCGGAGTTCATCCGGGACCGGGTCGAGGCGGTGCTGCGGGACGAAATCAACCCGGCCGTCGCCTCACACGGCGGCACCATCGATCTGGTGGGCGTCGAACAGAACCAGGTCTTCCTCCGCATGGGAGGAGGCTGCCAGGGATGTGGGATGGCTACCGCCACCCTGCGCCAGGGAGTCGAAAAGATCCTGCGCCGGGCGGTTCCGGAGATCGGAGCGATCCTGGACACCACGGACCACGCTGCCGGGACGAACCCGTACTACGAGCCGGCTCGGTAGCAGGAGGGTCCCGTCGCCAGACGGGCGCCGGGACGACAATCCCACCGTGACTCCCCGAAGACGACCTGCGGCTCGCGCGGATCGTCGCCGGACGCGTGTCTTCGGTGGTGCGCTTCTCGTGTTCGCCGTTGCCCTCCCGGCGTTCGGCGAAAGTTCGCAGAGAAGGGGCGGGCGGCGGAACCAGGGAGCAAGAGAGCAGCCGCCGGTTGCCTGGAGTCACGATCCGCCGCCCGCGGGGACCATGATCACCCGCGCTGAGCTCGTCACCAGGGAGGGGTCGCACGTCGTCCTCGACGGCTATGCGCAGGTGGCCTACGGAGGACTTCGGATCCAGGCCGACCGCATTGAGATCGACGAAGAGGAGCTGCGAGTTCTGGCGGAAGGGAACGTCGTATTCGAACGTCGCGACGAAAAGATTGTCGCCGAGTCCATGGAGGGAAGCCTCGAGGACGGTACGGCCGTCTTCCGTAATGCCAGGGGCATCCTCGGGCAGGACTTTCACTTCGTCGCGGAGACTCTCGAGGAATTGGAGGGCGGGGCGTTCGCCATCGAACGGGGAGCGTTTACCACCTGCGCGCAGCCGAATCCCCGCTGGACCTTCACTGCCAGCCGCGCCGTCGTACGACCGAAAAAACACGTCTGGTTGCGCAACGTGTCGTTCCGCGTCAAGAACTTGCCGGTGACGTATTTCCCGGCGCTCTACTACCCCCTTGAGGAAGATGGGCGGCAGACCGGTTTTCTCATCCCGCAATACAGCCGGTCCGACCTCCGCGGACACCTCATCAGCCAGGGGTTCTACTGGGCCATCAATCGTTCGATGGATGCAACCTTCAGCGTCGACCATTTCACGGTGGCGGGCACCGGCCTCGGGACGGAGTACCGCTACCGCGGCAACAGCGGATCCCGCGGGGAAGCGGAGGGGTTCATCATCAATGACAAGACCACCGAAAACCGCGAGTACTCCCTCAGCTTCAACGTGGCGCAGCGCCTGCCTGCCCGGTTTCGGTTCAGTGCGGCCGGCGACATGTTCTCCAGTTTCGACTTCAGCCGCCGTTTCCAGGACTCTTTTTCGCGTTCCACGCGCCGCTACAAGCGGACCAAAGTGGACCTGAGCGGCCAACTGTTCCGCCACCGCGTCAAGTTCAAGATCGACCGCAAGGACACGCAGTATTCGACGCGCAGCAGCCGCCGCCAGACGATGCCGCAGTTCTCGATCTCGAGGCGCAACCTCAATCTGCTGGGCAATTTCGTGCAGCTTGGTTACCAAGCCGACTACGTGCGGGTCGGGCGGTCGCGCCGCGATGATTTCCAGGAATGGAACCGGCTTTTCGTGGGGCCGACGCTCGGGATCTCGATGCCGGAAGTGCCGTTCCTCGAACTGCGTGCCGAGGTTGACGCCGGGTATCTGCGGTACGGCGGGTCGAAGGACCCCGAGACCGAGGAGTTCAATCCGGAGTTGGGGTTGAGCCGGCGGTTCTACGGAACCACCGTGCAGATGGCGGGACCCAAGCTTGAGCGAATCTTTGAAACGCCCGGAGGGTTCTATGCCGCACGCTACAAGCACCTCATCGAGCCCGAGGCGTCCTGGGACTACCGCAAGAGCGACGAAAAGTTCGACCTGGTGAATCGCTTCGACCGCTACGACAGTTCGGCGCAGGACAACCAGATCAGTTTCGGGCTGGTGAACCGCTTGCTGGCGAAGCGCTACCGGGACGGGGTCGAGGAATCCTCGGCGACCGATGTCATCACCTGGCGCATCCAGCAGACGTGGTACTTCGATCCGACTTCCGGGTCCTACGATTCCCGGTACGTTTCTTCCTCGTTCGAGGACAGTGAAATAGAGGTGCGGAAGTCTCCCATCCGCTCAGACTTCCGGTTTACTCCGGATCAGAGCGTGAACGGCGACTGGACCATGGAATGGGATCCGGACGAGCGGCTGTTCACCTCCATTCGAGCGGGAGTGCGCGTCGGAGACCGTCTGTCGAACCGGCGTTTCAACTTCAACTGGTCCCGCCGGGCCCGAAGGATTGGCGGTGAGGACAGCGAAGAGGTGAATGTGAAGAGCTACCTCCGCGCGGGGACAGATTTCTTCCCGACCGAAGTGATCCGTACCGGCCTGGACATCAACTACGACATCACCGAGCGGCGGATGTCCAACCTCCGGGTGCGCGCCGATTTCCTGCTCCAGTGCTGCGGGCTCAACGTGGAGTGGATTCGCTACAACCTCCCGAGCCGGACCGAGAACATGTTCCGCTTCGGGATTACGCTGGGTGGGCTCACGAGTTTCGGTTTCGGCACGGGCGGCGAGAACGACCGCTACTACTGATGTTCCCCACCCGGCTGACAAGGCGCGTGAGGGAGCAGTCCCCACCAGGAGAAACCGGCATGATCGGGTTCTCTCGCACACCCCGCCAGACATGAGAGTGGCGGAGACGGCTTGGAACGCCGACCTCCGGTCGGCACGGCCCGCCGCAGGCGGGCGGCGGGAAGGACCCCACGTTCGGGATTGTTCCCCTTTCGGCAGGAGCCCCGGTCGGGGCGATGGCGCGGAGGCTGGGAACGCCGACCGCCGCTTCTGGTGGTGGGATCCGGGGTCTGCGCCCATGAGAGCGGACGGCAAGGAGCCGCCCGCGGGCCTATGGCCCGCGGTGCCGACCGGAGGTCGGCGTTCCAAGCCGGCGGCGTCATCTTGCTGGTTGGCGATCCGGCGGGACCGCATTTTCAACGCAACTGGGCCGCGTGGGTCTTGCCACGGGCTGCCAGGAGTTGAGCCGGGAAGTGCCCGGTCATGACGAACGTGTCGTTCCTCCTCCTGCTGAATGCCGCCCTTGCGTTCCTCGGCTGGCGCCGCAGGACCGTGACCGGCGCGGGCGCGTTCGCCGGGTTCGCGGTGGGCGGCGCCGTCGTCCTGAGTCTCGGCTGGCCCGGATATCTGGTGCTGGTCCTCTACTTCACCCTGGGAGCGCTGGCGACACGGACCGGCTGGAACCGCAAGCGGGCGCTCGGCCTCGCGGAAGCCCGGGGCGGCGCCCGGGGGCCGCGGCAGGTGTTCGCGAACGGGGGGCCGCCGATGCTCTTCGGCGCGCTCGCGGGCCTGCTCCCCGGTGGCTGGGGCGCGTCGGCCGCGGCGGCGTTTGTCGGTTCGCTCGCCACCGCGGCGGCCGATACGGTGTCTTCCGAAGTCGGGAAGTCCCTCGGAGGCCCGGTTCGGCGGCTTCCGGACTTCTCGAGAGCGCCAGCCGGAACGGCCGGTGGAATCAGCCTCGCGGGTTCGGTCGCCGGGTTATTCGCCTCTCTCGTGATCTGCGCCGCGGCCGCAGCGGGCGATCTCATTTCACTGACTTGGTTCCTGCCCGTGGCGGGAGCCGGGTTCCTGGCCGCCCTTCTCGAGGGCCTGCTTTCCCCGCTCGAGGTCCGCGGGACTCTGGACAATGACGGCGTGAACGCCGTTTCCGTGCTGGCCGGCGGACTCCTGGCGTTCGGGTGGGGCTGGCTCGCGAGTGGAGGGGTGTCCGGATGATCCGATCCGTTGCACCGCGCCTCGCGCTCTACCGCGAATTCTCGCGGCCGTTCACTCTTCTGCCCCCGCTGATCGGTTTCCTGAGCGGTAGCGTCACGGCGTTCGGAGCGCCTCCTGCACTCGAGATCGTCCCCTGGATCTATCCCATCCTGGGAGCGGTGATGGCTGCCACTCTCAACGCGGCGAGCAACGCCCTCAACCAGATCTGCGATCTCGAGATCGACCGGATCGCCAAACCGGACCGGCCACTTCCCTCGGGTCGGCTGGGAATCGCCGAAGCGTGGTGGTTCACGGCGGTCTGTTGGGCGCTGGCGCTTGCTGCGGCCTGGTTCGTGAGTCCTGGCGGCCGGCGCGAGTGTTTTGTGATCGTGCTGGTGGCGAGCGTCTTCGTCTGGATGTACTCGGCGCCGCCGCTGAGGACGAAGCGAGCGGGAATGCTGGCGAATCTGACGGTCGCCATCCCCCGCGGTCTGCTGCTCAAGGTAGCCGGCTGGTCGGCGCTCAAAACGGTGCTCGATCCCGAACCCTGGTTCATCGGGCTCATCTTCGGCCTGTTTCTTCTCGGCGCCACCACGACCAAGGACTTCTCCGACATTGCCGGAGACCGTGCGGGAGGCTGCCGGACGCTACCGGTGGTCTATGGCCCCCGGGGTGCGGCCTGGCGGATCGCACCCTTCTTTGTGCTGCCCTTCGTGCTCATTCCGGTGGGGGTGCGCATGGACCTGCTGACCGGGAATCCGGTGCTTCTGGACGTGCTCGGCGCTGCCTTGGTGCTCTACGGGATCTTCACGGCGTGGCTCATGCTGCGCCGCCCGGACGAACTGGCGACCGACAGCAACCATGTGTCGTGGCGTCACATGTACCTGATGATGATGGTGGCTCAACTCGGGTTCGCAGCCGCCTACATCCTCTAGCGGCCTGCCAAGAGGACTGGCGGCAGTCCTATACTGGCGTTCCCGTGAATAACTCCTTTTCCCGCCGTAGTCTCGGCCCCGGCCTCGCCGAACGGGATCCCGAAATCGCCGCTGCCATCCGGGCCGAAGAGATCCGCCAGTCACAGGGTCTCGAACTGATCGCGTCCGAGAACTTCGCGAGCGACGCGATCATGGAAGCCACCGGCTCCGTGATGACCAACAAGTATGCGGAAGGCTACCCGGGCCGGCGTTACTACGGGGGCTGCATCCACGTGGACGAGGCGGAAAGGCTGGCCCGAAACCGCGCCAAGGAACTCTTCGGCTGCCTGTACGCGAACGTCCAGCCGCACAGTGGTTCCCAGGCCAACATGGTCGCCTACCAGGCGATTCTGGAGCCCGGCGACGCCTTCCTGGGAATGGCGCTCGACCAGGGAGGGCACCTGACCCACGGCCATCCGCTCAACTTCTCGGGGCAGTTCTACCGGCCGGTGGCTTATGGGGTGCGCCGGGAGGACGAGCGAATCGATCTCGACGAGTTGCAGCGGCTCGCCCGCGAGCACCGGCCGAAGATGATCATGGTGGGTGCGAGTGCGTATCCACGCCTCTACCCCAGCGAGGAAATCCGCCAGATCGCGGACGAAGTCGGGGCGAAGGTGGTTACCGACATCGCCCATGTCGCCGGTTTGGTCGTCGGAGGCGCAATTCCGAGTCCGGTGCCTCATTCGGACATCGTCACCACCACGACCCACAAGACGCTTCGGGGTCCGCGCGGTGGGCTCATCCTCTGGAACGAGAAGAGCTACGGGAAGGCCCTCAACCGGATCACTTTCCCCGGGATCCAGGGCGGGCCGATGATGCACACGATCGCCGCCAAGGCGGTGTGTTTCCGGGAGGCGCTTGAACCGGCGTTCGCCGAATACGCGCACCAGATCGTCCGAAACGCCAAGGCGCTTGCCGAAGGGCTGGTGGAGGTTGGATTCCGGCTGGTCTCCGGGGGAACCGACAACCACCTCGTGCTGGTGGACGTGGGTGCCCGCGGCACCACCGGGCGGGATGCCGAGGTGGCAATGGAGGCTGCCGGAATCACCGCGAACAAGAACACCATTCCCTTCGATCCCGAGAAGCCGATGATCGCGAGCGGTATCCGGTTGGGTACGGCGGCGCTCACCACTCGGGGAATGCGGGAGGCCGAGATGTTCGAGGTCGCGCGTCTGATGGATACGGCGCTCCGCTCGGCGGGCGACGAGGCGGGGCTCGCCCGGATCGCCGGCGAGGTTGCCGAACTCGCCTCGGGATTCCCGCTCTACGTATCGCCAGCGGCGTGAACAGGCTCGGCGCGAGGAGCGGCGCCAGTCCTCCCGGTGGCGGCCTTCAGACCGGCATCGCCGCCGCAGGCGGCGAAACTCCCGCGGCTGATCACCCTTATGGTGCCCATCCCGGTGCACCAAGCCAAACCCAATCCCGGGAGCACCCACTCCTAACAGCCTGTGGTGAAACCCAGGCGGCGTTCGAGCGGCGATGCATCCCGGCTGAACCGCGCCGCTTTGCGGCGCTCTGCGTTGCGTTTCGGTCGAAATACACTCGGTATTCCTCCCTCACGCGCCTTGTCAGCCGGGCGCCTCGCCCCCACCGGGAGAACTGGCGGTCTCGGCGCTCACGTGGGTTTCGCCACAGGCTGATAGGAGGGCAGCGGGGATGAGTCGGTCGGCCGATTTTCTGGGTCCCCGCGGGGCGCTCTCCGAATCGCTGCCCGGCTTCGAGCACCGGGCCGGGCAAGTGGAGATGGCGGCGCGGGTCGAAGAGACGCTGAACGGCGACGGCGCGCTGATGATCGAGGCGGGAACCGGGATCGGGAAGTCGTTCGCTTACCTCATCCCGGCGCTGCTGTGCGGCGAGCGGGTCGTGATCTCCACGGCGACCAGGAATCTTCAGGACCAACTCTTCGAGAAGGATTTGCCCCAACTGCAGAGCATTCTGGGAAGCCGGGTTCCCGCGGCCCGCATGAAGGGACGCGAAAACTACCTGTGCCGGCTGGAATGGCAGAAGTTCCAGACCGAGCCGTACCTGAAGCTCGACTCCCGGCGGAGCGCGGATCTCAGGCGGATCGCTTCCTGGGCGCAAAAGACAAAGACGGGGGATCGCGACGAGATTCGCGGACTCCGGGGGTCCATCGATTTCTGGCGTGGAATCTCCACGGTTTCCGAGAACTGCATTGGTCGCCGCTGTCCTCACTACGAGGAGTGCCATCTGACGACCCTGAGAAAGCAGGCGCACTCCAGCCAGATCCTGATCGTGAACCATCACCTGCTCATTGCGGATCTGATCGTGCGCCAGACCGATTTCGGCGAGGTGCTTCCCGAATACGACCACCTGATCGTGGACGAGGCCCACCGGCTCGAAGATGCCGCGACGCATGGGTTCTCGAGCACGCTTTCGTCAACGGCGGCCGACCGGCTTACCACCGATCTCACCCGTTTTCTCAGGAGGGTAGCCCCCAGCCTCGCTTCCCCCCCCGCGGTCAGGAGGCTCAAGCGTTCTTACCGTGACCTCTTCGAAACACTCGCCCCCGAACACGATGACCGGCCGCGTCTGTTCGATCCGGACACCCTTCCCGCAGAGGCGAAGGAGCACGAAGAGTCGGCATCTCTACAACTTGGGGCACTCGAGAGCCACCTTCAGAAGGTTCGGGAGGCTCTCAGGGGAAATCCGCCGCCCGACGGAAGCGACGGCGAGACCGGCGCCGAGCGCTTCCTGAAGCGCGTCACCGAGTTGCGCGTCGAGTTGCGCGCCCTGATGACGCCGCGCCCCGACTACGTCCACTGGAGTGTCTTCCGCAAAGAGAGCGGGCGTTCGGAAGGTGGGCAGGGCAGGGCAGCGACCCGCGGCGGGCGCACCTGTTTCGCGAGTGCCGCTCCAGTGCACCCCGGCGGCGAATTGCGACAGGGGCTGTTTGGCCCCCTGAAGTCCTGCGTACTGACTTCCGCGACGCTGGCGCTGGACGGCGGCTTCGACTACGCGGCTGACGCTCTCGGGGTGATGCAGACGGCGGGGAGCGTCGTTCCCTCACCCTTCCGGTTTGAGGATCAGGCGCGGCTCTATGTCCCGCGCGATCTGGTGGACCCCCGCCATCCGGGGTTTCAGGATGCCGTCGCCGAGCGGATTCTGCACCTGGTCGGCGCCAGCCGGGGCCGGGCTCTCATCCTGTTCACGAGTTGGGCCAACCTCGACCGGGTGGGTCGGACGCTCGCTGCCGTCTGCCCCTTTCCAGTGTTGCGGCAGCAGCGGGGTGGTGGACACGCCGGGTTGGTGGACACCTTCCGGAAGACTCCGAACGCGGTCCTGCTGGGGGTTCGCTCGTTCTGGGAAGGGGTGGACATCCCGGGAGAGGCGCTCACCCTGCTGGTGATCGACAAGCTGCCCTTCCCCGTGCCTTCGGACCCACTGCACCGGGCGCGCGCCGACCGGGCGGAGGAGGCGACCGGCGACGGTTTCACCAACTACTCGGTGCCGCAGGCGGCCCTCACCCTGAAGCAGGGTCTCGGTCGGCTGATCCGGACGCAGCAGGATGTCGGGCTCGCCGCCGTTTTGGACTCGCGTCTTGTACGCATGGGCTACGGTCGCCGCCTGCTGCGCAGCCTGCCGCCTTTTCCGTTGATCACGGGACTGGACGAAGCGAGTGCGTTTCTGGAGTCCCTGCCGTGAGCCAGCCGTCACTCGCCGAGCGCATCGCCGCGGTGCGCGACCGGATTTCCGAAAGCTGCGGCCGGGCCGGTCGGGATCCGGCCTGTGTCCGGCTGGTGGCCGTTTCGAAGACCCGGCCGGCCTCGGACATCGAAGCGGCGGCCGCGCTCGGCATCACCGACTTTGGGGAGAATCGGATTCAGGAGGCGGCCGCGAAACTGCCGGGGCTTCAAGTTTCGATCACCCCGCACCTCATTGGACATCTCCAGCGCAACAAGGCGCGGCAGGCTGCGGGACTGTTTCCCGTGATTCAGTCCGTGGACAGCGTCTCCCTGGCCACCCGGCTGAGCGGAATGGTGGCCCAGGGAGTCGTACCACCCGGAGGGCCTCCCATTCGGGTTCTGGCGCAGGTGAACCTCGCCGGGGAGTCCTCCAAGTTCGGAATCCCGGAGCAGGAGCTGCCGCGCGCTCTGGAAGCGATCTCCGGACTGCCCGGCCTTCGGCTCTCCGGGCTCATGTTGATTCCGCCGTTCGATCCCGATCCAGAGGCCGTCCGCCCGTGGTTTGTCCGCCTTCGGGAGCTCGGCCGGCGGTGCGCGAATGGCGGGCTGCTACCTCCCGATCCCGAACTCTCGATGGGTATGAGTCACGACTTCGAAGTGGCAATCGCCGAGGGCGCGACCACGATCCGCGTCGGAACAGCGATCTTCGGCCCTCGGAGTACCTGAGTCGCTGGCGCCGCCGACCAGCGGTCCACTACCGGACCGGCGTAAAGAAGCGGTCCCAGCGGGTTCGGGAAAAGAACCTCACCGGCAGCAGAAGCAGGTCCATAAACCGCCGGGAGAGCCTGGTCTCGAGGTATTCCTCGCGCGGCGCCCCGTAGGACCAGTAGATGAAGAGACCCTTGCCCTTGACGTTCTCGGCGGGGAGTGCGCCCCAGTAGCGGCTGTCGTGGCTGTTGTCCCGGTTGTCCCCCATCACGAAGTAGTGCCCTTCCGGAACCCGGTACTCGCGCATTGCCGGCTGGCCGCCGTGAACGAAGCGGGTGTAGTCCTCGGGCAGCGGATCCCCGTCGACGAGAACCTGTCTCCTTCCGATCTGGAGCGTCTCGCCGGGGAGCCCCACGACCCGCTTGATGAAGTCCCGATCGGGCTCCTCGGGGAACTTGAACACGACCACATCGCCCCGCTCCACGTCGCGCGAAGGCAGCAGTCCCGGTCCGCCCTCGTGGTACAGCATCTTGTTGACCATCAAGTGATCGCCGATCAGCAGGTTGTCCTGCATGGAGCCGGTCGGAATCTTGAACGCCTGGAAGACGAACGTGCGGACGAACAGCGCGAGGATCACCGCGGCGCAGATCGACTCGAAGTACTCGCGGGCTGAGGAACGCGGGCGCGCGGCAGCGGTGTCGGCCATGACTGCCTGATCAGTTTCCGTCCCAGGCCGGAGTCGTCGTTTCTGGCGGGGAGCCGACCACGGTGATGACGGTCTCGGGATCGAAGGAAACGGCGCCGATCGCAGCGTCGGGAGCCTCAGGGAAGAGCAGTTGGGGAACGATTTCGTACATGCCGTCCTCGAGCCCTGCACAGGAAACTACGGCGAAGAGATTCGATTCGTTGACCTGGCTCAGCATGCTCTGCGGGATGCGCACGTTGGCGACGATTTCGCTGATGCCCGGTTGGCAGGCAGGCTCGTCGGGCTCGCCGGGGGTCAGCCAGACGGCAAGCCGCAATTCGCGGGCTTCCCGCGCCTCACCGATATCGAGCCGAACGTCCACGTACCGAACGCTGGGGCGAAGGGCGGGATCGAGTTCGATCTGGAGGCGCTGCGAATAGGTTTCCCGGAGCCCCGCCGCGGAAATCGGCTCGGTGGTGATCTGCGCCGTGTCGCGCAGTAGCGACTCGGGCCCTTCCACCGCGAGTTCGAGCGGCTCGATCACGACGTTGTGGATCTCGAAACCTGTTGCGGGCTGGCCGAGCACGCGGGGACTCACCCGGACGGTGCTGGTCAGGGTGCGGTCGAGGCGCAAGATGACCTGGGAAGGATCCACCCGCATTACCTGGACGCCGGAAGGAGCTTCGACAGCCTCGGTTCCGAGAAACCAGGTGCGCTCGCCGGGTGCTTCCCCGGTCAGATCCAGCCGCGCGCGGAGTCCCTGGAGGGGTGCGTCGCGCAATTGGCCGGAGGCGCCGCGAAGCCTCACATCCACCTCCTGGACCGATTGGTCCACGACCTCGAGTCCGGGAGGGACGTTGACGAGTTCAAGGGGTGCGGAAACGAGAACTTCGGCCCCCCGCTCGTCCGCGACAAAGAACCAAAGACCGAACGCGAGACCGAGCGCCACCATCCCCCGCAACATTTCGATCGCGCGGAAGGGTCCGGGTCCGGCGACGGACTTGCTCATTGGGCTATCTCCGGACTCGAAAGGCGCCGGGAAGGCGTGGGTGTGGAGCCGCCCGACGCCGCCGGACGCGACCTCGCCAACTCTGCCTCCAGGTCGGACCGATCGGCAACGGGAACGATCCGGCCACTGGACACCACGCTCGCCTGCCCGGTCTCCTCGGAAACGACCAGCACCGTGGCGTCCGTCTCTTCGGTAAGGCCGAGGGCGGCGCGGTGGCGGGTGCCACCGACGCTTTCTACCGTGTCGTGCCGCGAAAGGGGCAGGACGCAGCGCGCTGCGACGATCCGGCCGTCACTCACGATGGCGGCCCCGTCGTGAAGCGGGGAGGTGGGCTGGAAGAGCGAGACCAGCAACGCCGAGCTGAGCTTCGCTTCAAGCGGCATGCCGGAATCGGCGTAGCTCTTGAGGCCGATGTTCCCCTGCCAGACAACGATGGCCCCCACCCGATGACGCGAGAGTTCGGTGGCTGCTTCGACCAGCGTCGCTATCGTGGCGAGTTGCGAGTCCTGGTCCCGGCGCCTCCCGCGCAGGAAACCGCCGCCACCGATCTGGGCCAGGCCCGTCCTGATTTCTGCCTGATAAAGGACGATGAGCGCGATCCCCAGATAGGGAAGCGTGTTGCGCACGATCCACTGGACGGTGGTAAGGCCAAGCTGGCTCGACCCCGTGAGCAACAGCAGGCCGCCGACGATCACGGTGCCGAAGGCCATCTGCGAGGCTCGCCGGCCCTCGATGAGCTTGAGCAACACGTAGATCGCCCCGGCGACCAGGATGATGTCCAGGACATCCGTCCAGGACATGCGCGCCGCGAGCGTCTCGGCCAGGTCGAGGATCGTCTCGGTCAATCTGGGGAACTACCGGCGCCAGGACCGCGATCCGGTCAGGTTGCGCCGCCCGGTTCAGGCACCAGAGGAGGAGTGATCGCGACCCGTGCGGGCACTTTCTTCGGGGCGGGATCCTCGGACTCCGCGTCGGAAGCTACTGGAGCGGGCGCGGGTTCGGGGAGGGGCTTCCCTTCGAGGACCAACTGGACTTCCTCGGAATTCAGCACTTCGCGCTCGAGGAGCGCTTCAGCGACCGCCGCCAGCCGCTCGCGGTTTTCCTCGAGAATCTCCTTCGCGCGGTGGTAGGCATCGTCCACGATGCGATGCACTTCCGCGTCGATTGCCTTGGCGGTGCTCTCGCTGTAGTCCTTTCGGGCTGCCAGATCGCGACCCAGGAACACTTCGTTGCCCGCTCGCTCAAACGAGAGCGGTCCCAGCGTTTCGCTCATCCCCCATTCGCAGACCATGCGTCGCGCCAGGTCGGTTGCCTTCTGGATGTCGTCGGACGCTCCGGTCGTCACCTGTCCCAGGAAAATCTCCTCGGCGAGCCGGCCGCCCATCTTCACCGTGATCATTGCCTCGACGTAGTCCCGGTCATGGGTGCGACGATCGCTCTCGGGCAACAACATTGTCACCCCCATCGCCATCCCGCGCGGAATGATGCTGACCTTGTGCAGGGGGTCGGCTTTGTCGAGCAGCGCTGCCACCACGGCGTGTCCGGCTTCGTGATACGCCGTAGTGCGCTTCTCGTCCGGCGTCATGATGACCGAGCGGCGTTCCGCTCCCATGAGGACCTTGTCTTTCGCCTGCTCGAAGTCCTCCATGCGCACGTTCTTCTGGGTATGACGGGCAGCGCTGAGCGCCGCTTCATTCACCAGGTTGGCGAGGTCCGCTCCGGAAAAGCCGGGAGTGCCCCGGGCGATGATGCTGAGGTCCACATCGGATTCGAAGGGGATGCGGACGCTGTGGACTTTGAGGATTCCCTCCCGGCCCTTGACGTCGGGAAGGGACACCACGATGCGGCGATCGAACCGCCCCGGGCGAAGCAACGCCGGATCGAGAACGTCCGGCCGGTTCGTGGAGGCGATCAGGATGACGCCGTCGTTGGACTCGAAGCCGTCCATCTCGACGAGCAGCTGGTTCAGGGTTTGTTCTCGCTCGTCGTGCCCGCCACCGAGGCCTGCTCCCCGCTGGCGGCCAACCGCGTCGATTTCGTCGATGAAAACGATGCACGGCGCATTTTTCTTGCCCTGTTCGAACAGGTCGCGAACCCGACTGGCTCCGACTCCCACGAACATCTCCACAAAATCCGAGCCGCTGATGGTGAAGAAGGGGACGCTGGCCTCCCCGGAAATTGCGCGGGCCAGCAGCGTCTTGCCCGTCCCGGGGGGACCCATGAGCAGCACGCCCTTGGGAATCCGTCCACCGAGGCGCTGGAACTTTTGGGGCTCCTTCAGAAAATCGATGATCTCCTGAAGCTCTTCCTTCGGCTCATCGACGCCGGCCACGTCCTTGAAGGTGACCTTCTTCTGCTGGCTGGAAGTCAGCTTGGCGCGACTGCGCCCGAACGACATGGCGCGGTTTCCCGGCGCCTGCATCTGCCGAATGAGGAAAAAGAAGAGGCCTACGATGAGGAGGATCGGCAGCCAACTCAGCAGGGTCACGATCCATGGGGTTCGGCTGGCATCGTCGGCCTCCACATTGATTCCGCGTTCGAGGAGGGTGGAGACCAGGCCTTCCATTTCGGGCGCGAAGGTCTGAAACGACTTGCCGTCGACGTCGGTCCCGGTGATCTCGCTCCCGGCGCCGGTACCGCTGATCCGGACATCGGTGACCTTGTCTTCCTCCACGCGCTGCATGAACTGGGTGAAGGAGAGTTCGTTCTCCTGATCGGAGATGCGGCTCGAGACGTTCCAGAACAGGATCAGAACGAGCGAGGCCGTCAGCCAGAACATGAGATTCTTCATCGTCGAACTCATCTCGATCTCACGGCCCCGGCTTTCGGTTCTGGTCTGTCATACGAAGGAAGTCCAGACAAATTATAGGTTGCGCCCCGCTCCTCCCGGGTGGACCGGCCCCGAATACCCGTCGCGGCTGGCGTGACGTCCGCAAATCGGGGTGCTCAAGAACCGTCGGCGTCATCGGTATCTGCGGTCTCGGTCGGAGAAATCGTCAACACCCGATGTTCCAGACGCACCGCCACCGCGGGCAGGTTCAGCGAGGATCCACCGCGGCCGGCCTTGACCAGGCGGAGTACCGCTTCGATGTGAACGGCTCCGATGCGTCGCAGATTTCCCCGGGCGGCCCGCAGCCCCTCCCGGACGAGACGACGTGCAAGCGCCGGATGAGCCGCCGCAAGTTCGGCGACCCCAAACCGGACTTCGGCGAACACCCCACGCTTCCTAACGTCGGCAATCTCGGCGAAGCGTCGGGAGGTGATTTCGCTCAACCATTCCTCATCATCCCTGAGAAGCGAGGCGGTCCGGCCCAGCGCGGCTTCGACCTGTGGGTTCACTGAGTCCCTGAGGATTGGAAGGGCTTTGTGTCGGATCCGGTTCCTCGTGAATTCCTCAAGCTGGTTGGATGGATCGGAGTAGAAAGGCCACCCCTCCTCCTGCACGACCTGGGCGATCCGGGCCCGCGAAACCGAGAGCAGCGGCCGGACGATCACGAGGCCTCTTTCGTCGTTTCGGACGGGGGCCATGGCGCCGAGTCCCAGAGTTCCGGCTCCCCGGGCCAGTTGGAGAAGTACGGTTTCGGCCTGGTCGGTCAGGGTGTGTCCGAGAAGGACAGCGGTGGCGCGCTTTTCCCGGGCGATTTCGGCGAAGAAATCAAGCCTGGCGAGCCGACCGGCTTCCTCGAGAGAGCGGCCCTCCTGCCGGGAGCGGGCGGCGACGTCACATCGCGCGCTGAAGCAGTCGATCCCGAGGGAGGTTGCGACAGTCCTCGCGAAGCGTGCCTGTTCCGCCGAATCCGGCCGGAGCAGGTGATCGAGGTGGGCGGCAAGAAGCACCGGTCCGCCGGTCCTCTCGCACAGGCCACCGGGCGCACCGAGCAGATGGAGGAGGGCCGTCGAGTCCAACCCTCCGGAAAACCCAACGAGGACGGACCGGTTCCCGGCGTCGCCCGGAAACCAGTCCAGAGCGGCATCGAGCACATCCCGGACGGCCCGCAGAAGCGAGTGCCGCAGCCCTTTCGTTCCCGAAGGGGATTTCGCGGAGAGCCCGGGATCAGGTGTCGGCCGAGCCTCCATCCTTTCTCTCTTTCGCATCGTGTGGCTCTCGAGGAATCGGTTCGATCCGCAGCCGGGTAATCCGGTGCCGATCCACGCCCATCACCCGAATCAAGGCGCCCGGGACCGGAACGGTTTCCCCCTCTTGCGGAATCCGGCCGGTGTGGGCAAGCACGAACCCCGCCACGGTGTCGTAGTCGTCTCCCTGCGGGATCTCGATCCGTCCGTCAGGCCCGTCCGAACCGGTCCCGTACTGGGCGAGCTCGGCGTTCGCCTCGGAAACTGTCAGGGTGCCGTCGACGAGGAAGCTCCCTCCGGGGCCCGGCGCGCTCTCCCCGGGCCACGGGCCACGGATGGCCTCGAGGAGCGAACTCGAAGTAACCAACCCTTCGACACCTCCATGCTCATCCACCACGATGAGCATCCGGCAGGACCCGTCGCGCATCTGGACGAGCGCTTGGGCGAGGGTGGCGGTACCCGGAGAGAAGCGGGCCGGCGTCAGGTGATTCTCCGGCCGGAAGTCACCCCCGGATTCAAGCGTCGGCAGCACGTCACGAAGATCCATGACGCCCCGGACGTCGTCGAGGGTGCTCCCTACCACCGGAAGCCGGGTATGGCCATGCCGGCGAAAGAGCCGCATCGTTTCCGAAACTTCCGCGCCGAAAGGAACCGCCACGATGGCCCGCCTTGGTGTCATGACCTCGGTGAGCCGCCGCCCGGTGGCATCGGCGAGTCGCACCAATACCTGCTTTTCGACGATGTCGGTGTCCGGGGGTCCAAAACGAAGGCTTTCCCGCATCTCGGCGGCGCTAATGGTTGTTTCCCGAGCCGGCCGCGAGATGCCAAAGACCTTCAAGAGGTTGGTCACCAGCCAGGACAGCGCGGCGGCGATGGGCCCGAGGAGCCATAGCAGCCCTTGCACGGGGCGAACCATGCTGAGAGACCACCTCTCGGAGTGGCGGGAGGCGATGCTCTTGGGCACCATCTCGCCGAAGACGAGCAGGGCGGCTCCGACGAGGAGCGTCGCGAGGGTTGCCGCGCGAGCGCGTTCTTCGTTTGTTTCGGCTCCTGCGGAAAGAACCACCGTGGCCAGCACTCCCGCGAGCACGTTGGCGAAGACGTTTCCCGTCAGGATTGCTCCCAGAAAACGCTCTGGATGCTCTGCAACCCGAATGACGGCGGCGGCCTTCCGACTTCGGACCGCCATGGCGCGCAGCCGGGGCAGCCGCACCGCCATAAAGGCGGTTTCTGATCCAGAGAAGAAGGCCGAAAGGGCCAGTACCGCGAGGAGCGCTGCCGCGAAGGCCCAGGTCACAGGTGCTCGCAGCCTGTGGATGAAGTGACGTGAGCGCCGAGAGCGGCGAGGCGCCCGGCTGACAAGGCGCGCGAGGGAGGAGCCCCCACCGGGAGAACTGGCCCGGGTGCATTTCGACCGAAGCGCAACGATGAGCGCCGCAAAGCGCCAGTTCTCCCGGTGGGTGGGCGTTTCAGCCGGGATGCATCGCCGGTCGAGCCCCCACCGGGAGAACTGGGCCGCGTCACTTTGTCCACAGGCTGCTAGGTCCCGTCATCCTGACAGGCCGGGCCGCTCAAGCTGAAGTCCCGGCCGTATCTCCCGGCCGCAAAACGCGGTACCTGGTGTCCCGTTGAACCGGAGTGAATCCGGCCTCCCTGATCAGAATCTGAACTTCATCAATGCTTGTGCGGTTGATGAAACCGGTGCACGCGTGAACGTTCTCTTCGAGCAGTGTGCCCCCGAAGTCGTCGGCGCCCCAGTGCAGGCCGACCTGGCCTGCTTTCTTGCCCTCGCTGAACCACGATGCCTGGATGTGATCGAAGTTGTCCAGCACGAGGCGCGAGACACCGAGGATGCGGAGGTAGTCGTTCGGTCCCGCGTAGTGGGGAATCTTCCGGACGAGGGGAGTGTTTCCGGGTTTGAAGCTCCACGGCACGAACGCCGTGAATCCATGGAACTCATCCTGTAACTCGCGGATGCTCAGCAGGTGGGTGACAACGTCCTCGGTCGTTTCTACGTGGCCGTACATCATGGTCGCGGTACTCACGAATCCGACGGCATGAGCCTCTCGATGCACATCGAGCCAAGCGGACGCTCCTCCTTTCTTGTGTGACACCTTGCGCCGCACCCGATCGCTCAGAATCTCGGCGCCGCCCCCGGGGAGCGTGTCCTGGCCCGCTTCCTTGAGCCTGGTCAGAACTTCACGAATGCTGAGCCCGCTGACCTTCACCATACCTTCGATTTCAATGGCCGACCAATAGTGCGGCGTCACCTCCGGAAAACGATCTCGCGTTCCGCGGACCAGATCCAGGTAGTAGTCAAGCGGTAGCGACTCGTTCACTCCGCCCTGGAGGAGCACGGTAGTGGCCCCCTGGTCGACGGCCTTGCCGATCCGATCCAACATCTCCTCGACGGAGTGGGTATAGGCCTCCGCATGTCCAGGGGGTCGATAGAAGGCGCAGAAAGTGCAGTCCACCTCACAGACGTTGGTGTAGTTGGGATTCGTATCCACCACGAAAGTGACTTCCCGCTCGGGGTGTCGGCGGAAGCGGTCGTGGTTTGCAAGCTCCCCGAGGAAGAGAAGGGGAGCCTCATTCATCAGCCAACCGGCATCGGTTTCCGAGAGCCGCACGCGGCTTTCCACCTTGCGCCGGATCCGGTCCATCGCACTGTTCAACATGACGCGCCGTTTGTCTCCTCTAGCAGCCTGTGGATAAGGTGAGGTGAGCGCCGAGAGCGGCGCGGTTCAGCCGGGATGGATCGCCGCTCGAGCCCCCACCGGGAGAACTGGGCCGCGTCACTTTGTCCACCGGCTGCTATGCCTCCGAAGAGGGAATCAGATTTCTTTCTCTCACCAGTCGCCGGAAGGTTTCGAAACCTCGGTGTTCCATTTCGCCGAAACGGTAGGTGAAGTCGGAGAGATACCTCGCGATGGCCGACCGATCGCCTAGCGGTCCTGCCGCCTCGACAGCAAGCTCGGGGATCCTCTCGATGCCCCGCTCGAGGGATTCGGCGATCGTTTCGTAGAGCTGCGACCGTTTGGCCGAAGTCAACGACCTTCTGGCGCTCCAGATCGCGAAAACGAAGGGAAGTCCGGTCCATTCTCGCCAGCAGGAAGCAAGGTCCAAACGGAACGGGAACCGCTGATCGGGCTGTTCGCGCTCCCGAAGTGCATCGTCCCCGATCAGGAGCAGGGCATCGTGCTCCCGCGTTACCCCCGAGCGGTACTCGGGTTGTTCGACTGAAAGCCGGTGCTCCAGCCAGAGGCGCAGGAGCAACACCGACGTCGAAGTCTCCTTGGTGATTTCGATGATCTGTCCCCCGAGTTGCTCCGGTGGGCGCCGGGAAAGGAGGAACACGCTTCCTGCCTGCTTGCGGCAAGCGATTCCAAAGGCGCCTCCCGCGTCTCCCAGAGGCGAGTACAGCCTTTCGTTGCGGAGCAGATCCCCTACCGAGAGCAGTCCCACGTCGAGCTCGAGGCCGCTGCGAGGCGACCGATCTCGGAAGGAGACGCCCGGAAGACCCGCAGCCCCGGAAAGGGCTCGAAGGGCTGGGTATTGAGGTAGGCGAGTTGCCCGAGCAGTAAGCGCACTACGGAGCGGTGCGAGCAGCCTGTAGTGAAACCCAAGCGGCCCAGTTCTCCCGGTGGGGGCTCGCCCGGCGATTCATCCCGGCTGAACCACCCCCCCACCGGGAGAACTGGCGCTTCGCTCCGCTCTGCGTTGCGTTTCGGTCGAAAGACACCCGGTATTCCTCCCTCACGCGCCTTGTCCGCCGGGCGCCTCACCGGGCTCGGCGCTCACTCGGGTTCCACCACAGGCTGCTACGGGTTGCCACCGCCGTCAGGCAGCCTCCCAGACTTGCACCACGTTGTAGAGGGCGTCGCGCTCCACGGGAGTTTTGCCAGCGTCCCGGATCATCCGGACCAATCGCTCACGGGCCAGGCCGACGGGACTCGTCGCCTGCGCGAAGTGGGCGATCTTTTCTTCGCCGATCGTGCCATCGAGGTCACTGGCTCCGAAGTTCAACGCCATGCCCGCCGACTCCTCACCCAACATCACCCAGTAAGCCTTGATGTGGGGGAAGTTGTCAAGGAGCAGGCGGGCGCAGGCGATGGTTCGGAGATCCTCGAGCACGGAGGCCTGACGCTCAGCGAGCCCCGTGTTCCCCGGTTGCAGCGCGAGCGGGATGAACGATTGAAACCCGGCATCGGCGGGATCGCGGTCGTCCTGTGCTTCCCGGAGCTGGATCATGTGATCCACGCGCTCCCCCAGCGTTTCGATGTGCCCGTACAGCAGGGTCGCGTTCGTCATGATGCCCAGACGATGAGCGGCCCGGTGTACTTCGAACCATCGTGCCCGGCCGATCTTGGTCTTGAATGTTTCCTTGCGGACACGGTCGGAGAACACCTCCGCCCCGCCACCCGGGAGGGTGTTGAGGCCGGCCTCCTGGAGCTGTATCAGGATGTCCTCGATAGTGGTTTTCTCCAGTCGGGCGAACCAGTCAATTTCCACGGCCGTCCATGCCTTGATCTGGACCTTCGGAAACTGCCGGTGAATTTCGCGAACGATCTCGAGATACCGGGCGAAGGGCCACTTGGGGTGCAGACCGCCGACGATGTGGACCTCCGACAGGTCCTCGGACACCTGGGCGAGGACCTCCTCAAGGGATTGCTCGTAGGCGTGTGCATCGCCCGGCTTGGCCGCGAAGTCGCAGAAGACGCAGGACAGAACGCAAAGGTTGGTCGGGTTGATCTGCCGGTTCACCACGAACTGGACCCGGTCACCGTTTCGCTCCCGGGCGGCGTGGTCCGCCATCCGACCCAGCGCCGGCAGGTCAACAGTCTGGAGCAGAGCGATTCCGTCGTCGAAGCCGAGGCGGTCTCCGGCCAGAACCTTCTCCCAGATGGGGACCAGGGCTCGGTCGCGAAACGCGACGCCTTCGGCAAGTAACAAGAGGGAATCTCCAGAGCGAAGCGCTCGGGAAAGGAGGCCGGGTGCGTTCGGCATCCCGGGCTCAAAGGGGCCTCGATCGAGGGCAGAAAATCGTAGCATGGGAACGCCGGTCTTCATTCAGGCCCCCATGGCGCAACGCCACCCACGCCAGGAGCGCCGGCCAGTCCTCCCGGTGGGGGCCTTCAGACCGGCATCGCTCCCCGCAGGGGAGCGAAACCCCCATCGCCAATTCCCTGCATGTCACCGCGGGCAATCCGGTTTCGCCGTCCCCGCTCAGGCGCGGTTCATCGGCGGGCATGGCGGCGGGAGTTTCGCGGCCTGCGGCCGCGATGCTGGCCAGTCCCCTTCCAGTGGATCGCTAACGGGTCTCTTCCTCTCGCCACCCGGGCGCGCTGCCGAGCCCGAGCACGCCGAGCACCTTGTCGCAAAAGCCGTCCACGACCTCCGACATCGTGTCTGGATTTCGGTACCAGGGCGGCGCTACGGGCATCACGACGCCCCCCGCTTCGGAAACTGCGAGTGCGTTGCGCAGGGTGATGGTGGACCAGGGAGTTTCGCGGACGCAGAGCACGAGACGCATGCGTTCCTTGAGGGCCACCTGAGCTGCCCGAGTAATCAGGGTGTCGGCGATCCCGTTAGCGACTTTGCCCAATGTCGAGAGACTGCATGGGATCAGGACCAGTGCGTCGTAGCGGTTCGAACCCGACGACCAGGGGGCCGCCAGATCGGAGTCTCGATGAACGCGTCGTACGTGGCCCTTCAGATCATCCAGCGCCAGACCCGTTTCGAGCCGCAGCACTTCCTCTCCCCAACGGGACACGATCAGGTGTTTTTCGCCTGGACAACGCTTCAGGAACTGGACGCCGTAAATCGCTCCGGAAGAGCCTGACATGCCGACGACGATTCTCATGAGCCGGGGATGGGGGAATGGGAGAGCAGAACGCCCAGGAAGACAACGCCACCCAGAACGGCGTTTACTTGAAAGAACGCGAAATTCACCCGGTGCCGTAGCCGATGCTGCAGGAGGAAGAGGACACCGGTGAGAGTGAACAATAGACCGGACAGTGCGCCGTGAAGGGAGGTTGAGAACAGAATCATAAGAGCGCAGAAAGCAAGGGCATGCAGCGCGGCCGCAGCCTGTAGAGCTCGGCGGCCTCCGATGGCGGCAGGCAGGGAGAACACTCCGGTCTTGCGGTCCGACTCTTCGTCAAGAGTTGCGTACAAAATGTCGAAGCCGGCGGACCAGAGTGCCGTGAAGGCAGCCAACATGCCTATCGGAAAGAGGCCCCGCCATTCGAGAGCTACGGCGTAAAACCCGCAGAGCGGGCCGAGTGCGAGGGTGATCCCGAGTCCCAGGTGTGCCCACCTTGTGTGTCGCTTGAGGAGCGGGTAGCAGAAAAAGGCCAACAGCGGAACGGGACTGATTACCAGGCAACGCGGCGAGATCGCCCAGGCGGCCGCAAGCGAAACGAGGAACGCGACGACCGCCACCAACAGCGCACCTCGAACAGTGATCTTGCCCGCCGGCAAGGCGCGATTCGCAGTGCGCGGATTCCGCGCGTCGAGGTGACGGTCGAGGATTCGATTCAGCCCCAACGCGGTCGTACGCGCTCCGGTGGCGGCCACCAGAATCAACACGGCCGTACGCAGGGTCAGCGGAGGTTCCGCCAACAGCGCGCCCGCATAGATGAGGGGGACCGAGAACAGCGTATGTTCGATCTTGAGATGGTCGGCCCACACCTTGAGGGGACTTCCAATGGCATTCCGCACGTTACCCAGTACGCTCTACTGGAGATGTTCGTGGCACTGGCTGAAGAGAAAGCGCGAAGGAGTTCGAAAGATTAGCAGCCTGTGGTGGAACCTGGGTGAGCGCCGAGAGCGGCGAGGCGCCCGGCTGACAAGGCGCGCGAGGGACGAGCCCCCACCGGGAGAACTGGCCCGAGTGTATTTCGACCAAAGCGCAACGATGAGCGACGCGAAGCGGCGCGACCCGTACCCTTCGCTTCTGGCTCGGGCTTCCGGAGCGGGGCGTAAGCACCGGGTAGACCCCGGAGCAGGAGGGACGGGAAGCGGGGTAACCCGATACCCTTCGCTTCTGGCTCGGGAATGCCGCGTGACTTTATCCACCGGCTGCTGGCACTCCACCCGTTCAACACACTCCTTTCATACTGGGTTCGGGCTGTTGATGGAGTATGGGAGGGTTGACCGAGATTCAGCGGCAATGCTACGCTGCGTTCGTCGGATGCACGGCGGGACTTGGCTTCGCTGGTTTGTATCCATCCGTTGGGATTCTCGCGAGAGGTGTATAGACCCGTAATGAAGAAGAAGACCAGGCGGTCGGCGAAGAAAGCCACACGCAAGAAAATCTCCCGCAAGAAAGCGGTGGCGCGCAGGACCGCCCCCCGCGCGGCGGCATCGAGGAAGGCGACGCGCAAGAAAGCAACACGCAAACGACTGACCCGCAAAGCAACAGCGCGCAAGAAGCTGGTGCGCAAGAAAGTGACGCGCAAGAAGGTGTCCCGGAAGAAGGCGACGCGGAAGAAGGTGTCCCGGAAGAAGGCGACCCGTAAGAAGGCGACCCGCAAGAAGGTGACGCGGAAGAAGGTGACCCGCAAGAAGGCCACTCGGAAGAAGGCGTCTCGGAAGAAGGCCACGCGCAAGAAGGCGTCTCGGAAGAAGGCGACGCGGAAGAAGGTGACCCGCAAGAAGGCCACTCGGAAGAAGGCTTCTCGGAAGAAGGCCACGCGCAAGAAGGCGTCTCGGAAGAAGGTGACCCGGAAGAAGGCCACCCGTAAGAAGGCGACGCGCAAGAAGGTCACGCGCAAGAAGGCCACGCGGAAGAAGGCTTCTCGTAAGAAGGCTTCTCGTAAGAAGGCGACCCGTAAGAAGGCGGCCCGTAAGAAGGCGGCCCGTAAGAAGGCGACCCGTAAGAAGGCGACCCGGAAGAAGGCGACCCGGAAGAAGGCGACCCGGAAGAAGGCGACCCGTAAGAAGGCGACCCGGAAGAAGGCGACCCGGAAGAAGGTGACCCGCAAGAAGGCCACTCGGAAGAAGGCGTCTCGGAAGAAGGTGACCCGGAAGAAGGCCACCCGGAAGAAGGCATCTCGCAAGAAGGCCACGCGCAAGAAGGCGACGCGGAAGAAGGTGACCCGCAAGAAGGCCACTCGGAAGAAGGCGTCTCGGAAGAAGGTCACGCGCAAGAAGGCCACTCGGAAGAAGGCTTCTCGTAAGAAGGCGACCCGGAAGAAGGCGGCCCGGAAGAAGGCGGCCCGTAAGAAGGCGACCCGTAAGAAGGCGACCCGGAAGAAGGCGACCCGGAAGAAGGCGACCCGGAAGAAGGCGACCCGGAAGAAGGCGACCCGGAAGAAGGCGACCCGGAAGAAGGCGACCCGTAAGAAGGCGACCCGGAAGAAGGTGACCCGGAAGAAGGCGACCCGTAAGAAGGCGACCCGGAAGAAGGCCGCCCGTAAGAAGGCCACCCGTAAGAAGGCCACCCGATCTGCGGAAGCGCCCTCTCAGCCGCCAGCGGAAACCCCACCCGCCGAACCGGAGCCGGCTGCCTCGGCCTAGCAGCCTGTGGCAAAACCCACGCGGCGTTCGACGGGCGATGCATCCCGGCTGAACCGCCCCGCTTCGCGGGGCTCTGCGTTGCGTTTCGGTCGAAATACACCCGGTATTCCTCCCTCACGCGCCTTGTCAGCCGGGCGCCTCGCCCGTCTCGGCGCTCACGTGGGTTTCACCACAGGCTGCTAGGAGCCGGTGGACAAGGTCATGCGGCTCACCCACGCGGCGTTCGACGGGCGATGCATCCCGGCTGAACCGCCCCGCTTCGCGGGGCTCTGCGTTGCGTTTCGGTCGAAATACACCCGGTATTCCTCCCTCACGCGCCTTGTCAGCCGGGCGCCTCGCCCGTCTCGGCGCTCACGTGGGTTTCACCACAGGCTGCTAGGAGCCGGTGGACAAGGTCATGCGGCTCAGTTCTCCCGGTGGGGGCTCGAGCGGCGATGCATCCCGGCTTAGCAGCCTGTGGTGGAACCCACGCGGCCCAGTTGCTGTGAAAATGCAGTCCCGCCGGGAACTCCAACCGTCCGAATGGTTCCGCCGGCCCGGGAACGCCGGCCTTCAGACCGGCACCGCGCGCCGAGAGGCGCGCGAGATCGCACATCGCTGAGGGAGAAGAAGCGCGGGGACGGCTTGGAACGCCGGCCTCCGGCCGGCATCGCGCGGGAGCGCGAAACCAGCGCCGACGACGTTGCGCCATGCCAAGCTGAGGGCCGCGTCTCATGACGGGCGGGGTGTGCAGGCGGACCCGATCATGGGGGTTTCTCCCGGTGGGGGCTCCTCCCTCGCGCGCCTTGTCAGCCGGGCGCCGCACCGCTCTCGGCGCTCACACCACTTTGTCCACCCGCTCCTGGCGGATCCCCCCATCGGAGGGCTGCAGCTTCCATCCGCGACCGGGTCTCGCTTCCGAGACCTCTCGGGCTGGCCTCTGCGGTCAGGCCAGGGATTCGTCCCGCGCGGAATCGCGGTGTGCGCCGCTGTTCCCGGGGTCGTTTCGACGACCGTCTCTATGCTAAATTCTCCCGTTCGCTACACGCGATTCCCATAACTTCCACTGCTTTGGGGAGGAGACTTCCGTCGTGCGATTCCACTTTCCGCCATCCGCAAAGGGCGCCAGCCGTTGGCGCCGCAGCATCCTCGCCACCGGACTCTGCCTGGCTCTCTTCGCTAGTGCCTGCGGCGGACCGGACATTGGTGTCACAGGGGAAGAGATCCGATTGGGCAGTTTTGCTCCCCTGACGGGTCCCTATGCGGCGCTTGGCAATGTCGGCCGCTCGATGGCTGCTTACTTTGAGTGGCTCAACGATCAGGGGGGCATCCACGGCCGCATGGTCCGTTTGAGCCTCAAGGACGATCAGGGAGATCCTGAGCAGACTCCTGCCCTCGTTGATCAACTGCTGCGCGAGGAGCAGGTCTTCGCGATGGTCGGCGGGATGAGCAGCGCCAACACCCTCGCGGTCCGGGACGCGGTGGGGTTGCGACTGGTGCCCTGGGTGAATCCCGGTTCCAGTGCGCGGGTCTGGACGGAACCGCTCGACGCCTACATCTTCTCCATTCTTCCCACTTCCATTACCGCGGGGCAGGTCCTGGCCCGCTATGCGATGGTCGAACTCGGAGTGAATCGGATCGCCTCGCTGGCGGAAGACACCCCCTTCGGGATCCAGGGGCAGGAGGGCTACCGGCTCGGCGTCCGGCGCTTCTACGAGCAGGTGGCAGCCGCTCTTCCGGAAGGCATGGAAGTGCGCTACGCGCGGATTTCCAGCCGTCCCCGGCGCCCGCGGACCGATGACCCCACCGGTGAGGGATGGCACGAGTACCCGACTGGAGGCCAGGGAGTCCTGTGGCGGGTTCAGCGCGTCGAAGGCGGGCGCTGGGGCCGGCCCGAGGCCGCTCCCGAGGACGTCGGAATGCGGCGCAGCCCGAAGGAAGGGGGCGACATGGAAGCCGCCCTCACGGAGTTCAAGGAGAAAGGGGCGGGCGCGATTCTCATTTGGGGAGTTGCTGAGTACGGAGCCGAGGTAGCGAAGGCGATCGCCGCTGATCCTGACTGGAATCCGATCCTGCTCGGTGGGTTTGCGATGGCGGATCCGCTGATGATCGATCTTGCGGGCGAGGCGTTCGAGGGAGCGATCGTGGCCTCGACCACTCCTGATCTCTCTGTTGATTCGGACTCCACCCGCTTGGTGAAACAAATTCTCAGCGACTACGCGCCCGAGGTGCCGTTCGGGGACTACGCGATGCTGGGAATGGCCTGGGCTCAACTCGCTGCCGAGGGGATGGAGCGTGCGGGACCCGATCTCAGGCGGATCAACCTTATCCGCGGGCTCGAAACCATCGACAATTGGCAGGGCCTGATGGGTCATCCCGTGACGTTCTCCGAGCAGAATCACCTTGGTTTCGACGCCGTGACGCTGAAGCGCGTCGAGAATGGCGAGTTCGTCGCCATCACCGGCTGGCTCTCGGAGTAGTTAACAGCCTGTGGTGAAGCCCAGGCGGCGTTCGAGCGGCGATGCATCCCGGCTGAACCGCGCCGCTTTGCGGCGCTCGGCGTTGCGTTTCGGTCGAAATACACTCGGTATTCCTCCCTCACGCGCCTTGTCAGCCGGGCGCCTCGCCGCTCTCGGCGCTCACCCGGGTTCCACCACAGGCTGTTAACAGCCTGTAGTGAAACCCAGGCGGCCCAGTTCTCCCGGTGGGGGCTCGAGCGGCGATGCATCCCGGCTGAACCGCGCCGCTTTGCGGCGCTCGGCGTTGCGTTTCGGTCGAAATACACCCGGGCCAGTTCTCCCGGTGGGGGCTCCTCCCTCACGCGCCTTGTCAGCCGGGCGCCTCCCCGGCCTCGGCGCTCACCCGGGTTCCACCACAGGCTGCTAAACCCGATGGCTGCGGTCGGTCCGCTTGGCCGACCGACGGCGCCGGGTAGCCGGACCCGCTCAGGCTGTGGGTCCGGCTCCCGTATTTCCGCTGCCCGCTGTTCTCCCGAGATACGCCCGGCGCACCTCGGGGTCGTCGAGGAGTTCCGCGCCGCTTCCCTGGCGGACGATCTTCCCGCCTTCCAGCACGTAGCCGCGCTCCGCGATCTCGAGCGCCCGCACCACGTTCTGCTCGACGAGCAGGACCGCGACTCCGTCCTTGCGGATAGCCTGGATGGTGTCGAACACGGTATCCACTACCCGGGGCGAAAGCCCCAGCGATGGTTCGTCCATGAGCATGAGTGTCGGTGAGGCCATTAACGCTCTACCGATCGCAGCCATTTGCCGTTCCCCACCGGAGAGGGTCCCCGCCAACTGAGCGGACCGCTCGGCGAGCCGAGGCAAGAGCTCAAAAATGGCGTCCAACCGCTCGGCCGCCGAGCCCTTCCGCCGGACGGCGTAGGCGCCCAGTCTCAGATTCTCGAGAACCGTCATGTCGGGCCAGATACGGCTCCCCTCGGGCACGTGCGCAATGCCGGCCTCGACCACCCGGGCCGAACCGACGCCCACCATGGAACGTCCCTCGAAGCGGATCTCGCCTGATTCGGGTTTGGACAGGTCACTGATCGCTCGAAGCGTCGTCGTCTTGCCGGCGCCGTTCGCCCCGAGAAGAGCCACCACCTCCCGCCGGTCCACCTCAAGGCTCACCCCGCGGAGTGCCGGCACCCCACCGCGGCGGACCTTCAGATCCTGAATCTCGAGAAGACTCATCGGCGCATTTCCTCAGGATCCTGCAGACCGGCCCAGATACGCCTCGATCACGGCGGGATTCCGCGTTACTTCGTCAGGGGTTCCGATCGCGATGGTGGCGCCGTGGTCGAGCACATGGACCCGATGGGAGATGTCCATCACCGCTTCCATGACATGTTCCACATAGATGATGCCAATACCGCTCGCGTGGACTTCCCGCAAGAACCCCACGGTTTCGCGCACTTCCGTGGGATTGAGGCCGGCTGCCACCTCGTCGACCAGCAGAACCCGCGGTCTGGTTGCGAGGGCCCGAGCGAGGTCGAGCCGCTTTCGTTCGGCCAGGTTCAGGGAATGTACCGGCGCGTCACGGCGGGGTCCGAGCTGGGTCAGGGCAAGGCAGGTTTCCGCCGTGTCCAAAGCGGACGCGCCGGAGACGCGCCGGCCGAACTGCGCGCCGACGAGGACGCTTTCGAACACCGTCATTGCCAGGAAGGGGCGCGGGACCTGGAAGGTGCGCGCGAGCCCCAGCCGGCAGATCCGGTGGGACGGAAGGTGCTGGATTTCCCGGCCCAACAAACGGATCTGTCCGGCGTCAGGAGAAAACTGACCGCTCAACAGGTTGAACAGCGTGGTCTTGCCGGCGCCGTTCGGGCCGATGAGGCCCAGAATCTCCCCTTCCCGGAGGGTCAGATCGAGGCTGTGCACGGCCGTGAGGCCACCGAAGCGCTTCACGACCCCCCTCGCTTCGACCAGGGCGGATCCGGCGGCCGGACCGCTCATCCGGTCCTCCTTCGTATCAGCCCCACGAGCTGGGCGAGGCGCGGTGCAACCCCGCGAGGCTCCATCAGGATGATGAAAATGAGCAGCACCCCGAACGCTGCGAGGTGTATGTCCGCGAGACTCGCCAGCACGAACTGCTCGAGGAAGAGGTAAATCGCCGCCCCCAGGACAGGCCCGATCACGGTCCCGAGTCCCCCCACCAGCACCATGAGAACCAGGCTGATCGAAAGATCGAAGCCGAACACTTTTTCCGGCACCACGTAGAGGGTGAACAGCGCGTAGTAGCTGCCCCCGAGCCCGGTCAGGGCTGCGGTCACGGCAAAGACGGTGACCTGTTGCCGGGCGACATTTACCCCGGAGGCAGCGGCGGCCCGCGCGTCCTCCCGGAGTGCGATCAATCCGAGCCCCAGGCGCGAACGCCTCACGGCGGCGCTTACGAGTACCGCCGTGACGGCGAGGACGGCGCCGAGTGCGTAAAGGACTACGGGCCCCAGATCCTCCTCCAGCGGCAGCGTCAATCCCGAGGCCCCGCCCGCCGCCTCGATGTGGTTCGCCACGATCCGCGTCGCTTCCGCTACGCCAATCGTGGCGATGGCGAAATACGGCCCGCGGAGTCGAAGGCAGGGCCATCCCCAGGCCACCCCGTAGAGGGCCGCGAGAAGGGCGGCCGCCGGCATCGTGAGGAAGGGATGAATGCCGGCCAGCCACATCATGGAGGTGGCGTAGGCGCCCACCCCGAAGAGCGACGAGTTGCCGAAGGAGATCTGCCCCGCAAAACCCCCCACCAGGTTCCAGGCGCTGGCCAGCAAGACGTTCAGGAAAAGGAGTTGGGCGAGCCGCGAGGCGTAGGGGTTGGCGATCAGCAGCGGACCGACTGCCGCCAAAGCGGCCAACGCCACCAAGCCAGGAACGAGGCGGCGCCGGGGAGAAACTGGCACGTCAGTTCTCGGAGTCGGCGCGCCGCATCACGAGAGCGGCGGTCAGGACCAGGAAACTCACCACGTCCCGGTAGCCGGTGTGTATATAGAAAGCGGTCAGATCCTCGGCGATTCCGAGCCCGATGCCGGCGATGAGGATGCCGCCGATGTTGGTGAGTCCTCCCAGCACGACGACGCAAAAGCTCTTCAGGAGGAACCGGGCTCCGAACTCGGGAGTTACGGAGTAGAACAGGGACATCAGGCTTCCCGCGGACATCGCAAGCGCAGAACCGATTCCGAAGGCGATCGCCCACACCCGGTTCACCGGGACGCCGGAGAGAGCCGCAGCCTCACGATCCTGAGCGACGGCGCGTAGCGCGAGGCCCGCCCAGGTTCGCTTCAGCATGACGGCCAGCACCACGAAGCCGAGCAAGGAAAAACCCGACACGATGAGCCGCGAGATGCTCAGCGTCAGCGGCCCGACCGCCAGGGACTCGAGGGAATAGGAAGTCAGGAGCGACCGGTCGGCTCCGCCGAATACGAGATACAGCACGTTGCGGACGATCAGCCACACTCCGAACAACAAGAGCAGCGTGGTGACCGGGGGGCTGTCCCGCAGACGAAAAACCAGCGTCCGCTCCACTGCAGCCCCGAGCGCAAAGCCGAAGGGAACCGTGATCAGGAGGGAAACGAGCGGGTCGATTCCGAAGGTCGTGTTGAGCCACCAGGTCACATACACGCCGAGGGTCAGGAAGGCCCCGTGCGCGAGATTGACGACCCGCAGGACGCCGTAGATCAGTCCCAGCCCGTACGCCATGTAGGCGTACACCGTGCCCACCAGAATGCCGGATGCCAGAATCGAGAGGAGATCAACCACGGCCCGGCCCGCCTGACCTTCCTAGCAGCCTGTCCGCGAGACTGAGGCCGCAGCCTCGCCCCATCGCAAATCGGCTTGGGGCGCCACGCGGAGCGACTACCCCGCGAACTCGGGGCACAGACCTTGATTCAAGGTCTTTCGCATGGGCTGCAGGAAGGATTCGCCTCAGCTTCCCAAAAAGGCGGGTCCCTCCGCCGCTTCGGGCGGGTAGATGATGCGGACTCCCCCCTCCGGCTGGTTCTGCACGATGACGCAGCGGTTCTCGATCTGGTACCGGCTTTCCTCGGGGAAGTACAAGCGCTCTCCCGGCAGGAGAGAGTCGGTAAGGTCGAGAGCCTGGAGAGCGTCGCGAATGGCGTCGGGCGCCGTCGAGTTGGCGTTCCCGATCGCGGTGATCAGGGCTCTCGCGGCATCGTAGGCGACCGCGGGGTAGTACTCGGTCACCGGCCCGCCGAACCGGGCCTCGTACTCCTCGATGAAATGTTGGGATCTCGGGTAGGGCAGCGCCCGGGTCCACCACTGCGCCGACACCAGGTGGGTGACCGCTTCGCCGAGGCCCTCGCGAACCGAGCGCTCCGGACCGCGGGCTCCGTAGCTCACCGCGATGTGCCCGAGTCCCTGTTCCACGTAGGCGCGATGCTGCAGGAGGAAATCCGGCTCGTGCGCGTCGGAAAGGAAGACATCCGCGGCCACCGAACGCACCTTGACGATCAGTGAGGTGTGATCGCTCGAGAGATGCTCGAACGATTCGTCGAGCACCAGTTCGAAACGATCCGGATTCGCATCGATGACACTCATCACCCCGGTCCGGTACTCGCGGCCGTGGTCGGTGTTCTGCCACACCATCGCCACCCGCAGCGGTTGGGGCAGGCGATCCCGGTCCTGTTCCCACATCAGCCACTCGAGCGTGGTGCTCGCGAGCGATTCCACCGGACTGAGCGCGCCGAAGACCCACTGGTTTCCCTTGCGGAAGATCGACTTCGATGCTCCCCCGGCATTCATGAAGGGAATTCCGCGACGCATGGGCACGATGACCTGCGCCTGGACCAGCGGGGTCGAATAGCCCGAGAGCAGTGCGACGGCGCCGTCGACAGCGATCAGCCGCTCCAGCAGGCTCGGGGAAATGGAAGCGTCGCTCTTGTCGTCGTAGACGCGCAGCTCAATCGGCTGCCGGACCCCATCGATTTCCACGCCGCCCCGGGCATTCGCCTCCTGAACGGCGAGTTGGTATCCGTCGCGGAGGAACCCGCCGACGTTCGCGTGTTTGCCGCTCAGCGGCAGAGCGGCTCCGATCCGGATCGCGTCGCTGTCTCCACCGGAGCACGCCGGGAGACAGGCGAGCAGCCCGAAACAAAGAACGAGGAACCAGCGGGTGCGGGAGTTGGCAGACATCGGAAGAAGCCGCGGGAGGCGACCGGAAATCCTACCAAGACCCCACTCGTACGGGGCAGTGACTTGCCGGGCTCTCCCGGTCGGCGTTCCCGGCCCGGCAGTGCCATATCGCGTACTGCTGAACGAGCGAAAACTGATGGCAGCGAACCTTGTTCGTTGCCTGCGTGACCGGGGGGAAAGTGTGCAAGGGGGGGCTGCCGCCAGGGCTGCCGCCCCGCTTTCACAAGAATGTAACGACGAATCGGAACTCGCCGAAGCGCGCGGAGGCACGCGCCAGGAACGGCTGGGAGTCGGGTCCCCCGACCCCAACCCCTCCTGCTTCGGGGTCTCCGCGCGGCTCTCGCCGCACTTCGGAAGCCCAAGCTGCGGACGGAGGGAAGCCGGATTCCCCGGCCCCCTCCATCCGCGCTCCGGGGTCTCCGCGGTGCTCGCGCACCGCTCCGGAAGCCCGGCGCGGAGCGCCGGGCGGTTCGGAAGGGGGCGCACCCTTCGACAAACCAACGGCGAACCACCAACCTGACTCGGCGCCCCCCTTCCGAACCGCTCGATCTCCCGAGCCCGACTCTACAATCGCGGCCCTGTGTCCCCCCGCGCCGAGCAATACCCAGAACCCGGGATTCCGATCCTGGAAGTCCTTCGGGTCCGGGACATCCGGCCGCACGAAGAAGTGGATCTCGCCCGGGTAGCGGCGCTGATCGAACGCCTGAGCACCGACGGCATCCTTCGAAATCCTCCTATCGTCGCGCGCCTGGCAGGAGGGCGCCGGCTGCTGCTCGACGGGGCGAATCGGATCGCGGCCCTGGGGCGCATGGGAATCCGGCACGCCTTGGTGCAAACCGAGACCTTTCGAGATGCGGCGCTGGGTTTGTCGCACTGGAACCATGTGATCCGCGCCCGGGAGGCGGCCGCCGTCCTCAGAGATCCGCCGGCGAACACCCGGCTTCACCGGCCGAAGGAGTCACGCGACACACCAGACGGCCATCCCATCTGCCGGCTTTGGTTGCCGGACGGCGATGAGACCGTGCTTCTGGGTCCGCCGGGGCCTGCCGAGCGGGCCGTGGTGCTCCGCGAACTCTGCACCCGCTATACGCATCCTCGAGCCAGGCTCGCCCGTATTGCGCATCGAGACCTCAATCAGGTCCGATCCGCTTATCCCGAGTTTGGAGGATTGCTGGAGTACACCGACATCTCGAAGGAGCAGGTGTTGGCAACTACCGAGGCTGGCGAACGAATGCCGTCCGGGATTACCAGGTTTCTGGTTCCCCGGCGCGTCCTGGGTTTCAATCTGCCGCTTTCGTTTCTGGAAACGAACCTCCCCCTGGACGAAAAGCGGCGCCGGCTGGAGGATCTCGTTGCCGATCGCTTCGACTCCGGGCGCGTCCGCTATTACGCGGAACCGGCCTTCGTTTTCGACGACTAGCCGCCGTCGCGAGAGCACCGCGGATGGACGTCCGCAGACCAGTTGCGGGTGTCCGGGCCGGGTGTCCGAAGCGCCGGCGGACGGGGTGATCACTGCCGATTGGGTTACGATTTTCGGCGGCCTGCCCGGCGGCAGCGCTCGCCGGAGTCTCTCGGTCACGGACCTTCGGGAGCGAAGGTTCGACCGGAAGGGGCCAATCGGAGAAACGGTCGTTGTCGGGACACAGCAAATGGCACTCGATCCGCCACAAGAAGGCGATCGTGGATGCGAAGCGCGGAAAAGCATTCACCCGGCTGCTCAAGGAAGTCACGATGACTGCCCGCATCGGGGGCGGCGACCAGCATTTCAATCCGCGGTTACGGCTCGCGGTGGAGAAGGCGAAGGCCGGAAACGTACCTCGCGACAACATTGACCGCGCCATCAAGAAGGGCACCGGTGACCTCCCCGGCGTTCGGATAGAAGACGCGAGCTACGAGGGCTATGCCGCCGGCGGAGTGGCGGTCTTCGTTCAGGCGGCGACCGACAACCGGAACCGCACGGTCAGCGACGTTCGCCACCTGTTCTCCAAGTACGGGGGGAACCTCGGCGAAAACGGATCCGTCAACTGGATGTTCGAAAAGGCCGGGCAGTTCCTGGTGCCCAAGGACCAGGCTTCCGAAGACGATCTGATTGACCTGGTCCTGACGAACGGCGGCAGCGACGTGCTCGAGGATGGCGGGCATTGGGACCTGCGTTGTCCGCCCGAGGCGTTCGCCGCCGTGAGGGACGCGCTGGGATCGAGCGGGATCCAGTGTGACAGCGAGGAGATGGCCATGCTCGCGACTCAGCACGTGCGGGTCGCCGGCGGCGAGGCCCAGCGAGTCCTCAAGCTCATGGAGGCGCTTGAGGATCACGAGGACGTGATCGGCGTCTGGGCGAACTTCGACATGGACGACGAAGAGCTGGACGTCGCTGCATCCTGACAGCTCAGCAGCCTGTGCACAAAGTCACGCCGTATTCCCGAGCCAGAAGGGATGGTGGTCGGGTGACCCCGCCGCCCGTCCCTTCCGCTCCGGGGTCTCCGCGGTGCTCGCGCCCCGCTCCGTATTCCCGAGCCAGAAGGGATGGGGGTCGGGTAGCCCCGCCGCCCGTCCCTTCCGCTCCGGGGTCTCCGCGGTGCTCGCGCCCCGCTCCGGAAGCCCGAGCCAGAAGGGATGGTGGTCGGGTGACCCCGCCGCCCGTCCCTTCCGCTCCGGGGTCTCCGCGGTGCTCGCGCCCCGCTCTGGAAGCGACCGGCGATGCATCCCGGCTGAACCGCGACGCTCCGCGTCGCTCATCGTTGCGCTTCGGTCGAAATACACCCGGGCCAATTCTCCCGGTGGGGGCTCCTCCCTTGCGCGCCTTGTCAGCCGGGCGCCTCACCGCCAGTTCTCCCGGTCGGAGCCTCGGTACTCACGTCCCCTTGTCCACAGGCTGCCAACCCTCTTGAGTCCGTCGAAGGCCGCTGGTGAGCCCGGGATTCGGCCCACGATTCGAGTCGTCGGCCTCGACCCCGGCTCGCGGATCAGCGGCTGGGGAGCGGTGGAGGAAGCGGAGGGCAGGCTACGCGTCGTTGACTTCGGGATTGTGCGGTGCCCGCCCCGCGACCCGCTCGTGTCGCGTCTTGGGCGGCTTCATCGGGAAATTGGCGACGTCATCAAGCGGCTTCATCCCGATGAGGTTGCGGTGGAGTCGGTCTTCAGCGCGGTGAGCGCCGGCGCGGCTCTCACCCTCGGACATGCCCGTGGCGCGGTTCTCGTGGCAGCAGCAGACCTGCCCGTGGCCGAATACAGCCCCCGCAGCGTCAAACAGGCGCTGACCGGCTACGGAGCCGCCGGGAAGGGTTCGGTGGCCACCATGGTGGCCCGACGGCTGGGAATGGCCGAGCCGCCGGCCTCGGAAGACGCGGCGGATGCGCTTGCCGTCGCCATCTGTCATCTGGACGCCCGGCGGGCCGAGGCCCGTCTGGCCCGTGCCACCCGGGGAGGATCCCGGTGATCGAGCGCCTCGCCGGCAGGCTCCTCGAGACGGGTGAGGGCCATGTCCTTCTCGACGTCCATGGCATCGGCTTCAAGCTGCAGGTGTCGACGGGCACCGCCTCGCGCCTCGGTGTTGCGGGAGACGAGATATCGCTCACCGTGCGGATGTTGCTGCACCGCGAGGAGACCGTTCAGCTATACGGATTCGGGGAGAAAGAAGAGGCACTTGTCTTCGATCAACTCCGGGGAGTCAGTGGTGTGGGCCCCTCGGTGGCTTTGAATCTCCTGTCCTTGTCCGTTCCTCGCCTTCGCCAGGCGATCCGGGACAAGGAAGTGAAGCTGCTCCAGGCAGCTCCGGGAGTCGGCGCCAAGTTGGCGCGCCGCCTCATTACGGAACTCGCGGACGCCCTTCCGGAGGACGAAGGCGCAACGGCGCCGGTGGCTCCGCCGCGGGATCCGGTGCACGAGCAATTGGTCACTGCTTTCGTCAAGCTGCAGTTCACGGACCGGCGCCGTATTGAAGAGGTTGTGCGGTCCGTCCGGGTCGAAATGCCCGACGCCGATCTGCAGGAGCTCTTCAAAGTGGCCCTCGGTCGTCTTTCCGCCCGAGGTTCCGCATGACCGCCCGACTTTCCGTATGACCTCCCCCTCGCCCGCCGACACCAACGAGTTCTGGGATCGGGCCCAGGAACGGCTGAAGGAGGCCTCCAGGCTGCTCGGACGGGTCCGCCGGATCTCAACGGCGCGATTGGCGGTGGTTCTGGTGGCGCTCGCCCTGGCGCTCGGAGCCGGTGACGGCGGATTCTGGTCCCATTGGTGGGTCGTCATCCCCGGTGCTCTCTTCGTCTGGCTGGCGTTCATCCATGAGCGTCTCCTGAACCGGGCGCGTGGAGTGCACCACGTCGCCCAGTTGTATCACCGGGCTGCGATCCGGGTGGATCGTGACACCGAGGGAGAAGCGGGCAGTCCCGGCACCCCGGCGGCGGCCATCCGAAGAGGCGGGACTCCGGCTCATCGGAACACGGTCGATGAAGACCACCGCCTCGCCGACCGGCGCCACCGGGTTTCGGAGCTCGGGGACAGCCATCTCGGTGACCATCTGGACCTCTTTGGATCCGGTGGACTCTTCGAGCGGCTCGCCGATTGGCGGACCGATGCCGGTGGAGAGACGCTGGCGGGATGGCTGCTCCAACCGGCGCCGCCGGCGGAGGTGGCTGCCCGCCAGGCCGCCATTCGGGAACTCGCATCCCGGATCGAGATCCAGGAAACTCTCGCGGCCTCCGGCTGTCTCGAGCCGTGGCCGAGCACCCGATCCTCGGTGGTGCTGGATTGGCTGGGATCGGATGATGAGACCGGCGACGGGGCGGGAGCGCGCCCGCCCGGCGAAGAGAAGGAACCCCCCGAACCTTCCGCCGGGAAGACCGAACTGTTGCTCGGAGCCCTGGCCACCCTTCTCAGTACGGCCATGCTGGCGGGGCTGTTCCGATGGATAGCGGCGGGCGATGGATCCTTTTTCGTGGCTGCGGTACCCCTTTCCGCCGCTCTGGGTCTTTGGCTCCGGTTACGGGTTCGGGAACAGGAAACCGTCCTGAGACTGATGGAACCGGAGATCGCCGGCATCCGGCAGATTGCCCTGTCGGTGAGCTCCGAGGGCTTTGACTCCTCGCTTCTCGGCGAGCTCTCGGAGCGTCTGGCGCGCGCCGACGCAGCGCTCGGGAAGCTCGAACGGCTACAGATTCGCCTGCGAGCGCGCCGCAACCTGCTCTTTGCGCCGGTGGCCGCACTCTTGTTCTGGGGCACCCATCACATGTGGGCCATCGACCGCTGGCGTCGCCGCTACCAGCGCGAGGCGCGCGGATGGGTCCGCGCCGCGGGCGAGTTCGACGCACTGCTCGCGCTGGCGCAGTACTGCATCGAGCGTCCCGGGCACGTGTTCCCCGAGTTCGACGACGTCCCGGGAATCGAGGCGAAAGGACTCGGCCATCCGCTGATCCCGGAGGCCCGCCTGCAGCGCAATGACGTGCGTCTCGGGCGCGGCGAAGCCGATGTGCTGATCGTCACCGGCTCCAACATGTCGGGCAAGAGCACCCTGCTACGGACCATTGGGGTCAATTACGTACTGGCGCGGATGGGTGCGCCGATCACCGCGACGACGTTTCGGCTGGGGCCGCTCGCCCTGGGCGCCTCGATCGCCGTTCACGATTCGCTCCAGGACGGTGTCTCCCGTTTCCTGGCCGAACTCCTGGCTCTCAAGGCGGTGCTGGATACGGGCTCAGCCGAGGAACCGCTGCTCTTCCTGCTGGACGAGGTGCTGCAGGGGACGAACTCGGACGACCGCCGCGCCGCGGCTGCCGCCCTGTTGCGTGAACTCGGTCGGCGTTCCGCCGTTGGCGTGATGACGACCCACGATCTGTCGCTCACGGAGCTGGCTCACGAACTTCCGGGCCGGGTCCGTAACATGCACTTCACGGAGCGGGTGGTGGACGGCGCCATGGTGTTCGACTATCAGCTTCGGGACGGCGTCCTCACTCGCGGCAACGCCCTCGATCTCATGCGCATCCTCAATTTGCCCGTGCCCGAGGGGGAAGTGGCCGAGTTCACTTCGCTTCCTGCTCCGGGTCCGGGACGAGAGCACTGAGTGGGCGCGCCGAAGGCTCCGCCCGGCCGCCGGGACGAAGAGTTCCACCAGAGCCTGCGGCCGCGAGACTTCGGGGAGTACGTCGGCCAGAGCGCTGTTCTCGAACAGCTCGAAATCAGCGTGGGCGCCGCCCGCGCCCGGGGAGACGCCCTCGACCATGTGCTGCTGCACGGGCCGCCGGGACTCGGCAAGACCTCGCTCGCCGCGGTGCTCTCCCGGGAACTCGAAGTTCCCATGCACACCTCGGCGGGGCCGCTCGTCCCCCGCACCGGCGACATGGTGGCGCTCCTGAATTCGCTGGCTCGCAACGAGATCCTGTTCATCGATGAGATCCATCGTCTCGCCCCCGCGGTCGCCGAAGTCCTCTATCCGGCCATGGAGGACCACTACGTGAACATCATGGTTGGTGAGAAGCTGGGGGCCCATAGCCTCCGCATCGATCTGCCGCCCTTCACGCTGATCGGCGCCACCACCCGCGCCGATCTGCTGACCGGCCCCCTCCGGGACCGATTTCCGCTCGTCCATCAGCTCGAGTTCTATTCCATCGAAGAGGTGGAGAGGGTTCTCGAGCGCGCCGCCCGGGTGCTGGGAGTGCACCTGGAGCCGGACGCCGGGCGAGAACTGGCCACTCGAGCCCGCGGGACGCCGCGCGTCGCCAACAACCTGCTGCGGCGGGTACGCGACTACGCCCAGGTGCGGAGCGACGGAACGGTCCGCCGGGATACGGCGCTCGCACTGCTCGAGATCGCCCAGGTGGACGAGCAGGGGCTCGACCGTTTCGACCGCAAGATTCTGGAGAGCCTGCTCGACAATTTTTCCGGCGGGCCGGTGGGAGTGGCCAACCTCGCCGCCACTCTCGGGATGGACAACCGGACCCTCGAAGAGGTCCATGAGCCGTATCTCATCTACCGCGGCTTCCTGAGGCGGACGGCGAAGGGACGCATGATCACCGATCGGGGCGCGCGGCATCTGGGCCGCGCGGCATCCGGGACGCTGTTTCCCGGTTCGCCGGCCGTCAAGGCGTGATCGATCCCGGCAGCGGGTAGCAGCCGGGTCTCCGGGACCTGCATTCGGAAGTGCAGACATCCGATTTCGCGTTCGACCTGCCCGCCGAGCTCATCGCGCAGCAACCACCGACGGTGCGGAGCGATGCGCGCCTGCTGCGCCTCGGTTCCGGTGGCAAGACGGCGCACCGGCGGTTCCCGGATCTCCCGGCGCTTCTCCGGCCCGGTGACCTTTTGGTCCGGAACGTCACCCGGGTGATTCCCGCGCGCGTTCTGGCCCGGAGGGAGGTCGGAGGCGGGCGCGTCGAAGTGCTCATCCTGCCCGGGGACGACGCCCCGCGCGACGTTTTTGGGGCGCTGACCCGGCCGGCCCTCCGCCCCGGCGTACGGCTTCTGGCCGGGGAAGGAGATGGCGTGCGCCTGGAGGTCGGTGACGACCTCGGCGGCGGGCAGCGCCGGATCCGGATTCTTTTGGGGGCGAGTGACCTGTTCGAACTCGCCGAAAAGGCGGGCCGCACCCCGCTGCCGCCCTACATTCGGCGCGACCCGGGAAGCCCGGAGGCTGCAACCAGCAGCGATCGGGAGCGCTACCAGACGGTGTACGCCCGGACACCCGGCTCGGTGGCGGCCCCGACGGCCGGGCTCCACTTCGATTCAGCGATGTTCGAGCGGCTCAGGGAGCGGGGTGTGGAGGTGGCTGACCTCGTTCTCCACGTCGGGTACGGGACCTTTGCCCCGGTGCGGGTCGAGAACCCTCGGGACCACACATTGGGCGCCGAACGGTTCTCGGTTCCGCCGGAGACCAGGCGGGCCGTTCTTTCCCAACTCGCTGAGGGCCGACGAGTCGTCGCGGTAGGGACCACGACGGTGCGGGTGCTGGAGACCCCGGGGGTGCTCGAGAGCGACGCGGGAGCCGGCGAAACCTCCCTGTTGATCCTCCCGGGTCACCGCTTCCGGGTGGTGTCCGCCATGCTGACCAACTTCCATTTGCCCGAGAGTTCGCTGCTCATGCTGGTCGCGGCGCTCGGCGGGACCGAAACGGTGCTCGCCGCCTATCGCGAGGCGGTCCGGGAGCGATACCGCTTCTACTCCTACGGCGACGCCATGTTTGTGGAAAAGAGCGACGAATCGACGCCCGGCGCTCCGTAGAATCTGAAACGAATGACCGTCCGAAAGGGAACGCCGCCAGTTCTCCCGGTGGGGGCCTTCAGACCGGCACCGTGGCGCGGAGGCAAGGGAACGCCGATCTCCGGTCACCATCGCCCGCCGGAGGCGGGCAAAAAGCGGAGACCCCCACCTGCCGAATCGGCGCGTGGCAGGACGGCTGGGAGGCCCAACCAATGAAACGCCGGCATGTCGGAAGCGGAGTTTCCTGGGAGACCGAATTCGGCTACTCGCGGGCGACCAGGGTGGGCGACCGCATCCTCGTTTCGGGGACGACCGCGACCGGACCCAACGGGCCGGTGGCCATCGGCGACGCGCGGGAACAGACCCGGTACGCGCTCGGAAAGATCAAGGCCGCAATCGAGTCGCTCGGAGGGACGCTCGCCGACGTGGTGCGCACGCGGATCCATGTGAAGCCCGGGACCGACTGGGAGGCGGTGGCCCGGGTCCACGGAGAGTTCTTCTCCGCTGTCCGCCCCGCCTGCACGCTGACCTACGCGGACCTCATCGGCGAGGAGTACCTGGTCGAAATCGAAGTCGAGGCAGTTGTTGGATCCTCTGCCCCGGAGGACCCATGAAGATTTGTTCATCGTTGACGGGCGTCTTGATCGTGCTTGGCGCCCTGGCCGCGCCGGCCGCGGGGCAGGGGCCGGTGCGAAGAGCTGAGGTTCCCGAGGGATTCGAGGTGCCCGCCCAGGTTCTCGAGGACATTGACTTCCGGATGGTCGGGCCAGCGCGCGGTGGTCGGGTGACGACGGTGACCGGCATTCCGGACCAGCCCCACGTGTTCTACATGGGCTCGACCGGTGGCGGGGTGTGGAAAACCGTGAACGCCGGAGTCTCGTGGACCAACCTCACCGACGACGACCTAGCGGTCGGCTCCATCGGCGCGGTGGCGGTCGCTCCTTCGGATCCCAACGTCGTCTACGTCGGGACGGGCTCCGCCTGCCCGCGGGGCAACATTTCCGTCGGCAACGGCGTCTACCGCAGCACCGACGGCGGAAGGTCCTGGACTCATGTCGGCCTCGAGGCCGCCGGGCTCATCGGCCGGATCGTGGTGGACCCGGACGATCCGGATCGGGCCTTGGTGGCGGTCCTGGGTCAGATCTTCGGCCGCTCGCCCGAGCGAGGTGTCTACCTGACGGAGGATGGAGGCAAGACGTGGACGGCGGCGCTCCAGATTTCCGAGGCGACCGGAGCCGTGGAGCTGGCGATGAACCCGGCGAACCCCCGGGAACTGTTCGCCGCCATGTGGCAGGCCGAGCGGAAGCCCTGGACGCTCATTGACGGCGGTGCCGAGGGGGGTCTCTACCGGACCCGGGACGGAGGAGATTCGTGGGAGCCCGTTGGAGGCGGGCTTCCGGAGGCCTCCGAGGACAAACCGGTCGGCCGCATCGGGGTGTCCATCGCCGCTTCGGACCCGCGCCGGGTGTACGCGCTCGTCACGGCCGCCGAGGAGCGGGGCGGGCTCTACCGGAGCGACGACGGCGGGGACACCTGGACCCGGGTGAACGGCAACCGTCGCTTGCGGGCCCGGGGTTGGTACTACAGCCACGTAGTCGCCGACCCCACCGATCCGGACACCGTGTACGTGCTGAACGCTCCGTTCCTGAAGTCGGTGGACGCCGGCAAGTCCTTCCAGCCCGTCCGCGTTCCGCACGGGGACAACCACGACCTGTGGATCAATCCGGGCGACTCCCGGATCATGGCGGAGGCGAACGACGGAGGAGCGACGGTGACGCTCGACGGGGGCCAAAACTGGTCACGGGTCCACAACCAGCCCACCGCCGAGTTCTATCGCCTCACCGTGGACGAGGAGTTCCCCAGGCGGCTCTACGGGGCCCAGCAGGACAACTCGACCATCAGCGTGCCCGCCTGGAGCGACAGTGGGCTTTCACCCGAGGCTCACTGGTGGGATGTCGCCGGCGGCGAGAGCGGACACATCGCGGTGACCCCGGGCAGGCCCGAACTGACCTACGCCGGGAACTACATCGGCCAGATCGACCGGCAGGATCGGGACGAGGCGGGCGCGCGCAACGTGATCGTCTATCCGGAAATGGCGGATGGGGTGGCCCCGCGGGACCTCAACTACCGCTTCCAGTGGAACGCCCCCATCCTCGTTTCCCGGCACGACCCGGACGTCGTGTTCCACACCTCCAACTACGTCCACCGCACGACCGATGGCGGGCTCTCGTGGGCGACCATTTCGCCCGACCTGACCGTGGGCGATCCCGAGAAAGGGGCGCTGCCGGGCGGTCCGGTGCAGCATGACCACACCGGCGTCGAGGTCTACGGAACGGTCTTTGCGCTGGAGGAGTCGCCGCGGATCGACGGGCTGCTCTGGGCGGGAACCGACGACGGCCGGGTCCATTTCTCGAGGGATGGAGGCGACTCCTGGAACGAGGTGACCCCGCCGGACATGCCCGTCGGCGGCACCGTGAACAGCATGGATGTCTCCGCGCATCACGACGGAGGGGTTCTCCTCGCCGTCCAGCGGTATCGTGAGAACGATTTCGAGCCGTACGTCTTCCGCACCACCGATTTTGGGGCGAGCTGGACGCGGCTTGGAGGCGACGGCGGGATCCCGGCGGGTCACCCGGTGCGCGTCGTGCGGGAGGACCCCGAGAGCGAGAGCATCCTCTACCTTGGCACCGAATTCGGGCTCTTCCTGAGTCTGGACGGGGGCGCCCGCTTCGTTCCTTTCGGGGATCTGCCGGCGACTCCCATTACGGACCTGCAGGTAGCCGGTGACGAACTGCTGGTCGCCACCCAGGGCCGCTCCTTCTGGGTGCTCGACGACCTCACGCCGGTGCGGGCGCTGGCGGGCCGCTCCTGGGACGCCCCGGCGCTCCTGCCGGCGGGGACGGCGGTGCGGTTGGCCACCGGCGGCAGTCGGCCGTTCCGCGGTCCGGGGGCTCCCGAGAACCGCCCGTTCGGGGCGCTGCTTCATTACTTCCTGCCGGCGGATCTGGAAGAGGGAGACGAACTCCGCATTACCGTCAGGGACGCGGGCGGCGAGGTGATCCGGGAGTTCGTGCGGAAGCCGGAACCCGGTGAGGAGCCAGAGGCCCCGGATGAGCGCCCGAATCCCGATGCCGTGCTGGAAGGCGAGGCCGGGCTCCAACGGATCGCCTGGGATCTCAAGTACCGGCGTCCGGAGCTTCTGAAGGGCGCGTTCATGTCCATTTCCTATACCGGTGGTGGGTTCGTCCAGCCGGGGAGCTACAGCGCTTCGCTGTCCTTCCAGAAGGACGGCGGCGGGGAGATCGTCAGCGACCCCGCCCAGTTCGAGGTGCTGAAGGATCCCAGGGTGGCCGCCTCGGACGACGATCTCCGCCAGCAGCACGATCTAGTGCGGCAGGCGCAAACGCTTCTCGAACGGGTGCACGAGCGGATCGGCGCGATCCGGGACGCCCGCGATCAGTTCGAAGCGGTCGAAAAGCGGGCGCGGCAGGCGGACCGCTGGACCGACGCACTGGAGGAGCAAGCCGAGACGCTGCGCCAGGGCCTGACCGAGGTCGAGGAGGAACTGATCCAGCCGAAGAACGAGTCCGGCCAGGACCCCCTCAACTTCCCCCCGAAGCTGGATAACCAGATCGCCTATCTCTACGGCCACGTCGCCCGGAACTACGGCCGCCCCACCGGGGGCTCCTTTGAGCGCTTCCGGGATCTGGAAGCGGAAGCGATGCCGCTGCTGGAACGCCTCGCGTCCCTGCTCGGCGAAGGGGTGGCGGATCTCAACCGCGCCCTTCAGGAGGCGGGAGTGACCGGAGCGGTCCTCGTCGCGCCCTCCCCCTGAGCGGCGGAAGACGCCGGGCGAGGGAACGCCGGTCTTCAGACCGGCACCGCGCATCGCTGCGCGAGAAAAAGCGCGGGGACGGCTTGGAACGCCGACCTCCGGTCGGCACGCGGCCCGGAGGGCCGCAAGGCGCGCATAGCTGCGCGAGAAAAAGCGCGGGGACGGCTTGGAACGCCGACCTCCGGTCGGCACGCCCGCCGGAGGGCCGCAAGGCGCGCATAGCTGCGCGAGAAAAAGCGCGGGGACGGCTTGGAACGCCGACCTCCGGTCGGCACGCCCGCCGGAGGGCCGCAAGGCGCGTATAGCTGCGCGAGAAAAAGCGTGGGAACGGCTTGGAACGCCGACCTCCGGTCGGCACGCCCGCCGGAGGCGGGCAAAGCGCGGATCGCGCGCAAGGAGTCGGCGCATCGGGTTATCGCACCCAGCTCGTGCCAGCGCACCGGGATATCGCACCCAGCTTGAGCCAGCGCACCGGGATATCGCACCCAGCTCGTGCCGGCGCATCGGGATATCGCACCCAGCTCGTGCCAGCGCACCGGGATATCGCACCCAGCTCGTGCCAGCGCACCGGGATATCGCACCCAGCTCGTGCCGGCGCACCGGGTTATCGCCCCCAGCTCGTGCCGGCGCACTGGGCAGACGCCGGGATTCTCAAAAGCGCCTGCTTTCCGCGACTGCGGGACTATCGGACTCCGACCGTCCGTCTTGTCACCGTCACGTCAGGATCCGAGCCGGGTCGGCGAGAGCTTCGGCAAGCGGCAGGAGTTCGATGCGTCCCCGGAACTCACGGCGGTCTCCGCCGAAGAGCAGCACGCAGCGCGCCATCGGGTAATCGGCCGCAAACCTGCGGAGCCCACGCAGATCGGAGCTGCGAATGGTGCGGCGGCGTTTGACCTCGATGGCGAACAGGCCGTCGTTCCCGTAGGCGACCAGATCCACTTCCGCCCCCGAAACGTCGCGCCAGGTGAACAGCTTCAGATCGAGGGACCGGTAGGCGATGTGGGCCCGCAGTTCCTGAAAGACCAGCGTTTCCAGGGCAGCGCCGGCAATCTCCTCCGGGCTGTCGAGCGGACCGGTGGGCCGGATGGTTCGGTACACGCCGACATCGAAGAAGAAGAACCTCGGATGGGTCGCCAGCCGGCGTTTCGCCCGTCTGGTAAAGACCGGTATCCGGGTCGCGATCAGGAGGTCATCGAGCAAGTCGAAGTAGCCGGCGGCGGTCTTGCGATCCACCCCGGTCTCGCGCGCGACCGCCGCTACGTTCAGGAGTGACCCCTGGGAGAAGCTGGCGCTTTCCAGGAAGCGGCTGAACGCCGACAGGTTGCGAGTCCGCCCTTCCTCGATGACCTCCTGGCGCAGGTAGCTTTCGACGTACGAAGCGAGGTATCGGTCGGGGCCTCGCTGGGTGTACACCGAGGGAAGCCCGCCGTGGACCAGCGCTCGCTCCAGCGAGAAGTCCGCGCCGGCCTCGACCGCCGTCAGGGGGTGGAGGTGATAGGTCCGCGCCCTTCCCGCCAGCAGGTTGACCCCGCGGCGGCGCAGGCTGCGGGCGCTGGATCCGGTCAGGACGAAGCGCCGGCGGTCGGTCTCGATCAGCCGGTGGACCTCGTTCAGGACGAGCGGCGTGCGCTGCATCTCGTCGAGGACGATCCAGTCGTCGTGCTGCGGCGGGATCAGTTCCCGGAGCCTATCGGGCCTGCTCAGAAGATCGAGATACAGGCGGTGGTCGAGCAGGTCGAGGTAGAGCGCGTTCGGGAAACGTTCCTTGAGCCAGGTCGTCTTCCCGGTACCGCGGGGACCGAAGAGGAAGAAACTCTGGTCACTCTCGGCCGGAGTTTCCAAGAGTCTGGGATACATAATCCCATTTTATATCTACAGAATGGGAATAAAAATCCTGTTTTGGTGCGCACGAACGGGAACTGGTCCACCCGAAGCCCGAGTCCCGTCAGCGAACTTCGCGGCTGGCGGTGCTAGCGCTCTTCGCAGCGAGGTCGAGTTATCGCCCCTAGGAGTCTGCGCCGCAGAAAGCTGTTCGCGGTCAGATCGGGCTTGGCGGTAGGGGTGGTGGGTTGTTGATCGGATTGGGGGGTGATTTTGGTGTAAGTCTTTGATATAGTGTGCCGTTATCAGCGGTTCTGTTGTGAGGGGCCGCGCGTGGGGAGCATGGCATGCCGACGAGATTTCGGGCGTATCAGCCGGATCAGATCCTGCTGATGCCGGTGAAGCTGAACGACTGGGTTCCGGAGGGGCACCTGGCGCACCAGGTGAGCGACGTGGTGGCCAAGCTGGACCTTTCGGCGTTTTACGCTCGGTATGCGGGGGACGGTCGTCGGAACGCGCCGTATTCGCCGACGATGATGGTGAAGGTGTTGATCTACGGGTATGCGACGGGGGTGTTTTCTTCCCGGAAGCTGGCGCGGAAGCTGGAGGAGGACGTTGCGTTTCGGATGCTTGGGGCGGGGAACTTTCCCAACCATCGGACGATCTGCGAGTTTCGGCGGCAACATCTGCGGCGCTTCCAGGGGTTGTTCGTGAAGGTGGTACGGCTGGCGCGCGAGATGGGGCTGGTCCGTTTCGGGACGCTTTCGATCGACGGGACGAAGGTGCGGGCGAACGCGAGCAAGCGGAAGGCGATGAGTTATGACCGGCTGGTTGGGGAGGAGGCGCGGCTACGGGAGGAGATCGAGGGCTTGACGACGGCGGCGGCGCGGGCGGATGAGGAAGAGGATCGGCGCTTGGGGAAGGAGGTGCGGGGGGACGAGTTGCCGGCGGAGTTGCGTCGGCGGGAGGATCGGCTGGCGGCGATCGAGGCGGCGAAGGAGCGGTTGGAGGCGGCGCAGCGGCAGGCGGACGACGAGCGGGGCCGGGAGCCGGGGCAGGATCGCCCGGCGAAAGGCGGGAGACCCTACAAGCGGGAGTATGGGGAGCCGGAGCCGAAGGCGCAGAGCAACTTCACGGACCCGGAGAGTCGGATCATGAAGACGAGTACGGAGGGGTTCCAGCAGAGCTACAACGCGCAGACGGTGGTAGATGATGCGCACCAGATCGTGGTGGATGCGTCGGTGAGCGCGTGCGCGAGTGACCAGGGGGAACTGATCGCACGCCTGGAGGCGGTGGAGGAGCACTTGGGGGAGAAGCCGGAGGAGGTTCTGGCGGATGCGGGGTATTGCAACGAGGCGGATCTGCGGGCGTTGGAAGAGCGGGGCATTGCGGGGCATGTGGCGCTGGGTCGGGAAGGGAAGAAGCAGGCGGCGGTGGACCCGAAGACCCGGCCCGCGACGGATCGGATGCGGAAGAAGCTGGCGACGGAGGCGGGCCGGGCCCGCTATGCGAGACGCAAGTGGCTTTCGGAGGCGCCGAACGGCTGGATCAAGGAGGTGCTGGGCTTTCGTCGCTTCAGTCTCCGCAGCCTGGCGAACGTGCAGGCCGAGTGGAACCTGGTGTGCCTGGCGCTGAACATCAAACGGATCGGAGCGTTGAAAACCACCTGATGGAACACCCCAAGACCGCCGATCACCACCCGAGACCGCAAAAACCGTCGGCCCGCGCCATCGGGAACACTCCCCATCCGTCCCGGTCCCCGAAATCACTCCCGATCCCCAACTCGAGACCGTTCACGAACCCATCTCGCCCCCCTCCTCCAAATTCCTGCGGGGCAGGCTCCTAGCTTGGGCTGGCGCACCGGGTCATCGCCCCTAGCTCGGGCCGGCGCATCGGGTCATCACCCCCAGCTTGGGCTGGCGCACCGGGGCGCAGCGGAGTGGGCTATGCGGGAACCGGTTCGGCCGCCGGCGACTCCGGCCAGAGACGTTCCACCTGGATCTCGTCCGCCCGCTCCATCGCTTGGGCCAGGTTGTAGTTGGCCTGCAACCGAACCCACATGCCGGCGCTCGCTCCGAACGCCTTGCTGAGCCGGATAGCCATTTCCGCGGAAATCCCGGAACGGCCGTTGACGAGCGCGGAAAGCTGTTTGCGGCTGATGCCGAGCTTCGCTGCGGCCTCGGTGACGCTCAGTCCCAGAGGCTCCATGCACTCGTGGAGGACGATCGTGCCCGGGTGGGGAGGGTTCTTCATCATCGTCAGTCTCTTTGCCTGGTCAGGGCATGTGTCGTTGCAGGATATTTCCCGCTGTCTCTAGTTGGTCATATCAGTGGTAGTCAACGAGGTCCACGTCCACGACATCGCCGTCTTCAAAGCGAAAGACGACGCGCCAATTCGCGGAAACCTTGACCGCCCAGTAGCCGGCCCGGTCACCCTTGAGTGGGTGGAGGTCAAGACCCGGCAGCGCCAGATCGTTTGGGCTTGCTGCTGCGTCTAGCAGGAAGATCACCCGCTCCAGTTTCCGAACCAGAACCGGTGAGACTCGCCGCCGGTCGCCATCCCTGAATAGGCGCGCCAGACCGCTATGGCGGAATCGTGTCAGCACGAGACTGAGTGTAACGTGATACGGGATAGGTTGCAACCTTGGACTTCCAAGGGGCCGAGGGCCGCGGATGTGGAATCCGGATCACGCGGCGCGCGCGACGGGCGCTCTGGCTGCCATGGTCCGCACCCGGTCCGCCAACTCGCTGATCTGCTCCAAGATGGCCTTGGGATCTCCGCTGAGGTCCAGCGCGGCGACGTGAAGCCGTCTGTCGGTGTGGCGGACGTGGTGGATCACGGGTTCGGCCTCGCCCTTGGCGTAGACAAGCGCCCCGTCCTGCAGACCGAGTGAGGTCATGTACGCGAGTAGCTGGTAGAGGTCGGCGTTCGGGGCGTGCCGGTGTTGTGCGATCCCCTTGTACTTCGCGTCCCCGACGAAGACGCACGTTCTTCCCTTCCACCAAGACAGGTCCGGTTCCATCGTGAGACCACGTCGGCGGCGAAAGGAGTGCCTGTCCGCGATCCGCGCCTCCTCAAAGGGAACCGATTCATTCGCGCGGAACTCCCGCTCGGTCAGCCGAAGTGCCTCCCGGAGCGCACGACGGACGAAGCCCTCGAATACCCGGTTCATGTCCATCAGGAAACCCGATGCTCGGACCGGGCCCCGCCCGGTCTCGATCGTCGAATGCCGGAGAATGAGGCGCGAGAGACCGACGACCTCCCGGTAGTGCTCGGTCAGCCGGTCGAAGGTGACCTCCGGGACTGCGCCTGGCGAGAAGGCGCGGAGCCCGACGTTGTCAAGGGTTGCCCAGACCCAGCCCAGCTTGCGGCGTGAGTCGGGGTTGCGGAGCCGCATAACGCCGAGCGCGTGGGCAGCGGCCTTGACCAGGCGGTTCGGCAGGATGTCCTCCGTGAAGTCGTCGTAGCAGATCTCCACCGGAAGCGGAACTCCGAACCGGCGCCGGATCTGGTCGGCGAACCGGATGCGGCCGCGGACCGTGTGGAGAGCTTCGTCCTCGGTCCGATAGCCGCGAAGGAGGCCCCGGGAGAGGGCGTGCTGACTTGCCTCGACGAACATCCGGACCAGCGTTTCCAAGGGTTTCTTTTGCTCCGGATAGTGGAAGTGTTCGAGGTCGCGCAGCCTGAACTCGCCGAGCGCGTAGGAGGCGAGGAACAGCACCCGCCCGATGTCCAGCTTTGGCTGGATAGCGACTGAGAGATTGCCGATGTCCAGCGCCCCGACGATGGACCCGGGGGTCAAACGCCAGGTGGTCTCGTTTTCCGTCGGCTCGATGGTGATTCCCAGATCGCCTCGATGGCCGTGGAGCGCCGCGAGTTGCGCGGGCGTGAGTTCAACGTCGGCCGGTTGGTACTCCCGCAGGTCAATCGGCGCCATGGTCGGGCTCGTCCGTTCCGGAGGCACCATCGGCCGCGTCGCCTTCCGGCGGTGGGGGCTGTCCCTGGGCCTCCTTCCGGATCCGGCCGAGACCGAATTCGGCCAATCTGTCCTCCTGCCCGAAGAGGCGCTCCTCAACGTACGGCAGGACGTTGTGCTCCCAGATCATCTGGACCATGGCGTCATTCAATCCCTCGCGCATGAAGTAGCTCGGGCCGATGGCAGCATGCCGGTCGTCGAGTTTCTGGTTCGCCTTTGCGACGACCTGCTCCACCCAGCGCATTTTGGGAGCATGGCGGTCGAGCCAGCGCCCGAGAAGTCCCTCGATGGGCGACTTGTCCGGGTGGAACTCCACAAAGTGGAACCGCCGGCGCAGGGCGAGGTCCACCAGCGCGATGGACCGATCCGCAGTGTTCATGGTGCCGATGATGTAGAGGTTCGGCGGCAGGAAGAACAGCTTGTTCTTCTTCGCGTACTGAAGCCGGATATCCTCGTCCCGGTACTCCAGCAAGAAGTACAGTTCGCCGAGGATCTTGGAGAGATTGCCGCGGTTGATCTCGTCAATGACGAGGAAGTGTTTCTCGTCAGACTTCCGTGCGAGCTCGGCCATCTCCAGAAGCGGGCCGTCACGCAGCTCGAAGCCGGCCTGTCCGTCCTTGAGCGTTGGTCGATACCCCTGTATGAAATCCTCGTAGGAGTAGGACGGGTGGAACTGCACGAGCCGCACACGCCCTTCATTACTTCCAGCGAGGCACTTCGTCAACTCCCTGGCGAGATAGGTCTTGCCGGTGCCGGGTGGCCCCTGGAAGATGATCTGCTTCTTGTCATCGAGCAGCCCGATGATCTCGCGCAGATCGCGCTTGCCGATCAGGGTCTTCTCGGCGAGGGTTTCTAGAGGTGATGGAGGAACCGGGTTGTCCTTGCCAGAGTCATCCTTCCATCCGAGTCGTTTGAGCAGGTCGAAAGTCGGCGCGTATGCCTGAGCACCTCGAAACGCATCGAGCGTCGTTTTGGCTGATGAGAATGCCAAGGGCTGGCGGCTACCGGAGATTTCCGCCTCCGCCGTATTGAGCCAGAGCACATGTAGGCGCTGTTCAGGTGCCCAGTTCTCCTTGTGAGTGTTGCGATCAACGACCCCGATCCCGTGGCCTAGCGTCGTCCCGGCATGCACGAGCACCAGGTCGCCCCGGGACGGTTTATCGAGCGGCCGTTTCTCTCCTCTGCCCCGTCCTCGATGGTAGATCCATCCGTTTTCACGGTATTCGCTCCAGTAGTCATCTCCGGGGTATCCGTCCACGTACGTACTACTCCGCCAGACCTTGCCCGCCGTGACGTCTAGGTCCTTCCTTCCGAAGACTGCATAGGCGAAGTGTTGGATCTCATAGGGCTCGCATCCCGGAAACATCTTCTGAATCGCCTCGGCTTCTTGTCGATAGGTGTCCCAGTTGCTGACGCGATTACCCCTGTTCAGCTTCTTCTGAAGAGGAATCAGGCTTTGGTTGTCAAACGGGAGGAACGCCGTCGGGTTGATCAGAAAGAGGGTCTCAGTCAACTTGGGCATACCGACGCCGGGAATCGCGAGGGCAGCGTCAAACTCCGCACCCTCTACGGCTTCTGGCGCCCGGATCGCGGCGCGGAACAGGCTCCAGAACAGGTCCGGATGACCGGCGCCGGCGTCGTGGAACAACAGCTTTGTACGGGGACTTGGTGTCGGGTAGTAGTAGCCGCTGGCAAAGTCCGTTTGGGTAGCGAGATCGAACCGCTCGGAAACCTCAGAGTGGACCCGCTTCCGTACTGAATCCCAACTGTTCTTGGACGCTAGGACGTAGAAGAACGAAAAAGGATCGATGTTCTTGTCACCATGCTTCACCAGGTTGGCTTCGGTGCCGTCTGCCTTCCAAGCAATCTCCTTTGCTCGCCGCGAGAGTTCCCCGGGCCCTCCCTCCGCGATCTTTCGGGCGAGTTCCTGAAACCAGGGGACCCAGGCGAACAGATCGCTCACGCTGCTTCGTCCCTTCCCTGCGGGTTGCGACCTGCGCCGCCTGCGGCGGCGATGCCGGTCTGAAGACCGGCGGTCCCTTCCCGGCGGGTCATTCGTCGGTAGGGGAGGGCAGATCCTCCAGCAAACCCTCCCGGTACGGGAACAGCGCCGGGGTGCCGCCGGTGTGCAGGAAGACGACCACGTCGGTCTCGCTGAACTGTCCGGTGTTGACGAGGTCCAGGAGTCCGGTCATCGCCTTTCCGGTATAGACCGGATCGAGCAGGATGCCCTCGGTGCGCGCGGTTAGCGCGATGGTTTCCACGACTCCCTGGTTGAGGATGCCGTACCCCTCGCCGACGTACTCGTCGTGGACCACCACGTCAGCGGGCCCGATCTCTACGTCGAGTCCCATTGCCTGGACCGTCTCCCGGGCGATGGCAAGGACGTTCGCTTCCCCGGCGGCCTTGGCGCCGCCGGTGCTGATCCCGATGATCCGCACCTCGGGGGCGATTGCCTTGGCCCCGACCACGAGCCCGGCCTGGGTGCTGCCCGAGCCCGAGGCGTGAACGACGTGGGTGATCGTCACGCCTGCTTCGCGAGCCTGTCCGAGCAACTCCCGGAAACCGTTCGCGTAGGCCACGGACCCCAGTGGCAGCTCCATGTCGCCGCCGGTAAGCGATCCACCGACCGAGACAACGTAGGGGTTTCGACCGGCCTCACGTTCCGCGGTAGCGATCTTGGCGACCTTCGCCTCCCGGTCCTCGTCCGGTTCGATGATGCGGACGTCCGCGCCGAGAATCCGGTCCAGCAGCAGGTTTCCGTCCGCGGGCGTGACGGACTGGTCCTCCCGGCGCTGGAGGACCAGGATCGGATCCATGCCGAGACGCCGCGAACCGGCGGCGGTCATCCGCGCCCAGTTGGACTGCACTCCCGCCCAGGTGATCACGCTGTCACTGCCCTTCGCGACCGCGTCGGCCAGGATGAAATCGAGCTTCCGGGCCTTGTTTCCGCCGAATGCGAGACCGGTCTGGTCGTCGCGCTTGACGAAGAGGCGCGGGCCACCGAGTTCCGCGGCCAGGGCCGGCATCTCCTCGAAGGGGGTCGGGAGGTGGGCGAGCGGGGCCTGTTCGAAGCGGCTGACGGCTTGATCGAACACGGTCATGGAGTCGGACGTGTCTCCTTCCGGATCGCCGACGTCCGAGCCGCCGCAGGCGGACACCGTGGCGGTGGCGAGTGCGGCCCCGGCGACGAGTGGGAAAAAGCGGAGCGCGGGCATGAGCGATCCTCCAGAACGGGCGAGTTTACGCAGGGAGGCGCGGAAGGGCGTTACCCGAAGTCCCCGCAGGCGTCGGCCTCCGACCGCAGGGTTTGGCAATCCACTGTTCTCTGCGGGACGACATCGCCGTAGGGAGGCGTGGACGCCTTGATTCACGTTCCGGCGGCGTAGGCCGTCCGGTTGCTGCCGCCCGCGCGGGAGGGTCCCGCTGGCCGTGTCCCGCTGGCCGTGTCCGCGGCGCTCTCGCCGCTGGTTGGGCCGGTGGTCCGGAATCTGGTCGCTCCGGCGGCACGGGGCTCGACCCGGACGGGGGGCTGACGCCGATAGAATCCTCGAATGACCGAGTTGCTGGAAAGAGCGATTGCGAAGCTACAGACATTGCCCGGTGATCGTCAGGATGAGCCGGCGCAGATGTTGCTGAGTCTGGTGGACGGCCCGCCCGCGGTCCAGCTCACTACGGAACAGGCTCAGGAGGTCGCTCGCCGCCTCGATGCGCCGGCCCCTCGCTACTCCACCCACGAAGAGGTCGCCGCCTTCTTTGGGCACAAGCGCATGGTATGAGGCTCCGATGGCGGTTATCCGCCGTCAGTGATCTCGCCCATATCCGCGATTACATCGCGGCCAACAGCCCGTCGGGAGCGCGGGACGTCGTGGATCGCGTCCTTCGCTCGGTCGCTCGTTCGTTTGCGCCTCTTCCCGCGGTCAGGTCGTGTCGGTCAGATCCACGGTACGAGGGAACTTGTCGTTCCCGGGCTTCCGTACATCGTGGTGTACACGCACGATGACGGAGGCGTTGACATCGTGGCGGTCTTTCACGGCGCGCAGCGGCGTGGATGAAATGCCAGGCGGCGGGGTTGGCCCTCTCTCTGACTGAATCCGGCGGCTCCGTTGTCGCAACCGATTGCGACCGCCGATCCGCCGATTGTCGACGCACCGGTTGACCGCCGCAGTCCTCAATTGCACCAGGCGCTCCAGAGTGAGAGCCCCAGGATCAGCCCCATGACCAGCCCGACCCCACCGAGTGGGGCGGCAGAGAGCGTCACGAACCCCACGAAGACGACCCCAACCCAAGTCTGGCAGGTCCAAATCGCAGACACGAGCCAGTACAAGAGCCCTCCGATCAAACCTAAACCAAGGAACCCTACGACCGTCTGCTGCGCATCAGGCCTGGCATCAGGCGACTGCGTGCCGCCACCGGAAGTCTCAGCGACGGTGTGCCCTGTTCGGGCTTGCGTTGCCCTGCGTGCCGCGTTCGCCCTGCGGGTCCTCCACGCCTTGCGTGCGGCTTCGGACCGGGCGGGGTCTGGCGGCATTCGCTAGCAGCCTGTGGTGGAACTGGCGTGAGCACCGAGAGCGGCGAGGCGCCGGGCTGACAAGGCGCGTGAGGGAGGAATACCGAGTGTATTCCGACCGAAACGCAACGATGAGGGCCGCGTAGCGGCACGTTTCAGCCGGGATGCATCGCCGTTCGAATGCCGCGTGAGTTTCACCACAGGCTGCTAGGCCTTTCTCGTCACCCTGGCGGGCGTCGCTCGCTGATCGATTCCGGCAAATCTTCCAGATCGGCCGCCGCTAGCCACTCGAGCCTACAGGTCGCCACTTTGGCGGAACCGCGCCTCGGCTTCGCCGATGATCTGAGAGATGGTCCGGTCGCTAGTCCCGCTGTCGAGCCCCTCCTGAATGGCAGCCTGGTGGGTAGCGAAGGGGGCCGGACTTTCTTGGTCTCGCCGGATCAGATCGCGGATGTATTCGTTGTCATTGGTGAAACGCCCTGCCGCGATCTGCGCGCTGGCCCGGTGATCCCGTTGCGTGGTGCTGCTGATCGTCTTCCGTACGATGCTCATGTTCCGTCCTCCGGAATCTGTGGTCGTTCTTCTACAAAGAACCATTCTGGAGCATGAATCAGCATACGACCCATGTCTTGAGCCTTGACAGCGCCGCGTCCCTCAGCGACGCCGAGCTGGGTGCGATATCGGAGTCGGTGACGCCGAGCTGGTTGCGATAACGGGGCCGGCGGATCCAAGCTGGGTGCGATAACGGGGCCGGCGGGTCCAAGCTGGGTGCGATACGGGAGTCGGCGACGCCAAGCTGGGGGCGATAACGAAGCGAGCATGTGTCAATTCAGGATTCGGAGAGCAAGGCATGCGTCCATTCCGGAGTCGGCTGAATCCGGGCATGCGTCAATTTTCGAGTCGGCGGCACCCGGGCATGCGTCAATTCCGAAGTCGGCTGAATCGGGCAATGGGCACCGAAAGTCCCACCTTTCCGGGGAGAGCCGCCCCTGGCCGCCCGCCGACGCCATGCGGGTGACCAGGTCCGTCCCGTCGCCCGCCTGGGGCGGGCTGTGCCGACCAGAGGTCGGCGCTCCAAGCCCACGCGCCACCCCGCTGGTCGGCGGGGGCGCACCGGGAGAGCGGCCCGGCGGTCCCGCCCTCACTAGAATCACGCTGCGTCAGGAAGCACCGTTTGGCCCGGCTCAAATCCCAGATCTCGACCGCGTCGGACGAATTCCGAGCCAACGAGGCGCATAACCGCGGGCTCTCAGAGACCCTGCGGGCGCGGCTGGCCGAGTCCCGCCAGGGTGGCGGTGGCCGGGCGCGGGCCCGCCATTCCGAGCAAGGGAAGCTCTTCGTGCGGCAGCGGATCGAACGGCTCGCCGATCCGGGTTCGCCTTTCCTCGAGATCGGACCCCTCGCCGCCCACGACTGCTACGACGCCCCGACTCCGGCCGCTGGGGTGGTGGCGGGGGTGGCGTCGGTTTCGGGGCGGCTGGTGATGGTGGTCGCGAACGACGCCACCGTGAAGGGTGGGACGTACTACCCGCTCACCGTCAGAAAACACCTCCGCGCCCAGGAAATCGCGGCTCGCTGCGAACTCCCCTGTGTGTACCTGGTGGACAGCGGCGGAGCGTTCCTGCCCCTCCAGGCCGAGGTCTTCCCCGACCGCGACCACTTCGGGCGGATCTTTCGCAACCAGGCGGTGATGAGCGCGCGTGGCATCCCGCAGCTCGCGGCGGTGATGGGGATGTGCACGGCGGGCGGGGCCTACGTCCCGGCCATGAGCGATGAAGCGGTGATCGTCTCGGGAACCGGGACCATCTACCTCGGCGGTCCGCCGCTCGTGAAGGCCGCGACAGGCGAGGAGGTGACCCCCGAGGAGCTCGGGGGCGCCCGGGTCCACACCGAGCGCTCCGGGGTCGCGGATCACCTTGCGGAGGACGACGAAGCGGCGATCCGGATCCTGCGGGAATCGGTCGGCCGACTGCCCATCGGGTCGCAGAACCCGATCCGTGACGCCGATCCGGAACCACCCGACTACCCGGAGGAGGAAATCCTCGGCATCTGGCCGCGGGACCGCCGGGTCCGGGTGGACGTCCGCGAAATGCTCGCCCGACTGCTCGATGGAAGCCGGCTCGACGAGTTCAAGTCGCGCTACGGCACGACGCTGGTGACCGGGTTCGGCCGGATCGAGGGGATTACGGTGGGAGTGGTGGCCAGCAACGGTGTCCTCTTCAGCGAGAGCGGATTGAAGGGGGCCCACTTCGTTCAACTCTGCGCCCGCGAAGGTCTCCCGTTGCTCTTCGTCCAGGACATCACCGGGTTCATGGTTGGAGCCCGCTACGAGCAGGGCGGGATCGCCAAGGACGGGGCCAAGATGGTGAATGCGGTCGCAACCGCGGAGGTCCCCAAGATCACGCTGATCGCGGGCGGCAGCTTCGGGGCGGGCAACTACGCCATGTGCGGGCGCGCCTACGATCCGACCTTCGTCTGGTCCTGGCCTTCCAGCCGCATTTCGGTGATGGGCGGCGAGCAGGCCGCGTCCGTACTGGTCCAGGTCAAGCGCGATCAGCGCGAACGCGCCGGCGAGCAGCTCACCGGCGCCGAGGCCGAGGAGATTGCGGCGCCCGTGCGGGAGAAGTACGAGCGTGAGGGCAATCCCTACTACGCGACCGCGCGTCTTTGGGACGATGGCATCGTGGATATGCGCAACACGCGCCGGACGCTCGCGCTGAGCCTGGCGGCGGCCGCGAACGCGCCCGTTCGCAGCTCCGGGCACGGCATCTTCCGGATGTAGGGATCCGGGAAAGAGTGGCGCCGGCGTCGTGACGCGTCCAATACGGAAACGACCGGTCCGGGTCGGCAACGCCGGCGGGTACTGGGGAGACGATCCGCAGGCGCTCAGCTCCCAGGTGCTGGGGCCGGAGCCTCCCGAGTTCGTGACTGCGGACTTTCTGGCCGAGATCACGATGAGCATCCTGCAGAAGCAGCGCGCCCGGGATCCCTCGGCCGGCTACGCCCGCGACTTCGTGGTTCAGATCGCGCCCCTGCTCGGCGCGATCCGGGAACGCGGGATCACCGTGATCACGAACGCGGGCGGCGTGAATCCGACGGCCTGCGCTCATGCGGTGCTTCGCTCGGCGGCGGAGGCCGGAGTCGAGCTGACGGTCGCGGTGGTCGACGGGGATGACTTGATGGGCCGGCTCGACGACCTCACGGCTGACGGCGTCCGCTTCGACAACCTGGAGACGGGCGCCGCGTTCGCCCCCCGTCGCGCCGATGTCCTGTCGGTGAACGCCTACTTCGGCGCCGAGCCGATCGTCCGGGCGCTCGCGCACCGGCCGGATGTGGTCGTCACCGGGCGCGTCACGGATACCGGGATCACGCTCGCCCCCATCCGGCACGCCTTCGGCTGGGGTCCCCACGACTGGGACCGCATCGCGGGCGGCATCGTCGCCGGGCACCTGATCGAGTGCGGCGTTCAGGCCACCGGGGGCAACTTCACGGACTGGCAGCGGGTTCCGGGACTTGGCAACGAGGGTTTCCCGATCGTCGAAGTCGACCCGGACGGCGCCTTCGTCCTGACGAAGCAATCGGGATCGGGGGGTCTGGTCTCGCCCGCCGTGGCCCGGGAACAACTGCTCTACGAAATGGGAGATCCCGAGAGCTACCTGTGTCCGGACGCGACGGTGGATTTCTCGGGTCTCAGCGTCGCCGCTGCCGGGGAGGACCGGGTGCTCGTCCGGGGGGCGCGAGGCGGCCCTCCCCCTCCCGACCTCAAGGTGAGCGCGTCGGTCCGGGGCGGTTTCAGCGCGCGGGGCAGTCTGGTGGTCGGCGGTCCGGATGTCCGGCAGAAGACGGTGGCCCTCGAGGCGGCGTTCCGGGATCGGCTGCAGGCCGACTGCGATGCCGCGGGCGCTCCGTTCCCGGAAGAGTTGCGGGTGGACCTCTCGGGCGGAGATGCCGCCCAGCGCGGCCTCGCCGATCTCTCGCGTCTCGATCCGTCCGAGGGACTCGTCCGCTTCGCGGCCTGGAGTCCGAGTCGGGAGCCGCTGAAGGTCTTCCGCAAGCTGCTTCCGAGTTTCATCCTGAGCGGTCCGGCGGGCCTGGCGGTCACCGGAGGGGCGCCCGCGATCTCCGAAGTGGTCGGCTACTGGCCGGCGCTCGTGCCGCGTGAACGGGTCCCGGCCACCGTCCGGGTGATTCGGGTGTCCGCGGGCGGAAGCGAAGCGGTGGAGGCCGAAGAAGAAGTGCGTTTCGAGGGGCCGACCGTTCCCCCGGACGCGCCCCGGGCGGGTGTCGGCCGGAGCCCGAAGCCCGACTTCCCGGCGTCCGCTCCCCTGATCGAAGCGCCCCTCGGCGCAGTGGCGCACGCCCGGAGCGGGGACAAGGGTGACGCCGCCAACATCGGGATCGTCGGACGGAGCGCCGCTTGCTACGGGTGGCTTCGCGAACATCTGACGACCGCCCTGGTCGCCGGCTGGCTGCAGGACGTCGCGGATGGCCCGATCGTTCGCTACGAGGTGCCGGGGCTCTGGGCGCTCAACTTCATTCTGGAGCAGGCACTCGGGGGCGGCGGGACTCGCAGCCTGCTGCTCGACCCGCAGGGCAAGACACTCGCGCAAGGTCTCCTCCGCCAGCGAGTGCGAATCCCGGCCGCCCTCCTGTCCACCATTCCCACGGGCAACCGCCCGCTGTCTCCGGCGTTCGCCGCTCCCTTTCCCGCCCCATGAGTCCTCCGCATCTCCGACTTGATTTCGAAGCGGACGGCGTCGTCCGTCTCACGCTCCAGCGGCCGGAGGCGAGAAACGCGCTGACCCCGGAGATGGTCCAGGGAATTCCGCAGCTCCTGGAGGAGCTATGCGCTTTCCCGGCAGAGGAGTGCCGGGTGGTCGTGCTGCAGGGGGAGGGGAGGGTCTTCAGCGCGGGTGCCGACCTGAAGGCGATGCGGGAGTCGGGACTGGCGAGCGAGGAAGACAACCGCCGGGACGCCCGGCGCTTTGCGACGCTCTTCCGATCGGTTGCTTCGTTCCCGGCGCCGGTCATCGCGGCGGTGCAGGGAGCGGCGCTCGGAGGCGGCTTCGGACTCGCGGTGTGCGCCGATCACGTTGTCGCCGAGGAAACCGCCCGCTTCGGAACCCCGGAGGCGCGCCTCGGGCTCGTTCCCGCGGTCATTTCTCCCTACGTGGTGCGGCGTCTGGGACCCGGACGCGCCGGTCCGTTCCTGCTCGGGGGTGCGGTTGCCACCGGGCTCGCCGCCCTCACCGGTGGAATTGCGCACGAGTTGTGTCCGGTTGGAGGCCTTCCGGATGTGCTCGGGGTGACGCTGGAGCGGTTCCTTCAAAGCGCCCCGAACGCGGTGCGCCAGGCCAAGGCGCTCATGCTGCGGGAGGCTCCCCTGCCGCCGCCGGACATCGAGGACCTCACCATCCGCGCCATCGCGGCGGCGCGCGCCTCCGAGGAGGGGCAGGCGGGGACAGCAGCGTTCTTCGCGAAGGTCCCGCCGCCCTGGGCGCCTGCGAAATCGCGGTAGCTACGCGCGTGTCCACCGCCCCGCGGCTGCTGATCGCAAACCGGGGCGAGATCGCCCGGCGGATCCTCCGGTCCGCCCGTGCCCGCGGCTGTCCGGTGGCAGTGGTCTCGACGGCAGCCGATCGCGGGGCCCCGGTGCGGAGGGAGGCCGATGAGGTGTTCGAGGTTTCGGGTTTCCTGGACGGCGACGCCATCATCGCGGTGGCTGCCGGCTGGAAGGCCGGGCTGCTGCACCCCGGATACGGCTTCCTGTCGGAGAGCCCGGCGTTCGCCGAGGGGGTCGAGGCGGCGGGAATCGTCTTCGTCGGTCCGACGGCGGACGGCATGCGCCGGCTTGGGGACAAGGAGGCCGCTCGCCGGACCGCCATTCAGGTCGGGGTTCCGGTGCTGACTTCTCTCGATTCGGACGGGCTTGCCGCAGAACCGGACCCGGCGGCGGCAGTGGAACGAACTGGCGTCGGTTTCCCCTGTGCCGTGAAGGCTGCGGCGGGCGGCGGTGGCATCGGCATCCGCATCGTCCGCCACCCGGCAGCGTTCGCGGAGGCGCTCTCGGTGGCGGCTTCCGAAGCCCGGGCGGCGTTCGGGGACGGCCGGGTGTATGTCGAGCGCTGGCTCGACCGGCCCCGGCATGTGGAGATTCAGGTCCTCGGAGACGGGCTCGGCGGCGGAATCCATCTCGGCGAGCGCGAGTGCTCCGTCCAGCGGCGGCGGCAGAAGCTGCTGGAGTGGGCGCCCGGGTTCGGCATCTCCGGGGAGTTGCGGGCCCGGATGGGAGAGGCGGCGCTGCGGCTGGTGATGGCAAGTCGCTACCGGGGCGCCGGAACGGTCGAATTCCTGCTGGAAGAGGACGGCGCGTTCCACTTCCTCGAGGTGAACACGCGGCTGCAGGTGGAACATCCGGTCACCGAGGAGATCTACGGCGTGGATCTCGTGAATGCGCAACTGGAGATCGCCGCCGGGGGTTGGCCGGAGGCGCTTCCCCGCCCGGTTTCCCGCGCTGAAGAATTCGAACCCCTGTCGCCACGGGGTGCCGCCATGGAAGCCCGGATCGTCGCCGAGTCGCCCCGGAACGGGTTCGCCCCGAGCCCTGGACGTCTCCGCCGCTACCGCGAACCCGGGGGCGACGGCGTGCGGGTGGATTCCGGAGTGGCCGAGGGCAGTCCGGTGCCCCCGGGTTTCGACTCCTTGCTGGCGAAGGTCATCACGTCCGGCGAATCGCACGCCGACGTGGCCGCCCGGCTTTCGTCGGCGCTCGCGGAGACGGTTATCCACGGAGTCGAGACGAATGCCTCCCTGCTGATTTCGGTACTCCGGCACCCGGATTTCCTCGCCGGGCGGGTTCATTCCGGTTGGCTTGAGGAACGGATCGAGAATCTAGTCGCTTCCCGGCTCGATCCGGGAGTGATGGCGTTGCTTCGCCGCGGAGGCGTGGCCGACGCGATCGCGGCGGCCGCCCTGCACGGGCGGACGAGCGAGGGAGCGAATGTCTTCCTGTCGCTCGGCCACTCGGAAGACTTCCCGCGGATGGAGTCGGGTGATCGCGTCGGCGAAGTGGTGCTGTCCGGTCCGCCGGTTCGGGAAACCGGCGTCGGCGAGGTGTTGACCGTTACCGCGACGCCGCTGGCCGGCGGACGTGAGCTGGCTCTCACGGTGGGCGGCGAGACGCTGACCCTGCCGCTCTCCGGAGAGAGTGAAAGGGCGGCGGTCCAGGGCGATTCCGGCGAGGTCCGGGCCCCGCTCGCCGGCCAGGTGATCCGCATCCTCGATGCCGGCAGCCGCGTCGAGGAAGGGGAGGTGGTCGCCGTGATCGAGTCCATGAAGATGCACTGGGAGGTTCGGTCGCCGGTGGGTGGGGTCCTCGCCGAATGTGCTGCCGACTCTGGCGATCTCGTCGCCGCGGGTGTCCGGCTGTTTCGCGTTACTTGCGCCCCCCGGAAATCGTGAGAGGATGGCTCCAATGACCAAGATGGCCAAGGCCCGGGTAACGCTGAGGTTGGCCGCCTCGCTTAAGGAGGCGGCGGAACAGCAGGCGCGGCGGGATGGGGTCTCGCTGAATCAGTTCATTGCAGCGGCGCTTGCCGAAAAGGTTGGCGCTCAGGGCGCCGTTGCCTTCTTTGCGGAACGGGCACGCGGCGGTTCGGCTGCGAAAGCCATCGCTCTTCTCCGCGCGGCGCCAGACGCTCCTCCGGACGGTCAGGACGCGCGGCTTTCCTGACTGTGTCCGGGACCCCGCCCACCGCCGGAGCGGGGCCGGCAAATGCGTCGTGAAGGCGGTGTCCACGCGTGCGTCGCTCGGCCGACTGGGGTGATCCGAGCGGCCGTCTTCCCCCGGATACACTGCGGGGCATGGATCGTGAGGTCTTGCTGGAACACCTCCGCCGCACCCGTTTCTCGTCGGCGGGACGGGAGCGCGCGCAGTCCGACGCCCGCCGGATCGCAGCCTTCCTTCGCACCGAGGGCGCGCTGCGGGTCATCGGATTCGGCTCCGCGTTCGCACTCGACCGGCGGTTCACCCCGGGCTCGGATCTGGACGTAGCCGTGGAAGGACTCCCGCCCGACCGCTACTTCAGCGCGCTGGCGCAAGCCCGGGAGATGACTACCTTCCCGCTCGATCTCCTCTCCCTGGAGACTGCGCTGGACTACATGCGCGAATCCGTACGGAAGGAAGGCGTGCCTCTTTGAGTCCCGGAGAAGCCGTGGCGAGGCGCCTCCGCGCGGAAATCGAGGACGAGTTGGAGCGGCTGGCCAGACTGCGCCGGGACGCCGCCGGCGCGCCGCGCACCGACGATCCTTACGCCATCCGGGTTCGTAGCTCCATCCTCCACGACCTCTACAACGGCATCGAGCGCATCTGCTGACGGATCGCGGACGAACTGGACGGCGGCCCGCCATGTGGCGATACCCGGCATCAGCAGCTCATCCGTTCCATGACCCTCCGGACGGCGTGCGCCCCGGGTCATCACTGCCGAGCTGGGGACCCAGCTACCTGACTTTCTTGGCTTCCGAAACGTGTTTCGGAACATCTACGGCGATGAACTCGACGTCGAGCGCGTGGTGCTGCTCGAGGCTCGGCTTCCGAAAGTCCTCGATGCCTTCGACACGCAGATCCGCGCGTTCCTGGACTGGATGACGGGGCCCAGGCCGGAGTAACCGGTCACGTCCTCCGGTCGCATGGTGCCTTCCCCGCTCCGCCGGGACCGTTCGATTCGTCCTTTCTTCCGCGCACCGCCGGACACCCCGCCCGACGACGAGGGCGTGCCGCGTTCGTGAGAACAGCCGAGCGGAAGGCTGGTCGTGTGGCGCGGTCGGCGAGGGACGCTGAGCTACCTGTCGGAGCGCTGGTACTCTCGATTGAGGGCGAACGATAGAGATGCTCTCGAAGGGAGACGGCACCTGAGACTTACGGCCGGCTGCGCCCTGCTCATGGCGGTCCTGACCCTCTCCTGTGGCGGCGGCGGGAACACCACTCCAACAGCGCCACCTACCGCCACAGCCCCTTCGCCTGCACCGCCGCCCGCCGAACCACCGGCCCCTGTCCTCCAAGCACGCGTGTCGGTCTATTCGGTCCCGAGCCCCTATTCAGGCAACTACACCGAAGGCATGTGGATTCGGCTGATCGCGGAGTTCGAGGAACCCGTCAGGGTCACCGGAAACCCTCGCTTGGCCATCCGCATCGGAGACGACAAGCGCTATGCCGATGCGACGCCCGACGTGGCAAACCGCTATTCCGGCCCCGACCATAAGGCGCGACGGGACACCCTGCTCCGGTTTGACTACATGATCCAGGCAGACGACCGCGACCCCGACGGCATCAGCATCGATGCGGGCGCTTTCGATTTCACCGATGGAACGATTGCAGGCCGGGGCAGACCCGAGGTCGAGGTTGAGATCACGTCTATTGTCCCCGCCGAGGCATACCCGACCGGGGGCGCGAACCCACGTCGGAGGTGGTTGTCCGCCCGCGAGCCAGGGCTGGATATGCCGGAGCACCCGGTAGCCGGGCGACCGCAGCTGAGGGTTTGCACGGACGAGCGGCAGCGTGCTCTCGGCAGGCACCCAATCCTGGTCGAGGAATGGGACGGAACCCCGTTCACCTTCTACTTCAACACCAACGGGATGCCGGCGCACCTACAACCCGATGCCGAGCGCGTACTGGTCGCCGCAGAGCGTTTGGCTGATCGGATCAGGGACCAGATCGGATACTCCCTCTTCGAGGTGGGAGGCTTGTTGGAGGACCCATGGGTCGAATACCTCGTAAGGGGTGATCGGTGCTACTGGCGCGAGCGGGGGCAGATCGTGGGCATGTACTACGAGAGCGCACAAGCGAATTACCAGTGCGCTATGTGGGCTGGCAGCTTGACTTTCTCGAATGGGTCCGTCGCACACAACACCTTCCACCTCTTCGGCTTCGACCACTCCCCTAACGACTGGAGGGGCGAGCACGACTATTGGAAGGGGTATTGGATGAGCCTCCGCCTGACTGGCGTGTACGAGGACGATGAGGACATCGGTGTGAGCTTTGAGGACGTGGATGCACTGCGGTGCATCTTTCCTGAGGGGGGTTGAGACGCAGCATGGCCGTTTCCGTGATTTCCATTGACCCCGCCCCCAGCAAGACGAGCACCGTTTGCGACGGAAAGACCTTCTGCGAAAAGACGGCGGGCGAGCTCCGGGCGATGCTCGATGATGTGGGTCCTGACACGCTCATCTGTTGGGATGCGCCACTGACGGGTCCGCGGGATCCGGACCGGGCCGGCGCAGCGGAAAAGGACTTCTCGCAGCGGCGCATCGACAGTTTCTTCGCGCGCGGCGCGACAGGTTTCAAGGCTCCGAAGGGCATCTCGGTCCTCCCGTACTCGGGCTGCCCCCACTGGGTGATCACCCGATCGCTGCTGGGCTTGCCCCGTACGGGACGTTGGGACAAGAGCTACAGGGAACTGCCTTTTCGTTTGTTGCCCGGTGGTGGCGAAAAAGAGGTCGAGCGTCCTTCGGTCGTGGAGATTCACCCCGCGGTCGCGGCGTGGCTCTGGTGCAGAGACGAGAGGCATGCTCCGAAAGACGAAGACAAAGAGGGTTGGCTATACAAGCCGAAGAAGAACAAGAGAATCAGGGAGTGGATGTGGGGTGTCATTCGTGGAAAGACAGAAGACGTACCGTGTGCGGACCCTCTGAATGGCGATGACGACGACTTCGACGCCGCCGTGGGCTACCTCCTCGGCTTTCTCTACCTCCGGGATCGGGACGAGCTGGAGTCCGGTCGGAGCGTCGTTCTGCTTGGCGACCGCGGGACGGGCTCGTTCCTGCTCCCCAACGCTCCGGGCCTTCTCGACCGTTGGAGCACTTTCGCGAAGGCATCGAACTAACCGGGAAGGGGTTCGCAAGAATGCCCCAGAGCCTCCATCGGCCACCACTGTCGCGCTGCCCGGGGCATCGGGGCCCACGGCCGAAGCCCAAGCGACCGCCCGCCACCGGATCAGAGACTGAGTGGCCGAGCGCCGCCGGAATCCGCCGTTACTCCTACTCGGCTGTCACCTCGATGCCAGCCGAACACATTTTCCGAAAGTCGCACTTGGAGCACTTCTGGGGCGATGACCGGGCCACAAACCGGCGAACGCCGCGAAGGCGGAACAGATGCCCGCGCCTCTATGGTGACCGGTGGCTTTGTTGTCGCTCAAGGCGATCCTCCGGGCCAGGACTCGACAGGAGCCCGATGCAAACATCCGACATCGTGATGGCCTTGATCCGGCTGAGCGCGAGCTTGCGCTCGCTTTCTCGTGTGGACGGGATCACGTAGAAGAGCCGCTGGGACAGCTTGGGGTCCATGACGGCGACGACCTGATCGCGGCCCGTACACGTGCGGATTCCGCGGACCTGCTCCGCGACCTGCTGCATTGCCGCAACCCTCCGGCGATGCTGGTACACGACCACTGTCGGGTCGCCTTTGAGAGAGCAGAACTCTTGGAGTTCGTCCCAAAACACATACTTGGTGGCCCTCGCGTGGTGTTTCTCTACGGATGGAGGCGCCAGGCCGTTGTCCGGGTCCAGGAAGACGACGCGGCTGTCTCGGACGGTCGACAACGCTCCGGCGTTCCAATCCGCGCGGGAGTCGCCTTGGCGGGGACGGGGCGCCTCCTCGAAGTACCAGACCGCACCCGGGAACATGCTGGAGTCGTGGAGGCGTGAGATCCGACGGTCGTTCTCATCAACGCACTCCCTGAGAAACAGAAACAGGTCCGGGTCCGCTGTTTCGTTCCCATCCTGGTAGAGATACCCGGTTCGGCCACCTTCGGTGCTCTTGGAGCCTTCCCCGAGCTCGACGCGGTACCAGACGACGCCGAGCGGCAATCGGGGTCCTCCATCGTCGGCCGTGATGCCGCAGATCTTCCGCAACAGGCGGAACTTCACGAAGTCGCCTTCGTCTCCGAAGTACTGGTCTTGCATCGTGTCTTCCTGTCCTCTCGGTACGAGTCCTGGAATTGCTCGGGGGAAGCCGCCGGTCGGACCTTGAGCGGGCGCCAGTCCTCCGAACGGTCGAGACCTTCGGGTTCTGCCTCCCGAGCATCGAACCAACCGTCGCTGAACTTGAAGGATGCCCTTCCCGGACGGTACGCGTTCGAGTACGACCTCACCTCGCTTCCGCGAAGGTCGAACTCCACTGCTCGGTCCGGCGTGTAGTTGACGACGAAGCTAATGGGCTTTCCGAAGAGCGGAACGTCTTCGGGAAGCGCCCGCAGCACTTGGTCGCGCAAACTGACGGGATCGGTTCCCTCTCCAAAGAACACGAACCGCTGGTCGCCAAAGAGCATCATGCCGATCACGAGCGACGGGCGCTCGTTCTCGGTCAGGATGACCGCGTGAGGCCTGAAGTTGCGACGCCAGGCGGCTTCTACTCCTTCCTGCTCGCGGCGGAGCGCCAACAGCCAGCGCACCCTGGATTCCTTGACTCGGCGGCGGACCTCCGCAGCGGTGGCGAGGCGCCGGGCGTCGCTTCGGGACATTCCATCCGCAAGCAGACGAGCCTCCCATTTGCGGCGCGCCGCCTCGATGCCCTCCGGCGTGTCGGGCCGCCGGACTTCGTGATGGTGGCGGGAGGCGCCGCTCACGCCCCGGTTTCCGGGTTTCTTTTCACAGCGTCGCAGCGTAGCGGACGTCGGTGCGGTTCGACCGGCGTTGTACACCAGCGAAGAAGGAAGGAACGCAGCGCCGCTGCCAACTCCTCGCGAGTCTCCGCGAGCGCGCTGGAAACATCGAGAGGTCCCTTGTAGCGTTTTCTAGCAGTGCTAGTATTCGCATACAAGGGAACACACCGATGACTCCCGCCATTGAGCGCTATCTGGCCTCCCGGGGCCTCCGGGAATCGGATCCCCAGGCTCTCAACAGCGCTCTCGCTGCGGTGCTGGACGGCATCGAGCCCTTGGCGTACGGCGATGCGGCGGATGGGCTCCCGGCAGCCGAGCAGGCTGTGCTGCGCGCCGGGGGTCTGGACCTGGATCCGCACGCCGGCCCGGACCCTCTCGCGATCACCGCGGTGAAATACGCGGCCATTGTCCAACGGAGCCTCAGCTCGCGGGAGGTGAGCGAGCGCCTCGGACTCACCGGTGGCCGCGTTCGCCAGTTGATTGCTGATCGGTTGCTCTACAGCTTCCTGATGGATGCGAAGCGCCTGGTTCCCGAGTTTCAGTTCCTTCCCGAAGGCGGTCTGGTCCCGAATATCACGACGGTGAACCGGGCGCTGAGCCCCCGGCTGCATCCCGTCGAAGTATTCAACTGGCTCCATGCCAGAAACGCCGATCTTTTCCTGGACGAAGACATGGGTGCGATCGTGTCACCGCTCGAATGGCTCAGAGCGGGACACGACGCCGCTCCGGTTGCCCTGCTGGCCCGTCGCCTGTAGGGCGCGGTGCCCAAGCTCCCGAACCGGCCTGATCCAGGTCGCCTTCGGACACGGGAGCCGAGCCTCATCCCGCTTCCGCGCGGCTCGGTTGTCCATCGGGTGTATCTCCGGGGCGGTCCCCATCCGACGCTCTGGAACGCGTTCCGGTTCTTCGGTCCTACTGCAGCGCGGTTCGATCACCACCTGCTGGACGAAGCCGGCGATCCGTGCGAGCAGGACCGCGGCGTGCTGTACGCGGCGACCGACATCGTCACGGCGCTGGCCGAGGTCTTCCAGCAGCGGCGGACCGTCAATCGAGCGGCGAACCGGCCGTGGCTGGTTTCGTTTGCACTGTCCCGCGAACTGACGCTGCTCGATTTGACCGGCACGTTTCCGGTGAGCGTCGGGGCATCCATGAAACTGGTTAGCGGGGCCACGCTGTATTCGCAGAACTGGTCTCGCGGTTTCTACGAGAGGTACCCCGAGATCCACGGGCTTTACTACTTCGGTTCGCTGACCAATCGTCCGGTGGTCGCGCTCTACGAACGGGTGCTGCGGCTGGATCCGTTTCCGACGACTCCGGTTGTCCATCGAGCGCTGGACGACCCGTTGCTCATCGAACCGATCCGGAACGCCTGCCGGACCATCGGCTACGACCTGCTGTGACGGCTTCGGAGGGCAGCGGACATTGCGCCCGCCTGTGGCGGATTCCTGCTCCCCGGGCTCCGGGTCCGAAACTCTTGTCGTCGCTCGCGTGCCGCGAGCTCCAGCGCTGAATTGTCGTTATCCGGACCTCAAGTATGTCCAGACGATCGGGTCCGTCTCGGACCTCAAACCATGACGCCCGACGACCCGCCCACCAGCGCAGATCGCCTAATCCCTGGGTCGCGGGACGGCGCCGGGGCGCGGCTGTTCGGGATCAGGCCGCAAGGGGAGTAGCTTCGGAGCGCCGGCCAGTCTTCCCGGTGGGGACTCCACCACCGGCTGCTAGGGTTATCGAACCGTCGAGCGCGACCTATGGGCGATCACTTTGCCGAAAGTTGAAGAGTCATGGGTCGGTAGGCTCAGGGCATGCAGACTGTCCCCGCCCGTGGAGGGATGACTGAGACGACTGGCCGGAATGCATCTGCGCAAGCCCCCGTGAGGCCACCGGCGTGAGTCCGCGGGTTCCCATACCCCAGGCGGAGGTGGCGGCGTTTTGCGAGCGGCACCGCATCCGCCGTCTGTCCTTGTTCGGCTCGGTGCTTCGCGACGATTTCGGCCCGGAGAGCGACGTGGATGTGCTGGTCGAGTTCCAACCCGGCACCCGGGTCGGGTACATCTCCCTGATGCGTATGCAGAACGAACTCGGCGGCATCCTGGGGCGAAGGACGGACATCGTTCGCCCGGCGGGTCTTCGCCATTGGCTGCGGGAGGAAGTGCTCGGCTCCGCCGAGCTGCAGTATGAGTCGGCGCAGTGATCAGGGGGCGCTCGAGGACATGCTCGACCACGCCCGGGAGGCGGTAGGGATGCTGGAGAGCGCGAGCGCGGACGCGCTCGAAAGCAACCGCCAGTTGCACCTGTCGCTGCAGCGACTCCTCGAGATCATCGGGGAGGCGGCGAATCGAGTGTCCCAGAGGAAGCAGGAACAGCACCCGGAGATCCCGTGGGCCGAGATCATCGCCATGCGGAATCGGGTGATCCACGGATACGACCAGGTGGACATCGAACTCGTTCAGGACACGGTCGCGGTTGACCTCCCGGTGCTCGTCCGCCAGTTGAACACGATTCTGGGTAACCGTTAGCCCTCGGGTGCCGGTCCGATCCTGGGCCGGTAGGCGGAAAGACCGTAGAACCGGGGGACCAATAGGCGGAAAGACCGTAGAACCCGGCTTCCGGGCTGGTAGTCTCGGGCGGCAGGGTGCAGACGCTTGATCTTCGGGGCTCGGCGTCGGCCGAGCGTCCCGCGCCGGAGAAGCCGCCGGGTCTGGAGCGGGTCCGGCGCTGGGTCGCGCCGATCGGCCGCTTCTTTCGCGGGGTGCGGCTCTGGGTTCGTTACCTCCGGGAAGCGACGGCGGGGTTCCGGAAGGAGGCCGGACCAGCCATCGCGCGGGCCGCGCGGGCGACGGGCCGGTTCGCGGTTCGCGGCGAGCGCCGGGCGCGGGCGGGCGCCGTGTTCCTTCAGGCCCTGAGCCGATCCGGCGTCCGCCTCCGGAACACCGGGCGGAACTGGAGCCGGGCAGAAGGCCGGCTCGGCCGGTACGGCGCGCGGATGACCCGCGCCGGAGAGTGGACCGAAAACGCCGCTTCGGGGTCTGCCGAACTGTTGCTGGGCGTGGCCGAAGCCGCCCGGGAACTGAAGCGGCTGCGGAGCGCGCCGCCCGGGTCCGGTGACGCGGGCCGCCGCTTCCTCCCGCGCGCGCCGTCCGCCCCCGCTTCACCGCCGGAGAGCGCCCCGGTGGAACCGGAGCAACCGGAGGGCGCTCCCGGCAAGCCGGCGGCCCCGCAGCCCCGGCCTCCGGAGCGTTCGCCGGCTGCGGAATCTGGGTCCCCCGAGGGCGGGCCCCCGCCGCCCGGGGTCTCGCCGCCTGCCGGAGAGCGCGGCGGGACGGCGCCTCCATCGCGGCGCCGCCCGCGCCGGCAGTCGCGCCCGGACCCGCCCGACGACCTGCCCTTCGCGCTCCGCGGGGAGATTCTGGCGCTGCCGGAACGCCCGCCGCAGACGCGGACGCGGTCGCTCATCCTCAAGATCTGCGCCGTCCGGGAGTGGGTGCGGCCGGCGGAGCTGGCCCGCTGGCTCGGGGTCGGGGCGGCGAACCTCACGAAGCGGCACCTCGGGCCGCTCACTGAACGGGGCTTGCTGGAACGCCGCTATCCGGAGTCCCCCCGCCACCGCCACCAGGCCTACCGCACCGTGAAGGCCCCGCCGCCCGGCGGCGTCGCTCATCCGCGGGATGAGGACGCGGCGGCGAGAGCCGTTGCGTTCGTTCGCGCCGCCCCCGATGTCCCCGCCGACGCAGCGGACCTGAAGGATTCCTGACCGACGGCGCTCCGCGCTGTGGCTGCTGCTCGGCGCGGTGCCGCTGGTCCTCGTGGTGGTCGTGGCGAGCGTCGCCAGCCTGCAACGGGCGCGCGCCCTGGGGAGGACAGCGGACCTGCACTTTCATGGCGACTGGCCCGGGTCGGCGTTCCCTTTTTCTCCTCCAGCGGGCGATGCCGGGCGACGCCGCTCCGGTTGCCGGATGGGGTAGGCTCGGTCCCGGAATCAGGATGAACAACAGGATCACCACCGGCATCCGCGCTTTCATGGCCCGCGATTGGCGGCGGGCGCGCGACTTCAAGGACGCCTACTGGGCCGAGCGCATCGAACGTCTTGGGCCTCTGGAAGGACTGCGGATCGCTGACGAGTTGCGCCAACAGGCGATCCTCGAGAACCCGGACTGGCCGGATGCGAAAAGCCGCCGCGAAGACCTGGGCTCCCACCTCCGCCTGGCCGATCTGTTCGCGCGCGCCGATGCAGCCCGCCGGCCGTGATCTGCTGGCGGCGCTGGCGGCGGTCCTGAACCGCTGGGGACGCTGGTACCTGTTCGGCGCACAGGCGGTCGTCGCACATGGCGTGCCCCGATTGAGCGCCGATGTTGATGTCACCCTGCGGCTCGTTCCCGACGAACCGGAGCGGTTCGTCCGCGACATGGAGGCCGCCGGATTCGCTCTTGCGGTCAAGGATCCCGACTTTGTGCGGGAGACGCGCGTGATGCCGTTCGTTCACATCGCCACGGCGATGCCGCTCGACGTCGTGTTCGCGGGGTCCGGCCTCGAGGACGAATTCTTCCAGCGGGTGAAGACGACGGACATCGGCGGCGTCCCGGTCCCGTTGATTGATGTCGCGGATCTCGTGATCGCCAAGATCCTTGCGGGCCGCCCCAAGGACATTGAGGACGCGCGGAATCTCTGGCGCCTGCACGGACCCGCGGTGGACCACCGCCGGATCCGGCGGTTGTTGCGATCCCTCGAAGCGGCCCTCGACCGGAGCGATCTGGTATCCGGCTTCGAGACCATGCGGCGGGCCAACCGCCCGCGCCCGCGCTGATCGGGCGGGGCGCGGCCTCGTCGGAGGAGGAGTAACTCCGGCGGACGCGGCCGCCGCGGTGTTTTGGGGGACGGGGTAGCAGCGAGGGAGAGAGTTCGCCGTACCCTTGTGCGATGGGAGCCCGGGTGACGGAACGTCCAGTCGGGGAACATCGCGGGCTCGACATCTACATCGTCCTCTCCGCGCTGATCGCGGTTGCGGCGCTTCTCACCTGGATCATCCCGGCCGGCCGCTACGAGCGAACCGTCCTTCCCGACGGCCGCGAGGCGGTAGTGCCCGGGTCCTACCAGGTGGTCGAACGGTCGCCGGCGGGGTTCATGGACGTCATAACCGCGATCCCCGATGGGCTTGCCGATGCGGCAAGCGTGGTCTTCTTGGTCTTTCTCGTCGCCGGTTCGGTCGGGGTGATGCGGCGGGCCGGGATCCTGGACCTCGGCGTCGACCGGTTGACCGCGGCCACCGGGCGGCGCGTCGAACTCCTGATCCCGGCGCTCATGTTCGCCTTTTCCGCGGTGTCGGGGGTGGTGGGGATGCCGGAGCTCTCCATCGCCTACCTGCCGATCGTGCAGCCCCTGCTCGTTCGTCTGGGGTGCGGGCCGGTCACCGGAACCGCGGTGGCGCTGCTTCCGACGACGCTCGGCGCAGCCTTCGGCGTGACGGTGCCGGCGACGGTGGGGATCGGGCACATGCTGGCCGGCCTGCCGATGTTTTCGGGGGCTTCCTACCGCTTCGTCTTCTTCCTGATCATCCAGACGGCGGCGGCGATCTTCGTGGTGCGGCGGGCGCGGCGCGAGATTGCCCGGCGAAACGACACCGAGGAACCTCGGCCAACAGCTCCCGCCGTATCTGACACAACCGCCTCCGTTTCGTTCAGCGGGCGCCAGAAGGCGGCAGGCATCGTGGCGCTCGGCCTGTTCGCGGTGTTTGTCGTTTCGGTTCTCGTTTTGCGCCTCGGGTTCGAGGAGATCGGGGGCGCCTTCGTCGCCATGGCGGTTGTCGTCTCGCTGTTGGCGGGCCGTGGACCGAACCAGATCTGTTCCGACTTCAACGATTCGTTCCGGGAGATTCTGGTCGGCGCATTGGTGTGCGGCGTAGCCCGGGGAGTCTCGGTGGTGATGACCGAAGGGATGGTCATGGACACCGTGGTCTATGGAGCCGCCCTGCTCGTCTCCTCGCTGCCACCCGCGCTCACCGCCGTCGGCGTTCTGTTCGGCCAGACCGCCTTCAATTTCCTCGTCCCCTCGGGAAGCGGACAGGCGCTCATCACCTTGCCGATCCTGGTGCCGGTGGCGGACCTTGCGGGGGTTACCCGTCAGGTGGTGGTGCTCGCGACGCAGTGGGGCGATGGCATCACGAACGTGATCTTTCCGACATCCGGGTACTTCATGGCGACGCTCGTCATGGCGCGCGTCGGACTCCTGCGGTGGATTCGCTACTACCTGCCGCTCTTTGGAATCATTCTGCTGGTCGCGACCGGCGGGCTTGTGGTTGCCCAATACATCGAGCTCGGCCCGTTCTAGGGAGGCGATCTGGAGAACACTCATGCAAATCGTCAAACTCCCCATCGCGCGGATGACCGCCGAGTCCTTCGCCCCCTACGGCGAGGTCATGGAAGCGCGGGAACGACCCGCGGACGGGCGGCGGTTCTTCCCGATCGACTTCCAGATCGACGGCCGGACGACGGTGGATGTCATCTGGCAGCCGTTTGAGGGACGGCGCTTCCGGCTCCTCGAGCGCCACTTCGCGGTGACGCAGGCGTTCATCCCGCTCGAGGGCTCTCCGGCGGTCGTCGCAGTGGCGGCGCCGACCGATCTCGAGGATCCCGAAGCGATTCCGCGACCCGAGGACGTGCGCGCCTTCCTGATTGATCCGGGCAAGGGGTACGCCTACAAGACCGGCACCTGGCATTCGCTCGACCGCTACCTGCTGAGGCCGCCGGGCGCGAGCTTCGTGATCCTGAACGTGGACCCGAACCCGAGCCAGTTCGTGGACTACGCGGAACGGTTCGGGGTGGAGTTCGAGGTGGGCGCGTAGGGAGGGACGGTCAGCGCTCCCCGGTCCGTTGAGGTCTGGCACAGCCCCGCGAAGCGGGGCGAGCGGCGCAATGCTGATTGCGCAAGAGCGCGGGGACGGCTTGGAACGCCGACCTCTGGTCGGCACAGCCCGCCAAAGGCGGGCGGCGGGAAGGACCCCTGGTTCCGAGGTGGTCCCTTCTCGGCGGGAATCCCAGCGTTCGGTGTGATCCGTACATTGGCGTGGCAGGCAGCGTTCGCGACGCTGCGGGCCCCGTGCCTGCGCCCCGTGAAGGCGGACGGCAATGAATCGCCCGCGGCCCTGCGGGCCGCTGTGCCGACCGGAGGTCGGCGTTCCAAGCCGTTCCCGCGCTTCTTCTCGGTGGGCGAGCCGCAGTTTCGCGGCCCTGCGGGCCGCGGTGCCAGTGTGAACACCGGCGTTCCCGGGCCTGCGCCGTCCGGGTGAGGAGCGAGCCTTACCGAAGGATTCGCCGTTCGGTGGCGAGGGCTTCGAGTTCCTGCTGGAGGGTTTCCTGTTCGGCGCGGAGCCGGGTCGTGTCGAGCGCGCTTTGGAAGCGAGTCGGGTTGCGAGGCGCGTAGGGGAGGCCGCTGGCTCCGACGGCGGCGAGAGACGCCTCGATATCCAACAGGCGTTTCCGGATTTCGTTTTCCCGCTCGGCAATTTCGCCCAGCCGGGCCTCCATGTTGGCGCGAACCTCGTCGTCACCCGCTTCTACGGTGTCCTCGCCGGCTTCCCCAAGGGGAAGGTCCTCGCTGGTGACGGCGGGGTCGCGGAGCGCCTCAGTCTCAAGCGGAGGGGTCGGGTGGTCCGGTCTCGGCGAGGACACGCCGGCGAGTTCGGCGTCGGTGAATCGGGGCGCCTTGCCATGACGCTCCCGACTCGCCTGAAGGCGAGCGCGGTGGCGCCGCGCCGCCTCCGTCAGCGACGGCTGGGCCTCCTGGGCGGGCTGCGAGTGGGCGGTGTGCCCGCTCCCCGCGATGAGCAGCCCGAAGGCGGCTGCGGCCCGAATCGCGAGGGACGACTCAGGTCTTGATCGGATTGCCGAAGCGGTCGCGGAGGACGTACGCCGGCAGGCGGTATTCCTCGTGGAACATCTGGGTACGAACAGAGCCCGTGACATGGGACGCGATGTCTCTCCCGGTGAGCGAATAGATGACGGTGGGGCAAAGATCGCGCCGCATCACCTGCTCGGGAAACACCGCACCCTTCCGGAAGTCGGGGCCGACCCCGAGCGTCCAGACGTTATGGGCGTAGTAGTTCCCTTGCGAATGATGGAGCTGTCCGTACACGTTGACCTCATCGTCGCGTCCGCATTCGGGTCGAAGCAGGATCGAGGTGGTGTCACGCAGGTACGGGTCGTTGTGGATGAAGTCGTAGAGGTTGCCGATGAGCTCGTCGGTGGCCGCGATGTGCCGCCGGTACTGCTCGTAGTCGGTGTCGTAGTCCCAAAAACCCGCGTCGGCGTGGGCGTCGTCGAGAGCGAGCATCTGGATGGTGATCAGCTTCGGCCGGAAATCCCGGAGCAGGTGCCTGGCGATTTCGAAGCACTGTCCGTCGCCGAGCGGCACTTCCCGGTCCACGAGCGAAGTCTTCGTTGACGCCGGAACGTCGGTCCGCCGGGAAACGGCGTCGGCGAGCCAGTCCTCGAGATCCTTCCGGGTCTGCCGGGTGTGGCCGAGTCCCGGTTCGATGTTGGCCCTGACCAGCGCCGCCGCCGACTGCTCCTGGTCATCGTGGAACAGCTTGTTCATGGTCAGCGAATTCGCCCCGAACTCCAGTCCCCCGTCCGGGTGAGCGCTCCAGTGCTTCCGGTCGAAGACCCACGACCGGTAGTAGCTCACTCCCTGCAACATCCAGTAGTCGTTCACCGAGCCGCCGAGTTCCTTCCGGACGGTCTCGGTCCAGGTCGGGTAGAGCGGATGCTCCGAAACGGTTTCCCGGCCGGTCAGCATCTCGGTGTACATGTAGCCGTGGAGGTTCGCGGTCTCGCCGAAGTCCTCGGTGAACACGCTCCCGGCGTCCATCATCCTGGCCATGTGCGGCGCGTGCGCAGGGTCCTCGACGGTGTCCTTCTTCCGGCAGCCGTTGCCGTAGAGGATGACAACCAGGTGTTTCGTTTTCAGGCTCTGGTCGGGAACGATGGAGGCGCGCTCGGGGGTGGCGGCCAGCAGCCGGTTCGCGCTGCCACCCAGACTGAGGGCCGCGGCGCCGGCGGCGCCGAGAAAGTGACGGCGATTCATGCTCACTGTTCAGGCTTCTCCGTTGCGGTCCCTTCTTCCTTTTCCTCCGGGAGGAACACGACCTCCAGGCCGCGAATCTCCTCGTCGCGCACGGGGTTGAGATTCAGGTAGTTCCGGGCCCGGTCGGAAATGTTCACCCGGGACACCGTATAGGTGCCGCGTTCCCGCCACTCTTCAATCTTCAACACGCCCCGAAAGACGTTCGGTTGCGGCACCAGCGAGGGCCGGTTCAGCGGCGGATTCTTGCTTTCAAGTTCGACCCGGACCAGATCGGCGCCGCTCGGACTCTGAAATGAGACATACACCTTGTCCACGCCACTGAGGTTGTCTTCGACGAGGGCCGCGACGGGAATGGACTCGCTGGCGAGCGCCTCCCGCTGCGGCAGCTCGACGGCGAGCAGGACCGGGGCTTCGTCGTCGCGCTTTTCCGGGTTCTCCGTGACGAAAACGCTTGCGTCTCCGAGCACCAGAGAGGTGGCGGCGAAGATCAACGCGCTGTTCCGCGCCGCGTCGTAGAGCTCCACTTTCTGGACTCGCCAGAGACCGCCTTCGTACCACTCGGGAATCGAGAAGGCCCCGAGGAAGCGGCCCGGACGCCGGGCATCGCCGATCAGGTCCGCTCGCACGGCCCGTTTTCCCGAGGGACTCACGAACACCGCCCGCGCCTGGGTCGGACCGGCAAGGTCGTCCTCGGCGAAGGCTTCCACCCGGATGGTTTCGGAGACGCCCACTTCGGGAGTCAGGACCTCGACGGAGCGAAGCGTGGGCGGTGTCACATCCGCGTCCGGATTCTCCGAGACGACGAAGAAGGCCGGGCTGCCGTCCCCGGCCCGCAGGACCGGGTTGAACTCGGTGGAATACGCCTTCTTGTGTCCGTGCTCGTCGGTGATCATGGTGGAGCCCACGTTGTAGCGGCCTCCCGGCTGGTGGCGGTCCACCTTGCCGCGTCCGAGATAGAGGTTCTTGTCCTTCTCGTGCGGCTTGAAGTTCACGTAGATGACCGAGGCCCGGCCGTATTCCTGACTCCAGAACTCCGCGACGAACCGCCGGCCTTTCTCGAAGGCCGGTTCCACCTTGGCGATCGCCCGTACGGTGTCCCCAGGATCCACCTCCAGATCAATGACCCGGAACTCGGTCAGTGCAGTGGAACGGTGATCCCCGCTCAACTCCCGCTGCGCCAGTTGGGCGCCGCGCCGGCGGTACTGGAAGACCTCGGGGATGTAGTCCTCGTCCGAGACGCCGAGTTGGCCCGTCACGTCGGCGCTCGCCGGTTCGGTCCCCTGGGTTACGTCCTCGACGATCTCGAAGGGGTAGGCCGCCGGATCGATCTTCCCCTTCCGGTCGGCTTCCGTCTGCCGTGCATCCACTTGCTCGGACGGCTGGCCGAAACCGGTAGCCAGGCTGCACAAAAGGAACCAGAAGGGCAGGGACCTACCCGCCGCCGACCGGGCGAGTTGCAGCGTCCTTCGCATGAACCGATCCGCACTTCCGGGGCCGGGCGGGGACTGTTCGCCCCGATCAAATCCCCTGCAACCAACCGTCATCCCGCACACCCGGAAGTCCAGTCCGCCAATATATCATCCGCCATCCGGCGCCCGGCCTCCCCCACGGAGGGGCCAATTTCCCCGGCGCCCAGCCTGATATATGCCTCTTTTTGCACGGCGTTTCGGTCAGATGGGTACCGAGAACGCTTTCAAGATCGGGGAAGACATGGCCCGCGCCCGCGCCCGCGGCATGGATGTCATCCCCTTCACCATCGGTGAACCCGACTTTGACAGCGCCCCGCACATCAACGAGGCGGGAATCGCCGCCATCCGCGCCGGTGACACCCACTACACCGACCCCGCCGGGATCGCTCCGCTCCGGGAAGCGCTGGCCAGCTACGTGTCCCGGACGCGCGGCATCGAGGTGACCGCGGATCGGATCATCATCCTCCCGGGGGCAAAGCCGGCCATCGGCTACACGATGATGGCCTATGTGGACCCCGGCGACGAGGTCATCTATCCGAGCCCGGGATTCCCGATCTACGAGTCGTGGGTCACCTACGTCGGAGGTGTGCCGAAGCCGCTGGTGCTGCGCGAGGAAAGGGGCTTTTCCTTCACGGTGGAGGACCTCGATCGGTTGCTCACCGAGAAGACGAAGGTTCTGATGCTCTGCTCGCCGTCGAACCCCACCGGGGGCGTGCTTCCGAAGAGCCTTCTTACCGAGGTCGCCCGGTTGGTGAAAGAGCGTTGCCGCCCGGACATCCGCATCTATTCGGATGAGATCTACGAGCACATCACCTTCGACGGTTTCGAACACACCTCGATGGCTTCGCTGCCGGGAATGGAGGGCAACACGATCATTGCGAGCGGACACTCGAAGGGTTACGCGATGACCGGCTGGCGGCTCGGCTGGTCCGTGCTTCCCACCGCCGAAGAGGCGCTCCGGTTCAAGCAGATCAACATCAACACGGTGAGCTGCGTTCCTCCCTTCATTCAGCAGGCGGCCCGCGAGGCGCTCGAGAATCCCAAGACCTGGGAGGTGGTGGCTTCCATGGTGGGGGAGTTCAAGCGGCGCCGCGACACCGTGGTGCCGGCGCTGAACGCCATCCCGGGAATCCGCTGCGCGAATCCGCTCGGGGCCTTCTACGTGTTCCCGAACATCACGGGCGTCTGCGAATCCCTGGGAGCCACGGCGTACTTCCAGTCGCTGCCGGATTCCCTGAAGGCGAGCACCAGTCCCGCCACCCTGATTTCCCGGTTCCTCCTCTACTACCACGGGGTTGCCCTGGTGGACCGCCGCAGCTTTGGCGTCATCGGCAGCGAGGGACAGGACTTTCTCCGTCTGTCCTACGCGGCGGACATGGATTCGCTTCGCGAGGGGATCCGCCGGATCGCCGCCGGCGCGGCCGACCACGACGGGTTCGCCCGTTTCCTCGACGATCAAATTGCCGTGGGCCTGGCCGCATGAGCCGCATCTTCGTTACCCGCCCCATTCCGGAAGCCGGTCTCGCCATCCTGCGCGCCGCGGCCGAGGTCGAGGTGGCGCCCACTGCCGACGGTGATTCGACCCCGCGGGACCAGGTGCTGGCCGGCGCCCAGAGCGCCGATGTGCACGTTTCGCTGCTGACGGAGGCGGTGGACCGGGAACTCATGGAATCGGCTCCGCAGTTGCTCGGGGTCGCGGACTACGCCGTCGGCTTCAACAACGTGGACGTGGCGGCGGCGACCGAACTCGGACTACCCATTACCAACACCCCCGGCGTCCTCACCGACACGACGGCCGACCTCGCCTGGGCGCTGCTCATGGCGGTGGCGCGGCGGGTGGTTCCGGCCGACGCCTACATGCGGCAGGGCCGCTACCGGATCTGGGGGCCCTCGCTGATGCTGGGCGCCGACGTGAGTCCCGGGGGCGACGAGCGCCGGAAGGTTCTCGGGGTCGTCGGCTTCGGGCGGATCGGCCAGGCGATGCACAAGCGGGCGCAGGGGTTCGACATGGACGTGCTGGCCTTCGATCCGCCCATGAAGGCGATCATCGAGGCCCGCTCCGATGTGGAGTACGCGGAGTTCGACGAACTTCTCGCTCGCAGCGACTTCGTCACGATCCACACCGATCTCAATCCTTCGACGCACCGCCTCTTCAACGCGTCCGCCTTTGAGCGAATGAAGAACAGCGCGATCCTGATCAACACCGCGCGGGGCCCCGTGGTGCATGAAGCGGAGCTCGTGGACGCCCTCAAGTCGGGGCAGATCGGCGGGGCCGGCCTCGACGTGTTCGAGCACGAGCCGGCCTTTCACCCGGGACTCGCCGAGTGCGACCAGGTGGTGATGCTTCCGCACATCGCCAGCGGCAGCGTGGCTACCCGGGACCGGATGGCGACCATGTGCGCCGAGAACGCGGTCGCCCATCTGAACCGAACGCGCGCGCCGAACTGCGTGAACCCGGAGGTCTACGAAACCGAAGCGTACCGGCGGCGCATCGATCGTTAGAGAGGCGCCGTGATGACGGCTACGGCCCAGCAACCCCGAGCGGGCAGTAGCCCGCAAACGGTGGTCGGACGATGACCCAGACGTTCGTGATCGTTACGGTCGCCGTCTACCTGCTGGGACTCCTGTTCCTGGGCGCCGTCGCCTCCACCCGGATCAAGAACGCCACCGACTTCGTGGTTGCCGGCCGTCGACTCGGCCTCGGACTCTGCACGTTCACCCTCTTTGCAACCTGGTTCGGGGGCGGAACGCTGATCGGAGCGGCCGGGGCCGCCTACGCGGGCGGCTTGAACGCGGTGGTAGCCGATCCCTTTGGCGCTGCACTCTGCCTGCTCCTCGCCGGCGCGTTCTACGTGCGGCTCCTGAGGCGCATGCGCCTCCTCACCGTCCCCGATTTCTTCCGCCGCCGGTTCGGCAGGCCGGCAGAGATCCTGTCGGCGCTCTCCATTCTCCCGGCCTACATCGGCTGGGTGGGTTCACAGCTCCTGGCGGTCGGCACCGTGCTCTCAGCCATGGCGGGCCTTCCCTTCGTGGCCAGCATCGTCATCGCCGCCGCCATCGTGCTCATCTACACGGTGCTTGGCGGGATGTGGGGGGTGACGCTCACCGATTTCTTCCAGGCGCTGGTCCTGATCGCGGCGATTTGTCTCCTGTTGCCCATCGTGCTTGGAGAAGCCGGCGGCATTTCCGCCGTGCTCGACCGCTTGCCGGAGGGGCGCACGCGCTTCCTGCCCACCGGCGGCCTGCTGGAATGGCTCTTCTTCGTGCAGGCCTGGCTGCTGATCGGGCTCGGCAACCTTCCCGGCCAGGATCTCATGCAGCGGGCGCTCAGCTCGAAGAGCGAACGGGTGGCGCAGTGGGCCGCCTACTTCGGGGGTTCGCTCTACCTGGTGGTCGGCCTCATCCCGGTGGCCCTCGGGATGATCGGTTCGGTACTGATGCCGGGACTCCAGAACCCCGAAGAAATCGTCCCGCGCCTCGCGATGGAGTATCTGCCCCCCGCAGGCCTCGCTCTCTTCCTGGGCGCGCTCTTTTCGGCGCTCATGAGTTCGGCGGACAGCGGGCTGCTCGCCCCGGCGAGTGTCTTCGGCCAGAACATCGTGCGGAACCTGGCGCCCGACCTGAAGCCCAAGGAGGTGCTCGTTGCCGTCCGCGTCGGGGTTGTGATCTTCTGCGGCCTGGCGCTCGCGGTCGCCCTCTGGTTCCAGAGCGTCTATTCGCTGATGGTCGAATCGTGGACCGTCATGATGGTCGGCCTGTTCGGCCCGCTCACCCTGGGGATGTACTGGAAACGGACGAACGGCCCGGGAGCGGTGGCTGGGATCGCCAGCGGATTGGTGGTCTGGCTGGGGCTCGTGGGGGCCGAACTGGTCGCGGGCGCGGTCTCCCCCGGAAACGTGACGGAGCTGCCGAACGCGCTCATCGCCACTCCGGTTTCCCTGCTGGTCACGGTGGGCGTGTCCCTGCTGACCGCGAAGAGCCATCCCCCGCGGGTGCTTACGGATGCCTCGGGGCGGCCGATTGAGGAACAGGGTCGTATCGGGACCCTTGGTCTCCGCCGCCCGGCGTCCGCGTAGCGGTCGCGGATCGAATGGCGTCTGCGACTCGCTGGCGAATCGCGCCCACCGCCCCTCAACACGCGGAGGCGCTAGCCGAACTCCAGCGCATCGTCTTTCCGACTCTGGACCCGTCGGAACGCTTCGGTGCGGATCACTACCGCCGGCACGTCGAAATCTTCCCTGAGGGTCAGTTCGTGGCCCTCGACAGCGGGCGGCCGGAGACCCCGATTGCGGCGACCACGACCCTCCGGCTGAACCTCGATCTACGGAATCCGCAACATCGGTTTCCTGACTTCCTGGGAGGACTCTTCCTCACCGCCCACGATCCGGCCGGCGAGTGGCTCTACGGGGCCGATCTGGGGGTCCACCCGGCCTGGAGGAGGCGAGGTATCGCTCGGGCGCTCTACGCGGCCCGGCACTTCGCCGCCGTTCAACTTGGCTTGCGCGGCCAGCTCACCGTCGGCATGCTGAACGGATATGGGGCGGTCGCAGACCGGATGAGCGCCGAGGAGTACTACGAGCGCCTGGTGGCGGGGGTCCTCAAGGACCCTACGGTCTCCGCGCAGATGCGGATCGGGTTTCGCCCGGGGGGTCTGATCCCCGACTACGTCCAGGACCCACGCTGCCGCGGCTACGGCGTCCTGCTGACGCTCGCCTCCGAGTCGCACGTTTCCCTCTAACGGGTCTCGCCGTCTTGACATGGCGATCGCGTGCAGAGTAGTCTAAAAAACAGACTACTCTGAAGAGGGGACATCGCCAATGGATAAGGCCACCGCACGCAACGATCTCGCCCTGGTTGACAGGATCCTCCAGGCGGCCGACCGCACCCTGAATATCCCGCCGCTCATCCTCCTCACCTGGGGCCTGTTCGCCGCGATCGTCAACGGTGTACAGCAGGCTCGGGCCGCCGGCCTTTCCGTACCGGCCGACGGGTCCTTCCATCTTCCCCTGATGCTGCTCGCCATCGGCATCAGCTGCTGGGCCGGACGCCGACAGGACACGGGGCGCGAGACGCAGGTGGACAGCCTGGCCGGAATTACCTTCGGCACGGCGTTTGGCGTGTTGCTGCTCCTGAACCTCACAGCCCAGCACAGAGTGATTCCCGGGGACGCGATGGCGCTGTTCTGGGCCGGGGGAATGAGCATCGCCTTGTTGGTCGTCGGCCTGCAGGCGAGTCGGCCGCTGCTGGTCGGGGGCATCGCCGTGCTCGCCGCATCCGCGCTCGCTGGCTTCGTGCCGGCCTGGTTCCACGGAACACTCGCGCTCGGTTGGATCGCGGGCCTGGTCGTTCCCGCTCTCGTGCTGTGGCATCGGCAACGTCGTGGATGAACTCCTCCTGTCCAGGGTCCGCCTGGCGGTCATCGCGGAGTTGGTCGCGGTGGAGTGGGCCACCTTCAGCGACCTCCAAAGGTCGGTCAAGGCCACGAACGGCAACCTGAGCGCACACCTCGGAAAACTGGTTGCGGGCGGTTACGTCATCGAGCGCAAACGCTTCGTGCGTCGCCGCCCGCAGACCCGCTACCGCTTGACCGAGGACGGTCGCGCGGCGCTGGTGCAACACGTCGAGCGCCTGCAGGCACTGGTTGCATCCGACCGAAGATCCACCGCCGAGCCTGGCGGGCGTCTGTAACATTCGCCCGGTACGCGCGTAGCGAAAACAAGGGCCTTCCGTGATCTGTCGAAAGACGGCTCCCGGGTTCCCACCTGGGCTCCCGGAACCTTTCCGAAACACGCCACGTAGCCTCTGCTAGCACCTCATGACTCCCTCCAGACGGGCCGACCGGCTCGCCGAACTCAAGATCGGCGAGGAGCAGCGGGGTTCGCGTCCGTTTGCGCTCGTAACTGCGATCATCGGCGGGATCCTGGTCATCGGGGGTGGGGTATCGGCGGTCTTCCTGCTCGGGTCGGAACCCGAAGCCCTGGCCGTCCGCACTGCCCGGGTGCGTTCCGTGTCCGTAGACGCCGGGACCACGGTCCTCAACGCGAGCGGCTACGTGACCGCGCGCCGGCAGGCCACCGTCTCATCCAAGACGGCGGGTCAGATCATCGACATCGCCATCGAAGAAGGCATGGAGGTGACCGCGGGCCAGGTACTCGCCCGGCTCGACGCCTCGAACCTGGAGCGAAGTGTCAGGCTGGCGGAGGCGCAGACGGCGGCGGCCGGGAAGGCGGTGCTCGAAGTGGAGGCCCAGCTTGCCGAGGCCCGTCTTCGCCAGGAGCGGACCAGACGTCTCGTGGAAGAGCAGGTCGCCGGGCAGGCGGACCTCGATCGGGTCAACGGCGAGGTGGCGACGTTCGAGGCGCGCATCGAGCGCCAGCGCCAGGACACCCGGGTTTCGGAACGGCAGGTGGAGGTCATCCGCCAGCAGATCGAGGACATGGTGATCCGGGCGCCCTTCGACGGCGTCATCACCGCCAAGAACGCCCAGCCGGGCGAGATGATGTCCCCGATCGCCGGAGGCGCCGGGTTCACCCGCACCGGCATCGGCACCATCGTGGACATGACCTCGCTGGAGATCGAGGTGGACGTCAACGAGGCCTACATCAACCGGGTATCGCCCGGGCAGCCGGTGGATGCGGTTCTCGACTCCTACGACGACTGGACGATCCCGGCGCGAGTGATCGCGATCATTCCAACGGCCGACCGCGACCGGGCCACGGTCCGGGTGCGAATCGGCTTCGAGGAGCTGGACCCCAGGATCCTGCCGGACATGGGAGTCAAGGTGAGTTTCCGTTCCGCGGAAGCGGAACCGGAGGAGGCCCCGGAGGGCCTGTTGGTCGAAACCGCAGCGGTCTTTCAGGACACCGGGCGGGACCTGGTCTATCTGGTCCGTGACGGACGCGTCCAGCGCCGGGCGGTCCGGCTCGGCGACCGCCGCGGGTCGGACGTGTTTGTATTGTCCGGACTGGTGGAGGGCGACCGGGTCGTCGTGGAGGGGCTTGAGGGTCTCGAGGACGGCGCCGAAGTGGTGGAAGCAGCCTCGGCTCCCTGAGTCCGCGGCAGGGAGAACAGAACCATGACTGAGACAGGGATTTCGGAAGCGCCTGGCGGAAACGGAGCCGCGACCGAAGCCATGGTGGATGTGCGGGACGTCAGCCGAACCTTCCGGCGGGGCCGGACTTCGGTCCCGGTGCTCCGGGGGCTCACCCTGCGGATGGAAAGCGGCGATTTCCTCGCGCTCATGGGACCTTCGGGATCCGGGAAGTCCACCCTGCTGAATCTGATCGCCGGACTTGACCGGCCGACAAGCGGCGAAGTGATCGTGGGCGGTTCCCCGATTCACAGCCTTTCGGAGCGGCGGCTCGCTGGCTGGCGGGCTCGCAACATCGGCTTCGTGTTCCAGTTCTCGAACCTGCTCGGAGCGCTGAGTGCCGAACGGAACGTGGCGGTGCCGTTGCTGCTGACCTCGTTTTCGGCCCGTGAACGCCGCCGCCGGGTCGCCATCGCCCTCGAAATCGTCGGGTTGACCGATCGGGCAAAGCACCGTCCCCGAGAACTCTCCGGCGGCGAACAGCAGCGGGTCGGCATCGCCCGCGCCCTCGTAAACGATCCGGCGCTCCTCGTCTGTGACGAGCCGACCGGAGATCTCGACCGGGCGACGAGCGGCGAGATCCTCGACCTGCTGGTGGCTCTCAACCGCGACCACGCGAAGACGATTCTGACGGTGACCCACGACCCGGAGGCGGCCGAGCGGGCGTCCCGCATTCTCCATCTGGTGGACGGCCAGTTGGCCGACTGCGGACACGACGGGACGATCGTCCTGCCCGCCCACGAACCGGCCGGGGCGGCAGTATGAGTTCCTTCACGCTGATCAGCGCCGCGCTCCGCCGGAAGAAGACGAGGACGTTCCTCACCTTCTCCTCGGTCGTCTTCGCGTTCCTGATCTTCGGGGTTCTGTCCATGCTGCAGACCGCCTTCTCGATGGGGGCCGATATCGCCAACGAGGACCGGCTGGTGGTGCGGCACCGGGTCTCGCTCTTCCAGCTTCTCCCGCAGTCCTACGAAGCCGACATGGAAGAGGTCCCCGGCGTCATCGACGCCATGCACATGACCTGGTTCGGCGGGGTGTACCAGGACCCGGCCAACTTCTTCATGCAGTCTCCGGTGGAGCCGGCGGAATACCTCGACATGTATCCGGAGGTCTCGGTCCCGGACGAGGCGAAGCTTCGCTGGATCGAAACCCGGAACGGTGCGATCGCCGGCCGGGCGCTCGTGGAGCGCTTCGGCTGGGAGGTCGGCGACCGGATCCCGCTCCAGCCGACCATCTGGCAGCAGCAGGGGCGGGGTGACGAGGCCTGGGAGTTCGAACTGGTGGGCGTTTACGAGAGCGACGTGGAAGGCTTCGACGAGACCCAGTTCCTGTTCCGCTACGACTTCTTCGACGAAGCCCGGTCCTTCGGTCGCGGGCAGATCGGCTGGTTCGCGGTCCGGATCGCCGATCCGGACCGGGCGCCGGAGATCGCCGCCGCCATTGACGCCACCTTCCAAAACTCCGCCGCCGAGACCAAGAGCGAATCCGAGGGCGCGTTCGCGGCCGGGTTCGCGAACCAGGTGGGCAACCTCGGGTTGATCGTGACCTCCATCCTCGGCGCCGTCTTCTTCACCATCCTGTTGGTCGCCGGCAACACCATGGCGCAGTCGGTGCGCGAGCGGGTCGGCGAAATCGGGCTGCTGAAGGCGCTCGGCTTCACCGGTGGCCGGGTGCAGCGTCTCGTTCTCATGGAGTCGGTGACCCTGGTGACCACCGCGGGATTTTTGGGAATGCTCCTCGCCGTCGGACTCGAAAGAATCCTCCGGCCGGCGCTCTCGGCGTACTTCCCGGGTCTCTATCTGCGACCCGAAGACCTTCTCCTCGGCCTTGGCCTCGCACTGCTGACCGGGCTCGTGGTTGGAGTGTTTCCTGCGAGGCGGGCGATGCGGCTCGAGACGGCCTTCGCTCTCCGCCGGCTGTAGCGCGAGGTAGGGACGATGAGTCTGGGATCCCTCATCCGGCAGTGCCAGGCGGTGACCCGCTACAACCTCGAGACGATCTGGGAGCGCCGGGCGGTCTCGGTCGTCGCGGTCTTCGGGATCGCCGGGGTCGTCGGGGTCCTGGTCGCCGTGCTCTCGATGGCCGCCGGATTCCGCTCGGTGGTGACCGGCCAGGCCCGCGACGACGTGGCGGTGGTGCTGCGGGCGGGCTCCACCGGCGAAACCGCGAGCATCCTGAACCATCAGGACATCCAGGTGCTGTGGGCGGCGCCGGGGGTAGCGCGCGGGCCGGACGGCCCCCTCGTCTCGCCGGAACTCTTCGTGATCATCGACCGGAAGAAGATCGGGGCCGGGACCGATGCGAACGTCCCGCTCCGGGGCGTCGAGGGCGCCGCGTTCGCCCTGAGGGATCAGATCGAAATCGTGGAGGGGCGGAACTTCGAACCGGGCCGGAACGAGGTCATTGTCGGCGACGGCGCCGCGGGCGCCTTCGAGGGGTTGCTCGTGGGCGACCGGATCGATGTGGGGCGCGCCTCGTGGGAAGTGGTGGGCCGGTTCACCGCGGGGGGCGGAGTCTCCGAATCGGAGATCTGGACCGATACCCGCGTACTCCAGCAGATGTATCAGCGGGGCAATTCCTGGAACGTCGCGCTCGTCCGGCTGACCGACGCCGATGCCTTCGAGGGGTTCGAGCAGGCGCTCACCGACGATCCGCGGGTGAGTCTCGGCGCGCAGCGGCAGACCACCTACATGGCCGCGCAATCCAGGCCGATCGAGGCCTTCATCTCGGTAGTCGGTTGGATCATCGTCGCCATGATGTCGGCGGGCGCCGTGTTTGCGGCGCTCAACACCATGTACGCCGCGGTGTCCTCCCGCTCGCGGGAGATCGCGACGCTGCGCGCCCTGGGGTTCTCCCGGCTGCCGGTGGTCTTGTCGGTGATGATCGAGTCGCTCGTCTTCGGAATCATCGGCGCGGCGTTCGGCGGCGCGGCGTCCTGGTTCCTGTTCGACGGGTTCCGGGCGGCGACGATCAACTGGGCCTCCTTCAGCCAGGTGGCCTTCGCCTTCGAGGTGACCCCGGAGCTCCTCGTTCAGGGGATCGTCCTTGCCCTCGTCATCGGCGCCATCGGCGGTTTCCTGCCCGCGGTGGGCGCCGCCCGCCGCAGCGTGATCGGGGCCCTCCGGGAGCAGTAGGCCTGCGCCAACGGCGTCGGTGGACGCTCATCCGTCCTCCGTTCCGGGATGCCGTGGAATCAGACTTGTTGTAGATACGCTGTGACTACAAGTGTAGAATCAAGGGTGCGAAGGGGGTCTGATTCTGCAACTTGCTCTGCGCGAGGCCAAAGCTCGCCTTTCCGAACTCATTAGCGCGGCGGAAGCCGGCGAGCGGGTCGTCATCACCCGCTACGGCGAACCGGTTGTGGAACTTGTGCGATGGCGGCGAAGCGGCGCTCTGGATTTCGCCAGGCTCGAAGAAGTGTGCCGGAGTCACGGCATTGAGCAGGCGTCGCCTGAAGAAGCCGAAGCGATGATCGGTGCGTTCCATGATCCGGCGCTGAGTCGTCGGGTTCTGGGGCTTGAAGACGAAGGGGAGTAGCCCGGGAACAGCGAGTGGGTCTGCTTCTTGACACCTCGTACCTCTACAAGCTGATGAAGGCTCCGGGAGGGATTTCCGAGAGAGAACGTCAGTTGTTCGCCGAGCAGGAGGAGCCTCTCTACGTCAGCGCCGTATCCATTTGGGAGATGCGGCTCAACTACGAGGCCCGTAACGTGGGCGGGGAGCGGAAGAGCCTCTTCGACCCGCGAGACGTGGTCGCTGCGCTCATGGAACTCGAGGTGGTTCTGCTCCCCCTGACCCCGCGTCACGCCGCGGAGCGGCTTGAAACGCCCATCCCCCACCGCGACCCGTTCGACGAACTGCTCCTGGTGCAGGCGCAGGAAGAGGGGCTCCGCCTTCTGACCGTGGACCAGCGCCTCCGAGGGCATCCGTTCGCCATCACACCGTAGTCTGCTCTTCGCGGAATGGGCGTCAGCCCGGAGCGAGGTGAGGCCGCCAGAACGGTCGTCTATCCGAAAAGCGCCGGCGGGATCAGTTCAGGCCGCGCCGTCTGAGGAGCGGTTCGACATCCGCGTCCCGCCCGCGGAACGTGCGGAAGAGATCCATCGCCTCGATGCTGCCGCCCTGCGAGAGCAGCGTCCGCCGGAAGTGGTCGCCGTTCTCCCGGCTGAGACCGTCGTTCTCCCGGAACCACTCCACGGAATCTGCGTCCAGAACCTCGCTCCAGATGTAGGAGTAGTAGCCGGCCGAGTAGCCGCTGCTCCAGATGTGCGAGAAATAGGTGGTGCGGTAGCGGGGCGGTACCGCGGCGACCGCGACTCCCGCGGCCTCGAGCGCCGCCTCCTCGAACCCGAGCACCCCATCCGCATCGGGGGTTTCGCCCACGCCGAGTTGATGCCAGGCCAGATCGAGCAGGGTCGCGGCCAGGTACTCGGTGGTGGCGAAGCCCTGGTTGAAGGTCCGCGCCGACAGCACCCGGTCGAGCAAATCGCCGGGGATCGGCTCACCGGTCTCGTGGTGAATGGCGTAGTTCCGGAGCACTTCCGGCCAGGTCGCCCACATCTCGTTCACCTGCGAGGGGTACTCGACAAAGTCGCGCGGAACGGAGGTTCCGGCGAAGTAGGGATAGTGGACGTTCGAAAAGAGGCCGTGCAGCGCGTGCCCGAACTCGTGGAACATCGTGATGACCTCGTCGAACGTCAGCAGGGTCGGCTCCCCCTCGGGCGGCTTCGGGACGTTCAGGTGGTTGGCAACTACCGGCTTCGTCCCGAGCAGGTTTGACTGGGAGACGTAGGCATTCATCCAGGCGCCGCCCCGCTTGGAAGGCCGGGCATAGAAGTCGCCGATGAAGAGCCCGAGCGGCGAACCGTCCTCCTCGAACACTTCCCAGATGCGCACGTCCGGGTGATAGACCGGCAGCTCCGGCCGTTCTTCGAAACGGAGGCCGAAGAGCTGGTTTGCGGCGAAGAAGACCCCGTTCTCCAGGACGCCGTTCATTTCGAAATATGGCTTGAGCTGTGATGCGTCGAACGAAAAACGCTGGGCCCGGAGTTTCTCGGAGTAGTAGGACCAGTCCCAGGCTGCTATCTCGATTTCGGCCCCTTCGGATTGGGCGAGCGCCGCCAGGTCGTCCGCCTCGCGGCGCGCGTTCGCCACCGCCGCGGGGGTGAGCCCGGACAGCCGGCCGTTCACCGCCTCGATGGTCTGCGCCGTCTGCTCCTCGAGCACGTAGGCCGCATGGTGCGGGTACCCGAGGAGCGCGGCCCGCTCGGCGCGGAGGGCGGCGATCTGCACGACCGCCTCGCGGTTGTCGTGCTCCCCGCCGCGGCTGCCCCGCGCGAGCGACGTCTTCGAGATCCGCTCGCGAAGCCCGCGGTCCTCCAGCGAGGACAGCGCGGGTTGGCCGCTGGTGTTGAGGAGGGCGATGACGTACTTGCCTTCGAGGTCGCGGGCCTTCGCCGCTTCGGCCGCCGCGGCGATCTCTCCCTCGGACAGCCCGGCGAGTTCGTCAGCGGAATCCACCACCACCGCCGAGGCGTTCACCTCGTCCAGGGTGTTCTCGCTGAAGGCCGCCGAGAGGGAAGCGAGTTCGCCGTTGATCTCCCGCATCCGCTCTTTCTCGGGCTCGGAGAGCAGGGCGCCGGCGCGGCTGAAGTCGCGCCGGTACTGCTCCACGAGGCGGACTTCTTCGGGCGAGAGGTCCAGATCGTTTCGGGACTCGTAGAGCGCCTCTACCCGGGCGAACAGGTCGGCGTTCAGCAGGATCTGGTCCGAGTGTGCCGCCAGCTTCGGCGCCATCTCCGCGCGGATGGCGTTGATTTCGTCGTTCGTGTCGGCGGCGGAGAGGCTGAAGAAGACCCGCGCCACCCGGTCGAGGAGCCGGCCCGAGCGCTCCATCGCCACCAGGGTGTTCTCGAGTGTGGGCGGCTCCGCGGACCCCGCGACGGCCTCAATCTCTTCGAGCTGCTCGGCCATCCCGCGCTCGAACGCCGCGCGGTAGTGGCCGTCCTCGATGAGGTCGAAGGCGGGGAGGCTGTAGGGGAGGGTGCTTTCGGCAAAGAAGGGGTTGTCGCCCATTTCGGTCTCAGGTGTCCCGCCGCAGCCGGCGGCCAGGATCAGCGAGAGGATGGGGGCCGCTCCCGCGGCCGAAAGGGTCCGGCTGGTCATATCTCATGCTCCTGTCGGTCGGAGGCCGCCCGCTGCGTGGCTGCGACGGGAGACCTCCCGAAGGTCCGTGCCCGCTGCCAGCGGCAGGATTCCTCACTCAGTTTCCCACGGGTTGACAACGCGGACCCCGCAGTCCCGAAAGTCCCGGGCGTTCCGCGTCGCGACAGTCGCGCCGCGGGATGCGACGATGGCCGCGATCTGGGTGTCGGCGATGGAGACGTTGCGTCCGGCGCGTCGCCTTCGCGCCATGATGTCGGCGAAACGCTGTGCGGCTTCGCTGTCGAAGGGGAGGATTCGGTCGCGCATGAGACCACGAAAGACCTGGTCCGCCGTGCGGCGCAGTTCCTCACGCCGCGCGCCCGCAGGCAGCCGGGCCACCCCGTAGCGCACTTCCGCCTCCGATACGGCGGTCGTGAACAGTGCGTCCGGCGGCTGGAAACGCGCCCACCCGGCAACCTGTGAGTCAGGCTGGGAGCGCATCAGTTCCGAAATGACGTTCGTATCCACGATGATCACGAGGAGAATTCCTCGCCGCTGAAATCCGGAGGTTCTCGCATGGGCTCGCGCGGAAGCAGCTCGAGTTCCACGCCCCCGACAGGTTCTACGATCCGCCGTATCGCGTCGTAGAAGTTTTCCCCGGGGCCTTGGCCTCCGGACACCGCCGTTTCGAGGATGGTGCGCGCTTCCGCCTCCATGGACCGCCCGTTCTCGGCCGCGCGGATTCGAAGACGTTTCTTGGTGGTTTCGTCGAGGTTGCGGATGGAAAGGCTGGCCACGGGAGTCCCTCCTCGGAACACCGAATCCTAGCGCAGGCAACGCTGGCGTTGCACGGAGTGAGAGCGTCCCGTACCGGAGGCAGCCCGCAGGATTCAGTAGCCGGGGTTCTCCACCTCGACTTCGACGGTGCGGTTGCGCCGCGGGTTGTGGCGCTCGTGTCCGTAACCGCGCGGGTTGGCGACGAACCAGACATCGCCCCCGGGCATCCGGTCCCGGAAGAACGCCGGGTGGTGGGTGTGCCCGAAGCACCAGACGCGCACCTTGTCGAGGAGTCCGCCGCCGGCGTTTTTCGCTTCCTCGAACAGCCCGTTGTAGTAGGAGCCGTTCGACGCCGGCTCATAGCCTTCCCGGAGACCGCCGGAATGGGGAACCGAGTGCGTCACGACGACGACATGCTCGACGGCTGGATCGTCGCGGGCGCATTCGAGCTGGCGGAACAGCGTGCGCTTCGATTCCTTCCACCGTTCCAGCGCCTGCTGCGGGTCGCCCCCCGGGAAGACGAGCCGCGCGTCGTTGGAGCGCCAGCTCCACCACTCCGATTGCGCCCGAAACGAACCGGAAGACGGCTCATGGAATTGGTACCAGCCGTTTGCGCCGGCGAAAGCCGTGTTGCCGAGACGGAACGGCCCTTTCCGGTCGAGATAGTGGACATTCGCGGGGAACGCTTCCTGGAGCCGATCCCGCGTCCGGTCGATTCGGCCTCCTGACGAATAGAACTCGTGGTTCCCGTCCACGAACACGACTTGCCCGTACTCCCGGGCCAGCGCGGTCACCGCGCCCGCCGTCACCTCGACCCCGTTGCCCACATCGCCGGCGATCACCAGCGTCTCCGAATCACCGGTGCGGAGAGGCCGGCCGCGCCAGCCGATGTCCTGATGGACATCCGAAACCAGATCGAACCGCAATCGGTTTCTCCTAGCAGCCGGTGGTGAAACTCACGTGAGCGCCGAGACCGGTGAGGCCCAGTTCTCCCGGTGGGGCCAGTCCTCCCGGTGGGGGCCCGGCTGACAAGGCGCGTGAGGGAGGAGCCCCCACCGGGAGAGCTGGCCCGGGTGTATTTCGACCGAAACGCAACGCAGAATGCAGCGAAGCGGAGTGGTGCAGCCGGGATGGATCGCCGGTCGAGCCCCCACCGGGAGAACTGGGCCGCGTGGGTTTTGCCACAGGCTGCTACGCCCCTTCGCAGGGCCGACTATCTCCGGTAGGACTGCGCGCGGCGAACTTCGCGCTCGGCCTCGGCCGTTCGCCCCTGGCGGTTGTAGATGTCCGCCAGCACGAAGTGCCCGAGGGGCGCCATTTCCGGCTCGGGTTCGAGGGCCAGACCGCGGAGCGCGGTCTCTTCGGCTTCTAGTAGTTCTCCGCGGTCGAGAAGCGCCTTGGCGAGATACAGGTGGCCGACCGCGAACTCGTCGTTGTGCCCGATGGCGGCCCGGAAGGATGCCTCCATCCGGTCCCGATCGCCCATCGCGCCGTAGAGCTTCGCGACGTTGAAGTGGGACCGAAAATCCTTCGGAGCCATGTCGAGGCGCGTTTCGTAGGCCTCGATGGCGCGGGAACCGTCGCCCCGTTCCTCGTACAGCAGCGCCAGGTTGAACCAGGCGTCCGAGAGCAGGTCGTCCATCTCGAGCGCGAGGCGGAGTTCGCCCTCGGCCTCGTCGAGGCGCCCGAGGCTCAGGAGGCACTGCCCCTTCAGATTGCGCGCCGGCGCCCGCTCCTCGCCCGTCGCCTCGAGGCCGGCGAGCACTTCGAGCGCCTCCTCGTACTCCTCCCGGGCGGCGTGGATTTCCGCGAGGTGGTAGAACGCCTTGTTGTCGTTGGGGTCGAGTTCCAGGAGCCGCCGGTAGCCGGCGGCGGCCTCGTCGTAGCGCGCGGCCAGCCGGTAGGCGTCGGCGAGGCCCAGGATCGCGGACTTGTATTCGGGGTCAAGGGACAGCGCTTCCCGGTAGGCGCCGATAGCCCCGTCCCAGTCTTCCTGCTTCACGAAGAGGTTGCCGAGGATCAGATGGGCCTCGAGGATGCCGGAGTCCTCGGCAAGCACCCGCTCCACCTTGGCCATTGCTTCCTCGATCCGGTCCTCGGTGGAGTCGGTGCCCGCCGCCTTCAGCAGGTTGTAGAGAACGACCTTGTCCTTGGGATCGGCGAGCGGCTCGCCTTCGTCCACCCGGACTCGGGAGGAGCCTCCCAGATAGCCGAGAGCGGCGAGCTGAGCCCGGGTCTCTTCGTCCAGGGTTTCCGGCGCCTGTTCGTCGGCTCCTTCTTGCCCCAGCTCGGCAACCAACTGGTCGAGTCGCGTCTGGAGCTGCCGCACCTGCCCGGGCCGATCGGGAGCGAGGTTGCTCGCTTCCCCCGGATCGTCGAGCACCTCGAAGAGTTCCGGCCTTGGCGCCGAGATGAAGTGGAGCAGGCCGTTTCGGAGCGAGCGGAGCGGGGACCACCCGTAGTGGTTTCTGGGATAGAGGCTTTCCGAGTAAGCCCAGAGTCCCAGGTCGGTTTCCGTTCCGTCCGCGAGCGGCACAAGGCTCGCACCCTGGACGACTCCGGGCACCGGCACGCCGACGAGGTCGAGCACGGTGGGCATCAGGTCGATCCCGCGCACCTGCGCCGGGACCCGCCGCCCGCTGGCGATTTGACGGTACGGCGCTCGGAGCAGAAAGGGCACCTGCATCGAGGCGTCGTAGATGAAGAATCCGTGGGCTCCCTCCCGGTGCCGTCCCAGACTCTCGCCGTGGTCGCCGATCAGGACGAGCAGGGTGTCCTCTCGAAGCTCGTTCTCGTCCAGCCAGTTGAGCAACTGCCCGACCAGGGAATCGGTGAACAGCACTTCTGCGTCGTAAGGAGCGTCCGAATAACCGCTGACCCGGGACGCCCAGGGCTCCGGCGCCTCGTAGGGCCAATGCGGGTCGTAGAGATGGATCCAGGAGAAGAAGCGTTCGTCCTTCACTTCGTCCATCCAGGCGAGCGCCGCGTCGAGGACCTCGTCTCCGGGACGCTGAACGCTGTCGAGGCTGATGCGCTCGAACTCGCGGAAGTTGAAGTCGTCGTAGTAGCGCTCGAACCCCTGATCCAGACCCCAGCGGGAGTCCACCACGAAGGCGGCCACGAAACCGCCCGTTCGATACCCCGCGTCCCGAAGCACTTCCGCGAGCGTCTCGGAGTCCTCGCGCACGTAGTAGCCGCCGTTGTCCCGGACCCCGTGGAACATCGGGTAGGTCCCGGTGAACATCGAGGTGTGGGAGGGCAGCGTGAGCGGAACCGTGGCGGTTGCCTGCTCGAAGAGCACTCCCTCGGCGGCGACCCGGCCGAACGCGGGCGTTTCGATGCGGTCGTTGCCGTACTGGCTGAGATGCCGCGCCGACAGGGTGTCGAGCGTGACCACCACCACGTTCAACGGGCGGACGGGGTCCGTCCCGCCGGGGACCCCGGAACAGCCCGCGCCAGTGAGCAGGGCGAGGCCAATACCGGCGGCGCCGAACCGCAGGCGCCAGGGCGGGAGCATGTCGGCCAGATTATCGCCGGAGAACCCAGGGTCGCGTCGGTCGGGTGTCGAGAAACATGTTGATATATACATATAGATCTATGTGGTAATGTGCCACCATGAGAGCAGTACAGATCAATTTCTCCGAGGATCTGCTGGCGCGGTTGGACGCTGACGAGATCGTGCGCCAGTTGGGCCGTTCCGAGGTCGTGCGGCGGATTGCGGAGGCGTATCTCCAGCGCCGGGAATCCCAGCGCATCGACGAGGCGCTGATCCGCGGCTACGGGCCGGACTTTCCGCCCATCCACGAAGAGTTAGAAGGCTGGACCGAGGCGGCTGCCGCGTGGCGCGAACCGTAGCCCGCGGAGACCTCTGGCTCTATCAGTTCGGCGGCCCTGATCGCCGGCGCCCGGTCCTCGTGCTGACGCGCGATTCGATAGCGAACCGCCTCCACACGGTTGCGGTTGCGCCGGTCACCTCGACGATCCGTGGAACAGAGACGGAGGTTCGCGTCGGGGTAGCGCACGGTCTGAAACACGACTCCGTGGTGAATCTGGACCATGTCCAGACGGTGCCGCGGGCCGATTTGCGCCAGTGGATCGGCCGCCTCGGTCCAGGCCGGATGTTCGAGGTCTGCAAGGCGCTGAACGCCGCGTTCGGTTGTGAAGCCACCATGGTCCGCGAGGAACCATTCGTGTTCTGACGCGGTTGCTGTTGGCCCATATGGCCCGTAATCCAGAATATGGGTAATATGGGTGCATGAAGACGACGGTTGAGATTCACGATGCCTTGCTTCTTCGCGCCAAGCACCACGCCCGGGAGAACGGCACTACGCTCCGGTCGGTAATCGAGGAGGGACTTCGACGCACGCTCGACGAGCCGAAGACGCAGAAGCCGTACAAATGGCCGGACTTGAGTGTCGGGAACCCGGATGGGCCGGATCCGCTCGCAGAGTACTCGTGGGAAGAGCTGCGTGATCTGATCTACGAAGACCGCTGGGACTGGAACAAATGATTGCGGTGGACACGAATCTGCTGGTGTATGCGCACCGTCGCGATTCGGTCCATCACCGAGAGGCGCGAACCGTCCTGGAGAGGCTGATTGAAGGTCATGCCTCCTGGACCATCCCCTGGCCGTGCTGTTTCGAGTTTCTGAGCGTGGTGACGAATCGGCGGATCTGGAAGACGGACGCCACGCGCGCGGAAGTCGCTTGGGGACAGTTCGCCAGCATGGCCGCCTCGCCTTCCAACCGCGTCGTCGGTCCGACGAGGGGCTTCCTGGAAATCCTGCCCGAGTTCATGTGTCGGCCGCGTGTCCGTGGCAGGGTCGTCCACGATGCCCACATCGCCGCCATCTGCGTCGCTCACGGAGTGGATGTCCTGTTCACCGCCGACCGCGATTTCTCGCTCTTCCCCGAACTGCGCACCCACAATCCGCTCCGCGGGTAGGCAGGGAACGCCGGTGTTCACACCGGCACCGCGGCCCCCAGGGCCGCGAAGTCCGCGCTCCGCCGATCAGGAAGAAGAGCGGGGACGGCTTGGAACGCCGACCTCCGGGCAGTTGCTGTGAAAATGCAGCCGCGACCGGATGCTGACAGGGCGAGCGCGTATAGCCGATGGCGCGATGGCGGGGACGGCTTGGAACGCCGACCTCTGGTCGGCACGCGCGGGAGCGCGAAACCAGGGCCGATGACTCGGCGTCAAGCCAGCGTGAGTTCCGCGCCATTTTCATGCCCGGCGGGGTGTGCAGGAGGACCCGATCATGAGGGTTTTCCCGGTGGGGCCCGGCACGCGCGGGAGCGCGAAACCAGCGCGGATGATGCTGCGCCATGCCAGCGTGAGGGCCGCACCAACTCTCAACGCCGGAGGGCGCGACCGCTCACTGCTCCCCCTGCCCGGGCCGTGCCTTCTTGACGGGCGAAAGTGTGCGTGAGGAGCCGATCACGCGATTTCCCCCGGTGGGGGATTTCAGGCAGGCATCGCCGACGCCCCGTGGCGCCATGCGGAGCACCATCGGACGGTATTCGTGACGTGGCCATGCATCAGATGCTGATGCTAGCCTCACAAAGCCCTGAAACGACGGACCACGCTTACCGTTGCCGCCGCCGATCTTGAGAGAATTCGCGCCGAAGCCGGGCAACTGGGAGTCTCGCTGAACGCTGTCCTCAGCGAGATCGTTGCTCAGCGGGCGTCGGAAATCCCGTCCCAGCGGAGACCCCGCCTGGGAATCGGAGCCAGCGGAAGCGTCGATCTTTCGCAGCGAAGCGTCGAGGACGAAGGGTCTCCGGCTCGGACTCCCTGGAGCGCTTGAATGGCGCTCGTACTGGATACCGGCCGATAGTTGCTGCGCTCGACCGCGACGAGGCCTGCCACGACGCCTATGCGCGGCTGCTCGGAACAACCCGAGAGCCGCTCGTTGTCGTTGCCCCGACCCTGGTCGAGATTGACTATTGGATCTGCAAGCGAATGCATCCCGATGTCTGGCGAGCCTTCGTCGAGGACATGAATGCGGGCGCGTACCTGGTGGCGGAACTGGGCGCGCGGGAACGGCTGCGGGCCGTCGATTTGGCGCACCAGTAAGTGGACCTCGAACTGGGTTTCGTTGATGCCGCGGTGATCGCGATATGCGAGTCGCTCGGTGAGACGAAGCTGGCGACGCTGGATCGCCGGCACTTCGGGGTCGTTCGACCTGCGCACTGCGAACGTTTGCGGCTGCTCCCCGAGACTCGATCCGCGGCGGGGAGCCTCAGCCGCTGACTTCCGCAGAGAGGGGCCGCGGAAGGGACCGCCGACCTCCGCCAGTTGTCCCGGTCGGGACGCGGCATCGTCGCCCGGCAGGGCGACGAAACCCCGTAGTGTGGATTCGTGGGACGTTCCCGTCTCCGCACGTACGCACCATGAGAAGGTGATGCCCGGATAGGAGAGCGCCGCCCTCCGGACCAGAGCGCCCCGGGGCCCGAACCGTAAGGCGCGGAATCTCTGGCGCCACCAGTTCGGCGCACCGAACCGGCGCGCCCGGTCCTCGTGCTCACGCGCGAGGTGATGGCGACCCGGCTCCACACGGTCACCGTTCGCGAGGAGCCGTGGTTGCTCCGAGGGGAGAATTCCGCGTCCGGTAAGGAACCGGCTGACCACGCAAACCCCGCCAGCCGGGCCTCCATCCGCGCCGCCCGCCGCCGCTTGACACGGTAGAGCCCCAACCCGTACGGTTGGTGTGACTCAGTCGCGGTCTCGTGGGGTTCTGCGGGTCCGCCCAGCTTCTCGGGAGTTGTCTCAAGATGAAGATTCGCAAGTTACTTGGAGGCCTGCTGGCGCTCGGATTGGTCCTTGGCGCCGGCTCGGCGTTCGGCCAGATCACCGGCACGATCCTGGGCACCGTCTCCGACGATCAGGGACTTGTCCTCCCCGGCACGTCGGTGGCCGTCTCCTCGGACCAGCTTCCCGGCGGTCCGCGCTCGGTGGTGACGAACGCTTCCGGGCAGTACCGGTTCCCCAACCTTCCCCCGGGCGACTACACCCTGACGGTGGAGCTCTCCGGTTTCGGGAGGTACATCGAAGAGGGGATGCAAGTGCTGGTCGGTGGCACCGCGGAGAGGAACGTCTCGCTCAGCCTTGCCACTGTTGCCGAGACCGTGACCGTCACCGGCGAAACCCCGGTGGTGGACACCCGCAAGTCCGGGGTGTCCACGAACTATTCGAGCGAATACATGGAGAACACCCCGCTCCGCCGGTTCAGCTTCTTCGACTTCACGAAGTCGGCTCCCGGCATGTCGGCCACCAACCCGACGAGCGGCACGAGCAGCCGCGTCTCCGCGTTCGGGTCCGGGGTGGACGAGAACAAGTACCTCATGGACGGGGTGGACTTCACGGCCCCGGTTTCCGGCGCCGCCTGGCCGTGGCCGGCTACTGACCTGATCGAGGAAATGGAGATCGTTTCCCTCGGCGCTTCGGCCGAGCACGGAAGCGCGGCGGGCGCTGTCTTCAACGTGGTGACCAAGCAGGGGACGAACGACTTCACGATCACGGCTGCCGGTTACAAGCAGCACAGCTCGCTGACTACCCAGCCCATCAAGCTCAACGCCGATGGCGACGAGGATCCGAGCGGTTGGGGGTACAACCGGGACCGCTACGACGACTACACCGTACATTTCGGGGGGCCGGTCGTTCGCGACCGGGCGTGGATCTACGCCAACTACCAGTACCTGCAGGACTGGGACACCCAGCCCGGCGCCAACCCGGACTTCCCCCGCAAGTTCGGCGCCCACCGCATGTTCTGGAAACTGACGGCCGACCTCACGCCGGACATCAAGTTCATGCACACCTACCACGACGACATCTGGGTGATTCCCTCCACCCCTTCGGTGTCCCGCCCCTTTTCCACCATCGCCACCTTCAGCGGGAAGAACCCCTCGGTGACCTTCGGTCGCATCACCCACATCCTCAGCCCCAACACCTTCTATGAGGTCGGAGTATCGGGTTTCTACTCCCCGCGCGACCTCAGCGAGTCGAACAACCCAGGAGTCCCTGGAATCGTTGACATCGACAACGGGATCCGGTACGGCGGCTACCCTTGGTACGACATCTTCAAACAGGCACGCACGGACGTGAAGGCGAAGGTCAGTCACTACGCGAGCGACTGGCTGGGCGCGGACCACGACTTCAAGTTCGGCGTCCAGTACACGGACGGCTCCCACAGCGTGCACGGCGGCTACGTGCCCGGCCCCAACTACCCTGGCGGGGTCTACTACTACATCAACGGCGACGGGACTCCGTACGGGATCATCACCGGAACGACCTACAACATCGGAGGGCAGTTCAAGGAAACGGCGGCCTATGTAGAAGATGTCATCAACGTTGGCAACCGCGTCACCGTTTCCGCCGGTGTGCGGATGGATTCGGTGCGCGGCCTCAGCCAGGATGTGGACGACCTGCTGGTGAACGACCTCGTGGCGCTCACCTTCGACGAGCGGGGAACCATTGCCGGCGCTGGAGAGCAGTTCAGTTGGACCAACTTCGGGCCGAGGCTCGGCTTCAACATCCGGCTCGATGACGAAGGGAAGACGATTCTCCGTGGCAACTGGGGGCGGTTCTACCGGACCGCAATCACCGGTGAACTGAGCGGCATCCATCCCGGGCAGGCAAGCTCCCAGGAGTTCTACTGGAATCCCGACACCGAGCTGTACGACATCGAGGGACCGAAGTACGAGGCGAGTACCGACTTCGGGTACGACTCCAATTCCCGGTCTCCGGTCACCGACCAGATGTCCATCGGCTTCGATCGGGAACTCGGCACCAGTCTCGCCTTCAACTTCACCTACGTCCGCAAGGATCAGAACGACCTGCTGGGCTGGAACGTGGACAACGCCACCTATACGACGGCGTCGCACACCTTCGGCAACGGCCAGACCATCGAGGTCTATCCCATCACCTCGGATCCCGACCTCCGCTACTACCGTCTGAGCAACGTGGACTGCGAGGGCGTTTCCTACCGTTGCGATTCGATGTACATGGACTACACCGGCCTCGTGTTCGGCCTCGAAAAGAGGATGTCCAACAACTGGCAGGCGCAGGTCTCCTATGTCTGGTCCAGAGCCTACGGGCTCCTGCCCTCCAGCGGTTTCGGGGCCTCATCCAGCCAGACCACCCGGGTGTACGGTAGTTCGCTGGCCCGCGACCCGAACCAGTTCATCAATGCGGAGGGGCATCTGCTGAACGACCGGACCCACACCTTCCGGATCACCGGGACCGTGATCCTGCCGTTTGATGTCCTGTTCGGCTGGAACTACGCTTACTTCAACGGCAAGCCGTGGGCGCAGCGTGGCCGGGTGGAAAGAGACGTACTGTCTCAGGGCGGACGAAGCGTCAATCTCGAAAGCCCCGGATCGAGACGGCTGGATGATCAGAACCTGCTGGATTTCCGGATCTCGAAGTCCGCGTTCCTCGCGGAAAGGACCCGGTTCGAGGTGTTCGTGGACGCGCTCAACCTGATGAATGCGACATCTCCCGAGGATGTGGCGTCCCAGACCTGGGACTCCAGCCTGTTCGGTGTCGGCGAGCGCTTTGTGGATCCTCGGCGGCTCATGATTGGCGTCAAGATCACCTACTGACTGCGCGCGTACCCCATTTCGGGGCGGGGGTCTTCGGGCCCCCGCCCCTTCCCATATCCTCGTCCCACAGCGTGAAGAGACCGGGACGTAAGCAGCTTGCGGTGCGCCTGCTGCTGGCTGCGGTTCTCGGCGGGGCTTGGGCAGCGGCGCAGGACGGCGCTCCCGACATCCGCAAGCAGGAAGCCGAGGAGCACTTCCAGCACGGCCTGCGGATGGTGGGCCTCCGCAACAACGACCGCGCCATCGAGCTCTTCCGCTACGCCATCGCGCTCGACCCGGACCACCACCAGGCGCACTTTTACGTGGGGCTCGCCTACATCCAGCGCGGCTACACGAGCCTGCGGCTGGCCGACTACCACCTCTCCCGAGCGGTCGCGCTCGACGGTCAGAATCCGCGCCAGTTCCACTGGCGCGGAATCGCCCAGTTGCGACTCGGCAACTATGCGGCGGCGACTGCCGACTTCGAGGTAGTGCTTCGCGAGACTCCCGACAGCCCCACCACCCTCCGGGCGCTGGGGGCGGCCCTGCTGCGGATGGGCGCTCCCGGTCCCGCCTCCGCAGCGCTGCGGCAAGCGGTGGATCTCGAGCCCGAGATGCTCGAACCGCGCTGGAACCTGATGCTCGCGGCGGAGCAGACCGGCGAGGATCCAGCATCGCTACCGGAGCGCTACCGGCTGGACCTCCCGGACCGGAGCGCGGCGTCGCCGGTGCGTTTTGACGAGGTCTCGAAGGAAGTCGGAATCGAGCGCTGGTCGCGGGCCCGGGCCAGCGGTTGGACGGACTTTGACGGCGACGGCGACCTGGACCTCTTGGCCCTCGGCATACGGGACCCGCACGCGCTCTACCGAAACCGCCTGCGAGAGGACGGCGCCGCGACCTTCGCGTCCGCGTCTCTCGATGCCGGGCTTTTCGATCCGCGCGGCGGGTGGTCCGCGCTCTTTTTCGACTACGACCGCGACGGTGATCCGGACCTCTACGTGACCCGCGACGGCTGGGACGGCGAGGACGACAACAGCCTCTATCGCAACGACGGCGGCCGCTATGTGGACGTGGCTGCCGCCGCCGGAGTGGCGAGCCCGGCAGACGGGTTCACCGCCGCGGTCGCCGATGTGAACCGGGACGGCCTCCTCGACCTCTACGTGGCGAACGGGGTGGCCACCCGGGGAGGGGCCCCCAACGATCTCTTCCTGGGTGCCCCCGAGGGCCGCTTTGTCGAGCGCGGCGAAGCTCTGGGGGTGGCGGACCACGGCCGCTCCATCGGCTCGGCTTTCGGCGACTATGACAACGACGGCTGGCCAGACCTGCTGGTCGTCAACTTCTTCGACCGTCCGGTGCTCTACCGGAACCGGGAAGGCGCGGGATTCGAGGACGTAACCGCGCTGGCCGGCCTCAGCGCGCCCCACGAGGGTTTCGTCGGGTTCTTCCTCGACTACGACAACGACGGTTGGCTCGACATTCTGGTTGTCGGCTTCACGTCCGACATGGAGGTGGCGCTCAAGAGCCGAATCGAGGGCAAGGCGGTCAACGAGGGAAGCCGGCTGGCGCTCTACCGCAACGACGGTGACGGTTCCTTCACCGATGTAACCGCGGAAGCCGGGCTCTCCTGGAACCTTGGCGCCATGGCGGCCACCTTCGGCGACTACGACAACGACGGCTGGCTCGACATTTTTGTCGGCGTTGGTGCCCCGCCCATGGAGCGATTCGAAGCCAACCGGCTGTTTCGCAACCTCGGGGACGGGACGTTCGCGGACGTCAGCGCCTCGGCCGGGGTGGACGATCTCGGGAAGGGGCACGGCGCCACCTTCGCCGACCCCGACCACGACGGCGATCTGGATCTTTTCGTTCCCATCGGTGGGGCATTCCCCGGGGATCGCCAGCGGAGCCGCTTCTACCGAAATCCGGCCTCGCAAATGCCGCATCCGAACGGCTGGCTTCACATCCTGCTCCGCGCCTCGAGCCTCCATCCCGATGCGGTGGGCGCTCAGGTGGCCCTCCGGGTCACCGATACGCCGAATGCGCCCGTGCAGTTGCAGGAAGTTGCGGTTGGTGGAGGCTTTGGAGTGACGCCCAGTCCGATTCTGGAGTTCGGCCTCGGGCAGCACCACATGGTTGCCGAGGTCACCATCCGATGGCCGGGTGGCGGCCACCGGGTGCTGCGGAACATTCCCGCCAACCAGCGGATCCTGATCGTCGAGAACGAGCCGGGCTACCGGGCCCTTCGCTGAAGAGCCGGTTCCGGCTCCCCCCCCGTAAGCGCCGGGAGTCCAGGTCGGGATCAGCTCCGACGCGCTGGAAACAGCACGTGGGCCGCGAAGTCCCGCTGGTCGTCGCCCGGAGCCTCCTCAAGCGTCCGGACCAGCCTTGCAGCGAGCTGGATCTGGCGCCGGACCTCGGGCATGACCAGCACGAGGTTCGGATCGTAATCGGCCGCGTGCCGCAGGTCCTGAAGGCCGGTGAATCCGACGGCGAAGCGCCGTAAAGCCTCTGGATACTGCGCCAGCCCTCGCCTGTTCGAGCACTGCCTCCGGGCGTGGCCATGTTCCAGCGACCGATAGACCTGTTTCCACGCTGTTGCCCGAAAGCGCGACCCTCCGTCGCGGATGAGGCGGTCCGCGCACATCCGTGCCAGGCAGTGGAACAGGGCGTAGTACGCCGTGCTTACCGCGCGCCGCAGGAACGCCTCGTCGCCAGAGCGACGGCCGGCTTCGAGCAGCGCGAACGCCACCGAGAGCAACTGTGCCGCTTCAAGACCGCTGGTTCGTGACATCGGGTTTGAAGACCGGAATGGGAATCGCGTCCTCGCCGAGCGACTCCAGGCTTTTCCAGATTTCGAACTGCACATCCAACCCTTTGTCTGACAACAACTCCGCGTCGCTGCCGCGATAGACGCCTTCCACCCAGAGGACTTCGTCGTCTCCGCAGCCGAGAGCAGCTCGAACTTCGACGGACACCCAGTCCGTCTCCGTGAGCAGGGACCGCACCACGTCCTGCACCAGATCCGTCACTCTCTGAAGTCGTTCATCGGTCATCAGCGAGCCACTTCCCCAAGCATTGATCTCGGGCCGAGTCTAGCAGTGCGTCGATACCGTTGCGTGACCGCCGAGAGCGGCGACAGCAGAGGTCGGCGTTCCCGTGCCGGCGGCGCCATCCGGGCGGGCAGCGACGGGATCTTCGCCCTGCTGCGGAGGGCGGCGCCGGTGTGAACACCGGCGCTCCTTGCCGGCGGTGTCATCGGGCCGTCGGCATCTCGGCGCGACTCCATTCACACGGCAACTGGCCCGACTCCCCTTTACGATACGGACGACATGCACGCCGTTCCGCTGGGCTGCGCCCAGCGGGTGCCGGTGTAAACACCGGCGCTCCCTGGCCAGTGGCCCCGTCTCGCTGAACCGGCTTCCCCGCGCGGCCGCATCTTCACAGCAACTGGTCGGCGCTCCCCTACCGCCCCGTGCCCTGTGTGGAGGGGGCGAACTCCAGGATGTACTCCATGAGGCTCGGAATTCCGGGCTCCCACGCCGGCTCTCCGGAGGTTTCCCAGAGGAAACCCAGATCGCTGAGCGTACGGGTACTGCGCGACACCTGGACGTCGTCCGCAACGCCGCCGGCCCGGATCGCCTCCCGCAGCGCCTCGCCGCCGAGAACCGCCCGTTCCTCGAACGCGCGTGCGACGGCGCGCCCGACGCGGAGCAGACCTCGTTCTTCGAGTTCGCGGTAGCGGTACCGGTAGTAATTCCGCTTCGTCTCCTCGAAGGCCGGGAGGGCGGCTTCGAGCACGGCGGTGGTCACGTTGCGATGACCACCCGGAGTGCACGCGATTCCCCACACCGCTTGGCCAAGCAATTGGATGAAGTAAGGGTATCCGTGGCTACAGCGAACGGTTTCCGCCAGCACGCCATCCTTGACCGGCACGCCCTCTGCCTCAAACGGCCGGCCGAACGCCTCCTCGGTCGCCCGCTGGTCGAGCCTCCCGATCCGCATGTGTCGGGCGCGGTTCCAGAACGAGGCGTCCATCGCTCCGAGGTGTCCCTCGAGGTTCGGCGTCCCCGCGAGGACCAGCAGGAGGGGCAGCCGCTGCCTGACTTCCTGAGCCGCGTTCAGCAGCGCCCGCCCGACATCCAGGTCCAGGGTGTGGGCTTCGTCCATCACCACGAGCAGCGGCGCTTTCCGGGCTCGCGCGGTGAGGATGTCCGCTACGGGCGGTGGCGAGATCGGGTCCGTCCGACTCCCCCAGGAAACCCCTGCGACTCCCAGTTGACCCGGCGAAAACCGATTCCACCAGCGCTCCCTCCTCAGAAGCTCGGACAACCGGGTCACGTCGGGGGTCGCGCTTGGCAGGAGCACGACCGTCTCGATCTGTCCGCTGGACGCCGCCTCTTGTCGGAGCCAACCCAGCAGCACGGTTTTGCCGTTGCCGCGAGGGCCGTAAAGGATCACTTCGCCCGGTAGCGGAACGCGCTCATCGAGGCGCCGCAGAAGCGTCCGCAAGAGGCCCTGTTCGGCCTCCCGGCCGGCGAGGTACGGCGGCATCCCTCCCGGGCCCGGCTGGAACGGCCCGAGCGCATCCCACGCGGTCATGCTCGCAGTGTATCCGCGCCTCTGCCGGAGTACCGCCCAGCCCCTTTACGATACGGGCGACATGCAGACCATTCTGGATCGTCTGGGACTCGGGGAAGGCGTCCCCGGCGCCTGCACCGGCCCCGAGGGCTGGATCCTCACCGGGAAGGAGCCGCTCGTCTCGCTGAATCCTTCGACGGGCGAGCCCATCGCCGGCGTTGTCCCCGCGGACGCGCAAGCGGCCGAGCAGGTGGTGACCGAGGCGACGGATGCGTTTTGTTCGTTCCGCGAGCTCCCGGCGCCGAAGCGCGGCGACCTGGTGCGCGATCTGGGGAGCGCGCTCCGCGACGACAAGGAACCGCTCGGCGACCTGATCGCGCTCGAAGCCGGGAAGATCCGGGCCGAGGGACACGGCGAAGTCCAGGAGATGATCGATATCTGCGACTTCGCGGTGGGCCTGTCGCGCCAGCTCTACGGGCTCACCATGGCATCGGAGCGGCCCGGCCACCGGATGTTCGAGCAGTGGCACCCGCTCGGGCCGATCGGCGTGATCACCGCCTTCAACTTCCCGATGGCGGTCTGGTCCTGGAACGCCGCGATCGCCGCGGTCTGCGGCGACCCCGTGATCTGGAAGCCGTCGGAGCACACTCCGCTCTGCGGGGTCGCGGTGCAGAACATCGCGAATCGGGTGATGGATGACCACGGCGTGTCCGGGGTCTTCAACCTGCTCGTGGGAGGCGGAGACCTCGGCGCCGCTCTCGCGGCTGACCGGCGGCTGCCGCTGATCTCGTTCACCGGCTCCACCCGGGTGGGCCGGAAGGTCGCTACCGAGGTCGCGGGCCGGCTGGGGCGCTGCCTGCTGGAGCTGGGAGGCAACAACGCGGTGGTCGTGAGCCGAAACGCCGATCTCGATCTGGCGGTGCGGGCCATCGTCTTCGGTTCGGTGGGCACCACCGGCCAGCGCTGCACCACCACCCGGCGGGTGATCGTCGATCGGGAGATCGCCGGTCCCCTGGTGGAGCGGCTCGCCGATGCCTACCGGCAGGTCCCCATCGGGGACCCGCTCGATCCCACCACCCTCATGGGTCCGCTCATTTCCGCCGACGCCGTCGAAGCGATGCAGGGGGCGCTGGAGCGCGTAGTCGCTGAAGGCGGCACCGTCGTCTGCGGTGGCGGGCGCCGGCCCGACGCGGGCCCGAACCACGTGGAACCGGCCATCGTCCGGATGTCCGCCCAGACTTCGCTGGTGGCGGAGGAAACCTTCGCTCCCATCCTCTACGTCCTGGAGACCGATTCGCTGGAACAGTCGATCGCCCTTCACAACGACGTGCCGCAGGGCCTCTCCTCGGCGATCTTCACCGACAGCCTGCGGGAGGCTGAGACCTTTCTCTCGGCGCGGGGCTCCGACTGCGGTATCGCCAATGTGAACATCGGCACCTCCGGGGCGGAGATCGGGGGCGCCTTTGGCGGGGAGAAGGAGACCGGCGGCGGCCGGGAATCCGGCTCGGATGCCTGGAAGGCCTACATGCGCCGGCAGACGAATACCATCAACTGGTCGAAGGATCTGCCGCTCGCCCAGGGAATCGAATTCGGCGGGTAGCCCGCCAGCCAAGGAGGTACGTGATGCCGAGAAACTGCCTGACCATTCTGTTGATTGGAGCCCTCGGGGGCTGCGGCGGGGAACCAGCGGCCCCCGAGGCGCCGGCTCCCGAGGTTCCCGCCGCGGAGGCGCTCATCGCGAAGTCCATCGCCTACCACGATCCGGACGGCCGGTGGGACACCGGCGAGATTGCCCTCCGGATCATGGAGTCCCGGCCGAACGGCGTCGCGCGAACGGTCGAAGTGGGGATGGCGCCGGGACGCGGGAGGGTCGTTGTGAGTCGGGAGACCGACTCCGAGATGGTCACCTTCGCGGTGGCCGGAGAAGAGATTCTCACGCGTGCAGTGGACGCCGATGAGGGCCTTGATGAGGAAGCGCTCGCCGAGCACGGACTCGATTCCGAACGCGTGATGTGGCTCCGGAACTACTACCTGTTCGTCTGGGGGCTACCGATGAAGCTGCGGGATCCAGGGACCATTGTGGACCCCGAGCCGGTGGCAGACTCCTTTGGCGACCAGGAAGCGCTCAAGGTTCGGGTCACCTATGATCCCGAGGTGGGCGGCGATACCTGGTACTTCTATTTCCACCCGGACACCGCCCGGCTCCTCGGGTACCGCTTTTACCACGACGAATCGAAGAACGACGGCGAATACATCCATCTTGAAGGGGAAATCGAAAACGGCGGACTCCGGCTGCCCGCGAAGCGCAGTTGGTTCTTCCACTCGAACGACGAGTTCCTCGGCGAGGATGAAGCCGTTTCGCTGACCGTGACGCCCTGATGCAGCAGTCGGTTAGCAGCCTGTGGATAAAGTGACGTGTGCGCCGAGACCGGTGAGGCGCCCGGCTGACAAGGCGCGTGAGGGAGGAATACCGAGTGTATTTCGACCGAAACGCAACGCAGAGCGACGCGAAGCGGCGCGTTTCAGCCGGGATGCATCGCCGGTCGAACGCCGCGTGACTTTGTCGACAGGCTGCTAGGGTAGTGGATCGGAAACCATGACGGCCCTTGCGCTCGCCGTCCTGTTCCTGGCGGTGCCCGCTACCGTCCAGCCGGATGCGATGCTGCTGGTCGAGGTCCGCCAGCTCCTGCAGCAGGAGGATTTCGCCTCCGTGCTGGAGGTTCTGGACGCCGCCGGACCGAAAGGGGCCCACCCGGAGTTGCTTCGGCTCCGGGCCGAGGCGTACGTCGGACTGCTCGACTATGCGACAGCGGTCGCTGTGCTCGAGCGTGCCCGCCGTGAGCCCGAAAACCTGGCGCTTCGCATTCGGCTCCTCGCCATGTTGAGCCGGGACGGCGAGGCCCGCGAGGTCCTGGCCGAACTGTTGGCCCTTGATCGGCGCCTTCCCGACCGGCCCCGATTGGAACTGGCCGGGCAGCTCCGCAAGTCGGGTCTCGTCCCCGAGTCTCGCCGAGTGCTGGGCACCCCGACTGCTGCGGATTCGCCCGTCCTGACGCTCGAACATGGGAGGCTCCAGCTCGCCGAAGACGACTACCTGGGCGCCCTGCCTCTCTTGGCGTCTGCTGCCTCTGTCGAAGAGCCGCCGGCGGGAGCCGCTTACGAGTTCGGCCGCTGCCTTGCACTCCTCGGACGGCGCGAGGAGGCCATTCCCTGGCTCCGGAGAGCCGTCTCCGAATCGCGTGACGATTCCCTGGCCCGTTTCCGGCTCGGCCAGTTGCTCGTCCAGGATCCCGATCCCGCTCTCGTCACCGAGGGCCGGCGACTTCTTTCCGGTTTCGAGGAGAGTCGACTGCGGGCGCGTCGTCGGGACCTGCTACTCACCAGGCTCAACGAGCACAGCGTCATCGCCGGATCCCCGACGGACCGCGTCCCCGGGTTGGTGACCTCAAGTCGGGACGGCTGGGTAGAACTGGTGGGATTGCTGCTCGACAGGGGCGACGTCGTGGAGGCAATCCGCATCGTGCGTGCGGCTTCGGCTCGATACCCGGGGGATCCGGCCTTCGACATCGGCAGGGCGCGGGCCCATCTGCAATCGGGCAAGCTCGCCGCCGCCGCCGAGGTCCTCGCGCCCCTTGTCCCGGCGCCCGGCGAACCGCTTGAGGGCGCCTCGCTGAGCGCCGCTCGTTGGCTGGCCGACGTGAGGCTGCGGGGAGGCGATCCGGCCGCTGCGGCGGCGCTCTTCGACCGCGTTCTGGAGGCGGGCGGTGAGGGGATCTCGCCCGGGATTCGCGCCGCCGCCGCCACCGCCTTCGCGATGAGCGGCGATCCGGCCCGGGCGTTAAGGCTCTTTGGTCAGGTACTCGACCGCACCGCGGGTCCGGCCCGTGCCGGACCGCTGGCCGACAGCGCCCTGGTGCTGGAGATGCTCGGTCGTCCGGCGGAAGCGGAGTCCCGCTACCGCCAGTCGCTGGAGGCCGATCCGGCCCACACCGCTGCGTCGCTGGGCCTTGCCGAGCTCTTGCTTCGGGCCGGAAGGAACGGGGAGGCTGCCGCCGTGGTTCAAGCCGCCTTGGAACACGCTCCTGAGGATCCGGCTCTCCGCGAACTCCTTTCGCGGGCGACGCAGCCCGGGGCCGCTAACAGCCTGTGGCAAAAGTCACGCGGCATTCGAACGGCGATGCATCCCGGCTGAAACGTGCCGCTACGCGGCCCTCATCGTTGCGTTTCGGTCGGAATACACTCGGTATTCCTCCCTCACGCGCCTTGTCAGCCGGGCGCCTCGCCCCCACCGGGAGAACTGGCCGTTCTCGGTGCTCACGTCACTTTCACCACAGGCTGCTAAGGATTCTGCCGCAGGGGCGCGGGCGGCGGCGAACAGGTCGGTGATCGCTGTCCAGGCGTCCGCGCTGACCGCCAGCGTCCTCTCGTCGCCGGCCCGAAGCGCGTGTGCTTCCCCGGCGGCGGAGACTCTCAGGCGTACCGTTTCGGGTTCGGTCCTCCCCTCGCCGTCATCGGTCTGCTCCGTCACCGCGATGGTCCATTCGGCGCCTGCTTCCGGCAGGTTCGCCGCGTCCACACTATCGGCGTCCGTGGAGTTGAGCTTGTAGAGAAGGTCCTCGACCGCCGCCGGATCGACCTGGGTAGGGGTCGAGCCGCCGGCCTCCATTGTCCACTCGCGACCCTCCTCCCCCTCGCGCCGCTCGAAGAAGAACTCCCCCTCCGGGCTCGTGACGCGGAGCGCGGCCGCCCGGAAGCCGGCGAAACGAAAGAGACGCAGGTACCTGAGGCTCTCCAGCTCGGCGCCGGCAGCTTCGTGGAGCGCGTCAAAGAGCGGACGACCGACGACGAAGACCAGCGGATCCGGCTCGATACGGGCGAAGACTCCCGGCGGCGTCCGGGTCTCGCCACCGAAGTGGATGGTGTGCGCGGCCGCTTGCTCCTGAGGTCCGAACACCAGTTCCAGCTCTGCGCTCAGGCGTGGAGGATTCAGCCCGAAGGGGTCTTCTCCGGCGGCGCCGGTATCCGCCGCCAGGCCGGCCATCTCGGCGTCCAGCAGCCGTGATGCGAACTGCGACGCCTCGTAGGGGTCCGCCGCCAGCCGGTAGGGGCGGACGATGGTCCAGAGGCCCTCTTCCCGCGCCACTTCGACTGCCTGTCCAGCGCCGGTGGTGAGCCGGAGGCGTCGCGCCGCCGGGGCATCGAGACGGAACACCCGCTTGTCCCGGAGGTTCCAGGCGTCCCGGTCGAAGTTGTCCCGCGCGAAGGCCGAAGTCACGAGGACCCGGTCGCCGAGGCGGAGGTAACGGTTTCCGGACGCCGGAGTCTCATCGCCAAAACCGGCGGTGAGCGGTTGAGCGTTGCGGGAATCTCCCTTCGGGAACACCCGGATCACGAGTCCCGCTGGGGCGAGGCCGAACTCGGAGAAATCCTCTTCCCGAACACCCTCCAGTTCCCGCTCGAAGCGCAGTGATCCTACGTTTTGCAGCAGCAGGTCAACCTCGCCGGAGTCAGCGGATGACTCCGGGCCATCGCCCTCGGCGACGACGAATCCCTCGTTGTCCCGGGTCAGGCGGACGGTGGGTTCGCCCGGACGTTCTATCTCGACGGCGAGGATTCCGGCCTCGTCCACACCGAATACCGGCTGCCCTTCATCGGCGGTGGGTTTTTCCCGCTCAAAGAGCGCGATCCAGCCGGCAACGGCCACCGCCGCCAGCAGGGCGAGGAGCGTTGTCCTGCGCATGTCACCGCCGCGACCACCAGACCGTGACGCCCCAGATGAGAAAGAACCCGGGCAGGAACACGAGGCTCAGGAGGACGACGTTTCTTACCTGCGCCGAGGTCATGGTGATTCGCCGATCCTCGGCCGTACGGGGACGGATCGCGATCAGATCTTCGTCTTCGGTGAGCCAGTTCACCATGTTGAGAAAGAGGTCGGCGTTTCCGAGCGGCGCCAGAGCCAGGTTGTTCCCGATGAAGTCGGAATCCCCGACGATCACCAGGCGTCCTTCCCGGTCTTCGGTGGCGGGGTCTTCGGTGGGTTCTTCTCCCGACTCTCCTTCGGGACCGGTGTCCGGGGCGGCCGCGACATCCACCGGGCCCGGTTCCTCCACGCTCGTTTCCTCCGCCAGACTCTCTTCGTCGCCCGTCTCGACGTGGACTGCGTAAGCGAGCCTCAGGGGGCCGGTCCGGTCGTCGTCCCCCGCGTTCACCTCGCCGGTCTCGAGTTCGTCGGGATCGCGTTCGCCCCAACTGACATCGGAGCTCAGGACGAGCTCCGAAAGGCGAACGCCTTCGGGGAGTGCATCCGGCGCGGTAGCGATCAGGCTCTGCGCGAGGGGGAAGACCGTGGCCGCGTTCACGAAGCCGCGGGTAATTGGATGGAACCCGTAGGAGGCGGCGAGGGGGACCTCTACCCCGAAGCCGAAGAGCTGACCCACCCCGCTGGCGTCGATCACCACGTCCCCGGCGGGCGCCGCCCCGAATTCCCCGGCCAGTCCAGTGAGTTCAAGCCTTTGGTCCGGGGTGCCCGGCGGATCCGGAGGGTCGAGCAGCAGCATCGCCTTCCCGCCCGCGCGGACGTGGGCAGCGAGAGCAGCGGCCTCGGCTTCGAGCAGATCCAGCCGGGGGCCGGCGATCACCACGGCGGCCGCATCCTCGGGGATTCGGACCTCGCCTTCCTCGACCCGCTCGAGCAGCGCCAACGCGGCAACCTCGTAGTTCGACTCTTCGAGTCGGGAGCGGATTGCGGAGAGGCCGCCGGCGCCGGTCTCTTCGAGCGAACGCTCCTGGTGCCCGGTCGTGAAGTAGACCTTCTTGGTCTCACCCTTGAGAAGCTTCACGATGGCGTTCGTGATGTCCTGTTCCTGCGGGGCAGTGACGCGCTCCTGCCGTCCGCCGCTCTCCACGACCACCGTGCCGAAGGGAATTCCGGCTTCGGCGGTCGCCTGGTAAGCCCGCGCCCGGGCGGGCTCGGCCTCCTGGTCGATGACCTCCCACGAGACCCGATCGGTACGGTCGGCGTACCTCTCGAACAGTTCGACAGTCCGTCCGGCAGCGCGGGGTTGATCCAGCACGACGAGGCGGATGTCGCGGTCGAGCTCCTCGAGAATGCGGATCGTCTGCGGGGCGAGGCTGAACTGGCCCCCGGAAGTGGTGTCCCAAGTCACGTTACGCCGGTTCGCCACGTAGTTGACGCCGATCAGCACGGCGATGAGAAGGAGCGCCGTCAGTCCGAGGTTGGCTCCCTCCCGGGTGCTCCGGCGGCCAAGGGCGGTGCGCAGACGCGCGAACCCGGCGCTCATCCGCGCCACCTGCGGGAGCGCACCGACTCCCGGGCGAGATAGAGCCAGAACCCGGCGAAGGACAGGTAGAACACCAGATCGCGGGTCGTGATCACCCCGCGTGCGAATCCCTCCAGGTGTCCGGTCACCGAGAGGTAAGCGAGGATGCGGCCCATGTCTCCGCCGCGCGCGCCCGCGAACTCCAGCAGCCAGAGGACGAGGAGCGCTCCGAAGGTCAGGAGTCCGGCCACGATCTGGTTCCGGGTGAGGCTCGAGAAGAAGAGGCCCAACGCAAGCAGTCCGGCTCCCAGCAACGCCAGACCGAGGTAGGCGGCGAGGACGGGTGTGACCTCCGGTTGGGAAAACCAGAACAGGACGCCCAGGTGGAGCCCCGTGAGCGCCAGCATCCCGCAGTAGAGGGCGAATGCCGCGAGGAACTTGCCGAATACGATCTGCCCGTCGGTGATCGGCGCCGTCAGCAGCAACTCCATGGTCCCCGACCGGATTTCCTCGGACACGGTGCGCATGGAGAGCAGGGGCATCAGGAAGAGCACCAGGATGGCGGTGCTCGCCATGAGCCAGCGGATCAGGTCGGTGTTCACGTTCAGAGTGCCGCCGCTGAAGCCCCCCATCTGGCTCATCCGCATGCCGGCCTCCACGAAGCTCTGGAGGTAGTCGGCGAAGAAGTACCCGTAGAGGAACGCGAACGCTCCGAAGAGGACGTAGGCCACCGGGGAGGCGAGGGCGGCGCCTATCTCGCGCCGGGCGATGGTCAGCGCGTTCCTCATGAGTCTTCTTTCGGGACCTCAGGAATGCCAGCGCCGTCCCGGGAGTCGTCGCCGGCGTCGCTGGCGCTCTCCGCCTGCATCTCCTCGGTGGTGAGCGCCAGGAACACATCTTCGAGGCTCGCGCCGCCCCGGCGCAGGCCGTAGAGCGGACAACCGGCTTCGAGGAGGGCGCGCGCCAACTCGGTCGAGACGCCGCGGTCGCCCGCCGCTTCGACCAGCAGAATCGAGGTCGCTTCGGCGGTCTCGGGACCGGCCTCCACGCGGGCTACGCCGGGGACGGAACGGAGGGCGGCAGCAGCGGCTTCCGCGGGCGCGGCGGTCTCGATTTCCCAGTTTCCGCGGCCGCGCTGCGCGGCGCCCAGCCGCGTAACCAGCCGTTCGGGGGTGTCTTCGGCGAGCAGCCGTCCACCGGCGATGATGACCACCCGGTCGCAGGTGACCGCCACCTCGGGGAGGATGTGGGTCGAGAGCACCACCGTGCGCTCACCCGCCAGCGCGCGGATGAGCTCGCGCGTCTCGTGGATCTGCTTGGGATCGAGGCCGGCGGTCGGCTCGTCAAGGACCAGCAGCTCGGGTTCGTGGACGAGCGCCTGCGCGAGCCCCACCCGTTGGCGGAATCCACGGCTCAGCTTCCCGATGATGTGTTCGCGGGCCTCTCCGAGGGCGCAGCGTTCGATCGCGCGATCTACCGCTTGCGGAATCCGGCTTCGGGGAACTCCCCGGAGCCGTGCCGCGAACTCGAGGAAGGCGGCGGTCTCCATCTCGGGGTACAGGGGCGGGTTTTCGGGCAGATACCCGATGCGCCGCCTGACGTCGAGGGGCGCCTCCGAAATGTCGAGCCCGGCAACCAGTACCCGTCCTTCGGTGGGCGGCATGAAGCCGGTGATGACCCGCATGGTGGTCGTCTTCCCGGCGCCGTTCGGCCCCAGGAAACCGAGAACCTCTCCCTTCGCGACACCGAAGCTGAGATCCGCTACCGCAAGCGTCCTTCCGTAGCGCTTGGAGACGCGGTCCACCAGGACGAGGGGTTCCACGGCTGTTCCGAGGGGCGGTGTCTCGATGGCGTTCGGTCCTGGCGGTCTCCCGCTCCGGAGTCAGCGGGTCGACCGGCCCGGCAGTCTATACTGGCTGTAAACAGCCTGTGGAGGAAGTCACGCGGCATTCGAACGGCGATGCATCCCGGCTGAAACGGCCCCCCACCGGGAGAACTGGCGCTACGCGGCCCTCATCGTTGCGTTTCGGTCGGAATACACTAGGTATTCCTCACTCACGCGCCTTGTCAGCCGCGCGCCTCGCCGTTCTCGGTGCTCACGTCACTTCCTCCACAGGCTGTTAGCGCTTCCGGTTCCAGGTTTCCATGAGTCTTCGCCGCTTGTTTCTCTCGTCCGGTGTTGGCCTTGCGGCCGTGCTGCCCCTCGTACTCACCGCATCGATCGGAGTTCCGGGGTGCGTCAACACCGAGGACAACGCGACCGCGGGGAGGATGGAACTGCCCGAGCTCGTCGCCTATTGGGCCGTTCGCGGCCGGGATTCCGAGGGCAACAACTACATCCGCCCGGCGGTGCGCTTCCGCGTGCAGAACACGAATCCGGAACCGGTCGAGTACGTGCAGGTGATGTCGGTCTTCCGTCGCGAGTCGGCGCCGGAAGAAGCCTGGGGCACGGGATACCTGCACTCGGTTTCCGAAGGACCCCTCGCGCCGGGAGAGGCGACCGGGGAACACACCCTGCGCGCGGATTCCAACTACCTTTCGCAGGGCTCTCCGGAGCGGATGTTCGAAAACGAACTCTGGGAAGACGTCGAGGTCGAAATGTTCGTCCGGGTCGGCGCGTCCTCGTGGGTTTCGCAGGGAACGACCACGGCGCTTCGCCGGCTCGGGCCGCCGGGAGTCGAGAAGTACCTCGAACCCATCGAGGATGAGCCGATCTATGGCATTGCTCCGGTGCCGGAGACCCAGGGCGGGGAAGATTCTCCGGCGGATCCACCCCCGAAAACCCGTCCGCAACGCTGACCGGTTTCCTACTGGCGCCAGCGGGTTCAGGACGGTCCGGCTTGGCGCCGGCGCCTCAGGCGGACACGCCACCAGGTGGCCCGATTGCGGACTCGAGGGGGCGACCGAGGCTCGGGCACCAACGAAAGCAGCAGGAGTGAGTGTGGAATATAGGTAGTCAATGATGCGGAATAGAGGTAGTTCGAGACGCGTTTTTGCGGTATCCTGCCGGGACGATGGATGTCTACCGCCCGCGTCTTCTCGATCGGCATATTCCTGGACTGCTTGCCGACCATCCGGCGGTGATGGTGACCGGAGCGCGGGCCACCGGGAAGACCACCACCGCGATTCGACACGCGGCGACGGTCGTGCGCCTCGACCGGGAGGCGGAGGCGGTCGCATTTCGGGCTGATCCGGACGCGGCGCTTCGGAACCGGCGCGAGCCGGTCTTGCTCGATGAGTGGCAGGCGGTCCCGGAAGTCCTCGGCGCGGTGAAGCGCTCGGTGGATTCCGACCCGCGTCCGGGGCGTTTCCTGCTGACCGGCTCGGTGCGGGCTCAGGGAGACGCCCGAGGCTGGCCCGGCGTAGGGCGGGTGATCCGGGTGGAAATGCACCCGCTGACGGTCTCGGAGCGCTTCGGCCGATCTCCCCGACCCCTGCTGGACCGGATCGCCGCTGGCGAGGAACTTCGCCCAGCGGCCGATCCCCCCGATCTTCGCGGGGTTCTCGAACTCGCACTGGCGGGCGGGTTTCCCGAGCCGGCGTTCGCGCCCTCGGCCGAGGCGTCCCGGCGCTGGTACCGGAGCTACGCCGAACACCTCGTCACCCGTAATCCGCCGGGGGTGCAAAACGGCCGCGACCCCGCGCGCCTCCGGAGGTTTCTCGGCGCCTGCGCCCTCAACTCCGCCGGGATGGCAACCGAACGGACGCTTCACGAGGCCGCTGGAATCAACCGGCGTACCGGGGCCGCCTACGGGCGCTTTCTCGAATCGCTTGCGGTGGTCCACGCACTCCCCGCCTGGGCGTCGAACCGGTTGAAGCGCTTGACCCGGGCGCCGAAGCGGTACCTGGCCGATGCCGGGTTGCTGGCTGCCGTGGCACGTGCCGATCTGGAGTCGGTGCTGGCCGACGGAGATCTGCTGGGTCGCGTACTCGATACGTTCGTCGTCGCCCAGTTACGCGCCGAGGCGGCCGTCGCGGCGAGCGAGCCGGTGCTCTACCATCTGCGGCAGGAGCAGGGCCGGCGAGAGGTGGACGTGCTTGCCGAGCTGATCGGGGGTCGGGTGGTCGGGTTCGAGATCAAGGCGAGCGCCGCTCCGCGTCCGGGCGACGCGCGCCACCTGCTGTGGCTGCGCGACGAGCTCGGCGACCGGTTCCTCGGCGGGGTCGTGCTCCACACCGGGCCGCACCGCTACCCGCTCGGCGAGCGCATCACCGCGGTGCCGGTTTCCACGCTGTGGGGATGACGCGGCGGATCAGCCGTAGCGCCGCTGGTGGTCCCAGGTCGCGAAGCGGTCGGTCATGCCGGCGATGTAATCGCAGACCACCCGCTCCCGGGACGATGGCCCGATCCGCTGCTGGAAGTGGGCCGGCAGGTCCCCCGGCGTTTCCAGGTAGTAGCGAAAGAGGTCAGGCAGCCGCCGCGTCTCGGCCTCGGTAGTTGCCGCGACGCGCGGATGGCGGTACAGCCGTTCGTGGAGGACCGTCTTGAGTTCCCGCAGTTCGCTGTCCTGGCGTGCGGGAAGCTCGACAACGGGTGACACCGACTCGGGCGCTCCCGGGCCGCTCCTTCCGGACTCCTCGATTCCGGAATCCCGGATCCGGCGCTCGGTTTCCTCGACGAGCGCGACCACGAGGTCTGCGATGACTCCGCGAAGCAGGGTACGGACGTTCACTCGCCCGTAGTTCTGTCCTTCTCCGGCAGACCCGGGCCAGTGCCGCCGGAACAGCGCCGCCTGCTCCAGGTCGGAAACTCCGATCAGGCCCGAGGAGAGGCCGTCTTCCATGTCGTGGGCGCTGTAAGCGATCTCGTCGGCGATGTCCGCAACCTGCGCCTCGAGGGGCGGCGGACCCAGGCCCCGAAGGTCATCCGGAACGAAGCCTGTCCGGCTCGAATGGGCGAAGATCCCATGCCGCGATTCGCGGGTCAGGTTGAGGCCAGCAAAGCCCGGATAGGCGCGCTCGAGTTCGTCCACGATGCGGAAGGACTGGATGTTGTGCTCGAACCCGCCGTGATTCCGCATCAGGCCGTCGAGAACCTCTTCCCCCGCGTGGCCGAAGGGCGTGTGCCCGAGGTCATGAGCGAGCGCCACGGCTTCGGTGAGGTCTTCGTTGAGGCGGAGCGCCCGGACGATCGTCCGCGCGACCTGCGCGACCTCGAGGGTATGGGTGAGCCGGGTCCGGTAGTGGTCGCCTTCGTGGTTGATGAAGACCTGCGTCTTGTACTGAAGCCGGCGGAAGGCGCTCGAGTGGATGACCCGGTCCCGGTCCCGCTGATACGCCGTCCGAAACGATTCGGACGCTTCCGGCCAGCGGCGTCCCGCGGTGCGGGCGCTGCGGCAGGCAACGGGCCGTAAGTGCCCTTCTTCCTCCACAGGCTGCTAACCCGGCGCGTAGTAGCCGAGTTTGGTTCGTACCCGCAGATCGGGACGGTTGGTCTGCACCACAATGCGCCGCCAGGCGCCGTCCTGCCGCGGATTGTTGGAGATGTAGCCGACGTTGTACTGGCTCTTCAGTTCCTCGGCGATCCGGTCGTACACCGATTCCAATTCCGCCAGTTCGGCAGGGAAGAACCACTGGCCGCCAGTTTCTTCGGCCAGGTTTTTGAGGACGTGCTCGGCCTCGGAGAAGCGCCGTCCCCGCCGGCGCGCGGTGTTCTGGAGCGAGATGGAGTAGATGACGACGTCGGTGTCCTTGGTCAGGTCGAGTACCTGTTCGAAGGTGACGAGCGAGCTGGTGTCCCGGCCGTCGGACAGGAGGATGATGGCTTGCCGGTGGGCTTCCATACGCTGGCGCTCAAGCGAGCGCAGCGAGATGTACATGGCGTTGTGCAGCTTCGTCGTCCCGCCCGCCTGGGTCATCCGGATGGCCTGTTCGAGATCGCCATGGCTGTTGGTGAACTTCTGCAGGATGTTGGCGTTGCTGCCGAACTCGACCACCTGCGCCACGTCCTCGATGCGCAGGGTCCGGGTGAACCGGACCGCCGCCTCCTGGGCGAAGTGCATCTTGTCCACCATGCTGGCCGAGGTGTCGAGCAGCAGCACCATGCGGATGGGCAGGTCCTCCCGCGAGAAAGCCCCGATTTCCTGGAGGATGCCGTCCTCGTAGACCGAGAAATCCTCCTCGATCAGGTCGGTGATGAACCGCTCACGACCGTCGGTCACGGTGACGTTGAGCGAGATCAGGTCCACCGTCACCCGGAACTGGTAGGCCTGCTGGAGGAGAGGGCCGGCCAGCGCCGTCAATCCGCAGAGGGTCAGCGCCAGCGTTCCCGCCACCACAATTCCCCGCCAGTTCCGGAGATGCCGACGGGTGGGCCGCATTTGCATGAGGAATGGCTATTCTGACGCAAACCCGGGACCGGCCCCGAGCCGCCTGCGCCTTGGCTGGACGGGCTCCCGGGCCGGATTTCAAATGAGAGCTGCCGATTCGCCGCCTTCCTCCAATCGCGATGCACCGCCGGTGAGGACCGCCGCGGTTCTGACGGCCAGCGACGGGTGCGCCGCCGGAGTCGTTCCCGATCGCTCCGGGGTAATCGCACGCGAGATCCTCCAGGAACTCGGGTTCTCAATTGCCGACTCGGCGATCGTGCCCGACGACGTGGAAGCCATCCGGGAAAGAGTCAAGGCGTGGGCGGCTTCGGGCATCCGCCTGGTGCTGACTACCGGCGGAACCGGCCTCGGCCCCCGGGACCGCACCCCGGAAGCGGTCACGCCTCTCCTGGATCGCGAACTGCCCGGTTACGGTGAACTGCTGCGGTCCGAGGGTCTTCGGGATACGCCTATGGCCGTGCTTTCCCGGAGCCTTGCCGGGAGCATCGGCGCCACCCTGGTGATCGTGCTGCCGGGGAGCCCCCAAGCCGTCAAGAGCGGCCTCCGGACGCTGGCTCCGACGATCCCACACGCCCTCCAACTGCTCGCCGGAGACACTGCCCATCGCCCTTCCGGAAGTACTCGTAACGGTTGATATACTTGGCCAATTCTTCTGTGCCGCACGCGGCGTGAATCGGTAGGCAGACTCCGAAAATGACACCCGAAGAACTGCAACTGCACGAAGCGAATCTTCTCGCCAAGAAAGCCGCCATCGAAAAACTTGTCCACACGCGCGCCTTCTCGCGGACCCCGCCGCATGGAGATGACGGGGACCGGTCCATGGTGGCGAACGACGACGAGATCGTGATTCAGCTTCAGCAAAACGACGCGAAGCTGCTCCGTGCGATCGACAAGGCGCTCGCCCGGATCGAGGCCGGAGAGTTCGGCATCTGTTCCGACTGCGAGGACGAGATTCCGCGCCTCCGGCTGGAGGCGGTGCCCTGGACGCGGGTCTGCGTCCCCTGCAAGGAACGCCAGTACTCCTGATGGCGCGGCAGGCGTGGGAGCGCCGGTCTTCAGACCGGCATCGCCCGCCGTCGGCGGGCGAAACGGCGCACCGCCACCCAGCGGTTCGGCTCCTGCGTGGAAGCCACGCGCCGCGCACGGTTCGCGTCGTCGGGCGCTGTCCCACGCGCGGTGCTCACGCCGCCTGGTCCCAAGGCGACTGAGCGGCTCCGACCTCCACGCCCGATGGATCTCGGTATCGCCGGGCGGGCCGCCGTGGTCGCCGCGGGTAGTCAGGGGCTCGGCCGCGCCGTTGCCGAGGCACTGGCTGCCGAAGGGGCGCGGATTGCGATCGGGGCCAGGGGCCGGGATGCTCTCGAACACACCGCCGCGGAGATCCAAAGCCGTCACGGCGTGAACGTGCTGGCCCACCAGGTAGACGTTGGCGATCCGGAGGCCGCGTTCGGGTTCATTCGGGCTGCGGAGGAGCGGTTCGGACGGGTGGACATCCTGGTGACGAACGCCGGGGGTCCGCCCCCGACCCGCCTCAAGGACACCACGCCCGAGCAGTGGCGGGACGCGCTCGAGCAGAACCTGCTCTCCTGCGTGAACCTGGTGCGGGCGGCGCTTCCCGGAATGATCGCCCGGCGCTGGGGGCGGGTCCTCGCGATCGCCTCGATCTCGGTGAAGCAGCCGGTGCCGGACATCATTCTCTCCAACACCGCGCGGTCGGGAATCGCGGGGTTCATGAAGTCGCTCGCGAACGAGGCCGCGCCCCACGGGGTGCTCGCCAACGTGCTCTGTCCGGGGTACACGCGCACCGCGCGGCTCGTCGAACTGGCGGACCATCTCGCAGAGTCGCGCGCCTGTTCTGTCGACGAGGTGTACGCCGAGTGGTCGGCGGACATTCCGCTGGGCCGGGTCGGAGAACCCGAGGAGTTCGCCGCCGCCGCGGCGTTTCTCGTATCGGAGCGCGCCAGCTACATCACGGGCACGGTGCTGGCCGTGGACGGCGGGCACATCAAGAGCGTCACGTAATCAGCGCCCGATTCCGCGCCAGAACAATGACCTGCTCCAGATCGAAAGGCGGCGGGGTGTAGCTGGACGTGCGGCGGGAGTGCGTGTCCCCGGCTCGATGTTCCGGCGGACCATGGGAAAGGTTCGCCCCGAAGAGTGCCCGAGAGCCGCGTGCCGGACCGCTGCGCGGGCCGTCAGGCATCCAGCAGCGCGGCAAGCAGAGCGGCGGGGACGGCGGGTAGATCGGGGTCGTCGAGGTTCAATTCGCTGCGGGTGGCGACGATTCCGCGCCATGGGGAGGAGCGGAGCGTGCGGAGTCCCCGCCGGGAGTCGCCGTCCACGTACTTCGATTCGAAGGCGAGCCCGCCGAAGTTCGGGCCGACGAAATCAATCTCCCGCTGGCTGGCGTTTCGGTGGTAGAGAACCTGATCGGCGTCGTGGAACGCCCCCGGCGACCGCTGCTCTCTATTCCGCATCAGCGCCATGCCGAACTGCTGCTCGCTGAGCTGGGTGAGGTCCGGCGGGGGGTGGGCCGTGAGGCGGGAGAAGGCCGGGTCCGTGAAATAGATCTTCTCCTGCGCGCGGAGTTGGGGAAGAAGGCTGCGCTCCCGGTAGCACGGCCAGATCACGAAGGCGTCCCGCAGATCGTCGAGCCGCCGCCGGGTGGTGGAGACCTGCATCCCCAGGTCGCGGGCGATGGCGGACACATTGGCCGGAGAGCCGAGACCCCGGGAGAGGCGGGCCAGCAGGGCAGAGGTCTGCGGCCGGGACCACTCGCCGGAACGGAAGGCCCGGCCGTGAAGCTGGTCCATCAATTCCGAGTTCAGCGGGGTTTCGAGGGACCGGTCTGTCATCCACGATGAGACCGCGCGCGGGAACCCACCGACCTGCAGGTAGGTCTCCCAGGCGGCGGTCAACTTGTCGAGCCACGGCGACAGTTCGGCGGCTGCTTCAGCGAGCTGCGCGTCCGTAATGTTGCCAAGCTGGTCCGGGTGGCTGTCCGAGGGCGTCTCGCCGCTTGACACCAGCCGGGCGAAGGAGCGGAAACCGATCGGCAACAGCGTGCGGTCGGGTCTCGCAACCGGGCCGCGCCGGCCGGCGAGCGTTCCGATGGACTCCGTCAGGTCGGTCGCCGAAGATCCGGTCAGGACGACCGTATCCGAGCGGAATTGCGAATCGTTGTCGCGGAGCCACTTGATCTGCTCGGCCCAACCGCCGCGCACCCCGGTGATCTCATCGAGGAACCAGTAGCGAAGTCCGTGATCCGGAAGCCACGCGCGGGTCGCCCGGATCAACCCGCGGAGTTCGTCGGCACGCCACCCGTCCACCGCGAAGTGAGTAATCCGCTGCGGGTCCGCGCCACCCGCGATCAGGGAGGCGATGGTTCGCTTGAGTTCGACGGACTTCCCAACGCGTCGCGGGCCGCGGAGCACGTACAACCCGCCTGGCTCCAGGTCGTCCAGAATCCCCGCCGCGTAGTGGAAGGGCGCCTGGGCGGCGGCGCGCAGATCGGGATCGGTTTCTTGCCAGCCGGACGGATCTCTTCGCCAGCGGTTGGTGGCGGCGAGGAGTTGTTGGAGGTCTCCCTGTTTCATCAGGTGGCGTACCCTCCGCGTTGGTCAATCAGCAGGAAATCTCGCTTCCGAAACGGCTGATATCGGCAAAATTTAGCATGAGGAGGTGAGAAAACACACTTTTTTCGTCATGATGTGGTGAAATTTATATCAATCTGTGACAGGCATTCCGATGCCGCCGCGCTGCAAGGGCGTTGGCGCCGCGTGTTTCGCGGCCTTGGCGGGTCGCGCGGGAGCCAGAAACCAGCGCGGATGACGCTGCGTGCCGCCACCGCGGGTGTTCCACCCTGTTTTCCTGCCCGGCGGGGCGTGCTGGCGGACCCGATCATGGCCGGTTCTCCCGGTGGGGGCTGGCATCGCTGGCCGCGGGCGGGTGCTACCGCGATTCGGATCCAGCCGTCAGGCCAAGGTGCCGGGGCGGTAGGCAACGCCCGGAAACGCCGCGAGGATTCTGCGGTCGAAGGTCGCCAGGGGCAGCGATTCCCGGATCGCCAACTCGACGAAGAGCGCATCGTACGCCGCGATGCCGGCGCGAACGCCCCGAACCAGCGCGCCGTGCCAGAGGGATTGGGTTGATACGGACCGAATACCGAGACGCGCGGCGGCGCTCAGACGCTTGCCGCCCTCCGGGAGCGGCATCACGCCCTGTCGAACCGCCATCCAGACGACGTTTGCGAGTTCCGCTTCCCAGACCGCCGGCGCCATGCCTTCGTCCAGGTTCCCGATGAAGGTGCGCGACTCCTGGACGAATTCTTCGTTTCCGAGCAACAGATACGCGACGACGTTGGTGTCGACGACGGCTTTCACGGCCGGCCGATCGCCATCCAACGATCGATTTCTGCGGCCGTCGGCCGCCGCGTCTGCCGAGCCCAATCCTCCTCAAGCTGTCCAAGCACCGACCGGCGCTCGGCGGTGTACCCGGCCAGCAGCTCGCGCACTTCCTGTTCCATCGAGCGGCCGTTCCGCGCAGCGAGTCCCTTGAGCGTAGCGACCGTGCTGGCTGGGAGGTTCCTGATCGTGAGCGTAGGCATGGTGGTTCCCGTGGATGCTGTCATCATGCTAGCACGAATCGAGATTCCAGGTTGGATGGTGGAAATCAGCAGGGGGTGGTGAAAAAACGGTGCTTTTTCGCCATTCAGTGAGAAGAATCGATACTTTCTGGGGAATCGCTCCGTGAGAGCCCATGGAAGAGCGAAGACTTGACGCAGGCGTGAGGCTGTGCCGTGGGGCGGGTTTCGCCCTACCGGGCGATGCCGACCAGAGGTCGGCGTTCCAAGCCGTCACCGCGCTTTTTCTCCGTCGGCGATACGTGCTCTCGCTGCGCTCCGCGCCGCGGCGCGGGTCTGACGACCGGCGTTCCCTCGCCGGCAGCACTGTCTACGCGTACGGCGATACGCGGTTGGTGGCCCTGGGGGCCGCGGGGCCGGTCGGCGCGATCTACCGCGCCGCCGCCAAGTCGTACTCGCGGACCAGCAGGTCGGCAGGAAGGCGCCACTCGGCCGACAGGGCCCGGATCATCGGCAGGGTCAGTGGGCGCTGGCGATTGAGTACTTCCGAAGCGTGTGGCTGGGAGCCAATCAGGGCGGCGAGGTCCTTCTGCCGGAGGCCGCGGGCCTCCATGACGTGCTGGATCGCCGAGACGGGATCGGGGGCCTCCACGGGCCAGCGCGCGGCTTCGTAGGCCTCGACCAGCGTCACGAGGATCTCGAGTTCGTCGCTTTGCGGTGTGTCGAGTGGCGCGCCCATGAGGAGATCGATGGCAGCCAACGCCGCGTCGTAGTCGCTTTCGCTCTTGATGGGCTTGATGTTCATCGCAAACTCCTCGTCAGATTGTGGACGCTTCGATCGCGTCGTACTGAACGTGCGTTCCGACGAAACGCACGAACCCGATGCGTTTCGGATAGTCGAAACGAATGATGAGTCGGTACCTGTTTCCGCCAATGTTGAAGACGACCCGGTCGCCCGCGACAAAGCTCGCGTTCCGGTAGTCCTTCTTCACGTCTGCCGGGGAGGCCCAATCAGCTTTTGCGGCTACGGCGTACCACGCCTTCAGCGGTTGTTCCGCTCGTGGCTCCCGCAGCCAGTAAGAGCGCAGCGTGCGCTTGGCGACAATCCGCATCGGGACGACGCAGTTTATCCCGTCACGGGATGCAAGGCCGCCGATGCCGCCAACCGGAGGATTGGGAATCTGCGGGTTTCGCCCGCGTGCGGGGGGGCGATGCCGGCCCCCACCGGGAGGACTGGCTGGAGGTCGGCGTTCCAAGCCGTCCCCGCGCTCTTCCCGGGGTGCGGCGCCGACCGGAGGTCGGCCCATTCTCCCGGTGGGGGTTCCCGTGCCTGGGCCACTCTTCCGGTGGCTGAATCGGCCCTTCACGCGTTGACCTAAAGCCGCCGATCCGGTACCTTCCGCGCGCCGTCCATGCCCGTACTCAGGAGTGCTCCGTAAGCCGTTTTGAACTCCCTGCTTTGGCTCATCCCGGTGATACCCGGGTTGGGTGCCGCGATCAACGGTCTCTTCGGGAAACGCCTCGGCAAGCGGCTGAGCGGCCTTCTCGCCTGCGGGTCGGTGGCCGCTTCCTTCCTGATCGCGCTGGGCTTCTTCTTCACGGTCTTCCTCGCCGAGGGTGGGGCGTCCGCCAGGGTCGAGCAGTCCCTGTTCTCCTGGATCCCGAGCATGGGCGTGGACTGGGCGTACCGCCTCGATTCGCTCTCGATGCTGATGACCCTGGTGGTCACCGGAATCGGCCTGCTGATCCACATCTACTCGCTCGGCTACATGAGCCACGACGCGGGCTTCAGCCGGTTCTTCTCCTACCTGAACCTGTTCACCTTCTTCATGCTGAGCCTGGTTCTGGGAGCGAACATGCTGCTCCTGTTCATCGGCTGGGAGGGAGTCGGGCTCTGCTCCTACTTGCTGATCGGCTTCTGGTTCGAGCGGCCGGCGGCAGCCCAGGCGGGGAAGAAGGCGTTCATCGTGAACCGGATCGGGGACGCCGGCTTCATCCTCGCGGTGTTTTTGACCTTCGTCACCTTCGGGACGCTGGACTTCTACGGGGTGATGGGTCAGATCTCGGCCTCGGAGATGCACGGCGGGGTGCTGACCGCGATCGGGGTGCTGCTCTTTGTCGGCGCCGCCGGCAAGTCGGCCCAGATCCCGCTCTACGTGTGGCTGCCGGACGCGATGGAGGGGCCGACCCCGGTTTCCGCCCTGATCCACGCGGCCACCATGGTGACCGCCGGGGTGTACATGGTGGCCCGGAGCGGGGTGCTCTTCTCGCACGCCCCGGCGGCGATGGCGCTCGTCGCTACCGTGGGCGCGGTCACCGCCCTCTTCGCGGCCTCCATCGCGCTCTTCCAGAACGACATCAAGAAGGTTCTCGCCTACTCCACGGTCTCCCAGCTTGGCTACATGTTCCTGGGCGCGGGCGTGGGGGCCTTCGCGGCGGCGATTTTCCACCTGCTGACCCACGCCTTCTTCAAGGCGTGCCTGTTCCTCGGGTCCGGCAGCGTGATCCACGCCATGGAGCACGCCGAGCACGCCTCCGGCGGGAAGCGCCACTACACCGAGATGCAGGACATGCGGAACATGGGCGGCCTCGCGCGCCATATGCCCAGGACCGCGTACACCTTCATGATCGCCACCGTCGCGATCGCCGGCATCCCGCCGCTCGCCGGGTTCTTCAGCAAGGACGAGATCCTCTGGAAGACCATTGACGGCGGCCACTCGGTGCTCTGGGCGCTCGCCGCCGTGGCGGCCGCGCTGACCGCCTTTTACATGACCCGGCAGGTGATCATGACGTTTTGGGGCGATTTCCGCGGGGGTGCGGCGATGGAGAAGCACCTCCACGAGTCCGTGCCTTCCATGACGGTCCCGCTCGTCATTCTGGCTGGTGGGTCGGTGCTTGCCGGTTTCGTTGGAGTCCCCGCTGCTTTGGGAGGCGCCAACCGCATCGAGCACTTCCTCGAGCCCGCCATCTTCGCCGGCGGCCACGCGCCCGCCGCAGCGCACCACGCTTCGTACGCCGTGGAGTACGCCTTCATGGCGATCTCGGTGGCCCTCGCCGCCGGCGGAATCTGGTTTGCCTACCGGCGCTATTGGATGGGGCCGACCCGGGACGCCTCGCTCGCTGGCAGCCGCGTCTACCAGACCCTGCTCAACAAGTACTACGTGGACGAGATCTACGATGCGACGGCGGTGAACGGAACGGTCCGCGGCGGCGAGGGCCTCTACCGCTTCGATCAGCGGGTCGTGGACGGGGCGGTCAACGGAGCCGCGTCGGTGACGCGGCTCTCCGGCGATCTCTCCGATCTGAGCGATCAGAACCTCGTGGACCGCGCGGTCAACCTGGTTGCCGAGATTCTGTCTGCCGCATCCGGGCGGTTCCGCCGGCTCCAGACCGGGCTCTTCCAGAACTACGCCCTTCTCATGTTGTTCGCCGTGGTCCTGCTCGCCGGGGCCCTCACCCTGTGGAGTTAGCAGTCCGTGGTGAAAGCGCCCCGCCCGACCCGTGTGATATCCCGCGCCACGAAGGTGGCGGATCGGGTACGGGCGGGACACTTTCCCCACGGGTTGGTGGATGGATTCGCAGAGCGAATCCATCCACCGTCTTTCGCGGGGAAGGGGAAACCCCCTCCCCGCACCCCTCCCCCCGCGGCGCTTTGCGCCGCGAGTGGGCGTCTTCAGAGTTTCACCACTGGCGGATGCGTGCCCGCTAGCTCCGGATAAGCCGAATGTTCGAGAACAACCCCTTCAACTTCCCGATCCTCTCGCTGGTGGTCTTCTTTCCGGCGATTGCGGCGCTCTTCATCCTGTTCTTCGTCAAGAAGAACGAAGACGACCGCGTCCGCTGGATCGCCAACGGCGCCGCGCTCATCGGGTTCCTGATCTCGCTGCCGCTCTGGTTCGCCTTCGACGCCGCCGGGCCGCAGTTCCAGTTCGGGGAACGCTACGAGTGGATCCCGAGCATCGGGGTCGAATACAACCTTGGCCTGGACGGGATCAGCCTGCTGCTGGTCCTGATGACCACGCTGCTCGGTTTCATCGCCATCCTGTCCTCCTGGAAAGGCATCACCGAGCGCGTCAAGCAGTACTACATCTTCCTGCTGCTGCTCCAGACCGGCATGCTCGGCGTCTTCGTCTCGCTCGACTTCTTCCTGTTCTACGTGTTCTGGGAAGTGATGCTGGTCCCGATGTACTTCCTGATCGGCGTCTGGGGTGGGCCGAGGAAGCTCTACGCGGCCATCAAGTTCTTCCTCTACACCCTGGTGGGCAGCGTGCTGATGCTGCTCGGCATCCTGGCGCTCTACTTCGCCCACTTCGGGGCGACCGGGGAATACACCTTCGACCTGCTCCGGCTGATGGACACCTCGTACGCCTCGGGTCTCCAGTTCTGGGTGTTCCTCGCCTTCTTCGTCGGGTTCGCCATCAAGGTCCCGATGTTCCCCTTCCACACCTGGCTGCCGGATGCCCACGTCGAGGCACCCACCGCCGGTTCGGTGATTCTGGCGGGCGTCCTGCTGAAGATGGGCACCTACGGATTCGTCCGTTTCTCGATCCCGCTCCTGCCCGAGGCGAGCCGGGAGGCGGTGTGGTGGGTGGCCACCCTCGCCATCATCGGAATCATCTACGGGGCGCTCGTGGCGCTGGCCCAGAAGGACTGGAAGAGCCTCGTCGCCTACAGCTCGGTGAGCCACCTCGGCTTCGTGATGCTCGGCATCTTCGCGCTGAACAACCTGGGTCTCGAGGGCGGCATCCTCCAGATGATCAACCACGGGTTGTCCACCGGGGGACTCTTCCTGCTCGTCGGCATCATGTACGAGCAGCGCCACACGCGCGAGATCGCCGCCTACGGCGGGATCGCCAAGGTGGTGCCGAAGTACGCGGCGCTCTTCCTCATCATCGCGCTCGCCTCCATGGGACTGCCCATGCTCAACGGCTTCATCGGCGAGTTCCTGATCCTCCAGGGCATCTTCCAGGTGGATTGGGTGTACGCGGCGTTCGCCGTTTCCGGAATCGTCCTCGGCGCCGCCTACCTGCTCTGGCTCTACCAGCGGGTGATGTTCGGCAAGCTGGACAAGGACGAGAACCGCTCCCTCGCCGATGTGACCAGCCGCGAGAACGCGACGCTCCTGCCGATCGTCGTACTCTGCATCTTCATCGGGGTCTATCCCAAGCCGTTCCTCGAGAAGCTCGCGGTTCCGGTGGCGGCCATCGTGGAGCGGGTCTCTCCAGACAGCGCGCAGACGGCCGAAGCTCCGCCGCTGCCGGCGGAGTTGCTGGAGCTCGACAGCGGCCTCGATAGCGCGCCTCCCATCCCCAGCGACGACTGAGAACGCCGCACTCCGCCCCCCGCTGGCGGCGGAGCGTTGCCGGTGACCGGCGAGCCCCCACGCGCTCCGCAAGTCGCGCCGCGCGCCCGAATGCTGACTCTCCTCAGCCTCGGCTTTTCGGTGCCGATGGCCATCGTGATCGGCGCCGCCGCCGGCTGGCTGGCGGACCGCTGGCTGGGGACCGCGCCCTGGCTCTTCCTGGTTTTCCTCGGCTTCGGAATCGTCGCCGGGCTCCGGAACGTGATCCACGCCGCTTCGGCAGTCGCGGGGGATGACCCGCCGGGTAAAGACCCCGGGAGCGAGGACTCATGACGGAGTCGGAAACACCGCCTGATGGCACCCGCGAGGTGCGGCTGACCCGCCGGGCTCTCGCCTTCGGAGCCGCCGCCGGACTGATCGGACTGAGTTTCGGTCCCCGGATCGGACTCTCGGTGCTCGGCGGAGCGACGGTCTCGGTCCTGAACATCGTCGTCCTCCGCCGGACGGTTGCGGGCCTGACCGCCGCCGCTTCGGCCCGCTCGGCAATCGCGCTCGCGGCGCTCACCGGGGTTCGCTACATCTTGCTCGGGGGGGCGCTGTTTGCGATAATTGCGCTCTGGAACGCCGACGTGATCGGCGTCGTGTGCGGGTTGGGCGCGCCGCTGCTGGCCGTCCTGCTGGAGCTTGGAAGCGGGGGCTTCGCGGCCCTTCGTACACCGGCACCCCTTCCTCCACCGGATCGACCGGAGGGCAGGGAGGAGCCCCCATCCGACGCCCGCTGACCGTTCCTCTTTCTTTCGGCCCCCATTCTTCGCGCGACCATGGAAATCCACCATTCCTCAGCCCTCACCCACTGGATCGAGGAGTGGTTCCATGCCCATCCGCCCGACCATGTGGTGATGGCGGTGTTCGTGGCGGTCGTTCTCTCCGGCTTCGCGATCTTCTTCCGCCGCCGGATCTCGGTCGAAAACCCCGGCCGGCTCCAACTGCTCCTCGAAGGGCTGGTCGGCGGGCTGCTCTCGCTGCTCCGGGACAATGTGGGAGCGAAGGGACGCCCCTTCCTGGGTCTCGTCGGCACCCTCGCTCTCTTCATCCTGGTGAGCAACCTGTTCGGGCTGGTGCCGTATTTCTCTTCCCCCACGGTCAGCATCAACATGCCGGTGGGCTGCGCGCTGGTGGCCTTTTTCTACTACAACTTCCAGGGCATCCGGGCGCACGGCGCGAGGAAGTACTTCGCACACTTCCTCGGCCCGAGCCCGTATCTCGCCGTGTTGATGCTGCCGATCGAGATCATCAGCCATCTGAGCCGCATCCTGTCGCTCTCGGTCCGGCTCTTCGGCAACATCTTCGGCGAAGAGCTGGTGGTCATCGTGTTCGCCTTCCTGATCCCGTTCGTGGTGCCGGTCCCGATGATGGCCTTCGGGGTCTTCGGGAGCACCCTCCAGGCGTTCGTGTTCACCATGCTCACCGTCATCTACCTCGGCGGCGCGGTCGCCGCCGAGGAACATTGATTCCCAGACCAAGGAGAAAACAACCGTGTCCAACAAGTCTCGGACAACCCTGCTGGCCGTCTTCGGCGTTCTCGCCGCTTCCCCGGTCTTCGCCCAAGGGACCTGGGATCCGGTGGTGAGCCAGTGGGCGCTGATTTCGGCGGCCGGGGCGATCGCCATCGCTGCCGCCTTTGGCGCCACGGCCCAGGGACGCGCGGTTGCCGGCGCCTGTGAGGCCCTCGCCCGAAACCCCGGCGCCGCCGCGCAGATCCGGTTCTCGCTGCTCCTCGGCCTCGTGCTGATCGAGTCGCTCGTCATCTACGCCTTCGTCACCGCGCTCATCATCTTCTTCGTCCGCTGGAACACCTGAGTCCGGTTGGCGCGGACCGGGCTCTTCTGCCCGGTCCGCGCCGATCGAACTCATTGGGAACGCCGGCCAGTCCTCCCGGTGGACTGCTAGCCCGCATTTTTCATACTCGGGAGCGCTCGCCGAGTCGCAGGAGGCGCCACGCGGACACTGAACATGGCGCATGGCTCCCAAGCCACCAGACGGAGCGACGCGCAGGCAAGGGAACGCCGGACCTTCTACCTTTTGTCAAGGGGGTAAAGGGGGGCTGCGGGCCGGTGCCTGGTAGCGGTTGGAAAGTGCCGTCCCGGGGAGATCGGGATGCGAGGTGGTTGGGGGTTTCGGAGACTGGTGGGAGGGGGAGCGATCTCCCCGGGCGTTGGGAAACGCGGCGCCGCGTCGGCGGTTGTTCGCCGTCCGCGGCGGAGAGGAGCGCGTTTCCCACACGTTCCACCGGCTCCCTCTGAAGCTCCTTTTTTGGTTGGAGGAGTTGTTCAGGCGGCGAGCTTGTCTCGGGAGAGCTTGGGGTCGTAGAGGGTGCCGTTTTTGAGCATGGCGCAGGCGACGGCGAGGAGCCGGTCGCCGACGGTGCGGAGGGCACGGCCGTGGGAGAAGCCGCGGGCGCGGAGGGCGCGGTAGCGGGCCTTGCTGAGGGGGTCGTGTTGGGCGGCGACGCGGGCCCAGTGATAGAGGGCGTTTCTGAGTTCGTGCTGGACGGCGAGGCGGCGGATCTCCCAGCGGGTGTTGCCGGACTGGATGCTGACGGGGGCGACTCCGGAGCGGGCGCGGAGTGCGGGGTAGTCGCGGCGTTGGAGCAGGGCGAAGGCTTCGGCGAAGAGAGTGCTGAGGACGTAGACCCCGACTCCGGGCAGGGAGAGGAGGATGGTGGGGTCGTCGGGGCGTTGGTCGTCGGCGTGGTTCTGGGAGAACGCCTTCAGCAGTTCGCGGATGTCTTGACGTGCCTGGGCGAGGAGTTGGTTGGTGGTGTGTGCCTGGGCGAAGAGGCCCTGGAGGGCTCGGCAGGCGGCCTCGGCGGTTCCGGGGGCGACGGAGAGCGCGGACGCGCGCAGGATCTCCCGCAGGCTTTTCGCGTTCAGTCGGCGGATGCCGTGCTTTTTGAGGAGTTTGGCGAGGGTGGAGAGGCGCAGCTTGAGGGCCCGTGCGGGGGTTTTGGCCTTGTTCCAGAGTTCGACGAACCAGGGGTGGGTGAGTTGGTTGAGGAGGTCGGGGATGGCGAGGAGTTGGGGGTAATAGCGCCAGAGCTGCTGTCGGATCTGGTGGCAGAGGCGGGTGCGCTGGCAAGTCAACTCGTTGACGGTGCGGGTGCGTTCCCGCAGCTGGAGGACGAGAGACTCCTCCAGGTGGAGCCGTCGGAAGAGGTCGGGGTCGGCGCGCAGGGCGCGACCGAGCATCCAGGCATCGCGGGGGTCGTCCTTGGCCCCGGAGGAGACGTAGCGGCGGCGGGAGCCGCGGATCTGGGCGGGACCGATGGCGAAGACCGCAAAACCGGCGAGGAGCAGCCCTTCGACGACGGGGCCGTGGGGCGTCTCGATGGCGACCGCGATCTGCCCGGGGGCGGCGCCGGTCTCCTCCAGGAGCCAGCGGACGAGCTCCGCCTGGCCCGCGCCCCCGTGGGGAAAGGCCCGGCTGCCGCGAACCGAACCGTGCGCGTCCAGCAGGCATGCATGGTGGGTCGTCGAGCCCCAATCGATGCCGACGAAAAAAAGAAAAGGAGGTGTCATGGCGCTGTTGTCCTTCCGAGGGGAGTCCCTCGTGGGGAAGTCAGCCGCCGTGATGTCCGCGTGGGCCTATACTGGCTGCTCGATGGCGCTGCCCTTCTACTGTGCGTCGATCACGGCCAATGACCCGTCGAGGCACAGTCCGGCGTAGGTGTTCAAGACACGCGCCTCCGGTTGGTTGCTCCCGGCGGGTCGGCTAACAGGTTGGTGAGGTAGGGCCCTTCGGTGCCTCTCACACCGGAGGGCCCAGAAAAAAAGGAAACGTGGTTTTCCTGCTTCCGGAAGGTGTCAATGACTGTGAGACCACTTTGGTTTGCATTTAGGGGGCAACGGGGTGGTTGTGTGGCGTGTTGGACTCGGAGGCTGGCCGGTTGATCCAGACGGTGTGGGGGGGCCGGTGGGCGACCGGCGGGTTGCCCTTGAATCGGTTGGGATGTGCTCTGAAAGCTTCATCGAGGGTGGCCTGTCGGGTCTGGAGACGCAGCGCTACGAGGCCGCGGTGCACGTCGGCGGGAGTGAACAGGGCGATACCGGAGTGTCGGTGTTCGTGGTTGTACCAATGGAAGAAGGCTTCGCAGTGAGCACGGGCGTCTTCGATGGATCCGAACCGGTCGGGGAAGTCCGGTCGGTATTTCAAGGTCTTGAACTGGGCCTCCGAGAAGGGGTTGTCGTCGGAGACGTGGGGGCGCGCGTGGGTCTTGGTGACCCCGAGATCGGCCAGCAGCAGCGCGACCGGCTTGGATTTCATCGAGGAGCCGCGGTCGGCGTGCAGGGTCAGTTGTCCGGGGCGGATGCCGTGGCTTTCGCAGGAGTGCTGGATGAGCCGCTCGGCCAACCGTGACGACTCCCGGTGAGCGACCATCCAGCCGACGACGCAGCGGCTGAAGACATCCAGGATCACATACAGGTGGAAATAGGTCCACTTCACGGGACCCTTCAGCCGGGTGATGTCCCAGGACCAGAGTTGATTGGGGGCGGTCGCGAGCAGTTCCGGCCGGGAGTAGTTGGGATGTCGGCGCTGTGCCCGCCGCTCCCGCACCTCGCCCCGCGAGGCCAACAACCGGTAAAGGGTGCGCACCGAGGCGAGGTAACGCCCTTCTTCGAGCAAGGTCGCATAGATGGCGCGCGGCGCCTGGTCCACAAAGCGTTCCGCGTGAAGCACGGCCAGGGCTTTCTCCTGCTCGTGAGGGCGGAGCGCGAGCGGCGGTCGTGGGCGAGCGCGGGCTGTGGATCGGCTCTGACGAGCGCGGTACCAACTGGCGCGGCTCACGCCGAGGAGTTCGCAGGCGCGACGGACACCCACGGACCCGGAGAGCGATTCCACGGCGCTCATGAGTTGGGCTCGTGCTTCCCGTCCGGGGGTTTCACGCCCAGCAGACTCGCGACTTTTTTTTGGACATCGATGATCAGCTCGGCCTGCTGCAACTGACCGCGGAGGGTTTCGTTCTCGCGTTCCAGTTCGGCGATGCGAACCTGGTCCGCAGTGCGGTGCACGGGCTTGCGTCCCCGCCTTCTGGGTGCGAGGGCGTTGAGGACCCCCCGGTCACGCTGCGCACGCCATTTGCTGAGAAGGGCGGAATACAGCCCCTCCCGGCGCAGGAGGGCGCCGATTTGCCCCGGTTCGCGCGACGCGTCGGCCGCCTCCAGGATCCGGCGCTTGTATTCGGCGGTGAACCGGCGGCGCTTCGGCGTCGCCACCACCTGGGGTTCCGGCAAGATCGCGACCGCGTCGTCGGCCTCTGCGCTCGCCCTCCGGGCTCGCTCCGTGGCCGACGACGCGGTCAAACCCCTTGGCGCGTTCGTTCTCATCACCAACTCCAATCCTTCTCACCCTCACTAATAGGAGACGGGCAAATGGTCTCACCTACATTGGCACAGAGGGTTCCGGCAGGAGGAGAGCATCGTGCCCATCCACGGCGACGAAGGCAAGGCGCGGCGCGCCTCCTCCGCTGCGCTCCGGCCCTCCGGGTGCCTTCGCCGCCGCGGATGGGCGGGGAGCAGTTTCATGGCCGGAAGCAGGAAAAATGGGCTTGCCCCTCGGGGAATCGACACCAGCCCAGATGAGGTTCGGCCAGCTCGGAACCTGCGCCGCCTTCCTCCTCTTGACGCCGCCCCCCGGCTACCGGCCGCGCCCCAACGCACCCCCTCCGGCGCCATTCGTTCGCAAGCTGTCTGCCCCATGAAAAAGTGATGCCCGGAAAGGTATAGACCTCCGGTCGGCACAGCCCGCCGAAGGCGGGCGGCGGGAAGGACCCCCAGTTCCGAGGTGGTTCCTTCTCGGCGGGAATCCCAGCGTTCGGCGTGATCCGTACATTGGAATGGCAGACACCTTCGCAGCGCTGCGGGCCCCATGCCTGCGCCCCGTGAAGGCGGACGGCAATGAACCGCCCGCGGCCCTGCGGGCCGCTGTGCCGACCGGAGGTCGGCGTTCCCTTGCCTGCGCGCCATCCGGGTTGTCGGCGTCCCAGCGCGACGGCATTTTCACAGCAACTGGGCCGCCTGGGTTTCACTACCGGCTGCTAGGGTGCTCGGATGGTCCGTCCGTTCCGGTGGGACTCCGAGCGCCGCGTCCTCGCTCTGCTGGACCAGCGCCGGCTCCCCTCGCAAGAGGTCTGGATCGAGTGCGCCGAACCCGGCCAGGTTGGAGAGGCCATCCGCGACATGGTCGTTCGCGGCGCTCCGGCGATCGGGGTTGCTGCCGCCTACGCGGTGGTCCTCGGGTTCGCCCGCGGTCCTGACACCGACCCTGCGGCGAACCGGTTCGACGGCCTGGCGGCCGAGCTCCTGAACACCCGGCCGACTGCGGTCAATCTCCGGGCCGCGCTCGATCGGATGCGGGCTCGGCTGGATTCGGCACTGTCACAGGCGCCCGCTGAACTCGTCGCCGGCCTCGAGGACGAGGCGAACCGGATCGCCGCGGAGGATCTGGACGCGAACCGCCGTCTCGGCGCGCTCGGCGCCGGCCTGTTGCCCCCCGGCGGCGGGCCGGCCCGCGTCCTGACCCATTGCAACGCAGGCAGCCTTGCCACTTCGGGTTACGGCACCGCGCTCGGGATCGTCCGCGCGGCGGTGGAATCGGGCCGCCGGGTCGAGGTCTTCGCACCCGAGACCCGGCCGTACCTTCAGGGCGCTCGCCTCACCGCCTGGGAACTGATGGCCGAGAAGATTCCGGTGACTCTGATCACCGACGGGATGGTCGGCGCCCTGCTCGCCAGGGGAGGGGTCGACGCGGTCGTCGTGGGCGCCGACCGGATCGCCGCGAATGGCGACATCGCCAACAAGATCGGCACCTATCAGGCTGCCGTGCTCGCGAAGGAACACGACGTCCCGTTCCTGGTGGCGGCGCCCTTTTCGAGCGTGGATCTGAAAACGCCCACCGGGGCGGACATCCCCATTGAAGAGCGTGGTCCGGAGGAACTCGTCGAGATTGCCGGGGAGCGGGTGGCGCCCGAGGGCGTCCCGGTCTGGAACCCGGCCTTCGATGTCACTCCCGCCCGCTACATCACCGCAATCGTCACCGAGCGCGGCATCGCCCGGCCTCCCTTGGGCCCCTCTCTCGGGCAGCTTGCCCGCTGAATCCGATCTGCTGCAGCGATTTGCCTCATCGTGAATGCGATGTGCTAGCATGATGCCTTCACTCAGAAGGAGCCGCCATGGGTAGTCTCACAATTCGCAACCTTGATGATCGGGTGATCCAGGCGCTGAAGGCGGAGGCCAAGGCGAACGACCGTTCGATGGAGGCCGAGGCCCGGCGCGCACTGACGGAGCGGTTCGACCGGATACAGCGCATGGTGCAGTTTCGCGAGCGCACCGACGCGCTCTCCCGGATGACCGCCGACATTCCCCAGACGGACAGCGTCCTGCTGTTGCGCGAAGATCGGGACCGGTGAGGCTGACGGTCGACGCCAGCGTCGTCGTCAAGTGGTCCGTAACCGAGGAACTGGCCGGGACGGCCAAGCTGTTGCGCGCCCACCGGCTGGAACTGCATGCTCCCGACCTGCTGCTCGCGGAGTTCGCGAATGTCTGCTGGAAGAAATTCCGCCGCGGACAGCTTCCCGACGTAATGGAGCACTTGAACCTCCTCGGACGCCTCCCGTACGAGATAACTCTGCATCCGCCCGGTCGCTTCGTTCATCGCGCCGCCGGGATAGCCCTGGCGCTCGACCACCCGGTGTACGACGCTCTCTATCTCACTTGTGCGGAGAAGACCGGATCGCCGCTCGTTACCGCCGACCGGAGGCTCGCAAACAAGGTCGAGGCGAGTGCGCTCGGAATCCCGGTGCGCTATCTCGGCGCCGACGACTTCGCGGACGAGATCGGCGCGGCGGCCGTGGCGCCGGTGATCGCCCGGTCGACCGTGGTGGCGCTCGCGCAGGCCTACGATCTCCTCTCCGCCACCGGGGAGACGGTCGAATCGCTGGCGCGCAGCCGCCTCACTGCCCGGCTCGGCGCTCTCTCGGCGGAGGAGCGTATCGACCTTCTCGCCGTGGGGCGACTAGGGCGGCCCGATGGACCGGACTGGAAGACCTGTCACGAACGGGCCTGCTCCGAGATGCTCACCGCCGACGTGACCGACCTGGTCCGCAACGGACCCTTCTGGAGGCGCGGCATGGAGCGTCTGTTTGGCGCCGCTCCCTGAACCCCATGCTCATCCTGGGGATCGAGACCTCCTGCGACGAAACCTCGGCGGCGGTTGTCGAGGACGGCCGGCGCATCCTCTCGAATGTCGTTTCGTCGCAGGTCGCCGAGCACGCGGCCTTCGGTGGGGTGGTGCCCGAGATCGCGTCCCGGCAGCATCTCCTGCACCTTTCACCGGTGGTGCGGCAAGCGCTGAGCGAGGCCCGCGTGGGGCTCGCGGACATCGAGGCGGTTGCGGTAACGAGTGGCCCGGGACTCATTGGAGCGCTGCTTGCCGGGGTCTCTTTCGCCAAGGCCTTCGCGTTCGCCCGCGGCATTCCGCTGGTGGGCGTGGACCACATCGAGGGGCACATCCGGGCCTGCTATCTGGAAGGCGGCGAGGTTCCCCACCCGGCGCTGGCGCTGGTGGTTTCCGGGGGACACACGAGTCTCTTCCTGCTCGAAGGCGAGAGTTCCTACCGGCTGCTCGGCAAGACCCGCGACGATGCGGCCGGCGAGGCGTACGACAAGCTCGCGAAACGGCTCGGGCTCGGCTATCCGGGCGGTCCGGTGCTCGACCGGTTGGCGCAGCGCGGCAAGGCGAACCGCCACCTGCTGTCGCTCCCTCACTTTTCGGACGGCGCCAAACTCGATTTCAGCTTTTCGGGCCTCAAGACCCAGGTCCTTCGGCTCATCGAGCAGGAAGGAATCGCGCCTTTGGCCGACGGGGAGGATCCTGCCGGCCGAAAAGATCTCTGCGATCTTGCGGCCAGCTTCCAGTCCGCGGTGGTGCGGGCGCTCCGCCGCTCGGTGGACCGCGCGCTTGACATGTTCGAAGTGAGGGCGGTCCTGCTGTCCGGCGGGGTAGCCGCCAACTCGGCGCTCCGTGCCCGCTTCCACGCTCTCGGTGAGGAGCGCGGCCTGCCCGTTTTCTACCCGAGCATCGCCCTTTCCACCGACAACGCGGCCATGATCGCCGCCGCCGGTCATCTGGCGCTCCTGCGGGGCGAGACGGCAGGCGCGGACCTCACGGCAGACACCGAGTTGCGGCTTGGGGAGCAGGGCCCGCGAAGGTCCCGGCGCCACCGGTGAAACCGAACGTGCGGGAGGCGCCGCCCGATCCCGATCGGGTAACCGCCGTCTACCGGCTGCAGGCGAACTCCGGGGACCCGGAGGAGTTCGCCCGCGCCATCGCCATCGAGCAGACGGTAGAGATTCCGCAGTCGCTGATTCCACCCGGACGGATTCAGGACGAAATCGTCGGGAAGGTCGAGTCGGTAGCGCCCGACCCGGACGCTCCGGGCGCCTCCCGAATCACCATCAGCTACGCGGCGGACCTCGCGACGGATCTCTTCGGCCTGCTGAGCGTGGCGATCGGCAACGCCTCGATGTACGGCGGCGTGCGACTCGTCGATCTGCAGCCACCCCAGGCGTTGCTCGAGAGCCTCCCGGGACCGAACCACGGCGTCGAAGGGGTGCGGCGGCTTTGCGGTGTGCTCGGGCGTCCGCTGCTGGCCACGGCGGTAAAGCCCCGGGGCTCGAGCGTCCCCGAGTTGGCCGCGATAGCGGGCGCGTTTGCGCGGGCTGGTGGAGATCTGGTCAAGGACGACCAGAACCTGACCGACGACTTCGAAGGGTTTCGCCGCCGCGTCGCCGTCTGCGGCGAGGCGGTGGAGCGGGCCAACCAGGCGACCGGACGAAGGTGCCTCTACCTTCCCCACGCCGGTGCCCGGGCGGAGGATCTCGAACGTTTCGTCGAGTTCGTGGCCGAGGCCGGCCTTCCCGGAGTGCTCATCTGCCCGATGATCACCGGCCTCGACACGGTGCGGGCGCTGGCGGAGCGCTACCCGCTGATCTTCATGGCGCACCCCTCGCTGACCGGGGCCTACACCCACGCGGAGGCGCAGGGAGTGGCCCACGGAGTCCTGCTCGGGACACTGTTCCGCTTGGCCGGAGCGGACATTTCGGTGTTTCCGAACGCGGGCGGCCGCTTTGCGTATTCGGCGGCCGAGTGCTCGGAGATCACCGGCCGGCTCCGGGAGCCGCTCGGCACGCTGCGTCCGGCGTGGCCGGCCCCCGCCGGCGGAATGGGACCGGCCGATGTAGAACGCATCTGCGAGACCTACGGCCCGGACACGGTGCTGCTGATTGGCGGGGCGCTGCTCGGCCACGCCGGCGGCGTGGAGGCGGGAACCCGGGAGATCCTCGCGAGGATCCGCGAATCCCACCCCGAGGTCGCCATGGAACCGGCGGATCTGCCGCGCCCCGCGCTTCCGGAGCCTCGCCGGTTGACCTTCAGCCGCGACTGGAACTGGGAGGGGCGCGACAGCTCGCCCTACAAGGACGCTCGAGATCTCGCGTTCCGGGGCGTGCGGCGGGTGGAACTCGTCGGGAAATTCGGGGAGCGCACGCGCTCGGATCTTCGCTACTTCGAGGTCGAGCCGGGCGGCCACACCAGCTTCGAGCGGCATGTCCACACCCACGTGGTCATCGGAGCGCGCGGGGAAGGCGTCCTCCTCCTCGGAGATCGCCGGCTGCCGCTGCGGCATCTCGACGTCGCCTGCGTCGGCCCGCTGGAGGCCCACCAGTTGCGGAACGAGACCGCCGAGCCGTTCGGCTTCTTCTGCGTCGTGGACCACGACCGCGACCGCCCCATGGCGGCCGAGTAGCGCAGGGGCCGCCACCGGAAAAACTGGCGCCGACCTCCCGGCCGGCATCGCGCGGGAGCGCGAAACCAGCGCCGCTGACGCCGCGCTCCGCCAACATGAGTGCCGCACCTTCGCGTAACCCCGGATGGCACGACCGCTCACCGCTTCCGTACCCGCCGCGGAACGTTCCCTACCCGCCTCCGCCTCCAGGTGCCTCCCACAACCTTCGAATCGGCACTGCAAACAGACGTTCGCCGAACCGCGCACTGGTTTCCCCGTCGAAGAGCACTACCCCGGACGCGAATCGGTCCCCGGTGGCATTCGCCAGTTTGCGGAGTCCCCGGAAGTCGCGACCCCTTACCGTGGAGGATGCCTTGACCTCCACTCCGGCGACGGCCCCACCGGCCCGCTCGATCACCAGATCCACCTCGACTCCGTCGCGGTCGCGGAAATGGAAAAAAGTCATCGGGTCGTCATTCCAGTCCGCCTGCCGGCTCAGTTCCTGGAACACGAACGTCTCCAGTAGTTGGCCCAGCAGCGTTCGGTTCCGGGCCAGTTCCTCGGCGTTCGCGCCCAGCAGGGCGCACGCCAGGCCGGTGTCGCCGAAGTGGAGCTTCGGTGTCTTGACCAGGCGGCTCACGCGATTGCTCTGCCAGGCGGGCAGGCGCGCCAGCAGGAATATCCGTTCAAGGAGCGTCAGGTAGCTGCGGATCGTGGGGCGTGTGAGTTGGAAGGGCGAGGCCAAATCGTTCACGTTGAAGAGCCCGGCGGTTTGGGCGGCTGCGACGCCGAGCAGTCGGGGCAGGGCTTCCAGCGCTCCGATCCGGGCTACGTCCCGTACGTCACGCTCCACGAGCGCCGCTGTGTAGTCGCGGAGCCAGCGGGCTCGGCGTCGCTCCGTCGGCAGGGCGAGCGCGGCCGGATATCCCCCGGCGACGATCCGCCCGGCCAGTTGCGGTCCAAGTCGCTCGCTGTGGGCCATCGGAAAGCCGTCGCCGAAGACCGTGTCGAGGAAGTCGGGAATCCGACCCGTGAGTTCCGCCTGCGACAGCGGATGGAGCCGCACGATCTGCAGGCGGCCCGCCAGCGAGTCGGACAACCGCGGTAGGAGCAGCACCTGGGTCGAGCCCGCCATCAGGAAGCGGCCCGGCGTCCGCCTCCGGTCAATCTCGGTCTTCAGGGCCCGGAACAGCGATGGAGTCCGCTGCACTTCGTCCAGAATGACGCGCTCGGGCAAATCGGCGGCGAAGCCAACCGGATCCGCCTCGGCGGCGTCCCGCAGGGTGTCGTCATCCAGGTTGATGTACGCGTAACCGCGACCTTGTCCGAACCGGCGGGCGAGGGTGGTCTTCCCGGATTGGCGGGGACCGTGGATCAGAACGGCAGGAGAATCTGCGAGCGCTTCGGCGAGGCGCGGCTCGACGAAGCGGGGGTAGATGGTGTTCCGGACCATCGGCAGATTGTAAACATCAGTTCGGCTAAATGAAAATATACCCATCGGCAGATTGAAAAGTTACGGTTCGCCAGACAAAAGGAGAGCGGGAGTCCGGGAGACCCGCCTCCGAGAACGCACGCCAACCGGGGACCGTTGCCTCCCAGCCCGCATCGCCCGCCCGAGGAAGCAGGATGCGCGTCGCTATGGGACCGTTTCCGCCAACTCACGAAACCGGCAGAAGGCGTTGGCGAGCCGCATCTGGTGCGGGGTCTTGCACTCCGGAAAGAACAATTCCGGACTTGCCACCACGACCGCGAGGCAGCGGGCTCGCGACGTCGCCACGTTGAGGCGGTGCGCCGAATAGAGGAAGTCCATCCCCCGCGGGGCCGCCTCCGGGGTCGAGGTCGCCATCGAGAAGAACACGATAGGGGCCTCCTGGCCCTGGAACTTGTCCACGGTTCCCACCCCGTGCACGCGGTCCCCGAGTTGGCGGTCCAGCAGGGCGAGATGATCGTTGTATGGGACTACTACGAGGATGTCGTCAGGTGTAACCCGTCGCGTGGCTCCTGAGGAATCGGTCCACGACGCGCCTTCCAGTAGGCCATCAACGAGGACGGCGACCCGTCCGGCCTCCTCTCGCGATTCCGTCTGGTTGCCTGCGTGCGTGACGGGGACAAAGCGGAGTCCCGCACCAGGGATTGGCCCTCCGCGGATTCCCTGCCGCTCCAGGCCCGGCCGCGCTTCCAGCCGGCCCTCGTAGAACTGCTCCGAGGTGAACCGGCAGATGTCCGGGTGCATCCGCCAGGTCGCTGCCAGGAAGAGGCCGCGGTCGGCCGGCATCGTCTGGTGCTCGCCGAGGAGGTGGCCGAGCGCGGAGGCAACGGATCCCTCCGGGTGGACGCCCTGGGTTACCTGGTCGAGCTGGGCGGGGTCGCCGAGCAGGACGAGGCTGTTCGCGGCCGGCGCGGAGGCGAGCGCGTCCGCGAGGGCGAACTGCCCGGCTTCGTCCACGACCAGCACGTCCACGGAGTCCGCCATGTCCTCCCGGGACCAGACCCAGGCGGTGCCGCCGATGAGCCGGACGTCGGGGGCCGCTGCGGCCTCGGCGGTCAGCCTCGAGGGACCGGGCAGGACCGCGATCCGCGGATCGTCGCAACCCGTCTCCCGCACCCCCTGGATGCCCCGGAAGACGACTCCCTCCTCCGTCGCCGCCGAGCACACGCTGTCCAGCAGGTTCGTGATGACGCGGTGGCTCTGCGCCGTGACTCCCACCCGCCGTCCGGCCGCCAGCAGCGCGGTGACGATGCGGGCGCCAACGTAGGTCTTGCCGCTGCCTGGCGGTCCCTGGACCGCCAGCACGCCGCGGTCGAGGCCGAGCGCAAGACGGCGGGCGGCGGCGAGGATGTTTTCGCCCGGATGGACCAGCGGTTCTCCGGCTATGCCGTCGCGCGGCGGGATCCGGCGAAGGAGATCGAAGGCCGCCCGGCGGGGACTGTCATCGGCGAATCCATGGTCCGCGACCAGTTCGCCGAGGTGGAACAGGGAACCCGGTTTGGGGGCCGGGCGCACGTGCTCGTCCGGCACCAACGCCCGCGGATGAGGTTGCCGCCGGGCCGTGCTGCTGCGCTTGAGGGTCACCGTGGTGTCCGCGATTTCGAACACATCACCGGGCGACCTGCCGGTGTCGAAATCCTCGACCTTCTTGCCGGCCTTGATCCGGTGTTCCTGGAGAGGAAACCGGTAACGATGCAGCACGGACCGCTTCTCCGGCCCCATGTCCTGGTCAAACTCCAGTCCGCCTAGCGGTGCCGGGTCTTCGACCAGTTCCTGCGCGTCGAGATCCTTCACGCGGAAGTACTCCCACCATGTCGACTTGTCCTCCCGCCGGTAGTAGTCGAGCAGATGGCCCAGGAGCCGCCGCGCGTCCGCCTCCTCCTCGGGACCTTGCGCGAGCCGGGCGACGAGTTCCGATACCCGCGCCGCGGCCTCCGTTTGCGCCTGTTCGTCCTCCGGGGAGATTTCCACGACCGGCCGCTCCCGTAAGCCGACGCGGTTCGTCAGTTCGAGCCGCCGCCCTTCGAGCCATCCGTGGAGTTCCAGCGCGGATAGGCAGTCCTCGCGGTTGTAGCGGCGGATCAGCTCCCGATCCCCTGGAAGCGTGCCCGCAGCGGCGTCCCCGGAATCGAGCAAGGCGTCCATCCGGGCGCGCGCCCGGTTTGCTTCGAGGAGTTCCTGTTCCCGCTCGAAACCGAAGAACGGCTCCATTTCCTTGATCGAGTAACTCTCCACCGACGCCACCACCCCCTGCCGCACGACCTGCAGGAGGTCCACGAAGACCTGGCGGCGGAGCAGCCCGTCCATCGCGTCCTCGCGGGTGGCGTAGCGGCACATCAGGCGCTTCAGGGCCCCGGTCTCGTAGCTCCCGTAGTGATAGATGTGGAGGTCGGGGAAGCGTTCACGGCGTTCAGCCACCAGATCCAGGAAATCTTCGAAAACCCGGCGTTCGCGGGCCCGGTCGAAGGCCCAACGGTCTTCGTACTGGCCGTCGCGATCGACCAACCCGAACAGGTATTCGAGAGCCTCGTCCGCCCCCGGTCGAGAACTCTCGATGTCGAAGAACAGATCTCCTGCGGAGGGCTGAGGGAGCCGCAGTAGTCCCCGTCCGTCCTCGGGAGGCACCACCAGCTCGTAGAAAGTCCGGTTCAACTGGCGCCCCGTGCGCTGCACGTTCGCCTGCCGGTGGATGCGCTGGAGCGCGGCCGGCGCCACCCGCGCCAGCGGTGGGTCCAGTGGAAGCGTGATCCGCGCCAGACCCGTGAGGGTCGTGATCCCCTGTGTCTCAAGCCGGCGGCGTTGATGACGGGTGGTATTCGCGACCAGCGACAGGTGATCGTCCGCCCGCCGCCGGTCCTTGCAGGCGGCGTTCCAGTCGCAGCGCTCGCAGAACTCGACCGGCTCCGGGTAGGTGTCCGATGGCGCGGCGCAGTGCTCGTCGAGCTGCCGGACGAGGGCGCGCTCGAACGCGGCGAAGTCCGTCACCCGGAAGCTCTCCCGTCCCTGGTGGCGGCCGAGTTCGAGGTGCATATGCACCGGAACTCCGCCCTGTGCTTTCTCCAGAAGCCGCGAATAAACGGCGATCTGGAGCACTGCATCGGCCTTCGGCACCGTGGCGAGCTTGGCGTCCACCACCTCGTAGGACCACCCGCCGAGTGTGCTCCGTCGCGGCACCCGAACCAGAAAGTCGGGGTAGCCACTCCATGGCCCGTGGGCGAGTAACCCTTGGTAGATGACGTCCACGCCGCGCCGCATCGCATCGAGGGTGCGCGCCCGGCGCTCTGGCGTGTCGCGATCCACGATCTCTACGGTGCGGCTTTCGGCCCGATACCGCTCCAGGATCACCGCCTCGTGCTTTCTTCCGGCCTCGATCAGCGCCTCCAACCGGGGATCTTCGTACTCGGGCGGCCGGGACTGCTCACCCAGGGCAACGCTCCGGGAAAGGCTCGTCAGGTGCCGGCACGAAAGGAACCGGCTGAGGTCCGTGGGGGCGAAAAAGAGCTGACCGCTTCTTTCGTGCATTCGGGAGGGCGGCGAGGATGCCGCCGCCCTTTTTGCGCTGGGCTACTGGAGACGGGCGAGGAAGTCGGCCAGGGTGGCGGCGCCGGAGGCCGCCTCGACGACGTCATCAGGGGAGGCCGCCGCAAGGATGGCGCGGTCGTCTCGGGAGAGACCGGCCGGGAAGTCGGGGGAAACCGCGACGCCGCGGTGACGCAGAATCGCCGCTGCCATCCCTGCCCGTTCCTCCAGCGCCGCCCGGGTTTGGCCCTCTGCGAGTCCTCGGGCATGTCCCCGCCGTTCCATCCGCCGCAGCAGATGATCGTCCTCCGGGACCGTTCCCTCCCGCTCCCCGAGCGCCCGCCCCACCCGCCAGAGCGCGGCATCCGTCGCCAGCGACAGCTCCGATTCGTTCAGGGCGCGGTGGATCTCCTCCGCGCGCCACCCCGGAAACGCCCGGCTCTCCATGGACTCCCGGTACCGTCCGTCCTCCAGCACATGGAGCGCCAGCCGCGGCCGGAGGGCCCGCGGCCGGCTCGGCGAACCCTCGTCCGGCGTCTCCACCCAGATCTCGGGGAACCCCCACTCCGCATACGCGATCAGCTTGCCGCGCCGAACGTCCGTCGTGTTGTCCACCTCCAGCACGACGTCCGGCGGGTCATCCTCTCCCACGATCAGTGCGGCGCCCCGCGGCATCTTCGCCTTGCCGGGGCGCAGGTACACCGCTTCGTCCGCCTGCATCAGATCGCCGAGCGATCCGTCCTCTTCCCGAATCCGCAGATCGGACGAACCGAAGCACCGGGCCGCCGACCCGCGGGCCTGGCAGATCCGCTCCACCAGGGCCGGAAGGCGACGCGACGGAACTTCGTGGTACGGGCTCGTCGGTTCCCGCACCAGCCAAGCCGTCTCCGTCAGCGCGTGCCAGTACTCGACGCGGCGTCCCTCCCACTCGGGACCCTCGATCTCGGCCGCGCTCACCCGGATCGGCTCGCAGCCGACGAACTCCAACTCGGAAACCGGTGTCCGTCGATTTCGTTCCATCACCTTCATATCGAGCATCCCCGCATTCTACGCACCGCTGGAGGCGGTCCGGGCTGCTGGCGCAATGGGGGCCTCCATCACCCCCGCTCGGTGATATAACGCCGAACTGGCCCATCCCTCGTTCCAAGGAGGCGGCATGGCGAACTCATCCGGCAGTTCCCGCGAGTTCACGCTCCGGGCTCTTCTCCTCGGCCTGTTCATGGCCGTGGTGCTGGGGGCGGCCAACGCCTACCTCGGCATCCGCGCCGGCCAGACGGTTGCCGCCACCTTCCCGGCCGCGGTCGTCTCCATGGTGGTCATCCGGGGGCTCTTCAAGGGGGGCAGCCTTCTTGAAGAGAACATCGCCCGGACCACCGCGTCGGTGGGCGAGGCGCTCGCCGCCGGGGCGATCTTCACGCTCCCGGCCTTCCTGATGGTGGGGGCGTGGGAGGAGTTCCACTACCTCGAGAGCACCCTGCTGATGCTGGTTGGTGGGCTGCTCGGCATCCTGTTCGTCGTCATCCTGCGGCGGAGCATGGTCAACGATCCCGAGTTGCCGTTCCCCGAGTCGGTCGCCGCCGCCGAGATCCACCGCGCCGGGAAGGGAGCGAGCGGTGGGCGGTTGCTGTTCCAGATGATGGGCGTCGGCGCGCTGATCGAGGTCCTCAAGAACTCGAAAGGGATCCAGCTCTTCACCGACCGGATCGCCGGCGCCTTCGGGTACGGCTCCTTCCAGGGGTCGGTCGCCGTCGGCGGCCAGACGTTCGGCGCGGCGGCCCAGCCCGGGGTGTTCCCCTTTTCCACCCCGTCGGCTTCGCCCGCCTACCTGGGGGTGGGTTACATCATCGGCTTCCGGCTGGCGGCGCTCACCTTCTCCGGTGGGGTCTTCGCGTGGTGGTTCATGATCCCGGCGGTCCTCTTCTTCAACCCCGAGTTCGCGGACGCGAACCGGTTGGCGGCGGCGGGTGCCGATTGGAGCGCGGTCAGCAGCGTCGTCTGGGCGGAGCTCGTGCGGCCGATCGCCGTGGGGGCGATGATCGCCGGTGCGGTCTGGACGCTGCTCCGGATGCGGAAGTCGCTCGGCGAGGGACTCCGGCGCTCGATAGCCGAAATCCGGACCGGCCACCCGGCCGGATCGGGCGAGGAGAAGGACCGCGACATCTCCTTCAGTTGGACCACGGCGGGCGTGGTGGCCCTCGTCATCCCGACCTTCTTCCTCTACAACTACTACACCGGCCAGCCGCTCGGCGCGCTCGGCTCGGCGATCGTGATGATCATCGCCGGGTTCTTCTTTTCGGCGGTCGCCGGCTATCTGGTCGGGGTGATCGGGAGTTCCTCGAACCCGGTCTCCGGCCTGACCATCTCGACGCTCCTGCTGGCCGCGTTGTTGATGACCTTCCTCGGCGTCACCGGCATGCAGGGGGTGACGGCGGTGCTGGGTGTTGCCGCGGTGGTCTGCTGTGCCTGCGCGGTCGCGGGGGACATGCTCCAGGACCTGAAGGTGGGTCAGATCCTCGGGGGAACTCCGTTCCGTATGGAATGGGCCGAGATCCTCGGGGTGATCTTCGCCTCGTTCTTCCTCGTCCTCCCGATGATGCTCCTCCACCAGGGAGACATCGCCTCGGGCGGAATCGGCGTTGGAGGCGAAGAGCTACCCGCGCCCCAGGCGGGCCTGATGGCGCTTCTCTCCCAGGGCATCGTGGGCGGCGACATGCGCTGGCCGCTCGTGATCTTCGGGATCGCGCTCTGCTTCTTCCTCATCCTGATCCAGGCGCCCTCCCCGATGCTCATCGCGGTGGGGATGTACCTGCCGCTTCAGACCACCTTCGCCATCTTCGTCGGCGGCTTCTTCCGCTGGCTGAGCGACCGCCAGATGGCTTCGCTGCCGGCGGAGCGGCGGTCCCTCGGGGAGAGTGCCGGGACGCTGATCGCGTCCGGACTCATCGCGGGCGAGGCGTTGATGGGCGTGGCGCTATCTGGGTTTGCGGTCTGGGACTACCAGTTCCCGACGCTCGTGGCCATGCCGTCCGGCGTGCCCGGCTTCCTGGTGTTCATAGTGCTCGGCTGGTTCCTGATCCGGATCCCGCTCCGCCACGCACGCGGGTAGGGCTAGCGACGGGCGGCGGAAGGGCCAGGGACCGCCGGTCTCCAGACCGGCATCGCCCGGTAGGGCGAAACCCGTGCTGGCGGCGCGCCGCCGGCCCGGGCAACTGACCGGAAGTGTCACAGCCGGCGGTCCGCGGAAGCGAAGCACGGGGATTCTGCGGGATGGCGACCTGGTTGCCTACGTGAGCGCCGTTTCGCTCGCCGCCATCTATTGGAGGGTTACTGCCGGTTTCGCCCGCCCGCGGCGGGCGATGCCGACCGGAGGTCGGCGGTCCCTGTCGGCCCGGACCGTCGGTCGGATGGGTGATTTGCGGTTTGGCGTATATTCGTGCAGTATACGATACGGCGTATATCGGAATAGCCCCATGGATCCCATCGCAACGAGCCCGCGCGCCCTCGGTCAGGCGATTCGGTCTCTCCGACGGCGGCGGGGCATGACCCAGGCGGAGTTGGCGGAGGCGTGCGTGCTGCGGCAGGCCACGGTCTCCGCCGCCGAAAACGGCGCGCCCGGAACCCGGATGGATACCGTCTTCCGGTTGCTTGCGGTCCTCGGCCGGGAGGTCGTGCTCCGGGACCGCCAGTGGGTGCTCGCTGAACGGGACGATCTCGAATGAACCCGGGACTTGCGGAATGAGGTCTGTCGGCCGGACCCTCCGCCTCTTCGAGAACGGGAGGCGTCTCGGAACCCTGACCCGGACGCCGTCCGGGCTCACGCTTGCATATGACGCGGAGTGGCTCGCCTGGAAGGGCGCCACGCCGGTCTCGCTCTCGTTGCCGCTTGATCCGGCCGGTCACCGCGGGGTGCCGGTATTCCGGTTTCTCGACAATCTGCTGCCCGACTCCGAGGGAGTGCGCGCCCGGCTGGCTGCGCGCGTGGATGCTCCGGACACTCACCCCTACAACCTGCTCGCGTACCTCGGCCGCTGTTCGGCGGGCGCGCTGACCTTCGTCCCGGAAGGGGAGGATCCCGGCCCGCCCGGTGCCGTTCTGGGGACGCCGATTGCGGACGACGAGGTGGCGCGGCTCGTTTCGGAACTGGACCGGCGTCCCCTCGGGGTCGGCCCACGGTTTCGTATCTCGCTCGCGGGCGCCCAGCGCAAGACGGCCCTGCTGCTCTCGGGTGGGGTTTGGCAACTCCCGCGCGGATTCACGCCGACGACCCACATCCTGAAGCCTCAGATCGGCTCGCTGATGGGGGTGGACTTCAGCCGGAGCGTCGAGAACGAGTTCCTCTGCCTGAGCCTGGCGTCGGCGTTCGGGCTGGATGTGGCGCCTGCTCGGATCGCAGACTTCGGCGAGGTTCGGGTCCTGGTGGTCGAACGTTTCGACCGGCGGTGGGCCGGCGGCGGCCGGCTCTTGCGGGTGCCCCACGAGGATCTCGCGCAGGCGCTCGGGATCCCGTCGGGTCGCAAGTACGAGATGGACGGGGGACCGGGGATGATCCGGCTCCTCGAGTTGTTCGAAGGCTCGGTCGTGTCCGAGGCAGACCGGCGCAGTTTCCTCCGGGCGCAGATCGTCTTCTGGCTCCTCGCCGCGATTGACGGCCATGCCAAGAACTACAGCCTGCGGCTGCTCCCCGGGAGCAGGTTCCGCCTCGCGCCGCTCTACGACATCGTCTCGGTGCAGCCGGCGCTCACCGGCGGGGGGCTTCCGGCCGACGAAGCGATGATGTCGCTCGCGGTGGGAGGCGCCGGGTTGCGGGTGGTGGAGTGCATCGAACCGCGGCATTTCGTCGAGACCGCAAGAGCCGCCGGTGTCCCCGCGCGAGTCCTTCGAAGCCTCTTTTCGGAACTGATCGAGATTCGCGCCGGGGCCTTCGAGACCGTGCGTGAAGGCCTACCTGACGATTTCCCGCAGGCAATGGAGGTTGCAATCTTCGACGCCATCACGGCGCGCCTGCTGGCCGCCACCCGCTACCTGGAGGGATGAGCCGGCCACCCTCCCGGTACCATCCAGCGCAGGGGTTCCCCGGAGGAAGCTCTGCCGCCCGCACCTCCGGAGGAACGAGCCATCTCCCCGGTGACGGAAGCGGAAGAGATGCCGCTCGGCCTCGGCCGGATCCGCCGGTTTCTCAAGACTCCCGTGATTCGCGGGGCCTGGTTGTGGATACGATGCCGACCGGAGGTCGGCTTCCCTCGCCAGCGCGCCGTCAGGCTCGCAGCGCTCCGGACCTCATGCGGAACCCCTGCTCAGCGTCCCCGACAGCTTCCGGCGCGGGATCGCGACGGGGTGCGCGTTCGAGAAGCGCGGCCTACGGGAGCAGCTTGATGAGGGCCACCACCAGAGCCCCCTGGGCCATCAGCGCCCCGAACATCCACTTGATCAGATCGGCACGCAGTTCGGCGATCCGTTTCTCCACATCCAACCGGATCATCGCCTGGGTGTTGTCCAGATCCTTCCCGATCATCGCCACGTCCGTCTTCGTGGCGGGGTCCCCCCGGATGTTCGTCTGAGTGTTCTCCAGATCCTTCCGGATCATCGCCACGTCCGTCTTCGTGGCGACGTTCCTGATCCATGGACCCATGTGCTCTTCGGCCAGAACCTCGGCCAGCCCTTCCTCCATGCCGGCCTCGGTGAGCCGCTTCACGAACCGGTGGCTGTCGAACACTGCCTATTGCTGGGAAAGGCGAAGCGCGGCGAACAGAACTCCGGCAACCCCGATTATGGCGACCATGAGTCGCCGCTCGGCTGCAGCGATCGCGTTGGCGACATCCGCTTTCGTAGCCAAAGGAGCGAGGTCCGCCTTTGTTGCGAGAGAGTCATCTACGCTCTTGAACACGTCTACGATGGCGCGAGCGTGGTGTGGATCGAAGCCAGCCTTTTGGAGAGTGTCCGCTGCGGCGGCGGTGTCGAAGGCGAAGGGCATGAGTCCGCTCTACTCCCTCTCTGCCTGAGCGCGCGCGGGGCGCGGCTTACGAACGTTCCAGAACAGATTCACGAACCGGTAGCTGTCGAACACTGCTTCTCCAACCTGTGCGGGAGTCATGCTACCAACCTGCTGCATCTGGCCGGAGAGCGTTCGACGGTCCCGGCGCGGGTGTTGTCCCGGCGCGGAGAATCGGCGAGGCCGCCCTCCGGATCGGGTCTGCGGTGAGCGCTGGAAGGCTGTGGTCGGTGTACAGCATCGGGAGTTCCTCTCTGGAGTCCAGTGACGGAAACTCGATGTTTCCGTCTTAACAGCCTGTGGTGGAACTCGCGTGAGCGCCGAGAGCGGTGAGGCGCCCGGCTGACAAGGCGCGTGAGGGAGGAATACCGAGTGTATTTCGACCGAAACGCAACGCAGAGCGCCGCAAAGCGGCGCGGTTCAGCCGGGATGCATCGCCGCTTGAACGCCGCGTGAGTTTCACCACAGGCTGTTAACTACTCCGACGGAATCCCGGCCCGGTTCTTCCCGCGTTGGGGCGAAGATGTGGAAAAGTCGCTTTGGAGATTCCCGCATGTCACGGCTCGACGCCGGCGGCGGACGATGCCGGCTCCCTTCGGCAGGACTGGCTGCAGGTCCGGGCTAGTTCTCCCGGTGGGGCCCCTCATGAGCGCGCCGTCAGGCTTGCAGCGCTCCGGGTTCACGCGGAAACGCCGCCCAGCGCCCCCCGGCAGCTTCCGTTGCGGATCGCGACAGGGTGAGCGTTCGAGAAGCGCGGCCTACGAGAACAGCTTGATGAGGGCCACCACAAGAGCCCCTTGGGCCATCAGCGCCCCGAACATCCACTTGATGAGGTCGGCACGCAGTTCGGCGATCCGTTTGTCTACATCCGCCCGGATCATCGCCTGGGTGTTCTCCGCATCCTTCCGGATCATCGCCTGGGTGTTCTCCGCATCCTTCCGGATCATCGCCACGTCCGTCTTCGTGGCGGCGTACCCCCGGAAATTCGCCTCGGTGTTTTCCAGATCCTTCTTTGTTGCGGCGTACCCCCGGATATTCACCTCGGTGTTTTCCAAGTCCGTCTTCGTGGCGGCATCCCCCCGGATGTTCACTTCTGCGTTCGCCACGTCCGTCTTGGTGGCGGCGTCCCTCCGGATGTTCGCTTCGGCGTCTTCCAGATCCTTCCGGATCATCGCCACGTCCGTCTTCGTGGCGACGTTCCTGATCCATGGACCCATGTGCTCTTCGGCCAGAACCTCGGCCAACCCTTCCGCCATGCCGGCCTCGGTGAGCCGCTTCACGAACCGGTGGCTGTCGAACACTGCTTCTGCAACCTGTGCGGGATTCATGCTACCAGCCTGCGGCACGCGACCGGAGATCGTTCGACGGTCTCGGCGCCGGTGTTGTCCCGGCGCGGAGAATCGGCGGGGTCGGCGGAAGGACGGCCCTCCGGAGCGGGTCGGCGGTGAGCGTCGGCGGGGTGTGGTCGGTGTCCAGCATCGGGAATTCCTCCGTGGAGTGCGGTGACGGGAAACGCGACGTCTCCGTCCTACCACCTCAGACGGAATCCCGTCCCGATTCTTCCCGCGTCGAGGCGGCGATGTGGAAAAGTCGAGTTGGAGATTCCCGCCTGTCACGGCGCGACGCCGCTGCCCAGACACGCCGTTCCGGACGAGTCGGCCGGGGGAGGGACATGTCGCAGTAGCCCGATCTGCGGGGTGAACATGTCGCAGTAGCGGGGGTCGGCTGGGTGCGAACATGTCGCATTAGCCCGGCCTGCCGGGTGAACATGTCGCAGTAGCGGAGTCGATTGGACGGGAACATGTCGCAGTAGCCCGATCTGCGGGCACCAGCTGGGAACTGGAGGTTCTTGCCGCCGCCCGCCTTCGGCGGGCTGTGCCGGCCTGGAGGCCGGCGGCCAGTTCTCCCGGTGGGGCCCCTTGCCGGCGCGCCATGCCGGCTGTCGACGTTCCGGTGCGACGGCGGGGCTACGGACTCGTTCACGGTGCCTCACTCGACGGCGCACGTCGGCTCGGAACCGATGCGGCCCCGGTTCTGCGCGACGAGGTCGTACGCCGCTTGGCCGATGCGGTCGAAGATGGGAAAGAAGAACCCGATCATGCCCAGGATCGCGACGCTCCGCGCCCACGCGGGTCCCCAGTGCAAGCTCAGGAGAACGCCGAGCATGACCAAATGGGTGACCGGGTTGTAGAGCAGCATCAGCTTGAACGCGTGGAAGCCCTGAGCGATTTGCTTGCCGCCGGTGACGATGTGCAGACGATTCGCAAGGGCGTCCCGGGAAATACCGAAGCGGTCGCCGATTCCACTCTGGTACGTGGTCCAGCGAAAGGCGCCTTCGAGGTCGAGGGTCTCGAACCACCGTTTCGTCTTCGCGCAGATTCCACAATCGCCGTCGTAGATGACCTCCGTGGTCGATTTGGGCCAGCGGGCGAACGCGAGATATGCGGCGGGCGCTACGTAGAGGAACAGAACGAACGTGATTCCGGTGAAGATCGTCATCGACGCGTGAAACAGGATGCCGAGCCAAATCGCGAGAGGCCACCAGCGCGGGAAGATGAAGCCGACGAAGATGCTCAGTTCGGTCGCGATCGTCGCCCAGCACATGAACTTGGACAGCGCCATCGGTGGCAGAAGAGCGGCGACGCGGATGTAGAGGTCGTGCTCGAGGTTGACGACCGCCCAGTGCTCGAAGAACTGACCGGAGAGCCAGTCGGGATCGAGCACCTTGTTGAGTGCCGCGCCGAAGTAGATCAGCGCTACCTGTGCCCGCAGGAGCCAGACCGACCGCTCCGACGCGTAGAGTCCGATGAGCGTGAGAAACGCCCCGGCGAAGAACGTGTTGTTGGCCCAGTAGATCCTCGACGAGGCGATCCCGACGAGTATCGTCGCACCGACCACGAAGGAAGCCAGTCGCACCCTGCGGTTGAAGAGCAGACCGGCGGAGCCGACGAGGAACAGGATCTGCAGCGCGGTTCGGAACGCGGCGGGATCCCCGATCCGATCGAACACGGAAAGGAAGGGAAGGAACGGATCTGGGAGCGTCCACACGTGGCCGGTCGCGAGCATCGTGATCACGATGAGCTTGGCCGACAGCAGCAACGGCACGGGGAGCGGCGTGTTGCCGAGCCGCAGCGGATTCCACGACGGTTTCATCGTGGCGGCCATGTCCACGTCTCCTCCGGACGTCCGTTGACGGTGTAAGCGACGACGACTCGGGCGCCGTCGTCTCGGCCGTAGGTCTGCTCGTACTGCCGGACCTTGTCGAGCACGTGCTGGATGGCTTGCCAGTTGCCGCCCTTCGCCGGCTGCCGATAGCGCGTCTCGATCTCTTCGGGGTCGAGCTCGCGACCGTCGATGACGACTGTGATCGAGTAGAGGTTCTGGGAGTCCATCGGCGCCCAGCAGAAGTAGCGAGACGGGACGAAGCGCGCGTAGCCGATCATGACGATCTGGAAGACGAGAAGAGCGATTGCGGCGAGCGTGCGCGTCATGAGTTCTCTTGTGGACTCCTAAGCTCCGAGCGTACTCCCTCGCGACGTGCGGTTCTCCAACACGTAGCTCACCGTCCAGCCCACGACGACCTGAACCAGGAGCGCCACCGGAGCAATCCACTGGAAGCTCACCGGGTCGCCACCGGTCTCGGCATGGGCTCCGAAGATGGGTCCGGAGAACGCGACGAGCACGGCCGCGGCGAACCCTGCCGCGGTGCCCACGGTTGCTCCGACGGGACGCACTCGGGGAATGAACAGCGCGAAGAGGAAGAGACCGAAGATCGGCGCGGTCAGGAGGTTCGACGTCTTCGACGTCATCTCGGTGATGTTGCCGGGGACAAGGTGCATGAGGAAGCTTCCGAGCACGATGACTCCGCCGGTCGCCGCGGCGAGCAGGCGGGCCAGCCCGAGCTTGCTCGCGTCGTCGCGCGGACGCGCACCGAAACGTCCCACGAAGTCAGTGAGCACCACCGCTGAGATCGAGTTCACGCCGGAGTCGACGCTGGACATGGCGGCGGCGAACATGGCGGCGACGACGAGTCCGGAGATGCCGGGTGGAAGTCGGTGGGCGATGAAGAACGGGAACACGTGGTCCGCGTCGGCGCGAAGCGACATCGCCTCGCCGAGTCGCTCGGGATGGGCCTCGAAGTAACCGAGAAGAGCCAAGCCGACGAGCGCCAGCACGAGCGTAACCACGGTGATGGCCGCCAACTGGGTCCCGTAGGCCCGCCGGGCCGCGCGCAAATCGGTCGTCGCCATGAATCGCTGCACCGAAACCTGGTCGCCGCCCGCGGTGGCCGCGTGCCAAACGAGCGTCGACATCAGCGTCCCGAACACGGTCACGCGCGTCGCCGGGTTCGTGCTGAACAGAGGTTGAGAGTCCCAATTGGCATGCCACGTCGTCGGAAACCATTCGAAGCCACCGAGCTCCAGGGTCACGATGCCGAGAACCAGAAGCGCCGCCGCGAGTAGCAGCGTGGACTGGATGCAGTCGGTGACGACGACGGCGCGCAGGCCTCCGAGGGATGTGTAGACGACCGCCACGACCGCCGTGCACAGGACGATGAGGGGTACCGCGGATGGGCCGGCGCCGATCATCACCGTCATCGCCACCGCTGCCGCATACACGAGAAGCGACATCCACGCGAGACGAAGAACGATGAACATCGAAGCCCCCAGGAGCCGCGCCCCGGCGCCGAGGCGCACTTCGAGGAGTTCGTAGGCGCTCGTCACCCGGTGCTTCATATAGACCGGAAGCAGCCCGTAGCCGACGACGAAATAGACGACGGGGAGCGCCAGGAGCTGAACGAGAAGGACGGGCCCCCGCCCGAGGGTTTCGCCGGGCACGGACAGGTAGGACACCGTGCTGACGAGCGTTGCGAACAGCGAGACGCCCACGGCGACGGGGTGAAGCCGGCCGCCCCCGAGGAAGTACTCGCTCGTCGACGATTGACGTCGTCCGTAGAACCAACCGAGCCAGAGAGTGAGGCCCGCGTAGCCCGCGAGAACGAGCCAGTCGGAGACGGCCAGGCCTTGATTCATCTGCGCGGTGGCGTATAACACACTCGCAGAGCGGAAGGGAGACTCGAGCCATGACTCCGGCGGACGCCAAGCGAACCATTTGTGGACCGTTGATTCCGGTCATCACCCACTACCACGATGACCTCAGCGTCGATCACGACGCCGTCCGGGAGAACGTTCGCTACGTTGTGGAACGAGGCGTTCGGACCGGAAGCGGTGTCCTCCTGGCCGCCGGCGCCGGGGGCGACTTCCCGATGCTGACGCTCGACGAGAGGAAGGCAGTCAGCGAAACCATCGTGCGGGCGGCCGATGGCCGGACGCCGGTGCTGGTCGGAGCACAGGACACGAACCCCGCTCGGTCCATCGAGCTCGCGCGCTTCGCCGAGGACATCGGCGCCTGGGGCATCCAGCTCGCGCCCGGCTATTACTACGCCTCGTCTCCCGACGACTGCTACCGGGTGTTCGAAGCGGTGCACGAAGCCACGAGCACGCTGGGAATCATGATCTACAACACCTACTGGGAGGGCTATGACATGTCACTCGACGAGGTCGAACGCCTCGCCGAGTTGCCTCGCTGTGCCGCCCTCAAGTGGTCCACCGCGCGCGGCGTCCTGGACTACCAGCGCGGGGTCGAGCGCTTCCGGGAGCGTCTCGCCGTCATCGACAACTACGGTCTCCAGGCCATGACCCACATGCTCGGAGGGCGGGGATACATCACCCACCTGTGCACCGTTTGGCCCGAGCACGACCTCGAGGTCTTTCGTCTGCTGGAAGCGGGCGACTACGTCGCGGCGCAGAAGCGACTGAGTGCCGTCAACTGGCCGTGGTACGACTTCCGGGTGCGGATGTGGCGCCGCACCGGAGCGGAGAGCCCCGTCATCAACGCGGCGCTCGAGTTGACGGGCAGGAAGGGCGGCCCGAGCCGGCTCCCCACCCGGCGCCTCGACGAGTCCGAGCGCGACGAGCTGAGAACGCTCCTCATCGACATCGGTATGCCCGGCGTTCAGCCGGATCCTTAGTGCCGTTTCGCTCGCGAAGCGCTCGAAACGCGGGGTAGGGATCAGCGAGAGGTGGCGGTGAGGCAAGGGGCCCCCACCGGGAGAACTGGCCGCCGACCTCTGGGCAGTTGCTGTGAAAGTGCAGCCGCGACCGGACGCCGACAGTGCCGATGGGCTTGAGAGCGCGTAAAGCCGACGGCGCAATGGCCGGGACGGCTTGGAACGCCGGCCTCCGGCCGGCATCGCGCGGGAGCGCGAAACCAGGGCCGATGATGTGGCGCCAGGCCAGCGTGAGTGCCGCGCCATTTTGTCCGGCAGGGCGTGCGGCAGGCCCGATCATGGGAGTTTCTTCGGGTGGAGGTCGGCACAGCGGCGCGCAGCGCTGCGAGTGGTTTGTCGCTGCCTTCTTTCATGGGACAAGGGGAAGGCCCCCATAAGCGCTAACATAGGCTCCATTCGCGCTGGGAAGTGTGGAGGGGAGCGACGGGATGCAAGAGGACTGGGACCTCGTGAAGTCGTTCTTGCCGGGGAACTGGCGGGAGTTGGCGGCGGACACCGGGGCGCTGAAGAGACTTCGGGGGATCAAGTCGGTGGAGAACCTGCTGCGGGTGCTGTTGATGCATTTGGGGTGTGGGTATTCGCTGCGCGAGACGGCGGTCCGAGCGCGGCAGGTGGGTTTGGCGGAGCTGTCGGACGTGGCGCTGATGAAGCGGCTGCGCAACGCGGGGGGATGGCTGCAGGCGCTGTGCGTGGAGCTGTTCCGAGAGCAGGGGTTGTCGCGTGCCGCGGAGGGCGGGTTCCAGATTCGGGCGATGGACGCGACGACGGTGAGGGAACCGGGGAAGACGGGTTCGTTGTGGCGGATCCACTACAGCGTGCGCTTGCCGTCGCTTTCGTGCGATTTTTTCCGAGTTACGGCGACGGAGGGGAAGGGAAGCGGAGAGTCGCTGACGCACTTTCCGATCCAGTCTGGGGACCACGTAGTGGCGGACCGGGGCTACGCGCGGGCGCCGGGGCTCGTTCACGTGGCGCATTCTGGGGGCTATGCGACGGTCCGGGTCAACACCCGGGCGCTGGCGTTGCAAAGCGCGGTGGGGGAGCCGTTGGACCTATTGGAGACCGTGCGTTCGCTGCGGCGCGCCGACCAGATCGGGTTCTGGCCGGCGCGGGTGGTAGCGGCGGACGGCGGGACGGTGGCGGGTCGGATCTGCGCGGTGCGCAAGAGCCGGGAAGCCATCCGGCAGGCGCAGAAGAAGATCCGGAGCGACGCCAGCCGGAAGGGCACCGAGATCCAGCCCAAGACGGTTGAGTTCGCCAAGTTCGTGATCGTGTTCACGAACTTTCCCGAGGCGGACTTCTCTGCCCGGCAGGTGTTGGAGTGGTATCGGACCCGCTGGCAGGTCGAGTTGGTCTTCAAGCGGCTGAAGTCTCTGGCGGAGTTGGGGCATCTGCCCAAATACGATGACGACAGCGCCCGGGCCTGGTTGTACGGCAAGCTTCTGGTGGCGCTGCTGGTGGAGAAGCTCATCCGCCACGCCGAGTCCGTTTCCCCCTGGGGATACGAACTGGCGGCGGAAACGGACACCCAGCGCGTGGCGTGAGTTCGCCTATGTCCTGGACGACGTGGTGGGAGCCATCAAGCCTCGGATGCCACTCGCCCGCGTTGTCCACGATTGGAAGGGCATTGCCAGATCCTTGGCCGAGCCACCGCGCACCCGGAGCCCCCAAGTTCGGGCTTTCTTCGCGTCCGAACTTCTATGTTAGCGCTTATGGGGAAGGCCCCCCACGGGCCGAGTGTGGCCCGTGCCCGCAGCCGATGATCCGTATCGGCCTCGACCGGTGGGCTTCCGCGGCGGACCGGAGCTACCGGAGCTGTTGCCGCCCGCGCTCAGTTCGTGAACAGGAAGCCGAACACCGCGATCAGCGCCGTGATCAGGAGAGCCAACGCGCCAAGAATGACCTGCCCGAGCACCTTCATGGCGTCGAGGCGGGCGACGATGACCTCCAGCTTCCGGTCGTGTTCCGCGAGCTTTTCTCCTTGCGCCGTCACGGCTGCCGTCAGGTTGTCCAGCCGCCGGTCCAGTTCATCGAACCGGCGATCCTGTGCCTCGAATCGGCGATCCTGTGCCTCGAACCGCCTTTCGTGGGCGGCAGACAGTCGGCGCATCTCCACCAGGAACGGCTGAAGCTGCGGGGCGACGACTTCCGAAACCATGGTGTATATCCGCTTTTCCGCAGTATAGGCGACCCTGGCCTCGGCACCCGCGTCCAGGAACGCGCGGAAGATGGCGCCTTCCTCGGCTGGCCTCGGGGCCGTAGCCTCCGGGCCGGTAGGTGGGGGGTCAGCCGGTGGCCGGGCCGGCTTCGGCGTCGGTTCGGGTGGCGGCCGCTCCGGGGCGGGCTGGGTGGACATCGGGAACTCCTCGGGGGATGCGTCGGAAGACAACAGCGGTGTCCCCCTCTGTTCCCATAGACGGAATTCCGGCCCGTTCCTTCTCACCCTCAGCGGGCAATGGGGAAAACTCGGCTTGAAGGCGGCGCGGGAGCGGAGAGCCCCGTCATCAACGCGACGCTCGAGTTGACCGGCAGGAAAGGCGACCCGAGCCGGCTCCCCACCCGCCGTCTTGACGAGTCCGAGGGTGACGAGCTGAGGACGCTCCTCATCGACATCGGAGTGCTCGGCGTTCAGTCGATTCCGTAGTGCCGGTTCGCTCGTAAGGTGGGCGCGGTGCGCACCCGATCCCCCAGGGTGGCCCGTGTGAGAAAGGCCAGTGCCATCAGAAGGCCATCCGTCGCGAGATCGACGGAAATCATTTCCCAGTGTCGCGCCTTCGCGCCGTCTCTTCGTCCTCAATAGCCGCAGCGATGCGCAGCGAATGGTCCAGGTTCACCAAAGGTTCCCCGAGATCGAAGACCCGTTGTCGATACCGTCCGGGCGACTGGCCCCGGGTCTCTCGCTTCAATCCGGCTCTCAGGATGTCGTCTGTCACGCGATTGAGCGAGCGCTTACGGACGCGGGCGAGGCGCTTCAGCTCCCGGAGGATGTCGTCGGCGATATTGAGAGTGATGCGCATGGAGGCAAGGTGACCGGACGTCACCTCCACTGCTCCGTCCGACGCGCCGCTGTGCGGAGCCTACTCGGGGGTTTGGCGTCGGGGTCCGTCCCGCCGCCTGCCTCCGGCGAGCAGTGCCGACCGGAGGTCGGCGGTCCAACCCGTCCCCGCGATTTTTCTCTGTCAGCGAGGCACGGTTTCGCTGCGCTTTCGCGCAGCGGTACCGGTGTGAACACCGGCGTTCCCTGCTCCTTCCCTCAGCCCCGCGTCGCGTGGCGGGCGATGACGGTGGCTACCGCTTCCGTGAGGCGCTTCGCGTAGGCGATCTCCAGGAACTCGTTGGGGCCGTGGGCGTTGGAGCCCGGGCCGAGGACGCCGGTGATCACGAACTGCGCCTCCGGGAAGCGCTCGCCGAGCATTCCCATGAAGGGGATCGAGCCGCCTTCGCCCATGTGCATCGCCGGCTTTCCGTACGCGCCCATCGATGCTTCGTCGAGAGCTTCGCCGAGCCAGGCCGCCAGCGCGGGAGCGGACCATCCCTGGGCGGGCTCGTGGAAGTGCAGGGTGACCTTCGCACCGTACGGCGGGTCGGGTTCCACAACCTCCCGGATCGCGGCCTGGGCGGTGGCCGGATCCACGGTGGGCGGAATGCGGATCGACAGGTTCAGGGTGACCTGGGGCAGGAGGACGTTTCCGGCCTTCGCCAGCGAAGGCAATCCGCCCTGTCCGGTCACCGCCAGGTTGGGGCGCCAGGTACGGTTCAGAATGAGTTCGCTGGTGGGAATTCCCGGCCGGCCGGTGTTCCCCGCCCAGGGAAAGCGGGTGAAGGTGTCGTGGCCCAGCGTCTCGGCCGCCGCTTCCGCCTGCGCGACCCGCTCGGCGGGGATCTCGGCGTGGAGCGCGTCGGGGACGATGCGGTCCGTGCCCGGCTCCTCGAGCCGGTCGAGCAGCTTCCTGAGCACCAGGAAGGGCGGGGGGACGACACCGCCGGCGTCGCCCGAGTGGACGCCTTCGGTAAGGACTTCGGCCTGCAGCGTGCCGCCGACCATCCCGCGGAGTGAGGTGGTGGACCAGAGCTGGTCGTAGTTGCCGGCGCCCGAGTCGAGACAGATCACCAGGTCGGGGGTGCCGATCACGTCGGCGAAGGACTCCATGTAGGGGGGCAGGTCCGGCGAGCCGCTCTCTTCGGAGAACTCGACGAGCAGGACCACCCGGGCCCGCTTCTTCCCTTCGCGCGCGACCGCTTTCATCGCCGCCAGCGCGCAGTAGAGCGCGTAGCCGTCATCCGCGCCGCCGCGGCCGTAGAGCTTGTCGCCCTCGCGGATCGGGCTCCACGGCCCGAGCCCTTCGCGCCAGCCGACCATCTCGGGCTGTTTGTCCAGATGGCCGTACATCAGGATCGTTCCGTCAGCTTCGCCGGGGCAGTCGAGCAGCAGGAGCGGTGTCCGCCCGGGAATGCGTCCGACGTGGAGGACGGCATCGTCCGGGGCGTGCTTCTCCATGAACGCCTTGCCCATCTGAAGCGCCGCTTCCATGTGGCCGTTCGCCTCCCAGTCGGGGTCGAAGAGCACCGAGACGTTCGGCACGGCGACGTACTCGGTGAGGGAGGGGAGGATCTCGTCCTCCCAGAAACGGTCCAGGAACTCGCGGGTGTCGCTCATGGGCGGCGATTGTAGGGCGCGGGCTGCCTTCGAATCGCGCCGGTGCTCGCCGAGCGGACGGCGCGCGTCCCCGACCGGTGGTCCCTGGATGCCGGCGCGGGTCCTTGAGACTCTCAGCGCACGGTGACCTCGAAGTTCTTGAGCCAGAGTTCCCCCGCGCTGCCGTCGAGGACCTCGGTGCCCAGCTCCACGTTGTTCACGTAGTGGTCGTCGGGAACATGACCCTCCTCGGCCAGGTATTCGAGGAACGCAGCGAGGTTGATCGTCCCGTTGAACTGGTCCTCGTGCGCGGCGAACGCCACGTACTTCTGCCCGATCAGCGAGGCGTGCGCCTCCGGGGCGTTCTCGTTCTGGCGCACGTAAACGGTGTAGTCGGCGCCGTTGATGTCGGCCTCCGCCACGCGGTCATCGGAGCCGCTCGGTTCCCAATCCGAGCGGTCCACCCAGATCATGATCTCGTGGGTGATGCTCTCCGGCGTGGGTGGGCTGTCGCGCGTAATCCACATGGAAAGCGCCACGTTGTAGTCCCCCTCAACCCGCAGATACGCCTCGTAGTCCACCTGGATATCACGGACATCGGAGATTCGCTGGGGCAGATCCGGCGACGTCGAGAACCCTTGCCACGGCTTGTAACCGAACTTGATCTCCGGGTAGGCCCGGACTTCGTGGTTGGAGACGTGGTACGCCGGGTACGGCCGCAGGGCTGCGCCGTGCTGCGAGGGCCACCGCCAACGCCAGCCGTACTGATCCTCGCCTTCGACCACGCGCCGCATCACGCACTGCTCGAAACCCAGAATCTGACCCTTGTTCCAGACGTTGTTCTGGACGATGTAGCCGGTCGGCCGCAGCTCGGCCCAGTCCTCACAGTCCACATCCGCCGGGGGAACCGGAGTCGGGTCCGCCGGCGGCGGTGTCAGGTCGAGCGGCGGTGGTGGCGGTGGCCCCTCGGGCTCCGGCGGCGGCTCAGCCGGCGGCGCTGGCGACGGAGTGGCGGTGGGGGCCGTGGGAGTCACCGCCTCGCCGTCACCGCCGGAGCACGCGGCGGCCCCGCACAGGGCGACCAGAACGAGGGAGACAGCCTGTTTGGCCATTGAATCCGGCCTCCGTGAGCGAGAACCCGCCAGACACTACCCCACGCCTTCCGCGAGTCGTCCCGTCGATTCTTCGACGACGGACCTCGAGGTGTCGTCAGGTAGAGTGAGTCGCGCCCAACCTCACATGCAGGGCCTGCTGAAACGCCTCTGGCGAACGCTCGAGACCGGGGCCGCACTGGCCCTCGGGCTGATGGCGGCGCTCGTGATCTACCAGGTCGGCGCCCGCTACCTGTTCGGAAGCCCGCCGAGCTGGACCGAGGAACTCGCCCGCTTCCTGCAGGTCTGGCTGGTCCTGCTGGCGTCGCCGGTCTGTCTCCGGCGCGGGATGCACCTCGCCGTGGACTACGTGTCGCCCCGGCTCCCGCCCGGCCTCCGCGTGGCCCTCCGAACCGGCGTGCTCCTGGTTTCGGCGGTCTTCTGCCTGGCGTTCGCCGTCTACGGGACGCGCCTGCTGGCTGTCGCGGCCCTCCAGACCTCCCCGGCCCTCGGGATCTCGATGGTCTGGCCCTATCTGGCGGTTCCGGTCAGCGGTGTGCTGATGGCGATGGCGGCGGCGGTCCTCATCGTTTCCGAAATTCAGGGAACGACAGGTCACGAATCCGACCGGGAATCCGCCCGGGAAGTTGGCGAGCCGTGATCGCCGCCCTGCTGGTCACGCTCGCGGTCCTGCTCCTGCTCGGAGTTCCGGTCGCCTTCGCGATCGGCCTGAGCGGCATGGCCGCGCTCTTCGCCGACGGCCAGATCCCCTTCGAACTGATCCCCCAGCGGGCGTTCGCCGCGCTCAACTCCTGGGCGCTGATGGCGGTGCCGCTCTTCATCTTCGCCGGCGAACTCATGAACGCCTGCGGGATTTCCCGGCGCACCATCGAGGTCGTGGGACGGTTGCGGGGCGGACTGCCCATCGTGTCGGTGGTCTCATCCATGTTCTTCGCGAGCATTTCGGGCAGCTCCAGCGCCAGCACCGCGGCCGTCGGCTCCATGATGATCCCCGCCATGAAGGAACGCGGGTATCCGAGCGGCTTCGCCACCGCGCTCCAGGCGGCGGGCGGCGCCCTCGGGCCGATCATCCCGCCGAGCATCATCATGATCGTCATGGGCTACGTGACGGAGACCTCCATCGCGGCGCTGTTCGTGGGCGGCATCGTGCCCGGCTTCCTCATGGCGGGCGCGCTCATCGCGATCAACCACCGGAGGTCGCGCCGCTACGAGGCGGCGGCCGCCGCCGCGGGGAAGGGACCCCCGCCCGCGCAGGGCTCGCTCGGCCGGGCGATCCTGGGCGCGCTCCCGGCGCTCGGGATGCCGGTGGTGGTGCTCGGGGGAATCCTGGCCGGGATCTTCACCGCCACCGAGGCCGCCGGGGTGGCGGTCGCCTACGGCCTCGCGGTGGGGTTCTTCGTCTATCGCGAACTCCGCGTCCGCGATCTGCGCTCGTTGCTCGTCAGCGCGGCGCTCCGCTCGTGCGTCGTCCTCTTCGTCGCCACCAGCGCGTTCCTCCTCGCCTGGATCATTGCGGTGGGCCGGGTGCCGGACCAGGTGGGCGGCCAGGTGGAAGCCCTGGCCGGCAGTCAGCTCTCTTTCCTCATCGCCTGCAACGTGATCCTTATCGTGGTGGGCATGTTCATGGAGAGCATCTCGGCCATCATCGTCATCATGCCCATCCTGTTTCCGCTGGCGCTGCAGCTCGGGGTCGATCCGATCCACTTCGGGGTGCTGGCCTCGGTGAACCTGTGCATCGGCATGGTGACGCCGCCCTACGGGGCGACCCTCTTCGTCGCCTGCACGATCGCGAAGAAGAGCATCAGCGAGGTGGCGGTCTGGACCGTCCGACCGGTGCTCGCCATGGTGGCGGTTCTGGCGCTCATGACCGTCTTTCCGGACGCGGTGACGATCCTGCCGCGCTGGCTGGGAATGCTGTGATGTTCCGGCCCTTACCTCTCGTCCTCGCGACGCTCGTGCTGGCCGCGGGCTGCCGGGCGCCGGAAGAGCGGCGGATCATGATCAAGGCCAGCACGAGCACCGCCGCGAACGAGCCCGCGGTGAAGGGGCTCGAGATCTTCGCGAGGGAGATCGGCGCGGCGACGAACGGCCGCCTCGGGGTCGAGATCTACCCGAACAACGCCCTCGGCAACGAGCGGGACGTCATCGAACTGACGATCATCGGGGCGGTCGAGATCGCCACGCCCTCGAACGCGCCGCTCGCCACCTTCGCACCCGAGATGCTGGTCTTCGACCTGCCATACCTGTTTCGCGACCGACCCCACATGTACGAGGTGCTGGACGGCCCCATCGGGCAAAGCTTCGAGAAACCGCTCCGGGAGCGGGGACTCGTGCTTCTTGGCTACTTCGAAGCTGGTCTCCGGCACCTCATGACCCGCGACCGCGCCGTGGAGCGGACGGAGGATCTTGCGGGACTCAAGATCCGGACAATGGAGAACCCGCTTCACCTGCGGGCCTTCGAAGCCTTCGGGGCGAACCCGCTGCCGATGGCCTACGGGGAGGTCTACACCGCTCTGGAGCAGGGGGTGATCGACGGCGCGGAGGCCGCCCGCTCGAACTACTTCTCGAAACGCTTCTTCGAGGTGGCGCCCAACTGGTCGGAGATCGGCTGGATGTATCTCGTGCAGCCGCTGGTGATGAGCGAACGGTTCTTCTCGTCGCTCTCCGCCGGGGATCAGGCCGCCGTGCGGGCTGCGGCGAGGAAAGCGGTGGAAGCGGAGCGCGAGGAATACCAGCGGCAGGACGAGGAAGCGCTCGCCAAGCTCGAGGCGGCGGGGGTGCGGTTCACCCATCCGGAAACCGGGGCTCTCCTGGATTTGGCGCGCGAGGTGTGGCGCGGCGCGGCGCACATCGTGGATCCGGCCCTCGTCGAGGCCATTACGCGGTACGACATCGGCAACGAAGCTCCGTAGCCGGGTGCCGCCCACCGGCCGCCGCCGCGCGGCCGGCACTGCCCGCCGCGAATCGGATCAAGCGGGTGGCGCCCGAAACTCGGAATCGTGCCGGAGGAGTTCGAGCGCCTGCTGCTGCAACTGCCGCACCCGCTCGGCGCTCAGGTGGAGTTCGCGTCCGATCTCGGCGAGGCTGAATGTTTCGCAGCCCCCCAGTCCGAAGCGTTTCCCCGGGATGTATCGAAGGCGGTCCGGGAGACCGGACAGCGCGGCACGCAGGCGCCGCTGCTCCTCTGACGCGGCGGCGGTCTCGCAGGGGTCCGCGGACCTCGGGTCCGCAAGCGACAGAAGGGGGGAGCGGCCGTCAGTGGACGCGGGAGCGTCGAGCGACTCCACGTCCGGCGCCAGGAGGATGGTGGAGCGCAGTTCCTCGACGCTCACGCCGAGTTCCTGCGCGTCGTGTTCCGTCGTGTGAGACCCGCGCCTGTTCCCCGTACAGCATTCGTTGCCGCACCGCTGTTCCTCATCCGCCTCCACCGTGGCGGCGTGCCGGCGGCGTTCAAGCCGGCGAAGTGGAATGCGGATGGTTCTCGACTGCTGGGAAAGCGCCCGACAGATCGTTTGGCGGATCCGCCGCGACGCATAGGCGGAGAACTTCAGGTCGGGCTTCGGCTCGAACCGGCGGGCGGCGGCCAGCAGGCCGAGGTTGCCCTCCTGGATGAGGTCGTTGAGCGGCAGCCCGAGGTTCCGGTAGCTCTTCGCGATGGCGACGACAAGGCCGAGGTTCCTGACGACCATGCGCTGGCGACCGACATCGCAGATGACTCGTTTTCGGGGTGCGGCGCCATTCCCTTCCCGATTTGTCGCACTGCCGCCTCGCGCGGCGCGTCGGCACCGCTGCGGCTCGCTTCCGCGGAACCCGCGATGCCGGTGGGCGTCCCGAAGGTAGAGCGCGACCGGATCCAAGACGCCGAGCTCGCACCGCTCGGGACCACCCTCGCCGGGCCCGCACGTGTCGCGCGACTCGACTGAAGGCCGGTCTCCCTCTGTGCCCCCCCCCCCCCGTCCGCGTCGTCAAGGAAATCCGTGCGTTCCCATTCGGAGTTCGGAGTCTCCATGCGGTCCCCCGTGGAGCGTCCTGCCGGATCGCTACCCGTGGATCAAACAAGCATATTTCGTGCCCGAACGAGATCAAATCGGCTGCTTCGCGGTGGAAGCGGTCTCAGCGCGCCGCGATGGGCTGACCGCCAATCCGTATCCCACGGAATTCCAAAGCGATATCGCCAACCAGAAGACAACGTCGTGGAGCCACCCGGAGGAAACCTCGGAAGGTTCACCATTCGGGGTCGTAATGCCCTCGAAAACACCGTCAAGAAAGTTGTGTATAGCTATGGCATACACACCAAGCAAAGCAAGAGCCAAACAGATCCCAACTCCGACGCACACAAGAGCACTTGGTTCCCTTCGCTTCTTCAACCACTCGCCGATTGACGACCACACCAGGATACCAACGAAGGTTCCCGCAAAGATCGTAGCCGCCGCAACAGCGGCTTCAGGAAGCGTTTCCAGTGCCTCGGAAACGCTTTCGGCGGGGACGACATGGAACGCAAACACTCCTGCGGCCATCCCGACGCTGAAAGCGAGAATCTTCCACTTCGGGTTGGATCCTAGATATTGCATTCTGCGATCTCCTGATCCCGGATCCTGCGGCATTCGGCCTTCCTCTCCTGATGCCTTTCGTACACTGCGTCGAGGCATTTTCCGGGCCGAAGTTTCCACTTGCATTTTTCGGCCTCCGCGAGGGAGTCGGCCTGCGCCTGATCTTCGCAGGCATCAGCCCTCTCAATCGCCTCATCAATACAACAGGTGGCCCCGGCAAAGACGACCGCGGCGTGCATGGCGACGAACGTCAGAACAACCAAGACAGCACGGACTCTGGAAATAGTCATCATTTTCTGCCCCCGATGTTTGCTGGACAACCAGCCTAGATGTTGCATTCGTTCATCTCCTGATCCCGAGTCCTGCGGCACTCGGCCTTCCTCTCGTTGAGCCTCTGCAGCGCTCTGTCCCGACACTCGCTGTCGGTGATTCCACACTGGCGAGCTTCAATGATGGCGTCGTACTCTGCCCAATCTATGCAGGAGTCATACCGTGCCAACACGTTGTCCAGGCAACAGGTGGCGCCCGCGACAACGACTAACGCATGCATGACGACAAACGTGGAAACGACGACCACGCGGGAGGTGAATGTCATTTGCTGTTCCTCTTGTGCCATTCGAAGCTGCTTCGGTGATCAGCGCGTCAAGACAGCAGTCAGCAGTTCGCGCAGGTGCTCCGAATCCCGGTTCCGGCTCTCTTCCTGCGCAAGCCGCCAGCGCTCGAGCTGTTCTTCAGAGGCGCCGGCTTCCCGGAACGCCTCGAGCACCCGCGCGTCGGAGTCTTCCTCGATTTCTCGGGCCTGCTCGACGTGAAGATCGAGATGCTCCTGGAGGCCGAGTACAGAATGGGCCGCCGGTCCGACGAGTTCGAGCGAGGAGCGGCTCGGCGGAGCGGCGGCGGTGGGAACGTTGGCCGCAGTACTGGCAGGCGCGGTCGCGGCGGGGGCGTCAGCCGGAGGGCTTACCGGAGAATCACACGCCAGCGCGATGGCGACCACGGCCAGCGGAATCGCGGCCAAGGGAACGGGTCGTAGTCTCATGCCTATACATTCAACACGCCGGACCGCGGTTTTCAAGAGGTAGTCGCAGGTTTTTTGCGATTTGTCGAAAAGTCGTGGGCGAAGCAGGGTGCGCCGGAGCTCCGGGACTCCCGGCCGCGACCGTCCGGTCGCGGCGGGCGAGCGAGGATCGGACGTTCAGCGACAATTCGGGCGCCATGTCCCGCCGCCGCGCCTTGACCCTGGCCCGCGCCCTGACACTGGCGGAGGGCGCCCGCGGCGAACTGCTGACGCTCCTCGAGGCGCTGATCGGGGCGCCGAGCCCGTATGGCAGCTCCGCCCGAGATGCGCAGGAACGGCTCCGGGACTACCTCGCGCGGAACGGTTTCGCGGTCGAGACCACGGAGGACTCCGGCGAGGGGCTCCGGGATCATCCGGAGTTCAGCCCGCCCCCGCCGGCGGCCGAGGCTGCCGTGAACCTGGTCGCCACGCCTCCGGACCCCGCGGGCCTCACGCTCTTCGCGCATGTGGATACCGAGGCTGTCGTGGACGGCTGGACCTCGCCGCCCTGCGAGGCAACCCTGCGGAACGGACGCGTCCATGGACTCGGGGCCGCAGACGACAAGGGGGGTCTCGCGGCGGCGGCGGTGGCCGCGGCGCTGCTGCGGCGGCACGGCGGCCAGGCGCCGCTGCTTGTCAGTGTCCACGGGAAGGGCGGTGGGGCACGTGGCACCCTTCCGGTTCTCGCCCGGATGCCGGAAGCGGGAGACTGCCTCTACGTGCATCCGCCCGAGAATGGCGCGGGCCTTGCCATCCTGAAGAACGCGAGCCGGGGCGTCCTCGACGTGGCGTTCCGGGTCACCGGCTGGTCCGGGCGGCCCCGAGAGATCGGAACCCCGGAAAGCGCCCCGTTCGAGGAAAGCGGCAACGCGCTCGAGGCCTGTCTTCGGTGGGTCGACGCGCTCCGCCAGGGGGAACTCGCGGACTGCGAACTCAACCTCGGACGAGTGGTCGCCGGAGAGGCCGCGGGCCGGACGCCCGTGCAATGTGACGCCGGGCTGCGGGTGCTGTTCCGCGGCGACCGCACGGCTGCGGGCATCTTGGCCCCCATCCGCCACGCCGCCGAGGATCACGCGCGTCCGTCAACCGGCTCCGGCAACGCGTTTCGCTTCGAGATCGCCGCGTCAGGGATTCGCGCGAATCCCGCGCGGACTCCCTGGGACGATCCATTCTCCCGAGGACTCCGGAACGCGGTCGGCGAAATCACCGGGAGCCACCCCGTGGAATACACCGAGCACCTCGCGAGCGACATCCGCTTCCCGATCCGGCTGTGGGGCGGGGCCTCGATGGGAGTGGGATCCCTCGCCGGGAATTTCTACGGTCCCGACGAATGGGTCGATCTCGATGACCTGGTCCGCGTCGTGGCGGTGCTGGTGCTGTTCGGGTCGCGCTGGACGGAAACCGCCTGATCCGGATTCCTGATACTCAGCGTCACAGGAGGAGTTCAAACCGCCAACCGCGAAAAAGCGCGGGGACGGCTCGGAGCGCCGACCTCTGGTCGGCACAGCCCACCGAAGGCGGGCGGCGGGAAGGACCCCCAGCTCCGAGGTGGTCCCTTCTCGGCGGAAATCCCGGCGTTCCGCGTGATCCGTGACTTGGAGTGGCAGAGACCGTTCTCAACGCTGCGGGCCCCGTGCCTGCGCCCTGTGCAGGCGGACGGAAAGGAACCGCCCGCGGCCCTGCGGGCCGCTGTGCCGACCAGAGGTCGGCGTTCCAAGCCGTCCCCGCGCTTGTTCTGGATTGGCGATCCGCAATTCCGCCCGCCTCCGGCGGGCGGTGCCGGTGTGAACACCGGCGTTCCCTAACGCGTCGCCACCAGGAAGAGACGCTGGAACGGATACACGGTGTGGCCGTCCGCACGGTGCGGGTACGCCGTCCGCAAGCGCTTGCGGTACACCTCGAGGAAGCGCTCGAGGTCGGCGCCGGCCAGTCCGTTCAGGACGGGCCGAAGCCCGGTCGCCTTGACCCATTCGAGGACGGCATCGTCGCCTTCGAGCCGGTGGAAGTACTCGGTCTCCCAGATGTCGAGCGTCGCCGCGTGGGGCGCCAGCAGATCGTAGTACGCATCGGAATCGAGTACCCACTCGCGCGCGGCGGCAATCGCCAGTGCTTCGTCGCCCAGCGGCGAGCCGCCTACGCCGCCGTTCGCCAGGGTCTCGCACATCAACACGTGGGACGGCTGGGAGCGACTGAGCGGCATCTGGACCGCGAGACAACCGCGCGGGGCGAGATACCCGAAGAGCCTGGGGAACAGCGCCCGGTGACCCTCGAGCCAATGCAGGGCGGCATTGGAGTAGATGAGTTGCGGTGCGTCCTCGGGTTCCCAGCCCGCGATGTCGGCCCGGACCCACTCGATTCGGCTCGGTTCTGCGGAGGCCTTCGCCAGCATCTCCGGGGAACTGTCGAGGCCGATCACGCGGGCGGCGGAGAACCGTTCCGCGATGATCCGGGTGATGGTCCCGGTGCCGCATCCGAGGTCGTAAACGAGCGCCGGATCGGCGACCTGCACCCGGTGCAGGAGCTCGAGCGCCGGACGCAACCGGTGGTCGTCGAACTTGTGGTACTGGTCAGGATCCCATCCGGTTCGCGCGGGTCGGGACCGGGGGGCCTTGGACATCCGGGCTATCGGGCCGCCGTAACGGAAGCCTCGGCGGTTATCGCGGTGTGGACGCGAGGACCACGTAGAGGGCCCCACTCCCGCCGTCTTCGCGACGCGCCTCGCCCCAGGCGGCCACCAGTTCGGGCTTCCACGAGGTCAGCCATTCGGGAACGCGCCGAGCCAGCACGGGTCGGCCGTCGGGGGAGTGGTAACCCTTGCCGTGAATCACGCTCACGAAGCGGTCTCCCCGAATCTGCCGGGCGCGAAGGAAGTTTTCGAGCAGACGATGCGCCTCCTCCTGGGTCTTCTGGCGCAGCGAGATCGCGCTGTCGTCCCGCACCCGGCGCCTACCGCTCTGAAGTTCCCGGAGCAGTGTGAAGGACGACGGGAATGACGAAGCTGCCGGCAGATCCCCAACGGCGTCGAGGACATCCGCCGGCGTTTCGGCAACCGCGTGGGCGAACTCGGCCTGGTCGCGTGCCGTCGGCTCTGGAGGTTCCGGAATCCTGAGTTGGGGTGGCTTCCGGGTACGGGACGGGTCAGGCATGCAAGGTTGCTGGTGAGCAGCGTGTTGTGAGGGCGGAAAGCGCCGCATACACTCGGATCACGGCGGCTCGCGAGGGAGCTACCCCCGATGACGATACCGAAGAACCCCCTGTTCCGTGCCGGCTGTCTGCTGGCTCTCCTCTTCACTTTGGGCGGCTGTATTGCGAGTAGTCCGAAGACACCCTGCCCGAACAATCCGGTTCCCATGATGTTGGAGGCACCCCCCCGATGACGATACCGAAGACCCCTGTAGTCCGCACGGGCTGTTTGCTGGCGCTCTCTTTCGCCCTGAGCGGTTGCACGATGGATTCCGGATCGTCGGACCGAGCGGCTCCGGACGCTTCCGACTACGGGATCCCGGACTCCAGGGAGCGGTTCGCAATCCAGCGCGAGGCCATCTCCGAGAAGCTGCAGATGGCGCTGCTGCCCGCGATGCGCAACCACGGGATCGACATGTGGATCGTGCTGGATCGGGAGAACAATGAAGAGCCGCTCCACGCCGAACTCGGGGGCGGGTTCGCGGGAGTGCGCGGTGCGTTCATCTTCCATGACAACGGTTCCGACACCATTGAGAAGATCTACTACAGCTCTCACGAACAGCCGGCCAACTCGGTCATCAGCCAGGTGTATGACGAGACGATCTACTACGGCTACAGCCGGGAGGGCCTCACCCCGCACATCCGGAGAGCCATTGAGGACCGGGACCCGCAGAAGATCGGGGTCAACACGTCGCACACGCTTCCCGAAGCCGACGGGCTGACGGTCGGTCTCCGGAACTTCCTGGTGGACGCGATCGGGCCCGAGTACGCGAGCCGGATCGTCTCGGCCGAACTCCTGGTGCGCGACTTCCGGCTCCAGCGCACACCCGCCGAAACCGCCATCTACACCGATCTGCTCGATTGGTCGGCCCGCTGGATGGAAGAGGCGCTCTCCACCGAAAACATCGTCACCGGCGTTACCACCGCGGAGGATGTCTCCTGGTGGCTGCTGGACCGGGCGCTCGAGTTGGGGCTCACCGGCGGGGGCACCGTCCGGGTGGTGCGGGAGGGAGAACTGCTCCCAATTCACGATCCGGACATCCCGCTTGAACCGGGCGACATCGTGGGCATTGACGGTGGACTGCGCTACCTCCACTACGCGATCGACATCAAGCGGACCGCCTACATCCTGAAGCCCGGCGAAACCGCCATGCCGGAGAGCCTCCAGGAGGTCTGGAGGACGACGCACGAGATCGGTGATTTCTACGCGAGCATGATGGTTCCGGGGGCTGTCGGTTTCGAAACCTGGTCGGCCATCAACGCCGAGATGGAAAGCCGCGGCTACCGGGCCACGGGGCCCGACGCGGGCGGAGACGCGACCACCACGATCGAGCCGGAGGTGGGGGTGTACGGCCACTCGGTCGGCAACGTGGCGCACGACATCGGCGCCCGCATCGCGGCCGACATCCCGTTCGCCTACGGCGACCGGGTCCGCTTCCCGCTCCAGGCGAACGAGTGGGTCTCCATCGAGTTCCACGCGAGCATCCCGGTTCCCGAATGGGGCGGCAAGACCTGGTACGCGCGGTTCGAGGAGACGGCGCAGATCACCGACGAGGGGGTGAAGTGGCTCATTCCGACGCAGAAGGAACTGTTCCTGATCGAACCCGCGCCCTGATCGCGGGAACGGCCGCCGTTTGGGGCTTTCTGCTCCTTTTCTCGGGCTGTACGGCGCCTCCGCCCGCCGAGACGAATCCCTACGGGGTTCCTTCGGAGCGGGAACAGTGGGAGCTCAAGCGCACGATCGTGCAGAAGAAACTCGACGAGGCGCTGCCACCGGCCATGCGCGCCCACGGCATCGACATGTGGATCGTCATGGACCGGGAGAACAACGAGGAGCCGCTCCACGACGAGGTGGGTGGCGGATACCCCGGGGTCCGCGGCGTGTACCTGTTCTTCGACCGCGGAGAGGAAGGCATCGAGAAGCTCTTCTTCGGATCCCACGAGCAGCCGAACACCGCCATCGTTCCCTGGCTCTACGACGCCGCCACCTACTACGGCTACCACCCGGAGGGGGTGGCGCCGTTCCTTCGGGACGCGGTGGCCGAACGGGATCCGCAGCGCATCGGAATCAACCGCTCCTACACGCTGCCCGAGGCCGACGGGCTCACCCTCGGGCTCCTGGAGTACATCGAGAACGCCATCGGTCCCGAATACTCGTCACGGATCGTCTCCGCGGAACTCCTGGTGCGGGACTTCCGGCTGCACAAGGTGCCGGAAGAGATCGAGGTGTTCACCCAACTGCTGGAGTGGAGCGACCGCTGGATGAAAGAGGGTTTTGACATGGTCGTGCCGGGCGAAACCACGGCTGCCGATCTCTTCTGGTGGATGGAGCAGCGGGCCCGGGATGTGGGGCTCGAGACCGGCCAGAGCGGATCCAACGTCGCCCGGATCGTCCGGGAGGGAGAGCAGCTCCCGCTCGCCAGCGCCCACGCGATCGGGCCCGGCGACATCGTCGGCATCGACAGCGGGCTCAAGTATCTCGGTTACGAGACCGACATGAAGCGCACCATCTACGTCTTGCGCGAAGGCGAGAGCGAGCCTCCCCAGAGCATCCGGGACGCCTGGCAGGAGACGCTCGGGGTCGCCGACATCTACGTGGAGGAAATGGTTCCGGGCCGCACCGGAACCGAAGTCTGGGCCGCCATCGTCGAGCGGGTCCAGGACCGGGGCTACCGGGTCGTGGGGCCGGACGCCGGCGGCGTTGCCGCCACCGACACCCGGCCGGAGATCGGCATCTACGGGCACTCGGTCGGCAACAACTCGCACGACATCGGGGCGCGGGTCGCGGAGGACTTCCCGCTCGCCTACGGGCAGCGGGTGCGGTTTCCCCTGGTGGAGGGCGAGTTCGTCTCCGTGGAGTTCCACCTGAGCACCCCGATTCCCGAGTGGGGCGGCACGACGTGGTATTCGCGCTTCGAGGAAAACGCCCAGCAGGCCGCGATCGGAGTGAACTGGCTGATTCCCCGGCAGGAGCGGCTGCTGCTGGTGGCCCCGGAAGGCGGGCTGCAACTGGTGGAGCCGTAATAGCGGGGACTCGGAACGCCGGCCGGATAGGACGGCGCCGACAGCCAGGGAACGCCGGCCAGTTCTCCCGGTGGGGGCGTTCACACCGGCATCGCGGCCCGTCTGGGCCGCGAAATGCACGACGCCAATGTCCCTCGCGGTGCCTGCCCCATCCTTACCGAACGCGTTTTGAGTGAAACGTGACGGACAGCCTTTCTCATCCGGCGCGTCCGTTAGTTCGGCCGATTCCGTCCGTGACTGTGCCCCCCACCGCGTGCGATCCACCGCGCGCGACAATGGACAGACCATGCCGCCTCCGGCTGCCCCAAAGATCTACCACATCGTTCATATGGATCGCCTGGAGTCGATCGCCTCAGATGGCTGTCTTTGGTCCGATGCGATGATGGAAAAGCGCCAGCAGGTCGGCACCGGCGTTGGAATGACCACGATCAAGCAGAGCCGGCGGAGTCGCCGGCTGAGCAGTCACCGAGGGCTCAACGTCGGCGACTGCGTGCCGTTTTATTTTTGCCCGCGCTCCGTCATGCTCTATGTGATCCACATGGCCAACAATCCCGGCCTTACTTACCGTGGTGGACAGGAGCCGATCCTGCATTTGGAAGCGGACTTCCGAGAGGCAGTCATTTGGGCGCAAGCGCACGGACGGAGATGGGCCTTCACCTCTTCAAACGCGGCGTCCTCGTACTTTGCGGACTACGCCGATCTGGCGAAGCTGGACAAGATCGATTGGGAGGCGGTGGAAGCCCGGGATTGGCAGGGTCGCAGCGAAGGGAAACAGGCGGAGTTTCTCGTCGAGACCTCGTTTCCGTGGAGCCTGGTTCGCCGCGTCGGCCTACACTCCGGGCGCGTTCATAGGGTCGTGCGCGAGGCGCTAAGGACGGCCGATCACCAGCCGCGCGTGGAAGTCAGGGGCGATTGGTACTATTGATGCCGGGAGAGAGCTTGGGGTGATTCGCTTCAAGACAGGGGACATCCTCTCTGAGGACGTCGAGGCCCTGGTCAACACAGTGAACTGCGTCGGGGTCATGGGGCGCGGGATTGCGCTCCAGTTCAAGAAGCGATTCCCGGACAACTTCCTGGCTTACGCAGAAGCCTGCGGGCGCGGCGAAGTGCAGCCCGGCCGGATGTTCGTCTTTGAGACCCGACGGCTCACCAACCCCCGGTACATCATCAACTTCCCGACCAAGCGGCACTGGCGCGGCAACAGCCGGCTCGAAGACATCGAAGCGGGACTGAGGGATCTGACGCGACGGATCCGGGAGTGCGGCATCGGTTCCGTCGCTCTCCCGCCGCTCGGGAGCGGCCTCGGCGGCCTGGACTGGAGCACTGTCCGCCGGCGCATCGAGGAGGCGCTGAGTGGCATCGAGGACGTGCACATCGTCGTCTTCGAGCCCAGCGAAGCGCCAGCGGCCCATCGGGTGGTGCGCAACCGGCGACCGCCCGAGATGACCGCGGGCCGGGCGGCACTTGTTGGACTGATCCATCGGTATCGGAAAGGGCTCCTCGACCCGTTCGTCACTCTGCTGGAGGTCCACAAGTTGATGTACTTCATGCAGGTCGCCGGGGAGCCCCTGAAGCTCCGATACGCAAAAGGACTCTATGGTCCGTACGCGGAGAACCTGCGGCACGTCCTGCACGCTGTCGAGGGGCATTTCATCTCGGGCTATGCCGATGGCGGGGACGCGCCGGACAAGCCGCTCGAACTCGTGCCGGGCGCCGTCGAGGACGCCACCGAGGCTCTCGAGCGTTTCCCCGAGACCCGAAAGCGTTTCGGCAGGGTTACGCATCTCGTCGAGGGTTTCGAATCGCCTTTCGGGCTGGAACTGCTCTCGACGGTGCACTGGATCCTCGACCGCGACAATCCCGGCGGCGTGCGGGCAGACCTCATCGCACGCACCCACGGATGGAACGACCGCAAGAAGCAGTTTTCGGCGCGGCAGATCGAGTTGGCGGCAGATGTGCTGATCGGGAAGGGCTGGGTCGACAGCACCCGAGCGGCCACGCAGCCCTGACAGCGGCCTTCGCGCTGTTCGGGATGGGAGCCGCCACGATGACGGCCAATGTGCGTTCGCGCGTCCGCGCGCTGGCATTCGACGTGTTCGGCACGGTGGTGGACTGGCGCTCCACGGTGATCCGGGAAGGCGAGGCTCTGGGCCGCGCCCGGGGCCTGCGAGTCGACTGGGCCGCCTTCGCGGACGCCTGGCGCGACGGCTACGGTCCGGCGATGAACCGCGTGCGGCAAGGCCAGCTTCCCTGGAAGAGCATCGACGAGCTCCACCGGATGAATCTGGACGACCTGCTGGACCGTTTCGGCATCGAGGGCCTCAGCGAACCCGAGAAGGACGCTTTCAACCGCGTTTGGCACCGTCTCGACCCGTGGCCCGACTCGGGGGCGGGTCTGGCGAGACTGAAGGAGAGATTCACCGTGGCCACCCTGTCGAACGGGAACGTGGCACTGCTCGTGAACATGGCGAAATACGCCCGACTTCCCTGGGACGTCGTGCTCTCGGCGGAGCTTGTCGGCCACTACAAGCCGGACCGGGAGGTCTACCTGAAGGCAGCCAGCCTGCTCGGGGTGCCCCCGGGCGAGGTCATGATGGTCGCTGCGCACAAGGAGGACCTGAGGGCGGCGGCCGGAGCGGGCCTTTCGACCGCCTTCGTGCCGCGGCCGCAGGAGAGGCCCAACCGCCGGATCGACCTCTCGTACGAAGACTCGTTCGACATCAACGCGAAGGATTTCCTGGACCTCGCCGCGCAACTCGACGCGTAGGGACCGGACTCGCTCGTTCAGGTCTGGCTCCATCGGTCGAAGCGGCTGGAATCAGCCCGGTTCGCCAGCCGACCAGTCCTCCAGTTCCAGACCGTCGATTCGGGAGAAGTGCCGGGCGTTACCGGTGGCGAGCCGTGCCGGGAGACAGATGGCGATTGATGCGATCGCCAGATCCATGTCCTCGATGGTTGTCCCCCGTTTCTGGAGAACGGACTTCCAATGACCGAAGGCACGCGACGCGGGTTCGCTCCAGTCCACCCACCGCACCGCAGCGCGGAGCCGTTCAAACTCTCGCTCCAGTACGCGCTGCCGGAGCGACCCGGCTTCCAGGCGCGCCAGACCGAAACAGATCTCCGCCGCCACCGGCGTACACAGATACACTCTTCCCGGGTCTTCGTCGCGGAGGCGGCGCAGGGCGTCGGGCCGCCTGCGCATGACTCGCGAGGCGGCGCTGGTGTCGAGGAGCAACATTAGAACGGCGGTTTCGTTCGACTCCGGCGGGCGGCGCGGATGGCCCCATCGAACTCCTCGCCGGCCCCCTGAAGCGCTTCGATTTCATCGGCGGTCAGGTGGCTGTTCGAGAAAAAGCTCTCGGGCCAGTTCGCCCGCTCCTCGGCGGTATGCCGGCAGGACTCCACGATCACGCGGTTCCGGCTGATTCCCTGCTCCGCGGCGATCCGGTCCAGCCTGGCAAGCAGTGACTCCGGGAAGTGAACACTCGTGTTGGGCATCTGGTATATCCTAACAGGTTAGACGCGCTGGGCTGGTTTCGCGCTTCCGCGCGATGCCGGCCGGAGGCCGGCGGTCCAAGCCGTCTCCGGGCTTCGTCTGGGCTGACGATGGGAGGTTTCGCGGCCTTCGGCCGCGGTGCCGGTGTGAACACCGGCGTTCCCTTCCCGGCGGTGCCATCGAGGAGGCGGGATTGACGCGACCTACCGGATGAGCAGGAGCTCCGTTTGGAACGGGATCAGCTCTTCGAGCCCCGCGCTCCCCACCGCGGCGATCTCTTCGTAGCGGGCCGACCATTTCTTCCCTTCCCACTCCGGGATGGGCACCCCGACGTGGAACTCCATGACGACGAACTCCCCTTCCACGAGCGGGAAGCGCACCCGGTCGCCGTAGGCGAACGGCATGTCGGGGGCGACCCGGGCGCCGATGTCGTGAAAGTCGTTCCCGAGCGAGTGTCCATAGAGCGCGATCTCGTGTTCGGGCCCGATGTTCGAGACGCTGGGGTCGGTTCGGGTGTCCCGAACATAGCCGTCGCGCTGCGCTTCCGCGATGATCGCCTCGTAGATTTCGTGCCCGATAGCGCCCGGAACCATCTTGCTCCCGTAGAGCCGCGAGGTCTGCACCACCTCCGCCCAGGCGTCCCGGATGCTCTCCGGCGGCTCGCTCTCCCCCGGGGCCAGCACGTAGGCGGTTCGCTTCAGGTCGGTTTCGAACTGCAGGTAGAAGAGCCCCGCGTCCACGGCGACGATGTCGCCGGGCTCGATGGGGATGTCCGGGTCGTGGCGCGGTAGTAGATCCCCGCCACGCACCACCCGAACCGTCTGGAAGCTGTTCATGCCGAGTTCAAGGGCGCGGTCCTCGAACCAGGCGGCCATTTCGAGTGCGGTGGTCTCGCCGGGGATGACGTGGGACCCCGTCAACCCCTCCGTCTCCCAGCGGGCGGTCCATTCGGTGAGACCGGTGAACAGTTCCCGCTCGAGTGGTGTGCGGAGAGTGCGGAAGTCCCGGATCAGGAGTTCCGCCGACACGAGGCGATCCGTGTACGGGCTTCCGATCGCCTCCAACAAGACGTCCTGGAAGGCGACGGTGAGCCCGTCCGCTTCCGGAAGCGTCTTCGAGGTATTGATCCCGATCCGCTCCGGATCCCGGCTGTGGACCACCTCCCTGAGGTGAGGAGATATCCCCTCCTCGCTGTAGCCGTAGTAGACCTTTTCGTCGTAGATCTGCTCGATCACCGAATCGCCCGGCTGAAAGTGAGAGCCGAGGTAGATCTTTTCGGGCTCCGCCGCCCCCGAGTCGTAGAAGATGTAGGCGGAGCGCACGCCCGCGAATCCGCCGCCGATCTCCTCGTGGAGTGGGTCCGGATGGTTCTCCCGATCGAGAACGATCCACATGTCGATGCCGTGGGCCCGCATCGCCGGAAGCAGCGCAGTACGGAGTTTTTCCTCGACGACCGCGGTCTTGATCCGGGCCCGTTCGAGAGCGCCGGGAATTCCGTACCCGGAATCGTCCTGAGCGACCGGTGGCGGTGATGGTGTCGGGCTGCAACTACCGGCCAGCAGGCCGCAAAGAACGACAGCAAAAAAGCGCACGAAACTCACCTCGCCGAAAGGTGCCGGGGCGGCGAGATGCCGCCCCAGCCGAGTGAGGCTAGCAGCCGGTGGTGGAACTCGCGTGAGCGCCGAGGCCGGCGAGGCGCCCGGCTGACAAGGCGCGTGAGGGAGGAATACCGAGTGTATTTCGACCGAAACGTAACGATGAGCGGCGCGAAGCGACGCGGTTCAGCCGGGATGGATCGCCGGCCGAACGCCGCGTGAGTTTCACCACAGGCTGCTAGACGATCAGAAGCGCAGCTTCGCGCCGAGGCGGAAGATCCGCGGAGGCACGAAGGCCAGGACCCGTCCGAAGGCGCCGCCGGACAGGCTCTGCGTGTTCGTGATGGTGTTGATGTTGAGCGCGTTGAAGATGTCGAACTGGAGCGAGACCGTGCCCAGCGAACCGACGCCCAGGTCGTAGGCGGCCCGGAGGTCCAGTACGTTGGCCGCCTCCCAGTGCTCCGCGTTGCGCTCGCCGGCGAACGCCCGCACGTTGCCCTGGTTCAGGTTTCGGCCGAGAGCGGCCCTCGAGTTGACCGTGCGGGTGAAGTGGTTGCCGCTGATGTACTGATAGAACCCGCTGAGCGTCAGCCCGAAGTCGGCCTGGTAGGTACCGAGCAGCTTGAACAGGTATGGGGTGGAGTTCGCGACGCGGGTGCCGTCCACGAGTTCGGGATTGTTCAGGGGGAACTGCGGTTGGCGGCCCAGGCGCCCGCGAGCGTCGGGGACGGCGCGGTCCAGGTTTTCGAAGGAGCCGGGCCCGTAGTTCTCCGACTGCTCGCCGGTGGTGAGCGAGCCCATGAACTGCCAGTTGGAGGTCAGTCGGCGGTGCAGGGTGAACTCGAAGCCGAAGTACTGGTGCTCGAACCCGTCGCGGGTGGTGAGGAAGTTCGGCGACAGACCGGTCTTCGACGCGTCGAGTTCGTAGAAGGTGATCCCGCCGCCGTCGTCGCCGGTCCCGAGCGTCCCGTCGGGGCCCGGGTCGGTTCCGGTCACCGCCGTGTAGTCGGCCGGGGAGATGCCGGTATTCGTGATCTGGGTGATGTCCCGGTCCCGCCGCCACATGAAAGTGGCGCTCGCCGAGACGTTCGCCGCCACCTCGCGGGTCAGTCCCACGGTGAACTCGTCGGTGTAGGACGGGTCGAGGTTCCCGTCAATCGTCACCGGGTTTGCGCCGGCGTCGAACACGCTGAGCACCGGCCCTGCCTCATCCGCGGTGAAGTTCCGGTCGCCGTTCAGGTCGTTCCAGACGTGCTTCCGGTTCCGGTCGCCGGCGACGCTCGCCTGCTGCACCCGGTCGAGCCAGAGAACCCAGTAGTAGCGCCCGTAGCTCGACTTAAGGAGCGTTCTGGCGTCGCCGGTCAGGTCGAACACCATCCCGAGACGCGGGGAGATGGTGTTCCAGATGATCAGGTTCCCGGTTCCTTCCTGCGAGACGGAGTCGAGGTACTGGCTGTTCGGCGCGGTGACCTGGTCGAGGGCGTTCGCCTGCCAGTCCCAACGGGCGCCGAGGTTCAACCGGAGCTTGTTGTTGACCGCCCAGGAGTCCTGGAGGAAGGCGGACCGCTGGGGACCGGTCGCCGCAACCGCCCCGGAGGCCCAGAGGATGACCTCCGAGGGTTCGCCGTTGAAGAAGTGGAGGCGATGGTCGGCCGGATAGGTGTTCCGGGCCACTCCGCCGCCCTGGTTGCCGAAGGCCCGGATCTGTCCGATTTCGAAGCCTGCCTTGAAGTCGTGGTCGCCTCCCCAGTCGCTCCGGTACCAGGAAACGGTGGTCGCCACGTTGCGGAGGGTCTTGTGCACGCCGAGCTCGTTGGGCGGGGCGTCCGACCACTGGCCGGTGGCCAGGTCAAGCCGGGCGGGCGTGTTCTGGACATCGACCTCGGGCTGGGCCCTCAGCTCGAAGCCCTGGTCCATGACATTCGCCTTGAACGCGACCAGCACGTTCGGGCTCGGGGTCCAGTCATCCCGAAAGGTGAAGAGCCGCGCGACGGGCGCGCCCTGCTGGTTCCAGGTGGTCGGCAGCGGCCGCAGCGAACTGAGTGAGCGATTGAAGCGCTTCTTCTGGGCCATGTTGAAGTAGACGGAGAAGTTGTGGTTCTGGTTGATCGCCCAGTTGATCTTTGCCGACGGATACCAGAGCACCGTCTCGTCGATCGGGAAGCTGCCGTCCGGGTTCTGGGTGCCGGTCACGAACTTCTGGACGACCTGGTGGCGATGGCCGGCCCACCACCAGAGCTTGTCCTCGATGAGCGGGCCGCCGACTTCGAAGCCCAGGTCGAGGTACTGGTTGAGGTTGCTTGCCCGGTCCACTCCGAGGCCCATCAGGTGGCTGTCCACGTTGTTGGACTGCATTCCCTCGTTCCCGAAGTAGAGACTGGTGGTCCCCCCGAGATTGTTCGATCCGGACTTCGGCACGATGTTCATCACCATGCCGGGGGTTTGGACCTCGGCGCTGTGGGAGCTGACCTCTACCTGCATCTCCTCGAAGGAGTCCACGTCGAAGTAGAACTGCGAGCCGCCGTTCGACTGGTTGTCGGTGACGTTCGCCCCGTTCAGCACGTAGATGTTTTGTCCGGGGAACACCCCGTGGCCCCGGAACGAGAGCTGGTTGCCCGTCTCGGTGCCCCCGACGTTGATCCGGTTCGTGGTCACCCCGGGGACCTGGGAGATCATGGCCCACGGATCCCGCGCGTTCGGGACGTTTTCCATCACCTCCTCGGTGAAGTTGAACGCCACGTCGGTCGCCTGGGTCTCGATGACGGGTGCCTCGCCGGTCACCGTGACCGTCTCCTCGATGCTCGCGACGGTGAGCTCCGCGTTCAGGGTGAACGTGGTATCGGTCGAGACCCGGACTCCTTCAAACACCCGCTCGCCGAAGCCGCTGAGCGCGAAGGAGATCTGGTACACGCCGGGCGGAATGTTCCCGAGGCGGTAGGAGCCGCTTCCGGTGGTCACCGCGGTCCGGGAAGCACCGAGGATGTTGGGCCCGGCGATCGTCACCGTGACCCCGGGAAGGACACCCGCCGAGGCGTCCGTCACCCGGCCCTGCAGGGCTCCCGTCTGTTCCTGGGCCAGAACCGACGAGGAAAGGAGAAGAACTCCGAGAACAAGAAGGATGCGACGCATGGGTACCCCCCGCACGGTTCGGTGTAGAAGCCGGGAGTCTCTCGACTCCGCTGGTGTCGGTCCGGCGAGAGGCACGCCGCGGCCACCCCTGGGTGACCTGCGGCGTCGCCGGAAACGCATGAGATGGCGGGAGCCGCTAAATCCGTCTCCTTTGATCGGGTATATCAGATCGGCAGGATGGGCTTCAAATGGGCAAACCTGAAGGAGCGCCGCTCTTCAGAGCGGCATCGCTGGCCGCAGGCCAGCGAACTCCCCGACCCTTCCCGCGCCGGCAACCAGGAGCAAACGCGACGGGAACCTCACCACAGGTTGCTAGCGCGGCCGGGGATGAGCGGCCTCTAGCCTCAGGAGAAAGTCCGTGGAGGGCTCCGAACCGAGTCTCTCGGCAGCTTCGACATGCTCCCAGGCGGCGGCGAATTCTCCTTCCGCCGCCAGGACGATCGCCAGGTCGCGGTGTACGTCACCGTCCTGCGGGTTCGCCTCGAGTACCGCCCGGTAGTGGTGGATGGCCTGGTCGTTGTCTCCCCGGTAGGCAAAGAGTCCGGCGAGGGGGCGATGGGCGTCGGGGTCCGCCGGGTCGTGCTCGAGCGCAACCAGCAGATGGTCCATCGCCTCATCGCGCCGCCCGAGCACGAGGAGCGCGCTCCCCAGGTTGACCCGTGCCGCGACGTGGCCCGGCCTCGCCTCGAGAGCCCGTTCGAAGAGGGCGGCAGCTTCCTCGAACCGCCGTCCCCGCACGTAGAGGTTGCCGAAGTTGTAGAGGAGGTCGGGATCCCCGGGATTGTTCGCCAGCACGTCTTCGTAGATGGCCTCGGCTTCTTCGGGGTTCCCGGCGGCTTCGGCGCGTAGTGCCCGCGCTTCGGTTCCGCGATTGGACACGGCCTCGTTCCAGACCTCGGTGAGCAGGGGGTCATTCACGGGGACGATGGCGGGGAGGTGACGCGCTGCCGTTGACGCCTTCCGGGCCGCGTCGTGATCGCCCTGCCGGGTGTAGAGGCGGGCGAGTTCCGCCCGGACCGGACCGGCCCGGGGAACCAGCGCTGCGGCTCGTTCGAGACGCTCACGGGCCGCCTCCAGTTCTCCGCGCCTCAGGAGCAGCCGTCCGATCCCGAGTTCGGCGAGGGCCGAGTCCGGCGCTGCCTGAAGGGCTCGACGGTAGCGGTCCAGTCCCTGGTCGGGGTCTCCGGCACGTTCGAGCAGTTCGGCGGCCAGCAGGTGGGCGGGCGCATAGTCAGGGTTCAACCGCGAGGCGCGATCGACGCTCCGGAGGGCGTCCTCCGGCCGGAAATTCTTCAGGGCGGCGGCGCGCAGATAGGGCCAGCGGAAGTCCGCGGGATCGAGTTCCTCCGCCCGGGTGTACGCCTCGTCCGCCTCGGGCTCGAGGCCGTGGGCGTGAAACGTCTTGCCGAGGGATCCCCATGCTTCGGCGGACTCTCGAGCGTTCGCGACGAGGCGCCGCTCCCGGGCGATCTTCTCCCGCACCCGCGGCTCCATGGCTGCGGTGTCCGGATCCGGAATCGGGGCGGGAATCTGTGTGGGTTGGCCGGGCTGCGCGAGCGCCCAGGAGGCGGCCGCGACGCTCAGCGCCGCGGCCGCAAGTTCGCGTCTCAAAGTTTGCGTTTCAGCGGGGCGCGCCTCCGTCCGTTGAACCGATGGTGATCGTGCGCTGGTGCCGGCCGGCGCGCTTCGCCCAGGCGTCCACCGTGACTTCCATGGGTCCCTCTCCGCGGACCGTCCAGGAGATGGTCTTTCGGGATTCGTCGGCGCCCGATCCCCAGCGGCGGATGTACGCGAGCTTCCCGAGGATATGACCGGCGTCCACCTTGGCGGGACCGCTCGTCACCTCGCCGCCCTCGACCCGGATCTCGGCGAGGATCGGATAGTCAAGGCGGATTTCGAGCGCTTTGCGGGTGACGTAAGTGGACAGGTAGCCCTCGTTCTGCAGCACCGCGGTTACCCGGTGCTCGTCCCCGGACACCGGTTCTGCGCTCAGTTCGCGGATCCTGAGGAGCGGGGACCGGTCGGCGATCTGCATCAGGTACTGGTAATGGATCCCGCTCTCGAACTCGAGGCGGTCGTCAATCCCCTGCGGTAGCCCCCGGTAGCCGCCGATCTCCACCTCGCCGAGTTCCGGATGCTGGTAGGCGGTCCAGGGAGCGAAGTAGACGCCGTCCTTCTCCTCGTCCACCCAGCGCAGGACTTCGTACTGGGTCACGTAGCCGTCTTCGTCGTAGTCGCGGCCCGCCCCCGAGATTTCGGGCAGCAGGCTGTGGATCCCGACCTGCATGTAGGCCCAGTCGTTCGAAAACCCGTGCATCGTCTCGCCGTAGCGGCCGGCCTTCATTTCCTGGGCATACCAGTTGTTGTTCATCACGCCGCCCTTCGAAAGCCAGGACCAGATGGCCCCCAGGCGGGTATAGAAGTCGTTGTCCTCCGGGGGCATGTATTCGAACGGATGGCTCATCGGCGGGCGGACGATGTAGTTCCGGGCGCCGCCCCCGGAGTGGATCGTGTAGGTGAAGTAGATGTTCGGGTGGGTGGTGATGAACTCCGCCACCGCCCGCACCTCGGGCAGGAAGAAGGGGTAGGGCCCCGCGCCCGGTTCGTTCCGCTGCCATTCGCCGGACCAGTTCCGGTTGAAGTTCGCCTCCTCGCGCTCGTCGGTCACCTCGCGCGTCAGGCTTGCTCCCTCGGTGTACACGCGGTAGCGCCGCTCGGGAGGCGCAAGTTCCTCGAAGTCCTCGGGTTCCTCCAGCGTGGTGGGGACGAAGTTCCAGCGGCCGCCGGTGCGGTCCCGGACCTGGAGCATGTGGCGTTCCTCGATCCAACTCGGGTAGTGGGTGCCCTCCGGGTCTTTGACCCGCATCCGCGTGATGTACCCGTCGCCGTCGAGATCCTTTCCGTTGTGCTCCTCCGGCTTGTGCTCCGGCCAGGAGGGATGCCGGGTAAGTGCGGCCTCCCCGCCGTCGGCGTCGAACATGGGCAGCACGTAGAAGGTGCGGGTGTCCAGGAGGCGGGTAGCGATCGGATCCTTCCCGTAGCTTGCGATGGCCGCCTCCGCGAAGTACCACATCAACTGGCGCCCGGTGACTTCGACGGCGTGGATGTTCCCGTCGAACCAGAGCCCCGGCTTCTCCTCGCCCGGGCCGGTCTCGAAGTTGGTGATCTCGAGGACGACGAGGTCCCGCCCCTGCCGGCTTTTCCCGATCACGTGGGTGCGGGCGAGGTTCGGGTACATCTCCGCCAATTCGTGCAGCCGGTCCGACACCTCCTGGTGCAGCGGATACGGCCAACGCTCGAAGTCGAAGTCGACATCCTCCGGGATGCTCGCGAACTGGCCGGCCTGGGCCGGAAGAGCAATGAGCAGCAGGGCAGGAAAGAGAAGGTTACGCATGACGGTCCTCCCGCCGGAATCCCCGGCAAGCATCGGGGTGTATCACATCGCGCCGCTACCCCGCGAACCTCACGGCCCACCTGCTTGGAAGGCCGACCCGCGTTCGGCCAGGGAGTGCCGGCCTCCAGGCCGGCACGCGGCCCGCAGGGCCGCAAAGCGCGTCTGGCCAATTGCGCAGAAGCGCGCGACGGCTGGGAGTGCCGGCCTCCAGGCCGGCACGCGGCCCGCAGGGCCGCAAAGCGCGTCTGGCCAATTGCGCAGAAGCGCGCGACGGCTGGGAACGCCGGCCTTCAGGCCGGCACGCGGCCCGCAGGGCCGCAGAGCGCGTCTGGCCAATTGCGCAGAAGCGCGCGACGGCTGGGAACGCCGGCCTTCAGGCCGGCACGCGGCCCGCAGGGCCGCAGAGCGCGTAGATCTGATCCGCCTGAAGCGCGCACGTGACCTCGGCTCCCGCCGCCGACCCCGGATACCGACCGGAGCTTCCGCCGCCGACCCCGGATATCGACCGGAGCTTCCGTCGCCGACCCCGGATATCGACCGGAGCTCCCGTCACCGACCCCGGATATCGACCGGAGCTTCCGTCGCCGATCCCGGATATCGACCGGAGCTCCCGTCACCGACCCCGGATATCGACCGGAGCTTCCGTCGCCGACCCCGGATATCGACCGGAGCTTCCGTCACCGACCCCGGATATCGACCGGAGCTTCCGTCGCCGACCCCGGATATCGACCGGAGCTTCCGTCACCGGCCCCGGATATCGACCGGAGCTTCCGTCACCGGCCCCGGATATCGACCGGAGCTGCCGTCACTGACCCCGGATATCGACCGGAGCTCCCGTCACCGACCCCGGCTATCGACCGGAGCTCCCGTCACCGACCCCGGATATCGACCGGAGCTCCCGTCACCGACCCCGGCTATCGACCGGAGCTCCCGTCACCGACCCCGGATATCGACCGGAGCTCCCGCCGCCGACCCCGGCTATCGACCGGAGCTCCCGTCACCGGCCCCGGATATCGACCGGAGCTCCCGTCACCGACCCCGGCTATCGACCGGAGCTTCCGTCGCCGATCCCGGATATCGACCGGAGCTCCCGTTGCCGATCCCGGAGCCCGGACCGCGGAAACCAGACTCGCCATAAACCGGCGTTCCCTCCGATTCAGGCCAAGCAGATCGTTGAGCCGATCCGAGTCCTCCGAGAGGATGCGCGGCATGCCATGCCGCAGTCCCTCCCGGTCTTTTCTGCCATGGTGGTCTCCCCTCCCGGCAGCACAAACGGCCAAATTGGATCACCGGCGGCCCGCTTGCGGACCGTTCGAGCCCGCCCGTGCCCGAGCCGAATCCGGGCTGCCAGGCCGTCATCCCGAGCGGGTTGGACTACCCCGGAGCCGCCCGCCTCCGGCATCCTTGGTCAGGGCCGCCCGGAGCGGGGATAGACTGCGGAAATGACCACCGGCGGCTCCTTTGGTCCGTTCAAGCCCGGTTTCGGCGGGATGCCGCCGTACCTCGCCGGCAGGCAGGACGAACAGGACCTTTTCCGCGGACTGCTGACCGACATGGAGAACGGCGAGGCGCTCGCGTCCGACATCGTGCTCTACGGGCCGCGCGGAAACGGGAAGACCGTCCTGCTCCGCTGGCTGGAGGACGAGGTCGTGTCGCGGGACCGGATCGAGACGGTGGTCCTTTTGCCGACCGATGTTCCGGATCGGCGTCGCCTGGCGGAACTGCTCGCGCCGAAGTCGTGGTGGGACCGGCTTACCCCGCAGCAGGTCGAGGTGGCGGGGGTCGCATGGAGACCCGGAGCGGCGGAGGGGGCCCCTTCCCTCGCGGATCTCCTGACGGCGCGGGCGCGGAAAGCGCCGCTGCTGGTGGTGATGGACGAAGCGCACACGCTGGATCTCGAGGTCGGCCGGGCGTTGTTGAACGCCGGCCAGCGCGCCCGCGGGAAGTATCCCTTCCTGCTGGTCTTGGCAGGGACGCCGAACATCGAAGGCCACCTGAACGCGATGGGCGCTTCGTTCTGGAGTCGCGCCTGGACGCGGCGGATCGGACGGCTCGATGAGGCGGGAACCGAGGAGGCGCTCCAACGTCCCTTCGAGGCGGCGGGGATGCATGTGGACCCCGCCGTGTTGGCGGGAATGGTCCGCCTGAGCCACGGGTATCCCTTCTTCATCCAGTTGCTCGGCCGCGAAGCGTGGGCGCAGGCGGCGCCGCCGGGAGGATCGGGAGCGGTGACTGCCGAAGCGTTCGTGCAGGCCAGATCCAGGTTCGACCACTGGAGGCGGGACTACTACCGGCAGCGCTACCGGGAACTGGAGGACCGGGACCTGCTCCCGGCCGGCCGCACGGTGGCCGAGGCCTTCGCCGAGCGGCCGGTTCTGGACACCGCGAGCCTTCGCCGCGCCATCGGGGCGGCCACCCCGGCCCAGGACCAATCCGGGATCGCCCGCGCGCAGCGCGCACTTACCGACCTCGGCTTCATCTGGGGGACCAGCCCGGACCCTGGCTGGGAGCCGGGAATCCCCAGCCTTCTGGACTACGTTCGGGAGTGCGCCCCGCTCACGTAGCCGACAGCGGCCCCCGCCTCGGATCCGTGGTCGGGGCATTCCGCTCGATCCGGCACCGAGGCGGCGGTCAAAGAGGTCCGTCATCCGGCGGGAGCCGGTCGCGGCGGTGCTATCGACCGGCCCTGGCTCCGCCGATCGGCGACATCGACCGGAGCTGCCGTCGCCGATCCTCGCTATCGACCGGAGCCTCCGTCGCCGACCCCGGATATCGACCGGAGCCTCCGTCACCGGCCCTCGCTATCGACCGGAGCTTCCGTCGCCGACCCCGGATATCGACCGGAGTTCCCGTCGCCGACCCCGGATATCGACCGGAGCCTCCGCCGCCGACCCCGGATATCGACCGGAGCTTCCGTCGCCGACCCCGGATATCGACCGGAGCTTCCGTCGCCGACCCCGGATATCGACCGGAGCTCCCGCCGCCGACCCCGGCTATCGACCGGAGCTTCTGTCGCCGACCCCAGTTATCGACCGGAGCTTCTGTCGCCGACCCCGGCTATCGACCGGAGCTCGTGTCGCCGACCCCGGATATCGACCGGAGCTCGTGTCGCCGACCCCGGATATCGACCGGAGCCTCCGCCGCCGACCCCGGATATCGACCGGAGCTGCCGTCACCGACCCCGGATATCGACCGGAGCTTCCGTCGCCGACCCCGGCTATCGACCGGAGCTTCTGTCGCCGACCCTCACTATCGGCCGGAGCTTCTGTCGCCGACCCCCGATATCGACCGGAGCTCGTGTCGCCGACCCCCGATATCGACCGGAGCTCGTGTCGCCGACCCCGGATATCGACCGGAGCTCGTGTCGCCGACCCCCGATATCGACCGGAGCTTCCGTCGCCGACGCGCATCCCGCCACTTCTCCAAGGTTCGGAAGGGTGGCCCAGGTGGATTACGCTAGTAAGTTACGTGCGTAAGTTACATACAAGTCACTTAGAAAAGAGAGATTAGACCGTCGAAATCCCGGTGCCGACTCCGGTACGCTCGCCCCTCGTGGAAGGCCTCAATCTCCGCGGCGAACCGCCTCCTGCCGAGGAGCCACCGCCGCCTGAAGAGCCGCTCGGACTCGATCTCATCCGCGCCTGGCTCGTGAAGCCGCGGCCGCGACTCTACCGCCTGTGGCTCTGGGCGCCGTATACAGCGGAAGGCGTCCGAGACGTGTACGGCTGGCTGCGGACGAACACCGGTCCGGCGCTGCGACGCACCGCCCGGACGCTACGCAAGGCGGCGAAAGTCATCCAGGCAATGCGCGGCATCGCGGACCGGCTCGGGGGGCAGTTGCAGAGGGCGTTCCCACCCGGCAGCCGGGGCCGCGAGGTGGCCGCGCATCTGGCGACCGGCAGTCGCCTGTTCGGCCGCTCCGCGCTCCTGCTCGTGGGCATCGGCCGCGAAGCGGACCGTATTCCCAGCCTCCTCGACCGCGAGCGCGCACCCGGCGAGCGTCCCCCCGCACCGGAGCGGCTCCCTTCCGGAACCGGGCGGCGCCCGGCTCCCGGGACGCGGCCGCCTGCGGCGCCGGACGAGCCCGCCACTGCCCCCGGTCCACCGGAGGAGCCCGCCGCTTCCGCTCGTGCACCGGAGGAGCCCGCCCCTTCCCCCCGTCCGCCGGAGGAACCCGCCGCTTCCCCCGGTCCGCCGGAGGAACCCACCGCTTCTTCCGCGCCGGCCGATCCCTCGCCCGTTCCCGGCCTTCCCCCCGGGCCGCGCGCGGACGCCCTCGCCGCGCTGTCGAAGAACCTGCGCGTCCAGATCCTCACGCTGGGCAAGCGCCCCCGCAAGGCGGCGCTGCGATACACCATCTGGTGGATCCTGAACGAACTCGGTCCGGCCACCTCCGAGACCCTGGGCCTGGCGTTGCACATGGACCCGGCGAATCTCGCGAAGCGTCACCTGAGCCCGCTCGTCGAGGAGGGCGTCCTCGAACGCATCATTCCGGACCGGATCACCCATCCCGACCAGGCGTACCGGGCCACCCGCAGACCGCCCGGCCAATTCGCGCCCTCCCGGCAGCCATGAGCCACCGACGCGGCCCGGACTGACCGGACCCCGCGACCTTCCGAACCGCGCCGCCGCCCGCAGGGCGCCGATGCCGGACGAACCGGTGGGGTGGCGCACCGGATTCGATCCGTAGCGAGGAGGTGTCATGTTCTGTCATACCGATAGTTCCAAGCGTTGCCAAGACCTAACTCGATGATAGTCGTGTAGTTATGGTTGCGTCGGGTTGTTCGGTCCTGGCTACATTTTGGGCTGGACGCCGAGGAGGTCGAAGCATCGCTGCTGGAGTGGGGAGGGCAGCGTCTGGAGGGGGAAGGTTTCGTCGCGGTCCTTGATCTTCACGGTGTTGAGGGCGATGGTGCCGAGGTTTTCGAGCAGATCCCGGAAGGCCTGGACGGAGAGGTCGTCCTCGGTGCGCTTCTTGGCGGCCTTTTTCTCGGCGGCGGGGGAGCGTTGGGCGGGGGCGACGATGGATCGGCGTCGGCTCTCGGCGGCGTCCTTTTGGTGGTCTTCGAAGAGGATGGGGGCGAGGGCGCGGCGCATGTGCAACTCGATGTAGTAGGCGAGCGTGCAGAGGAGAACGTGGGCGCGCACCCGGTCACTGCGCCAGTGGTGGATGGGCCGGAGGAGTTCGATGGTTTTGAGGCAGCGGAAGGCGCGCTCGACGCGGGCGAGATCCTTGTAGGCGCGGACCGTTTGCTGCGCGTCGAAGCGTTCGGGTTCGACATTGGAGCGGACGACGTAGATGCCTTCGAGGGCGACTGCCTTTCGGATCTGGTCCTGGTTGCGCTGGAAGGAGAAGGAGGAATCGGTGATCTGGTGGGTGAAGAACTTGCCCACCTTGTAGCGGTCGATGACCTTTCCGAAGCGGGTGCCGATCTTGTCCTCGCCCCGCAGGGGCGCCCTCTCCCGCTGGGTGGCGACCACGATGCGCCGGAGGAGTTTTTCGGTGGCCTGCAGCAGGTCCTCGCGCTTTCGGCGCTGCTCCCCGGCCAGCTTGGGATTGCGGCAGACGATGAGCCGCTCGCCGGGGTATTCGTCGGAGGTGATTTCGAAGAGGTCGCGCTCCTCGAACAGGGAGGGGGGCGGCCGTTCGGCGTTGAGGAGCTTGCGGATCATGGGCTTGCGGAGGGAGGAGATCCAGCGCAGCCCCTCGACGCCCTGGAGGTCTTCGCGGATGCGGGCGGCGGTGAGCATGCCCCGGTCGCCGACCATCACCAACCGTTCGATGCCGAAGGAGGTCTTGAGCTTTTGGAGCTGGCCGGCGACGGTCTGGGGATCGGTGGTGTTCCCGGGGAAGACCTCGACGGCGACCGGGCGGCCTTCGGGATCGGTGAGCAGCCCGATGACGATCTGGAGCTTGCCTTGCTTCTTGTCGCGGCTGTAGCCGCGCTTGGCGAGGGGGCAGTGCTTGCCCTCGAAGTAGGAGGAGGTGATGTCGTAGAGGACGAGGGTGTTGTCGGCGAGGTGTCGTCGGGCGAGTTTTTTCTCGATGGCGTGTTGGTGAGTGCCGAGCCAGTCGAGCGCGGCGTAGAGCTCGTTTTCATGGACAGGCCCGAGTTGGAGGACTTGGCCGAGGGAAGAGTGTTTGGTTTCGGGGTTGAGGGCGCGGCTGGTGGCGAGCTTGGAGCAGGGTTTGAGGACGCGGTTTGCGATCATGGCGGTGACGAGGTCGCGGTTTCGGGAGGGTTTTCGGTCGAGGAGGGAAGGGAGGCCGAGTCTGTGGAGGGTTCCGAGGATGGCGGCGACGTGTCCGTGGGGGAGGGAGCGGACGATGTCGATTGCCTCCCGGATGGGGATGTCGGCGAGGGTTGCGCCTTTGAGGATGCGTCGGAGCGATTCGACGGCGGCGGGGTTTCGTCGGTGGAGTTTGGTGAGGTTTGCGAGGGTGCGTTTGAGGACCTTGCGGCCGTCGCGGACGGACTCTCGGAGGAGGACGGCGGGGGGGGAGCTGCGGTTGGGGACGAACTCAATATACATGGGCACGATAATAAGACACACAATACTGACAGTCAATAGTAAACATCACTCCACATGTTCTATTACATGGCTACAACATTGCATCCGAAAATCCCATAAACGACCATGAGTCACGAAGTTAGATCAGAAAACCGCTGGAACTACCGTCATACGGCGCGGCGACAATGTCCCCGTGGCTCTGATCGGACCCCTCCCCGCCCCGGCCGTGACGGTCGGTGCCTCCTCCCGGCGAGCACCACGCTCATGGCAGAGGCAGCGGCGCCGAGAGAGCGAGGAGCAGCGCCCTCGCCGCGCTTGGCCATGGAGAGGGCGCGGTCGTGAACAGGTGTGGAGTCGACGACCATCGACGGTCTCCCGTCCGTCACGCCCTCCCGTCCCCGTCGTACAGTTGCACTCTCGCATCATCCTCGCCGTCTCGACCCGGCGGGGCTTCATTGAAGCGTGTGCCTGTGACTTCGCCGCGGCGAGCAGGACTTCGCATCCGGGGCCATCGGCCCCGGCCTCATTCCCGCCAGCAGAAGCGGGCCACTCCCCGGGGCGGAGGTTTCGGCGGGCTTGCGCGTGTCTGTTCCGATTGCTATTCTAGATTAATACAGAAGCCACAGTCACACTAACCGTGTTATCCTCTCCCGCACAGCCGCGATCCGTGGCTCGGATGAAATCCACAAGGAGTCCCCATGAACCTCACCCTCGCCATACTCACTGACGCCGTCCGCAACGCGGCAGCCCTCCGCCGTGTCCAGCGACTCCAACCCGTCGGCGGGGCTGAAGATGCCCTGTTCCCGCCGACCTACCCCGGGGCCGACAAGGAACCCCGTCACGTGTTCGAGCGCCGGGTTCGCACCTTGGGGGCCAACGGTGCGGCGTCGGGGAACGGCACGGCCACAGGCGAGAGCAGGGAGGTCTGGACTGTGTTGCTCGACAGCGTCCAGTCCCAGGCGAACCGGCTTGAGGAAGCGCTTCTCGATGCTGCCACCGACGGGCTGCCCCTCCCGTTCGCCACGGTGGACTTCACCGGGGCGGACCTCAGTCCCCTGGAGCGGATTACTTCGCTTGACGCTCCGCACCGCGTGTACGACGCCATCCTCCGGGACAGTTCCCTTGGGGGCACGCCGTTCATGGACAGCGAACCCGGCATACGCCTGGCCTCCGCGAAGCCGGGCGATGCCAGGGCACTCCTGGAGCTCTCACCCAACGCCCTGCTTTTCGGAGCGTGGCACTCCCAGGGCCAGGGCGGCGGCCTCGGCGCCAAGTTCCCGAGGGTGCTTGTCTCCGAGATCATCGCTGTGGACACGCCGGTTGACGAAACCGGTGTCAATCGAGCCACCGGGGAGATTGATCCACGGCCTGCCGGCCGCCGTCCCGCAAGTCGGATCGATCCCCTTGGAATCCGGGCTGCCGTCCAGATCTTCAAGGACAAGGACGCCAACTGGAACACCACGAAGGACGGGCTCGGCACTGGAATCAAGAAGTTGAAGCCATCCGCGGTCAACCACAGCAACGTGGTACCGAGCGTCAAGCCGCTGGGTGTCACCTGCGCGTACGCGGAGCACCGCGTCGTGATCACCTGCGCGGGCCTTCGCCGTCTCCGGTTTGGCAGTCAGGCACGGAACGACGGCGGGCGCGTACTGCTCGCGGCGCTGGGCCTCGTGGCGCTCACCGAACAGGACGCCCGCGGCTATTGCCTCCGTTCCCGGTGCGATCTGGTGTGCGACGGAAGGGCGGACCTTGAGATCGTTCACCCTGACGGAACCGCCGAACCGTTCCAGGCTGACCGGGACATGGCCGTGCGGATATACCGCGAGGCCTACCAAAGCGCTGAATCTGCCGGATTTCGCTTTGAGTCGCTCACCCTGGTTCCGCAGCCCAAGCTCGTCGAGATCATTCGCCAGAGCCGCGAAATGGCCCTCGCCGGCCGCGGGGAAGAGGAAGCCGAAGCGTGAGTCTCCTTCTCGAAGTCGAGTTCCTCACCGGGGCGTATCGCGGAACCTCGGAGCCAGCGTCGGAGGAAGCGGACTGGCCGCCGCAGCCGGACCGGGTGTTCTCGGCGCTGGTGGCGGCGTGGGGCGCGCGTGGCGAGCTGCCTGAGGAACGCGAAGCGCTGGAGTGGCTGGAATGCCAGGATCCGCCCGCCATCCACGCCGCGCCTGCATTCCCCCGGACGGCGCCGACCGTCTTCGTCCCGCCGAACGACGCCAGGCGTTCGCAGACGACGAAGACCTATCTGCGGGTTCTCCCTGATCGGCGCGGCCGGCAGCCGCGCCGGTTTCCTGCGGCTCGACCCGAGCCCCCCTCGCCCACCGGCGTATCCGATCCATCGGTTTCCCTCGTCTTTGTCTGGTCCGTCGATCCCGACCAGCGGTTCCTGCCTGCGCTGGAGTCGCTGGCGCGCGACGTGCCTTACGTTGGGCACTCCGCCAGCCTGACCCGCTGCCGATTCCTGTGTGGGACTGCCGAAGACCTGCCGTTTGACGGCGTCCCACCAACGCGGCGTGTCTATCCTGGCCGGCTGGCGGAACTGATCCATGCCTACCACACCAATCCGATCCGTCCTCCCATCCGAGTCGGTGCCTCGGTCCCCGCACCCGAGGCTGAGCCGCCGACGAGATCTGATCCGGGCTGGCTGGTTCTGGAAGCGCTGAGCGACCGGCCGCTCGACCTCCGCGCCGCCGCCCCGATCTGCCGGCTGCTGCGCGATACGCTGATGTCCGGCTACGGACGGAACGGCAGCGGTGAGTCCATTCCCGAGCTGGTCTCGGGACACACGCCGGACCGGCGCCCCACCAGGAAGCCTCACCTTTCCATCGTCCCGATGGCCTACGTCGGCTCCGAACATGCGACCGGCCGGATCTACGGTTTCGCTCTCGTGCCGCCAACCGGAACGGACCTCCGGGACATTCCCGGGCTCGTGGCGGCGTTCCGCCGCGTGACCCGCTACGAGGCGGCACAGGAGCGGCGGGTAGTCACCCTTCAAGGTGGTCCGCTTGACTGGCCCCTCGAACTTGCGCCGACGGGCGACGAGTCCAGACCCCTTTCTTCACTGCGGCCAAAGCCCTATTGCACCTCGGCCCGAGTATGGGCGACGGTCACCCCCATCGTCCTCGACCGCCACCTGAAGAAAAAGACCGACGCGGAAATCCGCGGTCTGGTCGCCCGTGGCTGCGGGAATTCGGGTCTGCCGACGCCCAATCCCGACAGGATCAGAACGGGACGGCACGCGACGCCCCGAGGAGTCCCGCCGGCGCGGCCGCATCGGAGCGCACCGCCCTGGTCCCGCTGGCAGGTCCCGGAATCCCTGGCGAGCCGGCCGCTGGTCCATGCGGTGATCGAGTTCGACGAGGAAGTCGCCGGGCCCGTATTGCTCGGTGCTGGTCGCTTCACCGGGCTCGGTCTCTGCCGCAGCCTCCGGAGCTGACGACATGGAACTGAGTCCCGATCACTTCGGTGACTTCTTCAAGGCGATCCACGGATACCCCCCGTTTCCCTGGCAGCAACGACTGCTGACGTGTCTTGCGGAAACCGATATCTGGCCGGACGTCCTCGATCTTCCCACCGGCACGGGAAAGACCGCGGCGCTCGACATCGCGGTGTTCCACCTGGCCCTCCGAGCTGGTGATCCGTTCCGCGCGGCGGTTCGGATCGCGCTGGTGGTGGACCGGCGCCTGGTCGTGGACGCCGCCTTTGGCCGTGCTTGCAACATCGCGAGCGCCTTGAATTCGGGCGCGGGAAGGCAGCACCCCGTTCTGGAGGCCGTTGCCGTGCGATTGCGGACGCTGGCCGGAGAAGACGAGCAGCCCCTGGTCGCTGCTCGTCTTCGCGGCGGAGCGCCGCTGGAGCACATTTGGGCGCGCAGCCCGAGCCAGCCCACCATCCTCTGTTCGACCGTGGACCAGGTGGGCTCGCGCCTGCTGTTCCGGGGCTACGGGGTGTCCGACCGCATGAAGCCGATTCATGCGGGACTCCTGGGCGAGGGATCCCTGATTCTGTTGGACGAGGCGCACCTCTCCGAACCGTTCCGGCAGACGGTGACGGCCATCCGCCGGATCGGACGGGCCGGGGTAAAGACTGTCCTGCTGACCGCGACCCCCGGCGTCGAAGCCGAGCGCCCGTTCCGTCTCTCCCGGGAGGATCGAGCGCATCCGGTACTCGGGAAGCGTATCCGGACGGCCAAGCCGACCCGGCTGATCCAAGCCCCAAAGGCAGCGCCAGAGCGGGCGTTCGCCAAGCAGGCAGCCACGATGATGGAGCGCCTCACCCAAACCTCGATACAGGCCCCGGCAGTCGGTGTGGTAGTCAATCGAGTTGCTCTCGCCCGCTCCGTCTCCGACATCCTGCGGACGGAAGAGGATTGCGACGTGGTACTCATGATCGGCCGTGCTCGCGGCGTGGACCGCGACCGAATCGCCCAACGACTCAAACCGTTCGTCACCGGCGCAGAGAGTCGGAAAAGCGCCGGAGCGACCTTCATCGTGGCCACGCAGTGTCTTGAGGTCGGGGTGGATCTCGATCTGGACGGCCTCGTGACGCAAGCGGCTTCGCTCGACGCACTGCGGCAGCGTTTCGGACGGCTCAATCGGGCGGGACGTTCCGTCGAGGCGGAGGGCCGCATCCTGGCGCTGCCGTCTGACATCGCCAAGCGGACGGACGATCCGGTGTACGGAGACCGGATTCGCACGACGTGGATTGCGCTGGCGGACGTAGCCACAAAGAACTGCCTGGACTTCGCTTCCGAAGTGCTGGACCAGACCATCGGCGGGGTCGCCGCCCCCCTCTCGGCGCCCCGCCCCGACGCCCCTGTGGTGATGCCCGCATATCTGGACCTGTGGGCGCAGACCGCGCCGGTCCCGGCATGCGACCCCGAGGTCGGTCTGTTCCTGCACGGCGCCGAAAAGGCGGAGGCCGATGTCTCGGTAGTGTGGCGCGACGACCTGTTGGAAGCCGAGATGCGACCGGAGCGACCGGAGCGCCAGAAGGCGGTCGGGAAGCTTGGCGAGCGACTGTCTTTGTTGCCGCCGCAGCCCGCGGAGATGCTTCAGCTTCCGATCACGGCGGCTCGCCGCTGGCTGCGGTGGGGGGCCGTCGCAGCGGGGCAGTCCCCGGAAATCGCCGATGTCCCGCAGCGAAGTCCCGAGGAAGAGCACCGCGTTCGTCGCGGTGGGCGGCCCGCGTTGCGGTGGGCCGGACGTGGGGACCCAAGGACGGCTTTCCTCGAACCACGTCAGTTGCAGCCGGGGGACCTCATCATCGTTCCCGCCACCTACGGCGGCTGCGACCAGTTTGGCTGGAATCCCGCCTGTTCGGCCCCGGTCAGGGATCTCGCTGACGAGTGTGCGCGGTGCTACCGGGCGCACCGCTATGCCGTTCGGCTCAGGTCGTCCTGCTTCGGGGAAGACAACGCGCGCTGGCGCCGAGTATCGAACGTGCTCGCCCGGAGCGAGGACATGAAGGACGACCGGGATCTGTTGGTCCACCTGCTCGATGCGCTCGGCCCCGAGGCGTTCCCGTCGGAAGACGGTGCTGGCAGCGATGCGGCGGTCGAATCCGGCCGCCGTTCACTTGAGGTCCTCCAGGGAGCGAAAGGTACGCTGGAGCGGGTTCCCTACGGGGACGACGTGGGAGATGGCATGGTCCTGGTGGCCTCGCGTGGCGTCCGGGACGCTGCTCCGCCGTCGGGACTGGCGCCCACCACGGAACAGGACTCGTTCTCACAGGGCTGCGGGTGTTCGGTCAGCCTGAGGGATCACGGCTGTCATGTGGCGAATCTGGCTGAGGCCATTGCGAGCGCACTTCGGTTCGATGGCGGAACGATTGCGGATCTCCGGTTGGCTGCTTTCCTGCATGACGCCGGGAAAGCTGACCCCCGGTTCCAGGTATTCCTGTCGGGCGGGGGAAACCCCTGGAACACTCCTGATGCCGCCGACGAGGTACTCGCGAAGAGCGGTCGTCCCACGGCACGGGGCGCATGGCATCGAGCCGGCCTTCCCGACCGCTGGCGCCACGAGTCCTTGTCGGTGCAGATGGCGCGGGCGCATCCGGACTTCGCGTCTGCGAACGACCCGGCCCTCGTTCTTTGGCTCATCGGCACTCATCACGGCCTGGGAAGGCCCTTCTTCCGGTTCACCGACGTCAACCCGCAGCCGCCCTTGCCGGCCCTCGGTTTGAACGCTGGTGAGGTGAATACCGGAGAGCCAGGTCCGCACTCGCCGGCCTTCGATTTCGAAGGACTCGATTGGCCTGCCCTCGCCGATGATCTGAGGAAGCGCTACGGAGCGTGGCGGCTTGCCTTCTACGAAGCAGTGATTCGACTCGCCGACCACCGGGCGTCCGAACGGGAGAGGAGGCTGCCCAATGAATCGGGTTCCGATCCACCGGCTTGATGGACTCGAGCCGGACAACCTGCTCGGCTTTTTGGCCCTCTTGGGCTTGCTGCGCGCGATCGAGAACTCGCGCCCAGAGTGGCGGCCGCGGGCGCGGTGGACCGTTCACGAACCGCCGACGCGCCCAGCGCTCCACGTGCGGGAGGCTGTCACACCGGAACAGGTCGCCGAAGGAGCTGCCGAAGGCATCCGCAATCTGGCGCAGGCGCATGTCTTCCCGTGGCAGAACCTCGCTCTCTCCCCGGAACAGGCTCGCCGACAGCTTCAGTCTGCACTGGACGACGGGGACTATGCCGCCGCCCTTTGGGCTGCTCTGGTCAATGACAAGGCTCGACGGCCGGACCGGGACACTGTGGAACCCACGCCGTTGTGCCTGATGTTCGGACAGGGGCACCAGCACTTCCTGAAGCGCCTTGCGCTGGTTCCACGGACGCCGACGCCTGGGGCCGAAGGCCAGGGGAAGTCGCATAGCCCCGTGTCGGAGATCGAGTGCCTTCAGAACGCCCTGTTTCACCCTTGGCAGCGCCGGGATCTGACGGAGTCCTTCCGCTGGGACCCGGTCGAAGATGTCCGGTACGCCTATCGTGCGGAAGACCCCTCCAACCGCAGCCACAAACAGCGCACCGAACACGGAGCTAACCGGCTCGCCTCGGCCGGTCTGGCCTCCCTGACGGTCGTTCCCCGTCGGGTCGGCCCCAACACACGGCTCAGTGTGCGCGGGGGCATGCGACGAAGGCGGCAGTTCACGGTCAGCTGGCCGATCTGGCGGGACCCGATGACCCGGGTGGCCATTGAGGCCATGTTGTCGCACCCAACACTGGAAGACCCACTCACCGCCGCTTCCCTTGGAGTGGTTGAGACTCGGGAGGCCAGGAAGATCTCCGTCGGGAAGTTCATGAACTTCACGAGGGCGGCCGCTTCATGAAGCTGCCCAATGCGGACCGCGCTATCGTCGCCGAGTCGAAGGTGGTCGGGTACCTGCTGTCGGCGCACCATCCCGACGGTCGGAGCAAGGCCACATTCTTCTCCGATTTCGGATTCCGCGCGCAACAGTGGTTCGCATTCTCCAACGCACTACGGGATCATGGACGTACCGGTGAAGTGACCGAAGTGGCGAGATCGGACTACGGAACGAGGTACAGCGTGGACGGCGCCATCAAGACCCCGGACGGACGGAACCCCCGAATACGCACTGTCTGGATCACGGACTCCGAAGATGCCGCTCCGCGCCTCATTACGGCGCACCCATTGAGGAAACACCATGCTTGAAGAACATGACCGGATCGTTCTCACCGAGGACATCGCCGCCGCCGGCCTGAAGGCGGGCGACGTCGGCACGATCGTGCACGTTCATCGCGGCGGCGAGGCCTTCGAGGTGGAGTTTCTCGCTCTGGATGGCAACACGGCGGCAATCGCGACGGCGCCGGCCGCAATGCTTCGTCCCGTGACGGCAACCGATCTAACCCACGCCCGTGTGCTTGACGATGCCGAGCGGCACTCGTCCGGTCACGGCGGCCGCGCCAGTATTTCCTGAGATTTGGCGCGCCGCGGAGGGCGAGGCGGGGTTTGGGGGACGGACGTTCAGGAATCTCGCCCTGGCCCGGTACCCGATGACCCTGGCCTCAAGACCTCTGATCCGACCGGCCTCCGGCTTCGCCATATGACTCCACCGGGCGGACCGCGGCGTTCGGACCAGGACCCCGGGTCGCCGGTTCCCCTCATTCCCGTCCGCATGGTGAACGAGTGGGTGTACTGCCCGCGCCTCGCCTATCTGGAATGGGTGGACGGCGAGTGGGCCGATTCCGCCGACACCGAGGACGGCCGGCGCACGCACGCGCGGGTGGACAAGGCGTCGGGACGGTTGCCGCCTCCCGGTGACACTCCAGACGAGGATGCTCCGCCGTTCCGGACCCGATCCGTCACGTTGTCTTCCGAACGGCTCGGGATCATCGCCAAGATGGACGTCATCGAGGGTGTGGGTCGCGCCGTGGTTCCGGTGGACTTCAAGCGCGGGAAACGACCCCACACGGCCGCCGGGGCGTACGACCCCGAGCGCGTGCAGGTCTGCGCCCAGGCGCTGATCCTCGAAGAGGCCGGATACGAGGTCGCCGAGGCCGTGCTCTGGTTCTCTGGAAGTCGTGAGCGCGTCCGGGTTGAACTCGACGACGAGTTGCGGACCCGAACCCTCGAAGCGATCTCCGGATTGCGCGATGCAGTGCGCCGAAGGGAACGGCCACCCCCGCTTGAAGACTCGCCGAAGTGCCCGAAGTGCTCCTTGGCCGGTATCTGCCTGCCCGATGAGGTGAACTTCTTCAGGGAGGAGAAGCCTCCCCGGCCCCTGAATCCGGCGGACGATGCGGCGTTGCCGCTGCACGTGCAGACGCCCGGCGCGCTGGTGCGCAAGAAGGGAGAGCGGCTGCAGGTTGTGGCGGACGAGGAGGTCACGGCCGTCAGGCTTTCGGATGTCTCCGAAGTCAGTCTCTACGGTCCGGTTTCCATCACCGCGCCGACGATCGGCGCCCTGCTTCGGCGGGAAACACCGGTGTCCTGGTATTCGACAGGGGGTTGGTTCCTGGGTCACGCGCTGAGTCCGGGGAGACGGGCGCTCGATACGCGCCGCGCCCAGTTCCGGCTTGCCGATGACGCCGGGGCGTCGGCGCGGATCGCCGCGGGACTCGTGGCTGCCAAGATCCGGAACCAGCGGACGATCCTCCGGCGGAACTGGAAACGGGGAGACGATTCCGCCGAGAGCCGGGACCGGATCCTCACCCGCCTGCGAGGTCTTGCACTCCGGGCCGAACGAGAAAAGGACCCGGAACGCTTGCTTGGGCGCGAAGGGGAGGCGGCGTCGCTCTACTTTGGCGCATTCGAGACGCTGATTTCGGCGGATCGGAACCTGCGCGGAGAGTTTGCCTGGACCTCCCGCTCGCGCCGGCCGCCAACCGATCCGGTGAATGCGCTGTTGTCGTTCAGCTACTCGCTTGCGGTGAGGACGTTCACGGTCGCGCTTGAGACTGCTGGACTTGATCCGCTGCTCGGTTTCTTCCACCGTCCGCGCCCTGGCCGGCCGGCGCTTGCCCTGGACATGATGGAACCTTTCCGCCCCATCCTGTGCGACAGTACGGTGATCATGGCCATCAACAACGGCGAGGTCAGGGAGACGGATTTCATCAGGAACGGCCCCGCCTGCGCCATGAAACCATCGGGACGCCGCGCGCTGATCGCTGCTTGGGAGCGGCGCCTGGATCAGGAGGCCGTCCATCCCGTGTTCGGCTACCGAATCAGCATGCGGCGTATTGTCGTCGTGCAGTGCCGCCTGCTCGCCCGCCACCTTCTTGGCGAAATCCCGCGCATTCCGCACTACACCCCCCGCTGATTCGTCCGTGCCCGAAGAACGTCTCTTCATCGTGGCGTACGACATTGCCGACAGGAAACGCTGGCGGCGCGTTCTCACGATTGTCGAAGGCTACGGTGACCGCTTACAGCTCTCGGTGTTCCAGTGCAGGTTGACCGCGCGGCGACGCATCGAGTTGGCTGCGCGCCTCGAAGAGGTGATACGCGCCGACCGGGACAGCGTGTTGTTCCTCGATCTGGGACCGGCCGACAAGGTGACGCCGCGCGTGGAGAGCCTCGGCCGCCCGTTTGAGGCCATTCAGCGGCGGGCGCAGGTCATCTGAATCGTCAATGCGCGACGGCGGAACCGCCGCGAGCGTGCGAGCGGTCCAACGCTCTCGTTCCTGCGGGGAGCGCTCGCGGTCGCCCAAGTGCTTGATTTCATGGACTGCAGGGGCGGTGTCAACCCCTGTCCTCGCCGGGCGGCGACGCGGGACGACCGGTTCCACGGCCACCGCTCGAACGGTCTCGGGGATGGCCAACACCGCGATGGGCTTTAGGATGGGGCCCTCTTCCGGGGCATCCTCGCCCCGGCCTCATTGAAGCCGCGTAGGAAGCCGCCATTTCCAGCGCAATCTGGCCTCTTCCGGGGCATCCTCGCCCCGGCCTCATTGAAGCTCGGGGCCGTGGTCCTACCGCTGGCGGGAGGCGGATCTCTTCCGGGGCATCCTCGCCCCGGCCTCATTGAAGCATCGCCTGCGGCGCCCGTTCCTGGGCGAGATCGAGCTCTTCCGGGGCATCCTCGCCCCGGCCTCATTGAAGCCCCCGCGATGCTGGCGTCCACGCGCATCGAGGTCTCCTCTTCCGGGGCATCCTCGCCCCGGCCTCATTGAAGCTCTCATCGTCGCGGATGGCTCTGGCGTGCCCGTGTGGCCTCTTCCGGGGCATCCTCGCCCCGGCCTCATTGAAGCCGGAACCCGCCGGTCAACCTCACCAATGCGGAAACGCCTCTCTTCCGGGGCATCCTCGCCCCGGCCTCATTGAAGCCATGTAGGCGCCGGTCTTGGGGAGGTCCACGTTCGCCCTCTTCCGGGGCATCCTCGCCCCGGCCTCATTGAAGCCATCTCTCCGCCGACCAGGTGGGGCGGGTGATGGACTCTTCCGGGGCATCCTCGCCCCGGCCTCATTGAAGCGGTTGGTTCCATCCTTTGTCTGGAAGGTGACGACACCTCTTCCGGGGCATCCTCGCCCCGGCCTCATTGAAGCTGAACAGATCACCGCGCAGGACAACAACCCCACCCGCTCTTCCGGGGCATCCTCGCCCCGGCCTCATTGAAGCCAGAACGTCCAGGACCAAGTGGACCCCGTGCCCAAGCGCTCTTCCGGGGCATCCTCGCCCCGGCCTCATTGAAGCACTCGATAGCCTTCGGCAGCATCCAGCTCCACGTACACGCTCTTCCGGGGCATCCTCGCCCCGGCCTCATTGAAGCCAGTTGTAGCGACGCCTCTTTGGCGACGTCTCCTGGAGGACTCTTCCGGGGCATCCTCGCCCCGGCCTCATTGAAGCAACGAGAAGCGTCGTCGCCGCGTCCCGCAGTCCTCGGCTCTTCCGGGGCATCCTCGCCCCGGCCTCATTGAAGCGATGTGATCGCGCCCTATCCGACGGCCAAGGCGGGCTGGGCTCTTCCGGGGCATCCTCGCCCCGGCCTCATTGAAGCGCGGCGGCCGGGGTCCGACTGGAATCGGACGGGACGGCTCTTCCGGGGCATCCTCGCCCCGGCCTCATTGAAGCACATCCTCTAAGCTGGCAGGCATGTTCGAAACAACGGTTCTCTTCCGGGGCATCCTCGCCCCGGCCTCATTGAAGCGAGTCCGTCCGTCGCGCCGTGGCTGAGCACGTAGGCCTCTTCCGGGGCATCCTCGCCCCGGCCTCATTGAAGCATCGCCACCTTCCCCGGTACCGGGGTCGAATCCTCCGCCGCTCTTCCGGGGCATCCTCGCCCCGGCCTCATTGAAGCCCGCCCGGCTTGGAGCCGATGAACCCGCCGATCCCCCAGCTCTTCCGGGGCATCCTCGCCCCGGCCTCATTGAAGCTAGGTGACGATTTCGGACACCGGGGCCGGGGACTCCAGACCTCTTCCGGGGCATCCTCGCCCCGGCCTCATTGAAGCAGGGAGCCGCCGACGTGGAGGCCCTCGGGGAGGGCGGTGCTCTTCCGGGGCATCCTCGCCCCGGCCTCGTTGAAGCTAGACAAACGGTGCCGCGGAAGAAGGTGACGAACTCTCCGCAGGATGTCCTGGCGGTGAGCCGGTGGCCGACCGGACCCCCGCAAGACCTCTTCCCGCTAAACGGAGGGCCGGAAGCCGGGGCCGCACCGTGAACTTACGGAACCCGCCGACGCTGGCGAACACTCCGTCCGTCCAGATCCGGAACAGGAGCCTTGCACGCACATGCCACGGCGACCGGCGGCTCAGGAGGTCTCGCCGATCCTCCGCGTTCGCGTCGGCGACCTCCTCCAGATAGAGCTCGATCCCGGTCTTCAGGGAGGATTGGGCATCAACCAGAGAGGACCGGGAAACCGCAATATCGAAATCCACGCAAATCGCTTCCCAAACCCGCCCGGAGCCGAACGCATAGCACCGCAAGCTCAGGGGGTTCCCGTCCCACCGAAGGCGCGACTCGTCGGCGGATTTCAGCACGCCGGGAGACTATTGCAGGCGTTGCACACGGGACGGTGCGGAGCCTTCTGCCGTGCAGCATCTTGCGGGGCATATCGCCCCGGCCTTCGTCGCGGCTTGTCCCGTGGCGCGCGATGTCGGCGGTCGGTGTTTCCAACCTACATCGCCATCAGGCAGATCAGCTCCACGCGCTCTGCGGCCCCGCGGGCCGCGTGCCGGCCGGAGGCCGGCGTTCCAAGCCCACGCGCCATGCGGCGAGGAGCTACGCGCGCTCTGCGGCCCTGCGGGCCGGGTGCCGACCTAGAGTAGAGGTCGGCGTTCCAAGCCCCTGCGCCATGCGGGGGAACAGCTATACGCGACTCCGCTCGCCTGCGGCGGGCTGTGCCGACCTGGAGGTCGGCGGTCCAAACCGGTGGCATCATCACGGGGGCCGAGGTTGCAGGCCGTTGCGCCATCCGGCCGGTCGCCGCTGCTAGGATGGCTAACCCCGTTCCCGCTGTGTTCCGCCTCCCGAGCTTCGCCGCGCTGACGCTCGCTGGCGTCACCGCGAGTCCTCTCGCCGTTCCCGCGGCCGCCCAGTACGGCTACTTCCCCGATCAACCCGAGGCGGTCGAGGTCGCGGATCTCTCGCGCCGTCCCAGCTTCTTCCACGAAAAGGCGGTGCTCACCCGGGGCAAGCTGGGCTTTTCCTTCGGGATGAACCAACGGGTGATGCTGCTCCAGGATCCGGAATCCATCGAGGAAATCCTGATGGCCCAGCCCTACATGAGCAGCAACGACCTCGCCTTCATGGGTGCAGGCGAGGTCGAGGTTGAGGGCTGGTTCTTCGCGACGCGCATGGTCGATGAATTCACCCTCCGCTCGCACCCGATCCTCCGGAACTATCCGTATGACCCTTCGTGGAGTGATTCCATGGACATGCGGACGGAGGGTTTCCTGGCCATCGTTGCGGTGACTCCCATCCGCGCGACCGAGGATCTAAGCTCGAAGCGCGAGCGGGAAGCGAAGGCGGAGATGGAGATCGGCGACGCGATCAAGATCGAGGCCGGCAGCGCCGCCGCGATCGGTATCGACGAGTTGGTTGACGACCCCGACCCTTGGATGAGCCACCGGGTTGAAGTCATCGGCAAATTCCGCGGCAACAACCTGTTCGGCGATCTCTCCATCAAGGACAAGAAGACGCCGCGCGACTTCGTGATCAAGACCGCGGAAGACGCCATCTGGGTCACCGGGATGCGGCCGGCCGGCAACGGGTTCCGGTTCGACCCCAAGCGCCGGCGCGACACCGGCAAATGGCTGCGGGTGTTCGGGAGGCCCTGGACCTCCGGCGGGATGGTCTATCTCCGCGCCGAGAGGATCGAACTTGCCGATCCGCCGGCTGACGAGTCCCTCGAGCCGGTGGACATCCGAGTCGCCGAGAAGGAGGCCCGGGAGGCGGAGGTCAGTTCGCCGCGGGTCGTCTTCTCGCTGCCCCTCGACGGCGAACGGGAAATCGCGCTCGACAGCGAGTTCCGGGTGCAGTTCTCGAACCGGATGGCGGCGGACAGCTTCCACGCCGCCGTGGACCTTCTCTACGCGGACGAGCCGTATGAAGAAAACCCGTTTCCGGACCTTGAGCTCACCTACGACGACGGCAGCCGAAGTCTGCTCGTCGTTCCGGGCGCGTTCCTGGATCCGGGACGCGAGGTCCACCTCATCCTCTACCGGGAGATCGAAGACGAGCAAGGCCAACATCTGGAGCCGCACCCGCTCGCCGACGAGTGGGACGAGAACGCGGTCTGGGTGCTGTCCTTCCGTACCGCCTCCCCGTGAGCGGCGCTCCCGCCCGGCGCGCTGACGACATGCCGGCGGGGCCGGCGGTGGCCCTCACTATCGCCGGGTCGGATTCCGGGGGCGGGGCGGGCATCCAGGCGGACCTCAAGACCTTTGCGGCGCACGGGGTGTACGGCCTTTCGGCGATCACGGCGGTCACCGCGCAGAACACCCTCGCGGTGACCGGGGTGCAGGAAGTCGAACCCGCTTTGGTCTCCGCCCAGATTGCTGCGGTCGTCTCCGATTTCCGGGTGGGGGCCGCGAAGACCGGGATGCTCTCGTCGGCGGCGATCATCCACGCGGTAGCCAAGGCGGTGGATCGCCACGGCCTCCGGGTCGTCGTGGACCCGGTGATGGTCGCGAAGAGCGGCGACCGGCTGCTCCGGCCGGACGCCGTGGACGCGCTCCGGGAGGAACTGCTGCCGCGCGCGGCGCTCCTGACACCGAATCTTCCGGAGGCTTCCGATCTCACCGGTCTTCGGGTAGAAGACGAGGATGAAATGCGCGTGGCTGGCGAGAAGCTCCTCGAGATGGGCGCCCGAGCGGTGCTCATGAAGGGCGGCCATCTGGACGGAGACACGGTGGTGGATCTCTTCCTCAACGGGAGCCACGTCGTCCCCTTTTGTGGTCATCGGATCCGGACCCGCGCTACCCACGGGACCGGCTGCACGCTGTCCGCCGCCGTGGCGGCCAACCTCGCCCTGGGCCGGGAGATGCCCGAGGCAGTGAAGCGGGCGCGGGAATACCTGCGCACAGCGATGCTTCGCGCCACTCCACTGGGACAGGGCCACGGGCCGCTCGGGCACCTTCCGGTCTTGTCGTGATGGAACGCTTCCGCATTACTCCGGAACCGCTCGATGAAGCCACAGTGGCCGATGGCCTCTCGACGCGCGACGACGGCGCGGTCGTCGTTTTTTCCGGGATCGTCCGCGCCCGCAACAAGGGGAGGAAGGTGCTGCATCTCGAGTACGAGGCGTACGAAGCGATGGTGTACCCGGTGCTCGAGCGGGTGGCCGAGGACGTGGGGCAGCGCTTCGGGGTAGAGCGCCTCCGGGTCCACCACCGAATCGGCCGGGTCGAAATCGGGGAGTCGAGCGTCCTGGTCGCCGCCGCCGCTCCCCACCGGGGCAGCGCCTTCGAGGCCGCGCGGCACACCATGAACGAGATCAAGCGCATCGTGCCCATCTGGAAACGCGAATTCCTCGAAGACGGGGAGGTCTGGGTGGAGGGGCCGAAGGAGCCGGTGACCGAATGACCGGGTTCTCCGCCGTCACGGTGCTGCTGTTTGCGGCCGCCCGGGAAGCGGCGGGACGCGGACGTCTGGAGATTCCCTACCGGGAAGGGCTTACCGCCGCCGAAGTCTGGGAAAGTCTCGAGAGCGCGACCCCAGCGCTGGCGCCGCTCGCCGCCTCGATCAGCGTTGCGGTGAACCACCGCTTCGTCCCGCGGGAAACGATCCTCGCCGCGGGCGACGAACTCGCCTTCCTTCCCCCGGTCAGCGGGGGCTGAGGGTCCTTTCCGGAACCCCACCCGCCCGGAGGCCGCCTCAATTCCCGAACGAGACGGTCGCCGTCATCGAGATCGTCCGCGGCGCTCCGAGCCAGGCGGCGTTCTCGGTGATCGCGGAAAGGTAGGGCTTGTCGAGCAGGTTGTTCGCCACGATCGAGAACTCCGTCGACTGGAGCAGCTCGCTCAGCGCTTCGCCCGAGAAACGGACGTAGGCGTCCGTCATCCAATAGGCGTCCGCGTACCAATCCGCACTGAGGCTGACGCGCCGCGCCGACGTGTATTTCGCCGTCAGCCCCACCCCGAGGGGGCCGCTCCGGTCCAGCGAGACCACCAGGAGTCTGTCCGGAACGCCGGTCACGTCGGTGCCCGCGACGATTCCCTGGTTCGCGTCAACGAGCGGATCGCCGCTCCCGACGTACGCCGAGTCGTTGAACGTCAACGCGGTGTAGAAGGACGTTTGGCTTGGCAACTCCACGGTCGCGGAGAGTTCGACACCGCTCGTCTCGATCCCGCCCGCGTTGAAGTAGGCGCCCCCTCCCGGGATGAGGTAGTTGGGACCGGCGGGCGTTTGCGGGCCGAGGAAGAAGATCCGGTTTTCGAAATCAATGGCGTACCAGGTGGCGCCCAGCGCAACCCGGTCCCCGGTGTATTGCAGCCCGACATCAATGTTCGACGCGGCCTCCGGCTCGAGGAGGTCGAGGCTCCGCCCCGGCACCTCGAGGAGCGAGCTGGGGATCGCCTTGAAATTCTCGGCGTAGCCGGCGAAGAGATCGAGGCCCTCGACCGGCGTCTCGTAGGTGACGCCGCCGGAGAAGAGGACACTCGAATCGGAATCGATCGCCAGATTCGGGTCCGCGCCGAACACGTCCTCGCGCGACACATCGACCAGAAACTGCTTGATGCCGCCGCTCAGGGTGAACGGGCCGGCGTACAACGTCTCCTCTACGTACCATTTGAAGATGGATTGCGGGAAGTCCCATTCGTACTGGTGCCAGTAGGCCCGCTCGTCCCACTTGAAGTTGAGCGTCGGATCCAGAATCTGATGCCAGTCCCGGCCAAGGTCCCGCACCGAATCTTCGTACCAGATACCGGCGCGCAACGTGCTGCCGCCGCTGCCGATGGTGGTGAACCACTCCTCGTCGAGTGTGACGCCGAGGCGGTCCTTTCCGTAGTGGCTGTGGCGGTACGACTGCACCGCGGTGGCGCCCGGGTGACACGCCGGGTCCACCGCGGCGCCGCCCGAGCCGTAGTAGTTGAAGATGTAGGACGACGCGCATCCGGGCGTCGGTCCGACAGCGACGCCGTCACCGTTCACGAAGCGGATCACCCCGAGCTGCGCGCCGCCCCGGATCGGCGCCCCGCCCATGAGTTCTGATTCCGGTCCGCCGCCGTCGTCGGTGAGGTCGACGATGTAGGGCGGCAGCCAGTCGCCGCGGCCCCGATTCCGGTGGAAGTAGGCGCCCACGCTCAACGTGGTGACATCGTTGAGTGACCAATCCGCCTTCAGATAGCCGAAGGTGTTGTCCCGCCGTGTCTGCCAACCGGGCCGGTAGAACTGGTTCAGGTAGGGGACGCCCGGCCATTCACCGGTCAGGCGGTCCCAGCGCGGATTGGCCAGGAAGTCCGCCGCGCTATAGAGCCGCTGGTAGACGTCCTCGTGGATGCTGTCGTAGGAGAAGTAGCCGGTCAGATCCAGACTCTCGTGGGAGGAAACCAGCTTGGCAGCGACGTGCTCCCGCTCGTTCCGCGCCGAACCCTCCACCCAGTCGGTCGCCTCTTGCCGGCCCGCCGAGATCCAGGCGCGCGTCCCGCTACCGAAGAGCGGCCCGGTATCGAGCCGCATGTAGAACCGGCTGGCGTCGTTCTCGCCGAGGGTGGTCGAAGCGGTGTAGGTCCTTTCGGCCGCCGGATCGTCCGTCCGGTAGTCGAAGGTGCCGCCCAGCGCCTCGACTGACCGGGAGGCGATGTCGGCGGTCCCCTGGGACACTTCGACGCCCCCGAGGTTCATCGGATCAACGAACCGGTTCGCCTTGGAGCCGGCCCAGTAGTCGGAGGTGCCGTTCGGAAACCCGTCGATGGTCGTGCCGATCTGCGCCTCGTTGATGGTGACCTGGAAGCCGCGCACGGCGACGTTGCTCGACCAGTCGTCGAAACCGTAGGCGTCCCCCTCCTGGATGGAGACCCCGGGCAGGTTGTCCGCCACCGAGGTTACGCTCGTGATGCTCGACTGCTGCCGCATCATCGGTTCGGCGACGATGTTGCGGGCGAAGGGCCGGGGCTCCTCGGCGACGACGCTGACCGTTTCGAGCAGCCGCGAGATCTGCAACTGGATCGGGACCGCTTCGGCGGCACCGGCCCCAACGGAAACAGGGATCTCGAAGGTCTCGAAACCTGGCAGCGCGGCCGTGACGACGTAGTCGCCCGGCGCCAGGCCGGCGGCTTGGTAGGCGCCGTCCGCGCCGGTGACATGTTCCTGACGCACGCCGTCGCCGGTCACCGTGACCACGACGCCGGGCAACGGACTGCCGGTCACATCGACGATAACGCCTTCGATCGATCCGGCGGTCTGGGTGCCCGCCAGCGCCGCGGCCGCTGACGTAGCGGCCAAAACGGCGATGACAAACCACTTGCGAATGGAAACATTCGACCTCATGAGGACTCCCTTGAAGTGGCGGCGAAGGTCGGCCGCGCGGCCCACCACGGCACCGGCAGTAAGGCGACTGTACCGGAGAGATCAACTCCGGTTGGCGCATTCGGGCGGAACCGGAGGCACTTCGCTGCACATCGGCGGCAAGGGTTCGCCCTCCTGGACCCCTCTCAGGCACCAGGGAGTGGTCCACGTTTCGGGGCCACTCCCTCCTCTTTCTGCCTCCGCCGGATAGGGACCGCAGGGAAGGGCGGGCCCGGACAGTCCGCCCGAAAATGGGCCCTCGGCGGGCGCACCAGTCGCGACCCTCGAACCTGCGGTAGCCGCTCAGGCTCAAGGTGACGAGAGTCAGGTCAATTGTCCGCGCGAACGCTGCGATCCACCCGCCGGCGACCCGTCATGTACGTTAGTGGCCTGCCCTCGCCGGGGAAAGGATCGCCATGCCCCTTCATCGCCTTCTCGCCTTCTTCGCCGCTCTGGGGGTGGGCGCCGCCGCCGCCGCTCAGCCGCTCCCCCCCGGGATCACTCCGGAACTCGTGGATCGCGCTCGGGAAATACTGCGGAGCGTCCCCTTCGCCGACGGGCACAACGACCTGCCGAGTTCGCTGCTGGATGTGGTCCGCGGTGACCTCGACGCGCCCGGCGCCGATCTGAACCGGGTCCAGCTCGAGTTGCCCGCCGACATCCCGCGGCTCCGCGAGGGCGGGGTCGGAATGCAGTTCTGGTCGGCCTTCGTGGATACGGACTTCATCCCGCTTGGGGATTCGCTCCGGCAGTCGCTCCGCGAGATTGACGTCATCCACCGTTTTGTCGCCCGCTACGACGACTTCGAATTCGCCCTTACCGCGGACGGCATCGAGCGCGCCCACGCCGCGGGGCGTATCGCCTCGATGATCGGCCTCGAGGGCGGCCACGCCATCGAAGGCTCCACTGCCACGCTGCGGATGCTCTACGAGCTGGGTGTCCGCTACATGACGCTCACCCATTTCCGGACCCACGATTGGGCGGACGCGGCGACCGACATCCCCATTCATCGCGGACTCTCGCCATTTGGCGAGGAGGTGGTCCGGGAGATGAACCGCCTCGGCATGTTCGTGGATCTCTCGCACGTCAGCGCCGAGACGATGCGTGACGCGCTCCGGATCAGCGAGGCGCCCGTGCTCTACTCCCATTCGGGCGCCCGCGGAGTGAACGCGCACCCGCGGAACGTGCCCGACGACGTGCTGCGGCTGCTGCCGGCGAACGGTGGCGTGGTCATGGTGGACTTCATTCCGGGCTACGTGGTTCCCACGCCGCCCGAATGGCTCGCCCGCGAGGGCATCGAGGCGGAGGAGGACCGGGCGGCGATGGGGATGGGCGCCGCCGAGCCGGTCTGGGGAGCGATGCGCAATCGCGAACGCGAGCGCCTCCGCGCCGAACTGGTTGACCAAGAGGAGATCGCGCGCCGCCTTTCCCGCTGGGAGGCCGACAACCCGATGCCGCGGGGCACGGTTTCGGACGTGGCGGCCCACATCGAGCACATTCGGGACGTTGCCGGGCTCGCTCACATCGGGATCGGGTCCGATTACTACGACCCGGGCGGGCCTTCGATGGTCGAGGGACTAGAGCACGTGGACCGGTTCCCGGTGCTGTTCGCGGAACTCCTGCGCCGTGGCTGGTCCGAGGAGGACCTCCGTCAGGTGGCGGCTGGCAACGTCCTCCGGGCGCTGCGCGAGGTCGAGCGCGTCGCGGCGGAACTGCAGCAGACGCGTCGCCCATCCACTTCCGATCTTCGGGGCGTGGGGGCGCGGTAGAGCAAGGGGCCGCCAAATCGACAGTTGACATGTGCACTAGTGTGCATTAGAGTGAAGTCAATGACAGTGCCGGACATCAGCCGATCCACAAACCAGATCACTGCCCGCCTACCAACTCCCGTCCTGGAACTACTGGATAACGCCGCCCGCGATCTGAAGCGCAGCCGGGCGGAAATCGTTCGCCAGGCAATCGAGTACTACCTTGAAGACTTCGACGACCTCACGGTCGCGGTGGAGCGACTCCGCGACCCGGGAGATCCGGTGCTCGACTGGGACGAGGTAAAGCGTGATCTATTCGATTCGGATTAAACGTAGCGCCGCCAAGCATCTGAAACGCATTGCGGTCGCCGACCGGCAAAAAATTGCGGCGGCCATAGACCACTTGGCCCAGCGGCCTCTCCAGGGCAAGGTCCTGAAAGGCGGGCTGCGTGGACTACGCCGCGTTCGCGTAGGACGATATCGAGTGATCTACGAAGTACAGGACGAGGCGTTGATCGTTCTCGTGGTTCGGGTTGCCGCCCGGGATGCGGCGTATCGTGGCGCCATCGGTTGACGCGAGAATCGGAATTCGCCAGGCGATCAGTCCATTCGGCCGCGTAGCCGGGCGGCGCGTCGGTCGAGTTCCTTTCGGTAGCGTCCGGTCGTCTCCCGACCCATTTCCACCCGGGGTAGCCGTTCCAGCGCGTCCTCGACGTGGGTGAGCGCCCGGTCCGGCTCCTTCCGCTGGTGTTCCTCGTGCTTGGCGAACCAGACGAGCACGTCCAGCCGCTCACGGGAGTCCCGGGTGCTGACCTGGCGCCAGAGGTCCAGAGCTCCCTCCCAGTCGCCGAGTTGCTTCCGCCGTTCGCCAAGATCCAGCAGGCAGCGGTCGCGGTTCCGGCCTGAGAGCCCGGCGGAAAGGGCGCGTTCCAGCAGCGGGATGGCCACTTCGGACTCCCCGCGCCGCCAGAAATGGTGTCCCGCCCCGTGAAGGTCCGCCGGATCGTCGCTGTGCCAGTCGTCGGCCAGCCGCTCGAGCGCCCGCAGGGCCAGTGCGGCCAGCGTGACGATGTCGTACCGGTTGTGCGCGAGCACCGATTCCATGGCGGGATGGCGCCCGTGACGGAGGAAGTCGAAGAACACCTGGGGGATGCGATCCCCCGGGATGTCGTCATCACGCTCGACTTCGAGGACTTCCCTTTCGAGGGTTGAGAGCCGGGCGTTTTCGTGCCGCGGCTTGAACAGCCGGCGCGCCGGGTGGAGGAGGTCCAGGTGACGCGCGTCCCGGAAGGGCGAAGGAAGGCCGTTCAACGCGAAGCGGGTTTCGAGCAGGGGGAGGTCGAAACTGCCCCCGTTGTACGTGACGAGGTCGCGCCGTCCGGCTGCCACCACCGCCAGTTCCTCGAGCATGGCCGCTTCCCCCAGGGGGTTGCGCATGAGGAACTGCGTGACCCGGAAGCGGTCTTCTTCCACGTAGCCGACCCCGATCAGGAAGGCGAAGGTGCCCGTCCCACCCGCGAGCCCGCTCGTTTCGGTGTCGAGAAAGAGGGCGCGCGCGAGGTCCACTCCGGCCTCTCCCGAACGGATCTGGAGACGCGCGGTCTCCGGCTCCGAGACCTCCGTGAGCCGGAGCAGGTTGGCGCCGCCGTAACGGGAGGCCAGCGGGAAGTCGTGGTCTTCCCGGGAAAAGGCCTCCGCTTCCGAGGTCGCCGGACTGCCTGGCCCCGGGACGAACGGTTGGTCCTCGTCGGTGAAAGAATCGAAGGCTTCCGGGGAATCGAGAGCTCCCGGGCTTCCGAAAGAGGCCGCGGGGCTTCCCAGCGGGGCTTCCCGCGGCGCGTTTTCGGCGTTTTCGGCCCCGGCTACCCGGAGTTCCTTCCAGCCACGCTCGGTTCTTCGAATGAGCTCCCGGGCCCGCGCCAGTCGGGCGGCCTTGGCATCGCTCTCGGCCACGTCCGGGACGGGTTGGGGCGGGCAACCCCAAGCGACGTCTCCGGGTGATGTCTCAGTTGCCGGGTCCCTGGGAGAATTGGAAGGGGTGACGATCCGCGCCCGGCGCCGCCGGATCCGCTCGGCGAGAGACGTCCGGTCGGGGGTCATAAAGGGCGGCCGTCAGTTGTCAGGCGGCGCCGGCCGAGGCCGAGGCGGCGACCGCCTCTTCACGGTTCCGGATGCCGCGCAGGATGGCTACCGCGGCCGCCTTGCCGTGGCGTCCGATCTCGCCCACGGGCCCGACGCACGATGGGCATCCTGCCTGGCACGGGCAGTGTTCGATCAATCCGAGCGTCTCGGTGAGAAGCGTGGCCCGGGACTCCCAGAGCGGTTCCGAGAAACCGATGCCGCCGGGATAGTTGTCGTAGATGAAGATCCGGGTCGTGGCATCCGGCTCGCCGGGGACCCCTTCACCGGGAGCCCGGTGTGCGGTCCCAGGTTCCGCATCCTCACCCGATGCGGTCCCGATGGCAGACCCAATGTCGTGGGACTCGCACATGAGGAAGGTTGTCGCCACCGCCCGCATCGCATTCCGTATCCCCCGGATTCCGTCCCGCCGATCCTCGGGGCCGAAGGGAACTGCGCTCAGCACCTCGGGCGGGGCCTCGAGCCAGAACGCGGTGGTGTGCATCTCGACGGCCGGCATGTCGAGTTCGCCGGAGCCGACGTTTTCGTTCGTGAAGAACTTGATCTTCTTGAAGCCGACGACCTGCTTGACGACGTGAACCTCGCCGTGGGCGGCCGGCGAGGACGGCTCCGGCGCCGTATCGAAGGTGTCGAGGACGGTTACCTTCGTGTGAGTGACCGCGTCCGTGTAGTAGTCGCTTTCGATCGGACGGACCTCGGCGCGGCGCTCCCGGTGGTCCAACTGCTCGACGTAGTAGGTGTCGCTCTCGAGCATGTAGATGGCCTTTTCGTGGAGCGTCGAGTGCGCGCTCACGAAGTCCACCTCCGCGATGATCCGGCCGCTCTCGCGGTCGTGCACCACGAAGTTGTCCGAGCTGATGGAGCGCAGGCTCACACTGTTGGCCGGATAGGAATCGGCGGTCCAGAACCAGCGGTCGCCGGCTCGGTAGAGGATCCGTTCTTCCTCGAGCACTCCGAGTAGTTCCTCAAGGTTTTCGCCGCCGAAACTCTCGCCTTTCCGGAACGGCAGCTCGAACGCGGCGCATTTGAGGTGCTCGATCAGGATGGAGAGGTTCTCCGGGTTGATCAGGCCCCTCTCCGGCGTCCCTTCGAAGAAATAGTCGGGGTGCTGGATGACGAACTGGTTGATCGGCGTCGAGTTCGCGACCAGCACCGCCGCCGCGGTTCCTCCACGGCGTCCGGCCCGGCCCGCCTGCTGCCAGGTGGATGCGATGGTCCCCGGGTAACCGGAGATCACCGCGACGTCGAGGCCGCCGATGTCAATCCCCAGTTCCAGCGCGTTCGTCGAGACGACGCCGAGGACGCTCCCGCTCTTGATGCCGTCCTCGATCTCGCGGCGTTTCCTGGGCAGATACCCGCCGCGATAGCCGCGGATCCGGTCGCTCCGGTCCGGACGGGTCTCGATGTCCTGCTTCAGGTACTTGACGAGCACCTCGGTCTGTGTCCGGGAGCGGGCGAACACGATCGTCTGCAGGTTGCCCTTCAGGAAACCGCCCGCGATCCGGCGTGTCTCGTTGAGCGCCGAGCGGCGGATCCCCAGTTCCGGGTTCACCACCGGGGGGTTATAGAACAGGAAGAACCGTTCCGGCCGGGGTGCGCCGCTCCGGTCCACGAGGGAGATGGAACGCTCGGTGAGGCCCTCGGCGAGTTCTCGGGGATTCGCGATGGTGGCGGAGCTGAGGATGAACTGGGGGTCCGCGCCATAGTGAGCGCACACGCGGCGGAGCCGTCGCAGCAGGTTCGCCAGATGGCTGCCGAAAACGCCCCGGTAGGTGTGCATTTCGTCGATGACGACGAAGCGCAGGTTCTCGAAGAGCTTGGCCCACTTCGTGTGGTGGGGGAGGATCCCGGAATGAAGCATGTCCGGGTTCGTGACGACGATGTGGGCCCGGGTCCGGATGCTGCGGCGGGCGTCTCCCGGGGTGTCCCCGTCGTAGACGTCGGCCCGAATGTCTTCCCCCAGGAGATCCTTGAGCTTGAGGATTTCCTTCTTCTGGTCCTGCGATAGCGCCTTGGTGGGGAACAGGTAGAGCGCGCGGGCGTCGGGTTCCCGGAGGATCCGGTTCAGGACCGGGACGTTGTAGCAAAGCGTCTTGCCGGAAGCCGTCGGAGTGACCGCCGCGACGCTTTCGCCCGCTTCGACCCGGTCGATCACCTCCCGCTGGTGCGAATAGAGCTGCTCGACGCCCCGGCGGCGATAGGCCTCGCGGAGGCGCTCGTCGATGTACTTCGGAAAGTCCCGATAGTCGCCCGGCGCCGCCGGAAAGTGGCGAAGGGCGGTGACTCCCCGGAGTGCGGCGCTGGCGTCGAGTTCGGCCACCAGCGACCGGATGGCGGCGCGGCGTTCCGGCGAGGTGAGCGCGGTCCCTGACGTACGCGAAACTCGTCCGGGGCCATCCTGCAGTTCAGCCGGTTTCATGGTCAGGGTTCAGGTGCCGGGGAGTCTGGTGAGTGGCGGAATCCCGCGGCAGAAAGACACTGTATCCGGCCCCGGTGACAAATCACGCCACCTCTCGAGGCGTGGGTGGCGGAGGTCCACCCGGACAGAGGGTCAGATTCCCGGGAGGACTTCCGCGAAACCGGTACGGTGCGTATTGCGCGTTTCGCTGTGAGAATGCAGTCGCGCCGGGACGCCCACAGCCCGGATGGTGCGCCGGCCAGGGACCGCCGGTGTTCACACCGGCACCGCCCCGCGCAGCGGGGCGAGAGGGCGTCACGCCAACCGCGAAGAAGCGCGGGGACGGCTTGGAACGCCGACCTCCGGTCGGCACGCGCTGGCCTCCGGCCAGCGCACGGCGCATCGGTCAGTGGCGGTGTGGTTCCCCTCTCGGCACGTGCCCCAGCGGCAGAACCGGCCGGGGGTCGGCGGTCCCGTGCCTGCAGGTCGCTCCGCCGGGTGGCTTGGGCACGGAGACGTGAACCATCCCCGAACTGCACTTTCGTGACCGGCGGGGTGTGCGGGCCGACCCGATCATGGACGTTTCGTTGCCCGCCGGGCAGCGATGCCGGTCAGAGGCCCCCACCGGGAGAACTGGCCGGCGCTCCTTGGCGGAAGCGTGTGGGAATCGAACCCACCATCCCGGGGACTAACCCGGAATCAACGGATTTGAAGTCCGCGGAGGCCGCCAGACCCCATGCGCTTCCGGTGAGACGTTCCGGGTCGCCCCGGCCCGCCGGGCGAGGCCCTGGTGGAGCTGACGGCAGTCGAACGGATTACCTAACTCCATGGTTTTAGGAACCTGCCGCGATCGCAAACCAAATGTTACCCCACGTCGGTCCCCACGCCATGCCGTGCCGTGCCGCGCCATGGCATGTCGAGCGCTGCCGCCACAAGCGGAAGTCTATAGTCGGGGTCTAGCGTCCCCGGGTAGTAGGCACGTTTCAGGACATTGGACTTCGCGCTAGGCTCGCAGCTTTTCAGAACCCCATGGGGAGGGCTGGATGCCGGCAACGCAGAACGACTACAAGGAGCGGAGCGGGCCGACGCGGGCGCAGATTTGGCGTGACAGCGTGAGGCGCGCGACCGACCTTCTGGACGAAAGCGCCGATGCGCTTGCTGGCTGTGACTCATCCAACCCTGACTACAAGAAGCTTGTCGACGATTTCAGCAGTGCGCTCATCGACCTAATGCGGGTGATCGAGGAAGGGAGGGACCAACCCCTCATGGCGGCAGCCCTCAAGGCAGCAGCGATCAATAGCCAGCGCCTACGCGCGCTCGAAAAAGGGCTAATCCACTCCTTGGGTCCAAGATGAAAGTTGCCGTGGCGACCGAATGTCAACCTCCCTGGTGTGGGTTTGTCGTAGCCTTGGCGATCCTCGCCCTCCCTCAGCCGCTCGATGCTCAAGATCTCCCGCAACTCGTCGCCGCTCTCAAGGACGCTGCGCCTGTTGAATACCAAGCCCGTCTCGATGCGGTAGCGCGTCAAGACGCCGCTATGGAGCGGCTGCGAGAGGCCGCGCCGGAACTCTTCGCCTTCTGGGAGGCATCGGGCAACGCCCTGAACAACGCCTCCCTGCGGATCGCAGAGGCGTCCCCGGACGACTGGGCCAGATTCCAGCGCGTGATCCTCGCCCCCGGCGATCTGGACCACGCCGCCTACCAGGACGCCCAGAACCGCCTCCGGGCCTCGGGTGGCCCCTATGTAGCCGCTTGGGAGGCAGCCACGGAGGCCCGGCAGAAGTCCCAGGCGCTTCTTGCTGAAGCGGCTCCCAACGAGTGGGAGATATACCAACTGGCAGGAGAGCTGACAGCCATCGCACGACTGTTCCTTGCCGCTGCCGCGCCCGAGGAATGGGAAGCACTTACCCGGACCGCAGGCTATCCGCTCCGCGTCATCCTGGAGCCACGGTGGCAGTGATCGCCTCGCTCAGAAGGGGTGGCCGCTCCTTATTGGTAGGTAGCACCGGAAGCGAGGCCCGGAGCCGCCCCTTCGCCCTTTCTGTCTCCAAAAGGAGGGAACGTGACACGCCGCAAGATACCAACCGAGAGCGAGAGGATCTTTGCTGAAGTCCGCTCGCACAGTTCGGCATGGATCGGCCCTGATGGGCGTTTTCCCTTTCCACGGCGCACGCCTAAGAACCTGGAACTGGCCAGGAGGGCAAGGGAAGATTTGGCTGCTAGGGAGGGGAGGAAGGCCGAGCTCGACGAGGCGGCGATTCAGCAACTGAATCTTGATTCTGACGCCCTCCAGCAGTTTCTGGCGCTTATTCAGACGGGAGAGGCGCAAGACTCCGGCTAGCGGGAGGACGAGGAACGTCCGCCGCGACATTCCATTTCTTGGACGGGGGCGGGGCGGAATCGGTCAAACTTGACCACTACCCGTCCCCGCGTAGAAAACATCGTCTCGATACCGCCGGTGGTCGGGCTGGCCTTCCAGCCCGACCGCCGCACGCTGTGGAAGGAGTTGGACCTCGAGGCTGGGGAGTGAAGCGATAGGCGGCGCGACGGACTTGTTCGAGCGCCAACGGGATCTCGCAGGTGGCCGCGTTCAGCGCTGAGACCGGTGGCGGACCCGTTCAGCTTGCGGGAGAAACGGCCGGACGGCCGTTCAATTGACAGCCTATCCGCCGGATAGGCTGGTAACACTCGTCGCCGGACTTGCGGCAACGTCGGGGCCTCAGCAGAGGCGCTGGATGTGACCACTGCGGGACGAGAGCGAGTTCGGCTCGCTGGCGAGACGGTCGAACAACCGTTCACTTGACACTTATCCGTCGATAGGCGTCTAACGCTCGTCGCCGTGCTCGCATCACCGTTCGGGGCCTCAGCGGAGGCACCCGAGATGACCACCAGAGCGCCAGAGCCAGCTGGCTACTTGGCCGTAGGCCAGCATACCCAGTGTGTCCACACTGGGCTCTGGCGAGGGAATGCTGCGCCCCCCTTCGAACCCCCCGCCTTCCGCGCCGCTGCCGTAGCAGCGGGCGGACGGGGGACGCCGCCCCCCGAACCCCCGGGCCGGTGCGCTCATGGCTGAGCGCCGCTCGGTGGAGGTCCACCTCCGCGTGTCGCCGGCCGAGCGCGCCGCCTGGAAGGCCAAGGCCGCGGCGGCCGGCCTGCCGCTGTCCGCGCTGCTCCGGCAGGCGATGGCGCGGACGCAGACCTGGACTGCGCCGGCCATAGCGGTCGAGCACGAGCGCAGCCGCCAGATCGCGCGCATCGGCAACAACCTCAACCAGCTCGCGCGCTGGGCGAACACCCACGCCTCCGCTATCGAGGCGGTCCGCGTGATCGACCGGCTGAGGGCGGTCGAGCGGTCGCTGCTCGCTGTGGCCCGGCCTCACGAGGAGGACTGCGGTGCACATTAGCTGCCACCGTCACAGCACGGGCTCGGCCCGGGCGGCCGCCGACTATCTCGTCGGCGAGCGGGACTCCGCCGGGCGGGTGCGACCGGGCGTCGAGGTTCTGCGGGGGAACCCTGACCACGTGGCCGCCGTCGCCGACTCGCTGGCGTTCGAGCACACGCACACCTCGGTGGTGATCGCGTGGGCGCCGGAGGACCGGCCCACTGACGCGCAGATTGGGGCCGTCCTCGACGAGTTCGAGAAGACGGCCTGGGCGGGACTGGAACCGGACCGCTACGCCTGGACCGCGGTTCTGCACCGCGAGCACGGAATCGGGGTCCATGTCCACGTCCTCGCCGCCCGCTGCGACCTGGAGACGGGCCGCAGCCTCAACATCGCGCCCCCCGGTTGGCAGAAGGTCTTCGGCCCGCTACGCGACGCCTTCAACCACCAGCACGGCTGGAGCCGCCCGGATGACCCGGCGCGCGCCAGGGCGCACCAACCCGGCCATCGCGCCTACCTGGAGGCGGCGAAGCTGCGGGCCGGGCTCGCGCACGAAGCCGGCCCGCGCGAGTTGATCCGCGACTACCTGCTGCAGCGCGTCGAGCACGGCGCGGTGCGGTGCCGCGCCGACGTGGTCGCCTCCCTGGAGGAGGCCGGCTTCGAGGTGCGGCGGCAGGGCAAGGACTACGTGACCGCCCGCGATCCGGACAGCGGGGCGCGGTGGCGGCTGAAAGGAGCGCTGTATGAGCATGACTTCGAACCCGAACGACTTGAGCGCCCGGGTGAAGAACCGGATGGCGGCCGACCGCCGGGTGATCGAGGAGACGGCGGCGAACGAGCTGCGGCAGCTTGGCAAGAACTTGCGCGCCGTCGCGCGCGACGAGTTGCGTATCACCGAGGCCGATACGGCGGCAGCGACCGCGCGGACGCGCCTGCTGTTGCTGAACGCTTGGCTGCGGCCCCTGGTGGTCGGCCTGATCGTTTTCGTCGGGATCAGCGGCGGGAGCTGGGGGCTGATGCACTGGCTGTCAGCGAGCATCCAGAGCCGGATCGAGACCGCGGCGGAGCTATGGTCGAAAGTGGGTGACGACATGATCAGGCGGCGGCGCGGGTTTCGGTTTCGTCGGCCTGGATGCCGTCGGTGAATTTGACGCCCTGGATGACCCGGGGCAACTTTTCATAGCCGTTGAGGCGGCGCCAGGTCTTGCTGGCTGCGGTCACCAGCTTGAAGACCATCGCCAGCGCCGTCTTGTGGGAGAGACATCCCTTGCTGCGAACGGTGCGATGCCGGACGGTTGCGAAGACACTCTCGATGGGGTTGGTGGTGCGGATGTGCTGCCAGTGCTCGGCCGGGAAGTCGTAGAACGCCAGCAGCGCCTCCCGGTCCTTGGTCAGGCAGTGGACCGGCTTCGGGTACTTGGCTTGGTATTTGGCGGCGAAGGTGTCCATCGCCTTCTCCGCCTCGGCGCGCCCGGACGCCATCCAGATCTGGTGCAGGTCCTGCTTCGCGTTCCGCTGCCGGGACTTCGGAAACGCGTTCAGGACGTTGGCGGTCTTGTGGACCCAGCAGCGCTGGCGACGGGTCTTGGGGAAGATCTCGTCCAGCGCCTTCCAGAACCCGAGAGCCCCGTCTCCGGTCGCCAGTTCCGGGCTGATCTCGAGGCCGCGCCCCTTCAGGTCTGCCAGGAGTTCCCGCCAGCTCTGGGCGCTCTCCCGGAACCCGGTCTGGAACCCCAGCAGTTCCTTCCGGCCCTCCGGCGTCGCCCCGATCAGCACCAGAACACATTGCTTGTCGTCTTCCAGCCGGCCCCGGAGGTAGATCCCGTCCGCCCAAACGTAGACATACCGCCGCTCCGAGAGGTCCCTCAGACGCCAGCGCTCGTGTTCCGACTCCCACTCCGCCTTCAAACGCCCGATCACCCCGGGCGACAGCCCCGAAGTTCCCGGCCCCAAGAGCGCCGACAGTGCCTCCCCGAAGTCCCCGCTCGATACCCCCAGCAGATACAGCGTCGGCAGCGCCGCGTCCAAAGAGCGCGTCCGCCGCGCGAACCGCGGCAGGATCGCCGAGTGGAACCGGATCCGCTCCTCTCCCGCGCCCCCCCGGTCCCGAACCTTCGGCCGACGCACCGGAACCGGCCCGATCCCCGTCAGAATCTCGCGCTCCGGGCCATGCCCGTGACGTACCAGACGCCGATGACCGGTCGCGGTCCGAACACCCTCATAGACCGCCAACAGCGCCGTCACCTCCGCCTCCACGGCATGCCTCACAAGCTGTCTGGCACCCGCTCGGAGAACCTCGGTCAGCGGATCCTCAACTCCCTCTGGTGAGGGAAGAAAAACAACGGTACTCTCCGTCATGGCGTATCACTCCTCCTTGGAGATGTGGAAGGTTGGTTACTCCCACGATACGCCACCCCCTTCTCTCGCCGTCACCCACTTTCGACCATAGCTCACCGCGGCGACACTGGAGGTGCAAATCGAGCACGCCCGCGAGACCCTGGCCGAGATCGAGGAGACGACCTGGGGGGTGACCCTGTTGGAGATCGACGGGGAGCGCTTCGTGGTGTTGCCGGAAGGGACACTGGACCATCCGCCGTGGACCGTGGGCGGGCGGCCTGCCTTGCAGCTGTCGAGCGAGTGAGGGAGTTGTATGAGCGAGCTACAGGGGCAGCAGACAGCGGCCTTAGAGAGATTGTCCGCGCAGTTCGAGAGGGAACAGCGGCAGCAGGCCGGGCAGATCGAAGCCTTGCGGCAGCGAATCGAGCGGCAGGACGCCGAGAGCGCAATCTTGCGGCAGCAGTTCGAGCGGCTCGACGGGCAAATGACACACTTGGCCCGGGACTACGAGACGCTCGCCGCGACGTTGCGCGAACTCTGGGCGTGATGCGCCGGCGCGGCCTGGAGCGGGACCGGGACTCCGGTCCGAGCCGCTGAGGTTCGGCGGCGGACGGCTTCCACTCGAACCGCGACCAACTGCGAGCTGTCGCTGATTCAGGGCCGGGCCGGCAGGAGCCAAGAGACTCGCGCCGTGCTCCGCTACCGGCAGCCGCCCACGGTCATTTCGGACGGCGAATTCTCGAAATGACCCTGTACACGGAAAGCCCCCGGGGCGCCGTAAAGGCGAAGGCCCGGGGGGGTTATGCCCGGGATTCTACACATTCCACTTGACATGTTGTCAAGTGGAAAGCCAGAAATGCTATGACGGGGGCTAGGACCGTGGCGGCACTCCCTAGAATCCAGAGAACGAAGCATCGGGACCGGAGGCTGAGTGCACGCGGGGCTCTTGGGTCTGGGAAGGAGAGAGCCCGAGACGTAGGTCCGGAAGGTCAGGAATTGCCAGTAAACAACCCGTCGAACCATTCCCTCTTGAGCGGAATGGCCTTCACAACCTTGTCGAGTTCCGCGGAACGATCCCTCCAAGACCGGACGGGAAACACCTTCTTCCCCATCCCACCAACTTCCCGCACCGCTGAGACATAGTCAGCATCCGCCGACAGAAGGTACGCCACGTCATATTCGTCCCGGTAGGCCATACTCACCAGATCCACAGCAATCCACACATCCGCCTGTTTTTCGACATAGCTCACAAACGATTTTCGGCACAGTTCCGTAAGTCGCCTGCTCAATGCAGGTGGCGTGCCCGGGGGTGCCTGAGCTAACACCTCCCTGAGTTCTACAAGCGCCGGATTCTTGTCCGGTGGTACGGGATTCCGTTGAATCCGTCCCAGGAAGAGTCGTACCCCCTGTCGCTGGAGCCGGTCCAGCTGCCGTTGTTGGCGAGCGGCCCGCAGGCGATCCCCTCGGACCCGTCCAATATAGAAGCGAATCTCCGCCAGCGTGCGCCCCTTCAGGAGCTTCTTCCCTACCTCCGCGTAGTCGAGATCATAGGCATCGACGCCTATTTTCTTGAGACCGTGGTACCAGTTGTTCCCATCAATGAAGAGAACCGAACGTTCGGAGGTCACGCGCACAAGAAAGCCCCCGGGGCGCCGTTTCCGACGAGGGCCCGGGGGGAGTTATTCACTAGATTCTATCTGTGTCGCTCTCCAGGTTATCAAGCAAAGCAACGCTCAGGTAGTGCGTTATGAAGAGCCTCGAGCCGGACACGTCGCTAGGGAGGAGCATCGGATCGGGTACCTACGACTACCTGATCGGCGTCTATACGCGGGATGAGACTCAGTTGGCGCCCGGCGCCAACGTCAGTGTCGCAGAACGGATCACTTGGTAGGACTTCGGCTCAGGAATGAACTTCTCAATCTGAGCAGCCACCCTGTTTCCTGGCGACTTTCGTTCGGCCATCTCGTGCCGGGCACACTCGGACCAGTGCTCCAAACATGCCCACGACAGCCCCCGCCAGGCGTCAACGCCCCGGGTTCATCCGTAGAGCCGCACCACTTTCGCCTCGGTTTCGGTCAGGAATGCGGCCCACTGGTCCATGAGCGCGCGCCGGCGGGCGAAGAGGTCACTCCGGAAGTAGGCACCCTCGACGCCGCCAACGGTGTGCGCCAGCGCGGCCTCGGCAATCTCCCGCGGCTTCCCGGTCTCCGCGCACCAGTCCCGGAAGGCTGAACGCATCCCGTGCACCGTCGTCCGGTCCGCGAGCCCCCGATCCCGAAGCAGTTTCGTCAGCGTCATGTCGGAGAGCGGACGGCCGGCCCGGACCGGAGACGGAAACACCAGCCCGCTCCCATCGTCCAGGGCCCGCGCCTGCTCCAGCAGACCGAGCGCCGCATCCGGGAGCGGGACTCGGTGCTCCCGGCCCCCCTTCATGCGTTCGCCAGGAATCCGCCACTCCCGCCCGTCGGTGTCTATCTCGGCCCACGTGGCGTTGCGAGCCTCTCCCGAGCGCGCCGCGGTCAGCACTAGGAACTCGAAGCAGAGACGCGCTGGAAGGCTCGCAGGGGACTCTCTGACGGTCTCGAGTGCCTGCGGGATCTCGGGGTAAGGGAGGGCCCGGAAGTGCGTCTTTCGGGCCGTCAGCGACGGAAGAGCGCCTTCCAGCGCCTCTCCCGCCATGTTCTCTTGGACGTACCCGTGAGCGTGAGCCCAACGAAGGACCGACCGGATCCGTTGCCGGACTCTCCGCGCCGTCTCCGGCTTCCGCGCCCAGATCGGTGTCAGCACCCGGAGCACGTCTTCCCGCTGGATGCGATTCACGCGGAGTTCCCCCAGGACCGGGAACGCGTACCGCTCCATGCTGGAGGTCCAGTCCGACGCGTGCTTCTCGTTGCCCCACCGCGGGCGCAACGCCTCGCACGTCAATGCCGTCGCCTGTCGGAACGTGGGGACGTTCGCCCGGCGTTTCTCCGCCAGCGGGTTCCCGCCCGCCCGGACCTTCCTCCGGTTCTCGAATGCGTGCTCCCGAGCCTCGGCCAGCGATACGAGCGGGAAGCCGCCCAATCCAAGATCGTGGCGGCGGCCGTCAACGGTGATCCGCTGGATCCAGTGCTTCGCCCCGCTCGGCGCAATCCGGAGGTACAGGGTCGGATCGGCCCGATACATCCCCGGTTTGGAGAGTGTTTTCGCCTTCGCCGCAGTCAGTTTCATACTCGGTACCCCACATACGCCCCCACGGGACGAGCGGGATTATAGAGGACCGTAACGAACCATACAGAACTAAAGCATCACGATTCCGCTGTTGTTCTTGGCGAATCGTGGACCGTGAGGTCCCGTAGGGGATCCCAACCTGGTGGAGCTGACGGGGATCGAACCCGTGACCTCGTGAATGCCATTCACGCGCGCTCCCAGTTGCGCCACAGCCCCAATCCAGGTTGTCCGGACCGGCCAGAGTTTACCGCGCTCCAGAGCACCGATTCCCGGTCCGGCCGGAGATGCGGCGGGCCGGCGCGCCCTGGCGCTTCGCGAGGACAGCATCACCGTGCAACGATCTACCGGGGAGGAAAAGCCCATGGCGCTGAGCATCCGTAACGCCGAGGCGGAACGGCTCGCCGCCGAGCTTGCCCGGATCACCGGCGAGACGAAGACGGTGGTGGTGACGCAGGCCCTCCGGGATCGGCTGGCCCGAGTGCGGCGCGACGGTGACGGGGTGAGCCTCGCCGACCGACTGGTGGCAATTGGCAGGGAATGCGCCGCTCTCCCGGTTCTCGACGAGCGTCCCGCCGACGAGATCCTGGGCTACGGCGTGGACGGGCTCTCGACGGAAGGTGGTTGACGCCGCCCGGCGGGGAAGAGCCGTGCTACGCTGGCCGACATGAGCGGCGCAGACGAGACGCGGAAGGATGGAGTTCAGCGGGCCGGCGACCCGAACCGGGCGATTCTCTGGGCCGTCATCGGCACCGGAGTCGGCCTCGCGACCTTGCTCCTGACGCTGGCGGGCCTCTTCAACGCGCGGATTGACGACGTGAACTCCCGCATTGACGACGTGAACGCCAGTCTGAACGCCCGCATTGATGACGTGAACTCCCGCATTGACGACCTGCAGGACGACATCCGCGAGTTGCGGGGACTCGTCATCCAGGCGCTGAACGAATCTCCCTCGGCGGACTGACCGCTCCCGGACCGCCCCCGGGACGATCCCTGCCGCGGCCGGGGTCAGCCCCCGGCCGCACCCAGAATCAGGTCCGGCAGGAAGAGAACCGCCTCGGGCCAGAAGGTCACGACCCCCAGCACCACGAGCAACGCCGCGATGAAGAACACGTTGACCTTCATCACCTCGGAAATCTCCGTCTTGGCGATGGAGCAGGTGGTGATGAGGACCGAGGCCACGGGAGGGGTCTGCTGGCCGACGGCCAGACTGACGGTCACCATCATTCCGAAGTGAACGGCGCCGATTCCGGCGGACTCGGCCAGAGGCAGCAGGATCGGCACCAGGAGCACGATAGCGGCGGCGCTGTGGAGGATCGTCCCCGCCGCCAGTAACACGCCGTTCAGGATCAGGGCGACCGCCCAGGACGCGTCGGCCAGGGAAAGGACCCACGCCGTCAGCCGTTCCGGGGCCTGCTGGTTCGCCAGGTACCAGCCGAGGACCGCTGACCCCGCAACGAGCAGCATCACGACCGCCGTTTGCCGCGCCGACTCGGTGAAGGCGTCGCGGATCGACGCCCAGCCGACCGTGCGATATCCCGCGACCCCCATGAGCAGGGCGAGCAGGACCGCGACCGCCGCCGCTTCGGTGGCGGTGAACCAGCCGAGGAAGATGCCGCCCAGAATGACCGCCGGGATGAGCAGCGGCCAGGCGGCGGCCCGGGCGGCGGCGCCCGCCCGCGACCAGCGGAAGGGTTCCGAGTCGCCGAATCCGCCTCGCCGGGCGAGTATCCGGCTCACCAGCATGATGAAGGCGCCGGCGAGCACCCCGGGAACGACGCCGGCGAGGAACAAGCGGGCGATCGAAGCCCCCGTTACGGCGCCGTAGAGGATCATCGGGATGGACGGCGGGATGAGGATGGCAATGGTCGCCGAGGAGGAGAGCACCGCGGCGGCAAAAGCGGCGGGATAGCCGCGTTCCTTCATTGCGGGGATCAGCACGCTCCCGAGGGCGGCCGCATCGGCGACCGCCGAGCCCGACATCTCGGAGAACAGCATGCTCGAGGCGGTGGTGGTCATCGCCAGTCCCCCACGCATCCACCCGACGATCGAGGAGGCAAAATCGGTGAGGCGACGGGAGATGCCCGCGTGGTTCATCAGCGAGCCGGCGAGGATGAAGAGCGGAATCGCGACCAGCGGGAAGGAATCGGTCCCGTTGAACAACCTGAGGGGAACGACCACCAGTGGAGTCGAGGTGGTAAGCCAGATGGCGAGGACGGATGCAGCGATCAGGACGTATCCGATCGGAATCCCGACAAGGATGAGCGCCGCCGCCGCGATCAGCGCGGTGAGGATCTCCATCGTCCGAAGCCCGCCTCAGTCGCCGGGGTCCCGCAGGGTCTGGACAAGCCGGCGCGCCTCCAACCCCATCGTCAGCAGAGCGAAGAGCGGCAGAACCAGGTAGAACGCACCCATCGGAATCGGCATGGTGATCGCGCGCTCGGTCAGGAACCGAAGCACCAGCACCATTCCGAACCAGGCGATGACGGCGTGGAGGGCGAGCACCGCGGCGTGCTCCAGGATCCGGGCGATCCGCCGCGGGCGGGGCTTCAGACGGCTCACCAGATCCCGGATCCCGATGTGGGCTCCGTCCCGCCGCGCCAGTACCGCCCCGAGGAAGGTGAGCCAGACGAGAGCGAACCCCGCCAACTCGTCGTAAAAGCCGAGACCGGCTCCGAAGCCATAACGGAGCGTCACCTCGACGAGGCACAGCCCCGCGATGGCTGCCAGCAGCAGCGAACAGGCGACGGCCAGGGGATCCCGCCGCCTTGCCGGGGTGCTCAGTGTCCCAGTTCTCTCGCCGTCTCGATCCATTCCGCGCCGAACCGCGTCTCGTAGTGGTCGAAGACGGGGGCCGCTGCCGCGGCGAATGCCGGGCGGTTCACCTCGTTTACCGCGAGCTGGCCCTCGAGATCGGCGAGCAGGCGGACGTCTTCGCCGGTCAGAAAGTCGCGAAGCCAGTCACCGGTCTCCGCCGCGGCCTCCCGAAGTCCTGCCTGGATTTCATCGGGCAGGCTTTCGAACCAGGCGGTCCGCATCACCGGATAGGCCGGGGTGTAGACGTGGTTCGAGAGCGAAAGGTATTGCTGCACTTCGTGGAGCCGCGCCGCCGTCAATTGGGCGAGCGGGTTCTCCTGTCCGTCCACCACCCCCTGGCGCAGCGCGGAAAACACCTCGCCGAAGCTCATGGAGGTGGGGCTCGCGCCAAGGGTCTCGAAGAGACGAACGCGCTCGGGGTCCTTGGGGGTCCGGAGGCGGATTCCCTGAAGATCGGCGGGGGTTACTACGGGGCGGACGTTGTTCGTGATGACCCGGAATCCGTTTTCCCAAAAAGCGAGCAGCGTCAGGCCGTGATCCCGCTGGAGGGTCGCTTCGAGACTTTCGCCGATCGAACTGGCCGCGATTCTCTCGAAGTGGTCCCGGTCGGCGATGAGGAACGGGAGGTCGAAGATCCCGAATTCGGGAGCGACCGAGTGCATGACCGAGGACGGAATGTGCATCTCGAGGGTGCCCAGCCGGAGCCCCTCGAGCATCTCCTTGTCTTCGCCGAGCTGACCGGTGCCAAAGATCCGGATCTCGACCTCGCCGGGGAATCGGGCCTCGACCAGCTCCTTGAAGTGCCTCGCCCCGTGGTCGAAGGGTGAGCCGGGGAAGCCGATGTGGCCCAGCCGGATGACCACGGGGCCGGCCGTCTCTCCTTCGCTCCCGCAGCCGGGCAGCGACGACGCAAACGCCGCCGCCAGGACGGCGGGGAGAATACGGACCGTGCGGCGTGGGCTCATTTGGAACGGAACCACCTCCACAAGGTCGGGAGTGTGGCCTCTCGCGAATGTTCAGGCTTGGCGTCTTCTCCTGCGAGCCGGAAGTGGTTCTTCAGCTTGTAGTTGTGCCCTATCGTAACGACTGTTGTACCGTCGTAGGGGAAGGACTGCTTGCATCGTCTCTTGTTGTAAGGCGGTTGGTGCTCGTGGATCAGAGCGCACTCGGCGCGCACACGATTTTCGTCCGTACCGTCGAAAGCCGCGGCCGTGATGAACAGTTTTTGACCCTGAAGGCATTCGGTCTTCCAGCGTTTCCACGCATCATGTTTGTTGGGATCAACGCGGTCCCACATGTCGGTTGCTTCGCCGATATAGAGCAATTCGTAGATTTTCCCCAAACGGAATGAGCCTCGGTACAAGCAGTAGATCCCAGCCACCTCGGGCAGTTGGTTCCGCTCGTAGAGTTCAAAGTGGAGTTCGTATTCCCTTGGCATACCGTGCCTCGTTCCACCCGCAAGCGACCTACGCGACGAGCCGCAGGAACTTTCTGCGGAAGTCCGGTTCGGCTTCCAGCGAAGAGACGGCTGCCCCTGCGACGTTGGTGAGACGAGCCAGATCGAGACGCGGGATGTTCTTCAGATCCCGGTACACGATCAGTGACTCGAACTCGACGTTGTTCAAAAGGAAATGAGAGAGCGAGATCGTGGTAAGCCGCGCCTTGTCGCGCCCCGGTACGCCGAACACGAAGACTTGGCTGTCCTCCCTTCCATCGAGACGATAATCAATCGGATAGTTGTGACCCTCAGGGATATCGGCAAGGACGTGGTCCTTCTGAAGTCTTGTCTCATCTACCAAGGAAGCCAGCATCCCGTGGAAGTCTTCGTAGAACGTGGATTCGGTGCGTTCTCGACTCAGGAACGTCAGGTCATAGATCTTCGTCAATCCCTGGCCTAGCCTGAATGCGGCCTCGGCGATTCCGCCTGGCTCGGCCCGAACCGAGAAGGCCCCCTTTTCTTCCTGTATATCGAGTTCCCTGACGATCTGTTCTCGAAGCGCCGCTCGTGTCCCATCGAACAATGCGTCAACGTCGTGCTCATAGCTGATGTGCATGAGCGTGTGACCGCGGTCGCTGAGAACGATGTTTCCGTCGGAGTCCGCAGAAATATAGACGGGATAGCGGTCTCCATCCGGGAAGGTAAAGGGAGTGTCCAGCATGAGAACGCCATCGGGCCGGCTGTGAACCCGCACCACGGAGCGCATGGCTTCACCGATGGCGCGTTCGATTGCCTGGGCGTCGAGGCTCATCCGAAGAGTCCGGGTGCGTCGGGCTTTGCGCTTATCCCCTCAATCCGGCAGTCAGCGAGCAGACAGGACATGGCGCCCTCAAGCGTGGCGAAACGGTTTGTCGCTTCTGCATAGCTGTCCGGCTTCCCTAGCGAGATAGCCTCGGCCGTCGTCTTGTGGATGTGGCACCGATAACGAATGGCGCCGTGTCGGTGACTGGGTCCGTTGTACCGAATCAGCGTCATGGGGCGTCCACCTCGGCGCACGAGTGCCAATCCGCAGGAAAAGTCCAATGGATCCTCCGCATTCTGTCTCTGGTACAGCACGAAACGGAATGTGTCGTTGCCAGTGGCCGCAACGTCGTATCTACGCTGTCGGTGCCCCGGCTTCTGTGTCCAGCGGGCCCCGGGATTGGTCACTGCCTTGTGGGTTGAACGCAGGTCGTCCAGTTCGGTATCCGTGAACGCTCGATCCGTCACGGTTGGGAATCTGTCGCGGCGGCTTCTCCCAGCACGTGGTCCCATAGCTCCAGAGCGTGACGGGTAATGGCAGGCAGGTCCGCACCCAGGAGATATCCGGCTTCGATGAGTTCGAGCGCCGCTTCGGTGAACCGCCCGAGGTAGTCCTCCCGGCTTGCGTAGCGGTCGCTGACCGACGCCCGCGGATCGCCGGCGGCTTGGGCTTCGGCAGCGGTCTTCGGGAACGGTACGAACGAGCCGACCATGCTGGAGACCTCATCCGGCGGGCCGGACTCGGCGTTGAAGAGATTCCAGCCGGTGTAGGTCGCGAGGGGCACCGCAACTTCCGGCATCCGGATGCCGGCCACCTCGTTCCCGTCCTCATCCACCGCGGACACCCGAATGGGGAAGCGCTTGCCGATGATCGGCGGTTCCTGGGTGACGACACCCGTGGTCGCGAAATCCGGACCGTAGTCGGCGCGGTAGGCGTAGTGGACGCCGTCCGAGGTCTCCACCCCGGGGATGTCCGGGAATCCGAGGTTTTCGGCGGCGACCGCCGTGCCCTCCTCAATGCTCGGATACTGGCTCAGTGGGGGAGCGTCACCGCCCCGGGTCCAACCGTCCATCGCCAGGAGCAGCGCGCGCTGTCCCCAGCGGAAGTTGTTGGGATTGGCGCGCTGCTGGCCGATGGTGACGCCCGGGGGGAACCCCGCGGGTCCGTGCTGGGAGCCGGCGTACATATAGACGCGCACATGGTCCGGGATCCGGGCGTCCTCGCTGGCATCGATCGTCGTATGGATCAGACTCGCTGCGCGGCCCCAGTATTCGTAGGAGGAGTTCGTGTAGAAGACCCGGGGGTAGAACGACTCGCGCTGGCGGGTCAGCAATCCCGCGGTCAATCCGGTTTCCGGATCGGTCTGCTCCACATCGGTGAACGGGAAGATGTCCGTCGGGTGGAACATGTTCATGTAGGGGTGGGCATCCCTTGATGCCTGGGCGAAGCGGTGGTTGAAGCTGCCGCGGCCGCCGCCCGCCACGTCGGAGATCACGCCGTCCAGCACCCGGCGCCCCTTCTCGTCCCCGTTGAACCCGTAGTACATGAAGGTGCGCAGGAAGCGCCCGCTCTGTGAAACCCCGAAGCTGATGGCGGTCGTGATGTCGCCCGGAGCGATTCCGAGTTCTTCGGATCCGTCGTGCCGCAGCAGAGTGACGAAATCACGGATGCCGGCGGGGCCGAGGCCGACAAGCGGCGGGTTGTGCGAGCGGTAGACGACCTCGTAGATCCGGTGCGGCTGGAAACCGCCCTTCAGGTACACCGCGCCGTCGTCGGGCACCACGGAGCCGTTCTCAACCCGGCCGAAGCCCCACTCGTCGCGGGGGATGACTTCGCGCTCGTCCTCCACCCGGTGCCGCACCGTCAGGACGTTTACCGCCTCCTCCGGATCCTTCACCCGGTAAGGCCGGTGGTTGCGGTCGGCGAGCGTGTGATGTTCGGTGGCGCTTCGGACCACGAAGTCGGCCCGCACCAGACCCTCGATGGCGGAGCCGTCCGGGTTCGCCGCGATCGGCGGGTGCATGCGCATCCGTAGCGGATCGTCGTCCGGTACGTCCCACTGCCAGCCGAGCCAGAGCAGCGTGAACCCGTGGCGCATCAGGAAGCCGTCGCCGAAGTGCGCTTCGGTCGTCGGAGCGAGGCTTCCCTGCGCCATGTTGAAGTAACCGAGCATTCCCTTCCGCCCGCGGTTGTTCACCTCGTGCAGCAGGGTGCCCCGGCTCTTTTCCATCACCTTGGGGCGGAGCAGGTGGAAGTCGGCGGACATCTCCACCCTCCCATCCGCGTTCCGGGGGGCGAGAGCGATGTCGGTGATGATCCGGTTGGCGTCGTTTTCGGGATCGAAGGCGAAATGGACGACCCCGATGATGTGCTCGTAGGGACCGGCCAGACCGAAGCTCTTTCCCCCGAGCACATCCGAACGCTCGCGGATTTCGAACCCCACGACTTCAGCGGCCGCGGGAACCGAAAATGCGATCAGCAGACAGAGAAGCGCGAGTGCGGTGCGCGCGTTTCCTTTCGACATACCCGAATCCTCCCAAGAGATTGAGGATGGCGAAGATACCGCAGCCCACCCGCGGGTGGTGGAACCCGCGCGAGCGCCGAGGCTGGCCAGTCCTCCCGGTGGGGGCGAGGCGCCCGGCTGACAAGGTGCGTGCGGGAGGAGCCCCCACCGGGAGAAACGCCCATGATCGGGTCCTCCTGCACACCCCGCCCGGCATGAAAAGGCGCAGACGCGGAACGCCGAAGGTGCAAGGTGGTGACGGCCGCACGGGAACGCCGACCTCTGGTCGGCACAGCCCGCCGAAGGCGGGCGGCGGGAAGGACCCCCAGTTCCGAGGTGGTCCCTTCTCGGCGGGAATCCCAGCGTTCCGCGTGATCCGTAAATTGGAGTGGCAGACACCGTTCGCAGCGCTGCGAGCCCCGTGCCTGCGCCCCGTGAAGGCGGACGGCAATGAACCGCCCGCGGCCCTGCGGGCCGCTCTGCCGACCGGAGGTCTATACCTTTCCGGGCATCACTTTTTCATGGGGCAGACAGCTTGCGAACGAATGGCGCCGGAGGGGGTGCGTTGGGGCGCGGCCGGTAGCCGGGGGGCGGCGTCAAGAGGAGGAAGGCGGCGCAGGTTCCGAGCTGGCCGAACCTCATCTGGGCTGGTGTCGATTCCCCGAGGGGCAAGCCCATTTTTCCTGCTTCCGGCCATGAAACTGCTCCCCGCCCATCCGCGGCGGCGAAGGCACCCGGAGGGCCGGAGCGCAGCGGAGGAGGCGCGCCGCGCCTTGCCTTCGTCGCCGTGGATGGGCACGATGCTCTCCTCCTGCCGGAAGCAGGAAAACCACGTTTCCTTTTTTTCTGGGCCCTCCGGTGTGAGAGGCACCGAAGGGCCCTACCTCACCAACCTGTTAGCCGACCCGCCGGGAGCAACCAACCGGAGGCGCGTGTCTTGAACACCTACGCCGGACTGTGCCTCGACGGGTCATTGGCCGTGATCGACGCACAGTAGAAGGGCAGCGCCATCGAGCAGCCAGTATAGGCCCACGCGGACATCACGGCGGCTGACTTCCCCACGAGGGACTCCCCTCGGAAGGACAACAGCGCCATGACACCTCCTTTTCTTTTTTTCGTCGGCATCGATTGGGGCTCGACGACCCACCATGCATGCCTGCTGGACGCGCACGGTTCGGTTCGCGGCAGCCGGGCCTTTCCCCACGGGGGCGCGGGCCAGGCGGAGCTCGTCCGCTGGCTCCTGGAGGAGACCGGCGCCGCCCCCGGGCAGATCGCGGTCGCCATCGAGACGCCCCACGGCCCCGTCGTCGAAGGGCTGCTCCTCGCCGGTTTTGCGGTCTTCGCCATCGGTCCCGCCCAGATCCGCGGCTCCCGCCGCCGCTACGTCTCCTCCGGGGCCAAGGACGACCCCCGCGATGCCTGGATGCTCGGTCGCGCCCTGCGCGCCGACCCCGACCTCTTCCGACGGCTCCACCTGGAGGAGTCTCTCGTCCTCCAGCTGCGGGAACGCACCCGCACCGTCAACGAGTTGACTTGCCAGCGCACCCGCCTCTGCCACCAGATCCGACAGCAGCTCTGGCGCTATTACCCCCAACTCCTCGCCATCCCCGACCTCCTCAACCAACTCACCCACCCCTGGTTCGTCGAACTCTGGAACAAGGCCAAAACCCCCGCACGGGCCCTCAAGCTGCGCCTCTCCACCCTCGCCAAACTCCTCAAAAAGCACGGCATCCGCCGACTGAACGCGAAAAGCCTGCGGGAGATCCTGCGCGCGTCCGCGCTCTCCGTCGCCCCCGGAACCGCCGAGGCCGCCTGCCGAGCCCTCCAGGGCCTCTTCGCCCAGGCACACACCACCAACCAACTCCTCGCCCAGGCACGTCAAGACATCCGCGAACTGCTGAAGGCGTTCTCCCAGAACCACGCCGACGACCAACGCCCCGACGACCCCACCATCCTCCTCTCCCTGCCCGGAGTCGGGGTCTACGTCCTCAGCACTCTCTTCGCCGAAGCCTTCGCCCTGCTCCAACGCCGCGACTACCCCGCACTCCGCGCCCGCTCCGGAGTCGCCCCCGTCAGCATCCAGTCCGGCAACACCCGCTGGGAGATCCGCCGCCTCGCCGTCCAGCACGAACTCAGAAACGCCCTCTATCACTGGGCCCGCGTCGCCGCCCAACACGACCCCCTCAGCAAGGCCCGCTACCGCGCCCTCCGCGCCCGCGGCTTCTCCCACGGCCGTGCCCTCCGCACCGTCGGCGACCGGCTCCTCGCCGTCGCCTGCGCCATGCTCAAAAACGGCACCCTCTACGACCCCAAGCTCTCCCGAGACAAGCTCGCCGCCTGAACAACTCCTCCAACCAAAAAAGGAGCTTCAGAGGGAGCCGGTGGAACGTGTGGGAAACGCGCTCCTCTCCGCCGCGGACGGCGAACAACCGCCGACGCGGCGCCGCGTTTCCCAACGCCCGGGGAGATCGCTCCCCCTCCCACCAGTCTCCGAAACCCCCAACCACCTCGCATCCCGATCTCCCCGGGACGGCACTTTCCAACCGCTACCAGGCACCGGCCCGCAGCCCCCCTTTACCCCCTTGACAAAAGGTAGAAGGTCCGGCGTTCCCTGACCCACGCGCCATCCCGGCTCTCGGCGTCCAGGGGACTGCATTTTCACAGCAACCGGCCCGGGTGTATTCCGACCGAAACGCAACGATGAGCGGCGCGCAGCGACGCGGTTCAGCCCGGATGGATCGCCGGCCGAACGCCGCGCGGGTTCCACCACCGGCTGCCAGAGACCGGCGTTCCCTCAGACCTCGAGGTAGCGCGCGAGCGAAGCACGGCGCGAGCGGCGGATGCTGCCGCCGAGTCGCTTCGAGAGATAGACCTTGGAATCGCCGTTGTGGATTGGATGCGGCTCGTACTTGACGACGTCGAAGTGCAGGTGGGTGAGGGTGCTCCGCATCTCGTAGTAGCGGTTCTTGGTCTTCACCACGATTTCCCGGAATCCCTTCTCGATGGCCCACTCTTCCTGGAACTCGTCCAGGGCGCGGAAGTGCCCCTGGCCGCGCCAGTCGCTTCTCGTGCCTCCAAGCCAGGCGTAGAGAACGCGCTGTCCCGAAAAGCGCACCGCACCGTGGAGCCGTTCCACCAGATCCACTAATTCCGGATCCGTCTCTTCACTACGGATTTCGTGAGCGACCCGGTAGGAGACCGGCGCGAACCGCGTCGGCTCCTCCGGCAGGCTCGCCTCCACCATGAAGATGCAGTGTTCCCGGCCCTCGAGACGCTCCCGGATCTGTGCAGCCGTCTTCTTGCGGTCGAACTCCCCGAAGAACTCCTCGATGAACTGGATTTCGAGCGCGCCGGTCTCCAGTGGGTACTGCCGGATGCGGAAAGGCTGGTCCACCTTAACGACCTGTGGCCAAAGTCACGCGGCATTCCCGAGCCAAGAGGGATCGGAGCCGGGTGTCCCCGTCCCCCATCCCTCTCGCTCCGGGGTCTCCGCGGTGCTGGCGCCCCGCTCCGGAAGCGAGCGGCGATGCATCCCGGCTGAAACGCCCCCCCACCGGGAGAACTGGCGTTTCAAATCGCTCATCGTTGCGCTTCGGTCGAAGTACATCCGGTATTCCTCCCTCGCGCGCCTTGTCAGCCAGGCGCCTCGCCCCCACCGGGAGGACTGGCCGCTCTCGATGCTCACGTCACTTTGGCCACAGGTTGTCAGCCGGCGGCGGGATGTGGCCAGAGGCGTCCGCGTTCCTCGAGTTCTTCCTCGATGCGGAGGAGTTCGTTGTACTTGGCGACGCGCTCGCCGCGGCACGGAGCACCGGCCTTGATCTGCCCGGCTCCGGTGGCAACCACCAGGTGGGAAATTGCGGTGTCCGGGGTTTCACCGGATCGGTGGCTCAACATCGCTCCGAAGCCCGCCCGGAGCGCGCCCTGGACGACCTGGACCGTCTCGGTCAGCGTGCCCACCTGATTGGGCTTGATCAGGATGGCGTTCGCGGCTCCTTCTGCGATGCCCCGTTGCAGTCGACTTTCCTGGGTCACGAAGAGGTCGTCGCCCACCAGTTGGACGCGATCGCCCAGCGCCGTAGTCAGCGCGGCCCAGCCCTCCCAATCGTCTTCGGCGAGCCCGTCTTCGATGGAGAGCAGCGCCGGGAACCGTTCCAACCAGGCCGCGTAGATCTCGATCATCGCTGAGGCCGGACGCGGCGGCACGTCCGAGGGGAAGCGGTAGCCGTTTTGGTCCCCAAACTCGTTCGCTGCCACGTCGAGGGCGAGTGCCATTTGCTCGCCGGGCACAAAGCCGGCCCCCTCGATCGCCTCCACCAGCAGTTCCAGCGCCTCGCCCGCATCGGAGAGCGCGGGGGCGAACCCTCCTTCGTCTCCGACCGCCGTCGAGTGACCGCGCTTGCCGAGCACCTCGCGCAGTTCGTGGTAGACGGCGACTCCTGCCCGGAGCGCATCCGAGAAGCAGGAGAACCCCAGCGGGGCCACCATGAATTCCTGTACCAGCAGGGCGTTGTCGGCGTGGGCGCCGCCGTTCAGCACGTTGAAATAGGGAACCGGGAGGGTGTCGGCGATCGCACCGCCGAGCGCGCGATAGAGCGGCAGTCCCGCGGCCTCGGCGGCCGCTCGGGCGCTGGCGAGCGACACGGCCAGGATCGCGTTCGCCCCGAGCCGGGAGCGATCTTCGGAACCGTCGAGTTCGATCATCAGCCGGTCAACCGTCCCCTGGTCGGCGGCGTCCTCGCCGGCGAGCTCGGGGCCGATCTGTTCCTCGATGGCGGTAATCGCTCCCAGCACGCCGCGGCCCCGGTAGCGGTCCGGATCCCGGTCCCGGCGCTCGACGGCTTCGTGCCGGCCGGTGGAGGCTCCGGACGGCACTGCGGCGCGTCCCCTGGCGCCGCCGACGAGCCATACCTCGGCTTCCACGGTCGGATTCCCTCGCGAATCGAGGATCTCCCGGGCCGCAATCCGATCGATCCAGGTGTCGCTCTCGTCCATTCGCCGGGTCATGGGTCGTCTCGACCGTCTCAGGCGGGCCACTTACCGCCGGGCGGTGTGGTGGCTCTCCTGGTAGTGCTGGCGCAGCAGGTCCTTTCCGTAGTCGTTCCCGTTCGGAGTCCGGGTAACGGAATGGACGTGCAGCCGGGTCGGGACTCGCGGAAGGGGCATGAAGACCGGCCGCTGGTGATCGAACTCGATCAGAACTACGGGACTGTGGACCCGGTAGTAGAAGACGCCCTCGGGATCGACATCGCCGATCCAGGCGAACCAGGTGCGATCCAGATGCTCCCGCACTTCCTCCATCTTGACCCTGGCATGACCCGAGTCCATGTTTTGGACGAATTCCCCGACAACGGCCAGCAGCAGTTCCTGTTGCGGCGGGGTCAACTCGCTGCCGGGAACGCCCGCGTAGTCGAGCACGAGGTTGTCGCGAAACGCCTCCGCCAGAGCGTTCGTACCGTCCTTCGTGGATCCGATGCGGGCCTTGAGGCGCTGGTCGGCGTTCAGGGAAAGCATGAGGTAACAGCCTGTGGTGGAACCCGGGTGAGCGCCGAGGCCGGTGAGGCGCCCGGCTGACAAGGCGCGTGAGGGAGGAATACCGAGTGTATTTCGACCGAAACGCAACGACGAGCGGCGCGAAGCGACGTGGTTCAGCCGGGATGGATCGCCGGCCGAACGCCGCGTGGGTTTCAGCACAGGCTGTTAAGGCCCCGCTGCTGTTCTTCCTTCATGACGGCGACGCCCTTGAACCGGCCCGATTCCGCCACCGTGGGTTCGGAGCCCATGAAGGTGGGGGTCATGACGACCTGGTCACCCATTACGAAGTAGTTGACGATCAGGTGGTGTCCGTCGAGCTGCCATCCCCACGGCTGGTCGGCGGACGGTTCACCCATCACGGTGAGGTAGTAGAGCCATTCGCCCAGTTCATCGAGCCGCCCGCTGATCTCGCCCAGCGTGTGGTTGAGGCGCATGATGTCGCGGCTCTTCCGGAAGCCCTCAGCACTGAGTCCTGCTCTCAGCAGGCCGAACGCCGCTTCACGCTGCCGCTCATCGAATTCCTCGAAGGAGACTCCCTGGCGCGGCAGCGAGTGCTGGTTCGCCCAGCGGCGCCACTCCGGGTCATCCACGCTGAAGCGGACGCGCTCCCGTTGGGACGCGCTGAGCGCGTCGAGGAACGTCCGGGCGGCGTCCGCGACCGGTTCCGTCGAAACGCCGGTCGAGTGGATGGAGAACAGCCCGGGCTCGATTCCACCGCCAGAGGTCACCCCCACGAATGCCTCGGCGATGGCCCGGTTTTCCATTTCCGTGAAGCGGTTTCCACCACGCCGCTGGGGGGCCGCGACGACCGCCAGCAACGTGAGCGCGAGCGCTACAAGTGCACCCAAAACGAGCCTGATACGGCGTTCGCCGAACAACCCCATGACGCCGCCGAACCTTAGCAGCCCGGGAACAAAGTGACGCGGCGTTCGGCCGGCGATGCATCCCGGCTGAACCGCTTCGCTCATCGTTGCGCTTCGGTCGAAATACGCTCGGTATTCCTCCCTCGCGTGCCTTGTCAGCCGGGCGCCTCGCCCCCACCGGGAGGACTGGCCGGCCTCGGCGCGCACGCCACTTTGCCCACCGACTGCTTGCAGCCCGGGAACCCCGGTTTGGCCCCTCTTCGGGGGCGTCCGGCGCCGGTTGCCGCTTGACAAAAGGGGGGTCGCGCGCTTGACTACCGGCATATGAGTCCCCGGAGTGTCGGCGGAAATAGCCGCCGGGCCGTGTGCTTGGCGCTCGGGGCATTCCTGGCGGTTGGCCCCGCAGCCGCGGCTTCTACCTCGGTCTCCTGGGAACCCCCTGTGGAACCGCCTGTCGGTTGGGAGGCCAATGAGGGGGGCGTGGTGGCTGCCGCGTCCGCCGGCGTCGTGGTCTTGGCCCAGATTTCCGGGATGGTGGCCAGCGAGGATGGAAACCCGCTGCCGGGCGCCCTGGTTTCGGTGTTCGCCACGGACAGCGATGACGGAGCGGCCCGATTTGCGGTAACCGACGACGAAGGCCGCTTCGAAGTCGGCGAAGCGTCGCCCGGGCTCTACAGCCTGCGCGCGTATCTGGCTGGATTCCTCCCCTCGCCAAGGGCGCAAGTGCTCGTTCGGAGTGGCGCTTCCCTCGCGGACACCTTGCTGATCCAGATGGCCGCCATCGGATCGGAACAGGATTCCGGCACGCTTTCGGAGCTTCGCTGGCTACTGCAGCGCGGCCGGCGGAACGTCCTGAAGGATCGTCGCGCGGGGCTCGATTTCGACAACATCTGGGAGGGGCCCTGGAGCGACGGGCCCCGCTTCCCGGCGCTGGCTTCCCTGGAAGGCGAGTTCGGTTTCTTCGCGGCGTCGGGTAGCTCGCTCGGCCTTCCGGAGAGCCGGGCCGTGGATTCCGGAATTGCCTACACCCGTTTCGAATTGCCCTCTACGGCGCGCGGAAACTGGGAAGCCGAGGTCCGCTTGATGGAGTCGGCCTTCGCCTCCTGGGCCACGAACCTCTCGTACACGATGGAGGAATTCGACGGCCACCAGTTCGCCGCGGGGATCGCCTACCAACGTCACGTGTACGGCGATGCGCCGGATTACCGTCCGCCGGCGGCGCCCATTCTGAACCTGGCTTTGCTTCAGGAACCGCAGGCCGAGTGGGATGGCGCGGCGTTCGTCGCCGATGACTTCACGCTCGGGCGCGCCAGCCTGAGCACCGGCCTCACCTATCGCCGCTTCTCCTATCTGACGGGGCACCGGGGGCTCGCACCCCGGGCGGTCCTTGAGGTCAAGGCGGGCGACAACTGGACGCTGATGGGGGGGATGGCGGTCCGGGTGGACGGCCCGATCGGAGAAGACTCTGCCCTCCTGTCCCGGGTGGCGCATGGCGACCTGCTCGCGCTCGACCCGTCGTGGTTCGGTTCGGAAGCCGCCCAGCGGAACACCCGCTATCAGGCCGGAGTCCAGTACGCGGCGTCGCCGAACCATGTCCTGGCGGCCCGGTTGTTCCGGGAAGTCACCACCGACCAGCTCGTTCGGACATTCGAATCCGGACCGGTTTCGGGAGGGCGTTTCGACGTCTCGAATGCCGGTGACTACTCCTCGACGGGTTTCGCTTTCGACTGGATTCGGGAGATGGGACAGGTCACCCGGCGGCTGGACCTCGGCGGCCGAGTGTCGTGGCTGGTGGCGGTCGTCGGAAATCCAGGCGGCGAGGAATCGCTCGCAACGCCGGCAGATCCCATTGGCTTTGTCGGCCTGGGCGGTCCCAACCTCGCGAATTCCGCCCGCCTCCTGCTACCGGTGGGAGAGAGTGCCGTTGTCCACGACCTCTCGGCCGAAGTGGTGGCGCGACTGCGTCCGTCGGGAACCCGACTCAGTGCCGCATATCGCGTGATCCGTCATCCCGGTCTGGCGCCGACGCATCCTGCGCTGTCGGCCGCCGACGAGCACACGGCCCGGTTTGACGTAGAGCTGGTCCAGCTCATTCCCTTCGCCGACTGGAGCGGGACCGAGTGGGAGCTTTCCCTTGCGGTTCGCGACCTCTTCTTCCGGGAGATGCTGGGACGGTCGCTTCTGGACGAGATTGCGGTGGCCCATGCGCCCCGGCGCATCGTGGGCGGCCTCGCCGTCCGCTTCTAGCCCCGGCAACCACCCTCGCGGCGGCGACGGCGCTTCGCCACCTTCCCATCTCCAGCCCCCTCCGTCTGTAGTGATGCGCCTTCTCCAGTGCGCTGTCCAATCCCCCTTATGGCGCCGAAAAGGCCATCGCCCACCGTCCCGTCTCCAGCCCAACCGTACGTAGCGACGCGCCTTCAAAAGAGCGCTTTTCAATCACCCTCACGGCGTAAACCAGACTCACCCCGCCACTCATCACCAATTTGGAGCGCCGGCCTGGAGCGCCGGTCTTCAGGCGGGCATCGCGGCCGAAGGCCGCGAAACTCAGGTCCTGTTCACTCCTATTGCACCGACCTGGTCGGGGACGGCGAAACGCACGGCTGGCCATCCCCGCAGGGGAGCGAAAGCCTCGCCGTTCACCCTCACGGCTAGCGACAGCGGAAGTGCGGAGTCCCAACCATCCTCACCCCGCTGGGCAGGCTGATCTCCGCATACCTACATCCAATCCATTGAATCTCCCCGACGGCAATCCGTCACATTGGATAAGATGGCGGGTCCCGGTAGTGCTCACCCCAACCGGGTAACCAGCCCGTGAACAAAGTGAACCGGCATTCGAGCGGCGATGCATCCCGACTGAACCGCTCTGCTTCGCGTCGCTCATCGTTGCGCTTCGGTCGAAATACGCCCGGGCCAGTTCTCCCGGTGGGGGCTCCTCCCTCGCGCGCCTTGTCAGCCGGGCGCCTCGCCCCCACCGGGAGAACTGGCGCTCTCGGTGCTCGCCCCACTTCGTCCACGGAGTGGTAAGACGGCATGCCCCTCCTCCGCGGCGTCACCCGCTCCACCCTCGCCGTAGCAGCGACTGCGTTGCTGCTCGCCCTGGCGGCGACGAACGTGGCGCGTCAGGTGGTGTCGGGCGTGATGGACGACGGCGTCCTGTGGGGCGACGAACTCGGCCGGGTGGTCGCCATGCGCGTGGAAGAGGGTGGGGCGGGGGACCAGGCGGGCATCGAAACAGGCGACGCGCTGCAGGTCATCACCGACCGGACCAGCGGAGCGACGATCGAGGTGGACAGCGCGACCGACGTGCGAAGCGTGCTCGACGCCGCCTCGCCGGGTTCGCGTCTCCGCTACGTGCTGATCCGCGAGGGAGAGCGTCGCGGCATGACGCTCTCCGTCGTTCCTCTCCCGACCGGGAACGTCTCCCTCTATCTGTTCCTGGCAGCGGTCGGAATCTTCGCCGGCGCAGTAGGCACCTTCGTGTACGCCTTCCGCCGCGGCGCCTCGGCCTCAGCCCACTTCTACGGGCTCTGCCTTCTGTGGTTGCTCGCCTTCTCGTTCTCGTTCACCGGTGAACTGGATCTCTTCGACCACCTCTATTTCTGGCTGGACCGGATCGGGGTGCTGTTCTTTCCGCCGGTGTTCCTCCACTTCGCGCTTACCTTTCCGAATTACAGCCGGTTCCTGGACAGGTGGCCCAAGCTGCTCCATTGGGCGTACGCGCCGTCCTTCGCCCTCTTGGGGCTTTCGGTCGGCTCCCGCATTCTCTATTTCTCTCCCTTCAGTCCGGGAGGCGGAGTGATCACCGGCAGCGAGTTTGTCGTGGACCGGCTCGAACCGGTGCTGTGGGCGCTGTATTCCCTCGCGGCGTGCGCGGCCTTCGTGGACGCCTATCGCAACGCCGAAAGCGTCACGGTTTCGAAGCAGCTCAAGTGGATTGTCTGGGGCACCGGGGCGGGCATGCTGCCGTTCGCGCTGATCTATGCCATTCCCTACCTGGCCGGTCTTCCCACGACGCCGGAAATGGAACTCTCCCTCGTTCCGGTGGTCCTGGTCCCGCTGTCCTTCGCGTACGCCATCGTCAAGTACCGGCTGATGGACGTAGAGGTCCTGTTCAAGCGCGGGATCCTGCTCGCCTCGCTGATGCTCGGCATCGCCGCAATCTTTCTGGCGGCCTTCCTGGTGGGCACCTCCTGGTTCGGGGGCGACGAGCACTCGCTGATCATCGCCGTCCTCTCGGCCATCGTTGCGGCGCTTGCGGTCCCCGCGTTCCGAACCCGCACCGAACGCCTCATTGACAGGCTGTTCTATCGGGAGCACTACGACTTCCGGCGGGCGCTGGCCCGGCTGGCCGGCGAGATGAACTCTCAGCTCGACCTGGTCCCGCTCGCGAACCGGCTGGTGGAGCGCATTGCCGAAACCTTCCGGATGCAGCGGGTGGCCCTGCTCACCGCCGTGCAGGACACCGCCGTTCCAGACCTGAAGGTCGTGGCCGCACACGGCCTCGATGAGGCGGAAATTGCGGCTTCGGAACGGTTCATCGCCTTCGCGTCAGTGAGAAAGCGGCTGAGCGCCGGCGCCATTGCGCGCACCAACCAGATGCCGCCCCCGGTCCGCGAGGGCGTGTGGGTACTGAACGCCGTTCCCTGCTTCGCACGGGGCGAAGTGGTTGGCGCCTTCCTGCTGGGCGCTACGGTGGACGGCGAGGATCTGTCCTCCGAAGACCTGGATTTGCTCCGCACCGTGGCGGCGCAGGCGGCTACCGCGCTTGTGAACGCCCGCCTCTACAGCTCGCTCCAGGCAAAGCACGAAGAGGTCGTCGCACTCCGGGAACAAAGCGAAGACACGATCGAATCCCTCGCCGCTGGCGTCGTGGTGCTCGACCTCAAGGGCCGCGTCGTCCGTTGGAATCGGTCCATGGAGATCATCTATGGGCGAACCCGCCACGAGGTTGCTCATTCCTCCTACGTGGCGGTCTTTCCCAGGAGCCTGCGGCAGGCGCTCGACGCCGGACTCGGCGAGGGCTGGCTGTCCCGGAGCGAAGTCGGCGGGATTTCCCGGCTGAACCTGAGGGCCGCCGACGGGCGGGACCGGGTGGTGAACGTCAAGGCCGCGCCGTTCATGTCCGGAGGCGGCCAGCGCCACGGCGCAATCCTCATCTTCGAAGACATCACCGAGCGCGTGGGGATGGAGAACGAAATGCAGCTTCGGGAAAAGATGAGTTCCCTCGGCGTCCTCGCGGCCGGCGTTGCCCACGAGGTGAACACGCCACTCACCGGGATCTCCAGCTTCACCCAGATGCTGCAGGACCAGACCGACCTGGGCGATCCCCGGCGCCCGCTGCTCACCAAGATCGAAAGACAGACGGAGCGCGCCTCAAAGATCGTCAATGGCCTGCTCAACTTCGCACGCCACGGGCAGACGGATTTCCAGATCGTGAACCTCAACCGCGTTCTCGGTGACGTGCTGTCACTCCTGGATCATCAGTTGAAGAGTTCACACATCCGTATCCGCAAGGAGCTTGATCCGGCGCTCCCGCCGCTCCGAGGCGACGAAAACAAACTGCAGCAGGTCTTCGTGAATCTGGCGGTGAACGCGTTCGACGCCATGCCGGCCGGGGGTTGGCTCACGCTCATCACCCGAAGCGAGGGAGGGCAGGTGATCGTCGAAGTGGCCGACACCGGCGAGGGCATCGCCCCCGAAGACATCCGGCGGATCTACGACCCCTTCTTTTCGACCAGGAAAAAGAGCGGCGGGAACGGCCTCGGCCTCTCGATCAGTTACGGAATCGTCCAGGAACACGGCGGCGCCATGGAGGTCGAGAGCGATGTCAGCAGCGGCACCCGCTTCCTGATCCGTTTCCCGGCGGCGGATTCGGCATCTGAACGTCCTGCCCCCGCGGATTCGCCCGTGGCCGTTCCGAAGGCCGCCGGTTCGCAGAGCGCGGAGACCGGGCGATGAGTCGAAACCGTGGGACCGTCCTCGTCGTGGACGACGAGCAGGTGATGCGGGAGATTCTCGAGGCGCTCCTTCGCCAGGCCGGGTACTCGGTGCGGCTGGCGGAAGACGGCGAGCAGGGGATTCGGGTCGTGGATCGCGAGCCCATCGATCTGGCCGTCGTGGACGTGATGCTGCCGGACATTTCCGGACTGAAGGTGCTTGAACGTCTCCGGGAGATCGATCCGGAGATCACGGTAGTGATGCTCACCGCCTTTGCTTCGGTGGAAACCGCGGTGACCGCGATCAAGTGCGGCGCCTTCGACTATCTGACGAAGCCGTTCAAGAACGATGAGGTGCTCAACCTCATCGGCAACGGGGTGCGCCAGCGGCGGCTGGCGCGCGAGAACCGTTCGCTCCGGGAGCAGTTGGTTCGTCGTGAGCGCTTCGAGGAACTGGTCGGAAAGTCGCCGCGCATGCAGGAGGTTTATTCGCTCATCGAGCAGGTTGCCGGGTCCAGGGCCAACGTCCTGATTACCGGTGAGAGCGGGACCGGCAAGGAACTGGTCGCGAAGGCGATCCATCGCCTCAGTCCGCGCAGGAAGCGGCCGTTCGTCACCGTCCACTCCGGGAGCCTTCCGCCCGACCTTCTCGAGAGCAACCTCTTCGGTCATCTCAAGGGAGCGTTCACGGGTGCGGTGGCGCCCAAGAAGGGCCTCTTCGAGATTGCCGATGGCGGCAGCATCTTCTTCGACGAGATCGGCACTGTTCATGTGGACACCCAGGCGAAGTTGCTCCGGGTGATCCAGGAAAAGGAATTCATGAACCTCGGAGGGGTCGAGACCATCAGGGTGGACGTCCGGGTCATCGCCGCCACCAACACCGACCTGAGGCGGCTGGCCGAGCAGGGCAAGTTCCGCGAGGATCTCTACTTCCGGCTCGACGTCATCAACATCCACCTCCCGCCGCTTCGGGATCGCCGGGAAGACATCCCGGCGCTCGCCCATCACTTCCTCAGGAAATATGGCGGAGAGAACGGGAAGACCCAACTCTCTTTCTCCGCCGACGCAATGCAGGTGCTGCTCGACTGTCCATGGCCGGGGAATGTGCGGCAGCTCGAAAACGCCGTGGAACGGGCCGTGGTGCTGACGCCCGGCAACGACATCGACGCCTCGCTCCTTCCGGACGCCGTGAGGAGCCGAACATCGCGGGCCTCGATTTCCTCGGTCCCACCGCTCGAGGACGGAGTTACGCTGCGCGAGTACATTGCCGAGGTGGAACGGCAGCTCCTCCTCGAGACCCTCGACCGGGTCGGCGGTATTCAAAAGCGCGCTGCCGAGGTATTGGGTCTGAAACCAACCACCCTCAACGAGATGCTCAAGCGCCACGGCATCCGGTTCAGCCGGCGCGCTCCGGAGGCCTTCGGGTCTGTCCTTCGGGGGGTTTAGCAGCCTGTGGAAAAAGTCACGCGGCATTCGAACGGCGATGCATCCCGGCTGAAACGCGCCGCTACGCGGCCCTCATCGTTGCGTTTCGGTCGGAATACACTCGGTATTCCTCCCTCACGCGCCTTGTCAGCCGGGCGCCTCACCGTTCTCGGTGCTCACGTCACTTTCTCCACAGGCTGCTAGGAAACATGTTCCCCAGGGCGAAACGGACTGTTCTGCTGGCCCTATTGCTGGTGAGCCTGCCAGTGATGGCCAGGGCCGCGCAGGAGGAACTCAGCCGGAGAGAGAAGATCGAACGTCTGCGGGAAGACCACCGCAAGTGGCTCCAAGAGGAGGTGGTGTATGTCATCACCGACCGCGAGGAGGACGTGTTTCTCAGCCTCGAAACCCTCGAGGAGCGGACCCGGTTCATCGAGGTCTTCTGGCAAAAACGCGATCCCTACCCGGCGACCCCCGAGAACGAGTTCAAGGACGAGCACTACAGCCGGATCGAATACGCGAACAAGTACCTGGGCCGGGACACCTTCCGCGCCGGCTGGCGGACGGACCGCGGCCGCTACTACATCCTGCTCGGCGAGCCCCGCGAGCGGCACGCCTTCGACGGCTACAACGAAGTGGTCTCGAGCGAACTCTGGTTCTACCAGGGCGACGTGTCGAAAGGATTGCCGTCCTTCTTCTATCTCGTCTTCTTCAAGCGCCACGACATCGGGGAGTACCGCCTCTATCACCCGGTGGTGGACGGGCCGCAGTCGCTGGTGCGAGGCCAGTACACCCAGGGAGGAGGGCCGGAGGGCAACGTCCAGGCCTACCGGACCCTGCAACGGATTGACGCCGAACTCGCGAACGCCTCCCTCTCCCTGGATCCTTCGGAACCGGGCGACTGGACGAGCGGCAGGGCCTCGCTGGCGAGCGACCTGCTGATCGCGCGGGTCGAGGATTCGCCCCGCCGCGCCATCCGCACCGACTACGCCGATGCCTGGCTCCGTTACCGCGATCGGGTCTCGGCCGACTATTCGTTCAACTTCGTCCCGAGCCGCGGGGTGTTCGGAATCACCGGGGGACCTCTCGGCACTCCCTTTGTTCACTACAGCGTCGAGATCGATCCCCAGAACTTCACTCTCGAGACCGACGAGGACCAGACGAAGTTCTACACGACCCTCGACATTTCGGTCGAAGCGGTGAACGAGGACGACGTGACGGTGCTCGCGATCGACCGCCCGGCCTATCTGGAGCTCACCAGGACTCAGGTCGAAGGCATTCAGGGTTCGCCGTTCGCGTACCAGGACAGCGTGCCGCTACTACCCGGCACGTACGACCTGAGTGTGATCGTTCGGAACCGCGCCGCGGCGCAGTTCACCGTTGCCGAGACCACGATCGACACCACGCGTCTGGGCGCCGCGGCTGGTTCTTCCCGAATTGCTGGCATCATCGCCGGGTTCGACGGCACCGATCTGGTGCAGGCGCCGAGCCCTGAAGCGATTCGCACGTTTCAGGTCGGAAGCGTCCGGATTCAGCCGGCCGCGGACGGCCTCTTCGCCCTGGGGAACACGCTCTACGCCTTCGCGCACGTGATGGAAGCCGGGGACGGTCAGCAAATGCGTTTCCAGATTCTTGCCGATCATCTCTCCGGCAGTCCGGAGGGAGAACCCCTCACCGAGCTGGTGGTGGCGGTTTCGGGCCCGGGAGCCGTCCTTGGCCGTTTGCCGCTGGATCTTGGGGTTGGCGGAAGCTACTGGCTGCGCGGGCGGCTCGAGGATGAAACGGGCAACCTTCTGGATCAGCGGGACCGGAGGATCCAGGTCTCCCCACGCGCGGGCGTCCCACGCGCCGGCTTCGTTTTGCGGCGCGGTTTCAACCCGGAAACACCAGGGCTGCTGGCGCTCGTTCGCGGCGATCAGTACCTGACGCTTTCCCGCTTCGACGAGGCGCTCCGCGAGTACGAACTCGCGGTGGCCTCCGGGAATCCGCAGTTGCCGGCCGCCCGTTGGAAGCTCGCCCACGGCTACGTGCAGACGAGTCGGGTGGCCGAAGCAGCAGCCCTGCTCGAGCCTATGGTGGACCAGTTCCCCGAGGTCTTCGAGGTAGCCAGCGGGATGGGGTTCGTTCGCTACTTCCAGGGCCGCTACCAGGAGAGCGTGACTCATCTGGAGCACGCTCTTGGACTGCGCACGCCGGGATTTGGGCTGTTGAACGTCCTCGGAGACGCCTACGCTCAGGTCGGACGGCTCGATGAGGCGCGCGCCACCTTCGAGCGCTCGCTGGAGTTGAATCCCGAGCAGCCGTTCCTTCGGGAGCGCCTCGCCGAGATCAGCGCGCCGCCCCCACCGCGCGACTAGCCCGTACCTTGACCGGCCGGACGGCGCGCTGGTCAGGGAACGCCGACCTCCGGTCGGCACCGCGGCCCGCGAGGGCGGCGAGACCGCGTACCGCCAATTGTGAAGAAGCGCGGGGACGGCTTGGAACGCCGGCCTCCGGCCGGCACAGCCCGCCGCAGGCGGGCGGCGGTGTGGACCCCGAACAGCGGGACCCGCCCTTTGCTTCGCCGCCAGCCGTACGCGCGCGACACCGCCTCAGAACCGCAGCCTGACCCCCACCCGCGCGACCCGTGGCGGCAGGATGCCGACCACCGCGCCAAACGAATCGTCCCGGGACCCCTCGCCCACCACGTTGTTCAGGTTCAGCGCGTTGAACACATCGAGATACGTCGAGAACTCGGCGCCGCCCGGCAGGTCCAGGCGGTGGTCGAGACGGAGATCCAGCAACGGTACTGCCGGTGACCGAGCCGCACCGGGGGGTTCGACGATGACCTCGGTGCTGCCCTGGGGAAGCGGCCCGCCTTCCAGAGTTTCAGTAAAGATCACCGACCGGTAGTTGGGCCAGCCGGAGTGCGCCCGGAACGAGCCTGCCACCGCGAAACCCCACGGCAGGCGGTAGCTCCCGGATAGCCGGGCGATGAACGGGCGATCCCAGAAGGTCCTGCCTTCGTGCAGGTCTCCGTGGTTCGGGTTGTTGAGGAGCGGGCCGGGGAATCCGGTCCCCTCGTCCGCCTGACCCCGGGGTCCGGACAGCCAACCGATGGAGTGGCTCACCGTGAGCGAGGCGAGGAGTTGCCAACCTGAGGCGTAGCGCTTCCGGGCTTCGACAATGAGCCCGCGGTAGCTGGATCCGATGCCGGGGTTATAGAGCCGATAACGGCTCTGCCCGAGGGTGGAAGGATCCTGGAGCCAGAGCGTGATGGGAACGTCATCCTCGCTGCCGCGGACGAAATCCCGGCCGGGATCGAGGTGCGGAACTGGACGCCAGGCGCTCTCCGGGATGCCCACGTCGGTGTCCTCGATCAGGTTCCGCTCGGTCCGGAGGATGCCGGTGAGGCCCAGGGTGATCCCATAGGGGATCTCCCGATGGATCCCGAGCGTCAACTCGTCGGTACTCGGCTGTTTCAGGTCCGGGTCCACCTCATTGCGCACCGGGATGAACACGCTGAGCGGCCGGGAAAAATTCACGTCGCCCTCGTCCACCAGCGCGTTGAAGTTGCGGTCGATGAAGCGGAATTTTGCCGACGCGCGCGCGTTTGGGTTCGCATAGCCCGGAACGGAAACGCCAAGTTGGTGAAGGTATCGGCCGGCGCTCACGCGAATCTGCGTCCGGCCGTCCTCGGTGAGCTGGTAGTTGATGCCGAGCCGGGGTGCCACGCCCAGCCAGGAGACGAGGTTGGATTCTCCCCTCGTCTGCCGCGGGATCCCGAAGTTCCCAAACGCCTCGCTCCAGGCTCCGGGGTCGTTCTCCTGATCGGGGTATCCGGCTCCCCACCAGTCCGCGCGAAGCCCGACCTCCAGGACGAGCCGCCCCCGGACGAGGCTGTCCTGCAAGTACACCCCGACGTTTCGGGTGAAGTTCCGAACTGCCACCGGGTCGTTGTAGAGCGTGACCTCGATGGGAAACACCCGGTCGTGGATGTAGACGATCCCGCCGTGCAGGTCATACGTGGTGCGCGTCGGGTTCACGGTGGCTTCGAGGCCCACCTTGAACTCGTTCGTGCCCCCGAACAGGCCGTCCCGAAACAGGGTCGCCGTGGCGCTCGTCTGCCAGCGGTCGCGCTCATAGATGGTGTTCGTCCCCGAACCTCCGTACCAGACGCCGGTGTTCAGTTCCCACCGGGAAACTCCGGGTTCCCGGTCGGGTTGTTGGCCGTACGGGAAGTAGAGGTCCAGCCGGCTGGCGCGAGCCTCGACGAGCAGCGATTCACCGAAGACACCGGACCAGGAGAGCTGTCCCAACGTGGTGACCGAATCCTGATGGAACGTCGTCTCCGGGCGTGGCCGGAAGAGGCTGGCTCCCCGGTACGGGCGGTACTTGCCGTTTCGGTAGAAAAAGAGTCCAATCTCGTGTCCCTCGGCCACTTTCAGGCTGGTTCGGCTGAGGATGTTGTCGAGCTGGGTGAGGTCCACACCAGGTTCGCCGTCTTCGAAGAAGAACCCCGGCAGAAAGGGCTCTACCCGGAAGCGCGAGTAGTTGAGATAGAACCAGGCGCGATTGCGGCGAAGCGGACCTCCAAGGTCGGCGCTCCAGTCGAGTAAGCGCTTGAGACGGTTCGCTTGCCCGACCCCTCGAGCCCGGAGTCCGTCGTCGAGGTTTTGGGCCTGGAATCGCTCGTGCTCGTAGAAGTAGTTGCCACTACCCGCGAAGCGGTTGGTGCCTCTCCGAGTGACGATGTTCAAGAAGACGCCCGGGGTCTGGATTTCGGCGCGGTGCCCCGCCGTCGAAACCTCTACTTCTTCGAAGCTGTCGAAGGAGTAGTAGGTGATGCTGGCGCCCATTGCCGCGGGGTCTGTCACGTTCACGCCGTTCAGGTAGTACTGGTTCTGCGTCCACGCCGAGCCTGCCGCCGAAAAGAGGGATTGCTGGCCGCTTTCCGCCCCTCCCACGTTGATCTTGGACATCATGATTCCCGGCGTCTGCTCCAGCACGGTCCAGATGTCACGGGCATTCGGCAGATCCTCGAGCACGGGCCGGTCGACGGTTTCCCGTACGCCGCTGCCGCGAAGGTCGAGAGGCCGACGGGAAACCGCTGCGACACTCTCGGTGATGCCGGCGAGTCCCAATTGGAGCCTGACTTCGATGACGGACCCGGCGTCCACCACGACGTCGGCGGGTGGCAAGTCCTCGAATCCGGGGTGCCCCGCCGTGATGGTCCAGGCCCCGGGTTGGAGGCCGGCGAAACCGAACCGCCCCGATGGTCCCGCGGCCTGTTCACGCTGGATCCCACGTCCGACGAGTACCAGGGATACCCGGGCGCCGGGAAGGACGCCGCCGGTAGCGTCGAGTACCACGCCGTCCACCCCGCCGGTTGGTTGTGAGATTCCGGGTGCGGGAAACGCAGCGAGAAACACAGCGAGAACACCCGCCGCAAGATGGCAGCGAAGGGCCGGCGGTGCGGCGGAGAGGGTGGTCTTCACTCGCGTCTCTCGGAAGTCGTCATGGAGAACTGGTAAGTCGGCCCCGAAGGCTTGGACCCGACAACAACGGGTTATCCCGGCGGCGCGGCGGAGAGGGAGGGATTCGAACCCTCGGCGCGGTATCCCGCGCAACTGCTTAGCAGGCAGCCCTGTTCAGCCACTCCAGCACCTCTCCAGCGCCCGCTTCAGACGAAGGTTTCGCCGCCGGGACGGGGATGGTACACCGGGGATATGGCGCACGCGTCGCAACGGCGTACGGAGCCAAATCCTGCTATCCTCATGCGTTCCCGCAACACTGGGAAGTCGTCCAATGGCAGGACACACGGCTCTGGACCGTGGAATCGGGGTTCGAGTCCCTGCTTCCCAGCCAGCCGGGTGTGGGCGGCAGGGGCGCCGGCCCGAAGGGGGCCCCGAGCCCAGAGGCGAAGGAGATCTCCAATGAGAAACAACACCACTCGCAAGGCCGCGCTCGTTGCGCTCGGCCTGCTGTTTGTCGCGCACGCGGCAATGGCTCAGATGGGCACCGGTCGTGTCTCCGGGACCGTCGAGGATCAGGACGGAAACCCGATCGAGGGGGCCACCGTGACCGCGCAGGCCGGGGACTCGGGGCGGGTCCTCGAAGCCAACACGGATGCGCGCGGCCGTTGGGCGATCCTGGGCTTCCGGAGCCGCGCCTACGACTTCTCGGTCCAGGCGCCGGGGTTCATGCCCTACAACTATCAGGCGCCGATGAGGCAGGCGGGCAAGAACCCGGACATGGATCTCGTCCTCGAGCGGGCCCAGATGGGCCGGTCCGCGGGAACGGGCGGAGGCCTCCTCGCAGAGGCTCAGGAACTCCACCAGGCCGGGCGGTACGACGAGGCGCTCGCGATGTACGACGAGGTGCTCACGACCGATCCGACGGTGTACCAGATCAACCTGAACCGGGCCGTGGTGCTCCGCGAACTGGGACGACCGGACGAAGCCAGGGCGGCATACCAGGCCGTGTTGGAACAGGATGCCCAGAACGCGGCGGCGCTCGTGTCGCTGGGCGAAATGGCGATGGCCGATGAGGACATGGGCGGGGCGCTCGGGTATTGGGAAGCCGCCGTGGACTCCACCGCGGATGAGGTCATCCCCTACAACGTGGCGCAGATCTCGTTCCAGAACGGCGAAACGGACAAGGCGATCGAGTACTACATGATCGCCGCCGACCGCCGGGCGGATTGGGCCGAGCCGTATGTCCAGATCGGCATCGTCTATCTGAACAAGGGCGACTTCCCCGCGGCCGCCGAACAGTTCGAGATGGCGATCGAGGTAGAACCGGACAGCGCCGCTGCCGCGCAGGCGCAGGCGATGCTGGACGCCCTGCCGAAGCCGGAGTAAACGGCTGCCGCCGCCCGGCGGCGGGGTTAACAGCCGGTGGTCGAACGCCGCGTGGGTTTCGCCACCGGCTGTTAAGTCCACGGAGGGATGGCCGAGCGGCTTAAGGCGGTGGTCTTGAAAACCACTGACCCGAAAGGGTCCGGGGGTTCGAATCCCTCTCCCTCCGCGTTCCCGGGGTTTTCGTGCGTGTTCGGACGTTCCTATGAATATCCTGTAAATCCCCTATAACAAGGGACTTATATCTTCCAGATGTTCCTGCACATTCCGACTTGTTTCCGCATAATCCCGGATTCGGGGTGGGGCAAAAAGTTGGGTAAACATGAGAACACTGACTGTCGCGAAGGCGAAATCACTCTCTGAATCGGGTCTTTATCGTGCTGATCCGACCCTGTATCTGCGGATCGCACGGGGCGGGTCCAAGTCCTGGGTCCAGCGGCTCACCATCGACGGCCGCCGCCACGATCTCGGGCTAGGCAGCTTCCCGCTGGTTTCGCTGGCCGAGGCGCGGGCCAAGGCGTTCGACGATCGCCAGGCCGTCCAGGCGGGACGTGATCCGTTGGCGGAGAAGCGCCGGGCCAAGACTCCCACCTTCGCGGTAGCGGCGGCGCGGACGTGCGACGCGCTCCGGTCGCGCTGGCGGAATCGCAAACATGGGACGGACTGGATGGCGACTCTGGAAAACCACGCGTTTCCGATCCTCGGCGGCATGAAAGTGGACCGCATTCGTGGGGAAGACGTGCTGCGGGTGCTGACGCCGATCTGGACGCGGAAGCGAGAGACGGCGCGGCGGGTTCGCCAGCGGATCCGGGCCTTCCGGTGGGCGTGGGCGCACGGCTAGTGGCCGAGAACGTCGCTGGTGAAGGGATAGACGGTGCGTTGCCGGCCATGCCAGCCGTCAAGGAGCATTTCCGGGCGCTGCCGTACCAGGAGGTGTCTGAGGCGCTCACGGCCGTGGAGAGTCGCGCGCGAGTAAGGCGGTGAAACTCTGCCTCCGGTTCTTGATCCTGACGGCTGCTCGATCAGGGGAGGTGCGAGGCGCGACGTGGGCTGAGATCGACCCTGAGGCGCGGGAGTGGCGGATTCCCGGCGAACGCATGAAAAAGGGCCGAGAGCATCGCGTTCCGCTGTCCGATGCGGCGTGCGATGTCTTGGTGCAGGCTCGGCTACTGACGGATGGGGGCGGGCTGGTCTTCCCGTCGCCGACACGGACGGGCCAGCCGCTCAGCAATATGACCCTGACGAAGATCCTCCGTGACCGAGGACTTGCCGACCGGGCGACGGTTCACGGCTTCCGGAGTGCCTTCCGGGATTGGTGCGCGGAGACCGGGAAGCCGCGGGAGATCGCCGAGGCCGCGCTTGCCCACACGGTTGGGGGAGTCGAGGGCGCGTATTTCCGGTCGGATCTGTACGCACGTCGTCGCGTCCTCATGGACCAGTGGGCCGGGTTCCTGACGGGAGCGGAAGCTAAGGTGCTGAAATTCGGTGCCTAACGTGGACCCCATTCACCACTCGCCAAAAGAGGGGTGCTCGGGACTTGATCCGGACGGCTGGAGGGGGCGGGGGACGTCCCTGCTCATCCGGTCCGGAGCAAATCTGCTCGGTCTGACGGGAGGCAATCCTGGTCTTCTGGGCGGGCAGTCCCCTCTCAGGAAACCCCTGGCCTAGTTCCTGCGTATACCATGGGCGAAGCAAATCCTTGGGAAGTCGTGCCTGGCAACGGGCGTAAGATGCCCCAAATGCCCTATTCAGGAGGACAAAACATGAGTCGACAGACAACCCGCCCTCCCGTCACAGACGCTGGCGGAGGTTGGTAGCGAAGAGGCGGTATGCCCTTCTGGCAGTATGCGATTCTGGCGTTACTCGGACCGGCTGCCATAATCGGCGCGGCGGTCATTGCTTGGAAAGCCCAGAGGCGAATTGCCATACGTCGGGCGACCATCGATTTCATCTCGAGGCATGAAGTCGACAACGAGGAGTGGCGAGTAGCAAAACGGCGGTTTTCCGAGATTACCTCCGAGGCAGCCCATCCAGAACCGCTAATCGCCCTCCTTTCTCCGAAGACCCCGGAGCAGTGGGAAGACCACATCGTGATCACCTCACTGCTGAACCACCTTGAGGCAATCGCCGTCGCGATCAAGCATGAGAGCATCAGCAAGGAAATCTACAGGGACTGGAACAAGACGAACTACGTAAAGGCGTGGGCCAAGGCACAATCCTTCATCACCGAGAGCCGCAAGAGAACCGGCCGGCAGACGACTTGGGAGCATTTCCAAGAGCTTGCTGAGGAGTGGGAGCAGGAGGCAGCCGAACAGCACAAATGACGGCCCCGCGCATTCGCGGCGCCGCTCGCGGCTGTCCAGCCACCCGATTAGGCGGCTGGAATTCGCATCTACGGTGCGCTGACCCCGGCTGGACGGCCCGGCGAGGTCCTGGTGGCGGACCCGCTTGCCGCTACTAACCGCCCCCAGAGAGGTGGCGCTGTGTGTGGCGATCCGGAGCGTTCACCTTCCGGCTGAACACCACTTCGAACTGAAGGTCTACGGGGGTGCCTTCGAAGGGACCTGCCGTTGGTGGAAACCGCTGCGGGGCTGCAGCGGGGCCCTCGGCGCGCGATGGCAAGTAGCCCACAGGCTCCGCTATTGGTGAGCCGGACATACTCTGGGGCACACCCCCGCCCGGGGGGACCGACCGGGGGGTGCTTCCCCAATCCCGTGGGTCCCATCAGGAGTCCCGCGCCCGGGATGCGGCGCGGGCTGGCGAGGCTTCGAGCGGTCCCGGCCGTTCGCGCGGAGCCCGGAACGGAACGTGGAGCCGCGTCGCGCCCTGGCGCCGCACCTCGTCGCCGCGGCGGTCGTAGAGGCGGGTCGTCTTCGAGGTCGTGCGGGGAGCACCGGTCAACCCCCGCCTGTTTGCAGCGGCGCCGGAGCCGGAGCATGAGGGCCTGCGTGGTCATGCGGCGGAGGGTGATGGTTCCGGACTTGGACACCGGCACAAGTAGCGGGCCGGGTTCGTCGCCCCGGAACTTCAGCCAGTAGTCGAGGGCGGCGCGGCCGCCCTTCACAACGTAGGCGGTGCGCTCGCGGTCGCGCTTCCCGCTTAGAAGCGCGGCCCCGGCCCGGATCGTGGCGGGCCGCTCTAATGAGTTCCCGGAGTTCGTTGGGTGAGTTAGCGTGCTAGCCTGCCGCTCCATGACCGTGCGAAAGGCGGAGGCCCTGACGATCCTTCGGGACGCGCTACGCGAGGCGGAGCGGTACGTGGAACAGCGTCACGATGAGAACGATCCGCCCGTGTACGAGGCGCTGAATCAGTTGCGCCAATGGAGAGCAGAGGTCGAGGTGGCAATCGACGACGAACCCGTACCGCCCGGCGTGCGGTCCGCTCCAACCGCGTAGCAGCCCGTCTCCCGACGTTTCTCGGGTTCCCCGTACCCCCCCCTCAGCCCGTCTCGGATGCCGAAGGCTTAGAGGGCCGTCTCCGCGCCCCACGGAAGCCGGATCGGTGCGGCGGTGCGGCTCTCCCGAAGCTATCCAGCTTCTCCACTGAGCGCCCCGAGGTCTGCCGTCCGTGCCACTCCCCGACCCCGCGAGACGGGTTCCGCCCCGGCCCGCGACGCCAGCGGGTGCGCCCGGCGGCGGGTCGCGGCAAAGCAGCCGACCGAGGGCACTAACCCTCCCAGACGGGAGTCAGGCAGTCGGGGCCGGTTGCTGCCGCCGCCGTCGTAGTCGGCCAGATCGAGGGCCGCGGCTTCGGCCCGGCGGAGGCCGGCACCGAACATGAGGGCGAGGGCGGCGGCATCGCGTCCGCCGGCGGGCGAGCGGTCGTCAGAGCACGCGCGGAACAACGCGGCGAGCTCGCCGTGGTCCAGGGCGCGCCCGGAGGGTTGCCGGGAGCCGGTCACGTTCGCCACTTCGACGGCGCGGCGGTAGTCGGATTCCGGGAGGGTGCCGTCGAGCCACGCGGCGCCGAGCGTCCCGCGGACGGCGCAGAGGGTGAGGTTCACGGTCGCGGGTGCGTAGCGGTCGCGGAGGCGGTTGCGGAGGGCTACGAGGTCGCGGTAGCGGATGGCAGCCCACGGCGTCGTGCAATCAGATCCCGGTTCCACTGGCCCGCGGGGGATCGTGCAAGGCTGCCATACGGGAGAACCAGTCCGATGGCCGGTCCTTCTTCTCCGTCACCTTCTCGCGCCTGTACCGCACCGACGACGGCTGGCGCAGCACCGGCAGTTTCGGCCTGAACGACCTCCCGCACCTGGCGATGCTCGCCCATCGAGCGCACCAGGCCGTCGAAGAGTTGACCCCCGACTCCCGCGACTAATCCCGCTTCTTCGGGGCCACTCTCGGGGCCGCTTTCGTATGACCCAAAGACCAACACCATTTGAGGACCTGGGCGAGATCGCGCCCGAGACCCTTCATGGCAGTCATTCTGCGGTGAATGTCCACTTGAGTGGAACTGTGATGGTCTTGATGAGGCCCGCTTGTGTTGCGGCTTCTACGATGAATCGACGACCGGCGATCAAGGCGGGCATCGCCTCATTGCGAATGTCGAGGGAGCGCCCGGCGTAACGCAGAACACCGGATGTGAAGAAATCCGACTGATCGAATACGGACATGGCTTCAACCGGATCCTCTCGGCGAGCCTTGCCGACAGCGCGCTCGTCAATGTGCTCGAACGCATCCCGGATTACGAGTACCGCACCCTCTATCGCACGGATCTCGCGGGGTACGGCAGCCGGTGTTGAGATGGTCTCGCGGGCTCGGGCGATCATGCGAATGGCACGGCTGAGCGCGACACACATGGACTCTGCATTGCCGAGAGAGTCAAACATGGCCTCTCTGGCCCGAAAACCCAGTTCCTTCGGGGGGCTGGTCAGAGGGCGAAGTGCTCCAGAGCAATGCACATAGGCCGCATCCAGTCGCCGAGCCGCCGCCAGCAAGTAGTTGACGAACACCGGATCGTCCGTTTCCGGAGGGATCATCAACCAGCTCCAAACTGTATTCGCAACTCGCGCGTACCCGTTTGGATCTGGTTTCGAGTAGCGGTCCACATCCGCCATCGTCACGCTGAGGCTGCCTGGGGGGAATTCCAGGGTCTCACCGGCTTCTAGAGAAATGCCCTCGCCGGAATCTGTTTCTCCTGGGCTCAGTGCACGACCGAACACTCTGTTGCCCTTACGCCCAGCCGGCACCACTCGGACCCCCGCCAGGAAATCGTCCTCACCGATTTCCCGCCCAAGGTTGATCCTGAAGTACGTAACTGGCCCGATTGTCACCCCCTTAGCTCTGCTGTGGCCCGCGTCGAGAAGTCATTTCCGGCCCGACTCTCGGTACGCGATAGATGACATGAGGTGAAATGGTACGGTTTGAAAAAGGATTCGGTTTCCCGACACCCCGAAATCTTGAGATCGGCCGTGGGTCAAATTGTGGGGCAGAGTTCGATTCCCTGGTATCGGAATCGTCGATATTTCAACGAGTTAGGAGTACCATTCTACTCCCTCTCGGTCCGCGTTCCGGGGTGGCGGTAATGTTCCTTCCTATTCGCTAGGAATCGTTGTAAAACGTTGTATGACAACGTCTTGCAGTCTTGATACGTTCCAATCATTGCCCTGGGATGCCGTGAGCCTGTCAGATATTCCGTGTGTAGGACGGGCGTAAGGCGGCGCACTTGGCGATCGGGGTGATCCCGCTGGGTCGGACGGAGATCTTGGGGATGTGGACGGCGTCGCAGTAGGGGGCGAAGCTGCAGTTCGGCTCAAGAACGGCTCAGCACACGAAATTGCTTAAGGCCCCGGGACGGGGCCGGGGTGCCTCGGCTACCTTCTTACGAGGGCCAAGTTGTACGGATCGTTTCCTACGCCGGTCACCGTGCCCACGACGCTGCGCGATCGAAGATCGATCACATATACGTGACCGTTCTCCTCGGAGAACGGCTCCGCCGCTGCGCCCCCGCTGATCACCGCGTAGCGGCCATCGGAAGTGACCGCCGAGCCCTTCGGGCGGGCGGGCCGTCCATCCGCCCTGGCCAGCGGAATGCGCGCGACTTCGGCGCCGGGATCGCCGGCCAGCGCCAGGTCGAGGTTCACGATCGACACGTTATCGGCGCGTACATTCGGGACGATCACCTCCCTCCCATCCGGAGTGACGGACGGTATGAGCGGATGTGTCGGCTCCTGGGGATCATCCGTCCCCACCAGGACGCGCGCGACTTCGGCGTCTCCGGCGCTGGCGCTCGCCCGATCGACATCGATGATGGAAATCACGTTACCCGTCAGGTTCTCCCGTTGACTTCTTCCGTTGGCCACGATGATGTGGCGCCCGTCGTGGGTAGCCGTGATGCCCCAAGGGCCGACCTGTGTCGGGATCCGGCCGATCTCCGCGAGCCGATCCCCTTCGAGAGCACGGGCGAGGGAAATCACCGACACATCGTCCGTGCCGCCATTGGCGGAAAACACGAACGCGCTTCCATCGCCCGAGCGACCCAGCGCCAACCCGTTCGGATTGGGGAAACATCCCAAGTCGGGACCCGGGGCAAGTACGGCCAGATTCCGGGGAGGCCCGTAGGGGGCGACGTAGGGCACCGGGTACTCCGCGCAGGCGAACCCGGGCGAGCCGAGCGCCAACTCCACCGTACCGCGCAGACTTCCCGTCCGTCGATCAATGAACGTGATGCGATTGCCGCCGTCTTCGGTCAGATGGTTCTCGGCGTTGGCAACGATCAGCATGTCCGGCAGCAGGAGTACGCCGAGCGCCCCGAAGCCGCCGGAATCCAGGTGCCGCCGGACCGCGTTGGCCGTTTTGTCGTTCCCTGGATCGACGACATCGTCCACGTCCAGCACCGCGATCTTTCCGCGGCCACCGTGTTGTCGGAACTCCACGTTATCGATGGCGCCATGGTGATTGACCACATACACAGTGCCACCATCCTCACTCACGATCAGATTGGCAGGATCACCGAGTAGCTGACCGTCCAGTCGGTCGAGTGCCACCTTGGCGCGACTGACGATCGCATTCGGTGTGTTGTTGTTCGCCGGAGCGACGGCGCCATCAAGAGAAATGGCGTACAAGTACGGCAGTCGCCGCCCCGTCACGAGAATGTACGTGCCCTGACTGACGGCTTCGTGGGTACCGCACACTGTCGCCAGGAGGACGGCAATCACGAGCGTCATTCGGGGGAGCAACGATGTTGAGGCAGCCACGCCGCTAGCTCCTTATGGGGTACTGGGTATGCCGAGGTCGAATGACCGGCGCTTAGCGTACCGAGGCGTCGCAGTAGCTGGAACGCGGCAAGCCCATCAGCTCACCTTCCTTGGCAACGGACATGCCGAGGGGCCGCCGCGGGCCGATCAGATCAATCCGCCCGCGGGGGACAGCAGTCTGGCAATGAGAAACACGGTCATTCGCAGGCGTGGCCGTCTCCGTCGCCGTCCCGCGCCGTGTTCAGCGCGTACGTCTGTCGCTCCGCTTCGTCCCACGCATCCGCGTAGGTCCCACCATCGCGGTTCACGCCGCGGGTCCAGCCTGCTTCGCGCATGGCGTTGCAGTTGGGAAATGTCCGGACCGGTGGAGGTTCCGTCGCTGGGGGAGGCCTTGTGAGGTCGCAGGAGATCGCCGTTGACTGGCAGCCGGCGAGAATCCGGTCGAGCGAATCGGCCTCGACTTGATCGATGGTCAAGGCATACTGCAGCCGAACCTCTACGATCGTTTGGGCGAACCAGCAGCGGTTCTGGTCCGGCAGCCATTCCGCCGCGTCACGGTCACTTTTTTGCGAGCGGTTCAGGGCTGGCGACGCCAACGTCAGATTGAGTAAATCCCGCGCGAATCGGGTGCGCGTGCCGGAGTCAGCCCTGCACAGGCCGGAATCGTGCGCCTCGGATCGCGCCACGATGTGCTCGATATCGGTCTCCCTGGTCGAGTCGAAGCTCTCGCAGGTGTACGGGCTGTAGACACTCCCCAGCTCGCGCACGATGTCGTTCTCGACGGACTGCGGGTAGCGGTAGTCATCAGCGTCGTACGGCGAACAACGTTCCTCGGGTGCGACCGTCAGCCCCCGCCAGGTCTGCGTGGACGCTGGAGGTGTTGGCTCGGCCGCAGCCGTCATCCCGTGGACGTGCGTGGACCAAGCGCCATGGATCGAGTCTTCGCCCATCCCGCTGGAGGATCGGACGCGCAGGTAGGCGGTCGTCTCGGCAGGAACGTTCTCCCGGCGATATGAGGTCTCGTCCGCGGTTCGGTCAATCAGGTCGTCGTCTTCAGTGAACACGTCGTCCAGGCGGTATTGGCCCTGGTAACCGCTCACCTCCGATACGGGGTTCCAACTCCATTCAATGAAATCAGGGCCGGTTGCCGAGACGCGGAGTCCAGCGGGTGTCTCGGGAGGTTCCGGAGCAGGTGGCGGTGTTGGGGGAGGCGTCGTCGCCGGCGTCGTCGCCGGGGGCGGCGGAGCCGCGGGCGCCCCATCGCCGCCACAGCCAACGAGAGCACAAAGGCAGATCGACACGGCCGCGATCCAGCTCATTGTTGAAGCTCTCCTTCCCACGAACAGCCCGTTCCGGAAGGGAGAGCCAGCCGCGAAGATCCTGTTTGTCAGGTGTCAATTACGCGAGATTACACCCCGAACGGGCGAATTCGGCCCGAGTCTGGTCGCCGCGGAAATCGGGATCGCTGAGGTGCGCGCGGAAGCGAGAGGCCCGATTTGTCTATCGCCCCCTGGAATCGCGACGCGTTAGTCGGGCCGTGCAGCGACGCTTACGAGGGTGGCCCCGAGCCGCTCCACACCGGCTGGGGATGTCGCTCACCGGGCCGGGACGGCTGATACCGTCCCGCGCATCTCCTTCTTGTCTGCCCGGCGTGGCGCGGCGCTTCCTGCGGAGGGGGCGGGATGAATCGATCCCGGCACACCGCCGGGCGAGGGAACATCCGACGGTTCGGACTCGACATCAACGGGCCGGTCTTCCTGAGTTCGGCCGCGGTGATCGTCCTGTTCGTCGCCGGTGCACTGGCGTTTCGGGAACAGGCGGGGACTGCGTTCGGGGATCTTCACGCTTATGTAACCGCCAGTTTCGACTGGCTCTTCTTCGGGAGCGCCAACTTCGCCCTCCTGATCTGCCTGTTCCTCATCGTCTCGCCGCTCGGGCGGGTGCGGATCGGTGGACCGGACGCCCGGCCCTCGTACTCGCGGCTCACCTGGGGCGCGATGCTCTTCTCGGCCGGCATCGGGATCGGTCTCCTCTTCTTCGGGGTGGCCGAACCGGTACAGCACTTCCTCCATCCTCCGCTCGGCATCGAGCCCCCGAGCGCCGCGGTCGCCATCGCGGCCACCACCTTCCACTGGGGGCTGCATGGCTGGGCGAGCTACGGGATCGCGGCGCTCGCCCTCGCGTTCTTCACCTACAACCGGGGCTTCCCCCTGGCGCTCCGTTCCGCGTTCCACCCGCTGCTGGGAGACCGGGTGTGGGGCTTCCCCGGGCACGTCATCGACTTCCTGACGGTCTTCGCCACCATTTTCGGACTGGCTACGTCCCTCGGGCTCGGCGCCCGGCAGATCTCCGGCGGCCTCGAATACCTGTTCGGAATCCCCGCCACCGACCTCACCGGCACCCTCATCGTCTCGGTGATCACGCTCATCGCGCTGGCGTCGGTGGTGTCCGGACTCGATCTCGGGGTGCGCCGCCTGAGTGAACTGAACATCCTGCTGGCCGTGGCCCTGATGCTTGCGGTGGTCATCGTCGGTCCGGCCGGCGCGGTGGCCGGAGCCTTCCTCCGCGGCCTCGGCGCCTACGCGGTCCACATTGCGCCGCTGAGCAACTGGGTGGGCCGGAGCGACACCGCTTTCCTCCAGGACTGGAGTGCCTTCTATTTCGCCTGGTGGTTTGCGTGGACCCCGGTGATCGGGATCTTCATCGCCCGCATCTCGCGCGGGCGCACCGTCCGGGAGATGCTCAGCTTCCTCCTCGTCGTGCCAACCCTGTTCACCCTCGTGTGGATGAGCGTCTTCGGCGGCGTTGCGCTCCACCAGCTCGTGGCCGACGGCTATACCGGGACGGCGGACGCAGTGCGGGCGCTCCAGCCGGAACTGGCCCTCTTCCGCATGTTCGAAGCGCTCCCGCTCGCTGTCCCGCTGGCGAGCGTCGCCATCGTTCTAACCGTTATTTTCTTCGTCACCTCGTCCGACTCCGGGTCGCTGGTGGTGGACTCCATCACCGCCGGCGGCAAGCTGGACGCCCCGATGGTCCAGCGCGTCTTCTGGTGCCTGGTCGAGGGGCTGGTCGCGGTGGTTCTCCTCCTCGGCGGCAGCCTCGAATCCCTACAGGCGGCCGCGGTGACGACCGGCCTCCCCATGGCGGTCGCGGTCAGCGTCATCGGCATCGGCCTGTGCTTCGAACTCCGCCGCGAGTCCCGGCGATCGCCGTAGTCGACCGCGACCCTGGCCGCAAGGATTAGGAAGACCCTGTTGGCTGCTAGCAGCCTGTGGTGAAACCCATGTGAGCGCCGAGACCGGCCAGTTCTCCCGGTGGGGGCGAGGCGCCCGGCTGACAAGGCGCGTGAGGGAGGAATACCGAGTGTATTCCGACCGAAACGCAACGCAGAACGGAGCGAAGCGGAGTGGTTCAGCCGGGATGCATCGCCGGTCGAACGCCGCGTGGGTTTTGCCACAGGCTGCTAAGGTTGGCCGCTGCCCTTGGCGGCATCGATGATGGATCGAAGGACCCTGTTGCGACTGGGGGGCGGTGGCCTTTTGGGCGCTGGCCTCGGCGCCTGCTCAGCCCGCTCCGACATCCTGCCGCAGCCGTCGTTCCGGTTGCCCATCGCGAACGTGGCGTGGAACCGGATCATCCGCACCACCGTGGGGCTCCGGCCGTATCGACCGTCGGGCTTCGTGGTGCGGGCGGACCGGCTGGACCGCACCACGGTGCTCCACAACTACGGCCACGGCGGGTCCGGAATTTCGCTCTCGTGGGGTACCGGACGCCGGGTGGCCGAAATGGCGCTCGAACACCAGAGCCGGCAGGCCGCCGTGATCGGCTGCGGAGCGGTGGGCCTCGCCACGGCACGTCAGCTCCAGCGCCGCGGCTTCGAAGTCACGATCTATGCCATGTCGGTACCGCCCAACACGACCTCGAACATGGCGTGGGCGGGTTTCACTCCCGCCGCCTGGCTGGTGGACGACAACCTGCGGACCCCCGAGTTCGACGCCCAGTTCCGTGATGCCGCCGAAACCTCCTTTCGTGAGTTCCAGTGGCTGGTCGGCAGGGGGTACGGCGTGGACTGGCTCGACCGCTACACCGCCACCGACATCGAGCCACGTGATCCGGGGGCCAGCCGGCGGCCCGGGCGGCGGGAGCCGCTCCTCCCCGACCATCTGATCAGCGGCCGGTTTCGGCTGGGCCCCGGGGAACATCCTTTTCCCACCCGATACGCAACCCGGCGCAGTTACATGCGGATCGAGCCGGCGACCTATCTGGACGCGCTGGTCCGCGACTTTCTGGAGGTCCGCGGGCGGATCGTGATCCGCAAGTTCACGGATGCCCAGGAGTTCGTCGCACTCGATGAATCGCTCGTGATCAACTGCACCGGACTCGGATCCGGGGAGCTGTTCCCCGATCCGGAACTGATCCCGCTCAAGGGACAGCTCACCGTGCTTGTCCCCCAGTCGGAGGTGAACTACGCGGTGTCCGGAAACGCCCCCGGAGCGCCGCCGGGCGTCGGCGGCTTCAGCATGCAGCCGCGGAGCTCCGGCATCATCCTCGGTGGCACCGGCGAGAAGGGCGAATGGTCCCTCGAGCCGAATGCGGCGGCCCGGGAGTACATCGTGAACTCGAACATGAAGTTCTTTGCGGCGATGCGCCGCGTCTGAAGCGTCCGCCCAGCCCTATTGCCGGTCGCTTCCGTCGGGGCCACGCGTGCCGACACTGCGAATCGGAGAGCGCATATTTCTGGCGGTGATATAAAATATCCCGTCAAAATGACGGTAATACCGCGATTCTTCCACCATCCCGAGGGGAGTTTTTTTCTCTTCGGACCGCGTGGCGTCGGGAAGACAACCTGGTTTCGCACCAGTCTTCCGGAGGCGCTCGTCGTGGATCTGTTGGTGGGCAGTCGGTACCGGGAACTGTCGGCGCGACCCGAACATCTCCGTGATCTGGTCCTTTCTTCGCCCGCACGGGACATCGTCATCGACGAGATTCAGCGGGTCCCCGAGTTGCTCCATGCCGTGCATGGGCTGATCGAGACGGATCGCTCGCGACGCTTCATCCTGACCGGGTCCAGCGCCCGGAAACTGCGCGCCGGCGGTGTGAATCTGTTAGGCGGCCGAGCCGCAAACCGGACGCTCCATCCGTTCCTTGCTGCGGAACTTGGGGACCGGTTCGACCTTTCCGCCGCGCTCCGCCATGGGCTCCTTCCGGTGGTCGTCACCGCGTCCGATCGGGCGGCCGCGCTCGACGGATATGTGTCCCTCTATGTGGACCAGGAGGTTCGCGCCGAGGGGCTTACCCGGGATGTCGGGCGATTTACCCGGTTTCTCGAAGCGATGTCCTTTTCCCATGGTGCGGTGCTCAACCTGAGCGCCGTGGCTCGCGACGCCGAAGCCCGGCGAGTGACGGTGCAGGGCCATCTGGAAGTTCTGGAAGACCTGTTGCTGGGGTTCCGGCTACCCGTGTTCACCCGGCGGGCGAAACGGCGTCTCGCCCGTCACCCCAAGTTCTACTACTTCGACTGCGGGCTCTTCCGGGCGCTCCGACCCACGGGTCCGCTCGATCGGCGCGAGGAGATCGAAGGCGCCGCCCTTGAGGGGCTCGTCGCGCAGCATCTTCGCGCCTGGGCCGCGTACCGGAACGCGGGTGCGCGACTCTTCACCTGGCGGACACGCTCGGACACGGAGGTGGACTTTGTGGTCTATGGTCAGGAGGAGTTCGTTGCCTTGGAAGTCAAGAACTCCTCCCGGGTCCGTCCGGAGGACCTTCGTGGACTGCGTTCCTTCGGCGACGAGTATCCCGAGGCTCTCCGGCTTCTCCTGTATCGGGGGCGCAGCCGCCTGTCCCGTGATGGCGTTCTCTGTCTGCCCGCCGAGGTTTTTCTCCGTCACCTGCATCCGGATCACACCCTGGCGGGAGCGGCCGATTGGTCTGCGCCAGTCACCTAGCTACCGGCGTTCCCTGACGAGCCGTGCCACGCGGGCTGGTGGGGTAGCCCCGAAAGGCAAACCATGCCGCCGCGGGGCGATGCGACGGGCGCTGGCCGGAGGCCAGCGCGTGCCGACCGGAGGTCGGCGTTCCAAGCCGTCCCCGCGCTTCTTGCCGGCGCTCCCGGGGTCGGCGCTTCAGGCGGGGCGCCAGGTATCCAGGTCGTCGAGGTAGGGGCGGAGGACTTCCGGTATGCGGACGCTTCCGTCCGCTTGCTGGTAGTTCTCGAGGATCGCGAGCCAGGTACGGCCGACGGCGAGGCCCGAACCGTTCAGCGTGTGGCAGAAACGGGCTTTCTCCCCGGCGGTCCGGCGGTAGCGAATCCGGGCGCGGCGCGCCTGGTAGTCGCCGCAGTTGCTGCATGAACTGATCTCCCGGTAGGTTCCCTGCGCCGGTAGCCACACCTCGATGTCGTAGGTCTTGGTGGCCGCTGCCCCCATATCTCCGGTCGAAAGGAGAACCACCCGGTAGGGCAGTTCCAGGAGTTCGAGGATTCGCTCGGCGTCCCGGGTGAGTCTCTCGAGTTCTTCGAACGAGGTCTCCTCGTCGGTGACCTTGACCAGTTCCACCTTGTCGAACTGGTGTTGGCGGATCAGTCCCTGCGTGTCCTTCCCGTGGGCGCCGGCCTCACTCCGGAAACATGGGGTGTAAGCGACGAAGCGCTTCGGCAACTCGTCGGCGGACAGAGTTTCTCCGGCGTGCAAGTTGGTCAGGGGAACTTCGGCGGTGGGAACGAGGTAGAGATCGCGCCCTTCGGCCTTGAACAGGTCGTCCGAGAACTTGGGGAGCTGACCGGTACCGACAAGCGATCGCGAGGCGACGAGGAAGGGAAGCCAGACCTCCTCGTAGCCGTGCTCCTTCGTCTGGACGTCGAGCATGAACTGGATGAGTGCCCGTTCGAGGCGGGCGCCGGCCCCCATCAGGACCGCAAAACGCGACCCGCTGAGCTTCGCCGCCCGCGGCAGATCGAGCATTCCGAGCGCCGTGCCGAGTTCGTGGTGCGCCTTCGGCTCGAAGTCGAAGGACGGCGGTGACCCGACGCGCCGGATCTCCCGATTGGCCTCCTCAGCGAGGCCGACCGGCACGCTCTTGTGCGCGAGATTCGGAAGCTCCAGCAGGTTCCTCTCGAGTTCCTGCTCGGTGGAGCGCATTCGCTCTTCCTTTTCCGAGACCGCGTCGGGAGCCCGCGCCAACTCCTCGCGCAACCGGTCGGCGGCTTCCTTCTTCCCGGCCCGGTAGAGCGCGCCGACTTCCCGATTCTGAGCCTTCAGCTTCGCTCGCAGTTCGCTGATCGCTGCCTGCAGTCCGCGTCGCTGTTCGAAGAGATCGAGAATGCCTGAGAGATCCCCGTGGTGCCCCCGGTCCCGGAGGCGTTGGGCGGTCCCCACCGGGTCCCGGCGGATCTGGTCGGGTTCGAGCATCGGGTGGTAGCCTAATCCGACATCCGCTCGAATCGGGTCAGTCGCGGCTGCCCGCGGAGCGGGAATGCCGGATCTGATCCATGCCAAGCACGCTTCCGATTCCTGATTTCTTCGACTCCGAGCGCGTGGGCCAGCTCTATCGCGTTCCCTACGAGACCCGCGCTACCGAGGCCCGGAAATGGGCCCGGCAACACCAGTTGAGTCCCGCGGCCGGCGATGCGCCACGCGTTGGTCTCCTGCTCGTGGACTGCCAGAACACCTTCTGTCTGCCGGGTGGCGAACTCTTTGTCGCCGGCCGCTCAGGACTCGGCGCGGTGAAGGACTCCTGGCGGCTCTGTCAGTTTCTCTACCGGCACCTGGACCGGATCAGCGAAGTCGTCCTGACTCTGGATACCCACACCGCCATCCAGGTGTTCCACGCGCATTTCTTCCTGGACGAAAACGGGAATCCGCCCGCGGCGTACACCCAGATCACCTCCGAGGATCTCGAAACGGGCCGTTACCGCGTGAATCCCGACGCGGCCGCGGGGGCCGGTCTCGACCAGGAGGAACTCTCCCGCCACGCGCTGCACTACTGCCGCCGGCTGGAGGCGCAGGGGAAGTACGTGCTCGTCATCTGGCCGTATCACGCCATGCTCGGAGGCGCGGGGCACGCGCTCGTGCCGGCGATCGAGGAAGCCGTCTTCTTCCACTCCATCGCGCGTTCGGCCCAGCCGATATTCGAGTCCAAGGGCCGGAATCCGCTGACCGAGAACTACTCCGTGCTGCGGCCCGAAGTCCTCGAAGACGCCGACGGAAACCCCATCGCGGAGCCGAACCGGCCGTTGCTCGACCGGCTGCTCGGGTATGACGCGCTGTTGGTCGCCGGCCAGGCCAAGAGCCACTGCGTCGCGTGGACGGTCTCCGACCTGCGGGACGAAATCAAACGGCGCGATCCGGAGGGATCGCTTGGCCTCGCCCGCCGGGTTTTCCTGCTGGAAGACGCCACCTCGCCGGTAGTGGTTCCGGGCGCCGACTTCACCGACGCCGCCGACGAGGCCTATGCCGATTTCGAGCGCGCAGGAATGGTTCGGGTGCAAAGCACCGACCCGCTCGAGGAGTGGTCCGGCTTTCCCGCCTGACGGCCGAACCTCCGGTCGCCTCCCTCCTTGATGTGGACTTTTACAAGTTCACCATGGGCCAGTTTGTCTTCCGGCTGCATCCCGAGGTCCAGGTCCGGTACCGGCTTCTCTGCCGGACGCCAAATGTCCGCCTCCCGGATCTGGTTCCGGAGGAGGGGTTGCGGGACGTCCTCGATTCCATTCGGGAGCTGTCGTTCACTCCCGCCGAAATCGAGTACCTCCGGGGTCTCGATCCGCCCGGACTCTTCCGTGACGACTATCTGAACTCTCTGGCGACCCTCCGCCTTCCACCGATCGAGCTCGAGACATCGGGCGGGGAGTTCCGGCTGGAGGTCGAAGCCTCCTGGCCGGAGGCGATCCTCTGGGAGACGCTCATCCTGTCCGCGCTGAGCGAGCTCCTTTCCCGGGCGGCTCTTCGAGACGCCGGCGCCGGTGCCCGGGAACAAGCCGAAGCCAGGGGCCGGGAGCGGCTCGATGAGAAGATCGCCGTGATCCGCGAGCACCCCGGGATTCGCTTCGCTTCCTTTGGCACCCGGCGCCGCTTTTCGCGGGCCTGGCAGTTCGAGCTGGAAGAGCGTCTCGCCCAGGCCCTGCCGAGCCAGTTCGTCGGAACCTCCTGCGTGGCTTCGGCCTTCGAACACGGACTGGTTCCGGTCGGAACCATCGCTCACGAGGTCTTCATGGTCGGCGCCGCGCTGGGAGACGGGTCCGACGAGTCCGTTCGCGGGTCGCAGCGCCGGATGCTGGATGCGTGGTGGAAAATGTACGGGGAACCGTTCTCGCTGTTCCTGACGGACAACTGGGGTTCGGAATTCTTCTTCGCGGATGTCGCTGAAGCGCAAGCCCGGCAGTACCGCGGGGTCCGGCAGGACTCCGGCGATCCGGCCGCTTTCGGGGAGCGTTTGCTCCGTTGGTACGAGGATTTCGGAGTGGATCCGCGGAAGAAGTCACTCGTCTTCAGCGACGGGTTGGAACTCCCCGAGATCCTCGATCTCGAATCGCGCTTTGGCGGAAGGATGGCAGTGTCCTACGGTTGGGGCACCAACCTGACGAACGACTGCGGACTCCCCAACTATTCGCTCGTGGTGAAGCCGGTCGCCGCAAACGGCCGTCCGCTCGTCAAGCTCAGCGACAACCCCGGGAAGAGCACGGGCACGCGCGCCGAGATTCGCCGCTACCGCCGGATCTTCAACGCTCCATCCGCGCCGTCCCGGACCCCCAAGTATTGATTCGCGGCCGTCCCGGAGCCGGCTGTAGTCCGGATCTCTCATACTCACGGTCGCCAGAAGGGTTCAACTTGGCGCAAGGCGCGCAAAACCGCACATCGCTGAGGGAGAAAGGGCGCGGGGACGGCTTGGAACGCCGACCTCCGGTCGGCATAGGCCGCCGAAGGCGGGCGGCGGGAAGGACCCCCAGTCCCGAGGTGGTTCCTTCTCGGCGGGAATCCCAGCGTTCGGCGTGATCCGTGACTTGGAGTGGCAGACACTATTCTCAGCGCTGCGGGCCCCCGTGCCTGCGCCCGGTGAAGGCGGATGGCACGGAACCGCCCGCGGCCCCGCGGGCCGCTGTGCCGACCAGAGGTCGGCGTTCCCTTACCCACGCGCCATCCCGGCGCTCGGCACCGAGGGGACTGCTTTTCACACCAACTGCCCAGAGGTCGGCGTTCCCGTGCCTGGCCGCGCTTTGGGCTGTGAGTATGAGAAATCCAGACTAGTCCCCGGTTCCTGAACCGCTCGACCTGCGCGGGTGGGTGTTGGAGTACACCTCGAAGATCTTGGCCGTCGAGACGTGCGTGTACTTCTGGGTGGTGGCGAGACTCGCATGTCCGAGCAGTTCCTGGATGGAACGCAGGTCGGCTCCGTGGTCGAGAAGGTGGGTGGCGAACGCGTGACGAAGCGTGTGTGGTGACACCGCGCCCGCAAGCCGGACCAGACCGGCTTCGCCCAGATAGCGCCGGACCACGGTGCGCACGGATCGGTCGGAGAGGCGCCCCCCGCGCGCGTTCAGGAAGACGGCCTCCGTATCCCCCTGGGTTCCCTGAATTCCGGCGCGGGCCCGAAGCCAGGGACGCAGCGCGTCGGCCGCAACTTCGCCGAAGGGGACCACCCGCTCCTTCCCACCCTTTCCGAGGACCCGCAGAATCCGGTTGTTCGGGTTGACGTCGGCAAGGTTGAGGCTGACCAGTTCGGAGACCCGGAGTCCCGTTCCGTAGAGGAGCTCGAGGATGGCAAGGTCACGGCAGCCGAGCGTCGTGGTCGGATCCGGGGCGTGCAGCAAGGCCTCGACTTCGTCCATTTCCATCCGGGTCGGAATCCTCCCGGGAGTCCGGGGCCCCTTGAGCGCACGCGCCGGATCCATGTCCACCGCTCCCGCACGGGTGAGATACCGATAGAGCGAACGGAGAGCGGCGAGCTGGCGCGCGACTGTCGTGCTGGACAGCCCGCGTTCGTGAAGGGAGCCGAGGTAGGCGCGGAGAACAGTGGTATCAACGTGTTCCGAACGGGTGGGGTCCTTCGCTGCCGCGTGTTCCGCTTCGAGAAACTCGGCGAACTGGGACAGATCGCTGCCGTAACTGCGCACCGTGTTGGCGGAGGCGCCGCGGCGCTCCTCCAGATCTTCCAGAAAGTCCTGAATCAGCGCGCGCAGCGGCGTCGGCGCTGTGGGTTCTTCGGATCCGCGGCTCACAGGCTACTTAGGCTTGGGAGCGGGCGCCGCGTTTTGCTGCGGTCTTGCGGGATGTCGCTTTCTTCCCTTTCTTCGAGGGCTTCGGCTGAATGTAGCGGCATTTCGGAAAACCGCTGCAACCGACAAAGGGGCCGCGGCGGCTCTCCCTGCGGACGAGCTGTTTCCCGCACTCCGGGCATTTCCCCTCCACTGGCACGGGCGCCGCGCGGGCGACCGGTCTGCCATTGCGGACCTGGATGATCTTGGTGCAATCGGGGTAGCGGGTGCAGCCGAGGAAGGCCCCGAAACGACCTCGCTTTTCGGACATCGGGGCGCCGCATTCCGGGCAGACCGGCGCCTCGTCGTCGCTCGCTTCATCGCTTGGGTCCGTGAGGGAACGACTTCCCCGGCACTCGGGGAATCCCTCGCAACCAAGGAACTTCTCGCCGCCCGACCAACGGAGGACGAGCGGACGTCCGCAGCGGTCGCAGGGCTCGGCGGTCGGTAACCCCTTGACCCGTGGCATCTCGACGATGGCCTTGTCGAGGTCACGGGAGAAATCTGCGTAGAACGCCTCCAGGGTGCCCTCGAAGCCGGCCTCTCCCTGTTCGATCCGGTCGAGGTTTTCCTCCATGTCCGCCGTGTAGCGCACGTCGAACAGGTGGTCGAAGCTCCCGCCAAGCAAGTCGCTCACCAGCATGCCCACCTCGGTCGGAACGAAAACCCGCTGCCTGGTCCGCACGTACTCCCGATCCTTGATCTTGCGGAGGATCGGCACATAGGTGCTGGGCCTTCCGATCCCGTTCTGTTCGAGCTTGCGGATCAGGCCCGCCTCGCTGTAGCGCTTGGGAGGCGCCGTGAAGTGCTGGATCTTCAGGATCTGCCGGAGTGCGAGCGGCTGGCCGGCTCTGAGGGGAGGGATCACCGTCTTCCCTTCGGATTCCGCGGACGGCCCCGCGTCTTCCAGTGCCTCGCGATAGAGCACCCGGTACCCGCGTTCGGCCAGCACCGACCCGGTCGCCACCAGCCGTTCGGGAGCTTTGCCGAAGCCGGGAATCTCGGGGGCCTCTCCTCCGGCAGCCGGCTCCGCGAGGATCGTCGCCTTGGTGTCGCGCCACACCGCCGGCGCCATCTGGGAGGCGATGAACCGCTCCCAGATCATGCGATACAGCTTCCGCTGGTCTTCGTTCAGAAAGGCCGCCATCTGATCGGGTGCCCGTTCGAGTGACGTCGGCCGGATCGCTTCGTGGGCGTCCTGCGCTCCCTTGAGCTTCTTGAAGTAGTTGGGGCGCTCGGGCAGGAAGTCGGCCCCGAACCGGTCGCCGATGAACTTCCGGACATTCCCCAGCGCCTGCTTCGAAATCCGGGTCGAGTCGGTGCGCAGGTAGGTGATCAATCCGACCCGATCCCCCGATCCGAGATTCACCCCCTCGTAGAGCCCCTGCGCGGCGCGCATGGTTCGGGCGGCGGGGAAGCGGAACAGGGAAGCCGCCTGCCGCTGCATGGTGCTGGTGATGAAGGGCGGGGGGGCCTTCTCGCGGCGGTCCTTGGACTCGACATTGCCAACCCGGTATCGGCACTCCTCAAGCCAGCGCTGGATCCGCCGCGCCGTGGCTTCGTCACGCACTGCCGGCTCCCGCGGCAGGCTCTTCGGCACTTCGGCGGTTGCACGAAGCGACGCACCGTCGCCGGTAACCAGGTGCGCGTCGATCGTCCAGTACTCCTCGATGTTGAAAGCCCGAATCTCACGTTCCCGCGTGCAGATGAGGCGCAGCGCTACCGATTGCACGCGGCCGGCGGAGAGGCGGGGGGCAACTTTTCGGGAAAGGAGCGGCGAGATCTTGTAGCCGACGATCCGGTCCAGCACCCGGCGCGTCTGTTGAGCCTTCACCTTGTTCCCATCCACCTCGCCGGCGTCCTCGAGTGCTCTCCGCACGGCGGGTGGGGTGATTTCGTGGAAGGTGATGCGCTGGATCGGCACCTGGCGTCCGGGCCCCAACGCGCCGAGAAACTCCTCCGCGAGATCGTGGCTGATCGCTTCGCCTTCCCGATCCGGGTCGGTAGCGAGGTAGATGTGGGAGGCCTTCCGGGCTGCCCGCTTCAGGCTGTCAAGGATCTTGGCCCGGTCCGGAACCACTTCGAACTGCGGGCGGAAACCGTTCTCGATGTCGACCGAAAGACCGCGCTGCGGCAGGTCCCGAACGTGCCCTCCCGAGGCCATGACCCGGTACGAGCCCCCCAGAAACCGCTCGATGGTTTTGGCCTTGGCGGCGGATTCGACGACGACGAGTGCGTTCCCCATGGTTCGCGGTCAGTGTAACGACAGCCTCCTGGAGGTCATTCCGCGGCCCTGCAGCCGGTGGTGAAACCCAGGCGGCCCAGTTCTCCCGGTGGGGGCTCGGCCGGCGATCCATCCCGGCCAAACAGCCGGTAGTGAAACCCAGGCGGCGTTCGGCCGGCGATCCATCCCGGCCAAACAGCCGGTAGCAAAACCCACGCGGCGTTCGGCCGGCGATCCGTCCCGGCTGAACCGCGTCGCTTCGCGCCGCTCATCGTTGCGTTTCGGTCGGAATACACCCGGTATTCCTCCCTCACGCGCCTTGTCAGCCGGGCGCCTCGCCGGCCTCGGCGCTCACGTGGGTTCCACCACCGGCTGTTCACCGCGTCGCTTCGCGCCGCTCATCGTTGCGTTTCGGTCGGAATACACCCGGTATTCCTCCCTCACGCGCCTTGTCAGCCGGGCGCCTCGCCGGCCTCGGCGCTCACGTGGGTTCCACCACCGGCTGTTCACCGCGTCGCTTCGCGCCGCTCATCGTTGCGTTTCGGTCGGAATACACCCGGTATTCCTCCCTCACGCGCCTTGTCAGCCGGGCGCCTCGCCGGCCTCGGCGCTCACGTGGGTTCCACCACCGGCTGTTCACCGCGCCGCTTCGCGCCGCTCATCGCTGCGCTTCGGTCGGAATACACCCGGTATTCCTCCCTCGCGCGCCTTGTCAGCCGGGCGCCTCGCCCCCACCGGGAGAACTGGCGGCCTCGGCGCTCACCCGGGTTCCACCACAGGCTGCCAGGAAGTCGCCGGGAAACCGGCGCACCAGCCCGCGCCGCTCCAACTCCGAGATGGCGGCCAGCGCTACCGGTACCGAGAGGTCCGTGGCGCCCAGGAGCGTGTCCAGATCCACCCCCGATGGCCGTTTCCGCAGCATGTCCAGGAGGCGGGCCGCTTCCGTTCCCGGGCTCGGTCCCGCGGGGCCGCCGCCCGGTTCCCCGCTTGGGTTGTCCGCCGGACCCGTACGCGCTCCGGCGAAATCCGCAGGGAGTCTCAACTCTTCGAGAACATCCGCGATCCCGGTGGCCAAGGTCGCGCCCAGCCGGATCAGCGCGTGGCACCCGGCGCTCGTCTCGGACCCGATCGGGCCCGGCACCGCGAAGACTTCACGTCCGGAATCCACCGCGTGGCGCGCGGTTGCCAGGGAGCCGCTCCGTTCAGCGGCTTCCACTACCAGCGTTCCCAGCGTGAGCCCCGCGATGATCCGGTTCCGACGGGGAAAGTGGTGGGGCAGCGGACGCGTCCCCGGAGGAAACTCGGTCAACACTGCACCGGAGGTGGTGCAGGCGCGGGCCAGTTCGCGGTGCTCCGGGGGATACAGGCAGTCATGCGCGGACCCGAGGATGGCAATCGTCCTTCCGCCGGCCTCGAGCGCGGCCCGGTGAGCAGCCGCATCCACCCCTCGGGCAAGCCCGCTCACCACAACGAGCCCCGCTTCGGCCAGGCCGGCTGCGAATCGTTCCGCGACGGCGATCCCGTAGGGGGTCGCTCTCCTGGATCCCACGATCGCTATTGCGGGAGCGGCAAGGTCGGTCTCGCCCGCTACCTCGAGGGTGATCGGAGGAACGGCGATTTCGGCGAGCTGCGATGGATACCCCGCTTGTCCCAGAATCAACAAGCGCCGCCCGGCAGCCGCAGCCGTTTCGCGCCAACGCTTCGCCTGTTCGAGCCGCTCGCGCGGCGGATCGCCGAACTTGCGCCGAAACACTGCGATGGCTGCTTCGAGATCGCTGTCTTCAAAGCACCGGCTGCGCTCCTTCGGCGGGGGTCGCTCGGCGAGGGCGATCGCCAGCGCGGCCGCTTCGAGACCGGCGCGCGGCCGCTCTGGTGGCGTCGAGGGGTGGTTCGTCATCGGTAGTCTCTCCGGAGTGGGTTCTGCCCGTCCGAGGAATGGAGCGGGCGGATGCCTCTCTAGAGTTACTGACGAAATTCGTGTCGTTTTCGTCTCACACCGATGGGGTTTTCCCCACCGACCGGCACGCGCTACTATCGGAGGCCGTCCGGATTCGGATCCGGAACCTTCTCCAGGGCAGTTGCCCGGGAATCAGCGAGAAATGGCCTGTTCATTGCATCCAAGCGCAACGATGCTCCGGTTGCCGCGCTTCTACACCGCCGGGTTGCTCTTCACCGCGACCTTGCTGGTTGGAGGATCCGCCGCGGCCCAGCCCGTCTCGAGTATGGAGGCGACAGAGCCCGCCGATGGCGAGCGCGCCGGCCAGGAGAACTCCTTCGGGGTGGAGGTCGCCAGCAAGGGCCTTTGGAAGGAGGCGGCCTACCGGTGGGAGAAGGCGGTAGAACTCGATCCCCAGAACCCGAAGGCCCACAACAATCTCGGGGTCGCCTACGAGCGCTCCGGCAAGTTCGAGGAAGCGCTCGGCGCCTATGAAACAGCGCTCGAGTTGCTTCCCAGCAACGAGCAGATCCGTCAGAACTACGAGTTGTTCCGCGAGGCCTACGAGCGCAAGAAGCGGAAAGACCGCGACGCCGCCCGCTCCCGGAGACGTTAGCAGTCACGTGGGGCTTTCTCGTCACGGCCGCTCCGCCCTGGGAGCCACCCTTTTTGTACTCGGCTTCACCGCCTGCGCGTCCGGGCCCTATGTCGAGGTGCCCATCGAGATTCCCATCGACGCCAAACTGGATCTTTCGGAATACGGCCGGGTACTCGTAGGCAGCTTCGTGAGCCAGACCAATGAGAACCTGGATCTCGACTCGGAGACCTCGCGACTGCTGCGGAACCAGTTGCGCCTGAACTCGCGGCTGGCGGTGATCGAGGCCGAGGTCGAGCCGCTCGGAGACTTCTCGGACGAGGCGCTTGAAGCCAGCGGACTGGCCGAGCGGTTCGACGATATGGCGGCCGAAGCGGTGGCGATCGGCGACGGGGAGATTTCCCGCCAGGAGTGGATCGACCTCGAGCAGGACAAGCTCCTCGAGGATGAAGAGTACTGGCGCCAGCTCGGCGAGGAGTTCGAGGAACCCCTGATCATCAGCGGCCGGCTCCGCTTCGCGGCGGAGGAACGTTCCGGCTTCTCGCGTCGCGATCGGTACGTCCGCGACAGCTTCAATCGACCGCGGCTGGTGCGCAGCACCCAGTTTCAGGAGCGAAGCGCCTACAGCCTCACCGCGGAGTTCTATTTCATTGACGGCGCCAGCGGCCGCACGATCCACCGGGAGCGATTCACCGAGGAGGTGATCTTCGGTCGGGATGAGGAAAGCTCGCCGCTCTCCTCCTATTTCGAGTTGATGGACCGCATCCTCCCCAACTTCCTGAGTGTGGTCACGCCGCAGACGTTCCGCGGCACCAGGATCCTGCTGCGCTGATCGGTCCCCAGAAAGGAGAAGGCTCGTGACTCACGACTCTTCGAAGTCCGGCCCCCCCCGCCGGGTTCGGGCGCGTCTTGTTGTTGCCGTTTTGCTCGGCGCGTTCGCGATTGCCAGCGCGGCCCCCGCGCAGTACTTCATCCCGTTCTACGGGAAGAACAAGGTCAAGTACGACAAGCACGACTGGCAGGTGTACCGGTCGCCGCACTTCGACGTCTACTACTACCCCGAGATGGAGGAGGAACTGGGCCGGCTGGTGAGTTACGCGGAGAGCGCCTACGAGACGATCTCCGACGAGCTGAAGCACGAGATCCCCTTCGCCATTCCGCTGATCCTCTACAAGACGTTTTCCGAGTTCGCGCAGACGAACCTCTCCCCGTCGGAGATCCCCGAGGGCGTCGGGGCGTTCGCGGAGTCCGCGCGCGACCGGATGGTCATCCCGATCGACAACCCGCCGGACGAACTCCAGGAGCTGTTCCTCCACGAACTGACCCACATCTTCGAGTTCGACATCGTGCCCCGGTCGCTCTTCCGCCAGACGGTGCCGCTGTGGATCGACGAAGGACTCGCCACCTACATGGAAGACGAGTGGGATCCGCTGGACCTGATGGTGATTCGGGATGCCGCCGTCTCGGACGAGATTCCCACCTTCGAGGCTCTGAATCAGGCCTTCGCGCGCGCTCCCTATTCCTTCGGGGCCTCCATATTCGACTTCATGGAGGAGCGTTTCGGAAAGGAGGGTGTCCGCCAGTTCGTGTTCTCGCTGCGCCGGGCCGTCACCGGCGGGGTAAGCGAGGAAGTGTTTGAACAGGCCTTCCGGATGCCTTCGGAGGAGTTCTACCGCGAGTACAAGCGCTGGATGAAGGAGCAATACAAGCCGTACCGGGACAAGGAGATTCCCGAGGACTACAGCGTGGATCTCTCACCGCGCGAGGGCCGCTACATCGGGGCCATTTCGGCAGCGCAGTCGCCGTCCGGGGAAGTCATCGCGGTACTGGCGGGGAACCGCCGGGAATCGGAGTACGACGTGGTGCTCCTGTCCGCGCGGGATGGCGAGGTCATCCGCAACCTGACTCCGGGATACGCGGGCGAGTTCATCAACGTTGTCGGACTCAGCGGTGAGGACCAGCTCATCGGGCGGAACCTGAGCTGGACCCCGGACGGGTCCCGGGTCGCCTTCTTCGGCCGCTTCCAGAAGCGCCGCGCACTGCTCTTCGCCGACGTGGTGGAGTCGAAGATCGTCCGGCGCATCGAGATGCCTCTCGACCGCGCCAAGTTCCCGCACGTCGGGCCGGCGGGCGAGTGGGTCTATTTCACTGCGCTCCAGAACGCGATTTCCGATGTCTATCGAGTGAACATCGCGACCGAAGAGATCGAGAACCTGACCCGGGACGACTTCCACGACAAGTTCCCTACCGTGAGCCCGGATGGGGAATGGGTCTACTACAGCCGGCGGATCAGCGGCTACGACAAGCTCTATCGCCTCCGGATCGCAACCGGCGAGAAGGAGCAGGTCACTTTCGGCACCTTCAACGACACAGCCCCCATCTTTGCGCCCAATGGCCGGGACCTCGTCTATTCCTCCAATGAGGACGACGGGATCTTCAACATCCGGTCCCTGGACACGGAGACCGGCGACATCCTCCAGTACACCGACGTCCTCGGTGGGAACTTCGCGCCAAGCGTCATCAGGGACCCCGAGACCGGGGAGGAGACTCTCCTCTTCACCAGCTATTACAAGGGGAACTGGGGGTTGCACACGCTCAGCATGGACGAACCGGTGAAGGAAATCTTCGCCGACACCATCGTCCGGACTCCCGGACCGGTCATCGACTTCGTTCCCACTGTCAACCATCAGGTCATCAGCGAGAACAAGCGCAAAAAGGGCCGTTTCGAGAAGCTGTTCCTGGATGGGCCGCCCCCGATCACCGCCGGGTTCACGAGTGACTTCGACTTCCTCGGAGGCACCGCGATCTCGCTCTCGGACGTACTCGGCGACGACCGGCTTTCGTTCACCGCCTATTCGGTCCGTTCGTACCGGATCTACAACGCGCAGTACGCGAACCTCGCCGGACGGTTCCAGTACGCCCTCGAGGCGCACGACCAGACCTCGTTCTTCTATCCGTACCTTCCCTACTACATCTCGAACTTCTGGTCGCGCGCGGACAGCATCGGCACCATCCGCTCCTCGGGCGCTTCCGCCCGGGCGCTCTATCCGCTCAGCCGATTCCGCCGGTTCGAGATGGGAATCGGCTACGACTATCAGAGTGCGGGTTTCGAGAACATCTACCTCCAGCCGGGCGAAGACCCGTTGTTCCCCTCACAGTTCATTGACCAGTACGACGACTTCTACTCGCGCATTTTCCCGAGCGGCCACCTCCTGCCGGCGCGTTTCTCGTTCGTGCAGGACACGATCCGCTTCCGTCAGCTCGGCCCGGCGGTATTCCCGCAGGCAGGAAGCACGGTGTACGCGGGCATCGAGTGGTCCCCCGGTGGCGCCTTTCTTTCCCGCACAACGTTCAACCTCGACGCCCGTAAGTACTTCCAGGTGACCACCGCCAGCGTGCTCGCGGCGCGCCTCAAGTGGTTCCACAGCGTCGGCGACGCCCCTGGCTTCTTCTGGTTCGGCGGGAACGGCGAGCTTCGCGGCTACCCACTCTATTCGTTCGTGGGGAACCGCGGCGGCCACGCCACCGTGGAGTTCCGTTTCCCGATCATCGACGCCGCCATCACCCCGCTCGGGCTGATCGGTCCGCTGCGCGGCAGCTTCTTCGTCGATGCCGGCGGGGCGGCGTATGCGGGGGACGAGTTGAGCATCTATTCGTCGGACCGCCGGGAGTCCAGACTTGGGAACCTGTGTGGTCCACGCCAGAACATTGTCTGCATCTCCGATGGGTTCGGCCTCGACGATTTCGTCGCCTCCTACGGCTTCAACGCGCGCGTCTATTTCCTGGGGCTGCCCCTCAACTTCGCTTGGTCCAAACGCACCGACTTCGCGACGACCCTCGACGGCTGGAAGTTCGACTTCTGGATGGGCTGGCCCTTCTAGCCTCGAGCGGTTCGGTGGACCGCCCGGCGCTATAGCCGACGGTGAAGGAGCGCGGGGACGGCTTGGAACGCCGGCCTCCGGCCGGCACAGCCCGCCGAAGGCGGGCGGCGGGACGGACCCCGACGTCTGGGATGGCTCCCGTCTCGGCGCGGACCTAACGGGCGAGATGGTGCAGCCGGCCCGGGAACGCCGGCCAGTTCTCCCGGTGGGGGTTCCAAGCCGTCCCCGCGCTTTTCTCCATCAGCTCATGTGCTCTCGCTGCGCTTCGCGCAGCGGTGCCGGCCGGAGGTCGGCGTTCCAAGCCGTCCCCGCGCTTCTTCTCCTTTGGCAACGTGCGGTTTTCGCGCGCCTCCACTCCGCCTAGCCCAACCCCTGGATCCACGACACCGCTTCGGGAGCCAGCCCCGGCCCGTCGTGCTTGACGTAGAGGTAGAGGGTTTCCACCTGGTCGCGCAGCCGGTTCAGCATCCCTGAAATCACCTGCCGCTCTTCCGGGCTGTACGGCGGATCGCGGCGCAGGCGGACATAGGCGAAGTCCGCGGTGACGGAGATCTCCGGTTCTTGCTCCAGGTCCGAGACACCGGCCACGAGCGCCGCGCCGGCGGCCGCGCACGCCGCGCGCACGGCGTCGCACTGCCACGAGTCGTGCCGGAACTCGAGCGCGAAGCGGCCGCCCTCGGGGAGGCTCTTGAGGAACTTCGAAAGCCGCTCGTCGTCGCGGCGAAACCATGGAGGGCACTGGAAGAGAACCGGCCCCAGCCGGTCTCCCAGTGGCTCGAGCGCCTTGAGAAAGGACGCGACCGACTCCTCGGTGTCGGCGAGCCGGGCCCGGTGGGTGATCCCCTGATGCGCCTTGACGGCGAAGCGGAAGGACTCCGGCGTGCTCGCCGCCCACGACGCCGCGAGGTCCGGTTTCGGAAAACGCCGGAAGGTGTGATTCACCTCGACGCTCCGGAAGACCGAAGCGTAGTACGAAAGGAAATCGGCGGGTTTCGTCTTCGCCGGATAGAAGGCGCCCACCCACTCCCGGAAGCCGTAGCCGGACGTGCCGGCGAGAAGGTTCAACTGCTCTCGAAGAGGCTGTCGAAAGCGGCCTTCGCGTCGCGGGCGGTATCGAGCTTCCTGCCGGTCACATCGAGGACTTCCGTAGGGCGGAAGTGGAGACACTCGTTACCGGCCCACTTGTCCACGATGCGCTCGGGTATGTCGGCCCGGCACTCGTACCGTTCTTTGGGATCGAACAACGCGCAGTGCCGGCACGACCGAAGCGGGGTGTTGCAGGTGGGACAGGTCGAGTCGACGACGATGGACACCTCGCCGGTCGGCCACTGATACCCGCAGCGGGCGCACCGGGTCACGATGGTGGCGCGCCGGTCTCCCGCAAGCCGCAGCGTTCGCAACTGTTCCGTGTTGCCGAGATCGGCAAGCCGCTCGTTGACTTCGCGCTGGAAACGGCGCTGCTCTTCGCTATCGCGTCGCTTGCGCTGGCCGCGGCGACGGTACTTCATTCGGAAAAAAGATCTACGTTGAATTCGGGGGATGGCCCGCTGCGCCATCCGGAGCAGACGCGCAACGGGTGCGCGACACGTTGGTCCATCGGATGCCCGGGACGACTCAGCGGCGCTGAATCGCCGACGAAAGGAGCAGATCGAGGAGCGTCAGGGACACGGGGCAAGGCCCCGACTGCTGTTTCCGAAGCCTAGCATGCCCGGAACGTTGGCCGTCAAGTCTGGCACCGGGAGCAAAAAAAGGACGACCGGCCCCCAATCGGCATGCGGGCGATAACGCCGCGGCGGCAGCGGGGACAGGCAGTCCCTTCGCGGCCATAGACGAAGAAGCGCGCCGAGGTGCTCTGGCGTCCGGCCTCGCCATCGCTCAGGTAAAGGATTTCCGGAGTCCGGGTGCTGCGGATCGACCGACGCAGCGTCCAGCGGATCGCGCGGTGGAGTTTCACCGCCTCCGGGTCCCCAAGATCGGCCGAGCTCCGGGCCGGATGGATACCTGCGCGCCAGAGAGCCTCGGCCGCCTGGATGTTGCCGATCCCGGCGATCCGGTCCTGGTCCATGAGGAGCGACTTGACGGGGCGGCGGGTGGCGCGGAAGAGAGCTGCGAGGCGCCTCGCGGTGAAGGCCGGCCCGAGCGGCTCCGGCCCGAGGCGGGCCAGTCTCTCCTCATCCCGGGGAAGGCATACCGAGAAGTGGCCGAAGCGCCGTTTGTCCGAAAAAACCACCCGGCGCCCGCCGGCGATCCCGAGCGCCGCGCGGACCGCTGGCGGGTCCGCCTCACCGGAATGACGAAGGGCCCACTTGCCGCTCATGCCGAGATGGCTGAGTAGCGCCGGGCTCCTGCCGTCGAACTCGAACCGCAGGAACTTGCCGCGTCGCCGAACCGCGAAAACGATCCGGCCCTCGGCCGCCGCCCGGATCGCGCTCTCCGTCTGACCCCGCCGGGTGAGCGGGTCGGGGACCGCGACGTCGAGCAGGCGCTCTCCACCGAGCCACGAGGTCAGGTTTTCCCGGTTGGCTTCGGCTTCCGGCAGTTCGGGCACGCGGTTTGTCGCGGGACGTCCGGGAGCGGGCCTATCCGCCGCTCACGATTTCGCTGACCGCGCGGTGGGCCTCGTCGATGGCGGCGTGGGTGTACGCGTAGGCGGCGGCGTCGGAGTTCGCAATGTGGACCCGCCCGAAGGGCCGCCGGCCAATCTCGTTCGGGGCCTCCCCGGGGGCGAAGGGTGGGTCCCACAAAGAGTTGTATTCGAAGGAGTAGCCGTGTGGCCAGCGGTTCACGGTGAGTCCGAGGATGTCGCGGGCCGGGTCGAACCCTCCGGGAGCGAGGGCGCGGGCGAGTTGGCTGCGGGTTTCGCGCTCGAAGGTCTCGAAGCTCATCTGCAGCAGGTCGTGCTGCCCGGCCTGATGCTGGACCCGGGCGCTCGCTCCCGGCAGGCAGGGCGTACGCACCGCGTGGAGCACGATGAGGTCTTCGGGGCCGCTGGAGAAGGCGTAGCCCCCGATGCTCACCGGAAAATCGAGCGAGACGCTGGCGTGGAATCCTGCCGGGAAGTAGATGCCCGAAGCGCCGACCGCGACGAAAGAGGTCCAGTTCCGGATCAGGACGTTCGAATAGACGAGAGGCACCTTCGGCGGGTAGGCGAGCGCCTCACGCTGCTCTTCGGGCAGTTCCGGCAAGAGGTAGGGAATCACCCGGTTGTAACAGGCGAGCACGATGTGGCGGGCGCGCACCCGGACTTCGTTGCCGTTCTGGACGTAGGTCACGCTTCCCTCGCCGCCCTCTTTGTCGCGCACCCGCACGGCGGTGCTGTTCAGGCGGATCCGGCAGGGCGAGTCCGGACGGTCGAGGGCGCCGTAGTCGAGCCGCGCCTGCACCACGTCCTCGCCCGTGGTTCCGGCGGCGGCGGCCGGAATCAGCTTTCGCACCAGCAGCCGGGCGATCGTGGCGTTCCCGTCCGGGAAGTGGAATATGTAGGGATCCGGGTTCTCGTTGGGTTTCGCAGTGAGGCTGAGGCGAGGGTGGTCGGCGTTCGTGAGACCCATGTCCTGGAACCCGGGATAGCCGAGCCCCCAGAGATCGAGGGCGGGAACCCCGTCCGGCCCCATCCCGAACAGCCCGTGGGTGCGCTGGCGGTAGAGCGTCTGGATCTCGCCGCCCATCCCGAGCGCGTCGAGGAAGGCCTCGTAGCTGGTAGCCGCCAGCCGATCCTTCTTGCCCGCTTCGTCCAGTTCGGGCCACGGATCGCCAGGGGCCTCGTAGAGACGAACGAAATCGGAGCGGGCGGTCTCGCCGAGGGGGGCCGCGGCGGCGAACTCGGCGGCCGGCCGTCTTCCCATGCCGGTGACCAGGCGGTCCTCGCCGAAGTCCTCACTGCCGAAGAAGACCGCATTCTGCAATCCGTGCGACCGGTAGAGATCGCGGTCGAATGCGGTGGAGAAGAGGTCGAGATCGACTCCCAGATCGTCCAGCAGACCGTGTACCGCCCGGCTGAAGGTGGACGGTGAGTCGAGCGACTGGGTTCCGCCGTAGCCGAGCACGGTGCGGCCCTCGTGGGTGAATTCGTTCCGCTTCGCGTGCCCTCCGAAGTCATCGTGGTTGTCGAGGATCAAAATCCGCGCCTCCGGGAAGGCCTTTCGGTAGAACCAGGCTGCACTGAGGCCGCTGATGCCGCCGCCGACCACCACCAGATCGAACTGTCCGCCTTCCGATGCGCCCGTGTCGTCCCACGAGCCGGTGTTTGCGGCGCGGTCACGCAGTTCATGAGCGACCTCGAAGGAACCCGGATGGCTGCCCCGCAGTCCGGTCAGCGCCGGGGGATAGGGGCCGCTCGGTCCCGGCGCCGTGCAGGCTCCGAGCAGCCATCCGGAGGCTCCGGGAAGCGTGAGCGCGCCGACGCCCAGCGGAAGCCCGTTCAGGAAGTCCCGCCGGCTGATCCCCCGCTCCATCCCGAGCTCACGGTCGCCCTTCCGAGTCTCGCCGGCTGAATGCCTGGAGTCTGGGTTCCTTGCCATCTCGCTGGCAATCTTCCCACGCCCGAACGGGGTGTAACTCGCCGCCGTCCGCCCCGTCCGGTAAATTGGGCCTTCCCTCTAGTCCCGCCGGAGGCTGATCCCATGCACACTTCGAAGTCCCGACGCGAGACGCTGCGGGTCCTTTCCGCGCTCGCCGCCGCGGCGGCCCTCCCGAAGGGCGTTTTCGCCGGCTTCCCCGGCCTGCAGGACGAGGAGGTCATCCCGTTCACCGACATCGGGGAGGAGTTCGCGACGATGCGGGGTGAATACCCGTTCCGCCTCGATCTGCGGGAGTTGCGCACCTTCATCACCGCGAACGAAGACTTCTTCTCGGTCGCCCACTACAACCGGCCGGAGATCAACGCCGCCGACTGGTCGCTGCGGCTTGACGGCCTCGTGGAACGCCCCGCTACCTATACCCTCGATCAGTTGCGCGCCATGCCCCGCGTAGAGAAAACGGTTACCTTCGAGTGCTCCGGGAACCAGGGGACCCGGCACCACGGGATGGTCGGGAACGCGGTTTGGGCGGGAACCCCGCTGATGCCGCTCCTTGAGGCGGCGGGACCGCACCAGACGGTGATCGAGACCGTCTTCTGGGCCGCGGACCACGGGACCGAGACCATCCGCAACAACGAATATCCGCAGGACTTCGCCCGCGCCATGTCCTTCGTGGACACCCAGGCATCCGGCGCGATCCTTGCGTACGAGATGAATGGCGAGCCGCTCCCTGCCAAGAACGGCTTCCCCCTCCGGGTGATCATCCCCGGTTGGTACGGCATCAGTCACGTGAAGTGGCTCACCCGCATCCAGCTCGCCGACCGGCGCCTCATGAACCGCTTCATGGGCCGCGACTACGTGACCATCATCGGCGAGGAGATGGATGGCCAGATCGTCTGGTTCGAGCGCTCGGTGACTACCCAGCGCATCAAGTCGGTGGTTGCGCGGGTCACGCGCAGCGCAGGTGGCGGCACCCGGGTCTTCGGGGTGGCGTGGAACGATGGAACGCCGATCCGCGAGGTCAAGGTGCAGATCGACGGCGGGGACTGGATGCCGGCGACGCTCGAGCGTTCGGGCAATCCCTACGCCTGGACCTTCTGGAACCTGGAGACCGGTGCGCTCGGCCCGGGCGAGCACAAGCTGGTTTCGAACGCGGTGGACGAACTGGGCCGCGAGCAGCCCGCCGACCTCAGCCTCAAGAAGACCTACTGGGAGGACAACGCGCAATTCACCCGCTCGGTCATGGTCGCCGCGTAGGTTGGTCGTGCGGCGGCGGCGGTTCCTGACTTCGGTCGCGGGCGTCGCGGTGGCCTCGGGCTATCGCGGCGTGTCGGCCGCGCAGCGGCTGAACGGGAGAATTGGTGTGGTCGGCGGGGGCATCCTCGGATGCTCCATCGCCCTCCACCTCGCCCGGCGGGGCGCCGAAGTTACTGTCTTCGAACGCGAGGGACCGGCGGCGGGCGCCACCGGAAACTCCTTCGCGTGGATGAACGCCGGTTTCTCCAAACGCCCCCACTCGTACCACGAGTTGAACTGGCGGGGCATGCAGGGTTGGCGGCGGCTCGAGGCCGAGCTCGGCGGCGCCCTCAAGGTGAGCTGGGGCGGCAGCCTGGAGTACCGCATCGAAGCCGATCGTGTGCGGCTCCTTCACGAGCAGCTCGCCCGGAGCCAGCGCTGGGGATACCCCATCCATCAGGTGGATGAAGCGCGGTTCCGTGAACTCGAGCCGGGGTTGACTCCCGAGGCGCCGGTTCTCGGCGCGATCTGGGCGAGTGCCGAAGGGCACATCGAGCCTCGTTCCGCGACCCGCGCGCTCTGGGCTGCGGCCGAGGCCGCCGGGGCCAAATTCCTGATCGGCGAGGTCTCATCCCTGGATATCGGCTACGGCGTGTTGCGAGGAGTCCGAACCTCGGCGGGCGATCACGAACTCGACACGCTGGTCCTTGCCGCCGGCGTTCAGGCGCCCGAGCTGGCGCGGCAGGCCGGGGTTGACGTTCCGCTGATCGAGTCGCCCGGACTCCTGGCCCACTCGACTCCCGTGAAATCCGTGGTGGACCGGATCGTGCTCGCCCCGAGTATCCACGTGAAGCAGGCTGCGGGCGGGAAAGTGGTCGCCGGCGTCGGCTTCATGGGTGCGGGCTCCACGGACCACTCCCGCCGCGTGGGAGAGGAGATCTTCAAGGAGACCGCCAAAGTCCTCCCGGCTGCTGCTGAACTGGAGGTGGACGAGGTCAGCCTCGGCTACCGGGTGCTTCCCAAGGATGGACACCCCATCGTCGGTTTCGATCCCGCGGCTCCCGGCATTTACTTCGCCTCGATGCACAGCGGCGTGACGATGGCCCCCGTCATGGGGATGTTCGCCGCCATGGAGATCCTCGACGACGTCGAGGTCGCCCTGCTGTCGGATTACCGGCTCGCCCGCTTCGGAAGTTCCTAGCAGCCTGTGGCGAAACCCATGCGGCGTTCGCCCGGCGATGCATCCCGGCTGAATCACTCCGCTTCGCTTCGTTCTGCGTTACGTTTCGGTCGAAATACACCCGGTATTCCTCCCTCACGCGCCTTGTCAGCCGGGCGCCTCGCCCCCACCGGGAGAACTGACCGGGCTCGCGCTCACCTGGGTTCCACCACAGGCTGCTAGCCTCCTAGAACGAACGGGCGCCGTACACACAAAAAGCGCTGGCGCGGGCAGTAAAATATGCCGCCGGGTTCAGCGCGACCCCCCTTCGGGCTGCCGCTTGGGGATGGGTGGGTCTTCGCGCGACAGCCCCCGGCCGAGCCGGACGCCGGATGTAAGGAGGTGAACTTTCCAGCGCAATGGAAATATACCACATCCCAGGCCCCATAAACCACTGAATTACCGAGTGTCATAGGCTCGAAAGACGGTTTCCAGATCGCGGCGAGCGGTCGCGAAATCCGAGCGCGGACGGAGCGCGGGATCCTTTGCCGACCGGACGAAGTCGTCGGCCAGCGCCCCAAAACCCATCAGGTCGGAAAGTGGTCCGAAGCGGAATCTGAGCCCCTTCCCCGTTCGGCAATGGAGGTAAAGGCCGTTGCTCTCGAAGACGATGCGGCCGCGCTCGCCTTCGACCGAGGAATGCTGGAGGATGCCTCCCGGAAGCGAGCGGGCGTCCCACGCGTAGCGAATCTCGCCCCGGGCTCCTGACGGGTACTCGAGTTCCACCAGAGCGTGGCGCTCCGGTTTGGTTCCGCCAGGGAAGACGGCGCTCACCGCGGAGGGGTTTTCTCCGACGAGTGCGCCGAGCAGCGCCACGAAATGGATGCCGCCCTCGAGGAGGGCGCCGTGTCGGGCTCGCCAATCGGCGGGTTCCTGCCGGGTCAGCTTGGAGATGCGAACCCGGCGCAGCGGCCCGATTTCCGCCGTCCAGGCCCGAAGCAGATCGAGGGACGGCTTGTAGAGGTAGTTCTCGGCCACCATCAGCGACCCGGCCGGCCTCCCAGCTAGCGCATGGCCGATCGCTTCGACTTCGGCGCGCGATTGCGCCATCGGTTTTTCAACAAGAACCACCTTGCCGGCTTCGAGAGCTGCGACGGTCTGGACGGCATGGTGATCGAGCGGCGAGCAGATCGCGACCGCTGCGATGTCAGCCCGCTCGAGCGCCTCGTCGAAGCCAGTCAGCGTCTCCCCCGAGAACCGCCCGGCGAGCACCTGCGCCGACTCCGGACTCCGGCTGGTGAACACGAGGCGCGCGTGCGGTGCGAGGTTGGCCGCGTGCACCCGGGCGATGCGGCCGCAGCCGACGATGGCGATCGCCGGCGCGTCCGCAACCGCGCCGGCGGCGGATCTTCTTGTCAGGACGTTCTCCGGTTCACGATTCCCTCCGCGATCCGGAGGGCTCCGGCAGCAATTGTGAGGCTCGGATTTACCCCTCCGGACGCTGGAAAGGCGCTTCCGTCGGTAACGAACAGGTTGTCGAGCCCCCGCACCCGGCCCGTCGGGTCGAGAGGCGCCTCGTCGGCGTTCGCCCCCATCCTGAGCGTGCCCACCGCGTGGGAGAACGACGGAATCGGCCAGACGTGGGTGGCGAGCGCTCCCGCCGCCCGGAGAATCTTCCGCGCCCTTCGCACGAGCGATGCCAGCCGGTCTTCGTCAGCCTTCCGGTAGCGGTGCTCGATCTGGATCCGCTGCATTCCGAAGGTGTCCGTTTCTTCGGCGAGGGACACCCGGTTGCCCGGGTCGGGCACGTCCTCGGCCACGCAAAGGAGGTTCTGGAGCCGGTGCACCAGCGGCCTCGCCAGGAAGGCGCCGGCGACTTTCCCGGCCGCGCGCCGGACAACGGCGGCGTCCGGGGTGTAGATGTCCTGGATGATTCCGACCGCGAGGCTGTCCCGAGCCCGCCGTTCCTCGTAGAAGTCGGTGAAACAGACCTGCTTGTGGAATGTTTGTTCCGGGTTCGTCTCGAAGGGGAAGAGTCCGGCGACCACGGCGTTGCAGTGCCGCATGAGGAAACGCCCGATCGGCCGCGCGCTTGTCCCGTCGTCGGCGAGACCGGAACGGAGCAGGACCGCCGGACTTCCGAGCGCGCCCGCGGCGAGCACGAAGAGGGGCGCCTCGAAGGAAACCGCCTCTCCCGATTCCTGATCCACGCCGCGGGCGCTGGCCACCTTTTCCCCCCGGATCTGGAGGCTACGGACCACGATGCCCGCGCGGACCACGAGCCCCTTCCGCTCGGCGCGGCGAAGGACTCCGGCGGCGTCGTTCTTGGCGTCGATGGCGCAGGGAAAGCCGTCGCAGGTGTTGCAGCGCACGCAGCGCGGCCCGTGCACTCCTGCGAAGTTGATGGCTAGCGGGATCGGAAACGGCCGGAAGCCAAGTTCTTCCCCCGCTCCCCGGATGCGCTCGGCCGGCGCCGAGTAGGGGATGGGCGCGAAGGGATAGGGGCTGGACCGCGGAGGTTCGAGAGGGTCGGCGCCCGCTGCGCCGTGAACGCCGAGCAGGCGTTCCGCTTCTCCGTAGAAGGGCTCGAGATCCTGGTAGTCGAAGGGCCAGCGGGCGAAGTCGGGAGGGCGGAGCCTGAGCGAGGCCCCTCCGTAGAAGACCGACATCCCTCCGACGGTCTCGTTCATCGGAAGCGGACGAAACCGGCGGGCGCCGAGCTGCCTCACCGAGAGCGGCGTCTTGCCCCGGTAACGGAGGTCGTTCAGGATCGCCTGCGGGTTCCAGTCGCCCTCGTCCCGGTGCGGCCAGCGTCCCCGCTCGAGGACCACCACTCGAGCCCCCGCTTCGGTGAGCCGGTGGGCGGCGAGCGCTCCGCCGAGCCCGGAGCCGATGACGACTGCGTCAGCGCCGGGCCCCCACCGGGAGAACTGGCCGTCTGGTGAGCGGGACACGGCCCCGGCGGCTCGTCCGCTAGCCGGCTCCGCCGGCTTCGACCCAGGCGACCACCGCGACCGCCAGGATCAGCAGCCACGCGCCGTAGTGGAATCCCTCGCGCCGGAAGGACTCGACGCGCGGCAGATCGGGGCGGAACTTCCCCGACATGTTCCGCTGGATATAGGTCTTGTAGTACTCCACCAGGAACCGCTCGAGCCCGCCGTTCATGTAGATCAGGATCCCGAGCGCGACCGGATCTCCGGGAGTGCGGAGCCAGAAAAAGAGCGGCGAGGCGATCGCGAGCGTGAGTCCGGAGCGGAAGAACTTCAGGGTGTGGAACCCCTCGAAGGGCGCGTCCTTCCAGGCGCCGCCCCCGGATACCAGGAGACCGGTCAGGTAGGCGACGGCCAGGTAGGCCCAGAAGCCGGTCACTGGGGCTCCGATGAAGAGCACGAAGGTGACTCCGGAGACCAGCACCACCCCGGCGGCCACCCGCAGCGCGCGGCTCCTTACCGGGCGCCCGAGGATCGTGAGAGCCGAGGGCACGAAGTACTTCTCCTGCGGCTCTTCCCGGAAGCAGCCCTTGTGGAGTTCGGTGAGGAACCGTTCGAGCCCCATCACCAGGAAGAAGAGCTGCACCAGTCCGAGGCCGGCGACCCGCTCCCGCAGTGCGGGCACGGTGAGCAGGAAGGCGAAGATCGCGACCGAGAAGAGGATGCTCCGCGGGAAAGTGCGCGGCTTGAAGCCTTCCCAGGGCGAATCCTTGAACCCGCCCCACAGCGAGGTGTAGAGCCCGGAGAGCGCGGAGACGAGCAGCCCGCCGAAGACTCCGGCGCTCATCTGGCGCTACCGTAAATGGTGACGGCGGTTTTCGCAGGCCAGGCACTGTGGTCGACGGGCAGTGCGACTGAGGTAGCTAACGACGTTGGTCCCCCAAGATCCGTTACCACCTTGGCTCTCCTATTCCGAATCAGGCACTCCGTTTCCTAGCTTGGTCCTCTGAACGATTGCTCGATCAACCAAACCCTCAATCGTGGCATCAGCATTTCGGAAGTCGATTCGCTTCATGAAGTTTCGGGGTCCCATGTCCACAAACAGGCGTCCGAATACCTCGTCTGCGAAACTGCTTGAGAACACTGCGACCCCTTCAAAGTCGAGGACGATCCGATCTCTACTTCGAAGAAGGTTCTCAACAATCTTCCGGAACTGTGCACCACCCGACCTAAACCCGAAGAACCGCTCCGCCTCCTTCTTCACAGGAATCACGACATCATCTCCTTCCTCAAAGCGTCGCTCGACAAAGTCATATGCAGGCTCATGAGGCGTATTCTTGAATCGAAGAGCTCGATTTAGGAGCGTTCGATCCCCGAGACCGATTCGACACTTCACAGATGTGCCGGCGTACGGAATCCGCTGTTTCTCAATTTGGACTCCATCCGATGACGGTGACACATAGAGTAGCCCTCGGCCCGAGTCGATAGAAAAACTTCCTTTCGAGAAATAAGCCACGCGGTAGCTTCCATAAAGACCATTGCCTGCGCCAATGGTCTGGTCCCGGGTCACTCCTTCACCAATGGCCCGTTGGAGAGCTACGCAATGGTCGAGGATCTGCATGCTCTGGGGAATCCCGATTCCGGCGTCCGCAACAATGAACTCAATCTCGTTGGATGCCTGGTACGCAGTTGCTTGGACGAATCCACCCACGTCGGACTGGGAGTGGGTAATCACATTATCTAGTATTTCCCCTAGGGACCACTCCACCGCACTAAGCGTGGACCGTTCGACGCGCATGTGAGATAGGAGCAACGTCATGACGCGTTCCAGGATTCCAGTCTCGTGCGTAATGTCCTCCGAATCGAACTGGATAGCCGGAAGGTGCCTGTCCACCCTGGTATTCAGCGGGTACTGCGACGGCTGAATGTAGTGCGCCCAGTTCGTGTGGTGGAACAGTCGATCCAACTGATCCGAGTAGGGTGCGATTAGGCTGAAATCCACGCCTGTCGTCCGATAGTGGACGATCTGCGCGGTTAGTGGAAGCATCACGCTCTGGTAAACGGTGTGGCACCGAGAGAAGTCAAGAATCACGTCGGAGTACTGTTTGTCACGGATGGCGGCGTACAGCGCCGCACAGAAACGACGCATATCCCCAAAGACCAAGTTCCCTGTGGCGAAGATCGTGTTGTTTCTACGCGAAATTGGCACGGGCTCCCTCCTTAAGGGAACGAAGGAGTATTGAGCGGCGCCCTGAGCATGCCCGGCGGCTCAGCGGAGGATGTCGAACTGGCGGGTGTACTTGACCGTCAGGCTGCGGTTCTGGGGACCGATCAGGACGTTCCCGAGCCCCTCGGTGTCGTTATAGACGATGAACAGGCCGGTGCCGGCGGTGTTCAGCCAGTTGAAGCGGACGTTCGAGGCCCAGACGTCGGCGTCGTCGTTGTACTGGAGGAGCGCCTGCAGGTAGATCAGCGGGGTGAAGTTGACTGCGGCACGGACTTGGCCGAGGTTCGCCACGAAGCTGCCCTCGGCGAGCTCGATGTCGTTGTGGAGCCACGCCACCGAGGTAATCAGCCGGGTGCCCCAGCGGTAGTTGATGGTGGTGTCCACGGAGCGCTGGTTTCCCGAGAGGAACCCGCCGTAGTCGAGGGCGCCGTTGTAGGAGAGCGCCGCGGCCCGGTTCGTGTTCCAGCGCCAGCCGAGCTGCCAATGCTCGTAGGAGCCGGGAGGCACGACGATGCCCTCCCGGATCTCGAAGGGCTCCTGGAGTCCTTCGACGATGCGGTTCATCGCCGGGCTGAGGTGAGCGCCGTTCTCGAAATCAATATGGCTGTCCACATGCAGCCGGCTCGTCTCGAGAAAGCCGTCCAGGGTGCGGAAACCGTTGTACGTGATATGCGGCCGGAGTTCCCGGAGCGGAACGGGCATCTTCTGGAGGAATGCCGGCCGGTAGTAACCGAAGTAGCCGTAGTCGTAGTTGCGGAAGGCCCTCCGGCGGAGGAACCCGACCTCGGGGTTGAAGTTCGCTGCGACCTCGGTCATGCCGAACCAGAGCCGGAGGCCCCGCCGGAAGTACTCGCCGCGGGCGCTGTAGGCGTACTCCTCGCCGTCGAGTAGCTCATAGCCGGGGGTTTCGGTGCGGGCCGCGAAGCCGCTGAAAGTGAGCGCCTCGCCGATGCCGAGCCGGCCGTCCACGCCCCAGGTCCGGTTCCAGTCGTCCTCGGAGGCGGCGCCGCCGGTTCCCATCCGGTTCACGAACATGGTGCCGAGCGAGGAGCGCTGGCCGAACTCGCGGCTCAGGCTCATCACCGTGAAGTTGTTGGCGGCGATCACTCCGGCGACCTCCTGGGTCTGCATGTTGAGGAAGCCGAGGTTGTAGTCGCCGGCTTTGCCGGAGAGCCGCGCGCCGCCCAGGATCGGCACCGGGACGCCGCCGGGCCCGATTCCGATCCGGCGGCTGAAGAAGAGGTCCACCGAGCTTCCTCGTCCCATGGAGAAGTTGCCGGCGTTTTCGAGGAAGAAGGGTCGTTTCTCGGGGAAGAAGAGGTTGAAACGGGTCAGGTTGATCTGCTGGTCGTCCACCTCGACCTGCGCGAAGTCGGTGTTGTAGGTGAGGTCCACGTTGAGGCTCGGGGTGAGACCGACCTTGGCGTCGACCCCGAAGTCGGTGTTCGTCTGCGTCTCGACTTCGGCGGCGTAGTCGCGGCCGGCCGCCCCGAGCGCGTACGGCGTGATCTTCAAGTTCCGGGGACTCTGCAGTTCGAGCCCGTGCAGTTCGCCCGCCGAGGAAAGCCGGTATAGGTTGTAGATCCGGGCCACCGGCGACCAGTAATCGTCTTCGCGTTTCCGTCGGATATTGCGGTGGAAGTTGATGCCCCAGGTCTGGGGATTCGAGCCGTAGCGGAGGGTGCGCAGCGGGATCGCGAACTCAGCGGACCAGCCCTCGTCGGTCACCGCGGTCGCGACCGTCCAGCTCGCGTCCCAGTTCACGTTGAAGCCGCTGCCGGAGCCCGTGCGGGCGCGCCGCATCTGAGGACCGCCACCCCCGCCGCCGCCTCCGCCGCCGGCGTTGCTCAACTGGCCGTCGTACTCGAGCCCGGCCGGGGTGGTCCCGAAGACGAAGCCGTTCTGGAGGTCGTGGTAGGTGTCGAAGACGACCCGGAACGAATCCGTGTCGGTCAGCCCGGAATCGCGCCGGGCGTCGGTGGCGATGATCCCATCCGGGTCGCTGTCGTAGAGCATGGCCCCGATGTAGACCGCATCGTCGTCGAAAAGGATCCTGACTTCGGTCCGTTCGGTGGCGGGCTGCCCCTCGAAGGGCTCCGCCTGGATGAAGTCCGTCAGCGGCTCCGCGGCCGCCCAGACGTCCTCATCGAGCCGGCCGTCGATGGCCGGCGCCTCGACCGTGGGCGAGGCCCGTCCGATGCGGACTCCGCTGGCGGATTCGTCTTCGCCGCCAAAGGCGAACCCGGCCGCGAGGGCCAAGGCTCCAGGGGCAAACAGCGAGAGGGCCGGGAAGCGCATAAGCGGACGAATTTACCTCGCCCGGAGCCGCCGCGCATCTTTGAAAAGTGTGTGGCGTCCCCACCTGTGAGACGGCTGCGGGGCGACGATGAAAAGGCGGTGCAATCAGGGTCGGGAGAGCGTTTTCCCCGACGGCAGGGCGGCGCCCGCATGGCATAGTTCGCGCCGCGCCGGGAAGCCCGGCGCTTTCCAACGAGAGGAGACTTCCGAGGAATGAACGACAAGGCGCGGGCCAGCACCCGCGAACTCCTGGACTTCGCCACCGAGATCGGCTGGGAGGCAGGTCGGCTCATCATGCGCCACTTCCAGGTGGGAGTGGGTGTAACCACGAAGCCGGACCGGACCCCGGTCACCGAGGCGGACATTGCCGGCGAGAGGCTGCTCCGGAAGCGGATCGAGGCGAAATTCCCCGGCCACCGGATCCTCGGAGAAGAGGACGGCGAGTCGGGTTCCGACCCAACGCACCGCTGGATTCTCGATCCCATCGACGGCACGACCTCGTTCATTCACGGGGTGCCCCTGTTCGGCATGCTGATCGGCCTCGAGATCGCGGGCGAGGCGGTGGTGGGGGTCTGCAACATTGCCGGACTCGGCGAGATGGTCACCGGCGCCCGGGGTGAGGGGGCGTTCTGGAACGGCCGGCCGGCGCGCGTCTCCAAGGTAACCGAGATCGGAAACGCGCTTGCCACCACCACCGACCCGGCGACGATCGGTCCCATCTGGGACGCGGTCGGCGCGAAGGGCGCGGTCCGCCGCACCTGGGGTGACGCCTTCGGCCACGCGCTGGTCTGCACCGGACGTTCCGAGATCGGTCTCGACCCGGAAATGAAGGCCTGGGACTCGAGTCCCTTCCTCCCGATCCTCGAAGAGGCAGGCGGCCGGTTCACCGACTGGGACGGCAACCGCACGATCCACGGCCCGAATGCCCTCAGCACCAACGGCGCCCTCCACGACGAGGTCCTGGAGTTACTCGCCGAAGTCGGCGGGAAGTAGGAAGGGGCCCCCACCGGGAGAACTGGCCGCCGGCCTTCAGGCCGGCATCGCGGCCGGAGAGGGCCGCGAAACGACAAGTCGCTGACCGATGAGAAGCGCGGGGACGGCTTGGAACGCCGACCTCCGGGCCGTCGGAGAGACATCGTAAGATAATGATTCCAGGCTCTATTACAGGCGATGTCAGAACGTGAATAGCACACCGGGCATCGCTCACGCCATCCTGCCGGCGGCCCCGAGTCCTGAAGGGAAAAGGCAGGAACGGACAAAACCGTCCAGCTGCTGTCGCGCCGGAGCTGCAGGCGCTCGGCGGCTGGTAGCGGAGAGCCTGGTCCCTCCCGTCTTCGGGCTCGGACAGACCCCGCGGCCACTCGCTGAAGGGCCCCCAACTTGCCATCCGGAACGCGGGACTCTCCGTCCCAGCGGGAACGTCTCAGCCGCCCGGCCGGTTGGCGACGATCGCGATCCGGGCGCCGTCCGGACTCACAGCGAGACGGGTGATGCCCTCGACGCCGCGGTCCGAGAAGTCGGCGATCTCCGCCCAGCGCGAGCCCTCCGACCAGGAGAACAGGCGCGAGCCGTCGCCCATCAGGATCTCGCCCTCGGGCGTCCACGCGTAGTCCTCGCGGCCCGGCAGCGTTCGCGTGATCCGCACCGCGGTTTCCGCGGCGGGGTCGAGGCGTTCGATCCACCACTCCTCGTCCGAAACCTTGCGCACGAAGGAGATCTCCTCCGTCCCCGGAATCCGGTGGATGGACCGGCCGGGGCGCTCGGCGACGATCCGGATCTCCCCGCTCAGCGCGTCCCCGACCTGGAGGGTGGGCGGACTGCCGAGGATGAACATCGCGACGACATGTTCGTTGGCCCACGCGTGGTACCCCACCGGCTCGGCGGTGGCGAAGACCGGCCCCACCGCTTCGCCGGAAAGGTCGTAGCGCCACAGGTACTGCTTGCCGCGGATTTCGTGGATCGCGGAGAAGGCTTCCTGTCCAGGGATCTGGAGCGCCGAGAACTCGCTCGCCTCCTCCGTGTGCGTCACCTGCTCAGAGGCTCCGGGGCCGGCGCCGGATCCCGTCCGGGAGGTCACCCCAAGGCGCATGATTTCGGTCTGGCGCCGGTCCAGCGCCGCCGTGTGGAGGATGGCCGAGCCGTCGAGGAGGAAGCTGGGCTGGTTGTCGTAGGCGTCGCGGTCGGTCGCCTGCTCCAGGTCGGAGATCGAGAGCGCGCCGCCGCCCGAGACGAGGGTCCCCAGCCAGATGTCGGTGGCGGGTGTCCCCGCGGCCGTCGGTGTGTAATCCTCGGGCGCCGGTCCGATCTCGGGCATTGGCCCGTCCGGGGGCTCGGCCGGGAAGGAGAGCGCTGAACCCGCCTCCGCGGTCGCCCGCTCCTCGCCGGCTCCCGCCCCCGTCTCGTCACGGTCACCCGTAGCGCAGCCCGCCAGAGCCACCGTTGCGCATCCACCGAGCAGCAGGGCCGTCGCCAGGCGCGCCACCCACCGCAGTCTCCGCTGGGTCATTCGTTTCGTCCTTCTTCGTCTTGTGTCTTGACCCGCGCCACCACCTCGCGGACCTGATCCGCGAACCCCCGCGCCTTCTCCATCACCATTTCCTCGTCGAGGGTGGTGATCTCGCCGTCGCGCACCACGATTCGTCCGTTCACCAGCACGGTGCGGACGTCGCTGCCCCGCGTCACGTAGACGAGATGGGAGTAGGGGCGGTAGAGCGGCGTCATTCCGGCGCGGCGGGTCTCCACCAGCACGATGTCGGCCTTCTTGCCGACTTCGAGCGAGCCGATGCGATCCTGCTGATTGAGGACCCGGGCACCGCCTGTGGTGGCCATCCGGAAGACCGTCTCGGCCGGTAGGGAGGTCGGGTCCCCGGTCGCGAACTTGTGGAGTTTGGCGGCGGTGTCCATTTCCCCGAACATGTCGAGGTCGTTGTTGCTCGCCGGCCCGTCGGTCCCGAGTCCCACCGGCACTCCGGCGGCGAGGAGCGCCTCGACCGGGGCCGCCCGGTCCGCGCCGAGTTTCATGTTGCTCTCCGGATTGTGGGCCACCCCGGCGCCGCCCGCCGCTATCCGCTGGATGTCCTCGTCCGAGAGATAGGTGCCGTGGGCCAGCACGGTGCCCGGCCGTAGCGCCCCGATGGAGTCCAGAGCGTCAATCGTGCGCATGCCGATGGCCGCTTCGATCCGCTCGTCTTCGTCCCGCGCCTCGACGACGTGAATCTGGAAGGGAGCGTCATGGCGGTCCGCGATCTCGAAGGCAGCCTTCGTGAGTTCGAGCGGGGTGGTGTAGAGCGCGTGGGCCGCAGTTCCCGGAATGAGGAGCGGATGGTCCTCATACTTCTCGAAGAACGCGTCCGCCTCGGCGAGCGATTCCTCCGGGGTCGCGAAATCGGGGGTCGAAAACCCGATCACGTGGGGCCCCACCACTGCGCGGATCCCGGCCTCGATCGTCGCCCGGGCCACCTCGTCCCGGAAGTAGTACATGTCGGTGAAGGTGGTGGTGCCGCTCTTCAGCATCTCGATGGAGGAGAGGAGCGTTCCCCAGTAGACGAAGTCGGGCGCCACGAGTTCGGCTTCGGCGGGGAAGATGTTCTGCTCCAGCCAGTCCATCAGCGGCAGATCGTCGGCCAGACCCCGAAGCAGCGACATCGCGGCGTGTCCGTGGGTGTTGATGAGGCCGGGGATGACCAGCTGACCGGTGGCGTCCAGGGTGGGGATCCCCGCTGGGCGGGGCGCCGCACGGTCGAAGAGACCGGCGATCCGGTCGCCTTCGACCAGTACCGCGCCTCCCTCCAGGATGGTGCCCGCCTCGTCCATCACCACGACCGTGCCGCCGTCGATCAGGAGACGCTCCGCGGCCTGAACCTCCGGCGCTTCGGAGCCCGAACAGGCGGCGCCGGCGAGCGGAACGGCGAGCAGGAGGCTGTGCGTTGGAATCGGGGTCATGGGTGATCCTTCGGTGGGTGGCGGGAAACCCTAGCAGCGGTGGGATGACTCACGCGGTCCCGTACCGCTGGTCGCGTTCCCGCTGTCGCGCGCGCTTCACGCGGATTGGCGGCGCGCGGTTTCGCTGCGCTGTCGCGCAGCGGTGCCGACCGGAGGTCGGCGTTCCAAGCCGTCCCCGCGCTTCTTCGCGGTCAGCGGTACGTGGTCCGCCCCGCTACGCGGGGCGGTGCCGGTCTGAAGACCGGCGTTCCCTTCCCAGCGGCGCCATTGAACCCAACAGCTTTCCGCGGTAAGCGGCCCTCTCGGGCCGCGGTACCGACCAGAGATCGGCGTTCTAGGCCGTCCCCCGCGCTTCTGCTCGGGCGGCGGTGCGTGGTTTCGCTGCGCTGTCGCGCAGCGATGCCGGTCTGAAGGCTCCCACCGGGAGGACCGGCCGGCGTTCCCGACTACTGCATCGGCCGGAGTTCCTTCCAACGCTCGATGAACCCGACCGCGGCCTCGACGAAGGCTTCCGCGGCACGGCGGCCCCGCTCCAGGTCCGACTCCTCGAGGTCGCGAACACTCCACACGCCGGTATCGGTGACCTCCCTGGTGGAGGTGCCCTTGCCGGTCTCCTCGGCCTTTAGATTCTCGGCGAGAAACACCCGAAGCGCCGTGGGATCTCCTGCGACCACCTCGGGAAGCATTCGCTCCAGGTGCTCCGGCATCGTCAGGGTAGCGGTCCGGGCGCTCGCCAGGTCCACGAGATCGGGGATGAGATAGAGCGAGCCTGACGTCTCGCCTACGCCCCCGTGCCGATCGAATACGGGTTCGTTGGAGGAAGGCTCCGTCGTCGTCTCCTGGCGAAACGGGGCCGACGCCGCACCCAACTCCACGGCGATACCCTCCGTCTCGTGATTGATGCGGTCGGCGATGTATTGGGAGATGACGCGATTGCCCCCGTGTGAGTTCAGGATCAGAAACCGACGGAAGCCGTGCCGCATCAAGCTCTGGGCGGCCTCGAAGTAGACCTTCTGGATCGTTTCCGCCGGCAAGCTGACGGTTCCCGGAAAGCCCAGGTGATAGGGGGCATTGCCGACGAAGAGGATCGGCGCCACCAGCACGTCGGTTCGCTGAGCGACGAGCTTGGCGCGCTCGAGGCCGTTCAGAAAGTCGGTGCCGATGGGGAGGTGTGGCCCGTGTTGTTCCAGCGAGCCCACCGGGATGATCACCATGTCGGTGCGGGTGAGGAGATCCTCGACTTCCGTCCAGCTCATGTGCGGCAGGTAGTTCTTGATCCTCGTGTCTCCCCAAAGCGGATTCGTCTGGGCGCCGAGGGTGCTCGCCGCCAGGAGTGTGCCGAGGACGGCAAGGGCGAAGGTGTTCTTCGACATGTGAAGGTCTCCTTTTTGAAGGAAAGTGCGCCTACCGAGTGAGAACCAGCTCCTCGGTGGAGGTGATCGCTCTTCCGGGCTCGGGCTGACTCAGGGAGTGGCTGGAGATGAGGTCGTCAACATTACTATACATGACGCCAGAAATAATGCCGCATAATGGGATAGGATAGCGACGACCCGGAGTGGAGGGGTCGCCGCTATGAAGAAGCTTGAGATCGCCGATGCGGATGTGATGCGGATCGCGATTCAACAAGAGATCCAACGTTCCGACGAATCCCGATATGACCACCGGCTTCATGGGCTGTTGCTGGTGACGGGCGGCCAAAGTTGCCGTCAGGTGGCGCAGTTGTTCGGTGAGAACCCGCGGACGGTGCAGCGCTGGGTGAAGACCTTTGAACAACGGGGATTCGACGGACTGCGCGATGGCGAGCGGCCGGGCCGGCCGCGGACCCTGGACACGGCGCAGTGGGCATCATTGGAGGGCGATTTGCGTCAGCGGCCGGACGAGTTCGGACTGGGCGGCCATCTGTGGGACGGCAAACTGCTGTCGGAGCACCTGCGTCGGCACTACGACGTGCCGCTCGGGGTGCGGCAGTGCCAGCGCCTGTTCCGGCAGATGGGGTTCCGGTTCCGCAAGCCGCGCCCCCAGATCGCCTCGGCGGACCCGCAACAGGTGGAGGCGTTTAAAAAAACTCCGCCGTCTGGCGCGTCGCCGCGATGTTGAGCTGTGGAGCCAGGACGAATGCCACTTCCAGCGCCACGGCACCCGATGTCGCATGTGGGTCCCGCCCGAAGACAAAGACCCCGTCGTCTTCCATGCCCCGACGCGACAATCCGTGGCCTGTTTCGGCGCGGTCAGCTTGCTCAGCGGCAAGTTCGTCCACGTCTTTTCCCCGGTGTTCAACGCCGTCACCTTCGAGGTCTTCCTGAAGGCTCTGCTCCGGCGCCGATCACGCCACCAGAAGATGGTCGTCGTACTCGACAACGCGAGTTACCACCGCGCAAAACTGCTTCAGCCGCTGCTTGCTGCCCATCGCGACCACTTCGAGCTGCTGTTCCTTCCTCCCTACAGTCCGCAACTTGCACCGATCGAGCGCGTTTGGCGGCTGACCCGGCGTCTGGCTACACACAATCTCCATTTCAACAGCCTCGACGAACTCGTCGCCGCCGTTGCGTCACCCTTCAATCAATGGCGAAAGCCGGACAAAGTGCTACAGCAACTCTGCGGCATTACTTAAGGCGCTATGTATAGCGAGCGCGAGAAGGAGTTCTTCCTCGAGCTCCAGACGCCGGAAGCCCGCGACACCTTCATCGCGGCTCTTGGATCCGCGTGCAGGCGGCGCCGTGAGGAGGGCCGTGGTTCCTAACCGGTGGGACGGTTGTGGAAGCGGCCCTTGCGGAGGCGGTTCAGAGCGGCGGCGATTTCGTGACGGCGGGGACGGGCCAGCCGGCCGGGGTGGGAGCCGGCGCGGCCGTCGGCGGTGAGTGATTCGAGTCCGCCTTCGTCGAGCCGGGCTTCGAGGGCATCCAGAAGCTCCGCGACCGGGCGGGACCCGAACTCCCGGGTCGCCGCGAGGGCCATGGCGTAACCAACCGCTCTTGTCTGGCTCTCGTCGAAGAGCTGTTCCACGGCGCGGAGATCGATCTCTTCCTCCCCGTAGAGGAGGAGATCGCGGCGCGTGGCCCGGATCCGCGGCGTCCCCTTGCGGCCGGCCGGGTCGAACGACCGTGGATCGGGATGACGTTCCCGCCGCCCGAAGCCGGCGGCGCCAGCTTCGGGGGCCCGCCGGGTCGGGTACTGCCCGGCCACCGTCCGCGCCAGGGTGGTGACCTCGCGGGGCCGGTAGTCCGCGAGTTGAATCACCGTGTCGGCGGCGTCCAGGTAGTCCCCGGAGCCTCCCATCACCAGGATGGTGGAGACCCCGTGGTTTTCGAAGAGCTCGCGCACCCGGTCCAGCAGGGCGACGATCGGCTCGGCTTCCCGCGCCACCAGCGCCTGCATCCGGGCGTCGCGAATCATGAGGTTGGTGGCCGAGGTGTCCTCGTCCATGAGGAGGAGCCGCGACCCCGCTTCCAGCGCCTCGACGATGGACGCCGCCTGGCTGGTGCTGCCGCTTGCGTTCTCGGTGGTGAAGGCGGTGGTTGCCCGTCCCCCGGGCAGCTCACGGATGAAGGGACTCACGTCCACCGATGACACCGCCCGCCCTTCTTCGGCGCGGATGGTGACCGCGTCGGCGCGGGTTGCGACCCGCTCGCGCCCGTCCCCTGGCACGTGGGGGACCACGGAGCGGGCGAACGCCTGGAGCAGGGTGGACTTGCCGTGGAAGCCGCCACCCACGATGAGCGTGACTCCCTCGGGGATGCCCATCCCGGAAATCTCCCGGGGGCCGTCTCCGGGATGGAGCAGGGGAAAGCTCACCCGCAAGGAGTCGGGGCTATCGAAGGGGACGACTCCGTCGCCCCGCAGCGGGAGTTCGCTCGCGCCGTGGGCGCGCGGGAGGCACGCCCCGTCGGCCACGAAAGCCGCGAGGTTCCGGGAACCAAGCTGGGAGCGCAAATGCTCCTGGTTCTCGATGCCGTCCACGAAGGACTGGGCGGCTCCCTCGGGGAAGCTCCGGAAGGTGAGCGCCTTCCGGGCGATCTCCGGGAGTTCGCCGGCCAGCAGGTCCGCGGCCCTCTGCCCGAGGATGCGGCGGCCCGCCGCCGGGAGGCCGATTTCCACCCGGGCTTCGACGAAGCCCAAACCGGATTGGTCACCCGAGATCCGGACCGCGGTGCGTTCGAGCGTCTCCTGGCCGCCCGAATCGATGCGGATCTGCCCGCTGTGACCCGATCCGGCGGGACTCCCCGAACGGGGAATCGCCCGGCGGAACTGGCGGCTCAGAAAGTCGGCGAGAGCAATCCGCCGGATCCGGTTCGAGAAGAGATCGGCAGGGAAACCCGCCACCGTCCCGTCCATCCGGACCCGGACGCGCGAGGGAGGGGCGAAGGGGTCGCGCGCCACCCGGTCCACGAACACCGTGATCCCGTCCCCGACGGACCATTCCCCTTCGAGGTCCCGGTAGGCCGGGTAGCCGCGTCCGTCGAGGCGGCGGCAGGCGGCGGCGAGATCGGATCCGCCGCGAATAGCGCTGCCGTCCCCTCCGCCACGGGGTAGCGGGCCGACGCGTTGCGCGTCGCGGGAATTCCTCCTCACGGTCGGATCGGGCGCGATCTTAGTTTGCCGGTCCGCCCGAAGTCGGCGGGCGGCCCGCCAACCGGCGGATGCCGTGGCCGCCGCCCCGGAAGTACCATGCCCGGGAGACATGGAAGACGCTGCCAGGGGACGTTCGTACTGGGCAGATCAGACCGGCGATCTGCGCGCCCGGCTGGCCGCGGTCGTACCCTCGGAGGAGCTGCGGCGGCTTCACCAGCGCCGTCCTCTCCTGCATTTCCTCGTTCTGGGTTGGCAGTTCCTGCTGCTCTTCGGGGGCGGCGCAGTTGCCTGGCGGGCTTCCGAGTGGTGGATCTGGGTTCCGGCCACCCTGGTCGTCGGGTTCACGGTCTTCAACTTCACGGTGATGCTCCACGAGGTGGTGCATCTGCTGGTGTTCAACACCAGCGGACATTCCGGCTACCGGCTGCTCCGCCACCTCTACGCGTTCCCGAGCGGGATTTCGGCGACGCAGTTCACCCGCTGGCACCTCGATCACCACGCCCAGTTGGGAGACGCCGAGGCGGACCCGAAACGGCACTGGCTCTCCCCCAAACGGAACGCGCGCTGGTTCAAGGCCCTCTACCTGACCCCGGCGCTCATCCCGATCTACTTCCGGGCCGCCCGGCAGGAGTCAGCCAGCTATCCCGAAGACGTCCGGCGCGCCATAGCGCGGGAGCGCACTCTGACGATGGCGGGGCATCTGACGATCATGGCGGGACTGATCGTGGCCGGCGGCTTCTTCGCGGCCTTCAAGGCCTACCTGGCGCCGGTGTTCCTCGTCTTTCCGGTCGCGTTCACCGTGAACCGGCTGGGCCAGCACTACGACATCGTGCCGGAGAACCCGGCGCTTTGGGGCAGCGTGCTGCGCCCGTCCAGGTTTTGGGACGTGGGGTTCCTGTGGTCCGCGTACCACCTCGAGCACCACTACTTTCCGCGGGTGCCGTTTTACAACCTCCGGGCGCTCCACTTCCTGCTGCGGCCGTTCTTCGACGAGATCGGAGCCCGGCCCACGAGCTACGGGAGGCTCCTCTGGCAGTGGTTCGGCCGGAATCGGGCGCCGCATACCGACTGGAGGAGTCCCGAGGAATCGGCCTCCTAGCGGTTGAGGGCCCGGTTCTCCCGGTGGGGCGCCCGGCCGTGGCAGAATGTGTGTCATGGCTGAAGGAGTCGTGAAGTGGTACGACCGCCGGCGCGGGGAGGGTTTCATCCAGCGCTTTGAGGGGCCGGATGTCCACGTGCCGAGCAGCGCGTTGCTGGATCCGGAGCCGGGATTCCTGATCGAGGGTCAGGCGGTGGAGTTCGAACTGCTCAAGATCTCCGGAGGATTTCGCGCCCGTGGAGTCCGGGTGGTGGCGTCTGGGCCGAACCGGGATCTGAAGGTACCGACTTCGCGGTAGCTCCGGCTCTGCTGCCCCCTGCCTGGGCAGTGTCGCCTCTTCCTTACGCCTGTGTCACCGGTGTCACGTTACTTTGTCATCTCAATCCCGGGACCCGGCGGGGCGCCGTTTACCGACCCGCCGGTTCAGCCCCGTCCCGGGCTGTTACCAACGCTAGACGGAACTTCACGCCGGTTTTGTGCCGGGAAGCGTCCATAAATCATTGAGGAAGCGTGGCTTGTCCGCGCAGTGCTCCGCTGAAAGATGGATTTGTGTTGCCATGTAGTGGCTACCGGATAGACGCAAGAAGTCTATTGACATCAAGTGTTACTTGAACTATGATGTTGCCATGTAGAGCCCGCCCATGTCCTTCCACGTCGACTCCATCCCCAACCGCAACAGCCCCCCCGCCATCCTCCTCCGACAGGCCTGGCGCGAGGGAAAGCGCATCCGACGACGCACCATCGCCAACCTCTCCAAACTCCCCCCCGCCCTCGTCGACGGCATCCGCACCGTCGTCCGCGGCGGTGCCGCCTTCGAACGCATCGAAGACGCCTTCCCCATCCACCGCGCACTCCCCCACGGTCACGTCGCCGCCATCCTCGGAACCTGCCAACAACTCGGCCTCGGCCGCATCCTCCACCGCAACCCCAGCCGCACCCGAGACCTCGCCCTCGCCGCCGTCGCCGCCCGCGCCCTCAACCCCGCTTCCAAACTCGCCACCGCTCGCCGCCTCTCCCCCGAATCCGCCGACTCCAGCCTCGGACCCATCCTCAACCTCGGCCCAGTCCACGGCAACGAAGTCCTCCACATGCTCGACTGGCTCCTCGAACGCCAGCCCTGGATCGAAAAAAGCCTCGCCAACCGCCACCTCCACGGCGGCGCCATGGTCCTCTACGACGTCACCTCCAGCTATCTCGAAGGCCGCCGCTGTCCCCTCGCCCGCTTCGGCTACAGCCGCGACGGCAAGAAGGACCGCCAACAGATGGTCTTCGGCCTCCTCTGCACCCCCGACGGCTGCCCGGTCGCGGTCCAGGTCTTTCCCGGCAATACCGCCGACCCCACGACCGTCGCCGCCCAGGTCCAAAAGGTCCGCCGGCGCTTCCGCATCGAACATCTCGCCCTCGTCGGCGACCGCGGCATGCTCACCAGCGCCCGCATCCGCGAGGACCTCCAGCCCGCCAGCCTCGACTGGATCTCCGCCCTCAACACCCGGGGAATCCGCAAGCTCCTCAAAGCCCCGGAACCGGACCAGACCCCGCCCCTGCGCCCCGGAGAACTCCTTCCCGACACCGTCGCCGAGATCCAAAGCCCCGACTTCCCCGACGAGCGCCTCCTCGTCTGCCTCAACCCCAGACTGCGCGAAGAGCGCGCCCGAAAGCGCGAAGCCCTCCTCGAAGACACCGAAGCCATCCTCGAAAACATCGCCGCCGCAGTCCGCCACGCCCGCCTCCGGGGAAAAGACGCCATCAACCGCCGGGTCGGCCGGGAAGCCAACCGCAAAAAGGTCGAAAAGCACTTCCACATCACCGTCAGCGACGACAACCTCGCCTGGTCCCGCCGCCACCACCGCATCGCCGCCGAGGCCCAACTCGACGGCATCTACGTCGTCCGCACCAGCCTCGACGAAGGCGCCATCGGCAGCCACGCTGCCGTCGAGGCCTACAAGAGCCTCTCCCGCGTCGAGCACGCTTTCCGCTCCATCAAGAATCTCATCAAGGTCCGCCCCGTCTTCGTCCATACCGAAAACCACGTACGTGCCCATGTCTTCCTCTGCATGCTCGCCTACTACCTCCAGTGGCATGTCCGCCGCCGCCTCGCACCCCTCCTCTTCGAAGACGATGACCGCCGCGCCGCCCGCGCCCAACGCAAATCCCCCGTGCAACCCGCACGGGTCTCCCCAAGCGCCAAGGCCAAGGCCGACACCCGGCGAACCCCCGACGGACTCCCCGTCCTGAGCTTCCCCGATCTCCTCAGCCATCTCGCAACCCTCACCCTCAACAAGGTCTCCCTCCCAGCAAAACCCGACGAGCCCTTCTCGGTGTTCGCACATCCCACCCCGCTCCAGAAAAAAGCTTTCCGCCTGCTCCAGATCGACCCACACAAATTTGTTGCCAGTAACCTGGCAGCTCTATCCGACCTATCCCATTGAAATAACGCCGCCCCCTCGATTCTTGCCCGTGAAGTTCCGGCTAGAAGCGCTGCAGCGCGTCGGCTTCGGAGTCGGTAATCGTCAGGATCTGATTGAAGCCGCTGATCTTGAAGACCTCGAGGATGTGCTCCTTCATCTCGCAAAGAACCAGCTTGCCCTTCACCCCGGCCAGCCTCTTGGCGAGAATCAGCAACACCCGCATCCCCGTCGAGTTGATGTAGTCCAGGCCCGCGAAGTTCATCACCACCTGTGTGGCGCCCTCCGGCCCTATGGCGTGTGCCATCACCCCCTGCTCGAACTCGCTGCTCGTGCGGGTGTCGATGCGCCCCTGGGGCGACAGCACGAGAACGCCGTTCTTCGTTTCATCCGTCAGGTTCATTGGGCTTCCTCCTGGTCGCTGGCTGTAAGCGACCGGGTCAGGGTGATCCGGTTTCGATCCTTGATCCGTTCGTAGTGCGTAGATGTCATCAGGGACTGAACGAGAAAAACACCGAGTCCTCCGATGGGCCTTTCCTCAAGGGGAAGGTTGGTATCGGGAACCGGCGCTTCGTGAAACGGATCGAATGGTATCCCGTGATCTTCGATTTCGACGTGGAAGGTGTCGCCCACAATCGTAGCCCACACGTGAATGCGGGCATGTTGGAGTGCCTGGGTTCCATACTTGATGATGTTGGTGACCAGCTCGTCGACCGAAAGGGTGATTCGCTGGGTCTGAACGGGCGGCACGCCGTGGCTGTCCGCGAATTCCTCGAGTGCCAGGAGCATCTGGCTGAGCTCGCCCAGATCCTTTTCGAGCTTGAAGGAGAAGGCCGGAGCCCCCGCTTTGCCGCCAGAGCCGCGCTTGCGTGCCATCGGGGGGTCAACTTTAGCAGTCGGTGGGGGATCCCGCGTGAGCGCCGAGGCCGGTGAGGCGCCCGGCTGACGAGGCGCGTGAGGGAGGAACACCGGGTGTATTTCGACCGAAGCGCAACGATGAGCGGCGCGCAGCGACGCGGTTCAGCCGGGATGGAGGTGCAGCGTCATCGGCGTTGGTTTCGCGCTCCCGCGCGATGCCGACCGGAGGTCGGCGTTCCAAGCCGTCCCCGCGCTTCTTCGCTGTCGGCGATTCGCGGTTTCGCGGCCCTGTCGGGCCGCGGTGCCGGTCTGGAGACCGGCGTTCCCTGGCCGACGCGCCATCCGGGCTTTCGGCGTCCCGGCGGGGCTGCACTCTTACGGCAGCTGGGCCGCGTGGGTTTCGCTACAGATTGCCACCCCTACTGTGCCGGGGAGCGCCCGCCCCCCAAACGGGTGCGCCCGCCGGAGGGTTCGGCGTCCACGGTCGTGATGTTGACGACCACCTCGAGTTGTTGTTGAGCGCCCCCCCGAAAGGTGCCGCGGGTCGGGGGTACGTCGCGATAGTCCCGGCCGCTCGCGACCCGAATGTGATGTCCTGGAGAGACCGTGTTGTTCGTGGGGTCCGCCCCCACCCACCCGATGCCGGGCAGGAGGCACTCGATCCACGCGTGGCTGGCTTGCGCCATGGCCTCTTCCCTCCCCTCCCGGACGGGAAAGAGATAGCCGGAAACGTACTGGGCGGGGATCCCCCAGCTCCGCACGATGGCCAGCATGATGTGGGAAAAGTCCTGGCAGACACCGCTTTCGGCCGCCAGGGCATCGTCAATCGGCGAGTCCACGCGGGTTCGCCCCCGTTCGAAAGCGAGCGCGCCAAAAATCCGGGCGGTCAGATCGCGAATCGACGCCAGCGGTGTTTCGCCGCGCTCGATTCCCAGCCGGGCGACGAAAGCGGCCAGCGCGGGAGTGGGCCGGGTCAACGGGGTGGGGTGGAGCAGATGCCACGTTGAAGGCGTCCGCGACTCCTCAAGGTCCTCCCAGCGCGAGCTGGCCGCTTCGTCCGGTTCGCTGGCGTGAAGCGCTACCAGAGACCGGGAGGTCACTGTCAATTGCTCGTGTTCGCCGGGCACATCGAAGAAGTGCACCGCGTTGCCGAAGCAATCCTTGTAACTGCCGAGTTCGGCTCCCGGATCGGTGAGGATCTGGAAGGACTCGAGGTGCTGGGAGGCGTCGTTCCGGGGCTGCAGGTAGAGCGTGACGACGGATTCGCGGACCGGTTCCGAATACCGGAACCGGGTGATGTGCTCTACGCGATAGAGCGTCGCTTCCTGGGTCACTGGAGCTGATTTACCGACCGGGCAGGGCCTGATCCGCGGGATAGAAGATGTAGCGGCGGTAGATCTCGTCGTGGAGGCCGCGCGAGAGCCGGCGCACTTCGGCGAGTGTGCCGGCCAGGTCCTCCCGTTCCTGGGATCCGTAGACGAGCAGCGCCCGAAGCTGTCCGGCGATCCGGTGCGCGGCCTGCAGGGGGTGTCGGGCGCCGCCGGCCGGATCGATGCGGCCCAGGCCGTTTCGGATCTCCTCGGCGGCGAACCGGAGCGTGTGGGGCGACTCCGGTTCATGGATCAGGAAGGTCATCACCTTCCAGGGATCGATGGCGGGGGTGTAGTGGCGGCAGTAGGGCTCGAAACTCGCACAGCTTCTGAGGAGGAGCGACCAGTCCAGATCGGTGTCCTCGTCGTCGAGGGCGGGACGGTAGTTTTCGAGGATTTCGGTGGTGACCTGGATGCGCTCCATGAACCGTCCCAGCCGGATGAAATCCCAGGCGAGCCCGTGCCGGAGGCCGTTGTCGGTCACTCCGCGGAACAGATAGATCTGAGCTGAGGTTTCCTTGTAGAAGTTTTCGGGCTCCTTGTTCCAGAAGAAGTGCAGCTCGGTCTCCCGCAGCGAGAGGTAGGTTCGATTGAGCTGACCCCACATTTCCTGGGTGATTTCCTGCCGCGCCTGACGGGCGTTCTCCCGGGACATTCCCCACAGGGACACCATCGAGCCGGGGTTGTCCCGCTCGAAGCTCATGAAGTCCGCGAGCGTGTAGGCATCGGCGAGGAGGAAGGTGTCCTCGAGCTGGTCGCTATACAGCGGATCGCCGCCTGGAGGCGGGACCTTCATGCTGCGGAAGAGGCGGGTCCAGCCGGCTGCCACCTGCGCGGAGGTGTTGTCGGCTACCGATCGCACCTGGACCCCCAGGAGCCGGATGGTCTGGTCCGCCCGCTCCAGGTAGCGGCTCATCCAGTAGAGGTTTTCGGCGACCCGGGCGAGCATGATCAGGCGTCCGTCGAAGCCTCCGGGGTGTCCACGATCCAGGCGTCCTTGGAGCCGCCGCCCTGGCTTGAGTTCACTACCAGGCTGCCCTTCTTCAGCGCGACGCGGCAGAGCCCGCCCGGAACGATCGCGGTCCGTTCCGCCTGCAGGATGAAGGGCCGGAGGTCCACGTGCCGCGGCTCGATGTGCGCACCGATGAGACAGGGCGCCCGCGACAGCGCGAGCGTCGGCTGCGAGATGTAGTTCGCCGGGTTTTCCCGCAGCGCAGCCGCGAACTCCGTCCGCTCCGCCCGCGAGGCGTGGGGCCCGACCAGCATCCCGTAGCCGCCGGACCCCCCCACCATCTTCACGACCAGCTTGTCCAGGTTGGCGAGGGTGTAGGAGAGCCCTTCGCGCTCGCGGCAGAGGGTCGTCGGGATGGGGTCGAGCAGCGGTTCCTCACTCAGGTAGTAATTGATGATGCGCGGCACGTAGGCATAGACCGCCTTGTCGTCCGCCACCCCGGTCCCCGGGGCGTTCGCGATCACCACCCGGCCCGCCCGGTAGGCGTGGAACAGACCCGGGACGCCGAGGACCGAATCTTCCCGGAAGGTGACCGGATCGATGAAGTCGTCGTCGATGCGGCGATAGATCACGTCCACTTGGCGCAGCCCGCCGGTGGTCCGCATGAACACCCGCCGGTTGTGCACCAGCAGGTCGCGGCCCTCGACCAGTTCGATGCCCATCTGACGGGCCAGGAAGGCGTGCTCGTAGTAGGCCGAGTTGTAGACGCCGGGGGTGAGCAGGACGATGTTCGGATCGCTCACCTGGGACGGCGCCAGCGACCGGAGCGTGTCGAGCAGCAGCCGGCTGTACTGCTCCACGTCCCGCACCCGGGAACGCCGGAAGAGCCGCGGCATGCTGCGCTTGATGGCATCGCGGCAGGCCAGCATGTAGCTGACGCCGGAGGGTACCCGGAGGTTGTCCTCGAGGACCGCGAATCCGTCGTGGGTGCGCACCAGATCGGTTCCGCAGACGGAGACGTAGGCGCGGTGCGGAACTTCGACGCCCCGCATTTCGATCAGGTAGTGCTTGTTGCCGTACACCAGCTCGGCGGGAATGACGCCGTCCCGGATGATGAGACCCCGGTGATAGATGTCGTGGAGGAACAGGTTCAGTGCCCTGAGCCGCTGTTCCAGCCCGCGGGCCACGGCGTCCCATTCGTCGCCCCGCACGATGCGCGGAAGGCAGTCGATCGGGAAGACCCGCTCGATGGTCTGCTCGTCGCCGTAGACGGTAAAGGTGATTCCCTCGTGGAGGAACGAGCGGGTGACGCGTTCCTGGATTTGCCGGAGGTCCTCGGGCGGCGTGTGCCGCATGGTCTCGAAGAAGTCGGCGCAGTGACTCCGGGGGGACCCGTCGTTGTCGAACATCTCGTCGTAGAACGTCGGGTTGTGGTCGTACTGACGGAATGCCGGGGCAGCGATGCCCGTCGCCGCGGTGCGGATCATCTGGGCAACAGGATCACAGCCCCCGGCGCGCCGGACAGGGACCGACGTTCATACGGGCGTCAGGCTGACTTCGGGAGGCCGTTTCGCGCGACGTCCTCGTACACGTTGCAGAAGTAGTCGAGTTCGGCCATGGTCGTGTAGAGGTTCGGCGTGATCCGGAGTCCCTGGAACTCCTCGTGCATGATCGGGGTGACGATGATGTGGTGCTTCTCCCAGAAGTAGTCACGGAGCCGGGGCGCCTCGACCGTCTTCAGGTTGATGTTGCCGATGGCGCAACTCAACCTGGGGTTCCGCGAGGTGTGAAGCTCGGTATCGGGGAGCGCCGAGAGGCGGTCGGCCCAGGTGTCCTTCAGGTAGCGGAGCCGGGCCTCCTTGTTCTTCGCGCCCACCGTGTTGTGGAAAGTGATCGCTTCCCCGATCGCCACGAAGTTGGCGGCGGGGTGGGTGCCGATCTCCTCGAACTTCCGGATGTCGGCGTCCATCCGCTCGGGGGCCGGCATCATGGGCCAGATCTTCGGGATCTTGTCCTTCTTCACGTAGAGCATCCCGGTCCCCTTGGGGGCGAGCAGCCACTTGTGGAGGCTCGTGCCGAAGTAGTCGCAGCCGATGTCCTCCTGTTTGAAGTCGAACTGGGCGAAGGAGTGGGCGCCGTCCACCATGACTTCGACGCCCCGCTCGCGGGCGACGTCGCAGACCGCCTTCACCGGCAGGATCTGCCCGGTGAGGTTGATCTGGTGGGACATCAGGATGATCTTCGTCCGGTCGGTGATGGCGTTCCTGAACCCGTCCACGACCTCTTCATCGGTCTCTGCGGGAGTCGGGATCTGGATGAACTTGAGGTCGATCCCCTCGCGGCGGATCCGCTGGCGGATGGTGGTGAGCATCCGCCCATAGTCCTGGGTGGTGGTGAGGATCTCGTCGCCGGACTGGAGATCCATGCCCAGTAGCAGGATTTCCATGGCTTCCGAAGTGTTCCGGACGAGCGCGACCTCTTCCGGATCGCACCCGAAGACCACCGCGAGCCGCTGCCGCACGTTCTCCTTGCGGGGCTGCAGGACCTGCCACATCGTGTACACGGGGGCTTCCTCCTGCTGCCAGGTGTAGCGGATGAACGCTTCGGTGACCATCCGGGGTGACGGGCAGACCCCGCCGTTGTTCAGGTTGATGATCGAGCGCGAAACGCTGAACGCCTGCTGGACTTCGCTCCAGTAGTTCTCGTCGGCAGCCAGGTCTTCGGGGCTCCGTCCCGACGTCCGCTGCGCGGCGGCCTCGACGTTTCGGATCGTTTCCGGCCCGAAGAGGGTGGTGACCAGCGCTGCGCCGCCCGCTTCGCCTACCGAACTGAGAAACCGCCTACGCCGCATAGATCTTCCACTCCTTGCCGGGAATGCGGGGCCGCAGCCTGATCGTCGGACGGGACCCTGAATTTCGGGCAATGTACCACTTCGGCCGGGGCCGGAGCCCCGGCTCGAGTCCCCGCCGCAAAGCCTCCCGCCGGTGGGCGAACACCGGATTCACTACCATCCCGTCATGCTCGACGCACTCTCCGATCTGTTGCGCCGGATGCCCCCGATCTTCGATTCGACCGTGGGGCACCTGGTGATCGCGCTGGGCGTCCTGGTGGCCGCCTTCGGTTTCGCGCTGTTGGTGGTCATCCTGCTCCGCCGGGCTCTCTTCCGACTGGGTCTACGGGAGCGGATCGCTGCCCGGGTGGCCAGCGGAGTACGCCTGGCGCTCGGGCCGGAACGCGCCTCTCGGCAGGATGTGGAGGCGATCGCGGGCCGGATCGTTTTCTGGGGCCTGCTGATCCTCGTCGTCGCCGGAGTGGCCTCGGTGGTGGACTTTTCGGGTGTCGGCGGGATCGGCGGGACGCTGCTCGGCCGGATCATGGGGATGGTGGCCCAGTTGGGCCGGGCTCTGGTGCTGCTCCTCGCCGCCTGGATCCTGGCGGCGGTACTCCGCCGCGCGGTGCGGGTGGCTCTCGAGGCGGCCGGCGTGGACGAGCGGCTCGATCGGGGAACGGACCGGCCGCCGGGCCGGCTTTCGCACGCGGTCCCCGAGGTCGTGTACTGGATCGTGCTGCTGCTGTTCCTGCCGCAGGTCCTGAAGGCGCTCGACCTCGAGGGCGTTCTGCTTCCGATCGAGACGATCGTGAATCAGGTGATCACCTTCCTGCCGAACGTCCTCGGCGCGATCATCATCTTTGTCGTCGGGTGGTTCATCGCCCGGATTGCGAAGGCGGTGGTGACGAACCTGCTCGCCGCGGTGGGACTCGACAATGCGGCAGAGAGACTGGGCCTCCGCCGGATCCTGGGTTCGCGGACACCTTCCGCGCTCCTCGGCGGGATTGCCTATCTGCTGGTGCTCTTCCCGGTCATCCTGACCGGACTCGACCGCCTGAGCCTCGATGTGATCACCGCGCCGGCGAGCGAGATGCTTGGCAGGGTCTTCGCCGCGTTGCCGCTTCTGCTCGTTGCGGTGGCGCTGCTCCTGACCGCCTACGTGGTGGGGCGCGTCATCGCGAACCTGGCGCGCGATCTCCTGCGGGGGGCCGGCTTCGACCACGTGTTGACCCGGATCGGGCTGACCAGCGCCGCGACGGCCGACGAGTTCGCGGCCTCGAATGTGGTGCGGGGAGTGGTGCTGGCCCTCATCATGCTGTTCGCGAGCATCGAGGCGGCGAGTCTCGTGGGGTTCGACAACGCGGCGGACCTCCTGACCCGGCTGCTCCAGTTCACGGGCCAGTTCCTGCTGGGAGTGGTGTTCCTGGGATTCGGGGTCTTCCTCGCGAACCTTTCGGCGCGCGCGATCAGCGCCAGCTCGATCCCGCAGGCACGACTTCTGGCGCTGGCGGCGCGGGTGGGCATCCTGCTGTTCACCACCGCGGTCGGGCTGCGCCAGATGGGAATCGCCAACGAGATCATCGAGCTGGCCTTCGGCATCGTGCTGGGGGCGGTTGCGGTGGCCTTCGCGGTGGCCTTCGGTCTCGGCGGCCGGGACGCCGCCGCCCGCCAGATCGAGCGCTGGCACTCGCGGATGTCCGACGAGGATCGTTGAGGTCCACGAATGGGTAGTCAGCCAGGGAGCTTTTCCTGGCGCGGACGGGAGATCCGCCGCGCCGCAGTCATCGGGTCGGGTCAGATCGGACCCGACATCGCCCTCCACCTGGTCAAGACCCTCTCTCCCCACGGTGTGGAGACCGTGGTTCTGGACATTTCGGAGGCGGCCCTCGAGTCCGGCCGCCACAAGATGTTCGAGAAGATCGACAAGGGTGTCCGCTCGGGCGCGTTCCGGGATTCCCAGGCCGAGCGGATGCGCGGGTCGGTCGAGTTCACGAGCGACTACGAACGCCTCGCCGGGGTCGACCTCGTCATCGAGGCGGCTTCCGAGGACCTCGCGGTCAAGCGACGCATCTTCGCCTCGGTCGAGGAACTCGCGGATCCCGGTGCGGTCCTCCTGTCGAATTCCTCGCACATCGAGCCGTCCCGCATCTTTGCCGGGCTGTCAGAACCGGGACGGGCCGCTGTCGCCCACTACTTCTTCCCGGCGGAGCGGAACCCGGTGGTCGAGCTCGTCGCCGCCGAACCCGCCCTTGGGCTCGTGCCCTGGCTGTCCGGCTTCTACGAGGAGATCGGCAAGGTGCCGGTCGCGGTCGCGAGCCGTTTCGGCCACGCCTTGAACCCCATCTTCGAGGGGCTCTTTCTGGCGGCCGCACTCGCGGTGGAAGAAGGGCTCGGAACCTCGAAGGAGGTGGACGACGTCGCCCGCCGGGCGCTGAGGCTCGGGATCGGGCCCTTCACCGCCATGAATCTGACCGGCGGGAACCCGATAGGCCACGAGGGGTTCGCCGCAATGCACGAGCGCCTCCACCCCTGGTTCCGGGTTCCGCGGCTCCTCGACGAAGCGATGGCCGAGGGCGGGCCCACCGGCCGCGTCTGGGACGTTCCGGCGCGCGGCGAAGAGGTGCCCGTTCCCGAGGAGCGGAAGCGGGCCATCGAGGAACGGATCACCGCCGCCTATCTGGGGCTCGCCGCCTGGACAGCCGTGGACGGCGCCATCTCGGTCCCCGATCTGGACATGTCGTGCCACGTGGCGCTCGCGGTGGTGCATCCCTTCGGGCTCATGCGGCGGCTGGGAGCGGAGCGGGTGTCCACCCTGCTCGCGTCCTACCGGGAGCGGGAACCCGACTTCTTCGATCCCGCGGGGTTTGCCGAACACCTTCCCGTCTGGACTTCCCGGCCGGTGTCCCGGGTCGGCCGCAACGACGTTCCGGCGGAATCCGGCGCGGTGGCCATCCTGACCATCCGCCGGCCGGAAGTGCTCGGCGCGCTCGACGAAGAACTCTTCGCCGAGCTTGGGGCCCATCTCGACGGGATTGCCGCGGACGAGGGGATCGTCGGGGTCGTGATCACCGGGTTCGGGGTGAAGGCGTTCGTTTCCGGCGCCGACGTGCGCACCCTCGCCAGGATCCGGTCCTCCCAAGACGGAGAGCGGTTGTCGCGGGATTCTCACCGGATCCTGGACAGGATCGCCGGTTTCGGCAAACCGGTCGTCTGCGCCCTGAACGGGATGGCGGTCGGCGGCGGGAACGAACTGGCCATGGCCTGCCACGCCCGGATCGCCCGCGAGGGGCTCAGGGTTCTCGCGATGCAACCGGAGCCCAACCTCGGCATCATCCCCGGGGCCGGGGGGACGCAGCGGCTGCCGCGCCTGATCGGAGTGGAAGCGGCTTGGGAGATCCTCCGGACGGGGCGCCCCGTTTCCGCGGCGGAGGGGCTGGAACTCGGCCTCGTCAGCGAGCTCGTCCCCGGCGAGCGGCTGCGGGACCAGGCGGTTCAGGTAGCTGCCGACGCGGCTTCGGGTGCGTGCTCGCTACCCGAGATCCCTGCCGGCTCCATCCCCGTTCCGGACGAGTTGCCGGAAGTGGACATCGGGCACCTCTCGCGGCCCGTGGACGAGTTGATTCAGCGAGCGGTCCGCGAAGGCGCCGCGACCGACCTCGTTTCCGGGCTGGAACTCGAAATCCGCCTCTTCGGCGAGGGCTGCGGCCTCGAGGACATGCGGATCGGGGTCCGGAACTTCATCGAGAACGGTCCCCGCACCCTGGCCGCCTTCGTCCACCGCTGAACGGTGGGGAGCGGCGGCCAGCCAGGGAACGCCGACCTCCGGTCGGCAGCGTGGCGCGCAGGCTTGGAACGCCGACCTCCGGTCGGCACAGCGGCCCGCGGGGCCGCGGCGGCGAAGACCCCAATCGTCGGGATGGCGGCCGTCTCGGCACGTATCCCCAACAGATGAGACGGCGCGACCAGGCAAGGGATACCGTGAAAAATGAGCGGCTCGCGCACAGTTTCAAGCCTCATCGGCCGGCCGGCTGGTGGAGCGAAGGCCGCGGACCGAGTAGCTACCGGGGCGCGACGCCGCGAAAACGGGGCGCCTCTACACCGGAGGTCGCGTCGAGGCTACTTGCCCAGGCTGTCCCAGATGTCGTTCATGCCGAGTTGGTAGGCCATCTGGCGGAGCGAATCGGTGGTCTTGAGGCTGAGGAGGATTCCCCGGGTGCGGCGTTCTTCTTCAACAGCGGCGGCTTCCTGGCCCGGGTAGACGATCCGGGCGCGGCGCAGGGGGCCGAGACGCTCCACCATCTGGTTCCGGAAGCCGGCCCAGGGGGCGAAAGCGCGTATCCGGAAGGCGAGGAAGAAGTGACCCGTGCCGCGGTGGGTGGGGTCGGGGTGGGGTTCCGCGGCGAGTTCCTCCGGGAGCGCCGCCCCCCCAAGAGTCATGAGGAACTCGAGCGCGAGGCCGAGCGCCGCGTCGCGGTCGTCCCCCTCCCGGGGAAGGTGCAGGCTCAGGACCAGCGGCGCCGCGGTTTCCGCGGTGGGGACTGCGATCCCGAGCGTCACCGGGTCGCTTGGCGGCCGGCCCGCGTCGCCGGACGGACTCTCCGGCTCGTTCGCCATCGCGATTCCCGCCATCTGGTGGGAGAGGGCCATCGCCGCGAAATATCCCGGTGAACCCATCCGGTTGCTCCGCCGCACCGCCGTGCTGCCGACGCCGTGGCGGTTCGCCCCGCTGATGGCCTCGATCATCGCGCGCCGGCCGACCGCCGGGCCGGGGCCGTTGTCTCCGTCGAGCACGGCGGTCCCCCCCGAGGAGGAGACCACCTGCATGTCCGGGGCCGGATTCACATGGCGGGTGGAGAGTTCGGTGACGAGTTCCGGCAGCCAGGCCACCCCGTCCCGATCTTCGCCCGCCAGGTTGGCGCCCACCATGGCGTCCGCGGTGTGGGAGGCCAGTTCGGGCGCAAGGCGGACCCGCTTCAGCGTCTCCCGGACGAAGAAATGGAGCTGTCCGTGCCGGACGCGGAGCGGCATTCCCTCTCCGGTCACGAGAAAAGCTCCCGCAGGGTCCCGCTCCAGCCCCAGAAGAGAACCACCACGATGGCCGCCGGGATGACCCAGCGAATCCAGAAGAGCCAGAGGCCCCCGAGTGGCTTCGTGGAGCCCCGGCCCGCCTCGGCCAGCGCCCGGCCCCGCGAGACGAAGAAACCGAGACCGATCAGGGTGAGCGCCGAGCCGATCGGCTGCATGGTCGAACCCCAGATCAGGTCGCTCCAACCAAGGTAGTCGGAACTCACCATGGAGGGGAGCGCGACCGGGATCTGGAGACCCACTGCCGCGGCGACCACCGTCCGCCGGCTCCAGCCGGTCCAGGGGATCGCCGAGTTCACGATCACCTCGAGGGCGGCGAGCGCCGAGAGGAAGGCCGCCAGGAAGAGGGCGAGGAAGAAGACCGGGCCGAAGAACTCGCCGCCGGGCATGGCGGCGAAGACCCGGGGCAGGGTGAAGAAGACGAGCGGCGGCCCGGAAGCGGGTTCCACCCCGAGGGCGAACGCGGCAGGGAGGACGGCGAGTCCGCCCAGGATGGCGGCGCCCGTGTCGCCGAAGATCGTCGAGCCGGCCAGGCGGCGCAGGTTGGCGCTCGAGGGCAGGTAGCTGCCGTAGGCGAGGAAGAAGGTGCCGCCCAGCGAGAGGCTGAAAAACGCCTGCCCGAGCGCGGCCAGAAACGTCTCGGCGCTCACGTTGTCGAGGTCGGGCCAGAGGAGGTAGCGGATCCCCTCGGACGCGCCCGGCAGGGTGACGGAGCGGACCGCGACGACGACGAGGCCGATTCCCACGAGCGGCATCGCGATCCGCGACAGCCGCTCGACGCCGCGCCGCACCCCGAAGGCGGCCACCAGGCCCATCGCCCCGAAGACGAGCACGGTGAGGCTGAGGTTGAGCCCCGTCATCCCTCCGAAGTTCCGGGCGTAGAACGCCTCGGGTTCCGCGACTGCGCCGCCGAGCGCGGCGTAGAAGAGGACCTGGGCCACCACCACCGTGTAGTAGGAGCAGGCCATGAAGACGGTCAGGAAGAGCAGCCCCCCGACTACGCGGCCGCCGGGCATCCCGATCTTCGTGAAGGCGCCGCCCGGGCCCGCCCGGGTGAGCCGGCCGAGACTCCATTCCGCGATCAGTGCGGGAGCGCCGAGCGCCAGCACGAAGACCAGGTAGATGGCGACGAACGCCCCACCCCCGTACTGGCCCGCCATGTAGGGGAACCGCCAGACGTTGGCGAGGCCCACGGCGACGCCGATCAGGGCCATCGTGCTCCCGAATCGGGTCCCGAACCGCTCGCCGACACTCATGTGGGGTCTAGCGCCTCTGGAGGTAGTCACGGGCGTTCAGGGCCCGCCCGGTCACGCCGGCTGAATCCGGCGACGCGAGATGGACGAAGACTTCAGCGATCTCCTCGGGGGTGGGCAGGGTGAGGGGGTCCTCCGCGGGGTAGGCGGCGGCGCGCATCGGGGTGCGGGTCGCCCCCGGATTGACGCTGTTCACCCGGACGCCGGTGTCCTTCAGTTCGGCGGCGAGCGTCTGGGTGAATCCCTCGAGGCCGAACTTGGACACCGCGTAGGGCCCCCAGTTGGGCTTCCCGATCCGGCCGACGGTCGAGCTGACGTTGATGATCGAGGCGGACTCCCGCTCGAGGAAAGCGGGGAGCAGGGGCTTCGTGACGTAGAGGAGACTCGCGGTGTTGATCCGCAGGGTGTCCGCCCAGACCTCCGGGTCCTGCTCGATGATGGGCGCCCGGACACCCAGGATCGAGGCGTTGTTCACCAGCACCGAGAGGTCAGGGAAGCGGGCGAGCGCCGCGCGCGCCATCGCCATCGCCGAATCCGCGTCCCCGACGTCGGAGGCGGCAAAGCCGGTTCGTCCGGGGTGCAGGGCTTCCAGTTCGTCCGCGGTTTCCCGGAGCCGCTCCTCCCCGCGCGCGGTGAGGAACACCCTTGCTCCCTGCTGGAGGAAGACGCGCGCGAGCCCGCGTCCGATCCCCGAGGAGGCGCCGGTGATCAGCGCCGCGACGCCTTCGAGCCGTCTCACGATTCGTTCCTGGGCGCCTCTGCCGCAGCCAGACGCTCCCGTTCGCGCCGGAGTCGGCGTTGGAACAGCGTGAGCCGGATGAGATAGCCCGCGAGCAGCACGAAGAACGCGGTGTAGCCGGCGGCCAGCCAGTTGTTCACGAGGCTCCCGCGAGTTGCCGCTGGCGCAGCGCTTCGACGGACCGGGCTTCCCGTTCGAGATCCGTCCGCCAGTTGAAGAGCCAGAGGAAGAGCAGGGTGAAGGCGGCGAGACAAATGAGGAGCGTGATCCACATGTCGGGGTGCAGCCCCGAGTCCGGCCCGCCCATGATCACCGGCGCCGGATGCTGGGTGCGCCACCAGCGGATCGAGAAGTACACGATGGGGACATCGGCGCCGCCCAGGATTCCGAGCACCGCGGCCAGGTTGGCCCGCCGGACCGGGTCGTCCACGTAGCTCCGGAGCAGGAGATAGCCGAGGTAGATCAGCCAGAGCACGAAGGCCGTGGTCAGTCGGGCGTCCCAGGTCCACCAGATTCCCCACGCCGGTTTGGCCCAGATGATTCCCATCGCGAGGCCGGTGGTCGTGAAGAGCGTCCCGATCTCGGCCGCGGCGAGCGCCGCGATGTCGTAGCCGGGCTTTCTCGTGCGGAGCCAGCCGATGCTCGCGCCGGCCACCAGCAGGAAGGCGGCGAAGGCCAGCCACCAGGACGAGATATGGAAGTAGAAGAGCCGCTGCAGGTCGCCCATCGTCAGCTCGGTGGGCGCGTAGAAGAAGACCGCCCAGAGGGCGACGACCAGTGCCGCTCCGGCCGCGGCGGCCCGCCAGCCATGCCGCCGGGACGCACTGCGAGTCATGGTCGGGCTGGGCTCGGAGGAAGAGTTTCGGCGGGTTTTTTCGCGCTGTTCCGGCGCTCTATCCGGCGCGGGAAGCGGCTCGATGCGCCAGGACTATACTCGGGCGATGCGCCTCAATCTCCGCTCTTCCCGTCCTTTCGCGCTCGCCCTGAGCGCGCTTCTTGCCGGCGGTGCGTTCGCCAGCGGCCAGGCCCTGCCGGGGTCCGCCGACACCGCCCACGACCGGCTGAACACGTCGCCCCGCCACGGCGAGTGGGTCTCGGTGCCCGCTCCCGGCGGCGATGCGGTCGAGTCCTGGATCGTCTATCCGGAGCGGTCGGATTCGGCGCCGGTGGTGGTCGTCATCCACGAGATCTACGGCCTCACCGACTGGATTCGGGGGGTTGCCGACGAGTTCGCCGCTCAGGGGTTCATCGCGATCGCTCCCGACATGCTGACCGGCAAGGGCCCCGATGGCGGAAGGACGGATTCGGTGGATCGGGACGGTGCGGTGGCGCTGGTCCGGGGGCTCGCCGCCGATGAGGTGCACACCCGGCTGAAGGCGGTCGCGGACTGGGCGACCGCGCTTCCGGCGGCTCGGGACGCCTACGGGGTGGTCGGGTTCTGCTGGGGAGGGCGCACCAGTTTCAGCTTCGCCACCCACGATCCGGAGCTCGGCGCCGCCGTCGTGTACTACGGCACCTCGCCGGACGATGAAGCGCTCGCCGCGGTCGAGGTGCCGGTGCTTGGCCTCTACGGCGGCGACGACGCCCGGGTGAACGCGACGATTCCGCCGGCGCAGGCGCGGATGGAGGAACTCGGCAAGGTCTTCCAGGTGGAAATCTTCGACGGCGCGGGGCATGGGTTTCTCCGCGCTCAGGAAGGCCGCGAGGGACGGAACCTGACGGCATCCTCGCAGGCCTGGCCGCTTACCGTCCGCTTCTTCCGGGAACATCTGGGTTCCTGATTTTCAAAGAGGGGTTACCAAGGAGGTATTCATGTTCGTCAAGCGACTGCTGTCTGTGGCCACCCTGCTCGGTTTCGCTGCCGCGGGAACCGTCTCCGCCCAGGAGCCCGAGGCGATGAGCTTCGTGCTGATCGGCAAGCGCGACTACACGACGATCCAGCATCCGGGCAAGACCGTGATCGCGGGATCGCTGCATGGGGTGATGAGGGTTACGGCGGCGCCGGAGGGCAACGCCCTCGCCGAGGGGGCCACTCTGCACGGGACCTGCGCCATCTTCATTTCGCGGTCGGAAGCCGAACTGGATATCCACAGCGAATGCACCTTCGAGGATGGCGATGGAGACGAGGTGTATACGACCGCGTGGCGGCAGGAAGGCGATGCCGCCGTTGGCGGCGGCGGTGACGGCGGCTTCGAGTTTGTGGGCGGTACCGGCAAGTACGACGGAATGCAGTCCCAGGGTCAGTGCCCGTACACGGTGAACTACCTGGACGACGACGACGTGGTCATCGTCTCCGACTGCGTGCGGTAGCGACGACGACCTGCTGATCTTCGGCCGCTGCGACAACAACTGAGTCAGGGAACGTCCGGCTGTTCGGCGTCACGGCGCGAAGGTCTGGAACGGTGGCCTCCGGCCGGCATGGTGGCGCGCAGGCTTGGAACGCCGACCTCCGGTCGGCACCGCTGCGCGAAGCGCAGCGAGAGCGCGTATCGCCGCGCACGCTCACGGGATGCAGGCCAGGGAACGCCGGTGTTCACACCGGCATCGCGGCCCGGTGGGCCGCGAAACGTGCGGTGCGGCTCCGGGTAGAGCGCAGCGGCGGCCCCGCGGTCAGCGGACCAGCGTGAAGGCCTTCTGAGTCGCGTAGACCTGGTCGCCGTAGAGGACCCGGATCCCAAGCTCGTAGCGCCCGGGAGCGAAGTCCCTTAGCTCGATCTCCGCGTTCGCGGCGGCCTGGCGGGTGCTCGTGGGGAGTGCCTCGGGACGGACGAAACCCGTGTCGCGCCCCTCGCGGCTGAGCGTGTACTCGGCCACGATCTCCGGCAGCTCGCCGTCGTCAATGCGTTCGCCCGGATAGAAGAAATAGAAGGCGCCGAGCGTCTCCTGCTGGCGGAACACTCCGGTCGGGCGGGGCTCGAAGTGCGTGCGTCCGAACTGGAAGGCGCGTCCCGGGGCCCGGCCGCTGTACTGCTGGGTGGTGGTGTCGCTGTAGAGGACCACCGAGGAGAACCCGGGTTCGGTTTCGGGGAAGACGGGAGCCTCGATCTCGACCTGGGCGGCGCCGTAGGCATTGGACTGCTCGTCCACCACGCCGACGAGCAGGCGGTGCGCTCCGGGCGGCAGCACCAGGGATGTCTCGAAACGAGCCGGACCGTCCGCCGCCTGGATCGAGGTGTGCGCGATTTCCAGCCGGTAGGTCGCGGCCCCGGGACCTTCGTCCTTGGCGGATGCGGTCTTGGCGAAGACGGAGGCCGCCAGTTGGCCGTCAGTCCCGGGAGCGAGTGCGTCGGTCGGGGTTTCGAAGAGAAGCGCCACGTAGGTCGAGCGATCGTTGATCCGGAAATAGGCGGGGGTCACCCGGAAGGAAAAGGTGCTTCTGCCTTCAGCGCCGGCCTCCAGGCCCGCGAGGACCCGGCGGGCGCGCTTGGAGCCCCCGGCGGGGAGATTGGGAATGACCAGCCGGTTCGCCTCGTCGCGTTCGTAGCCGATCTCGGGCCGGGCGATCAGCCGCCGCCGCATCTCTTCGAGGTTCTCATCTACGACGGTGCGGTTCTCGAGAAAGAGCTGGCCTTCCTCGTCGCGGTAGTACAGGGCTTCGAGCGTGTCCGCGAGGCCGTGTGCCGGGTCGGGCGGAAAGACCCAGAGAAGGCCTTCCGGCGTGGTCTCGGTGGCTGGCTGGGGCAGGGACTGCACCGGCATGCCGAGCAGGACGAAAACGCGCGCCCGGTCGCCCCCGCCGTAGCCGCCGTCGTCCGAGAAGTTCGAGTCGGCAAGACGCACCCGCGCCAGATAGAGGTCGAGGGTCTCGTTCTGCGGTGTGGACGGGTTCGGGTCCCGGCGCATCCAGAAGAGGCGCCGGAAGGCTTCGCGGTCCCCCTGGGTCATCGCCTGGATGGAGGAGCGCCGCTCTTCCTGGGTCATCAGGAACGACTCCAGCCAGCCGAGCTCGACGGCCGTGGGCCGGTCTCCCTGCGCCAGACCAGCCGCCGGGACGGTCAACAGCAGGACGGCGAACAGGACAATCGGCACGGACGGAAACCTAGCGCGGGGACGGCGCAGGCTGCTGTCAGGCCCGTGCATTCGCAGGTGCGGAAGACATCTTGATGTTCTGTATAGCTGATGCTATGATGTACCTCCGATGCGTACAACCCTTACCCTCGATGAAGACATCGGCCTGGCCCTGCGGGATGCGGCCCGGCATAGCGGAAGACCCTTCAAGGCCGTCGTCAATGAGGCGCTGCGCCGGGGTCTCTCCGTCGGCGCAAAACCAATGGAAGGCCGGAAGCCCTTTCGAGTGAAGGCCCGACGCCTCGGGTGGGCTCCGGGGATAGATCCCCTTAAGCTGAATCAGTTGGTGGACGAACTCGAGGTAGACCGGTTTCTCGAGAAGGCTCGCCAGGATATCGGCGGTTCCTGAGCCTTGCTCGTTCCCGATATCAACCTCCTGATCTACGCGTACAACAAGGATTCCCCGCACCACGAGGCCGCCCGACATTGGTGGGAACGGTGCCTTTCGGGAAACGAACCAGTAGGCCTTTCCTGGATCGTCATCCTGGGTTTCGCGAGAGTGGTTTCCAACCGACGGGCCGTCGCGGCGCCGATGGCCGTTGGGGAGGCATTCGCCGAGTGCCGGCGTTGGCTCGCCCGACCCAATGCGCGCATCCTGGCGCCGGGACCATCCCACCTGGATGTGTTGGAAGGGCTGCTACGGGGCCCCGCGATCAGTTCGTCGCTCGTGATGGACGCGCACCTGGCGGCGCTGGCCATCGAACACCAGGCGGAACTTCATTCGAACGACTGGGACTTCGCGCGGTTCTCCGGATTGCGGTGGCGAAATCCGGTTAGCTGAGGCGTTCAGGGCTGACTAGGCGACCGGGTGTACGCGGTTCTCACGGCCCTCCGGACCGTGATGCCGGTGTGAACACCGGCGTTCCCTGACCGGCGGCACCCTTCGGTGCGAGGGGCGGTGCCTCTAGTCGGTTGAGGGCCGGACCGGGCGCTCCTTGAACTCGAACTCCTGCTGGCAGCACCAGCAGGGCCCTGGAAGGTGCGAGGTGATGTTGCAGGTGAAGCAGAAGTAGTAAGGCTCGATCGTCTCGCCGTTCTGGATCGTGTGGAGGCGGATGATCTTCCCGAGACCGTCCTCCTGCCAGATGGCGACTTCGAGCGGATGGGCGTTTACCCGTTCGTCGGTGAGGATCTCCACCCGGAGGTCCGTGGGGTCCAGCCGGTGGATCGTGCCGTCGGGGGACTCGATGCCGAACTCCTCGCCGAAGGAGCATTCTGTGACCGGGCTCGGGGTGCCGTCCTTGAGGCAGACCGCGCGTCCGGAGACGATGACCTCGCGGCCTTCCCCGGCGGCTTTCGCGAGTGTGGGTGCAGCAATCAGGAGGAGCGTTGCCCGCAGCGCCTCGCGTCTCTGCATCGGACAGGGAGATTAGCAGGGGGGAGGGCTTCCTGGCCCGTGCCGTGAGGGTGGGCGGGGTCTGCGCCGTCCGCTGGCCTTTGGCCAGCTGTGCCGACCGGAAGTCGGCGTTCCCTTGCCTGGCCGCTCTTCACGCAGATCGGCGGAGGGAGTTTCGCGGCCCTGGCGGGCCGCGATGCCGGTCTGAAGACCGGCGTTCCCGGGCCTGCGTCCGGTGAAGATGAGTGGGGTTTGTGCCGTTCGCGGCCCTGCGGGCCGCGGTGCCGGCCCCCACCGGGAGAACTAGCCAGAGGTCGGCGTTCCCGTGCCACGGCGGGGGAAACGCCATTTGACGGCCTGCCCGTGGAAGTGACCTAATGGCGTTCCATTTGGTCGCGTCCGTTGTAAAGGCGTGCCTCAGGAGGACTACTGCGGTATGAGCTGGCGTAATCCGTCCGTTGGACGACGCGCTTTGTTTCGTGCGAGTACCGCAGGCCGCCTCAGGGCGGGTTCTCCATCGCGTTCATGGTTGGATCGCGTCCCACCGGCTGACCGGTCGCTCGACGCCATCTGTCCGTAGCGCCTCGTCGTAGGCGCGTTCACCCCAAAGGAGACGGGTATGAATTCCAGTAGTAGCTTCCGGCCGAAGCCGATTGCAGCGCTGTTCGCAGCGCTGCTCGCCGGGATGGCCGTTACCGCGGCCGCCCAGGAAGCGGGCGTTTACGGAACGGTGACCGACCCTGGCGGCGACGCTCTGCCCGGAGTGACCATTACGGCCACGAACGCCGATACCGGACTTCAGCGTACGGTGACCTCCGGAGGGGACGGGGGGTACCAGGTGCCCTCGCTACCGATCGGCACCTATTCGGTGATGGCGAGCCTTTCGGGGTTCCAGACCCTCACCAACGAGGGCCTGCGGCTCCAGGTGGCGCAGCAGGTGACCCTGAACATCTCCCTGGAACTCGCGGGTGTCGAGGAAGCGGTCACCGTCACGGCGGCGGCTCCGCTCATCGAATCGCGCCAGGCGGACTTCTCCACCATCATCACCGAGGAGCAGGTGGACGCTCTGCCGATGCAGGGCCGGAAGTGGCTCGATCTCGCCACCCTGAGCCCCGCCACCAGCCAGGACGCGATCCGCGGCGTCTACTACAACAACGTCAACATCGGCGCCGGGGTCACCTTCTACTCGAACGGCTTCTACGTGGACGGGGTCAGCAACAACTGGCAGCAGCAGGGCGAGCCGCGGCAGGACTTCCCGCAAGAGGGCATCGCCGAGTTCAAGGTCCAGGCGTTCAACGCCAGCGCCGACTTCGGCTTCGCGCAGGGCGGCTACCTGAACGTGGTGACGAAGAGCGGCACCAACAACTTCAGCGGGAGCGTCTTCGAGTTCTTCCGCACCAAGGCGCTCAACTCGAAGACGGAGCTACAGGACGAGAAGCCCGACTTCTCCCGTCACCAGTTCGGCGGGTCGTTCGGAGGCCCGCTCGTCGAGGACAAGGCCCACTTCTACGTCTCCGCCGAGTACACCGACGAGTCCACCTTTTTCACCGTGAACACCGGCGGGGTGTTCCCGGAAGAAGAGGGCACCTTCGAGAAGCCCGACTGGAACTTCATGGGCTTCGGGCGCCTGGACTACGCGATCAACGACGATCACCGCCTGTTCGTGCGCTATGCGCACCACAACAACGAACTGACCCACCGCGGCTCCGGCGGCATCCGGGCGGCGAGCAGCGGCTTCAGCTTCGGTGCCCCCCGCCACTCGCTGGTGCTGGGCGAGACCTGGTTCCTGAGCCCGAACACCTTCAACGACTTCCGGGTTCAGGTGGCGCACGCGACCTACATCGGCTGGCCTCCCGGACACCAGAAATGGAGCGCCTCGGGCGAGTTCCCCCCCGAGCGCGTGGATGTCGGGCCGCTCATCAATCGCCCCAGCCTGCGCACCGGTAGCCAGTCAGCGTTTCTCGGCCCGGAACTCCACATCCAGGTCAGGAACGACATCTCCCACTACGTGGGGTCGCACGAACTGAAGCTCGGCGTGGACCTCACCTGGATCGACTGGGAGCCGGACAACGTCGGCGTCGCCGAAGAGTGGTGGTTCTCCTCCGACGCGCCGTTCGATCCGAACGACCCGGCGACCCACCCCGACCGGTTCCGGCAACGGCTCCTTCCCCGCTACGACGATTTCGAGAATACGGAGCACTCCGTCTACATCAGCGACACCTGGACGTTGAGCTCCCGGCTCACGCTGAACCTCGGTCTCCGCTACGACCTCCAGACCGGAGTCTGGAACGAGAACCTGCTCGAGGAGACGGTCCCGGAGATCCTGGTCCGGGACCGGGTCGTGCGTTCCGCCGGGCGTCTCGATCCGTCGCTCTTCCCGTTCTACGACAACAGCACCCGCGGGGATAGCGACAACTTCGGCCCCCGGCTGGGATTCGTGTGGGACCCGACCGGCGACGGCCGGCAGTCGGTGCGGGCCGCCTGGGGCGTCTTCTACAACCGCTACCGGGCGAACGGCGCCCCCCGCGCCGAGCGGAATCCCGAGGACCTGCTGGTGGTGATCCAGAATCCCAGCTATCCGGATCCGTATGAAGGACAGGACCCTTTCGAGGTCGCCCGTTCCCAGCGGAACTACTCCATCCAGGGTAACGAGAACCGCACGCCCTACACGCGGCAGTACAGCCTGGGATACAGCCTCCAGATCGGGGACGATCTGAGCGTCAGCCTGGACGGCATCGCAGCCGACGGCTTCAACCAGCACACCCGGATCGACTTCAACTATCCGTTGGCGGCGGGGGGAGACCGGCCCTACGCCGGAATCGGCCGCGTCACGGACGGAATAACGGACGGCGAAATGGAGTATCGCGCGTTCTCCGCCCGGGTGACGAAGCGGCTCGCGAACCGCTGGCAGATGCTCGGCTCCTACACGCTGGCCGACGTGCAGGCCGATTCGGAGGCCTTCCCCGCGGACCACTACAACCGCGCTTCCGACTACGGACACGTACCTGCGGATCGGCGTCATCGCCTCACGATCAGCGGCCTCGCGATGCTGCCCGGGGGCGTCAACCTGAGCGGGATCATCCGCTACCAGAGCAGCCTGCCGTTCAACGTCACGGCGGGCAGTGACCTGAACGGCGACGGCATTGGCGGAGACCGGCCGCCGGGGATCAATCTCCGCGACGGCTGCCGCGATCTCGACCTGAACGCGGCGAACGGCTACCGGACCGCGAACGGGTTGTCGCCGGTGTCCTCGGTCGAGTGTCCTGCCTACGCCACGGTGGACGTACTGGCGTCGAAGGAGTTCCGTTTCGGGGACAGGTCTTACGTCGAGGCCATCTTCCAGGTGTTCAACATGCTGAACCGCTCCAACTGGTTCCCCCCGAACGGGAACCTGCGCTCCGGCACCTTCGGACAGTCGACGCAGGTGGCCGAGGCCCGGCAGATCGAGCTGGCCCTCCGGCTCCGGTTCTAGGAGATAGAGCAAGGCCGGTGTCGCCGCCGTCGGCGGCGATGCCGGTCCAAGGTTGGTTAACCATTCCACCGGTAGGTAAAGCGCAATGAAGAGGAAGAGCATCGGGAGTTTCGCCGCCTTCGGCGGCGGTGCCGGTCTGAAGGCCCCCACCGGGAGACTGGCCGGCGCTCCCAACATCACTCGTCGCCAATTCGTGCGACTCTGTGGAGGCACGGCGGCCGTCGTGCTTCCCTTCGGGCTGACCCGCTGTGCGGGGCCGCCGCGGCCGGCCCACGAACTCATCGACGACGTCGAGTGGAAGAAGGGTTTCGCCGACGCGGCCCTCCGGGTCGCGAACAGCCGCGGCGCGACGTTCGCAGATGTGCGGGTCGTGCGGAACATCATCCAGACGATCGCCGCCGACGACCAGGCGATCAAGGGGGTCCCCGGCGAGTGGCACTACGGGTCATCGCCGGAACACGTGCTGGAAAAGGTGGACATCGGGTTCAACGTCCGGGTCCTGAAGGACGGCGCCTGGGGATTCGTCGCGAGCCCGATGCTTAGCGAGGACGAAGCGGTTGCTGTGGCCGGACTGGCGTGCGACCTGGCCGAAAAGGCGGCGAGAACGATCTCCGAGCCGATCCGGCTGGTCCCGGAACCGGTCCATGTGGACACCTACGTGACGCCGCATCAGGAGGACCCCTTCGCCGTGCCGCTCGACGAAAAGGTTGCTCTCCTGCTCCGCATCAACGAGGAGGTGCGCAAGAACCCCCAGACCGACCGGGCCTTCTCCTGGCTCGACTTCTGGGACGAGAACAAGTTCTATGCGAATTCGGAGGGCGCCGAGATCCAGCAGCGGCTGGTCCGCTCCGACGGGTCCTTCTTCGCCCGTGCCCAGGTGGACGGGGTCACCGCCCAGCGGCGCTTCTTCGTGAACCCGCTGAACATCGGTTACGAGTACATCCGCGGGCTCGACCTCCCCGGGCACGCCGAGCGGATCGCCGCCGAAGCGGTCGAAAAGGCCAAAGCTCCGATGATCAGCATGCAGGGGGAGATGGATGTGGTCATGGACCCGCAGAACATCTGCCTCTTCGAGCACGAGACGGTGGGCCACCCCACCGAACTCAACCGGACGGTGCTGGTCGAGACGAACTTCGCGGGAACCACCTTTCTCGGCCCCGAGGACATGGGGACCTACGAGTTCGGCTCGCCGGTCATGAACTTCGTGGCCGACCGCAGCCGGCCGATGCTCCGTTCCACCTGCGGCTACGACGACGAAGGGGTGAAGACCCAGGCGTGGGACGTGGTCCGGGAGGGGAAGCTGGTCGGCTTCCAGACCACCCGCGAGTTCGCCACCTACGTGGGGGAGGACCGGAGCCGCGGCTGCTGCATGACCGAGTCGTGGGACCGGGTGCCGCAGGGGCGGATGCCGAACGTGAGCCTCGAACCCGGCGGTCAGGACGCCCCCTCACCCGAAGAACTCATCGCCGATACCCGGCGCGGGCTTCTTTTTTCCGGGTTCTCGAGCCGGATCATTCAGGACTACCAGCGGCGCTACCACACCTACACGGCGAACGCCGTCTGGGAGATCGAAAACGGCCGGAAGACCCGGATGCTCCGGGGCGCGCACTACTACGGGAAGAACCCGAGTGAACTCTGGCACCGGCTGGAGACGGTCACGAACCCGGCATCCTGGGAGCCGGCGGCGCTCGATTCGGACGACATCGGCCAGCCGACCCAGCGCAACCACAACACCCACGGGGCCCCGTGGGCCCGGTTCCGGAACCTACAAGTGGGAGGGCCGACCGTATGACCCTTACCGAGACGGAAGTCGGCGCAATTTTCGACACCGCGTTCGAGGCGGCCTCCGCCGACGAGGTCGAACTCTCGATGGCGTGGTACCACGAGGTGAACCGGGAGGTCGTCTGCGGCCTCACCAAGGTCATCCGCTTCTCGAACAGCTACATCCGGGACGACACCGTGGTTAATCCGTGCCACCCGCTCCAGGTGCATGTGGCCTTCGGGAACCGGGCCAATGGGTATCGGGAAGGCTCAGCGATCACGAACCAGCTCGACCCCGCCGGCATCCGGGACGCGGTGGCCCGCGCGGAGGCCATCGCCCGGGCGGCCACCCCGAACGAGTCGCATCTCTCGCCGCACGGCTCCGAGGAGTATCCCGAGATCCCCGGCTTCGATGCCGCGACCGCGGCCCTCACCGACGACGAGCGCCACGAGGCGGTGGCCGGCGCCATCGAGCGCCTGCAGACGGACGGGTTGAACGGCTCGGGCTACTTCCACGTGGACGACACGCTGGAAGCCCACGCGAACAGCGCCGGAGCCCGGTTCTACCGGCGGGCAACCAAGGCGGGGTACGCGGTCACCGTGAGGTCCGACGACACCACCGGGCGCGAGTCGAGCCGGATCGGCTCCGGCTGGGCGGCGGTCGGAGATCTCCGGCGGTTCGCCGATCTGGATATCCCCGGGATCACCGAGGTCGCGATCGGAAAGGCGCTGGCTTCCGTGGACCCGCAGCCCTTCGAAATGGGGCCCCATACCGTCGTCCTCGAGCCGAACGCCGCCGCCTCCTTCGTGGGGCATCTGATGAGCGTCTGGAGCGGGTCGGCGCGCACCGTGGGCGGCTGGGGAAGTCCCTCCGAGGTGGGCACCCAGGTGGCGAGCGAGCACCTCAGCCTCAGGACCCAGCCCGGCCATCCGCAAATCATGGGGAGCCCCTACGGACCCGGGGGGATGCCGCTCGGCGAGCGGGTCTGGGTGGAGGAGGGCGTGCTCCGCAACCTGCCGGGCGGGGAGAACGGCCCCGCCGTCCACCTGGTGGGGGATGGCGGTTCGAAGTCCCTGGAAGAGGTGATCGCGGGCGTGGACCGCGGAATCCTGATGACCCAGAACTGGAACACCATGCTCCGGACCGCCGATCCGCCCCACGTCAACGGGATGACCCGGAACGGCCTCTTCCGGATCGAGAACGGTCAGGTCGCCGGACCGCTCCAAAACGCCTGGTACTCCATGCGGCTCGATGAGTTCGCGCACAACATCGAAGACGCGTCGCGGCCCTACAAGACGGGGATCTTCGGCTCGTCCGGGCTGAACGGCAACCTGATGCCGGCGCTCCGGGTGGCGAACTTCAACTTCTACCGGCCTTCGGAGGCCGTCTGAGATCCGGAGGTCTCATGGGAGATCCATCATGAAGAAGACCGATAGGCTGATCCGCCTTTTTGTCCTGTTCGCGGGCGTGACGCTGGCGCTTGCCGCTTGCACCCCGGCCCCGCCCATGGAGGAGGAAGACGAAGGCACTCTCATCACCGGCGTCTGGGCCTTCGTCTCCGAGACGAACACCGAGACCGGAGAGCTGGTCCGCGACGACTCGACCTGGAGCGGGATCTGGGTCTTCACGGGCGGCTACCACTGCCTCGCCCGGATGGACAACAACCGGACCACCCGTTCGGCTTCGGAACTCGAGGCGCTTTCTCCCGAGGAGCAGGTGGCGCATTACGAGCAGATCCTGAACTACTCCGGGACCGCCGGGACCTACCAGATCGAAGGCGACACCCTCCGGCGCCAGTGGCAGATCAGCCTGGGGCCGAACATCATCGGCCTCGAGTCGGTTGCGAAGGTCCGAGTGGAGGGCGACCGCATGTTCGTGGACCTGCCCCGCCGCAGCGAGGAGTCGGGGCCCGCGGTGCAGGTGATCTACCGCCGGCTGGAGTAGTGGGCAGCCCGTGGACAAAGGCACGCGGCCCAGTGGCTGGGAGAATGCAGTCCCGCCGGGAACTCCAACGGTCCGGATGGCGCGCTGGCAAGGGAACGCCGCCAGTTCTCCCGGTGGGGGCCTTCAGACCGGCACCGCCGTGCACAGCGCCGCGAAACCGCATCTCGCCGCCGATCGCGAAGAAGCGCGGGGACGGCTTGGAACGCCGACCTCCGGTCGGCATCGCGGCCCGACAGGGCCGCGAAACGGCGTGCCGCCGATCGCGAAGAAGCGTGGGGACGGCTTGAAACGCCGACCCTGGCCCGTTCTCCCGGTGGGGCCCCCGGCGCTCACGCCACGTTGCCCACGGGCTGCTCGACTGCCGTGCGCCGCTTCGCCGTCCCGAAGAAAGGAGCAACGATGAGATTCACGACACGGCTGCTCGCCCTGACGCTCCTTGCCGCGCCGGCCGCCTCCGGCGCGCAGTCCGGCAGGGAGAACGTCGGCTACGACCCCGCCGCCTACCAGGCCCTCAAGTACCGCATGATCGGGCCGCACAAGGGGTCCCGGGTCACCGCGGTGACCGGAATCGCCGAACAACCCTGGACCTACTTCATGGGGACGAATGGCGGCGGCCTCTGGAAGACCACCGACGCCGGCGAGAGCTGGGTCAACGTCTCGGATGGCTACTACGGTTCGAGTTCGATCGGCGCCATCGACGTGGCCGACTCCGATCCGAGCATCGTTTATGCCGGCAGCGGCTCGGCTTGCATTCGGGGGAACGTCTCCCCCGGGGACGGGATCTACAAGTCCACGGACGGCGGAGCGAGCTGGACCCATCTCGGCCTCGACGACGCGGGTCAGATCGGCCGGGTGGCGATCCACCCCGAGAACCCGGACGTCGCTTACGCGGCGGTCCTCGGCCACGCCTTCGGGCCGAACGAGATGCGCGGCGTCTTCCGGACGACGGACGGCGGCGCCACCTGGGAGAAGGTGCTCTACGTCAGCGACCGCACCGGCGCGAACGACATCGCGATGGACCCGTCGGATCCGAACGTCCTCTACGCCACCATGTGGACCGCCGAGCGAAAGCCCTGGACCATCATCTCGGGCAGCGAAGAGGGGGGCATCTACAAGACCACCGACGGCGGCGACACCTGGGCGCAGCTCGAAAACGGACTACCCACCGGGCTGATCGGGCGGACGGGCGTCTCCGTCTCCGCCGCGAACCCGAACCGGATCTGGGCGCTCGTGGAAGCGCGGGACGGCGGCGTCTATCGCTCGGACGACGCCGGCGCGTCCTTCACGCTCGTGAATGGCGACCGTGAACTTCAGAACCGGCCCTGGTACTACATGCACATCTACGCCGATCCGGTGGAGGTGGACCGGGTGTACGTGGTGAGCCGCTTCTTCCACCGCTCGGACGACGCGGGGGAGAGCTTCGACCTCATCGCCACCCCGCACGGCGACAACCACGACCTCTGGATCAACCCGGACAACAACCGGATCATGGTCCAGGGCAACGACGGCGGCGCGAACGTCTCCTGGAACGCCGGTCAGACCTGGTCGAGCCAGCTGAACCAGCCGACCTCCGAGATGTACCGGGTGAGCGTGGACACCCAGTTCCCCTACCGGGTGTACGGCTCGGCGCAGGACACCTGGGAGGTGCTCTCGGTGCCGAGCCGGTCCGGCCACTACGGCATGCGGCTCCAGCTCCAGCACTGGGACGGCGTCGGCGGCATGGAGGGCGGGGTCGCGGTGATTCGGCCCGACAACCCGAACATCGTGTTCTCCGGGAGCACGAGCGGCGCGATCACCCGCTTCGACCGTTCCACCGGCCAGATCCGCCCGATCAAGGCGTACCCGGAAGTCGGAGGAATGCCCGCGAAGCACCTCCGCTACCGCTTCCAGCGAACCGCGCCCATCGTTCTTTCGCCCCATGACCCGAACGTGCTCTATCACGCCTCCCACGTGGTCCACCGCTCCACGAACGAGGGGCAGAGTTGGGAGATCATCAGCCCCGACCTGACCACCGGCGATCCGGAGCGGATCAACACCTGGGGCGGCCCCATCACCCGCGAAGTCACGAGCGAGGAGGTCTACTGCACGATCTTCGCGCTCGCGGAATCGAAGCATCTGCCGGGGGTGCTCTGGGCGGGCACCGACGATGGCCTCGTCCACCTCTCGCGGGACGGCGGGGAGAACTGGAAGAACATCACCCCGGCGGACATGCCGGATTCGGGGACGGTGAACATCCTGGAGGTGTCACCGCACGCGGCCGGGCGCGCCTTCATCTCGGTGGTCCGCTTCCGGCTCGACGACTTCCGGCCCTACGTCTTCCGCACCGACGACTTCGGCGAGAGCTGGGAGCTCCTCACCGACGGGACGAACGGGATCCCGGCCGACCAGTTCGTGCGGGTGGTGCGCGAGGACCCAGACCGGACGGGGTTGCTCTACGCCGGCACCGAATACGGCGTGTTCGTCTCCTTCGACGACGGCGCGCACTGGCAGTCGCTGCAACTCAACTTCCCGGTGGCGCCGGTGACCGACCTGGTGGTGCACGAGAAGGATCTGGTCCTGTCCACCAAGGGCCGGTCCTTCTGGATACTGGACGACCTGTCGCCGCTGCACCAGTTGACGGACGAGGTGGCGGCGTCGGCGGCGCACCTCTTCGCGCCGCGGGCGATCCACCGGGTGCGGACCGCGGAAGAGGAAGCGGTGGACGAATACGTGGGCGGCTGGCGGTCGGTCGCGAACCCCCGCGACCTCTACGGCGGCGCCCGCATTACCCGGGACCGCCAGGGCACGGATTCCCCGAACGGAGCGACGATCTACACCTGGTTCGCCGAGGTCCCGGAGGGCGAGGTGACCCTTGAGATTCTCGACGGCGCCGGGGAAGTCGTGCGCCGATTCTCCAATCAGGATGATCCGCCGGATCCTTCGGTGATCGCCCGTCCGGAGGCGCCCTTCTTCAAGGAAGAGAGCACATTTTCCCGGGCGGGGCTGAACCGTTTCGTCTGGGACGTGCGGCATGCCTCGGCGTTCGGCGGCTCGCCGCTCGGGCCGCTCGTGGTCCCGGGGACCTACCAGGTTCGCGTTTCGATCGAGGGTTGGAGCGGAACCCAGTCCATTGAGGTGCTGCCCGATCCGCGGGTCACCACCACGGCCGAGGAATTCCAGAGCCAATTCGATTTACTCGTGAAGCTGCGGGACCGGATCAGCGACCTCCACCGGGCGGTGGCGGAGATCCGCGAGATGCGGGAGGGGGCATCCGCGTCCGTCGCGGACCGGCTGTCCGCGATCGAGCGGGAGCTCGTGCCGCTCCCCGATGATTACGGCCGCGAGGATCAGGACTACGCCCCGAAACTGCTCCAGCAGCTCGACCTCTTGTACGGCTACGTCGAACGCGCCGACTCACAGCCGACAGATTCAGCGTTCGAGCGCTTCGACGATCTTGACCCCGTCCTCAACGGCCTGCTTGAAGAACTGCGGCGCATTGTCGAATCGGAAGGGTCGGGAGGGAACGCCGGTCTTCAGACCGGCATCGCCCCCCAGAGGGGAGCGAAACGCGCGCAAGGCCAATAGAAGGAGTTCGCGATGCGTACGAAATCCACCGTGTGGGTCCTTGGATCCCTCGCTGCCCTCGCCCTGCTCTACTCGGCGTCCGCCGGGAAGGCCCAACAGGACAGTTCCTCGGGCCGCTCGCTTGCCGGGCTCGAAGACGTCTTCGCCCCCGGCGTCTTCCTGGAGGACCGGAACGGGGACGGGGTCGTGGACTTCATCAACGCCCGGATCGTGCTGCCCGCCGACCCGGCGCCGGAAGAAGTGGCCGCCGCCGCCAACATCGCGGCCCGGCTCGGCTTCGAGTCCTCGGCGTTCACTCCGGGTCTGGCCGTCCTCGACGGCGACATCAACCCGGGAGCGGACAGCCCGCCGCTCTTCCTCGTCGGCCGGTCGAACCGCTGGGTCCGGCAGCTCGAGGAGGACGGCCGCATCGACCTGTCCAGCCTGACGCCGGGGCAGGGACTCTTCGCCATCGTGTCCTCCCCCTTCGGAGGCGAGGACGCGGTGGTGGTGGCGGGAGCTGATCCCGACGGGACGCTCTTCGCGGCGAACTCCGCGTCCGCCCGGCTTCCGTACGTCTGGCAGCTCCGGAGCGACACCGTCTCCTCGGTGATGGACGACGTCGAGGAGTTCCTCGGCGAGAGCCGGGTGGACGTGAACGGCGTCCGATCCACCGAGGCGGTGTACGAAAAGGGCCGGGAGCAGGTCAGCCGGCTCGTCATGACTCTCGACGTGGTGGATCCGGGGAACGCCGCCGAGGTGCTCGACGAGCTTGCCGCCGACCACCGGGTGGGGCAGGCGCGCTTCACCGACCGGCGGGCGGTGCGCCTCAGCTATTACGGGGCGGGCGCGCTCGACTTCCAGCTTCCTGACGGGAACGGGGTGGTCGTGGACCGGTTCGGGCCCCCCTACAAGAGCCGTTTTCCGGAGAACCCCTGGCAGCCGAAGGCTGCGCCGCTGAACCTGACGAAGCTCTACACGACGGACGGTCTCTTCGGCGACTCGCGCGGGGACGACCAGATCCCGGACGAGTCGGAAACCGTGCTCATCATCGGATCCGGAGCGGGCCCCGTTCTGGGTGCGGTGGACCTCGCCGCCCGCATCGGGCTCGAGACGACCGGCCTCACCATCCCGATCGCCTTCGTGGAGCGGGAGATCGAGGATCCATCGGTGCTGCCGAACCCGGTGCTGATCGGGTCCGGGGGCCTGGCGGCGTCGCTGCCTGGCGGAACCGCCCTGGAACCCGGGGAAGGGGTCGTGGAGATCGTCTCCGGCGCCTTCGGGAACTCCCCGGCGGTGCGCGTCCGGGGCGGTGACGCCGCGGGTCTCGACGCCGCGACGGCCTACCTCGCGGGGCGGGTTCCCTCCCTCTGGGAGACCCGCCGCGGGGAGGTGGACTTCACGGCCATCGAGGAGGACGCCCGCGCCTTCCTGCGGTCGCGCTCGAGCGCCGGACAGGCGGCGCGGGCGCTCGTCCACCTCGACGACCTGAGCGGGATGTGGTCCGGCGGCGACGTTGCGTCGCTCGAGGTGGATGTCTTCTTGGAGGAGGCGAGCGCGGAGGTCGGGGCCTTCCTCGAGGAGCGGCTGCGCGAGCAGACCGGCGTCCCGCAGGTCTCGGTCACCGCGGCCTCACGCTACGGGCCGGTCACCGTGTTCGACGAGGAACTCGACCTCGGCTGGGAGGTGGACGAGCTGCGGGAGAGCTTCGCCCGGGAGGTGGTTTCGCGGGTGAGCTCGGGGGACCGGGTTGAGGTCGAAATCCTGGTGAGCGAGCCGCCCGAGCTCCGAATGCGGCTCCAGTCCGAGTTCGAAGCCGCGCTCCGGGAGGCCGGCGCCGCGGAGACCCGGGTTCGGGTCATCAGCGCTTACAAGCAGGGGTTCAGTTGGCTCGCCGACTACGTGCTCCCGGCGGTCCAGGGAGAGGCCGTCGGCCGGATCACGGTGCGTTTCCCGACCGCGCACTACCCGCAGAACGAGGTCTGGTACGGACAGGACATCCGCTGGCTCCAGGAGATCTTCCCGATCGACTGGATCCTGGCGCGAGAACTCGGCATCGAAGTGGACGACACCGAGTTCGTGAAAGTGGACGAGGGGCCGGTGGAATACGCGGTGCAGGTGACGGACGACGTTGGGCGGGTCCTGCACGAGGACCGCTTCGCTCCGCGTTTCACGACGCGCGAGTACTTCCCCTACGTCCCGACGGCCAAGATCCACTACACGACGGGCGGGTTCCGGGCGACGGTCAACGGCGAGGAGGTCGCCGACGTCCACGTGCGCACCGATCCCGAGCGCCTCTGGGACTACTACCAGCACGACGCGCAGCCCCGGATGTTCGAGTTCGCGCGGGAGTACACGCGCGGGGATCTGAGCCTCAAGAATCAGCCCTTCTTCCGGGACTTCTTCCTGGACATCAAGATGAGCGAGCCGGACTTCCGGCTGGATCTCGACGAGGAGCGGATCTCCTCGATGGACTCGCTCCACGAGGACCTGACCTTCAGCACGATCGACTTCTGGAGCATCTTCAGCGGCCAGGAGTCGGGGAGCCGGCAGGTCGCCCCCGGGCGGCTCATGCCCATGATCTACCCGCCGCGGGAGGGACCGCCCGAGGTGCGGGTGAAGTTCGTCGGGAACGCGGTCCCGCATCCCGAGGTCGCGGTGAAGTGGACCACCCGAGACGGCGCGGCCTCTGAGCGGCGGATCGGGCTAACCGAGCTTGACGTCTCGCGGCCGCGGATCACCTCGGTGAAGGTGCGCGCGGGCGCCGAGGGCGCGGCGCGGCTCACGGCCAGCGTCGACGCGGAGGACTTCGGCGCCGCCCGGATCGCCGGGCGGATGGTCGCGGGCCTTCGCGAGCTGCAGGCCGCCGGCGCGCTCCGGACGGCGCTCGGCTACGCCCGGCTCGAGGAGTTCGTGCTGGCGGCGCGGATCGGGAACGCCGCGATCGAAGAAGGGCTTCGGCCAGTCGACCCGGGGGTGTTGCCGGTGCCCGGGGACTTCCACACCATCGAACCGACTCCCGGCGAGCGGTTCGTGACCTGGGATCACGTGATCGGTCCGGACGAGCTGGAGGAGGAACTCATCCCCCGTCTCCAGACGTTCCCCGAGATCAACGCCTACGCCGCCGGCCGCACCTACCGGGGCCGGAACGTTTGGGCAATCGAAGCGATGCTGCCGCACGAAGCGGCACTCTTTTCGCAGGCGAAGGCCAGCGCCCTGAAGCCGGTCCTCTTCGTCACCACCCGCCAGCACTCGAACGAGGTCTCCGCCACCAGTTCCGCGATGCGGTTCATGGAGTTGATCGCGACCGACCCGGACTACCGGAAGTACCTCGAGCGGATGAACATCGTTTACAACCCGATGGAGAACCCGGACGGCGCCGCGAACCACCACGAGTTCTACAAACTCCGGCCGACGTACATCCTGCACGGCGGCTACTGGAGTTCGGTGGCGCGCGACGTCGGCGCCTACATCTGGGACGACGATCCGCTGCTCCCGGAGGCACTGGTGCGGCGCCAGCTCTACTACAAGTGGCTTCCCGACATCTACATGAACCCCCACGGGTATCCGAGCCACGAGTGGGTCCACCAGTTCGCCGGCTACAAGGTGCCCTGGTTCCTCGCCTTCTGGATCCCGCGGGGCTACCACATCAACCTGCATCACATCGACGATCCCAACTACCCCGACCACAAGCCGGTGGGCAGCGAGCTGCGCGAGCGGATCATCGAGGAAGTGCAGGGGGTCGCCGACATCCGCGCCGCGAACGAGCGGCTCGTTCACCGTTTCGAAAAGTACGCGAGGCGCTACCAGCCCGACCCGTTCCGCCTCGAGATCTACGAGGGGATGAACATCCTGTTCGACTACTCCTATTCGTTCCAGGAGGGCGGCTCGTTCAGCGACGAGATCTACGTGAGCTCCATGTGGAAGCGGCCCGACCCGAACGGCCGGAGCTTTCTCGAGCGCTACCCGCAGATCACCGTGCTCGACCTCGGCTGCGACATGCCCGACGAGACGGCGGGCCCCGAATGGATGGAAAAGGTCGCGGCCCGGGGCCAGTTCGGGTACCTGATGTCGGTAGTGAAGCTCCTCTACGAGAGCGACTGGGAGGTCCAGCGCTTCGAGGAGGACTTCACGGACGGCGTGCGGCTATCGCTCTACCGCCCCCGCCCGATCAAGGCGGACCGGCGGGCGCAGTTCGCAAGCTCAGCCGGCAGATAGGCCAGGGGCCGCCGATAGAGCAAGTGGCACCGCCGGCAAGGGGCCCCCACCGGGAGAACTGGCCGCCGACCTCCGGCCAGTTCTCCCGGTGGGGGCCGGCACCGCGGCCCGATCGGGCCGCGAAACGCGTCTCGCCAACCCCTGAAGTGCGTGTGACCGCGTGAATTCACAGCAACGGCCTCGTTCAGCCGGTCCCTAGGACCGGCGCTCTTGTTCGCGGCCGGGTGCGGCCAGGGGCCGTCCGACTCCGGGGTGGTCATGGCAGTTGACGACACCTTCTAGCCCGGATTTCTCATACTCACGGTCGCAGGAAGGGCTCAACTCGCCGCGGCACGACGGCGGGGACGGCTTGGAACGCCGGCCTCCGGCCGGCACAGCCCGCCGAAGGCGGGCGGCGGGAAGGACTCCCCGTTCCGAAGTGGCGCCGTCCCGGCGGGAATCTCAGCGTTCTGCGGGGTCCGTCCTGGGAATGGCAGACACCATTGGTCACAGTGCGGGCGACGTGCCTGCGTTCCGTGAAGGCGGACGGCAAGGAACCGCCCGCGTCCCTGGGGGGCGCTGTGTCGAGTCCCACCGGCAAAGGCCCGCATGATCGGGTCCTCCGCACACCCCGCCAGAAAGGAAATGGGCGGCACTCACGCTGGCCTGGCGCCGCGTCATCCGCCCTGGTTTCGCGCTCCCGCGCGTGCCGGCCGGAGGCCGGCCCCGTTCTCCCGGTGGGGGCTCCAAGCCGTCCCTGCCATGGCGCCGTCGGCTATCCGCCCTCTCATCTGTTGGGGGTACGTCCCGAGACGGGAGCCATCCCGGCGATTGGGGTCTTCGCCGCCGTGGCCCTGCGGGCCGCTGTGCCGGCCGGAGGCCGGCGTTCCAAGCCGTCCCCGCCATGGCGCCATCGGCTCTACGCCCTCTCGGGCTCATCCGCGCTGTCGGCGTCCGGTCGCGGCTGCTCTTCACGGCAACCGGTGGGAGGTCGGTGTCCGTTATCCGACACCCCGTCACGGCGATCAGTGCCCACGCTTCACGCGTAACCGCCATCCCCGTCACCAGGTTGCGCCTCCTTGGGGTGCACTGCGGGCCGTGAGTATGAGAAATACGGGCTAGCTGCAATACTGTTCACTTAGAGTATTTTCTTCGCTATTCTTCCCGTGGTTTGGCCGGGAGGTTGCCCATGGCGAGAACAGTTGCGGAGCTTCCGAAAGGGAGCCGGATCACGGACTACATCAGCCTCGGGGTGCTGAACGAGCGGATCCCGCGGGCGGCGGTGGACGAGGCGCTGCGGGCTACGGGGCGGCAGAGTGTCCGTCAGCGGGACCTGCCGGCGCATGTGGTGGTGTATTACGCGATCGCCTTGGCGCTGTATATGCAGTCGTCGTATCGGGAGGTTCTGCGCTGCCTGCTGGAAGGGCTGCGGTGGCTGGGCGATCCGTCGGTGCGCCCCCGGGTGGCGGGGAAGTCAGGGATTTCGCAAGCGCGCCAGCGACTGGGCGCCGAACCGCTGCAAGCCCTGCATGACGCCGTGGTGCGGCCGGTGGGGCGGCCGTCGGAACCGGGCTGCGGCTATCGGCAGTGGCAGGTGTTCAGTGTGGACGGCAGCACCCTGGATGTCGCGGACGAGGTCCCGAACGCGGCGGCCTTCGGGCGCCCCGGCGCCAGTCGCGGGGCCAGTGCCTTCCCCCAGATCCGGTTCGTGTCCTTGGTCGAGAATGGAACGCACGTCCTGTTTGCCAGCCGCATGGCCGGCTACCAGGTGAGCGAGCACCGCCTGGTCAAGGAGGTGCTGCCCTCTTTGCAGGCGGGCATGTTGTGTCTCGCCGACCGCAACTTCTACAGCTACGGCCTGTGGAATCAGGCCCGCACCACGGGGGCGGATCTGTTGTGGCGCATCAAGAAGAACCGGCGCCTGCCGCGGGAGACCCCGTTGGCCGACGGCTCCTATCTGAGCCGGATCTACCCCTCCGACAAAGACCGACGCCACGGGCGGCGCGCGGTTCGGGTACGGGTGATCGACTATCAACTGGTCGGCGTGGCCGACGCCGAACCGCTGTACCGGCTGTTGACCACGGTGCTGGATGCGGACCGCGCCCCGGCCCCGGAGCTGGCCGCTCTCTACCGCGAGCGCTGGGAGATCGAAACCGCGCTGGACGAACTCAAGACCCACCTCCGCGGCCCCCGGATCGTCCTCCGCAGCAAAACTCCCGAACTCGTCCGCCAGGAGTTCTGGGGCCTGATGTTGGCCCACTTCGCCATCCGCTCCCTCATGCACGACGCCGCCCGCCAGCGCGGAGACGATCCAGACCGACTCTCCTACCTCCACGCGGTTCGGGCGGTCCGTCGCAACATCATCACCCACGGCGCCATTCCCCCCTCAGCGTCGGAACAGCCTCCGCCAGCACGTCCTTGACGAACTCCTCGACGAACGGGTGGTGTCCAGCCGCAACCGATGCACGCCCCGCGGTGTCAAGCGCAAGATGAGCGGATATCCGCTGCGCCCCAGACACGCTCCGACACGCCCCATGGACGGTCCGCCAACCGTCAGAATCGTCTAAGTGAACAGTATTGGGGCTAGCTGGTGCCCTCGGATCGGATCCTTACTGGCGAGGACCTGCTCGCGTACGAGAACTTGGTGATGCGGGTCTTCTTGGACGGGATCGGGGTCTTCAACCGGGAGACCGGCTGCCGCGTGCTCGACTGACGGGCCGGTGGGCTGGTGATGCGCCGCCTGCTCACGCAGTTTTGCTAATCTTGTCGACACATAAAGAAACGGCGCTTGGCCGCGTCACGATTGAAGCTGAGTTCGGCTCACACGTGGTCAAGCGCCAACAGGTTCGGAAGCGGGCGGGAGCAGTGGTACGAGTAGCATTGCTGATGGATGGCGGATACGTCATCAAGCGGCTGGGTTCTCTGAAGAGGCGGTTTCCTTCGGGTGCCGAAATCGCTGGCTTGGCCGGCGACCTGGTGAGTTCCGCGTCCCTCGGGAGCCTCTACCGTGCCTTCTTCTACCACGCGGACCCCTATCGAGAGGCGCAGCGGCGACCTTTGACAGGGGAGAGGATTGCGTTCGGCGACTCCGCAGTTGCCAAGCAAACGGACAAATTGCTCCGCGAGGTGGAACTGGCCGAGGACTTCGCGGTTCGCCGCGGCGAAGTGGTGTATCGCGGCTGGCGGCTCCACCCCACGCCGTTGCGCAGGCTTCAGGTGGAGCCCGGAGGGACTGTCACCGCGGACGACTTCGTCCCGGACTTCGTACAGAAAGGTGTGGACATGCGCATCGGACTTGACATCGCAGCATTGGCACTCAAGCGGCTGGTGGACACCGTGGTTCTCGTCACGGGAGACGCCGACATGGTCCCCGCCATGCGATTCGCGCGACGGGAAGGCCTGCGGGTCGGTCTCTGTCCGCTCGGATTCGAGGGTATCCGGCCGGAACTACGCGCCCACGCCGACTTCCTCATCCACTGGCCCCCGAAGAGCGAATCGCCTAACGACACAAAGGTGCGGCCGTCGTGAATCCAGCTTGTCACCGATCCCCAGTTCGCAAAGGGGGCTATGCGGCTGATTGAGCACCCGTCCGGAACCCGCCCGGCATTCCCGCTCTAGTCGCGCTACCCGGGGGCTGATCAGTGCCCCTTCTGGACGTCAACCCGGTTCCGGGGCGCGTTGACGAGCCGTCCGGTGTCCATCTCAGTTGGTCGTGTCGAACGCCTGGCCAGGGCGCGGACCTCGTGCTCTAGGCACTCCCGGGGAGCTTCGGGCGGACGCACTCAGGCGACGAGTCGCCGCGGCAACGTCGGGTTGAGGTGCATGATCAGGTCGTACACCGAGGCGCCGGAGGCCGCGCTCGCGTCCTCGGGTCGCGAACCGTCCTCCCAGTCGAAGTAGGTCGCGATGTCACCCTCCTGCACGGTCTTTTCCGGCCCGATTTCGACGATCGTGTGGCTCGCGGACACGCTGGCGATGATCGGGTAGTGCGTCCCGCCGATGCGCACCCAGCCACCGTTCGCCGCCACCCGGGGCACCCCGTCAACGTGTCCCGCGGGGATGGTCGCGACCCAGACGTCCCGGTCCGCCCGGTAGGCCGCCTCGTATCCGGCGGCATCGCCCTCTTGTAGCTGTTTCACCAGCACCACGCGAGCCTTCAGGCTCATGGAGGGCCGTAGATCCAATCGGCCCATGTCGCGGAACCTCGCCAGCGAGTACTGACCGAAGAGCGCCATGCCGGGCCGCACCATGTCCAGGTACGCTGCCGGATTGTCGAACAAGCCGAAGCTCGAAGCCGCGTGCCGCTGGCCGATGGCGATACCGGTTGCGGCGAGGGTCTCTTCGACCTCACGGAATCGCTTGAGTTGCAGCTTCTCGAACTCGGCGTCTTCGTTCAGGGTGGTCATCGTTCCGACGATGTGCACGCCCTTCCTTCCGGCGAGATCGGCGATCAGCCCGGCCGCTTGCCGGTAGGAAACGCCGACCCGGCCCATTCCGGTATCCACGCACACCTGTACCGGGACCGCCGCCTGTTTCCTGGCCGCCAGCCGCTCCAGCGCGTCGCCGACGTCCGTATAGACCATCGGCGTGATGCCGCGCATCACCGCCTCTTCCAGATCGTCCTGATCGAACGGTCCCATCAGGAGAACCGGCTTGGTGATCCCGCCGTCACGCAGCGCAAGGGCCTCGCTCAGCTTTACGACCGCCATGCCCGTCACCTCGGCCTCCGCTTCGAGAATCCGGGCCATGTTGAGGAGCCCCATGCCGTAGGCGTTGTTCTTGATCACCGCCAGGATGGGACGCCCTTCCACAAGCCGGCTGACCTCTCCGACGTTATGGCGGACGTGCTCGGGCTTGATCTCGATCCACGGGTCGAAGCTGGAATGCCGGGCGGCGGTCTGAGCCTCCGCCCGCGACGCCGGGACCCATCCCAGCGCCACGGGCGCGAGCGCCGACCGCAACGCGGTGCGTCGGGAAACTCTCATGACGGCAACTCTAAGGAGTTGCGGATGGCCCGACCAACGCCTTGGGGCTGGGGGCTGGTGGAAACCCTCGTAACCCGGATTTCTCATGCTCGCCGTCGCAGGACGGGTCCAACTCGCCGCGGCACGACGGTGGGGACGGCTTGGAGCCCCCACCCGGAGCAACGCTCATGATCGGTCCGCCTGCACACCTCGCCGGACATGAAAACGCGCGGCACTCACGCTGGCTTGGCGCCGCGTCATCGGCCCTGGTTTCGCGCTCCCGCGCGATGCCGGCCGGAGGCCGGCGTTCCAAGCCGTCCCCGCGCTCCTTCACACTCGACGGTACGCGGTTTCGCGGCCCTGCGGGCCGCGGTGCCGGTGTAAACATCGGCGTTCCCTTGCGAGCGGCCCCATCTCGATGGTTGGCATTCCGGCGGGGCTGCATTTTCACAGCAACTGCCCAGAGGTCGGCGTTCCAAGCCGTCCAGGCGGGACTAACCCGGCACCCGGATAATCCGCCCTACCGGATCGATGACTGGTGGACGTGACCATTGCGTGACACATCCCTGAGCGAGCGTTCGCGACTCAAGCCGGTCCTTGCGCCGCTTCAGGTTGTATCTCTGGCGCTCGGCTGTGTCATCGGCTTCGGCTGTTTCATCCTCGCCGGCGACTTCCTCAAGACCGCCGGACCGCTCGGCGCGGCGGTGGGTATTGTGCTCGGTGGGCTGGCAATGATCGTGATCGCCAGGAGCTACGGACTCATGGTCCGTACCTTTCCGGTGGCGGGGGCTGAGTTCGCGTACGCATACCGGGCCGCCGGCCGGCACCATGCGGTGATCTGCGGCTGGTTTCTCACCCTCGGCTATCTGAGCATCGTGCCTCTAAACGCGACCGCGCTCGCCATCCTCGGCAAGTTCCTCGCGCCGGAGCTGTTCGCCCGGGGGTACCTCTACACGGTCGCCGGATTCGAGGTGTTCGCCGGGGAGGTCGGCCTCGCGGCGTTCGCGGTGGTTCTCGTCGGGTTTCTTCACTCCCGGGGCGTGCAAGGGGTCGGGAGGACGCAGGTGGTCATGACGGGTCTCCTGGTTGCGGCGGTCGCGCTCGTGGGCATCGGCGCGTTCACCGGACCCGGCGCCAGCGTGGCCAACTGGGAGCCCTGGTTCGCGCCCGGCCGGTCCGCCTGGACTGGCGTCCTGGCGATGCTCGCGATCTCGCCCTGGCTCTACGTCGGCTTCGACACCCTGCCGCAGGCCGCCGAGGAGTTCGCGTTCCCGGCCGGTAGGGCGTTCCGGCTGATGGCGGCGGCGATCCTGGCCGGCGCCGGGATGTAGGTGGTGGTGGTGCTGGCCACCGGGGTGGTCCTGCCCTGGCGCGAGCTGGTGGCCGGCGAGTCCGTCTGGGCGACCGGCGCCGCGGTGCGGGCGAGCCTCGGAAAGGTGGGAGTGGCCATCCTGAGCGTTGCCGTCGTCTTGGCGATCTTCACCGGAATCAACGGCTTCTTCATGGCGAGCAGCCGCCTCATGTTCAGCATGGGGCGGGCGCGGTTGCTGCCGGCGTGGTTCGGGAGTATCGACCGTGCCCGCGGCACGCCGCGGAACGCGCTGCTGTTCACCGGGGCGGTTTCGCTACTTGCACCATGGTTCGGCCGCGAGGTCATCGTCTGGGTGGTGGACATGGCCGCGGTCGGCACCGCCTGCGGCTTCCTGTACACCTGCCTCGCGGCGTTCTCGGTGGCGCGCCGCCGGCGAGCGCGGATCGAAGCCGTACTCGGCGTGATCCTGTCCGCTGGGTTCCTGATCCTCCTGTGCGTTCCCGGGATGCCCGGCTTCATGGCATTGCCCTCCTGGATCGCCCTGGCCGGCTGGATCGCGCTCGGCGCGCTCTTCTACTTCAGGCGCGCCCGGGAGTACGCGGCAATTCCCGACGCCGAGCTGGACACGCTAATCCTCGGGGCCTCGCGGGGCGGCCGGTAGCGGGCGTCGCGAGTCAGTTCGCCGCGTCGATCGCCTGGTAGACCAGCGCCCGGAACTTGGCGTGGTCGTCCAGGTTCCCGGCGGGGATCAGTTGCGCCAGGTAGACGACGACCAGCTCTTCCTTCGGGTCCACCCAGTAGCTCGAGTGATAGGCCCCACCCCAGCCGTACTCGCCGGCCGAGCCGAGCGCGCCGCGTGCGCCCAGGTCGTCCACCACCCGGAAGCCGAGCCCGAATCCGACGCCCTGTTCCTGACCGAACAGCGCGCCGGTGTCGTTCACGTTCCTGACCAGCAGCCCGCCGAGGTGATCCACGGTCATGAGCTCGACGCTCTTCGGTGAAAGGATGCGCGCGTCGCCGAGCTTACCGCCGTTGAGCATCATCTGTAGGAACCGCGCATAGTCGGCGGCCGTCGACAGGATGCCGGCGCCCCCCGAGAAGCTCACCCGCGGCCCGTCGAGGTAGGCCCCCTGTCCCACCATGCCGCCGGGATCGGGAGCGCGGGTGAGGCCGCCATCGCCAGCCGAATACACGGCGGTCAGGCGATCCTCCTTTTCGGGAGGGAGATAGAAGTGGGTGTCCGCCATCCCCAGCGGCTCGAAGATGCGGGTCCGGAGGAACTCGTCGAGCGGGACCCCTGAAGCGACCTCGACGACGGCGCCCAGGATGTCAGTCGCGTAGCCGTAGACCCAGCGTTCGCCGGGCTGGGCGTCGAAGGGAAGCGACGCCATGCGCCGCACCGTTTCGCGGATCGGCTCTTCCCGGTGGGCGAAGTACCAGCCGGTGATCTCCGCTTCGGCCCATTCCTCGGTGGCCGGCCCCTGGCCGTAGCCGATCCCCGCGGTGTGGGTGAGCAGGTGCCGGATGGTGATCGGCCGCCGCGCCGGCACGATGTCGTACGTCCCGTCGGGGTTGGCGCTGGCGACCGTGGTCTCGAGGTATTCCGGGAGATAGCGGCCGACCGGGTCCGAGATCAGGAGCCGTCCGTCCTCTTGCAGGATCATGATGGCCACGCTCACGAGCGCCTTGGTCTGGGAAGCGATCCGGAAAATGTCATTGACTTCGAGCGGATCTCCGGCCTCCCGGTCGCGGTAACCGACGGCCTTGAGATACACGGTCTCCCCTCGACTGGCGACGAGCGCCACTGCGCCGGGGAGGGTCCCGGACTGGACATAGCTCTCGAGCGCGGCGTCGAGCCGGGCCAGCCGGTCCGGGTCCAGTCCGGGCGAGAGGCTTTGGGGTGGTGCGGCCGTGCACGCGCCGGTGAGGGCCGTGAGGCTCCCTCCGATCAGGAGAGCGGGTAGCGCTCGCCCGAGCCGCGTCAAGGGGTTGTCGTTGATGACTCTCATGGCGTTCTCCCGATTGATCGGCTCATCGCACCGCTGGGGTCGGCTTGACCGTTTCGTGGCGGATCACCGAACGAACCCGGCGAGAATATCCGGCAGTACCGCTTTTCCGGCGTGTGCGAGATCGAGATCCCAGAGGTCCTATTCGGCTTCACTCCCTCCAGGGATTGACGAGCGGGAGTTCCATGTCCTCGAAGTCGCCCGTGTTGCGGGTAACCAGAACGAGATCGTGGCGTCGTGCGACCGCGGCGATCTCGGCGTCCAGAGCTGGCCGTGGGCGCCCGGACTTGTCGGCGCGAGCCATGATTTCGCCCCAGATGACGGCGGCTCGATCGTCGAAGGCAAGGATACGCCCCTCGAACTGACGGGCCAGGTCGCGAGTGATCCACTGTTGGTAGCGCAGGGATCGGACAGGATCATCCAGCTTCAGGGCTCCCCGGACCAACTCTCCGAGAGTGACCGCGGACAGGAAGAGATCCCGTGGCGTCCGCTCGCGAAACCAGCTCAGTACCCGCGGTTCGGGCCGCGGCCGAACCGTCTCGCTGATGACGTTTGTGTCCAGGAGAAAGCCGCTCACTCGAAATCGACCGGCCGTCCGGAAGAGCGGTCACGCTCGAGATCAAGTTCCACTTCGCGAAGCGGTGAAGCGAGAAGGAACTCGACGAGCTCGCTTCCGGTCGCTGCCGGAGCGCGCACGACCTCGGTTTCGAGGAGCTGCCGCAGTCGGGAGGCCCCACTTTCATCCTCGCGAAGCGTGCGAGCCAGAGATCGCAGCAGCGGAGCGTCCTGGAGAGGAATCGAAACCTCAACGCGCGCGGTTCCGCGCGCGGCCGCCCGGAGGCGGTGACGAGCGACGCGAGATGTGGAACTGCGGTCTTCGGAGTCGTTGGGCATGTTTCCGGTAACGTTGCCGGAATTATAGACCATGCGGGAAGCTGTGCCGAGCACCGTGACAAGACTCGCGTGACTCCCATTCCCGGCGATTTCCGGCGGCACGTCCTCCGTGCAGGTGCGCTTTTGCTTTGCCGCGGTTTTTTGTAAAGCACGCCTTCGTTTGCGCCACTACCCCCAGGCAGGTTTCGGAACGCGTGCCGGGGTGAGAGGGCAGGCCCGCCCGAGGGTTGGTTTCCGCCACTAGGAGTCTGCGCCGCAGAAAGCTGTTCGCGGTCAGATCGGGCTTGGCGGTAGGGGTGGTGGGTTGTTGATCGGATTGGGGGGTGATTTTGGTGTAAGTCTTTGATATAGTGTGCCGTTATCAGCGGTTCTGTTGTGAGGGGCCGCGCGTGGGGAGCATGGCATGCCGACGAGATTTCGGGCGTATCAGCCGGATCAGATCCTGCTGATGCCGGTGAAGCTGAACGACTGGGTTCCGGAGGGGCACCTGGCGCACCAGGTGAGCGACGTGGTGGCCAAGCTGGACCTTTCGGCGTTTTACGCTCGGTATGCGGGGGACGGTCGTCGGAACGCGCCGTATTCGCCGACGATGATGGTGAAGGTGTTGATCTACGGGTATGCGACGGGGGTGTTTTCTTCCCGGAAGCTGGCGCGGAAGCTGGAGGAGGACGTTGCGTTTCGGATGCTTGGGGCGGGGAACTTTCCCAACCATCGGACGATCTGCGAGTTTCGGCGGCAACATCTGCGGCGCTTCCAGGGGTTGTTCGTGAAGGTGGTACGGCTGGCGCGCGAGATGGGGCTGGTCCGTTTCGGGACGCTTTCGATCGACGGGACGAAGGTGCGGGCGAACGCGAGCAAGCGGAAGGCGATGAGTTATGACCGGCTGGTTGGGGAGGAGGCGCGGCTACGGGAGGAGATCGAGGGCTTGACGACGGCGGCGGCGCGGGCGGATGAGGAAGAGGATCGGCGCTTGGGGAAGGAGGTGCGGGGGGACGAGTTGCCGGCGGAGTTGCGTCGGCGGGAGGATCGGCTGGCGGCGATCGAGGCGGCGAAGGAGCGGTTGGAGGCGGCGCAGCGGCAGGCGGACGACGAGCGGGGCCGGGAGCCGGGGCAGGATCGCCCGGCGAAAGGCGGGAGACCCTACAAGCGGGAGTATGGGGAGCCGGAGCCGAAGGCGCAGAGCAACTTCACGGACCCGGAGAGTCGGATCATGAAGACGAGTACGGAGGGGTTCCAGCAGAGCTACAACGCGCAGACGGTGGTAGATGACGCGCACCAGATCGTGGTGGATGCGTCGGTGAGCGCGTGCGCGAGTGACCAGGGGGAACTGATCGCACGCCTGGAGGCGGTGGAGGAGCACTTGGGGGAGAAGCCGGAGGAGGTTCTGGCGGATGCGGGGTATTGCAACGAGGCGGATCTGCGGGCGTTGGAAGAGCGGGGCATTGCGGGGCATGTGGCGCTGGGTCGGGAAGGGAAGAAGCAGGCGGCGGTGGACCCGAAGACCCGGCCCGCGACGGATCGGATGCGGAAGAAGCTGGCGACGGAGGCGGGCCGGGCCCGCTATGCGAGACGCAAGTGGCTTTCGGAGGCGCCGAACGGCTGGATCAAGGAGGTGCTGGGCTTTCGTCGCTTCAGTCTCCGCAGCCTGGCGAACGTGCAGGCCGAGTGGAACCTGGTGTGCCTGGCGCTGAACATCAAACGGATCGGAGCGTTGAAAACCACCTGATGGAACACCCCAAGACCGCCGATCACCACCCGAGACCGCAAAAACCGTCGGCCCGCGCCATCGGGAACACTCCCCATCCGTCCCGGTCCCCGAAATCACTCCCGATCCCCAACTCGAGACCGTTCACGAACCCATCTCGCCCCCCTCCTCCAAATTCCTGCGGGGCAGGCTCCTAGCCAGCCTCTCGCGCAGCAGTGTGCGATTCGCCGCCTGTCGCACGCACGTTGGCAGGGCGCAGCGTCACCGCCGCTGGTTTCGCGCTCCCGCGCGATGCCGGGCCCCACCGGGAGGACTGCCCAGAGGTCGGCGTTCCAAGCCGTCCCCGCGCTCCTTCTCGTTCGGCAGTACGCGGTTTCGCGGCCCTGCGGGCCGCGGTGCCGGTGTGAAGGCCCCCACCGGGAGGACTGGCCGGCGTTCCCTTCCTCCTCAGCAGCCGAGCGGGCTGAGACCGCCCCGCCTCACCTCGCCAGCGGATCGGGCCGTAGCTGGAACTTGAGGACTTTGCTGGGCGTGCCCTTGCCGCCTTCCATGTGGAAAGGCGCACGCGTGCTCACCGTCGCCCACAGGCCCCTCCCCTTCCAGCCCCCGTTCGGGTCGTCGATGCGGCCGTCCATCCACTTGGTGTAGAAGCCGAGCGGATAGGGCACCCGCATAACGATCCAGTCTCCGTCGACGAGGGCCAATAGCCCTTCGGATGCGTTGCCGGTGTTGATGGGCACGTTCTCGCCGAGCCCCAGGATGTTGAACTGATCGACCCACGTGTAGTAACTCGCCTCGGCGCTTCCGGGGGTGGTTACGCCCTGGATCTGTGGCAGTGGCTCCGGGTAGAAGGTCCAGCCCTCGGGGCAGTGCTGGCCCGTAGCCGTCGGACCGTTGAGCGGTCCCGTGCATTTGCTCCGGTCGAAGCTGGCCAGGTGCCCACTGGCGAGCGCCGCCCACATCACTCCGTGCCGGTCGATGTCCCCGCCGCGCGGCGAAAACCCTTCGATGGGCGCGCCCGATGGGTCGAGCGGCAGCTCGTAGAGCTCGGCGAGTGCCGTCGCCGGGGGGTTCGAGCCCGGATCCAACCGGACAACGGCGCCCGGGTAGCCCAGTGACGTTGCCCACACCGAACCGTCCGGGGCGGGCGCCACCGAGTAGAAGCCGGCCCTGATCCTCTTGTCCTTCGTGGGATCGATCGGCTGGTCGGGCTCGACGGTTTCGTCCCGCCTGCCGTTGCCGTTAGTATCGAGGACGAGCGCCGTCCAGCCCTGCGAGCTCTCCTCGTCGCCGGTCTCTTCGAACATCCTCGTGTTCAGCCAGCCCACGACCTGTCCACCGCCGCTCGTCCAGAGCGTGTTGTCCTCGTCCTCCGCGAACATGAGGTGGTGCGTGCTGAAACAGGTGCTGATGTGCGTGAGTTCTTCCGTCTCCGGGTCGTACATCGCCAGGTGGCGTCGGGCGCGAGCCGTCGGGAAGAGCCTTGCCGACGGATGGTCCGACCCCTCGCGGCAGAAGTCCGGATTGTCCGGGGGGCGCACCGTGGACGTGAGCCAGAGCCGGCCCCGATCGTCCAACATCGGGTTGTGGACGTTGTTCTTGCTCGTCCAGATGGGCTCGTCACCCCAATAGGGCGACGGCTCGGGCATGTCCGGACCCGAGGCCGGCCGGGTGCTCGGATCGCGGACCGTCAGCGGGACCTGGCTCGCCGCGTGGCTCATCGGATCCAGCACCGGCACGTAGTCGGCGCTGGCCTCCAGCGCCCCGAAGATGGGTCCGTTGGCGTTGACCGTGGGATTGCGCCGATCGGTGGAAACCTCGTCGTGGAGGTACGCCTTCGGATCGGCCCAATCCCACGACGTGACGACCACGTTGCGCTCTATGCCCTCGGGCCGTGGAGGCTCCGGAGGCACCTCGCCCGCCGCGATGCGGTCGGTCCAGTCCGCGAACATCTCCAGCATTGCCTGCCGGCCCATGCGGTCGAAGCCGGCGCTCATTCCCGCCCCGGCCTGGCCCGACTTGATCCGCCGGTCCCAGGCGTCCACGGAGGACTCGAAGTCGCCCAGTTCCGCCGGGATCTTCCGGATGCCGAGGCTGCCGAGCTGATGGCAGGCCGTGCAGTTGCCCGACTTCACGAGCCGGAGGAGCTGAGCCTGGTTCTCGATGTTCGGCGAGATCCCGTTCCCCTCATCACCGGACCCCGGAAACTCGTGCCCTTCCGGCATGTGGAGCAGCGATAGCCAGTAACCCGCCGGGTAGTACTCCGCCGCCGCCCGCGCGTCGGGCGCCGGCGCCGCAGTCAGGTTCAGAGCCGTGCCGGGCGAGGCGGGAAGCTTGTCCGAATCGACCAGGCCGTAGCCTCGCACCCACACGTCGTAGCTCGCTTCGGGCAGGTCGGGGATCAGATACCGGCCCTGATCGTCGGTCACGACGATCCTGGCGAAGCGCGTCGGAAGGTCGGCCGTCTCCGCGATCACCCAGACGCCGGCCTCCGGTCCGCCCGCTCCCGTCACGACACCCCCGATGTCGTCGGCGTCGACCGTGGGCGCCTCGGCAGCAGGTTCACACGCCGTGAGTGCGGAGGCCGCGACCGCACCCAACCACAAGTGGCCGGCGGCGCGGAAGATCTGCGGTATCGTCCAATTTGTCATGTCCTTCCTCCCGTTCAGGCGTTTCCGCGCCCTGGAACTCGGGTGCTCTGATTGCTGGCGCGGAGCCTGATGCCTGTCCAGTGCCGAGCATACGGCACTGTGGACGGGGGCGCCCGGGTCACGCCGGCCCGCGTTCGCGGGTGGGCCCACGGCGCCAGGGGATTGCGGTGAGTCTCCGGCCGAGGTGGCGACCGGCGTGCGGACTCCCCACGCTTGCAAGTTGGAGGTGGTCAGCCGCGAGGAGGCGGTGAAGAAGATGACGTCAATTCCCGTCCGGTCGCGAAGACGGTTCCTGGAGAGCGGATCGGCTGCTGCTGCGATCGCCGCCGTCTGGGGATGCACGCCGGACGAGCGGACGCGTGAGGAGGGATCCGGGCCATCCCTGGACGAGAGCGGGACCAGCCCGCCGGCGCCGCTCACCGGCCCTCGCCGCTCGCTGGCGGCGCCGGGCCCGATGATCCCGCCCTGTCCGGCGATCCTGCTCACCGTGAACGGCCGACCCGGCGACCCTGACGAGATCTCGGTGCTATGGACGTTCGTCGTGAACGGCGACCCGCCCCAGATTGGGGTGAGCGCGGGCTTCGAGCATCAAGCGAGGGAACTCCTCGAGCTCCATGACGAGTTCGTGCTGAACGTCCCGGTCGCCTCGATGATCGCGGCGTTCGACACCGTGGACATGAACTCCAGCCGCGTCGCCGACAAGTTCGAGCTCTCGGGTCTGACCCGCGGCGCGGCGACCGTGGTCGATGCGCCCACCGTGGAGGAGTCGCCCATTCATTGCGAGTGCCGCGTCATCGGCTCCCTTGAGGTGCCGCCCGTGCGGAAGCTCTTCGTGGCGGAGGTCGTGGCGACGACCGCCGTCGAGGGCGCCGTTGACGACGGCGGTCGCCTGATCGTGCCGAGCGTGGACTTCTTCGGGATGACCGCCGGAAGTGGCGAGCACTACACGATGGGTCGCCGAGTCGGCAACATCGGGATGACGGTCGGGCGGAGCGACATCAAGTACTGACGGCTTCGCAATTCAATCCCGCCGGGGATTCACCAACGGGAGATCAGCGGAGCGTCCCGCAGGGGAATCGAAACCTGGACGCGGGTGGTCTCGCGCGCCGAAGCCCGGAGGCGGTGACGATTGACGCGCGAGGTGGAAGTGGACTCCTCGGAGTCCTTGGGAATGTTCCCGGCGCGTATAGGGGAAGACGGAGCTACGGAGTCCAGGCTTCGGCCCGTTCCAGGAACACCGCGGGGTTGGCCAGCCACTCCTCGTAGCCGATGCTTCGTTCGTCGGTCAGGTAGTTCAGCTTGTCGTCGAGGCAGGCGAGTAGCGCTTCTTCGTCCTGATCGAGGGCGAATCCGCCGAGGTCGACCAGAGTGTCGATCGCTGTCACCACGAGCGCGCCGGCCCACATCTGTTCTATGGTGCTGTTCAGGATCTTGTCTCCGGCCAAGGCGTCCACCTGCCCACTGGCCAACGCCTCGGGCTGTTCCGTCTGGACGGACTCGGCGCCGAAGAACACGACCTGCGGAAGTTCAGGCGACGGGGGTTCCAGATGCATGCGGCCCGCGAGATTCGGCGAGGATCCGCTCGCAGCGATGCGGTAGGCGTCGCTGCCGTCAGCCACCGCGGTCCCGCCGGGGCTGGTAACCCGGGTCCCCGCGAGCAACACCCCGTCTTCGTCAATTAGCCCGACAATCTGGAGGAGGCGAACCTCGTTGGTGGTTTCCGCCGAGACGCCAACCCGGACGTCGCGCGTCAGATCGCTGTATTCGGCGAGTCTGTCGGCATCGGCCGCGCGTACGAGAATCGAATGGCCGAATTCGATGTGCCCGGACGTGAACGAAATCGCCAGCATCCCCGATGCATCCAACCTGCGCTCCTCCAGGATTGTGATGCCGCCTCCCACGAGGTCGTACTCGGGGGTGGACGGAAGCAACCAGATCCCGGGCCAGACGTCGATGCCGCGGCGGCGGAAGGCCAAGCCGGCGCCGTCCATGGCTTCGAGGGCGTTCAGCAGATCGGCCTCATAGCCGAGGTGCTCGTCGAAGGCTTCGGCGCCCGGGTCCGGGCTCGCGCTGTAGCTGATCGGCTCGAAAAGAGCGAAGAAACCATACTCCAGAATGCGCCCTGCTTCCGTGCAACGGGCCCCCATCGGGTCTGTTGTTGGGGGCGGGGCCGGGCTCGGAGGCGGAGCCGTCGGAGACGGAGAGTCCGAGCCGCCGTCGCAGCCAACGGCCGCGGCAACGAGGCCAATTGCGGCAAGACGCCGGAAACGCGGCCAGCGCCTTGGGTTCTTGTGAATCACCATCTCATCTCGATCCTTTCCGAATTTGGGCAGCGCCGCGAGACCGCCTTCGGCCCCTCCATCAATGCTGCGTCGCGAACGCACTCTATCCGGGTCAAGTTGCAGCTCGACACGCGAACCGGCACGACCGGCGGCCAGCCCGCCTACCCGGGTTCTCCGATCCGGCGGATCCCGGGATCGGCCGGGAAGAAGCCGATCGTCTTCCACGAGACCACCAGCAGCGCCGCGGCGATGGCGGTCAGCAGGAGTCCCGGCATCCATACGGCGCCAGCGGCGATCCACAGCGGCAACGTGGAAAGGACGGCGATCTCGATCACCGCGATGGGGAGGTACGCCACGTCCTCAGTACCCGAGCAGATTCGGCAGAACAGCACCACGCCGGGCAGGAAGGCGACGACCAGCGTGAGCGCGAGGTAGGGCCAGAGCGGGCGGGCGACCTTCGCCGGCTCCACCCCTCCCACCGAGCAGGCCACCAGCAGGCTCCCCTCCACGGGCGGCAGGAACACGGAGATCCCCTGGGTCGCCACGATCACGGCCCCGTAGTGCACCGGGTCGATCCCGAGCTGCCGCGCGATGGGCAGAAACTGGCGCCGTTCCCGCTATGCGATCCCGACGACGAAGGGACCCGCGTCCTCCGTCCGCTGCAGGATGTGCTCGGCGAAGCTGGGAATGCCCATTTCCCACACGCCCGACGACACTTCCCAGATCACGCCAAGGTCCTGAAGGGCGATGTGGATTTTCCCCGGATCGTCCAGCCCACCTCGGGCGGCCGCACTCTGCTCCAACAGGGAGTCGAGTTCCGCATCTCCGATACGGCCGTCGTGCTCCGCCATCCGTTCGGCCAGTGGCCGAAGCGCCGCATGCACGCTCCGCTCCCGCGCCTCCGCGAACCGTTCCTGATAGAACACCTGGATCTTGACGCGAGCCGCGGCGATGCCGCGCTCGGCCGCCTCGCGGCCGATCTGACTTTCTCCGGCGCGGGCCGCCGCGTCCCAGGCGGCGCTCCCGAGAAGTTGGACGAAATAAGGGTAGTGCTGAGATTCGCGGACCAGCAGTGCGAGGGCATCGTCATCCACCGGACGCCCGTCACGTTCGGCCGGTTTCGCAAGGGCCGCGGCTGCGGCTGCCTCGTCCAGCCGCCCGAGGCGCCTTCGTTCGAGCATCCGCTCAGTGAATGTTCCGGCGCGCCGGAGCGCTCTGGGCGCGTCGGGTGTTCCGGCGGCCACGAGGACGAATGGCAGCGCTTCGCTCCCGGCGATCTGGGCCGCCTCAAAGAAATCCCGCGCCGTGTCTGATGCCAGTGAGTGAGCTTCGTCGAGCAGCACGACCAGCGGCGCGGGGTCGGCGTGAATCCACTGCGCAAACAACTCGACATGGTCTTCACTCGGGGCGGCACGCTCCGCGGTAACGCCAACCGATGCGATCTTCACTCCCGTCAGCCGGCCACCGTCAACCCCGGCACGCCGCCGGAGCTCCCGGAGCAGCCGCTCCTCGCTCCGAAACGCGCCGGCGCCTAGGCGCTCGGCGCGCATTCCGCGCTGACGAGCGTCCTCCCGGACCCGTTCCAGAAGGACCGTTTTCCCGTTTCCGCGCGGACCGAAGAAGAGCAGCCCCTGTGCGGGTGGAATCCCGCCGGCCAGATCAGCGAGCCGGCTCTCGGCGAGCTGGAGATCACTTTCCCGCCCTGCGAGAAATGGAGGCATCTGCCCGGCGCCGGGCCGGAACGGATTGCCGTTAACCACGGTCCCAACCACGCCCGAAGCCTACCGCTCGCAGGCGACATCGGACGACCGCGCCCTGAATGTCGGTCGCGTGGCCATGCGGCGAAAGTAGCACGCCCCGCTGGGATGGGCGAACGGGATAGCGCCCAGCCCGGCACTCCAGCGATCCGGACGGGCCGCTCTCGAGGGTGCCCGCTGCGTGCCGGCGCGAGCCGAATTGCAGCCGGGTACCGGTGCTCCTGGGATGGGTGGCGCCCCTCACGTTGGCATGACGCTACGTCACCGACTACCCGATGGGTCTCCGGGTCGGCAACATCGGGATGACGGTCGGGCGGGACGACATCAAGTACCGACGGCCCAGACGGCTCACACACCGTTTGCAGCGTGGCAGGCCCCGTGCCTGCGCCCCGTGAAGGCAGACAGCAAGGAACCGCCCGCGACCCTGCGGGCCGCGGTGCCGACCAGAGGTCGGCGTTCCAAGCCGTCCCCGCGCTTCTTCTGGTTCGGCTGTCCGCGGTTTCGCGGCCCTGCGAACTGCCGTGCCGGCCGGAGGCCGGCGTTCCCAGCCGTTCCCGCGCTTTGGCGCCAGCAGCGCTACGCGTTCTCGCCCCGCTCCGCGGGGCGGTGCCGCTCTGAAGAGCGGCGTTCCCAGCCGTCCCCGCGCTTCAGTAACCGAGCAGGTTGGGCAGGAACAGCACCACGCCCGGCAGGAACGCGATGACCAGGGTGAGCGCCAGCATGAGGGCAAGGTAGGGCCAGAGCGGGCGGGCGACCTTCGCCGGTTCGACCCCTCCCACCGAGCAGGCCACCAGCAGGCTCACGCCAACCGGCGGAAGGAAGACGGAGATCCCCTGGGTGGCCACGATGACGGCGCCGTAGTGGACGGGGTCGATCCCGAGCTGCGTCGCCAGGGGCAGCAGGATCGGCGTCAGCAGGACGACCGCCGGCACGCCCTCGAGAATGGCGCCGAGCGGAAGGAAGACGAGAATCGTGAGGAGCAGGAAGCCGGCCTGGCCGCCTCCGATCCCCACCACCGATGACGCGAGCGTCTGGGGCACTTCCATGACGGCAAGGACCCACCCCAGGAGGCGGGCGGCGCCCACCACGAAGAGCACCATCCCCGACACCATGGCGGTCTGGACCACCTTGCTCCACAGGTCGGAAGCGGAGAGGGACCGGTACACCGGCCCGGCCAGGAGCAGCGCGTAGGCGACGGCGACCGCGGCGGCCTCCGTGGGCGTGAAGAGGCCGAAGCGGATGCCGCCCAGGATGACCACGATCATGAAGAGGGGGAGCACGGCATCGATCCCGGCGTGCCGGACGTCCGCGAAAGACGCGCGCGGCTCGGCCGGCCATCCTTCCCTCCGCGCCTGCCACCCGATCTGCGTCATCAAGCCCACGGCGATCAGGAGCGCGGGTGCGATGGAGGCGACGAACAGGGCGCCGATGGAGACGTTGCCGATGACGCCGTAAACGACCATCACGATGGCCGGCGGAATGAGAATCCCCATCCCGCAGGCGGCCGAGACGATCGCGGTGGAGCGCTCCCGGCTGTATCCGTTCGCGGTGAGTTGAGGCACCATGATGCCCCCGATGGCGGCCGCGTCCGCGGAGGTGGAGCCCGACACTCCCGAGAAGAAGATCTCGGCCATGATGACGACCTGCCCGAGCCCTCCGGGGAGGTGTCCTACGAGCGACCGGGCGAGCGTCACCAGGCGGCGGCTGATCCCCCCGACATCCATGAGGAAGCCGGCCAGGATGAAGAGGGGCACCGCGAGCATGGGGAAGGAATCCATGCCCGCGACGATCTGCTGCGGGATGATGACGAGGGGGAGATCCGCCGCCACGATGGCGATCGCGGCCGCGGTCGCGAGCGCGAAGCCGATGGGCACCGCAGCCAGCACCAGGGCGCCGAAGACGCCGAGGAGGAGGCCGCCCATCAGCCGGTCTCCTTGGCCGGGTGATCCCCTTTGGCCGCGGAATTCTCATTCCGCCCCGCCAGCAGGTGGATGACCATCAGCACCCCGGAGACCGGAACCGCGGCGTAAACAAGCGCGATCGGCAGGTTCAACGCCGCGGAGCGCTCTCCCATGGTGAGGTGCATGAGGGCGATGCCCGTGCCGATGAGCAGGAGCGAGAACACCAGCACGACGCCCCCGGCGAACATCTCCACCGCCCGCTGCGCGCGCGGGGCCAGCTTCTTCGTGACCTGATCGAACCCGAAGTGAGCCCGATGCTCCACCGCCAGCGAGGCCCCGAGCAGCGAGACCCAGATGAAGGCGAAGCGCGAGACCTCCTCGCTCCAGGGGTTCGGCTGGGCGACGAGGTAGCGCATCAGGACCTGGAGGAGGACCACGACCGAGACCGTGATCACCAGGCCGCCCGCGGCGTAGGTCTCGAGCGCTACCAGGACCCGGTTGAACGCCCGGAGCCGCCGCGTCATTCGACCGCCTCGGTGGCGGTCCGCTCCACCTCCGCCACCAGTCTGGCGATCAACGCCTCGCCGTCCGGCAGCCGGTCGGCCAGCTCGTCCCAGATCCTCGGTCTGACGGCCGGAGCGAACGGCTCCAGGTTCGGGCGAGAGATCTCCACGTCGTTCGCGTGCATTTGCTCCAGGGCGTCCACCTCCATCCGGCGGGCAACTTCGCTTTGGTAGGCGAGCGCGTCAGCCGCGGAGCGGTCAACGGTCTCCCTGATATCCGGCGGAAGCCCCGCGTAGAACGGTTCGTTCACGAGCAGCGTGATCGGGTTGTAGGTGATGGACGTGAAGCTGTAGAACCTGGCCACCTCGTAAAGCCGGCTGCTCACGAATCCGATGGCGTTCGCCTCCCCGCCGTCGATCACGCCCTGCTGGAGCGCCGAGTAGACCTCGCCGTAGTTCATCGGGGTCGCCTGGACGCCCAGCGCGGAATAGGCCGCCAGGTACGTTGCGTTTTGGAGGACCCGCAGCTTGAGGCCGGCGAGATCCTCGGGCGCTTCGACGGGTCGGCGCCGGTTGTAGACGTGGCGGAACCCGTAGTCGAGGAAGCCGAGCGAGCGGACTCCCGTGCGTTCGAGGAGGAGTTCGCGCCACCAGTCCCCAACGGGGCCGTTCATCACGGAGAGCCCGTGGTCCCGGGTCTCGAAGAGGAACGGGAGGTCGAATACCTGGGTTTCGGGCACCCAGCCCGACAGCACCGGGGTACCGGTGATGGCCAGGTGGACCGCGCCGGCCTGGATCTGCTCGAAGGCCACGCGCTCGCCCCCGAGCTGCCCCGACGGATAGATGACCACCCGGAACTGCCCGCCGGTGCGCTCGCGCATGAGGTCCCGGAAGCGTTCCGCCATGAGGTGGAACTCCGAGCCGGTCGAGAGCACGTGGGAGAAACGGACGGTCCAGGTGGGCGGGTCGGAACCGCGCGATCCGGGGCTACCGCACGACGCCGCAAGGAGCGCCGCCAGCAGCGCCAGGGCGAGGCCGGGGGAGCGGGAGGCGGTCATCTCATCCGGGATGGGACGTGGTGCGGAATTCACGTTGGCAGGGCGCAGCGTCATCAGCGCCGGTTTCGCGCTCCCGCGCGATGCCGGTCTGAAGACCGGCGTTCCCTGGCCGGCGCGCCTCCGCTCATGGCTGATCGTCGCCCTCGAGAGGAAGTTCATCCACGGCCCGTAAAGCGCTCCGCTCAGGTCAGGAGCGGGTCGGTCATGACTTCGACGAGGGCCGGGCCCTCGCTGGCCAGCGCCGTCTGGAGGGCTTCGGTCAGTTGCTCCGCCCGGTCCACGCGGATGCCGAGGCCGCCGCAGAGCGTGGCGTAGTCGGCGAACGACGGGTTGTGCAGCGAGGTCTGCCAGACCTTCCACTCGCCGTCGCGCTGCTCCTTGGAGATCTTGCCGAGCTCGCCGTTGTTCAGCAGCACGTGGGTGATGTCCATGCCGTACTTCACGGCGGTGGTGAACTCGGCCAGGTATTGGCCGAACCCGCCGTCGCCACTGATGGACACGACCTTACGGCCGGTGTTCGCTGCCCAGGCGCCCATGGCGGCCGGGAAGCCGAAGCCGATCGAGCCGAGATAGCCGGACATCAGCACCGACTGCGCCTCGCACTCGAAGTAGCGGCCGAAGGAATAGGTGTTGTTGCCGACATCGACGGTGATGATGGCGTCCTCGGGTACGGTTTCGGCGAGGCGCTGGAACAGGATCGCCGAGTTGAGGCCCCGAGCGCCTTCCTGGGCGGCGCGGGAGTCCTTTTCCTCGCGCCAGGCGCGCCAGCGCTCGGCCAGTTCGGGCCGCTGGTCCTGGCAGGCGGTCGCTGACGGCAAGCCGTCGCCGAGGAGCGCGGCGGTCACGCCGATGTCGCCCCAGATCGGCTCGTCCACGCCGTGGAACTTGCCGAGCGCCATGCGGTCGAAGTCCACCTGGATGGTCGGCTTGCGCGCGTCGATGCCCGTGTGGTGCGAGAACGAGGCGCCGAACACGATCAGGAGGTCGGACTGGTTCATGAACCAGCTCGCGACCGGCGTGCCGCTCCGCCCCAGCACGCCGCCGCCGAGCGGATGGCGGTCGCTGATCAGGCCCTTGCCCTTGAAGGTGGTGATGACCGGGCAGTTCAGCGCCTCGGCCAGGGCCGTCACCTCGGCCATGCCGCCCTGCGCACCGTATCCCGCGATGATCAGCGGCCGCCGGGCCCGGGCGATGCGGGCGATCGCCAGGTCGAGCGAGCGCCGCGGCGGCGTGATGGCGGTCGGCGACAGGCGGCCCTCGGCGCGCCCCGGACCGGCCTTGCCGGCGTCGAGCACCTGGACCTCGTCGGGCAGGATGAGGTGCGCGACGTCGCGTTCGACGAGCGCGTTCTTCATGGCCAGGGACGCGAGTTCGGCGGGGTCGCTGCCGGGCAGCACGGTCTGGCTGAAGCGGGCCACGGCCTCGAAGGCGGAGACCAGATCGATGTCCTGGAAGGCGCCGGGGCCCAACACCTGGGTCTGCACCTGGCCGGTCAGGGCGACGACCGGCGCGCGGTCAACCTTGGCGTCCCACAGACCGGTCAGCAGGTTCGTCGCGCCCGGACCGGCGATGGAGAGACAGGCGGCGGGCCGGCCGGTCACCTTGGCGTAGCCCGAGCAGGCGAAGGCGGCCGCACCCTCGTGGCGAATGCCGAAGAAACGCAGCTTGCCGCGGCCTTCCTGGATGCGCAGCGCTTCGGCCATGCCCAGGTTGGAATGACCGACCATGCCGAAGACGGCATCCACGCCCCACTCCACCAGCGTCTCGGCGATGACGTGGCTGACCGTCCAGTTCGAGCGCTTCGGCCTGGGCAGCGCGATCTTGACCTGGCCGTTCTCCTCGCGCACCTTCAGGGCCTCGACCGCGTGCTCGTTGCCCCGGCCCTTGCCGGTCTTGAGCTCGAAGTCGTAGCCATGCCAGGGACAGCGCAGCGCGCCCTCGCAGATGTTGCCCTCGCCCAGCGGGCCGCCCTGGTGCGGACAGCGGCCGTCGAGGGCGAAGAGCGTGCCGCCCTCGCGGACCAGGGCCACCTGCTTCTCGCCGACGGCGAGGGCGTTCACCTTGCCCTCGGCGAAGTCCGACGCCTTGCCGACCGGAATCCAGGTCTCCTCCGCGGCTTCGCTCGCCCTGGCCGCCTTGGAGATCGTCAGGGCCTCGTCGTCGTGGAAGCCGGCGTACCAGTGGCTGCCATCGCAGAAAGGCTTGTTCCTGGAGGCGCCGCAGCGGCAGAGCACGTAGTGCTCGCGGCTGGCGCCTTCGCCGAATTCGCAGTCCTTCAGCTCGACCCCGCCGCGGACGACGTAGGGGCCGTCGCGCGATACCTGGATCTCGGCCGCCTCGTGGAAATCGGTGCGAAGCTGTCCGTCTTCCAGATAGCTGAGCGCGCCGGAGGGACACTTGCGGATGATCTCGACGACGGCGGCCTTCTCAGCGCCGTCGGGATCGATCCAGGGTTCGGCTGCCGAGCGCCAGACCGCGGGCAGGCCGGCGGTGCAGTAGCCGGCGTGGGAACAGACCCCGCGGTTGTCGAGGACGGTGAGCTCGCGGCCTTCGTAGCGCTCGAGCTTGTCGGGCACGCGGTCGTCCGACCTGGCGTCCGTGAAGCCCGTCTGGACGTGCGTGCCGTCGCAAAAGGGCCGGTTGCGCGAGTCGCCGCAGCGGCAGAGGAAGACGGTCTTCCTGGCGGTGATCGCTTCGCCGCGCGAGTTCTTGAAGGCGGTCAGGCCGGAGACCTTGAGCGGTCCGTCCTTTTGCAGCTCGACCGTGACGTGGCCGCTGCCGGAAGCGCCGGCTTTCTTCTCTGCCATGGTCGGAGCTCCCTGGGCCCGCCGGCTATCGGTAGTCCGGGTTCGGGTAGTCGAAACGGCAGTCGGCATCCCACGCCGAGCGCTGGTTGCCGTGCGCCGGAACGCCGCCCGCGTCCTTCAGCAGGCGCGCCAGGTGCATGAGGTTCCACGTCATGAAGGTGGTGTTGCGGTTGGTGAAGTCGTTCTCGGGCCCGCCGGAGCCGGGATCGAGATAGGACGGCCCGGGCCCGACGGGGCCGAGCCAGCCCGAGTCCGCCTGGGGCGGGATGACGTAGCCGAGGTGCTGCAGCGAATAGAGGATGTTCATGGCGCAGTGCTTGACGCCGTCCTCGTTGCCCGTCACCAGGCAGCCGCCGACCCGGCCGTAGTAGGCGTACTGCCCGTGCTTGTTGAGGATGTGCGAGTTGGCGTAGAGCCGCTCGATGACGTGGGTGCAGATCGAAGACTTCTCGCCCAGCCAGATCGGCGTCGTAACCACCAGGATGTTGGCGGCCTCCACCTTCTCGAAGATCTGCGGCCAGTCGTCCCGGGCCGCGCCATGCTCCGTCATGTCGGGATAGACGCCGATCGCGATGTCATGATCGATGGGGCGGAGTGACTCCACGGCGACGCCGTTCTTCTCCATGATGGCGCGCGCGATGCGGATCAGACCGTCGGTGTGCGACATCTCCGGCGAGCGCTTCAGCGTGCAGTTGAGAAACAGCGCCTTGAGGTCCGAGAAGTCCCATTTGCTTTCGCTGCACCAGCGTTCCTGCAGTTCGTTGAGCATGATTTTTCCTGTTGGTCTTCCTGATGAGTCAGGTAGGGGCCGAGGTGACTCGGACGGGCTCGATCCAGATGCGAAGCCGGCCTGGTCGGGCTAGGCGCCCCAGATCGTCTGGCCGGCATCGATGAACAGGGTGGCGCCGGTGACGAGGCGCGCCTCGTCGTTCGACGCCAGGTAGACCACGGACCCGACAAGGTCGTCAGGTTCGCCGATCTCCCCGAGCGGGATGCGGGCGAGGCGGCGCTTCTTGAAGTCGTCCTGCGCGATGTCGGCCCGGTTCATGTCGGTCTCGATCAGACCCGGCGCGATGGCGTTCACCCGGATCTTGTGGGGTGCGAGCTCAAGCGCCATCTGCTTCGTGAGCATCTCGACCCCCGCCTTCGACACGCAGTAGTGGGTGAGGTTCGGGGCGGCCACCGCCTGCCCGGCGGACGACACGTTGACGATCGCGCCCGGTGTCCCGGACTCGACCATGAGGCGTCCCACCGCCTGGCCGACCAGGAAGTAACCCTTCAGGTTGACGTTCAGAATGTCGTCCCACTCCTCCTCGCTGATCTCGAGGAGGGGTGTCCGCTTCAGAACGCCGGCGTTGTTCACGAGGATGTCGAGGCCGCCCAGGAAGTCGTGCGCCTCGGCGACGAAGCGCTCGACGTCCGAGCGGGAGTCCGTGGAGCCCCGCACCGCGATCGCCCGGCGTCCCATCGCCTCGATCTGGCGGACGGTGCTCTCGGCATCCCCGCGGCTATGGCGGTAGCCCACCGCCACATTCGCGCCTTCACGGGCGAGTCCGAGGGCGATTCCCCGCCCGATGCTGCGCGAGCCGCCGGTGACCAGAGCACGCTTGCCTGCGAGACGCATGGGGGATCGGGGGGTCGAGCTGGGCGACGCCGGACCGATAAAGTAAGGGCGCGGACGGGGGTTTGCAATGCGGCGTACGGTTCGAGTCGTCCTCACCGGCTTGCTCACCTTCCTTTCCACCCAGGCGGCGGCCCAGGAGGAGGAGGCGGCCACCCCGTCCTTTCCCTCCGACGACCCGGTGATCCGGGCGATCTGGGAGGAGGGGGTCGAGCGCTCCCAGGTGATGGAGCTCGGCCGGGTGATGATGGACGTGATCGGGCCGCGCCTGACCGGCTCGCCGGCCATGGCCCGGGCCAACGACTGGGCGGTGGAGAAGTACACCGAGTGGGGGATCGAGGCCAGGAAGGAGCAGTACGGCACCTGGCGGGGATGGGAGCGGGGGATCAGCCACATCGATCTCGTCTCCCCGCGGGTGCGGTCGCTGGAGGGCATGGCGGCCGCCTGGAGCCCCGCCACCGGCGGGCCCGTCGAAGCGGGCGTGGTGATCCTGGTGGACGCGGCCAGCCCCGAAGCGTTCGAGGCGTGGCTCCCGGAGGTTCGCGGAAAGTTCGTGCTGATCTGGCCGGCGGAGGCGAGCTGCCGCCCGCGGGACAACCTGGAGCGGTTCGCCCGGCCCGAGACACTGGCCCGGATGACCGAGGAGCGGGAGCGCGCGATCGAGGACTGGGGCGACCGCTACGAGAGCGCGGGTATCGAGGGGCGCGAACTGCCGGAAGCGCTGGACGCCGCCGGGGCCGCCGGCATCATCCGGTCGCAGTGGTCCGAAGGGTGGGGTGTCCACAAGATTTTCGGCACCGGGATGGAGCGAACCCCGGTCCTGGACCTGAGCTGCGAGGCGTACGGCCTCGTCTACCGGCTGGCCGAAAACGGCCAGGAGCCGGTCCTGCGCGTGGACGCCCAGGCCGAGTTCCTCGGTGAGGTGCCGGTGTTCAACGCCATCGCCGAGATCCCGGGGAGTGCGGATCCTCCCGAGTATGTGATCCTCGGAGGCCACTACGACTCCTGGGACGGTTCTTCCGGAGCGCTCGACAACGGCACCGGCGCGGTCGCCATCATGGAAGCGATGCGCATCCTGAAGGCAGCGGTCCCGAATCTCCGCCGCACCATCATCGGCGCACTCTGGAACGGAGAGGAGCAGGGCCTCAACGGGTCCCGCGCCTTCGTCGAGGACCACCCCGAGATCCTCGAAAGCACCCACACGGTGTTCAACGTGGACCACGGGACTGGGCCGGTCACCTTCATCCCGATGCAGGGGTTCGTCGCGGCCGGCGGGCGCTTCGGGGAGTGGCTGGCGAAGATTCCCAGTGAGCTGTCGGATCTGGTCACGCTCGAGATTCCGGGGATGCCGGAAGCCGGCGGCACGGACCACGCGGCCTTCCTGTGCGCGGGGGTGCCGGCATTCAGCTTCCACGTGGGAGCGGGCCGGGACGACCCCGAGATCGAGAACCGCTGGGACACCAGCGTCCACACCTGGCACACCAACCGGGACAGCTTCGACAAGATCATCTTCGAGGACCTGCGGGACGACGCGGTGATGACCGCGATGCTCGTCTATCTGGCGTCCGAGGATCCGGAGCGGATGCCGCGGGACCGGCGGGCGATGCCGGAGGATGAAGAATGGCCGGAGTGCCGCCCGCCGGAGCGGAGTTCGGAGGAAAGCCGATGAGACCCCTGTTCCTTTGCCTCTGCGCCGTTGCGTGCGTGGGCTCGTCGGCGTTCGCGCAGTTGAACTCCGGGCCGCTCCAGATTCAGGAGCATGTGCTCGACAACGGTTTCACCATCCTGCTGGTCGAGGACCACCGCCGGCCCCGGGTGGCAGCCAACCTCTGGGTGCGGGTGGGCTCGATGGCGGAGCCGGTGGGGCAGCACGGGATCACGCACTTCCTCGAGCACGTCATCCATCAGGGGACGACCACCGTCGGCACCACCGATCTGGCCGCCGAGCGGCCCATCCTGCAGCAGATCCACGACACCGAACAGGAACTCATCGCGGCGCGCAACCGCGAGCGCAATCAGCTCCGGGAGCGGGCCGTCTTCTACGACGAGCTCGGCTGGCCGGTCACGCCCGAGATCGAGGCCCTCCGGGAACGGCTCTACGAACTCGAGGACCGGGACGACGAGTACCGGGACTTCTGGACCTCCTACAAGTGGTACATGCAGCACGGCGGATACGTGCGCCACACGGATCCGGTGCCGGCCAGCACCGAGCAGGACTACATGGAGATGAACATGGCGCTCCCCCGGGAGCACCTGGAACTCTTCTTCCGGCTGGAGGCAGACCGCTTGGTCAACGCGATTCTGAGGGGCTGGGAGGCGCAGCGCTTCACCGTGCTGGAGCAGATCCTCGGGGGAAAGGGCCAGCCACAGACCCGCTTCAACGAGGCAATCGACGGCGTCACCGCCCAGGTCCACCCGGTCTACGTCCCCGACGGCGGGCACGTCCGCGACTTCGGGAATTTCACCCGGGATGCGATGTACCGGATCTACGACGACTACTTCGTGCCCAACAACGCGGCGCTGGTGCTGGTAGGCGACGTGACACTTGACGAGGTAGTGCCCCTCGCGGAGCGCTACTTCGGAGTGCTGCCCCGCGGGCCGGAACCTCCGCTCGATCTGGACGTCGAGGCCGAGCCGGTGCCCAGCGGGTCCGTTCGGCTCGACTGGACGGAGCCGCTCTCGCCGCAGGTCCACCTGCGCTACCGCATCCCCGGCATGGGACACCCCGACCGGCCGGTGTTCGACCTCATCGCGGCCCTCCTGAGCGGGCCGCACGGGATGGCCGGCCAGGCGCTGGCGGCGAGTGGCGCATCGGCCTCGGTCGCCGCCGACTTCCGGGTCATCCACACCTACCGCTTCGGGTCGCCTGCGGCGTTCAACCTGGTGGCGCAGGCGGAGACGGACGGTGACCTCGCGGCCGTCGAGGGGGCATTGCTGGACGCCGTGGCCGATCTCCGGGAGGGGCGGATCGACTCCGCGGCGCTGGCCCGTGCGCATAAGCGGCTCCGCGTCGAATGGGCGGAGCTCCTCGATAACACCCAGGAGCTCGCTTTCCTGGTCGGGCACCATCACACGATGAACCACTGGAGCGTGCTGCCCGACCTCATCGAGGCAAGGGACGCGGCGACGGCGGCGGACGTGCAGCGGGTCGCAGCGACCTACTTCGTGCCCTCCAACCGGGTGATCGCGGTGGCGCGGGCCGAGCCTCCGGAGGGAAGCGGACCGAGCTGGCTCGACTTCCTGGGCCGGCCGGGAGACGGGCAATGAGGGTCTGGATGGCGCGCCGGCAAGGGACCGCCGGTCTCCGACCGGCACGCGCTGGCCGAAAGGGCTGCGAAACCGCGTGCCGCCGCCCGATCAGAAGCGCGGGGACGGCTTGGAACGCCGACCTCCGGTCGGCACGCGCTGGCCGCAGGCCGGCGCACGGCGTATCGCTGTTGGCCCTCACGATCGTGGCCTCCACAGCCCTCGCGCTCGCGGGCTGCGGTGGCGAAGACACTCTCCCCGGCCGCTCGCGGCCGATCTTCGAGCACGACTGGCCGGACCCGGGTAACCTCGCGTCCGGTCCCGCCGCGTTTACACCGCCCGATCCGGTTCAGGCCCTCTTCGAGACGTCGAGCGGCGTCCGGGCCTACATCGTTCCCGCGGCCTCCGACCCGCTCGTGCGCGTCACGGCCGCGCTGCCGCTGGGCCGGCTCTACGAGGCCGAAGGCGAGGCCGGGGCGGCGGCCCTTTTGACCCACCTGTTGACGACGCGAGGCCCCGCGGGAGCGAGCCGTCCGCCCTCGCTTCGCTTCGCCGAGCTGGGCACGTCGCTGAGCGCCGTGGAGACCCTCGACGCTACCCACCTCTCGTTGAACGTGCTTCCGGAGGACTGGCAGGAAGGACTGGAGCTGCTCGTGGAGCTCATCCGTAATCCCGACCTGGACGCCGCAGCGGTCCGCGAGTACCGGGCGGGCGCCGGGTACAGCATGCCGATGGCCGGGATCGACGGTGACGGCTTCCGCCCCAAGGTCGAGCTCGAGCGCCGGATCCAGGGGTATCCCCTGGCGCCGCCGGAGCCGGGGACGACGGTTGCGCTGGCTGCGGTGAGGGCACTGGCCGGGAGAAGCCTCACCGCCGATCGCGTGGTGTTCGGGATCGGGGGCGCCGTTTCCCGCGATGAGGTAGAAGCGGTGCTGGAGTCGGCGACCCCGGGTTGGGCGCCGAGCGGTGAGCCGGCCCCGGCACCTGCGGTCATTGCGCCCGGCGAGAGCTCGAGCCGCTTCCACGCCGTGGACGTCCCGAGCCTGGAGGGTTGGATCGCCATCGGCCGGGTTGTCGGCGCCGTTCCCGAATCGAATCGGGCTTCACTGGCTGTTCTCCGCTTCATCCTCGCCGAGCGTCTGAACATCGCCGCACGGGAGATGCGGGGCCTGGCCAACCGGGACGACTTCGAGATCCCCGTAACGGCGTCCGGAACGGGCCTTCTGCTGGTGCGCACCGGCGGGCGTCCGGAGGCGGTGGGGCCCCTCGTCCGCTACAGCCTGGACGAACTCGCGCGCATCCACGATCCGGACGAGCCGGTGACCGAGGCCGAGGTCACCCGCGCCCAAGGCTGGCTGCTCGGGGCGGTCTGGCAAAGGTCGCTCGAACTCGCGACCAGTGCGAGCGAGACCTTCGCCGTCGAGCAGGTGCGTCGCGGCGGCACGGACCACCTGATGGGATGGCCCGAAGCCGTGCTAGCCGTCACGACCTCGGACGTCAAGGCGGTCGCGCAGGAGTACCTGGACCCGGCGGCCTTCGTGACCGTCGTGGCGGGGCCGCTCGCGAGGATCAGGGCCGCACGCCACCCGCGCTGGCCGGTGGCGCTCGACGAGCTGGAGGCGGAGCTGTCGGGCGGGGAGTGATCATGGGCGTATCCAAGAGCCCACTTGAACCCGGACAGATTGCGGCGCTGAAGGACGAGGATCTCGATTTCAGCGAGATCCCCGAACTGGATGAGACCTTCTGGCAGGAAGCGAAACTCGTTGAGCCGGACCGTACGGAGCAGATCTCGCTCCGAATCCGGCGCTCCGTGCTGCAGTGGTTCAAGCGTCCGGGCAAGGGCTACCGGACCCGGATCAACCGCGTGCTGGAAACGTACGTGCGGGCGCAACGCGAGGCAGAACGGCGCAGGATGAAGTAGGCGGGCTGGACGTCCGGGATCGGAGAGGAAGTCCGGTCGGTCCTGGGCTCGCCGCGGAGCTGAGTCATCTCTGATTCAGTTCTGTACACCGCACGAATTGGTCCGCCGGTGTTTGAGGGATGGTCCTGCGATCGGTCCTTCGCGAGCCGCTCGATGGCAACGCCAGCGACCCATAACCATGCAGATCCGGATGTAGATTGTGCTATCTGCCTGGATCAGGGACGACGGCGTGGAGCGATCAGTCTCCCGGAGATGGCGGCGTTGCTGCGGGACGGGTGATCGCTCGCCGCGGCCGCGGAGCGGCCGCGGGTGCGGCACTCACGTTCACCGGGCGCAGCGCCATCCGGTGCTGGTTTCGCGCTCCCGCGCGATGCCGGCCGGAGGCCGGCGTTCCAAGCCGTCCCCGCGCTTTTCCTACTTCGGCAGCGCGCCGTTCGCGGCCCTGTCGGGCCGCGGTGCCGGTCTGAAGACCGGCGTTCCCAGCCTCTCGGGCGGGCGATGCCGGCCGGAGGCCGGCGGTCCCGGACCGCCGGCCTCGTTGGCGCCTGCTGGGGCTAGTACTCCAGTCGGAAGGCGAACTGCGCTGCGCGCGGACCGTAGGCGGTGGAAGTCACCTGCCGCGGAGAGCCGAAGCTGCTGGAGTCGATGGTCCCGTTGTAGCGGCCGTAGTTCTCGTGGTTGAGCAGGTTGAAAACCTCGGCGATCGCCGAGACTCTCACCGGTCCGAAGTTGAAGACCTTCGAGAGGCGAACGTCAACCTTGTGCAGCGCCTCGCCCAGCAGCGCATTCCTCGGCGCCTCGTTGCCGGGACCGGTCCCGATCACGGAGGGTCCGTCGAAGCGATCCAGAACATCCGGATTCACCTGGATCGGATCCCCGAGATTCAGGCGATTCCTGCTCGCGCTCTTTCCGTACGGCCGACCGCCGATTGTCGTATCGAAGCGGTGTCCGGAGCCGTAGAAGTAGGCGCCCGAGACCGCGAAGTCGTACGGAAGCTGGTAAATCCCGTTGATACGGAACGTGTTCCGCTGAAAGTCGAGCGAAGAAGCCCACTCTGCATCCGGATCGAACGTGTTGTTGGGGAAGTCGAACCAGCCACGGGTGTCGTCATTCTTGTAGAAGATGAAGGTGTGTGTCACGTTGACCTGGAAGTTGTCCCGGAACCGGCGCCGCAGCCCGCTGGAGAGCCCCAGGTATTCCTGCTTGCCCGTGCTCTCGATGTAGCGGATCCGGGTGAAGTTGGGATCCAGATAGCCGCGGATGTTGTAGCCCGTCACCGGATCGTAAATCTGGTTCGGGTCCGTGGCGCGCGGGGTGTTGGTTTCCGTCCAGTGGAGCAGATCGGTCTCGAATCCCCACAACGCACCGAGCTGCTTTTGGAAACCGATCGAGGTTTGCCACGTGTACGGCAAGTCGAAATTGTGGGCGATCGTCCGCGGCGCCTGCGGGGGAACCGGTACTTCACCGTTCAGGATCTGCTGCGGCGTCACTCCCCGGGTGGGATCCTGCAAGAAGCCGGGCATCCCGTCGTTCGGGAACGAGTTCACCAGGATGCGCTGGCCGTTGAAGGACTGCTGGCTGAACGTGACGTTCGACGAGCTGATCGTGTGATAGATGCCCGATCCGCCGCGAATAACCAGATCGCCGGTGCCGCCGACGTCATACGCGAATCCGCCGCGCGGCGCCAAGTTGTTGGTGTCGCGGATGTCCCACTTGTAAAGGGAGTCTCCCGCTGACCGGCCGGCGCTCGGTCCGGCGAACGGCGTCATGATGTCGTTGCCCGGTGGCGCCAGAGCACCCCAGTCCAGGTCGTAGCGGAGCCCGAAGTTCATGACCAGGTTGTCGTTCACCCGCCAGGTGTCGGCCACCCAGGCGGCCCAGGTCGGCCGGGGGATATCAATGATCCAGTTGCCGACGTTCTGGCTGAAGCGGGAGACCGTGTGGTCGAGGCCGCTCACATCCCAGCAGCCCGGATTGGTGGCGCACTCGATGGGGAAGCGGCGTTCGAGGTCGGCGGGACGCTCGTTGAAGATGAACTCGCCCCTCTCGAGGAGGTGCCACTCGCCGCCGTCCTTCCAACTCAGGAACTCGCCGCCGAGCTTCACGTCGTGTTCCGTCTTGTCCCAGTTCAACTGGAAACGGGCGGAGAACACATCCTGGGTGAACAACTGCGGGAAGTTCCGCGGTCCACCGAACGTGATCCCCGGGAAGACGTAGTTCGGTTGACAACTGGTTTGATCCTGCTGTGGCTGGCCGAAGGTCTGGTCACAGCCGCCGATCGCCGTATCGGCCAGCTTGTTCGTCCACTCGAAGCCGTTGTAGCCGAGCTTCAGCTCGGTAAAGACCTCCGGGCTCCACAGATGACTCCAACTGGCGAGCACGTTCGTCGAATCCTGCGTGCGCGCCCGGGCGTTCGACGGGTGCGCTGAACTCGACAGGTTGAAGTCGGTCTCGAAATCCCAGTAGGAGACCCGGTAGGACAACTGGTCGTTGTCGGAGGCGGTGTGGTCGACGCGGGCGGTGAAGCTGTTCTGCGTTTCCGGCGTCTCGAACACCCACTCCTGGTTCGGGAGGCGAGCCGGTTGGACGAAAACGCTGCCCGGCTGCCCCTCGTGCTCGTAAGAGAGGAAGTAGTGGACCTTGTCGGCGACGATGGGTCCACCGAAGACGCCACCTATTTGCTGATTCTCGAACGGCAGCACTTCTTCTGCGATGTGATCCTCGGCGTTGAAGCGGTCGTCACGGAAGTACCCGTAGAAGCTGGCGGTGAAGTCGTTCGTTCCGGAGCGGGTGATGGCGTTCACCTGAGCCCCGGAGGAGCGGCCCTGCGTCACGTCGAATTGACTGGTGACGATCTGGAACTCGGCAATGGCCTCGCGGCTGAACTTGGGTTGACCAAAGCCGGAACTCGCCACCTGCTGGGTGATCTGCTGGCCATCCAGATTGAGCTGGAAGCTCTCGTCGCGAGTAATGCCCGGACGATTGTTGTTGGTGTCGTTGGCGGTGATGCCCTTCACCAACAGGGCGAGTTCCATCCAGTTGCGTCCCTGCACCGGCAAATCGTCCATCATGCGGCGATCCACGTTGCCGGCTACTTCCGACGACACCAGATCCACGAGGGGCGCCTCCGCGGTGACGGTGATCGTTTCCTCGACACCCGCGAGCGCCATCTGGATCGTGATGTCGGCGTTTTGACCTACCAGGAGCTCGATCTCCGGCAGGATCATGGTGGCGAAGCCGGACAGCGCCGCTTCCACCCGGTACGTGCCGGGTCGCAACGCGGACGCCCGGAACGTGCCTGAGGCATCGGTCACGGCCGACTGCTGCCGTCCGGTGTTGTTTTCCACTACCTGGACCGTCACGCCGGGTAGAGCACCTCCAGAGGTGTCTTCCACCGTTCCGGAGAGCGTCGCCGACTCTTGGGCGAGGGCGGCCACAGGTAGCAGCAGAACGCTCGTCAGGGCGAGCACTGCCACGCGGCGAATGAAGTTTTGCATGGAATTCTCCTTCTCTGATGTCCTACATGAAATCACAAATAGAGTCCCTACTTTAGGACCTTCTGATTCCGAAAGTCAAACGGGGATCAATCCATGCTAACTCGATGATATTCGGTGCCCTTAGGTCGCCCGAGCATCACTCGAACGGTCGCTCGAATCCTTGATCCACGCGATGGAACCTCGGGGTTCCAGCAGCCTGTGGTGGAACCCAGGCGGCCCAGTTCCTGGGTAACAGATTCGGGTCCGATTCGGGCGGAGGACAGACGTCGTGCGGGGTACCGCAGTGGCAGAGGGACGGCTGCCGATGCGCCAAGGGCGGGTCGGCGAAGTGCGGCGAGAAGGGCTGCCCCGCGTGAGCCCGGCGGCGGCTTCGCTATGCGCTGGCGCGGCGTGAGGTCAGGCGGCGGGTTTTCCGAGGGGTAGTCCGGTCAGGGGATCGATATCGTGTTTTTGGAGCATGGTGATCCAGCGGGGCGCGTTCCGCTGGACCATGATGGCTTCGTAGTCGATTCGCGGGTCCCGGTAGGGCTTGCCGGTTTTGAGGACGGCGTAGAGGACCCGGAGCATCTTGTTGGCGGTGGCGACGATGGCGCGCTTGCTGCCCCGGCGCACCGTCAGGGCCTTGGCGAAGCCCTCGAACTGGCAGTCCTTGGTGTGGACGGCGCCGTGCGCGCATTCGATGGGCCATCGAGATCAAGCGCGGCTCCGCTCCGCAGGTGTCCCGCGGGTTCGCCAGCGCCTGCGCCGACCTCGATGCCGAGCGGGCCTTCGTCGTGCACGGCGGCAGACACCGGTACCCGATGGGAGACGGGGTGGAAGCGATCGGCCTCCCGGAGATGGCGGCGTTGCTGCGGGACTGGTGATCGCTCACCGCGGGCCGGGAACGGCCGAGGGTGCGGCGCTCACGTCGGCAGGGGGCAGCGCCATCAGGGCGGGTTTCGCGCTCCCGCGCGATGCCGACCGGAGGTCGGCGTTCCAAGCCGTCCCCGCGCTTCTCCTTGTTCAGCGGTCTGCGTTTCGCCCGCTGCGCGGGCGGTGCCGGTGTGAACACCGGCGTTCCCTTGCCTGCGCGCCATCCTGCCCTCAGGGGTACGCGCTGAGAGGGGAGCCATCCCGACAGCTGGGGTCTGCGCCGCCGCGGCCTTCGGCCCCGGTGCCGGTCTGAAGACCGGCGTTCCCTTGCCTGCGGCGCCACCTCCGGAGGCCGGCGGTCCCGGACCGCCGGCCTCCGGAGGGCGCCTGCCGGGTCTAGTACTCCAGTCGGAAGGCGAACTGCGCTGCGCGTGGACCGTAAGCGGTGGAGGTCACCTGCCGCGGAGAGCCGAAGCTGCTGGAGTCGATGGTCCCGTTGTAGTTGCCGAAGTTCCCGTGGTTGAGCAGGTTGAAGACCTCGGCGATCGCAGAGACTCTCACCGATCCGAAGTTGAAGACCTTCGAGAGCCGAAAGTCAACCTTGTGAAGCGCCTCGCCCAGCAGCGCATTCCTCGGCGCCTCGTTGCCGGGGCCGGTCCCGATCGTGGAGGGTCCGTCGAAGCGAGGCAGAATCTCCGGATTCACTGTGATCGGATCTCCGAGATTCAGGCGATTCGTGCTCGCGCTCTTTCCGTACGGCCGGCCCCCGATTGACGTCCGGTAGCGGTTTCCGGAGCCGAAGAAGTACGCGCCCGAGATCGAGACGTCGTACGGGAGCTGGTAGATCCCATTGATACGGAACGTGTTCCGCTGAAAGTCGAGCGCGGGGCCCCACTCGGCGTCCGGGTCGAACGTGTTGTTGGGGAAGTCACCCCAGCCACGGGTGTCGTCACGCTTGAAGAAGATGAACGTGTGCGTCACGTTGATCTGGAAGTTGTCCCGGAACCGGCGCCGCAGCCCGCTGGAAACCGCCAGGTAGTCCTGCTTGCCGGTGCTCTCGATGTAGCGGATCCGGGTGAAGTTGGGATCCAGCCGGCCACGCACGTTGTAGCCCGTCACCGGATCGAAGATCTGGTTCGGGTCGGTGGCGCGCGGAGTGTTGGTTTCCTTCCAATGGAGCAGATCGCTCTCGAATCCCCACACCGAGCCGAGCTGTTTCTGGAAACCGATCGAGGTTTGCCAACTGTACGGCAGGGCGAAATTGTGGGCGATCGTCCGTGGCGCCTGCGGCGGAACCGGCACTTCACCGTTCAGGATCTGCTGCGGCGTCACTCCCCGGGTGGGATCCTGCAAGAAGCCGGGCATCCCGTCGTTCGGGAACGAGTTCACCAGAATTCGCTGACCGTTGAAGGACTGCTGGCTGAACGTCACGTTGGACGAACTGATCGTGTGAAAGATGCCCGACCCACCGCGAATGACCAGATCGCCAGTGCCGCCGACGTCATATGCGAATCCGGCGCGGGGCGCGAAGTTGTTGGTGTCGCGGATGTCCCACTTGTACAGGGAGTCTCCGGCTCCCCGGCCGGCGCTCGGTCCGGCGAACGGCGTCATGATGTCGTTGCCCTGTGGCGCCAGAGCGCCCCAGTCCAGGTCGTAGCGCAGGCCGAAGTTCAGGACCAGATTGTCGTTCACCCGCCAGGTGTCGGCCACCCAGGCAGCCCAGGTCGGCCGGGGGATATCAATGATCCAGTTGCCGACGTTCTGGCTGAATCGGGCTACCGTGTGGTCGAGCCCGCTCACATCCCAGCAGCCCGGGTTGGTGGCGCATTCGATAGGGAAGCGGCGTTCCAGATCGGCGGGACGCTCGTTGAAAATGAACTCGCCCCTCTCGAGCAGGTGCCACTCGCCGCCGTCCTTCCAGCTCAGGAACTCGCCGCCGAGCTTCACGTCGTGTTCCGCCTCGGTCCAGTTCAACTGAAAGCGGGCGGAGAAGACATCCTGGGTAAACAACTGCGGGTAGTTCCGCGGTCCACCAAAGGTGATCCCCGGAAAGACGTAGTTTGATTGACAGCTGGATTGATCCTGCTGTGGCTGGCCGAAGGTCTGGTCACAACCGCCGACCGAAGTATCGGCCAGCTTGTTCGTCCACTCGAAGCCGTTGTAGCCGAGCTTCAGCTCGGTAAAGACCTCCGGGCTCCACAGATGACTCCAGCTGGCGAGCACGTTCGTTGAATCCTGGGTGCGCGCCCGGGCGTTCGAAGGGTGCCCTGAACTCGACAGGCTGAACGCGGTCTCGAAATCCCAGTAGGAGACCCGGTAGGAGAGCTGATCGTTGTCGGAGGCGGTGTGATCGACGCGGGCGGTGAAGCTGTTCTGCGCTTCCGGCGTCTCGAACACCCACTCCTGGTTCGGGAGGCGAGCCGGCTGGACGAAAACGCTGCCCGGCTGTCGCTCGTGCTCGTAAGACAGGAAGTAGTGGACCTGGTCGTTGACGATGGGTCCACCGAGCACCCCGCCCACCTGCTGATTCTCGAACGGCAGCACTTCTTCGGCGATGTGATCCTCGGCGTTGAAGCGGTCGTCACGGAAGTACCCGTAGAAGCTGGCGGTGAAGTCGTTCGTTCCGGAGCGGGTGATGGCGTTCACCTGAGCCCCGGAGGAGCGGCCCTGCGTCACGTCGAATTGATTCGTGACGATCTGGAACTCGGCGATGGCCTCGCGGCTGAACTTGGGTTGACCAAAGCCGGAACTCGCCACCTGCTGGGTGATCTGCTGCCCATCCAGATTGAGTTGGAAGCTTTCGTCGCGAGCGATTCCCGGACGATTGTTGTTGGTGTCGTTGGCGGTGATGCCCTTCACCAACAGGGCGAGTTCCATCCAGTTGCGTCCCTGCACCGGCAAATCGTCCATCATGCGGCGATCCACGTTGCCGGCTACTTCCGACGACACCAGATCCACGAGGGGCGCCTCCGCGGTGACGGTGATCGTCTCCTCGACGCCCGCGAGCGCCATCTGGATCGTGATGTCGGCGTTTTGACCCACCAGGAGCTCGATCTCCGGAAGGATCATGGTGGCGAAGCCGGACAGCGCCGCTTCCACCCGGTACGTGCCGGGTCGCAACGCGGCCGCCCGGAATCCACCCGCGGCATCGGTCACGGCCGACTGCTGTCGTCCGGTGCTGTTTTCCACCACCAGGACCGCCACGCCGGGTAGAGCACCTCCAGAGGTGTCTTCGACCGTTCCGGAGAGCGTTGCCGACTCCTGGGCGACGGCGGCCACAGGGAGCAATAGAACGCCCGCCAAGGCGAGCACCGACCAACGGCTCATCAAATTCTGCATGAAATTCTCCTTCTCAAGGTCCTACATGAAATCACAAATAGAGTCCCTACTTTAGGACCTTCCGATTCCGAAAGTCAAACGGGGATCAATCCATGCTAACTCGATGATATTCGGTGCCCTTAGGTCGCCCGGGCCTCTCACTCGAACGGTCGCTCGAATCCTTGATCCACGCGATGGAACCTCGGGGTTCCAGCAGCCTGTGGTGGAACCCAGGCGGCCCAGTTCTCCCGGTGGGGGCTCGAGCGGCGATGCATCCCGCCTGAACGCGCCGCTTTGCGCCGCTCATCGTTGCGTTTCGGTCGGAATACACCCGGGCCAGTTCTCCCGGTGGGGGCTCCTCCCTCACGCGCCTTGTCAGCCAGGCGCCTCGCCCCCACCGGGAGGACTGGCCGGCCTCGGCGCTCACGCGGGTTCCACCACCGGCTGTTCACCGCGCCGCTATGCGGCGCTCGGCGTTGCGTTTCGGTCGAAATACACTCGGTATTCCTCCCTCACGCGCCTTGTCAGCCGGGCGCCTCGCCGCTCTCGGCGCTCACCCGGGTTCCACCGCAGGCCGTTGACCCATCCCCTTTGCGGCGCTCGTCCTGTCTCTGCTAGGTTGCGGACGGGGAATGCCGAAGAGATCTCTACCGATGCGTAATCTGGCGCTCGTCCTTCTGCTATCGGTTGCCGCGGCATCGCGCGCCGCTCCTGCGCAAGAGCTCACTCCGGAACACCGCCGGTGGCTGCAGGAAGAGGTGACCTACATCATCACCGAAAGGGAAACGGACGTTTTCCTCTTGCTCGGCACGGTTAAGGAACGCGACGGATTCATCGAAGCGTTCTGGCGAAGACGCGATCCGGTCCCGGGCACTCCCGTCAACGAGTTCCGGGAGGAGCACTACCGCCGTTTCGAGTATGCGAACAGCGAGCTCCGGGGCGAAGCCTTCTCGCCCGGATGGAGGACGGATCGGGGCCGGATGCACATCATCCTGGGCCCGCCCCGGAGCATCGAGACTTTCGATAACTACAACAATCTCTATACGAGCCAGCTTTGGTTCTATCAGGGCGACCAGGGCAAGAACGTGCCGTCCTTCTTCTATCTGCTCTTCTCCAAGAGGCTGGATGCGGTTCAATATCGCCTGTTCATTCCGGGTGCGGACGTTCCGGGAGATTTGATTCGCGGCTCGACGCGCTCGTTTCCCGAGCGGAACATGGAGCAACTCCTCCGGATTTCGCCGGAGCTGGCGCGGGCCGCCCTCGCTGTGGACGCGGCGGAGCCGGTCGACATCCGGGGGGGCACCGTCGGTCTCGGGTCCCAGGTCGCCATGGCGCGAATCGAGGCTTCGCCGAGGCACGCAGTCCGCACCGACTACCTCGACACCTGGGAGCGCTACGGCAGCCGGGTGTCGTCGGAGTACTCGTTCAACTTCGTGCCCAGCGAGGACAGCTTCGCGGTGCTTCTCGGTCCGGATCGCACGGCCTACCTCCATTTCAGCATCGAGCTCGACCTGGAGAACCTCCCGATGGATACGAACGCCGACGGGTCGCGTTCGTTCACGACGCTCGACGCCAGTCTGGAGGTACGGGACCCGAACGGTCGCCTGGTTCTCGCGGACGACAAGGAGGCCTTCGTCCAACTGACGAAGGCGCAACTGGGAGCAATCCAGGGCTCGACGTTCGCCTACCAGGACGGCGTCCCGCTGGTGCCGGGCGACTACGAGGTGATGCTGATTCTTCGCAATCGCGTGTCGCGTCAATACACGGTGGCGGAGCACTCGGTTCGCGTCAGCGATCCTCCTCGCGGCCAGCCGGCGCTGAGCGACGTCGTGCTCGGTTTTCGCACGGAGGTGATGCCGGACGGCCCCGACGCGTTCAAGACGTTTCAGGCCGGTTCGGCGCGGGTCCACCCGGCCGCCGGCGATGTCTTCGCCGGCACCGAAACCGTGCACTGTGTATTCCAGTTGTTCTCCGCCGATCCGTCGCACGAGTTGAACTTCGCTTTCCTCCGCGGGGAGGAGGTGGTGGCGGAACGCACCCGCGGCGTTCTCGGGACGGAGCCGGCCTTCATCGAGGAGCGGTTCAGCCTGGAGGGCGCGGTCGCCGATCGGTATCAGCTCCGGGTGCGGCTCCAGGACGCTGACGGGAGCGTGCTGGCCGAAAAGACGGCGCCGTTTCAGATCTCGCCGCGGGCCAGCATTCCCCGGGCCGGGCTCTTTGCCCGCCGGAGCTTCGACGCCGGGAAGCGTGCCCTCCTGGCGGTCGTCCTCGGCGACCAGCACTGGGCGATGGAGAATTTCGCCGAAGCCGAGCGGCTCTTCGAGAGCGCCGTCTCGGAAGGAGATCGGGAAGTCCCGCAGGCGCAGTGGAAGCTTGCCGCTTCCTACCTTCGCTCGGGAAAGGCCGAATCGGCCTTGGGTCTCCTCCTGCCCTTGCAGTACGAGCATGCCGACCGCTATGAGGTGGTCGTCGGCCTTGGTCTCGGCTTCTACCTGAAGGGGAATCTGAAGGCGGCGGTCTCTCATCTCGGAAAGGCCGTCTCGCTCAAACCGCCGCAGCCCGGCATACTCAACGCGCTGGGCGATGCCTACGTTCGGTTGGGAGACAAGGGGAGGGCGCGCGAGGTCTTCGAACGCTCCGTCGCGATCGACCCCGAGCAGCCCGACATCCAAAAGAGCCTCGCCGAGCTCGGATCCGGCAATTCGCACTGACACTCCCTGAAGGAGCTCCCTGATGCATCGAAACGGACACCGGCTTGTGCCGCACCTCCTTGCGGGCGTGATCGCTCTCGCTTCCGTGGCTTGGGCGCAGCCGGGGGGAACCACCTACCCGGCGTCTCGGCACGGCGGGAACTACATGCACAATTTCTACTTTCCTCCGGCCCCGAGCTCGACTCCGTGGGGGCCGGACTGGTCGCCCGACGGGAGCTGGATCGCAGTGGCGATGAGCGGATCGATCTGGAAGGTCGATCCTCACACCGGGCAGGCGTGGGAACTCACCTACAACGACAAGTACCACTCGCTGCCGGACATCTCTCCCGACGGGAAGTGGTTGATCTACACCGCCGACGACGGAGGGACGACGATCCAGCTCGAGGTCCTGAACCTCGAAACCGGCGAGAGCCACGCCCTCACCGATGACGATCAGATCTACGTCGATCCCGTGTTCTCTCCGGATGGAAGCCGGGTCGCCTATGTGTCCACCAAACCGAACGGCTACTTCAACGTCTACGTGCGTGCGTTCGAAAACGGGCAGTGGGCGGGAGAAGAAGTCGCCATCACCGAGGACAACAACTACGGCAACAGCCGGCTCTACTTCGGCGAATGGGACATGGCGATCACGCCGACCTGGCTTCCGGGAAGTGGGGAGCTCCTTGTCATCTCCAACCGCGGCGTGCCGCTCGGCTCCGGGAACGTGCTCCGGATTCCCGCCGAGGAAGACGGACTCCTGCAGGCGACGACGGTTCTTGCCGAGCAAACGCTCTACCGGACCCGGCCGGACGTTTCCCTGGACGGCAAGCGATTCATCTATTCGTCCACTGGCGGAACGGCGGATCAGTTCAGCAACCTCTACGTGCAGCCGACGGTCGGTGGCGAGCCCTACAAGATGACGTTTCTGGATCACGACGCGTTCCACCCCCGCTTTTCACCTGATGGGGAGTGGATCGCTTACATCTCGAACCGGGAAGGACTCCCCCAACTGGCGCTCCTCGAGACCTACGGTGGCAAGCAGATCACCGTGCACATCACCGATCGGCGCTGGCGGCGCCCGATGGGGGTGCTGGCGGTCCGGACCACGGTGGCGGGGTCAAATGAAGTGACCGGCTCGCGGGTGCACCTGACGGCGTCGGACGGCAAGTTCTACGCCCCGGCGGACGAGTATGCGCGCGTGAGCGGCGTGGACGATCCGATGTTCCATCACGCGGGCGAGTTTCAGGTGGAAGTGCCCGCCGGCGCCCTGACGATGGACATCGTCAAGGGTTTCGAGTTCTGGCCGGTGCGGGAGGAAGTCGAGATCGAGGCCGGGGGAGTGACCCAACTGACGGTCGAGCTTCAGCCGATGACCGACATGGCGGCCAAGGGCTGGTACAGCGGCTCGACCCACGTGCACATGAACTATGCGGGGAACCTGCACAACACGCTGGAGAACCTGATGATGATGTCGGAGGCCGAAGACCAGGACGTCGTCCTCGAGCAGGTCGCCAACAAGGACAACCGGATTCTCGACTACCAGCACTTCGTCCCCGGCGGCGGCGCGCATCCGCTGTCGACGAAGGACCGCGTGCTCGTCGTCGGACAGGAGTACCGGCCTCCGTTCTACGGGCACGTATTCATGTTCGGCCTGAGAGACCATCTGATCTCGCCCTTTACGACGGGCTACGAGGGCACCGCCATCGAGAGCCTGTATCCCAGCAACACGGACATGTTCCGGAAGGCGAAGGCGCAGGGCGCCACCGTCGGTTACGTGCACGCGTTCGGCGGCAGCGGAGATCCGCTCGAGGGGAGCCTGGGTGGCGCCAAGGGCTACATGGTGGACGCCGCGCTCGGGACGACGGACGCGGTGGAGTGGGCCAACGCGGGCCGTGCCGGTTTTCATCCGTGGTACGCGACGCTGAACAACGGACTGACGGCCACCGCCGTCGGCGGGGAAGACTCGATCAGCAATCTCCAGCGGAGCAAGCTCGTCGGTTCGGTCCGCACCTACGTGTATACGGGCGGCAAGGGTCTGACGATGGAGGCGTGGCTCGCAGGGCTTCGGGGCGGCAATGCGTTCGTCAGCACCGGGCCGCTGGTCGAACTCACCGTGAACGGCCGCATCCCCGGCGAGGAAGTGGAGCTCGCCTCGAGCGGCACCGTCGAACTCCAGGGGAGGGTGCGAAGCATCACGCCGCTCGACAAGGCTTTCGTCATTTTCAACGGCGAGGTCGTCGAGGAGATCCCGTTTACCGGCGACCGCCTCGAACTCGACCTGTCGAAGTCCTACCCGGTCAGCGGGAGCGGCTGGTTCCACCTGCGGGTCGAAGGGAAGAACGAGGAGCGCTTCCCACTGGACGCGAATTTCGCGCTTGGATTCACCAACCCGGTGTGGGTGACGGTGGCGGGGCAACCGGTGCGCAACCGGGCCTCGGCGGAGTACTCCATCCGGTGGATCGACAAGCTTCGGGCCATGGCCGAGGAATGGCCCGGATGGCGCTCCGAGAAGGAGCGGGCCCACGTCTTCGCGCAGTTCGACGAAGCCCGCCGGATCTACGAGGGCTTTTTGGCGGAGGCCTCGGGCGCCGGGGGGTCCAACTGACCTGACCGGGCATCGCTAACCGCGAAGGAGCGCGGGGACGGCTTGGAACGCCGGCCTCCGGCCGGCACCGCTGCGCGAAGCGCAGCGAACCGCGTACGGCCGATCAGCCTGAAGCGCGGCCGTGCAAGGGAACGCCGGTGTTCACACCGGCACAGCCCGCCGGAGGCGGGCGGCGGGAAGGACCCTCAGTTCCGAGGTAGCCCCTTCCTCAGCGGCTGAGCAGGATCCGCAGTCCCAGCGCGCCGAGGACCGCCGCCGCCCCGCGGTCGATCCAGGTCCTGGCCCGCAGGTAGCGGCCGGCGATCTCCTCCGTACTCAGGCAGAAGGCGAGCGCCGCGTAGAACGAGAGTTCGATCAGGAGGTGATTGACGGCTATGACGACGCTGTTCACGGCCCCCAGTCCCCCCGGAAAGATCGCAATGAGAACGGCCGCTGCAAAGAGCACCGCCTTCGGATTGAACAGGTTGATGAACAGCCCTTGGCGGAAGGCCCGACGCGCCGGCTCGGGTAGCGCGTCAACCGGCGCGGAGGCGCCCCGCCACATCCGGTAGGCGATGTAGAGGAGGTCAACAGCCTGTGGTGGAACCCGCGTGAGCGCCGAGGCCGGCCAGTCCTCCCGGTGGGGGCGAGGCGCCCGGCTGACAAGGCGCGTGAGGGAGGAATACCGGGTGTATTTCGACCGAAACGCAACGCAGAACGAAGCGAAGCGAAGTGGTTCAGCCGGGATGCATCGCCGGGCGAACGCCGCCTGGGTTTCACTACAGGCTGCCTACATGGCGACCAGCAGAGCGACGTTGAAGGCAAGGAGCTGTGCCCACGTCATGGCGGCCTACGGTATCGCGAGTCCAACGGGCCGCAGGCTGGCCGGCGGTACGCTGCCGGCATGACCCGTGAAGCGCTGATCACCCTGCTCGACTACCACTACTGGGCCCGCGATCGCCTGCTGGATGCGGTCGACCGGTTGAGCACCAGCGAGTTTCAGCGCGACCTCGGGAACAGCTTCGGCTCGGTCCGGGACACGCTGGTGCACATCGTGTCGGCCGAATGCGTCTGGTGCTCACGCTGGGAGGGGCAGGGGCCGAGCGGACATCTGGCCGCCGAGGACTTCGCGACCGTCCGGGACGTCCGCGCTCGCTGGAACGAGGAGGAGCGGCGGGTGCGGGGTTTCGTCAACCGGCTCCGCCCGGACGGCGTGGACCGGGTGCTCGAGTACGCGCACTTCGGCGGTGGCTCGATGCGCGGGGTCTTCTGGCAGATGCTCCAGCACGTCGTGAACCACGCGAGCTACCACCGCGGGCAGGTGACGACGATGCTGCGCCAGCTCGGAGCGGCGCCGCCGGAGAGTCAGGACCTGATCACGTTCTATCGCGAGCGCGGCTGAGCGGCTACGGGAGGTCTCCGCTGTCGCGCGCCATCCTGCCCTCCGGGGGTATGCGCCGAGAAGGGACCCTCCCGACGGTCGGGGTCGGCGCCGCCGCGGCCCTGCGGGCCGCTGTGCCGGTGTGAACGCCCCCACCGGGAGAACTGGCCGGCGTTCCCAGCCCCTGCGCCATCGCGCACCAGGGGAGGTCAGCCCGGTTCTGCAGATTGCGCGCTCAGATCCTGTTCCTCTGCCCGGAGCATCAGGACGCCCTCGATCCGGGCCACCAGGCGTTCCAGGTTGGTCACTCTCTCCTCGATGCGATCCATGCGCGCCTCAATACGGTCCATCCGCGCCTCGAGGCGGTCCATGCGAGCGTTCAAATGCGTGAATCCGAACGCGGCGATGCCCAGCATCAATGCGGCCTGTGCGACCCCGAGCGATACGAACGGGATCCAGTCTTTCCTCTTCACGTTTCCTCCGGGCGATTCCTGCCCAGCGAACCCCTGTGGGTTCATCGAACTGCCAAGACTCAAGGTTCCCGTTCCTGTTGCGGGGTGGCCGGTTCCTGCCCGACCCGCTTTGAATACTAATGGCCCCCCGGGTGATCGGCAACGGGATGAGGCGCGCTTCCCGCGTCCCGCTATCGTTCGCGCGGCTTCAGCATGGCGAACGATTCGGGCGCGTCGCGCGAAATGCGGTGGAGGCATCGCTTTACCGTTCTGACCGGCGCCACGACGCTCCTCCTCATGGGCTGGGGCGCCTTTGTCACCAGCATCGAAGCCGGTCTGGCCGTTCCGGACTGGCCTTCGTCCTACGACTCCTACGACCCATTCAACCCCTGGCCGGGGTGGTGGCGGGTCACCCCGCTGCTGGCCGAACACGGCCACCGGTTGCTGGGCATGCTCACCGGGGTGCTCACCACCGTGCTGGCGGTCTGGACCTGGTTCGCCGAGTCCCGGCGCTGGCTGCGGTGGCTGGGCGTCGCGGCGCTGTTGCTCGTCTCCTTCCAGGGGCTGTTGGGCGGGCTTCGGGTCGTGTGGCTCTCGCTGAATCTGGCCGTGGTGCACGCCTCGGTGGCGCAGCTCTTCCTCGGGCTCATCGTCGCGATGGCAGTATTCACCTCCAAGGGCTGGCTGACCGCAGGCGCTTCGAACGGCGGCCTCCGTGATGCCCGCCTCTGGCGGCTTGCGCTCGCGGTTCCCGGAGCCGTCTATCTGCAGATCATTCTCGGCGCCCTGCTCCGCCACCCGGGCACCGGCATCCATCCCGTGCTCGTGGTGTGCCACATCGGTGGGGCCGTCCTCGTCGTGGTCGCGGTTGCGTCCTTCCTGCTCCGGGTCTGGAACGACTTTCGGGATTCGCGCGTGCTCTATCGGGCCGCCTGGCTCCTCGCCGGCCTCGTCGACCTGCAACTGATTCTCGGGGTGACCGCCTACTTCGTCACTCTCGATGACGCCGGCATGTTGCAGCCGAGCAACCTGCAGGTGGTGGTGAACTCCTCGCACGCGGTGATCGGCGCTTTCCTTATGGCCGGCGCGGTGCTCGCCCTTCTCGCCACCCACCGCTGGGGCCGGAGGGTCACGACGTGACCCGCGCGCTTACCCCCTACCTCGAACTCACGAAGCCCGAGATCGCGCTGGTCGTCGCACTGTCGTCGGCGGGAGGGTTCCTGCTGGCGCCCGCGGAGTTCTTCGACGTGGGCCGGCTCGCGCTGCTGCTCCTCGGCATCACGCTGGCCAGCGGGGGCGCCGGCGCCCTGAACCACTGGGTCGAACGGGATCACGACGCCGGCATGCGCCGGACGAGGGGGCGCCCGCTGCCGTCGGGCCGTCTCTCACCTCCTGCCGCGCTCGTCTGCGGGATCGGGCTCGCGGGGGTGGGTACCGGGGTGCTCTGGGGGTTCGTCAATCCCCTGACCGGGGGGCTGACGCTCCTGACGGTCCTCCTCTACGTGTTTGTCTACACGCCGCTCAAGCGGCGGACGCACTGGAACACCCTCGTCGGGACGGTTCCGGGCGCCCTGCCGGCGCTCTGCGGCTGGACCGCGGCCACCGGGTCCGTCGGCTGGGGCGGCATCGCGATTTTCTCCATCCTCTCTGCCTGGCAGATGGCGCACTTCCTGCCGCTCGCCTGGATGTACCGCGAGGACTACGGGCAGGGGGGCTTCGTGATGCTCCCGGCGGTGGATCCCTCGGGACGCTCGACGGTGCGGCAGACCCTGTTCTTCACCGTGCTGCTCGCCGGCCTGAGCCTCTGGCCGGTCGCGCTGTCGCTTACGGGATGGCTCTACTTCGTCGGCGCCGCCGCCCTCGCGGTCTGGTTCATGACCGCGGCCGCCGAGTTCGCCTGGAGCCGGGCGGTCCCCGACGCGCGGCGGGTGTTGCGGGTGTCCATTGGCTACGTGCCGGCGCTGATCCTGGTGCTGGTGGTGGACCGGCTGGTGTTTGGTGGTCTGTTCTGAAGGCCGTCCTCACACCGTAGAACTAGGCTAATTCAAGATTCAATTTTGAATTAGCCTACAAAACGCGGCATTCTTCCCGCGATGATCACACGGGATCTCACTGCGGCCCTGTTAGGCGCGGCGGACCGTGCGCCCGTCGTCACGCTTACCGGCCCGCGGCAGAGCGGCAAGACGACCCTCTGCCGGGCGCTGTTCGGCGACCGCCCCTATGTGAGCCTCGAAGCGCCGGACGTGCGCGCTTTCGCCGAAGGAGACCCGCGCGGCTTTCTCGCGCAGTTCCCGGAGGGCGCCGTCCTCGACGAGATCCAGCGGGTTCCCGACCTCCTGTCCTATCTGCAGGGGATCGTGGACGAGGATCCCGCCCACGGACGCTGGATCCTGACCGGATCGCAGAACTTCGCGCTCCGGGGGGCGATCAGCCAGTCGCTCGCGGGCCGCACCGACGTTTTGGAACTCCTCACGCTCACCTGGGGGGAGATCCAGCGTTTCCGGAAGCCTCCCGAGACCCTGGACGAAGCCCTGGTGGCGAGCGGCTTTCCGCGCATCTTCGACCGGGAACTGGAACCCGCGCCCTGGCTCCGCGCCTACGTGAACACGTATGTCGAGCGGGATGTCCGCCAGCTCCTGGGCATCGGTGATCTCGGCGCGTTTCAGCGTTTCGTGGAGCTTTGCGCCGGACGCACCGGGCAGTTGCTCAACCTCTCCTCGCTCGCCGGGGATTGCGGCGTCACCCAGCCCACGGCGAGGGCCTGGCTCTCGGTGCTGGAAGCGAGCTACATCGTGTTCCGCCTGCTGCCGTTCCGCGCGAACCTGCGCAAGCGGCTCGTGAAGGCGCCGAAGCTCATGTTCCATGACGCCGGGCTCGCCTGCTGGCTGCTCGGGATTCGCGAGCCGGCGCAGCTCCGGACGCATCCGCTGCGGGGGGCCATCTTCGAGACCTGGGTCGTCTCGGAGGTGCGGAAGCTGGTCGCCAACCGGGGCGCCGCGACGCGGCGCGACCCGAGACTCTCGTTCTACCGCGACCGGAACGGCGCCGAGGTGGACCTGGTGATCGAACGGCCGGATCGACTCACGCTGCTCGAGTGCAAATCCGGCGCGACTCCGTCCGCGGGCCTGCTCGCGGGCGCCCGGCGGGTGGCGGGGCACTTCGCCGGGTCCGAACGAGCAGTGGAAGTTGTGGCCGTCTATGGCGGAGATCAGGAGCAGCGGCGCACCGCGGGAAGAATCGTCCCGTGGAGGATGGTGGAGGAGGTGGTGTTGCCGCGGGAGGCGCCGTGAGGGTGGGTGGCAACGCGCCTTTCAGCGCCCTGCGGGCCGTGGTGCCGGCCCCCACCGGGAGAACTGGCCGGAGGTCGGCGTTCCAAGCCGGTGGTGCTACGTGCTCGGCTGGCGTTGCTCGGCGGCCACGGCGTCCGCCATCTCGCCGAGGGTGAAGAAGGTGAAGTCGAGCTTCGGCATGGTCTCGACGCGCGCGGTCGCGCCCCAGTCCCCGCCCTCAGAGAGCCGCTGGCGGTCGATCCAGGCGCTCGAGAGCCCGAACCGGTTCGCCGGCAGGTGGTCGTGGTGGAGGCTCTGCGCGGTGTGGAGGACATCCCACCGCTCCAACCCGAAGTCCGACTTCAGGCGCGCGAGCAGGTACTCGAAGTTGGTGTCCGACGGCTTGTAGGAGCCGATGTCCTCGGCGGTGTAGCAGGCGTCGAACTCCACCCCGAGTTTCCGGGCCGACGCGGCGATGCCCTCGCGATGCACGTTCGACAGGATGACGAGCCGGAAGTCGCGTTGCAGCACGGCGAGAGCGGCGGCGCTGTCCGGGAACGCCGGCCAGCGGGGGACCGAAGCCCCGAAGGTGGAGTCGAGCTCGGGATCCGTCCGCAGCCCGAAGCTCCCCGCGAGGTCCCGGTGCACGCGGGCGAGGAGGTCCGGATACCGGAGCCCCGGCGCGGCGTGCTCGTGGTGTCCCTCGAAGCGCGCGAAGCCGCGAAGCGCCTCGGCCCGATCGAGGCCCACCACGCCGTTATCGCGAACTACCGGCTGCAGTGCCTCCCAGATCCCGGCCTCCCAGTCGATCAGGGTGCCGTAACAGTCGAAGGTCAGGACCCGGTAGTCGGTCAGGCGGCGCATGTCGCGGAACCCTAGCCCGGCACCCAGTACCAGGTGAGCTTCCCGAGCAGCTCCCGGTAGGCCGGTTCCGATCTGTCCATCCCGAAGGGTCGGCGCTCGTTGTACACCACATAGACGTCGCTGCCCGGGCGGTAATTCCAGCGGAGCTGGACGTTCCCGGAGAAGTTGCCGTCGTCGTCGTTCCACTGCAGGAGCCCCCGGACGAAGGCGTCCGGCGACAGCGCCAGCAACCCGCGCAGGACCACCAGGTTCGTGTTGAAGTCGCCGTTCTCCTGGGGAAGGCGTATCTCGCTCCGCGAGTAGTTCACCTGGAGGCGTACCCGGGGATGCGGGCGGACCGCCACCCCCGGGGAGTAGACCCGGAGCCGGCCGTCGAAGAAGCCGTTGTTCATGGTGAACAGGATGAACGAGATCCGGCGGCTCTCCGAGGTGTTGAGCATCCCCATGAAGTCGTTCGACCGGTACTCCCCCTCGTCGATCTCCACCCCGTCGCGGAGTTCGAAGGAATCGCTCAGGCCCTCCGTGTTCCGCGAGAACGCGAAGAAGAGATGGCTGCCGTCGTTGAAGAGGAAGAACGGCCCGAAGCCGATGTTCTGCGTCTGGATCGAGCCGTCAGGTTCGACGATGCGGATCAGGTTGGGGCCCATGAACATCTGCCGGATCCCGAAGCGGCCGATCCGCGGGCTCCACAGCCCGTCCACCCGCAGCTTCTTCACCCCGGTGCGCGGCACGAACCCCATCTCCGACCGGAATCCCTCGCCGATGTCGGTGTAGTTCGTGAAGAGGTTCCAGCGGTCGTTCCCCACCTGGCCGTTCAGCCCGAACGCGGACTCCCGCCCACGGGCGCCGGGCGTGGAGCTCCTGGCTGCGAACCCGCCGATCGTCAGGGCCTCGGTCGGCGCCCAGGAAAAGTCGGCGGCGCCCAGCCGGTGCGAGTCGCCGCCGGCCTCGGTCCGGTCGAGCGCCATCACGCCCACCGAACTCCGCTCCAGCACGTCCCGCCGGAGGCGCACGGCCGAAAACCCGGTGGCGGGCGACACCCCCTCGAACTCCTGCTGGCGGATGTGGAAGGCACCGACATCGGTCCGCCCCAGCTTGCCGGTGATGCGGGCGCCGCCGACGATGGGAATGATCTCGCCGTCCTCGGAGAGCCCGATCCGCCGGCTGAAGAACAGGAAGGTCTCCGGCGGTTCGAACGGCCGGTTGGCTTCGCCCACCTGGAAGAGCCCGGCGTTTTCGAGGAAGAACTCGCGCTGCTCGGGGAAGAAGAGCTCGAAGCGGGTCAGGTTCACCTGCTGCTCGTCGGCTTCCACCTGCGCGAAGTCGGTGTTCACCGTCACGTCCAGGTTCAGGTTGGACCCCAGCCCGATCTTGGCGTCGAGCCCGAGGTCGGCGGTTCCGGCGCGGTCCTCGCCCTCGCCGGTGATTCCGGTCACCCCGAACGGCTTCAGCTTGATGCGGCCGCCGGGGTTGGCGTTTTCGACCCCGTGGAGCACCCCGTAGGCGGAGATCCGCCACATCGCGTTGAAGCCCCAGTCGTTGTCGATCGCGGCCCAGTAGCTCTGCTCGCGGCTGCGCGCCACCTGGCGGCCGAAGTTGATCCCGAACTCGGGGGTTCCGCTCGGGAACCGCAGCGTCTCGAAGGGGATCACCATCTCGGTGACCCAGCCGCCCTCGGTCCGCCGCGATCCCACCCGCCAGACGCCGTCCCACTCGAGGTTCAGCACCGCGCCCTCGTTCTGGATGAGTCCGTCCTGCCGGGTCCCCACCGCGTTCGTGGTGAAGAAGAAGGCGCTCCGGTGGTCGTGGTAGGTGTCGAGCACCACCATGAAGTTGTCGTCGCTCTCCAGGTTGGCGTCCCGCCGGTATTCGCGGGCGACCACCGCGTCCGGGTCGTCGTCCTCGAGCCGGGCGGCGATCAGCAGCGCGTCCCGCGTGTAGGCGACGAGCACCTCGGTGGCGAAGGTGGGCTCGGCGCCCTCCACCGGCTCGCTCTGGATGAACCCCTCGGCCACCGCGGCGTTCGTCCAGACTTCCTCGTCGAGCCAGCCGTCGGCCACCGGCAGCTCGTCGACGAGCGGCGCGTCGAGCACCCGTTCGTGGCCCTCCTGAGCGGAGGCATGGCCCGCCGCGGCGAGCGCCAGGGCTGCTCGGAGGGCTACTCCTCGAGCGCGAACTCGAAAACCATCCATGACACGGAAACGAACGCGACGGCCGAGAGGATCAGGAAGCGCGCCGCGTCCCAGACCGGCTCGCCCGCCATCGCGGCGCGCATCCCGGACACGCCGGCGATCAGCAGCGGCGCCGAGAGCGGGAAGAGCAGCAGCGGCAGCAGCACCTCGCGCACCGGGGTCGCGGCGCAGATGGCCGCCACCGTGACACCGAGAGCCATGAATCCGAGAGAGCCGCACAGGAGAATCGCACCGAGGGTCAGCAGTCCACTTACGGTCTGGCCCCCCAAAAGGTTCGCCCGGAAAAAGAACTCGTAGAGCGCCACCACCGGGATTTCGACGGCGACCAGGAGGAGCGTCCCCGACGCCAGCTTCCCGAAGTAGATCGCCGACCGGTCCACCGGGCCGAGCATCAGCCCGTGGATCGCCATCGCCTCCGTCTCGGGGGCGAAGCTGCGGTAGAGCCCGAGGGTCCCGGCGAAGAGGAACGCGGCCTGGAGCACGCCCGGGGCGAGTTCGTGCCGGTCCGCCGAATCGAGCCCGATGGCGAAGTGCATGACGAGCAGCACGAGCGCCGCGAAGAGGAACATGGCGGGCAGCCGTTCGCGGGAGCGGGCTTCGCTCAGCAGGTCCTTCCCGGCGATGGCGGCGCCAGCGCGGAACGTGGTCACGAGGCGGACCTGTTGGTTCGGCCGGCGGCCTGGGTATTCCGGCCGGCGGCCCGGGCGTTCCGGCCGGCTGCCGCGGCGTCGTAGGTCCGCCGTACGGTTTCCGGGTCGGCCGCCGGGTCATCGAGGACCACCCGGCCGCGCTGGAGGACCAGCGCCCGGTCGGCGAGCCCGACCGCCCGGCCCACGTCGTGGGTGGCGAACAGCACCGCCGCCCCGCGCTCGCGGGCCGCGCGCACCATCCCGTTGAGCCGCTCTCGCGCCGCTCCGTCCAGCCCGGCGAACGGTTCGTCGAGGAGCAGCAGGTCCGGATCGTGGAGGAGCGCCCGGGCGAGCGTCGCCCGCTGCGCGGTTCCGCGCGAAAGGTGGCGGGCCGGGACGTCGGCGACCGCGGCGAGGCCGTGCCGTTCGAGCAACTCGCCGATGTCGGTTCCGGCCCCGTGCAGCCGGCGGTGGAAGCGAAGGTTCTCGGCGACCGTCAGTTCCGGATAGAGGAGCGACTGGTGGGAGGCGAACCCGATCCAGCCGCGCGCCGCCGGGGTCGCCCGCTTCAGTTCCACCCCGCGGTAGCGGAGCGTTCCCGAGGACGGGCGGGCCAGGGTGGCGGCCATCCGGATCAGCGTGGTCTTGCCCGCGCCGTTCGGCCCGAGGAGGCACACGATCTCTCCGGCGGCCACCTTCAGGCTCACCTCGTCCACCACCGGGACCTCCCGGTAGCGCCGGGTGACGCGGTCGGCCTCGAAGAGGGGGGTCGTCACGGGTCTGCCCGTTTCGCCGTTAACGGCCGCCTCCACCAAAGGCGCGGTGCAGGAGCCCGAAGCCCAGGGCGGCGGCCATCAGCAGGGCGAGCGCCCACTTCGAGGCGATCGTCGGGTCCGGGAGCCGGCCGATGGCGCCCACCGCGGACCGCTCGGCCTCGGATTGCGCCACCAGGCCGGGGAGCGGGCGGCCGCCCGGGACTCCGCCGGGAGAACCGGCTGCGGCCGGGGGCGGGGTCCCGCCGCTGAAGAGCATCCCCACGACTTCGCCAGCAGCTACGTTGAACTTCCGCGCCGCGGTGATCCGGGCCTCCTGGTCGGGTCCCAGGATCTCCCAGCCGGGGGGCGCCCCGGCGGGGATTTCGAGATCGATGTCGAGGGGCGAGGCGAGGAGCAGCACCTCCGGGCTCGCCCGGGGGGCGACGAGCTTCGCTTCGTGGCGCTCTCCCTCGTAGGCGACCGCGTAGGAGAGGACGATCTCGGTCTCGCCCGGCTTGAAGGCGGTGCGGATGGCGTAATCGCCTTCGTCCCCCACCGCGAAGCTGCTCTGGGGGACCGGCATCCCGGTCTCGCCGGTGGAACTGATCGTCGGGAGTTCGAGGAGCGTGCCCTCGGGCGGCAGCCGGAACCGGAGGGTCTCGTCGTCGCTGGTGAAGGTGCGGGGCGGGTCGGTCCGGTTGTCCACCACGAAGATGTGGTCCACCCGCAGCGCGTCCCGCTCGCCGGGCATCCGCCGGTAGAGCGCGCGCCAGGTGGAGAGCCCGATGTCCGGTTCGTCCCACTCCTCGAAGGGGTCGTAGACGACGATGGCGGCCTCGGTCGTCTCCCCGGGAGTCAGCCGCACCGGGGCGTTGTAGTTGACCCCGCGGTAGGTGGCCTGGAGCAGGAAGGGGCGCATGCCGCCGCCGGGAGCCAGTTCTCCCGGTGGGGGCCCGTCGGGAGGGGCCTCGAGGGTCACTTGCTCGGCCGGGTTTTCGATCTGGTCCACCGGCTCCATCCCCTGGCCGAGGCGGTAGAGGGTGACGAGGTCCACGGACGCCGGCTCCTGGGTGGTGCCGTTCACGAGGGTGACCCGGACGGGCTGGGCGGCGGCGGTGAGGGGGAGGGTGACGAGCAGTCCGTGGACAAGGCGGCGTGAGCGCAGAAAGACGCGGAACGCGGAACATGCAAGGTGGTGACGGCCGCCTGGGAACGCCGACCTCCGGTCGGCACAGCCCGCCAAAGGCGGGCGGCGGGAAGGACCCCAGTTCCGAGGTGGCCCCTTCTCGGCGGAAATCCCAGCATTCGGCGTGATCCGTAGATTGGAGTAGCGGACACCGTTCGCAGCGCTGCGGGCCCCCTGCCTGCGCCCCGTGAAGGCGGACGGCAAGGAACCGCTCGCGGCCCTGCGGGCCGCTGTGCCGACCGGAGGTCGGCGTTCCCGTGCGGACGGCGCCATCCGTGCGGTTGCCGTCCCAGCGCGAACTGCAGTTACCCGGCAACTGGCCCGGGTGTATTCCGACCGAAGCGCAGCGATGGGCGACGCGATCATGTCTTCTTGCCCTTGCCCTTTTGCCGGGCCTTCGCGGCCGGCTTGGACGTCAGCTCGTCCAACTGGGCGGTCACTTCCGCGGCTTGCACCAGCACCGCGGCCCGGCTGGCGGCGTGCTCCGCGGGGGCGATCTTCCCGGCGTCCTTCTCGAAGTCGAGTTCCGCCAGGGTGAGGAGGAGTTGCTCCCGCTTCTCCTGGAGGCGCAGCACGGTGCGGTCGGTCTCCTGGCGCGGAGCCGTCTCCGGCCCGGAGAAGATCGGTTGCAGCACGAAGGCGGTGGCGGCGGCCGCCAGCACCGCGAGCAGGACGAGAGTCACGCGGCTAGCAGCCTGTGGATAGAGTCGCGTGAGCGCCGAGGCGGGCGAGGCGCCCGGCTGACAAGGCGCGCGAGGGAGGAGCCCCCACCGGGAGAACTGGCCCGAGTGTATTTCGACCGAAGCGCAACGATGAGCGCCGCAGTGCGGCGCGGTTCAGCCGGGATGCATCGCCCGCCGAACGCCGCGTGACTCTGTTCACAGGCTGCTGGGTCAGCGAATCCGTTCCACGTCCCGTTCGATGCGGGCGATCACCTCGGGCGGGGCCTCGACCGTCGCGGGCGCCGGAGCGTTCTGCCGCCGGCGGCGCAGCGTGGTGGCGACGACCGCGGCCCCACCCAGCAGGAAGACTCCCGGAAGGATCCAGGCCGAGAGGTGGAATCCGGTGGTCGGCGGCGCAGAAAGAATGACCAGCCCGTAGCGCTCGACAAACATGGCGATGAGGTCGTCGGCGTCCTCTCCCGCCTGGAGCCGCTCGGCGATCTCTTCGCGGAGGGGGTTCGAGGAGGGGCAGCGGTCCATGGCGCATTCGCTGACCAGAGCGTTGCAGCCGCCGCACTGGCAGGTGAGCGCGTGGGCCACCCGCTGGTAGTCGGCCGAGTTGTAGCGGTCCTGTCCAATCAGCGAATGAGCCAGTGGCCCGGCGAGCAGCGCGGTGGCCGCGGCAGCGGCGAGCGTCGTTCGAAAGAAACGCATCAGACGGCCTCCAGGGCGGTCCCGCTCGGGGCGGCGGCGGTCGCGGCCGCCCGGCGCACGGGCGAGCGGTTCGGGATCAGGGTGAGCACGGTGCCGAGGAACATCACGAACCCGCCGAGCCACACCCAGCGGACCAGCGGGTTCCGGTAAACGTGGACGGTAGCCCGTCCGTCCTCGGTCATCCCGGAGAAGACGAGGTAGATGTCCTCCTGGAAGGTGGCGTGCCGGCGCACTTCGGAGGTGGCCTGCCCGGTGGCCTTGTCGAGCTGGCGGCGCGGCTGGAAGATGCCGACGGGCTCGTCGTGCTTCGAGAGCAGCACCTGCGCCCCGAGCCAGTCATAGACCGGTGTCGAGCCGCCGGGAAGGTCCTGGAGAGTGACCGACCAGGGGCCGATGCGGGTGCTCTCGCCGCGGTTCAGGTCGGCGATCACGTCCCGGTTGAAGGCGTTTCCGGCGAAGCCGATGAAGAGCAGCACGATCCCGATGTGGACGATGTAGCCACCGTAGCGGCGGGTGTTCCGCTGCACGAGGTCCACCAGCGCGGTCCCGTAGCTGCCGCCGCGGTGGGCCCGGCGGGCGCGTACCCCGCGGTGGAACTCGTATCCAATCGTCACGAAGACGAAGGCCCCCATCGCGAAGCAGAGGATCGCGTAGGGGTGGCGCATGCCGAGGACCACGAGCAGCGCGCCGGTAGCGATGCCGGCGATGGTGGGTAACGTGAAGTTCCGGCGCAGGCTGTCCACTGACGAGCGGCGCCAGGCGAGGAGCGGCCCCACTCCGGTCATCAGCAGGAGCCCGAGGCCGAGCGGGACGTTCACCCGGTTGAAGAAGGGCGCCCCGACGGTGATCTGCTCGCCCTGCACCGCCTCGGAGAGCACCGGGAAGAGGGTCCCCCAGAGCACCGCGAAGCAGGCGGCGAGGAGCAGCAGGTTGTTGAACAGGAAGCCGGACTCGCGGGAGACCACCGCTTCGAGCTCGTTCTCGGAGCGCAGGTCCTTGAGCCGGGTGATCAGCAGCGCCGCCGAGAGGATCACCGCGGCGATGATGAAGAGCAGGAAGCGCCCGGCGAACTCGGAGGACGCGAAGGCGTGCACCGAGGAGACGATCCCGCTCCGGGTGAGGAAGGTGCCGAAGACGCAGAGCAGGTAGGTCGTCATCACCAGCCCGGCGTTCCAGACCTTCAGCATCCCCTTTCGTTCCTGGATCATCGCCGAGTGGAGGAAGGCGGTGCCGGTGAGCCAGGGCATGAGCGCGGCGTTTTCCACCGGGTCCCAGCCCCAGTAGCCGCCCCAGCCGAGCTCCACGTAGGCCCAGCGGCCGCCGAGCAGGATGCCGCTGCCGAGGAAGAACCACGCGACCAGCGTCCAGCGGCGGGTGTTCGCGATCCAGGCCGCGTCGAGCCGCCGGGTCCAAAGCGCCGCCACGCAGAACGCGAACGGGATCACGAAGCCCACGTAGCCGGTGTAGAGGATCGGCGGGTGGATCGCCATGATCGGGTGTTGGAGCAGCGGGTTCAGCCCGTTCCCGTCGCCGGGGGTGAAGGGGACGGGGCCGGCGGCGGTGATCTCGGCGAGCTGCCCGAACGGGTTGCACACCCAGTAGTTCATGTAGGCGAAGAACAGGATCACCCCGGCGAGGGTGGTGACCACCTGCGGGATGAGCTCGTCGTCCTTCCGGCGGATCACGCAGGCCGCCGCGAAGACCAGCATCAGGAAGGTCCAGAAGAGCAGCGACCCGTCGTTCCCGGCCCAGAGCGCCGAGACCTTGTAGTACCAGGGCAGCGCCGCCGCCGAGTAGCTCGCGACGTACTGGAAGCGGAAGTCGTCCGCGAGGAAGAGCACGAGGAGCGCCCCCACCGAGAGCGCCGAGAAGCCCGCGGCGGCGACGAGGGCGCGCCGGCCGCTCGTGACGAGCTGGGAGGACTGCTTCTTCGCCCCGAGGAGGGAGGCGGCGATGGCGTAGGCGCACATCACCACCACCGCCATCAGCGAGAAGTTGCCGAGGTGGTGCACTTGTTGTCCTTAGGAGTCGGTCCGGGTCATGGCGCGAGCACCGAGACCGGCGAGGCGCCCGGCTGGCAAGGCGCGAACCGGGAGGAATACCGAGTGTATTCCGACTGGTTTGCAACGCCGAGCGAAGCGGTTCAGCCGGGATGGATCGCCGGTCGAATGCCGCGTCATGACCCGGACAGGCTCCTTACGCCGGTCCCGCCCTCAGCGGCTCACCGGGTTAGCAGTCCTTGGGCGAAGTCGCGTGAGCGCCGAGACCGGTGAGGCGCCCGGCTGACAAGGCGCGATTCGGGAGGAATACCGGGTGTATTCCGACTGAATCGCAACGCAGAGCGCAGCGGTTCAACCGGGATGGATCGCCGGTCGAACGCCGCGTGACTTCGTCCACGGACTGCTTAGCTTACGGGCCGTCGGTTGCCTGCCGTCCCGCGGGGGTCGCGGGAGCGGGTTCGGTCTTCGTTTCTTCGTAGGCGGCGTCGTACTTGGAGGCGCACTTCGCCTGCACGTGGTTCGCCTCGAAAGAGCCGTCCGCGAGGAGGTGTCCTTCCGCGACGGCCTGCGCCCGGTCCACCAGGGTGTCCGGGAGCGGCTCCCGGCCGGTGTAGAGCACCGCGAGGCGCGAGCCCTCGTGCTCGATCTGGAACCGGACCCGGCCTTCGCCCTCGGAAGCGATCGTCCCGGGGACCACGTCGCCGGCCACCCGGACCCGCCGGCCTTCAGCCCGCGGTCCCATCGCCTGCAGTTCGCCGACCGTCTGGTAGTAGGCCTTGCCCTCTTCGAATCCGGTGATCAGGAGCCCGGCCAGCGCCGCCAGGAACAGTCCTCCACCCACGAAAAACTTGGCTTGCCGAACCGCCATAACGGGGGAAATCCTACCACCGGCAACGAATGTGCGGCGGGCGGGCAACGGCGCCCGCTGATCTGGGGGATAACGCGCGACAGCGGAGCGCCGGTCTCCGACCGGCATCGCGCGCCGAGAGGCGCGCGAAACCGCGTCCCGCCGACCAAGAAGAAGCGCGGGAACGGCTTGGAACGCCGACCTCTGGGCAGTTCTCCCGGTGGGGCCCGGCACAGCCCGCGCAGCGCCGCGGGTGGTTCATCGCCGCCCCCCTTCCCGGCCGGCAGGGCAGGGAACGCCGGTCTTCAGACCGGCACAGCCCTCCAGAGGAGGGCGCACTGCACTCAGCCGTTCACCCGCATGACGCCGCAGGGTGGAGACCACGCCATTCGTGCGGATGGCGCCGGCCGCCGGGGAACGCCGACCTCTGGTCGGCACAGCGGCGCGCAGCGCCGCGGGCGGTTCATCGCTGCTTGCCTTCAGGGGCGCGCGGCAGCGGCAACGCCGACCTCTGGCCCAGTTCTCCCGGCGGGGGCCAGCGCCCAATGACACACTCTCCGATTCGCGTCGTCTCCCACCCGCAAAAGACCTCTGGAGCGCCTCCGTGGACCCTTCCGACCTCAAACCCTCGGCGCTCACCGCCCGCGGCGACCCACGGGAATACAACGTCTATGTCGAGACCGGCCGGGTGGAGAAGGCATGGCCGGTCATTCCGGACTGGTTCCTCTCCCCCCAGTTGGGACCGCTGCTGGTGAGCCTTGAGATCGCGCTCAAGATTCTGGACGGTGCGCTTGACGAGAGCGGGACCCGCCCTTACCTGAACGACGCCGCCAAGGCCGAAGTCGTCGCGGCGAGCGTCTGTTCGCTGCTGAACCTGGTGGCGGACATCGCCTTCGAAAACCGTTCACCGGCCGACCCGCCGGACATCCTGTTCGGGCCGCCCTCCCGGGAATCCGCCTGGAGCCAGGTCATGGAGAAACTGGAACGCCTCGGGAACCGGGACCGGCTCCGTGGGGAACTCGGCAGCCACTACGGTCTCGCAGGCGTCGCTCTCGGTTTCGACCTGGGTCTCGGGCGCCCCTCCGGGGGGACGCGATGCCTGGACTACGACCGATGGGTGCGGCCGACCGCCATCCACGCTCTCTACACGCCGGATCGCCGGCAGCGCTATGTCGAGGACCCCATTTTCGTTCGAGTCCACCAGGTCTGCGAAGGCATCCTGGAAGCCATGCTCGCGGAGCTGGAAAGGATGGAAGTCGCCCTGTTCCGGGCCGACTATCTCGGCGCCGAACGCCACGCCTTGCTCGCCTCCCATTTCGAGCGCCCGTTCGAACGCACGATCCACATCCTCGGGGAAATGAGCCAGCACGACTACGCGCCGCTCCGGGTCGCCCTGAGGGACGCGAGCGGCATCCAGTCGGCCCGCGCGCAGGCGAGAAAGACGATGGTCAAGGACCAGTTCTGGCTGTTCCACAACCAGTTGAAACACCATGGTCTCGACTGCCTGGTTGTCCTCACCGACCACCAGGAGCACATCCCGGAATACCGCCTGCTGCAGGGTTTCAAGTTCCTGGCGCAGAGCATCCAGGAGACCATGTCGAACCACGCCCACATGGTCCAGAACGTCCTCGGCTCCACCGTCATCGGCACCGCCGGGTTCCGGATCCTGTCGCTGGGCGAGATCGCCGCGCTGCCCCTCCTTCCGGAACTGGCGAAGTCCCTCGACAAGTTGACCCTCTGGACCAACCTCCGATACGCCGAGCACTCCGGAATCGTCATTCAGGAGCAGGAGACGCAATACGGCGTGGCGGGCAAGTACGAGTACAGCCTCCCGACCGAGCCATGTGAACGCGCACTGATGCGGAAGACGGCGGACCGGTACTTCGCCGCGATTCAAGCCCACGACAAGGACGAGTGGAGAAGCCTGTTCGTCGAGCACCCGCACTTCGAAGACCCCAAAGGCACCAAGCCGTATATCTCGGAGTGGAATCTCGACGTGTTCTTCCGGAACTTCCAGAAGCTCTTCCCCAAGGTCCTTGAAGCCGGGAAAACGATCGTCGAGCAGGGCGACAACCACCTGAAAGTCGCGTGGCGGATCTCCGCGGAGTCGTTTCTGGACGGCCTCGAAGCGAACTTCAGCGGCACCGAGACCTTCTACTTCAACCCGGAGGGCCAGATCGCCGTCGCCTTCGCCGAATGGCAACCCGCGGCGCTCGCTGAGGATCTGCTGGAGCGGCACCGGGCCTCCCTCCGGAACCCGGCCCGCTGAACGGACCCCGCGCGCAGCCTCACGCGCCCAGCCGTCCGGACTCAGGGGCCGCCGGGTCCCCAGACCGGCATCGCTGGCCGGAGTTGGCGAAACCCGCAGTGCGCCCTACCGCGGCGCTGCGCGGCAATGGTGCGTCCCAACTCCTCATCCGACGATCCAATCCCCGTCGGCACTCCGGGGATACTTCTGTCCAATACCCGATCGCTGTTACACAGCAAACCGCGAGTAGCGGTTTGACGCGATGGCGCCGCCGGCGAGGGAACGCCGACCTCTGGCCAGTTCTCCCGGTGGGGGGCCGGCACCGTCGCCCGGAGGGCGACGAATGCGCGGTCCTCGGCCCCTGAACGGTGCTGACCAAGTGAACCGCCATTCACCGGGGTTACCCTGCCTCTCAACCCCGTGAAAACGTTGCTGGACGCCCTCGTCTTCCTCCACATCGTCGCCGGCTTCGTCGGCCTGGCAGCCTTCTGGGTCCCCGTCTTCGCGAAGAAGGGCGGCCGCGCGCACGTCCGCTTCGGTCGCGTCTACACCTGGTGCGCCTACGTCGTGACCCTGACCGCGGTCGTGGTATCCCTCGGTCGGGTCGTCTCCTATCGCCTCGACGGGATCGGTCTCACGGAACGGCCCGATCTCTATGGGTTCACCTGCCTGCTCGGCTATCTGGGCATCGTGACATTCGCCTCGGTCCGCCAGGCCATACGCGTCGTCGCCACTCGGAAAGCACCCGACACAGTCGGGAGCCCCTTCCATGTGGCGCTCTCCTGGGCCTCGATCGCCGGCAGTGTCGTGGCCGTCGTGGTCGCCCTCACCGCTTGGTCTGAGGTGTCGCCGATCCTGCTGGGAATGAGCCCGATCGGCGTGATCATCGGGTCGAACAACCTGCGGATGATCCGTCGTCCGCGCGAACACATGGCCTGGTTCTACAGCCACCTCGGTTCCATGCTGGGCGGCGGGATCGCCTTCCACACCGCCTTCCTTGTCTTTGGATTAGGTCGCTTCGTTTCGCTGGAGATCCCGGGGATGCTCGCCGTCCTGCCGTGGCTCCTCCCGACCCTCATCGGCATTCCCGCCATCGTGCTCTGGACCCGGCACTACCGCCGCAGGTTCGGGCAGATGCCCGCCGCTGGACGGGGCTGACTCGTCGAAACAGCGTTCGGCCGCGAGGTCGCCGTCGTTCGCCGATCCTGAAATGGACGCAAGCTCGCGTTCAGCCGAAGCTGAAATAGACGCATGCCCCGGCGGGAATGGACGCATGCTGGCTTGGCCGAATGCGAAATGGACGCATGCTCGGCTCATCCGATCCTGAAATAGACGCAAGCTCGCGTTTAGCCGGCCAGGAAATAGACGCATGCCCTTCGGGAATTGGACGCAAGCCGGTTCAGCCGACTCCGCAATAGACGCAAGCCTGGATTCAGCCGACTCGGGAATTGATGCATGCCCCGCGCGCAATGGACGCATGCTGGTCTTGCCGAATCGAAAATAGACGCAAGCCCCTGGTGTCCGAAGCCGTAATGGACGCATGCCGGGATCGTCCCAACCTGAAATGGACGCATGCCGGGGTCGAATCGAGCCCGATATAGACGCATGCCCCGCTGTCAAGAGACACCCACTTTTACGCACTTGGGAGACACCTACTTTTACGCACCGGGAGTGCTGCTTGGGGGGGATGGCCGTGTTCGGAAGGGGTCGAGTTGGACGCGGGGGGCGTTTCGGTCGGGGGTTGGCGGCGGGTAGGGAGCGGAGCGACCGGAACGACGCCGGCCCCCGACCGAAACGAGCGCTCGTGGGAGGAGGGGCGCGCACCCGCGTGATGCCTGGGATCCCGCTTCGCTCGATGCACTCCCTTCACGCCTCTTCCTCGGTGCGGCGCGCACCCGCGGCCGACGGGCGCAGGAGCTCGTCGAGTTCCTTCAGCCGGTAGCTCCGCCCACTGATCTGGACCACATGGACGTGGTGCAGGAGCCGATCCAGGATCGCCGTGGTCAACACCTCGTCCCCCGCGAACACCTCCGGCCAGCTTCCCACGTTCTTGTTCGAAGTCAGGATCAGGGAACCGCGTTCGTAGCGGCGGCTCACCAGCCGGAAGAACAGGTTCGCCTCCTGGCGGTCCAGGGGCCGGAAGCCGACCTCGTCAATGATCAGAACCGAGCTGATCGCATACCGCCTGGGCCGGCGGCGATGCGGGATCGTCTCCTCCGCTTGCAGCACCCGCATCAGATCGTCGAGCACGTAGTGGTGCACCCGGAACCCGTTCTTGATGGCCTTCACCCCCAGGGCCGTTGCCAGGTGGCTCTTCCCCACTCCCGGGGGCCCCAGGAACAACACGTTCTCCTTCCGCCGGGCGAACGCGCAGGTGGCCAGTTCCTCCACCTTCGCCCGATCCACCCGAGGCTGGAAGCTCCAGTCGAAACTGTCCAGCGTCTTTCCCGGCGGCAAGGTGCTCATCTTCAGCCACATCCCGATCCGGCGCTCGAGCTATGGTCGAAAGTGGGTGACGGCGAGAGAAGGGGGTGGCGTATCGTGGGAGTAACCAACCTTCCACATCTCCAAGGAGGAGTGATACGCCATGACGGAGAGTACCGTTGTTTTTCTTCCCTCACCAGAGGGAGTTGAGGATCCGCTGACCGAGGTTCTCCGAGCGGGTGCCAGACAGCTTGTGAGGCATGCCGTGGAGGCGGAGGTGACGGCGCTGTTGGCGGTCTATGAGGGTGTTCGGACCGCGACCGGTCATCGGCGTCTGGTACGTCACGGGCATGGCCCGGAGCGCGAGATTCTGACGGGGATCGGGCCGGTTCCGGTGCGTCGGCCGAAGGTTCGGGACCGGGGGGGCGCGGGAGAGGAGCGGATCCGGTTCCACTCGGCGATCCTGCCGCGGTTCGCGCGGCGGACGCGCTCTTTGGACGCGGCGCTGCCGACGCTGTATCTGCTGGGGGTATCGAGCGGGGACTTCGGGGAGGCACTGTCGGCGCTCTTGGGGCCGGGAACTTCGGGGCTGTCGCCCGGGGTGATCGGGCGTTTGAAGGCGGAGTGGGAGTCGGAACACGAGCGCTGGCGTCTGAGGGACCTCTCGGAGCGGCGGTATGTCTACGTTTGGGCGGACGGGATCTACCTCCGGGGCCGGCTGGAAGACGACAAGCAATGTGTTCTGGTGCTGATCGGGGCGACGCCGGAGGGCCGGAAGGAACTGCTGGGGTTCCAGACCGGGTTCCGGGAGAGCGCCCAGAGCTGGCGGGAACTCCTGGCAGACCTGAAGGGGCGCGGCCTCGAGATCAGCCCGGAACTGGCGACCGGAGACGGGGCTCTCGGGTTCTGGAAGGCGCTGGACGAGATCTTCCCCAAGACCCGTCGCCAGCGCTGCTGGGTCCACAAGACCGCCAACGTCCTGAACGCGTTTCCGAAGTCCCGGCAGCGGAACGCGAAGCAGGACCTGCACCAGATCTGGATGGCGTCCGGGCGCGCCGAGGCGGAGAAGGCGATGGACACCTTCGCCGCCAAATACCAAGCCAAGTACCCGAAGCCGGTCCACTGCCTGACCAAGGACCGGGAGGCGCTGCTGGCGTTCTACGACTTCCCGGCCGAGCACTGGCAGCACATCCGCACCACCAACCCCATCGAGAGTGTCTTCGCAACCGTCCGGCATCGCACCGTTCGCAGCAAGGGATGTCTCTCCCACAAGACGGCGCTGGCGATGGTCTTCAAGCTGGTGACCGCAGCCAGCAAGACCTGGCGCCGCCTCAACGGCTATGAAAAGTTGCCCCGGGTCATCCAGGGCGTCAAATTCACCGACGGCATCCAGGCCGACGAAACCGAAACCCGCGCCGCCGCCTGATCATGTCGTCACCCACTTTCGACCATAGCTCCCGGCGCTCCTCCTTCCGCTCATACTCCCGCTCCACCAACCGGTTCAGGAACCGCACCGGCGTCAGATCCTCCCGGCTCGCCTCTTCCAGCAACTCCGGCAACTGCTCCGCCGTCCGCAGCAGGCCCAACTCGCGGCAGCGCTCCGCCACCACGTCCAGGTCCACCCGGCCCGCCTTCATCCGAGCAACTCCACCAAACGCGCATACTCCGACAGCGGACGCTCCAGTCCCTCCTGCGGCGCCAACGCCGAAGCCGCCCGCTCCCTCTCCGCCGGAACACCCGCCACCTGCAGCCGGCCCCGCCGACCCAGGGGCGTCGGCCGGATCACCCGATCCGTCGAGGGCCCGTCGTAGTGCGACTCGTCCAACAGCAGCAGCGCCCGCGTCCTCCGCCGATGCCGCGCGATCTCCGCACCACCGCCCCGCACCACCACGTCCCGCGCCGTCCCCCGCACGTCCACCAACCGGCCTACCCACGCGAACGGAACCGAATACCGCCGCCCCTCGAACGACACCAGGCAGTCCCGGCTCACCGGACGCGTCACCTCCACATCGAACAGCTCCGCGCTCGACGGCAGCGGCTGCAACACCAGGCGCTCGTCCGCCAAGGCCTCCCGCACCGTGCCCCCCGTCACCGGACAGCGCAACCGGTCCAACAACGCCTCCGAACGCGCATCCAGCAACCGGCCCAACTCCTCGAGGTCTCCGGCTCCCCGCCGCAACACCTCCCCGAACGACTCCCGCAGCGTCCGGACCGAACGCTCCACTTTCCCCTTGTCCGAGCCCTTTCCCGCACGACACGCGTCCACCTCGAAACCGAACATCCGCGCGAACGCCGCGTAGGACCGGTTCAACACCGCCGTCGGCCCCGCTCCCCGCGCTACCGCCGTCTTCGGGTTGTCGATCCGAACCCACGGCGGAACCCCCTCATACCGCGTGAACAACGCGTGGTGCCCGGTGTGCCACGACAACTGCGTCTGGTCCTCGCTCGGCCAACAAAACCGCGCCCGGCTATACGACAGCACCCCCAGCATCAGCGCCAGATCCAATACCCGCCTCCCGATCGGAACCCGCTCCTCGAACCAATCGTGTTGCGCCTGAATCCCCGGCGGCGTCTCCACCCGCCGAATCGCCCGCACCCGCGGCTTCCCATGCTTCCGACGCAGATGCCGCACCACCGACTGGTAACTCCCCGCATACCCGTGATCCCGAACCAGAGCCTCGTAGATCAGACGAACCTGGCAAGGACGACCCTCCCCACGAAGCCGCCGGTCTCCCAGCCGCTCCTGGATCGCTTCCACCGCCTCCTCATACCCGTCCAGCGCCGGCGCCTGGCCCGCCCGGCCATCCAACCGGTCCCCCTCCTCCAGCCGCTTCAGCCGATACCGAACCGCACCCTCCGTCACCCCCAAATCCTTCGCCAAATGCGTCACCGCCGCCCCCCTCTCACGCATCCTCCGAACCACCCGAATCTCGTCCAACGTCAACTTCATGCGCCTCGCCTCCGGCGCACAAATGGTTCACCCGACCCCCCTCATCCCCATGCCTCCGATCCCGGAACATTCGTAAAAGTAGGTGTCTCCCAACAGCCACTCTACGGCCGTCTCCTACAGCCGCTCATCCGACCCCGAAATAAACGCAAGCTCGCGTTCAGCCGAAGCTGAAATAGACGCATGCCCCGCCGGAAATGGACGCATGCTGGCTTGGCCGAATGCGAAATGGACGCATGCCCCGGGTTCGCCGAAGCCGAATATGACGCATGCCGAATGTGCAATAGACGCATGCCGCGCGTATCTGAATCCCGAATAGACACAAGCTCGCGTTTAACAGCCTGTGGCAAAACCCACGCGGCGTTCGACCGGCGATGCATCCCGGCTGAGCCCCCACCGGGAGAACTGGCCACTCCGCTTCGCTCCGTTCTGCGTTGCGTTTCGGTCGAAATACACTCGGTATTCCTCCCTCACGCGCCTTGTCAGCCGGACGCCTCACCGGTCTCGGCGCTCACGCGGGTTTCACCACAGGCTGTTAACCGAACCGGAAATGGACGCATGCCCCGTCCGAAATGGACGCATGCCCACTCCAGCCGGCTTCGGAATGGACGCATGCTGCTGTCGACACCTGAAGGGGCCGTTCGTGTGGCGATCTGCGGACAGAAGGTCATGCTCGATAGGGACTCTGCCGCCCTTTACGGTGTGGAGGTGGCGGGCTCTGGCGCAGGCCGTCAAGCGCAACCGGGGCCGGTTCCCACCTGACTTCATGTTCCAGGTCACGCGACAAGAGGTCCGCAACTTGAGATCACAAGCTCTGATGTCGAGCACAGGCGGGCGGCGGTTTCTGCTGTTCGTGTTTGCCGAGCAGGGCGTTACCCGATTCGCATGGTGGAGCGAGCCCGCATCGGCGACAATTGGCTACGGCGGGCGAAGACTCCACGAGCACAACCGATGAAGGCAGAGGCGGAACGCAAACGGAACGCAAGAGCGCGGCGCCTGGATACCGCGCGGAACCGCGCCGCGCTTCGCCGCGGGGGAGCCTCGTGAGCTACACCGTCCAGGAGATCCTCGACCAGATCGAGGCGCGCGAGGACAGCCGCTGGGAGTTCAAGCAGGTCGAGTTCGCGGGGAAGAGGCTGCGGAGTCCGAAGCGCGATGCGCTGGCGGACGAGATCGCAGCGTTTGCCAACGCGAGGGGCGGAGTTCTGCTCTGCGGCGTCACCGATGACGGGCAGGTGCAAGACCTTTCGGGCGACCAGTTGGCCGCGCTCGACGCCGTGCTCGTGGAATTGAGCACGGATTCCATCAAGCCCCCGGTACGAATATCCACCCATCACCGCCGCCTGCCGGGCGGCATGATCCTGGTCGTCGAGGTCCCGGAGGGCGACGCCCACCACCGGAGTCCCGGCGGCAGCTACATCCGCGTCGGCGGGACCAAGCGGGAGATGACGACCGAGGAAGGGCTCCGGCAGGCGCAGCGCCGCGGGCAGGCGCGGGTGCGGTCCTACGATGAACGGCCGCTCCCGAACACCGGCTTCGGCACCCTTGAAGAGGCGCTGTGGAAGACCGTCCTGAGCGCGTCCGGCGCACTGGTGCCCGAAGCGGCGCTTCGGCGGCTGGCGCTGCTCGCCTCCGACGACGCCGGGAAAGCGCGCGCAACCGTAGCTGGTGTGCTCCTGTGCTCGGGAAGGCCCGACGAGTGGGTGCGCGGCGCCGCCATCACGGCGACCGGCTACCGGGGAACAGACCGGGCCTCGGGGCAGCTCGACGCCCGGGAGATCGTCGGCCCGTTGCATCGGCAGATCGCGGATGCGATGGCCTTCGCGGTGCGGAACATGCGGGTCGCGGCGCGCAAGGACCCGGCGCGCGTTGACATCCCGGAGTACAGCCTGAGGGCGCTGTTCGAAGCCCTCGTGAACGCCGTCGCCCACCGTGACTACTCGATGGGAGGGCGGATCCGGTTCTCCATGTTCCGCGACCGGCTGGAAATCCAGTCACCCGGAACGCTGGCGAACAATCTGGGCCTGGACGATCTGGGCAGCAGGGTCGCCACGCGGAACGAGGCGTTGGTGTCCGTCCTCATGCGAATGCCAGTCGAGGGCATTCCCGGTTCCGAGGAGCGGGTGTGTTTTATGGAGCGGCGCGGAGACGGGATCGAGATCATCCGCAGCCAAACCCGCGACCTCGGCGGGAGGCTTCCGCTATTCGATCTCCCTGGGGAGGCGGAGGTCCGGGTGGTCATCCCCGCCGCCTTTCAGGAGCCGACACCCGGTACCGTCGTCATCAGCGTGCGGTCCGGCAACCGGCCCGTTGCCGGCGCGACGCTGCTGGCGCTCTTCCCGAATCGAACCTGGAAGACGGCGAGTACCGACCGCCGCGGCGAGGCACAGGTGGACCTCCATTCGACCCACCTCCCGATGACCGTATTCGCCGCCTCCCCGGGTTACGCGGCCCGCTTGGGGACGGATTGGGTCCCGGCAGAAGGGGCGCTGGTGGTGTCGCTCGATTCCATCCCCAACGGAGGCAGCGCCATCTTCCCCGAGGCCACCGGCGATCTCCCGGGCCTGACAGGCCGCCTGAACCCGATCCGCGATTCCCTGGATCGGATGGTTCTGTACGCCTCGAACATCTCGATCAACGACGGCAAACCGCAGCCGGTGCTCTTCGTCCCGGGTGAGGAGATCCGGCTAACCGACGCCGACGGGCGGGACTTGCTGGTTCGGATCGTCGCCATCGAAGGGCGTTCCGCGCTCGTCGAGTATCGGGCGGTGCCGGAGGTCCCCTGATGCGCCGAGCCAAGGAGGCTGCCATCAACGCCGCCGACGCCGATGAGAACACCGACTGTTGCGCGGAGGGGCTGGCCAACCGAAACCCGGAACACCTGACAGTGCAGGGGTTGATCCGGCTACTTTCCGAGCAACCGCCCGACCTCCGGGTGGTCGTGGATGGCTACGAGTCCGGCTACGACGACCTTTCGGCCGGGCAGATCCAGCGCGTGCGGATCGCGCTGCACGTCGGCGAAGAGAAGTGGGTCGGCGACCATGAGGAGCCCGATCTCGTATTGGGCGATGTCGGCGCTGGAGCCGAAGTCGCCGACGCGGTAGTGCTGCGGCGGCGATCCCGGTGACCAGGGGAAACACTCGCGCGTCATTCGCATTGGGGCGCCACGTCTTGCCGGTGACTCTGCCGGTCGCTCCCTTCGAGCTTGGAGCGGGTGGATCAGCGCAGCGCCGGCCCCGACTCTCCGTTCTTCGGATTTACTTGACTGAGATCCAGACTGCATGCCGGAATACTCAGCTAAGTCCTTGAATTATTGTGGTTTTCTCTACTTGACTGGTACTTGACCCAGAATACGTGGTGATGACGATTTCCCCCACGGGCGAGCACCGGATACTTTGGCTACAGTGAAGAAATGAAGACCGTCGGGATCCGCGAGCTGCAGCGTCGGCTGAGCGAGTACATCCGCATCGCGCAGACCGGCGAGCGCGTGGTCGTCACGAACCGGGGGGTGGCGGTCGCGGAGTTCATCCCGCACGGGATGGAGCCTGACGACGAACTGCTTCGGCTCGCCCGCGCCGGGACCGTGCGCCTCGGAAGACCGGCCAAAAAGAAGGAACTGTATCGACGTCCAAGGGGATTCGAGGGGCTTGCCCCTCGAAGAGATCATGGAGATCCTCGATTGGGTCCGCGCCGATCGCTACCCGTGACTCGGGCACCGTTGGTTCGCACCTGCAGTTCCGACCGGGCAAGGCACGCATGAAGACCGTCGGCATGGGCCAATTCAGGAACCGCCTTGGCGAATGCGTGCGCGTCGCGCGGTCCGGCGAGCGGGTTACGGTGACCAGCCGGGGAACCCCGGTCATTGACCTCGTTCCCCTGGTCCTGGACGAACTGAAGCGGGATGACGAATTCCTCCAACTCATCCGCACTGGCAACGTGCGGCTACCGTGTCCGCCGGACGAAGTCGAAGGAGCGCGGCCCGGAATGGACGCAAGCTCGGGCCAGCCGACTCCGAAATAGACGCAAGTCCGGGTTCAGCCGACTCCGAAATAGACGCAAGTCCGGGTTCAGCCGACCCAGGAATTGACGCATGCCCCGCGCAAAACGGACGCATGCTGGTGTTGCCGAATCGAAAATGGACGCAAGCCCCTGGTGTCCGAAGTCGTAATGGAGGCATGCCGGGACCGTCCGAACCTGAGATGGACGCATGCCGGGGTCGAATCGAGCTCGATATAGACGTATGCCCCGCTCCTCCGAGCCCGAAATGGACGCAAGCTCGTTCAGCCGAAGAGGGAATAGACGCAAGCTCGTACGCCGCCGATGACGCAATGGACGCATGCCATGCGTAACGTTGTTCCGTAAGTGACAGTGGTTACAGCCAATTTTGAGCTGAAAAAGGCACATCCGTCGGCGTCACAACGACATAGCCTCGCTTGCGCGTGGCGATCCTCAACCTCCGTTCCGAAGAACCCACCCACGACACAGTAGAGGATCACACCCTCGACGAGACTCCGCCCGGCTTGGAGGCGATCCGCGCCTGGTTCCGCAAACCGCGCCCGTGGCTCCACGGTATCCGGCTCTGGATCCGTGAGTTTGCGAAGTGGTGGCGCGCCTTCCGGAAATGGGCGGCCAAGAACGCCGTCCCGGCCGCTCGCCGCGCAACCGAACTCGCGGCCAGTGGCGCCGAGGCAGCCCGCGCGCTGGCGCGAGCCGGAGAAATCGCCGCGGACGGCGCAAAGCACATCGCGGACATGGGGCGAGGCTGGGGGCAAACCGATGGCCGAATTGGTCGGATGGGTAAGGCCATCGCATCCCGCGCCGGACAGTTCCGCGATTTCAGCGTCCGGTCGGTGCGCACGGCGACCAGCGCCGCGGCCGTCGGGGACGCGTTAGGCCGGTTCCGCGAGATGCTGCCGCATCGGAAGCCATTGGACGCTGGCCCCGCTACCGAGGACGACGACTCCGGACCGACTCGCCGTCTCGTTCCTGTGCCCCCTCGCGTGATTCCGGAGGCCCCTCCGGAACCCGTTCCAGAGACTCCGGAAGCTGCGAGGGAACCGGTCTCCGAGCCTCCGGAAGCTGTGAAGCAACCGGTCTCCGAGCCTCCCGAGGCTCAGCCAGAACCGCTCCCGGAGACTCCGAGCCCGCTACCCGAGCCGGCGCCCGATCCAGTGACGGCTTCCAACCCGGAGCGCCCCGCCTCCCCACCAGTCGAAGGGGAGGGACCCGTGGAGACTCCGCGCCCTTCGGCTTCCGCTGCCCTGCCCAAGGAGGCTCGCCGCGCCGAAGCGCTCGCAAAACTACCGTGGCCGCTCCGGGCCAGAATCAATGCGCTTCGTCGCACGACGCGCAAAGACGTCCTCTGGCCGCTCATCGTCGACATCATCAAGGAACGAGGCTGGACGACCTCCGCCGATCTCGCCCTCCTCCTTGGCGTCGGCTCTCGCAACCTGGGCAGGCGTCACCTGATCCCGCTGGTCGAGGGCGGTGTCCTCGTGCGCCTCCACCCGGAGCACGCCAGGCATCCAAAACAGGCGTACCGGGTGAACGCCGGGCCGACGCCCGACTCTTGACAACGCCCTCCGAACATGGAGCCGACCGTTTCTGCGGAGCGGATCGCCCGACGGGTGCGCCTGTTCTGCGGACAGAAGGTCATGCTCGATAGGGACTCTGCCGCCCTTTACGGTGTGGAGGTAGCGGGCTCTGGCGCAGGCCGTCAAACGCAACCGGGGCCGGTTCCCACCTGACTTCATGTTTCAGGTCACGCGACACGAGTTCCGCAGCTTGAGATCACAATCTGTGATGACACGTTGGGGCGGGCGCGAATAACAAGGAACAGCGGGTCTCGGTTGACGATGTGGCTACCTGTGGCTACATTGAGCCGCATGAAGACCGTCGGCATCCGAGCCCTCAAGAACCAGTTGAGCGAATATGTCCGCAAGGTCCAGTCCGGAGAGCGGGTGACGGTTACCAGCCGCGGTTCACCGGTCATGGATCTCGTTCCGCACGCACCACACGGGCTTGATCCCGACGACGAGTTGCTCCGGCTCGCGCGCGCCGGCAAGGTACGGCTTCCCCCGCCGAACGCCAAGGCCGTCTATACCCGTCCACCGAAGTCACGGCGGCTGCCGGATGAGGTTGTCGAGGCACTGCTCGACGAGGTCAGAGGAGACCGATGACCCTCTATGCGGAAACCAGCGCCGTCCTTGCATGGCTATTCGGAGAGGTCCGCGGGGTAGCGGCCCTCGCCGTCCTGAGGAGGAGCGACCACGTCTTCGCTTCCGAGCTGACCCTGATCGAAAGCCACCGCGCGATCCATTCCGCAATCGCGACCGGAAGGCTTGGCCCCGCCCGCGGAGAGGAGACCAGGACGCAGCTTGAGACCGAGACGGTTCCCTGGATCGTCCAGGACTTCAGCGCCGGGGTTACCCACCGCGCGCAGCGCCGCTTCCCGCGCGAACCGGTGCGCGCGTTGGATGCCCTGCACTTGGCCACCGCGCTGGAGATCCGTGCGTTCCGCCCCGAGTTGAAGCTGCTGTCCTTCGACCGGCGGGTGCGAGAGAACGCAATCGCGCTGGGATTCGAGGTGCTTCCCGCCGAGTTCCGAGATGGAGGTCCCGCCCTCGTCTATCCCGAAACCTCCCGACAACGCGCCGTCATTCGGTCGAATCCTCGGGAACAAGCATCCACACACGCTTTAGAGGCTCTCGCCTCACTCCGCGACACCCAGCTCCCCAAACTCGTCTCCGGCGAAGTCCGTCTGCCCGCAGCCCTCGTGGAGCGCTACGGCGAGGCGGCGACGACGACCGCCGCCTGAGCAGACGGCGGGGTAACCTCCCGCGATGGACGGGGTGGCGGGCGGCGAAATCGCCGTGTATCAGGCCGGGAACGGCGAGACGCGGCTGGAGGTGCGCCTCGAGCAGGACACCGTCTGGCTCGATCAGGAGCAGTTGGCGCAACTGTTCGGGCGCGATAAGTCGGTGATAGGAAAGCACTTACGGGCTGTCTATCGGGAGGGTGAACTCGACCGGGAGGCAACTGCGGCAGATTTTGCCCAAGTTCGATCCGAGGGCGCTCGGACGATTACCCGGCAGATCGAGCACTACAACCTCGACGCCATCCTCTCGGTCGGGTACCGGGTCAAGTCGAAGCGCGGCGTTCAGTTCCGCATCTGGGCCACCAACACCCTCCACGAGCACCTGGTCCGGGGATATACCCTGAACGAGCGCCGTCTTGCCGAGCGGGGCCTCGACGAGGCGCGGGCCACGCTGGACCTTCTGTCCCAGACCCTCCGCAACCAGTCGCTCCTGACGAAGACCGGGCAGGCGGTGCTGGACCTCATCACCGGCTATGCGGACACCTGGCGGCTCCTCGTTCAGTACGACGAGGACGAGATCCCGCTCCCTCCAGGCTCGAAGCCTGCGTCCGGAGTGCTCGAACCGGCAACCGCGGCGGGGGCGATCGCTTCCTTCCGGCGTGAACTCATGGCGCGGCGTGAAGCGTCTGCCCTCTTCGGCAACGAGCGCTCCGACGAAGCCCTGGCGTCCATCCTCGGCAACATCGAGCAGACGATGTTCGGCGAGCCGCTCTACCGCTCCCGCGAGGAGAAGGCGGCCCACCTTCTCTACTTCGTGGTCAAGGACCATCCGTTCACCGACGGGAACAAGCGGATCGCTTCCCTGCTCTTCCTGCTGTATCTGGCACAGGAAAACGTGGCGCACGAGCTGAATCCCCAGGCGCTGACCGCACTCACCCTCCTCGTCGCCGAGAGCGAACCCCCGTCCAAGGACCTTATGATCCGGCTCGTCATGAACTTGCTCGCCGAGCCTGGAGGATGACGGGGATCAGGGAATCCACCGTCGAAGCCGCCGCTCTCGACTGGCTGCGCAATCTCGGCTACCGGGTCGTTCACGCGCCGGAGCCCGGACCGTACGGGCTGCGCGACACCTACGGTGATGTCGTGCTGCGCCGGATCCTGCGCGACCGGCTGGCGAACCTGAACCCCGATCTCCCCGCGGACGCCCTTGGTCCGGGATGGGGAGCGGCTGGCCGTCACCAATCGCGGGGTCGTCGTTGCCCGCCTGGTTCCGCCGGATGCGTCCGGCGAGACCACGGAGGAGGCGCTTGCAGCGCTTGGCCCGTGCGGGAGAGATTCGCCTGGGCAAGCCCAACCAACCCGACCTCTACCCGCCGCCCCCGGGGCTGTTGTCCGATCAAGAAGTCCAGTCGGTCCTCGACTGGACTCGCGGGGGGGGGGGGTGATCCAAGCGTTCTCTCCGTGGACCGGCGTGTTGGGGAGAACGCGGCCGCGCCGGGCTTTGGGTGGTTCCCGCCGAGTTCTTGCTCGAATCCCAACCGACGGCGTTCCGGCACGATAACTGCCGTGTTCGCATCGGTGCTCGTCGTTTGCACCGCGGGACAATCTGAAGGACACTTCCCTGGACACTCTGTGGGACAGTCTGTAATCCCACGGGTGCTTGAGGACTATCCATGACCGCTTCGAGGGAAAGGGAGTACCTAAGAACCCACCCCTGGATCAGTTTCCAGCTCGACCTCCGGCAGGCAGATCCCAAACTCTGGGTCTTGCTCGGCCAGATCGTCGCCTTCGGAGAGTTCGTGTCCCGGGCCCTATTGCCGCCCAAGGTGGCCTCCGACATGGCGCGGATCTATCTCGCCAAGGGGGTTCAGGCGACGGTGGCGATCGAGGGCAACACCCTCAGCGAGGAGGAGGTCCTTGCCCAGATTGACGACAGGCTCAAGCTGCCGCCCTCCAAGGAGTACCTGGGCCGGGAGGTCCAGAACGTGGTGGATGCGGCCAGCATGATGGTGGCGCGCATCCACGGCGGGGAAGTCCTGCGGGTTACCGCGGACTTTGTGGCGGAGTGCAATCGCCGCATTCTCACCGGGCTCTCCGAGGTGCTCGGGGAGGAGGTCGAGCCAGGACGGGTCCGCAGGCACCCCGTCGGGGTGCCCGGCTACCGTGGCGCTCCCGCGCAGGACTGCCAACACCTGCTGGACCGGTTGGGGGACTGGCTGGAGGGGATTCCAGAGATCACGGTCCCGGGCGCCGCATCGGACAATCGGGTTGCGACCGGTGTCCTGCGGGCTGTGCTCGCCCATCTCTACATCGCCTGGATCCATCCCTTCGGCGACGGCAACGGGAGAACCGCCAGGTTGGTCGAGCTATCCCTCTTGGCGCGCGTCCTTCCCTTCCCCTCGGCACAGCTCCTGAGCAATCACTACAACGACACGCGCGCTGCCTACTACCGGGAACTCGCCCGTTCTAGCCAGGCGAACCAGCCGAGCGGCGACCCGATCGGATTCATGCTCTATTCCCTTCAGGGACTCTCGGACGGACTCCGGGAGCAGTGTGCAGAGGTAACGCGTGCTCATCACGAGAGTGCCTGGAGGGAGTTTGTTTCTGAGCAATTCGACCAGGAGCGCCCCTCCCCGGCCATGCGGCGCCGGCGCCAGCTTCTGCTCGAGCTTCCGTCACCGTCGAATCCGGTGCGCAAAGAAATGATTCCCTTCTCCAGCTCACGGTTAACCCATCTCTATGCTGGGCTGAGTGTCAAGACGTTGCTACGAGACCTGACTTGGCTGATTCGGAAAGGGCTGGTAGTCCGTTCCTTGGACCAATACCACGCGAACCGTGACCTCATGCAGGCGTTCGGGATGCCGGGCGCTCCGGAGGGTCGGACAAGAGCCCAGCTACAAGAGGTCCAACGGCGAGAGGATGGCCAGGCACCTCCGCGGAATGGGAAAGGTTCCGATCGACGATGACCGACCTGCATCTTCGCCGGCTCGAACGACGTCGGGTAGGTGGCACGCGGGATCGTATGGAGCTCTCCTATCGGGTTCCTCGTAGCCCATCAGGCAAGGTCTACCAGTTCTCCCCGAATCCACATGCGGTCCCTCGACTGTTCCTGATGGGAGATGCGCCATCCGAGCGGAAGATTGCCGACAAGAATCGGTCGCGGATCCGCCGAGATCCCGGGCCAGGACAGACCGTCTGTCCATATACCGGTCACATTGCGGATGATGAGGCGTTTGTCCATTTCGCCGACATTGAGGCGATTCAGCGCCAGGTCTTGTACGACTTCGCGACTGACATCAGCGACTATCAGCGAGAATGGGTTAGAGACTTCAACCGGCGGCAGCCGCGTGGGGGCCTCGTTACCGTCAGGATGGAGCACAAACCTCGACCCCTGCCGCGGCCCGTTGCGATCCGTGAGGATCTCCTGCGAGATCTCTCCTGCGAGATCTGTGCACGTTCCTATGCCGTATATGCCCTTGCGCTCTTTTGCCCCGACTGCGGCGCACCAAATCTAGCCCTGCACTACCGGCGCGAAGTAGAACTTGTACATGAGCAGGTGACACTTGCTACAACGCAGGATGCCGCAGGTCACTCTGAACTCGCCTATCGGCTTATGGGCAACGCTCACGAAGACGTTCTCACCGCCTTCGAGACAGCACTAAAGGCGGTATATCGCCATCTCATCCTTGGACGCTTTCCCCAACAAGCGGCAGAGCTTCGTACGAAAAAGGCGATAGGCAACGCCTTCCAAAGCGTCGATCGCGGCCGGGGGAAATTCGAGCGGTTCCGTATTGACCCCTTTGCCGTGCTTTCGGGAGCTATGGTCGAAAGTGGGTGACGTCGGGAGAAAGGGGTGGCGTATCGTGGGAGTAGCCAACCTTCCACATCTCCAAGGAGGAGTGATACGCCATGACGGAGAGTACCGTTGTTTTCCTTCCCTCAGCAGAGGGAGTTGAGGACCCGCTGACGGAGGTTCTGCGAGCGGGGGCCCGCGAGCTGGTGAGGCACGCGGTGGAAGCGGAGGTTGCGGCGCTACTGGCGGCGTATGAGGGTCACCGGATCGAAAGCGGCCGTCGGCGCCTGGTGCGTCACGGGCATGGCCCGGAGCGGGCGATCCTGACAGGGATCGGTCCGGTACCGGTGCGTCGGCCGAAGGTTCGGGATCGGGGTGGCGCGGGAGAGGATCGTGTCCGGTTCTCTTCGCGGATCCTGCCGCGGTTTGCGCGGCGGACGCGCTCGCTGGACGCGGCGCTGCCGACGCTGTATCTGCTGGGAGTATCGAGCGGGGACTTCGGGGAAGCGCTGTCGGAGCTGGTGGGTTGTGGCGCCTCGGGGCTGTCGCCCGGCGTGATCGGCCGTTTGAAGGCGGAGTGGGAGTCGGAACACGAGCGCTGGCGTCTGCGGGATCTGTCGGACCGGCGGTATGTCTATGTCTGGGCGGACGGGATCTACCTTCAGGGCCGGCTGGAAGACGAAAAGCAGTGCGTTCTGGTGCTGATCGGGGCGACGCCCGAGGGCAACAAGGAACTGCTGGGGTTCCAGACGGGGTTCCGGGAGAGCGCCCAGAGTTGGCGGGAACTGCTGGAGGATCTCAAGGGGCGTGGCCTCCAGATCCCCCCGGAGCTGGCGATCGGGGACGGAGCTCTCGGCTTCTGGAAGGCGCTGGACGAGGTCTTCCCCAAGACCCGCCGCCAGCGCTGCTGGGTCCACAAGACACAGAACGTGCTGAACGCGTTGCCCAAGTCCCGGCACCGGAACGCCAAGCAGGACCTGCATCAGATCTGGATGGCGGAGGGGCGCGCCGAGGCGGAGCAGGCGATGGACACCTTCGAGGCCAAATACCAGGCCAAGTATGGGAAGGCGGTCGCCTGCCTGACCAAGGACCGCGACGCCCTGCTGGCCTTCTACGACTTCCCGGCCGAGCACTGGCAGCACATCCGGACCACCAACCCCATCGAGAGCGTCTTCGCTACCGTCCGGCATCGGACCGTTCGTAGCAAGGGATGCCTCTCTCACAAGACCGCACTGGCGATGGTCTTCAAACTGGTCATCGCTGCCAGCAAGACCTGGCGCCGCCTCAACGGCTACGAGCAGTTGCCCCGGCTCATCCAGGGCGTCAAATTTACCGACGGCATTCAAGCCGACGAAACCGAAACCCGCGCCGCCGCCTGATCATGTCGTCACCCACTTTCGGCCATAGCTCTGCTTTGGATCAAGAGCTTGCTGGTGTGGCGCTGAACTTCGAGAAGCGCCATGTCATCGGACACAACCTGGGTATTGCTGATGAGCGTTATGTCGCGCTAACTCAGGAAGACCAACTGGGTACCACGATACGGCTGATCGGTGAGGAGATCGGCGGTTTCGCCGATAGCTGTCTCACCGTCATCACTGGACTTGAAACCGCGCTGCTCCCGGACAGCGAACCAAATCGCCCGAGCGCGTAGTGATCGCTGACGCGTGTTCTATGTGGCGTCGCCCACTCACCCTGCACGTGGCGATGCCAGCCTGAAGACCTATATTTGTCCGGGGACCTCCAGCGTACGAGGCGCCGGCAGTCCCTTCAAATCCGGACTGCCGACGTTAGATGACGTTCCTCTCCGGCACGTCCGCCCCACCTGCAAACCGCGCCACCGAATACGTCGAGATATCCAGCGTCTTCGACTCGCCATCCAAGATCACCTCCGAGATCGCTCTCCCCACCGCTGGGGCGTGCTGCATCCCGTGTCCCGAAAACCCGTTCGCCAGCACGAACCTGGGTAGATTCGGTACCGGGCCCAGGATCGCGTTGTGGTCGGGGGATACCTCGTACAAACCCGCGTTCAGCGTCTTCATCGACGCCTCCTCGACCCGCGGTATCCGCCGGGCCGCGTCCTCCCACACCCCCGCGAGATAGTCCAGGTCCGGAGTCTGGGAGAACCCGGGTGGCTCGTTGGGATCGGAGTTGCCGATCAGCATTCCGCCGCTGTGGAGGTGCATGTAGACCCCGGTCCCCCAGTCGATCGTCAGCGGCATCCGCCGCGGAACCCACGAGAGCGGCTCCGTCGTGAAGAACTGCCGCCGCACTGGCGAAACCGGCACGTCCACGCCCAAGAGCGCTCCCACCTGACCAGCCCACGGCCCGGCGGCGTTCACGAGCCACTCGCACTCCCACCGCTCCCCGCCGGCCACGAACGAAAACCCGCCGCCGTCTGCCACCGACGCCGACGTCACTTCGCACCCCCGCCGCAGCTCCGCGCCGCTACGTCGGGCGAGCGATCCGTACCCCGCCACCAGCGCCGCCGGCGTCGCGACCCCGTCCTCCCCGCAAAACGTTGCCCCCACCAGATCGTCGGTCACGATCCCCGGCACGATCCGCGCCGCTTCCTCCGGCGTGATGACCTCGACCGGCGCGCCCAGCGCCCGCTGCACCACCGCGGTCTCGGAAAACCGGCGCAGATCCTCCTCCGAGTTCAGCAGGAACAAATACCCGTCCTGGGCGAAGTCGGCGTCCACACCGGTCCTCTCCCGAAAGTTCCGGATCTCCTCCATCGAATACCGCGAAAGCGCCACGTTCGCCGCCGTGGTGAACTGCAACCGCACCCCGCCGGCGGCCTTGGCAGTCGACCCGGTCCCGAGCGCGTCCTCTCGCTCGAACACCACCACCCGGCCGACCTTCCGCTCCGCCAAGTGAGCGGCGATGGAGGCCCCGATCACCCCCCCGCCGACGATGGCGACCTCGGCGAAGCGTTCACCGCCCATCACGCTTCTCCCCCCGGGATTTCTCGAAGCATTGTCATTTCCGGCATCGGTTTCGGGGCTCGCACCCGATAAAATTACGCCCCCTTGATCGAAAACAACGGAAGCGACGCCGACGGCCCCCTTACCGAGGGGGCGTTGACCCTCACCGACAGGCGCACCGGGGCAGACTACCGCCTCGACATCGAGCACGGAGCGATCCGCGCCGCCGGGCTAGGACAGGTGCGCGCGCACTCCGACGACCCGGGGCTCGCCGCCTACGACCCGGCGTTCAAGAACACGGCCGCCTGCATCAGCCGGATCACCTACATCGACGGCGACAAGGGCATCCTCCGTTACCGCGGCTACCCCATCGAGCAGCTCGCCGAGGGCCGTAGCTATCTCGACATCGCCTGGCTGATCCTGAACGGCGAACTGCCGACTCCCCTGGAGAGCGCAAGCTGGCGGGCCGAGATCACGGCGCTCCAGGGCGTCTCCGATCCGCTGCCCCGGCTCCTCGACGGATTCGCCCAGGACGGCCACCCGATGGCGATGTTCATCGCGCTGCTCTCCGGGCTGGGCGCCATGCATCCCGACTCGAAGAACGTGACCGACCCCGAGTGCCGGGCGTTCCACATCCGCCGGCTGATCGCAGCCGCGCCGACCCTGGCTGCGATGACCTACCGGCGTGGCCGAGGCCTCGCGCCGGTCCCGCCCAGCGCGGATCTGAGCTTCCCCGCGAACTTCCTGCGCATGGTGTTCGGGGAAGACGCCGAGATCGATCCGGCGCTCCAGCGGGCGATGGACGTGCTCTTCATCCTGCACGTCGACCACGAGCAAAACTGCTCCACCTCCGCGATGCGCGGGGTGGGCAGCTCCCACGCCGATCCCTACTCCTCGGCGGCCGCTGCCTCTGCGGCGCTCTACGGCCCGCTCCACGGCGGCGCCAACGAGGCCGTGCTGAAGATGCTCACCGAGATCGGCAGCCTCGATAACGTCCCCGGCTTCCTGGAGGAAGTCAAGGCGGGCGGCCGGCGCCTCATGGGCTTCGGGCACCGGGTGTACAAGAGCTACGACCCGCGCGCCAAGATCATCAAGCGGACCGCGTACGAGGTATTCGAGATCACCGGAAAGAACCCGAAGATCGACATCGCGCTCGAACTGGAGCGGGTGGCGCTTCAGGAGGACTACTTCGTCAGGCGCCGGCTCTACCCGAACGTGGACTTCTACTCCGGGATCATCTACGAGGCGCTCGGCTTCCCGGTGGGGCTTTTCCCGGTGCTCTTTGCGGTGCCGCGGATGTCCGGCTGGCTCGCCCAGTGGCAGGAGATGCTGGAGGATCCGGAGCAGAAGATCTCCCGGCCGAAGCAGTTGTATCTGGGGTACGGGGAGCGGCCGGTTCCGGCGGGCTGAGGTCCGCCAACTTCCTCGATCGGCGTCCGGCGAAGACTGGGTTTGACCTCGTTGAGGTTTCTACTTTCGGTCGGCTTCATTGGCTCCGAGGTCCGCATGCTGTGTGGCTAGAATGCGATTCCAATGCATTACGAGTGTCACAAGTGCGGAAGCATCCCACCAGAAGATTGGAGATTTGACGTGGTGCAGGTCTACGGGCCCGCGGGCTTCGAATACCTCCTTCACGTCGCCCACGCCTGCGGAGGACGCGTCAGGCCAGTGCCCAGCCCCGACTGGTAAGCGAAGCCAATCGGCTGGAGCCTTTCCGCGATGCCGACGGTAACGCGGGCCGATCTGGACAACTGCCTCTCGCGCATAGGGGCCTACCACACCGCTCAACTTCCATCTGACGCATATCACACGGATCCAACCTGCGTTTGGGGAAGCCGGATCGAGCGAAAGAATCTCCGCTGCGGGTTTGGCAGGGACCGGCAACAGTGCCCCTTCTGCAAGGAATCGAGCCCACCGCGACGCAAACAACCTTCTCGTTAGTCAGTCTCACAATCCCCCTGCTGTAAGCGTGGTGGCGGTTTCGCTGCGCTGGCGCGCAGCTGTGCCGGCTGAAGCCGGCGTTCCCAGCCGGCGCGCCGTGAGAGAGATCGGCCCGACGGGAGCAGCAGCCCGACGGCCGATGGAGGTCGGGCACGCTATCGGCGCGAATCTGTTCATCAGCCGATACGTGTTGGCTTTCCGTATCAACACAACAATAACATTGTGTCCGTGATCACAAACGAGAGGCAGTACAAGATCACGCGTAAGAAGGCGGTTCGCTTTGCCCGCGCGATCGAGCAGTTCGACACGAGGTCGCACGAGCGCACCGACGTGCATCCGCGGCTGGTGCGGGCCGAACTGGAGGCCCTGAAGAGCCAACTGGCGGATTTGCGCACAGAGCTTGAGGAGTACGAGCAGTTGAAGTCGGCCGATCTGCCGGCTATTTCGGTGGGGTCGTTCGACGAACTCGCGAACGGCCTGATCAAGGCCAGGATCGCGGCGGGTCTGAGCCAGCGGGCGCTCGCGCAACGGCTGAATCTCAAGGAGCAGCAGATCCAGCGGTACGAAGCGGAGCGCTATGCGTCTGCCAGCTATCGGCGACTGTGCGAGGTCGCGCACGCCTCGGGGGTTCGGGTCGAGAACGAGATGCTCCTTCGAGTAGTGCCGGTCAGTCTGGAGGGGCTGTGAGGTGGACCCCATCGTTTGGACAGCCGTCCGCACGCCTTGGCTCTATCGGCGAGACGCGCTTTGCGGCCCTGCGGGCCGCGTGCCGACCGGAGGTCGGCGTTCCAAGCCGTTCCCGCGCTTTTTCGCGATCGGCGGTACGTGGTTTCGCAGCGCTGCCGCGCTGCGGTGCCGGTCTGAAGACCGGCGTTCCCGGCCCCCTATGCGTGGACGAGGGTTTCCTCGGCGACCTCGGCCAGGGTGTCGCTGATGATGCCTAGGCTTTCTATCACCACCTCGGGCTCGGCGCCGAAGCCGATGCGGAGGAAGCCTTCGAGCTCGAAGTGGTGGGCGGGTACCACCAGCAGGCTCCGCTCGATGCGCAGGCGCTCGATGAGGTCCTCGGACCGGATCGGGTGGTCGTAGCGCACCGCGGCGATCGCGCCCGCGGCCGGCGGCGTCCAGTTCAGCCGCACTGGATGGTTCTCATGGGACGCCACCCAGTCGTACACCAGCGGGAGCTGCCGGCGGATGATGCCCCGGTTCCGCTCCAGGATGGCCGGCCGCTTGTCGAGCGCGATCTGCGCCAGCCGGTCGGCCAGCCCGTTCACCGCGAGGCTGCTGTAGTCGCGGTGGCTCCACAGCTCCGTGGCCTTCTCCTCGGTGGTCACCGTCCAGCCGACCCGGAGCCCGGGCAGCCCGAACGCCTTCGAGAGCCCCGCGTTCAGCAGGACCTTCTCGGTGCGGCCCCAAAAGCTCGGGCACTCCTCCCCGCTCAGTTCGGCGCCGCGATAGACCTCGTCGGCGAGCAGCCACGCTCCTGACCGTTCCGCGATCTCCACGATCCGGTCCATCTCGGGCTCGGTCAGCACCGCGCCGCTCGGGTTGTTCGGATTGCAGATCGCGATCATCCGGGTCCGGCTGCAGACCGCGGCCTCGAGCGCGTCGAGGTCGGGCCGCCAGCCGTTCTCTTCGACCAGCGGGAACGGCACGATCCGGGCGCCGAACGAGCGGCAGGCCCCGATGATCTGCATGTAGTTCGGGATCATCGCCACCACCTCGTCGCCGGGCGACAACGTGGTCAGCGCCGACAAGAAGTTGGCCTCGGCGGTCCCCGTGGTCACGATGATCTGGTCCACGTTCGACCCAGGATAAAGCGTCGCGATGCGCTCCCGGAGCGGGATCGTCCCGTTCGACTGCGGGTAGCCGAGCAGCGTGTCCCCGAGGTCCACGTCACCCGCGAGTTCGGCGAGCGTCAGGGGGTGCACCCCGCTCTCCGAGATGTTCAGCCGGACGGTGTTTTCCCACCGGCAGAGGCATCGTTCCATCACAAACGGTTCAAACTTCATGGGCGCGGGCTCCTGAGACCGGAAATCCTACGGCTTTCTGATCTGTCCGCGTAGCATTCCCCCCATGGCGGTGCCAACGTACCCATGCTCGCGAGCCTGACGCTCAAGCGCTTCCGCAGTTTTCCATTGGGGCGGGTGGACTTCGCCAATCCGACATTCCTGGTCGGTCGCAACGGGTCCGGTAAGAGCAACCTCACCGATGCGTTTGCTTTCTTCGCGGAGGCGATGACCTCACCTCTTCAGGCAGTCTTCGACCGCCGTGGCGGTATCTCCGCCGTGGGCAATCGAAGTTCGGCGAAGGGGCGGCCCGCAGATCTCGGGCTCAAGGTCGTGTTGCGAGCGGCGGAGTTTTCTGCGAGGTACGCCTTCGAAATTCGGGCCATAAAGCCTCACGGGTTCGAAGTGCTACGCGAACAGTGCATCGTCGAGCCCAAGACTGGATCCCGAAGTTGGTTTTATCGTGACGGAGCGAAATTCCGGAGCAGTGCTCCTTCGCTCCAACCCGCGCCCGAGGCGAGCGCGCTTGCACTGCCGCTCGTGGGAGGCGATGCCCGATTTGGACGTGTACTTCATTTCCTCTCAGGGATGCGGATCTGCCGAATCGAGCCGGCCTCCCTTAGGGAGATGCAGGATCCCGACGGCGGAGTCCGGTTGCGACCGGGCGGACAGAACGCTACGAGTGTTCTGCGCGAAATCGAACGAGAGTCGTCAAGCGATTGGCAGACGCTCTTGGAGATGCTCAAGTGCATCGTTCCCGGCACGATCGCGGTGAAGCCAAAGCCACAGGGAAACAAGCTCACGCTGCAATTCACCCAAGATTGGGGACTCAAGCAACCGGTCCGGTTTCAGGCCTACAACATGTCAGACGGGACGCTTCGCGCGCTCGGACTCCTCGCGGCGGTCTTCCAGCGCCCAACTCCCTCAGTCCTAGTGCTCGAAGAGCCGGAGGCGACAATCCATCCCGGCGCGCTGGGTGCCATCCTGGACCTATTGCGCCATGCCAGCCGAAGAATGCAGGTTGTCGTGACCACCCACAGTCCCGATCTCCTGGACGCCAAATGGATCGAAGACCGCCATCTGCGAATTCTGACTTGGGAGAAGGGTGCCTCAGGCGTTGGTGAGGTTTCAGAAGCGGTACGCGAGTCGCTCAGTGAACACTTAATGGGAGCGGGGGAGATGCTCCGGGCAAATGTCCTGACTCCGGAGCCAGTCATTGACGAACATATGATCCAACCGAATCTCTTTGACACTGAACTGTCGTGAAGATCCAGCCGGTTGTCGAGGGCCATGGTGACGTGGAAGCGTTCCCAGTCCTGCTGCGGCGTTTCACGGCCGCGGCCGAGAGTTGGGACGTCGGGATCGGAACGCCGATTCGACAAACACGCGGCCTCCTGGTCAACCAAGAGAGTCTGATGAAGGCCGTGCGCATGGCAATCCGGCAGCCGGCGTGCGGTGCGATCCTGGTCTTGCTCGATGGCGACGATGACTGTCCAGCAAAACTGGGGCCCCGCATCAAGGCGTGGGCCGAAACGGAAGCGGGGGGACGGCCTTGCGAAGTAGTCATCGCCCACCGCGAATACGAGGCTTGGTTTCTTGCCGCCATTGAGTCGCTCCGCGGGCAACGCGGGATCCGCGAGGATGCATCCGTTCACCCAGCACCGGAGGAACCGAGGGACGCAAAGGGGCGACTTGAGGAGCGAATGATCGAGGGCCGCAGCTATCTCGAGGCGACCGATCAGCCAGCGTTGAGTGAGCTCTTCTCGCTAGGCCATGCACACGAGCGAAGCCGCTCATTTCGGAAACTCGCGAAATCGTTCGCCATCCTGCTGCGGCGGATGGGGAAGGACATCGGCGCGTGGCCGCCATCTTCTTGGGTGAGCAACCCTTGAAGCCCACCCGCCTAACATTCACCGCATGATGGAGCGGAACCCCACCCGCCGGGTCAAGATCGGGGACGTCCATGTGGGCGACCACAACCCGATCGTGGTGCAGAGCATGTGCGCCACCCACACCCAGAACGTGGAGGCGACCTCCGCCCAGTCCGAGGCCCTCCGCGAGGCGGGCGCCGGGATCGTGCGGATCGCGGTGGACAGCAAGAAGGACGTCGACGCGCTCGCCGAAGTCCGCAAGCGGACGACCGCCAACCTCGCCGTGGACCTCCAGGAAAGCTACCGGCTGGCCGAGAGCGTGGCCCCCCACGTGGACAAGATCCGCTACAACCCGGGCCACCTCTGGCACCACGAGACCTTGCGGCCCGTGGCCGACAAGGTGAAGTACATCGCCGGGGTCGCCGGCGAGCACGACTGCGCCATCCGCATCGGCGTCAACTGCGGCTCCATGGACCCCGCGCACCAGGGCCGCTTCCACGACGACCCGGTGGGCGCGATGGTGGCCTCGGCCGCCGAGCACTGCGAGATGCTCGACTCGTTCGGGTTCACCCGCTACGTGGTTTCGCTCAAGGACTCCGACCCCGCGAACGTGATCGAGGGGAACCGCCGGTTCGCCGCCGAACGGCCCGACGTGCCGCTTCACCTCGGGGTGACCGAGGCCGGGATGCCGCCCGAGGGGATCATCAAGACCCGGATCGCCTTCGAGCAGCTCGTAAGCCGCGGCATCGGCGACACCGTCCGGGTGTCACTGACCCTGCCGAACCCCCGGAAACCGGAAGAGGTCCAGGCCGGGCACCAGATCCTCACCGACATTGCGAACGGCCGCTTCCGCTCGGTCCCGGAGTTCCCGAAGGACAAGCTGAACATCATCTCCTGCCCCTCCTGCTCGCGGGTCGAGAACGAGAAGTTCATCGATCTCGCCGAGGACGTCCGGGAGATGACCCGCTACGCCGAACGCCACGCCATCACCATCGCGGTCATGGGCTGCCGGGTGAACGGCCCCGGCGAAACGGACGACGCCGACCTCGGGCTCTGGTGTGGCCCGGCGTTCGTGAACCTGAAGAAGGGTCCGGAGTCGCTCGGGGCCTACCCCTACGACCAGATCCTCGCCCGGCTGAAGGCCGAGGTGGACCGCCTGATCGCGGACCGGGCGCCCGCTAACTGAACGCCTAGCCGTCGCGCCGCGCGGCGAGGTCCTGCTGGCGCGCGGCGTAGGAAAGCTGGCCGTCCTTCAGTTGCAGGCGCCGGCTGCGCATCCACCAGTCCAGTTCGTCGCCGCGGGTTTCGGACGAGGTGAGGAGTTCCTTCTCCACGAACCCGAGCACCGCCAGCAGGAAGTACGCCTCGTCGTCCGGATACCCCTCGTCCGCGGGGACGACCCGCCAGTCGGAGCGCCCCGACGCCAACTCCGTAAGACCCGACTCGGGCATGCGCACTGCGCCGAGGAGCCGTTCCCCGGCGTAGGGGTCTCCGCCGCGCTCTCCGCCCATGCTCGCGTGGTAGCACTGCAGGAGCTGCCGGTCGAGTTCGTGCGCCGGTGAGAAGCGCGTCGCGCCGCTGAAAGTGAGGGTGGCATAGAAGATGCCGCCCGGGACGAGCAGGCGCCTCCCGAGAGAACACGCCGTCCCTGGCGGAACGAGGTCCCAAAAGGACTGGGCGAGCATGAGATCGAAGGCCGCCTCGTCCTGTCCCCCGAACTCTTCCGGCACCTTGGCCTCGCGTAGACGCAGATTGAGGACCCGCCCGTCGCCCTCCAAACGGAGGCAGTCCGCGTCATCGGTGACGGGTTGCAATCCCGCGTCGCCCGCCCACGAACGGACCTCCTGCCGATAGGCCTCGAGCAGCTTGGCGTCCCGGTCCGTCGCGGTGAACTCCACCCGCGGGAACGGGGCGAGGAGTGACATCCAGGTGCGGAACGCGCCGCCGGCGCCTCCTCCCAGCTCGAGCACCCGGAGCGGCCGGTCCACCGGAAACTGCGTGAGGGCCTGCGTACAGGCTTCCCGTACCTGCGGATTGATCGCCCGCGCATCGACGGAGCCCTTGGCCCGCAGATAACGGAGCACGCCCCCCGGGGCGGGCACGCACCTTACTTTTTGCGCCGCTTCGGCCGCCGCTTCCCGGTCGTGCCCTGGAAGATCTTGCCGCGCTTCGTTCGCCGATCGCCTTTACCCATGAGGCGGGGATTGTAACGATGTTGTAAGGAGCGCCGGGGTGCGTTGCGCCGTCCCCGGTTAGACGGGGGCGATGAGGGTGTTTGCGTCGTGCGTTTCGCCTCCCTGCGGTCGGCGATGCCGGCCGGAGACCGGCGCTCCGGAAGGTGTCAATGACTGTGAGACCACTTTGGTTTGCATTTAGGGGGCAACGGGGTGGTTGTGTGGCGTGTTGGACTCGGAGGCTGGCCGGTTGATCCAGACGGTGTGGGGGGGCCGGTGGGCGACCGGCGGGTTGCCCTTGAATCGGTTGGGATGTGCTCTGAAAGCTTCATCGAGGGTGGCCTGTCGGGTCTGGAGACGCAGCGCTACGAGGCCGCGGTGCACGTCGGCGGGAGTGAACAGGGCGATACCGGAGTGTCGGTGTTCGTGGTTGTACCAATGGAAGAAGGCTTCGCAGTGAGCACGGGCGTCTTCGATGGATCCGAACCGGTCGGGGAAGTCCGGTCGGTATTTCAAGGTCTTGAACTGGGCCTCCGAGAAGGGGTTGTCGTCGGAGACGTGGGGGCGCGCGTGGGTCTTGGTGACCCCGAGATCGGCCAGCAGCAGCGCGACCGGCTTGGATTTCATCGAGGAGCCGCGGTCGGCGTGCAGGGTCAGTTGTCCGGGGCGGATGCCGTGGCTTTCGCAGGAGTGCTGGATGAGCCGCTCGGCCAACCGTGACGACTCCCGGTGAGCGACCATCCAGCCGACGACGCAGCGGCTGAAGACATCCAGGATCACATACAGGTGGAAATAGGTCCACTTCACGGGACCCTTCAGCCGGGTGATGTCCCAGGACCAGAGTTGATTGGGGGCGGTCGCGAGCAGTTCCGGCCGGGAGTAGTTGGGATGTCGGCGCTGTGCCCGCCGCTCCCGCACCTCGCCCCGCGAGGCCAACAACCGGTAAAGGGTGCGCACCGAGGCGAGGTAACGCCCTTCTTCGAGCAAGGTCGCATAGATGGCGCGCGGCGCCTGGTCCACAAAGCGTTCCGCGTGAAGCACGGCCAGGGCTTTCTCCTGCTCGTGAGGGCGGAGCGCGAGCGGCGGTCGTGGGCGAGCGCGGGCTGTGGATCGGCTCTGACGAGCGCGGTACCAACTGGCGCGGCTCACGCCGAGGAGTTCGCAGGCGCGACGGACACCCACGGACCCGGAGAGCGATTCCACGGCGCTCATGAGTTGGGCTCGTGCTTCCCGTCCGGGGGTTTCACGCCCAGCAGACTCGCGACTTTTTTTTGGACATCGATGATCAGCTCGGCCTGCTGCAACTGACCGCGGAGGGTTTCGTTCTCGCGTTCCAGTTCGGCGATGCGAACCTGGTCCGCAGTGCGGTGCACGGGCTTGCGTCCCCGCCTTCTGGGTGCGAGGGCGTTGAGGACCCCCCGGTCACGCTGCGCACGCCATTTGCTGAGAAGGGCGGAATACAGCCCCTCCCGGCGCAGGAGGGCGCCGATTTGCCCCGGTTCGCGCGACGCGTCGGCCGCCTCCAGGATCCGGCGCTTGTATTCGGCGGTGAACCGGCGGCGCTTCGGCGTCGCCACCACCTGGGGTTCCGGCAAGATCGCGACCGCGTCGTCGGCCTCTGCGCTCGCCCTCCGGGCTCGCTCCGTGGCCGACGACGCGGTCAAACCCCTTGGCGCGTTCGTTCTCATCACCAACTCCAATCCTTCTCACCCTCACTAATAGGAGACGGGCAAATGGTCTCACCTACATTGGCACAGAGGGCTCCCGGAACAGCCTGCGGCTGTTCCATACAATCGCCCCATGCGCATCGACCTCAACTGTGACATGGGCGAAAGCTTCGGCAACTACGACCTCGGGTGCGACGAGGAGATCCTCGAAATCGTCACCTCGGCAAACGTCGCCTGCGGCTTCCACGCCGGCGATCCGGTCATCATGGACCGCACCGTGGGGCTCGCGATGGAACGCGGGGTCGCGATCGGCGCCCATCCCGGCCACCACGATCTCCGGGGTTTCGGCCGGCGCCCGATCCAGGCCCCGGCGGACGAAGTCGAGGCCGACGTCCTCTACCAGGTGGGAGCGCTCGCCGCCTTCGTCCGTTCCCGCAACGGGACGATGGTCCACGTAAAGCCGCACGGCGCGCTCTACAACCAGGCGGTCGGCGACCCGAAGCTCTCGGCGGCGCTCGCCCGGGCGGTGGCGCGGGCCGATAAGGGACTCGTCTTCGTGGGGCTCGCCACCTCGAACAACATGCGCGAGGCCGCCGAGGCCGAGGGGCTCCGCTTCGCCGGCGAGGCGTTCGCCGACCGGGTCTACAACCCGGACGGGACGCTCCAGTCGCGGCGGATCCCGGGTTCCGTGATCCACGATCCCGAGAAGGCCGCGGCGCAGGCGGTGGCGATCGCCCACGGGACGGTGATCGCCCACGACGGCACCGAGGTCCCGGTCGCCGCCGAGACGCTCTGCCTCCACGGCGACAACCCGGCGGCGCTCGACAACGCCCACACCGTCCGGCGCCGGCTCGAAGCGGCCGGGGTCGCCGTCCGCGCGCTCGGCTGATCGCGCTCCCTACGAGCCTGTCCCGGCCATCCCGTGGCATTCGACGGCCGATGCATCCCGGCTGAACCGCTTCGCTCATCGTTGCGCTTTGGTCGAAAGAGCGCTGCGCCAGTTCTCCCGGTGGGGGCTCCTCCCTCGCGCGCCTCGTCAGCCGGGCGCCTCGACCCCAGTTCTCCCGGTGGGGGCCTCGATGCTCACGCCATTACCGGGACAGACTCCTAGAATCGGGTTCGGTGTCCGGCAGGGGAGAGCCGCGTCTCCGGAACGCCGGCGAGGCCGCCTTCGTCGTCGAGTTCGGGAACGAGATCTCCGTCGAGCTGAACGAGCGGGCCACCGCGCTCGCGGCGCTCCTCGAGCGGGAGCCGTTCGACGGCTTCCGGGAGGCGATCCCCACCTTCCGCTCGGTGCTGATCTTCCACGACCCCGAGGCGGACCCCGAAGCCATCCGCGCCCACGCGCTCGATCTCGCCCGCGGCGCCGGCCGGGAGCCCGCGCGGCCCCCGCGCCACATCGAGTTTCCCTGCGTCTATGACGGGGAGGACCTGCCGGAGGTGGCGGCGCAGGTCGGCGTGTCCGTGGAAGAGCTGATCCGCATCCACTCCGAGCGCGAGTACCGCGTCTTCATCATCGGCTTCACGCCGGGATTTCCCTACCTCGGGATGGCCGACCCCCGCCTCGACATCCCGCGCCGCTCCGTGCCCCGGGTGCGCGTCCCGGCGGGCGCGGTCGCCATGGCCCGCGCCCAGACCGGCATCTATCCCTGGGTCACGCCGGGCGGCTGGCACCTCCTCGGGCGGATGGATCCGGCGCTCCTCTTCGATCCCGGCAAGAGCCCGCCGAGCGGTTGCCTGCCCGGCGATCAGGTGCGGTTCCTGCCGGTGGCGGAGCTGCCGGAACGCCCGGCGGCGGAAACCGCCGCGCCACCGCCCCCCGAGGGGCCGCCGGCTCTCGAGGTGGAGCGCGGCGGCCTCCTCACCGCCGTCCAGGACCTCGGCCGTCCCGGATACCAGCGCTACGGGGTTCCCTGGTCGGGAGCGGCCGACCCGGCCTCCCTCATCTTCGCGAACCGGGCGGTCGGGAACCCGGACGGCGCCGCGGGACTCGAATGCACCCTGATGGGCCCGGTGCTCCGCTTCCGGGAGCCGGCGCTGACCGCAATCGGAGGTGCGGACCACCGGGGGGTCCTGCACCTGCCGGGCGGCGGCCGCTGGCCCGTTCCGGTGGGGACCTCCTTTCTGGCCCCCGCGGGGAGCGTCCTTCGTTTCGCCGGTCCCCCGGACGGGATGCGGACCTACCTCGCATTCGCGGGTGGCATCGATGTTCCCGAGGTGCTGGGATCCCGCGCCACCTACCTCACGGCCGCCTTCGGGGGCTTCGAGGGTCGGGCGCTCCGCTCCGGCGACCGCCTCCACCTCGGCGCCGCCCCAGCCGGCGCCCGCGAGAACCGGTTCGAGCCCGACGCCCGCCGCCGGCCCGGGACCGGAAGGCTCCGCCTCCGGATCAGCCTCGGACCCCAGGAGGACTGCTTCACGGCGGAGTGCCTGAACCGCCTCTCCGAGTTGCGCTTTACGGTCTCGAACGACTCGAACCGCATGGGCGTCCGGCTCGACGGCCCCATCCTCGAACACCGCGAGGGGATGAAGGAGATCGTCTCGGACGCGAACCCGCACGGGACGATCCAGGTGCCCCCGGGCGGCCACCCGATCGTCATGGGCGCCGACCAGGGCATCACCGGCGGCTACCCGAAGATCGGCAACGTGGTCGCGCCGGATCTCGCCCGCCTCGCCCAGGCCCTCCCGGGCGCCGAGGTGGGTCTGGAGGTAGTTTCGCTGGAGGAGGCGCGGGAGATCACCCTCGCCGACCTGATTCGCCTCCGGGGCGGAGTCTGAGGAAACGCCATGACCCCTTCGCCAAAACCCGACGCCGTTCGGCTCCGCATCACGCTCCAGCAGATCGAGCCGGCCCCCTGGCGGGTCGTGGATGTTCCCCTTGGTCTCACCCTGGGGTTCCTGCACGACGTCATTCAGGCCGCTTTCGGTTGGGAGGACTGCCATTTGTGGGAGTTCCTGCTCGGACGGACGCGGGCGGGGATCCCGGACAGGGAGGACCCGGAACTCGCCGATGCCGCGCGCCTGCCCCTGTCCCGCTGTCTCGCGCCCCGCACGAAAGAGATGATCTACATTTATGACTTCGGCGACGACTGGGTGCACCGGATCCAGGTCGAACGCCGGTTCCGGGCGGAGGACCTTCTCTCCCTGCCGGAGTTCGTGGAGGGCGGTTGGGCGGGCCCGCCGGAGGACAGCGGGGGCCCCTGGGGATTCGCCACCTTGAAGGAAGCAATCGCCGACCCCGGCCACGAGGATCACGAACACTTTCTCGAATGGCACGGCCCGTTCGATCCGTCGGACATCCGGGAAGCGGAGATCCGCGCCCGGATTGCCAGGATTCGGAACTACCTGAGCGCCGCCGCGCGCAAGGCGCGCCGCCCCGGCCGGAAATCCGGCTGAGGATCCGGCTCCGAAGTCAGGTGCGTCCGGCGGAGACGAGGGTGGCCGAACTCGGAGCGGGGAACAACGGCGTTGCCGGGCGGAATCCCATGGGTGCGACGATTCGATTTCGTAGCTCGGGAGGTCCGCATTGAGCGCGGCAGAAACCGCGGGCGGAGCGTCCCCGTCCCGCATCGCATGATCGAAAGCTCCGGCACGCGCCGCCGCCCCGGCAACGGCCGTTCCCCGCTCGGCCCGGGGAAACGGCGGTCGCTCATCGTTTCCAAGGGGTCCAACGCGGTCCGGCTCCGCATCACCCTGAAGGACATCGAGCCCGCACCGTGGCGGGTCGTGGATGCCCCGCTGTCCCTCACTCTGGGTTCGCTCGAAAACGTCATCCAGGCCGTCTTCTGCTGGTGGAACTACCACCTCTGGGAGTTCCAGGTCGGCAAGTTCCGGGTGGCGATCCCCGACGAAGAGGATGAGTGGAACCCGGACGCTCGCCCGTTCGCCGACGCGCGCCGCTTCCCGCTCTCGCGGTGCCTCACCTGGGGAGTGGACCGGATGAACACCCTGTACGACTTCGGGGACGACTGGCAACACGAGGTCCGCCTGGAAACCGCGTTCCGTGCAGAGGATCTCTACTCCCTGCCGGCGTTCGTGGAGGGCGCCTGGGCTGCCCCCCGCGAGGACAGTGGAGGCACCGGCGGCTTCGCCGATTTCAAGCACGCGGTTGCCGATCCCTTCCATCCGGAGCGCGAGGAACTGGTCGTCTGGTATGGCGGGCCGTTCGATCCAGCGAACATCTACGAGGACAAGATCCGGGAAGGGATGGCCCTGATCCGAGGCTACCGGATGGCCCGTCGCCGCAAGGCACGCCGCCCCGGCCCCGCTCCCGGCTGAGCCATCTGGTCTGGTAGCCGGTGGTGGAATCCGGGTGAGCGCCGAGAGCGGCCAGTCCTCCCGGTGGGGGCGAGGCGCCCGGCTGACAAGGAAATGCAGTCGCGACCGGACACCGGATGGGCCTGAGAGTGCGTATAGGCGATGGCGCAATGGCGGGGACGGCTTGGAGCCCCCACCGGGAGAACTGGGCCGGCCTCCGGCCGGCATCGCGCGGGAGCGCGAAACCAAGGCCGATGACGCAGCGCCAGGCCAACGTGAGTGCCGCGCCATTTTCATGCCCGGCGGGGTGTGCAGGAGAGCCCGATCATGGGGGTTGCTCCCCGTTGGGGGGGCCGTTCAGCCGGGATGCATCGCCGCTCGGGCCCCCACCGGGAGAACTGGGCCGCCTGGGTTGCACCACAGGCTGCTATAGGTCGTCGAGCAGCCGCCTTAGCGCCACCGCGCGAACCCCGGCAGCGATCGGGAACGTTTCCGCCCCCGCGTGGATCACGTCCAGCCGGGTCAGGCCCAAATCGTCCATCGCCGAGCGCATGGAACGGGTCAGGCGGGGCGCCGAAGTGCGTTTGATCTCGAAGCCGCGGAGCCGCCCTCCCCGTTCCACCAGCAGGTCCAACTCCGCCCCGGCGTGGGTCCCCCAGAAATAGCAGGAGGTCGGTGGTACGCGGAGCGCCCGCAGCACGCATTCGATGACGAAGCCTTCCCAGGAGGCGCCGATCTTGGGATGGCGCTCCAGTTCACGGGAGGTCCGGATGTCGAGCAACCGGTGGAGAAGGCCCGAGTCGCGGATGTAGATTTTCGGCCTCTTGACCTGGCGCTTCTTGAGGTTGGCGCTCCATGGCCGGAGGCTGCGGACCATGAAGACGGATTCGAGCGCCTCCAGGTAGCGCCGCACCACATTGTGCGAGATGCCGAAGGCCCGCGCGAGTTCGGATCCATTCCAGACCTGGCCGTGGTAGTGGGCGAGCATCGCCCAGAATCGCTCCATCGTGGCTGCCGGGATGGAGATGCCCAGCTCGGCGAGGTCGCGCGCGAGGAAGGTGTGGACGAAGTCGTCACGCCAGCGCCAACTGACGGTCACGCTGCGCGCCGCGAACGAGCGGGGGAAGCCTCCGCGAAACCACAAGCGATCGTGCGTCCCCGGACCGACTTCGGCGAGGTCGAAACCGGAGAGTTCGTAGTGCGCGACGCGTCCGGCCAGGGTTTCGGAGCTCTGCCGCAACAGGGCAGGCGACGCGCTTCCCAGCAGGAGGAACCGGGCTGGGGTTCGCGGCCGGTCGGCGAGCACCCGCAGGGCAGGGAAGAGGTTCGGCCGCCGCTGGACTTCGTCCAGGACGACGAGCCCCCGGAGCGGTTCGAGAGCGAGGAACGGATCGGCGAGCCTCGCCACATCGCGGTCGTCCTCAAGGTCGAACCGGTGCGCTCCCCGAGGCCAGGATTTTTCGATCTCCTTGGCCAGCGTCGTCTTTCCGACCTGCCGGGCGCCGAGCAGCAGTACCGCCGGACTCTCGCGGAGGAGACGGGCTATTGCTCTTCGGTGCGCTTCGCGGGGGATCACGGGCATGAATCATAGCATTGAAAATTGCACGGATCACATTCAATTTTCAAGGATATTCGAACCCGGGAACCTCGCCCGGGCCCTCCCGGGCGCCGAGGTGCGTCTGGAGATCGTCTCGCTGGAGGACGCCCGGGAGATCACCCCCGCGGATCCGGCGCGGCGCCGGCCGTCCGGCGGACCGTCAGACGTTTCGGGCCGGCCCCACCTCGGCGGAGACACCGAACAGCTCCGCGAGCTTCACCGCGAGCAGGTCCCGCGTCTCCCGGAACCGGAGCAGCATCTCCTCCTCACCCCAGGCTTCCGCCGGGTCCTTCAGCGGCCAGTGGAGGCGCCGCACCGCAGCCGGCACCACCGGGCAGACCTCCTCGGCGCAGAGGGTGACGACCAGATCGGCGCGCTCGAGGTGGATTTCGTCCATCCCCTTCGAACGCGCCCCGCTGATGTCGATCCCGACTTCGCCCAGCACCCGCACTGCCATCGGGTGGACCCGCCAGGGGTTCGATCCGGCGCTCAGCACGATCGTCCCGGCGGGTGCGATCCGGCGGGCAAGCCCCTCGGCGAGTTGACTGCGCGCCGAGTTGGCGACGCAGAGGAACACGACCGTCCGGGGGATGCTCGGATCGGGGTTGGCCACGGTCGGCGCGGATTCTACGGGCGTTATTCTTCGCGCCTTCCCGGGACCTCCCGCGCCCCTCCCGGAACTCCGGTTTCGCTGGTCCGGCCCGGGGGTTTCGGCCGCGGGATCGCCCCGCTCCGTCTTTCTCCCGATGTTCCGACGAGTGCCGTCTTCTGCCGCACCGCGGCGGACGCGTCACGCCCGGCTGACGGGGCGCAGGTGGCTTCTCGCCGGGCTCCTGCTCGCGTTCGCCGGCTGCGGCGAAAGCGAAGTCGCGGAGGAACTCTCCGGGGCGCGTGAGATGGCCGCGCCGCCCGCCGCCCCTCCCGATCAGGCCGACCCCCGTCCCGCGCTCGTCGCCTTCGGGGACAGCCTCACCGCCGGCTACGGCATCGAACTCGATGAGGCCTGGCCCGCCCGCCTGCAGGAACGCATCGACGCCGAGGATCTCGACTACCGGGTCGTGAACGCCGGGGTGTCCGGGGAGACGACCTCGGGCGGGCTGCGCCGCCTTCCGTGGGTGCTCGACCGGAACCCGTCCGCGGAAGTGGTCGTCATCGCTCTTGGCGGCAACGACGGGCTCCGCGGCGTCCCCGTGGACGTGATGATGGACAACCTGCGGGGCATGATCCGGGAGGCGGAAGGACGCGGCCTCAGGGTGCTGCTGGCCGGGGTCCCCGCGCCCCCCGAACTCGGCCGCGACTACGAGGACGGCTTCGCCAACACGTTCCGGGAGATTGCGGACGACACCGGCGTCCCCCTGCTGCCGAGCCTTCTCGAAGGGGTGGCGGGCGTCGCCGAGCTGAACCAGCGCGACGGGATCCACCCGACCGCCGAAGGGGCGCGAAGGCTGGCGGAGAACGCCTTCGGGGCCTTGAAACCCTTGTTGGGGAAACCCCTGCTCACGGAACCTCCCGGGGCGACCGCCGTTCCCTGAGGCAGGGAGTGAACGAGCGAAAGGAACCCGGCCAGCCGTGATGATGATCCAGGCAACCGGACTCCTGAAGACGGTCAAGAGCGGCGACCGGGATCTCACCATCCTCAGCGGACTCGACCTTGAAGTTCCGGCGGGGGAGATCGTCTGCATCCGGGGCCCCTCGGGCAGCGGCAAGTCCACGCTCTTCGGCCTGCTCGCGGGGCTCGATCACCCGACCGCCGGCACCGTGCAGGTCGCCGGCACCGACATCACCGGGCTCGATGAGGAGAGTCTCGCGAGCTTCCGCTCGCACAACGTCGGCTTCGTCTTCCAGTCGTTCCACCTCCTGCCGAACCTGACGGCGCTCGAGAACGTCGCGGTGCCGCTCGAGATCGCGGGGGCCCGCGACGCGGTCGATCGCGCCCGGGAAATTCTCGATTCCTTCGGGATCGGCGAGCGGGGGCATCACCTTCCCTCCCAGTTGTCCGGCGGCGAGCAACAGCGGGTCGCCATCGCCCGGGCGGTCTCGAACGAGCCGCGGGTGGTGTTCGCCGACGAGCCCACCGGCAACCTCGACGAGGAGACGGGGGTCCGGATCGCGGAACTGCTGGTCGGAGTGCGCGACCGCACCGGCGCCACCGTGCTGGTCGCCACGCACGACACCGAACTGGCCGCCCGCGCCGACCGCCGGCTGCTCCTCCGCGGCGGTCGGTTGCACGACGATGCACCTGTCCCGGTGGCGGCTGCCATCGAGCCGGTGCTCGCGGGCGTCTAGCAGCCCGCCAGGGAACTCGGAATGCGGTTCGCGCTCCGGATGGCGTTCCGGGAACTTCGCTCGTCCGCCCGCCGGCTCGCGCTCTTCTTCGTCGCCGTCGGCATCGGAGTCGCGGCGATCGTGGTGCTGCGTTCGGCGGCGGACAGCCTGCAGTCGGCGCTGACCAGCGAGTCGCGTTTCCTGCTCGCCGCCGATGTGACGATTTCCACGGGCGAGGGATTCACCGAGGAGACCGAGGTGATCTTCGACGACGTCGCCTCCGGCCACCCGCTGACCGGGGTGGCGCGGTCGACGCAGATCGCGACCCTCGCGCGCTCGGCCGACGATCCGATGCGGGGCGCCATGGTGGAGCTCAAGGGGGTGGACGGCGCGTTCCCGCTCTACGGCGAGATGGAAGTCGCCGGGACCCGCTTCGGGCCGGAATTGCTCGCCGGGCGCGGAGCGCTGGTCCGGCCCGAGGTGCGGGTCCGGCTGGGCCTCGAGATCGGGGACACGATCGTGCTCGGCGGGGAACCCTTCGAGGTGCGCGGCGACCTGCTCAAGGAGCCGGGGGCGGGGATCGACTTCTTCCGTCGCGGGCCGCGGGTACTGGTCGCGCTGTCCGACCTGCTGGAGACCGGCCTCCTGGACGTCCCGGAGCGCGCCCGCTGGGAGGTCCTGTTCTCGGTGAGCACCGAAGAGGCGGCCTCCGGGCTCTCCGCGGGACTCCAGGCGGCGCTGGAGGACCATCCCGTCCGGGTGCGGACCTTCCGTCAGACCGGCGACCGCATCGCCCGGCGCATCCGGCGCGGTGAGGACTACCTGAGCCTCGCGGGCTTCGTGATCCTGCTGCTGGGCGGCATCGGCGTCTTCAGCGTGGCGCGGGCCTTCACCCGCCAGAGCCTGCCGTCCGCCGCCATCGAACGTTGTCTCGGGGTTCCCTCGCGCACCATCCTGCTGATCGCCCTAATGCAGATGGCGGTGCTCGCCGGGCTGGCGAGCGTTTTCGGAATCGCCGCGGGAGCGGCGGCGCTGCAGCTCTTCATCCCCGAGGTGGAAGTGGGCGGCCTGCAGGTCGCGGCGCGCCTGACTCCCGCGGCGGCGGTGCAGGGAGCGCTCACCGGAGGGCTGGTCTCGTTGCTGTCCGCCGTCTTCCCGTTGCTGCCGCTCCGCCGGGTCCGGCCGCTGGGGCTGCTCCGCAGCGGAGACATGCTGGACGAGCGGGGGTCTCCGCGCGCGCGGCGGCGCGAGGGTGCGGTGGCGGCCGGGGCGGTATTGCTGTTCTTCGGCCTGGCGGGCTGGCAGTCAGGGTCGCTCCGCATCACGCTGGCGGTCACCGGCGGGTTCGTGCTGGTGGCGGTGACGCTCTGGATCCTGGGCGGCCTGATCCTCCGCGCCCTGGCCCCGCTCGTGGCGGCCCGCACCTTCGCGGTCCGTCACGCCATGCGCACCGTGCTCCGGGGTGCCCGCCAGATCCGGGTGGTGCTCGTCGCGCTCGGGGTCGGGGTGTTCCTGGTGCTGGCCACGGTGGGCATCGAGCGCAACGTGCAGCGCGAGTTCACGTTCCAGGAGAGCAGCGAGGATCCCGATCTGTTCTTCCTCGACATCCAGGCCGACCAGGTGGACGGCGTCCGCGCGAACGCGGCGGCCCGCGGCTTTCCCGACATGAACCTGATTCCGGTGCTGCAGACCCGAATCCAGGGGATCTTCGGCCGCGACGTGCACCTCGAGGACCGCGCTGCGGTGCGCCGCGCCGGCGGGCTCTCGCGGGAATACACGGTGAGCTCGCGCGCCTGGCTCGAGGACAACGAGATCGTGACCGAGGGCGAGTTCTGGGGCGACCGCCCCGCCGAGGGCGCCGAGGTGTCCATCGAGAACTGGGTGCAGGAGGACCGCGGCGTCCAGCTCGGGGACACGATGCGCTTCGAGATCATGGGCGAGACGCTCGACGCGCGGGTCACCTCGATCCGCGACGTGGAGTGGCGAAACGCCCGGAACGGCGGTTTCACCTTCCTCTTCCATCCGGACAACGTGGCGGACTTCCCGATGTCCTACGCGGGCTTCGTCCGGGGTCCCGACGACGTCGTCGAGCGGGCCCGCTTCCAGGGAGCGGTGGTGGGCGAGTTCCCGAACGTGTCGGTGGTGGATCTCCGCGACGTGCTGGACACCATGCAGCAGGTGGCGGACAGCGTCGCGCTGGCGATCCGCATCGTGGGACTCATCGCTCTGGTGGGCGGCCTCTTGATCCTCATCGGCACTGTCGCGGTGCACATCGGCGCCCGCCGCCGGGAGACCGCGGTGCTCCGCGTCTTCGGAGCAGGGCGCAACCGGGTCGTCGCGATCACCCTGCTGGAGCACGGCGTCATCGGCGCGGTCGCCGGGGCCGCAGCCGCCCTCGGCGCTTCCGCGACCGCCTTCTTCGTGGTGCGGCAGATCATGCAACTCCCCTTCGAGGCAGACCCGACGCTCGCGCTGCTCGCCATCGTCCTCCCCGCCCTCGGCGCCGCGGCCGTCGGAGCCCTCGCCGCGGTGGACATCCTCCGCCGCAAACCTCTCGGCGTCCTTGCGGACTAGCGCAGGGAGACCGCGTATCGCCGACCGAGAAAAAGCGCGGGGACGGCTTGGAACGCCGACCTCTGGTCGGCACAGCCCGCCGGAGGCGGGCGGAGTCGCGTACCACCAACGCAGAGGAAGCGCGGGGACGGCTTGGAACGCCGACCTCTGGTCGGCACAGCCCGCCGAAGGCGGGCGGCGGGAAGGACCCCCAACTCCGGGATGATTCCCGTCTCGGCACGTACCCCTCCAGGCACCGTGGTGCGCAGGCAAGGGAACGCCGGCCTCCGGCCGGCACGCGGCGCGCAGCGCCGCAGAGCGCGTATAACCGACGGCGCAAAAGCGCGGGGACGACTGAAACGCCCTCGGGCGGTTCGGCCGCCCGACTCAGACCTGGAAGCCGAGTTCCGCCGCCACGGCCCGCTGCCGTTCGTCCAGCGTGATGAAGGCCATCTCGCGTGGATCCCGCGCGGCGGCCAGGGCAGTCGCCACATGCCAGAGGTCGGCACCCCTCAGATGCCCGACCCCCAAGACCGTGTCCAGCTCCGGACCGAGTGGTCGATCGGTCCAGATCCAGCGGACCTGCCTCACATGCTGCGGCGAATAGGGAACGCCCTCCCTTGCCAACGCGCTGCGCAATTCGGCCTCGAGGAGATTTGACGAGTACAGCATGGCGAAGCCCGCCAGTCTCCGGGCTGCCGCGTCGCTCGCAGGCTCCCCTAGCGCGATTGCGACGAGGACGGAAGAATCCACATACGCCGCGCTCATTCGCGTTCGTCAAGGAAACGCTGAAGCGCGCCGGGCCTGCGAACCACCGGCCCCGGACGGAACGGCCCCGGATCCTCGGGCGGCGAAACAATCCCCCGGCGCTCCAGATCGGCAAAGTGCTCTTCGATGGACTTCTTTTTCGCCTCAATTGGGCGGATCTCGGCCACCGGTTTCCCGTGGTAGGAGATATGCACGGTGCGTCCCTCGCGGACGAGTCGGATGACTTCCGAAAAGCGGGCCTTGGCCTCGTAGGTCGAATAGGTCAAGTTCATATGTCTGATTCAGACTAGTCACACTAGTCTAACACTGTCGGACACAGCGGGGTTGCAACTGTCGAATCCCCCCGGCTGGGCTGCCGCGCCCCCGGAGAGGGTGCGGCACTCAAGCTGGCAGGACACAGCGTCACCGGCGCTCGTTTCGCGCTCCCGCGCGATGCCGGCCGGAGGCCGGCCCAGTTGCTATGTAAGAACTCTGTGGTCTGGGACGTCCTCGTGGTTCCGGGTGGTGAGATGGAAGCGGGGACTTCGGGGCATGAGCAAACATCCTTGGAAGGGGATGCGGCTCAATTTGCTATTCGTACACTGGCGAACCGGGTACAGGGGGGGGTGCGATGCCGTCGGTCAGGACAATTTCTCCACGGGCACGGGGGGCACCAATCTGGCTACGTCCATTACCCGCTTCCACGGCCCATTATGTCTCTTACATGGGGCGGGGTGAGCGGACGGACCGATCATGAACATTTCTCCCGGTGGGGGCTCCAAGCCGTTCCCGCGCTTCTTCGCGGTTGGCGATGCGCGATCTCGCTGCGCGTCGCGCAGCGGTGCCGGTGGAACGCCCCCACCGGGAGAACTGGCCGGGGTTCCCTGAACGCCGTGACGACTCCCCCTATGCCCCGCCGCCCGCGAGGCTCTCCAGCCATGCCTCCGGGATCCGCACCGCCACCACTTCTCCCTCCGCGGTGACCACGCCCCCGGCCTCCACCTGCACGCGCACCCGCACCTTGCGGGCGGTGATCTCCGTGGCCCGCGCCCGCAGCACCAGCTCTACCCCGAGGGGCGTCGGTTTCCGGTAGTTGACCTGGAGCGACCCGGTCACGAAGCGAAGCGGCGGGTCGCTGTCCATCGGCCGGCCGGCCGCCCGGTATGCCTCCCAGGCCGCCGTGCCGGTCCCGTGGCAATCGATCAGCGACGCGATCAGCCCGCCGTACACCGCTCCCGGCACCGCCGTGTGGAAGGGCTCCGGCGTGAAGCGGCAGACCGCCTCGTCTCCGTCGGCGAAGCTGCGGATCCGGTAGCCGTTCGGATTGCGGGCTCCGCACCCGTAGCAGTGCTTGGTGGTTTCCGGGTAGTAGTCCTGAAAGGCCCGCGGCTCGTCCGCCGCGCTCATGCCGCCGCGCGCACCAGCGCGACGAAGAGACATCCCCACGCGGCGATGAGGCAGAGGCCACCCAGCGGGGTCACCGGACCGAGCCATGACGGCCCGCCGAGCGCCAGCCAGTAGAGGCTCCCCGAGAACAGCACGATCCCGGCGGTCATCAGGGCCCCGGCCAGCCCGGCGGGGTTGCCGAGGTCCAGGGCCACGAGCGCCCCCACCGCCAGCAGGCCGAGCCCGTGGATCAGGTGGTAGCGGACCGCGGTCTCGAAGGTCTGGAGCGCGCGGGCGTCAACCCGAGTGGCGAGCGCGTGCGCGCCGAAGGCGCCGGCGACCACCCCGAGCAGCATCGCGGCGGCGCCGATCCGCAGCCAGAGCATCGCGAGCCGCGGTCAGCGGGCCGTCTGGCCCATCCGCAGCGGCCTCTGCGGCGTCATCGGCTCGTCCGGGTAGAGCGCCGCGACCTGATCCGCGTAACCGTTGAAGAGCGGGGTCGCGAAGGGCGCCCGGTTGTCGAGCCAGTAGGACTCGGCCTGGCTCCAGCGCGGGTGCGGGATGTTCGGGTTGATGTTCGACAAGAACCCGTACTCGTGCTCCTGCATCCCCCAGAAGAAGGGAGGCCGCTTCGAAGTCAGCTCGATCTTCACCACCGCCTTCGGTCCCTTGTAGCCGTACTTCCAGGGGAACGCCATGCGGATCGGCGCTCCGTGCTGGCGGACCAGCGGCTCGCCGTAGACGCCGGTGACCACGAACGCCAGCGGGTTCATGGCTTCGCCCATCCGGAGCCCCTCGTGGTAGGGCCAGGGGTACCAGTTGCTCGAAGCGAGACCGGGCATTCCGCGGGCCGGTTGAGCGAGGTGAAGGAAACGAAGCCCGCGCCCGCCGTCGGCTCCACCGCGTTCAGCAGCGTGGACAGCGGGAACCCGGTCCACGGCACGTTCATCGCCCAGCGCTCCACGCAGCGGAAGTGGTAGATCCGCTCCTCGTGCTCGAACTTGAGCAGGTCGTCCAGATCGAAGGTGCGCGGCTTGTTGCACTCGCCGGTCACTTCGACGGCCCAGGGAAGCGGCTGGTAGTCGCCGGCGAGCTTCCAGACCGCGCCGCCGCGCCCCGCCAGGAACTCGTAGAAGTTGTTGTGCGAACCCGCGACCTCGCGCGCCGTCAACTCCTTCCGCTCGATCATGTCCGGAACCTGGTACGACTCGTTCCGCGTCGCCGGGAACACGTCGGGCCGCGAGTACGGGACCTCCAGCATCTCCGCGGCGTCGGCGTTCGTGCCGCAGGCGGCGGCGTAGGGACCGACCACCGCGGCGCTGCCGAGGGCCTTCAGGATCGCCCGGCGGTTGAAGAAGACCTTCGGGTCGGTGATGGAACCTCCGACCGGACTTTTTTCGTAACGAATCCGTTTCGAGGTCTTGACGAGGTGGCTCATTGGTACGCTCCCCGTGCTCCCGGCCGACGGCGCGGAAGCCGGCTCCCCAATGGTAGCCCGACGCCGGCTGCCGGTGCGGGTCGCTGGGGTAAACAGCCTGTGGCGAAACCCAGGCGGCGTTCGGCCGGCGATGCATCCCGGCTGAACCACTCCGCTTTGCTTCGTTCTGTGTTGCGTTTCGGTCGAAATACACTAGGTATTCCTCCCTCACGCGCCTTGTCAGCCGGGCGCCTCACCGGCCTCGGCGCTCACGCGGGTTCCACCACCGGCTGTCAGACGTCCCGGTCTCGGACAGACCCGTTTCTTCGACTCTCACACCGGCAAACACCATGACCTGGAGCCTCTGGACCGCCTCGCAGGGGACGCTGTCCGTCCGTCCGCTGGAGGCCCTTCCGGATGCCGAGGCGCCCGCCTGGACCGACCGGACACCGCCGGCCGGGCTCGGAACAACCGGCGCGCGCGGCGCGGAGGACCGCCTCGGCTGGGTGGATCTGCCGCTCACCGCCGGCCGGGAACTCCCGGAACACGTCGGGCTCCGCGAGGAACTGCTCGCCGAAGGCTTTGAGCGGCTCGTGGTGGTGGCGATGGGCGGGTCCGCGCTCGGCGCGCGAGCACTCGTTGCCGGGCTTCCCCGGGGACCTGGCTTGCAGGTCCAGTTCCTCGACAGCCTCTCTCCGGAGGCGTTACGGGACACCGTTCGTCCCGACCGCGTACCGGCCACCGTCTTCCTGGTCGCTTCGAAATCGGGCACCACCGTAGAGACCCGGGCCCTCGAATCGGTGATTTTCCGCACCCTGCAGGAATCGGGGGCCGTGCCCGGCAGGCAGTTCCTGGCCATCAGCGATCCCGGGTCGCCGCTCCACCGGTGGGCCGAGACCGCCGGCTACCGGCGGCGGTTCGCCGGGAAGTGGACGTGGGCGGCCGGTTCTCGGCCCTCAGCGCCTTCGGGCTTCTTCCGGCGGTCCTCGCCGGGTGCGAGCCGGAGCAAGAGCTTCGTGCGGTCCGCCGGATGCGGGGAGCGCTGGACGCGGATGCCGCGCTGGTGGCCGACCCGGCCTTCCGGTTGGGGGCGCTGCTGGCCCGGCTGCGGGCCGAGGGACGTTTCCAGGCGCATCTCACCGCAGCGGCCGAGTGGGAAGGGGTTCTGCCCTGGCTGGAGCAGCTCTTCGCCGAAAGCACGGGGAAGGAGGGAACCGGGATCCTGCCGGTGATCTGCGGGCCGCCGCACCCGACGAGCCTGGGGAACGCGAACCTGCTGATCCATCTGGGTCCGGCGGACGGCGAGGCCCGGAAGCGGTTCGAGGCTGCCGCCGGCGCCGGAGTCCCGGTGATCCATTGCCCGCTGGCCGAATCCGGGCTGCTGCCTTTCATCTTCCGCTGGCAGATCGCGGTTTCGGTCGCCGCCTTCCGGATGGGAGTGGATCCTTATGACCAGCCGGACATCGAGGGCACGAAGGCCGCCGCCCGCCGGCTGGCGGCGAATCCGGGATCCGCTCCCCGGCCGCCTGCCGCCTCCGATTCCGAGCTCCGGGAGTTCCTCAAGGCCGCGGAAGCCGGGCTCGTCGTCAACGCCTTCGGTCACCGGAGCCGGATTGCCGAGGGGTTGCTCCACGCGCTCCAGCGGCAGATCGCGGCGCAGTTCGGGGTGACGCCCGCGATCGGATTCGCATCCTCGCTCCTGCACTCGCTCGGCCAGATCGAAAAGGGCGGGCCCCCGAACCTGAGAGTCCTGATGCTCACCTGGGATCCCGGAGTGGACGTTGTCATCCCTCCGAGCCCGGAGCTGCCGTCCGCGCTGACCGGCCTCGGCACCGGCGCCTTCGCCCGGCTCCAGGCCGCCGCGGACTACGAGGAACTCAAGCGACGGGGGCGCCGCGTGCTCTGGCTTGATCCCGTTCTCCCCGGCCAGGGGGGCCTCACCGAGTTGACTACGCGCCTCACCACGCTGCGGTCGTGAAGTCCGATCTCTGTCGGGTCCCGGCGGTCGAGCTGGCTCGCCGAATCGCGCGCCGGGACCTGTCCGCCGTCGAGGTGATGAAGGCGCACCTCGCCCGGATTCGTCACGTCAACCCGCGGCTGAACGCCCTCGTCACGCTCCTCCCCGAGGAGGCGCTCTTGCGCGCCGCGGAGACGGCCGATCGGGCGGTGGCGGCGGGCGACCCGCTCGGGCCGCTCCACGGGCTCCCGGTCGCCCACAAGGACCTGACGCTCACCCGCGGCATCCGGACCACCTTCGGGTCCCCGATCTTTGCCGACTTCGTCCCCGAGGAGGACGCGCTGATCGTGGAGCGTTTGCGGGCCGCCGGGGCGATCACCATCGGCAAGACGAACACCCCGGAGTTCGGCGCCGGCTCGCAGACCTTCAACCCGGTGTTCGGCCCCACCCGGAACCCCTGGGACGCGACGAAGACCTGTGGCGGGAGCAGCGGGGGCGCGGCGGTGGCGCTCGCGACCGGGATGGTCCCGATTGCCGACGGCAGCGACTACGGCGGGTCGCTCCGCAATCCGGCGAGCTTCTGCGGGGTGGTCGGGTTGCGGCCATCTCCCGGCCGGGTCCCGGTGTGGCCCGACGAGACGCCCTGGTACCCGGTCCCGGTCCAGGGGCCGATGGCGCGGAGCGCCGCCGATGCCGCGCTCATGCTGAGCGCCATCGCGGGGCCGGATCCCCGGGCGCCGCTCTCGCTGCCGGAACCAGGCGAGGTCTTCGCGCAGCCGCTCGACCGGGACTTCCGGAGCGTCCGGGTGGCGTGGAGCGCGGACTTCGGCGGCGTCCCCTTCGATCCCCGGGTCCCGGCGGCGCTCGCGCCGGCGCGCGGCGCTCTCGAAGCGATCGGCTGCGGGGTGGAAGACGCCGACCCGGACATGAGCGGCGCCGCCGAGGCGTTCGACCGCTGGCGGGCGTGGTACTTCGAACTCAATTGGGGTCCGCTGCTCGACCGCCACCGGGAGGCCATGAAGGACACGGTCATCTGGAACATCGAGCAGGGCAGGGGGCTCAGCGCCTCGGCGCTGGCCGAAGCCACCCACCGCTGGACAGCGCTGCTCCGGCGCGTCCGGGCTTTCTTCGAGCGCTACGAGTTCTTCGTGCTGCCGGTGTCGCAGGTGCCGCCGTTCGACGTCGAGGTTGAGTATCCGACCGAGGTGGCCGGGGTGCCCATGAAGACCTATACCGACTGGATGGCGTCCTGCGCCTGGATTTCGCTGCTCGGCTGTCCTGCCGTCTCGGTCCCCTGCGGCTCCACCCCGGAGGGACTCCCGGTCGGCCTCCAGATCGTCGGCCGCCCGCGTGACGACTTCGGCGTCCTGCAGCTCGCGCACGCGCTGGAGCAGGAGTCGCGGGTCGTCGCAGTGGCGGCCTCCGCGCGTCTCCGGCATCCTTTGGGCAGCGTTTCCTCGGGGAGGACCGACGCATGATGGTTCGGAATCTGGAGCGGCTCGCTCCTCTCGCGCTCTTCGCCCTCCTGACCGCCTGCGGCGCCCCGCCGCCCGCGGAGGATCCGCCGCCGCCCGGAACCATGGCGCACGAAGGCGCGGCCTTCGAGATCACCGAGGTGCGTCCCGGGATCTGGCACGCCGTCGGCACCGGAGCCATGAACGTGGGCGCGAATGCGGCCATCGTGGATCTCGGCGAATCGCTGCTGCTCGTGGACTCCCACATCACCCCGGCCGCGGCGTGGGTGCTGCGCGAGGAACTGTCCCCGCTGACCCCCAAGCCGGTCCGCTACGTGGTGAACACCCACTTCCATTTCGACCACATCCACGGCAACCAGGTCTTCGGGGGCGACGTGGAGATCCTGGGTCACGAGACCACCTATGACGTGGTCGCCAGCGGCGGTTCGGTGTCCGGGACCGCCTGGAACGCGTTCGTCGGCACCCTCCCGGAGCAGATCGCGACGCTCGAGAGCCGGCTCGAGGCGGCGGCGGAGGCCGACCGCGCCGACATCGCCGACGCCCTGGCGAGGACCCGCGCATACCAGGAAGCTCTCGAAAGCATCACCCCGGTGGCGCCCACCATCACCCTCGACCGCCGGATGACCCTCCACCAGGGCGGACAGGAGATCCAGCTCCTGTTCCTGGGCCTCGGGCACACCGCCGGGGACGTGGTGACGTTCCTGCCCGAGCAGAAGGTGCTGATCACCGGCGACCTGATCCCGTTCGGCCTGCCGTTCATGGGGGACGGCTATCCGGAGTGGGGCGAGACGATTCGCGGCTTCGCCGAGCTCGATTTCGATCTGGTCCTACCCGGCCACGGCTCTCCGTTCGAGGACAAGGCGAAGCTCGAATATCTCGCCGCCTATCTCGACGACTTCTGGACGCAGGCCGAAGCGGCCCACGCCGAGGGTGTCCCGGCCGCGGACGCCGCCGCGAGCATGGACCTCACCGCCCACTCGGAGCACTTCCCGTCCGTCACCGAACCGGGAGCTCCCCAGATCGCCGTCGAGCGCGCCTACCGTCTCTTCGACGCCCGCGCCCTGACTCCCGGTTCCTAGGCCGGGCATCGCCCCCCGGAGAAGAAGCGCGGGGACGGCTTGGAACGCCGACCTCCGGCCGGCACCGCCGCCCGCAGGCTTGGAACGCCGACTTCCGGTCGGCACAGCGGCCCGCAGGGCCGCGGCGGCGAAGACCCCACTCGTCGGGATGGCTCCCGTCTCGGCACGTACCCCCAACAGATGAGATGGCGCGGCCAGGCACGGGAACGCCGACCTCTGGCCGGCACCGCTGCGCGGAGCGCAGCGAAACCGCGTACCGCTGACTGAGAAGAAGCGCGGGGACGGCTTGGAACGCCGGCCTCCGGCCGGCACAGCCCGCCGCAGGCGGGCGGCGGGACAGACCCAATGTCCGGGGTGGCTCCCCTCTCAGCGTGGACCCCGGCAGGGAAGGTGACGTGCCGGCAAGGGAATACCGGCTACCCCCCCAACAGCGCTGCTACCGCCCGCTCCAGCGGCGGCCGCATCACGGCCCCGATCACCAGCAGAGTCGTTCCTGCGGCGACCGCGACCCACAGCCTGCGACGAGTCCAGGTGGCGGACTCGGTCCGCTCGAGCACCTTGCTGACCATCGCGATCAGCTCCCGTTGCGAGCTTTCCTGCGTAGCGAACCGCTCGTTCACTTCGGCCCGAAACGTGGCAAGCGCGGTGTCGAACTTGCCCTCCAGTCTCCGGCGACCAGCGGCGGCCTGTTCCTCCACTCTGCGGCGATCGGCGGCCGCACTTTCGCCGAGCTGGTCGAGGTCGGCCTTGGAGGCCAGTCGCGCCCGGTCGGCGGCAGCTTCTTTCTCCACTCTGCGGCGATCGGCGGCGGCTTCTTTCTCCACTCGGCGGCGATCGGCGGCCGCACTTTCGCCGAGCCGGTCGAGGTCGGCCTTGGAGGCCAGTCGCGCCCGGTCGGCGGCGGCTTCTTTCTCCACTCTGTGGCGATCGGCGGCCGCACTTTCGCCGAGCTGGTCGAGGTCGGCCTTGGAGGCCAGTCGCGCCCGGTCGGCGGCGGCTTCTTTCTCCACTCTGCGGCGATCGGCGGCCGCACTTTCACCCAGCCGGTCGAGGTCGGCCTTGGACGCCAGTCGCGCCCGGTCGGTGCCAGCCTCCCTGAGTCCGTCCCAGAGTTCTTTCCGGAGTTCCTTGATGTCCGTGCGGTTCTCGCGGACATCCTCCTGGATCACCTCGAGCCGGCCGTGGATCAGGTTGAAGCCTTCGGTGACGCGGCGGTCCAGCGCTTGCGCCAATCCGTCCGCCTCCGCTCCGTTCACTGTTCCGTCCTTCCCGCTTCGCGCCGCAGTGTAGGGCGTTTGCGTGGAGGGAGCAACGGCGGCGGCCACCGCCACCGGTTTCTTCTTTGGTTGGATCACGGCATGGTCCTCCAACTACAACAGACGGAAAACGCACTGATTTCGTCCCGCCTCAACACGGGAATGTGGAAAAGTCGGGTCAATCCTGGGCGGGTGCCGAATGCGCCTGCCCTTTGGCCCCTGCTCGCTCCGCCCGCGGCGCCCAGGCCGACGGGAGCCTGCGTATGCCCGCTAAGCGGAACTTCACGCCGGTTTTGTGCCGGGAAGCGTCCATAAGTCATTGAGGAAGCGTGGCTTGTCCGCGCAGTGCTCCGCTGAAAGATGGATTTGTGTTGCCATGTAGTGGCTACCGGATAGACGCAAGAAGTCTATTGACATCAAGTGTTACTTGAACTATGATGTTGCCATGTAGAGCCCGCCCATGTCCTTCCACGTCGACTCCATCCCCAACCGCAACAGCCCCCCCGCCATCCTCCTCCGACAGGCCTGGCGCGAGGGAAAGCGCATCCGACGACGCACCATCGCCAACCTCTCCAAACTCCCCCCCGCCCTCGTCGACGGCATCCGCACCGTCGTCCGCGGCGGTGCCGCCTTCGAACGCATCGAAGACGCCTTCCCCATCCACCGCGCACTCCCCCACGGTCACGTCGCCGCCATCCTCGGAACCTGCCAACAACTCGGCCTCGGCCGCATCCTCCACCGCAACCCCAGCCGCACCCGAGACCTCGCCCTCGCCGCCGTCGCCGCCCGCGCCCTCAACCCCGCTTCCAAACTCGCCACCGCTCGCCGCCTCTCCCCCGAATCCGCCGACTCCAGCCTCGGACCCATCCTCAACCTCGGCCCAGTCCACGGCAACGAAGTCCTCCACATGCTCGACTGGCTCCTCGAACGCCAGCCCTGGATCGAAAAAAGCCTCGCCAACCGCCACCTCCACGGCGGCGCCATGGTCCTCTACGACGTCACCTCCAGCTATCTCGAAGGCCGCCGCTGTCCCCTCGCCCGCTTCGGCTACAGCCGCGACGGCAAGAAGGACCGCCAACAGATGGTCTTCGGCCTCCTCTGCACCCCCGACGGCTGCCCGGTCGCGGTCCAGGTCTTTCCCGGCAATACCGCCGACCCCACGACCGTCGCCGCCCAGGTCCAAAAGGTCCGCCGGCGCTTCCGCATCGAACATCTCGCCCTCGTCGGCGACCGCGGCATGCTCACCAGCGCCCGCATCCGCGAGGACCTCCAGCCCGCCAGCCTCGACTGGATCTCCGCCCTCAACACCCGGGGAATCCGCAAGCTCCTCAAAGCCCCGGAACCGGACCAGACCCCGCCCCTGCGCCCCGGAGAACTCCTTCCCGACACCGTCGCCGAGATCCAAAGCCCCGACTTCCCCGACGAGCGCCTCCTCGTCTGCCTCAACCCCAGACTGCGCGAAGAGCGCGCCCGAAAGCGCGAAGCCCTCCTCGAAGACACCGAAGCCATCCTCGAAAACATCGCCGCCGCAGTCCGCCACGCCCGCCTCCGGGGAAAAGACGCCATCAACCGCCGGGTCGGCCGGGAAGCCAACCGCAAAAAGGTCGAAAAGCACTTCCACATCACCGTCAGCGACGACAACCTCGCCTGGTCCCGCCGCCACCACCGCATCGCCGCCGAGGCCCAACTCGACGGCATCTACGTCGTCCGCACCAGCCTCGACGAAGGCGCCATCGGCAGCCACGCTGCCGTCGAGGCCTACAAGAGCCTCTCCCGCGTCGAGCACGCTTTCCGCTCCATCAAGAATCTCATCAAGGTCCGCCCCGTCTTCGTCCATACCGAAAACCACGTACGTGCCCATGTCTTCCTCTGCATGCTCGCCTACTACCTCCAGTGGCATGTCCGCCGCCGCCTCGCACCCCTCCTCTTCGAAGACGATGACCGCCGCGCCGCCCGCGCCCAACGCAAATCCCCCGTGCAACCCGCACGGGTCTCCCCAAGCGCCAAGGCCAAGGCCGACACCCGGCGAACCCCCGACGGACTCCCCGTCCTGAGCTTCCCCGATCTCCTCAGCCATCTCGCAACCCTCACCCTCAACAAGGTCTCCCTCCCAGCAAAACCCGACGAGCCCTTCTCGGTGTTCGCACATCCCACCCCGCTCCAGAAAAAAGCTTTCCGCCTGCTCCAGATCGACCCACACAAATTTGTTGCCAGTAACCTGGCAGCTCTATCCGACCTATCCCATTGAAATAACGCCGCCCCCTCGATTCTTGCCCGTGAAGTTCCGGCTAAGGCGCCGTAAACCCCGCGTCGCGGTGCGAGCCGTCGCAGAAGGGCTTTTCCTTCGAATTCCCGCACCGGCAGAGTTTCCCCCGGTGGAGCGTCACCCTCGCGCCCCCGCGACCGGCGATGGTGAGGGGGCCGCGGAAAAGCAGCGGGCCGTTCGGCTGCGGGGTGAACCGGACCGGGGCCGTCTCCTCGCTGAGCGGCGGCGCCGGCCCGGGGCGGGGAGCGACCGTGGCCTCGCAGCGGAATCCGACGCGCGCGTGCGACTCGTCGCAGAGGGGCTTGTTCTCCGAAGCCCCGCACCGGCAGAAGGCGACGCGCGTGTCCGGCAGGATCTCGGCGCCCGGCTCCTCTTCGATTTCGAGGCTGCCGCGCGCGTAGAGCGGCCCATCCGGCACGACGGAGAGCGAGTTCTTCTTCCGCGGCGTTTCGGGAAGAATGGTCGCGGCCGCTTCGGCGCCCGCCTCTACCCGTTCGTCGGCGGCCGGCGCCATGCGGAGCGCCCCGGTGGGACAGCCCAGCACGACCCTTTCGAGCCGTTTCGGATCGGCCCCGTCCGGCAGGATCCAGGGGCGGCGCGAGACATCGAATACCTGGGGCAGCCCCCGGACGCAGACCTCCGCGTGGATGCAGCGGTGCGCGTCAAAGGTGACCGAGGCCTCTTGGCCCCGGTAGTGGCGAGCCCGGCTCTTCATTTCTGGAACTCTAGGTCAGCCCTTCGCCCGCGCCGCCCTCAGCGCGTGGATGTGCGCGTACATGTACCAAACCCCGATGCTCCGGAACGGCCGCCACCCTTCGCTGATCCGCTCGTATTCCTCTGCCGCGGCGTCGTCCGCCAGCTCGTAGAGATCCCGCATCGCCGCCAGCACCGCGGCGTCCCCCGGCGCGAAGACATCCGGCCGGTTCTGCGTGAAGATGAGGTGCATGTCGGCGGTCCAGTCGCCGATCCCCTTGATCGCGGTGAGCGCCGCGCGCACGTCGTCGTCTTCCATGGATTCAAGGGCCGCGAGATCCAGCTCTCCGTTCTCCACCCGCGACGCCAGATCGCGCAGGTAGGCGATCTTCTGCCGCGATAGGCCAACCCGCCGGAGCGTCGCTTCCCGCCGCCGCAGAATGTCCCGCGGACCGGGGGGCTCACCGCGGGTGAGCGCCCAGAGCCGTTTGTGGATCGTCCGGGACGCAGCCGCCGAGATCTGTTGCGCGACGATCGCCCCCACGAGCGTCCCGAACGAGTTGGGGCGGGGGACGAGGGTGCAGGGCCCGATCCGGCGGATCAGGTCGCCGAGCACCGGGTCCTGCCGGGACAGATGGCCGGTCGCCTCCGACCAGTCCGGCTGACGGTCCGCGGTCGCGCTCCAGGGTCCCTCCTCGGCCGTCATGGGCGGCGGAGTCTAAGCGCGAGGCAATGCAATACTGCGGAACCATGCGCCTCCGCTGGACCGGGATCCTCCTGACCATCGTCGCGGCGGCATTGCTGGCTACCCCGGCAGACGGCTACCGGTTCTTCGCGCGCCACGGCGGGCTGCGGAGAATCGCCTCGGTGGCGGGAGCGATCCGCTGGGAAGCCTCGGAGTTTCCGCTGCGTTTCCGGCTCCTCGAAAACGAGAATCTGCCCGACCTTCCCGAAGTGGACGCCGCGCTCTGGCGCGAGAGCGTGGAGCGCGGACTCAGCGCCTGGACCGAGATCGAGACGGCCGACCTCGCGATCGTGCTGGAAGAGGAGACGGTCGCGCACGACCAGGGCCGGATCGGCGACGGGATCAACACCGTCGGGTTCTCCTCGTTGGACCGGGTTGCGGGCGGGCCCTTTGCCACTGCCGACGTCCAGTACACCGGCGGCCGGGTGAGCGGTTGTGACGTGCATTTCAGCCCGCGCTATCTCGATGGATGGTCCGGGGACACTCCGGGCTCGCTTGAGCAGCTGGCGGACCACCTCGTCCGGACGGTGATGCACGAAGTCGGGCACTGCCTCGGCCTCGCGCACAGCGCGATGAACCCGACCTGGCTCGCCCGGCCCCAGACCATGGACCGGCCGCCGGGGCACCTCCCCGAAGGCGTCACGAGCCTCCAGCCGCATCCCCGCATGTCTTACGGCACCATCCGGACCGTAGTTCTGGAGCCCGACGATGCCGTGGGGGCATCGCTCCTTTATCCGGCGCCGGGCTTCCTCGATTCGCGCGGGGGGCTTACCGGAAGGGTGCTCCTTGGGGATGGCGAACCGGCGCCATACGTCTACGTGCAGAGCGTCGCCTACGCGGCGGACGGCGCGATCTTCGGAGCGGGAACATTCACGGATGCCTGGGGCCAGTTCCTCCTCGAGGGTCTGGAGCCCGGCTTCCGCCACTTCTGGATCCGCCCGCTGCATCAGATCCTTGCCCACTCCTTCATTGCCGAGGCGGCGGGCGCCGGCTCTCTCGAGATCCAGCACGAGCAGCGTTGGTTCGAGATCCGTCGCGGGGAAGTCACCCGGGCGCCGGACATCACGGTCCACCGCGCCCACGACCGCCGGGGAACGAGTCCGTGATGCGGCTCCGCGCGGGGCTCCTCCTCGCGTGCCTCGCCCTTGCCGGGTGCGGGGACGATTCCGTGGTCACGCCTCTTCCGCTCCCCCCGCCGCCTCCTCCGCCGGGACCGTTGCCCCCAACGCCGCCGGATCCGGATCCCGACGCGATCCCGATCGGATTCGGCGGGGTGCTGCCTGCGTCCGGCACCGCGCTCACGCTCCACCCGGGCGCCGAATTCGTGATTCCCGTGATGGCCGACGAAGACCTCGCCGAGTACGAGCTGCGCTCCGGTTGGACCGGCATTCCGGTACAGGTTGTGACCGATGCCCCCCCGGAGGTTCTCGAGGTCCCCGCGCTGGTATCGGCCCAGGGCTGGCGGGACCCCACCCTCCTGACGATCCGGGCGCTCGAACCCGACGAGCCGGCCGCTTTCGAGGAGGAGTACACGATCCACCTGGAACCTCCACCCGAGGGCTTTCCGGAACCCTTCGGGCTGTCGTTCCGGCTGGAGTCGGCACCGATCCGAGTCCGGTTGGTGGACCCCGGTCCCGCCGTGCAGGCCGACTGCCGCGGCCTTTCGCTCGCCCGAATGGGGGCCATCCGCCGAGGTGACGGCGCTGCATTAGGAGAGAACTGGTTCGGGGACCTCGGCAGCGAGTACCGATCCGCCGATCTGATCCTGCGCTCTCCCGTCTCGCAGGCTGAACTCCGCTTGATTGCGGACTACCAGGAATTGCCGTACGGCGATTTCGGGGACGCCTACAACCTGTTCCCCGTGATGTTCGCGTTCGGTCTCGATCTGGAGGAGAGCGGCGACGGATTCGAGCAGACTCTCTCTCTCGCCTGGTTCGACGAACTCCGGCTACGGGCGGCGATTCCCGGTTGCACCCCGGTCGAAGTGCACTGCACCGACCGGGGCCGCTGCCGGACGCGCTGAGGACACGCAGCGCATGGAGCGCCGGTCTATTCCGCTGCGCCGACAGCGTGATCCTTCATGAGGGCCCCGACATCCTTTGCAACTTCGAGCACCTCGACCGGAGAGCGGACCGCCTGTCCAGCGTGCAGTCGGAGAGCGACAACAAGAGGACGCAAGCTATCTGCTTTCACCGCGTCGCTGGAAAGCACCTCCGCCAGGTCGTCGGCCGAACCGCCTCCAGCAACCAGATTCGGCACGAGTCGCTGCATGTCACGCAGCATCCCGGCATCCTCTGAGAGGAACATGTCATGGAGGGATCCGAAGGCGCTCACCGCTTCAGGAATCCGCGCTGACTGAATCAAGGCTCTCACGCGATAGCACAGAGTCGTCCAGGTCAGTCTGGGCTCGGCTTCCGCACTGACGCGCACAACCCGCGCCGCCACCTCGTCGCAAAGAACCAGCACCTCCGCTGTCCGCCCGGCCAGCATCGCCTCATGCACTTTCCATAGAAGTGCCTGTGCGACTTGGTCCTGAACCCAGGGTGTCTGGTTCAAACCGAAACGTCGAATGACCTCATCCCAGTGGTTTACGGCTGATTCGATGTCGCCCCTCTCCGCATGAGTGAGGCCCAGATTCGCCATGGCTGTTGCGACCTGAACAACCAATCCTGGAACATGGCTATCCCCGAACTCGGTTACCACACCCCCGTATATCGCAGCCGCCGCTTCAAACGCTTGTTTTCTCGAGAGTAACCTCCCTTTCTGCACCATGGATAGGGCAAGCATGGTTCGAATCCGTGGCGATGTAGCCTCCTTTCTTCCGAAATACTCGATAGCCTTGTCGATTGTGTCGAGACTGGCATCAGGCATGCCTTGGTCCCACTGAATCAGTGCTTTGCCCACCAGAGCGGACCCCAGGATCATGACACCGAGCAGAGTATCTGGGGACGGATCGCGCGCAACTACTCTCTCAAACAAGGAGAGAGCCACTTCGGAGTCGTCACTAGCTTCCTTCAGCCCGCCCATGCTGGCCAGAGCTCTGTCTACCTCTTGGCGCAAGGATTGTTTGTCGCTTGTTGCGAATTTGGCGACGACTGTCTCGTAAGCCTCGTATGCCGCTTCCGAGTTGCCGAGTTCCCGGTGCACGTCGCCGATCAGGTTCCACGACTGGGCGACCGGCACTTTCAACGACCAGTCATCGAAACCATCGAAACGTCGGACTACTTCTTCGCATGTTTCGATTGCTTGTCGGTAGTCCCCTGCGCCGTACACGGTGCTTGCTACGCCGACGGCTGCCGCGCCCACCTGCCTTAGAACATGCGGGGAATCGCTGTCACCAAGGTAGTCCGATATCAGCCTGAGCGCGCCGACTCTCCCGTCTTCGTTATTCCTGGCACCCTGATCCAGGGAGAACCTGATGAGTGTCGAGGCAAGTCGCATTTCTTCCGACTCGGACCGCGGCAGATGGCCTGATTCCTTGGCCACACTCAGTCTCTGAGCCAGTTCCGAATAGGAGCGAGCCAACCCAAGATCCTTCATCAGCTCTTTGGTTCGAACGTCGCGAATGGCTGCAGCCCGGCTCAGGAGGTCCCGCCGCAGGGGGTTATCTTCGGCAGCGAGCGTTTCCTCCAAGACCGGATGGTCCGCCATTGCACGAGCTAGTCCCTCCCGGACCTCCTCTGCCGTAAGCGCTTCGTCGATCAGGCCTGAGAGCCTTTGGTCCCGTTCCGCCGGGCGGTAGAAGAGCGCCATATACCGGATGAGGTTGTGGATGACGCCTGCGCCACTCTGTTCGCGCCGCAGCTTGTAGTAGATGCAGAAGAGGCGCTCCGCGACGGCGTGGAGCTGCTTCTTGCCATCCCGTCGCGCCATGAGCGCGCCGCGCTTCTTGAGGCGGCCGAGCATGACGGACACGGTCCGGACATCCATCCTGGCGCGGAACGCGACTTCTCCGGCTGTCGAGGGTTGCCAGAGATCGGCCAACGCGAGGAACACCCGTCGCTCCAGCGGAGGCAAGGCCTCAAGCTGACTTCGGAAGTACTCGCTATGGTCGTCAATCAGGGCGGCGAGTCGCTCCATGAGACTGTGCGTGGACAGATGCCCAGCGAACTGCCCGACGATAACCAAGAGCCGGGGGCTGCCGCCGGTGAGGATTTCGATGGGCCGGATATCGCGTCCTTCCAGCGACTCCCCAGCAATGCGTTCCCAGAGCCGCCGGCAGTCCTCCGTGTTCAGCGGATCCAGGCTGACGGTGTGGAAGAGTTCGAAGAATGGCGCCCGCGCGTCGTCGAGCGCTGTGAAGCGGGTGGTCGCGGTCGCGAGCAGGATGATGCGCGGCTCCGACTGCAGCGTGGCCCGGAGCTTCCATCCGAAATCCTCGTTTCCGCTACCAAAGAGCGTGTGCAGGTTCTCGACCATGAGGACGAGCCTCCGATCCAAGCGTTCGGCAGCTTCCAGCACGGCGGCGCGGGCGCGTTCTTCCAATGCGGCGCCCTGCCAGCGTCGGACCAGGTCGGTCCGGGTTTCTCGTAATTCCGCGGCGACTTCCGGGTCGCGCGCTTCGACCTCGTTCGCGAGATGGAACAGCGTGTCCAGCCAGAACGACACGGCATCGAAAATTTCCGCACTTTCGTCGGTGAACCAGACTGGCAGAAAGCTGGGCGTGAATTGGGCGTTGGTCCGGATTTCCACCGCCACCCGGGCGAGCAGTGTGGACTTTCCGCGGCCTCGGGATCCGAGAATCAGCGCGTGCTGGCACGACGGTGAGTCCAGGTTTCCTCGTAGCACGTCCAGCAGGATCTCAAGCTCGGGCTGACGCACGACAAACTGTCGGATGACCTGCTCATCCGACTGGAGGAGCCCCGGGTGGTGCTTGCGGAACACTTCGCGGGTTCCTGGGGTGCGTTCGATTACCGCCGTCATTCGGGTTGGCTCCCGAGTTGTGTACCCAGCGGCCGGTGTTCAAGCGCTTCGTGGCTGTCCCGGAACCGGGAAGCCCACCAGTCCCGGAGTAGCCGCGAAGAGAAGCGGTGGCCGGCCTCAGTCTGTTCCAGGTAGCCGTCGTGTATCAGCACATCCAGTGTGTCCGCAATCCGTTCGGGCACGTTTTCCGTAACTGCGGCGTAAAGCTGTTCGAGGTGGCGGTGAGCTTCAGAGGTGAAGGCACCCGCTGTTGCAGCCTCGGCGAGGATCTCCATCGCAACGGAGTAACTGTCGTCGTCCAGAGCGTCCTTCAGGCGCGTTTCGTAGTGGACCAGATCCTTTTGTCCCGCCGGACCGAGAAGAGCGCTCCGATAGACCTCTGGAACGTCCTGCACGGTTACTCGGTCATGGCCCCGCATGATCGCGAAATCACGCAGTCGGGCGAAGAACGACTGGACGTGGTGGGGGATCCCGAGACCGAGCTGGTCATACACGGCTTCGGCCACGCCAGGCTCCACCGACAGACTCTGGCTCTCGGCGAGCCGGTCGAAACACCGCGCACTCGTTTCCCGATTCCACGGACCCAGGCGAACGGGATAGAGATGGTTGATCCGGTCTGGAATGCCGAGCCGCCGCACCAGCGGTTCGAGTCCGATACTTCCGGAAACGATGAGACTGAACGATCCGCCCGTGATCTCCTGGAGGGCGCCACGCAGCCAACTGAGCAAGACGTCCACTCGGTCCCGACCGTCGGAATGCCGAAGCATTCTCTTCAGGAAGATGGGCAGTTCGTCCAACACCAGAAGGACGGGCTGTTCGTACTGGGCGCAGTCCCGTAGGAGGTCTCGGCCGTGGCGCTTCCAGGTTCCGGCATTCAGCTCGGCGCGGATCCCGATTTTGAAATCACCAACGCCAATCTCGTTCAGGTTTTCGCCCACCCAGCGTCCGAAGCGCTCGCCGAGCCGGTCCCGCAGTGATCGCACCGAGTACGCGGCGCGGGCGATGTCCGCGATCACGTCCTCCGCATCGTCAGCTCCCTCCACGTCCGCGAAAAGAAACACCCACCCGTCGGCCTCCAGGCGACGGCCGAGTTCCCGAGTCAAGCTCGTCTTTCCCATGCGCCGCTGGCCGGTGAGCAGGACATGGTTGTGCTCGCACACGAGGTTGTCGAGCAGCCGTAACTCGGCCTCACGGTCGAAGAAGTCCTCACCGCTGACCCAGCGGCCAGTGGACACTCTCATCGGTCGGTTCCTCCTTTCTCAGCAATGCGAGAGCACGATAGTGCACAACAACAATGTTGTCAACAATTATGTTGACAACAGACTGTGTAGTCCAAGCCTTCGACCACCGGGCCGCAAGTGTGGTGGTGAACCCGGACCATGTGCACCGGCCCGGCCAGCCGGTCCCGGCGAGCGACGCGCAGCACGGGAATCCCGACTGGGTTCCCGATGCCCAGTTCTGGGTTTCCGCCGCCGATTGCGAGTGGTCGCCCGACGCCGGCTGGACGCTCGGGTTCAAGGAGATCACTGCCGCTACCAACGTCCGGACGGTCATCGCGGATCTTCTTCCAGCGGTCGGGCTCGGAAACAAGGTTCCGGTGCTCAGGGCGCTCGTCCCGGAGCGTCGCGAATGGCTCCTCGCCGCCAACCTGAACTCCAGCGTGCTCGACTTCGTGGCCCGGCAGACGCCCTCACCGCCGGCCAACCCGACGCTGAACCAACAGGATAGGGATGTGTCCACTGAAGGGTGAAAGAAAGCCCCATCCGCGTCGCTTCTGAGCCACGTTGAGGTTCCATCAAGACTCGAGAATGGTCATCAAGGATGCGATGTGTCGGCGAGTGCGATCGCCTCTTCCATCCTGTCGCGCGGCCGACGACTGCTCCAATAGTTGTTGTGCTGCTCTTGTGCAACGGTGGGATCTGAATGGTGGACATCCGGCAGGTCAATCTTGAGTTGCAGGAAGGAGGCAAGTGCCATCCTATATATGGGCGCTGCCAGTTGGTGCAGTGGGACCCGATTTCCTACGGAAAACAGGTGCTCTTCCTTGATCTCGCTGCCGTGCAGGAATGCTCCGCGAGCCTCGTACAGTTGTTTGTAGAGCCCTTTCGATAAGTCAGCAAATCTTCGATCGCTCCAGTCTGCTTTGGAAATAAGTTCCATTACGTGGCGCTCCTTTACGCTGCGCCGCCGGCCCGGATGAGCGAGGATCTCGAAAGCGCTGACCCACAGTGCGGTCAATCGACCGTAGTCAAATCCCCTTGTATCTTGGTACGCGGGCAGTTGACATGCGTGGTGCGCCATGTTTAGTGAGCGCATGAGCGCAAGGTCTTTGCCTTCTAGCGCAGTTCCGTCATAGGCCGTGCGCCATATTCTGGTTAGTGCCAAGAAAACTGGAAGATCAATGTCATTAGGGGATAGCTCGGCCGTAGAGACTTCGGGAAAGACTTGACCTTGGAAGTTGTCGATATCGTCCAGCGCTCCCACACTAGGTGTGAGCATGACGAGGCCCTTGGCTTCCTGATTCACCTTCCAAGGGTAAAAGTCGAATACGCGAGAGAAGCACAGAGGAGCCGACAGCTGCCCCCCGGTAACCCACAACGCCCGAGCGAGCGGAACAACTGAACCCGAGAGAATGTCTCGAATACTCGCCATTGCTTCTACAGTTTGGTAGTCGCCCTTTGCCTGCGGATTCACTAGGAGTATCGTCGGCGATTTCCGGGTATCAAATGCGTCTTTGAATCTGCTCAGAAAAATCCGGTGGACAATGGAGCGGTCGGTCAGCTCATGGACACGTGGGTCGTTCTGCGAAGCAAACGCTACGTGCGCAGCCTCAATCGCAGTCGCGCCGCAGACATCAAAGTTCGGAAGGACAGCTAAAGGCAGCTACAGGGTATTGTTGGATTTCATTGCGGCCGTAAAATTAGAGGGGTGTGAGCGGTGATGCCAACCACTGCTGGTGGGAGAACGTTGGCGAATGCCGGCGGCCTTCCTGCACACCCCCACTTGTCACGAGAAAGCTGATGCGGCACTTGCAATGGGAGGAGGCTGCGCCATCGGCACTGGTTTCGCGCTCCCGCGCGATGCCGGCCGGAGGCCGGCGGTCCAAGCCGTCCCCGCGCTTCGGCTCGAGCGGTGGTACTCGCATCGCGGTGCCGGTCTGAAGACCGGCGGTCCCTGACCACCCCGTCGCCCTTCCCAACGGCGGTTCCGGGCCAGTTTTCCACCCTTCCAGCGCGGGCCCCTCCGTGCTAGAATATGCGACCTAATTAGTCGGATTTAGGTTGACTCTCTGACCCTACGGATTGATCGTTCCCGGCCGCCGCTCAGGGTACGGCCCTCCGAGACGGCTTTCGGGCTAGGCGGTCGCCGATCCGACACCCCACCCTCACCATGATCCGACTCTCCAAGAGCACCGACTACGCCCTGATGGCGCTCGCCGATCTCGCCCTCCTGCCCGGGCGGGAGACCCTGAGCGCCCGGCGCGTCGCCGAAAGCCACAACCTGCCGCCGGAGCTCGCCGCCAAGGTGCTCCAGGGGCTCAAGAAGAGCGGGATCGTGGAGACCCGGCACGGAATCCACGGCGGCTACCGCCTCGCGCGTCCGCCCGAAGCGATTCGGATCACCGAGGTGATCGAGTCCGTCGAAGGGCCGCTCGCACTCGTCGAGTGCATGCTCGACGACAACAACTGCATGCTCACTTCCACCTGCTCGGTGCGCACTCCCTTGACCCGGGTGCACGAGCGGGTCCTCGCCACCCTTTCCGAACTGACCCTCGCGCAGATCATCGCCGACAGCGACGCTCTTGGTCCGCGCGCGAGCGGTCCCGAACTCCCGGTACTCCAGTAACCAATCCATGCCCGAACAGCAACGAACCCTCGGCGCCGCCGAAGTCGAACAACTCGTCGGACGCGAGTACGCCTACGGCTTCGTCACCGACGTCGAGACCGAGCGCGCGCCTCCCGGACTGTCCGAAGACGTGATCCGCCTCATCTCCGAGAAGAAGGAAGAGCCGCAGTGGCTCCTCGACTGGCGCCTGAAGGCCTACGAGGTTTGGCAGGGAATGACCGAGCCCACCTGGGCCAAGGTCTCCTACCCGAAGATCAACTACGACGAGATCTGCTACTACGCGGCGCCGAAGAGCGCCGTGACGGACGGGCCGCAGAGCCTCGACGACATTGATCCGGAACTCCGGCGCACCTACGAAAAGCTCGGTATCCCGCTTGTGGAGCAACAGCGCCTCTCCGGCATCGCCGTGGATGCGGTGTTCGACAGCGTCTCCGTCGCCACCACCTTCAAGGAGAAGCTCTCCGAACTCGGTGTGATCTTCGGCAGCTTCTCGGACGCGGTGAAGGAACACCCCGAACTGGTCCGCAAGTACCTGGGCACGGTGGTGCCGCACACCGACAACTTCTTCGCCAGCCTCAACGCGGCGGTCTTTTCCGACGGTTCCTTCGTCTACGTGCCGAAGGGCGTCCGCTGCCCGATGGAGCTCTCCACCTACTTCCGGATCAACGCCGCCGAGACCGGGCAGTTCGAACGCACCCTGATCATCGCCGACGAGGGCAGCTACGTCAGCTATCTCGAAGGCTGCACCGCGCCGATGCGCGACCAGAACCAGCTCCACGCCGCGGTGGTGGAGCTCGTCGCCCTCGACGACGCCCGCATCAAGTACTCGACGGTCCAGAACTGGTACCCCGGCGACAAGAACGGGGTCGGCGGCATCTACAACTTCGTCACGAAGCGCGGAAAATGCGCCGGCGCCCGCTCCCACATCTCCTGGACCCAGGTCGAGACCGGCTCGGCCATCACCTGGAAGTACCCGAGCTGCATCCTGATGGGGGACGACTCGATCGGCGAGTTCTACTCGGTGGCGGTCACCGCGAACCACCAGCAGGCCGACACCGGGACCAAGATGATCCACATCGGCAAGAACACGAAGAGCACGATCATCTCGAAGGGCATCTCGGCCGGATACGGCCAGAACACCTACCGCGGCCAGGTGAAGGTGCTCCCGGGCGCCTCGAACGCCCGGAACTTCTCGCAGTGCGACTCGCTGCTCATCGGGCGCGATTCCGGGGCGCACACCGTCCCCTACATCGACGTGGCGAATCCGGAGGCCCACCTCGAGCACGAAGCCTCGACCTCGCGGATCGGCGAGGACCAGCTCTTTTATTGCCGCCAGCGCGGCATCGACCCGGAGGAAGCGGTGTCCCTGATCGTCAACGGGTTCGCCCGCGACGTGCTTTCCGAACTCCCCATGGAGTTCGCGGTGGAAGCCCAGAAACTGCTCGGCGTCAGCCTCGAAGGAGCCGTGGGATGACGCCCCTCCTCGAAATCTGCGGCCTGCACGTCGAGGTCGAGGGCCGTGAAATCCTGCGCGGCCTCGATCTCGAGATTCCGGTGGGCGAGATCCACGCGATGATGGGGCCGAACGGCTCCGGGAAGAGCACCCTCGCGCACGTGATCGCGGGCCGCGAGGGCTACGACATCACGGCGGGAGTCCTCCGCTACCGCGGTGAGGACATCGCCGAGATGGAGCCCGAGGTTCGCGCCCGGAAGGGCATCTTCCTCGCCTTTCAGTACCCGGTGGAGATCCCCGGGGTGAACAACACCTACTTCCTGAAGGCGGCGATCAACGAGATTCGGAGGCACCGCGGCCAGTCCGAACTCGACGCGGTGGACTTCCTGAGCCTGATGAAGGACCGGGCGAAGCTTCTCGACTTCGACGTGGACCTCATCAGGCGGCCGGTGAACGAGGGCTTCTCGGGCGGCGAGAAAAAACGCAACGAGATCCTCCAGATGACCGTCCTCGAGCCCACCCTGGCGGTCCTCGACGAAACCGACTCCGGGCTCGACATCGACGCCCTCCGGATCGTCGCCGAGGGCGTGAACCAGATGCGCTCGCCCGACCGGTCCTTCCTGGTGATCACCCACTATCAGCGCCTCCTGAACCACATCGTTCCCGACCGGGTACACGTGCTCCAGGAAGGCCGGATCGTCGAGTCCGGAGGGCGGGATCTCGCGCTCCGGCTCGAGGCCGAGGGCTACGCGAAACCGGCGGCGGTCTCCGCCGCCTGAGGTCATGGTGGCAACGGCTGTCGCGACCGCCGAGACGCACTACCGCGACGAGATTCCGGTCTGGATCGGCGACCGGTACGCCGTTCGGCGAAGGGAAGCGGTCGAGGAGTTCTTCAACGCCGGTGGGTTCCCCACGGCGCGGCTTGAGGACTGGCGGTTTTCGGACCTGGACGGACTCGGGCGCATCGCCTACCGGCGGTATCCCGGGGTTCCGATCCTGATGACTCCTCAGCCCCACGAGCTGCCGAAGTGGACCGCGGAATTCGAGCACCGGGTTCTGCTCGCCGACGGAATGTCGCTGAACCCTGAGGATGGCCGCTCCGGGGCCGCATTGACCTTCGGGCGCCTCCCCACCGTCCCGCCCGACGACGAGGACGACGACTGGGGGTTTGTCGTCCCTCGGGCCGAGACGAACGGCGCCGGGGTGGACCTCGACGCCGCTCTCCGCCATCCCCTCGAGATGCTGAACGCCGGGCTCTTCGACTGCGGGTTCCGGGTCCGGGTCGGGCGCGACGAGGACGCCGGTCCGATCCTTCTCTATTCGCTGCGGCGCGACACCGGCCACCCGACCATGCTCCACCCACGCTCGGTCATCGAAGTCGGTCCCGGCAGCCGGCTGACGGTCATCGAAGCCCACGACGGTGCGTCCTCCAGTCCTGGCTGGACGAACCCGACCACCCTCTGCCGCCTCGGCGAGAACGCCCAACTGCGCTACGTCCGCGTCGAACTCGAGACCGGGAACATCGCCCACACGGGGCGCGTGACGTTCCAGCTCGAGCGGAACGCCCGGGTCCACTCGACGGTGCTCTCGCTCACCGGCGGAAAGTCCCGGACCGACTCGACCGCCATCCTCAGCGCCGAAGGCACCGAGGTGGAACTCGACGGTCTCTTCCTGGGCGCGGAGAAGGCGAAGGCCGACCAGCACACCCTCGCCATCCACGCCGCCCGGCACACCACGAGCCGCCAGCTCTTCAAGAACGTGCTCTCCGACCAGTCGAGCGCCGTGTTCGACGGCAAGGTGGTGGTGGCGCCGGGCGCGATCGGGACCGACGCGACCCAGGCGAACCGCAACCTGCTCCTTTCGAAGAAGGCCGTGGTCCACACCCGTCCCCGGCTCGAGATCAACGCCGACGACGTGAAGTGCGCCCACGGGGCGGCCATCGGCAGGCTGGACGAGGACGCACTCTTCTACCTCCGCTCCCGGGGACTCGGCCGCATGGATTCCCGGGAGATCCTGGTCCGGGGCTTCGCCGGCGAAGTCGTCGAGAAGGTTCCGGTGGAGGCGGTCCGCGGTCTCGCCGCCGAGGGGCTCCAGCGCGTCCGCGAAAGCGCGAGTTTCTGCTGATGACCACTACCGCCGCCTACGACCTCGACAAGGTCCGCGCCGACTTCCCGATCCTCCGGGAGGAGGTCCGGGGCCGGCCGATCGCCTACCTCGACAACGCCGCGAGCTCCCAGAAGCCGCGGGCGGTGCTCGACGCGGTGGATCACGTCTACGAGACCGGCTACGCGAACATCCACCGCGGCGTCCACATACTCTCCGAGCGGGCCACCGAGCACTACGAGCGCTCCCGCCGCCGGATGGCGAGGTTCATCGGCGCGGGGTCCGCGGACGAGGTGGTCTTCGTCCGCGGCACCACCGAGGGTCTCAACCTGGTGGCTTCCTCGCTCGGCCGCTACGCGCTCCGCGAAGGGGACGAAGTGCTCCTGACGGGGATGGAGCACCACTCGAACATCGTTCCCTGGCAGATGGTGGCCGAGCTGACCGGCGCCCGGGTGGTCGCCGCGCCCGTCACCGACGCCGGCGAACTGGACATGGACGCCTTCGCCGCGCTCCTGACCGACCGCACCCGGATCGTCTCGGTGGTCCACGTCTCGAACGCGCTCGGCACCGTGAACCCCGTGGAGGAGATCGCCCGGCTCGCCAGGGAACGCGGCGCCTACCTGGTGCTCGACGGCGCCCAGGCCGCGCCCCACCTGAAGATCGACGTGCGCAGTCTCGGCTGCGACTTCTATGCCCTCTCCGGCCACAAGATGTACGGGCCCTCGGGGATCGGGGTGCTCTGGGGCAAGAAGCGCCTGCTGGAAGCGATCCCTCCCTACCAGGGCGGCGGCGAGATGATCCGGACAGTGAGCTTCGAGCGGACCACCTACGCGGAGCCGCCGGCGAAGTTCGAGGCCGGAACGCCGAACATCGCGGGCCCGGTCGGGCTCGCCGCCGCCGCCGACTACCTCGAGAACCTCGGGATCCCCGAGGTGGCGAGCCACGAGGGCAGGGTCCGCGAGTACGCCGAAGCCCGGCTCTCGGAGATCCCCGGCCTGCGGGTCATCGGGACCGCGCGGGAGAAGGCGGCGGTGGTCTCCTTCGTGGTCGACGGCGTCCACCCGCACGACCTCGGCACCGTGCTCGACCAGGAAGGGGTCGCGGTGCGGACCGGCCACCACTGCACCCAGCCGCTGATGGCGCGATTCGGGGTGCCCGCGACCGCACGCGCCTCGTTCGGGCTCTACAACACCGAAGCGGAAGTGGACCGGCTGGCCACCGGGCTCCACACCGCGCTGGAGGTCTTCCGGCTGTGAGCGGGGTGGGCGACGCGCTGCGCGACCTCTACCGCGAGGTCATTCTCGACCACAGCCGGCGGCCCCGGAATTACGGGGCGATGGACGCCGCGAACCGGCAGTCCGACGGCTTCAACCCGCTCTGCGGCGACCGGCTCCGGCTGTTCCTCAGGGTCGAGGACGGCGCGGTGAAGCAGGCGTCCTTCATCGGCGACGGCTGCGCGATCTCCACCGCCTCGGCGTCCCTCCTGACGGAGGCCCTCCGGGACCTTCCCGAAGAGGAAGCCCTGCAGCTCATGGAGAAGTTCCGGAGCATGGTCTCCGGCGAGTCCGAGCCCGACGGCGAGGATCTCGGCAAACTCACGGTGTTCGCCGGCGTGCGCGACTACCCGACGCGGATCAAGTGCGCGACGCTCGCCTGGCACACCCTGCGGGCGGCCATCGAACAGAGCCAGGAAACCGTCCGGACGGAATAACGCCGCCAGCGGCGAGGGAAGCACCATGACCGAAGAAGCCACCAACGGGACGACGCTCCGCGACCAGGTCCTGGATGTGCTGAAGACCTGCTACGACCCCGAGATCCCGGTGGACATCTACGAACTCGGGCTCGTCTACAAGGTGGACGTGGACGACGCCGGCAAGGTTACGGTGGACATGACGCTCACCTCGCCGGCTTGTCCGGTCGCCGGCAGCCTCCCTCCCGAGGTCGAGCAGAAGATCAGCCGCGTCGAAGGTGTCTCGAACGTGCGCGTGGACCTGGTCTGGGATCCCCCCTGGAACCCCGACCTCATGTCCGAAGCCGCCAAACTCAAACTCGGCTTCCTCTAGGCCCGCGAACCCCGCGCCTCGCCAACCGAGCAGAAGCGCGGGGACGGCTTGGAACGCCGACCTCCGGTCGGCACAGCGGCCCGCAGGGCCGCGGCGGCGAAGACCCCAATCGTCGGGATGGCTCCCGTTTCGGCGCGTACCCCTAAGGGCAGGGTGGCGCAGCGGCCCCGGAACGCCGCGCATCGCCGACTGAAAAGAACCGCGGGGACGGCTTGGAACGCCGACCTCCGGTCGGCACAGCGGCCCGCAGGGCCGCGGCGGCGAAGCCCCCAATCGCTGGAATGGTTCCCGTCTCGGCACGTACCCCCTGAGGGCAGGGGCGGCGCCGCGGCCCCGGAACGCCCCGCATCGCCGACTGAGCAGAAGCGCGGGGACGGCTTGGAACGCCGACCTCCGGTCGGCACAGCGGCCCCCAGGGCCGCGGCGGCGAAGACCCCAACCGTCGGGATGGCCCCCGTCTCGGCGCGGACCCCCTGAGGGCAGGGGCGGCACGGCGGCCCGGGAAACCCGGCGCACCGCCGACCGAGAAGAAGCGCGGGGACGGCTTGGAACGCCGACCTCTGGTCGGCACAGCGGCCCACAGGGCCGCGGCGGCGAAGACCCCAATCGTCGGGATGACTCCCGTCTCGGCACGTACCCGCTGAGGGCAGGGGCACCACAGCGGCCCGGGAACGACTCGCATCGCCGGACGGAGAAGAAGCGCGGGGACGGCTTGGAACGCCGACCTCCGGTCGGCACAGCGGCCCGCAGGGCCGCGGCGGCGGAGACCCCAACCGTCGGGATGGCCCCCCTCTCGGCGCGTACCCCCTGAGGGCAGGGCACCGCAGTTGCAACGCCTTCGAAGGGGAGGCTGCGGGCAACTACCATGTAAATCGAACGCCAGATAGTCGATAAACATGTATGTTCAGCGGCCCGTAGGGCCGCGAAACCGCGTACTCCCGACTGAGAAGAAGCGCGGGGACGGCTTGGAACGCCGGCCTCCGGCCGGCACAGCGGCCCGCAGGGCCGCGTCGGTGCGGCAGCCAATCGTCGGGATGGCTCCCGTCTCGGCGCCAACCGGTCCCCCGGTCGAGCGCCCACAGATCAGGTGGGCTCGCCGCGGAGCCGCCGTATGTGCTCGCGGCGCCGCCTCAACCACTCCGATTGACCCCGGAGCAGCCCGCGCCCCCTCATCTTCTCCTCTTGTGCTCTCGTCCAGATCATCGGGCCGCCCATCCACCGCCAGCCGCCGCAGCGTTCGCAGGTGCGGATGACGCTGTCGTAGGGAAGGTTCATTGCCGTTCCGTAGCAATCGGGCAATCGGGGTGCACGGGTTCTGCGTCTTTCAGGTCGAGCGCTCGCAGGTCCGCGGGGTCATGGGTGCCGCTCGGAAGCAGTGCGTACCAACTCCGACCCGGTCCTTCCGCGTCGAGCTTGACGAGCAACCCGGCCCCGGCGGCGCCGAAGTCCGCAATCCCTTTCACCTTGTGGAATCTGATAGGACGGATTCTGTTCACTGCGAACTCCTCCGTCAGCAAGACCGACCGCTCGGTGCCCGAGCGCCGGAGGAGTTGCCGTCCTCCAGCAAGGCGCCGATCGCGGCGGTCGCCCCGTCCAGTGCCCAGCGGGCGGATTCGAGCCGCGCCGCAAGCAGCGCCGCCGCCCGGTTTGTTTCAGGCCTGGCAGCTCGTGGCTCCGCGACGTGAAGCGCCAGCCGGAGATCGCGGAGCAGTTCCCCGAGACCGGCGACCGCGGCGCCGCAGGCGACGAAGCTCACGGTGGTAGCCGAGACCGCATCGGCGAGCACCTCGTCCGGGTACTCCTCGGGTGGACTCGGGTGGCCGGAGGCCACGGGGGCGAGGTTGTGAGGTTGGGGCATGGCGTCTCTCCTTGGATTGCATCCGAGGAGGGCCGAGGCCCGGTAGGTCCGCTTGTTTGCCTTGCGGCCACATCTCCGAAATCGGACGCCACCTTGCCCGGACCGGGCAGGTTGGCGGGGTACGCAACTGCGTAGCCCCCTCTGGATGCTGTCCGGCAGCCTAGTGTCATGTCACACGTGATATGTCGTTTTTCTGATAACCTTCTGGTCGTCCAACGACGGCGAGGAGGTTGGCATGAAGCGGTATGTGGTGACTTTGGAGAAGGACGAGCGTGACGAGCTCGCGGGGATTACGCGCAAGGGATCGCATCGGTCGCAGAAGGTGATCAACGCCCTGATTCTGCTCAACGTGGACGAGGGCGAGTTCAACGAGCAGCGGGCGCGCGGAGAGGCCATTGCCGAGATCCTGCGCATCAGTGCGCGCAAGGTGGATCGCGTCAAGAGGCGTTTCGTGGAAGAGGGCCTGGCGGCGGCACTCGGCGGTCGGCAGGGTCGGCGTCCGAGCTATGAGCGCAAGGCCGACGGGGAGTTCGAGGCGCACCTGGTCGCCCTGAGCTGCAGCGAGCCTCCCCAGGGCCACTCGCAGTGGTCGCTGCGGTTACTGGCGGATCGCGTCGTGGAACTCGGCCACATCGACAGCGTGTCGCACGAGACGGTGCGGCGGGTTCTAAAAAAAACGTCATCAAACCGTGGCGGCGGGTCGGCTGGGTGATTCCCCCCCAGGGCAACGCGGACTTCGCGGCGGCGATGGAGAAGGTGCTCGACGTCTACCGGCGTCCCTACGATGCGGCCTTTCCCGTGGTGTGCATGGACGAGACGCCCCGGCAACTGATCCGCGAGACGCGCCAACCGGTTCCGACGGCGCCGGGGCGACCGGCGCGCGAAGACTACGAGTACCGGCGCTTGGGAACCTGCAACGTGTTCATGGCGACGCAACCGCTGGCCGGGCGGCGCATGACCAAGGTGACGGCGCGCCGAACCAAAACCGACTGGGCGCACTTCCTCAACGACATCGCCGCCCGCCACCCCGGCGCCAAGAAGATCACGCTGGTGATGGACAACCTGAACATCCACCGCCCCGGCGCCCTCTACGACGCCTTCCCGCCGGCCGAGGCCAAAGCCCTCTGGGACCGCTTCGAGTTCGTCTACACCCCCAAGCACGGCAGTTGGCTCAACGTCGCCGAGGTCGAGCTCAGCGTCATGATCCGTCAGTGCCTCAACCGCCGCATTGACTCCATCCAGATCCTGCGCGACGAGGTCGCGGCCTGGCAGGCGGCCCGAGATCGCATCCAAGCCAAGGTCAACTGGCAGTTCACCACCGACGATGCCCGCGTCAAGCTGAAACGCCTCTACCCGACATTTCATGAATGACGCGGCACTAGGAGCCTGCCCCGCAGGAATTTGGAGGAGGGGGGCGAGATGGGTTCGTGAACGGTCTCGAGTTGGGGATCGGGAGTGATTTCGGGGACCGGGACGGATGGGGAGTGTTCCCGATGGCGCGGGCCGACGGTTTTTGCGGTCTCGGGTGGTGATCGGCGGTCTTGGGGTGTTCCATCAGGTGGTTTTCAACGCTCCGATCCGTTTGATGTTCAGCGCCAGGCACACCAGGTTCCACTCGGCCTGCACGTTCGCCAGGCTGCGGAGACTGAAGCGACGAAAGCCCAGCACCTCCTTGATCCAGCCGTTCGGCGCCTCCGAAAGCCACTTGCGTCTCGCATAGCGGGCCCGGCCCGCCTCCGTCGCCAGCTTCTTCCGCATCCGATCCGTCGCGGGCCGGGTCTTCGGGTCCACCGCCGCCTGCTTCTTCCCTTCCCGACCCAGCGCCACATGCCCCGCAATGCCCCGCTCTTCCAACGCCCGCAGATCCGCCTCGTTGCAATACCCCGCATCCGCCAGAACCTCCTCCGGCTTCTCCCCCAAGTGCTCCTCCACCGCCTCCAGGCGTGCGATCAGTTCCCCCTGGTCACTCGCGCACGCGCTCACCGACGCATCCACCACGATCTGGTGCGCGTCATCTACCACCGTCTGCGCGTTGTAGCTCTGCTGGAACCCCTCCGTACTCGTCTTCATGATCCGACTCTCCGGGTCCGTGAAGTTGCTCTGCGCCTTCGGCTCCGGCTCCCCATACTCCCGCTTGTAGGGTCTCCCGCCTTTCGCCGGGCGATCCTGCCCCGGCTCCCGGCCCCGCTCGTCGTCCGCCTGCCGCTGCGCCGCCTCCAACCGCTCCTTCGCCGCCTCGATCGCCGCCAGCCGATCCTCCCGCCGACGCAACTCCGCCGGCAACTCGTCCCCCCGCACCTCCTTCCCCAAGCGCCGATCCTCTTCCTCATCCGCCCGCGCCGCCGCCGTCGTCAAGCCCTCGATCTCCTCCCGTAGCCGCGCCTCCTCCCCAACCAGCCGGTCATAACTCATCGCCTTCCGCTTGCTCGCGTTCGCCCGCACCTTCGTCCCGTCGATCGAAAGCGTCCCGAAACGGACCAGCCCCATCTCGCGCGCCAGCCGTACCACCTTCACGAACAACCCCTGGAAGCGCCGCAGATGTTGCCGCCGAAACTCGCAGATCGTCCGATGGTTGGGAAAGTTCCCCGCCCCAAGCATCCGAAACGCAACGTCCTCCTCCAGCTTCCGCGCCAGCTTCCGGGAAGAAAACACCCCCGTCGCATACCCGTAGATCAACACCTTCACCATCATCGTCGGCGAATACGGCGCGTTCCGACGACCGTCCCCCGCATACCGAGCGTAAAACGCCGAAAGGTCCAGCTTGGCCACCACGTCGCTCACCTGGTGCGCCAGGTGCCCCTCCGGAACCCAGTCGTTCAGCTTCACCGGCATCAGCAGGATCTGATCCGGCTGATACGCCCGAAATCTCGTCGGCATGCCATGCTCCCCACGCGCGGCCCCTCACAACAGAACCGCTGATAACGGCACACTATATCAAAGACTTACACCAAAATCACCCCCCAATCCGATCAACAACCCACCACCCCTACCGCCAAGCCCGATCTGACCGCGAACAGCTTTCTGCGGCGCAGACTCCTAGGCGGAACTTCACGGGCAAGAATCGAGGGGGCGGCGTTATTTCAATGGGATAGGTCGGATAGAGCTGCCAGGTTACTGGCAACAAATTTGTGTGGGTCGATCTGGAGCAGGCGGAAAGCTTTTTTCTGGAGCGGGGTGGGATGTGCGAACACCGAGAAGGGCTCGTCGGGTTTTGCTGGGAGGGAGACCTTGTTGAGGGTGAGGGTTGCGAGATGGCTGAGGAGATCGGGGAAGCTCAGGACGGGGAGTCCGTCGGGGGTTCGCCGGGTGTCGGCCTTGGCCTTGGCGCTTGGGGAGACCCGTGCGGGTTGCACGGGGGATTTGCGTTGGGCGCGGGCGGCGCGGCGGTCATCGTCTTCGAAGAGGAGGGGTGCGAGGCGGCGGCGGACATGCCACTGGAGGTAGTAGGCGAGCATGCAGAGGAAGACATGGGCACGTACGTGGTTTTCGGTATGGACGAAGACGGGGCGGACCTTGATGAGATTCTTGATGGAGCGGAAAGCGTGCTCGACGCGGGAGAGGCTCTTGTAGGCCTCGACGGCAGCGTGGCTGCCGATGGCGCCTTCGTCGAGGCTGGTGCGGACGACGTAGATGCCGTCGAGTTGGGCCTCGGCGGCGATGCGGTGGTGGCGGCGGGACCAGGCGAGGTTGTCGTCGCTGACGGTGATGTGGAAGTGCTTTTCGACCTTTTTGCGGTTGGCTTCCCGGCCGACCCGGCGGTTGATGGCGTCTTTTCCCCGGAGGCGGGCGTGGCGGACTGCGGCGGCGATGTTTTCGAGGATGGCTTCGGTGTCTTCGAGGAGGGCTTCGCGCTTTCGGGCGCGCTCTTCGCGCAGTCTGGGGTTGAGGCAGACGAGGAGGCGCTCGTCGGGGAAGTCGGGGCTTTGGATCTCGGCGACGGTGTCGGGAAGGAGTTCTCCGGGGCGCAGGGGCGGGGTCTGGTCCGGTTCCGGGGCTTTGAGGAGCTTGCGGATTCCCCGGGTGTTGAGGGCGGAGATCCAGTCGAGGCTGGCGGGCTGGAGGTCCTCGCGGATGCGGGCGCTGGTGAGCATGCCGCGGTCGCCGACGAGGGCGAGATGTTCGATGCGGAAGCGCCGGCGGACCTTTTGGACCTGGGCGGCGACGGTCGTGGGGTCGGCGGTATTGCCGGGAAAGACCTGGACCGCGACCGGGCAGCCGTCGGGGGTGCAGAGGAGGCCGAAGACCATCTGTTGGCGGTCCTTCTTGCCGTCGCGGCTGTAGCCGAAGCGGGCGAGGGGACAGCGGCGGCCTTCGAGATAGCTGGAGGTGACGTCGTAGAGGACCATGGCGCCGCCGTGGAGGTGGCGGTTGGCGAGGCTTTTTTCGATCCAGGGCTGGCGTTCGAGGAGCCAGTCGAGCATGTGGAGGACTTCGTTGCCGTGGACTGGGCCGAGGTTGAGGATGGGTCCGAGGCTGGAGTCGGCGGATTCGGGGGAGAGGCGGCGAGCGGTGGCGAGTTTGGAAGCGGGGTTGAGGGCGCGGGCGGCGACGGCGGCGAGGGCGAGGTCTCGGGTGCGGCTGGGGTTGCGGTGGAGGATGCGGCCGAGGCCGAGTTGTTGGCAGGTTCCGAGGATGGCGGCGACGTGACCGTGGGGGAGTGCGCGGTGGATGGGGAAGGCGTCTTCGATGCGTTCGAAGGCGGCACCGCCGCGGACGACGGTGCGGATGCCGTCGACGAGGGCGGGGGGGAGTTTGGAGAGGTTGGCGATGGTGCGTCGTCGGATGCGCTTTCCCTCGCGCCAGGCCTGTCGGAGGAGGATGGCGGGGGGGCTGTTGCGGTTGGGGATGGAGTCGACGTGGAAGGACATGGGCGGGCTCTACATGGCAACATCATAGTTCAAGTAACACTTGATGTCAATAGACTTCTTGCGTCTATCCGGTAGCCACTACATGGCAACACAAATCCATCTTTCAGCGGAGCACTGCGCGGACAAGCCACGCTTCCTCAATGACTTATGGACGCTTCCCGGCACAAAACCGGCGTGAAGTTCCGCCTAGCAGCCTGTGGACAAAGTCACGCGGCGTTCGACCGGCGATGCATCCCGGCTGAACCGCGCCGCTTCGCGTCGCTCTGCGTTGCGTTTCGGTCGAAATACACTCGGTATTCCTCCCTCACGCGCCTTGTCAGCCGGGCGCCTCGCCGGTCTCGGCGCACACGTCACTTTATCCACAGGCTGCTAGGAGCCTGCCCCGCAGGAATTTGGAGGAGGGGGGCGAGATGGGTTCGTGAACGGTCTCGAGTTGGGGATCGGGAGTGATTTCGGGGACCGGGACGGATGGGGAGTGTTCCCGATGGCGCGGGCCGACGGTTTTTGCGGTCTCGGGTGGTGATCGGCGGTCTTGGGGTGTTCCATCAGGTGGTTTTCAACGCTCCGATCCGTTTGATGTTCAGCGCCAGGCACACCAGGTTCCACTCGGCCTGCACGTTCGCCAGGCTGCGGAGACTGAAGCGACGAAAGCCCAGCACCTCCTTGATCCAGCCGTTCGGCGCCTCCGAAAGCCACTTGCGTCTCGCATAGCGGGCCCGGCCCGCCTCCGTCGCCAGCTTCTTCCGCATCCGATCCGTCGCGGGCCGGGTCTTCGGGTCCACCGCCGCCTGCTTCTTCCCTTCCCGACCCAGCGCCACATGCCCCGCAATGCCCCGCTCTTCCAACGCCCGCAGATCCGCCTCGTTGCAATACCCCGCATCCGCCAGAACCTCCTCCGGCTTCTCCCCCAAGTGCTCCTCCACCGCCTCCAGGCGTGCGATCAGTTCCCCCTGGTCACTCGCGCACGCGCTCACCGACGCATCCACCACGATCTGGTGCGCATCATCTACCACCGTCTGCGCGTTGTAGCTCTGCTGGAACCCCTCCGTACTCGTCTTCATGATCCGACTCTCCGGGTCCGTGAAGTTGCTCTGCGCCTTCGGCTCCGGCTCCCCATACTCCCGCTTGTAGGGTCTCCCGCCTTTCGCCGGGCGATCCTGCCCCGGCTCCCGGCCCCGCTCGTCGTCCGCCTGCCGCTGCGCCGCCTCCAACCGCTCCTTCGCCGCCTCGATCGCCGCCAGCCGATCCTCCCGCCGACGCAACTCCGCCGGCAACTCGTCCCCTCGCACCTCCTTCCCCAAGCGCCGATCCTCTTCCTCATCCGCCCGCGCCGCCGCCGTCGTCAAGCCCTCGATCTCCTCCCGTAGCCGCGCCTCCTCCCCAACCAGCCGGTCATAACTCATCGCCTTCCGCTTGCTCGCGTTCGCCCGCACCTTCGTCCCGTCGATCGAAAGCGTCCCGAAACGGACCAGCCCCATCTCGCGCGCCAGCCGTACCACCTTCACGAACAACCCCTGGAAGCGCCGCAGATGTTGCCGCCGAAACTCGCAGATCGTCCGATGGTTGGGAAAGTTCCCCGCCCCAAGCATCCGAAACGCAACGTCCTCCTCCAGCTTCCGCGCCAGCTTCCGGGAAGAAAACACCCCCGTCGCATACCCGTAGATCAACACCTTCACCATCATCGTCGGCGAATACGGCGCGTTCCGACGACCGTCCCCCGCATACCGAGCGTAAAACGCCGAAAGGTCCAGCTTGGCCACCACGTCGCTCACCTGGTGCGCCAGGTGCCCCTCCGGAACCCAGTCGTTCAGCTTCACCGGCATCAGCAGGATCTGATCCGGCTGATACGCCCGAAATCTCGTCGGCATGCCATGCTCCCCACGCGCGGCCCCTCACAACAGAACCGCTGATAACGGCACACTATATCAAAGACTTACACCAAAATCACCCCCCAATCCGATCAACAACCCACCACCCCTACCGCCAAGCCCGATCTGACCGCGAACAGCTTTCTGCGGCGCAGACTCCTAGCCGGGATCGCGCTCCGACGCTACTGGCGCCTCGCTGTACGTGATGAACGAAAGTGGCGCTTTACATCATCATGATGAGGTAAAGCGGCGGTTTCACTGATCAGTGAATGCCGTGCCCCACCGCAATCGCTACCAGAGCCGCCGGACGCCGTATCGGTCGAACACCGACTCGTTCGAGACGAGAACGAGATCGTGGATGAGCGCCTGGGCGATCAGCATTCTGTCGAACGGATCACGGAGCGGCCCCGATAGACCGCCCGCCCGACTCGCATCGCGAACCATGATGCCCAGTTCGGCGAAGCCCTGTCCCGCAATCCCGGACCGAACATCCTGCGCGATCAGTTCGCCCCCCGACAGTTTGCCGAGGCGGTGTTTCGTCGTGATCTCCCAAGCCGAAGCGGCGCTCACCAGAATCTCGTTCGTTCCATTGGCTATGGCGCGGCGGGCTGGCGTGGACAGCCGTTCGCTGCCGCTCAACCACCACAGGAAAGTGTGCGTATCGAGGAGCAGCCGCACCGGCTACCTCTCCCAGGCTTCCAGCTCGGTTTCCGGGAGCGGTTCGAAGAAGCTGTCGGGCACGACGAGCCGTCCCTCCATCGCACCGAACTGGCGCTTTCCGCGCTCCTTGCACGGAACGAGCCGAGCCACGGGAGTGCCGTTGCGGGCGATGACCACCTCTTCTCCCGCTTCAACCTGAGCCAACAGGCGGGAGAGATGCGTCTTGGCGTGATGGACATTCACCGTAGCCATAGGGAGCCTCCGTTCACGATCTTAGTCAATAGTATGACTAAGCATCATTTCCGTGTCAAACCAGCTTCCTGTTCAACGCCGCAGGCGCCCCGCGCTGCCCTCCGCAGCCCTTTTCCGGGTGGCGCCAGCCTCTGGCTGGCGGTGCCGGCCTGAAGGCCGGCGGTCCCTAGTCCCCGTTCTCGCTTCGCTCGGCCGCCATCCGCACCACCTCGTCGAAGATGCGCTGGTCCAGGCCGTTCCCCATCCGCTCCGGGTGCCACTGCACCGCCAGGCAGGGCCAGCCCGCTCCCGCTGAAGCCCCGTTGTATTCGACCGCCTCGATGATTCCGTCCGGAGCGTGGGCGACGGGGACGAGCCCCTCTCCCAGGCGGTCCACCGCTTGGTGGTGGATGCTGTTCACGCTGCGCTCGATCACCCCGAGGATCCGGCCGAGCCGGCTCTCTGCCTGGATGGTCACCGGGTGCCGGAACGCGACGGCATCCGCCGGCACTCCCGGGACGGGCGGGTGGTTCGGGCGGTCGCTGATGTCCTGATAGAGCGTCCCGCCGAGCGCGATGTTGAGCGCCTGCATGCCCCGGCAGATTCCGAAGAAGGGCAGACCCGCGTCGCGGGCGGCGAGCGTCAGCGCGACGTCCCAGGCGTCCTCCTGGAGATCGATGTCCGCACTCACTCCTTCGTCCCGGCCGGTGTACGAGGATGGGGAAAAATCTCCGCCGCCGGTGAGCACCAGCGCGTCCACCGAGGCCACCGCGTCGGCGGCGGCGTTCAGCGGCGCGGGGGGCAGGATGATCGGGATGCCGCCCGCGAGGCGGACGCACTCCACGTACTCCTCCGCGAGCGTGAAGAGCTGCTCCGGGTCTCCGACGATCGTGTGCACCGGACGTTTCCAGGGGGTCAGCCCGATTCGCGGCCGGCGGCGTTTGGGGCCGCTCATCGCGCCGCCGCCTTAACAGCCTGTGGTGAAACCCAGGCGGCGTTCGAGCGGCGATCCATCCCGTCTGAACCACTCCGCTTCGCTCCGTTCTGCGTTGCGTTTCGGTCGAAATACACCAGGTATTCCTCCCTCACGCGCCTTGTCAGCCGGGCGCCTCGCCGCTCTCGGCGCTCACCCGGGTTCCACCACAGGCTGTTAGGAGCCTGTCCCGGTAATCTCGCGGCATTCGGCAGTCGATGCATCCCGGCTGAACCGCTTCGCTCTTCGTTGCGCTTCGGTCGAAAGAGCGCTGCTATTCCTCCCTCGCGCGCCTTGTCAGCCGGGCGCCTCGCCGGCCTCGGTGCTCGCGCCATTACCGGGACAGGCTCCTGGGGACCCGAATCCCCCGGAACTCCCAGTCGCCGCCGAGCGCGGTCGAGCGCACCTCTTCGGATTCGGTCGGCTGCGCGCCGTAACCGGCGGGGATGGAACCCTCCCCCGCCACCACCGGGTTCACGAGGCGGCCGAGCCCTTCCACTTCGACAGCCACCTCATCGCCCGGCTCCACCGGCCGCGAGCCGGCGGGGGTGCCGGTGAAGACCAGGTCGCCGGGGAGCAGGGTGTGAGTCCGGGACAGATCGGCGACCAGGTAGTGCGGGTCCCACTGCATCTCGTCCGTGTTGCCCGACTGGCGCACCTCGCCGTTCACCAGCGTGCGGATGTTCCGCCCCCGAAAGTCCCATCCGGAAACCACTTCGTCCACCACCGGACACATCGTGTCCGCACCCTTGACCCGGAGCATGGAACCCGCGTCGGTGTCACGGAAGTCGTGGAGGCCGAAGTCGTTCCCGACCGTGTACCCGGCCACGAACCGGCCGGCGTCCTCGGGCTCGATTCCCCGGCACCGTGCTCCGATCACCGCCACGATTTCCCCTTCGAAGTTCAGGTAACGGCAGCCCTGCGGGCGGACCACCGGTTCGCCGCTCCGGATGAGGGCGGAGGGAGGCTTCAGGAAGTAGGTGGGCGCCGTCGGAAGCCGCGCCCCGAACTCCTCGACCCGGCTGCGGTAGTTGAGATGAACACAAACGATCTTGCTTGGATTCATCGGAACGGGGGAGCCTACCAAGTGCGGCGCTGCGGTTAGCCCCCTCTTTCCTCTTCGCCCCCGCGCCTGCTTCCCGGCATACCATCCGGGCAGTGACGACGAACGCGCTGACGGGAGCCCCAACCGGCTTCGAGGCGATCGTTTCCCACGACACCTACACGAAGGGCGTCCCCTGGGAGCTCTTCAAGCGGATGCGGGAGCTGGGAGCCCCCTGCTGGGTCGAGGAGGAAGACGGGGCCGGCTTCTGGGCGCTCACGCGGCACTCCCACGTCTTCCAGGCCAGCTCGACGCCGCGCGACTTCTCCTGCGCCCGCGGCATCCGGCTCGAGGAACTCGATGACGACGAGCTGGCCGCGCGGCGCACGATGATGGAGTACGACGGTGCCGAGCACGCCCGGCTCCGGCGCCTGGCCGGAGCCGGCTTTTCCCGGAAATCCATCGCCATCTACGAGGAATCGGTGCGTGAGCTCGCGGGCAGCGTGCTCGACCGGGCCCTCGAACTCGGCGCGCTGGACTTCGTCGAGGAGGTCTCCCGCGAGCTGCCCATCCGAATGCTCTGCCGCATCCTGGGCGTTCCCGAGGAGGACGCCGGCGAACTCGTGGAGTGGGGGGACGCGCTGATCTCGAACGCCGACCCCGAGTTCTCGATGGCGGTCATCGATCAGGAGGACACCGAAGCCTTCCGCCTGCTGCCGTTCCGGAGCCCGGCGGCGCGCTCCGTCTTCGAATACGCGAGCCGGATCCGCGAGGAGCGCCTCCGCCGTCCAACCGGAGACATCATCTCCGCGATGCTCGCCGAGGATGCCGCCGGCCGGCCGCTCACCGAGCTGGAGTTCCAGAACTTCTTCCTGCTGCTCATCGTGGCGGGGAACGAGACCACGCGCCACACCATTTCCCACGGCCTCCTGGCGCTGCTCGATCACCCGGGGGCCTTCGAGGCCCTGGGAGGAGCGATCGGCGACCGGGCGCTCTTCGAGTCGGCGACCGAGGAGATCCTCCGCTGGACCTCGGTGACCATGCACTTCCGGCGTACCCTCACCCGGGATCTCGATCTCGACGGCGCTTGGATGCGCCGGGGCGACAAGACGGCCCTCTGGTACATCGCCGCAAACCGCGACCCGGAGACCTTCCCGGATCCGGACCGCTTTGATATCCGCCGGAGCCCGAACCCCCACCTTGCCTTCGGCGCCGGCCGGCACGTTTGCCTCGGGGCCTGGCTCGCGCGGCTCGAAGTGCGGGTGACTTTCGAGGAGCTCTTCCGCCGGGTGCGGGCGGTCGAGCTCACCGGGCCGCCCGACCGGCTCCGTTCCAACTTCATCCACGGGGTGAAGCACCTGCCGGTGCGCCTCGTCGCCCGCTGATCAAGGAGGCTTCGATGCTCCATCGCCCTTCGGCTCCCCTCACGGCCACCCTTCCACTGGCGCTCGCCGCCCTCCTGCTCGTTCCGGCCGCGGCCCCGGCGCAGAGACCCTTCACCCTCGAACAGGTCTTCTCGGCCCCGTTCCCGACGAGCCTCACCGCGTCCCCCGACGGCAACCGGGTGGCGTGGGTGTTCGACGAACAGGGCGCCCGGAATGTCTGGGTGGCCGAAGCCCCTGATTTCCACGGGCGGCGGGCAACCGATTTCTCCGGCGACGACGGCACCACCATTTCCGGCCTCGCGTTCAGCCGCGACGGCTCCCGCATCGCCTTCGTCCGCGGCGACGGCCCCAACCGGGCCGGGGAGCTACCCAATCCGCTGAGCCGTCCGGAGGGAGTGGAACGGGCGCTGTGGGTGATCGAGGATCGCCCGCGCCGTCTGACCGAGCCCGCCGGCAGCCCGGTGTTCACCGCCGACGGGACCGCTCTGCTGTTCGTGCGGCAGGGCAAGGTCTGGCGGATCGGACTCGACCCGGGCGCGGAAGCCGAACAGTTGATCGACGTGCGCGGATCCCTCGGAAGCCTCCGGCTCTCTCCCGACGGCTCGCTTCTCGCGTTCGTCTCGAGCCGCGGGGCCCACTCGTTCGTCGGGATCCACGACTTCGACGAGGGGACCGTCCGCTGGCTGGATCCTGCGGTGGACCGGGACGGGTCGCCGGCGTTTTCTCCCGACGGCGGCGAAGTGGCGTTCCTGCGGACCCCGCCGGTGCTCGAGCGCGCCATGTTCGCTCCGAGTCGGGAAGGTCCCCCCTGGAGCATCCGGGTGGCTTCGGTCGAGAACCCGGCGACCAGCCGCGAGATTTTTCGCGCCGAGCCCGGCATGGGAAGCGTCTTCTCCGGGACCGCGTCTGCGAACCAGCTCCACTGGACCGATGACGGCAGCATCCTCTTTCCGTGGGAGCGCACCGGGTACCGGCACTTCTATGCCGTCCCCGCCGCCGGCGGGAAGCCGGAAGGCCTGACCACGGGCGATTTCGAGATCGAGTACGCGGTCGCTGACGGGGAAGGGGGCCTCATCGCCGCCTCCAACCAGGACGACATCGACCGCCGCCACCTCTGGCGTCTCACCGCGGGCGCCGCCGCCGAGGCCCTGACCTCAGGCGATGGGGTCGAGACGTTGCCGGTTGCCGTCGCGGGCGGCGTCGCCTACCTCGGCGGCGACGGTCGCCGTCCCCTCCAGCCGATGGTTCAGCTCGACGGCCAGGACGGGCGGGCGCTCGCCCCGGACGCCTTCCCGGCGGACTTCCCGCTCGAGCACATGGTGGATCCGGAACCGGTGGTCTTCGCATCCGCGGACGGCATGAAGATCCACGGCCAGCTCTTCCGGCCGGCGGGCGGGTCAGGGTCGCCCGGTCCCGGCGTGCTCTTCCTGCACGGCGGCTCCCGCCGGCAGATGCTGCTCGGCTGGCACTACATGGGCTACTACTCGAACTGTTACGCCTTCCACCAGTACCTCGCGAGCCGCGGTTTCACGGTGATCGCGGTGAACTACCGCAGCGGCACCGGCTACGGCATGGAGTTCCGGGAGGCGCTGAACTACGGGGCGAGCGGTGGCGCCGAGCACCAGGACGTGCTGGGAGCGGGCCGCACTCTCGCCGACCTGCCCGGCGTGGACGGAGACCGCATCGGCCTCTGGGGCGGCTCCTATGGCGGCTACCTCACCGCGATGGGGCTCTCACGAGCCTCCGACCTTTTCGCCGCCGGAGTGGACATCCACGGCGTCCACGACTGGAACCGCACCATCCAGGGGTTCAACCCGTCCTACGAGCCCTCCCACCATCCGGAAACGCAGCGCCTCGCTTTCGAGTCCTCACCGCTAAGCACCGTGGACGGCTGGCGCTCCCCGGTGCTGCTCGTCCACGGCGACGACGACCGGAACGTGCCCTTCAACGAGACGATCGAACTCGTCGAGAAGCTGCGGGAACTCGGCGTCGAGCACGAGCTGCTCATCTTCCCGGACGAGGTCCACGGGTTCCTGCGCCACGAGAACTGGCTGGAGGTGTTCCGCCGGAGCGCCGACTTCTTCATGCGGCACCTGGGCGAGTGACGCCTGCGCGCCGTCTCTGACGGGAGGAGCCGCTGCACCAATCGCCCAGATTGTTCGGTTACAAGCATGTGACGATTTGGTGACAAGGGACGGAAATATCCTGTTTTCAATGACTTAGATACCACGTTCACGTTTGACGGCAGATGCGGTACGGCGATCTGATAAGTTGCGCTGGCAGATGCCTAAGGCATAGGGAGACGGCATGCTTATGCGGACACTGCGATCCGTTTGTACCGATCCTGGATCCTCCCTGCCCGCGGCAGCCCGCCGCCTAGCTTCCCGCACCGTTCCCCCGGCGCAATGTGGCGCGGAGGTGCGTACGCACCGCCCCTTTCGGGCTGGATATCACGCTGGATGTCGCGCGGAGCAATTCGCTGCGGATGCACTTCCAACTCTGTTCAACCACATCCCCACAGGAGGGCAAAACATGATGACGCTGAAACGATTTACGGCCAACCGGTCGTGTCCGGCGCTGGTCTTGGGCCTCGCGCTCCTGCTGGGGGCGGGGACCGCCTTCACGCAGGAACTGACGGGAACCATCTACGGCGAGGTCGCGGATGACCAGGGGCTCGCGATCCCCGGCGCGACCGTGACCCTCACGAGTCCCCAGCACATCCAGACCGAGGTGCGCGTCACCGGAGCTCGGGGGGACTACCGCGTCCCGCTGCTCTCCCCCGGCACCTACACGGTGATGGTCGAGCTGGCGGGATTCCAGACGCTGACGTTCGAAAGCGTGGTGGTGAACGCCGGAAATAACATCGCCATCAACGCCACGCTGTCCCCGTCGGGGGTCGAAGAGATGGTCACCGTAATCGGCGAGGCCCCGCTCGTGGATGTCAAGAGCAACCAGGCGATGCGCACCATGGACGTGGACCTGATCGAGAACATCCCGCTGGGGCGCACCTATTCGGACCTGCTGGTCTCGATGCCGGGTGTCCTCGACAGCGAGTATTCGTTCACGCCCACGCAGACCGTCCACGGCAGTTCCCCCCGGGACAACCTCTTCAACATCGACGGCGCGGCCATGAACGACACCACCGTCGGTTACATCTCGACCGAGATCCCGATCGACATGATCGAGGAAGTCCAGGTCACCACCGGAGGCATCTCGGCGGAGTTTGGGCTTTCCATGGGCGGCGTCTTCAACTTCGTGACGAAGTCCGGCGGCAACGAGTTCTCCGGGACCCTGAACGGGTACTACCAGGGCGAGGAACTGGAATGGAGCAACCTGACGCCTGAGCTCGAGGAAGCGCTCCCGGCGGCGACGAGCACGGTCAAGAACCAGGAGTATGGCGGCACGTTCGGCGGGCCCATAAAGCGGGACGCCATCTGGTTTTTCGGCAACCTCCGCCGGGTCGAGGTGGAGCAGCAGGAGCCCTTCCTGCCCACCCAGCCCTTCGAGACGAACCAGACGCACGCCTTCCTGAAGCTCACCACCCAGATGGGCGTGAACACCCGGTTCAGCGGCTCCTTCACGACGCGCGACCAGGACAAATGGCCTGGGAACGTCACGAGCTTCTCGAACGCCGACCATCCCGAGACCTGGAACATCTTCTTCCGGAACCAGCGGATCATCAATCTGAACGCCACCCAGCTCATCGGGCAGAACACGATCATCGAGGGACGGTTCAACGGGGTCTGGAAGAACTTCAACCAGGAATACCCCAACAACCCCGACTTCCAGGTCGGCTATGTCGACATCGGCACCGGCGAGTCCTTCGGGGGGATCACCGGAGGCGTCGGCAATACGCTGGCGCGGGACATCCGGCAGGCCCACCTGACCCTGTCGCACTTCCGCCAGGGCCTCGGCGGTTCCCACGAGTTCAAGACCGGCCTGTATTGGGAGCACTCCCCCTTCAAGCGGGAGTTCTTCTACCCGAACGGGGAAGACGTGCAGCAACGGCTGTTGAACGGTGTGCCCCACCGGGTCCGGCTGGAGAACTATCCGATCAACCTGCAGCAGACGAACATCAATCGCGGCGCTTTCTTCGTGCAGGACCAGTGGACGATCGGAGAGTCGCTCACCCTGAACCTGGGTGCCCGCTGGGTGCTCACCGAGGGCTGGTACCCGCGGCAGAGTTCGGGTGGCGGACGCTGGTTCCCCGAGACGTTCGTTGAAGAGACTCGCGACCTCATCACCTTCAACTCCGTCGCTCCGCGCGTCGGCCTGGTGTGGGCGCTCGGTGAGGAAGGGAGGACTTCCATCAAGGCCAGTTACGGGAAGTACTACAAGCCCCTCCTGAACCAGGACACGCTGATCATCCTTCCGGGGTCCGGCGGATCCCATGAGTACGAGTGGTTCGACTTGAACGGCGACCGCGTCTTCCAGGACGGCGAGCAAGGAGAGCTTCTCGTGGACCGCATCCAGCCCAACACGAGCAGCGCCGATCCCAACCTCCAAAACGCCTACGTGAACTCGTTCCACTTCGGCATCGAGCACCAGCTCGAGAACAACATCGTCCTCTCGGTGTCCGGAATCTTCAAGCGCGAGAAGGACATCATGGAGACGGTCGACGTCGGCCGGATCGGTCCGGACGGGACGCCTTTCGGCGCCTACAACGCGCTCCCCGTCACGAACCCGACCGACGGCTCCCCGATGACCATCTACGCGCTCCGCGAAGAGTTCCTGGGTTCCGGCAGAATTCGTTTCCTGACGAATCCCGGCCAGGACGGACCGCTGTTCCGTGACTACAACGGAGTTGAGTTCGTGGCGCGCCGGCGCTGGCAGGACGGCTGGCAGTTGATGGCGGCGCTCAACATCTCCCAGATCTACGGCAACATCGGCAACAGCTACGGCTCGACCTGGGGCGGCCACTCCATCTACGACAACCCCAACTCGCTGATCAACGCGGAAGGGCCGCTGGATCTGGACGCCACCTACCAGTTCAAGCTCCAGGCAAGCTACACGCTGCCTTGGGACATCCTGGTGAGCGGCTACTACCAGGCGGTGACCGGATTCCCGCTGAAGCCGCCCGAGAACTTCGCGCCCGACCCGGCGCTGGGCGCCTACACCGCCCGTTTCTTCAAGGACGACGTTCCGGGGATGGTGGTGGAGAACTTCGTGGACGTGGCCGCGGTGCCGCGGGGCACCTACCGCCACGACTTCCGGAACAAAATCGATGTCCGGGTCGAAAAACAGTTCCCGTTCCGGGACAACATGCGGGTCGGGATCATCGCGGACGTCTTCAACCTGACGAACATCAACCGGACCACCGCCGTGCAGTCGCTCCGGTACGGTCTGGCGGATCGCTTCCTGGTGCCGGCCAAGATCGAACCCCCGAGGATTCTGCGCATCGGGGTGCGCTTCCAGTTCTGACGCAGGGCGGGGGGCGGCGCGTGAGCGCTGCCCCCGCCGGGAGCGCCGGTCAGTTCCCGGCAGGAGCCCTGGGGTTGGCATAGCCGCCGCGTGAGCAAGAGCAGAAAACGCCGCCGCACTTCGGCAGGGAAGGCTCGCCCGGCGGTCCCGATCCCGGGCGGATGGCGGCTGCGCGTCCGGCTCTGGGGCGTGGCGGCAGCGGTTCTCCTCGGGGGGCTCCTGCTAGCGCGGGTTGCGTTTCCTCCCACGCTCGACCTGACGGAGGTTCCCGGTGCTACGGCCGGAGAGATGGACGAGCCGGTGCGGACCGCAATCGAGGAGGCGCGCCGGGCCGTAGCCGCGGACCCGGGGTCCGGAGAAACCTGGGGCCGGCTCGGCTCCGTGCTCTACGCGCACGAGCGGGAGACCGACGCGGCGGCCGCCTACCGGCGGTCCGCCGAGCTGGATTCCGAAGAACCCCGCTGGCCCTATCTGCTGGCGCGGCTCCTGCAAACGCAGGACCCGAAGGCTGCTCTCGAGGCGTCGGCGCGCGCCGTCGCCTTGTTCCCGGGCTACGCCCCCGCCCAGGTCCTGCACGCCGAGCTCCTGGAACAGGAAGGGGACCCGGAGACGGCGCTTGTCCACTACCGGAAGGCCGCGACCCTCGACGCCCGCTGCGCTCCGTGTGAACTCGGGCTGGGCCGCCTGGCGCTGGCCGCGGGCGATCTCGAGGCGAGCCGGGTTCACCTGGAGCGCGCCGCCGCGTTGCAGCCCCAGGCCCGCGCTCCGCAGGCTTTCCTCGCGCGGGTGCACCGGAGCCTGGGCGATCCGGAAGCGGCGCGGAGCGCCGCGGCCCGGGCCGGCCAGCTCGACGGCGAATTACTCCAGAACGACCCCTTCATGAACGAGGTCGTTGAGGAAGCCGTCTCGGCCATCGGCTACCAGCGCCGGGCGGCCCTGGCGGACGCGCTCGGGAACCAGACGAAGGCCGAATCGCTCTATCGCACACTTCTGGAGGCATCCCCCGAGGACGCGGACGGCCACTACAACCTCGGGAACCTGCTGGCCCGCCTGGGGAGGACGGAGGAGGCAGTCGTCCGTTACCGCCGGGCGCTCGAGATTGCTCCGGACAAGACCGAAGCCCGTTTCAACCTGGGGAACATGTACCTGAACCAGGGAAGGCTGGGCGACGCGGAGAGGGAGTACCGCACGGCCCTCGAAGCCTGGCCGGACCACAGCGGGTCCCTGACCAATCTGGCGAACGTCCTGGCGCGCCAGGGCCGGATCGCCGACGCGGTGCCGATCTACCGCCGGGCGGTCGAGGCCGATCCGGAGAACCCGATCGCCCATCACCAGCTCGGCCAGATTCTGGCGAGGGAGGGGAGCCTCGCAGACGCGATCTCGCACTTCCGGGCCGCCCTGGCGGCGCGGCCGGAGTCCGGCCCGGTCCATATAGACCTGGCCGTGGCGCTGGCGAGCGCGGACGACTACGGAGGGGCCTGGCGGCACGTCGTGGCCGCCCGCGAGACCGGAACGGAACCACCCCGGGAATTCGTGGAGTTCCTCAGGGAGCGCGTGCCCGCGGCGTCCCCGGCATCCACTTCGGAGGGCTTTCGATGAGAAGACGGTCCTTTCTTGCCCTCCCGGTCGCTGTTGTCGCCGCCGCCGCGTGCGGCGGGGCGGGCGGCGCCGGCAACTACCAGGCCCTCGTTACGCTGCACAACGAGTTCCTCGAGTTCGCCCAGCCGCGGTCGGAGAACGGCCTCCCGGACTACCGCGCCGAGACGATCGAAAGCCTGAGCACCGGGCTCGACAGCTTTCGGGAACGGCTCGAGAGCCTGGACCTGGACTCCTGGACCGTGTCCGAAAAGGTGGACTACCTGCTCGTCAAGGCCCGCCTGAACCGGCTGGACTTCGACCTGCGGCTTCGGCGGCCCTGGGTGCGCGACCCGGGTCTCTACGTGGACGCCGTGCAGCGGCTCGCGTTCCACGAGTTTCCGCTCGATGCGGAGCCGCTCCAAGCGCTCGGGACCCAGTTGGGCGGCGTTCCGGAGTTCCTGGCGTTGGCCCAGGAAAACCTCACGGACGGTGGCGCCGAGTTGACCCAGCTCGCTCTCCGGAACCTCGTGACCGCCGATGGGGTCGGCCACGGCCATCCCTACCGGGAGGTGCCGCCCGCGGGGACCATCGCGTGGTACCGGGACCTGATCGAGCAACTGGAGATGCACCATCCAGCGCTCCTCCCGCCGGCGCGGGAGGCGCAGGCCGCCGTGGGGGGATTCCACGGCTGGCTCACCGAGAACCGGGAGCGGATGAGCGCGCCCTCCGGAATCGGCCGGGAGAACTACGACTGGTACCTCCGGCACGTCGCCATGATGCCCTTCGACTGGGACGACGTGAACCGGATCGGCGACCGCGAACTCCACCGGTCCTGGGCGTTCCTCGAACTCGAGAGGAACAAGAACCGGGGCCTGCCGCCAGTCGAGCCCGCCTCGAGTGCCGAGGACTACGCCCAGCGAATCCGCGATGCCGACGAGCACACCCGGAAGTTCCTGGTGGACCAGGGGATCCTCACTGTCCCCGACTACGTCGGCGAGTTCGGCAGCAACGTGCCCTGGATCGTCCGCGAGGGCGGCCGGCGGAACTTCTGGGAGGAGGTCCAGTACCGCGATCCGCGTCCCGACCACGTGCACGCGGTCATCCCGGGCCACCGTTTCGATGCCCTGCTGAGGAGCCGCGACGAGCGGCAGATCCGCGGCGTCTACCGCGACCGCGGGCGTTCGGAAGGCTGGGCGTTCTACCTCGAGGAAATGATGCTCCAGGCGGGATTCCTCGACGAGCTGCCGCGCACCCGCGAGCTCTACTACATCTTCCAGATCGCGCGGGCGGTACGGAACCGGGCGGAAGCCCTGATGCACACGAACGAGTTCACCGTTCAGGAGGCCGTGGACTACATGGTGGATAACACGCCCTTCATGGACGAGGACGTGGCGCGGGTGGACGCCGAGATCTACCTGAAGACTCCGGGCTCCGGGATCGCCTACCAGATGGGGAAGCTCCAGATCGAGGGGCTCCTCATGGACCGCGCGCTGCAGCTCGGTGAGGAGTTCGACCTGAAGGACTTCCACGACGAATTCCTGGCGGCGGGGTGGATTCCGATCTCGCTCATCCGCTGGGAGATGACCGGCCACGACGACGAGGTCCGGGACCTCTTCGACGAATAGGGAAGAAGAGCCGGGAGATCAGGATGAAATCCACGTTGCGCTGCGGCCTCGTCCTCGCGGCGGCGCTGGCCGTCGTCTCGTCGCTCGGTCTCGCCCAGGAGCAGCGCGACTCCCGCGATCCGCTCCTCAACCAGGGTCCGAAGGCGGTGGCCACCGCGGAAAACGCCATGGTGGCGACCCAGCTTCCGAACGTCACCCAAGCCGCGCTCCGGGTGCTCGAGGACGGCGGCAACGCGGCGGACGCCTTTGTCACCGCCGTCTTCCTCCAGCACGTCGAGGACACCCACCAGGTCTCGCACTTCGGCGCCATGTCCGGCCTCTATTTCGAGGCCGCCACCGGTACGACCTACGCCTTCAACGCCTTCTCGGAACGGCCGCGCGCCGACCGCTGCGGCGACGGCAAGCGGGTCGGCCGCCTCGCGATCGGCGGCACGGTCCGCGGCCTCGAATCGCTCGCCGAGCGCTTCGGCACGAAACCCTGGGCCAGCTATCTGGAGCCGGCGATCGCCGCCGCCGAGCAGGGGGTCGTCGTCACGAACTTCCAGTACGCGAACAACTACAGCCTCTGGGAGAACGGCGACCTGATCCGCGAGAACGAAGAGGCGCGCGCCCATTACCTGCCGGAAGGCCACCTGGTCCCGGTGGGCGGAATCTGGAAGATGCCGGCGCTGGCCGGCACGCTGCGCGCTGTCGCGGAGCACGGCGCCGACCACCTCTACAAGGGCGAGTGGGCGAAGAAATTCGTCGAACAGGCGACGGGGCGCGGCTTCTGCGTGACCCTCGAAGACCTGGCCGAGTACGAGACCCGCTGGCTCGAGCCGGCGCGCTTCACCTACCGGGGCCACGAGATCCTGGTCGAGCCGCCTCCCAACAAGGGGGGCCTGCTGGTCGGGCAGAACCTGAACGTGCTGGAGCAGTTCGACCTGAAGGGCACGGGACATTTCGCCGAGTCCCCGGAGACGCTGGAAATCATGGTCCGGAGCTTCGGCAAGGTGGAGTCCGATATGAAGTGGTCCATCCAGGACCCCGCCGCCTACAAGAACCCCTTCGAACTCTGGTACTCGAAGGACTACGCCCGCCTGAGCGCGGAATACGTCCGGCAGACGATGCCCCAGCCGGGCGTGGACCTGACGGCGGCGATGGAAGTCGAGGCCCGCGGGGCGAACGTTGCGTCGGCCACGATGACGCTCGGCAGCAACCACAACGTGATCGTGGACGCGGAGGGCAACTGGATCACCTCGCTCCACACCGGACACGGCGGAGCTCCGGGCATCTTCATCGACGGCGTCCGGGCCACCGGCAGCGGCGTCAAGTCCGAGACCACGGGTCCGGGGCGCCGCATCCTCGCCGAAGTTACCGGTGTCTTCGTGATGCGGGACGGCAAGCCCTGGCTCTCGCTCGGAACCCCCGGCTTCCCGCCGCAGCCGGTGACCGAGGTGCTCGTGAACATCCTCGACTTCGGGATGCACCCGAAGGACGCCGCGGACGCGCCGCGCTTTTGGGCCTTCCTCTACGGACAGACCGAGCGGCGGTTGCTGCGGATCGAATCCCGGATTTCGGACAGCGTCCGCCGGGGAATGGCGAAGCGCGGCATCGCGATGGAAGAACTCGGCGACTACAACTGGCACACCGGCTCCATGCAGATCATCTGGCGCGGAGACGACGGAAAGATCTACGGAGTCAGCGACCCCAGGCGGCTGGGATACGCCGCCGGACACTGATCACAACAAAGAAGAGGAGGAGCGCAATGCACAACTCTCATTTCAAACGAGCCCTGTTGGTCGTGGGGGTCCTTGCCCTCGCCGCCACCGGGATGGCGCAAAACGGACCCGATCCACAGCTCAACCAGGGGCCGAAGCCGGAGGCGATCGGCGACTCGGTCATGGTGGCCACCCAGCTTCCAATCGTGAGCGAGACGGCGCTCCAGGTGCTGAAGGACGGCGGGAACGCGGTGGACGCCATGGTCACCTCCGTCTTCGTGCAGCACGTGAACGATTTCCACCAGGTCTCGCACTTCGGCTCGATGTCGGTCATCGGCTATGACGCCGCCAGCGAGACGTACTGGTCGCTGAACGCGGTGTCCGAGCGTCCGCGGGCCGAACGCCACGATCACGGGGATGTGTCGAAGGTCGCCATCGGGGGCGTGGTGCGCGGTCTCGAAGCGATCGGGGAGCGTTACGGCAGCGGCACGATGGAGTGGTCGAGCTATCTCCAGCCGGCCATCGCCTCGGCCGAGGAAGGGACCATCGTGACCTCGTTCATGTACGGCATCAACTATGGGCTCATGGAGCAGGGGGACCTCGTCAAGAACCCCGAGGCGCGCGAGGCCTACATGGCGAACGGCCACCTGGTTCCGGTGGGCGAGCGCTGGAAACGTCCGCGCATGGCCGAGCACCTGAAGAAGGTCGCCTCCGAGGGCGCCGACTACATGTACACCGGGGCCTGGGCCGAGAAGTTCGTCAAGGCCGCAAACGCGAAGGGCTTCGCGGTCAGCATGCAGGACATGGCGGAGTACAAGCCCCATTGGGACGACCCGACGAAGTTCACCTACCGCGGTCTTGACTTCTACGGCTCCCCGCCGCCCGATACCGGCGGCGTCATCGTCGGCAGCAACCTCAAGATCCTCGAGAACTTCGACCTGCAGAGCATGGGGCACTACAGCGAGTCCCCCGAGGCGCTCGAGATCATGATCCGCGCCTTCGGCCGCGTCTCGGACGAGACCCGGTGGGTCATCAAGGATCCGCTGAACTTCCGGATGCCGACGGATCTCTGGCTCTCCGACGAATACGGAAAGCTCGGAGCCACCTTCGTCAAGAACACGATGCTGCTCGATGGCGTGGACCTCTCCGGGAGCCAGACCGCCGACATGACGGCTTCGCTCTTCCCGCGCGGGGAGGGTGGAGCGGATACCGCCGATCTCGGAAGCAACCACAACGTCATCGTGGACTCCCACGGCAACTGGGTTTCCATGCTCCACACCGGGCACGGCGGGGCGCCGGGCATCTTCATCGACGGTGTGCGGGCGACGGGGAGTACCGCACGCGCCGCCACCGCGGGTCCCGGCCGCCGCCTGGTGCTGCCGATCACCGGGATCATCGTGGCCAAGGAGGGCAAGCCCTGGCTCGCGATGGGGACCCCGGGTTCGCCGCCGCAGCCGGTGACCGAGGTGCTCGTGAACATCATCGACTACGGGATGCACCCGAAGGACGCCGCGGACGCGCCGCGCTTCTGGGCGTTCCGCGGGGGCGAACGGGGTGTTCAGATCGAGTCCCGCATCTCGGACGCCGTCCGCAAGGGCATGAAGAAGAGCGGCATCGCGATCACCGATCTCGGCGCCTACAACTGGCACACCGGCTCCATGCAGATCGTCTGGATGGGGGACGACGGCAAGCTTCACGGGTCGACCGACCCGAGGCGTCTCGGCGTCGTCGTCGGCTACTGACCATGTAACCAAGTTCACGGGGAGGCGGGTCTCGCCCGATCCCGGGCGCCCGCCTCCCGAGGAGGGGGCATGAAACGCTCACCAGTCTTCCTTGCGGCGGGCCTCTGTCTGCTGGCCGCCGGTTTGGCATCCGGCCAGAACCCGCCCGACGCGCGGGACGCGCTCTACAACCAGGGACCGAAAGAGGAGGCCGTCGGCGACTCGGTGATGGTGAGCACCCAGCTCCCCATCGTGACCGAGACCGCGCTGGAGGTGCTCAAAAACGGCGGGAACGCGATCGACGCCTTCGTCACCGCGGTGTTCCTCCAAAACGTCGTGGACTATCACCAGGTGAGCCTCTTCGGCGCCATGGGCGGCCTCTACTACGAGGCGGCGAGCGGGAACTACTACGTCTTCGAGTCCTACTCGGAGCGGCCGCTCGCGGGCCGCTGCGGGGAGGGCGATCCCTCTCAGGTGGCCATCGGCGGCAAGGTGGCCGGGCTCGGCGCCCTCGCTGACCGTTTCGGGACGAAGGAGTGGGCGGAGTACCTGGAGCCGGCCATTACCGCGGCCGAGGAAGGGGTGCTGGTCACCTCGTTCATGTACGCGAACAACTACAACAGTTGGGAAACGGGCGACCTCATCCAGCAAAACGAAGAGGCGTGGGCGCATTACATGCCGGACGGCCACCTCGTCCCGGTGGGCCACGTCTGGAAGATGCCGGCAATGGCGAAAACGCTGCGCGGAATCGCCGCCGAAGGGGCCGACTATCTCTACACCGGCGCCTGGGGCCAGAAGTTCGTCGAGAAGTCCCGCGACAAGGGCTATTGCGTGAGTCTCGAGGACATGGCGGGCTTCGAGGTGCGCTGGTCGGACCCCGTCCGCTCCACCTACCGCGGATACGAGGTCCTCAGTGAATCGCCCCCCAAGAAGGGCGGCGTCCAAATTGGTTACAACCTGAACATCCTCGAGAACTTCGACCTCGAAAGCATGGGCCACTACACCGAGTCGGTGGACACGCTGGAGATCCTGACCCGCACGCTCGGGCGGGTGGAGACGGACATGCGCTACGGGATCACCGACCCGATGGCGTTCCAGATCCCGACGGAGGTGTGGCTCTCGAAGGACTACGCGAAGTTCGGCGCCGAATTCGTCCGCACCACGATGGTCGTTCCCGGTGTGGACCTGACGCCGCCCACCGCCACCGCGGCGCTCCGACATCCGGAGCCGGTGCGGATCGCCCGCTCGGCGGACGCGCCGCCCACGGTGGACGAGAGCAACCACAACGTCATCGTGGACGCCGAGGGGAACTGGATCACCTCGCTCCATACCGGCCACGGGGGTGCGCCCGGGATCTTCATCGACGGGATAAAGGCGACGGGAAGTGGCTTCCCCGGACAGACGAGCGGGCCCGGGCGTCGGGTGAGTCCCAACAGCACCGGCACCATCGTCGCGAAGGACGGGAAGCCGTGGCTCTCACTCGGTTCGCCGGGAGTGCCGCCCCAGCCCGTGACCCAGGTCCTGGTGAACATCATCGACTTCGGCATGACGCCCGGCGAGGCGGCGGAGGCCCCGCGCTTTTTCGCCTTCCGCGGCGGCGAACAGGTGCTCGCCATCGAGTCCCGGATCTCCGACGAGGTGCGGAAGGGCCTCAAGGCCCGCGGCATCAAGATCGAGAACCTCGGGCCCTACAACTGGCACACCGGCTCCATGCAGATCGTCTGGCGCGACCCGGACACCGGCAAACTCCACGGCGTCACTGACCCCCGCCGCCTCGGCCTCGCCAAGGGCTTCTGAGGGCAGGGAAACCGCGTATCGCTGAGGGAGAAGAAGCGCGAGGACGGCTTGGAACGCCGGCCTCCGGTCGGCACAGCCCGCCGCAGGCGGGCGGAACCGCGTATAGCTGAGGGAGCGGAAGGCGGGGACGGCTTGGAACGCCGACCTCCGGCCGGCACAGCCCGCCGCAGGCGGGCGGAACCGCGTATAGCTGAGGGAGCGGAAGGCGGGGACGGCTTGGAACGCCGGCCTCCGGCCGGCACTGCCCGCCGCAGGCGGGCGGAACCGCGTATAGCTGAGGGAGCGGAAGGCGGGGACGGCTTGGAACGCCGGCCTCCGGTCGGCACAGCCCGCCGCAGGCGGGCGGAACCGCGTATAGCTGAGGGAGCGGAAGGCGGGGACGGCTTGGAACGCCGGCCTCCGGCCGGCACTGCCCGCCGCAGGCGGGCGGAACTGCGTATAGCTGAGGGAGCGGAAGGCGGGGACGGCTTGGAACGGCGACCTCCGGTCGGCACTGCGGCCCGACAGGGCCGCGGTGGGGAAGAACCTGAGCACCCGAATCTTGACTTTGGCTATTGACAAGGGTAAGTCATTGATATAGGGGCATATTTTAGGCTGGACTTCACTACGGGGCGCGCCTGGCGGGAGGCGCTCAGGGAGGGAAGTAGGGGACGAGTTGGCGAGGGATGTGGAGCCCGACGGTTGCGTAGAGCATGCGCTGCTCGGCGTTCGAGGACGAGGGGAGCAGGTAGTGTTTGTTGAGGGTCGGGTCCCGGATGGTGGAAGCCTCAACGTGGGTGAGTTCGTCGAGGATGCGTTCCTCGCTCAGCAGAGGCATGGTGGGGTGCTGTCGGCCATAGCGCCAGCGGAAGATGCGGAGGAGGGCGAAGGCCAGGAAGCAGATCGCGACATGGGCGCGGACGCGGCGTTCGGTCCAGTGGAAGACCGGCCGGACGGCGAGGGTGTGCTTGAGGACGCGGAAGCCGTGCTCGATGCGCCAGAGTTCGGCGTAGCGGGCGCGCACCTCCAGAGCGGGGTCTTCAAGGCTGGTCCAGAGCCCGTGGAGGCCGTCGAAACGGGCGTCTTGGACGACGGCTGCGTCGTTGATGGAGAGGGCGCCCTTGCGGACCTTGATGAACCGCCCGGCGCGCCCGCGGCCCTTGACCCCGGCGGCGAGGCGCTTCCGGGCGCGTTCCAGGGCGTGCGCCCGGTCGCGGGCATCCTTGCGCGCCCGCTTCGGGGAGTAGTGGGTCACCAGGCGCCGCCCCTTCATCGGCCCCGTGCCCACCGTGTGGTCCGCCAGCCAGCCCTCCGCCGCCCGCGCCTCCCCCGGAGCCGGCCCTGCTGACGGCTCCCGCGCCGCCCGCAGCGTCGCTTCCACCGCCTGCAACTCCTTCTCCGGCAGCTTCCGCAGCCGCGCCGCCACCACCCACGCGAACCCCTCCGCTTCCAACGTCTCCAAGTTCTCCCGGCTCGCCATCGCCGCGTCCGTCACCACCACCAGGCGCCGCACCGGATAGCGCGCCCGCAACTCCTCCACCATCGGCTGCAGCGTCTTCACCTCCGCCGTGTTCCCCGCAAACAACCGGTAGCCCAGCGGCAACCCCTCCGTCGTCTGCAGCAGCGCCAGCACCACCTGCACCCGATGCGGCTTCCCGTCCTTGCTATACCCCCGCTTCCGCAACTCGTCGTCCTTCTCGGACGCGAACGCCAGCGTCGTCACGTCCAAAAACGCCACGTCCACCCGGCCATCCAGCAGCGACGCCACCCGGCTCTCCACCCGCCCGCACAGCGCCTTGATCCGCCCCGCGTCCAGGCGGTCCATCATCCGGTAGAGCTTCCCCAGGTCCAAAGGGATCCCGTAGTCCCGCCCCAACCGCAGCGCCTGGGCGCGCTTGCTCCGCCCCGGCTCCGCCAGCCGCATCAGCACCGCCTGCCGGAACACCCCCTCCGACTTCCGAGCGCCCGTCCCCCACGCCTCCGACAGCCCCAACTGCGCATACAGCGCCCCGAACACCTCATGAATGCCCAGCACCACCCGCCTGTCCTCCCGCAACCGGCGCGCGTCCGCGATCGGTAACGGCCTCTCCTCCCGGTCCCCATGCCGCGCCCGAAACGCCGCCTCGGCCAAGGTCTGTGGCGGGAACAGGGCGTGGCGCCGGCTCCGCTCCATCTCCTCCGCCTTGCGCAACTCGGCCAAACGCAGCAGTTCGTCCAAGGCCGGGCCCGGGGGCACGCAGCCCAGGTAGGCGATCACCCGCTGCCGGGGCTTGCCCTCCTGGTTGCGATAGGACTCGACCACCTGAACCGCCCGATGACCGGTCTTGCGTTGCGGAACGGTGCGGACAAACATGCGAAAGCGCCCCCCGGGGACGCCAACCAGCATACCACAAATGACACCGCCACTATACTACATCCCGAATCCCCGACCTCCCCCTTGACACTCTTGCACTTTCCTACCTTCTCCCCTCTTCGACCGACAAAGTCAGGAGGCGGGGACGGCTTGGAACGCCGGCCTCCGGCCGGCACTGCCCGCCGCAGGCGGGCGGAACTGCGTATAGCTGAGGGAGCGGAAGGCGGGGACGGCTTGGAACGGCGACCTCCGGTCGGCACTGCGGCCCGACAGGGCCGCGGTGGGGAAGAACCTGAGCACCCGAATGGTGCGCGTCAGCCGAGCGGCTCTCCGTTCTCGAACGCGCGCTTGAGGTGCAGTTGCTGAAGCCGGAGCGTGAGCGGGCCGCGTGACCCGCTGCCGATCCGCCGCCCGTCCACTTCGAGCACGGGCGCCAGCCCTCCCATGGTGCCGGTCGTGAACATCTCGTCGGCGGTGTAAACCTCCGTCAGCGAGAGGTTCTTCTCCGCCACCTGAAGGCCCTCTTCTCGGGCTGCCTCGACTACGGCCGCCCGGGTGACGCCGGGCAGGCAGCTGTGGGTATGCGGCGTCTGCAGCGCGCCGCTTCGGATCAGGAAGACATTCGTGGCGTTCGTTTCGGCGACGAAGCCGTCCAGATCCAGCATAAGAGCGTCGTCCACGCCGGCGAGATTGGCCTCGATCTTGGCAAGGATGTTGTTGATCAGGTTGGCGTGGTGAATCTTCGAATCGATGCACTGCGGGCTGTTCCGACGAATCGAGGAAGTGATCAGGCGGATGCCCTTGGGGCCTTCGACCAGCGGCTTCCACTCGGCCAATACGATGAGCGTGCAGCCGGACCGGTTCCATTCGGGGCTCATGCCCGAGGTCACCTTCTCCCCGCGCGAAAGGGTCAGGCGAACATGGACACCGTCCGTCATGCCGTTGGCTCGAAGGGTCTCGAAAAGCGCGGCCCTTACCGTTTCCCGCGCCGGCACCCCCGAAAAAGCCATCGCGTGGGCAGATCCGAACAGCCGGTCCAGGTGGCGGTCGAGGTCGGCGATGCGCCCTCGATAGACGCGGAGGCCCTCCCAGACCGCGTCGCCGCCCTGTACCGAACTGTCGAAGACCGACACCTTCGCCTCCGATCGCGGTTTCAGCTCGCCGCCCACGTGGACCACGATGCCGGTGTTTCGGGGGTCGGGGAGTTCCATATTCGGCCTCAGCGGGAAGAGGGGCGCGGTGTCCCTACTGCGCGCCTCCGATCACTGGCAACTCCGTCTGCCGCCGCGCGTCACGCCGCCTCCAGGGGTGTGATGTCCGAGAGGTCGGCGGTTCTTCGGGCGCGAGCGAGGTCATACGCCCGCTGCAAATTCACCCAGAACTCCGCGGTGTTGCCGAAGAACTTCGAGAGCCTCATCGCGGTGTCCACGGTCAACGCGGTCTCACCCTTCACGAGCCGCTCGATCCGTGTCCGGGGCACTTTCAGCCGTTGCGCGAGTGTGATCGCACTCATGCCCAGCGGCTCCAGGTAGAGCTCCACGAGCACTTCGCCCGGGTGTGAGGGATTCTCCATCAATGTCATCTTCCCGACTCCTTTCAGTGATAGTCCACGATTTCGACGTCTGCTGGTCCTCGATCGGTCCACACGAAACAGACCCGCCACTGGTCGTTGATACGGATTGAGTACTGGCCGGCGCGACTTCCTTTGAGCGCCTCGAGGCGGTTTCCCTGCGGAAACCTGAGATCGTCGAGGACCACCGCGGCGTCCATTGCCGTGAGAATGGCCCGTGTCCGCCGGACCAGGTCGTTCGGGAACCCCTTGCCATAGTGATCCCGAACCGCCCCGGCCGCAAGCCTGCCCTTCGTGCTCACGATCATGGCCGGTATGTATCATAGCATGATACATACCGCTAGGAGGCGGGTTTCGTCGAAGATCGAGCCCCGGAGGGGTATCCGCCGCCGCTCGAGCGCTGTGGTGCTGATACCGCTATTGGCTCCCGCCGATCAGCAGCAGCTCCGTCTGCCGCGGCGCGAAGTAGTCCACATCGCCCTCGGGGAGCAGCCGGGCGTCCTCCTCAATGCGGATGGGGAGTACCAGCCCGTCCCACTCCGGAATCGGGGTGCTTACGTGCAGCTCGACCGAGTACCAGGCCTCCGCGGCGAGCGGATACCGCACCCGGTCCCCGTAGGCGAACGGCCAGTCGACCGCGACCCGCGCTCCGATGTCGTGGGTGGAGTTCCCGACCGAGTGCGAGTAGACGCCCACTTCGGCCTGTCTCGGATCGACCTCCTCGTTCCCTCCCGTCTTCGGCTGGCCGGCCTGATAGCCCAGTTGCCCAACGTCCTCCATCGTCTGCTCCCAGACCTCGTGGGCGATGGCTCCTGGCTTCCAGTGGCCTGTCAGGATGTCGGTCATCTGGAGCGCCTTGTCGAAGGCGTTTTGGATGCTCTCCGGGGCCTCGGTCTCGCCGGGCCGCAGCACGTAGGCGGTCCGCTTGATGTCGGTGCGGTAGTCGAGGTAACCGACTCCGGCGTCCACCGACAAAACGTCCCCGGGCATCACGACGTGGTCTGGACTGTTCGTCGGGAGGTTCTCCCCGTTCCGGGTGATGCGCACCCCGGGAAGGAACTCGGTGATGAGCCCCAGTTCCATCGCGCGCTGCCGCATCCACCAGTGGATGTCGTCCGCGGTGGTCTCGCCCACCTTCACGACCGCGTCGGAGAAAGCCTCTTCCTCCCACGCGACCGTCCAGGCGCACAGATCGGAATAGACCGGCACCTCCTCCGCGATGTGCATCTCCCGGAAGTCGCGGACCAGGAGTTCCGCCGACACCATGCGCGACGCGTACTTCTCGCCGAGCGTGTCCTCGAGGAAGTTCCGGAGCGTCCAGGTGAGGCCGTCGGCCATCGGCAGCGTGGGGGAGACGTTGATCCCGATCCGCTGCGGATCGCGCTCCTCGATCACCTGCCTGAGGTGGGGACGGACCCCCGCCTCGGTGTAGCCGTAGAAGATGAGAACGTCGTAGGCGTCCCCGATCGTCGTGTCGCGGAGCGAGTGGGACCCGATGAAGATCTTCTCGGGCTTGTCTTCACCCCGGTCAAAGAAGAGGTAGGCGTTCCGCACCCCTCCCCAGCCGCCGCCGATTTCCGAGAGGATCGGGTCCACGTGGTGTTCGCGGCTGAACGTCAGCCACATGTCGATGTCGTGCGCCCGCATTGCCGGGAGCACGACGGCGTCGAGCCGCTTCGTGATGAGGTCTTTCCGGATCTGGAAGCGTTCCCGGGCGTCGGGAATCTGGATCGCCTCGGTGGGGAGGAGCTGTCGTTCCGGGGCGTCGCCGGGAGCGCAGCCGTGGATTGCCAGGACCAGAATTCCGGTCAGTAGCAGGCTTCTTCCAATCATCGCTTCACCTCTGTCGTCCACGTGGTGGGAGATCCCCGATGCGGGAGAGCAGTTCACGAGCCTCCCGGTGATCGGGCTCAAGTTTCAATAGCCGTTCCAGAGACCGCGTCGCCCGCTCGATCTTTCCCTGACGAGCGAGGACCGCGGCCCGGTTGAAGAGGGCCGGACCGAAGTCTGGCAGCATTTCGATCGCCGCGTCGTAGTGGCGCACCGCGGCTTCGTCCTCCCCCGTCCTCGCCAGCACGTTTCCGAGCCGGAAGTGGGCGAGGGGAAAGTCGGGCTTCGCGGCGACCGCGCGCCGAAAGTGCTCCAGCGCCGCGGCGGAATCGCTCCGGGACTCGAGCACTTCGCCGAGACCGTAGTGGGCCTCGGCGAAGTCGGGCCATTCTTCGAGCGCGCGGCGGAAGTGGGCCTCCGCTTCGTCCGCCTTCCGCTGGCCGAGAAGCAGCGTCCCGAGGTTGTGATGCGCCTGGGGGAGACCGGGGTTCTTCGCTATGGCTGCCCCGAAGAGCGCCCGCGCTTGCGCCAGGTCGCCGTCCAGCAGGTAAATCCGGCCCAGGTCGCTGAGCGCCATCGCGAAGTCCGGCCGGATACGCATCGACTCCTCGAGATGCCGGATCGCTTCCTCGGTTCTTCCCAACTCGGCGAGCATCCCGGCCAGGCTGTAGTGGGCCTCTTCGTCGTCCGGGTTCATCTCGAGCTTGAAGCGGTAGCCGGCGAGACGTGCCGCCGTTTCCTTCCGGGCGAAGTCCAGCTTGAGCGTTGCGAGATCCGCCTCGCGCCGGGGAACGACCTGCACCCAGAGGTCGCCCATCTCGTCCGAAGATTCAGGGCCGTAGAGCACCCGCCGCGGCGGACGGTGGGGATTTTTCGGGTTGTCAGCGGAGTTGTCGTAGGTGAACTCCATGGCGAGTGTGGCGCCCGCCGGGACGGAAACGGGCCGCTCGAACCGGTATTCGGCCTGCCAGTTGAAGTCCCACTGCGGGATGTCCAGGAGTGAGCGCTTTCGCCCGTCCCCGAGCTCGACCCACGCCCTCATTTCCCTGCCGAGGTAGTGGGCATGCGGATAGAGGCCCACGAGCTCCACGTCCACGGGAAGCCGGTAACGATCCTCGATCCGGTGGCGCTCCTCCCCGGCGGGGATGTCCATCGCTTTCGTGCCGAGCCGCAGCCGGGTGGAAATGCGCGAGGGCGCTTCGCCGAAGTGGAACCCGACCTGGACCTGAACCGGCGCCGCGTCCGGACGCGGCAGGAGGTGCAGTTGGAGCACCAGATCGCTGCCGCGGGCGAGCCGCCAGGTCATTCCGTCCGGAACCTCCAGGGAGGTCTTGCCCGGTGTCCAGCCGAGGAAATGCCCGTCCGGGCTCTCCGCCAGGCCGGACTGCATGCCGGCCCACCCCGGTTCCGGGTCGAGGGCATCGAGATAGCGAGTGGAACGGGCTCCGTCCACCAGCACCACCGCGTGGTGGACGACCTCGTGGTTCCCGGGCCGGAACTCCAGCGCTCGCACGAACCGGTCGTGCTCGCCAGGGACCTCCACCACGAAGCTCCGGAAGACGTCCTGCCCCGACGCCGGAACGACGTACGGCTCCGGCACGGTGACGACCAGGTCGGGTTCTCCCAATTGCCAGCCGGAGGCGAACCGGGGCGCGGTTGGCAGCGCCGCCGGATCGCCTTCGAGTGCATCGCTTTCGACCCACCGCCGGAGCGTCTCGACCGCTTCCGAGGGAAGCCGGCGCTCGCCGACGAACGGCTCCGGTCCCGGCTCCGGCAACCAGGGCGGCATCCGCCGGGTTTCCGTAACCCCCGCGATCAACTCGGCCCGTTCCCGCGCCCCCCCATAGGTCTCGAGGCTGAACGGGCCGATCCCTCCCTCACGGTGACAGGCGATGCAGTGTTCAAAGAGGATGGGAGCGACGTCCCGGCTGAAGGTCGGACCCGACTGCGCAAGCAATGGAGCGATCGTGATCGGAAGAGCCGCGAGGAGTAGCACGAGGACAGCGAAGGCCCCCTTTCGGAAAGTACTTCTTCACCGCGGAGCACCGCAACCGAGCTCCCTCGCGCCTGGTACACGGCCGCCGGCGGCGTCAAAGTTTGACTTGCTCGTAGGCGGCGGCAGCGGACCCGCCCTCGCCGGCAAGTGCGGTGCGAGAGTGTCTCTCTGGGCTCCCACGATCGAAAAACGACCTCTGGGCAGATGAAAAACATACGACTATGGGATGTCATCATGACACCACGGTCGAATCGTCCTGTCCTCAACGACTTGACTTCCGGATTGACATTTGCTAAGCCGCGTGCCGAAGCTGTCTAATGGAACACCCGCGTCTGCGGGTCGGTTTTGCACCCTGCAAATCCAGTCGCTCCGCTGGCCGTCTCGCTTCAATTGGATTCTCACTCGCAACCGTCCGTTTGCCGGTCAGCCAACGGACGGCGAGTCTCCGGCCAGGCGAGTTCTAGTCCAATCAGTCTTTTTTCCCGGGGGGGGGTAGTTCCTGCCATGCGTTCCAGACCACCACGACTTCGTACTCCAGCACTCGTCGCACTTCTGTGCGCGGGAGCCATCGCACTGGTCTCCGCTCCCGCCGCGGCTCAGGTCGTGGGCGGGAACATCTCCGGCACCGTCGCGGACGGCTCGGGAGGCACCCTACCCGGTGCGACCGTGACGGTCCTGAACACCGGGACCGGTTTCGCGCAGGTGCTCACGACCGGATCCACCGGCACTTTCCGGGCGGTTGCTCTCCAACCGGGGGTCTACGAGGTCACGGCCGAACTCTCCGGCTTCGCGACGCAAAGGCGCGAGATCGAACTTCTCATGGGCTATGAGCTGCAGGCGGATTTCGTTCTCGATCTGGCCGGAGTGGAAGAAACCATCACCATCACGGCGGAGGCTCCCCTGGTGGAACTAACCAAGGCGCAGCCATCCTCGGTCGTGACCAACGAGCAGGTGGAGGATCTTCCGGTGCTGAACCGGAACTTCCTCGCTCTCGCGACCATCATGCCGGGCGCCACGCCGCACTACCAGAAGTTCGCGGCGGTGAAGTTCGGTGGGGCGGCCGATCAGAGAAACGCCTACTCGACGCTCATTGACGGCGGCGACATTGACGACGCCATCTGGGGAAATCCATCCATCAACATCGCGCAGGACGCGGTGCAGGAGTTCAAGGTCTATCGGAACCAGTTCGATGCGCAGTACGGCGCGGCCCTCACTGCGGTGGTGACGACGGCGACGAAGTCGGGGACCAACGATCTCAGTGGCACCGGCTATGTCTTCGCCCGCGACGAACGCTTTAGTTCCAAGAATGAGTTCGCCAACGAGAAGCCGCCTTTCGACGAGCAACGGTTCGGCGCCACCTTGGGCGGGCCCCTCGTGCGCGACCGGACGCACTTCTTCGGCAGCGTCGAGTACCACAGTGTGGACAACAGCCGGATCATTTCCCTCGCGCCCAGCAATCCCTTCGCGGCGCGCGAGAACGGAGTGTTCCCCGCCGGAACGACGAAGCAGCTAGCTCTCGCGAAGCTGGATCACCGCTTCAATCAGGACAACGCGCTCTTCGTTCGATACGCCCTCGACAACTACAACGGTGAACGGACCAACAGGCCGAGTTCAGCGACGCAGTTCGTTGACGATCACACGCGTGCGCACAGCCTCGTCGTGGAAGACAACTGGATCCTCTCGCCCGACACCGTCAACACCCTTCGCTTCCACTACCTGAGTCACAACGTCGAGACCACGCCCCACAGCTTCGATCCGGGCATCAATCGCCCCTCCGTCACTACGGGACAGAACTTCACGCTGCCGCAGTTCTTCCCGCGGGAACGGTTCTCCTTCTACGAAACCATGTACATCAACAAGGCGGGCCACAACATCAAGATCGGCGGCGATTTCACGGTCGCGACGCACGAGTTCGAGGCCCACTTCAACGAGAGCGGGCAATGGCACTTCGGTACCGACGAGCCGTTCAACCCGGCCGATCCGGCCACCCACCCCTTCGCTTTCGTCAAGCAGACTCCCGGGTTCTACGACTACAAGTCGAACCAGATCGGGCTCTACCTGCAGGACGACTGGCAGGTGGCGGAAAACGTGCAGATGAACCTCGGGGTGCGCTACGACCTCGACACGAATATTCGCCTCAACGACGTGTACGACGAAATACGCGCCAACCCCGCGTACGCTGGCATCGACAACTTCACCAGCCCCAACCGCGGCACCGACACCAACAACCTGCAGCCGCGGATAGGGCTGACGTGGGACGTGGGCGGCCGCGGAAATCTGGTCGTGCGCGGTGGCGGCGGGTTCTACGTGACTCGCAACCGCCCCTGGTTCCAGCTCACCACCCAGGACCGGTTGGTCGGGACCGCCGTCCGGATCGGCGATCCGGCGCTTCTCGCGAACTATCCCGACCAGAACGCCGCACTCGGCGGGAAGAGTCTGGAGGAATTCGTGTTGGGCGGCGCGCGGTCCGTGTTCCTCATCGATGACGACTACCAGCTTCCCCAGTCGATGACGGCGACGATCGGGTTCGGCTGGCAGATCAACCCGCAGACCTCTCTGGATGTTGATCTGGTTCACAGCTACGCCGACCAGCAACTCGGGGCGCTGGACTACAACCTTCCCGCAAGCGGGCGCATCAGCGCCGACAACCCGAGGCCGACCGCCGGGTTCAGCGAGGTCAAGGTCATGACCAACTTCACGGAAACCTGGTACGACGCGCTGGAGGTCCAGCTCCGTCGCAGAGTCCGCGGCGGCGACAGTCTGCAGGCGTCCTACACCCTGTCACGGAGTTACCGGAACGGGGTGGGGCACTACCAGTGGTATCCCGGGACGATGCGGGACTTCGTGAGCGGAGCGCGCGAGGAAGAGGGGTACAGCGACCTCGACAACCGCCACAACTTCACCGTCGCCGGTTCGACGATCCTCCCCTGGGACATCCAATTGAGCGGCATCTTCCGGGTGTTGAGCGGCAACCCGGTGCGCGCCGAAGCGGGCTTCGACATCGACGGCGACAACCAACGCCAGCACGACAAACCGCCCGGCCTCGCGCATACGGTGGGGCGCACGGATGTCGACCAGGCCCTGGGGATCATCAACGACCTCCGGGCCAGCATAGGTCGGGATCCCATTGATCGTTCGCTGCTCGATCTCGACACGTTCTTCAACGTGGACGTGCGGATAACGAAGATCATCCCGTTCGGCGCGGCCCAGCAGTTGGAACTCTTCCTCGAGGGCTACAACCTGACGAATCACGTGAACTACTTCGGGTCGAATCGCAACATCAACTCGGCATCGTTCCTGGTCCGGAGACGAGCCCGCGACGCCCGGCAGTTCCAGGGCGGAATTCGCTACCGGTTCTGACGCGCCGCCCGGGCGCCGACAGCGCGCCGCCGCCGCAAGACCCGCGGCGGCGGCCGCCGGGAACTTGGTCGGGGTGAAACCTGCACTCGGTCACAGCTACCAATGGAGACCTGAAATGAGTCAAAGCGCCAGACGGCTCTCGTTCACAGTGGCCGGCGTGCTGCTTGCCGTTCTCGCCCCGCTCACCGCGTCGGCGCAGACAAAGGGGCTCGCTCTCGTGGGCGGAATGCTTCTCGACGGCTACGAAGTCCCGCCCCTCCATCACGCGGCCGTGCTCATCGAGGGGGAGCGCATCGTCCGGGTGGGGCCGGCGGCGGAGATCGAGATCCCCGCCGACTACCAGGTCGTGGATACGAGCGGCCGGACGATGCTGCCGGGGCTCATCGATCTCCACGCCCATCTCGTGATCCTCGGGCACGGCGACTACGGCGAGTGGTTTCCGTGGGTGGAGCAGCGCGGCCGCGAGGAGACGATCGACGAGGTCATGGCGATCTCGGCGAAACAGTTGCTCATGGCGGGGGTCACCACCGCGATGGATCTTGGGGGGCCGCTCCGCGGCAGCCTGAACGTCCGAGACCGGGTGAATGCCGGCGAAATTCCGGGACCGCGGCTCTGGATGAGCGGGCCGTGGCTCGCGCGCCGGGTGGGCGTCTTCCCGCCGGATTACCAGATCGAGGTCACGAGCTCCGAAGGAGCGGCGCGGTCGGCGGAAGAACTCGCCGACGCCGGGGTGGATGTGATCAAGGCCCACTCGGGCCTCACCCTTGAGGACTACCGGGCCATCGTCGAGGCCGCGCACCGGCGTGACCTCCGGGTCCACGCCCATGTCTACGCCCCGGAGGACGTGCGGAACGCCCTGGAGGGCGGCGTGGATGTGCTCACCCACGCTGGCTCGGCTGGAACTCCGCCGTACCCGCCGGAGCTGCTGCGGGACATCGTGGTGCGCGGAACCCCGGTGGTGATCACCGGAGCGCACCGGGTGTGGGTCTTCCCCGCGACCGTGGACTTCCCCGAGCGGCTTCAGGACCCGCGTCTCAAAGAGGATCTGCCGAAGGACATGTACGACGAGATGCAGCGCACCTTCGAGAACTTCCACACCCTGCGCTACTTCCGGACCACCCCGCGACAGATGTTTTTCGGTGACGCTTCGCTCGGACAGTTCATCGACGCCGGCGCGGTCATGGGGATGGGTACCGACTCGGGGACGCCGATGAACTTCCACACCGAGGCGATGTGGAGGGAGATCAAGTCCCACGTGGATCTCGGAATGTCGCCGCAGCGGGCCATCGTGGCCAGCACCCGCGTCAATGCCCGGATTTTGGGCGTTGCTGCTGACCTCGGCAGCATCGAGGCCGGCAAGCTGGCCGATATCATCGTGGTGAAGGGCGATCCGCTCTTCAACATCATGGCGCTGGCCGATGTCGAAACGGTCGTGAAAGGCGGTCGAATCTTCAAGGGCGGCGCGGCTCGTTGATTCGCCGCGAACACAGCGGGGGAGCACACATCGGTCCATGACGCGACGATTGCTGGTCCGCTGGGCCCTGTCGCTCCTGGCGGTTGCGCCGTTTGCGCGAGTCCGTCTCTTCGCCCAGGTAAGGAGCCTCGACCACTCGGACGTGGAGACGCTTGGAGCATTGGCGAAGGTGGCGCTCCCGAGTTCGCTCGGAGCCGAGGGGGCGGAGGGAGTGGCCCAGGACTTTCTCCGCTGGATCGGAGGCTACCGCGCAGGAGCCGAGATGAGTCCCGGCTACGGGATCCCCCGCGTCCGCAGGACTCCAGACCTGGATATCTCAAGCTACCGGCTCCAGCTCTTGGTTCTCCGAGAGGGCATGGGGGACGGCGGTTCCGACGCCGAGACCAGGAGGTTGATCCGCGCAGGTCTCGAGGAAGCCGGTATCGAGTCGCTTCCCTCCCGACCCGACGGACGGCACGTGGTGGCCGATCTGCTCAGTTATTACCTGGGTAGCAGCGAGGCGCGCGACCTCTGCTACCAGGCCGAGATACGCCGCTACACCTGTCCCGGACTCTCCGGATTGGACGAGAAACCGGCGCCGCTGCGGCGGGCGTAGGAGAGTGGCGATGCAGACCTACGAGAGCGACGTTTGCGTCGTGGGCGGCGGCATCTCCGCGGCCCTGATCTCCCAGAAACTCTCCGAGCTGGCGCCGGACGCCACGGTCACCGTTGTGGAAGCCGGGGACCGCTTCTTCGACCTCCGGGCCCGTAGCCGGAACCGGCGGCGCTGGCTCGACTATCGCGAAAACGCTTGGCCGGGAGACTTCATCGAGGACCAGGAGGCCGAGGGCATGATTTCCCGCACCATGGCGGTGGGCGGGTCGGCCCTTCATTGGGGAGCGGTGTGCAACCGTTTCTCGCGGGAAGACCTGGAGCTGCGCTCCCGTTACGGGCTGGCGGTGGACTGGCCCATCGAATGGGCGGAGTTCGAGCGGTTCACCTGCGAGGCGGAGCGGCGCCTGGGAGTGCAGGGCGAAGAGGCGCCGTATCCCGAAGATCGGCCTTCAGCGCCCTACCCGATGCCGCCCATGCCGCTCTCCTACAACCTGCAGCAACTGAAGCGCTGGGCGCAAGAGAGCGGCATCCGGTTCCAGGGCACGCCCGAGGCCAAGAACACGGTTCCCTATGACGGCCGGAGCATGTGTATGCGCTGCAACACCTGCTCGGTGTGCCCCACCGGCGCGCGCTACTCGCCTGACTTCACCTTCCGGAGGCTGCTGGACGAGAACCGAATCACCCTGCACGACCGCACGCTCATCCGGAAGTTGATCCCGGACGAATCCGGTTCCCGTATCGTCGCTGCCCGGGGGCTCCACCGCGACCGGTCCGACGAGGAGGTGGAGTACCGGGCGCCGCTCTTCGTGATCGCCTCGGGCTATGTCTGGAGTTCCCACCTCCTGCTGCTGTCGGCGAATTCCCGTTTCCCGGACGGTCTGGCGAATCGTTCCGGTCTCGTGGGCCGGTACATGACCGGCCACGCGTTCATCAGCGCCTTCATGGAAACCGACACCGAGCTCTATCCGGGCATGATGTCCCACAGTCTGGTCTCTCGCGAGTTCTTCCGCTGCCCATCGGACAAGCCGTTCGTGCGGCACGACCTGCGGGTTTGGGAGAACGAGTACGGGCAGGGACCGCGGCTCCGCGACGACTCGGGATCGGTCCTGCTGGGGGATGAACTGCTGGACGACTGGAGATCCAGAACGAAGCGCGGGATGGCCCGCGTTCGCGCCTACTACGACGTGCATCCCGACCGGGACAGCGCGCTCACTCTCGACCCGGACCGGCGCAACCGCTACGGGGATCCGCTGCCCCGCGTCGAGCATCGGCTCGACGAGCCTACCCAGGCCCGTGAGGCCGCCACCAAGGAACACGTTCTGGGTGTCTTCGGCCGGCTCGCCGGCGACGGCAAACTCCTCGACACGCAGTACAGCACCTACCTCGATCATCCCTGTGGCGGCTGCCGGATGGGAACGGACCCCTCCGAGAGCGTCTGCGACAGCTTCGGAAGGACGCACGACCACGAGAACCTGTTCGTGGTGGGAGCCTCGACGCTGCCGACCGGCGGCTGCACGAACGGCACCTTGACGTTCTCCGCGCTCACCCTCCGCTCCGCGGAGGAGATCGGGCGCGACCTTGGCTGGAGACCGGCGGACACGGAGCCCGGCTCATCGCTTTCAGGGGCGCCGTGAACGCGGCGGGCGGGCCGCGGAGTCGGGACCGCCCCCCCTGGCAACATATTCTTGGCTCCCGGCTTCGGCAGATCGCCGGGAGCCCCTAATCGGAAGGTAGGCGTCATGGCGTTTCTTCAAACGAGGGCTGGCCGCCGCAGCGGCTGGTTCGGGCTGATTGCGCTCCTCGCGCTTGCGGCGCCAGCGGCGGCGCAGGACAAACTCGCGCTGGTGGGCGGGATGCTCCTCGACGGCTACGAAGTGCCCCCGGTGCACCACGCCGCGGTGGTGATCGAGGGCAACCGGATCGTCGCAGTGGGCCCCGCCGCCGAGATCGAGATCCCGGCGGACGCCGAGGTCGTGGACACCAGCGGCCGGGTGATGATGCCGGGGATGATCGACCTGCACGCCCATCTGGCGGTCCTCGGACACGGCTCCTACGGCCGCTGGTTTTCATGGATCGAGGAGGAGGAAATTCCCATTGAACAGGTGATGGAGATCTCGGCGAAGCAGCTCCTGCTCGCGGGGGTGACCACCGCCGTGGATCTTGCGGCGCCGCTCGAAGCCAGTATCGCGGTGCGGGAGCGGATCGCCCGCGGGGAGATCCCCGGCGCCCGGATGCTGATGAGCGGCCCCTGGATCACCAGCCGGGTGAGATTCTGGCCGGCGGAGTTTCAGATCGCCGTCTCCTCCCCCGAGGAGGCTTCAGCGGCGGTGGAGCGGCTGGTCGAGGCGGGCGTGGATGTAATCAAGGCGTGGGCCGGGCTCACCCGGGACGACTACCAGGCGATCGCGGACACCGCGCACGAACTCGGCGTGCGGGTTCACGCGCATGTATATGGGCCCGAAGAGGTCAGAAACGCCCTCGAGACCGGCATTGATGTGCTCACCCACGCCGGGTCGGCGGGAACGCCACCGTACGAGGAGGAGCTGCTCCGGGACATCGTGGTTGCCGGCCGCCCGGTGGTGATCACCGGGGCCCACCGGGTGTGGGTATTCCCGGCCACGGTGCAATTCCCGGAACGGCTGCAGGACCCGAGGCTGCGGGAGGATCTGCCCGAGGCGATGTACGCCGAATTCCAGCGGAGCTTCGAGAACTTCCACACGCTTGGCTATTTCCAGACGACCGCCCGGCAGATGTTCTTTGGCGACGCGTCGCTCGGACAGTGGATCGAGGCCGGCGCCGTGATGGGGATGGGCACCGACTCGGGGACGCCGATGAACTTTCACACCGAGGCGCTCTGGCGCGAGATCAAGGCCCACGTGGACCTCGGGATGGCGCCTCTCGACGCCATTGCCGCGGCGACCCGGATCAACGCGCGGATTCTCGGGTTGGGTGACGACCTCGGAACCATCGAGGAAGGCAAGCTCGCGGACATAATCGTGATCGATGGCGATCCGCGGTTCGACATCACGGCTCTGGACGACCCCGTACTCGTGGTCAAGGACGGCCGGCCCTACCGCCGCTGACCCGTGTGGGAGTAAAGACGATGAGGCTCGTGAGAATCCGCTTGGGCGCCGCGCTGGCGACGCTGCTGCTCCCGCTTCCCGGCGCCTATGCACAACGGGCGGACTGGGAGACCCACGGCGGAGATCCGGGCGGGATGAAGTACTCGTGGCTCGATGAGATCAACCGGGACAACGTGGACCAGCTCGAAGTCGTCTGGAGCTGGGAGACCGGGGAGAAACCACTCTCAATGGCCAGCTCTCCCATTCGGGGCGAACAAGTCGCGCCCGGCAAGTTCCAGGGGACCCCGGTGGTCCTCGACGGTGTCATGTACGTCAGCACCTCCTACAGCCGCGTGGTTGCGCTGGATGCGGCTACCGGGGAGGGGCTCTGGGCCTATGACCCCCGCGCCTACGAGTGGGGGAACCTCCCGCGGGGTTGCCGCTTTTGCCACCGCGGAGTCGCCGTGTGGACCGACGGCGAGGCGCGGCGGGTCTTCATTAACAGCCGCTGGATGCTGGTGGCGCTTGATGCGTTGACCGGAGAGCCGATCGCGTCGTTCGGCAAGGACGGGGTCGCGGACCTCACCGAGAACCTCATGTGGGAGACGAACCGGCTCCTCTACACGAACACCTCACCGCCGGTGATCTACAAGGACCTGGTCATCGTTGGCAGCGGTGTTCCCGACAACCGGATCTTTCGGAGGAACCCGCCGGGCGACGTGCAGGCGTTCAACGCCCGCACCGGCGAGTTCGTGTGGAGCTTCCACACGATCCCCCAGGAGGGCGAATCCGGCAACGACACCTGGGAGGATGACTCCTGGTCCTACACCGGATCGGCCAATGTCTGGGCGCCCTTCACCGTGGACGCCGAGCGCGGACTCGTCTATCTGCCCATCAGCACGCCAAACAATGACTACTACGGCGGTCATCGCAAGGGGGACAACCTCTTCGCGGAATCCATCGTGTGTCTCGACGCCAATACCGGCAGGCGGGTCTGGCACTTCCAGACCGTCCGCCACGGGATCTGGGACTATGACCTTCCCGCACCGCCCAACCTGATCACCATCGAGGTGGACGGCGAGACGATCGATGCGGTCGCCGTGGTGGGGAAGACGGGATTCGTCTATGTCTTCGACCGGGTCACCGGCGAGCCGGTGTGGCCGATCGAGGACCGTTCGGTGCCGGCCAGCGACGTGCCCGGCGAGCGCGCAGCCGAGACGCAGCCCTACCCCACGAAGCCGCCGCCGTTCGGCCGGCAGGGGTTCACCGAGGACGATCTGATGGACTTCACCCCCGAACTGAAGGCCAGGGCGCTCGAGGTCGTCAAGGAGTATCGGCTGGGCTCGCTGTTCACTCCGCCCTCCCTGGAGGGAACGATCATCATGCCGGGAATCTGGGGCGCCGGGAACTGGGGCGGAGCGGCCTTCGATCCGGGTACCGGGATGCTCTACGTCAAGGCAACTAACTGGCCCTCGCTGTTCCGGGTGTCGGAGCCCGACTCGCCTTTGGTGGAGGCCGACTACCGCGGCTCGGGCTTCGGAGCCCGGCTGGAGATCGTCCGCGGGGTCCCCGTGCACAAGCCTCCCTACGCCACCCTAACCGCCCTCGACCTGAACGTCGGCGAACTGCTCTGGCAGATTCCGCTGGGCGATTCGCCCCAGATCCGCAACCATCCCGTGCTGAAGGATCTCGATCTTCCGCAGCTCGGGGTGGGCCCGCCGCAGCACGGACAGTCCGCGGCGCTCGTCACCGAAGGAGGGTTGCTCTTCATCAGCGCGGCGAGCGACCATCTCTATATCTTCGACAAGACGGACGGCACGTTGCTCCGGGAGATCCCCTTGGGCGGTGGCGGGTTCGGCAACCCCGTCACCTATCTCGCCGGCGGACGCCAACTGGTGTCGATCGCGACCTCTCAATCGGACGGATCGGAAGCGAAGATCCTTACCTTTCATCTGCCCCGATAGGGCGCCGTAATGAGCGCTTCGAGTCTCGCGCTGCTGGCGCTGCTGTTCGGGCCGGCGATTTCGCAGGAGACACCGTTCGACATCCTCATCCGTGGCGGGACCGTCGTCGACGGTTCGGGATCGCCCCGGTTTCGGGCTGATGTCGCCATCCGGGACGGGCGTGTCGCGCGAATCGCTCGGGATGGCATCGCCGCCGGCGAAGCGCGTGAAGTACTCGACGCCGAGGGCCTCATCGTCTCCCCGGGATTCATCGATAACCACGCCCACATCCAGTCCAGCATTCGCGAGCGTCCGCTCGCGGAGAACTTCCTGCGCCAGGGAATCACGACGATTCTGGCGAGCCTTCACAGCGGCGACCAACCGTGGCCGCTCGATCAGTTCATGGCCAGCCTGGAGGTGGCCCCCAACGTCGGGTTCTTCGCCGGCCACACCTGGGTGCGAAAACAGGTTGTCGGACTCGAAGATCGTGAGCCGACCGCCGACGAACTCGAGGAGATGAAACGCCTTGTCGAGGAGACGATGCGGCAGGGCGCGCTCGGTCTCTCGACCGGGCTCTTGTATGTGCCGGCCAACTATGCGAGGACGGAAGAGGTCGTGGAACTCGCGAAGATCGCGGCGCGCTATGGCGGCATCTACGTGTCCCACATGAGGGACGAGGGACGGGGGCTCGTCGAGTCCGCCGACGAACTCATCCGGGTCGCGCGCGAAGCAGGAATCCCGGCGCAGATCCAACACCATAAGGCCATGGGCGTTGCCCAGTGGGGGCAGAGCACCCAGACCCTCGCCATGATCGACGAAGCGCGGGCGGGGGGGCTCGACATCAAACACGATCTGTACCCCTATACGGCCGCGAGCACAGGCTCGAGTGTTCTCTTCCCCCCGTGGGCGCTGGCGGGTGGCCCCGAGGAACTCGCGGCCCGCCTGGAGGATCCCGCCTCGCGAAGACGGATCGAGGCCGGCATTGCGGATCGGATGGAGCAGGAGTGGACGGGAGACGATCTGGCGAGAATCCAGTTTCGGGTCGTTCGTTCGATTCCGGACTACAACGGCAGAACGCTCGCTGATTTGGCGGCGGACCGCGGACTCCCGAACACGGTCGAAGCCGGGGTGCAGCTCGTCATTGAGCTCCAGCTCGCCGGAGGGTTCAGCGCCATCTACCATGTGATGTCGGAAGACGACCTCGAACGCATCATGCGGCATCCGCAAGCGATGTTCGAGACCGACGGCGATTCGGTGGGCCTCGGCCGCGGCTATCCGCACCCGAGAAGCTACGGAACCTTTCCCCGCATCCTTTCCCGTTACGTACGCGAAAAGGGCGTGCTCACCCTGGAGGAGGCCGTTCACAAGATGACGTCCATGCCGGCGATGCAGTTCGGCCAGGACGATCGAGGTCTGATTCAGGTCGGGAAGTTCGCCGACATCACGGTCTTCGACGCGGACACGGTGCAGGATCGGGCGACGTACACCGATCCTCATCACTATTCGGTCGGGATCGTTCACGTGTTGGTGAACGGCATTCCCGTCATCAAAGACGGCTCCCTGACCGGCGCGAAGCCGGGCACCGTCTTGCGGGGACCGGCGCGACGCTAGCGGGGTCACCATGAGCCGGCGAGCCGTCCTGTCCCGGGACCGGTTCGAAAGGGTCGTGCGCGCCCAACGCTTTCGCTTTCTGGCCGGGTGCGCACTGGCAGGGGGTCTCGCCGGACCCGTCGCGGCGAGCGCGCAGGATGAACGGCTCGAGCGGCTCACGCCCGAGCACCGCACCTGGATCGAAGAAGAGGTCGTTTATATCAACACCGACGCGGAGAGGGACTTTTTTCTCGCGCTGGAGACGCTTGAGGAGCGCCGGCACTTCATCGAAGCGTTCTGGCGGAAGCGCGATCCGAACCCGGCGACGCCGGTGAACGAGGGCAGGGAAGAGCACTACCGGCGTCTCGCTTTCGCGAACGGCTCGCTGGCGGACGACACCACTCGACCCGGCTGGAGGACCGACCGCGGCAGGATGTTCATCCTGCTCGGAGAGCCCCGGGAACGCCAGCGCTTTGACGGCCTGAACGAGATCGTCTCGACCGAACTGTGGTTCTACCAGGGTGAGTCCGGGGTGGGGCTGCCGTCGTTCTTCTATCTCGTGTTCTTTCGGCCGCGCGACATCGGCGAATACCGGCTCTATCACCCGGCCCTCGACGGTCCGAGAAGCCTGCTGCGGGGCCGCTACGCCTCGCTGGAAACCAACGACGCGAGAGAGATCCTCCAGACTCTGAATGACGTCTCTCCCGAGCTCGGCCGGGCATCGCTGTCGTTCGACCCAAGCGACCCCGGAGACCTTCTCTCCGGCAGGGCATCCCTGGGGACCGACATTCTGCTGAACCGCATTCTGGACGCTCCGGGCCGCCGTACCCGCACGGACTATCTCGAGGCGGCCCGCCGCTACGGAGATCGCGTCACCGCCGACTATTCGTTCAACTTCGTCCCGAACCGCGGCGTTTTCCGGGTGCTGCTGGCACCCGATGCGAGTTCGCTCGTGCACTACTCCATCGAGCTCGATCCCCAGGACATGGCGCTCCAGAGCGACGAAGCGAGGTCGCGGTTCTACACGGTCATGGACCTCACGCTCGATGTGCGGGACCGGGAGGGCAATCTCGTGTACACCGAGGACCGCGAACTCATTGTGGACCTGTCGGCGGCCCAGATGGAAGCCGTGCAGGCATCGCCCTTTGCCTTCCAGGGCGCCTTTGCCCTCGTGCCGGGCGACTTCGATGCCAGCGTCGTGCTCAGGAATCGCGTCATGAAGCGGTTCACGGTGGCCGAGGCGGCCATCACCGCTCTGGGATCAGGCCCGGGCGCTCCCCTGGTGGGCGATCCCATCGTCGCCTTCGAAGTGGAAGCGCATCAAGAGGTGCAGACGGGGGCGTTCGCTGACGGGCGCCGTCGCTTCCGGCCGGCGGCGGACCATCTCTTTTCCCTGGGAGAGACGCTGCTGGTGGGCGTGCAGGTCGCGGGGGCGGAGCGCGGGTCGACGCTGCGAATGACGCTCGGCGGCGCTGGCGAGGCGCTGCGCGAAACGGTGCTCGCGACCGACGACCTCCAGGACGGATCGGACTATGCGGAGATCGAGTTGGGGGATCTGGAAGCGGGCGCCTACCTTCTCAACCTCGAACTCCGGGATCCGGGTGGGACGGTGACGGCGCGCCGAACTACCCCGGTTCAGATCATCCCCCGCCTGGTGGCGCGTGCGAGCTACGTGCACCGCGGCGGAGCGGAGGCGGCGACTCCGGGCCTGCTGGCCTTGACCCGCGGGAATCAATTCCTGGCGCTGGGGCGGTTCGAGGAGGCGCGCGTGGAACTCGAGCGGGCGGTCGGCGCGGGCAATCCCGATCTCCCCATGGCTCGCTGGAAGCTCGCCAATGTCTATCTGCGAAGGGAGGATGCTGATCGTGCGTTGGAACTCCTGAAGCCGCTCGAGGGTGAGCACGGCAGTCAGTACGAAGTGGTCGCCGGGTTGGGGTTCGCCCACTACTTCAAGCAGGAGTTTGCTGAAGCCGTGCGCTATCTGAGGCGGGCGGCCTCGCTCCGCCCGGCGGGGACGGCGCTGCTCAACGCTCTTGGCGAGGCCTACGAACGGTCGGGCGACCTCGAAGCGGCCCGGGCTGCGTTCGAGCGCTCGCTCGCGCTGGAGCCGGGTCAGGAGATCATCGAAGAACGCTTGGCGTCCATCCGGGCCAAGCTGCCGTAACCCGCCGGAGACGACCTCTCGCGGTCCCGGCCGCGGAGCCGCTCGATCGCTTCCAGCGCGGGAGCGGACCCCGGCGCGGCCCGCAGGCTGTCCTGGAAGGCCTCGAGCGCCCCCGCGCGGTCGCCGCTCGCCGCCAGGAAAACGCCGAGGCGGTAGTGGGCATCCGCATCCGCGGGCCGGGCGGCGATGACCCGCCGCTGGACTGCGATTGCGTCCCCGTGGTTTCCCTGGAGGTGATGGTTGCGGGCGAGTTCGGAAAGCACCTCGGTGCTGTCGGGATAGTGGGCGAGCGCCTTCTGGAGATGCGGCAGCGCCTCGGCGAGTTGTCCGGCGGTCTGCAGCATCGTCGCCAGGGTGTAGTGGGCCGTCCCGAGCAGATCGGAAGAGCCCGCTACCTCGGCGAGGGTGATGGCGCGGCGTTCGTGCTCCACCGCTTCCGCGGTGTTGCCAAGCCGGTGCAGGGCGACGGAGAGATAGTGGTGCGCTTCCCCCGACGCGGGTTCCAGCTCGATGGCTCTTTCGAGATGGACCAGCGCCTCGCCGACCTGCGCCTCCGCGCCGAGCAACGCCCCGAGCCGAACGTGCGCCCGCGCCATCCGGGGATCGCGGGATACAGCGTTCCGAAGGGCGGCCAGCGCGTCGTTCGCGCGGCCCTGCGCTTCCAGCGCGACACCGAGGGCGAAATGGGCCTCCGCCTGTCCGGGGTCGAGCCGAACCGCTTCTTCGAGTTGGCCGACCGCCTGGTCGAGTTCTCCGAGTCGGCCGAGGAGGACGCCCAGGTTCTGGCGCACCACCGCCAACTCCGGCTCCAGCGCCGCCGCCTCCTCGTAGTGAAGTCGCGCCGCCTCGGGATCGCCTGCTTGCTCGAGAGCTGCACCGAGGGCGTTGTGAGCGTCCGCGGACCCGGGCTCCGCGGCCAGCGCCTCCCTCAATGTCAGGACCGCCTCGTCGTAGAGACCCCGGTCGAGAAGTTCGGTCCCCGCGGCGAGGATGGCGCGAACTCCCCGGCCGCGAAGAGCGAGGATCTCGGCGGGCGGCTCGATTGCCGGGCGCCGCGCCGGACTGCGCCGCGAAGCGGCCAGATGCTCCTCGGCGCGTGCGGTTTCTCCCAAACGGTTAAACGCGAGGGCTGCCGTGTAGTGCACGCTCGGGTCATCGGGTTCCACGGCAAGGGCACGCTCCAGGAAACGGACGGCTTCGACGAAGTTCCCGTTGCGGACTTCGAGCATCCCCATGCCGCGCAGCGCCGTGAAGTTGTCGGGTTCCCTTGCGAGCGCCGCCTGGAAATGTCCCCGGGCCTCCTCCAGCCGGGTGCCACGCAACTCAAGTTGCGCCAGGGTGGTTCGGGCGGCCACGGAGTCCGCCTCGAGTTCGACGGCTCTGGCAGCGTTCGCGAGCGCTTCGTTCTCCTCGCCTGCCTCCGCGGCGCGGTGCGCGTCGAGACGGGGCCAGCGGGCTTCCTCCGGGGCGAGGATCCTGGCGCTGCGGTACGAGGAGGCCGCCGCCTCCAGGAAGCCGTGCGCGTGAAGCAGCATCGCGAGCCGGCCGTGGGCGTCGGGATCGTCCAGGCGTGTTCGCGCCGTCTCGCGGGCCGCCTCGAGTTCGGTGCGCGCCGACGGCTCGATGGAGTCGAGCTCTTGCGCGGTCAGGATCGGGACGGGAGTCTCATCCTGTTGCTGCTGACAGCTCTGCCAGCCGAGTGAGGCGGCGAGCAGCACCAGAACAGGGGCCCTCATCGCATCCTCGCCCCCGGGGAGCCGGCGCCCTCGAGCAACTCGTTCTCGCGATCCACCAGGACTCCGGAAAAGAACTCCGTCTCGCCGCCGGGCCAGGCAACCTCAACTCCGGAGACTGCGGTTTCGGCGTCCAGTCCGAAATGGACCCGGGGGTCGTTCGCGCTGCCATAGCTCCCGTCGCTGTGCACCCTCTTGCGCAGCCGGTCTCCGTTTTCGCGGACCAGGGTGACCCGCGCGCCGAGTGCGAGCGGCTCGCCCCGGCGTCGCTTCAACTTCAGCGAGATCCAGTGGCGGCTCGTTCCAACCCGGTTCAGCAGCAGTCGCGCCGGGCCCTGGTTGTTCGCGACCAGCACATCCACGTCGCCGTCGTTGTCCACATCCCCGAAGGCCGCCCCCCGGCTCACCTCGACAAGATCCGTCGCCGGGTCCATCGGGACCGCTTCGAATCGTTCGCCGCCGTTACGGTAGAGCTGGTTGGACTCGGCGTAAGGGGAGGCGGCGTCCGGCTCCTCTCGTCCAAGCGCCACGGCGCCGGCCGCGACGAACAGGTCCGAGAGCCCGTCGTTGTCGAAATCGAGCCACTGCACGCCGAAACCGGTTGCGGAGAGACTCGGGTATCCGAGTCCCCGGGCAAAGGTGGTGTCCTCGAACAGGCCGCTTCCCTGGTTCTCGTAGAGCGTGTTGGTCTCGTCGCGAAGATGGGTCACGAAGATGTCGGGATCGCCGTCGTGGTCGAAGTCGTCCACGGTGACGCCCATGCCGGCTTCGGCCGCCCCGTCGCCGTTGAGCGCTACCCCGCCGAAGAGCGCGACATCCTCGAACGTGCCGTTCCGGCGGTTCCACCAAAGCTGGTTCTCGTTCCCGTCGTTCGCGACGTACACGTCGAGCCAGCCGTCGTCATCGAAGTCCAGGACCGCGACCCCGAGCCCGCTTCCGTAGGCCCGGTCAATGCCCGCCGTCGCGGTGACGTTGGCGAAGGTCCCGTCGCCGCGGTTGCGGTAGAGGATGTCCACCTGCGGGTCGAAGTTGCTGGGGTGGCAATAGTCCCGCACCCCGGTGGGACGGCAGATCGTGTTGTCGCTGATCCGAAAATCCACATAGTTGACGACGAAGAGATCCAGGTACCCGTCCCGGTCGAAATCGAAGAAGGCAGCGCTCGTCCCCCAACGGTCGTCGTCCACGCCGGCGGTGCGGCCGACCTCGGTGAAGGTGCCGTCGCCGTCGTTCCGGTAGAGAGCGTTCGGCCCGAAATTCGTCACGAACAGATCGACGAAGCCGTCGTTGTTGTAGTCGCCCACCGCGACTCCCATCCCGTAGCCGCGGTCGCCGACCCCGGCTCGGTCGCTGACATCCTCGAATCGCGGCGCCCCGGCAGCCGGAGGCATGACGTTCTGATACAGGCGGTTTCCGGCTACCGCTTCCGGTGGTAGCGAGCCGCTCTGAACGAGGTAGATGTCGAGGTCCCCGTCGTTGTCGTAGTCCAGCAGGGCGCCGCCGCTTCCCATGATCTCGGGCAGGTAGAACTCCCCGGCAGCGCCGTTCTCATGCTCGAAGTCGAGTCCGACCTCGGCCGAGACGTCGCGAAAGATGGACGCGCTGTTCCGGTCCGGCGGTTCGCCCTCGGGCGACGATGCCGGACCGCACCAGCAAGCGAAGACGATCAGCCATCCGAGGATGACGACACGACCCATCGGCATGGGAGAAGGGTCCCCCGGTCAGACCTTGAGGTAGATCCGCCTCCGGTCCAGAACGACCGCGATGGCCGTCCACACCGCGACGTTAGCAAGCGCGAACCCGAGCGACCCATTCAACGGACCGAGCCAGGACGCGAAGAGCGTCTCGTAGGTCCAGGTGTAAGCCGAGCCGTCACCCGGCGACGGGAAGAGCAGCATCGTCTTGATTACGAGGCCGGACCCCACGAACGCCAGGATGGAGTTCTTCCCTAGCGCCTCTAGGGGAGCGGTCCAGCGCGGCGGCTTCCGGAGGTCCATGATCAGGATGAAGCGAGGCAGCAGGCAAAGCGCGATCCCGGCGGTGAAGAGGACGTAGGAACTGGTCCAGAGGTTCTTGTTGATCGGCAGCCAGAAGCTCCAGATCCAGCCCGCGGTCAGCAGCGTGAATCCGGCGGTGAGCATGCCGGTTGTTTTCTGGAACGGGGCGCTCACCGACCGGAGCCACTGCCCGCAGAACACCCCGAGCAGCGCGCTCGCGATCGCGGGCACCGTGGAGAGGACCCCCTCGGGGTCCCAGGTGCCCTGGTAGAGGGTTCCGGGCAGGAGGACGCGGTCCAGGAAGGCGGCGAGGTTCGTCCCGGGCTCGAGGTCGCCGGCGACGCCGCCCGGCGCGGGGACGAACCGCATGACCGCGGCGAAGCCGATCAGGCAGGCGGCGGTGAGGGCAGTGAGGCCCCGGCGGCCGATCCAGAGGAACGCCGCACCCGTCGCCAGATAGACGACTCCGATCCTTTGCAGGACGCCGGGCAACCGGAGGTTCCCGAGGTCGAAGAAGGGCCAGGCCGCGAGCAGCAGGCCGAGGAAGATCAGGATTGCGCTCCGCCGCAGCACCCGGAGGAACAGGCCCCCACGCGGGGCCCCTTCTTCCATCCGCCGGCCCAGCGAGAACGGGATCGCGACCCCGACAATGAACAGGAAGAAGGGGAAGATGAGGTCCGTCGGCGTCCAGCCGTGCCAGGGGGCGTGCAGCAGCGCCGGATACACGTGATCCCAACTCCCGGGGTTGTTCACCAGGATCATCCCGGCGATCGTCGCCCCCCGGAAGGCGTCCAGGGAGCGGAGTCGGGAGCCCACGAGTCCTACCGGTTGCGAATGGCGTCCATCGCCAACTCGAGCAGTTCCTGATCGTAGGTCCGGAAGTTGGCGCGCGTCAGGGGTAGGTGGACGTCCGGAACCACCGGGTTGCCCTCCAGGATCTCGGTGTTCGGACGGAGCGTGTGCCCGATGTTCCACATGAACTCGGCGACCGGCCGATCGGTGCCGGGGAAGTACAGGACCTCCTCATGCTCCCAGGTGTTGCTGTAGCCGCCGGTGGGCATTCCAATCACCACAGCAAGCTCGTTGTCGGCGAACATCGACAGGAACTGGTCCAGGTGCGAGCCCCCGTGCGGCCCGCCGATGATGGCGGTGCGCCCCCGGAAGTGGACGGGAGCGGGTTGCAGCGTGCCGCCGGAATCCCGGGGCAGGTGGGCCAGCTTGAAGGGCGAGGGCGGGGTGTATTCGTCACCTCCTTGAATCGCTTCCGCCGCGTCGGTGCGTGCCCAGTCGCGTAGCCAGCTCCGGCTGAGGTTGAGCCCGAAGATGTCGGGCGCACTGTCGTCGATCTCGAGGTTCTGGAAGCGCTCGATCAGCTCCTCGCCGGCGTCGCTCAACCGGACGTTCCCGAAGGTCGTGCGGAACGCCCGGCTGACGAGGCGCTGGATCGCGTAGGCGCCAAAGGATCCGCCGCTGCTCCCCCGGACATCGATGATCAGGTCGTGGTCGAGGAGTTCGTCCCGCTCCGCGAGTTCCATGAGGTCCATGACGTCCTGAATCAGACTGGACTCGAAGTCCAGCCACTGCAGGAGGACGATTCGCGCGTTTTCGTTCACGTGGACATGGAAGTTCTCCCGTTCCAGGACCATTTCGAAGTCCGGGTACTCCGGGTCGGGCCCGACCGTGTGGGCGGCGGCATCGCCGTAGGCGAGGGAAACGTCGTACTGCTCGCCGGCAGCGTTCTCCAGCGTGAGGTTCAGGGTCTCCGCATAGAGGTTCAGCGGGACGTTTCGCAGGATCAGGGGCAGTTCGCGCGCCATGTGCCAGTAGAGGCCGTAGCGCGTGGAGTGCCGTATCCAGGACGTGAACTCCTCGACGTAGTCCGCGGTGGTCCGGCCGTTGATAGCGACGATGAGGTCCCCGGGTTCCGGCGAAGAGAGGTCCATCCCGACCCTGGCGACGAAGAACGACGGCTCGTCCAGGTTCGAAAAGTCCGGCAGGACCAGGATCGGCGCGGCCAGCGCGGGGGCCTCGGGAACGCTGATACCGCCGTCCACCAGGTTCACGCTCAGGTGACGGTCCCGCCGCGCGTTGCTGAGCTTCACGAGCGCGTAGTAGAGGTCCGCTTCACTCTTGGAGGCCAGAAACTCCGACCGGAGATCCTTCATCTCGGAAAGCGCGGAGTACGACTGGGTCTTCTCCTTGACTTCCGAGAAGGCCTCCCGCCGTTCGGTCTTCTCGATGATCTCGTCGAAGAGCGCCTCCAGTTGGCCGGCAGACACCTCCAGCGGGATCTGGGGCACTGCCCGCATTGGCGGGCTCGTCTCCGGCGTCCCGCAGCCCGCGGACACCGAGAGCCCCAGGAACAAGGCGGCGCAGACGGAACGCTGTCGGATCACGGCCCGGCCTAGCGTACCGGGTTGGACGAACCGCTGGCCTCGTGCGTTCCGGATCGTGGTGCGGAGCCCGCGCCGCCGACAGATCGCGCATCAACCGCGCAACCCGCCTCTGGCTCACGCGTTGTACGCTCGGAGGCGCACCGGCACCTCTGATGGACACGACTCGGCCCATCCGCACGCTTCGCAGGACCGATTGATGCCGGCGCTTCCCGTTCTGGCTGGGTGGGTGGCTGGCGTGCTGTCGCTGGCGGCGTTCGTCCCTTACATCGTGGCCATTCTGCGCGGCCAGACGCGTCCGAACCGGGCCACCTGGTGGATATGGACGACCACCGGGCTGGTCCTGGGCGCCAGTTACTACTCCTCCGGCGCCGAGACCACCATCTGGGTACCGGTGAGCTACATCGTTGGTCCCCTGGTGACGGCGGTGCTGAGCATCCGTTACGGAGAGGGCGGATCGACTCCCCTGGACCGTGGCTGCCTTATGGGCGCCGGCATCGGCCTCCTGCTCTGGTGGTGGTTCGACTCCCCGGTCGTCGCGCTGGTCACGACGCTCGGCGTCGATTTCGCGGGTGCGCTCCCGACCATCCGGAAGGCCTACCTCGCGCCGCACACCGAAGACCGCCTCGCCTGGGCGCTCTTCATCGCCGGGAACACCTTCAATTTGTTGGCGGTGGAACGCTGGGAGTTCGCCATCGCGGTCTACCCGGTGTACATGTTCCTGGCGAGCGGAACGATCACGGCGCTGGTGCTGCGTCCGAGACCTGCGGCTCGGCAGTAGAGGGCGCCCGGCAATGCCGAGCACGCTCGCAAGTGGTACAACCCCCGCCGTGCCTCCCCCCACCTTCCGTCGCATCCGCGCCCTCTGGCCCGACCACCTCGGGCTCGCTCGCGGCAAGGTCCTCCTCCCCGGCGCCGCGGCCACCGGGCACTGCCTCTCCACCTTCGCCCTCGGCTTCGACCGGGAGATGGACGCCTACCCGGGTTCCGGCCTCCTCGAGGGTCTCCCCGACATGCGCGCCGTCTTCGACCCGAAGGCGGTCCGCGAAGGCTGGACCGATGGAACCGGCGTGGTGGTCACCGATCTGGAAGCGCACGGCAAGCCGCTTGAGCGTTCGCCCCGGCGGATCCTGAAGCGCGCCATCGCGGAGCACGAAGCCGACGGACGCCGCCCGGTGGTGGGCATCGAACTCGAGGCGTTTCTGCTGCGGCCTGACGGCGAGGGTGGCTTTGACCCGATCCACACGCCCGGTTCCCACGTCTATGGGTCCGGGCCCCTGACGGATCCCGACGGAATCATGGAGGACGTGCTCGATGCCGCTGAGCGCGCCGGGATCGTGCTCGAGTCCTTCCACAGCGAGTACGACGACGGACAGTTCGAGCTGACCCTCGGCAAGAACGACGCCCTCACCGCCGCCGACGAGGCGTTCCTCTTCAAGCTGCTCGCGCGCGAAGTGGCGGCGGAACGCGGCTACCACCTCACCTTCATCGGGAAGCCTTTCAGCGACCGCGGCGGCTCGGGGCTTCACGTCAACCTGAGTCTGGAAAAGAAGGGAAAGAACCTCTTCGACGATCCGGAGGGCGAAAGCGGGCTCTCGAAGCTGGCCTGGTCGGCGGTCGCCGGGCTTCTCCGTCACCACCGCGGGCTTGCCGGGGCCGTCGCCCCCACCGTGAACTCCTACCGCCGGCTCCGTCCCGGCCAGATGAGCGGCTACTGGGCCAACTGGGGCCACGACCATCGAGGGTGCGCCGTCCGGCTCCCGCTCGAGCGCGGCGAAGGGGCGCGGGTCGAGCACCGGCTCGCCGACGGCGCCTGCGGCCCCCACCTCGCGGTGGCGGCCACCCTGCTCGCCGCCCGTCTGGGGATCCGGCAGGAACTCGAACCTCCTCCCGAAGAGACCGGCGACTGCCTGGAAGGCGCTTCCACCGACGTCACCGTGGCCGACGACCTGGGCCGCGCCCTCGACGCCCTCGAGGCGGACCCCGACCTGGTGGCCGCTTTCGGCGAGGAGTTCGTCCGCATGCACGTCACCGTGAAACGCCGCGAATGGGAACGCTTCCGCGCCCACACCACCGACTGGGAGAAGCGGGAATACATCCCCTATCTCTAACAGCCGGTAGCAAGACCCAATGGGCCTGAGAGCGCGTATCGCTGATGGCGTAATAGCGCGGACGGCTTGGAACGCCGACCTCTGGTCGGCACAGCGGCCCGCAGGGCCGCGGCGGCGTAGGAGCCACCCGTCGGGATGACGCCCGTCTCGGCCCTTGCCCCCAGCAGATCAGACGGCCCGGCAGGCCCGGGAACCCCCACCGCGAGAACTGGGCCTCGCCCCTCTCGGCGCTCACCCGGGCCTCGCCACCGGCTGTTGACCCTCCCCGGGACGGCACCCTGCCCATGAGCTTCGCCGCCACCGTCACCGCCGAAGAACTCGACCGGGACCCGGACCCCATCCTGGCCCGCCTCCGCGAGGAGGAGCCCGTCGCCTGGATCCCGGCGCTCCAGATGTGGTTCGTGACCCGCTGGGACGACGTGCAAGCGATGGAGGATCAGCCGGAGATCTTCAGCGCCGCCACCGAGCCGAGCTTCCTCGCCCGGACGCTCGGCGAGAACATGCTGACGCTCGACCCGCCGGCCTGCACCCGGTTGCAGCAGGCGTGCAAGCCGCCCTTCCTGCGGGCCGGCCGGAGCGGCTCTTTCGCGGAGCGTGAGCTCCCTGCGATGTGCGACCGCCTCATCGAATCCATGCGCGACGACGGCCAGGCGGACATCATCGCCGGCTATGCGGCGCTTGTGAGTGCGGGCTCCCTCGCCACGGTCCTCGGCCTCGACGCCCACGACTTCCGCGAAGTCTGGGACTGGTGCGAAGGCCTCTGCGTCGGCGTCGCGAACTTCGAACAGGAGCCCGAGGCGTTCGCGGTCGGCCGGCGCGCGGCCGAGTCGGTCGAGGAGGCGGTGCACGCCCGGGTCGACGAGCTGCGCGAACGGCCCGAAGCCTGCGGTCTGCTCCACATGCTGCGGGCCGAGCAGGACCTCACGGCCGCCGAAATCGTCAACAACGTCCGGCTGATGATCTCCGGCGGGATCAACGAGCCGCGCGACGGCATCGGCCTCGTGGTCTGGACGCTGCTCAGCGACGACGCGCTGCGCGAGCAGGCGCTCGGCAGTCCGGCAGCAATGCGGCGGCTGGTGGACGAGGTGCTCCGCCGCTACACCCCGGTGGGTACGATCACGCGCACGACCACCCGCGAAACCGAACTCGCCGGGGTCCGGCTCCCGGAAGGCGTCCTGGTCTCCGGCATCCTCCGCGCCGCGAACCTCGACCCCGCCCGCTTCCGGGACCCGGAACGCCTCGAAATCGGTCGTACCGAGGGTGGGAACGCCGCCTTTGCCCTTGGCGTCCACCGCTGTCTCGGCGAATGGCTCGGCCGCCAGGAGATCCGGGTCGGCGCCGAACGCCTCTTCCGCAACCTCCCCGGCCTTCGGCTCCACCCCGACGAGGAAGTGACGCTCCGCGGGTTCGAATTCCGCGGCCCCGAGAGCGTCCGTGTAGTCTGGTGAAAGACACCATGACGCTAGGCTTTGTCTTCCCCCGGACTCCGTCCGGGCGGGCTTCCCTGCTCCCGCCGCCGCCTTGGCACTACTCGGGCGAGATGCTGACGATCGAGTACCTCGCCGAGCCGGGAGCAGTGGCGGCGTTCCTCCCCCCGCCGCTCGAGCCGGTCGCCGACCGCCCGGACGCGGTGGCGGCCATCTGGGCCGAGTGGCAGTGGCGCAGCGAGTCGGGGGAAGAGGAACTCGACCCGGTGCGCTCCCAGTACAAGGAGTGCCTGGTGGTCGTCCGCTGCCATTACCAGGGCCAGGATTGGTCGCGCTGCCTTTTCATCTGGGTGGACCAGGACGCCTCGCTCCTGCGCGGTTACATCCAGGGCTATCCCAAGAAACTCGGGGAGATCTGGATGACTCGGCCGGCGCTTATTGGCTGTGCCGGACCCCGGCTGGCTCCCGGCGGCCGCTTTGGAGCGACCGTTGCCGCCGGCTCCCGCCGTCTCATGGAGGCGGATTTCACGATCACCGGCGAGGCGGAGAGCGCCGGCTTCGTGAACGCCCATCCCATGCTCCACCACCGCATCCTGCCGAGCGTGGAAGCGGACGGAAGCGACGCGCTCCACGAAATCGTCAAGGTGACCTCGGAAGTCGAGCTCGGGACCGCCTACATCGGTGACGCCTCTTTGCGAGTGTTTCCTTCGCCCACCGAGGAACTCCTGTCGCTTGCGCCCCGAGAAGTCCTCGGCGGCTGCTGGCGCCGGGTCGGCCTCACCTTCCGCGGGGGGCAGACGCTCTCCCGGGGTCAGGAGTAGCTCATGGCGGTTGTCGGCTTCGGCCTCCTCTCCCACGTCCCGACCATCATGCTGCCCGAGGAGGTGCGGCGGGAGCTGAACGAGGGCAAGGAGATCAGTCTGGTTCCCGGACTCCGCCGGCTCCGAAACGAAGTGCTCGACGAGCTCGAAGCCGAGACCTTTGTCATCTTCGACACCCACTGGGCGAGCACGGTGGAGCACCTGCTCACGGCCCAGGATCGCCGCCACGGCCGCTACACCTCGGACGAACTGCCCCGGGGGATGCACGGGGTCCCCTACGACTATCCCGGCGATCCTGAACTCGCCCGCGCCGCCGAGGCCGCCGCCAAGCGGGCGGGGCAGCCGGCGCATGCTTCGGACGACCCGTACCTCCCGGTCCACTACCCGACGATCAACCTGCTCCACTACCTCTGGCGCGGTGAGCGGGTGGTCTCGGTGAGCAGTTGCCAGACCGGAACCACCCCCGACTTCCTGGCGATGGGCCGGGCGATCGGCGAGGCGATCGAGGAGACCGGCCGGCGGACGGTGCTCCTCGCCTCCGGAGGCATGAGCCACCGGTTCTGGCCGCTGCCGGTGATCGCGCAGCACGAGGCGTCCGATCCCGTGCACGTCCGCACTCCGGAAGCCCGGGCCGCCGACGAGGAGCGGCTCGGATGGATGCAGGCGGGCGACCACCGCCGCGTCATCGAGGAGATGGACGACTACGCGCGCTTCGCTCCCGAAGGCCGGTTCGGCCACTACCTGATGGCGGTCAGCGCCGCGGGCGGCGCGGAGTGCACCGCTCCCGGCCGGCTGTTCTCGAAGTACGAGAACGCCGTGGGCACCGGGCAGGTGCACATCTGGTTTGACCGCCCAGCGGCTGGTTGGACGGCGGGCGGATAGCCCGCAGCAGCGCAGGTGACCGGTGACAGCGGAAACCGCGCATCGCTGCCGGAGCGGGAGCGCGGGGACGGCTTACGCCGGTCTTCAGACCGGCACAGCCCGCCGTAGGCGGGCGGCGGGACGAACCCCGACCTCCGGGATAGCTCCCGTCTCGGCGTGAACCTCGGTACGGAAGACGGCGGGGACCGGCTTGGAACGCCGGCCTCCGGCCGGCACAGCCCGCCGCAGGCGGGCGGCGGGACGGACCCCGATCTCCGGGATGGCGCCCCTCCCGGCGTGGACCGCCACAGCGCAGGTGACGCGCGACAGCGGAAACCGCGCATCGCTGCCGGAGCGGGAGCGCGGGGACGGCTTGGAACGCCGGCCTCCGGCCGGCACAGCCCGCCGCAGGCGGGCGGCGGGACGGACCCTCAGTTCCGAGGTGGTTTGATCTCGGCGGAAACCCCAGCGTTCGGCGTGATCCGTACATTGGAGTGGCAGACACCGTTCGCAGCGCTGCGGGCCCCGCGCGGGCGCCCCGTGAAATCGGGGGGCGATGAGCCGCCCGCGGCCCTACCGGGCCGCTGTGCCGGCCGGAGGCCGGCGTTCCAAGCCGTCCCCGCGCTTCTTCGCTGTGAGCTATATGCGACTACCCGGCGTTCGGTGAACGGGTTGCGCGATAGGTATGCTGCGCTGAACGGGAGAGCATCCATGGACCGAAGAGCATTCCTACGCACAACCGCAGCCGGCGGCGCCGGCCTGACGGCGAACTTCGCGTGTTCCCCGTCCGCCTCCGAGTCGCCATCGGCCCCAGGCGCGCAGGGCGAGATCCCGCCGTTCGAATTCGACGAGATCACCGCCGCCGACCTCCAGCGCATGATGGAGTCGGGCGAACACACCGCCCGCTCCATCACCGAGACCTACATCGGGCGCATCGAAGCCATGGACCGGCAGGGCCCCGAACTTCGCTCGATGATCGAGATCAACCCGGACGCGCTCGAAATCGCCGATGAACTCGACGCGGAGCGCCGCGCTGGCGGAATCCGCGGACCGCTCCACGGCATCCCGGTCGCGCTCAAGGACAACCTCGACACCCACGACCGCATGACCACCACGGCGGGATCGCTCGCGCTCGAGGGCTCCATCCCGCCGCGCGATTCCTTTGTGGCCGAGCGCCTGCGCGCCGCCGGCGCCATCCTCCTGGGCAAGGCCAACATGAGCGAATGGGCCTACTTCCGCGGGGAGCGGGCGACCAGCGGATGGAGCGCCCGGGGCGGCCAGTGCCGTAACCCCTACGCCCTCAACCGCAACCCGTGCGGGTCCAGTTCCGGCTCGGGAGTGGCGGCCTCCGCGAACCTGTGCGCGCTTACCGTGGGCACCGAAACGGGCGGCTCCATCATGTGCCCTTCATCCAGCAACGGCATCGTGGGCATCAAGCCCACGGTGGGGCTCTGGAGCCGCTCCGGCATCATCCCCATCTCCCACTCCCAAGACACCGCCGGGCCCATGACCCGCACCGTGCGCGACGCGGCCGTCCTGCTGGGTGGCGCTGTGGGTGTGGACCCGCGGGACGAGGCGACCTCCCGCAGCGAAGGCAACTTCCACACCGACTACGCGCAGTTCCTCGATCCGGCAGGCCTCCAGGGAGCGCGCCTCGGGGTGGCGCGCAGCTTCACCGGCTTCGATCCGCGGGTCACGGCGCTCTTCGAGAACGCGATCCAGGCGATGGGGGACGCGGGCGCCGTGATCGTGGATCCCGCGAACCTCGCGGAGTCAGCCTGGAACGACGAACTTCCCCTGCTCGTCCTCGAGTACGAGTTCAAGGCAGACCTGAACGCCTATCTGGCAACCCTGGGGCCCGATGCCCCGGTGCGCACGCTCGCGGAGATCATCGAGTTCAACGAGCAAAACGCCGCGTTGGAGATGCCCTACTTCGGCCAGCAGCGCATGATCGCGTCCCAGGCGCATGGCCCGCTGACCGACGAGGCTTACCTGAACGCGGTGCGTACGATCCAGCGGGGCAACCGCGAGGAGGGAATCGACGCCCTCATGAACGAGCACCAGCTCGACGCCATCGTCGCACCCACCCGCGACCTGCCCTGGACCACCGACCACATCAAGGGCGACCGGCTGGACGGCGGCAGCAGCGCCGGACCGGCCGCCATCGCGGGTTACCCGGACATCAGCGTGCCCATGGGGTTCGTCTCCGGGCTGCCGGCCGGCGTCTCGTTTTTCGGGCGGGCCTGGAGCGAGCCGGTGCTGATCCGCATCGCCTACGCCTTCGAGCAGGCGACCCAGCAGCGTCGGGCTCCGACCTTTACGCCAACGCTGGGTTAGTTCGTGACCTCGGGCGGGCGGCAAGGAACCGGCCGCGGCCCTGCGGGCCGCGGTGCCGGCCGGAGGCCGGCGTTCCAAGCCGTCCCCGCGCTTCTTCGCGGTTGGCGATGCGCGATCTCGCTGTGCGTCGCGCAGCGATGCCGGTCAGTTCTCCCGGTGGGGGCGTGAACACCGGCGGTCCCGGCCACCCGCCTCTTGCCTAGGACCCAGGCTCCTCCCCGTAGCTCATGCCGAGCTGCATCATGAGGAAGGCGGTATCCATCGCCCGGTCCGGAACCCGGCTGCGGCCCCCGGCGTGCCCCGCCCGCGGCCGGTAGCGGAGGATCACCGGCAGGCCTGACGAGGACGCGGCCTGCACCCGCGCCGCCATCTTGCGGGCCTGAAGGGGCGGCACCCGGGTGTCGAGGTCGCCCTGGGTGAACATCACCGCCGGGTAGTCGGTTCCGTCCTTGACCGCCTGGTAGGGCGAGTACTGGCGCAGGAACTCGAACTGCTCGGGGATCCCGCCGTTCCCGTACTCGAGGAGCGCCGGCATGTTGTTCGCGTGCGTGAACGTGTAGAACCGGACCATGTCGAGGTCGGGAAACCCGCAGTACACCGCGCGGTAAAGCTCGGGCCGCTGGGTGAAGGAACTGGCCACCAGCAGGCCGCCGTTGCTCCCTCCCATGATCGCGAGACGGTCCGGGTTCGTGTAGCCGTTCTCGATGAGCCACTCCGCGGAGGAGATGAAGTCGTCGAAGACGTTTTGCTTGTTCTCCAGCATGCCGTCCCGGTGCCAGTTCTCGCCGAACTCGCCGCCGCCGCGCAGGGTCGCCACCGCGAACACGCCGCCGGCTTCCACCCAGACCGCCGCCTGCGCCCGGAAGGACGGGGTGACGCTCGAGTTGAAGCCGCCGTAGCCGTGGAGCAGGGTGGGCAGGTTGCCGTCCGGCTCGACCCCGCGCGGCCGCATGATGTACATCGGCGCCTCGGTCCCGTCCTTCGACGTGTACCAGACCTGCTCCACCAGGACGTCGCTCCCGTCGTACTCCGGACGGGGCGGTTCGATGAGTTCGCGCTCATAGGTCTCGAGATCCAGCCGGTAGCGGGTCTGCGGGACAGTGAAGGAAGACAGGGTGAGCATTGCCCCGTCCTCGCCCAGCTTGCTCAGGCTGGCGGTGTGAAACTCGGGCAGGGGGACCTCGCCCACTGCCTGGAGCGGCGCCCCCGCCTCGTCCCCCGCTTCAAAGACCAGAATGCGCGCGGCGACGTTCGCGAGCAGCTCCACGTAGGTCCGTTCATCGATCGTCGTGTAGCCGCGGAGCAGGTGCTCCTGCTCGGGGATCCAGTCGGTCCAGCGCGAGCGGTCCGACCAGCGCGACGGGTCCACACCCTCGGTGGGGATGGCGATCACCCGGTAGAGCGGGGCGTCCAGGTTCGTGGTGAGGAGGAGGCGCTCCTCCTCGTAGCGGGCCGTGGCGTGAGCGCGGCCGCCTTCGAGCACCGGATGGACCTCCCCGCTCGCCTGGTCCATCACGAAGATCTCGTTCCGCATCCAGCCGTACTGGACGCCGAGAAGCAGCAGGCGTCCGTCCTCGATCTCCTCCAGCCGGAGGAAGGTCTCCGGTCCGTACCCTTCCCCGAAGATCTCCCGATCCTCGCTCATCTCGGTGCCGATCTGGTGGTGGCGAATCCTGGGGCCGTCCTCCCGCGAACGGTGGATGTAGTAGAAGCCCTCGCCCTTTCCGTCGAAGGCGATCGTCCCGTAGAGCGCCTCGGGCAGCCGGTCGGGCCGCTCTTCCAGCGTCTCGAGATCGAAGAGCCGCACGCTGATTTCGTCGAGCCCCCCGTCGCGGATCCGGTAGAGCAGCAGCGACCCATCGGGAGAGATGTCCACGATGTCGAGACTCGCGTAGTCGTCGAACCCGAGCTCCATGGCGTCGAGCAGCAGTTCGTAGTCCCCGTCGGGATCGGGGCGCTCTCCGGTAGCCTCGCCCTCCGGCTTCGGACGCCGATAGATGCGCGCCTGGGGCTCCCCGGGCCGCCGCAAGGTGAAGAGTTCGTGCTCGCCGGCCTCGCGCGGCGCCGAGACGGACGCGACCTCCATGAGTTCGGTCAGGCGGGCCGCGAGCCGGGATTCGAGTTCGGTATCGGAAACGATCTGTCCCGCGTACTCATTCTGGGCGTCGATCCAGGCCCGGGTCTCCGGACTGTCCTGGTCCTCGAGCCAGCGGTAGGGATCCGGGATCTCGACGCCGTGGATGGTGTCGGTGACCACCTCCACTCGGGTCTCCGGCGGCGGCGGCCAGTCGGGGGCGCACCCAAAGGCCAGCAGCGCCGCGATGGGCAGCGCGATCCCGGGCAGGCAGCGGACGGAACAGCGAACGGCAAACGGCATAACGGGCCCTCCCTCGTACGTCGTGCCTAGCGTATCGGGAACCCCGCCGGAACCCCGCTTCGGCCCCGTTCACGTAATCTACCGGGCTGCCATGCCGTTCCGCCTGCCTTCCGATCTGATTCTCGATCCCGAGCGGGGATTCCGCATCTACGAGGGCGTCGTCGCCCCCGACTGGACCGACCGGAACGGCCACATGAACGTCGTGTACTATCGGCGGGCTTTCGATCAGGCTACCCAGCACATGCTGAGCCGTATTGGACTCTGGGACAACGACAACGACTACGGGTCCACTTTTGCACTTGAAGACCATGTGACGTACCAGCACGAACTGCATCCCGGCCGTCCGTTCTTCGTCACCTACCAGCTCCTCGATTTCAGCGATAAACTGGTCCACGCTTTTCTCCGTCTCTTCGGCGAGCCCGAATCAGAAGGTGGAGAGCCGGTGCTCGCTGCCACCTGCGAGCACATCGGCGTCTATGTGGACATGCGGACCCGCCGTTCGGCGCCGATGCCGGCCGAGTACTACGAGCTGCTTCAGGAGATCTCGCGCCGCTTGGAGGTCGTGCCGCAGCCCCCCGAGAAAGGCCGCGTCATCGGCATCCGCCGCCGCTCTCCCTCGAAACCCATTCCAAGGCGCATCCCCGTCGGCGTCTGACGCCTATGGCGCGATCCACCATCCGAAACGGAGTTGCCATGAAGACCCGCTCCCTCGCCGGCGCCCTTGCCGCCGTCCTCCTCGCCGTCCCGGCCGCCTTCGCCCAGAGCCCGCGGGGAACCGCCGAGGCCATGGTGGGCGGCGCCGAGGTATCGATCGAGTACGGCCGCCCCAGCCTGAAGGGACGCGACATGCTTGGCCAGGCGAGCGAAGGGATGGTCTGGCGGCTCGGCGCCGACACGTCCACCATGCTGACCACCAGCGGCGACCTCGACTTCGCCGGGACGAAGGTGGCCGCTGGGTCTTACAGCCTCTTCGCGAAGAAGTCCGCGGACGGTTGGATGTTGGTCGTGAACTCCCAGACCGGGCAGTGGGGCACGGAGCACGACGCGTCCATGGACCTCGTGGAGATTCCGCTCGCCACCCACGCCGGCGACGCGCGCGAGCAGTTCACGGTCGTTCTCCACGGACAGGGGAACGATGGCATGCTCCACTTCGAGTGGGGCGAGACCATCCTGATGGCCATCTTCACGGCCGAGTAGACAAGGAAGCCGTGACGATCCCACACTGTTTTTCCATCCCGGCCGCCCGGCCGGGCCTGACTTTGTCGCTTCCATCAAGGAGGAACAACGACATGGGCATCCAGACGAGATTTGCGAGACCAGCGCGCGCAAGGAGGTGCTGGAGAGCTTGTGTCTGTTCGGGGGCGGCCGTGGTGATGGCCGCCCTCTTCCTCGCGACTCCGGCCCTCGCCCAGTACGGGCAGATCGAGGGCCAGGTCACTGATGCGACAGGAGCCGTCCTTCCGGGCGCCACCGTCACCGCGGTGAACGAGGACACCGGGGTTTCCCGGAGTGCGGTTTCTGACGCGGGCGGCGACTACCGCCTGGCAGCGCTCATTCCCGGCACCTATACGGTCACCGCCGAACTCACCGGCTTCCAGACGGTACAGACCACGGGGGTCATCCTGACAATCCAGCAGACGATCGTCATGGACCAGTCACTGTCGCTCGCGCAGGTCGAGGAGACGGTCACCGTCACCGGGACGGCTCCGCTGCTCGACACGCGGCGTTCGGATATCTCGACGTCGGTCTCCGACCTCCAGATTCAGGATCTTCCGGTGGCTTCCCGCCGCTGGGTGGACCTCGCGCTGCTCACCCCCGGCACCAGCCAGGACGCGATCCGCGGTTACTACTACCGCGGCAACGTGAACATGGGCGCCGGCGGCCGCTATTACGCGAACGCTTTCATCGTGGACGGGGTGAACAACACCTGGGCCGAGATGGGCGAGGCGCGCCAGAACTTCCCGATGGACGCCATCGGCGAGTTCCAGGTCACGACCAGCAACTTCAAGGCGGAGTACGGGCTCGCGACCGGCGGCCTCATGACGGTGGTGACCAAGTCGGGCACGAATGACTTCGCCGGCAGCGCCTTCTGGTTCTTCCGCGACAAGTCGTTGACCGAACTCACCCACCAGCAGAAGGAATTCGCTGCGGAGGATGCGAGCTTCGAAAAGCCGGCCTACCGCCGGCACCAGTTCGGCGGCTCCTTCGGCGGCCCCATCGTGGAGGACCGCACCCACTTCTTCTTCGCCTACGAGCGGACGAACGAGGAACTCTTCTACGACATTGACACACGTGGGGTACACCCGCAGTTCGAGGGGACCTTCCCGAAGGACGAGTGGCGCTACATGTGGCTGGCCCGGATCAACCACCAGCTCACCGAAGACCATTCCGTCTGGTTGCGGATCGCCTGGGAGAACGAGTACCGCCCGAACCTGACCGCAGGCGGATCCCGGGTTGACGGCTTCGACTTCGCGGTGCCGCGGAACGCCGAGGTCTTCGGTGTAACCTCGGTCACGGGAGCCAACTCCCTGAACGAGTTCCGCTTCCAACGGGCCTTCTCCAAGTACGAAGTGAGCGAGGCGTTCAGCCACGGCTCCTGGGATCCTGGCGACTTCAATGCCGAGCGGCTGGCGCTCTGCGAGCAGGACATCCGCCGGCCCACCCTCCGGATGGGCTCCTGCAACGACCAAATGGGTCCGGAGACGCGCTGGCAGTTCAAGGACGACTTCACCTGGTTCACGCAGGGCATCGGCGGCGACCACCAGGTCAAGTTTGGAGTGGACTACAACTGGATCGACTTCGCGGCGGACAGCGTAGGTGGATTCGCTGGCCAGTTCCGTTTCGACACGGACGAGCCCTTCGATCCTAACAACCCGGGGACCTTTCCGACTCGCTACACACAAACCGAGCCCCGTTACGACCGAGTCCCGGTGCACCACTTCTCGGTGTACACCCAGGACGACTGGACGAGCGACCGTCTTACTTTGAATCTCGGACTCCGCTACGACCTCCAGGTGGGCCCCATGAACGAGGACATCCGGGACATCCAGTTCCCGCTGCCGATCCCGTTCCACGAGGGCGCCGACGCCCGGGGCGACAAGAACAACTGGGGCCCCCGGATCGGGTTTGTCTATGACCTCTCCGGCGACAACACCGGCCGAACCACCGTCAAGGGCGGCTACGGCAAGTTCTTCGAGAACATCCGGACCCTCACGAACTTCGGCGAGCGCTGGTGGCACCAGGGCCAGACGATCCGCATCAACAACCCCGACTACCTGGATCCGCTGGGCGGCCGCTCCCGCGAGGAGTACCTCTCCACGGCGCCGCCGAACATCACGGTCCTCGACAACAACTACGAGCAGCCCTATGCCCACCACTTCAACTTGGGCGTCGCGCATCAGCTCCGGGAAGACATGGCGCTCTCGCTCGACCTGACCCGCGTGGCCACCCGCGCCGACGCCCAGCGGCGGGTGAACATCAACTACCCGGTGGACGACGTGCGCCCCTGGCCCCAGTTCAACCGGGTGGACGCTTCCTATTCGCTTCTCGATCACGACTACCAGGCGTTCTACGCAAAGTTCGAGAAGCGCTACGCGGGCGGCTGGCAGTTCCTGGTCAGCTACACCCTGGCCAAGACCGAGTCGACGGAACTCTGGACGCGGAGCACCGAACGTTCCGGCTGGGAGCCTGAGTTCCCCGGATACACCCGGGTGACGCACCCGGGTGGCACCGATCGCCGCCACCGGCTGGTGAGTAGCGCGATTCTGGTGCTGCCGGGGGATATCCGGGTCTCCACGATTATGGATTACCGTTCACCACTCGCCGTTCTCGTTCACTCTGGAACGAACCTGAACGAAGACGGCTATTTCGACGATCTCGCGCCCGGGTTCACGGCAGCGAACGCCTACGGGTGCCGCAATCTGGACCTTGGTCCGGGCAACGCCTACCGCCAGTCCACCGGCCGGACTCCGGTGGCGGATTTCGCGTGTTCGAACTTCCTGAACTTTGACTTCCGTGCTTCGAAGAACTTCTACCTGAGCGGAACTCACGGCATCGAGCTGGTCCTCCAGGTGCTGAACGCCTTCGACCGCGCCAACTTCGGGAATGCGACCGGCAACCTGCGTTCCGGCGCCTTTGGCGACAACGAAGGCGGTCTGGCGGCGAACATCAACGCCCCCTCCCGCCAGATCGAGTTCGCCCTCCGCTACTCCTTCTAGCCAAGCAACTTCCCTTCCGGGCAGGCGCCTCGCGCGCCTGCCCGGTCAGGGAATGTTGGCGGTGACGGCTTGGAACGCCGACCTCCGGTCGGCACAGCGGCGCGCAGCGCCGCGGATGGCGTAAACCCCAATCCTCTTCACGGCGTGGAGGTACGGGAACGCCGGGCAGTTCTCCCGGTGGGGCCGTTCACACCGGCACCGCGGCCCGCAGGGCCGCGAAACCGCGCAGCGCCGACCCGCGTGAAGCGCGTGTCCGCCGGACCCAGTCCTACTCCGTCCGGAACCTCGCCGCCGTGTGACTCCCGTAGCAGAACGGCGTTGTCTTCGTGTACCCGCACCGGCAGAGCGCCCCCTTGGTGACCCGCCGGTGGTTTCCATCGGGATCGGTCACCACCAGCGGCCCGTTCGGGTCGAACGCCGAAAGAGACCTTGCCAATCTGCTCATGTCGTAATCCTTTCGCACCGCGGAAAGCGGGATGGGAGGAACTCCGCCGCTTCGGCGAGCGCCGAGGCCGCGCTTTCGGTTATCGGCCGCACCTCCACCACCAGCGATCCGATTGCAGGCGAGCCCCGGGGGCGGCGGTCGTCACTCTGCGAACGCATCGTTCCAGAGTTGGTCGAGGAAGTACTGGACCGGGAGGATCTCAATACCGTCGTCGGTCTTCAGGGCGCGCGGCTCCAGGCAGACCAAGATGCGCCGCTGAACCTCCGGATGATCGGCGGCGAGCGCCCGAAGCCCCTTGAGATGCCGCGAGCCGACGCGCGCCGCCCCCTTCGCTTCAATGGCGATCCGCATGTCCCCCACGATGAAGTCCACTTCGGCCCCCCCGGTGAGGCGCCAGTACGACAGGCGCTCTCCCGAGCGTGTATAGCCGAGGTACGCACCCAACTCGTGAAACAGCCAGTTTTCGAGGGCTTTTCCGAAGAGCTCCGAGCCGGGCTGAAGCTCGCCGCGCCGGGCGAGCCGGTTCACGACACCCACGTCGGAGAAATAGAACTTGGGGGCTCGGGCCACCCGGCGCTTCGGCCGCTTGCGCCAGGCGGGAAGCCAGCGACCAAGCAGGGTGTCCTCCAGGATCCCGTAGTAGGCCTTAACCGTCTGGCTGCTGACGCCGCAGTCCTGCGCCACGTTCGAGAAGCGGACCATTTCGGTGTCCGCGAGAGCCGCCGCCTCGAGGAAATCGGCGAAGACCGGCAGATTGCGGACCAGTCCCTCGGCGGCGATCTCTTCCTTGAGGTAGTCGGCGATGTAGGACTCGATGAGTTCATCCGGCTCCGGGTCCAGATAGGGCCGGGGAAGGAAGCCGCAGTTGACGATGCGATGGAGATCGAAGTCCGCCCCGAGCTCCGCCGAGGTGAGGCCCCGCAGCTCATAGCGGAGCGCGCGGCCGCCCAGCAGGCTGGCTGCGCCGCGGCGGACCTTGCGCGCGCTCGACGCGCAGAGGGCGAAACGCACATCCAGGTTCTCGATCATCCAGTGCACTTCGTCGAGCAGGGCGGGAACCTTCAGGATCTCGTCCACCACGACCTGTCGGGTCGGGTCCGCGCCCTCCGTCTGGAGGGAGAGGCGCAGCGATTCGGGACGGGTCGCGTAGCGGCGGAACTCGTCGGCCTTCAGCAGGTCGATCCACATGGCGTCGGGATAGTGCTGTCGCAATAGGGTCGTCTTTCCGACCTGGCGAGGTCCCCAGAGGAAGAACGTGCGCGCGCCCGGAGGCGGCAGTTTCAGGCGTCTGGGAAACATGCACTTGAAATTATCATGTTTTTTTCAAGCACCACTTAACTCCTGCATAGTCGAGCCGTACAGCCCGGCGTGCGCCCACCCGCACCGTCTCACAGCCCAGGCTGCCGGACTACCACCACCGTCGCGTTGTCCTGGTACGGATGTCCCAGCTCTTCGATCCGGGCGATGATGGCTCCAGCGATCCTCCCGGCGTGCCCGTCGCAGACGGACGCAATCCCGTCCTCGCCCAGCGTCTCCACCCCGTCGGTCGCCAGGATGACGAGATCGTCCGGTTTCAGCGGCAGGCTGCCTTCCGCCACTTCGTCGAGCGGGCCGCCCATGATTGCGCTGGTGATGATCGGCCGTCCCGGATCCTCGGCCGCCTCGGCGTGCGTGATCTCCCCGCGTCGCGCCATCTCGTCCAGCTCGGCCCCGAAGGTGTGGAGCGGGTTGATGCGCCGGATCCGGTCGCTCCGGTAGTGGAAAAGAAAGGAGTCGCCGACGCTCACCCAGTCGCAGCCGCCGGAGTGGAAGAGGGCGGCCACCAGCGTCGTGCCCATATCGAAGAGCTCGGGACGAGCCAGGACTGCCGCGCGCACCTGACGGTTCGCCGCATTGAGAGCGTGACGAAGTCGCTCCCGGGGCGACCCGGCGGCGGCGGTGCAGGTCTCCACGAAGGCCCGGCAGGCAATCCGGCTCGCTTCGTCCCCGGCGGGATGGCCTCCCATCCCGTCGGCGACCACCGCAAGAAGCCGCGCGCCGTGTTCGTCGGGCGGGAGAACCTGGGTCGCCCATGCGTCCTCCTGACGTAGCCGCGCACCGATGGTCGCCGCGCCGCCGAATTGGAGGTCCGCAGGCAACGGGATCGGCCTACAACAACCGAGCGCCCGGGAGGGAAGCCATCCGGCGATCCAGCGTCAACACCTCAAGGCCGCCACTCGCATAGTCGTTGACCATCAGACGATCCATCAGACCGGGCGGGGTCGAGGCTTCGATCGAAGTCCGTATCTGCCGCCCGTTCAAGGGCGCGATCAGTCCACTCTGCAGCACATTGAGCAGACCCGCGCGAGCGTCGGCCCGCGACACGCCGTAATGGTGCTGCACAGCGATGTACGCCTCGCCGATTACTTGATTTGAGGCCAGGTTCACCGCGTCCTCTGCCTCGATCAGGTGACGCAAAGCATCCGCGCATCGGTCGAACTCTGCTGGCGGGTCGCCGGTCAGCAGCCGCACGAGGACGGAAGTGTCAATCCCGAAGCGACGGATCATGGGTTTGTTCGCGAAAGGCGTCGATGTCGAAACTCCCTTGGCCGCGCCGTAGCTTGTGACGTAGTGGCGCCAAACGGTCGGGATCTATGCGCCGCGGGCAAAGGAGAAATCCTTCCGGGGTCTCTTCAAGCAGGAGTCGGTCTCCCGGCTTCGCGCCCAATGCGTCGAGCACACGCGCCGGGAAGGTCACCTGACGCTTTGATGTGACTTTCACAAGCATTCGAAGCCCTCTTCTCCTTACCCATAGTCTATCAAAGTAAGGTCCGGACCGGGTGGGAAGTCACGGCCTGCGTTTCGCCCGCCTCCGGCAGGCGATGCCGGCCTGAAGGCCGGCGGTCCCTTGACTCTCCGCCGTCCTAACGTTGTTGGACTCGACCCACCGGAGCGTTACCCGCCGCGCTTGATGACCACCCCCGCTAACGCCCCGGTAGCCTGACCGTCCTCGATGGCGATCTGCCCGTTGACAAGCACCCAGAGGATCCCCTTGGGGGCTCCGTCCGGGTTCATGATCGTGGAGTTGTCCTCCACCTTGTCGTAGTCGAACGCCACGATGTCGGCCTTGCAGCCGACCCGCAGGCAGCCGCGGTCCGTCATCCCCACGATCGCCGCCGGCAGGCTGGACGAGGAGCGGACCATGAACGGCAGGCTGATAAGGCCCCGGTCCCGGGCGTAGTGGGCGATCTTGCGGGTGTAGCTGCCCCAGTAGCGCGGGTGCCGGCCGGGCGTCGCCTCGAGCGCGATGCCGGCATCGGTCGAGGTGGCGGTGAAGTCCTGCACCATGTAGGTCTCCACGTCGAACCGGTCCCCCGCGATCGGGCGGATCAGCACTCCGTGGAGCAGTTCCTCGTTGCCGGTGCGCGCGAAGTCGATCAGGGTCTCGGCGACGCTCTGGCCGCTGTCGCCCGCCACCGTGGCCACCGTCTGCCCCACGAGTGAGGGATCCTCGGGAAAGAGCACGATGATCAGCCGGTCGGCGCCGCCGAAGAGATCGATCTGCTGTTCGAGGTCGCGCATCAACTCGGCGCGGGTCGTGTCGTCGGCGAGATTCGCCTCCAGGTTCTCGAGGCTCAGCATTCCAGGCGTTCGCCACATCGGATCGTCGAGCCCTCCGGACCGGTCCGTGCCCGGCGGCGCGAATCCCCAGACGGGGATCACCCCGACCGGCCCGCCGCCGAAGGTCTCGAAGGGGTACTGGTCCAGATACACCTGGACCCCTTGCGCCCGCGCCTGATTGATCGCATGCACGTCCTTCGCCGAGTGTCCCCAGCTCGATGGCCCCTTGGCCTTGATGTGCGTTCCGACCACCCGGATCCCGCTCTCCCGGCCGATCCGGATGGTCTCCGCCATCCCGTCGGTGCCGGTCAAGGTCGGCCCGTCCACGATGCTCGGGACCTGCCAGCGCGGCATCGGCGACTGGCTGCGCTGATGCGAGTAATAGAAGCCGTCGTAGTCGGCGACCACGTGGCCGAGCGCGATGATCTCTTCGGTCTCGGAGAAGCGGGCCGGGCGGTATTCGGGGCCGGCGCCGAGGCCCCAGGCTCCGTCCTCCATGCCCTCGCGCACCAACTCGGCCATCCGGGCGACCTCATCGTCGGTGGCGGGCCGCTCATTGTCGTCTCCCATCACCTGAAGACGCACCGTCGAGTGGCCCACCACGGGCACCACGTTGAGTCCGACCCCGCGGCTTTCGTAGGCGGCGATCTCGTCGCGGATCGGCCAGACGGGGTTCCGCCCGTCCGCTCCCATCACCACGGTGGTGATTCCCTGGGCGACCAGATTCACGGCCTTTCGCTCTTCCATGTTGTCGCCGGCGAGCGACCGGTCGGCGTGCGAGTGGAGGTCCACCCAGCCGGGCGCCAGGTACAGGCCCGCCACTTCGATGGTGCGGGCGGCATCGTGACCCTCCTTCCCGGCCAGACGTCCGATGGCGACCACCTCGTCACCGCGAATGCCGACATCCGCCCGAACGGCCGGGTTGCCGCTCCCGTCGAACACCAGACCCCCGGCGAGCAACAGGTCGTAGGCGGGCTGCGCGAATCCCGGCGCGGTCAGCAGGCACGCCGCCGTCGCCAAGAGCGCTATTCCAGACAATCTCTTCATGGTCTTTCCTCCGCCGCCCATCGTACCGGAGGGGAGTGGATCTGTCCTCGGGTCCCCATTTGGCCCACTCCCCGACTCGTTCCGTTGGCCCCCGACAACCGTCGGGCGGGACGGGTTGCGGTCAGCCTGCCTTGGTGCGTTCCTCGGCGGATCGGAGTTGGCCCACGATCCATCCGAACTCCGGGGCGTCTCCGAAAATCATGCTCCGCATACGCAGGTAGTCGCGCTCCATCACCTTCCTTAGTTCGCATTTCTCATACTCACGGCCCGCAGGAAGGGCTCAACTCGCCGCGGCACGACGGCGGGGACGGCTTGGAACGCCGGCCTCCGGCCGGCACAGCCCGCCGAAGGCGGGCGGCGGGAAGGACTCCCCGTTCCGAGGTGGCGCCGTCCCGGCGGGAATCTCAGCGTTCGGTGGGATCCGTACCTGGGAGTGGCAGACACCGTTTGTCACAGTGGGGGCCACGTGCCTGCGTTCCGTGAAGGCGGACGCCAAGGAACCGCCCGCGGCCCTGCGGGCCGCTGTGCCGGCCGGAGGCCGGCGTTCCAAGCCGTCCCCGCCATCGCGCCATCGGCTCTACGCGCTCTCGGGCTCATCCGCGCTGTCGGCGTCCGGTCGCGGCTGCTTTCACGGCAACCGGTGGGAGGTCGGTGTCCCTTATCCGACACCCCGTCACGGCGATCAGTGCCCGCGCTTCACGCGTAACCGGCATCCCCGTCACCAGGTTGCGCCTCCTTGGGGTGCGCTCCGGGCCGGGAGTATGAGACATCCGGGTTAGTTCGCCTTGTGGCGCCAACCTCAGGGATCCGGGCACCGCTTCCTCAAAGCGCTTCCACGCTCGACGGAATGCGATCAGGTTGTGATTCCGCACCGCGTCCAGGATGTCCGCCGGTCACTGAGACCTGGCGGAGTCGCCGGCCACCCGCCGGGCGATCGGGATCATCCACCCTGGCAGGTGATGATGGTTCCGGGTCAAACTGCGTTTGACCGTCTCGGGGAGTTGACGCCTCAGCGCAAGAGCCACGCGGGGATCGGCTGCGACGTCCGGCCCGAGCCACTGCAGGGCCTGCACCACCGGTGCCGCGGGCTTCCCGGACCAACGCATCTTGCGCGGAGATGCGTGACGCAGCCGGACCGTATGACCGCCGATTCTCAGGGTCCGTGACGTGCCGTCCGTCAAGTAGTGCGGTCTGGCGGGAACGGCGTTCGTCAGACCGAGTTGATTCGCTGCAACACTTCCATCGGGGACGATCCTCACATCGTCACGCCGAGCCAGCGCGGCGATTGCCGCCTCCAGATCGACAGGAGCTGGTGCTTGCAGAACCGGGCTCCATCTGGGGGAGTCATAGAACCCATGCCCGACACGTCGAAGACCCCGGCCCCTAACCAGACGGCTCAGAGCCTGATCCACCGCATGCCGGCTCCCCAGATCCGTGAAATCTCTGGGGGTGCAGACCCACTGCCCCGCCGGTCGGCTTTGAACCCTCTTCATGATCCGTTGGGCAACGCCTTTCGTTCGGACCATTTGTCAGAAATTTTAGCATAAATAACTAACTGTTATCGTTACTCGGAACCGCAGCTTTCTTCAACTGGGCGCTGGCTCGCCTTCGGCAGTGATTCGGCCGGAGCACAATGGTTCCTGGTCAACTTCATCCCGTCGCATCGACAGACCGATGCGGTTTCGGACCATCGCGTACGTTGCGGTGTGTGAATCCCCCACGGGCGAGCGGCATGGTGCTAGCGTCCCGTCCAACATGCCGGACCCACCCTTCGCCCGTCTTGCCGCTTGGCTGGTTCTGGGACTTCTTGCGGTCGTCCCGGGGGTTGGCGCGCAACCGGTCACGCTGGACCCGGCCCACCTGAGCGGTCTCAAATGGCGGACCATCGGTCCCGACGGGAACCGGCTGAGCGCCGCCACCGGCGAGTGGGGCAACCCCGACGTCATCTACTTCGGGGCCGCTTCGGGAGGCATCTGGAAGAGCAGCGACCGCGGCGTCACCTGGGAGCCGGTGTTCGACGATCAGGAAGCGGCCTCGATCAGCGCGCTGGCGGTCTCTCCTTCGCACCCCGGCCACGTCTGGGCGGGCACCGGGGAGACCTTCATCATTCGGCCGGCGCTCGCGATGGGGAACGGGATCTACCGCTCCACCGACGGCGGCCGCTCGTTCGAACACCGGGGCCTCGAGGTCACCGGGCGCATCGCCCGCATCCTGGTCCACCCGGAGGACCCGGATCTGGTCTATGCCTGTGCCCTCGGCCACTCCTACGCGCCCCAGCCGGAGCGGGGCGTCTATCGCACCCGGGACGGCGGAGCCAACTGGGAGTTGGTCCTCCACGTGGACGAGAACACCGGCTGCTCCGATCTCGCCATGGACCTCCGCCACCCCGACCGGCTGCTCGCGGGGATGTGGCAACTCCAGATCAACACCGGCGGGCTTCAAAGCGGCGGCCCTGGAAGCGGCATCTACCGCTCCCGGGACGGCGGCGACACCTGGGAGCGGCTCTCCGGCGAGAAATCGGGCGAGAACGGAACTGCCGGCGGGGGTCGGCAATTCCCTGGCGGGGGCCGGGGACTTCCCGGCGGCGAGGGACACCCCATCGGGAAGGTGGCGGTCGGAATCGCCCCGAGCAACCCCGATCGCTGGTACGCCCTGATCGAGGATCAGAGTCCCGGGTTCTACCGCTCCGACGACGGCGGTGACTCCTGGCGGCTCATGATGACGCACCACGATCTCGCCGAGCGCGCGCCCTACTACGTCCGGATCGCGGTGGACTCGGCGGACGCCGACCGCGTCTACTTCGCTTCCGTGCTCTTCAGCGCCACTGTGGACGGGGGCCGGACGTTGATCGAGACCTCCTACCGCGCCGGCGGGGACAACCACGATGTCTGGGTGGACCCCTGGATGCCGGAGCGCATCCTGGTCGGACACGACGGGGGCGGCAGCATTTCCGGGAACCGGGGCGAGAGCTGGCGCCGGGTGGTGCCCCCGGTGGCCCAGATGTACCACGTCACCGTGGACGACCGGATCCCCTACCGCGTGTATGGGAACCGCCAGGACGGCTACTCCTACCGGGGGCCGAGTCGTACCGCCGGCGGCGGCATCCCGCTCGGCCTCTGGCACGGGGTCGGCGGCTGCGAGAGCGGCTGGGCCACCCCGGAACCCCACGACGACAACGTCGTCTGGTCGGGCTGCTACGACGGGGGGCTCGAGATCTACGACGACCGCACGGGGCATGTCCGCGACGTCCGGGTATGGCCGGAAGCCGGGTATGGCTGGGCGCCCGCGGACCTGAAGGTGCGCTGGCACTGGAATTTCCCGATGGTCCTGTCCCGCCACGAACCGGGAACAACCTGGGTCGGGAGCCAGTTCGTGCACGAGAGCAGGAACCGCGGCCAGTCCTGGGCGACCATCAGCCCCGACCTCACCACGAACGACAAGTCCCGCCAGCAGGACTCCGGCGGCGTCACCATCGACAACCTCTACACCTTCGACGGCTCGGTCCTCTTCGCCCTCGCGGAGTCACCGCTCCAGGGCGGGCAGCTCTGGACCGGGAGCGTGGACGGGAAGGTCCAGGTGACGACCGACGGGGGCGAAACCTGGCTCGACCGGAGCGGGAACGTCCCGGGACTCGACCAGGACGGCTGGATCAAGTTCATCGAACCGTCGCACCATGATCCGCAGACGGCCTACCTCGCGGTGAGCTGGCACCAGTCGGGCGACTTCCGGCCGCACATCTTCCGCACCCGGGATCTCGGCGAGAGCTGGGAGCGGATCAGCGGCGGGATCCCGGAGTCGCCGTTCTCGTTCGTCCACGTGGTCCGAGAAGACCCGGGCCGCCCCGGACTCCTCTTTGCCGGCACCGACAACCGGGTCTGGGCCAGCCTCGACGACGGCGCCTCCTGGCTCTCGCTCCAGCTCGGGATGCCGCCGGCTCCGATCTACGGAATGGTCGTTCAGGAACGCTTCGATGACCTGGTTGTCGCGACCTACGGCCGCGGCTTTTTCATCCTGGACGGCATCGGGCCGCTGCGGGGGCTCGCGGAAGCCTCGGACGAGAAACTCCGGGTCTTCGATTCGCCGACGGCGTGGAGATTCCTGCCCCGGCAATCCATCAAGTCCGAACCCGGCAGCCTGGTGACCGGCCAGAACGCTCCCTACGGCGCCCAGGTCTCCTGGTGGCTCGCTGAGGACGCGGCGGGCGCGAGCGCCGAAATCACGATTCTGGATGGCGATGGAAACCTGGTGCGCACCCTCCGGGGTTCCGGAACCGCCGGCCTCTCGCGGGTACCCTGGGATCTCCGGGGCGAGACCCCGGAACGGGCCACCCTCCGCACGCGGCCGCCCGACCGGGACTGGGTGGAAATGGGAGAAGACGGTGAGCGCCGGATTCGGACCTGGGACCTCGACATCTTTCCCGGCTACCGCGGCCTGCTTCAGCCCCCCGGGTCGTACACCGCCCGCGTCACGGTGGGGGAGCACTCGGCCGAAACCACTCTGCGGGTGGAGGCCGATCCGGTATCCGCGGCGACCCCCGACGACATCCGCGCGAAGTACGAGTTCCTGGGCGCCATCCACGCCCAGTTGAACGAGCTGGCGGAGATGGTGGATGAGCTCGAGTGGGTGCGCCGGGAGATCGAAGGACTCCAGGAACGCCACGCCGGTGATGGGCGATTCAAGGCCGTAATCGAGAGCGCCGGGGAGATCGCGGGAACGGCCATCGCCATTGAAGGGCGCTTCTTCGACGTGGGTCTCACCGGAGCCCGCGAGGATGCTTTCCGCGCGCCGATGCGCCTCTACGGCCGCCTCGGCGCCCTCGCAAACGACGCCGGCTGGGACGGGGCCGATTTCGCACCGACCGATCAGCAGCGGGAAGTCCACGAGATCCTCAGCGAGCGCTTCGAGGGTGCCCGCGCGGAGTATCGTCAGTTGATGGAGACGCAACTGCCACCCTTCTGGCAGGCGCTTGCCGAGGCGCGGGGAGCTGGCGCGGGACCGCGCTGAACCTCGCTCAGGGGTGGGACTCATGAAGTCGATCAGCGACCCAGCGCTGGCGGAAAGCGGCAGCGCCCGGTGGCCGCCGGCGCAGGCGAGGCTCCGGGATCCCTGATGCAGGAAGAACGTTCCCGCTTCGGGGTCAAGAATCTCCTGGCCGCAGCCGCCCTTCTCGGTTACGGCTGGTTCGCCGCCGCCTACGGGCCCGACGGCTCTTTCCCCGGATCCGACTTCGGCTCGCTCGCCTACGGGCTGTCCCGGCAGGGGCTCTGGTTCATTCCCGTAGGGATCCTGATTCCGCTGGTTCTCCCCCGGGTGCGGGGGGTGATCACCGGGTTCTTTCTGGTCATGCTCCCTTCGCTCGCGATCGGAGCCGTGCTCACCGCCCTGGTGGTGACCGCTCCGGACGCCGCCCCGTGGCGGGTGCTCGAAAGCTTCGCAGTCCCGGACCTGGCGGCGCTCCTCGCGCCGCTGACCGGGATGTTCGTCGGCGTGCTGTTCGGCGCCGTCGTCGCCCGGGGACTCGGCTCGGCGCTGCTGCTGATTCCGGCGCTCATTGCGATCGCCGCCATCCTCCTCGCGAGCGTCGCCGTCTTGCTCTTGCTGCTCACCGACCGGGTTGCGGCGGTTGACCCCATCGGTCCGCCCGGATCGCCGGACGGGCAGTACCGGGACGCGTTCGCCGACTTCTACCGGGAGGGTGCGCCGGGCTCGCGGGCAACCCTGAACGCCGCCACCTTTGCGGCCGGGTTTCGGCTGGCGCTCGCGGCCATCGGCGTGGAGCCCGGGGTGCGGCTCCACGCGGCGCCGGCCGGCGATTCGATGGAAATCGCCGGATCCATTCCGGTTTCGGTTCCGGTGTTCGGCGAACGCTTCCTGAACATCGCGGCGACCGCGCAGCCCACGGTCGATGACGGGGAATTCCGGGCAGGTTTCCGCTCCTTGCGGCTTGGGGGGATCGAAGCGCCGCCGCTGCTCGTCCGACCCTCTTCCCGAATCCTGTCGCGCTGGCTGCGGCGCAATGCCGCGGTGGCAACGCTCCTCGCGCCCTTCGATGAGGTCCGGGTAACGAATTCGACGATCGTCGTGCGCTGGACGGAGGGGACGGAAATGACGGCGGGTGTTCATTCCCGGGTGGGCGGATACCTCACCCTGCTCGCGCGCGATGCGGACCTCCTGCGCCAACAGCCCGACCGGACGGCGGCGGTGCTGCGGCGCACGTTCGCCCTCGCCGCGGTCCGTTCGGTGGGAGGCGATGCGGTGGCCGAAAACCGAGCCGCTCTCCTCGCTCTCGGGGGCGCGTTCGGGCATCCCTCGCTGCTCGATCTGGCCCGTGTCCCCGGCGGTGGGGAGGAAGCCCGCGGGCTGTTGGACCGCCTCCCGCTCAGCCTGCACGGGCGTCGCGACTGGGCGCGCCATTTTTTCCTGAGCGCCGGAATCGCGCAGGTGGCGCCCGACGAGGTGTCCGGGGGAGCCGGACTCCTGAAGGAGCAGCTCGATGCCGCGGCCGGGGGCACCGGGTTCTCGTTCGCCGATCTGCTCATGGACGTGGCGGGGACCCGATTCGGGCTCACCGCGACCGGCGATGTCGCGCGGGCCCGCTGGATGCAGGTCCGGCTTGCCGCCGGCATCCGGGAGGACGACCTCGTACCGCGCGATGCCGGCCTGCCTGAAGGGCTTAGCGCCGCCCGGCTGGAAGCCGAATTCGGTGGGGTGCGGGGTGAGGGCTTCCGGGACGTCGAGGCGGAGATTTCCCGCCGGGTGGATGCCCTGCCGCTTTACCGAATGCAGCTTCCGGAGGCGGCAAGCGGCGGTGGCCCCCCTTCGGGTACTCTGCCCGGGACGCCATGAGGCTGACTCGTCGAGCGCGCTACCCGAACGAGAGCCGGGCGTATTCCCGGTTGCGGAGCAGAGTCGGGTGATGGCGGACAACACGGCGTCGCTGCTCGATAGCTGGGAGAGCGAAGTCCAGGCGGCCTGGCTCTACCTGGTGCTCGCCGAGGTCGAGACCGGCGCGAACAAGCGCCTCTTCGAAGCGCTCTCAGTGGACGCGCTCAAGCAGAGCAAGGCGTGGGTCAAGGCGATCGAGGAGGCGGGCGGTTCGCCTCCGGGCCCCTACGAGGCGCCTTTCCGGGTCCGGCTCGTGGGAACGCTGATTCGGCGCATCGGTCCGCGTTCGCTCCTGCCGGCGCTCGCCGCTCTCAAGGTGCGCGGTCTCTCCGTGTACCGGGCGGGGCCGTCCAGCCTCGAGGTGCTCCTCGCGCGGGAGACCGGCCCGCCCGTGCGGCAGGAATCCCGCGACCATCTGCTCGGGGAGGAGCAGCGCCACCTCTACACCCGCGGGGCGGTGGCGCTCCACGCCGCGATCTTCGGGGCCAACGACGGACTGGTGTCGAACACCGCCCTGATCCTGGCCGCCAGCGGCGCCGGCGCCTCCCCGGGGACTGCCCTGCTCATCGGAGCTGCCGGAATGGTCGCCGGGGCGGTGTCCATGGCCGCCGGGGAGTACCTCGGCGTCCGCTCCCGGATTGAACTCTTCGAGCGGCAGATTGCGCTCGAGGAAGAAGAGCTGCGGCTCTACCCCGACGATGAGGCCGAAGAGTTGGCCATGATCTTCGAGGCGCGCGGCCTGGAGCGCGAAACGGCCCGGGAACTCGGGAAGCGCCTCATCAGCGAGCCGGCCCGGGCGCTCGATGTTCTGACGCGCGAAGAGCTGGGGCTGAACCCGGATGACCTCGGTTCGCCCTGGGCATCAGCGTTGGCGTCGCTGCTGTGTTTCGGGGGCGGAGCACTGGTCCCCCTCCTGCCACTCGCAGTGTTGCCGGCAACCGGTTTCGGGAGCGGCGCTGCCTTGCTCGGCGCCGTGGCCCTGAGCGGCCTGGCGCTGTTTGTGTCGGGGGCCGCGACCAGTCTGTTCACCGGACGTTCCGGGGTCCGCAGCGGTCTCCGGCTCGCGTGCGTCGGCCTGGTGCTCTCGGGTGTCCTCTACAGCCTGGGGCTCGCCGTCCGGGCGAGCCTCGGCGGCTGACCACCCGGAGGCCATGTCAACAGCCTGTGGCAAAGCCCACGCGGCCCAGTTCTCCCGGTGGGGGCTCGACGGGCGATGCATCCCGCCTGAATCGCCCCGTTTCGCGGGGCTCTCAGTTGCGCTTCGGTCGAAATACACTCGGGCCAGTTCTCCCGGTGGGGGCTCCTCCCTCGCGCGCCTTGTCAGCCGGACCCCCACCGGGAGAACTGGGCCTCGCCCGTCTCGGCGCTCACGTCGGTTTCACCACAGGCTGTTAAGCCGGCGGCTCTCGACCTCCGCCGGCAGTCTGGCGCTTGTCCTCCTGCTGGTGGTGGCAGCGGGGTGCGGGTCGGATGCCGCTCCGGCGCCGACCACCCCGGCGCCTCCGGCGCCACCCCCGATCGGGCCGCCGCCGGACACGCTCGACCTTCCGGACGACCCCGGGGTGTTTTTCCTGGAGATCTGGGAGGGTCCGGGCTTCGCCCCCATCGAGTACCGGCTGGGGCGGCCGCCCCGCTACGCAGTGACCGTGGGAGGAGACTTCTTCTACGAGGGGCCGACGATCGAGATCTTTCCCGGTCCGCTCCTGCCGAACATTCAACGGGGACAACTAACCGACGAAGATCTCAGTTCTGTCATCGAGGCAACTGCGGCAACAGGTATTTCCATGGTTGGGGAAGAGAACATTCGCCAGCCCACCACCGGCCCCTTCATCGCCGATGCGCCGACCTACGAGATCCTGCTGCGCGACCGGCAGGGTTCGCACCTTCTGCGCATCGAGGCGCTCGGTTCCGAAGCGCACACGGATCCTCGGGTTGCTTCCGTCCGGGACCTGATGCAGCGCCTCGATCTCGCGTCCGCGGATACCCCCTCCGACACCTATGGCGGAGAGCGCGTGCAGGTCTACGCGAGCGCGACCCCGATGCTGCCCGATGCGTCCGTGCTCAACGAGCGGCCCTGGCCGCTCCCCGACCCGCCCCCCGCGGAGGAAGTGGAGGGCTTTGAGTGCCGGGTGTATGAGGGCCAGGTCACCGCTGGCCTCCTTGAGATCTTCCGAGACGCGAACCACGGGACTCGATGGGACTACCAGGGAACCCTCCACCAGATCCTCGCCCGCTCCCTCCTGCCCCGCGAAGAACCCTGCGTGCGCTAGCAGCCTGTGGATAAAGTGGCGTGAGCGCCGAGACGGGCGAGGCGCCCGGCTGACAAGGCGCGCGAAACTGCATACAGTCGAGTTACAGCGAGGGCGGCCGGGGAAGGGAACGCCGGTCTTCAGACCGGCACCGCGGCCCAGAGGGCCGCGAACTGCGCACTGCCGAAGGAGGACGAGTGCGGGGACGGCCTGGAACGCCGACCTCCGGTCGGCACAGCCCGCCGTAGGCGGGTGGAACCGCGTACGGCCGACCCGCGTGGAGCGCGCTCGACAGCGGGGGCGCCGACCGCGGGTTGGGAATGCCGGACTGCCGGCAATGGACCAGGACGTGTGCGGCTGGCCGCCCCGGGTGGTGGGCCAAACGTGCGATACCTTCGGCGGAGAGACGGCGGCGAACGCGGCCGCTGTCCCTGACAAGGAGTTAACAGCCTGTGGCAAAACCCACGCGGCGTTCGAGCGGCGATGCATCCCGGCTGAACCGCCCCCCCACCGGGAGAACTGGCGCTATGCGGCGCTCGGCGTTGCGTTTCGGTCGAAATACACTCGGTATTCCTCCCTCACGCGCCTTGTCAGCCGGGTGCCTCACCGCTCTCGGCGCTCACCTGGGTTTCACCACAGGCTGTAAAAACCGCCCGATGGAACTACGACGGAATCTGGTAACTGCTCCTCGCCTGCTCGCGCTGCTCCTGGCGGTGCCCGTCTTCGCGGCGCCTTCCGCCTCGGCGGCGGAGACGTTCGACGCGGACGCGTTTCACCGCTACGTCCAACAGGCCGTGTCCGACTGGAACGCCACCGGGCTCGCGGTTGCCGTGGTGCGCGGGCAGGAACTCCTCTTCGCACGCGGCTACGGCGTTCTCGAACTTGGCGAACCGCGAACCGTGGACGAGGACACGCTGTTCGCCATCGGCTCGACTACCAAGGCGATGACGGCGGCGGCGCTGGGCATCCTGGTGGACGAGGAGAAGCTGGGGTGGGATGACCCGGTGCGCCGACACATTCCGGAGTTCGAGGTATCAGATCCCTGGGTGAGCGAGGCGATGACGGTGCGGGATCTCCTCACCCATCGCGGCGGTCTCCCGAACACGGACGTCTTCTGGTACGGCCAGGACACCGACATGGACGAGATGCTGTCGCGCCTCCGTCACGTCGAGCCGGCCTACTCGATGCGGTCCGGCTTCATCTACCAGAACGTGATGTACGCAACCGCCGGCGAGGTGGTGAAGCGGGTCTCCGGGATGCCGTGGCACGACTTCGTGGACTCCCGCATCTTCGACCGCCTGGGGATGGACCGCACGGTGCCCCTGGTTTCCCTCAGCCGAGGCCGTGACAACGTGGCCTCGCCGCACCACGTCGTGGACGGCGAGACCGTGGTCATCGAGAACGCTCCGGTGGATTCGGTCGCGGCGGCGGGATCGGTGTGGAGTTCGGTCCGTGAGATGTCCCTCTGGCTCAGGATGCTGCTCGCCTCGGGGGTGGCGGCCGACGGAACCCGGATCCTCGGCGAAGACGTCGTGGAGGAGATGTTCCGTCCCCAGTCGCTCGTGGACCGCGCCGGGTTCTATCCGACCCAGCGGCTCACGAAGCCGAAGTGGGTCACCTACGGGCTCGGCTGGTTCCAGCAGGACTACGACGGACACGCCGCGGACTTCCACACCGGTTCCATTGACGGAATGGTGGCCATCGCCGGTCTCATCCGCGACGAGGAGATCGGCGTCTACGTGCTCGGAAACCGCGATCACGTGGAAGTCCGGCACGCGCTCATGCTGCGGGCCTTCGACGCGCTGCTGGGTTCTCCGTTCCGTGATTGGAGCGCCGAACTGCTCGCGCTCTACGACGGCCTCGCCGAAGCGCAGCAAAACGCCATGGAGGGGCTTCGCGCGGCGCGGGTCGAGGGCGCGCGCCCGCACCTCGATCCGGCGGGCTACGCCGGAACCTACCGGCACGAGGTCGGGGGCGAGATCGTCGTGAAGGCGGGCGGCGAGGGTCTCCGGCTGGACTACGGCCCGGGGCTTCGCGGCCCGCTCACCCACTGGAGCCACGAGACCTTCCGGGTCGCCTGGGATGCGGCCTGGCGCGGCGAGGCGCTGATCACGTTCCAGCTCGACCTTGCCGGGAGACCGGTGGCGCTTTCCCTCGGAGAAACCCGCTTCCGGCGGGTGGCCGATGCGCCTTGAACCGGGTGCCGCCCGGGAATAAGCTCCCGGGGCGATCATGACATCGGATACCAGTATTTGGCAGCGGTTGCCCGGCGCCAACAGCCGCATCGTGAAACGGTTGGCTGGCGCGGCCTTTCTCTTCTTTCTCATCAAGGGTCTGATCTGGCTGGGCGTCGTGGCCGCGGCGGCCTGGGCCGTAATCCGATGAGCGTCATGACAAACGGACTTGCGGACCGGCTCAAGGCGGCCACCGCGGACCAGCACGCCGCGGCGGAAAACCACGTGTTCCAACGTGGTCTGGTCCGCGGAAAGGTTTCCCGTACGGCGCTCGCCGAGCACCAGTCCGGGCTGCTCGGGCTCGTTCGCCTCATCCAGGCGCAGCTCCTCGCTCAGGGGCCCGACTGGCTCCGCTTCGCCGACGCGATGGGTGGCCATGGCGAAAGGCTGGCGCTCGATCTGGAAAGTCTTGGTGCCGGCTCCCATCGCTCGCCCTCCCCGGCGGTCACTCGGTTCGCGGATGCGCTGGGCGGCGCGTCGTGGAGTCCGGAAGCAGCCCTCGGTGCCTTCTACGTGGTCGAAGGCTCCATGAACGGCAACCGTTTCATCCGGCGGGCGCTGGCTGAAGAACGTCCCGACCTGGCGGCGAGTCTTCGCTACTTCGACCCCTACGGTAAGGACCAGCGGGCGCGCTGGAGGGAGTTCCGGAGCTCCATCGACCGTATCGGGCGCACGCTCCGCTTCCCGGACGAAGCCGTTCGCGCCGCCCGGCAGACTTTCATGGTGGCGGGAGAGCTGGCGGGCGAAGCCCAGGCCGCCGCGACGGCGGCCGCCTGAGCCGGCGGCGAGCGGCAGGCAGGCCGGCGATGGTCGATTGCTGGATTGCTCTGACAACGCTCGCCACCCGCGACGAGGGCGAACGTCTCGCCGCGATCCTGGTCGAGGAATGCCTTGCCGCCTGCGTCAACGTGATCGGTTCGGTGACCTCCATCTACCAGTGGGAAGGCAAGGTCGAACGGGATGCGGAGGTGCTCCTCCTCATGAAGACCACCGCCGCGGGCGTCGAACCTCTCAAGGAGCGGGTTCTCCATCTCCATCCCTACGACACCCCCGAATTCCTCGCCTTCGAGGTGGGCGCCGGATCGTCCGGCTACCTCGACTGGGTAGTGAATTCGGTGTCGCCCGCGGGCCCCGAGGGAACCCCACTCTGACTGCTTTCGCCGGGTTTGATCGGCGAAACCGGTAGTCGGGCGCCAATCCTTCGTTGACCCGCGACCTCCGAACCCGGTTCGACCTCCGGTCGGCACCGCGGCGCGTAGGGCAGGGAACGCCGACCTCCGGTCAGCACCGCTCCCCGCAGGGGAGCGAAAAGCGCGTTCTGCCGACCCGCGTGACGGGCGGATGCCCCAAGGCACGCAGTTGCGCCACACCGCCGCCCGCACCCATAGTGCATCCACCGGAGGCGATGGGAATGAAGCACAGGAGTTGGTGCGCTCTTCTGTTGTTTTCCGCGGGTCTCGGTTGCGCGCTCTGGACGGTGCCTGGGTGCGCCCCGCCGGACGACGGCCCGAGGACCCGATTGCTCATGGATGACGGGTGGCGCTTCTTCCGCGGCCGGGCAGAAGGGTTCACGCCGCTGCCCCGCGGCAACACCATCGAAACCTGGCGCTGGAGGATGAGCGCGACGGGCGAAGAAGAAGCGGATGCGATGGTGGCGCCCGGACTCGATTTGTCCGGCTGGCAGGAAACGGCGCCGGGCAGCGACGTGTTCGATGGGCAGGCAGGACCAGCCTGGTTCCGTGCGGAACTCGGAGCCCTGCCGCCGGGTCCGACCGGAAGACCCCGGATCTACTTCCAGTCCGTGGACGACAACGCCACCGTCTTTCTCAACGGGAAGCGACTTGTGTACCACGAGGGAGCTGACGCTCCGTTCGAGGTCTCTCTGGATTCCGGCGGCGCCTGGAACCTGGGCGGGCCGAACGCCCTGGCGGTGCTCGTGGAAAACACCGGCGGCTCCGGGGGAATCGCCGGTGCGTCCGTATACAACCGGCCGGCCCTTTGGGAAGACGATCCGGGAATGCGCTCCGTCGAAACGGCGGCACTGGATTTCGACGACAGCGGCTGGGAAGAGGTGCGCGTTCCACACGATTTCGTGGTGGGGGGAGAGTTCCATCCAAGGGGAGCCGACAAGCCCGGCGGGAAGAGGCCCGGCTTTAACGAACTCTGGTACGACCGGGACCACGGCTACAAGCCGAAGGGGGTGGCCTGGTACCGCCGCACTTTCGAGCTTCCGGCCGCCGACCGGGGCAAACGGATCTGGCTGGAGTTCGACGGCGTCTATCGGAACAGCGACGTCTGGATCAATGGCGAGTGGGTGGGTCACAACTGGAGCGGCTACACCGGCTTCCACTACGACATCACGGACGCGGCGAACTTCGGCGGGAAAAACGTGGTGACGGTGCGCGCCGACGCGGATTGGGACGAGGGGTGGTGGTACGAGGGAGGGGGGATCTACCGCCACGTCTGGCTCACGAAACTCGACCCCCTCCACGTCGGTCACTGGGGGACGTTCGTGACCACGCCCGAGGTCAGCGGGGAGTTGGCCGAAGTGAATGTCGAGACGACAGTCGTCAACGAAGGCGCCGAGCCGCTGGAGTGCACGCTGACCAGCGCCGTGATCGACCGGGAAGGAAACCGGGTCGCGGCCGCTGCCGCCGCGGAGAGCATTCCGGCTGGTCAGGAACTCGCATTCAGCCAGAGCGTCGAGATTCCGGACCCGGCCCTGTGGTCCCTGGAAGACCCCTACCTCTACACGGTTGAAACCACGGTCGAAACCGGCGGGCGGGTTGCCGACCGTTACGAGACGCCGTTCGGCGTTCGCTCCTTCCGCTTCGACGGGAGCGGGTTCTCCCTGAACGGGAAGCACGTGAAGATCAACGGCGCCAACCTCCATCACGACTTCGCCGGGGTGGGGGTGGCCCTCCCGGACCGGATCAACGCCTACCGGCTCGAGAAGCTCAAGGAGATGGGGGCGAACGCCATCCGCACCTCACACAACCCGCCCACCCCCGAGGTGCTGGACGCGGCGGACCGTCTCGGGATGCTGGTGCTCGTCGAGAATCGCCACATGGGGACTTCGGAAGACGTAATCGGCACGGTCGAGAGCATGGTGCGGCGCGACCGGAACCATCCGAGCGTCATCGGCTGGAGCATGAACAACGAAGGACTGCGGCAGGGTACCGAGGAGGCCGGCCGTCAGTTGCGGGCGATGCACGGCGCGATCAAGCGGCTCGATCCCACCCGGCCCACGACCGGCAATGTGGGCCCGCTGACCGGCGCCACCTCTCCCGACGAGATTGGGGCGGAGCGCGACCTCATCACCCTGGCGGACGTCATCGACGTCCGGGGGTTCGACCCGAAGAACTACGACGACTATCACGCCGCAAACCCGGACCGGCCCATGCTGGCGCTCGAGACCGGCTACGACCTCACTACGCGCGGAATCTATGCGGACGACGAAGCGAAGGGGCACCACAGCTCCTACGACACCTCGGCCGGGGAGACCTGGCGCCGGATCGCCGAGACGGACTACGTCGCGGGCGGTTTCGTGTGGAACGGGATGGACTATCGGGGCGAGCCGTTCCCCTTCGACTGGCCGGTCATCACCGCCCAGTACGGCTTCATGGACACCTGCGCCTTCCCCAAGGACAACTACTACTACTACCAGTCGAGTTGGAGCGACGAGACCGTGCTCCACCTGTTCCCCCACTGGAACGAGCCCCCGGTCGCCGAAGACGGGACGGTCGAGGTCCGATCCTTCACCAATTGCGAGAGCGTGGAGCTGTTCCTGAACGGTGAGAGTCGGGGGCGAAAGGACCGGGAGCCGTATGCGGGCCCGTCCTGGGATGTCGCCTGGGAGCCCGGAGCGCTGGAGGCGAAGTGCTACCGGGACGGCGAAGTCGTCGCCGAGGCCAGGAGAGAAACAACCGGAGCGCCCGCCGCCATCGCGCTGGAACCGGATCGCCCGACCATTCACGCGGACGGGGAGGATGTCTCCCTGGTCAAGGTCTCCATCGTGGACGCGGAGGGTCGAACAGTGCCCACCGCCGCAAACGACGTGCAGTTCCGCCTGGAGGGCCCGGGGGAGATCATCGGGGTGGGCAACGGCGACCCTTCGAGCCATGAGGCGGACAAATCAATCCAACGCAGCGCCTTCAACGGGCTCGCGCTGGTGATCGTCCAGGCGGCGAAAGAGCCGGGTGTCATCCGGCTGACCGCCGAGTCCCCGGGTCTCGAGACGGGCACCGTCCAAATCACCGCCGAGGAGGCAGCCCTCCGGCCCCGCGTCCCGTAGGCAGGAAACCCGCATTCGGCCGATCAGCGTGAAGCGCGCCCAGGCGCGGGAATGCCGGTGTTCACACCGGCATCGCGGCCCACAGGGCCGCGAAACCGCCATGATCGGGTCCTCCCGTACACCCCGCCGGTCATGAAAGCGCAGTTCGCGGATGGTGCACCTCGTGGTGCCCAAGCCACCACGTGTCAAGCGACACCCAGTTTGTCCCAGATAAACGACACCCACGTTGTCACCCTGGGAGGAGCGAGCCAGGGGGGTAGGTACCGAGAGGGGAACCATGCCGCCACTTACCGATGCGCCGTGCGCTGGCCGGAGGCCAGCGCGTGCCGACCGGAGGTCGGCGTTCCAAGCCCTCCCCGCGCTTCTTCGCGGTTGACGATACGCCCTCTCGCCCCGCTGCGCGGGGCGGTGCCGGTGTGAACACCGGCGTTCCCTGGCCAGCACGCTATCCAGGCTGTCGGCTTCCCGGCGCGGCTGCATTTTCACAGCAAACCGCGCAATACCGAGCGAGACGGAGCGCGGGGACGGCTTGGAACGCCGACCTCTGGCCAGTCCTCCCGGTGGGGGCCGGCATCGCGCGGGAGCGCGAAACCCGGGTAACGCCGCGTGTGGAGATGGTCCGCCAGGAACCTCGTCCCTATTCCGCCACCCGCACCGCCGCCAGCTGGGCGCGTAGCTCCTCGTTTCCCGGCGCTTCGACAAACGTGTCGAACTCCAGGAAGTAGTTGCCCGGGTCGTAGCCGACGAAGACCTGCACCCGGTCGCTCTCGCTGACGATTTCGGTGCGTGAGCGGTAGCCCTCGGATGCCTCGAGATGTCGGTACCACGGCTCCACGTCATCCACGAAGAAGCTCACCGTGACCGCCTTGTCCTCGGTGAAGGAGTGCATGCCGCGGGTCGAGTCCACGAGGCCGACGAAGCCGGCGTAGGACGAGCGGAGGACCTTCACCCATCCCTGGTCGACGGTCTGCGGGAACTGGAACGTCGTCTGCCAGAAGTCGAGCATCTCCGGGATGTTGGGGTAGTAGAGCCAGACGATCATGGCCTCGAATCCCATACCCGCTCCCGCGGCTGCCTGGTCTCCGCCGAGCGGCTCCGTGGTGTCCAGGATCGGCATGAGATCCATGTTTTCCGCGTGGGGCAGGAAGCGTTCGAATTCCAGGATGTAGCCGCCGGGGTCGAAAACGGTGAACCCGTGATGGGGGGCCTCCGGATCGGCGGCTTCGGGGTCGAAGCGGCTCCGGAAGTTCGCGCCGGCCGCGTCGAGCCGCTCCTGCCAGGCGGCGAGGTGATCGGTGATCAGCGCGAAGGCGACCGTCTTCGGCTCGTCGGCGCTGTGCATTCCCTCGGCTTCGTCCACCAGGGTCAGATACGCCGACTCCGCGACCTGGAACATCTTGGCGAACCCGAAGTCGGCCGCGAGGGGCAGCCCGAGCGTGTCACCGTAAAAGGCCTCCGCCTCGGCTAGGTCGCTGTAGTACAGGAACGCGTTCTGCGCCAGGATGGGCGGCAGGTCGTCGGCGGGTTCCGCCGCCATTTCCGTCGTCTCGGGAGGCGGCGAGCAGGCGGCGGCGAGAAAGAGGGCGAGGACGGTACGGCGCATCGACCGGAAGGTACCACCGCCGGAGGGCGGCCTCCGCGCCGCCTCCCGCGAAGATTCAGGACGCCTTCTCGTAGAGGACCCGGCCCCCGACGATCGTCATCTCCACCTCGACTCCGAGCAGCTTCTCGGAATCCACAGCGCGGGGATCGTCCGACAGCACCACCACGTCGGCGAGCATCCCCGGCGCGAGTGTCCCCTTGATTCCCTCCTCGCGGGTCACGAAGGCGCCGTTCCGCGTGTAACCGACGAGCGCCTCTTCCATGGAGATGGCCTCCTCCGGTCCGCCGTACACCTCCCCGGACATCCCTTTCCGGGTGGTCGCGGCGTAAAGCCCCACCATCGGGCCGATGGGCAGGATGTCGCTCGAGAGCGCGACGAAGACGCCGCGGTCCATCGCCGAGCGGACCGGGTTGTTCCGTTCGACCCGGTAGCCGTCGAGGTACTCGCGGTAGCGGCCTTCCAGCGTGTAGGTGAACTTCGGCTGCTGGATCACCAGGATTCCGAGTTCGGCCATCCGGTCCATCGTCTGGTCGGACGGCGGCACCGTGAAATGGTTGAGAGCGTGGCGGTGGTCCGGCCGCGGCTCTTCGGCCAGGGCTTCGGCGAAGGCGTCCACGGCGAGTTCGATCGCCGCATCCCCGATGGCGTGGAAGGCGAACTGCCAGCCCATCCGATGCGCCTCGCCGACGATGGCCCGGAACTCCTCCTCGGGGCGAACGAGGCTGCCCCGGTAGGAATCCTCTCCCCGATAGGGCGCTTTCGTGTAGGCCGCCGGTCCGGTAAACCCGCCGTCCACGAAGACCTTGAGCGGGCCCACTCGCAGGCGTTCATCTCCCTCGCCGCTCAACCGTCCGAACGCCTCCATGGCCTCCGTTCCCGCCCAGCGGATCTGCACCGCGGCGCGCGGGAGTTCGTCTCCGAACTCGGCATAGACCGACTCCCAGTCACCGAACCCCGAGGGCGGGACGCCTGCCTGGACGATGCTCGTGATCCCGAGCCGGAGCAGGTCCCGGAGGGCGATGACGAAGCTCTCTCGGAGCTCTTCGGGAGTAGCGTCGGGAACCAGCCGCGAGACGAGTTCCTGCCGCTCCCGGATCACCCCGTTCAGTTCGCCGTCCGGGCCGCGCTCGATCACTCCACCGTCCGGTTGCGGGGTGTTCCGGTCCACCCCCGCCAGGGACAGCGCCAGACTCGAGGCCACCGCGCTATGGCCTCCGGCCCGGGTCAGGATGACCGGATTCTCCGGAGCGGCCGCGTCGAGGTCGGGCCGGAGTGGCCGCCGCTGCTCCCGCACCTCGTCCTCCGACCATCCGTAGCCGGTGATCCATTCGCCCGGCCCCAACTCCTCGGCCTTGGCGGTCACCAGATCCTGGAGCTGCTCGATGGAGGCGATTCCGGCCAGCGGCATGTGCCGCCGCGCCCGGCCGCGGATGTGGATGTGGGCGTCGTTGAAGCCGGGCATCGCGGTGCGGCCGGCCAGATCCACTTCCCGCTCGGCGGCGTAACGGTCCCGCAGTTCGTCGCCGCCCACCGCGAGCACCTTGCCGTCCCGCACCGCGACGGCGGTCCCGATGGTTCCCGCCTCGTCAAGCTCCAGGACGGTCCCGGAGTGGAGCAGCAAGTCCGCCGGTTCCGGTCTGGCGCAGGCCACCACCAGGGCGATTCCGGCGGTGACGCAGGCGAGACGCGGAACGAAACCCGGAAGCCGGATGGCAACGCCGGCGGCCGGCGCTTCCCGTCTCACCGCTGGATTTCGACCTCGGCGGCTTCTCCCAAACCGAGGTAGATCCGCACCCGAACGAGTTCCCCGCCGCGCACCCGGAAGAACGCGGCTCCCGGGATGTGCCAGCGGGTTTCGTCGTCGCGGCGCGTGCCCGCGATCGTGAACTGCACGGCGATGAGCGGCCCGCCCCAGGGACCCTCCGCCTCGGCCCAGAGGGTCTCCGACACCTCGCCGGCCGTAGCCACCTCGGGGCGGATGGAATGGTCCTGCCATTCTCCGAGCAGCCGGTCCACGAGCAGCCCGACCTTCTCGCGCCCCCAGTAGCTCGCGTTCCCCCGCTGATAGTCGCCCGTGGGCCCCTGGATGTGGAGCGCGTCCTCGGCGTAGAGGGCGAGGAACGCGGCGCGGCTCTCGTCGCTTCCGTCCAGATCGTCGAGCAGCCGGAACCACCTCTCGGCGATGTTCCTGCCGGTGACTTCTGCCTCGGCCTGCTGCGCAATTGCGGAACCGTCGGATGCCGCCGACGCTGACCCGAGGACAACGATTCCGGTCGCCAGGACGAGGAACACGCGGCGCCCGGGACTCACGGGTTCGGAGCATATCGCCGGAAACGGCCTATCGGACCATTCTCCGGCAGGCGCCCGGTCAGGGATTGCCGGGAACCGCGATCGCGCCTTCAGGGAAGGATGTCGCAGCCCTCGCTGGAACACGAGGCGATCGGCTCGCCGGAACACGTCGGCCCCAGAAAACGGAACTGGAGTTGGGTTTCTTCCTCGAACCACGATTCGCCAGGCCAGTTGACCGTGAGTTCGTGGCCGACCCCATCCGGACCGGGAAGCACCCGCCAGGAATTGATGCCGAACGTGGGGATGGACCGCGGGGTGTTCCCGCCCTCATAGAGGTCGTAGTAGGGGCCGATCAGCTCGAAGCGGGTATCGAGAGCTCCGCCGATGAGGTCGATTTCGAGGATCGAGGCGAGCATGGTCGTTTTCCGGGACTCACGCCATTCCTCCTCGCGCCACGGCTCGGCCCGGACCGTGACTCCCGGACAAGGGGATGCCCCCGCCTCGACGATCGTGACCGCGACGGGCTCACCCAGGGTGGCGTTCGCCGCTGCACCGGTGCGTTCGAGAGCGAGATTGAGCGTTTCGTCCCCCTCGCTGAACAGGGAGTCGGTAAGCGCCCTGATCTCCAGCGACACCGTGCCGGAGACGTCCTGTCCCGCCGGGATCTCGACGGTGTCCACGTCGAGCTCGAAGTCTTCGGCGGACGCGCTTTCCACGGCAGCGCTGATCCGGAGCATGACCGCAGACGCGAGGTCACGCACGCGGTAGTCGATCCCGACGGGGATGGCTTCTCCTTCGCGAACCTCGGGACTGCCTGCTGCGAAGGAGGCGCTGAAGGGAGGAGGGGGAGGGGGAGCCGGCGGGGGCGCCGGAGCCGAGGGCGCCTGGCTCGGGCCGCCGTCGCAGCCGAGGACCAGGAAAGCAGCGACGGCGCATGCCGCCGCTGTCAGAGCGTGTTTCATTGCGGTTCACTCAGCACGGAAACGTCACGGCCGCCGCGCAGCGACACCGGCGGCGCGCGCGTCACGGTTCTGGCCGTCACGGGAATCGGACGCAGCAAGTACTGGTCATCGGCGCCGGTCGCCGCGCCACCGTCCAGCAGCGAGCCATGGGCGCCTCCCAGAACCATCGTGCCCGCGGCGAGCAGATAGTCTCCGGGTTTCAAACCCTCCAGCAGGAACTCTCCCTCACGGTTCGTGAAGGCGTTCACGGAGAAATCCAGACCGTCCGCGGAGACCCGGGTCGCCACCACCCGTGCGTACCGCGCGGGCTCGCCATCGATGATCAGCTGGCCGCCGATACTCCCGGTGCTCTCGAGAAAGCCGGACGCCGGCCGCAACAGCGATGCCCCGACGATGTCGTCGTCGGTGAGTTCGTGGTCACGGTCGTTCCCGTAGGACATTTTAGGATCCTGCCACCAGACCGCCGATTCGAAGGAACGTCGCCGCCAATTGCTGTCCCAGACCGGAAACGCGCCGGAATGCGCGAGGCCGAGACAGTGTCCGAACTCGTGGATCAGGACGTTCATTCCCCAGGAAGCGAACTTGGCCACGTGCCTGGGCGACAGGTTCACGTCGCATTCGACCATCTGCCCCGCCACAATGAAGAGAGAAACGTAGGAGGCGGAGCTGTCTCGGGAGTGGACCCGCACCGCGTTGACGTGCTCCCGCTCCCGGTGGAGTTCGGGACCGAGGCCGGCGAGCCTCCACGAGATAGCGGCGGTAGAAACATCCGACCAGGCGTCGAGCGCTTCTTCGATGTACGGAACGGCCTCCGACCGGCTCGCGAACGGAGGGTCCTGGGTTTCCTCGTCCAGATCCACCCACGGTTCGGTCCACCCGGGGGAGTCGGAAACGACCCACTCCAGGTTCTGGAAGGGGCCCCAGACCTGGGGACTCCAGCGGACGGCATCCGCCGCCACGGGAATCGGCGAGTGGTTGACGCTCGGCCTGAAGAAACGGTACCCGTGTGCGTTGTCGCCGGACAGGAGCGCCACCCCTGACGCGAGGGCGGCGAACCCGATCCAGCGGCGGCGGAAGGCGCCTCGCCGGCCCGTTGACGGTTGGTCCGATTGCGTTGGCTCGGTGATCACAGGTGGGGATTCCTCGGTCGGGCAGGAAAGAAGGCGAGCAAACCAGGTGCCGAACGGACCGCCTTCTACCGCGCGGCGGCGCAGCGGGCGATGAAGTGCTCCTGCTCGTCACTGAGCGGCGGATTCTCGGCGCAGCGTCCCAGAGTTACCGCGGCTTCGTCGAAACGGTCGAGCGCGGTAAGCGCCTCGGCGCGGAACCAGAGGGCCCGGGCCTCCTGAGCCCGATACGGACGCCCGACGCCGAGGTTCTCGGGATAGGTGAGCGCCCGGTCGAAGTGGCCGAGGGCCGCCTCTGCATCCCCGGCGCCAAGCGCCTTCCGGCCGAGTTCGACCTCGGCCCGCGAGAAGAGCTGCCACACGGTGGCGTCGCCCTCCCGGAAGTTGATCTGGGTGGCCTCCAGCATGCTGATGGTCTCAGCGAACCGGCCGGTGGCGTTGAGTGCCCGGGCGAGTTCGATCGTGACGTCGTGGCGGCGGCGGGCGTCTGCCGGCACCATCTGAAGGGCCTCCACGGCGTCCGCCGGCCGTCCTTCGTCGAGCAGCAGCCGGGCCAGGTCCCGGTAGAGGGTCTGGTCCGCGGGCCGAGCCTCGATCGCTTGCCGCAGGCGGTTTTCGGCCTCCGACGTCCGGCCCGCGATCTTCCAGTGGACCATCCCGAGCGCCCGGTGGGCGGTCGAGAGTTTGGGATCCAGCGCGGTCGCCGCCTCCCAGGCGGCGACCGCCTCCTCGTAGCGGCCAAGGCTGCCGAGCAGGTGTCCCAGCAGCAAACGGGGGGCAGCCGAGGCCGGGAGTCGCTCTGACGCCGACCGCAGGACCGCCAGCGACTCGGGACGCGACGGGAACGCATAGTCGAGCGGCGCCGCGAGCGCCTCATCCCGGTAGCGCGCGGCCCGCTCGCCGCTCGCCCACTCCGCCGCGTGGAAAAGAAGTACCGGTCCCGGCTCGAACCCACCGTCGGTGCGGAGTCCTTCAAGGATGTCGAGCGCCATTTCGGAGAGTCCAAGCTCGGCGAGCTGCACCAGTAGTTCGGTGAACGCGAACTCCCGCTCGCCGGCGAGAGCCGTCATTGCCTTCGCGGCTTCGGCCCGCCCCGAGCCGTCCGCGGTGTGCAGGCGGACCGCCCAGGGGACCAGTTCGACGGTGCCCCGTTCGATCATTCGGCCGGCGAGATCCGCGGCCCGCTCGGTGGCTCCCGCGCGGAGGAGGGCGAGCGGCAGCAGGTCGCTTCCCCCGCGCCTCAGCGCTTGGGTCGCCCCGCGGCCATCTCCTTGCCGCACTTTGACCCGGCCAATCAACCGCCAGGCGGAGGCGTCCACGCCGGCCAGCTTCGTGGCCAGGGTTGCCGAGTCGAGGGCGCCGTCCTCGTCGCCCAGCCGGAAGCGGGCGACCGCGTGGAGGAAACGCGCGAAGCCATACTCGGGATCCGCGGCGGCAACCCCCGCGAGCCGATCGGACGCCCGCTGGTAGAGCCCCGCTTTCACGTCCAGCACGGCGAGTCCGACTCCGGCGTCGGCATGACCGGGCGCGAGTGCCAGCGCACGCTCATAAAGCCGGCGGGCCTCCGCCCGATCGAGGTCCTTGTCGGCGCGCTCGGCGGCCTGAAATGCCTCGTCGGCGTTCGCCGGCTCGCCGGCTTCGGCGAGCGGTGGGGGCTCCTCGACAGGAACCTCGAGTGGTGACGCATAGGCGAGAACACGCCTCTCACCAGCGGTCACCGCCACTTCGATAGACCCCCCGGGTGCGCCGGGCCATTCGACGGTCGCGACGGCTTCCGGGGTCAGGTCCAGCGTTTCGGAGTGTTCCGCCCCGCCGCCACTCAGCCGGACGGTCGCCCCCGGCAGCGCTCTCATGGCGAGGAACAGGAAACGGGTCCCGTCGTCACTCTCCGTCCGCTCGACCACCAGCTCGGGAGTCGCGAACTCGAAACCTTCGCCGAGCCCGAACACCGGCGTCCACTGTTCGCGCCAGAAGACCTTCTGGCTCGGGTAGACCCAGGCGTAGTCCGACTGGGTGGGGAGCGGCCCGCTCTGCACCTCGATGTAGGGCCCGTCCTCGTCGGTCAGGGCGCGCTGGTTCACCATGCCGTCGTCGCCCTGCCCCCAGGTCCAGCCCTTCTTGCCGGGTAGTTCCCGGTGGTCGGCAGTCTGGACGATGCCGCGGTCGTCCCCCGAGTCGTACGCCCCGAAGAAATCGTGGACCGCACGGTAGGCGAAGATGGAGGTCGGCTCGGGATAGTTGGGGAGGCGGGTCATGTCCACCCCGCCGTCCTCCGGGAAACGATAGAAAGTGGTCCCGAAGTGGTCGGAGGCGAGCGACATCGGGTAGATGAAACGGGTGCCGTCCCGCTGCGGGAAGGCGGTGTTGTTCCAGAAGTAGTAGGGGTAGGGGAGATCGGTCGGATTGAAGATGACGATCTCCTGATCGAGCCGTGCAACCCCCGGGCGGAGCGTGAGACGCACCTCCCAGCCCGTGCGGAAGGTCTGCTCCACCTCCCCGATCACGAGGGTTGCCGAACCGTCCTCGTTCTGGACGCCGGTGACGTTCACGGGGGAGTAGCTGGTGACGGTGTGTCCCTGGGGGCCCCGGTTCCACTCGATCCCGCCCGAGACCCAGGCGCCGCGAAGCGCGATCAGGCCGGGCCGGATGACCCGGTTGTTGTAGAACATCTGCTCGTTTTCGCGCTTGTCGAGAACCCACTGGATGCGGCCCCCGATGTCCGGGAGGCAGGCGATCTTCAGATATTCGTTCTCGAGAAAGAAGGCGCGCCAGGTGTGGTCCGCCCGCTCCGATCCGAGGTTGTCCTGCATTGTGTAGGGATAGACGATGGAGTTGTCCGTCTCCCGGAACTGCGGGTTCGGATCGTCGGGCAGGAGGGCGTAGGTGGGGAGCGTCAATTCTCCCTCCCAGACGCGGACGGACTCCTGGGCCGCCGCTGGCGCCGAAACCGCGATCAGCAGCAGGAGACTTGCGGTCCACAGGGTTTTCGTTTTGCCGGGGAACATGGTGGTCACCTCGCCTGGAACCGGGGGAGGCTACATGGCCCGCGCCGATGTCGTCCGCGATTGCTCCGAAGGGACCCCCGCCTCTGGCCGGCATCGCCGGCCAGAGGCGGGCGCAGCGCGCGACGCCCCGATCCTTCTTGGCGCACTAACCGCCGAAGGCGGTGGGCGAGGGCGCACGTGTGCCGCCATCCCGGAACGGTGAGGTGCCTGGCGATTGGGGATTGACATGGGAATTACAAACACAATATGTTGGGATGAAAGTGACTGGTCTTATCGGGCGCGTTACCGTTTCACCGGTGCGGCGGCTGGCTCTCGTCGCCGGGGTGGCCGGATTCGCGGCGCTCTACCCTGGACCAGAGGCATTTGGGTACCGGTTCTATCCGTTTAGCCCGAACGGCTGCGGACAGGGCGACTGCCCGCGAGTGCCGACGAGCAGTGAGGCGCTGCGGTGGAACCCGGGCGCGTGGGGTCCCGGAAGCATGCTCCCATGGTGGCTCGACGACGACCTCGGCCGCACGGAATTCGCTGCTGCGGAACTGGCCAGGTGGGCGGAGTTCGAGAGCGCTGACATCCGCTGGGAGCTGGTGGGAGTGGACAAGGGCCGTGGCGTCGCGGTGGATGGACGCAACACGATCGTCATCGTGCCGGGGGAACGGGCTCCGCTCGGCGCCACCGGCCGAGCTCATATCATCCAGGATGGGACGACGGGGATCATTGAGTGCGACATCTGGTTGCTCCAGCAGCCTGGGCAATCGTCTCCGGCCCCGAGGACTCTGCTTCACGAGTTGGGGCATTGCCTTGGTCTGGACCACGGCCCTTCCCACAGCAACTGGATGGCATTGTCTGCCCACGTTGGAAGTTTCCGAGGCGAGACACCGGTGATGTCCTATGGAAGCCCTGTCAACTGGATGGATTCTGCACTTACCGCAGATGACATCGTGGGCGTGTCGGTGCTGCGGCCGGCGCGTGACTGGCTTGCGAGCGCTGGAAATGTTGCTGGCCGAGTCACCGTCGACGGCGCGCCGGCGGCGCATGTCGGTGTTTTTGCCGACGGGATTTCCGGGGACGGCCTCGGAACGGGAGCGAGCGCCTGGGCCGACCAGGAGGGCCGTTTCCTGGTCGAGGGGCTCCCCCCTGGGGAATACCTGGTGTGGGCGAAGCCGATGGCGCGATGGGGATGTGCCCCCGATCTAGCCGAAAACGGGGCCGCGTTTGACGCTCTTGACGGCATCGGATTGGAACCGGTGTTGGTTCGGGCAGGCTCGGCGACGGCTGGGGTTACCGTGGATCTACTGCCGGGTCGAAGAGCTTTCGAGAGCTTGCCTCCCTAGTGCATTTGACCAAACAACCCGCCGGCGCAGAAGCCAGTACACGCGTCGCCTGGCTCGGACCGGCCACCATGGCCACAGTCGTCGTTACCGGGGTGGCGCATCGTGATGGGCGCCTGTACCGGTGACGGCGGTGGCACGAGTGTTACACCCCCGTCCGCTTCGCCGCCATCTCCGCCACCTACGGTTGCCGCGTCGTTCGCAGCGTCGTCCCTGGAAGTGAGCGAGGGGGACACCGTGGAAGTCGTAATCCGGTACACAGCACGGGAGCTGCCGGGTGCCTGGAGCCTCCACGTGTCCGCGCTTCCGGGCACGGCGGCCGAGGAGGATTTCGAGCTGGCCGTCGGCGCTGTGGAAATCCCCGCTGGAACCGGAGCCTCAGGGGAAGTCGCCGTTTCTCTGACCGCTGCGAACGACCTGCTTTTTGCTGAGGGCGATGAGACTCTTATTCTACGGTTCGTACGCGACCCGGCTGTGGGTGCCGATTTGGGCGACGATCTGGAAGTTGTGATCCGGGAGGCGGGTGTATCCCCCTGCGCCGGGTTGCGGGTGGAGGCGCTGCCCCCTGCCGAAGCCGGTGAGGGCCGGCCGCCGGGACTCAGCACCAGGATGACGATCGAACGGTCCGGACCGGCGACAGAAACCCGCATGCATTTCGCCGGACCGTACTTTCTCCTTTCGTGGTGGGACAACGATGTCGCCCGGGGGCAGCCGATGTCCGCCGTCGGGATCGCCGACTGGCGGTTCGAGAAGCGTGCGGACTCGACGGTCCACGAGTTGGAGATCGAGTGGCCGGAGGAGCATGTGTTTCGGGACTTTTCCGAGCTGACCTTGCTGGGGGATTCCGATCTTCGTCTGCGCTTCGCGGGAGGGCCGTGTGACGGGGAGTCGGTTACGACCTGCAGTGCCGCGGGCTGTGAACTGATTCCGTAGCGTTCCATCCGGCGCTCGCTCTCCGCTCGTGGCCGCGCCATCTCGAAGAGGAATCTGTCCGGAGCGTCTCAGCCCCGCCAGGATTCAATCGCTCGTGTTGTGCGCTGAGTCCGCCGCCGCGCTGGCGCCGGGCGGTAGCGGCACGGTCCGCCGGGTCCCACGTTTGCCCGGGGACGGCTGCACCGGTTCCGATGCGCCTGTGCCGTCAGTGCCGCGTATCGTCTGGTTCGCGGGCGACGCCTCGGTCGCATCGAGCAGCGCTATCGGGCGTGTGAGGCCCGCCGTCTCGGGCTCAGGGACAACCGGACCCACGATGTCGCCGACAACGGTCACCGTCCCCTTCAACTCCGACTGGGGATACTCCGGGTCGTCCGGGGTCAATGGCCCGGGCTCGGCCGCCGAACGCCCGCCTTTCCGAAGCCCGAGGCGCTTCGCTGCCTCGTGCGCGCGGTCGAGAGTCACCCGACAGAGGGCCTTCCAGTCGGACGCCCGGACGGTTTCCACGGGGCGAGTATCCACTACGACCACCTCGCACAAAGTGCGAGACGTGTGGGCACGCCGTTTCGGAGGCTGTAAGTCCCCCTGCGAGCCCATCTTGCGGTTCGAGTGCGCCCGGTTTCGCCCGCCTGTCGGCGGGCGATGCCGACCGGAGGTCGGCGTTCCCGTGCCTGCGTCCCCTCGGGGAAAGGCAGCGGTGCTCCCTTGCGTCAGTGTCATCCTGGCGCACGGCGGTGTTTTTCCTACGGAACGAGGCGTAGCGGACGGAAGGCTTCGGGTACGTGAAAGCTCGGACTGCCGGTCGGGGACCAGGCGGCGAAGACGGCGCTTTCTTCCGGCGCTTCGGGGCCGCCGGGGCGTTTGATGCGGAAGATGTTGAAGGGGAATTCGGAGCCGGGCAGGGGAGGGCCGGGGAGACCGAGGCCGTTCCAGGGCAGGAACAGGGTGCCGATCCAGGCCCCATCCGTGTCCGAGACCGCGGTCTGCATCCCCGCGACCGAAAACCCCCGGTCCATGTGCCCGATTGGGTCGGAAGCGACTTCCCCCGGCCCGAGCTTCCTGAGGTCGCAGACCACGTTCGCCGGGTTCAGTTCCACCTCGACGTAGCGGCTGTCGCCCAGCGGGTCGAGGAAGATCTCGACCACTTCCTCCTCCCAGAGCGGATCATCGCGCTCCGTCATGGTGAACCACGGCTCGTCGTCCTCGGACTCGAACCGCAGGTGGAGCCCCGCCTCGCTCCAGAGCGCCCGGAACCGGGTGCGGTAGGGCGCCGGTCCCCAGACCACTTCGGTTGCGTTGTCCCATTCCCTGGGATCGGCCGCGAGCAGCGCGGCGCGGTCGGCCGACGTCGAGTGAGCTTCGTAGGCGGGGAAGGTCTGCAACATGAGGGTGGCGAGGATCAGAGCAGCCATTGGTCCAGGGAATCCTGACGCACTTTCCGCAGGTGCTTATGATGGAGCAGCCACCGGCCGCGCGATCGTCGGCCGGCGCGTAGCGAACAGGAGACGGACGGATGAGCAGGAAACGACTCTTCCTGACCTTGGCAGCTGCGGGGCTGGGACTCGGGCTGCTGCTCGGACCGGCACTGCACGGACCGGCCGAAGGCGCCGGGATGAGCGTCAACGGCATGGTGGTGACTTCCCACCCGCTGGCTGCGCAGGCCGGGCTCCGGATGCTGCAGGCGGGAGGGAACGCCTTCGACGCGGCGGTGGCGAGCGCGGCCGTGAAAGCGGTCGTGGAACCCCTCATGTCCGGCTTGGGCGGGGTGGGCGGCTACGCGCTGATCTACGACGCGGAGAAAGGGGAGGTGCGGTCGGTGGATTTCATCGGCGCCGCGCCGGCTGCGGCGGAACCCGAGGCCTTCACCGCCGGCAGCCGTCTTTGGGACCGGACCCACCCGGCCCGGGACAGCTTCCTGGCGCCGCTCGTGCCCGGCAACCTTGCCGGCTGGGCGGCGCTCCTCGAGGAGTACGGCTCGATGTCCTGGGCCGAAGTGCTGGCCCCGGCGATCGAGTATGCCGAGGACGGCTTCGCGGTGACTCCCGCGGTGAACGGCCCCTTCGGGACGAGCGGTTTCGGCGCCGACGTGGCCCGCTATCCCTACGGTGCCAGCGTCTTCTTCAAGGAAGGAAAGCCCTGGCCGGTGGGTGAGGTCCTGAAGCAACCCGATCTGGCGAAGACGTTCAAGGCCATCGCCGCCGACGGACCGGAGGTCCTTTACGGCGGAGCGATCGCGGAGACGGTGGCGGACTTCTTCCAGCGAAACGGCGGCATCCTCACCGCGGAGGACTTCGCGAACTACCGAGCCCGCTGGAGCGACCCGCTCTCGATCACGTATCGCGGCTACACGGTGTACAGCCAGCCGCCGGGAGGTTCGGGAATGACCGTGCTGCAGACCCTGAACATCCTGGAGCAGTTCGACGTGGCGGCGCTCGACCACAACTCCGAGGAGTTTGTCCACCTGGTCGCCGAGGCCATGAAGCTCGCCTTCGTGGACGAGGACACCTACAACACCGGGAAGGACTACGCCGACATCCCGCTCGACCGGCTGCTCTCCAAGGAGTATGCGGCGGAGCAGGCGGCGCGGATCGACTCGTCGCGGGCGCAGTTCCACGCGGCGGTGCGGCCGGATACCGACGCTCCGACCGCGGTGGAGCACACGACGCACCACACTGTGGTGGACAAGGACCACAACGTGGTCACCATCACCCAGACGCTCATGCTCCCCGCCGGGGTGGTGGTCCCGGAGACGGGCATCATCTTCAACAACGGGATGTCCTACTTCAGCCTCGATCCGGAGAGCGTGAACCTCATCGAGGGCGGCCAGCGGCCGCGCTTCGTGATGAGCCCCACGATCGTGACCCGTTACGACAAGCCCTACTTCGCGCTCGGGTCGGCGGGCGGCTGGACGATTCCCCAGACCATCCTGCAGGTGCTGGTGCGGGCCCTCGACTACGACATGGACGCAGCGGCGGCGGTGAGCGCGCCGCGCTTCGTGGTCCGCTACCTGGCGAACTCGATTCCCTACATGGACGGAACCGACCTGGTACTGGAGAAGGACTTCTCCGATGAGGTGCGGGAGGCCCTGAACGCCCGGGGGCATCGTCTCCGCGAGCCTCCCAACCGGATCGGCATGCTGAACGCCATCAAGATCTATCCGGGCTCGGGAGTGCTTTCGGGAGGACCGGACAAGCGTCGCGACGGCGCCGCGGCCGGCTGGTAACAGCCGGTGGTGGAACCCGGGTGAGCGCCGAGAGCGGGGAGGCGCCCGGCTGGCAAGGCGCGTGAGGGAGGAATACCGAGTGTATTTCGACCGAAACGCAACGATGAGCGGCGCGAAGCGACGCGGTTCAGCCGGGATGGATCGCCGGCCGAACGCCGCGTGGGTTTCATCACCGGTTGTTTGGCCGGGACGCATCGCTGCTCGAGCCCCCACCGGGAGAACTGAGCCGCCTGGGTTTCACCACAGGCTGTTAGACCTCCGCGTACTCGCTGGCCTCGCCCATGTCCGCGCCGGTCTTCCATTCGGCCCGCACCGATGCCAGCCCGGGGGCGGCCAGGGATTTGACTGCCTTGACATCCGCGAGCGCCTCGACCTGCTCCTCGATCTTGACGACGATCGACTCCTCGATCTCGTCGGGCGTGGCGCCGGGATAGACCACCGACACTTCGATGGTATTGAAGGGAACGGTCGGCCAGGCTTGCCGCTCCAGGGCCCCCAGCGCCACCAGGCCGGCCGCCAGGATGGCGAACATCAATAGATTGGCGGCAACGGGGTTGCTCGCCAGGTAGGCGCTGGGTCCACCCGGCTCGCCCTGGTAGGCGTCGGTTCGATTCATCGGCTGCACCTGAACAGCGAGCCGGAGGGGGCAGAGCGGCGGGAACCGGCCGGGACCTGGACTCTCATTCCTTCCAAGACGGTGGCTACTGTACTGTCTCTGGAATGGGTCTACCTCGGTCCATCCTGTCCAGATTTTCCGGGAGGCCGGACACGTGTCGCAAGGGACCCGCGGCCGGGTGGTGAAGCCTCCGATTCTTCTCGCCGCGGCCCTCGTCGGGCTGACCGGTTGCGCTCCGGGGCCTCCCGAGACCCGTTTCGAGGTCTCCTTCCCGGGCGAGTTGCACGACGGCCCGATCACTGGCCGCGCCTACGTGGTGATCGGAAAGGAGCCCGGGATCGCCGCGATTCGGCAGCGGAGCCTCGGACATCAGCCGGTCTCGAACGCGCGTGGAGTCCCGCTTTTCGCGGTGGACGTCGAGGGGCTGCGGCCGGACGAACCTGCGGTCCTCGACGGTGCGACGCTCGGGTATCCGGTGGAGAGCCTCGCCGGGATTCCCGCCGGGGACTACTACGTCCAGGCTCTCCTGGCTCGGTACACCGAGTTTCGGCGGGCGGACGGGCACGTGATCTGGGCTCATCGGGACGAGTGGGAAGGGCAGCACTTCAACTGGGCTCCCGGCACCCTGCTCAGCGATGCGCAGCGGGTTCGGCTCGATCCCGCGACCGGGTTCTCCGTTCGGCTGCGACTCGTCGAAGAGTTGCCGGAGGTGGTGGTTCCCCCCGATGACGAATGGGTGCGGCGGGTAAAGATCGAGAGCCCGCTGTTGAGTGAATTCTGGGGGCAACCGGTCTTCCTGGGGGCCACGGTGCTGCTCCCCGAGGGTTACGACGACCATCCGGAAAGCTTCTACCCCACGGTGTACCAGCAAGGCCACTTCAGTCTGGCTCCGGCGTTCGGTTTTTCGCCCGAACCGGTAGAGGAATCGCCCGCCGCACGCGCCGCGCGGCAAGAGCGCGGGGTCGAAAACGGCTTCGAGTTCTTCGAGTCATGGCGCTCGCCGGGGTTTCCCCGGATGATCGCCGTCACTTTCCAGCACTCGACTCCGTACTTCGACGACTCCTACGCGGTGAATTCGGCGAACAACGGCCCCTATCAGGACGCCCTCATGACCGAGCTGATCCCGTACCTCGAGGAGCAGTTCCGCATGATTCCGGAAGGCTGGGCGCGTCTGCTGACCGGGGGTTCCACCGGGGGATACGAAGCGCTCGCGCTCCAGGCCCACCGCCCGACCGATTTCGGGGGCGCCTGGGTCTTCTATCCGGACCCCATCGATTTCCGGCGGCTCTTCCTCATCAACATCTACGAGGACGACAACGCCTTCTACGCTCCCGGCTGGAGTCAAGGGCAACTAGCCCCGGTGCGTTACGCCTTTCGTTCGGATGAGGGACAGCCGCTCCAGAGCATCCGCAAACTGAGCCGGCTGGCCGCGGTCCTCGGTAGCCGGGGCAGGTCCACCGACTACCTGGAAGCCTGGGAAGCGTCCTTCGGGCCCGTGGGCGAGGATGGCTATCCGCGGCCGCTCTGGGACAAGCGGACCGGCGTCATCGACCACGAGGTCGCCCGCTACTGGCGGGAAAACGGCTACGACCTCCGCTACTACCTCGAGACGAACTGGGCCGAGATCGGCCCCGAACTCGTGGGAAAGCTCCACTTCCTCTGCGGGGACATGGACAACTACTACTTTAACCACCCTTTATATCTGATGGAGGAGTTTCTGGAGGCCACCGACAGCCCCGCCTACGGGGGTTCTTTCCGTTACGGCCGTCCGAACAAGGGGCACGGCTGGACACCGATCACGAACGCGGAGCTCCTCCGGGAGATGACGGTGCACCTCACGAGGCGCGCACCGTCCGGGGTTGACACCCGCGGGTGGAAGTACTGACCGGCCCTGCCAGGCTGATTTGTCGCTAACGCGGCAGTCGGCGCCGGAATCGGCTCGGAAATATGCCTGAAAAGGAGTCGCTCCGCGGCTTCCGCCGGCAGCGGTTGCTGCTGACGGCCCTCCTGTTCATCGGCTACGCCGGCTACTACCTCGGCCGAGTGACCGTCCCGGTGGCTTTGCCGGTCATCGGCGATGCCTTTGGCTACTCGAACACCCAGACCGGCCTGATCCTGTCCGTGTACTTCGCGGTCTACGCGGCATCCAAGCTCGTGAACGGTTTGCTGGGCGACCGGGTCGGCGGCAAGGCGATGTTCTTCATCGGCGTCATCGGCTCCGCCCTGATGAACGCGGCCTTCGGGTTCGGCCAGGAACTTCTGTTCTTCGTGGTGATCTGGGGAGTCAACGCCACCTTCCAGACCATGGGCTGGCTGGCGATCATGCCCATCCTGGCCCGCTGGTACCCGAGCCGCGAGAGCGGCCGGGTGACGGGCTTCATGTCGATCAGCTACCAGCTCGGCGATTTTCTGGCCCGTGCGTCCGCCGCGGTCGTCATCGTGGCGCTTGGCTGGTCCGGACTCTTCTGGGCGCACGCCGCGCTGCTGGCGCTCCTTGGGGTGGCGCTCTACCGTTTCGTGAGGCCGGAGCCGCCGGTGGCTGGTGCCGCTGCCCGACCTGAAGCCGCCGGCGGTTCCCGGGAGGTGGCGCCCGCGACCACCGTAGGGGTGTCTCCGCGGGGCAGAGACGCGGGCCGGTGGCGGCGCCGGATGCTCTCGAGCCCCGCCTTTTGGGTCATGTGCACGAGCTACCTGTTGCTCTCCATCATTCGCTACAGCTTCTGGGGCTGGTCGGTGGACTATCTCGTTCAGGCCGGGGCCGGAATCGGCGCGGCGGCGGCGGCCTCGGCGCTCTTCCCGTTGCTCGGCTCGGTCGGTTCCATCACCGCCGGCTGGGTTTCGGATCGTCTTGGCGCCCGGCGAGGCCCCGTCCTGGCGGTCCTATGCTGCGCCCTGACCGGTGCTGTCTTCGTCTTCAGCCGGCTTCCGGCGGACGAAACGCTGTTGCTGGCGGCGGCGCTCGGGGTGGTCGGCTTCAGTCTCTACGGCCCATATTCCCTGATGTCCGGAGCCATGGTGATGGATTTCGGGGGGAAGGAAGCCTCGGCATCCGCTTCCGGGATCGTGGACATGATCGGCGCGGCAGGCGCCATCTTCACCGGAGTCGGGATGGGGTATCTGATCGAGACCCGCGGTTGGGACGGAGCCTTTGGCATCATCGTAGTGATGGCTTCCGTCGCGACCTTCCTGAGCTTCCTGCTCTGGAACCACAAACCGCTGCGCGCCGACCGCGGTTGATCCGGAGGAAATAACAATGCAGGCGTCCCGCTGGCTGAATGCGGTGGACACTCACACCGAGGGAGAGCCCACCCGGATCATCACCGGCGGGGTAGGCCATCTGGCCGGCGAGTCAATCTCTCAAAAGCGGGATACCTTCCGCCGCCACCTGGACCATCTCCGCACCGCGCTGGTTTCGGAGCCCCGCGGCCACAAGGACATGTTCGGCTGCGTGCTGACCGAACCCACTGGGGCGGATTCCGAGTTCGGCATGTTCTTCATGGATAACGGCGGCTATCAGGACATGTGCGGCCACGCCACCATTGGGGTTTCGACCGCACTTGTCGAGTTGGGGATGGTCGCGGGCGAAGGGCCGCGTCGCCGCATTCGGCTCGAGACACCGGCCGGTCCCGTCGAATCCGTGGTGGAGGTGCGGGACGGGCGGGCCGTCTCGGTCACGTTCCGGGGCGTTCCCTCGTTCGTCGAACACCTGGATGCCTCGCTCCCGGTGCCCGGGATCGGCGACCTGAAGGTGGATGTCGCCTACGGCGGCAACTGGTTCGTCTACGTGGATGCCGATGCCCTAGGGATCGAAGTGTCGCTCGCCAACATCCGGGAAGTCGTGGACCTGGGGATGCGGGTACGGGAAGCGGCGAACCGGCATCTGCCTGTCCGCCATCCCGAGATCCCGGGAAGCGATCACATCAATATCGCCACGGTGTTGGCGCGGGCCGAGGATCCCGCCGCGACGTACCGGAACGTGCATGTGTTCGGCCCGCGCCAGTTCGACCGCTCTCCCGGCGGGACGGGTAACTGCGCGCGCCTGGCGGTGCTGCACCGGAGAGGAGAGCTCGGCCCGGACGGCCGCGTGCAGATCGAGAGTGTGACCGGCGGGATGTTCGTCGCGCGCGTCCTTTCCGAGACCCGGGTCGGCGACCGGGAAGCCATCGTTCCGGAGATCACCGGTTCCGCGCATCTCACCGGGTTCCACCAGTTCCCGCTGGATCCCCGGGACCGGCTGGGTCACGGGTTCTCGACGGAGTCGGCCTGACCGTCGAGCGCCACCCGCGCGAGGAATTGGCGTTTCGCCCGCCTGCGGCGGGCGATGCCGGCCTGAAGGCCGGCGTTCCCTATTTCACCGGATGAGGAAGGGAAGTTCTCCAACGGCAGAGCGGTTCTGGCTCTCGTCGGTGACCCGGACGACCGCCGTATAACGCGCGGCCCGCAGGACTCCCGTCTGGAGCGACAGCATGATGGGCGTGCCCTCCGGCCGTCGCGGGTCGAGATCGAAGCGTCCCGGCCGCTCCGCTTCGACCGCGATCTCGCCCGCGGCGTTCCGGATCTCGTAGGCAATGCGCACTTGGGCAACCGGGTCCTCGCGTCCCGGGAAGATGAAGAACGCGATGCGCGCGTCTTCCGCGCGCGAGAAGGCGGCCACCGGCCTCACCGGAGGCCCGACCGCTGCCGGCCCGTGTTCTTCGGCTACGAACGGGAAGACGCTCGAAAGCGAGAAGGTTTCCCCGAATCCGGTGGGGATGATCAGGGCCGATGCCCCCGCATGCACCCTTTGGCCGCCCCGCTCGACCACCAACTCAAGCTGGTGCTCTCCCGAGGGCAGTTCTGCCGGCGTCGAGATCCAGAAACGCCGGATGTCCACCATGCCGGACGCCTCGGTCAGCACGGCGCCTCCGGGGCCCACCACCCGCAGCCGCAGTTCGGCCGGCTCTTCCAGCGACGATTCGGGGAGCGCCGCGGCGAGCACCCCGAAGGCGCCGTGGGGACTGGGATTCAGGAGATAGGCGTAGGTGTTCAGGTCCTCCGGGAAGGCGTACCCGTAGTCGCCGCGGGCGGCCGCTTCGATGACCCCGCCGCGGCGCCGGGCGAAATAGCCGGGCCGGGCGATGACCCTCAGGTCCGGGCGGTCGCGGATCCGTACCGAGATCTGCCGGTACTCGCCGTCCAGTTCCGTCTTCGTGGGAGAGAAGGACAGCAGGTAGTAGAGCTGGTTCTGAATGCCGATGCGGTTCAGTGCGACCGCGAAGTTCGTCTGGTTCGGGAAGTAGGTTCCTCCGGTGGCGACCGCGAGGGAGGCGGCCCCGCCTTCCGCCGGGATTTGGGCGGCGGCCTCCATCCGGGTGAGCGGGTGATCGTTGGGCTCGACGGGAATCGCGTTCCCGAGCACGTCAAAGGCGTTCAGGCTCGGGTTCAGGATGTCATTCTCCCTGCCGTACACGCCGGTCAGATCCACCGCGTAGAGGGTGGCGTTCGCGTGGTTCAACTGGAGGATCGCCTCCCGGAGGCTTCGCGTCATGTCTAGCGCCTTCCGCCCGGGAAACTGGTCCACTTCCGTGCCGGCGATCTCGCCGACGACTTGCCGGGGATCGGCGAAGGTCTGGAGGTTCATGGAGAGGAAGACGACGATCTTGCGACCCTCCACCGACTCGAGCGCGTCCGCGAGCGCAAACAGCATCTCGTAGGAGTCGCGAGCGTCCATCTCAGGCCCGACCGGGCTTTGGAAGGTTCCGGGGACGATCCGGCGGACGTTCGCCAGCGTCTGCTCTTTGCCCGAGTAGAACTCCTGGAGTACCCGGACGGTGTGGGCGAACTCGATGATCATCGTCTCGTCCCCGTCCACCATGTGCTCGATCACGAACTCCTCGAGCCCGCGCTTCGCGCGCCGCAGGTTGACCGGGTCGGCGCGGCGCCGGTTGAACACGATGACGAACCGGCGGGGCGAAGCGTTGCCGGCGTCGGCGGCCTCAAGGTCGGGCACTGCCGGGGTCTGCTCCGGAATGGCCTCCCCCAATTTGTAGCGCTGCCAATCCACCACGTCGAGGCTCGCCACCCGCTGGGGCTCGTCATCCTCGAAGAGCTCGAAGTCTTCGGGCGTGAGGCCGGGCACCGGGTTCCCGTCGTCGTCGAGTACCAGCACGTCCACGATCACCCGGGTCGCGGCGGCCCGGAACCGGAACGTCTGACCGGGGACCAGGGTGGCGATTCCGGCTACGAAGACCGCGAGGCAAATCAGCCCGAAGGCGAGCCTCATCCCCGAATGGCTAGGCGGCGGACGAGGTTCCGGGAGCATCAAGTTCCTTCCCGCGGTCTCATTCCGGGGCGCGGTTAGGTACCGGCAGCACGGTGCAGTCGGCACATCCGGGAACCCGGACCTGCAGGACTTCGGATTCTCCCTCGGCAGCCTCCACTTCTCCAACTGCGCTCACCCGGTACCAGCGCCGGTTGCGGGATTCGATGCGATCAAGGACGTTTGGGAAACCGGTGGCGCGGGAGAAGTAGAGCCCACCGGTCTCGGCGGCGAGACTGGAAAGGATGTCGTCGGCGCCGCGTGGCGACACGGCTCGGCGACGCCCCTCGTAGGAGGTGGACGAAAAGGGTTGAAACGGATTGAACTCGCCGCGTTCGGCAGTCAGGATTCTGTCTTCGTACTCGAGCACGCCTGCGAGGTGGAGAACGTGAACAGTTGCCTTCGCCCTGGCCAATCGATGGGTAATCAAGGCGAGCCCGGCATCCGACTCGCCCCGTGCCTCTCCCCGGCGGATCATGGGAACGTTGGGGGTCCGGAACGTGCCCGGTTGCTCAGCGCCCGCTGAAGAGCTGCTGAGGCTACGCGAGAAGAGCACCACGATCTTGCGTCCTGGAATCTCCGCCAGCCGATCCGCGACCAGTGCCAGCATTCTCGCCGTCGCCGCGGCGTCCTCCTCGGTCCCGGCGGGGCTTCGGTACCCCATGGCCGGGATGGTTTCGAGTCCCATTCGCGCCACTTCTTTCCCCGGCCCGAACGCCCGGCCGAGCCGCAGGGTCTCGCCCAGATCCGCGAACAGCGATTCGTCGGAATCCAGAAGGCCCTGCTCGATGAACGCCCTGAGTCCCCGGAGTGCCCGGCTGAGCTGCGAGGCGTCGGCGCCGCGGCGGTTGAAGATGAAGACGAACCGGCGCGGAGCTTCTCCAGCGGTCCGTTCTTCGACGTCTGCAACGGCGTAGTTGGCGCCGTTCCTCGTGACGACGAAGTCGCTGTCGCTGAGGTCGGTGACCGGCCTCCCCGCACCGTCCAGCACCAGCACTTCAAGGGTCGTCGCGGGCGGTGCCGCTTGCGGTAATGGCGCTCGTACCCCCGCGTTGACGGGAAGAACAACAACGGCGACGAGGAGTGCGGAACCGCGGAGTGCGCGGAAGACGAACGGCAACGGGAGCATTGTCCGTTGGTCAGCCGGGCCGGGTGATTACTCCGGGATAACGTGGCCCGGGCGTACGACGACGGTCAGACCCGGACGGTTCCGCACCCGCACTTCGTGTCGCTGGAACACGCCGGGTGCGGCGGATTCGCCCGGCGAGAAGGTCAACTCGTACCAGAGCCGGTTCGACGCCTCGATCCGGTCGAGGATGCTTGCAAAGTCGGTCGCCCGCGCGGTATAGGTTCCGCCGGTCTCCGCCGCCAACGAGGAGAGGAAGTCGTCCGCCGGTCGGACGAACGCCTCCTGCCTTCGCCCGGCCTGGGTATTCCGGGCCAGGGTGCGACCGGTGCTCGCGTTGTACTCCTGGCGGTCGGCAACCAGAATGCCGTCTTCCTGGCGCCTCGCTCCTTCGAGGTGCAGACCATAGACCGTCGCGAGCGAGGCGTTGAGGCGCAGGGCGAGGCTCTGGAGAGCCGTATCCGCGCCCGGTTTCGATTCGAGGGGCGCAACCGCGGGCCAGCCTGCCCAGAGGTTGGTCGTGCCCCTGGGGTGACCTCCCGGCTCCCCGGCGAAGGTGCTGAGGCTGCCGGAGAACAGGATGACCACTTTCCGCCCCGGGACCTCGGCGAGCCGCTCAGCCAAGGCATAGAGCATGAAGGCAGCGTCGGCGGCATCCTCAGCGGGTCCGACCGGGCTCCGAAAACCCATCGGGGTGACCTTGTGGACCTCCGGAAGAGCCTCGGCTGACCCCGTACGCCAACCGCGGGTCATCCTCGGTACCTCGGCAAAGTCCACGAAGAGCGCCTCGTCAAGATCTCCAAAGCGAGAAGACACGAACTCCGCGAGACCACGCTGCGCCCGCTTGAGTTGCGCCGGGAGCGCTCCGCGGCGGTTGAAGACGAAGACGAAGCGGCGCGGCGCGGTTTCGGCCGCAACGATTTGCACCCCGGCGACGGGACGTATCCGATCGCCGACGATGACCTCGAAGTCGCCTCGGTTCAGTCCGGCGACCGGATTCCCCGCGCGGTCGAGGACGAGGGCGTCCACCATGACTGCGGTGTCTTCGCCCGGAGTGACGGCGGGGGCGGCCGAAGCGGTGAGCAACCCCGCCGCCAGGGAACTGAGCGCCAGCAGTTTCTTCGGCATGGGAAGGACCTCCATCCGGATCACGATGCCAAGAGCACGTCCGGACCCGGAGGTCCGGGCGTAATGCGATGTCACATCCTGCAATTTCGTTGCCAGCTCGGGGATGGATCCTCCGGGTCGTCCTCTGGGCGTCGCCGCCAGGGGGAGCGGTCAGCGGTCGCGGCATCCAGGATTGGAAGCGGGTGCGGAACTCAAGTTGGCGTTGCGACGCGTCATCGGCGCTGGTTTCGCGCTCCCGCGCGATGCCGGCCGGAGGCCGGCCCAGTTGCTGTGTAAATGCAGCCGCCGGGACGCCGACAGTGCGGATGGGCCTGAGAGCGCGGATAGCCGACGGCGCAATTGGCGGGGACGGCTTGGAGCCCCCACCGGGAGAACTGGGCCGGCCTCCGGCCGGCACAGCGGCCCGCAGGGCCGCGGGCGGTTCCTAGCCGTCCGCCTTGACGGGGCGCAGACATGGGACCCGCAGCGCTGCGAACGGTGTCTGCCCTTCCCATGTACGGATTACGCCGAACGCTGAGATTCCCGCCGAGAAGGGACCACCTCGGAACTGGGGGTCCTTCCCGCCGCCCGCCTTCGGCGGGCTGTGCCGGCCGGAGGCCGGCGTTCCAAGCCGTCCCCGCCGTCGTGCTGCGGCGAGTCGAGCCCTTCCTGCGACGGCGAGTATGAGAAATCCCTGTTAACAGCCTGTGGTGAAACCCACGTGAGCGCCGAGACCGGTGAGGCGCCCGGCTGACAAGGCGCGTGAGGGAGGAATACCGGGCGTATTTCGACCGAAACGCAACGCAGAACGGAGCGAAGCGGAGTGGTTCAGCCGGGATGCATCGCCGGTCGAACGCCGCGTGGGTTTTGCCACAAGCTGTTAAATCCGGAAGAGGTAGTTCAGCTTGACGGAGAGGCTGCGATTGCGCACGAAGAACAGGTCCGACCACTCGTCGAGTTCGGTATAGACGAGGAAGAAGTCGGTCCCCGGTTTGGGAATCCAGTTGAAGCGGATGTTCGAGGCCAGGTCGCCGGTCGCGTTGTTGTACTGGAAGAGGCCGAGGAGGATGAGGTCGTTCCGGAAGGCGAGCTGCACCCGGGTGGAGACCAGATGGGTGTCCAGATCTCCTCCCGGCAAGCGGATCCGGTTGTATGCGTAGTTTCCGCGCAGCCCCAAGTTCTTGTTGACGCGGTAGTTCCCGCCCACGGTCCAGAGATCCCGGGTCCCGCCCCAGAAGCCGCCGAACTCATAGCTGGCGCGGATCGAGGCGTACCGGCGGTAGTAGGTATTCAGGGAGACCTGGAGCCGCCGGAAGGGGTATTCGCCCGCGGGGATCGGCACGCCGTTGATCGAGTATTCGTAGGTGGTGAACTCGTACTGATCGGTGAGCTCGAACGAGATTCCGTCACCGCTCTCGAAGGTGGCGCGGCCGTTCAGGTTGGCGCGCCGCGTCTCGAGCACGTTCTCGAGATTCCGGGTGTTGTTCAGGTTGGCGGTCAGATGGAACTGCCGGATCCACGGCACATCCGGACGGGGAGAAACACGCGCCGAGAGGAACGTCTTCCGCAGTCCGGTGCGCCGCACGTAGCCGATCCCCGGGTGGAAGTTCTCCCCGATCTCGATGAACTTCACCGTCCCGCCGAGCAGGTCGTCCTCGTAGGACAGCCGCCCGCTGGCCAGCCCCGTGCTCTGTTGCTCGGTCTCCTCAAACACCCGGGCCCAGACGCCCTCGAAGGTCCAGGCGTCGCGGAAGTGGAGGCTCGTGTCCAGTCCGGCGACCCGGTTGAAGGCCCCATCGCTGCTTCGATCGGTGAAGACGGCGCCGATGGAGGAACGGGAAAAGATGTCGCGCCGCACTCTGGCGACGGTGAACCGCTCCCCGACCTGGTTCTCGGTTGCCGCGGTGGCCATCCCCATGAGGCCCAGCGTGTAGGCGCCCTCCCTCCCCGAGAGCCGCGTGCCCCCCAGGATGGGGACGGCGCGGCCGTCGTCGGAGAGCCCGATCCGCCGGGTGAAGACGATGTCGGCGTCGCGGTGCTCGCCGAAGCTGAAATTCCGCTGGCCCTCCAGGAAGATCTGCCGCTTCTCCGGAAAACGCAGCGAGAAGCGGGTGAAGTTGATCTGGAGGTCGTCCACTTCCTCCTGCGCGAAGTCGGTGTTCACGGTGAAGTCCGCGGTGAGGCCCGGGGTCACCCCCCATTTCACGTCGAGCCCGCCGTCGGTCCGTCCCCGCTCCCCCGTCCACTCACCTCCGCCGTTCAACTGACCGAGCGCGTAGGGCCGGATCTCCACGTTCCGGCCGGGCTGGATTCCTTCGAGCCCGCGCAGCTTGCCCAGTTCGGCAGGCCGGTACCAGGTGGAGTCGTTGGAGACGAAGGGCCAGTACACCTCCTCGGTCTTCGCCGGGATGTTCCGCTTGAAACCCACCCCGAACACCACTGGCTGGCCGGGCAGGGGACGCCGGAAGCGAAGGGACTTGAACGGGATGCGGACCTCCGCGGTCCAACCGCCGGGTACCGTCTGCCCACGCGACTCCCATACGGTGTCCCAGTCGAGGTTCCGGGTCCGCGGACCCTGCCCGTTCTGGCTCATGTCGAACAGGATCCCGTTCGCGTTGGTGGCCAGGAAGATGGCGCTTCGCTGGTCGTTGTAGGCGTCCAGCATGATGCCCACCGCGTCGTCGCTGCCGATGTTCTCGTCCCGGAACATCGTGCGCGGCCGGCTGTCCTCGGCCTCGCGATCCGCATGCGGTGACCGGTGGCCTTCATCCGCATGCTCGCCTACGGTGCAGAAAAGCCCGAAATAGAGGTTCTCGCCGTCATAGACGACCCTCACGATGGTCCTTTCGGTGGAAGGAAGACCCTCGTCGGTCTCCCCCTCATAAAAGTCCCCGATCGGACGGGCGCGCTCCCAGGCTGCCTCGTCCAGCCAGCCGTCCATCTCGATGGGCTCGCGCACCCGCTCCGCATGGAGTTCCCAGGTTCTGGCGTTCAACGCCTGGACCCGTTCTTCCCGGGTCATGCGGCGGAGTTCCGCCGCGCTCGGCGACGTTGCCGGCGGAGCCGGCAGACGCGCCGCAACCGACGATCGGCTCGCCGCGATGCCGCTTTGGAGTTGATCGGCTGGCGCCCGGTCCTGATCGCTCTGGCCGGCGTCGGCTGTACCGACGCCCAACGCCAGGGCCGCGAGCGCGCTCCGAAGCCAGATACGCAGGTTCACCAAACCATCCTCAGGCGGAATGTACCCGCGCAGTCACATATCTCATCTGGGTGGCGGGAGGCCGTCCGAGGTGCATAGCGGGTGCTTTCTCCACGGGTTGCTATTCGCTGCTCGCGAACTGGGTGGCAATCTCGGTGAGCCAGGGCTGGATCGCGCGGTAGAGGCGGTTGCGGCAATGGAAGCGGTACAGGTAGGTCCGGTCGTCCACCAGGTTGTAGATCACCCATTCCAGATAGTCGGCCAACTGGGTCTCTACCGAGTAGAGCACGGCGATCCCGCGGCCGTCCTCGAGGATGTCGTGGCGGAGCATCCGGTAGTTTTCCCCGAGACTCTCCGCGGCGGCGCTGTAGAAGCCCTCGAGTGTCACTCCCGGTTCGGCGTTGCTGACCGTGACCTCAAGCGTCGCGTGGACGGTGGTGCCGTCGGCGTCCACCGCCAGCGGGCCGCTGCGGAAGCCCACGAAAAGCGTTTCGCCAGGTTCGCGGAGGAAGTGGGAGCGTGTCCAGCTTTGCGGATACCGCAGGATCAGATCGAAGTCGGGGTCCTCGTAGCTGTCGAAGTAGTCCGCGGACTCGATCGAGAACCCCTCGTACATGCGGTCGAGGGTGGGGCCGTAGGCCAGGACGCTCCGCGCTTCTCCGGTGGCGAACACCCCGTAGAGGACGCCTTCCCTCTTGATCAGGAGCAGCCGTCCCGCTTGCGGCCGCCGTTCCCACTCGAAGGTCCAGAGGAACCCCTCCTCGGATCCGAGTTGGATGGACTCCTCGGAAAGCACGATCTGCTCGCCGATGTAGAAGCGATCCGCAACCTCCCGGAGCGTCTGGCCCGCGGGCGCCGGACCCGCCATCACCTGCACCTGGATCCCGTCCCGCTCGGGAACGTCCACCGAGGGACCGCTGAAGGTCGTCATTCGGTAGCCGCCCTGCTGGTTCGCAGCGGAGGTCCATCCCTGGGGGAGTGGCAGGGACACGGCGATGTCCGGCACGTACACCGTGATCAGCCGGAGCTGACCGACATCGCGGCAAGAGAGCGAGACCAGCATGCCCAGCGCGAGCAGCGTGTGGACAACGTGGGGTGGGCGCCGACCGAAGCGCAACGAAGAGCGCCGCGAAGCGGGGCGGTTCAGGCGGGATGGGTCGCCGCTCGAATGCCGGCTCACTCTGTCCACGGCTAGCAGTCCGTGGGCCGGGTGGGGCGAGCACCGAGAGCGGCGAAGCGCCCGGCTGACAAGGCGCGCGAGGGAGGAATACCGCGTGTATTTTGACCGAAGCGCAACGAAGAGCGACGCGAAGCGGCGCGGTTCAGGCGGGATGGGTCGCCGCTCGAATGCCGGCTCACTCTGTCCATGGCTAGCAGTCCGTGGGCCGGGTGGGGCGAGCACCGAGAGCGGCGAAGCGCCCGGCTGACAAGGCGCGCGAGGGAGGAATACCGCGTGTATTTTGACCGAAGCGCAACGAAGAGCGACGCGAAGCGGCGCGGTTCAGGCGGGATGGGTCGCCGCTCGAATGCCGGCTCACTCTGTCCACGGGCTGCTACTCCAACCGGTAGTTTGGAGCTTCCTTGGTGACCACCACGTCGTGCGCGTGACTCTCGCGATGTCCTGCTCCGGTCACCTGGACGAAGTCCTCGTACTGCATCAACTCCGCAATGTTGCGGCAGCCGGTATAGCCCATGCCGGAGCGGAGGCCTCCGACCAACTGTTCCACGACTCCGGCGAGCGGGCCCTTGGTGGGTACCCGTCCCTCGATCCCTTCCGGTACCAGCTTCGAAGCGGGCCGGCCCGCCTGGTAGTAGCGGTCGGCCGACTCGCCGCTCATGGCGCCGAGTGAACCCATCCCGCGGTAGCTCTTGAAGGTGCGTCCCTGGTAGAGGATCGTCTCGCCGGGGCTCTCGTCGCTGCCGGCGAGCAGGTTGCCGACCATGACGCATTCCGCCCCGGCGGCGATCGCCTTCACGATGTCGCCGCTGAAACGAATCCCGCCATCAGCGATAACCGGCACCTCGGCTGCCGGCCGGACCTGCCGGATTGCGGAGAACTGGGGCATTCCGGTGCCCGCCACCACCCGCGTCGTGCAGATCGAGCCGGGACCCATGCCCACTTTCACCCCGTCCGCCCCGGCTTCCATCAAATCCCGTGCGGCTTCGGGGGTGGCGATGTTCCCGGCCACTACGTCCACCGATTCGGGAAGGGCGGCTTTGAGTCGCCGCACGGTCTCGAGTCCGCTCTCCGTGTGGCCGTGAGCGGTGTCCATCACGATGGCGTCCACCTGCCGCTCAGCGAGCAGCTGGGCGCGGACGATCGCGGCATCTCCGACCCCCACGGCGGCAGCGCAACGCAACCTGCCCAGGCTGTCTTTGGTGGCGTTCGGATACGCCATGGCCTTCTGGATGTCCTTGACCGTGAGCAGTCCGGCGAGTGCTCCCTGCTCGTCGAGCACCGGCAGCTTCTCCACCCGGTGTTCGTGGAGAATGGCCTTGGCCTCCTCGAGCGTCGTTCCGAGCGGGGCGGTGTGGAGCGGCGTCCGGGTCATGAGTTCGTGAACCCGGAGGTCGTAGCGGGTTTCGAAACGCAGGTCCCGGCTGGTGAGGATGCCCACGAGGCGGCGTTCCTGGATCACCGGGAGCCCGGAGATGGCGTGGCGTTCCATCAGCTCGAGGGCGGCGGAAATCGGGGCGTCCGGCGGGACTGTCACCGGGTCCATGACCATGCCGCTCTCCGACCGCTTCACCTTGGCTACCTCAGCAGCCTGCGCTTCGGCGGAGAGGTTGCGGTGAATGACCCCGATGCCTCCGAGTTGGGCGATCGCGATCGCGAGCCGTGCCTCGGTGACCGTGTCCATCGCAGCGCTCACCACCGGAATCGCGAGCCGCACGTGGCGGCTGAAACGGGTGTTGACGTCGGCCGTGGCCGGGAGAACGTCCGAGTACCGCGGGCGCAGGAGAACGTCGTCGAAGGTCAGCGCCGGGCGCGGCAGGGTTGGCAGATCCGTCATGAGTGATTGGTTAGGCAGCGTGGCACTTCTTGTACTTCTTTCCGCTGCCGCAGGGACACGGATCGTTCCTTCCTACTTTCTTCTGGCCGCTCTTCACCTGGACAAAGCGCCCGCCCGCTGCCGGTGCGGCCGGGAGTGGGCCTGAACCCGGCGCCTGGAGGCCTCCACCACCTGCGCCCACGGCAGCGAGGCCGGCGCCCGCTTCCGAACCGGGTCCGCTGAAGACCAACGGGCGCGACGCTTCCCGTCGGAGGGGCGGCGGCGGTTTCGGGGCGGGAGCGGCGCGAACCGCCTTGAGCACGAAGAGGAGCCGCACCGTTTCGCGTTCGATGCGGTCCCACACTTCTTCGAAGAGCGTGAACGACTCCTTCTTGTATTCGATGAGCGGGTTGCGCTGTCCATACCCGCGGAGTCCGATGCCCTGCTTGAGGTGGTCCATCGCGTAGAGATGGTCCTTCCACTGCGCATCCAGGATGTGGAGCATGATGTAGCGCTCCTGAACGCGCATCAGGTCGGAGCCCATCTCCTCTTCTTTCTCCGCATAACGGGCCGGAACGGCCTCCTCGAGCAGCGACTTCATCTCCTCGCGGCCCAGGTCTTCGAAGGCGTGCCCGTTTTCGGGCTCGGGAATGAACCCGTACTGGCCGCGGATTCCCTCCCGCAGACCGGCGTAGTCCCAGTCATCCGGGTCCGTCTCGGTCGAGAGCCAGGTATCCACGACCGATTCGGCGGCGACCGCGGCGAGATCGAGAATGTATTCGCGTTGATCCTGTCCTTCCAGGATTCGGCGGCGGAGTCCATAGATTGCGACCCGCTGCTTGTTCATTACGTCGTCGTATTCGAGGAGGTGCTTCCGGTAGGAGAAGTTCTGCGCTTCCACCTGTTTCTGCGCGCGCTCGATGGCCCGGGTGACCATTCCGGCCTCTACCGGAACGCCTTCCTCCATTCCGAGGCGCTGCATCAGCCCGCTCATCCGGTCGCTGCCGAAGATCCGCATCAGGTCGTCCTCGAGCGAGAGGAAGAAGCGGGAGCTGCCGGGGTCGCCCTGACGGCCGGCGCGTCCGCGGAGCTGATTGTCAATGCGGCGCGCCTCGTGGCGCTCGGTTCCCACGATGTGGAGACCGCCGAGACGGACCACTTCGTCGTGTGCTGCCTTCGTTTCCTCCCGCGCCCGGGAAACGGCGCCCTCCCAGACCTCGGCCGGAGCCTCCGCCCAGTCCACCCCTTCCTTACGCAACCGCGCCTTGGCGATTTCGTCGGGATTGCCCCCGAGAAGAATGTCGGTGCCGCGGCCCGCCATGTTCGTCGCGATCGTCACCGAGCCGCTCCGGCCCGCCTGCGCCACGATCTCGGCCTCCCGCTGGTGGTACTTCGCGTTCAGAACCACGTGCGGCACCTGCTGGCGTTTCAGCAGGCGTGAGATCTTCTCGCTCTTCTCGATCGAAGTGGTTCCGACGAGAATCGGACGGCCGCGCTGCTGCTCGGTGCGGATTTCCTCGGCGATCGCGTTCAGCTTCTCGCGCTCGGTCCGGTACACGACGTCCGGCTCTTCGACCCGGACCAGTTGCCGATTGGTCGGGATGGGCACGACTTCGAGTTCGTAGATCTTCTCGAACTCCGCCGCCTCCGTCTCCGCGGTACCGGTCATTCCGGCCAGCTTTCCGTACATGCGGAAGTAGTTCTGGAAGGTGATCGTGGCGAGCGTCTGGTTCTCTCGCTCGATCTTCACGTTCTCCTTGGCCTCGACCGCCTGGTGGAGGCCATCGGACCAACGCCGGCCGGGCATCAGGCGTCCCGTGAACTCGTCAACGATGACGACCTGGCCGTCCTTCACGGTGTAGTCCTTCTCGCGCTTGTAGAGGGCGTGGGCGCGGAGGGCCTGGAGCAGATGGTGGAGAAGCGTCATCTGTCCCGTGTCGTAGAGGTTGTCGACGTGCAGGAGTTCCTCGGCTTTCGGCACTCCCTCCTCGGTCAGGGTCACCGAGCGCGACTTCTCGTCCACGGTGTAGTCGAGGTCGCGCCGGAGGCTCGGGATCATCCTGTCCACCGTGTAGTACAGGTCGGTGGATTGCTCGGCGGGGCCGCTGATGATGAGCGGCGTGCGCGCCTCGTCGATCAGGATCGAGTCCACCTCGTCCACGATGGCGTAGTGGAAGAGCCGCTCCACCTGCTTGCCGTCACGGTCGCGCTCGGTGCGCGGGTAGGTGCGATGGACGAAGTTCTCCGCGCGGAACTTCATGTTGTCCCGCAGGTAGTCGAATCCGAACTCGTTGTTGGTGCCGTAGGTGATGTCGGCGGCGTAGGAGGCGCGCCGCTCTTCGTCGCTCAGGTCGTGCTGGATGACCCCCACGCTGAGTCCGAGGAAGCGGTACAGGCGCCCCATCCATTCCGAGTCACGCCGGGCGAGGTAGTCGTTCACGGTGACGACGTGAACGCCCTTTCCCGAAAGCGCATTGAGGACCGCCGGCAGGGTGGCCACCAGGGTCTTGCCCTCGCCGGTCTTCATTTCGGCGATCCGCCCCTGGTGCAGGATGGCGCCGCCGAGGAGTTGCACATCGAAGTGGCGCATTCCGAGAGTGCGCCGCGCGCCTTCGCGGCAAACCGCAAACACCTCGGGCATGAGGTCGTCGAGAGGCTCGCCGTTTGCGGCCCGGGTGCGGAGCGTCTGAATCCGGTCGGCGAGCTCTCGATCCTCGAGCTCCGTGATTTGTGGCTCGAGGACGCCGACGGCGGTGACCAGCGGCCGCAGCCGCTTCAGTTGCCGGTCGGATTTCTTTCCGACGATCTTGGTGAGGACGTTCTGAAACACTCGTCGGGGCCGGGTAAACCCGTCAATTTAGCAGTCTGTGGGCGAAGTGACGTGAGTTCCGAGGCCGGGGAACGCGTCTGGCTGCCACGCCGCGCGAGGAGGAAGGGTGCGGTCGCGCCATCTGGGGCTACGAGAGGGAGCGGCACTCAAATTCGGCAGCGCGCCGCGTCATCAGCGCTGGTTTCGCGCTCCCGCGCGATGCCGACCAGAGGTCGGCGTTCCCTGACCCGCTCGACCAGCGGCCCGCGGACAGAGCGCCGAGAGCGGCGAGAGCGGCGAGGCCCAGTTCTCCAGGTGGGGGTCCGGCTGACAAGGCGCGCGAGGGAGGACCGGCCGGCGTTCTGAGCGTCGACTGACACGTACAGTGGCTCTGTATCCCGACGAAAGGTGGCTGTCGCGTGTCCCACCGGAGATGTCGACTCCCTGAACGAGCGCAAGACAACGGCAGCGAACTGTGTTCGCTGCCTGCGTGATCGGGGGGAAAGTGTGAAAGGGGGGCCACCGCCCAGGCCACCGCCCCCCTTTCACAAAAAGGTAACGACGCATCGGAACTCGCCGCCGCTGGCTATTCCCCGGCTGGGTGGTTGACGCCGGAGTCAAAGTTCGTGCGGCGGGAGTTTCGATGCGCGGCGCGTAGCGCCGGGCGGTTCGGGAGCGGGGCGCCTGCACATCACCTACTCGATGTGGCCTCCTGTTCGCTCCGGGAGGCGCGCCCCGCTCCCGAACCGCTCGACGATCAGCGGCCCGCAGACAGAGTGGCGCGAGCGCCGAGAGCGGCGAGGCGCCCGGCTGGCAAGGCGCGCGAGGGAGGAATACCGAGTGTATTTCGACCGAAGCGCAACGATGAGCGACGCGAAGCGGCGCGGTCCAGCCGGGATGGATCGCTGGTCGAACGCCGCGCGACTCTGTTTGGGGGCCGCTTATGGGGTGTAATCGACGATGTAATTCAGAGGGTCTTGAGCTCGCTCGTTGATCCACACTTCGTAGTGGAGGTGCGGGGCGCGGCTTCGGCCGGTATTCCCCACGAGGCCCAGTACCTGGCCGCGGCGGAGCCGCTGGCTGCGTCGAGCCTCAATCCGGGACAGGTGCGCATAACGGGTCACGGCGCCGAAGCCGTGGGAGACCACGACGTACCTCCCGTAGGTCGGCGACGTGGCCGTCTCGATGACGAGTCCGTCCGCGGTAACCCGTACCGGGGTTCCCGTGCTCGCGCTGAGATCCAACCCGTAGTGCCGTTCGATTTCTCCGGTGAACGGATCGTTGCGCTGCCCGAATCCTGACGACATGTATCCGCGAATTGGCCAGATGGACGGGGTCGAAGCGAGCAGCCTGCTCTTCTCCCGCATCGTCCGCTCAAGCGCCACGCCCTGCTGGTCGAGCGAAGCGATCCTGCTGGAGAGATCCTCCAGCCGGTCACTCACGTAGTCGTATCCCGCCGCTGTTCCCACTGCACCACCGATGCCGCCGATCGGGGTGGGGATCGGTTCGGCCCCGGCGATCACCGCCAGCTTGCGCATCTGGATCTCGAGGGACTCGATCCGGCCGGCCATCCGCTCTGTGTCCTCGGCATAGTCCCGATTCAGCTGACGCAGGGCGTCTCGCTCTTCCACCAGCGCCCCGGAAGCGGGGCCGGGGCTTACGAGCAGCCAGCCGTAGTGCCCGACGATTCCGAGAGCAAGGAGTGCGGCGCAGGCGGCCGCCCGTCGGGTTCCGGCGGTGATTCGAACCTCGCGAGGCGTGTGGTTCCGCGCACCGAAGACAATGATTCTGGTGGGCATTCGGGCCGAATCTGCCGCACTTTCCCGGGAAGAAGCGCGTCCGCGAGGCCGTCGGAGCAAGGGTATATTCCGCCCAAACATAGAGTTACGGCTGGATTCTGACCGCGCCGGCTCCGGATTTCAACCCCTGGGCCCGGTCACTCCGGGGGCGCAGGAGCACAGTGGGTGGACTGCTCAGGCAGGAATCCGAGTCGGGGCAGATCTGCTTCGATCCACTCGACGGTCCCGCCGGATTTCAGGGTTCGGATCTTCTGCAGACAGCGTGCGACCGGGCCGCGGAACGGGGCGATTTCGACGAACACCGCCTCCGGCGGCAAGGCATCGAGCGCCTCCAGCCCGCTCGAAAGCAGGCTCTCGGCGCCCTGGTAGCCGGAAGTTTGCAGGTGGTACATCCCGGCGGCGAGTTTCACCAGCGCTTTCAGGGCTTCGCGCCGCACTCCACGGGCGCCAGCCCATTCTTCTTCGAAAACGTCGTGGCATTCGTAGTAGGCCCGCTCGTTGAAGAGCCGGACAGCCTCGACCAGTGCGGGGTCATCTCTCGGGGCGGTCCCGGTGCTCCCGGTCACGCGCTCCCCCTGATCGCCCTGGTTTCGGAGCCCCCGCCGGATGGTGGGAGGCGGGTGGGCCCCGGCTCGCTCAGTTCGGCAGCCGCCCGGAACTGGATCGCTTCCTCGAAGTGCAACGGCTCGATCCTGTCGCTTTCCGCCAGGTCGGCGATGGTCCGCGCCACCCGGAAGGCGCGAGTGACGCCGCGCGCTGACATTCCGAGCCCATCCATCGCCCAGGAGACGAGCGAGCGAAACGGGCCGGAGGCCGATGCCTCCTTCACTTCGGCGAGTGACATCCGGGCAGGCGCCTTCACCGCCCGGAACCGCTCTTCCCGCGCGCGGCGGGCCAGGTGGACGCGCTCCCGGACCGTAGCGGTGGATTCACCGGAGGCCGGACCCAGAACATCTCCGGAGGTTACCGGGCGGACCGTGAGGTGGATGTCCACCCGGTCGAGGAGCGGGCCGGAAATCCGCGAGCGGTAGCGCGCCACCGAAGCAGGGGGACAGCGGCAGGGCCTCCCGCCCTCGCCGTGAAAGCCGCAGGGGCAGGGATTCATGGCGGCCACCAACTGGAACGCTGCCGGGAAGCGGACGGAGTGGCGGACGCGGCCTACGTGAATGTTCCCGCTCTCGAGCGGCTGACGGAGGCATTCGAGCACTGGCCGCTGGAACTCGGGAAGCTCGTCCAGGAACAGCACCCCGTGATGCGCGAGGGTCACCTCCCCGGGTCGGGGCCCCGATCCACCGCCCGCCATGCCGGCATAGGAGATCGTGTGGTGCGGCGCCCGGAACGGAGGACGGTTCGGGGGGCCGGAGAGCGGTTGGCCGATAGCCGAACGGATCCGGGCCACATCCATGGCCTGCTCCGGGGAGAGTTGGGGGAGGAGATCCGGAAGGATGCCGACCAGCAGCGTCTTCCCGCTTCCCGGAGGCCCCACGAAGAGGAGGTTGTGGGCGCCGGCCGCTGCGATCTCCAGGGCTCGCCGAGCCCGGGGCTGTCCCCGGACCTGGGCCAGGTCCACTCCGGAACGCGACGCCACGGGCGGCCTGGACGACGGCTGATAGGACGGAGGCAGCGACGGGGCGGCGAGCAGATCTGCTGCGGCGTGCAGACTGGAGGCGGGATACACCTGAATTCCCGCGGCCATGGCGGCTTCTGCCGCGTTCTCAGGGGGAACGATGGCCGTGTGCATTCCCGCCGCTGCCGCTTCCCAGGCGATGGGCAGTCCGCCGGGCACGGGCCGCAGCGAACCGTCGAGAGCCAGTTCACCGAGCAACAGCGTGTCCGCCAGCCGGCGCCGGGGTACTACGCCGGTGGCGGCGAGGATCCCAAGCGCCACCGCCAGGTCGAATCCCGCGCCTTCCTTCCGTACCCCCGCCGGAGCCAGATTGACGACGACGTGTCCACTGGGCACATGGAACCCACTGTTTCGCAGTGCCGCCTTGACCCGGAGCTGTGCTTCCCGGACCACGGTGTCGGGAAGGCCCACGGTGCGAAACGAGGATTGGTCGGCCCGCTGCAGGTCCACTTCGACCCGAATCAGCATTCCTTCGACCCCGCGGACCGTCCCGGTGCGGGTGACGGCAAGCATTCGTCCCGGACGACTGTTCCGGCTGGCATCGGAACTCTCGATCTGTTGCATAACAGCACAGACGGAATCTCCGGCGATTTCTTCCCGCCAGCGCGCCGATTGTGGAAAAGTCGTCGTGGAGATGCCGCTGGCAGGGCGCGCAAGTGAGGAGCCCCCACCGGGAGAACCGGGCCGCGTGACTTTGTCCACAGGCTGCTCAGGCGAGACCTGCCGGCCTCCGCAATCCGTACGGGATACGATTCAGGCCCGGCGAGCGCTTCGCCGGGCGGTCTCGGGTGCAGATCACCCGATCCGGGGGCCCCCACCGGGAGAGCTGGCCGAAGGCCGGTTCTCCGGCCGCTTCCCGCCTTCTCCTTCGCTTCATGGATCTCTTCACGCTGCTCACCGCCGCCGGGGCGGGAGTGTTGTCGTTCCTGTCGCCCTGTGTGTTGCCCCTCGTGCCGGGCTACATCTCGTTCGTCTCGGGGGCTTCGCTGAGCGAACTGGCGGACGGGGCGCCCACCGGAGACGCCGCAGTGCGTCGCCGCCGGGTCATCGTGAACACCGTCGCCTTCGTACTGGGCTTTTCGATCGTGTTCGTGGCCCTGGGAGCTTCGGCGACCTACGCCGGACAGTGGCTCGCCGGAAACCGGATCCTGCTCGGCCGCATTGCCGGGACGGTCATCGTGGTATTCGGCCTGCACGTGATGGGGGTCCTGAAGATCCCCTTCCTGAACGTGGAGAAGCGCTTCCATTCGAGCCGCGAGCCGGTCAGCCTGCTCGGCTCTTTCGGGATCGGTCTCGCGTTCGCGTTTGGGTGGTCGCCCTGTATCGGCCCCATCCTCGCCGGCGTTCTGGTGCTGGCCGCGAACTACGAGACGGTGAACCAGGGCATCATCCTCTTGAGTGCGTACTCACTCGGACTCGGGGTACCCTTCCTGCTCACCGGTATGGCGGTGGATCGCTTCTTCACGCTTTCCAAGAAAGTCAAGCGGCACATGCGGGTGGTGGAAGTCGTCGCCGGCGTGCTTCTCGTAGTGATCGGAGTGCTGGTGTTCACCGACAGCCTCCAGGCGCTCTCGCGATATCTCACGTTCCTTCCGGTGCTTGGCTGAGCGGGGTACTCCATGCCGACGTTGTTCCTGTTTTCCCTGGTGTTCGCCTCAACCCCCAGTGCCCAGGAGGCTTGGGTGGTTCCGGATGAGGCCCGGGCCATAGAGAACCCGGTTCTCCTCAGCGATGCGGCGCTGGCGGCCGGCGAGAAGGCTTACGGAGCCCGCTGCGCCTCCTGCCACGGCGACACCGGCAAGGGCGACGGCAAGGCCACCCGGTTCATCCGCCCGGCGCCCGCCGACGTCTCGACCGCCGAAGCACGGGACCGGATGACGGACGGCGAGATGTTCTACAAGATCACCGAGGGGAAGAAGCCGATGCCGGGTATGGCCCGGACGCTCAGCGACGAGGAACGCTGGCAGGTCGTCCACTACCTGAGGACGCTCCAGCCGCCGCGCTGACCAGACGACGGAGGATGACCACCATGCCCGCTTCCAGGAATCTACCCGCACGGAACATCGCGTCCGGTTTCGCAATCCTGCTTGCCAGTCTTCTTGTCCTTTCCTCCTGCGGTGCCCCCCCGCCGGGTCCCGGAGGGGGAGCCGGCGGGATGGCCGCAGTCGCTCCGGATCTCACCCTGCCGCGGGTCGAGCGTGAAGGGGACGTGAGCCTGCGCGGGGATGGGGCTGGCAAGGTGGTGCTGGTGGACCTCTGGGCGACCTGGTGCGTTCCCTGCGTCGCCGAGTTGCCGCACTTGCAGGAACTGTCCGAAACCCTTCCCGAGGACGACTTCCTGATGCTCGGAATCGTTCTCGAGTCCGGCGATGCAGACGACGTTGCGCCGTTCCTGGCGGAAAAGGGTCTTACCTACCCGAACGTGATGGGTTCCGACGAAGCTCGCGACTCGTTCGGTCCATTCCTCGGCTACCCGACGAAGTACCTCATCGATCGTGACGGCAAGCTGGTGAAGCGCTACCTCGGCGCCGTCGGCGAGATCCTGAACGAGGAAATCGGCAAGCTCATCGAAACCGGCACCCTGAACTGAGGGAGCGCCCGGCTCCGGCCGGCATGGTGGCTCGGCAGGCACGGGAACGCCGACCTCTGGTCGGCACCGCGCCCCGGAGGGCCGCGAAAGCCCCGCCATCCACCCTCCCGGCGAGCGACAGCGGAAGCGCGTAGCCCCAACCACTCTCACGTCGCCGGGCAGGCATCTTCACCCTCCCCTCTCGAACCCTCACAGCTTGGGCGGCCTCCCTTAGTGCGCCCCGCGAACCGCCTCACGGCGCACACCAACCTCACACCGCCACTTATCCCCAATTGGAACGCCGGTCTTCAGACCGGCACAGCCCGCCGAAGGCGGGCGACCGCCTCGCCACCCACCCTCACGGCTAGCGACAGCGGAAGCGCGTAATCCCCTCCATCCTCACATCGCCGGGTAGGCCGTATCTGTGCTGGCCAAGAATTACGCCCCGCCCCCGGTCCGCCCGACGTCCAACTGTCCTTCCGAAGCCGCCACCGCCGACGCCACCGTGAGGTCGCCGGTGACGTTCGTCGCGGTCCGCAGCATGTCCAGAATCCGGTCCACCCCCAGGATGAGCGCCACGCCCTCGGTGGGCACTCCGATCGCCTGCAGGATGATGACGAGCATGATGATGCCGGCTCCGGGCACCGCTGCAGTACCGATCGAGACGAGCACCGCGGTGAGCACGATGGCGAGCTGGCCCTCGAGGCCGATGGACATGCCGAGGGATTGGGCGATGAAGAGCGCTGCGGCTGCCTGGTAGAGAGCGGTGCCGTCCATGTTGATGGTCGCTCCCAGCGGCAGAACGAACGAGGAGACTTCCTCCGAGATGCCGAGATCGTGCTGGGCCCGGTGCATGGTCACCGGCAGGGTCGCGCCGCTCGAACTGGTTGAGAACGCCACCAGTTGGACCTGCGCCGCCGCCGGGAAGAAACGACGCCATGGAATGGGCGTGAGGAACTTGAGGATCAGCGGATAGATGACCAGCATCTGGGTGGCGAGGCCGGCGATCACCACAAGGCAGTAGAACCCGAGCGCCCCGAGAAGCTGGACGACCTCCTGCGGATCGTCCCCGGCCATCCCGGTGATCGCCCGGGCAATCAGCGCGAAAACGCCGAGCGGCGCGATCCGCATCACAATCCCGACGAACTCGACGACCACTGCCTCGAGCCCCTTGAAGAATGCGAGCAGCGGAGCGCTCTTGTCCTTGGGAATGCGTAGCAACGCGATCCCGAACATGAGCGCCAGGAACACCACCTGGAGCATGTTCCGATTGCTCGACGTCGAGGAGATGATGTTCGAGGGCACGATGTCCTCGAGAATGCTCAAGGGGCCGCGCTCCTCCATCATCTGCTCCGCGGCTCCCTGGCGGCTGGAGGCGGCCTCCTCGTACTGCTGCGCCAGCTCCCGCTGGAGGGATTCCGGCACGTAGTCTCCGGGCCGCAGCAGGTTGGCGTACCCGAGGCCGATCGTTACCGCGACCGCCGTCGTCGCCACATAGATGGCGATCGTCTTCCCGCCGATCCGGCTGACCTTGCGCATGTCGCTGAGCGAGGCCACGCCGATGATCAGCGAGGCGAGCACCAGTGGTACGGCGATGAGCTGGAGGCCGTTGAAGAAGACGTCCCCGAATGGCGAGATGTAGTCGTCGGTGAACTCCGTCCAGCCGAACGCTGCGGCCGTCACGCCGTAGACGATGCCGAGGGCGAGACCGAGAACGATCTGAACCCAGAGTTTCCGATACCAGGGAGTGTTCTTCATGGGAGGGTGGCGTTTGGTTGCCGCGCCGACGAGTGCTTGTCAGGGCTCCGGGTGCGCGCCTCAAGACCGGCAGGGCTAGCTGCCAGGAAGGCCAGCGCCATTCGCCGATGGAAGGATTCGGACCCGGGCCCCGGCAGAGTCAAGACGGCGGACTCTAACCGGACCATGGCCCGGTCAGCCTCGCGGGGGTGAATCCCGGAGGACGAACCGCCCCAGCCGGCCGAGACGGGCGAGCCGGATAGGGGGCTGGCCGCTCCCCTGTTTCCCGTTCGCTCCTACCTGGATGACGGCCTGGCCCGAGAGGATCAGCAGAAGGTCCTCGCCCAGGATGCGCCGGCGGTACCCCTTGAGGGGGCGTGCGTCGGACGCCTCATTGGGATAGGCGGCGACGATTGCGCGAAGTTCCTCCTGGGTGGCGAGGAGTTCGGGCGCCACGCCGTGCTCATTGGCGCGCAGTTTGAGCCAGGTCTCCAGGAGGAGCGCCAGTGATTCCGGAGCCGGCCGCCGCTCTTTCTTTCCCTTCCCGGTGAAGGGAATCGGCTTCCGGGCGCCGGTGGCGAGCACCCGCAGCACGGTGTCCGGGTTCTTCAACAGCACCGCGCGGGTCTGCTGGATGGTCTTCGGATCTCCCTTCGGGGGACGCCCGGCAACCGATTCATAGGGGGCAAGCAGTTGCTCCGGGTTTCGAGGCTGGCGCCGGGACAGATCGCGCACCGCGCTGTCCTTCAGGATCCAGCCCCGGGGACGGTTGGAAGACCGAGCCCGGCGTTCCCTCCACGCAGCCAGTTCCCGGAGCGAGCCGCGTTGCGACGGCGTGAGCGCCGGGCCGTCAAGAGCGCGATAACACTCCTCGGTGGGAGGCATCCGGTAGGCCGCTTCCTCGGTGAGCGGAATCATCTCTTCCTGCAGCCAATCCAGACGTCCCAGGGTCTTCGCCCGCTCGGTCAGTTTGTTCCGCAGCGGAATCAGGTAGCGGACATCCGCAATCGCGTATTCCACCTGGCGAGCCGTCAATGGTCGCCGCAGCCAGTTGGACATCTGCTCCTGCTTGGATAGCTCGCGGCCCACGAAACCGGCGACCAGCGTTCGGAGGGCGATCTGGACCTTCTTCCCGTGCCCGATGACTGCCGCCGCTACCTGCGTGTCGAAGACGTTCTTCGGCACCACGTTGGCCAGCCCGTAAAAGATGTCGAAGTCGTGCTTGCCGGAATGCACCACCTTGAGCACCGCGGGATCGGCAATGAGCGAGAAGAGTGGGTCCAGTTCCTTGACTTCGAGGGGGTCAACCACCGCCTCCACCCCCGGAGCCGCCACCTGGATGAGGCCGAGCTCCGGGAACAGCCGGTTCTCGGGGATGAACTCGGTGTCGAGCGCGAACTCGCCGGCGGCTCGCAGGTCCGCGATCAGCTCCTCGAGCCCCTCTTGATCCCGGACGATCCGGATGTCGCCGATCCGGTCGGGTGACGGTCCCGGAGTGGAGGCGGGCTCCCGGGCGCCGCGCCGCGAAGAATGCCGTGCGTCGTCCCGGGCCGGCCTCTCACGGACTGCCGCCCCTCCCGGGCGTCGGGCGCCCGATTCGCTTCGGGTCCCGTTACGCGGTGTGTTCTGGTCTTCCAAATCTCTCCGTGGATCGTCCGTCCCCACATCTCCCCCGGCGTCCGTCCCCCGAGGGCCTCCGAACCGACAACAACACCGAAGTCTACCGCCCGGGTCACCGAATCCCCGGATGTGCGACCATAGCAGCCTGTGGTGAAACCCAGGCGGCGTTCGCCCGGCGATGCATCCCGGCTGAACCACTCCGGTTCGCTCCGTTCTGCGTTGCGTTTCGGTCGAAATACACTCGGTATTCCTCCCTCACGCGCCTTGCCAGCCGGGCGCCTCACCGGGCTCGGCGCTCACCCGGGTTCCACCACCGGCTGCTAGGGAACGGTCAGTACGGTCCGCGATCTTGGAAGAACCCGGCTTTCTCAGCGTCCTTCCCCCGATCCTCGCGATCCTTGTCGCCCTGGCTACCCGCCAAGCGGTTCTCGCCCTGCTCGCGGGCGTCCTGTTCGGGGAGTTGGTCCTCGGTGGCGGGAACGTCTTCTCCGCACTTGCCGGCACGGTGACCCGGATCACGGACGCGTTTTCGGGGAATCCATCCATTCTGCTGTTCAGCACGCTGGTCGGCAGCGTGCTGGCGTTGATCGGGTTCACCGGCGGGGTGACCGGTTTTGTGAAATGGGTCACTGCCCGCCGTCTCGTTGCCGGTCCGCGAGGGGCGCAGGCGCTCGCCCTGCTCCTCGGGCTCGGCATCTTCGTCGAGTCGAGCATCACCTGTCTCGTGAGCGGCACGGTGGCGCGCCCGCTCTTTGACCGCTTTCGCGTTTCCCGGGAAAAACTGGCCTATCTCACCGATTCGACCTCGGCCCCGGTCTGCATCCTCCTTCCGATGAACGGTTGGGGGGCGCTCATCATCACCATTCTGGGGACGCTCGGCATCGAGAGTGGGGTCTCGGTGCTGGTGGCGAGCATCCCCCTGAACTTCTATGCGCTCGCCGCATTGGGGCTGGCCTTTTTCTTCGGCCTTTCGGGGCGCGATTTCGGCCCCATGGCCCGGGCCGAACGCCGGGCTCGCGAGACCGGGCAGGTCATCCGGGAAGGCGCCCGGCCGCTCGTTTCCACGGAAGTCCTCGCACTCCCTCCGGGCCCGGGAGTGCCTGATCGAGCCCGGAACATGATCGCGCCCCTTGCGGTGCTGCTCGTCATGATCTTCGTCGGGCTGTGGATCACCGGCGAGGGAGACCTGCTCGCCGGGGACGGGGGGACTTCCGTCCTCTGGGCCGTGCTCGCCGCGGTGGTCACGGCGGCCATCCTGGGAATGGTCCAGCGAGTTCTCCGCGTCTCCGAAACGGTGGACCTCGTACTGCAGGGAGCGGGCGGGATGGTGCCGGTCGTCACGGTTCTCCTCGTTTCCTTCGCTATTTCAGCGGTGGCGCGCGACCTGGGGACCGGTGTCTATCTCGCCGGGATAGCGGAGGCGGCCATGCCGGCCTGGCTGGTTCCGTCAGTGCTCTTTGTAGTGACGTCGGTGGTCGCGTTTTCCACCGGGACATCGTGGGGGACGTTCGCCATCATGCTCCCGATTGCGGTTCCGGCTGCCGCCGTGCTCGGCCTCGATCTTCCCCTCGTCGTGGGAGCGGTGCTCTCGGGAGGGATCTTCGGCGATCACTGCTCGCCGATCTCGGACACCACGATCATCGCCTCCATGGCGTCCGGATCCGACCTCGTGGACCACGTGAACACCCAGCTTCCCTATGCCCTGCTGGGCGGGGCCGCCGCCACGGTCCTGTTCGTGGTCGCCGGGCTGCTGTCCTGATGCCCTAAATTCACGGGGTCTCCTCCTAGAATTGGAAGCCCGATGTCGAAAAACGCCCTGCTTGACACCCTCGCGGACGAGGCGCGGCCCTCGTCTGACGGGAGCCCGGAGCTCGTCCCTCTCGACCCCGACCATCCGGGTTTCCGCGATCCCGTCTATCGGGCTCGACGGAACGCCATAGCCGGGCTCGCCTACGACTACATCGCCGGAGACTCGGCGCCCACGGTGGCCTATACCGATGAAGAGCACGCCGTCTGGAAGCACGTTCGCGAACTCCTCGATCCGTGGCACCGGGACTTCGCGTGCGCCGAGTATCTGGAATGCTTGGACGCAGTGGCGCTTGACCGCACCCGGATCCCGCAACTCGAGGACGTGAACGCCCGCATCCGGCCGCTCACGGGATTCCGCATGCTCCCGGTTGCCGGCCTGGTTACGGCCCGGGCGTTCCTTTCGTTCCTGGCTGATCGGATCTTTCTTGCCACTCAGTACATCCGGCATGCGAGCCGACCGCTCTACACCCCGGAACCCGATGTCATCCATGAGCTGGTAGGTCACGCCGTCTCCTTCGCGCACCCGCTCTACTGCGGCCTCAGCGCCCACTTTGGACGCGCCGCGCGGGTGGCGAGCGACGAGGATGTCGAACGGATCGCCCGCCTCTACTGGTTCACGCTCGAATTCGGGGCGGCCATCGAAGACGGAATTCCCAAAGCCTACGGCGCCGGCCTGCTCTCCTCGGTTGGCGAGATGGATCGGCTGCGGGACGCGGAACTTCGGCGGTTCGACTGTCGGACGATGGCTGACACCCCCTACGACCCCACCGATTTCCAGCCGTTCTACTTCATCGCGCCGAGCTTCGGCGCGATGCACGAGCAGGTCAGCGACTTCCTGAGCACCTTCTCCGACTGATCGGCTCGCCGGTCGAGCCCCCACCGGGAGAACTGGGCCGCCTGGGTTTCACCACAGGCTGTTAAGCGCGGATGACCAGCACCGTCTGGTCGTCGTCGGGGGCGCCTCCCCGAAACCGCCGGACTCCCTTGAGGACGCTGTCACAGACCTCGGCGGCGGGAGTTCCGAGGTCCCGCTCCCGGCGGAGCAGATCACCGAGGCGCTCCCGGCCGAAGAGTTCGCCCTCGTGATTCGAGGCCTCGGTGATTCCGTCGGTGTAGAAGGCGAGCAGGTCTCCGTCGCCCAACTGGATCACCTGCTCGAAGTACCGGGGCGCCGGGAAGAGGCCCACGGGCAGGCCGCCGGCGTGGATCAGCTCGATCTGGCCGCTCGCCCGGACCAGGATGGGTGGCGGGTGTCCCGCGTTGATGTGGATCAGCCGGCGGAGGGGGACATCCAGCAGCCCGAAAAAGAAGGTGGCGTAACGGGTCTCCCCCACCGTCTCGTAGAGCAACTGGTTGGTGCGCCCCACGATCACCCGGAGCGTGAGGCTCGACTTCGCGAGCGAAAAGACCGAGGCGCGCAGCGCGGCCACCAGCAGCGCCGCGGGGATGCCCTTCCCCGCCACGTCGGCCATCGCGATACCCCAGCGGTCTTCTCCCAGCGAAATCAGGTCGTAGTAATCGCCGCCCACCTGCGAACACGGTTCATAGACCGCCGCGATCTCCAACCCCTCGAGGATCGGACATTCGTGCGGGAGCAGGTCGTGCAACACCCGTCCCGCAACTTCCATCTCGGAAATGAGTTCCCGGCCCTCGACCGCCTTCTCGTAGAACAGAATGCGTTCGAGAGCCGGCGCCACTCCCGCGGAGTACGCGCGCAGCATCCGAAGGTCCGCCTGGTCGAACGCGGCGGGATCCGGGGACTCGGCGACCACCGCCCCGAGGCGCCGGCCGCCGGCCCCGAGGAGCGGTGCCGCGATAGCGGAAGCCGACCCCGGGTTCAGGTCGGGATCGGAGGCCGCCGCGGCCGTTACCGTGAGCAACTCGGGCCGTCCGCTGTCGAGCACCTTCCGCGCGATTCCGCCGGAGGGGAGTTCCGCGGCGTCGGATCCCGAAACATCAGGCACCAGGCTGTCGCGCCCGCGCGCCCGCCGGCAAATCACGGTCTGCCCATCGAGTGCGACAGCGCAGAGGGTTGCCCGGTCGCAGCGCGGGAGCACATGGCGGAGTCCGGCAAGGATGGTCTCCGCTGTGCGTCCGATTTCGAGGCTGCGCCCGATCTCCTGGAAGACCTCGAGCATGCGCTCAGGGCCGGTCTCCGTCGGGTTTGCTCCGGTCATGGGTGGTGGCGCTGACGTTAGCAGCCGGTGGTGAAACACAGTCGGCGTTCGCCCGGCGATCCATCCCGGCTGAACCGCGTCGCTTCGCGCCGCTCATCGTTGCGTTTCGGTCGAAATACACCGGGTATTCCTCCCTCACGCGCCTTGTCAGCCGGGCGCCTCGCCCCCACCGGGAGAACTGGCGGGCTCGGCGCTCACCCGGGTTCCACCACAGGCTGCTAGCGCCAACCGGGTTTCGTTACCGCATCGCGAAGCAGTAGAAGAGACCGTCCCCGCCGGTGCCCTGAAGATCGGCCTGCCCGCAGCCGCGGGAGGCGTGGGCCGAGCTCCAGGAGGTGCCGTCGTCGCCTCCGCCCGTCCGGTCGTGATGGCCGACCCGGGCGCTGCCGTCACCGGAACTGCTCATCCAGTTGCCGCAGGTGGTGTCTCCGTCACCCATGAACGCCATCCCGTCCGAGGCGGTCCCGGTGATGATGTCGTGCCGGTTGACGTCGTCGCCCCGGCCACTGATGACTTCGCCCTTCGCGGAGACCGAGTTTTCCTTGCTGAGCATGTTGGAGTCGCTGTGCAAGTCGGCAACATTGCTCGCAACCATGACGCCGTTTGCGTTGTGCCAGGGTCCGTCGCCGATGCGGTCCTTGGCGTTCACGCCGCCGTCGCCGGTGGTGCTCAGATAAGCGTGCCAGGTGAGACCGCTCGCGGCGCCGGCCTCACCGGCCAGCATGGCGCAGTGGGCGTCCGCGCCCTCGAGTCCGCCGAGGTTCGCTCCGTCGCCGGGGCCCCGGCTGGTCAGGAAGAAGGTCATGTCCGACTGGGCGGCGGGCGCCGCTTCCGGGACGGACGAGAGAGCGAGAAGCGCCGGAACTGCGGCCGCGAGAGCGCAAAGGAAAAGGATGCGTTTCATGGAGAACTCCTTTCCGGCACGGACGCCGGGCTGCTCATTGTAGGGAACGCGGGCTTCTCGCGGTGGCGGGCCGTGTTTTCGACGCGGCGGAACTCAACCGGGAAGCAGATCGAGAAAATCCTCGAGCGGCAGCACCTCGACATCATCCACGATCTGCCGCCTCGGCCCCAGGAACACCAGGATCTTTCGTGTCACCTGAGGATTCCGGTAGGACAACCCCTTGAGGCCCCGCAGCATGCTGGTGTGGACCCGGCGACTGGACTTCACCTCGATCCCCCAGGTTTCCCGCTCCAGCGAGAGCACGAAATCCACCTCGACTCCGTGCCGGGTCCGGTAGTGATAGAGGTTCGCGCCCGGCCAGAAGGAGCCGAGGCGCTGGTACAGCTCGAGCGCGACCAGATGTTCGAGGAGAAGTCCTTTTTCGTCATCAAGCGGCCGGTCCAGCGGACGCCGGAGCAGTGCGTTTCTAACGCCGATGTCGAAGAGGAACAACTTGCCGTGCCGAATCAGGTTTGCGCGATCCGAACCGCTCCACGCCGGGACCCGGAGCTGATGGCGCCATGGCGGGGACGGCTTGGAACGCCGGCCTCCGGCCGGCACAGCGGCCCGCAGGGCCGCGGCGGCGAAGACCCCCAGCGCCGGGATGGCTCCCGTCTCGGCACGTACCCCCCCCCCAACAGATGAGATGCCGTATGGCCAACGGCGCAACGGCAGGAACGGCTTGGAGCCCCCACCGGGAGAAACTGGGCCGGCTTCCGGCCCGTACGCGCGGGAGCGCGAAACCAGCACGGATGACGCGGCACCAAGCCAGCGTGAGTGCCGCGGCATTTTTTGCCGGGCTTGGTGTGCAGACGGACTGATCATGCGCGTTTCTCCCGGTGGGACCCGACACAACGACCCCAGGGTCACGGGCGGATCCTTGCCGTCCGCCTTCACGGAACGCAGGCACGTGGCCCGCACTGCGACAAACGGTGTCTGCCACTCCCTTGGATGGATCCCGCCGAACGCTGAGATTCCCGCCGACAAGGGGCCACCCCGGAACGGAGAGTCCTTCCCGCCGCCCGCCTTCGGCGGGCTGTGCCGGCCGGAGGCCGGCGTTCCAAGCCGTCCCCGCCGTCGTGCTGCGGCGAGTCGAGCCCTTCCGGCGACGGTGAGTATGAGAAATGCGGGTTAGTCAGCCCGCCGCAGGTGCCGGACTCCGTACCAGAGCAGGGGCAGGATGAAGATGGCCCAGAAGGCGTAGGTGAGGATGCGGTAGCCAATCCCGATCAGGTCTTCGAGTCCGGCCTGGGCCAACAGGACGGCGGCGAGCAGCACCACCGTCGAGGTTGCGGGCCGGAGCCAGGTCTTCAACTCGCGGCCGCTCTCCTCCATCGCGCGCGCCACCCGCTCGTTGACCGCGTGGATCAGGCTGGTCGCGGTCTCGATCAGGGTGCCGAACAGGATCACCTGGAAGCCGAAGAGCAGGAGCGGCGACCCGATCTTCGCCAGCAGGGTCAGGGAAGGGACCGTCTCCTCCACCATCCCGGAACCGAGTCCGGCGATCGCGATGAAGAAGAGGACGGCGGGGATGATCCCGATGGGACCGGCGAGGGCGCCGGCGACCATGGCGTCGCGCCGGGTCCTCAGGTGGTGCGCACAAAACAACACCGCCGGGAGAGTCCCGACGTTGTAGGCCATGTACTCGGCGCCGCCCAGTGCCCAGTCGCTCGTCACCTCGCCCTGGGAGAGGGAGGCCGTGATTTCCGGCCCGAACGAACGGAAGGCGGCGACGAGCACCACCACGTACACCGCGTAGAGGGCGAGTGACCAAAAGGACAGGAAGTTCACGACGGTGGTGGTCCCTTTCAGGACCAGCCAGCCCACCGCGACCATGATGGCGAGCACGCCGACGGCATAGGGGAGTCCCAGCGAGCGGGAGGCGATCTCGCCGCCGGCGGCCGCGACTACCGAAACGACGACCAGCATGGCCGCGAGGTAGGTGACCTCGTAGAGCCAATTCCCGCGGCCGAGGAGTTCGCGGGTCATGGTCCGGTAGTCGTACGAGCCCGACCGCCGCGCGACTTCGAACGTGAGGGCGCAGACGATGGACCAGAGCGGCATCGTCACCAGCAGCATCCCGAGGAGTCCGCCGAGGACGCCCTTGGTGAGGAAGAAGTCCACCAGTTCCCGCCCGGTGCCGTAACCCCCGGCGATGATCATGGACTGGAAGCAGAAACCGGGCAGCAGGAATCGGCGAAACCAGTCGGAGCGAAGCGGATTCTTCATGGGGTTCTCCCCGGGGGAACGGCGGCCAAGAATACCCGGCGGCTCAGGGCCCCCGGGGCAATTCCCGGGGACGGATCAACGCCTCGAGCGTGACCGCGGCCGGCAGGAGTCCGCTCCAGTCGGGGGCCGGGACGGAAACGACCGCGAGGGCGGCGGTCGGAAAATGCGCGTAGCGGCCGCCGAAACGGGCTACCAGATCTTCCATGCCGGGGTTGTGTGCCACCACCAGCAGGGGAGAGGCGCTCCCGCCCTCCTCGCTCACGATTTCCACGATCTCGTCGGGACTCGACCCGTAGAGATCGGGAACCAGGCGCAGCGCCTCCGGAGCCGCACCGGCCGCTTCCAGCGCCAGCGCGGCGGTCTCCCGCGCCCGCCGCGCCGTCGAAACGAGGGCGACCTCGGGACACAGTCCCTGTTCCCGCAGGTACCGGCCCATCCGTGGTGCGTCCCGCAGGCCGCGCCGCGCCAGCGGGCGGTCGTGGTCACGGAGTCCGGGGTGGTTCCAATCCGATTTGGCGTGGCGGAGCAGCAGCAACTGCAACATCAGGCCGTTCCGTAGGCTTCGTCGACCGAGTTCGCACCGGCGAGGATCCGGGAGTAGACCGCCGGGTCCACGTTCCCTCCGGTGATCACTACCAGAACCTCTTGCCCCCGGAATCGTTCAGGATCCGTGAGAAGCGCTCCGATCCCGAGAGCCCCGGTAGGCTCGGCCTTCAGGTTGGCGGCGCCAAAGAGCTTCCGCACGCCTTCGGCGATCTGCGGCTCGGGCACCTCGACGATGTCCTGCAAAGCGCGCCGGAGGATCGCCCAGTTGTTTTCGCCAAGCCGGGGTAGCCGTGCCCCGTCGGCGAGCGAGAGCGCCTCGCCGGCGTGACTCACGAGTTCGCCCTGCCGCAGCGATTCGGCGGCGTCGTTCGCGAGGCGTGGCTCCGCGCCCACCACCGGGACATCGGCCATCCCCGCGGTCCGAAGGCCGGTCAGGATTCCCGAACTGATCCCGCCGCCGCCGATGGGAACCACCACCACGGCGTTTCGCCGCCGGGCGGGGGACCAGCGGGCGAGGCGCGCCGCGATCTCGACCCCCAGCGTGGCGTTCCCCGCGATCACGGCTGGATCGTCGTAGGCGCTCGCTACCTCTGCTTCGGGCAGACCCGAGAGCAGCCGGTCCACCGCGTCCTCGCGCGATTCCTTCTCAACATCCGTGAACTCCACCTGGGCGCCGTGGCTGCGGACAGCTTCGATCTTGACCCGGGCGGAGATGGATGGCATCACGATGGTTGCGCGCTTCGAGAGCAGCTTGCAGGCAAGGGCGAGCGCCTGCCCGAAGTTGCCTGAAGAGGCGGCGAGGAGGTGCGGCGCGGGCGAAGTCCGGGCCCGGTGGAACGCCGCCCGGAACTTGAAGCTCCCGGTGCGCTGGAACGTCTCGGTGACCAGGGTGACCCGGATGCCGAGCGCCGCCCGCAGTCTCTCGGGTTCGATCCAGGTGGTGGGCCGGACCGCGAAGGGACGGTCGGGGACGGTCAGGTTCATGGTTCTCCCTCGGAAATCACCCGGTCCAGGATCGCATCCGGATCGGTCTCCCCGCTCTCGTCCTGAAGCTCGCGGCTACGATCGAGGATACGCCCGACCGCCTTGCCCGGCGCGATGTCGCGCGCCAGCACGTGCCGTCCGCTGACGGCGTCCGCCGGCGGCCCGCGGAACACTCCGGCCGCTTCCGCCTGCTCCCGGAAGACCTCGCCTTCGGGAAACCGGCCGGCGAGCGCCGCCTCGGTGGTCCGGCCGAGCTGATCGGCGGTGGCAACCCGCAGGAGAGCCTCGAGCGTCGTCCCGGCGGCCGCCATCTCGCGGGCCAGGCGGCGGTAGGCAGCCCGTTTCGCGCCCTGCCGGGGATAAAACGCCGGAGCCAGGTGGCGGCGGGTCAGTGCTTCGACCTCGTCCACCAACGCGCGCGGCGCCCGCAACCCCTCGAGAAAGCGGCGGGCGATGGGTGCCCCGGCGGCGTCGTGGGCGTAGGCCGTTATGCGGCCGCGCCGCTCCCGGGTGGTGGCAGGTTTGCCGAAGTCGTGGCAGAGGGTCGCAAAGAGAAGGGCCCGCCGCGCCTCGGCATCATCGGGGCAAAGTTCCACCGCCCGATCCAGCGCCAGCAGGGTGTGCTCGAACACATCCCCCTCGGGATGCCATTCGGGGTCCTGGGGGATGCCGCGAAGGGCGTCCATTTCGGGCAGGAAACGCAGGAGTCCGGTGGCGGCCAGGAACCGCAGACCGCGCGACGGCTCCTTGCCGTGGAGGAGCTTTGCGAGTTCGTCCCGGATCCGTTCAGGACTCAGTTCGGAGAGGTCGAGTTCGGAGCAAAGGCGGTGCAGCTCGGCGTCCGCGGTAAATGAGAAGCGGGAGGCGAACGCGGCGACCCGCAGTCCGCGGAGGGGATCCTCGGGGAATTTCCGGGAGTCGGTGGCCCGCATCACCCCCGCGGCGAGATCCCGCTGCCCGCCATACGGATCGAACAACTCACCGGTCAGGGGATCAAGCCCCATCGCGTTGAGGGTGAGGTCGCGGCGCCGGGCCGCGTCCTCGAAGCTCATGTTCGGGTCAACGACAACCTCGAAACCCAGGTGGCCCGGCCCCGTCTTCGATTCACGCCGGGGCAGGGCGACTTCAACGCCGAGGCCACCAATGCGCAGCACCGGAAAGGCGCGGCCGATCCGCCGCACCCTGCCGAGCGGTCGCAGCGCCCGCTCCAGATCCCGTACCGAAAGCCCGAACACCTCGAGGTCCGGCTCGCCGGTGGGAAGGGACAGCATCCCGTCGCGGACGAAACCCCCGACCACCAAGGCGTGTCCGCCGGCCCGCCGGACGGCAAGGGCAATCCCGCGCGCGTCCCTGGCGGCGCCGGCCGCCTCCTCGGGGATCGGTCCTACCGGCGCGAGGCGGAACCGGGGCCGTTCGGAACCCTCGGCGTTCTGGTCTCGCCGCGTCAAGAACCCGCGCCGGAAGACGCGCCGGCTTCCGCCCAGGCGACCGGATCGCCGACCCGGATCGTCCCGCCGCTCACCACTTCTCCAAACGCCCCGCCCCGCCAGTCGGGAGCGAGCGTTTCGCGCAGACGGGGCGTGGCGGCATCCATCCGTTCGCAGGGTTTCGTCTCGCCGTGGATCAGGATCCGGGTCTCACCGACCGCGAGGGTCCGGCCGATCGTCTCCCGGAAGTCAACCCCGGTGACCAGCAGGTTGGCCCGGCGGAGGGCCGGATCCACGTTTGGCTCTCCGGCTTCGGCGGCGGCGCGCTCCCACGCTTCCCGCGCGAGGACGGTGACCTGCCGCTTGCCCCGAGCGGGCGCCGAACTCTGGAGTCCCTCGCCGCTGATCAACTCCCCTTCGGAACGGGGAATCATGGGCTCGCCGCGGGCCCCCTTGGCCCAGATGGCGAGAAGGCTGCCGTTCGCGTGATTGCTGGATGGTTCTGCCATGGCTGCTTGGGGCCGCAGTCAAGCGACCCGGCGCAATCCTACCGCCCCGAGCAGCCTGTGGAGGAACCCCGGCGAACGCCGCTTGGGTTTTGCCACAGGCTGTTAGCAGCCTGTGGATAAAGTGGCGTGAGCGCCGAGGCCGGCGAGGCGCCCGGCTGACAAGGCGCGTGAGGGAGGAATACCGGGTGTATTGCGACCGAAACGCAACGATGAGCGACGCAAGGCGTCGCGGTTCAGCCGGGATGCATCGCTGGCCGAGCCCCCACCGGGAGAACTGGGCCGCGTGACTTTGTCCACAGGCTGTTAACCATTCACCCGAGAAGTTCCCATGCGTGTTGCCGTCCTTGTTTCCGGAGGAGTGGACAGCTCCGTCGCGCTGGCGCGGCTCGTACAGGCGGGTCACGACCTGCACGCCTTCTATCTCAAGGTCTGGCTCGAAGACGAACTGGAATACCTCGGCGAGTGTCCCTGGGAGGAGGATCTCCGTTACGCCCGCGCGGTCGCCGGCCAGTTCGGCATTCCGCTGACGGTGATCCCGTTGCAGCGCGCCTACCGGGAAGGCGTCGTCGCCTATTTGCTGGAAGAACTCGAACGGGGCGGCACGCCGAGTCCCGACCTCTTCTGCAACTCCCGCATCAAGTTCGGCGCCTTTGCCGACTGGGTGGACGCCGAGATTCCGGGCGGTCGTTTCGAGCGGGTGGCAACCGGTCACTACGCGCGGCGAGTGGAGACCTCCGAGGGCGTCGAACTCCACCGCGCTCCCGATCCGGTGAAAGATCAGACCTACTTCCTCTCCCGGATCAGCGCCCGCCAGCTCGAGCGCTCGTTGTTCCCGGTGGGCGACCTCCACAAGACCGAGGTTCGAACGCTCGCCGCCCAGCTCGGGCTGGCGCCGCAGGACCGCCGGGACAGCCAGGGCATCTGCTTTCTCGGGGGCGTTCGCTACCGCGACTTCGTCACCGCTCACCTCGGGGACCTGCCCGGACCGGTCGTGGACGAAGCGACCGGCGAGGAGATCGGTACCCACCGCGGGCACTGGCTATTCACGATCGGGCAGCGGCGCGGTCTGGGCCTTTCGGGAGGGCCCTGGTTTGTTTCCGGGAAGGATCCGGCTACGAACCGGGTGATCGTGCGGCGGGGCGCCGGCCGGCCCGCCAGCCGTTTTCTCCTCGCGGACCTTCATTGGATTGCAGGCAGCGCATCCTCCGGCTCGGAGCGACTCGACGTTCGGGTGCGCCATGCCCCGGAACTGGCTCCGGCCACGGTTTCCTGGGACGAGGCAGGGACAGGGGAAGTCCTACTCGACGAACCGGACGAGGGCATCGCCCCCGGCCAGTTTGCGGTCCTCTACCGGGGTGCGCGCTGCCTCGGGTCGGGACGGATTCAGCCGCCGGAAGCCGGCACGATGTCCCGACAGGCGTAAACGACCGCCGGCGGCACGTTCTTCCAGACGACCGAACCGCGTTCGATGGTCCGGAACCTCTCGTGGAGCCGCCGGGCGAACGGCGAACGCCGCCAGAACGGCAGCGCCTGGATGTAGATGTAGAACAGCAGTTGCCCGTCCGGGGCCAGGGTGTCCAGGATCGCCTCCAACATGCTGGTTTGTTTGTCCTCGGGGATTACTGACCAGGGAAGGGTCGCGACTACCGCGCCCACCTCGCCGACTTTCTCGCTGGCGCAGATGGAGCACAGGTTGGCGAGGTCGTCCACTACGACTTTGAGGCCGGGGATGCGGCGCGCGAGGGCATGGGCGCACATCTCGTTGAGTTCAACGGCCAGGAACGGCGTGCCGGCAGGTTTCGCCGCCAGCAGGTGTTCCGTTATGGCCCCGTCGCCAGCGCCGGCCTCGATGACCGCAGCGCTTTCCGGCCAGCGAACCGCCTTGGCCATCGCGATGCCGAGCCCCGGAGAACTGCGTCGGATCGCGCCGACTTCGCGCGGTTTGGTGACGAACTGCCGAAAGATGGTGGAGTCCGCCGGCGCGCTTGTGTCTTGCTTGGGCATGTTCGCGCCGGGCTCGTCAGGAGATCAGGCTCGCCTCGCGGTGATGCGGCGGGTGGTGAAACCGAGCCAGTGGAGGCGCCCCAGGTGCCGGGCGTGCTCGACCTTCAGGCAGCGGTCCATGATCACTTCCAGCCCGAGCGCCCGCGCCCGTTCGGCGGCCTCGTGGTGGATGACTCCATATTGCAGCCAGATGGCCTTCGCCTTGCCGGCGCACTCCTCGACGATCCCCGGGACGGCCGCCGGCGCCCGGAACACGTTGACGATGTCCACGGGCTCCTCGATCGCGGCGACGCTCGGACAGCACTGTTCTCCCAGGATCTCCGTCTCCCGGGGATTTACGGGGATCACCCGGTAACCGTTCCGTTGCAGGTAGAAGCCCACGAAATAACTGGCTCGCAGCTCCTTCGGAGAGAGGCCGACGACGGCTACCGTCCGGGCCGAGGTCAGCAGACGCCGGATGGTCCCGGCGTCCTGGTACTGGCTGAGGTCCGGCCCCGACCCGTGCCCGGGAGCGCGCGGTGGGAGTTCGCAGGCGATTACAGGGGACATGCCATCGTTTCCTTTGTTGCTTGGTCGTCGTCAGCGGGTGCTGCACCCGCAGCCTCCAGGCCTCGTTTCAGGTCCCAGATCAGATCCTCGGGATCCTCAATTCCCACCGAGAGCCGGATGGTCCCCGGCGAGATCCCGGCGCCCCGCAGCTCCACGTCATCGAGCTGCCGGTGGGTGGTGCTGGCCGGATGGATCACCAGGCTCTTGGCGTCTCCGACGTTCGCGAGGTGCGAAAAGACGTTGAGCGCCCGGATGAATCGCGCGCCGGCGCCGCGTCCGCCCTTCAGGTTGAAGGAGAAGACCGCTCCGGCCCCCCGGGGAAGGTATTTGGCGACGAGCGAGGCGTAGCGGCTCCCGGGAAGCCCCGGATGGGCCACCGTCTCGACTTCCGCCCGTCCCGCGAGGAAGGTGGCGATTTCCAGGGCGTTCGCCGCGTGGCGCTCCATGCGCAGCGGCAAGGTCTCGACTCCCAGCGCGAAGAGGAAGGCGTTGAACGGCGACATGCAGGCGCCGAGATCCCGAAGCGTTTCGGCGCGCAGCTTCATCAAGAACCCGTACTCCCCGAAGGTGGCCTGAAACGCGAGCCCGTGGTAGGCGGGAGAGGGATCTGCGACTCCCGGGAACTTGCCGTTGTCCCACGGGAAGCGCCCCGACTCCACCACCACGCCGCCGATGCTGGTCCCCTGGCCGCCGATGAACTTGGTGGTGGAGTGGACCACGATGTCGGCTCCCCATTCGAGGGGCCGGCAGAGGCAGGGGGTCGCGAAGGTGCTGTCCACCATGAGGGGGACACCGTTTTGGTGCGCGACGTCCGCCACGGCCTCGATATCGAGGACGTTGCCGCCCGGGTTACCGATGGTTTCGCCGAAGAGCAGACGGGTTTCCGGACGCACCGCCTCCTTCCAGGCGTCGATGCTGTCCGGGTCCACGAAAGTGACCTCGTAGCCCAGTTTGCGCTCGAGGTGCTTGATCTGCGTGAGGGTGCCGCCGTAGAGCGCCCGGGACGCCACCAGGTGGTCGCCGGGTTGCAGCGCGGTGAAGAACGCGGCCGCCTGGGCGGCGAGCCCGGACGCGAAGGCGACGGCTCCCACTCCACTCTCCAGGTTCGCGATCCGCTCCTCGAAGGCGGCCACGGTGGGGTTCATGATCCGCGAATACGTGTTCCCGTATTCCTGCAGGTTGAAGTAGGCCGCCGCCGCATCGGGATCCTCGAAGACATAGCTCGTCGTCTGGAAGATCGGGATGGCGCGCGCCCCGCTGTAGGGCTCGGGCCGGGCGCCGGCGTGTACGGCTCGGGTGGCGAAACCGAACCCGCGGGTTTCGGCTCCGACGTCTTTGTCGGTCATGGGGCGTCTGCTCCCTCCTCACCATTGAGGAATCCGCGAACCAGGGCGGTCATCCGACCCGCTTCCAGCAGAAAGGAGTCATGTCCGTAGGTCGTGTCGATCTCGTGATGGACCACGCTCTTCGAGCGGGCCTTCAGCGCGGCGGCGAGTCTTCGGGAATCGCTGGAAGGGTATAGCCAATCCGAGGAGAAGGAGAGGAGCAGGGTGCGGCAGCGGAACCGTTCCACGGCCGCCTCGAGATCCCCTTCGCCGTGGCGTTTCGCGAGATCGAACCGGGTGAGCGCGTACGACAGGAGCAGATAGGCGTTGGCGTCGAACCGCCGGTTGAATTTCGCGGCCTGGTGGACGAGGTAGGACTCCACCTGGAAGTCCGCGGCATCGAGGTCGCCGGCGAAGTTCTGCCGGTCCTGGAGCCCGCGGCCGAACTTCGCATCCATCCCGGGGGCCGAGAGGTAGGTCAGGTGTCCCACCATACGGGCGGTGGCGAGACCATGGACCGGTCGCGCTCCCTGTTCCGCGTAGTGGCCGGAGCACCAATTGGGGTCCGCCGTGATGGCGCTTCTTGCGATCCAGTTCCACCCGATGCCCTGCGCCGACAGCCCCGCAGTGCTCGCCACCGCCACGACGCCGTCCACCTCATCCGGGTAGGCCGCCGCCCATTCGAGCCCCTGCATGCCGCCCAGCGAACCACCCGCGATGCCCCGGAGCCGCCGGATTCCGAGTTCGTGGAGTCCGGCGCGGGAGGCGCGGACGATGTCTCCCACGGTGACGACCGGAAAGTCCGGTCCGTAGGCGCGGCCGGTGTCCGGGTTCAGGCTCAGCGGACCCGTGGTGCCGCCGCCGCCGCCCAGGAGGCTCATGCAGACGACGTGGAACCGGTCGGTGTCGAACGCCTTGCCGGGACCGATCATGGGGTCCCACCAGCCGAGTCCCTCACTCCCGGCGGGTTCCCCGGCGCCGAATCCGTCCACTGCCGACTCAGGTTCGCCCCCGCGTCCTGCCGCGTGCGCGTCGGCCGAGAGCGCCGGGCAGATCAGGATCGTGTTGCCCCCGTTCGGGTCGGGCTCTCCCCACGTTTCGCAGGCGATCTCGATGCGGGGAAGGACCGCACCGCTGTCGAGAACCAGCGGCCCGGGGGGGTGGAGCTGCAGCCGGCGATGGGGGAGGGCGCTGGCGGGAATTGTCCAGGGCTCGTGCCGGTGCGGGCCGGCAGCCGGGGTCACGACCGAAGCCACAGGGCGACGGCGAAGGCCAGGGTTGCCGCGGCCACGATGAAGCGAAGGATCCGGTCGCCCGCCCGCAGGGTCAGCCGCGCGCCGACGAGCGCTCCGCCGAAGGTTCCGACGCCGAGGGCGAGCCCCACGCCCCAATCCACGACGCCATTCATGGCGAAGACGGTGAGAGACACGATGGAGAACAAGAAGATGCAGCCCACCTTGATGGCGTTCCCCGCGACCAGTCCGTATCCGGCCCAACTGGTGGCCCCTAGGGACAAGAACCCAACGCCTGCCTGGACGAAGCCTCCGTAGAACCCGACGACGACGAACCCGGCGAGGAGTCCCAGCCCTACCCGGGGGGCTCCGCCCCCCTCTGAGGTCGGGGCGCGGAGGCGGAGAAGCGTGAACAGCGTGAACAGCACCATCACGATGGACAGGAAGCGCAGGAAGGCGGCCTCGCCGATATGCACTGCCAGGGTGCTGCCGAGTCCCGCGCCCAGTACCGCGGCCGCGCCGAGCCGGATCATGACCTGGGCGGGAATCGCGTCGGCGCGGCGAAAGGCCGCGGTGGCGCCGGCGGTCTGAATCAGGATCGCGAGCCGATTCGTCCCATTGGCCACGTTGTGCGGCAAACCCAGGAAGATGAGCAAGGGCAGCGTGAGGAACGATCCGCCGCCGGCGACCACGTTGAGCGCCCCCGCGACGAAGCCCACCGGAATGAGCAACAGGGCGGCGATGAACGGATCAGCGATCGTCGCCACCTGCGGTAGTCCGCGAATGAGGTGGGGCGAGCACCGAGAGCGCCAGTTCTCCCGGTGGGGGCGAGGCGCCCGGCTGACAAGGCGCGCGAGGGAGGAATACCTGGTGTATTTCGACCGAAGCGCAACGAAGAGCGAAGCGCAGCTGAGCGTTCAGCCGGGATGGATCGCCGCTCAAATGCCGGCTCACTTCGTTCGCGGGCTGCCTGAGTTCTGACAGAACTCGAGCGCCGCGGAGTTGATGCACCACCGCTGTCCGGTCTCCTGCGGCGGGCCGTCCGGGAACACGTGGCCGAGGTGGGCGTCGCAGCGCGCGCAGGTCGCTTCCGTGCGCACCATGCCGAGACTCCGGTCTACCGAGGTCTCCATCGTTTCGTCTTCCGCAGGCCGGGTGAAGCTGGGCCAGCCGCTCCCGGAGTCGTACTTGTCCTCGGAAGAGAAGAGGAGCGCCCCGCAGCAGACACAGCGGTACTCACCGGAGGCGTGGTTTCGGTAGTGAGCCCCGCTGAAGGGAGGTTCGGTGGCGCCGTGACGGGTTACGGCGAACTGCTCCGGGGTCAGCCGGGCTCGCCATTCGGCTTTGGTCTTCTGGATCTTTTCCTTGTTGCTCATGGTGTTCTAGCAGCCTGTGAACAAAGTCACGCGGCCCAGTTCTCCCGGTGGGGGCTCGACCGGCGATGCATCCCGGCTGAACCGCTGCGCTCTGCGTTGCAATTCGGTCGGAATACGCTCGGTATTCCGACCGAATCGCGCCTTGTCAGCCGGGCGCCTCGCCCCCACCGGGAGAACTGGCGGTCTCGGCACTCACGTCACTTTATCCACAGGCTGCCAGGGAGGTCGCTACCCGGCGAACCAGGCGCGGCCGATCATGAGGAGCCAGTAGAGGATCAGCGAAATCACGAGAGCCCGTCCGAACTCCCGAAGTTTGTCCAGGAACCGCGCCTTGCGGGCTCCCGGCGCGAGGGCGTAGATGGCGGTCGCGAGGACAGCGACGATTGCGAGGTTGCGAAACCGGATCATCGCCCGGGACCTTGACCCGGGAATGGTTTGAGCGCGGGCGTCGCCTCCATATCCCCGGATCGGTTCCGCGCCCATGATAGTGCTGAGACCCATGCCGGCGGGTGGCGATCGGCGTCGGCGGCCGGAAAAAGTGGCCGTTCGCAGAGTTCCGACCGACGCTATGATCCGCTCCCTTACAGGGTTGGCTTGCTCCGGCGGAACTGCCGATCCAAGGGGATGAGTGATGGCAGACGACGACGTGCGGACGGAAGAATTCGACGAGGAAGACGAGTGGGAAGGGGAGCCCGACGAGGGGGCGCCGGCCGAAGCTGAAGCGGCGGATTCCGCGTCGAGCGGGAAGCGGCGCGCCACGATTCTGGCAGCCATCGTGGCCCTTCTGATCGCGGCCGGAGCTGGTTATTGGTATTTCACTTACGGCCCGGGCAAGCCGCCCCCGCCTCCGCCGCCCGTCGTGGAGGCGGAACCCGAACCCGTCGTCGAAGAGGAGCCGGAGCCGCAACTTCCTGCTCTGGACGCGAGCGATCCGTTCCTCCGGTCACTGTTTGCGGCGATCACCCAGAACCCCGACGCCCTTGCCTGGCTGCTTGGCGACGATCTGGCGCGACGCATCGCCGTAGCCACGGACAATGTCGCCGACGGGATTTCGCCGCGCCGGGCGCTCGCCGGGTTGTCTCCGGCGGATCCGTTTCGGGCTGATGGTGAAGGAGAAGAACTCCACGTCGACCCGGCCGCGTTCGCCCGCTACGACTCGGTCGCGACCGCGCTCGAGGGCGCCGACAGTCCCGGGATGGCCCGGGTGATCCGGGAGGCGATGCCGATCCTCGACGCCGCCTACGCCGAGTTGGGCCGTCCCGACCGCACTTTCGCCGAGGCGCTGCTCGTGGCGCTCGACCAGCTCGCGGCCGTTCCGGTTCCGGAGATGCCCGTTCTGCTGGATGAGCAGATCATGCGCTACGAATACCGCGACCCGGCGTTCGAGGGGCTTGACAAGGCGAGCAAACACCTGCTCCGGTTCGGCCCCGACAACCAGGCCAAGGTCCAGGAGGCGGCCCGCGGCCTCGCCGAGCGGCTCCGCGCGGGAGGGGCACCCTTTTAGGAGCCTCTCCCGGTAATCTCGTGGCATTCGACGGCCGATGCATCCCGGCTGAACCGCTTCGCTCTTCGTTGCGCTTCGGTCGAAAGAGCGCTGCGCCAGTTCTCCCGGTGGGGGCTCCTCCCTCGCGCGCCTTGTCAGCCGGGCGCCTCGACCGTCTCGGTGCTCACGACATTACCGGGACAGACTCCTAGCAGCCTGTGGCAAAACCCACGCGGCCCAGTTCTCCCGGTGGGGGCTCGCCCGGCGATGCATCCCGGCTGAACCACTCCGCTTCGCCCCCCCACCGGGAGAACTGGCGTTCTGCGTTGCGTTTCGGTCGAAATACACTCGGTATTCCTCCCTCACGCGCCTTGTCAGCCGGGCCCCCACCGGGAGAACTGGCCCCACCGGGAGAACTGGGCCTCACCGGGCTCGGCGCTCACGTGGGTTTCACCACAGGCTGCTAGCAGCCGGGCGCGGCCCCGAGAGACGACCAGCACGGGAGAGGACGGGACTGACGTGCCGGCAGAGCCTTTTCCCGCCCGCCTTCGGCGGTCGATGCCGGTGTGAACGGCCCCACCGGGAGAACTGCCCAGCGCTCCCGTGCCAGCCGTTCATTTCACACCGAACCTTCGGCGCCACCTCGTCGTAGAGAGCGCCAGAGTCGAGGGTCAAACGGTGTCGGAAGCGCTTTCCTTCGTGTTTCGCGATAACCCCGGCCTTCGTTCCTACGTGCTCGACGATCAGGGACGCCTGCGCACCCATGTGGTCATCTATGTGGACGGGCGTCCCGTCCGCGACCGGAATGCGCTCGGCGATGCGGTCGGAGAGAGCGCGGAGATCCATGTGATGCAGGCCCTGTCGGGCGGGTAGTCGGGCGGGTAATCCGGGGGTAGTCATGCTGCTTCATCTGGGCACCCGCAAGGGGTACCTCGCCCTCCGCCGGGTCGAGAGGGGTGACTGGCGATGCGAACGCACCGCCTTCATCGGAGATCCGGTGTCCCAGGTGTTGCCCGACCCCCGCGACGGGCGACTCTACGCGGCGCTCAACCTCGGCCACTTCGGCGTCAAGCTCCGCGTTTCGGAGGACGGCGGCGCCTCGTTCACGGAGCTTCCGGCCCCGGCGTACCCGAAGGCGGAGACCTCCTCCGCAGAGGCTCCCTCCGTGGATCTGCTCTGGTGTCTCGAACCCGCCGGTCCCGATGCCGGCTCGCTCTGGTGCGGAACCATTCCTGGTGGGCTGTTCCGGTCGGATGACGGGGGCCGTTCCTGGACTTTGAACGAGGCGCTTTGGAACCAGCCGAGCCGCGAACGGTGGTTCGGCGGCGGCTATCCGCACCCCGGGATCCATTCGGTTCTGGTCGGCCCCAACGGCCGCCGGGTGGTGGTCGGTATTTCCTGCGGTGGCGTCTGGATCAGCGAGGACGGCGGGAAATCCTGGCGGTTCGGCACCGAGGGCATGTTCGCGGATTACATGCCCCCGGAGAGCCGGGAGGACCCCGCGATCCAGGACCCTCACCGGCTTTCGTGGTGTGAGGCCGATCGCCGCCGCATCTGGTGCCAGCACCACAACGGCTTCTTCCGTTCCGATGATGGCGGTACCACATGGACCAGTCTGGAGGTGCCGCCGTCGTCCTTCGGCTTCGCGGTCGCCGCGCACCCGGGCGACCCGCAGATGGCGTGGAGCGTCCCGCTGGTCAAGGACGAGTGCCGGGTCCCGGTGGACCGCCGGATGGTGGTGGCCCGCACCCGGGACGGCGGAGCGAGCTGGGAGCCGGTCGGCCGCGGCCTTCCCGAGCGGGATTCGTTCGCGGTGGTGTACCGGCACGGCCTCGACGTGCACCCCTCCGGGACGGTTCTCGCGATGGCGACCACCACCGGTGCGCTCTGGGTTTCCGAAGACCTCGGCGACTCCTGGGATCTCGTGACCGCCGAACTCGCCCCCGTCTACTGCGTTCGCTTTGGCCTCGGATAGCCGGTACGCGGGAGGCGCCGGCCCGGGAGTGGCGGGAGCCATCCGCGAGCGAATACACTCCGCAAATTCTGTCCGCTCGCGGCTCCGGCGGGCGGGGTCAACCCTTGAACGATTCCCTGAAGACCCCCTTCCACGACCTGGTCCGGCGCCTGGATCTGAGGCTGCGGATGCTCGGACTGGTCCGGGAATTCGCGTTCGTCGCCGGGGCGGTGGCTCTGGCGCTTTTCCTCCCCAGGCTGGTCGGCGACGGAATCCCCTGGCTGCCGGTGCTGGTGGCGGCGGCGGGAGTTGCCGCCCTGCTCTACCGCGGCCTTTCCGGGTTTTGGGCCGGTGCGGCGCTTGATCGGGCCGCCGCCGCGGGAGACCGGGCCGGAGGGCTGCACGACGAACTCGCTTCGGCGCAGTGGTTTTCCGACGCGCCGTCACCGACGGCCTGGGAAGTCCACCAGATCGGCCGCGCCCGCCGGCGGGCCGATGAGCTCGACGCGGCTGAATTGCTGCCGATCTGGATTCCCCGGGCGAGCATCGCGGCGACCGCCGTGCTGGCCGCCCTGGCGGTGATCCTCCCGTTCACGCATGGACCCCTGGTTTCGGAAGCGCTGCGGGCGCGGATTGCTGCCGGGCTCGCCGGCAGTCTGGGCGGCGATCCCGAGGGAGGGGATCCGCTGGCCGGTCCCGACGCTTTCGAGGACGCCGCGGACGCTCGTGTCGACGCCCGTTCGCCGGAGGAGATCCTGGCGGAGCTTCGCGCCGGCGAGTTGCGGCTCCCCGAGGACTCCGCCCAGGATGTGGACGCCCTCAAGGCGGCGCTGACGGCGGCGATGGAGGAGCGGGCCCTGCAGGAGACGAGCGAAGAGGTCTCCGCGGCGCTCGCCGGACTCGCCGAAGCCATGGATGCGGACTCGCTCACCGCCTCCGAATGGCTCGAGAGCCTTTCCGAGGCGATGCGCTCCGCGAGTACACCGGAAGAACTCCAGGCGCTGCTCGAATCATTGGAGCAGGGTGCCGAAGGAGACGCGCTCAGCGCCGCCGCGGCGGAAATGATGGAGCTCATGGAGGGTGGCTTGAGCGCCGACGAGGCCCTCCAGCAGCTCGCCGACAACCTGCAGGCGATGGATGGCCAAGCGATGAATGGCCAGGGCCAGGGAGAAGCGCAGCAGATGCCGTTCCCCGGCGACGGTGAGGGGGGACAGCCCCAGGCCGGTGAGGGCGGCGAACCCGCCGCCGGGATGCCGCAGGGTGCGGCCGGACTCTCCGGACAGGTGCAGATGATGGCGGCCGAGGGCCAGATGGGTGCGCCCATCCCGATGGATGCCGGCCCGGCGGGGAATATGACCGGACCGGGCGGGGGAGGCGAATCCGAGGTGTTCGGCGCCGCTACCAGCCTCGAGGTGCAGCTCGAGATGGAGGCCATCCCGGCTCCGCTCGACGAAGAGCCGGTGCCCGAACAGATGATCGAGCGGCAGAGCCGCCGCGAGGACGCGACCGTCGCCTACGACTCCGTCAATTCCCTCTCCGAGTACGCCGACGAGACCGTTTCCCGCACCCGCCCCATCCCTACGGGGCTCAGGCCGCTGGTTCGCGCCTACTTCCTCATGATCCGCGAGACGGCCAAGGCCGATGCCCCCGAAGGAGCGCAAGAAGAATGACCCCGGAAACCGCACTGGCCGACCCGGCTCTCGACATCGCCAAGACCGACATCGAAAGCCGGGTCGAGACGTTTTGCGATCGCCATGAGCGCATTCAGGCCGAGGTCGGCCGGGTCATCGTCGGCAATCGGGAGGTCATCAGCGGCATCATCACCTGCCTGCTCACCCGCGGCCACGTGCTGCTCGAGGGCATTCCCGGGCTCGGAAAGACCAAGATCGTCCAGACGCTTTCCGAGGCGATGCACCTCAAGTTCAACCGCGTGCAGTTCACGCCGGACCTCATGCCTGGCGACATCACGGGGACCAACGTGGTGCGGGAAACGGATACCGGCGCCAAGGTCCTGGACTTCCAGCCCGGGCCGATCTTTTGCAACCTGATGCTTGCTGATGAGGTGAACCGCGCCACTCCCAAGTCGCAGTCCGCCCTTCTGGAGGCCATGCAGGAAAAGAGCGTGTCGGTCGGCAACACGACCTTCAAGCTCGAAGAGCCGTTCTTCGTGATGGCGACCCAGAACCCGATCGAGCTCGAGGGCACCTATCCGCTTCCCGAAGCCCAGATGGACCGCTTCCTGATGAAGCTGCGGATCGGATATCCCGACCACGACGAACTCCGCGAAATCGTGGAGCGGACGACTTCGGTCGAGGAGCCGCAGGCGCGCCCGATCGTGACCCGGGAAGAGGTGCTGGAGATGCGCGACACCGTGCTCTCGGTGCCCATCGCCCGCCCGATCCAGGACTACGCCATTCGGCTGACCATGGGGACCCATCCGGGCTCCAAATTCGCCCACGCGCTTACCAACCGCTACGTGAAGTTCGGGGCCAGCCCGCGGGGGACCCAGGCGCTCGTTCTCTCCGGGAAGTTCCGGGCGCTCCTCGCCGGACGGGTGCACGTCGCCGCCGAAGATGTTCGGAACAGCGTCATGCCCACGTTGCGGCACCGGCTCCTCCTGAACTTCGAGGGGGAGGCCGACAAAGTGGACACCGACGACATTCTCAGGGAAGTCATCGCCTCGATTGCGCCGCCCGGCGCCTGAGTCAAGCCCATGACCGCGTACCGGCGCGGGGTTCCGCCACGCCGTCCGGTCGCCTCCGCCCCCGGTGAAGGCCCGTCGGTCAGGGTACGGAGAATGTCGTCTTGAGCAAGCAGGAAACCCTCTTCGACGCCGACTTCATGGAGCGGCTGGAGTACCTGAAACTCATGGCCACCCGGATGCTTCCGAGTCGGCACCGGGGGGAGCATCGGGCCCGGAAGCGCGGTTCCGGACTCGAACTCGCGGACTACCGGCCCTACGTGGACGGTGACGACACCCGCGACGTGGACTGGAAGGCCTTCCTCCGTCTCGACAAGCTGGTACTCCGCATCTTCGACGAGGAGGCGGATTTGCCGGTCTACCTCTTCGTGGACCGGAGCGCCTCCATGGCATTCGGCGACCCCCCGAAATTCGACTACGCCCGCAAGATGGCCGGCGCCCTGTCCTACATCGGCCTCATGAACCACGACTTGATCTCGATCGTCTGGTACGGACCGAAGATCGAGGGGTGGATGGCTCCCAAACGGGGGCGGAACCAGATCTTCCGCGCGTTCCGGTTTCTCGACGCGGGCGACACCGGTGGCGCCACTTCGCTTTCGGCGTGTTTCCGGGTCTTTTTCGGCTCCCGCCGCAAGCGCGGCCTCGCCGTGATCCTCTCGGACCTCATGGACGAGGAGGATCTGCTGGGGGCGTTCGACGCCTGCCGCTACCAGAAGCACGACATGTTCGTCGTGCAGTTGCTCACTCCCGGGGAGCTCGAACCGTCGCTTCCGGACGAGGCTCTGCTCACCGACAGCGAGGATGGTTCCGAGCGGCGGGTCCGGGTCACCCCGAGGCTGCTGGACCGCTACCAGCAAGCGCTCACCGAACATCAGGAAAAGATCGAGGAGTACTGCTCCCGCTACGGGTTCGGGTTCTCAGTGGCGGACACCGGCAAGCCCTTCGAAGACGCCGTCATGTCGATCTTCAAGACGGACCGATTTATCCGGTAACTCTGGACCCCATGGGCTTTGCTGCCGCCCCGCTGCTGATCGCGCTCGGCGTTCTGCTGACCGCCGGGATCATCGTCGTCCTCTATTGGGTCCGGCCGGAGCCTCAGCCGGTGGTGGTCCCGTCGAATCTCATTTGGCGGCGCGTCCTTGACGAGCGCCGGCGCCGGGAGGACTTTTGGCGCTGGCTCATTTCATTGATGATCGCCTTGCTGGCGGGGCTTGCGGTGATCATGGCCATGGCTCAGCCGATCCCCGAGAGTGGCGTGCGGGGCGGCCGGGTGGTCGTGGTGATGGACACCTCACCGAGCATGGCGGCCGCGCTCTCCGGAGGAGGCACCCGCTGGGATCAGGCCGCCGAGCAGGTGCGGCGCATCCTCACCGGCAGCAGCGAAACGAGCGAGTTCCTGCTCCTGGACACCGCCGGAGACCGCGGCGGACGCTCTTTCACCGGACGGCGCGAGGCTCTTGAGGCCCTCGAAGATCTCGGCCCGGTGCACGGCCGGGAACACCGCTTCCCCGATGTCGCCGATCTGCTCGATGCCGCTTCCGGAACTGACGTCATCTTCGTCGGGGATGGGGTGTACGTGCCCGAGACGCCCGACGGCGTCGAGCGCATCTCCGTGTTCGAGTCGGCGCCGAACGCCGGGATCACGGCATTCGATGTCCGTCCGCTACCGTCCGATCCGGGTCGCTTCGAGGCGTTTATCGAGGTAGTCCGCCATCCCCCCGAAGACGACGACGGCGGTGTCGTGGTGCTACAGGTCGATGGTGCGGGAGGCGCCTCTGCGCGCCGGACGCTCCGGGTCGATGCCGGGATGCCGCTCGGCGAGACGGTACCGCTGACCGGGTTCGTCGCGGGACCGGTTCGCGCTGTGATCGCGATTTCGGGAGACGACGCCTTGCCCGCCGACGACGTGGCGCACGCCTACATTCCGGCGCGAAACCGGTTGCGGGTTCTGCTCGTCGGGGGGCCGAATCCGTTCTGGGAGGCGGCTCTGCGTCTTGATCCCCGGGTGAGCCTTTCCGTGGCGCCCCCGGGGTCGGAGGCGCTCGCCGATCTCGATTCCGCCTCGGTGGATCTCGTTGTGATCGAAGGGGCGCCTCCGGAGGCGATGCTTCCGGTCCCCGTGCTCTTCGCCGGCTCGGGGACCGCCGAATGGCTCCCGCCCCGATTGGGAAACGAATTGGGAACTGAGGAGGCGAACCTCGATGGAGAGGCCGCGACGGTAATGCTCCCGGTCGTGCGCGGGCAGACGGAACACCCGCTGCTTCGGGATCTCAACTTCGAGGATGCGCTCGCGAGAGATGTGGAGGCGTTCGACGCGGCCTTGTTCGGCGGCCAGGGTTCCTGGGAACTCCTGCTCGGCGATTCGCGGCTCGGCCTGCTGGCGGCCCGGGAGCGTCCGCTGCGCGGCCTGGCGTTCGCTTTCCCGATTGCCCGGTCCAACCTGCCGCTCCAGGCTGATTTCCCCCTGCTGCTCTCCCGCGCCCTGAGCTGGTTGACGGACGTGGAAGTCCGCCGGGTCGGGCTCGGGCAGGCCCGGGTCGCGATGGCGGCCGGAGCCATCTTCGATTCCGAAGGCCGGGAAGTGGCGTCGCGCCGTCTGGGCTCCGAGATTTCCTTCGACGCCAGCGAGCCGTCGCTCTACTACGCCGCTGGAGGCGGGCGGGAGGTCGTGGTTGCGGCCAGTCTTCTCGCCCGGCGGGCTTCGAATTTGAACCAGTCGGCCTGGGCTGAAGAGCCGCCGGCCACTCTGGCGGCGGCGGCAACCGCGGTGAGTGCGATCTGGCCGATACTTGCGCTCTTCGCTTTCCTGCTGATCGTCGCCGAATGGATCGCCTTCCACCGACACGCGACGGTGTGAGCGCATGACCGGGAGCGCCGCCAGTTCTCCCGGTGGGGGCCTTCAGACCGGCACCGCCGCCGGAGGCGGCGAAACGCGCACCGTCCGCACCCGGATCGCGCCGTCGCCGACTGGCGACCCGCACGTCGGGACGGCGTACCAGGCGCTGCTCAACTACGCGTATGCGAACAAGCACGGGGGCGCCTTCGTGCTGCGGATCGAGGACACCGATCAGGCGCGCTCCACCAGGTCCTCGGAGGAAGCCATCCTGCGTTCGCTCCGCTGGCTCGGACTCGCATGGGATGAGGGTCCCGACGTCGGAGGGCCCTTCGCCCCCTACCGGCAGAGTGAACGGGTGGAAGCCTCTCGGGAGGTGGCCGAACGGCTGCTGGACGAGGGGAAGGCGTATCGCGACTATGCGGAGGATGCCGGGGGCGCCTACGCCATCCGGCTCCGCACGCCGGACACCGGCCGGATCGCGCTTCCCGACCGGCTCCGGCAGGGGCTCTCCAAGGACTGGGAATCGGTGGACGACCCGGTGCTCCTCAAGTCCGACGGTTACCCAACCTACCACCTCGCCAACGTGGTGGACGACCATCTCATGGAGATCTCGGACGTGATCCGCGGTGAGGAATGGATCGCCTCGCTCCCAAAGCATCTCTTGCTCTACGAGACCCTGGGCTGGGAGCCGCCTTCCTTCTGGCACGTCCCCCTCCTCAGGAACAACGACAAGAACCGGACCAAGCTCAGCAAGCGGAAGAGTCCGACCTCGATCGACTTCTATCGCCAGGCCGGTTTCCTGCCCGAGGCGCTTCTCAATTTCCTGGGGATGCTCGCCTGGACGCGGGCCGAGGGCGAGGAGAAGTTCGCCCTGGACGCCTTCGTCGAACACTTCGAACTCGGGTCGCTTTCGTTGGCCGGCGCCGTCTTCGACACCGAGAAGCTGGCCTGGCTGAACGGCCGCTACCTCCGCGAGGACTACGGTCCGGCAGAGCTGGCTGGGCTCCTCAGAAGCTGGCGTCTTGACGACGGCACCCTGGAGGGGATTGCGAAGCTGGCCCAGCCCCGGATGCGCACCCTCGGAGACTTCGGGCCGCTGGCCTCCCAGTTCTTCACTGACGAAACCCCCTGCGATCCCGACGCTCTCGCCGGAAGCGAGGAGTCCTCCGAAGTCACCGAGTGGCTGCTGCTCTCCGAATGGGCGCTGGAGGACCTCCCGGAGTTCACGGCGGACGCAGTCCACGAAGCGCTCCGCAGCATGGCGGAATCGCTCGGGGTGAAACTGAGGAAACTCACGCGCCCGCTTTATGTCGCCATCAGCGGTTCGGCGTCATCAACCCCACTCTTCGGCACAATGGTGCTGCTCGGCAGCGCGATGACGCGGATGCGTCTCCGCCGCGCGAGGACGGCCCTTGGCGGCGTGACCCGCCGCCGCGAAAAGGAACTGGAGGCTCTACGGCAGCGCCTGGGTTAGGGACCGCCGGCCAGTCCTCCCGGTGGGGGCGTTCACCGCGGCACCACGCATCGCTGACGGAGAAGAAGCGCGGGGACGGCTTGGAACGCCGACCTCCGGTCGGCACAGCCCGCCGTAGGCGGGCGGCGGGACGGACCCCGATGTCTGGGATGGTTCCCCTCTCGGTGTGGACCTCAGCAGCGTAGGTGGCGCGCAGGCACGGGAACGCCGACCTCCAGGTCGGCACAGCCCGCCGGAGGCGGGCGGCGGGACGGACCCCGATGTCTGGGATGGTTCCCCTCTCGGTGTGGACCTCAGCAGCGTAGGTGGCGCGCAGGCACGGGAACGCCGACCTCCAGGTCGGCACAGCCCGCCGGAGGCGGGCGGCGGGACGGACCCCGATATCCGGATGGTTCCCCTCTCGGTGTGGACCTCAGCAGCGTAGGTGGTGCGAGGCACGGGAACGCCGACCTCTAGGTCGGCATAGGGCCGCGCACATCGACTGGCCCTTGGGTTGTCGATCGCGCTTGGGGGTCGCCGGAACTCAGCGAATATCCCAGCGATACAGCCGGGAAACGTCCTTCACGTAAATCCGGTCGCCGGACACCGTCGGCTGCGCCCAGGTCTCGCTCTCGGCCACCTCGTAACGCCGGATCTCCTCGAGCCCGGCGCGACCGGCCTCGAAGACCACCAGTTCCGCGTCGTCCTCCAACGAGAACACGATCTCTCCGGCGCGCACCAAGGCAGCGTTTTCGGCTTGTCGCGGGGCGCTTTCCCAAAGCGCCTCGCCGGAGTCGAGGTCGAGGGCGAAGTACTGGCCGCTGTTCAGGTGCGAGAGTCCGAACATCACCCCGTCGCTCACCACCGGATTCGCCATGTGCAGCGAGAACTCGTCAGTGCGCCACACATCTTCCGTGGGCCACGCGCCACCGTTCCGATTCGCCCGGAACGCGACGACTCCGTTTGCCCGGCCGTTCTGGATCACCAGATTTCCGTGGAGCACCGGAGTCTGCGAGGTCGTGTTGGAAGGGGTGGTGAACGGCCGGCTCCAGAGCAGGGTCCCGTCCGCGAAGTCGATCCCGATGAAGTGTTCCTGCGTGAAGGTCACCACCTGTTCCACTCCGTCGAATTCGAACAGCATCGCCGAGCCGTAGGCGGGTCCGTCGCCGTCCCAACTCCATTGCACCTGTCCGGTCCCGGCATCGAACGCGGTAAGCGCCCCGTCGTCGTGTCCCCCGACGTGGACGATGACGAGCCCCTCGTGAACGAGCGGCGAGGCGCCCGTGTGGTACAGCGGGATCACCGGGCTCCCGGGAACGTGCCAGAGCTGCTCTCCGCTGGTAGCGTCGAAGGCCGTCACCGATCCGGTCATCCCGTGGACGAACAGCCGCCCGTCAGCATAGGCAGGAGTGGACTTCGGGCCCGGCCCGTGCCGCCGGGTCGCGGAGACCATTTCGAAGGGAGCGGGATACCCCGAACGCCAGCGGGTCTCCCCCGATTCCGGATCGATGGAATAGAGGACCTCCTCCTCGCCCCAGCGGGCGAACAGCCAGAGGTTTCCGCCCACCAGGAGCGGCGTGGCGTAGCCGGTGCCGACGTCGACGGTCCATACTGGGGTCAGCGCTTCCGGCCAGGTCACCGGAGCTTCGAATCCGGAAACCGCTCCGTCGCGCGCCGGGCCTCGCCACTGCGGCCAGTCCTGGGCGGCGGCGGTGGCCGGGAGCAGTGCGGCCAGCACCGCTGCTCGGGGGAGCCTTATCCTCATGAGCGTTCCTCCGGATCGGGCGCCATCCGGCGCGGCCGGTATTGTCCCATCCGGGGACATCGGGTTCCCGCCGAACGGAGACCGCTTCGCCTATGCCTTTCCGGAACCGCTGGACAGTCCTGCTGTCCGTCCTTCTTCCCGCCCTGCTAGCCGCCGGCTGCGGAGACGAACCCCATGACCTCCTGATCCGCGGCGGCATGGTCCACGACGGCAGCGGTGCCGACCCCGTGACAGCCGATGTCGCGATCCGCGGCGACCGGATCACCTTCGTCGGTGACGCCGACGCGGAAGGGGTGACTGGCACCGAAACCGTGGATGCCGGCGGCCTCATCGTGGCCCCCGGTTTCATCGACATGCATTCCCACTCCCAAATTGGGCAGGAATGGGCGAAGGAAGCGCTGCCGTTCCTCTATCAGGGGATAACGACCGTCGTCGTCGGCGCCGACGGCGGCGGGTCGCCGGACGTGAGCGACACGCTGGCTGGCTGGGAAGCCAGCGGCATCGGGGTGAACGCCCTGACCTACGTGGGTCACGGCACGGTACGGCGCCGGGTGCTCGGGGAGGAAAACCGCGCTCCCAGTGACGAGGAACTCGAAGCGATGCGGGGGCTCGTGCGCCAGGGCCTCGAGCAAGGCGCCTTCGGGCTGTCCAGCGGTCTCTTCTACATACCCGGGAACTACGCCACCACCGAGGAAGTCATCGAGCTGGCGCGAATCGCCGCCGAATACAAACCGGCCATCTACGACACGCACGACCGTGACCTCGGAGCCGCCTATCCGAGCTTCGGCTACCTGGCCTCCATCGAGGAAGCCATCCGGATCGGCGAGGAGTCCGGGACCAAGGTCATCTTCAGCCACTTCAACGCCCAGGGGGCCGCCAACTACGGCCGGGCCCCGGAGGGCGCCGCGGTGATCGAGGAGGCCCGCGAACGTGGGGTGCCGGTCTTTGGCGCGCAGCATGTCTATACCGCCACTCAGTCGAGCCTCAGGGCCTACACCGTTCCGCGCTGGGCGTCGGCGGGGGGACGGGACGCCATGCTGGATCGCTTCGACGATCCGGACACCACCCGCGTCCTCGACGAGGCGACCGCCGAAATGCTCGCCATCCGCGGCGGCCCCGACAAGATCCGGTTCTCCGACCCGCGTCCGCACCTGAACGGGCGGACCCTCGCGGAGGTCGCCGAGGAATGGAGGGTGCCCGCCCCGGAAGCGGCGCGGCGCATCCTCAGCGAAGGGAACGCGTCCGTAATGAATGTCGGCCTCTACGACCCGGTGAACACCGGCTATCTGGCCGAACAGGACTGGATGATGACCTGCACCGACGGGCGCGACATCGACCCCGGCACTCCGGTCGGCCATCCCCGGGTCTATGGCGCCTTCACCAAGAAACTCCGCGACTTCGTTCTCGACGAGGCGCGGATCTCCATGGCGTTTGCCATCCGCAGCATGAGTGGCCTCGCTGCCGATTTCCTCGAACTGGACGACCGCGGTTTCCTGCGCGCACACCAGAAGGCGGACATCGCGATTCTGGATCCCGAGCGGATCCGGGACCGGGCCACCTACGACGAGCCCCACCAGTACTCGGAGGGGACCCTGCATGTGCTGGTCAACGGCCAGTTCGCCGTCCGCGACGGCGAGCACACCGGGGTTCTGGCCGGGCAGGCGCTCAGGCCGTAGGGCGCGGTGGGCGCCGCCGTGGCGCGTGGCCCGGTTCCCGCCGAAAATATAGCGAACACGCTATATTTGGCGGAATGGAATGGACGGTCGAGACCGTCTCCCACGCCGATGCTGAAATCGAGGCACTGCCGGTGAAGTTGCGCGCCCGACTGGTCCGGTTGCTGGAGGCGGTTGAGAACGTCGGTTTGGAGGCGCTCCGCGAACCACATGTCAACAGCCTGTGGTGAAACTCACGTGAGCGCCGAGGTCGGTGAGGCGCCCGTCCGACGAGGCGCGTGAGGGAGGAATACCGGGTGTATTTCGACCGAAACGCAACGAAGAACGGAGCGAAGCGGAGTGGTTCGGGCGGGATGCATCGCCGGCCGAACGCCGCGTGGGTTTTGCCACAGGCTGTTAAGCATCTCGACGGCAAGCTCTGGGAACTGCGGGTCAGGGCCGATGAGGGGATCGCCAGGGGAATCTACGTGACGGTTGCGGAGCGGCGCGTGGTCGTGCTGCATGTCTTCGTCAAGAAGACGCGGAAGACACCGCTGCGGGCGCTCGCGACCGCCAGGGAACGCATGAAACAGGTGATGCCATGACGACATTGAAGGACTTGAAGGAGCGCTTGATGGAGGACCCCGAATTCCGGGACGAGTACGCGCGGGCCGATGACGAGTTCAGGTTGATCGAAGCTCTGGTGCGTGCCCGCACGGCTGCCAGACTCACGCAGGCCGAACTCGCCCGGCGCCTTGGAACGACGCAGTCGGCTATCGCCCGCTTGGAGGGCGGCCGGGTGTCGCCGTCCTTCGCCACCTTGCGCCGATACGCCGAAGCGACAGGCACCCGGCTGATCGTGGGTTTGGCGCCGCAAGGCAGCGGACCCGGCGCGACCGTGCGGTCCCGGTAGTTGGCGAGGCCATCCCATCGGTATGCGAGGCCGAGGTCCCGAGTTCGGCGTCTGACAGAATGCGCCTCCCATCAGGAGGATTCACCCATGTGCTCTTCGCGGTTCCCGGCCGTTCTCGCCATGCTTTCCCTGGGCCTCGGTCTCGTCGCGTGCGCCGCCGCCCAGGATGACACAGGTTCCAACCCGCGCTTCGGGATCTGGAGGCTGCGCTCCGACAACCCGCCGCCCTACAAGAACGTCATGACCTACGCGCCCCATGGCGAGGGGGGCATGAGCATTACGGTCGCCACTACGAACGCCGAAGGGAACACCTCGGAGTGGGGCTACGACACGCTCTTCGACGGCGTGTTCCGCCCCGTCCGGGGCCTCGAGAACTCCGAAACGGCCGTGGAGTATGTGGACGAGCGCTCGACCAGGATCTCCAACTCGCGGAACGGCGCGGTGTACCAGGTGATCATCAACACCCTGTCGGACGACGGCAACCGGATCGATAACGAATATGTCCGTCTCGACGCCGACGGCAAGATCACCCGGGTGAACCACGCCATCTACGACCGCGTCCAGGAGGAGTAACCGTGGCAGGCCTCACCTGGCGGTACCACCGCCCCGGCTGAACGAGCTGCAAGCGGACGCAGGAGTTTCTTGCGGCGAATGACATCCCGGACGGAGAGATCCACAACGCCAACAAGGCGCCGATTCAGGGCGACGAGGCCCTTGGGCTGCTGGAAGGCGTGAGCGAGCTTCTGGTCGCGAAGGGCCGGAAGGTGGAGCGCTTCGACCTCGCGGGGAACCGTCCGGACGATGCGACCCTCGGCGGCGCCATGGTTGGCAGCTACACGAACCTGACCGACCTGCTGCTCGGCCGCTCGGGCAAGCTCCGCGCCCCCACGATGCGCGTCGGCGACCGGTTGGTGGTGGGCTACAACCGGGAGTTGCTGGAGTCGGTCTTCGGATAACCAGCCTGGCCTGGGAACGCCGGCCAGTCCCACCGGTGGCGGCTTTTCACCGGGATGGCCCTCGGAGGCGGACGCCGGGAGAGATCCCTGCCGCCGGGGCGCTCGGTGCGGAACCTGACAGAATCGGGCCGATGTCTCCCGTCCGCCGCATTCCGCTGAAGCTCGACCCGCCGACCGTCCACCGCCGGCCCGGAAACCGTCCTGCTCGGGCGCGCCCTCCCGCCTCGCGGATCCTGTTCCGCGCCTGGGTGCGCCGCGTGCTGAGCCGTTCGCTGCTTCAGGCGGTGGTGGCCGGCGCCCCGGCCTCCCGGCTGGCCATCGCGCTCCGGGCCGGAGCGGACCCCGACTGGGTGGATGCGAAAGGCCGGACAACCCTCCTCGCCGCTCTGGTCGGTGGGCGAAGCCTTCCGGTGATCGAGCTCCTGTTGCGCGCGGGCGCCGACCCGAACGGCGCCCCCGGCAGCCTGTTGCCGCCCCTCCTCGCGGCCGTCAGTTCGCCCGCCGACGCGGAACGGGTCGCCGCCCTGCTCGCCGCCGGAGCGAATCCGCGCCTTGCCTGTCGGAAGGGTCTCAGTGCGCTCCACATCGCGATCGCGGAGGGGGCGAGCTTGCCCGTGGTGGCCGCACTCCTTGAGGCAGGAGCCGACCCGTCGGAGTTCGCCGCGAATACCGTGACGCCGATCCAACTCGCCGTCGTCAAGGGGAGACCCGGCCTGATCCCGCTTCTCGCCGCCGCCGGCACGGACGTCGACGCCGCCTCACGCGAGGCCGCCTTCACGGCGCTCCACCTGGCCGCGCAGAACGGCGACGCAACGATGGTCCGGGCGCTCCTCGCGGTCGGCGCGGACCCCCACCGGCGCGCCGACCGGGAGGTGACGCCCCTGCATGTGGTCGGCAGGAAAGGGGATGGACCCGCCGTCGTCCGCGCCCTCGTGGAGGGCGGCGCGGACCTCGGCGCGGGAGGCGCATTCGGCGGGACGCCGCTCCACGCGGCCGTGATGCCCCCCGAGCGGCCGGAACTGGTTCGCGCGCTGCTCGAAGCGGGAGCGGATCCGAACGCCCGCGATCGCAGCGCCTCCACGCCGCTCCACTTCGCGGCGCGGAAGGGGCCCACGTCCGAAACCATCGTGGCGCTGCTCGATGCCGGCGCGAGTGCCGATGGCTTGGACAGTGACGGCATGACCCCGCTCGACCTCGCGAACCGCAACCCGGACCTCGCGGATTCCGAGGCGCTCTGGCGCCTCAGGGAGACGGGTCGGCTGCACTGACTGGTACGGGGGCCGGGGCATCGCCGCATTCCTGCAACGCTTGTTCGCAGTTGAAGGTGGGACCATCACCGCTCGCGGCGTGTCGATGCGTGCTTGCAATCGATGATTGACTACGGACGAGCCCTCAACAAGGCAGATCGGGTCGCAGGAGAGTTCCCCGTGTCTGGATCAGGAGGGCAGATCAGCTCACATGAATCTGCTTTCGTGCGTGGTCCTACGATTCTGATTGGCAGAAAGGGAAATGTGGGCAGTGTGCACTGGGTCACCACGTTTTTTGAACGACCGGCAGTCGGGACAGGTGAAGGCGGGAACGGTCGAAACCGGGATGGCTGGTCCTCGGGCTCGGAACAGCCAGAGTCAGGTGTAAGGCAGCCAGAGTCGAGCGAAAGACAGCCAGAGTCAGGCTTGAAACAGCCAGAGTCAAGAATCAAGAGGCCAGACTCGGGGACAGAGCAACCAGACTCGAGCGTCGAAGAGCCAGAGTGGAAGGACGAACAGCCAGAGTCCAAACGGCACAGCCAGAGTCAATATCGGGGGCTTTGGGGAAAGGCTCGCTCGCGCTGCGTGTCCTCTGCGTTCTGGAAGGCCGGACCGTGGCCAAGTCCGGCATCGCCGCCGCGCTGGAGCAACACGCCATCTCAGGCCAGTTGAACGCCACGATCCGCACCCTGCGGACCCACGGCTTCATCGAGTTCACGATCCCGGAGAAGCCCAATAGCCGCCTCCAGCAGTACCGGCTGACTGCCAAGGGCCGGGACACACTGGCAAATGCCGTTCTGCCTGCCGGCGACCCGAAGAATTCGTGACCCCCACTGCCTTCACCGAAGACAATCTCGTTCAGCGCGCCACCGCCGAATATCTGGAGCAGCGGCTCGGCTGGGAGTCGGTCCATGCCCACAACCGGGAGGACTTCGGGCCGGACAGTCTGCTCGGACGCCGCTCGGACCGGGACGTCGTGCTGATGCGCCCGTTCCGGGCGGCGCTCGCAGCAGTGGAAGGAGAAGCAAGCCACGCGGGATGCGCTGCGCATCGCCATTCGCGACTTCCTCTGGGATGAGACAACCGGGCTACCGTCGCCCCGCTACAGCGAAACCGAAGTGCAGACACGGGTCGCCGATGTCTTCGGGCACGTCTTTCGCGCGTACCCCGAGGTGCCGTCTCCGTACTACGAAAGCGACGCCGCTGCGTAGGATTGCTGTAGGTCAGCCCCGCGACCTACCGCACATGTATCTGCCCCGGCACCTGATGATGCCCCGATCCAGCGGGACATCACCCCCCGGTCCGCACCGGATCATGCCTTGATCCCATCATGCCTCGATCCGGCTTCCCATCCGTACGCGCCGAACCCGGGCAGGTTTGTGAGATCCCGCCTGAGACTCCACGGTAGAACCGCTCAGGAGGAACCGTCCACGGACGGGACCACGGCATGAGCATCGCGGTGGCCGCGACGAACGCCGGAGGAATACGTCGCGGGCACTCCAGCCTCCGCCGGCCAGGATCAGGTGAGCGGCTGCCAGAGACCGATGATGTTGCCCTCCGGGTCCTTGACCTGGGCATAGATCCCCATGTCCGGGATCTCCGTGGGGCCCATCAAGCGTTCCCCGCCGGATGCCTCGACGTCGGTGACACGTTGCTCGCACGAGGACACCTCGATTACCAGGACCGGAGATTCACTACCTCCTCCGTCACCGCGGGGAACCATCCCTCCGTTGATGCCGCCGGGAGTCGTCGGATACCCCTGTTCGTCCACCGGGGTCGTGGCCACGAAGGTGTAGGGCATATCTCCGGGCATATCGGACATTTGCCAACCGAACACCTCCTGATAGAACGCCGTCGCGCGCGACTTGTCGCTGAAAGGGATCTCGAAGTGGCAGACGCGGTCCATGAGAGCTCCTCCTCGGGAGTAGGGAAAGGGTGTTGAATCAGTCGAACGACCCGGCCGCGGCTGTTGTTCCACGGCGCCCGAGGCTAACTGGCTGCGAGGACCGGTGGCCCCTCATCGACCGGGGTTGTGAAGTCCGACGGGAGACTCCACACTAATCCCGCTCAGGAGGAATCCCATGAGAACTCTTCGTATCGCGTTTGCCGCCTTCCTGCTCGCCGGCGCCGCCACCGCCCAGGAGACCGCCGGTGAAGGGCGGCTGACCGCCGCCCACATCCTCGACTGGGAGCGGGTGAGCGGCCCGGCCATTTCGCCGGACGGCTCGGCCGTCATCTACACCCGTAGTCACGTGGACCAGACGAAGGACCGCTGGTCGTCGGAGCTCTGGATCGTGAACGCGGACGGCAGCCGGAACCGGTTTCTGACGAAGGGATCGGGTCCGGTGTGGTCGCCCGACGGCACGCGCATCGCCTTCCTGGCCGAGGTAGGGGATGGCGGGCCTCAGATCTTCGTCCGCTGGATGGACGCGGAGGGCGCCACCTCCCAGATCACCCGGGACGGTCCGACCCCGCGCGACCTCCACTGGTCGCCGGATTCCGGGCTCATCGCGTTCACCCGGATGGTTGCCGCTCCCGAGACCTGGGACCTTCCCTCGCTGCCGAGCGCCCCGGATGGCGCCAAGTGGACGAAGACGCCGCGGATCGTCCGGAAGATGCACTTCCGGCAGGATCGGGTGGGGTTCCTCGAGGAAGGCCACCGGCACCTCTTCGTCGTCCCCGCTGACGGCGGCGCGGCGCGCCAACTCACCGAAGGCGCCTGGCACGTGGGTTCGCGGGGCGCGGTCGGGCTCGACTACGGGGCGGGTCTCGACTGGACCCCGGACGGCAAGGGACTGGTCTTCGACGCGTCCCGCGAGGAGGACGCCGACCTCCGCTATCGGGAGTCGCACATCCACTTCGTGGATCTCGAGAGCGGCGCCATCCGCCAGATCACGGACAAGCGCGGTCCGTGGGGAGGGCCGGTGGTGTCCCCGGACGGGAAGCACGTCGCCTTCAGCGGCTTCGACTGGACCGAGCAGACCTACAAGGTCAGCGATCTGCAGGTGATCGGGTTCGACGGATCGGCGATGCGCTCTCTCTCGGCGAGTCTCGACCGGGACGCCAACAACCCGATCTGGGCGCCCGAGAGCGACCGGATCTTCTTCACTGCCGACGACCGCGGCTCCCGGAACCTCCACGTGGCCTCGCTCGACGGAGCGACCAGCCCGGTGACCGAGGGCACCCACATGCTCACCGTGAACACCATCTCCGCGACCGGGGTCGCCGCGGCCATCCGGACCTCCTTCCACGAGCCCGCCGACGTCGTGGTGTTCCCGGTTTCCGACCCGACCCGGACTACCCAGGTCACCGCGGTGAACGACGACGTGCTCGCCAGGATCGAACTCGGCGAGGTGGAGGAACTCTGGTACGACTCCACCGACGGCACCCGGGCGCAGGGCTGGGTGATCAAGCCGCCCGGTTTCGACCCCTCCCAGGAGTACCCGATGGTGCTCCACATCCACGGGGGGCCCCACGGGATGTACAACGTGGGATTCAACAACGCCTTCCAGAACTTCGCCGCGAACGGGTACCTGTTGCTCTACACGAACCCCCGGGGCAGCACCGGCTACGGGACCGACTTCGGGAACGCGATCGACAACGGATATCCGAGCGTGGACTACGACGACCTGATGGCCGGGGTGGACGCCACGATCGAGCGCGGCTACGTGGACGAGAGCCGGATGTACGTCACCGGATGCAGCGGGGGCGGGGTCTTGTCATCGTGGGTGATCGGTCAGACGAACCGCTTCGCCGCTGCCGCGGTGCGCTGTCCGGTGGTGAACTGGATGAGCTTCGCCGGCACCGCGGACATCGTGCGGTGGGGTTACAACCGCTACCACGGCTTTCCCTGGGACAACGCCGAGAAGTACCTGGAGCACTCGCCGCTGATGTACGTGGACCGGGTCACCACCCCGACCCTGCTGATGACCGGCGAGCTCGATCTGCGGACCCCGATGAGCCAGACCGAGGAGTACTACCAGGCGCTCAAGGCGCTGGACGTGCCGGCCGAGATGGTGCGCTTCTATGACGAGTACCACGGAACGAGTTCCCAACCCTCAAACTTCATCCGGACCCAGCTCTACATGCTCGACTGGTTCTCGCGCTACACGCGCGACCCGGCGCGGGAGACCGATCCATGACCGGCCGCCACGCCGCCTTCGGCATTTTCTTTCTCTTGACCGCTGGACTTGGCTTGGCCGCCGGCTTTGCATTGGGGCGTTCCGCGATTCCTGTCCAGAGCGGCGATCTTGGGCGGTTCGTCAGCACGAGCGGCACCGAGATCGAGCTGTTGCTATCGGAGTCCAACCTCGGCGGAAGCGAGATCCAGATCGGCGAGATCACCTTCCCGCCGGGCGCCAACTCGGGGGACCACCTCCACGGCGCCACTGAGGTCTTCTACGTGCTGGAAGGGGAACTCGAGCACGTGGTGGACGGGGTTTCCCAGATCCTGGGGCCGGGCGATCTCGGCTTCGTGCGCCCACCGTCGGAGGTGAACCACATCACCTCCCCGGACGCTCCGCCGACGCGGGCCCTCGTCATCTGGGCGCCCGGCGGCGAGGGGACCCGGATCGTGGGCCCCTGGCGGCGTAGCGAGTAGTCGACTGCCCGCCGGCTGGCGGCGAACCGAAGCTCCTCCGGCTTCGTAAAGGGTAGGAAACCTCGGGGTTTGGTGCGCCCGCCTCCGGGGGAGGGGAGCCACCATGACCCGGAGCATCCGAGTCCGTTTTTCCAGGAGATCCCGGGGCAAAGCGCCCCGCGACGGCGCGGAGGACTCCACCGGGACATCCGGGCCGCAGCCCGGCGACGTCTTCGAAGAATTCGATCCCTTCCCCGAAGGCGCTCCCATCCTCCCGGACCCGTCCCTCACCGCCGCCGAAAGAAGCGAAGCGGAGGAGGAGGCGCGCCAGGGAATTCCAACCTCCGCGGCCAGCGCTCCATCGCCCGGAGAGCGGCGGGTGGAGGGCCGGTTCCAGGAAGCGATGGCGCGGATCCGAAGCCGCGCGGAAGAGGCGCTCGCCCGGCTGCGCGCGGCGCAGCGCGAGGCGCGGACCCGGGCCATCCGGGTCGAGGCCGGCGCTGCCCGCGAACGGGACCGCGCCGGGTCGCTCGCGGACGTGCAGGCCGCCTGTCAGCGGATCGAAACCCGGCACCTCAACGCGCAGACCGCCGCGAAGGAACTCGCCGGCTTCCGCCGGGAGCGCGGGATTCCCGATTACGTCACGCCCCGGCCCTCCACCCGGGGCTGGGTGTGGCTCCTGGTTGCAGTTGCCGTCGTCGAGACGACCGCAAACGGATTGCTGCTGCACGCGGCGTCCACCGAAGGGGTCGTATCGAACTGGCTCTTTGCCGCCCTGGTCACCGCGATGAATGTCGGCCTCCTCGGGTGGCTCGTGGGGGACCTGATCTTCCGGCGGATGCTCGGCGCCGGAGCGCTCCAGCGGTGGCTGTTGGCCGGAAGCCTCGTGCCCTGCCTGGTCCTCGCCGGGCTGCTTCACTTCGGCTTCGCCCACTACCGGGACGCGGTCTCGGCGGTCGACGCCTCACAAGCCGCCGCCATCCTCGATCTGGACGACATCGACGCCGCGGCGGGCGAAGCGGGCGCCGGGTCCGATCCGCATCCGCCGCCGCCGCTGAGTGTGGAAGAGGCGGTCATCGGCGAACTTCGCGCCCAGTTCCTCTGGTGGCGGCCGGGTGCGAGCGTCGTGGATCACCCGGCCGATCTGCCGGCGAACGACCATTCGGCGGACGCCGTCAGGCAACTTGCCGCCGGGAGCGTCGGGTATCGGGCGGAAAACGAGGCTCTGGTGATGGTCGAGGATCCGTTCGCGGGGAGATTCGAGGGGTGGCGCTCGGTGCTCCTGCTCGGAGTCGGCTTCGCCGCGCTGCTGCTCGCGGCCTGGAAGTGGTTTGGCGGCCGGGAACCGATTCCCCACTTCGCCCGCCTTCACGGAGCGCGGGAAGCGACCGCCCGCGCGCTCCAGGAGGAATACGAGCGAGCCCTGGGGAAACTGAGCGACGAGGAGCGCCGCCACCGGCACCGGCTCGGCGACGGGGAATCGGAGCTCCTGGCTTTGGGGAGCCGCCTGGCCGGTCTGGACGCCGTGAGAACGCGGGTGCTCGCTCGCGAAACACAACTCCTGAAGCTCGCCGCGGCCGGCGGAGGGAGCGCCATCGAGGACTTCCGGGAGCTGGGCCGGCAGCGGCGGCTCTCGAGCAACCCGCTCCCGGCGTTTTGGAGTTCGCCCTGGGCGCCTCAGTCCTCACGCCGCGACGAGGACGAAGGGTCCTGCTGGGCGCGGGATCAGGAGCAGGCGCTGTTCGAGATCATGGAGGCGGCGGAGCGGGTCCGCGTCGCGAACGCCGCCCATGTCGGCCTGGTGGCGCAAGCATTTGCGGAGGCGCGGGAGCGGCTCGCTCAGGCGGCGCGGATTCCGGGCGCCCGCCGGCGTCCTCCGGCCCCTCCCGGCGGCGGACCGCCTTCGCCTCCGGGCGGGAAGGAGGTCCGTCTCGTGCCCAGTCAGGCGGGGGAATCCGACCGCCGGCTGGAGATCGCGTCCTGACCATCGTCCGCCTGTGTTTCGCGCTCCTGGTCGCGGCGCTGTGCGCCTCCCTGACCGGCTGCGCGGCCGAAATGGATCCCTGTGCGGACTGGCCGGCGGGTTTGCCCCCGCAGACCGTGGTCGTGGTGATGGACGCCACCGACGGCCTTTCCCGTCCCCAGCGGGAGGACATGTGGAGCCGGATTCGTCCGGTCGCGGACCGGGCGCCCGCCGGCTCGGTGTTCCACCTCTTCGAGGTGCGCTCGGAGGCTCCCGGAGGAGTCCGGGAACTCGGGGTGGTTCGTCGGCCCCCGCATCCCTGCGAGGTCAACCACTGGTCCGACAACCCCGACCAGCGGGCCGCGCAGTGGGCGCCGCGCTACCTGCGGCCGCTTCGCGATGCGCTCGGGACGATGTCCCGGGCGGCCCCAAGCGACTCCTCGGCCATCCTCCAGGCGCTCTCGGCCGCCGCCCGCCCCTTCGGCGAATCCCCGGCGGCCGAAGGACGGCTCATCCTGGTCTCCGATCTCCTGCAGAACGTGGGCGTGGACTTTTACCGCGGCGTCCCGGACTTCGACCGGTTCCGCGAAAGCGCCCTCTATCGCGAGGTACGCACCCGGTGGCTCGCCGGGGTCCGGCTCACCGTGCTCCAGCTTCCTCCGCGCCGCGAAGGGTTGGTGGATGAAGCGGCGCTCCGGCGCTTCTGGGCCGCGTACTTCACCGACCAGGGAATGCTGGACGTGGAGACCGCCTTCCTTCCGGTAGAAGGCGCCCGCCAATAGGGAACGCCGGTGTTCACACCGGCATCGCGGCCAAAGGCCGCGAAACTCACGTCCTGTTCCCTCTTATTGCACCGACCTGGCCAGGGACGGCGAAACGCCGGCTGGCCACTCCCCCAGGGCAGCGACGCTCCGCCCTTTACCCTCACGGCTGGCGACAGCGGAAGCGCGTACTCCCAATCGCCGTCACATCGCCGGGCAGGCCGGCGCCACCCTCCGGCGCCAGAAGGGGGATCAGCTCTACGCTGGTTTCGCTGGGCTGCGCCCAGCGGTGCCGACCGGAGGTCGGCGTTCCAAGCCGTCCCCGCGCTTCTTCTCCGTCGGCGACTCGCGGTGACCGGCGTTCCCCCACCCTTACGGCTAGCGACAGCGGAAGCGCGTACTCCCAATCGCTGTCACATCGCCGGGCAGGCCAGCGCCACCCCTACCGCGAGAACCCGAACCGATATGCGGCCGAAATCCGCAGACTGCGTCCCGGCTGCGGCACCACCGCCGGAAACACCGCGTAGTACTGATCCGTCAGGTTGTTCACGGCCAGGGTCCAGTCCACCCCGGCGAGCGGCCCCTGGTCCGGGGTGAAGCGCAGGAACAGGTCGAAGACCCGGTAGCCCGGCGCTTCCGTGTCGGAGGAGGGGTCGGCTGACCTGCTTGCGGCCAGTCCCCGAGTCCGGGTTCCGGCGAAGCTCGCCCGGCCGCCGACTTCGAGATCGAGAGCCGGAATCCGGGTGCTCGCCATGAGGTGGAAAGCGTTGGCGGGCGCCCTTCCGAGGGGGTCTCCGGTGGCGAGGTCTTCGGTGTCCAGAAGCGAGCCGCTCGCCCGCATCCGGAACCTGGGTTTTTGAAAGAGCGCTGCGCTCTCGCAGCCCCTGAGTCGAGCGTCGAGCGACAGGTTGTAGGTCGAGCCCTGGAGGATGGTGAGGCCCGTGACCGGGTCCAACTCGGGTTGGAAGGCGGGATCCGCCACGAACACCACCTGATCCACGTAGTTCCCCACCGTCTGGTCGAAGCAGGTGGCCTCGAACGACAGGGCGCCGCGGCCGCCGCGGAATCCGGCTTCCCAAGAAGTGCCCCGCTCCGCGGCAAGCGTCGGATCGGGCCGGAACCAGTTGAGCACCTGGACCCCGCTGCCCACGGGGAACTGGAAGTGGAGCCCGTCGGCGTAGAGCTCGGTCAGGCTGGGCACCCGGAACCCGCGGGAGGCGCCGACCCAGACGAAGGCGGCGTCGGTCAGCCGGAAACCGGCGGAAGCCCGGGGCGACATCTGGCCCTCGTCGCGCCCGGCAAAACGGTCCGCGCGGATCCGCCAGTTGTCGCGCCGGAGGCCGAGCGCGAGCTGCAACCGTTCGTGGACCTCGGCTTCGCCGTAGACGAAGGCTCCGAAGTAGGAGGCTTCGGCGTCCGGAAACTGGAGCCTCGGCGCCCCGTCCCGCGTTCCCGACTGCCGGTCCCGGTAGGCCTCGGCGCCGACGTTCAGGGTGAAGCGGAGCGCATTGCCCCAGCGGAATCGGGAGCTGTTGTGCGCCTCGATCCCGACGGTTTCGAACGCGGTGTCGTCCCGGCGGGTTTGGATCCGCATGTCTTCACCGACTTCCACTTCGTTGCGGTAGCCGAGGACGGACAGGTCAACCCATTCGGACTCGCGGGAGCGGGTGGTGAAGCGGGCTCTCAGCGCTTCGGAGCGGGTGTCCCGGTCCACCAGGGTGCCGGTGAGATCGTTCGCGTTCGTAGGTTCCGCCGCCAGGTTGTCGAAGCCCTGGAAGGAGACTTCCCAGCGCGTGACGGCGTTCGGGGTCCAGCCGAGCTTCACCAGGGTGTTCCGAAGTTCGTCCTCGGTGTTGGGAATTGCGTCTCCGTTCCCGTCGCGGATGGGCGCGCGCGTTCCCCCGAGGCCGAAGTTGACCAGCCCGTCGAACGTCTCGCTCGCCGCGAAGGCGGAAAAGGACTGGATGAGGTCACCGCCGTTCGACTGGTAGCCGACCCGGTAACGGCCGCCGAACTCCTCGCCGGCCTCCAGCAGATCACGCGCGCTCCGGGTCGTGAGCGACACCACTCCTCCGAGGGCGCCGCTGCCGAAGACAGCCGAGTTGGCGCCGCGCAGGACTTCGATGCGCTGGAGCAGGTCCGGGTCGGTGAAGAATCTCCCTCCGTGGGCGGCATTGAAGTTCTGCCGCCCGCCGTCCTGGCGCACGATCACCTGCTGGTCGGCGAAACCGCGGATGTTCGGCACTTCGGTGATCCGGCGGGCGTTCCCCTGAATGGCGATGCCCGGGATGCCTTCGAAGAGGTCGGCAAACGTGCGTGCGGCCTCTGAAGCGAGTTCCTCTTCCGTGCGCACCGCGATGGCCGCGGGCGCCGTCAGGAGCGGAGACTCGGCGCGCGAGGCGGTGACGACCACCGTCTCGGACAGGACGGGCAGGACCGTCTCATCCGGGTCGGCCGGAGACTCCTGCTCATCTCGGGCCCCGGACTGTTCCTCCGAGCTTTGCGCCGCCGCTGGAATGGAAGCGAGAAGGAATCCGGTAACCAGCCAGGCGAGCCGATCCCCGCCGTTTGGGCGGGCGGATCGGCGCATGCGGGTTACCGGACGCGATCGCCAAATCATTGCACCGGGAGGCTAGCTTGGCGTGTGCTCGGGAAGACCAACGGTTCCGATTTGATCCCCATCTCCCTCCAGCCATTCTACGATATTGAAATTCGTTTTCAACATTGGAGCCACCTCGGACGGTCGCGGGATCCAGTCGTGCCGGTTCGGCCGTCAGGCGCTGCGAGGACCTTGAAGAAAGAGGGATAATGCGACCATGCCGACGACGCGGACCGATGAGAAGCGGAGGGTCACCCTGCCGGACGCGACGCCGGGAGACCTGTTCGAGATCCGCAGTCCCGGGAACGGGGATTTCTTGCTGGTACGTCAGCTCTCGCTGGCATCGCGGGCGCGAATGAGCCGGGCCGAGTGCCTCGACGCGATGGCGAAGAACCCGCTCAAAATGCGCCTCACGTGGCAGGAGTTGCGCCAACTCACGCGCGAACCATGATCCTGTTGGACAGCAATGTCCTCATTTACGCTTCCGAATCCGGTGCCCGCTACCGCTCTTGGGCGACCGAAGTCATCGTGGACGCGGTCTCCGCTGCGGGAGCGGCTGTTAACAGCCTGTGGCAAAACCCACGCGGCGTTCGACGGGCGATGCATCCCGGCTGAACCGCCCCGCTTCGCGGGGCTCTGCGTTGCGCTTCGGTCGAAATACACCCGGTATTCCTCCCTCGCGCGCCTTGTCAGCCGGGCGCCTCGCCCGTCTCGGCGCTCACGTGGGTTTCACCACAGGCTGTCAACGCGGTCAGTCTCGCCGAGATCTGCGTCGGTGCCGAGGATCCGGATCTGGTGGTTGCCAAGATCCGTGCGTGGGGGATCGACATTCTCGACATCCCTGGCTCCGCAGCGCTGCTTTCCGCTCGCGCATACCGGACCTACCGCGAGCGCCGGCGCCGTCAGTCGGCGCTCGATTCCCCAACTACACCCCTCCCTGACTTTTTCATCGGTGCCCACGCCGAGGTGATGGGTTACTCGCTGGCGACAGCCGACACCGCCCGATTCACGACCTACTTTCCCGTTGTGCCGCTGATCACGCCATGATCGCTTTATTGCGGCATTTCCCAGCCTCGCCCGCGCCTTGAGCCCTCAAGGACCCTCCGACTACGTCGCACTCGCACGCGAAGCGCCCGAGAGGCGGTCCCGAATCTGCCTTCCGCATCGACCTGCTCAGTAACCCATCGCCGCGCCGTCCTTGCGCGGATCGGAGCCGCCCAGCAGAACTCCGTTTGCCCAGTCGATCATGATCGCCTGGTAGCCGCCGTACGCCCCGAAACGCGTCATCACGGTGTGTCCCATGCGGGTGAGCGCCGCCAGGGTGTCGGCGTCCACTCCGGACTCGATCCCCACTCCGGACGCCGAGTGCCGGAAGCGCGGCATCTCTCCCGCCTTCTGGACGTGCATCCCGAAGTCGATCATGTTCAAAAGCACCTGGGTGTGTCCCTGCGGCTGCATGTCGCCGCCCATGACTCCGTAGGTGAGCCACGGCTTGCCGTCCCGGAAGGCCATACCGGGCATGTTCGTGTGAAGCGCCCGCTTACCGGGTTCGAGTTCGTTCGGGTGTCCCTCCTCCAGGGAGAACCCGGTGCCCCGGTTCTGAAGTGCGATGCCGGTGCCGGGCACCACCAGCCCGGAGCCGAAGCTGCCGAAGAGGCTGTAAATGAGCGAGATGGCGTTTCGGTCCTTGTCCACCACCGTGAGGTAGATGGTGTCCCCGTCGTCGGTCATCCCGGGGGCCACTTCCCGCGCCGCCCGGCCCGGTTCGATCGCGGAACGCCGCATCGCCGCGTAGGCCTTGGAGATCAGCGTTTCGATGGAGGCCCGCATGTGTTCGGGATCCCCAAGGTAGGCGTCGCGATCGGCGAACGCCAGCTTCTTGGCCTCGATGAGCCGGTGCAGGTAAGCAGCGGAGTTGTGGCCGAGATCCGTGAGATCGTCGTAGCCCTCGAGGATGTTCAGCATTTCGAGCGCCACGAAACCCTGGGAGTTCGGGGGGATCTGGAAGATTTCGACGCCGCGGTAGGTGGCGCTGATGGGATCCACCCAGGTCGAGTCGTGCGCCGCCAGATCCTCGCGGGCGACGAAGCCCCCTTCGGCTTCCAAGAAGCGGTGGATCGCGTCGGCGATCTCGCCGCGGTAGAAGACGTCCGTCCCCTGGTCGGCGATCTTGCGGAGCGTCTTCGCGAAATCGGGGGACCGGAACACCTCCCCGTGTTCAGGGGCGCGCTTTCCGTCCACGAGATAGGCCTCCGCCGTCGCCGGGTGGCGGGCGAGCTTCGATTCCGCGGACTTCCACTGCACCGAGATGACCTCGGAGACCGGGAAGCCCTCCTCGGCGTGCTGGATGGCCGGCTGCAGCAGCTCTCCCAGCGGCCGGGTCCCGAAACGGCTCACCAGCTCTTCCCAGCCGTCGAGCGCTCCGGGCACGGTCACCACGAGCGGCCCGCTCCCCGGCATCCGGGTGAGACCGTCGGCCCGGAGCTGGGCGGCGTCCGCGCGCGACCCGGCCCGCCCGGTGGCGTTCAGGCCGTGAAGCGTCCCGGTCTCCGCCTCGTAGTAGAGGGCGAACAGATCGCCGCCGATGCCGCACATCATCGGCTCGACCACGTTCAGCACCGCCGCCGCCGTAATCGCCGCATCCACGGCGTTCCCGCCCTCCATGAGGACGCGGAGGCCGGCCGCCGAGGCGAGCGGTTGGCTCGTCGCGATCATGCCGTTCCTGGCGAGCACGGGAGAGCGTCCGAGCCCCGTGTCCTTCGCCGGCCGGTCGCCCGGTGCGGTGGGCGGCGGGACAGCCAAAGCGGCGCTTGCAAGGATGGACATGGAGAGGGGTAGCAGAGCAGGAAACCGCATCGCGCGAACCTCCGTCAGGAAATCGTAAAGGAGCGGCTATTTCGTGGCGGAGCCGCTACCCCGCCTCATGATTCGGGCCCAGGTGTCCCGGAGGCTCACCGTCCGGTTGAGGACGGGATGTTCCCGCCGATGCTCGACCGCGTCGGTGACGAAGTAGCCGAGCCTTTCCAACTGAATCCGCGCTCCGGGCGGGAGGTCCCGGACAGCCGGCTCGATCTGCGCTTCCGAAATGGTCCGCATCGAGTCGGGGTTCAGGTCGCCCGTGAAATCTCCGCTCCGCCCCGGCTCTTCCACCCGGAAGAGCCGGTCGTAGAGGCGGGCAGCGGCCGGAGCCGCGTGGCGTGCGGAAACCCAGTGGAGGGTGGCCCGCACGCGTCTCCCGTCCGGAGCGTCTCCCCCGCGGCTTTCCGGATCGAGCCGAACGCGGATCTCCTGGACCCGCCCGCTGGCGTCTTTCGAGAAACCGGTGCAGGTGACCAAGAAGGCGTAGCGCAGTCGTACCTCGCGCCCGGGCGCGAGTCGATAGAACTTCCGGGGGGGATCTTCCAGAAAGTCGGCCCGCTCGATCAGCAACTCGCGGGAAAACGGGACCGGGCGCGTCCCGGCGGCCGGGTCCTCCGGATTGTTGACCGCCTGTAACGTCTCTTCCTCGTCGTCCGGGTAGTTCTCGACCACCAGGCGCACCGGGTCGAGGACCCCCATGAAACGGGGACTCGTCCGGTTGAGTTCGTCGCGTACGGCGTGTTCGAGGAGCGCGATGTCCACCGTGCTGTCCCGCTTGGCGACCCCGACCCGATCGCAGAAGGTCCGGATCGCCCCGGGCGGCACTCCCCGCCGGCGGAGCCCGGCGATCGTCGGCATCCGCGGGTCGTCCCACCCGGAAACCGACCCCTCCGAAACGAGCCGCAGCAGCCGGCGCTTGCTGAGCACCGTGTAGCTCAGGTTCAGTCTCGCGAACTCAATCTGCCGCGGGACGAATTCCGCCTGGCTCTCGGCCACGCACCAGTCGTAGAGCGGGCGGTGGTCTTCGAACTCCAGAGTGCACAGCGAGTGGGTGATTCCCTCGATGGAATCGGAAAGCGCGTGCGCGAAGTCGTACATCGGATAGATGCACCAGTCGTCGCCTGTCCGGTGGTGGCGCAGCCGCCGGATCCGATAGAGGGTCGGATCGCGCAGGTTGAGATTGCCGGAAGCCATGTCGATCCGGGCCCGCAGCACGTGCGCGCCGTCGGGAAACTCCCCCGCCCGCATCCGCCGGAAGAGGTCGAGGTTTTCCTCGACGGAGCGGTTCCGGTACGGGCTCTCGCTGCCCGGAGATTCGAGCGTTCCGCGGGTCTGCCGAACCTCGTCGGCGCTCAGACTGTCCACGTAGGCCTTGCCGCGGCGAATCAGCGTTTCGGCGAACTCGTAGAGACGATCGAAGTAGTCGGAGGCGAACTTCCGCTGGCCTTCCCAGCGGTACCCGAGCCAGCGGACGTCGCCCGCGATCGACTCGACGTAGATGGTCTCCTCCTTCGCCGGGTTCGTGTCGTCGTAGCGGAGGTTGCACTTACCTCCGTTCTCCCCCGCCACCCCGAAGTTGAGCACGATGGACTTCGCGTGTCCGATATGGAGGAATCCGTTCGGTTCCGGCGGAAAGCGGGTGCCCACGCGTCCGCCGTGTTTCCCGGCTGCGCGGTCGGCGGCAACGATGGTGCGAATGAAATCGGGCGGCGCCTTCGGGGCCCCGGTGGCGTCCGGCGAAGGCGGCCCGGGTGCTGTGCCGGGCCCGCTCACCGCTTCCCCGTCGCTCTCCTGGGGCCTCCCGGCGTTCATCGAACCTCGGGCCCTCCGCGCCGGTCGTCGCGAACGAAACGGTCGCGGGCAGGCATCCGGATCCGGGGCAGCGACTCGGCGTCCAGCGAGTCTCCCGGCTCGAGAAGCCCGTTCAACTGAAGGATGAACGCGGTCAGGGCGTACACGTCATCCGGGGGCAGGGTGCCGGGCGCGGCCTGCGGCATGGCGCGCCGGATGTAGTCGAAGAGCGTGGTCGCGTACGGCCAGTAGCTGCCCACGGTGATCCGGTACCGCCGATCCTCCGAGAACGGGAAGCGGTCGCCGGGGACCCGCCCGGCCAGCGCCTCGAATTGGGCGCCCTCGCCCCGGGCCCCGTGACACTGGACACATTGCAGCCGGTAGAGCGTCTCCCCGCGCTCGACGGACCCGCTGCCGGCGGGCAGCCCCTCCCCGTCCGGGCCGATGTCTATGTCCCAGGCGGCGATCCGCTCCGGGCTGGCGGCCTCCCCGAAGCCGAAATCCGGGAGATTGGTGATGCTCTCCAGGCCGCGCTCCCTGGCTTGCTGGAGCGCCTCGAGTTCCGCTTCGTTCAGCAGACCGGGCATCCCCGGATGCAGCTCGGGCCGGGGCGGAGCGGCGGGCGGAGGCGCTGGCGCCCCGGCCGGTTCCGTTCCGGCCGTGTCCGCCGGTGCGGCCCCGGCGGCTTTCTCCCCGGAGTCCGGAGCGCAGGCCGAAAGCAGCAGGAGCAGGGCGGCTCCTGCCGCCAGATACCCACGGATAGGTCGTGAAGGTCCACTCATCGTTGCTGGCGGCGCGCCAGTTCTCCCGGTGGGGGGGCGCCGCCGGGGAGGGGTGCGGGGAGGGGTTCCCCTCCCCGCGAGAGAACGTGGGGTGAATCGCGGAGCGATTCGCGCCACGAATCCGCGGAGGAAGAGCCCGGCATTCTCAGGGCGCGCCCGATGCGGTGCTGGTGTCGGCGTCGTGGCAGCGCCGGGCGCTTCCTCCGCGGATCGTCAGCCTGCAAAGAAGACCCGCCCGTCGGACTCCACGCGCCAGGGACGGATCTGGTTGTAGTGGTAGCGCGTGTAGGACCCGCGGGCCTGGAGCAGCGCTTCCCGGGTCGGCTGGACGTACCCGCTCTCGTCGGTCGCCCGGCTCATCAGGGTGGCGCGGCGGCCGTCCCAGTTCCAGAGCTTGCGGAAACGGACGTGGCACTTGGGGAGCACCGGCCCCTGGAGTTCGGCGTCCTCCCAGGTGTCGCCACCGTCGGTCGAAATCTCCACCCGGGTGATCTTGCCGCGACCGGTCCAGGCGATACCCCGGATTTCCCACCAGCCGGGCCCGTCCAGCCGGGCCGGGTAGGTCGGGAAGGTGAGCAGCGACTTCGCGTCCATGGTGAAGCTGAACATCCGCGCCTTCTCCCCGGGCAGGGGATCGGTGTATTTGGAGGTCTCTTCACGGGTCATGAACGGCCGGTCGGAAAGCTCCAGCCGGCGGAGCCACTTCACGCTTGCGTTTCCTTCCCATCCCGGCAGGAAGAGGCGGGCCGGATAGCCCTGCTCGGGCCGCAGGGGTTCTCCGTTCTGGGCGTAGGCGACGATGGCGTCGTCCCACGCTTTCTCCATGGGAACGGAGCGGGTCATGACGGCGGCGTCCATCGCCTCGGCCAGGAACCAGGTGGCTTCGGGCCGGGCTCCCACCTCCCGGAACAAGAGCTTCAGCGGGACTCCGGTCCACTCGCTGGTGCTGGTGAGGCCGTCCATTTCCTGCGGGCTCATGTCCGGCCGCCGGCCCTGGTTCTGGAACGCCGTCCCGCCGTTCCCCGAGCACTCCAGGAAACGGAGGTGCGATTCGGCGGGGAAGCGTTTCAGGTCGGCCAGGCTGAAGGTTGTGGGGCGGTCCACCATTCCGTGGATCAACAGTTCGTAGCGCTCCGGATCGATGTTCGGGATTCCGGCGTGGTGGCGTTCGAAGTGCAGATCGGCGGGGGTCACGATCCCCTGGAGATACTGGAGCGGGGTGCGCGAAGAAGAAGATGGTTCCAGCACCCGGACCAACCGCCGCGGGGTCTCGAATGCCGAGCGCTCCCCCAGTGGACGGGGCACGAGACCCTGCATCTTGGTGGGATCCTCGGGAGCCCGGGGCCGCGGTTTCGGGGCCTCCGTCTGCTGGGCGCCTGCCAGCGCCCCGGTGCCCACGGCTGCGGTGCCGACAACCCCCGCCAGCATTTCGCGGCGCGAGGGAAGCCCCTGCCTCTCTTCGCTCTTCGGCATAACCCCCGGATTATGGCGGATTCCCGGTTAGGTTGATTGTGCTCCAGCCGAATGGAGAGCCACGCCGGCGATCTGTCGGTCAAGCCCTCCGAAATCGGGACCGCGGGATCAGCGGCACAAAGGGCATCCGGCCCGGTTCGGGGCGGTGTCTCTGCACTGCTAAAATCGGTCGCCGCCCGCTTTCAGGTTGGGTTCCGTTGGAGCCCACGCTGCTCCGGGAGGCGCAGCGTCAGGAGGGAATCCCATCGTGAAAAGTCTTCATTCCGCCCACGGCCGCTGGCTTCTGGTAGCGGTTGCTTTGCTGCTGCTCGTTGCGGCGCCCGCTCTCGCGCAGCGGGGTGCGGTGCGCGGCAAGATCACCGACCCGGACGGCAACCCGGTCCCTGGAGTGCAGGTGTCCATCGTCCTGCTCGATGGTGGCGGACGGCCCGTCCGGATCGAGACCAACGACAGGGGAGAGTTCCTCCGGGCCGGGCTTCCCGTCCAGATGTATCGGGTGTCCTTTGAACTCGATGGCTGGGAACCGCTCCAGGCGATGGTGACGGTCTCCAACGGCGGGCAGAGTGTCATCAACGAGACCCTCTTTCCCCTCCCGGAGGGAGTGCTCAGCCAGGCGCAGGCGGACCGGGCGGACAAGCATCTTCAGGCGGCCCAGGACGCCTTTCAGGATGGGAACTTCCAGGACGCGGTGACCGAGTTCGACGGCTTCCTCGAGCTGGTCCCGAACTCGGGCCCCGCGTACTTCAACCTGGCCGCCGCGCACGAGCGCTTGCAGGACTACCCCGCGGCGATTGCCGCCTACGAGAAGTCGTACGAACTCGACGATTCCATGCTCGAGGCAATCATGGCGGTCGGGGATCTGCACGGCAGGCAGAAGGAGTGGGAGCAGGCGCTCGCCGCCTTCGACCGTGCGATGGGACTCGTTGAGGGCAACGCAGTGAACCTCTTCAACTACGCGGTGTACGCCAGTAACGCCGACAAGGTGGAGTTGGCAGACGAGTTCTACGAGAAGTCGGCGGCAGCGGACCCGGAGTTTGCTCCCGCCCACCTGCAGGTCGGGATGGCGAAGGCGCGGAAAGAGGACCGCGAGGGCGCGATTGCCGCCTTCGAGCGCTACCTCGAGATCGAGCCGGACGGAGCCCAGTCGGCCATGGTGATCGAGATTCTCGACCAGCTCCGCCAACCTGGCTCGTAGAAGCGATGCATCGCGCCACCCGCCGACGGTTAACAGCCTGTGGTGAAACCCAGGCGGCCCAGTTCTCCCGGTGGGGGCTCGAGCGGCGATGCATCCCGGCTGAACCGCCCCCCCACCGGGAGAACTGGCGCTACGCGGCGCTCTGCGTTGCGTTTCGGTCGAAATACACTCGGTATTCCTCCCTCACGCGCCTTGTCAGCCGGACCCCCACCGGGAGAACTGGGCCTCGCCGCTCTCGGCGCTCACCCGAGTTCCACCACAGGTTGTTAAGGCCGGGAGGCGGCGGCTGGCCGCTCCTCCTTCTCCTGTCGGCCCTCTTCGCGTACCCGGCCCGTGCCCAGGATGAGGGCCTGCGGGTCTTCATCTCGGTGGACATGGAGGGCCTCAGCGGCATCGCCCATTCCGAGATGACGTCGGCCGCCGGCGCCGAATATGGGCGCGGCCGCGACCTCATGATGAGCGACGTGAACGCGGCGATCCAGGGGGCTCTCGCCGCCGGCGCCACCCACATCCTGGTCAATGACAGCCACGGCAGCATGCGGAACGTCCGGGTGGAGGAGTTGCTTCCTCCGGCAAGGCTGATCAGCCACAACTCGAAGCCCTTCGGCATGATGCAGGGGCTCGACTCCAGTTTCGACGCGGTCTTCTTCATCGGCTACCACGCGCGGGCCGGGAACCCCGACGGACTTATGGCGCACACCGGATCGGGCGCTTCGATCCGCGAGATCCGGGTAGCCGGCCAGCCGTCCGGCGAGGGGGACATGAACGCCATGCTGGCCGCGCACCACGGTGTTCCGGTCGCGCTGGCTACCGGCGACGAGGCGTTCGTCACGGAGCTCGGCGAGCGGCTTACGGCCACGGAGTTTGTCGCGGTAAAACGCGCCATCCGGCGCACGACGGCCGAACTCCTCCATCCGGAAGTTACGGCGGGTCTCATCCGGGAAGCCGCTTCCCGCGCGCTGGGGGCGATCCCCGAACCACGGCCGGCGCCCGAGTCGCCCGTCGAGATCGAGATCCAGTACACCCGCCCCGATCTGGCGGAGATCGCCGCTCTACTGCCGCAAATCGAGCGGATCGCCCCGGACACGGTGCGTTTCGAGGCCGGGGACATGGCGGAGGGCTACGCCATAATCCGCGTCCTGTACCGCAATCTTTCTGAATGAGGAGACTCCCTGAGATGCACCGAACAAGCCGATGTACCTGCCTTCTGGTCGCTCTGGCCCTGTTGCTGGCGGTTAGCGCCCCCGCTTGGGAGAAAGAAGAAACGACCTGGGAGGAAGAGGAAACGAATACCACCGACCTGGCGGTGCCGCTCCACGACAAACTGGGAGCGGTCAGCTACCCGGTGAGCGGCGCCTCGGAGTTGGGGCAGCAGTATTTCGATCAGGGATTCCGCCTGGCGTACGCGTTCTGGATGGCGGAAGCGCGGCGATCCTTCGACGAGGCCGCCCGGCTGGATGACAACGCGATGTCCCACTGGGGCCGGGCGCTCGCCTACGGGCCGTATCTGAATCAGGGAGATCCGCCGGAGAACCAGCTCGCAACCGCCTGGGAGGCGATCAGCCGGGCCCAGGAGCTGTCCGGAGCGGCCACCGAGAAGGAAAAGGCGATGATCGAGGCGCTCGCCGCCCGTTATGCCGAGGATCCGGCGTCGGAGCGGGCGCCGCTGGACAAGGCGTACCACGACAAGGCCCGGGCGCTCGCCGAGGCCTATCCCGACGACATCAATCTGCAGGTGCTCGCCGCGGCGTCCTACATGAACACCACCCGCTGGAACTATTGGGACGATGACGGGAAGCCGCTCAATGACGGGACCGTCTGGCTGGTGGGGCAGATCGAACGCGCCCTCGAGATGAATGCGGACCATCCCGGCGCGATCCACTACTACATCCACGGCGTGGAGGCGTCCGACGATCCCTTCCGGGCGGTCCCCCACGCGCGGAATCTGCCCCGGACCATGCCGGGTGCGGCGCACCTCGTCCACATGGGGGCGCACATCCTGATTCAAACCGGCAACTACGACGAGGCCGCCGACTTCAACCTGGACGCGGCCGCGGTGGACGAGCTCTACCTGGGGATGCCCGATCAGGAGGGCCGCTATCCGGTCGGCTCCTATCAGCACAACGTCCACTTCGCGTGGTCGGCGGCGCAGTTCGAGGGGCGGAGCGCGGTGGCGATCCAGCAGGCCTACAAGTTACGCGACAAGGTGCGGATCCAGGTCGGCCCCAACCAGATCGAGCAGTCATCCCGCCCGCAGCTCTTCCTCACCATTCCGCTGTTCGCGCAGGCTCGCTTCGGCCGCTGGAATGACATCTTGAGCGAGCCCCAACCCCGCGCCGAGTACCTCTTCGAAACGGCGATCTGGCATTACGTGCGGGGGCTTGCCAACTCGGCCACCGGTGACGTGCCGGCTGCCCGGGAACATCAGAAGCAGGTCACCGCCATCGCCGATGACGAGAAGCTCCCGGGTATGGGCCGGGTGTCCGCCCGCGACATGGTCCGGCTCGCTGCGGCCGCACTGGAAGCGGACATCGTTTCCCGCCACGAAGCCCCGGAGAAAGCGATTGTGTTGCTCGAAGAGGCGATCAACATCCAGGACAACCTCGCGTACACAGAACCACCGCCCTGGTACATGCCGATGCGGCAGGCACTCGGAGCGGTCCTCCTCGAGGCCGGCCAACCAGACCACGCCGAGGTGGCGTTCCGCGAGGACCTCCGCCAGTGGCCCGAGAACGGGTGGTCGCTCTTCGGTCTGCTCGAATCGCTCCGCGCCCAGGGCAAGACCGACGAGGCCAACCGGGTGCAGCGCCGTTTTCTCCGCGCCTGGAGCCGCGCCGACATCGTCCTGACCGCCGCCAGGTTCTGAGAAGCGCGGGGACGCCCAAGAGCGCCGGTCTTCAGGCCCCGACCGGGAGAACTGGCCAGCATCGCGGCCGAAGGCCGCGGAACTCCCACCGCCAGGCTCGCCGATTCACCGGGCCTAACAGCCTGTGGCAAAACCCACGCGGCGTTCGCCCGGCGATCCATCCCGGCTGAACCACTCCGCTTCGCTCCGTTCTGCGTTGCGTTTCGGTCGAAATACACTCGGTATTCCTCCCTCACGCGCCTTGTCAGCCGGGCGCCTCACCGGGCTCGGCGCTCACCTGGGTTTCACCACAGGCTGTTAACCGGGGATGGCGAAACGCCGTGGGGACGCGTGGGTGGCGTTGCGCCATCCCCATTGCGCGCAGCGCCATGCGGGGAATAGCGACGGGAGTTTCGCCCCGCTGTGCGGGGCGATGCCGGTGTGAACACCGGCGTAAACACCGGCGCTCCTGGGGTGGGTGGGGTTGCGCCATCCTCGTTGCCTGCTGCGCCATGCGGGGAATAGGCCTTGTGTTTCCGATGCTATTCCCCTAGCAGCCGGTGGTGGAACCCGGGTGAGCGCCGAGAGCGGGGAGGCGCCCGGCTGACAAGGCGCGTGAGGGAGGAGCCCCCACCGCGAGAACTGGCCCGGGTGTATTTCGACCGAAACGCAACGCCGAGCGCCGCAAAGCGGCGCGGTTCAGCCGGGATGCATCGCCGCTTGAACGCCGCTTGGGTTTTGCCACAGGCTGCTAGGAGCGCCCCGCTTCCGAACCGCTCGACGGACGGATTCCCGATCCAGGAGCGGCTGGGAGTCGGGTTCCCCGACCCCAACCCCTCCCGCCCGGGGTCTCCGTGCGGCTCTCGCCGCACTTCGCTTCGCGGCGCGAAGCGCCGGGCGGTTCCCGAACGGGGCCCCGACTCAAATCCGGGTTGACTATCGGGACCTGACCGGACTCATGGCCCCGTTCGGGAACCGCTTTGCGATTCCACCGGTAGGGTGACCACGAACTCGGCGCCTTCGCCGACTTCCGAGTTCACCACCAGCGTGCCGCCGTGGCCGCGGACGATGTCGTGCGAGAGCGAAAGGCCGAGACCCGTGCCCTTGTCGGTATCTTTCGTCGTGAAGAACGGCTCGAAAATCTTGGCCAGGTGGCTCGGCGGAATGCCGGGGCCGTTGTCCTTGATCCGCACCTCGATCTGAGTGTTCTCCTTGCGGCTGCTCACCCGCAGTTCGGGCTGGTAGCCGGGATCCGCGTTCTCCTCCAATTGCTTGTCGAAGGTTGCCTGGCAGGCGTTCGTGACGATATTCAGGAACACGCGGCTGAGATCCTGCGGGATGGCCTCGATGGCGCCGACATCGTCAGCCAGGTCTTTTTGGATGGTCATCTGGAAACGGTTGTCCACGGCGCGCATCGAGTGGAACGCGAGCGCGATGTATTCCTCCAGCATGGCGTTGATCTCGGTCGGACGGCTTTCGCCGCCTTCCTTCCGTGCGTGTTCCAGCATGCCGTACACGATGGAACTGGCCCGTTTCCCGTGGTGCACGATCCGCTCGAGGTTCCCGGACAGATCGCCGCTGATGTCGTCGATCTCCGCGTGGGATTCCTCCGGGACGTGCTCCTTGACCGTTTCCAGTTCTTCCTTGAGGTCCTCGAGCAGGTCGACCGAGATGTCGGCGAAGTTGTTGACGAAGTTGAGCGGGTTCTTGATCTCGTGGGCGATGCCGGCGGCCAACTGGCCGAGGGACGCGAGCTTTTCCTGCATGACGATCTGGTCCTGCGCCCTTTTCAGGTCCTCCAGCGTCTTCGCCAGTTCCTCGTTCTGTGCTTCGACCCGGGTCGCGAGTTCTTCGACCAGGTTGAGACGCTGGACCTCGAGGGCGTGCTGCCGGAAGACTTCGAGCGCCTGCGCCATTTCCCCGACCTCGTCCTGACCGCGGACCTCGATGCGCGTCTCCAGATCCCCTCCGGCCATCCGGCGCATCGCGCGGGAGAGGGCGGTGAGGCGCGCGATCAGGAATCGCCCGACGAAGAGCCAGAGAATCAGCGCGGCGCTGCTGATCCCCATGACGTTCAGCGCCACCAGCAACGACCGCCCGAGGTTCAGCGCCGCCTCCGATTCCTCGGTCGCCGCCAGCGCATCCCGCTCGAGCCCGTCGGTCAGGCTCGCTACCGCCTCTTCCAGCGAGTCGGTGATGGATTCGTTGCGGGCAAGGTAGGCGAGCTGGTTCCGGAGTTCCGCGAGATACTGCCGCCGAACCGGAAACGCTCCGTTTTCGCCCAGCCCGAGTTCATAGATCGCATTCAGGTTTGCCGCGAGCTCCCGAGGAGCCCGGTCCCCGAGGGTGTCGAGCGCCCGGAAGGTGCCGGCGGTGGCGGCCCGGAATCGCTCGTCCAGCGTTTCAACGAGTTCGAGGTCGTCCTGCACACTCACGTCGCTGATCAGGCTGCCCGCGAGGTTGCCCCGGGCATCGATGGCGCTCAGGGCCTGCAGGGTAATCACCTCCGTCTCGGAAGCGCGCACTTCGATGGGGGCCGGCTCGTCCTCGAGGGCCCGGAGGCCGGTAGCCATGTAGAAGACCTGATCGTCGAGTAGCGGTCCAATCAGTTCGTTCAGTTCGCGGCTCCTTACTCCGGTCTCTTCCTGAAGCTGGCCCAGGTGTTCCTGCAGGGCGACGCCGCTCTCGACCGAAATCTGGATGCCCTGGAGGTTGCCCGCGAGGTCCGCGGAAAACGTCCGAAGTCCGGCTGTCCGGTCGCCGACCGCGAGTTCTGACGAAAGCTCGATGATGCGCGCCGCGTTTTCCAGCAGATCGGTGTCCCCGGCGGGATCTTCCGCGGCCTCTTCCTCGGCCGGATCGGCGGCGAGCTGGCGGTTCCGTGCTTCGGCGACCAGTCGTGGTGCGGCCCCCGCAAGGTCGGTGGCAAGCTGCCCGATCTGGACGGCCCGAGTCAACGCGGGCACGTGATCCGTATTGATTTCGCGCTGAATCCGGCCCACCTGGAAGAACGCGACGAGCGCAATGATGCTCGCCACCAGCGTGAACAGGATGGCGGCTCCGAGGCCGGCCGCGATCTGGACGCGCAGGCTGCGACGTAGCGCAAACTTCCGGCTCAGCCACCCGCCTCCGTCCGTGGAGTCGGGGGCGCCCTCCTCTTTGTCGCTGGCGCTCGGTTGCTTGTCGGGGTCGTCCGCGGCCTCCTCGCCGTCACTTCCCTTGGCCGAAAGCGACCTCCTCCCCGACAGGGCTTCCCGGAGCGCTCCGACGATCGAAATGCCGCCCGGCTCTTCCGAATCTTCCGTGACCTCCGCCGGGGTTTCGCCGGAAACCGGGCTCTCCCCGGGATCCGGTAAGCCGTCGTGCCGGTCTTCGGATTCCTTCTCGGCCATCCGTTACCGCAGTGAGCTGAGCGGCCTCAGCCTTCCGTTCGCTTCGATCCGGGTCAGGAAGACGCGGTCGGAACCCTGTGTGTCTCCCGGGCCGTAGGTGAGTGAGAAACCACCGAAATCCAGATTGCGGATGGTCGTGAGGGTCTCCAGAAAACCGGCCCGGGTGAGTTCGGGACCCGACCGTTCCAGAACTTCGCCGGTGAGGCGCCCCGCGATGTACCCCTCAAGAGACACGAAGCTGGGCGGTGCGCCCCTTTCCTGCCGGCGGAGCGCTTCCCGGTAGTTGCGCACCACTCGAAGCGAGTTGTCCTCGGGGAAGGGGACGACCTGAGTGATCAGCACCCCCTCTCCGGCCGAACCGAGGTCCGCGGCCAACGCTTCGCTGCCCACGAAGGAGATGTTCATGAGTATGGGAGTGAAGCCGATTCGCCTCGCCCAGCGCACGAACTCGCCCACGGGGCGATACGCCCCGATGATGATCACCGCCTCGGGCTGCGCCCGACGCAGTTCGAGCACCGCGACCTTGACCGCGGTGGTATTCCGCTGGTAGGCGGCCAGTCCGCTCAGCTCCAGGCGCCGCTTGGACAGCGCCATCCGAACCCCGGTAAGCCCCGCGTTCCCGTATGAATCGTCCTGATAGAGGACGGCGATCCGGGAGACACCGAGGTCCTCCGTGAGCCGCTCGACCATTTCGTCGGTTTCCTGGAAGTAGGAAGCGCGGACGTTCACCGCCGTAGGCGCCTCTTGCGGCTCGCGCAGGAACTCCGCTCCCGTGAACGGGCCGATATACGGCGCCCCGGCCTGGGCTGCTACCGGCTCGACCGCTCGGGAGGTTGGTGTTCCTACCGGGCCGATGAGCGCGAAGACGTTTTCTTCCCGCAGCAACTGGCGGGTGTTCGTGAGTGCGGCCTCGGGCTCGTACCCATCATCGAGCGAGACCAGTTCGAGCCGCCGTCCATGGACACCGCCCTGGCCGTTGATCTCGGCGAACGCAGCCTGGATACCGAGCCGCATGCCTTGGCCGAGCGCGGCGGCCGGGCCGCTGAGCGCGGCCGACTGCCCGAAGAGAATGCGGTCCGCACGGACTCCGGGCGTGGTGGTCTCGTCCTGGGCGGATGCGAGCTGCGACGATCCGCCGATCACCGCGCCGGCAAGGCAGAGGATGGAAATCCAGCCGACCCGGGAAGTGAATCCCGAAAGCGGCAACGGCCCCTGCGACCGGGAACGCCGACCTCCAGCCAGTTCTCCCGGCGGGGGCCGGCATCGCGGCCCGCGAGGGCCGCGAAACCGCACATCACCCTCTAACCGGACTTCGCCGCCGGCTGCCAGGGAGCCCCCACCACGAGCACCCGGCTGCGTGACCATGTCCACAGGCCGTCAGTTCCCGCGATAGGCGAGCGTCAGGCAGGTGATGTCGTCGGACTGGTGTTCGCCGCCCGCGAAAACCCGGACTGCCTCGATGACCGCTCGATTGATCTCCTCGGGGGATCGGTCGGCGACGCTCTCCAGGATCTCTTCGAGGCGGTAGTTTTCGAACAGTTCCTTGTCGGGTGCCTCCGCCTCGGGCACGCCGTCGGTGTAGAGGAAAATTCGGTCTCCGGGTTCGAGCGTTACCTCGTTCTCGGAGTAGGGGAAATCGGGCATGACCCCGAGCGCGATTCCCATGGTGAGCGGGAGTTCCTTCGGTTTCGCGCCGGCGCGAACCACATAGGGAGCGCAGTGGCCCGCGTTCGCGTAGGTGAAAGAGCCGTCTTGCGTGTCAAAAACCCCGAACAACAGGGTCACGAACATGGCCCGCTCGTTTTCCTCTCCGAGCAGGTTGTTCACCTGGGTCAGCGCTTCGCCCGGGGAGAGGGCGCTCACGGCGTTCCCCCTGACCAGAGTCCGGCTGACCATCATGAAAAGAGCCGCCGGTACGCCCTTGCCCGAAACATCCGCCATGACGATGCCGAGTTTGTGCCCGGGGAGGTGGAAGACATCGTAGAAGTCCCCACCGACATCCTGCGCCGGAGTCATGATCGCGTGCGTTTCGGCAGACGGGGTGGAAGGGAACCGCTGCGGCAGGATGGACATCTGCATGTCGCGGGCGACCCGAAGCTCCTGATGAAGCGCGAGAAGCTGAGCCCGATGCTTGAGGGCCTCGCGCATCATGGCGAGGTGGGTCATCGTCTTCTCGATGGTGAGTTCGAGATCCCTGAAGTCGATGGGCTTCGTGACGAAGTCGAAAGCGCCCCGGTTCATCGCGGTGCGGATGTTCGCCATGTCGCCGTATGCCGACACCACCACCGCCCGGCACTTGGGGCGGATGGTGCGCAACTCGTTCAGCAGGGTCAGACCGTCCATCCGCGGCATGTTGATGTCGGTCATGACGAGCTCGATTTCCGGATGGCCTTCGAGGGCTTCGAGCGCCTGGACGCCGTCTTGGGCGAAGACGAAGTGCAACTCGTCCTTGCGGATCCGGCGGCGAAACCGCTGGCGGATCAGCGTTTCGAGATCGGGTTCGTCGTCGACCACCAGGATCGTGCAGGGATCGATCATGAATCTGAAATTATCTCACTTCTGAGCGAACCGCCGGGCCGTAGCAGCCTGTGGGCAAGGTGGCGTGAGCGCCGAGAGTGGCGAGGCGGCCGGGTGACGAGGCGCGCGAGGGAGGACTACCGGGTGTATTTCGACCGAAGCGCAACGATGAGCGCCTTCGAGAGGCGCGGTTCAGCGGGGATGCATCGCCGCTCGAACGCCGCGTGACTTTGTCTACCGGCTGCTAGCAGCCTGTGGGCAAGGTGGCGTGAGCGCCGAGAGTGGCGAGGCGCCCGGCTGACAAGGCGCGCGAGGGAGGACTACCGGGTGTATTTCGACCGAAGCGCAACGATGAGCGCCTTCGAGAGGCGCGGTTCAGCGGGGATGCATCGCCGCTCGAACGCCGCGTGACTTTGTCTACCGGCTGCTAGGGCTCTAGCCACGTTTGAAGTGTCCGTTAGGTTCCGTTAGGTTCCAATGCTCGTTGTGCAGGAGATTCCAATGACCGATATGACATTTTCGCGCCGTCGTTTCCTCGGAGCCTCCGCCGCCGCCTTCGGCGCTGCAGCGCTTCCGGCAGGAGCCTTGGCGGCGGCCGCCGGCCAGCGGGCGGTGCCGGCCCTGCCACTTGGCGACCTCGCTCCTCCGGCAAGCCCGGGCGAGGATTTCTGGTGGAAAGTGCGCTCCCAGTTCAACGTCGTCGACGGGATGGCGTTCATGAATAACGGCACTCTCGGGCCCAGCCCCCGGGTGGTGGCGGACGAGGAGGCACGCATCTACGCCGAGATCGCCGCCGATCCGACCAGCGGGAACCGGCGCGACGAGCTCCACGAGCGCCGGCAGACACTCGCCGCCTTCGTGGGCGCGGAGCCCGACGAAGTCACCTATACGCGCAGCACGACCGAAGGGATGAACATCTTCGGGCGCGGCCTCGACTGGCGCGAGGGCGACGAAGTGCTCATGTGCACGCACGAACACAACGGCGGGATCGAGCCCTACATCCACTCCCAGGAACGCTACGGCGTGGTCATCAAGTGGGTGGACGTTCCCGTTCCGCCGGAAAGCAAGGATCAGATCCTCTCCATCTACGAGAACGCGATCGGTCCACGGACGCGGGCGATCATGGTGAGCCACATCACCTACGTCACCGGCCTCCTGATGCCGATAAAGGAACTCGCCGAACTCTGCGCCCGGAGAAACATCATGCTGACGGTGGACGGCGCCCACCCACTCGGCATGATCGCCCTCGACATGAAGGACATGGGCTGCCACCACTACGCGGGCGCCGGCCAGAAGTGGCTGATGGCGGGCACCGGAACCGGCCTGTCCTACATCCGGCGGGACACGATCGGCGACGTCTGGCCCCTGATCGGCGCCGGGTCCTACCGAGTGGACGGGGAGCGCCGGTTCCGTGAGGATTCCCGGAAGTACGAGAACACCGGCCAGCGCCACATGCCGAGCCAGTTCGCCCTGGTCAAATCGGTCGAGTTCCAGAACGTGATCGGCAAGGACCTCATCGAATCTCGCGTGCGGATGCTCTCCCGGCGGCTGAGGGAGGGTCTGGGTGAGATTCCCGGAGTCAAGCTCTGGACCGGCATGGGCGACGACCTCGCCGCCGGGCTCACGCTGTTCTCGGTCCACGACATCCCGATGGCCAACGTCCAACAGGGCATCATGGACCGCGAACGGGTATTCATCCGCACGATGAGGACCGGAAACCTCAATGGGGTGCGGGCCTCCACCCACCTCTACAACATGCCGCACGAGGTGGACCGCCTGCTGGCGGCCGTCCGCCACATCGCCGCCAACCCGACCGACTACATGTAGCGGAACCCGCTCCCCTATTCCGTACCCACCTCGCGAAACCCCGGCGCGCTGAGGTTCGGGTTCTCCACCGGGAGTTTTGGAATTTCTCCGCGCCAGTTCGCGACCGCCTGCTCGACAATATCTTTGCGGTCCCGGCCCAGGGCGCCCTGTGGTGAAGGAGTCCGCGCGTCGAAGTACGCGAGCGCGGCCACGGCGGCCGCCACCGGCGCCTGATCGCCGTAGATTCGCCGCATGGCTCCTACGGCATCGGCCAACGTCGTACCGCTCTCAAGGAGCGCGGCGAGATCGGCCACATCGTTCTCTTCATGCCGTTGGTAGGCCATCGCGAGTTTGAATCCGGCGAGGTCCAGCCGGGACGCCACCCGGGGTCCGGTGGCGGCGGCAGACGGCAGGTCCAGCCGCGGAAGTCGAATTCCCCCGAAGAACGAAAGGCGCACCGCACAATCGGCTGGTCCGAGGTCGAGAGTCAGAGTGTCCCCGGTGTCCTGCAATACCTCGATCGGGTACGCGGCGAGCGCGGCCGCCAGCGAGCGTTTCGCCGCCTCTGGCAGCGCCTCCGAGGAAAAGAAATCGAAGTCCTGGGAGTCCCGGTGGCCGGTCTGAAGCGCTACGGCGGTTCCACCGTAGAGCACGAAACGGGAACGGACAAACCCCAGCCGCGGGAAGAGCGCTCGCTGCGCCGGCGGCAGACGGCTCAGCTGAAGAGTTGGAGGCACGTCCGGTAGTCCACCTCCACTCCCGGACGGCGTGGGGGCCACTGTGTGGGCGCCGGTTCCGGGGTTTCGGCCGGAAGTGCTCCCGCCGCCTTCATCTCACTGATCACGGTGGGCGCCGGCCTGCGCGGCGGTTCCCCGTGAAGGCGGAGATGCCAGTAGTTCCAGACGAGCGGACTCATGGCGCCGGGATGAGCGTGGTGGAGCGCGATCCGGAAGGCCTCTTCGCCGAAGAACTCCAGAGCCCTGAACGAATCCGGTCCCGGGCCGAGGCCCATGAGCTGCCCGAGCATGGAGATTCCGTCCCGGGCCAGACCCCGCCGGTCGGCTACCCGGCATCGGTGGGTGCTTCGGACTTCGAGTCGGCGCAGCGCCGCCAGCTGTTCCGGCGGGCAGAGGGCCTCCAAATCGAGAATGGGCCGGTCAGCGGGAGGTGGACAGCGCTCTGTTGGCCGCGCGTAGGCGTCGGCCACGGTCAGCTTCCCACCGGCGGCTTCCTCAGATGGAAGTCGGTGACCTGTTGGTAGGCGTGGGCGAGAGTCAGGATTTCCGTGTCTCCGTAGAGCTTGCCGGTCATCCGCAGGCTGGTCGGCGACCCCTCGTGGTAGCCGTTGGGCATACAGACCTCGGGGTGCCCGGTCAGGTTGGTGAGCCCCAGGCTCGATCCGATGAACAGGTCGAGATCTCCGAACGCCTCGTCGAATTCCTGCATGATCCGGGTCCGCACCCGCATCGCCTGGATGTACTCCACCGCGGGGACAAAACGGTGCGTCCGGAAGGAGTCGGGCCAACTGCTTTCTTCCGGAGGCGCCTTCATGGCGAGGTCGGCGCCGCTCCGGGTGAGCGCGTCGTGCGCCGCCGCCGATTCGGTGGTCAGCACGAAGGAGAGGTCATTCCAGTCCAGCTCCGGGATCTCGAAGGGGGTGATCGTGACCCCGGTGCCGCGCAGCACTTCGATCGCCGCCCGGGTGTTCGCCTGCGAGGTCCGCTGGACCGCCGTCCGTTCCGGATTCTCCGGATCGTCCTCGATCTCGTCTTCGACCGCGGCCCGGTCGTAACCCACCTTGAGCGCCGTCGGATCGGCCGACGCGTCCCAGGCGAACGGAGGATCGTGCACCGCGCGGTCGAGTCCGTCGGCGCCCCGGATGGCCTCGAACACGAGCGCGCAGTCCTCGGCGCTGCGGCACATCGGTCCGATCTTGTCCATGGTCCATGACAGCGCCATGGCCCCCGCGCGGCTGACCCGCCCGAACGTGGGACGGTGCCCGGTGATCCCGTTCCGGGTCGAGGGCGAGATGATCGAACCGCGGGTTTCGGTGCCGATCGAGAACCCGACGAGCCCGGCGGAGGTCGCCGAACCCGGCCCCGCCGAGGATCCGCTCGATCCCTGCTCGGTGTTCCAGGGATTGCGCGTCCGGCCGCCGAACCAGCGGTCTCCCTGCGCGAGGGCGCCCATCGTCAGCTTCGCGACCAGCACGGCGCCGGCCTCGGTCAGGTTCGTATAGACAGTGGCGTCTTCGTCAATTACCTGCTCCCGGTAGGGAGTGGCGCCCCAGGTGGTCTTCGTGCCCTTGACCGCCAGCAGATCCTTGGCGCCCCAGGGAATCCCGTGGAGCGGACCCCGGTAGTTCCCGGCGGCGATCTCCTCGTCCGCCCGCGCCGCCTGTTCCCGCGCCAGGTCCTCGGTCAGGTTCACGACGCACATGAGCACCGGATCGAACTCCTTCAGCCGGGCCAGGTAGAGCTCGGTGAGTTCGGTGGAGCTGACTTCGCGGGACTCGATCAGCCGTGCCAAGTGGGTCACCGGGAGAAACGCGAGGTCGGTATTGGACGCGGGGCGCGAAATCTCCGGCTTCGAGACCTGCATTCCACCGGTGCGCTCCGGCATTGGCTTGCCGGGGGGCAGGGGATGGAAGACGAAGGACGGCGGGAGGTGGTTGTGGATCTGGGGTTCGCGGATGCCCCGGTACGCGTCCCGCAGGTCGCGTTCGCCGTTCAGGCGTTCGGCGACGGTCGAGAGTTCCTCGTCGGAGAGTTCCAGGCCGGCAAGCTGCTGCGCCGTCCGCAGCATGGATACGGACACCGTGTCGGCGTCCCCGGCGCAGGCGGTGAGCGCCCCGGGGAGCAGGGTGGACCCGAGCCCGAGACCCGAGAGCCCGGCGACGAACCTCCGCCGGTTCCAGGCGAGCCGCTCGGGTCCGGGCGGCGGTACGGAGGAGGAAGGAGGAAGTGCGTCAGCCATGAGCCCATTGTGCTTGCTCAGCAGCCTGTGGGTAAAGTGGCGTGAGCGCCGAAGCTGGCGAGGCGCCCGGCTGACAAGGCGCGCAAGGGAGGAGTACCGAGCGTATTTCGACCGAAGTGCAACGATGAGCGCCTTCGAGAGGCGCGGTTCAGCCGGAATGCATCGCAAGCCGAGCCCCCACCGGGAGAACTGGGCCGCGCCACTTTGTCCATAGGCTGCTCACGTGTTCACTGCCACCCGCCACCGTCCCGCCCGGAAAGGAGCCGCCCCATGAGCCGTCCCGAGACCCTTCGCGTCCATCTGGCCACCGACTCCACGGAAGCGGGGTACTACGGGTTGGACCGGGAGCGGTTCGAGGCGGCGGGCGCCGCGTTCCCGGAGACCTTCCGTCGCCTCCGGCCCAGCTACTCGAACGACGAGGCGGGATTCGTCCGGGGCGTCCGCGACGCTGACGTGCTGATCGGGTGGAAGTTCCCCCGGCCGGGGCTGGCGGAACGCGCCCCCAACCTCCGCTGGGTGCAGCTCATCGGCGCCGGAGTGGACCACCTGTATCCGCTCGACTGGCTGCCCGCCGGCGTGAAGCTCATCACCGCGAGCGGCGTCCACACGAAGAAATCCTTCGAGTACGTCCTGATGGGTCTCATAGCCCTTCATACCCGGCTGCCCCAGCTCGCCGAGCACCAGCGGCAGCGGACGTGGAAGAAGATCCAGACCGGGACGCTACCCGGAAAGACGGCGGTTGTTATCGGGCTGGGCGCGGTGGGGACCGGGGCCGCGGAAGCGGCTCGCACCCTCGGCATGCGGGTCCTCGGGGTGCGGCGCACCGCCCGTCCCCATCGTTTCGTGGACGAACTGTTTGGTCCCGATGACCTTCCGAAGGCGCTGCCGCGGGCTGACTACGTCGTTCTCGCGGCCCCGCTCACCTCACAAACGCGGGAGATTCTGGGCGAACGCGAACTGGCGCTGCTGCCCGAGGGAGCCAGGATCGTAAACTTGGGCCGCGGCCGGTTGATTGACCAGGCGGCGCTCGAAGCCGGGCTCCGCAGCGGAAGGATCGGGGGCGCCTTTCTCGACGTGGCGTGGCCTGAACCTCACCCTCCCGAGAGCACCCTCTGGGACGCCCCGAACCTGTTCATCACCCCCCACGTCGGCGCCGACGACATCCATAACTACGTGCCCGAGGTCTTCCGGATCGCCCTCGGGAACATGGCCCGCTTCTTCGCGGGCCGGCGGCTCCGGAACGTGGTGCACCGGCGCCGGGGCTACTGATCCCCGGACAGCCCGCCGGGATCTGCCGCGCCGGCCAGACTGTTGACTCACGGCGTTCGAATTGGCCATAATTCATGGCCATCTCACTCCGTTCGAACCCGCCCCATGATCCACGTTTCTCCAGCCGCGCCTCCCACCGTCACCGTCAGCGAGTTCAAGCTGCGATGCCTTGAGTTGTTGAAACGACTCGGTCCCGAAGGAGTCGTGCTCACGCGGCATGGCGAACCGGTCGCCCAAGTGATCCCGTACCCGTCCAGCCCGGCCTCCTTGATCGGTTGCATGCGCGGCAAGCTGACGATCCGAGGCGATGTCCTCTCGACCGGGATCGCGTGGGAGTCGGATGATCAATCTTGACACGCATATCCTGCTCCACGGGTTCACCGGCGACCTACGACCCCGCGAAGAGGCTCTTCTCCGGGCGCATCCGTGGAGCATTGCGGCGATCGTGCTATGGGAGATCGTCTCCCTGGCTCGGCTTGGGCGCGTCTCGGTAGATCTGGACGACCGGGAGTTCCGGTCGTACCTGAATCGCGTCCATATTTGGCCGCTGGACCTCCGGGTCGCGGCAGCCCTGAACCGGCTGGACTTCCGGGCCGATCCGGCCGATGAACTGATCGCGGCGACCAGCGTCGCCTACGCTGTCCCCTTGCTCACCCGCGACCGCCGCATCCGGCAGTCGCAGGTTGTGCCCCTGGCGTGACGGCGCGCGCCGTGCGGCGCGGCTTCAGGTTTCGTCCACCACTGCGTTCCGGAGCACCCCGACCTTCCCGATCTCCACTTCGACCACGTCGCCGGGCTTCATGAAGAGTTGGGGATCGCGGGCGACGCCCACTCCGGATGGCGTACCCGTCGAGATCACGTCCCCGGGATCAAGGGGATGGATCCGGGAGAGGTAGGCGATCAGCTCGCGCACCGGGTAGGTCATCTGCGAGGTGTGGCTCTTCTGGACCACCTCGCCGTTCAGCCGGGTCTCGATCGGGAGATCCTGCGGATCGGAAACTTCGTCCGTGCTGACCAGAAACGGACCGAACCCTCCGGTCCGCCAGAAGTTCTTGCCGGGGCCGAACTGGGTGCTGTGCCCCTGGTAGTCACGTACCGAGGCGTCGTTGAAACAGGCGTAGCCCGCCACGTGGTCGAGCGCCGCGGCTTCCGGGATATGTCGGCCGGGCCGGCCGATGACCACCGCGAGTTCGCCTTCGAAGTCGAGTTGATGCGAGACGGCGGGCCGCACCAACGCCTCCCCGTGTCCCACCAGCGACGCCGGAAACCGGGTGAAGAGCGTCGCGTAGTCCGCCTTCGCCCTCCCGGTCTCGAGCCGGTGGTCCTCGTAGTTGAGGCCAACGCACCAGAGCGCGCCGGGCCGCGGGATCAGAGGCAGGAAGCGGACCTCGGACAGGAGCGGGGCTTGATTCCAGTCGATGTCTGCTCGGAGCAGGGGAGCGCCAAGCTGCCCAGCGAGGGATCCCGACGGATCGAGCGGCTGATAACGGGCTCCGTCGGGAGAAATGACGGCTGGGGTCTCGCCCCTTGCGGGGACGAGCAGGGTGGCGAGTCGCATAGAGCGCGGGATGCTATCCGCGAGAACGCGTCCTCGCGAGGGCTCGGGCGAACGCGTGCGGCTCGCCGTTCCAATCCCCGCCGGGCGCCGGGACGAAATCGGGTGGCGGCGGTCCGGGGTGGACGTAGAGCGCCAGCGGTTCGCGTTCCCCTTCGGGCCGGACTTCTACCCGCTGATAGCCGAACTGGCCCTCGAAGGCGTCCAGTCGCGCGACGGTCCCGGCGTCCACCCGGTAGGTCTCCACGACGACCGGGTTCAGTTCGCCTGAAGGGACCAGCATCGGGTACTCCTCGTTCCCGAACAGGCGATACGGAATCCGGACCGCGCCCGATCGGACGAGCACGCCGCTGCCGAGGAACGCGTCGTGGTTCGCGTGGCCGCGCTTCAGCGTGCCGTAGACGCCGACCAGGGTGGACACCGTTGCCGTTTCCCCGGACGGATCACTCTCCGGCTCGATACGCCACCTCGCCGCCGACGATCGTGATCGCCACCTTGGCGTCGCGGATCTCCTCCTCCGGCACGGTGAGGATGTCCTTCGAGAGCACGACGATGTCCGCGTATTTTCCGGGAGTCAGGCTTCCCTTGACGTCCTCCTCAAAGGCGGACCAGGCGGCTGCCATCGTGTAGGAATAGAGCGCTTCCCCGCGGGTCAGCGCTTCTTCCGGGTAGAACCGGGTGCCGTCGGGCAGCTCCCGGGTCACCGTGGCGAAGTAGCTGGGGATGGGATCCACGTCCTCGACCGGAGCGTCGGTGCCGTTGGTCACCACCGCCCCGGAATCGAGCAGCGAGCGCCACACGTAGGCGCCGGTCCGCGCCCGCTCGTCGCCCAGCTTTTCCGGCACCCAGGGGCCGTCGGAGGTCGCGTGGACCGCCTGCATCGAGGCGATCACGCCGAGTTCCCCGAACCGCGGGATGTCGTCGGGGTGGATGTGTTGGGAATGTTCGATCCGGAACCGGAGGTCCGCTCCGTCCACTCCCGCCTCCGCGAAGGCCCGCTCGTAGGCGTCCAGGATCTCCCGGTTGCCCCGGTCGCCGATGGCGTGGGTGTTCACCTGGAAACCATGGTTGATGGCGATGCGCGCGGTCTCTTCGATGTCTCGAACTTCCTCGAGCACCAGCCCGTCGCTTGACGGCATGTCGTCGTACGGCGCGAGCAGCCAGGCGCCGTGGGCGCCGAGCGCCCCGTCCACCTGGCGCTTGATGGAACGCACGGTCAGGAAGCCGTCGGCTTGGTTCGTCATCAGGAAGTCCGGCAGCCGGGCGTCCAGTTCCTCGTTGGACTGCCCCCGCACCATCACGTAGAGCCGTATCGGAAGCCGCCCGGCCTCGGCCATCTCCTTGAAGAAGGAGATCATCTCGAACGAGGATCCCGCGTCCTGGAACGAGGTGACTCCCTTGCGGAGCGACTCTTCCGCAGCCAGTTCGAGCTGCAGCTCCAGCTCCGCGCGCTGTTCCTCGTCGCTCCGTTCCGCCATGGCCCGGTCGCGGGCGCGGGCCACCAGCCGCTGCGCCGTCTCCCGAAGCGCCCCGGTGGCGTTCCCGTCGGCGTCCCGCACGATCGTGCCGCCCGGCGGGTCGGGGGTGCTCCGGTCGATTCCGGCCAGTTCCATCGCAAGGGCGTTCGCGAACGCGGCGTGGCCGCTGGCGTGGCGGAGCAGTACCGGGTTCTGCGGGGAAATCTCCGATAGACCCAGGTGATGGGGCAGTCCCTGCACCGCGCCGCCCGGGACCTCGTCCCATTTCTCCTGATGCCAGCCGCGCCCGTCGATCCAGCCCCCCTCGGGAGCCTCGGCGACCGCCTCGGCAACCATGTCCACGATCCGGTTCCAGTTGTCCGCCTCGCCCAGCTTCAGGATCATCTGGGCGTTGCCGACGCCCATGAAGTGGCCGTGGCCCTCGATGAAACCGGGAATCGCCAGCCGGCCTTCGAGCTGGATGACCTCGGTGTCGGGCCCGGCGGTCGCTTCGATCTCCGCGGTGGTGCCCACCGCGGCGATCCGGCCGTTTCTGACCGCCACGGCTTCGGCCTCGGGAAGGTCGGGATCCACCGTCACCACCCGACCGCCGAGCAGCACCAGATCGGCGGGGCCGCCGATATCGGGGGGCTGCGGGCCGCAGCCGAATGCCGGGAACAGGGAGACGGAAAGAATGAGAAGGGACAGGACGCGCATGGGATTCCTCCGCGGAAGTCGGCAGCGTAACGCCACCTTCGCCCGTTACAGTCCCGCCATGCTCGATCCCCGATCCCTCCGCGCGTCCGTGGGCGCGCTGGTGCTGCTCCTGCCCGCCCTGGCCGCCGGTCAGTGGTACCCCGAGCCCGATCTGATGCTCACCGGGGCCGAGATACGGACCGTGGACGCGGAGGACTCGCTCGCCGAGGCCCTCGCGATCAAGGACGGCCGGGTGGTGGCGGTCGGGACCGCAGCGGAGGTCGCCGCCCTCGGCGGACCGCACACCCGCACCGTGGACCTCTCCGGGAAGACCGTGATCCCCGGGATCCAGGACTCGCACATCCACTTCCTTTCGCTCGGCCGCGACATCACGACCGGCGTGGAACTCAGCTACGCCGAGTCGGCCGAAGACATCGTGGCCGGGGTACGCGATCGGATTGCGGAAAGCCGGATCGCTCCGGGAGAGTGGGTGGTGGGCCGCCGCTGGGACCAGTTCAAGTATCCCCAGATGGTCACCCGCTGGCAGCTCGACGAGGCCGCCCCCGAAAACCCGGTGGCGCTCTACCGGGTGTACCGCGGCGTTGCGGTGAACACCGAGGTGTTCTGGCGGATGGGGATCGAGGGCGGCGATTCGTCCACCTGGCCCTCATGGTGGCTCGAAGATCCGGACAACTTCACTTTCGAGGATCAGATCCTGCGCGAGTCGCGTGAACTCGTGGTTGACGGGGCCACGGTCACCCGGGAAATCCCTACCGGTGTCTTTTTGGGGTCGCGCGCCTCGCGCCTCGTGACGGAGCGCCCTCCTCCCGATGACTTCGAGGACGATGTCGAGAGCGTCCGGCTGGGAGTCGAGGAATTGCTCTCGCTCGGCGTGACCTCCATCGTGGATCCCTCCTCGCGGATGGGGCACAACATGCGGGTGTATCAGGAGGCCGCGAACCGCGGGCACCTCCGGCTCCGCATCGCTGCGGTGTACGAAGGCACTTTCAACACGCACGCTCCCGAGGCGATCTCCACCCACCTCGACGGAATAAAGGTCAACAACCTGGGCGACCGCTTCCTCCGCTGGCGAGGCGTAAAGGTGTACGGCGACGGAGGCGTGGGCACCCGGAGCGCCTGGATGTCCGAGCCCTTCCACATGTGGGACGAACTCGAGGGCGAGCGGAACCTCGGCAATCCGGTGGTCGAAAGCTATCCGGAGCGCGAGGCGCAGTACCGCGCCATCCAGAGCCACGGGTGGGATCTGCACACCCATAGCTGTGGGGATCAGGCAATGCGCCAGACCGTGGACCTTTACATGAAGCTGCTCGACGAAATGCAGGAGGAAAGCGGCGAGCTTCCCGACCTCCGCTGGAGCGTCATCCACGCCTACTTCCCTATCGAGCCCAAGACGCGGGTTCTCGACGACATGGCCCGCTACGGCATCGTGGCGTCCACGAATCCGGTCTTCAACTGGCAGCAGGGCTTCTCGTTCGCCGCGAACTCCGGGCCGGGGCGGATGGCGCGGCTGCAGCCTTTCCGCAGCTACATGCGGGGCGGGGTGATCATGGCTTCGGGCTCCGACTACGGCGTGACGACTCACAACCCCTGGATGGGTTTCTACGCCCTCCTGACCCGCAAGGACCAGAAATCCGGAGTCGCGCACGGAGAGGACGAGACGGTCACCATCGCCGAGGCGCTGCGTTCCTACACCTGGAACGGCGCGTTCCTGACCCACGACGAGGAGGACCGCGGGAGCCTGGAGCCGGGCAAGCTGGCCGATCTCGTGGTGCTCGATCTTTCGGGGCTCGATGTCCTGGAGGAGGATCCCGAACTCCTCTTCTCGATGCGCGAGCGCGTCGTGGCCGCCATGGTGGAGGGAGAGGTCGTGCACGGGAGCCTCCCTTCCCGGTAGCGCCACCACCGCGGAAGCGGACAGATTTATGGGTTGACATGCCGCTCGGGCAGCGGTACAAACGCGACAGCACTTGATGACCTGGTTTCGGAAAGGGGGTCGGAAATGACCGCACCGCCGGACGACTTTGCACTCCGGGCCCCGAAGGGGGTTCCGGGAGGGTCTGAAGGGAGCTTCCCGAACCGCAACGGGGCCCGGAATTCTCCGGACGAGTTCCGGGGTCCTGACCACTGACAGCGGCAGAAGCGGGGCCGATCGTCAGGGGCCGGAGCGCAGACAGCGCCCGCCCCTACGGTTTCGCACTGCGATGAGGCCTAGCGGCCTCCCAGGGACCCCGGGGCTTTTTTTTGCCCGCAGTCGCCGGGCCGATCCTTGCGGTCTGCTGCTGACCGCCCTGCTGGGCGCCCTCCTGGGGCTCTCCTGCGACGCACGTCTCTATCTGTACATCCACGGCGGCCGGGAGACGCTCCTCCCCGGCCGCTCGTACGGTGACGCCCTGGTCACCCAGGGATATCTGGCCTCCGTGCCCCCGGGCCGGGCACTCCCCCCGGGTGAGCCGCCGCGCCGCTTCGTTCTCCGGCATCCGTTCCGCCCCCCTGATTGGAACGGCGCCCTGGTCATCGGCGCCCACCGCGGCCTGGGGGGCATCCGGCGCGGGCTCGACGGCGCCGAACTCGGGAGCGGGGAAACCGAACTCGACGATCTGGTGGGCTGGTGGGCACTCGACCAGGGGTTCGCGTGGGCGAGCTTCGATCGCGCGGGGCTCGGAGCAGGCCCCGACGGCTACCGGCTCACCGAGGCGTTCGCCCGGCTGATGTTCGACCAGATCCGGCCGCGCCTGGTGGCGGACCCCGAGCGCACCATCCTTCTCGGTTACGGGGAGGGTGGCGGACTCGCGCGGCACGGTGCCGTCGCTCCGGAAGAAACCTTCAATGGGATGGTTCTGATCGCCGCCACTCTCGGTGACCCTGAGGGGGCGGCCCGCCGGCGCACCGCCCGCCTCGCTCTCGCGGCGGAACGGGAAACAACCGAGGCCGGCCTCGCTGCCTACGCGGCGGCTGCCGGGGTCGGTACGGAGGGGAGCCGGTTCTGGCCCTTCTACGACGCCGCCGCGGCCGTTCCGAGTCCGGTGTTACCCGCGCCGGCGCCGACCCTCCGGCGCCCGGTCGTCGAGGTGGTGGGGGCGCTCGACGATTTCGTGCTGCCCGAGGTGCTCTCCTATCGCGATCGCGTCCAGGCGGCGGGCGCCGCGGAGCTTCACGAACTGCGCCTGGTGGAGGAGGCCTGGCGGGTCGGACCGGGAGACGATGCGGTCGAGGAGATCCAGGCCTGGGCGGAGGAGCTCGGCTTGTCCGAGACCGACCGCGCCGCTCTCGCCACCGGCAGGAGCCTGGCTTCCGAGGTCAGAAGAGCCCTCTCCGACCTCGACGCGCGCCTCCGGGATCCTTCCAATTAGCCGGCCGGTGCGGAAAAGGAAGGCGCCGCGCCCGGCACGGGCCTTTGGCGTCCTGCTCACCGGAGCGATGTTCGCTTCGACCGCCTATCTCCTGGTTCTGTCGATCACGCCGCTCCTCTCCCGCAGGTATCTTCCCGACTCCGCCTGGATCGGCCTTCCGAACGCCGCCCTGATTTTGGGGGTGGCGGCCGGAACTCCGCTCCTGACATGGCTGTTCCCGCGGCGGGGCAGGCCCTTTTCTCTGGGTTTGGGCCTCAGCCTCGCCGGCTGCGCGGCTGTGGGCCTCGCCCTTTCGGCGTGGTGGGAAGCGGGCTTTGTCGTCCACTTCGGCGCGAGCCTGATGCTCGGCTGCGGATACGCGGCCTATCACCTCACGCGGTATACGGCGGCGCTCCTGGTCCCGGCGAGCAAGAGCGGACGAGCGATCGGGCTCGTGGTCTGGGTGGCGGTGGCGGGCGCCTTCGTGGCTCCGGTCATCTTCGGGTGGATCGAGCGCATCGTGGCGCCCCGTGGTGGCGAGGCGTTTTCGCTCGCCTATCTGTGCGCCGCCGCCCTGTATGGCCTCGGCGGCATCCTGTTCCTGCGCAGCCGATCGCTCCGGGCGCGGCGTTCCCTGGGGATCCGCCGCGTCGAACCGAAGACGGTGCGGATCTCTCAGCCATCGGAAGCGTCAGCCCCCGGACGGACTTTCCAGCTCGCCGTCGTTTCACTGGTCGCGGCGCAGGCGGGGATGATGATCCTGATGACGATGGCTCCGCTTCAGATGATGGGAAGCGGTGGTTCCCTGGCCGGACTCGGGGCGATGATGGGTGCCCACAACCTGGGCATGTTCGCCCTGTCTCCCGTGGTGGGCATCCTGTGCGACCGCTTCGGCGAGCGTCCCATCATCGCGTTCGGCGGCGTGACTCTGCTGGCGGCGGGCCTCCTCGCCGCGTTTGGTCCCGGTCACGGGGTGGAACTGGGGATCGCGCTCTATCTCGTGGGTCTCGGCTGGTGCCTGGCTTTCGTGGCGGCCAGCACGCTGATCTCCGAAGGTGCGGACTCACCGGCCAAGGTGCGCCGGCAGGGTCTCGCCGACGCGCTGAACTGGCTGGGTGCGGGTGTCGCCTGCGTGACCTCGGGCATCCTCATGACGCAGTTCGGGTTTCAGGCCGTCGCCTTCGCGTGTGTTGCGATGGGCGCCGTCTCCCTCGCCGCCGCGCTGGCCAACTCCGCTCATCCATCACCAGAGCGTCACCGGCATTGACGGCACCGCCGCCACCAGGCGCCGGGCAGGCCAGCGCCCCCGCCGGGGCCACCAGCGCGGTCAGCCCTACGCGCTTTCGCCCCGCTGCGCGCGGCGGTGCCGGTCTGAAGACCGGCGTTCCCAGCCGTCCCCGCGCTTCTTCAAACCCACGGCCTACAGATACCGCTCCTCCAGGACCCGCCGGTGATGGATGGCGTGCCCCACCGTCAGAAAGCAGATGGCGCGCACCGTGGCGCGGGCTTCGCTCGCCTCTCCGCTCCGCCCGAGGGCGTTGTCGTCGAAAGAGCGCATGAGGCTTACCGTCGCGTTGCGGATCGTCTCCAGTTCATCGAGGAGCGAACTCAGGGAGCGCCCGCCGTGTCCGGAGTTGGCCACGTAGGGATCCTGCTCCATCCCCGGTAGCGAAGTGTCGTCGCCCCGGGCAAAGCGCAGCGCCCGCACCGACATGATCCGCTCGGCATCGGCGATGTGGCCGATGACCTCCCGGATCGACCACTTTCCGGGCGCGTAGCCCCGTGAAGAAGCGTCCTCCGATACACCGGCGAGGAGCGAGCGAAGCGTCGCCATTTCCTCGAGCGCACTTCCTGGAAGATCGTCTCCCTCCGGCACCAGGCGGATGTAGTTCCGGTAGTAGTCGGCGCACTCGTCGGGTCGGGGTCTGGTCCACATGAGAGCCATCGTATGGCAGAAGGCACGGGTACCATCCGTGCGCCATCCTTGGAGGACTTGTCCATGCGTTCTTTCTCTTTCCGCTTCTTTCTCGGCTGCGCCCTGCTGTCGCTCCTGGCCCTTTCCTGCACCGGGCCGGTGAACGTGGACATGGAAGTGCCGAAGCCCGAGAAATCCCGCCTCGATGGCCGCATTCCTCCCGTCGGCCCCTATTCCGCGGGGATCGCGTATGGGGACATCGTCTTCCTCGCCGGCCAGATCGCCCTGAACCATGAGGGCGGGGGACTCGTCGAGGGCGGCATCGCCGAGCAGACGCACCAGGTCATGCAGAACCTGCAGGCCGTCCTCGAGGAAGCCGGCCTCGGTTTCGGGGACGTGGTCCGAAGCGGCGTCTTTCTCGCGGACGTGAACGATTTCGGGGCGATGAACGAGGTGTACGCGTCCTACTTCCCCGAGGGCGCGATTCCGCCCGTGCGCACTACGGTGGCGGTGGCCGACATCCCGCTCGGTGCGCTCCTCGAAATCGACATGATCGCGGTCCGCTGATCGGCTGCCGAGTCCGCCACCCACCGGGGCCCTAGCAGCCTGTGGACAAAGTGGCGGGAGCGCCGAGGCGGGTGAGGCGCCCGGCTGACAAGGCGTGCGAGGGAGGAGCCCCCACCGGGAGAACTGGCCCGAGTGTATTTCGACCGAAGCGCAACGCAGAGCGCCTCGAAGAGGCGCGGTTCAGCGGGGATGCATCGCCTGCCGAGCCCCCACCGGGAGAACTGGGCCGCGTGACTTTGTCCACAGGCTGCTGGCCTCCCGTTCCGTGACCGGCGGCAACCCAGGACCGGGCAGGGGCCTCGGTCTCTCCCTCTGGACCGCTGCCATGTTCGTGGTGGCGAACATGATCGGGACCGGAGTCTTCACCAGCCTCGGCTTCCAGGTCGCGGCGGTCCGCTCCGAGTTCGCCGCGCTTCTCCTCTGGGTCGTAGGGGGCCTCGTCGCCCTCGCCGGGGCACTCGTCTACGGCGAGTTGGGAGCGGCGCTCCCCCGTTCCGGCGGTGAGTACAACCTACTCCGCCGGAGCTTCCACCCGGCGGCGGGCTTCGCCGCCGGCTTCGTGTCGGCCACCATGGGCTTCGCGGCGCCGACGGCGCTCGCCGCGGTGGCGATGGCCACCTATCTGAGGCCGCTGTTCCCGGGGATCGAACCCGTCCACTTCGCGGCGGTGGTCGTCGTGGCGTTCACCGGGATCCACTCCCTGCCGGTCCGCTGGGGCAGCGGGATCAACAACCTCCTCACGGCCGCCAAGATCCTGCTGGTCATCGCCTTTTGTTGCATGGGGTTCCTGGCCGGGGGGATTTCGACGCCTCTGGTCCCCAAACCGGGAGATTTCGGACTTCTGCTGAGTCCGGGCTTCGCGGTGTCGCTGGTGTTCGTCTCCTACGCCTATACGGGGTGGAACGCCGCGGTGTACATCGTGGGCGACCTGAGACGCCCCGAGCGGCTTGCCCGGGCCCTGGTGGCGGGCACCCTGCTGGTCACCGTCCTCTACTTCCTGGTCAACTTCGTCATCCTGCGCGCCGTCCCCCTCGACGAACTCGCCGGAAGGATCGAGATCGGGTACCTGGCCGCGGAACGCATTCTGGGAGCCCCCGGCGGTCGGGTGATGGCCGCCGTACTCGGCCTCGTCCTCGCCTCCACGGTCAGCGCGATGGTGTTTCTCGGTCCGCGGGTGGTGCGCGCCATGGGGGAGGACGAGCCGTTCCTCAGGCCCCTCGGCCGCGTTGGCGCGGGCGGCGTTCCCCACCGGGCGCTGCTCCTGCAGCTCGCCATCACGCTGGTGCTCCTCTATTCGGGGACCTTCGAGCAGATCCTGCTCTACGCCGGCTTCACCCTGAACCTGATGACGGCGGCCGCGGTCGCGGGGATCTTCCGCTTGCGCGCCGGCAAGATCCCGGGTGCGGTCTCCGGCCGATTCCGTACTCCGCTCTATCCCGTTGTTCCCCTCTTTTTCCTCGGAATGAGCTTCTGGACGCTCGGGTACACCCTTCTCGAACGCCCGGGCGAGTCTCTTCTCGGGCTTGCTACCGCGAGCGCCGGCGCGGTGCTCTACCTGGTGGCCAAGCGGCCGTCAGTGCGCTCCTAGCCTAAGTGGCGTTGTCCCGCGCTGAAGCGGCAGCACCCTCCTACAGGCGGCGGCGGGGGTTGATCATCGTCCGCCACATATGGGCCGTGGGGCTGCTGTCGTACCCCAAGCCTTCCTTCGGCTGCTTGAAGTGCCGGCCGATGATGTCCACGAACGGATCGATGGAGACCTTGGCGCCCCGCTCGAAGCTGTAGTCGTCGTGGATGGTGATGGAGCGCGCTTCCATGTACCACTTGTGGTTTCTGGCGTAGTCGTGCGCGGCCTTGATATACGGCTCGGGCTCGTGGTCGGCGCCGAACATCCGCACGTACATCTCCGGATACTCGTAGCCCACCGACGGATCGGGGAAGAACCGGAGCGCCTGGTGGTAGCGGATGGCCCAGGCCACTTTTTCGGGGACGTACGGCTCGATCATCTGGGCGCACCACCAGCCGTGGTCGGCGCGCACCAGGTTCGACACCGAGATGTCATGCAGGAGGCAGGCAAGGGTGATCTCCTCGCTCATGCCGTGGTTCATGGCGCGGGTCGCGCTCTGCAGCACGTGGGAGGCCGGCGCGAACCGGTGCTTGTAGAAGTCCACGAGCGTCGGCTTGGCGGGCATCACCGAGAGCGGCTCTTCTCCCTCGGACTTCCGGAGCGGAGGCCGCTCGGGCGCCTCGAGCAGGTGGATCATCTCGTGCTCGAGCGCCTCCGCCCGATCGTTGACGCCCACGATTCCGGCGCCGCTCACTGCGGCCGCCGCTTTCAGAAAGAGTCTGCGATCCATGTCGTTCGCCTCCTTGAGCGCGTCCGGTGTCCAGACGGCGTCCTACTCCGGCTTCTGGGGATTGAGATAGGGAAACGCGCCTTCAAGCCGCGCAACCCGATTCGATAGATCGCGTATTGCGTCTTCCAGCCTGTCCATCCGCGAGTTGATCCGCTGGTTGCCCGCGAGCATGAGGCCAGCGAGGCCGACCCCGACTCCTACGATCGCCATGAATTCCGAACTCATGCCGCTAGTATAGAAAACTCGTTGCCGGCGCCGCACATGTCTCCGTCTTTCCTCGCGCCGCCCCCATTGCCGTCCCGCCGCCGCCTCCTCAGTGTGGCGTCGAAACTCGCGTCCGGGCTTGCTGCCGGGGCCGCCGCGGCCTGCGCCGGCCGGCCGGTTCCCGCCGCCCGCACGAGTCCCGATCCGCTCCCGGCTCCGGCGTTTCGCCTTCCGGCAGTCAATGTTTCCCGGGACCGGGTCATTCGCACCGTGGTCGGCCTCCGCCCCTATCGCCCCTCGGGATTCCGCGTCGAGAAGCAGGACCTCGGCGGCGGCCGTCTCCTGGTCCACAACTACGGCCACGGCGGGGCCGGAGTGACACTTTCCTGGGGCACCTCCTGGCTCGCTGTCGAGGAACTGCTCGGCGACGGATCGGCTCCGTCACGGGCGGCAGTGATCGGCTGTGGCGCCGTCGGGCTCGCCACCGCCCGTCTGCTGCAGCGGCGCGGGGTGGACGTCACCATATACACGAAGGACCTGCCGCCGAACACGACCTCGAACGTGGCCTGCGCCCAGTGGGGCCCCTACTCGGTGTCCGACGCCCGGGTTCACACCGATGCGTTTCAGGACCGGCTCGAACGGGCCGCCCGGATCTCGCACCGTATCTTCCAGGACATGGTGGGCGTGCGCTACGGCGTCCACTGGCTTCCGAACTATCCCTTGAGCGACGTGCCCTTCGGGGGTCCGGACCAGCCGGACCGGCTTGCCGACCTCTTCGCCGATGCTCGCGACCTTGAAGCCGGAACCCATCCGTTCCCGGTGCGCTACGCGCGGCAGTACACCACCATGATGATCGAGCCGCCGGTATATCTGGGTGCGGTAATGCAGGATTTTCAGCTTGCCGGCGGCCGGATCCGGATTCGGGACTTCGGCTCCCTCGACGAGATCGCCGGCCTGCCGGAACGCCGCGTGGTCAACTGCACCGGCATCGGCGCCCGCGAACTGGTCGGAGACGAGGAACTCACCCCGCTCAAGGGCCAACTCACCGTTCTCCTCCCGCAGCCGGAGGTCCGCTACATCGCGCTGCATCAGGGGCTTTACATGATGCCGCGGGCCGACGGCATCCTGCTCGGCGGAACCCGGGAACAGGGCGAGTGGTCGCTCGAACCGAACCGGGAGGCCGAGGAGCGCATCCTGGCGGGCCATGCGGACTTTTTCGACCGGATGGCCGCGCTTGGCGCACGCGCACGCATCTGAAGAGATCGCCCGGTACGGGCGGAGTTCGCCCACCGCGATCTGACCAGTTGTATTACGTTCGATTTCTTGAATTCAACACTCCGTGCTCTCCGGCCTGGCATCCCGCCCGTAAAGAGCGTAATAAGTAATAAAATCAATGACTTATCATGGATACGACGGGAATTCGACTCTGCGGCCCATCCTTTGCCTTTCGTCACATTGGAGAAACGTGGTCGGATCGCCTACAGTTTCGCCCTCTACAGGCGTGGATGTGTCGTTTCGGCTCTTCGCAAACCAACATGTTTTGGACTGCCCGGTTCGGGCGTCAGGTTCATGAACTCAATTGAACTCAGGAGGGACTCATGAGATCGCTTTTGTTTAGGACCGCCGCGGTGCTCGGCGTCCTGGGACTCGCGACGGGCGTTTTTGCCCAGACGTTCCAGGGCGGCGTTCGCGGCGTCATTCAGGACGCCGACGGTGGCGTCCTCCCCGGCGTCACGGTGACGCTGAGCAACGAGGACACCGGCGGTTCACGGACCGCGGTTGCGAACGCGGTCGGCGAGTACAACTTCGCGACTGTCCAGCCGGGCACCTACACCCTGCGCGCTGAACTGAGCGGCTTCGCCCCGTACGTGAGCGAAGGGCTCATCATCGGCGTTTCTTCGTTCCTGGTCGTGGACGCCACGCTCGCGATCGGTGGAATTGAAGAGACGGTGACCGTCATCGGCGAAACCCCGCTGATCGAGACTGCCACGGCCTCAGTCTCCTCTTCAGTAAGCCGCGCCGAACTTGAGGTGCTGCCGACCCCGGGCCGGAACGTGTTCATCCTCGCGGTGGGCACGCCGAACGTGGTCCACACCGGCAACCCGGTATGGGTGAAGCAGTCCGACCAGACGAACTCGTCCCTCCTCTCGCTGGGCGGCGGACCGCTCCGCGGGAACAACTACACCGTGGACGGCGTCTCGACGACCGACCTCCGGAACCGCACCGCGATCATCCCGATCTTCGACGCGGTTCAGGAAATGAAGGTCCAGATCAACACCTACGACGCCGAAATGGGCCGCACCGGCGGCGGCGTCTTCAACGTGATCGCCCGTGGCGGCACGAACAACTGGGCCGGCGGCGCCACCTACCAGAAGCGCCCGGGCAAAGTGAACACGCTCTGGCGCGCTCTCTCCTACACCGATCAGTTGTCCCATGACGCCAACCCGGACAGGACGTTCGCCGACCGTCCCTTCGACCTGTGGGGCGGCTCCTTCGGCGGCCCGATCCTGTCGGACCGGACCTTCTTCTGGGCGGCGGCCGAGGGATTCGAGGATCTCCTCGCCGACAACACCGAGGTCATCATCCCCACTTCCGCCGAGGCGGCGGGCGACTTCTCCGGGAGCGGGACGACGATCTACAACCCGTTCGACCTCGACGCGAACGGAAACCGGCGGCCCTTCCCCGGGAACGTGATCCCTTCCCACATGGTCGACCCGGCGGGCCGCGGGCTGGCGCAGTTGCTCACCAACCTGGGACCGGGCGGCGGGATCAGCTCCTCCGGAGCCCAGGCCACGACCGCGCTCCAGGCCGACCTGAACCTGACGCACACCTTCTCGGACAACTGGCAGTCTTCGCTGAGCTACCTGTACTACACGTCGAAGGAAGGCGCCTTCCAGCAGTACACGGACCTGCTGGGTTTGGACAGCGCCCCCGCCTACGGGATCGGCGCTGCGGACCTGCTCCGGGACGTGCACGTGGTGGCCTTCAACAACACCTTCGTGGTGGGTGACGCCTCCGTCTTGACGCTGCGTTACGGCCAGATGTACTTCAACGACTCCGTGATCAACCCGGAGTACGGCATCGACCAGATCAAGAGCGAACTGGGTATCCAGGGCGGTTTCCTGGACCAGATCGGCGCCCAGGACGGCTACATCAGTCAGTTCCCGAACATCGACATCGCCAACTTCGGTGACGGCGGCTCGACCCACGGCTCCTGGGGCAACACCGACACCCAGTGGTGGTCGCGCGAGGTCAGCGGGACCTACTCGATGTTCCTTGGCAACCACACGGTCAAGTACGGCGGCCAGTGGCGGCGCATGGGTCTCCACAACGCGAGTTTCCGCAACGGTTTCGCGATGAGCTTCGCGCAGAAGTTCACCCAGGGACCGAATCCCACCGCCCCGGACGGCGGCTCCGGGAGCGCCTTGGCCGACCTGCTGCTCGGAATCCCGGACGGCGGGGACGCGACGATCGCCCAGCCGGACGATGTGTTCATCGACTACTACGGCGGTTTCATCCAGGACGACTGGCGTCCCAACCAGAACCTGGTGCTGAACCTTGGCCTCCGGGTGGAGCACGAAAGCGGCCTCATGGAGGACGACAACGGCTTCGCGGTCGGCTGGGACCGGACGAACCCCTTCCCGATGCAGGTCGGGCTTGACCCGAGCCTCGAAGGCAGCCTCCCCGGCTTCCCGCTGCGCGGCGGCCTTATGTATGCCGGCCTCGACGGCAACCCCACCCACCAGTGGGATCCCCCGGGCATCAAGCTGGGACCTCGGGTCGGCTTCGCCTACACGGTGAACCCGGAGACGGTGGTGCGGGGCGGCTACGCGGTCTTCTGGGCACCCTACGCGATCCCGGGCGGCGGCGGCGCGGACAATCTCGGGAGCTACGGATACACCGCGATCACCGATCTGCGGACCAGTGTCGACGGCATCACCCCGCCGGTAGCGACCGCTTCGAACCCGTTCCCGAACGGCATCGAAAGCCCCATCGGGAACGCGAACGGCAGGCTGCAGAGTATCGGCCAAAGTGTGTATTTCAACGAGCAGTTCCGCGCCTCGCCCTACATCAACAAGTGGTCGCTGGACATCCAGCGGGACATCGGGAACGACCTCGCCCTGAAGATCGGCTACGTCGGCAGCCAGGGCGCCGACATCCCGATCGGCGGAACGAACAACTCGTACATCAACATCAACCAGCTCGCCGACCAGTACCTGTCGCTCGGCGACCGGTTGAACGACCACTATCCCAACCCGTTTTACGGTGACTCGCGCTTCGGCGGTTTCTCGGGTGCGGAGACGCTGCCGCTCGGCCAGCTTCTGCGTCCCTATCCGCATTTCCTGGACGTGCGAGCCCGCCATGTGAGTTCCGGGAAGTCGCTCTACAACGCCCTCCGGGTCGAGTTCGAAAAGCGCTTCCGGGGCAACTGGGGTGCGCGCGTCAACTACACCTTCACGAAGCACGAGGACAACATCTACGAGAACAACCAGTTGCTCGAGAACGAGACGAACAATGTCTACAACACCCCCGACGAGTGCGCCTTCGCCAAGTGCGGGCCGCTGTCGGACGCCGACTACGGACCGTCGCGGGTCCACGTGCCGCACCAGTTCAACATCAACGGCACCTACCGCACGCCGGGCGACAATCCGATCTTCGGCGGTTGGGCCCTGTCGGTCGTGACGATCATGCGGAGCGGTTTCCCGCTGGTCGTCACCCAGAACTCGAACCCGCTGAGCGCCTACGGCTTCAACCAGCAGCGGCCGACGAGCGCCAACCTGAGCGGCGGCGGCAACCCGAGAGGGAACCACACCAACTACCTCACAGCCGGCGACGCGCAGCTCACCCAGGGACTCACGCTGAGCAACTCTCCGAACACAACGGCTTCGGTGCGCAGCCCGGTCCTCATCAACTGGGACGTCTCGCTCGAGAAGACCACGCGGATCTACGAGGACATGAACCTGACCCTGCGGTTCGAGTTCATTGATCTCTTCAACCACGTGAACTGGCGCGGACCCCGCACCGTCCTCGGCAACAGCAACTTCGGAAGCATCCCGGGAACCCGCGGCTACCCGAGGACCTTCCAGTTCATGGCGAAGATCAACTTCTAGGCGATCTCAACCCAGAACCCTGGGGGCGGGCCTTCGGGCCCGCCCCCTTTTTTTGTCCACGATGCGCCGGCCTCCCGCCGCCCCGGCAGGAGCGCGGGGACGGCTTGGAACGCCGGACCTTCTACCTTTTGTCAAGGGGGTAAAGGGGGGCTGCGGGCCGGTGCCTGGTAGCGGTTGGAAAGTGCCGTCCCGGGGAGATCGGGATGCGAGGTGGTTGGGGGTTTCGGAGACTGGTGGGAGGGGGAGCGATCTCCCCGGGCGTTGGGAAACGCGGCGCCGCGTCGGCGGTTGTTCGCCGTCCGCGGCGGAGAGGAGCGCGTTTCCCACACGTTCCACCGGCTCCCTCTGAAGCTCCTTTTTTGGTTGGAGGAGTTGTTCAGGCGGCGAGCTTGTCTCGGGAGAGCTTGGGGTCGTAGAGGGTGCCGTTTTTGAGCATGGCGCAGGCGACGGCGAGGAGCCGGTCGCCGACGGTGCGGAGGGCACGGCCGTGGGAGAAGCCGCGGGCGCGGAGGGCGCGGTAGCGGGCCTTGCTGAGGGGGTCGTGTTGGGCGGCGACGCGGGCCCAGTGATAGAGGGCGTTTCTGAGTTCGTGCTGGACGGCGAGGCGGCGGATCTCCCAGCGGGTGTTGCCGGACTGGATGCTGACGGGGGCGACTCCGGAGCGGGCGCGGAGTGCGGGGTAGTCGCGGCGTTGGAGCAGGGCGAAGGCTTCGGCGAAGAGAGTGCTGAGGACGTAGACCCCGACTCCGGGCAGGGAGAGGAGGATGGTGGGGTCGTCGGGGCGTTGGTCGTCGGCGTGGTTCTGGGAGAACGCCTTCAGCAGTTCGCGGATGTCTTGACGTGCCTGGGCGAGGAGTTGGTTGGTGGTGTGTGCCTGGGCGAAGAGGCCCTGGAGGGCTCGGCAGGCGGCCTCGGCGGTTCCGGGGGCGACGGAGAGCGCGGACGCGCGCAGGATCTCCCGCAGGCTTTTCGCGTTCAGTCGGCGGATGCCGTGCTTTTTGAGGAGTTTGGCGAGGGTGGAGAGGCGCAGCTTGAGGGCCCGTGCGGGGGTTTTGGCCTTGTTCCAGAGTTCGACGAACCAGGGGTGGGTGAGTTGGTTGAGGAGGTCGGGGATGGCGAGGAGTTGGGGGTAATAGCGCCAGAGCTGCTGTCGGATCTGGTGGCAGAGGCGGGTGCGCTGGCAAGTCAACTCGTTGACGGTGCGGGTGCGTTCCCGCAGCTGGAGGACGAGAGACTCCTCCAGGTGGAGCCGTCGGAAGAGGTCGGGGTCGGCGCGCAGGGCGCGACCGAGCATCCAGGCATCGCGGGGGTCGTCCTTGGCCCCGGAGGAGACGTAGCGGCGGCGGGAGCCGCGGATCTGGGCGGGACCGATGGCGAAGACCGCAAAACCGGCGAGGAGCAGCCCTTCGACGACGGGGCCGTGGGGCGTCTCGATGGCGACCGCGATCTGCCCGGGGGCGGCGCCGGTCTCCTCCAGGAGCCAGCGGACGAGCTCCGCCTGGCCCGCGCCCCCGTGGGGAAAGGCCCGGCTGCCGCGAACCGAACCGTGCGCGTCCAGCAGGCATGCATGGTGGGTCGTCGAGCCCCAATCGATGCCGACGAAAAAAAGAAAAGGAGGTGTCATGGCGCTGTTGTCCTTCCGAGGGGAGTCCCTCGTGGGGAAGTCAGCCGCCGTGATGTCCGCGTGGGCCTATACTGGCTGCTCGATGGCGCTGCCCTTCTACTGTGCGTCGATCACGGCCAATGACCCGTCGAGGCACAGTCCGGCGTAGGTGTTCAAGACACGCGCCTCCGGTTGGTTGCTCCCGGCGGGTCGGCTAACAGGTTGGTGAGGTAGGGCCCTTCGGTGCCTCTCACACCGGAGGGCCCAGAAAAAAAGGAAACGTGGTTTTCCTGCTTCCGGCAGGAGGAGAGCATCGTGCCCATCCACGGCGACGAAGGCAAGGCGCGGCGCGCCTCCTCCGCTGCGCTCCGGCCCTCCGGGTGCCTTCGCCGCCGCGGATGGGCGGGGAGCAGTTTCATGGCCGGAAGCAGGAAAAATGGGCTTGCCCCTCGGGGAATCGACACCAGCCCAGATGAGGTTCGGCCAGCTCGGAACCTGCGCCGCCTTCCTCCTCTTGACGCCGCCCCCCGGCTACCGGCCGCGCCCCAACGCACCCCCTCCGGCGCCATTCGTTCGCAAGCTGTCTGCCCCATGAAAAAGTGATGCCCGGAAAGGTATAGACCTCCGGTCGGCACAGCGGCGCGCAGCGCCGCGGGCGGCATATAAGCCGCTCGCCTGCGTGGGGTTGGACGCCGTCCTAGCCGATGTGCCGCGGCACCGGCTCGGCGCTCGTCCACGGCCGGCCCTGCCGGTAGAGCTCGAGCCGCGCCTGAATCTCCCGCACGAGGCCCGTCTGACCCAGCGCCGCTGCTCGCGTGAGCGCGTGCTCGGCGGTACGGATCGCCAACTCGAAATCCCCGTCCGCGGCGTACACCGCCGCCAGTAGATCGAGCGACACCGGCTCCTGGTACCCCCCAAACCCCGCGAGCCGCTCCGCCAGCCGTCTCGCTTCGGCGATGTCCCGCACCTCGGAATCGGGGTCGAGCGCGAGCAGGCGCGCCAGGGCGTCAAGCACCGCTGGCGCGTCCGAATCCACCTCGTGAGCCGTGCGGAGCGCCTCGTCGGCCTCCCTCAGTTCGCGCCGCCGCCAGCGGGTGAGTCCCAGCTCGAGCCAGATCTCCAGCGAGGAGTCATCCAGTGCGACCGCCGCCCGCCCTTCCCGAAGCGCCTCATCGAATCGGCCGGCCGCCCGGTAGGCGGCGCCGAGACGCGACGCCACCACGGCGGAACTCCGGTCCAGCTCACGGGCGCGTTCCAGCGCCGCCACCGCCTCACCCGCGTCGCCCTCCGCGAGCAGGAGGTCGCCGAGGTCGAAGAACGCCTGCGCCACTTCGGGCTGCATCGCGCCAGCGCGCTCCAGCGCCGTCCTTGCGGGGGCCGGCTGTCCGGTGGCCCGGAGCAGCCCCGCGGCCTTGAGCAGCCGCTGGTAGTCGGGGCCGGCTTCCAGACCCCGCTCGAGCGTTTCAACGGCCGAGGTTCGAAGCCCCTGGGCAAAGAGGAGTTCTCCGAGCCCGACGAGGAGCCGGGCCTCTTCCTGGGGATCGCTCGGGCCCGCGAGCTCGTTCCGGTACAGCAGTTCGAGATACTCCATCTCGGACCGCTCGGCCTCGGATCCGGGGGCCGGCGGCGCGCCCTGAACGCGGATCCGATGATCGGTAAAGGCGGCTCCCGGGAAGACCTCTTCCTGGCGCGGCAGGTGGCAGGCCAGACAATCGGAGGCGGCAGTGACGCGCTCGTAATCGTGGAGCGCCGCCGGGTCCTGGTGACATTCGCGGCACACGGTGCGGCTCCGTTCGGCGACGGAAACCTCGGCCCGATGCGGGTCGTGACAGTCGGTACAGGAGATCGTGCGCTCCGGGGAGGGCGTGCGGAAACAGGCGCTCATCATGAGGCTTCCCGCCGCGTGCCGGGTGAGCGCCCGGTCGCGCTGGAGAACCTGAAGTGGCTCGAAATCCGTTGGGGTTCGATGGCACTGGCCGCAGAAGCGGACCTGTTCGGCTGGCGAGACCCGCCCCGGATTGAAGATGAGGCTCGCGTCGGTACTGGCGGCGTGGGATTCGCCGGGGCCGTGGCACCGCTCGCACCGCACTCCCCACGCGGACCCGCGGACGTCGGGGGCGGGCCCGTTCCAGGCGACCGCGGTGGCGTGGCAGCCGACGCACTCCCGCATCGCCCGCGGGGAGTCCCAATCCCCGAGAGGATCGCGGTCCTCCTCGGATCCGGGGGTTTCGATCCAGGCATCGAGTCCGTGGGACCAGGAGACCCGAAGTTCCCGCATCCCTCCGTCCTCCCGGAAGTGAACGGGAGTCACACCCCGGAGACCCGAGCCGAAAACGGCGTGCACCGCGGCGACTTCGCCTGAGGAATCCTCGAGGGCGATTCCCGTGTCGCTCGCGCGGTAGCGCGGACGCTCACCGGCGCCTGAGCCGGCACTCCTCCAAAGGACGGCCGCTTGCAGCCGTTCGTCCGAGAACCAGGCTCCACCGATGTCCGACGGGATCGGCGCACCGGTGCGGGCCATCGGGTGAGCCTCCTGAGCCAAAGCGATATCGGCGTGGCAGGCGCCGCAGATCTCGGACCCGACGAGGGATGCGGAGCGTGCTCCTCCTTCCTACTCTCCGAGCAGTTCCTTCCGATCGGACGGTTGCTCCGAACGAGCTTCCGAAGGGATCAGGGACGCCGCCATCAAGAGGGCGGACGCAGCGACGAGCCCGACTCGCAGCAGCGTCGGCAAGGAGCGGTGCATCAGGGAGGGACCAGGGATTGCGGCCATCGTACCGGCGCTGTTCCCGGACAGGCCGGTAGCGCGAACGAGGGGCCACTGATTCGGCTGCCTGTCCCGGAACTCACGAGGGTGCGACGGTATCCTTCTCTTGGCCATGACACCCGTTCTGGAATCTCTCCGTTCGGCAGTGACCACCACGAGCGAGATACTCGATCGCTATGAGGATCGGGAGTACATGGCGCGCCTGGACCGGCCGACCCGTCTTGGACTGCGCGCTGGTCTCATCAAGCACTTCGAGTTCACCTACGAACTGAGCTGGAAGGTGATGCAGCGCCAGGTACGGGACTTCTTCGGCGCTCGAGCGGAAGGGTTCTACACGCGCCAGGACGTGTTCCGTTACGCGGGTGAGATGGGCCTGATTGCAGATGTGGAGACCTGGATGGCCCACCACCAGGCTCGCAACCTGACCGTCCGCACGTACGACGAAGAGACAGCTACGCGGATTCTCGCCGCGATCCCGGGATTCCTCGAGGACTGCCGGGAACTCATTCGCGTTCTGGAGTCCGGGGATGCCTGAGATCGCGCTGGATCCGCGGCACCTCGAAACGGTTCGGCGCATCATTCGGAAACACGTTCCCGAAGCCGAGGTGCGCGCCTTCGGCTCGCGCGTCACGGGAGGAGCTCGTAAGTACTCCGATCTCGATCTCGCCCTCGTCGGGCCCTCCGAGGTCGAGTGGAGCCGGATGGGCCGACTCGCAGCCGCGCTCTCCGAGTCCGATCTGCCGATCCGGGTGGATGTCCTCGACTGGCACGGAATCTCTGCGGCTTTCCGCCGGGTCATCGGCCAGAAGTTCGTAGTGCTGCAGGAGGGCAGTCTTCCGGATCCCAAGGCGGCCACCCTCTCCTGAGCCGCCCCGCGCGGAGAGCGCTGCGCGAATGCCTTCAGAATCGCCGACCTTCCTCGACCAGAAGCCGAACCGGTAGCCCCCGCAGGCGGTGGGTTCGCTCGAACTCCTTCAGACCCTCGATTGCCTTCCGGATCCTCTCGGTGTCCCGCTCTTGGGAGGGAGCGGGCTCGGTGGCAGGACGACCATGTTCGGCAAGGTCGAACCGTTCGCTTCGCTGCATCTCAGTCCCAGAATAACTGCCGCCGCATCCCGCACGGAAGTACGATCGCCGCGTGATCGCACCCCTTCCGCGCCTTGGCCTTCCGTTCGGGTTCGCGCTCGGGTTCGGGTTCCTGGCGATCACGGCGCCCGGGCAGAGTTCCATTCCCCCCGTGGTGGACAGCCGCAACATGGAGCCGCAGGTCGGCGCGCTGCTTGACCGACTTGCGGAAGGGGTCCGCACACAGCCGGAAAACGCCGGCGCCTGGCTCGAATACGGGGAAACTCTCCATGCCCACGGCCTGGTGCGGGAAGCCGTGGAGTGCTATCGCCAAGCGCTGGAACTCCTTCCACCGGGGGATATCTCCCGCCTCACGGCGCGCTACCTGCTCGCCCACGCCGATCGCGGAAGCGACCCGAGGGGGGCGGCGGAAGTTCTCGCCGCGGCGGTGGAGGAACACCCCGGCTACCCGCCGAGCCTCGTTTTCCTGGGCGAGCTGCACGAGGAACTCGGCGACCGCGCCGGGGCCGAGAAGGCATATCGCCAGGCCCTCGGGCTCGATCCCGGGTCGGGGCTGGCGCTCTTTCGGCTCGGTTCGATTGAACTCGCGGGTGGGGAGGCCCGCGAAGCGATAACCCTCTTCGAGCGAGCGCTGGCGCTCGCACCCGACGCCGGGGGGGTGCGGTCGGCCCTGGCCCGCGCCTGGAATGCGGCGGGGGATCGGGAACGGGGCCGGGAGGTGCTGAGCGGCGGAGAGGGACGGCTCGACACCGGCCTCCCCTCGATCGAGGACCCGATTCACTTTCGGATGAACGCGCGGGACATCTCCTCCCCCCGGCTCCTGGAGCGCGCCCGGGCGGCGCGGAGCGAGAGCCGCCTCGGCGATGCGGAGAGCCTCTATCGGGATCTGGCCGGGATCCGTCCCCGGGATGCCGACGTTCTCGCGGAGTTCGGCGCGGTGCTGGATCAGCGGGGCCGGTCCGGGGAGGCGGAGCCCCGCTACCGCGACGCGGTGGCGCTCGATCCGGGGCAGGCGCTCGCGCGCTTTGGCCTGGGGGTGCTCCGGGCGCGTGAGGGGAATCTCCCCGCGGCGGAATACGAGTTCTCGGAGTCCCTCAAGTCCCGACCCGAGGAGCCGCAGACCCACGCCGCCCTCGGCGACGTGCTCCTTCGCCAGCGGCGCTTCGGGCCGGCGCTCGCTGCTCTCGAACGCGCCCGTCACCTCGACCCGCAGGACGCGGAGAGCCGAGTCCTGGCGGCGGTGGCGCTGGCCGAACTCGGGCGTTTCGAGGAAGCGTGGATTGCGGTCCACGAGGCGCAGGAACTGGACGCCGAGGTTCCCGAAAGCTTTCTTGCGGCGCTGCGCGCGAAGCACCCGGAACCGGGCCGCTGACTAGAATTACCGGCGCTTGCGCATGAAGAGAAGGCCTCCCCCTCGCTCCGGCCCCGACTCGGTCTGGCGCATTCTGCGCCGCCTGGCGCGGGAGGCTCGGGATCACGAGGAATGGCTACGCAGGTTCGAGGTTGAGGAGCGGGCGCGGGAACGCGCCTTTCGGCGGCGGATGCGGTCCGAGGAAGCCGCTTGGCGCGAGCAGTTGGCGAAGGAGAAGAGGGAACGGGAAGCGAAGGAGACGGCTTGGCGGGAGCAGTCGGCGAAGGAGGAGAGGGAACGGGAAGCGAAGGAAGCGGCCTGGCGGGCGAAGGTGGAGAAAGAAAAGAAAGAGCGGGACGCGGAGCAAGCCGCGCGGCAGGCCGCGTACGAAGAGGAACGGCGGCAGGCCGAGCGACGCCTGGATCGGGCCATCCACCGCATGATCGGAGACGGGGACGAGCGGTTCGGCCGGCTCATGGAAGCGTTGACCGAGGGAGGTCTGCCTCCCCTCTTGCAGCGGGCCGGGTTCGATGTTCATGACGAGGGTGTCGTGAAACGGATGGGAGTGTCGAACGTGGCCGAGTTCGACCTGACCGCTCTGGGTGACGGAGTCACCGTCGTGGTCGAGGTGAAGGCCACCCTGCGGCCGGAGGACGTACGTCATTTCGTGGGCAAGATGGAGCGGTTCCGCGGCTGGTTCCCCGATTCGGCGCGCGGTGCATTGCACGGCGCGGTGGCCTACCTCAGCGCGACGGATTCCGCCCCGAAGATGGCGGCGCGGCGCGGGTTCTTGTTGATTCGGGTGGTGGGGTCGAGCGCGAGCATCGTGAATCCAACCGGATTCACGCCCCGCAACTTCTGATCTTGCAGCCGCCGGCGGCGCGTCTCCGGGCGGTCGGGGTCGGGTTCATGGCTTGTTGGACAGCGGCGGCATCCGGCCAGCCCGTCCCGCGGCTCGTTGACGTGACCGGAACTTCGGGCGTCGAATTCGTCCATGACCCGGGAGACATCGCCCGGTTCCCGCTTCCCGCGATCATGGGTTCGGGCGCCGCGCTCTTCGACGCCGACGGCGATGGGGACCTCGACATCTACCTGATCCAGGCGGGGCCGCTGCCGGAGCACCGGGGCGGGACCCTTGCCGCGGCACTCCCCGGCAACCGTCTCTTCCTGCAGCAGCCCGACGGCAGGTTTCGGGACGACGCGGGTGCGCGCGGCCTCTTCGACCGCGGTTACGGCACCGGGGTGGCCGTCGGAGATGTGGACGGAGACGGTGACACCGATGTCTTCGTCGGGAACTATGGGCAGGACGCCCTCTATTTCGGTGAGGGCGGGTCATTCCTCCGGATGGACTCCGCCGAGTTCGGAGAGCGCTGGTCGAGCTCGGCGGCCTTTTGCGACTACGACTCCGACTCCGATCTCGATCTGTACGTGGGCGGCTACCTGGTGAACGACCCCGACCGGGATTGCGTTTCGGCCTCTGGGGAGCCCGATTTCTGCTCGCCCCAGAGCCTTCCCTACGAGCGTGACGGGCTCTTCCGGAACCGGGGGGACGGGACCTTCGAGGACGTTTCGGCCGAGTCCGGGATCCTGTCCGAGCGGCGTCCGGCGCTGGGGGTCCTCTGTCACGACTTCACCGGGGACGGACGGCTCGATTTCTACGTGGCGAACGACGGCGAGCCCAATCTGCTCTGGGAACAGGGTGACGACGGGACCTTCTCGGACGCAGCCCTCTTCCTGGGCGTGGCGCTGAACGCCCAGGGACGTTCCGAGGCCAGCATGGGGGTGCTGCTCGGCGACGTGGACGGGGACGCGGACCTCGACCTCTTCATGACGCACCTGCGGGCCCAGACGAACACGCTCTACCGGAACCAGGGCGGCGGATACCTCGACGACACTCCGGCCATGGGGCTCGCGCTTCCGAGCCTTCCCTGGACCGGCTTCGGGACTCGCTTTGTCGATCTCGAGCACGACGGCGATCTGGACCTCGTGCTGGTGAATGGCGCCGTGGCCCGCGAGGGCGGGGTCCCGGTGTCCGGCGGGCTTGAGGAGTATGCCGAGCCCGGACAGGCCTTTGTCGGCGACGGAAGCGGCCGGTTCGAGGAGACGGCGATCGAGACCTTCACCGACTTCCGGGCGGTGGGCAGGGGCCTCGCCAGCGGGGACTGGGACCGGGACGGGGACCTGGACTTGGTGGTCACCGTCGTGGGGGGGCCGGCGCGGCTCTTCGAGAACCGCTCGTCAAGGAGCGGAGGCTTCCTGATCGTGGAACCGCGGGAGTTCTCCCGGCCGAGCCCCGGCGCGGTCGTGACTCTCGAACTCGGGGACCGGACACTGGTGCGGGTCCTGAACCCGGAAGCCGGCTACCTCACGAGCAGCGAGCCGGTGGCCCACTTCGGGATCCCGGCGGGTGCGGAGATCACGGGGCTCAAGGTCCGATGGCCCGATGGAGTCGAAGAACGGTTCGGGGCTCCCGCCGCCGATGCCCGGGTCGCGCTCTCGCGGGGCGCCGGCTCGCGAGAGCGTTAACGACTCCACACGGTTGCCGGGAAAGAGCAGGTTTCGCGGGGACGCCAACCATCCAGATGGCGCCGCCGGTCAGGGAACGCCGACCTCCGGTCGGCACAGCCCGCCGGAGGCGGGCGGACGGCGTGCGGCCGACGGAGAAGGAGCGCGGGGACGGCTTGGAACGCCGACCTCCGGTCGGCACAGCCCGCCGGAGGCGGGCAAACGGCGTGTCGCCGACGGAGAAGGAGCGCGGGGACGGCTTGGAACGCCGACCTCCGGTCGGCACAGCCCGCCGGAGGCGGGCGGACGGCGTGCCGCCGACGGAGAAGGAGCGCGGGGACGGCTTGGAACGCCGGACCTTCTACCTTTTGTCAAGGGGGTAAAGGGGGGCTGCGGGCCGGTGCCTGGTAGCGGTTGGAAAGTGCCGTCCCGGGGAGATCGGGATGCGAGGTGGTTGGGGGTTTCGGAGACTGGTGGGAGGGGGAGCGATCTCCCCGGGCGTTGGGAAACGCGGCGCCGCGTCGGCGGTTGTTCGCCGTCCGCGGCGGAGAGGAGCGCGTTTCCCACACGTTCCACCGGCTCCCTCTGAAGCTCCTTTTTTGGTTGGAGGAGTTGTTCAGGCGGCGAGCTTGTCTCGGGAGAGCTTGGGGTCGTAGAGGGTGCCGTTTTTGAGCATGGCGCAGGCGACGGCGAGGAGCCGGTCGCCGACGGTGCGGAGGGCACGGCCGTGGGAGAAGCCGCGGGCGCGGAGGGCGCGGTAGCGGGCCTTGCTGAGGGGGTCGTGTTGGGCGGCGACGCGGGCCCAGTGATAGAGGGCGTTTCTGAGTTCGTGCTGGACGGCGAGGCGGCGGATCTCCCAGCGGGTGTTGCCGGACTGGATGCTGACGGGGGCGACTCCGGAGCGGGCGCGGAGTGCGGGGTAGTCGCGGCGTTGGAGCAGGGCGAAGGCTTCGGCGAAGAGAGTGCTGAGGACGTAGACCCCGACTCCGGGCAGGGAGAGGAGGATGGTGGGGTCGTCGGGGCGTTGGTCGTCGGCGTGGTTCTGGGAGAACGCCTTCAGCAGTTCGCGGATGTCTTGACGTGCCTGGGCGAGGAGTTGGTTGGTGGTGTGTGCCTGGGCGAAGAGGCCCTGGAGGGCTCGGCAGGCGGCCTCGGCGGTTCCGGGGGCGACGGAGAGCGCGGACGCGCGCAGGATCTCCCGCAGGCTTTTCGCGTTCAGTCGGCGGATGCCGTGCTTTTTGAGGAGTTTGGCGAGGGTGGAGAGGCGCAGCTTGAGGGCCCGTGCGGGGGTTTTGGCCTTGTTCCAGAGTTCGACGAACCAGGGGTGGGTGAGTTGGTTGAGGAGGTCGGGGATGGCGAGGAGTTGGGGGTAATAGCGCCAGAGCTGCTGTCGGATCTGGTGGCAGAGGCGGGTGCGCTGGCAAGTCAACTCGTTGACGGTGCGGGTGCGTTCCCGCAGCTGGAGGACGAGAGACTCCTCCAGGTGGAGCCGTCGGAAGAGGTCGGGGTCGGCGCGCAGGGCGCGACCGAGCATCCAGGCATCGCGGGGGTCGTCCTTGGCCCCGGAGGAGACGTAGCGGCGGCGGGAGCCGCGGATCTGGGCGGGACCGATGGCGAAGACCGCAAAACCGGCGAGGAGCAGCCCTTCGACGACGGGGCCGTGGGGCGTCTCGATGGCGACCGCGATCTGCCCGGGGGCGGCGCCGGTCTCCTCCAGGAGCCAGCGGACGAGCTCCGCCTGGCCCGCGCCCCCGTGGGGAAAGGCCCGGCTGCCGCGAACCGAACCGTGCGCGTCCAGCAGGCATGCATGGTGGGTCGTCGAGCCCCAATCGATGCCGACGAAAAAAAGAAAAGGAGGTGTCATGGCGCTGTTGTCCTTCCGAGGGGAGTCCCTCGTGGGGAAGTCAGCCGCCGTGATGTCCGCGTGGGCCTATACTGGCTGCTCGATGGCGCTGCCCTTCTACTGTGCGTCGATCACGGCCAATGACCCGTCGAGGCACAGTCCGGCGTAGGTGTTCAAGACACGCGCCTCCGGTTGGTTGCTCCCGGCGGGTCGGCTAACAGGTTGGTGAGGTAGGGCCCTTCGGTGCCTCTCACACCGGAGGGCCCAGAAAAAAAGGAAACGTGGTTTTCCTGCTTCCGGCAGGAGGAGAGCATCGTGCCCATCCACGGCGACGAAGGCAAGGCGCGGCGCGCCTCCTCCGCTGCGCTCCGGCCCTCCGGGTGCCTTCGCCGCCGCGGATGGGCGGGGAGCAGTTTCATGGCCGGAAGCAGGAAAAATGGGCTTGCCCCTCGGGGAATCGACACCAGCCCAGATGAGGTTCGGCCAGCTCGGAACCTGCGCCGCCTTCCTCCTCTTGACGCCGCCCCCCGGCTACCGGCCGCGCCCCAACGCACCCCCTCCGGCGCCATTCGTTCGCAAGCTGTCTGCCCCATGAAAAAGTGATGCCCGGAAAGGTATAGACCTCCGGTCGGCACAGCCCGCCGCAGGTGGGCGGACGGCGTGCGGCCGACGGAGAAGGAGCGCGGGGACGGCTTGGAACGCCGACCTCCGGTCGGCACAGCCCGCCGCAGGCGGGCGGACGGCGTGCCGTCCCGCCCGGTGGCATGGGCGCCATGCGCCATGTTCGCGTCCACATGGCGCCGGATTGCGAGAGCGCTAAGAACCCGCGCACCCCCGAAGGTCGCACGAGACGCGGAGCGGGTCGCAACCCGGCTCGCGGGCCTCGATCTCCAGTTCCGAAAGCCACTCGATGCTCATCGTCTGCCGGAACCCTTCTCCGGCGGGGGCGAAAGCGAGATTCGACAAAAACACCCCGACGGTGGGGCGGAGGCCCGGGATGTCCAGATTGGCGCCACCGTCCGGAACCTGGGTCGTGTAGGGCGAGAAAAGGAACAGCGACGCGTCCGCATGGTCCGCGTCGAGCGTCAGTTCGCCACGCCCGATCTCGGCGGTTTCGCCCGGGCCGAGGAAGGCCACCTGGAGCGAGAACCCACTACAGGGAGGCGGTGGTTCCGGAGGCGGCGGCTCCGGGATGATCATCCGGCTGGGAGCGTCACAGCCGGTCAGGAACACCAACCCGACAACGGTGGCGGCGCCCAGGATGTTTCGGCCCCACACTAATGAACTGGATCTCACGGAGTTGCCTTGCCGCCGGAAAGGGCCGCGATTTGGAGTTCAGTCCCCGCCTCGACCCGGGCCCAGAGCCAGAACTGCCGGGACGCCGAGAAGCCGGCCTCGTCCGCCAACTCCAACATTCGCCCGTGGGCATTCCGGCGGGTCACGAGAATTGGGTGAAACCACAGCATCCAGGTACCCGGTGTCAGCCCTTCGAGGTGGTAGATCCCTCTCTCATTAGTGAAGGTTCCCGGGCCAGGCCCGGCTGGTACCCCACGTTCGCCGGGTCGCACCGCCTTGACATAAGAAAAAACCGCCCGCTCATCCTCGTAGCCGAGGATCCCGCTTACCGAACCGCGTGACTCCAAGAACCCCGGGGCCGGATACAGCAAGGAAACGGGCACGGTGTCGTCTTCGGTCAGTTCCAGCCCGTACGAGTTGGAATACGACATCACCGGGTCCGGCAGGAAGGACGGATCCGCGTGCACCGGGAGATCTGTCCAGAGCGGCATCGGGTGCGGCTCCGTGTGAGCCAGCCCGAGGCAGTGACCCATTTCGTGGATGACCACCACCTCGAGCAGCTCGCGGGGGTTCTGCGGCGCCCAGTTCTTCACGAAGTCCGGGTTCACCTCGATGTCACAGCCGACCAGTAGGTCGCCTTCCCAGCGCCAGGCCGCGAACGCGGTGAACCAGGAATCCACAAAGGCTTCGTCCGCCGAGAATCCGATGGTGTTGATGCCGTCGTCCTGGTTCGCCTGGGGCCGGCGGACGGTAGCCTCCTCGAGCTCGACTTCAATCCGGGCGGTGGGGATTCGGGTCCAGCGGGCCAGCCCCCGCTCCACGATGTCGGTCCACTCCGCCTGGGGGATTTCCACGTCCGCGGGCAGGTTGTCGTTCTCCAGCATCCGAAAGCGGAGCGGGAAGTCGGACTCCTGCCAGCGCTCGGCATCGCTGGAAGTCGGGATCCGGATCACGCGACTGCGCAGCCGGTAGCCGTCCGCGGTCCCGACCGCCCCCAGGATGGCAAGGCCCGCCACCATCAGGCTCCAGCGCCTCACGACTCGCCGCCCGTTTCGATCGGGGTGGACAGCGTCCCGATGCCCTCGATCTCGATGTGGACCGTCTGGCCCGGGCTCAGGAACTCGGGCGGCTCGCGCGCCGACCCGACGCCGTCCGGGGTGCCGGTAGCAATCACGTCCCCGGGATGGAGGGTCATGATCCGACTCGCGTAGGCGACCAGGTGGGCCACGGAATAGATCATGCTGGCCGTGGTGTCGTCCTGGACCACGCGGTCGTCAATCCGGGTGGTGAGGCGCAGCGCCTGCGGGTCGGGAAGGAACGCGCTCGGCGTCACATACGGCCCCATGGGAGCGGCGCGGTCGCCGCTCTTCCCGGAGAACCAGTCGGGTCCGGGGAGCATGGGGTTTTCCCGGTAGCGCCCGCCGCGGTCGCTCACGTCGAAGACGACCGTGTAGCCGAACACGTGCTCGAGCGCCTGATCGAACGGGACCCGCAGGGCGGTCTTTCCGATGACTACCCCGAGTTCCCCCTCCCAGTCGATCCGGTCGCGGCCGGGCGGGATCCGGTAGGCCTCGCCAGTTCCGATGATCCCCGAGCGCGCGGACTTGGCGAAGAGGTAGGGCGCGTCCCGATTCGGGTCCACCTCCTGCTCCACGTCCATCTCGGCGGCGTGCGAGCGGTAGTTCGCCGCCGCCGCCAGCAGATGCGACGGGTAGAGGAGGGGGGCGGTCAGCCGATGCGGTTCGACACGGAACCGGAACCCGTCCTCGCGTCCCTCGAAATGGTTCGCGAGCTGGTTCAGCCGGGCGATGGCGGGGTCCCCGGCGGCGATCACCGCGATCAGGTCTTCGGCGAACCCGAACGGCGAGGCGCCGGTCTCGGTGGCGAAGAGGGCGTCGGCGGCGGCTAGGTCGAGGATCGTGTCCCCGATGACGATCCCCGGACGGGGTGCCCCGTCCCCGGCGTCCGAGGCGCGGTAAGTGGCCAGCCGGTAGGGAGTCAGGGGATCCGGAGAGGGCAGCGCGATGTCGCTCGGGCCGCCGCAGCCGGCGAGGCCGACGAAGATTCCGGGGAGGATTCCGGCCGCCGCCAGGATTCCGATGGAGGCTTTCTTTCGAACGGAGAGCATGATGCGATTAGCCTAACTGTCTCGTTGGAGGAATCCTCATGCTGCGTCTTCTTCTCGTTCTCTCGCTCGGTCTGCTGGTCGGGTTCGCCTCCGGGTCCCGCTTCGCCGGCGGGCAGGAGCAGCGCACCCGCCGCGAGCCGCAGTTCGAAAACGAACACCTGAAGGTCTGGAAGACTTTCGTCTATCCGAACCAGCCGCTCTCCATGCACCGGCACGAGAACGGCCGCGCCATCGTGGCGCTCCGGGGCGGAACCCTCCACGTGGTAACCGAAGAGGGGAAGGAGAAGGCCATGCACTGGGAGGACGGGAAGGCCTACTGGCTGGACGCCGACCCGCCGGGAGAGCTTCACGGGGACGTGAACCGGGGCGAGGATCCCATCGAGGTCATCGTCCTCGAACTCCAGCGCTGAGCCCCATACGGTGAGCCCCACGGAACGCCGGCCGATCGGGTTCGGCCTGATCGGGACCGGGATGGCGGGCGGCTTCAGCGCCCGTGAGCTGGAGTTCGTCGACGGCGGTTTTCTCGCCGCCGTCTGCTCCCGCGACCCGGAGGGAGTCCGCGCCTTCGCGGCCGAGTACGGGAACCCCCGCGCAACCACCGACTACCGCGATCTGATCGCCGATCCGGAGGTGGAGGTGGTGGTCATAACCAGCCCCACGGGCCTCCACGCGGAGATGACTCTGGCGGCGGCGGATGCCGGCCGCCACGTGCTGGTCGAAAAGCCTCTCGAAGCGACGGTCGAGGCCGGCGAGCGGATGGTCGAGCACTGCCGGGAGCGGGGAGTGCGGCTCGGGGTGATCTTCCAGATGCGCTTCGGGCGGGTTGCGGACATGCTCCGGGAGCTGTTGGGAAGCGGGGGCCTCGGGGAGATCTGGCTGGCCGACGCCTTCGACAAGGCGAGCCGGCCGCCGTCCTACTACCGGCGGGCGGCCTGGCGCGGCACCGCGGCGCTTGAGGGCGGCGGCTGCCTGATGACCCAGTCCATCCACATCATCGATCTGTTGCAGCACCTGGTGGGGCCGGTCGCGTCGGTGATCGGGCGGACGGCCACCCGGCGGCACGCGATCGAGGTGGAGGATGTCGCCACCGCGCTGCTCCGTTTCGAAAACGGCGCGATGGGAGTCGTGGAGAGCACTACTGCGATCCGGCCCGCGCTCCGTTCCCGGCTCGAGATCCACGGCGAGCGGGGGACGGTCATCGCGAACGCGCAGTACGACCATTTCCTCGTGTGGGACGTGGAAGGCGTCCCCGGACCCGAAGGGCTACCGGAGAGTACGGACTGGGTTGACACGGACGACCCCTGGGCCTACCCGCAGACCCGCCACCGAGTCCAGCTTCAGGACATGGCGGACGCGGTGCGGGAGGGCCGGGATCCGGTGCTCACCGGGGAGGAGGCGCTGCGCTCGCTCCGGGTGGTGAAGGCCATCCAGCAGTCCAGCGCGCTCGGCCGCGAGATCTTCCTGAACACCTGAGTACCACCACCTCGCCTCGCAAGCCTGGGCCATCCGGGCGAAGCCGTCTCTCAACGTGCGCCTTTCAATCTCCGTCACGGTGCCCATCAACCTCACACCGCCACTCATCACTAATTGGAAGGCCGACCTCCGGTCGGCACAGCCCGCCGAAGGCGGGCGATCGCTGCCCGTCAGGGCAGCGACGAGCCGCCAACCACTCTCACGGTTAGCGACAGCGGAAACGCGTACACCCAACGTCTGTCACGTCGCCGGGCAGGCCGCCGCCGGCCGGCCCCATAAAGGGAGTCAGCTCTACGCGCTCTCCGCCCCGCTACGCGGGGCTGTGCCGGCCGGAGGCCGGCGTTCCAAGCCGTCCCCGCGCTTCTTCTCCAGCAGTTCTACGCGCTTCCGCCCCGCTACGCGGGGCTGTGCCGACCGGAGGTCGGCGTTCCAAGCCGTCCCCGCGCTTCTTCTCCATCGGCGATGTGCGGTTTCGCCCCGCTGCGCGGGGCGGTGCCGGTGTGAACAGCGACGTTCCCTGGCCTGTGTCCGGTGAGAGCGGTAAGCGATGAACCGCCCGCGGCGCTGCGCGCCGCTGTGCCGGCCGGAGGCCGGCGTTCCAAGCCGTCTGCGCGCTTCTTCTCCCTCGGAGGTTGGTGTTCCCTCAGGCCGCGTCCACTGCGAGCACCGCGCGGCGGAGCAGGTCCACGCCCCGGGCGCAGTCTTCCCAGGAGGTCCACTCCTCGGGTGAGTGGCTGATCCCGCTGCGGCTGGGGACGAAGATCATCGCCGTGGGAATGCCGTGCCGGGCGGTGTTCTGGGCGTCGTGGCCGGCCCGGCTGGGGAGCGAGAGCGGCTCGTGTCCGGCCTCTCGGGCGACTCGGTAGAGCAGCGCCCGGAGGCCCGGATCCAGGTCGGCGGGAGGCTCGCGGAGCGTCCGGTGGATCCCGACGGTGCAGCCCGTTTCCTCGGCCAGCCGGGCTCCGCGCGCTCCGATCCGCTCGATGACGCTGTCCACCACCTCGTCCTTCAGGTCGCGCAGCTCGATCGGGAACCGCACGGCTCCCGGCACCACGTTGGCCGCGTCGGGTGAGACGGCGAGCTGACCCACGTTTCCGACCTGCTCCCCCCGCTGGGCCCGGATCTCCTGATGGACCGCGACGATCAGGTGCGCGGCGGTGAGCATGGCGTCCTTGCGCTCGGCCATCGGGGTGGTTCCGGCGTGGTTCTGGAATCCGCCGACGTTCACCTCGAACCGGTGGATTCCGACGATGCCCTCCACCACGGCGATCTTGCAGCCCTCCCGTTCCAGGTTCCCGCCCTGTTCGATGTGGAGTTCGAAGACCGCCCGAACCCGGCGCGGGTCCAGCACGGCGCGCTCCAGCGCCCGGGGATCGAGCTCGTAGCGCTCGATCCATTCGTGGAGGCTGAGCCCGTCTTCCCCCACGCGGTCCAGCTCGCCGTCATGGACTGCTCCGGTTGCGGCGCGGCTGCCGAAGAGGCCGTTCCCGAAGTGGGCGCCCTCCTCGTCGCACCAGACGACCATCTCCAGCGGATGGCGGGTCTCGGTCTGCTGCTCGCCGAGGGCGCGCAGCACTTCGAGCGCCCCGAGGACCCCGAGCGTGCCGTCGTAGTGGCCGCCCCGCGGCACCGTGTCGAGGTGGGAGCCGAAGAGGATGGCGGGCAGGGGCTCCTTCCCCTCGCGCCGGCCGAAGAGGTTGCCGGCGGGATCGGTGCGCACCGCGAGTCCGGCGCTTTCCATCTCGCGGGTGATCCAGGCGCGGGCCGCGAGTTCCTCCTTCGAAAAGGCGAGTCGCTGGGCGCCGCCGTCTGGATGGGCCCCGAAGCGGGAGAGTGCGATGAGGGAGTCGCGGAGGCGTCCGGCGTTGATGCCGAGCGGCTCCTCGCCGGAGGGGCCATCGGTTTCGACCGGCCGACTGGGAAACATTTGGCTGCCGTCTAGTGTTATACCCATTAGGACGTTCATTCTCTCTCGGAGCTCGATTTCCCTCCATGTTTTTCTTCGATCCCCTCTATTTCCTGATGCTGGCCCCGGCCATCGCGCTCACCCTCTGGGCGACGTTCAAGGTGAAGCGCACCTTCGCCCGCTACAACCGGATTCCGGTCTCGAGCGGCCGCAGCGGCCGGGAGACCGCGGAAATGTTGCTCCGCCGGCAGAGCATCCATATCCCCGTGGAGCAGCACCCCGGCGCGCTGTCCGACCACTATGACCCTCGCGTCCGGGTGCTGAGGCTTTCCCCCGAGGTGTACAGCGGACGGAGCGTCGGAGCGGTGGCGGTGGCCGCCCACGAGGTGGGGCACGCGATGCAGCACCACAGCGGCTACCAACCGCTGATGTTCCGCCAGGTTCTCGCCCGGCCCGCGAGCTTCGCGTCGAACATCTCCATTTTCCTGCTGATCGGCGGCTTCCTGTTCGGAGCCCTCGGATTGGTTCAGCTCGGAATCGCGCTCTTCTCGCTCGTCGTGCTCTTCCAGGTGGTGACCCTGCCGGTCGAGCTGAACGCCTCTCGCCGCGCCAAGGCGCTCGTCTGGGAGACCGGGATCATCACCCCCGAGGAGCGCCGCGGGGTGTCGAACGTGCTGAGCGCCGCGGCGATGACCTACGTCGCCGCCGCTCTCACGGGCATCGTGACGCTGCTCTACTACCTGCTGCGCTCCGGCATTCTCGGCGGCGACGAGTAGCCGGGAACGAGGGCGGCCGCCGTCTGCGGCCGCCCCCGTGAGGGATCCGGTTTACTCCGGCTGTTGCATGGTCGTGTCACCGACCATGGCTTCCGCGTCCGCGAGTCCCGGCAGATCCTGCCCCCGCTCCGGCGTCGCGAGGAGCTGCTGGTAGTAGCGGTTCGCCGCCTCTTCGTCACCCAGCGCGGTCGCCGCGCGTGCGGCGCCGTAGAGCGAATGGGGCCGCTTTGCGGTCCGCTGGAGCGAGGTCTCGAAGACCTGAAGAGCCGTTTCGGCGTCGCCGGTTTCGAGCAGCATGTCGCCTAGCAGTTCGTGGGCGGGCTGGATCGGCGAATCGATGGGGGATTCGCCCGGAGGCCCGGAGGGGGGCTCCATTCTCTCCGCCACGTCCACCGCCTTGCGGAAGGCCTCGAGGGCGCCGTCACGGTCGCCCGCGGCCTTGGCGATCACGCCCGCCATTTCGTGGGCCATCACGAGCGCCTGTTTGGCGCCGCGCGGGTTCTCGTCGCTGGCGAGCATCTCGTGGATCTTCTTCAGCCCTTCGAGCGCTTTGTTCGCGGTCTCCATGTCCCCGGTCTCGGCGGCGCTGACCCCGCGGGCGTAGATCATCGCTCCGGCGGTGCGGTGGCCCACCTCGGGCTCGTCGCTGCCGACCTGGGCCACCAGATCGTCCACCGGCTCGGGCTTCCAGCGCCGCGTCTCCACCGTGTGCAGGGCATCCATCCGGAGCCAGGTCTCCTTCATCCCGCCCGTCATTTCGTCGCGCTTGGTGAGTTCCTCGAACTCGTCGAGCAACGCCTGGCCGTCTTCGTATCTGCCTTCCTCGAGGTAGGCGTAGAGGAGCCAATAGAGGGCGTGGTACGAGTAGCGCGCCGGGGATAGTCCCTTGCGCTCCGCGCGGTCGATCGAGGCCTGGTAGGAGCGGGCGTTGAGGCCGCGAACCTGGTCCCACATCCCGTGCTGCACGAAGATGTGCGACGGCATGTGGAGCGCGTGCACCGCCGCCGGGGCGATGTCCGAGTACTTCTCGGCGGCGTAGAGCGCCACCGGGGCGTGCACCGGGTCGTCGTAGGCGTGGATCACGTAGTGCGCGGCGCCGGGATGGTCCGGGTTGGCCCGGAACACCCGCTGGGCGATGGCGCCGGCGCGCATGTCCACCCGGCGGCTGGCCTCACCCCGGACCCGGGTGCGCATGAGGGCGAGCGCATGGAACGCCGCCGCTTCGAGGTCATCCGGATGGGCGGCCGAGAGCTCGGCGAGCGCCTGCTCGTAGCCGTCACTCCGTTCCTGGAGGTCTCCCGGTCCGTAGAGGATGTGGGTCGACTCGAGATAGCCCTTCTCGCGGTCGGTCTTCGCCTTGGCCACCCTTTCGGCCCGGGTCTTCCCGAGCTTCAGCAGCGCAGCCCGCGCTTCCGACATGTCCTGTCCCGCCGGGGCGTGGTGGCCGCCGGTATGGCTGAGGGCCTCTCCCCAGTAGGCGAGCGCGAAGTCGGGATCGGCAGCCTGGGCGCGCTGGAACGCCTCGGCGGCGTCCTCCCACTCGAAGCTGTGGAGCAGGCGGACGCCGTCGAGGAAGTCCTTCTGGGCCGCCTCGTTACCGGAGTTCGGGAACGAGATGGTGCCGAGGCCGCCCGACTGGGCGAGGACGGGAGAGGCTGCGAGGGCGAAGAGGGCCGCGCCCAGCGCAGCCCGCATACAGAGTGTCCGGAATTTCATTTCGTGTTCTCCTTGATGAATGAGAGCGAACAGATCCTTGTACCAGACAGCCGGGCCGTCGGCAAGCGTCGCGCCGCGCGGCGGAACCGCGATCCGGGATCGCGCTGGTGCTGCGGGGTAGCAGCCTGTGGTGAAACCCAGGCGGCCCAGTTCTCCCGGTGGGGGCTCGCCCGGCGATCCATCCCGGCTGAACCACTCCGCTTCGCTCCGTTCTTCGTTGCGTTTCGGTCGAAATACACCCGGGCCAGTTCTCCCGGTGGGGGCTCCTCCCTCACGCGCCTTGTCAGCCGGGCGCCTCGCTCCCACCGGGAGAACTGGCGGGCTCGGCGCTCACCCGGGTTCCACCACAGGCTGCTAGCCCGAGGGGATGGGCAGCACGCTCCGGACCGGGAAGAACAAACGTCCCTCGCGTCCCGCGGCCTGCGGGAACATCCAGCCGGACACGATGCCGAGCACCCGGGGAGTGACCTCGGGCAGGGTGGTTTCGAGAATCTCGGTGTGCGCGACGGCGCCCTCTTCATCCAGATGGACGCGGAGCCGCAGGATCCCTTCCGCGTTCCCGACGAGCGCCGACCGGAGTTGGCGGAGCCTCGGATCGTCCGGGGGCCGTAGCCGGACGGCCGGTTGGGGCGTCGGGTCTTCGAGTTCCCGGAAGGTGATTCCGAACGCCAGGTAGATGTTCTGGTTCCGGATGCTCTCGTAGAGCAGCCCACGGGCGGCGAGGTCGCCGGGTTCCCGGAACCACGACAGGTAGCGGCTGAGCGTTATCTCGAAGTTGAGGCCGCTGACCATCCGGGTCATCCCCGGCTCGATCGGCCCCTGCAGCTTGATTTCCTGGGCCGCGCTTCCGGTGCGGAGCAGGTCGAAGTCCAGCCAGAAGCGGGGGGGCGGTTCGTTCCCCTCCGATGTGTCCCCCCCGGAGACGGATGAGCTTGCCGGAGCGTCTTCGGGGGCGGGCCGCACGCGCATCCGGATGGCCCGCCTGCCGTCCTGCCGCCTGATTTCCCAGGTGGCCTCGGCCGCGGCCGGCGCGGGCCCGAGCGTCAGGAGCTGGGCGAAGTAGGCATCCGGGATCCGCCGCGCAAGCGTCGCGAGCCACTCGGAAACCTGGACGGCGGTTCCATCGCTATCCACCCGGAACGAGAGGTCTTCGATCGGCGAGAAGTCCGAGTTCAGCCGCCGGATCTCGAAGACCCGCACCTCGACGGCCAGCGGCGCCGAATCCTCGCGGCTGTCCGGGGCGGGGGCCGCTCCGGCTGCGGCGGAGAAGAAAAGGGCTGCTGGAACCAGACGGGTTGCGCACCGCTCCATCTGCCGGAGTCTATGGGTTCTCCTTCGCACCGATCCCGTTTCCGCTTGGTACGCTTGCGGCATGACCGTGAGTTCGATTTCCGCTGCTGCTTCGCGGGGGCCGAGCCCCGCTGAAGTCCACGACATCCTGCGCCGGCATCTCATCACGGACGGGCTGGACCTCGTCCTCGATCTCGACGAGAGCCACGGAGCGTGGATGCGCTGCGCCCGCACCGGACGGGATTTCCTCGACTGCTTTTCCTATTTCGCGACGAACCCCATCGGCCACAACCATCCGGGGGTCACCAATCCCGCGTTCCTGGAGCGGCTCGGCCGCGTGGCGGTTCACAAACCGTCGAACTCAGACTTCTACACCGTCGAGATGGCCCGTTTTCTCGACACCTTCTCCCGCCTTGCCATCCCGGACGACCTGCCGCATGCCTTCTTCGTTGCCGGCGGCAGCGTGGCGGTGGAGAACGCGCTCAAGACCGCCTTCGACTGGAAGGTGCGGAAGAACCTCGCCGCCGGGAAGGGCGAGCGGGGAAGCAAGATCATCCACTTCCGCCAAGCCTTCCACGGGCGGACCGGCTACGCGCTTTCGATCACGAACACCGAGCCGATGAAGGTGGCCTATTTTCCCAAGTTCGACTGGCCGCGCATCGAGAATCCCTACATCCGGTTCCCGGAGGCCGAGCGTCTCGCCGAGACCGAGGCCGCCGAGGCGAGGGCGCTCGCCGCGATCGAAGCCGCGGTAGCCGCCGATCTCGACGACATCGCCGGCCTCATCATCGAACCGATCCAGGGCGAAGGCGGCGACCTCCACTTCCGGCGCGAGTTCTTCGAGGCGCTCCGGCGGCTGGCCGACGAGCACGAATTCCTGCTCATCTTCGACGAAGTGCAGACCGGGGTGGGGATGACGGGGCGGATGTGGTGCTTCGAGCATTTCGGGGTCCAGCCCGACGTCCTCGCCTTCGGCAAGAAGACGCAGGTCTGCGGCATCCTCGCGAGCCGCCGGGTGGACGAGGTGGAGGACAACGTCTTCCGGCTGCCCTCGCGGATCAACTCCACCTGGGGCGGGAACCTGGTGGACATGGTCCGTTTCGGCCGTTACCTGGAGATCATCGACGAGGAGGACCTGATCGGGAACGCTGCGCGGGTCGGCCGGGTGATTCTTCAGGGACTCCACGACCTGGCCCGGGAGACGGGCGGCCGCATGACCGCCGTGCGCGGCCGGGGCCTCATGTGCGCCTTCGATCTCCCGGATACGAAGGAGCGCGACCGGTTCCTGGCGCGCGCCTACGAGAACCGGCTCCTGATTCTCGGTTGCGGTGCGCGTTCGGTGCGCGTGCGCCCGAACCTCTCGCTGACGAAAGACGAAGCCGGGACCGTTCTCTCGCTGATCGCCCGCTCGCTGGACTGAGAGGGCGTTCCTCCGGAATCAGTCGCCGCCCTTGGCGCGGCGGCGGGAGATCTCGTCCAGTTGCGGCTGGATCGCGGACATCACCGCGGCGAACACCACGAGCGCCCAGCCGATCGAAAAGACCAGTTGGGTTCCGACCAGGAACCGGGCGGTCGCGGAGACTGCTCCGATCGCCGAGCTGGGATCGGCGATCGCCGAATAGAACGAGAACGCGATCCAGTCCAGAACGCCGGCGTCGGCGGCTCCACTGAACGAACCCGGAACGAAGCGCTCGAGCATTCCGAAGAAACTGGCGAAGATCACGAGGATCGCGAGGTACCCGACGGCGAAGCCGCCGATCGGGACCCACATCACCCGCAGGTAGTCGGCAAGCTGGACGTAGAGGCGAAGACGCGGCTGGATCCAGATCGCGAACGTCCGGGCCGCCAGGAACGTCGGGATGGGCACCACCACCAGCGCGACAAAGGCGGAGAGCATGCTCACGTCAAGGGCTCGGTGCGGCTCCCTCTCGTGGACCACCAGGTAGGTGACCAGGGCAAAGACGACCACCCAGGTGAACAGGAGCCCGAGCGGCGGACGCGAATAGCGCCTGCCCTCCCGGTTTCGGTTGAAGAACCCCACGTAGAGCGCGTTCGGTCCGATCAGGCAGACGCACCCCACCGCACCGATGAACCCGCCAGGGACGCACAGCAGTCCCGCGCCGAGGAGACCCGAGACGAGGGCCGATTCGAGGAGCGCTTCCCGGTACCCCCGAATGCGGGTCTCGCCGAGCCCGTCGGTCAGCCCGATACTGAGGGCCAGGACCGGGGTCACGAGCGGGCCCCAGGGATTTCCCGGAAGGAGGCCGGCGATCAGCGCCGTTACGGCTCCCACGGTCGCGCCGATCAGGATGCCGACGGAGCGGCCGTTCCGCGCCCCCATCCTCAGATTGAGGCCGATCCCGACGGTGAGGCCGGCGAGCGCGCCCATCAGGACGTCGCTATTCGCCCCGGTGACGGTGTACCCGAACGGGACGACCACGACGAGGATTGCGGCAGCGACCTGCAGCGAGCGCCACCGCGCGCGGGCTACCGCGGCCCCGGCCGCGCGCCCTTTTTCGAGTGAAATGATGGACATAGCCGCGTTCTGCGGCGGCAACCTTACCGGAACGGGTGGCCGGGAGCGCCGAGGAACGCCGGTCTTCAGGCCGGCATCGCTACGCGCTAGCGCAGCGAAACTCCCACCGCCCACCACCGTGAAGAGCGTGTCGGGTACGCGGCGATCGCGCCTTAGAAGACCCCAAGCGCGGCCCGGCTCACCTGTACCAGCGCCCACAGCACCGCCGCAGTGCCGAGCGGCACGAACAGGTTGTCGCTCCCGAAGGGGCAGACCGCTTCGATCCCGGCGGCCGCGGTTCCCGTCACCAGCCCGAAAGCGACTGCGGGGTGCCAGCCGAAACCGGCCATCGTGTTGAGCACGACGGCGATCGTGACGCCGGTTACCAGGAACATGGCCATGCTTCCTTCCATTGTTCGCGAGTGGCCGAGGATCGTGTAGCGGCGGGTTCCGTAGCGCTTCCCGAAGATCGCGGCGGCGGCGTCGCCGAGGGCCATGGTGAGAAGGCCCGCCACGGCGATGAAGGACTGCGGGTCTGAAGCTCCCGGCCGGAAGAAGATGGCGAGCAGCGCGGCGAAGGAGATGGGAAAGAAGACCGTGCCCAGGTTGGCGGGGTCGTCGTCCAGTGCGGGCAGCAGCCGGAAGCGGTGGATTACGTAGTTCGCCACCACGAAACTGACGGGTGGCACGATCGCCACCCGCCAGTCGGAGAACACGAAGACCGTCGGCACCACCCAGAGCCCGATGCCCGCGTGGATGATCTTCCGTGCCGCGTCCGGGGAGGTCTTTCCGGCCCGGCGCAGCAGTTCGGCGCCGATCAGCAGGGCGCCGACGTAGGCGTAGCTGAGGAGGAGGGCGGTCAGGTGGGGCAGCGGAAGGGTCATGCTCGCGCTGCGTGCCGCGCTTTTTCGTAACTCTCCCAGTTGTCGAGGTCCAGCAGTTCCCGGTCCTCCGCGGGGACCACCACCAGGTCGTGGCGATGGCGCGCGAGGACACGTCCGGCGCCCCGGTCCCGGCCCCCATCCTCGCCGGCTTGGGTCCCGGAGAGTTCCAGCACCTCGGGAAACAGGCGCCTGCGGAGCACCACCGGCAGGCCCCAGGTCCCCGTCCGTTTCATGGCCGGAGTGGCTGGAACGGCCGCGGCGGGGGGTTGCCGGGGCTCGGCCGCGGCGGCGACAAGCCTCCGGATGAGGGTGGCGGAAAGGAAGGGCTGGTCCAGCGGGGCGACCACCGCCCAGAAGACGTGCCGCTCGGAGGCCAGGACCCGGATCCCGACCTGGAGGGACGAAAGCATGCCCCGCTGGTAGGCAGGGTTGGTGACGGCGCGCACTGCGAGTCCCCTGAGTTCGGGAGCTATTTCGCGATGGGCATGGCCGAGCACGACGATCACCGGGTCGAGGCTTGCGGCGAGCAGGGTCTCCGCCGCGGCGCGGATCAGCGTCCGGCCGGAACTGTCCGGGTGGGGAAGGAGGGCCTTGGTGCGGCGCATCCGCTTCGACTCGCCGGCGGCGAGGAGGATGCCGGCGGCGCTTGGGGGAGGCGAATCGTTTGGGGAAATGCGGAGAGGATCCTCGGGGCAGGCGGGGGAGGGCGGCGAGTGTATTCCGGTCGTGCCGTTGTCGCGCGCTGCGGAGAAGGTGGCATTGCGCTCTTCGTTCCCTGTTCGGGGTGCGATGCCTGTCCGCACGGGGAGAAGGGGTGGGACCGGCGGGGCGTCACGCTAGGCTTGAAACCCGTGAGACGCCAGGTCCTTCTCCTTCCTCTCTTCGCCTTTCTCGCCTCTTGCGGGGGAGGCGTGTCGCCTACCACCCCTCCGCCAGCGCCGCCGAGGCCGCCGCGCCACCTCACCGGCATTGAGCCGTTTTCTCCCCGCACCGACATCCGGGTCGGGGAACGGGTCGGCCCGCTGGTTGTGTACGGCAACTTCGACGACGGCACCACCGGCAGCGTCGCGGCCGAGTGGACCTCGTCGGATCCGGATGTGGTTGCTATCGGCGAGGACGATTTCGCCGAGGGCATCGGTACCGGCACGGCGGTGGTGACCGCCGCCTTCGAGGGCTTCGAGGCGGAACTGGATTTCCTTGTGGAGGATCCGAACCCGAGGAGCGAAAAGGATCGCCCGGACGACATCGCCGGCCCCCAGGTGCACTTTGTCTATGCGGTCCCGAGCGACTGGGAGGATCGCAACCGCGACCGGTTCGGGGAAATCGAACGATCCGTGGCGGCCATCCAGGCGTGGCTGCCGGAGGAGATCGGCCAACGCCTGCGGCTGGATACCTACGAAGGACGGCTGGATGTCTCGTTCTTGCGCCTTCCGTTCACCCACCAGGAGGGTGACGGTACCGCGGGCGGGACCGTTAACGACATTCTGCGACAGGCGTACCGGCTGGAAGTCACCGGAGACAAGATCCTCGCGATCTTCTACGAGGGCTCGGTGGCGGGGGTCTGCGGCAGCGCTCCGCTCTTTGGTCGCGGCGGGGCCACCTATGTCGGGCGCTGCAGCGATGCCGAGCTCGGCGTCGACGAAGAGACGATCTCCACCTACGAGGCGGTGATGGTCCACGAGCTGTTTCATGTGTTCGGCGCGGTAGCGAGCTGTGCGCCGAACTACATCGAGGGTTCGCACGTGGGCGACGAACCGACCGATCTGATGTATTCGGGGGCGGAGAGGGCGGCCCGGGACGAAGACACCGTCATCGATGTCGGCCGCAACGACTACTACGGCCACGGGCGCGCGGAATGTCTGGATGCCAGCGGGAGCCGGTTCCTGGAGCCGGCCACTGGTCTTGCAGCAGGTTCCCGCTCGGTGGGGGTGCGGATCGCTGCGGGGGATTGGCCGCTCCGCTGCGAAGTGGAGCATTGAGGGCTGCTGGGAGCCCGCCGAGCGCGTAAAGCCGACGGCGAAAAATCGCGGGGACGGCTTGGAGCGCCGGCCTCCGGCCGGCACAGCCCGCCGTAGGCGGGCGGCGGGAAGGACCCCCGGTTCCGGGATGGTTCCCCTCTCGGCGGGAACCCCGTTGGCCGCGATGGCGTTCCCTTGCCGGCAGCGCCATTTGGGGTGCGTGCCGAGACGGGAGCCATTCCGACGATTGGGGTCTTCGCCGCCGCGGCCCTACGGGCCGCGGTGCCAGTCTGAAGACTGGCGTTCCCGGCCTGCTGCGCCATCCGGCTGAGTGGCGGTACGCAGTTCCGCCCGCCTGCGGCGGGCGGTGCCGGCCGGAGGCCGGCGCTCCAAGCCGTCCCCGCGCTTTCTCCCTCTCAGCGATCTGCGGTTTCTGCTGTCGCGCGCCATCCCGCGGATTGAAGACCGGCGTTCCCTTCGCTGCACGCGGGAAAAACAGATGGCAGCGAACTTGTTCGCTGCCTGCCTGACCGGGGGGAATGTGTGAAAGGGGGAACTCCCCTTTCACAAGAAGGCAACTACGAATCGGAACTCGCCGCCGCACGCCGGAGGCGTGCAAGGGAGTTTCGATTCCCGGCGCGAAGCGCCGGGCGGTTCCCGGACGGGGGCGCGACTCCAACCAACGGGAGAGGTGTCGCCGCAAATGTCCTCGGCGCGCCCCCGTCCGGGGACCGCTCCGGACTTAGTGCTCGCCCTGGCCGTCGACGACGAAGCCGAGGGTGAGGCCGCTCTCCCAGGGGTAGCCGAGCGCCCAGCCGCCGGTGTCGTCCTGGAAGATCGCGGGCTCGCTGATGCCGTCCCAGTTGGGGGCGAGGCTCATCACTGCCGGATGGCCGATGCCGGTGGCGGCGAAGCTCATGATGTTCAGGTCGTCCTGTCCCCATTCGACGTCGACCGTCATGTCCTCCGCGACCGGCACCAGCAGCACGTAGTCGAGGTGGACGGAAACGCCCATGTGGTTTCCGTCCTCCGGACGGATCCCGTAGCGCATGGTGAAGACGTTCGGTTCGATGGGGTTCCCCTTGTAGTCGGACCAGGGGCCGTCAATCCGGACGACCCCGACCAGGGTCCCCACTCCGAGGTCCGGGAAGGATGCCGCGGGGTTCGTTCCGCCGCCAGCGGGCGCTTCGGTGCGGAACCAGAAGTCGAGGTTGACTCCCGAACCGAGCGTCGCCCGGACGCCCTCGGTCCCTACTACGGCGCGGATTTCATCCGAGACGCCCTCCGGCGGGGCGCCGTCGGCGGCCGCCAGGGTCGGCTGATCGCTTCCAAGAGCCAGGCCCGCCGCGAGAAGCCCGGCGGGCAGCAGATAGGCGAAACGCGGATGAATTTTCATGGGCGTCTGCTGGGCCGCGATTAGCGGACGAAGGTGCCGAGGAAGGCGCTCCGCTTGAGCGGGCAGCTCCAGGTCGCGTTGAAGTCGTCGCCCCGGAACACATGCGCCTCGGTGTAGGCCGGAACCGCGTCCGCGATCTCGGTCAGCGGCGGGTAGTACACGAACTCGCTGCCGCAGAGGTGATCCTTGTGGGTGATCGCCCGGGTCTTGATCTCAACCAGTTCGCCGGCGGTCAGCGAGGCGTGCCCCGGCCGGCTCTCGAAGTCCGCGGCCACCGGCGCGTCCCGGATGTTCTTGACGTTCTCGAGCAGCTCGCCGCCCATGTCGTGGGCGAGCTGGATGAGGGCGCTGCGCTGGTCGGCGTTGGCGCTGTCGTCCACGATCAGCACCGACTCCGCCGGATACGGGTTGTCATGCGGATCTCCCAGGGTCGCCTGGGCCTTCACCACCGCGACCACCGAAAGCCCCGACAACTCGACGCCCTCGTAGATCCCCTCGGAGATGTTCCAGGCGAGCACGGCTTCCTCTCCGTCCAGACCGACCTCGCTGTTGGCGTAGCAATGGCCGGCGTACACGTCCGCGGTGCGGGCCTCGAGGTAGAGGCCGGTCAGCGAGGTGTCGGCTTCAGTGCCATTCTCGCCGGGACCATCAGCGAAGGCCGTGGCGGCGAAGGCCGTCGCACCCAGCGCGAGAAGGGCGGCTGCCAGCAGGAAACGGGAAATCTTCATGACGCTACCTCCATCGGGTAACCGCGGCTCGGTACGGCCGACCCGAAGAATGACAGTCTAACAGGGCTGGAGCCCTGCTTCATCCGTTTTCCGACGGCTTGGAGTCGGCTAGTACGCCCGCTCGAAGCAGCTCCGCCCGGAACCCTCGGAGCAACGTTCCTTATCGGCTACCCGGCCGTCGGGGCCGAGGCAGTTCTGGGTGTGGGTACACCAGAAGTGATCGTCGCCGGGTATTCCGCCCGGAACGCTCGGGTCGTACTCCACGTCCATGTACATCGCCTTGGAGCGAAGACGGTGGCAGAGCGAGAAAGCGGCACGTCCGGAGGCTCCGGGAATGGCGCTTTTCGGAGGAGTGGTTTTCGTGGCCATCGTCTGTCCCTCACATGGCAGCGAGCGCGGCGCGTTTCACCGCGACCCGCGCAAGCTGGATCTTGTAGCCGTTTCCGGAGAGCGCGGAGGCGTCCGCCACCGCGGCGTCACCCGCCGCCTGGGCGCTGGCCTCGGTGATGCCGCCGGCGAGCGCCCCGGCCGCCGCGGAGCTCATCCACGGGGTGGGCGCGACGTGGCCGAGCACCACCCGGGCGCCTCCGTCGCCCACCGCTAGCGAGGCGGTGGCGAGCGGCCAGTCGAAGCCCTTCCGGTTCCGCACCTCGTAGGTGGCGTTGCTGCTCGCCCGCATCGGGATGGTGACCCCGGTGACGATCTCGGCGGCGCCCAGCGTGAGCTCGCTCTCGTCGCTCGACATCGGCGTGCGGTAGAGGTCCTCCACCGCGATGGTGCGCTCGCCGTCCGGACCCAGCACGGTCGCCGACGCGCCGAGCGCGATCAGCGGCGGCGCCAGGCTCGACGGGTTCACGAAGACCGCGGCGCCCCCGTTCCCGAAGATCGCGTGGTAGCGGTTGTCGCCCGTCTTCGCCATGGACTCGCCGTCGTGCATCGGGACGAGCCCGAAGCCGGCGCGGAAGTACCAGCAGCGGGGCCGCTGGCAGAGGTCGCCGCCGACCGTCCGCATCGACAGCACCTGCCGGCTGCGGACTCCGGCGATGGCCTGGGCGACCGCCGGGAAGGACTCGCGGATCGTGCGGTGCTCACCGAGCGGCCCCAGCCGGGTGGTGGCGCCGATGTGGAGCCCGCCGTCGGCCTCGTGGGCCCCGGTGAGATCCTGGATCGCCTTCAGGTTGACGAGGCGCGACGGCGCCGCCGCCCCGTCCTTCATCAGGCTCAGGAGATCCGTGCCGCCGGCGAGCGCCACGGCGCCCTCGGCGGACAGCATCCGGACCGCGTCGTCGGCAGTCCGGGGACTCGTGTATTCGAAGGCGCGCATCAGGCCATCCCTCCACCGTTAATTGCGGCGAGCACCCGCTCGGGCGTCATCGGCATCTCGTTGATCGGGACGCCGGCGGCGTTGCTTGCCGCGTTGGCGATTGCCGCTCCCGGCGCAATGACCGGCGGCTCACCGAGGCCGATCACGCCCCGCTCGTCGTAGCCGGGTCCGGTCATCATGTGGACGATCATCTCGCCCACATCCTCAATTCCGGCGAGCTTGTAGAACTCCATGTCGGCGTTCAGCATCAGGCCGGTGTGCGGATCGAAGATCCGCTCCTCGGTGAGCGCGTAGGTGACGCCCATGATGAGCGCCCCGTACACCTGGCTCTCCGCAGTCTTCAGGTCGAGGACCAGCCCGCAGTCCTGGACCGCCACCAACCGGTTGATGGAAACCACTCCGGTCTCCATGTCCACGCTGACGTCGGCCATCTGGACGCCGCCCACCCCGCTGTCGTTCAGTTGACCCGGGCCGGGGTTGGCGCCGGTGGCGAACACCGGGTTCACCCCGATGAGGGCCGCCGCCTGCCGCCAGGGCATCGCTGCCATGGAGCCGTCCTGGAAATGGAGCTGGCCGTCCTTGAGCCGGAGGTTCGCGGCCTCGGTCCCGAGCCGCGGCGCGATCCGCTCGAACACCGCGTCCACCGCGTTGAGCGCCGCCCGGCGGGTGGAGCCGCTGACCCCTCCCACCGTGGTGCTGCCGCCCGAAGCGCCGGAAGCCGGAAGCACGCTCCGCCCCATGCTCACCTTGACCTGGTCGATGCCGAGGCCGAAGGTCTCGGCCAGGACCAGGGCGATCACGGTACGGGTTCCGGTACCGAGGTCCTGGCTCCCGATCCGGGCTTCAACCAGCCCGTCGCGGTAGGCGAGCACCTCGCAGTTGCTCCGGTGGCCGCGTCCGCCCCAGGTGTGGAGCGCGAGGCCGAGTCCGGAACGCATCGTCCCGGTGGCCGAACCACGCGGGCGCCAGCGATCGCGCCAGCCCATCAACTCGGCGGCTTTTTCGAGCTCCTCGGAATAGACGCCGGATCGCTCGCCCGTCTTCTCGATGTTCTTGAGGAAGAACGCGAGCGGGTCCATCCCCGCCGCGTGGGCGAGGTCCTCGAGCGCCCGCATCGTGACGAAGCACGCCTGCGGGTGTCTCGGAGCCCGCCAGGCCCGCGCCGGTCCGGTGTTGGTGGGCACCGAGGTGTGCGCATGGGTCTGGTTTTCGAACCCGAAGACATAGGGAAGCGGCGGGGAGTTGGCTCCCGAGGGTCCTCCCGAACCCCAGCTCTTCGAATCCCAGGCCACCACGTTGCCGTCGGCGTCCGCTCCTGCCGAAACTTCGGCGTGGGTGGAGGGGCGCGCACCGGCGACGCTGACTTCCTGGTCGCGGTCCAGCATCAGCTTTACCGGACGCCCGGTCATGCGCGCGAGCTCCGCGCAGACCACGCCCCAGCGGTCCACGCTGAACTTGCTGCCGAATCCGCCGCCCATGTACTGGGTCTCGACGTGGACGTTCGAGGCCGGGACGCCGATCGCCTCGCCGAGCTGCGAGGCCACGCCGGAAATGGCCTGGGTGGAGGCCCAGAGCGTCACCGTTTCCTCGTCCTGCCACTCGGCCACCTGGCCGTGGGACTCGAGGGAGCAGTGGGCGATCTGCGCTACGTGGTAGGAGTCGCTCGACCTGGTCGCCGCCGAGGCCATGGCGGCCGCCGAATCCCCGGTGGTCTCCGCCTGGGCGGGCTGGGCGTCGGGCGCCTCGTCCACCGCGCGCTCGTTCACGAAGTGCGGCAGCACCTCGTAGTCGACTTTCACCGCGGCCGCGGCGTCGCGCGCCACCTCTTCCGAAGTGGCTGCCACCGCCACGATCTCGTCGTGCGCCCACTGGATCTCGGATCCCACGTCCTGGATGACGTGGACCTTGACCACCCCGTCCATCGCTTCGGCCGCCGAGGTGGCGATGCCGGTGATGCGGGCGTGGGCGTGCGGGCTCTGGACCATGATCGCCCAGAGCATCCCGAGCCGGTTCATGTCATAGGGGTATTTCGCCCGTCCGGTCGCCTTGACCGGGCCGTCGAGCCGGCTTATGCGTTTGCCGATGTGCAGGCGGTCGCCTGCTGCGGGCCAGGTGTACTCAGCCATTGGTGGTTCCTCCTCCGGACGCCTGGGCCACGGCGGCCCGGATGCCCGCGTAGGTGCCGCAGCGGCACAGGTTGCCGCCGAGCTCCCGGTGGACGGTGTCCTGATCGGGGTTCGGATGACGGTTCAGGAGCGCCGCGCTGGCGACGACGAAGCCGGGAGTGCAGAAACCGCACTGTTGCGCGTCGTTGTCCACGAACGCCTTCTGGATGGGGTGCATGTTTGCCGGCGATCCCAGCCCTTCGACCGTGGTGATCTCCGAGCCCTGCGCTTCGATCGCGAGCACCGAACAGGAGTACACCGGATCGCCGTTCAGGAGCACCGTGCAGGCGCCGCAGGTACCGCGGTCGCAGACCTTCTTGGCGCCGGTCAGGTCGAGGTGGTTCCGGAGCGCATCCAGCAGCGTGACCCTGGGTTCGAGAGTGGCGACGTGGGCCTTCCCGTTGATCTTGAAGGCCATGTCCACCGCGCCGGGTCCGGCGACCCCCGGCTCTCCCTGAGCCGCGGCGTCATCCAGCATGCCGGACAGCAGCCCCGCGGAAGCGGCGCCGGCGGCGGCGCTTCCCCGCAGGAACTGCCGGCGGGAAAATCCTCCCGGCGGCGTCTCGGCCGGCTCGATGCTCGCTTCGGGTTGTTCCCCGCGAGGCGTTTTCGGATACCTGGTCTGGGCCATTGAAGTCCCTCCGGATCGAGTTTCCAAGAGGCGCGACTATAACAGCCGGTGGTGGAACCCGGGTGAGCGCCGAAAGCGGTGAGGCGCCCGGCTGACAAAGCGCGTGAGGGAGGAATACCGGGTGTATTCCGACCGAAACGCAACGATGAGCGGCGCGAAGCGACGCGGTTCAGCCGGGATGGATCGCTGGCCGAGCCCCCACCGGGAGAACTGGGCCGCGTGGGTTTCACTACCGGTTGTTGGGCCGGGATGCATCGCCGCTCGAGCCCCCACCGGGAGAACTGGGCCGCCTGGGTTTCACCACCGGCTGTTAGCAGTGGAACGAGGGGTTGGGCGCGGCAGTGATGGGAGGTTTGGTTCCCGCGTGCGCGCCATCGTGGTGTTCGGCGCGGTGCGGTTTCGCTCCGCTGTCGCGGAGCGGTGCCGGTCTGAAGGCCCCCACCGGGAGAACTGGCCGGCGTTCCCGTACCTGCGGGCCGCTGTGCCGGTGTGAACACCGGCGTTCCCGTGCTTCCGCGCCATGCGGGTGGTCGGCGGGGTGCGGGTCGGAAACCGGCCGCTCCCGCCGGTTACGATCCCGGATATGCGGCGCGTTTCTCCGTCACCCCGGGACCGGCGGCGGGGTGATCCGGTCCCGATTGGCGACCTCCTCGGCCTGGCCCTGCCGCGCCGCGTGCAGGGGGGCATGCTCGACCTCGATTTCCTGAAGACGCTGTGGGACCGGGCGGCGCCGGAGGGGATTGCCCGGAAGGCCGTTCCGGTGCGTATCGAGAACCGGGTCCTGACGATCGTCACCATCGACCCGGTGACCCGCGCCGAAGCGCACCGCCGGAGGGCGGAAATCGCGCGAAACCTCGTGCGCGCCGCCGGTCTGCCGGACGCCCGGTTGCGGGTGCGGGTCGAGCTTGGCGATCCGCTGGCGTCCGGGGACGCCAGCGCTGGCGGAAGGCAAGGATCGTGACGGAAGCGGTCCAAGGGAATACCGAAACGAACGGGCGTTCGGCGGTCTGGATTTCCTCCGCGGTCCGCACTCCGATCGGGAAGCTGCTCGGCGGGCTCTCTCCGCTGCCCGCCCCGAAACTCGGGGCCCTGGTGGTCCGGGAGGCGGTGGCCCGGGCCGCGGTGCCGGCGGACGCCGTGGACGAGGTCATCCTGGGGAACGTGCTCACCGCCGGACTCGGCCAGAACCCCGCCCGCCAGGCGGCGCTCGGCGCCGGACTGCCCGCCGGGACCGGCGCGCTCACCATCAACAAGGTGTGCGGGTCGGGGCTGAAGGCGGTGATGCTCGCCCGCCAGGCGATCGTCGCCGGAGACGCCGACGTGGTGGTGGCGGGCGGGATGGAGTCCATGTCGAACGCTCCGCATCTCGTTTCCGGGATGCGGGCCGGATCGAAGATGGGCGACAGCAGCCTCGTGGACTCGATGTTGCACGACGGGCTCACCGACGCCTTTGAGGACATCCACATGGGCGAGACCGCGGAGCGGGTCGCGGACCGCTACGGCGTGAGCCGCGAGGCGATGGACGCCTGTGCCGCCGAGAGCCAGCGCCGCGCCCACGCTGCCACCGAGGCCGGCCGCTTCGCCGCCGAGATCCTTCCGGTGGAGGTCCCGGCGCGGAACGGCCCGGTCGTGGTCCAGCGGGACGAGAGCATCCGCCCGGAGGCGACCGAGGATTCGCTGGCGCGGCTCCGGCCGGTATTCCGGCGGGACGGCCGGGTGACCGCCGGGAACGCCTCCAGCGTGAACGATGGCGCCGCTGCGCTGGTGATCGCTTCGGACGCGGCTGTCCGGCGCCACCGCCTGCCGCGGCTGGCGCGGATCGTCGGCCAGACGGTCTCGGGGCTCGAGCCCGAGTGGGTCATGATGACCCCGGTGCCGGCCGTTCGAAAGCTTCTCGAGCGCCTCGACTGGACCGTGGACGGGGTGGACATCTTCGAGATCAACGAGGCCTTCGCCGCCCAGACGGTCGCGGTGCGCTCCGAACTCGGGCTCCCCGCGGACCGCACGAACATGAACGGGGGCGCGGTCGCCCTCGGCCATCCCATCGGGGCGAGCGGGGCCCGCATCCTCACCACGCTGCTCTATCTCCTCCGGGAGCACAAGCTGGACCGGGGTGTTGCGAGTCTTTGTCTGGGCGGCGGCAACGGGGTCGCCCTGGGAGTGGAACGTGCCTGATTCGGAGTCTCCCGAGCGGGTGCTGGTGGTGGGCGCCGGGACCATGGGGAACGGCATCGCCCAGGTCTTCGCCCTCGCCGGCATCGAGGTCGATCTCGTCGACATCCGGGAGGAGTTCACGGCGCGGGGGATGGCGACCGTCCAGAAGAACCTGGGGCGGCAGGTGAAGCGGGGAACGGTGTCCGAAGCGGAAGCGGCCGCGGCGTTTTCGCGCATCCGGCCGGGAACGGAGATGGCGCCCGCCGGCGAGGCCGAGTTCGTGGTCGAGGCCATCGTCGAAGACGAGGCGAAGAAGCTCTCGCTGTACGCCACGGTTGAGCCGCGGCTGCCGCCGGAAACGATCCTCGCGACGAACACCTCGTCGATCTCCATCACCCGCCTCGGGGCTCAGTCCGGCCGTGCCGATCGGTTCATCGGCATGCACTTCATGAACCCGGTTCCCGTCATGGAACTGGTGGAGGTCATCCGGGGACTCGAGACCTCGGATCCAGTGTTCGAAACCACCATGGGCATCGCGCGCCGGCTCGGGAAGACGCCCTGCGCGGTCAACGATGCTCCCGGGTTCGTCTCCAACCGGGTCCTCATGCCCATGATCAACGAGGCCGCCTTCGCGCTCATGGAAGGGGTCGGCGCCGCCGGCGACATTGACCAGATCATGAGGCTCGGGATGCGGCACCCGATGGGGCCGCTCGCCCTCGCCGATCTCATCGGACTCGATGTGGTGCTCGACATCCTCCGGGTGATGCAGAAGGGGTTCGGAGATCCGCGCTACCGCCCGTGCCCGCTGCTGGTGAAGCTGGTGGACGCCGGGCGGGTCGGCCGCAAGTCCGGCAAGGGCTTTTACGACTACTCGGGTCCGGGTGCCGGAACAGGCGGGTAACAGCCTGTGGACAGAGTGGGGTGAGCGCCGAGGCCGGGGAGGCGCCCGGCGGACAAGGCGCGCGAGGGAGGAATACCGAGTGTCTTTCGACCGAAGCGCAACGATGAGCGGCGCGCAGCAGAGCGGTTCCGCCGGGATGGATCGCCGGCCGAACGCCGCGCCACTCTGTTTACAGGCTGTTCTGCACGTTCCTGCGGGCTATTTTGGCCGGGGTGGGACAAAATTTGGCTCAATTACGTCTTAGCCTGTAGAGACCTGAAGCGCGCCGCCCGCCCCGGGGCAGGCGGCGCCCAATTCCGACGAGGAGACCCCCGCCAGCCATGTCCCCAGACGCCAAGAAACCGAAGAGCGCCGAGCAGCGCTCCCGCGCCCTCGACATCGCCCTCGGGCAGATCGAAAAACAGCACGGCCGGGGGGCCATCATGCGCCTCGGGCAGTCCGCCCTGGACGTATCGTCCATCCCGACCGGGGTGATTTCGGTGGACGCCGCCCTCGGCGTGGGGGGCTTTCCCCGCGGCCGGGTGGTCGAGGTGTTCGGTCCGGAGTCCTCCGGGAAGACCACCCTGGCGCTCACGGTGGTCGCCTCCGCCCAGGCGCTGGGCGGCGTCGCGGCCTTCGTCGACGCCGAGCACGCCCTCGATCCGGACTACTGCCGGGCGCTCGGGATAAAAACCGACGAACTGCTCGTGTCCCAGCCCGACGACGGCGAGCAGGCGCTCGAGATCACCGAAACGCTGGTGCGCAGCGGCTCGGTGGACGTCGTGGTGGTGGACTCGGTGGCCGCGCTCGTTCCCCGCGCCGAGCTCGACGGCGAGATGGGGGACTCCCAGATGGGGCTCCAGGCGCGTCTCATGTCGAAGGCGCTCCGCAAGCTCACCGGGATCGTCTCGAAGTCGGCGACCTGCCTGGTCTTCATCAACCAGCTCCGCGAGAAGATCGGGGTCATGTTCGGCAATCCGGAGGTCACGACGGGCGGCCGGGCGCTCAAGTTCTATTCCTCGGTGCGCGTGGACATCCGGCGGATCGGCGCCCTCAAGGAAGGGGACGCGGTGATCGGGAACCGGACGCGGATCAAGGTGGTGAAGAACAAGGTGGCGCCTCCCTTCCGGCAGGCCGAGTTCGATATCCGCTACGGCGAGGGGATTTCCCGGGCCGGCGATTTGGTCGACCTGGCGGTGCGCGAACGGATCATCGAAAAGAGCGGCGCCTGGTATTCGTACAAGGGCGAACAGATCGGGCAGGGGCGGGAGCGAACCCGCCGGACGCTCGTGGAGGATGAGCCCCTGATGGCGGAGGTGGAAGCGCGAGTTCGGAAGGCGCTCGGCCTCGGCGGGGAGGACGACGGGGAGGAAGCGGGCGCCCAGAAGGGCTGAGGGCCCGTGGACCGTTGCCCTGTGCCAAACTACCGCGCCCGTAAGGTAGCGGGCGCCCGTGGCCGGGGTAGCTCAGACGGTAGAGCAGAGGACTGAAAATCCTTGTGTCGGCGGTTCAATTCCGCCCCCCGGCACCCAGGCCGGAGCGTTCCGGAAGGGACCGCCCGGCGCTGCGCGCCCGCAGGGGTGCGAAACCGCGTATCGCTGACGAAGAAGAAGCGCGGGAACGGTTTGGAACGCCGACCTCCGGTCGGCACAGCGGCCCGCAGGGCCGCGGGCGGTTCACCGCCGCTCTCCTTCGTGGCGCGCAGGCGAAACCGCGTCCCGCTGACCGAGAAGAAGCGCGGGGACGGCTTGGAACGCCGGCCTCCGGCCGGCACAGCGGCCCGCAGGGCCGCGGGCGGTTCACCGCCGCTCTCCTTCACGGCACGCAGGCGAAACCGCGTCCCGCTGACGCAGAGAAAGCGCGGGGACGGCTTGGAACGCCGGCCTCCGGCCGGCACAGCGGCCCGCAGGGCCGCGGGCGGTTCACCGCCGCTCTCCTTCGTGGCACGCAGGCGAAACCGCGTCCCGCTGACGCAGAGAAAGCGCGGGGACGGCTTGGAACGCCGACCTCCGGTCGGCACCGCGCGGGAGCGCGAAACCAGCGCTGAGGATGCCGCGCCATACCAACATGAGTGCCGCACGGTCTCTCAACCCCGGGTGGCGCGACCGCTCACCGCTCCCCCTATCCGGGGCCTCGCCTTTTTCATTCCGGGCGGGGTGCGCAGGAGGACCCGATCATGGCGGTTTCTCCCGGTGGGGGCCGGCACCGCCCCCGAAACGCGGGCGAAACCGCGTACGGCCACTCAGTCCGGAGCGCGTCAGTGGAGGGGCGTACTCCTACCTGTCACCGTGTCGAACCCGGCCTACCCCGCGGCGAACTCCGGACGACCCGGAAGCCTCGGGATTTCTCCCACGGGAAGCGCCTGGATCCGGGACTCCAGGGGATAGCTCTCGTCTCCCGGATAGACCACGAAGAGGCGTTCGAGGCCGAGGTCCGAGAGCGCAACCCGCATCGAGCGGGTGGTGCGGGGGGCCTCGGTGAACTTGATCTCGAACCCGTAGCGCTTGCCGTTCCGGGTCAGCAGGAGATCGAGTTCGGCACCCGCGTGGGTGGCCCAGAAATAGGGGTCGCGGGGAGACAGGGCGGCGCAGATCTGTTCGATGGCAAAACCCTCGAAGGACGCTCCGACCTTCGGGTGCCCGGTGAGCACGGCGAGGGACGGCACGCCGAGCAGAGCGTGGAGCACGCCGCTGTCGCGCACGTACACCTTGGGTGATCGGACCTGGCGCTTCTTGAGGTTTTCGAACCAAGGGGGAAGCGCCCTGACCACGAAGGCGCCAACGAGCAAGTCGAGATAGCGGCGCGCCGCCGCCTCCCCCTGCCCGAGGGCACGGGCGAACTCGGCGGCGTTCCAGACCTGCCCGTGGAAGTGCGCCGTCATGGACCAGAAGCGACGGAGCGCCGCGGCCGGGACATTTCCCGCGAGCGCGGGGATGTCGCGTTGCAGGAAGGTCTGTGTGAAGTTCTCCCGCCACTCGTAGGACGCGGCCGCGTCCGGCTGCAGGTAACTCCGGGGGAAGCCTCCCCGCTCCCACAGGATCCGCCAGCCCGAGCCCGGCCCAACCTCGCCGAGATCGAACCCAGCCAGGTCCACGAGCCCGACCCGGCCGGCAAGCGATTCCGACACTCCCCTTACGACCGTCGGCGAAACGCTCCCGAGTAGTAGAAACCGAGCCGTTGCGGCAGGGCGGTCAATGATGGGCCGCAGCGCGCCGAACAACTGCGGGCGAAGTTGGATCTCGTCCACAATGACGAGTCCGCCGAGGGGAGAGAGCGTCTGCTCCGGGTTCTGGAGACGCCGGAGGTCGGCGTCCCGTTCCAGGTCGAAAACCGTGGAGTCCGACTCGCCGGCCGCAAAGAGGCGGGCCAGGGTGGTCTTGCCGCACTGACGCGGCCCGAGCAAGGCCACGGCGGGATGAACCCGGAACGACTGGGCGATGCGGCGAATCGCGCCAGGACGTGCGAGGATCACGGCAGGACACAATACTTGAAAATCAGATATCGATCAATAGTTTTTCAAGGAAAATATCGCAGGTTTTTCGGATTGCGCCTGATTCAGGCCAATTCACCGTCAGGAACGGACTCCCAAGGGAATAAGTTTCTGGAAATTCTGCACCTGCTGCGCGGAAATGCTCGGTCAGGTAGTGGAGACCACGGCCGCGAAGAACAGCCAATAGGGGCGGGAACGCCGGCGCCTTGTCCGCCGGAGCCGGTGGGGTGAGCCTTAGAGCCGCCCGATCTGAAGGCGCGCACGCAGTGCCGCGGGATCCAGAATGGGAACAGAAAACTGCGGCGCGAGAGCGAGCAAATCGTTGTCTCCGGTAACGAGGGCATCGGCCCCGCCCACGAACGCCAGTTCGAGGAAAGGGCGGTCTGACGGATCCCGGCATTCGGGTACAGCGGGCGGTCGAAGCACCCGAACCGTCTCGCACCACGGCAGATAGTCGGCCAGCAACTCCTCCTGCTCCTCGTCGGTCAACCGGAACTTCGGATAGGCGAGAGTCCGAATCAGTTCCTCGGCGGTCGCACGGCCAACCAGGGGAACGATCTGCCCCGCCTGCCAAGCCGTGCGCAGCCAACACAACGCGCCCGCAGGGAATACGAGGGCCGAGAGCACCACGTTGGCGTCGAGAACGAGGTGCGGCGCGGCCACTCAGGCCTATTCGGAGGGCCGACGAGCCCAGGCGACGGCTCCCGCCACATCGGCCTCGGTAATGCCGAGCTCGGAGAGCTTGGCGCGTACCGAGTCAGCCCGTGTGAGGCGCACCGGAGTCAGAACGATCCTTCCCTTCTCTTTGGTCACGTCGAAGTACCGGGAGTCGGGGAAGTCGGCGATCACCGCCTTGGGCAGCGTGAGCTGATTCTTGGATGTCAATTTGGCGAGCACAGGTGGCTCCTTGGTCCAGAAGTAAGGAAACAAGGATTCATTGTCTCCTTCTTGAATTGCGGAAACAATTCCACCGGCTCCCCGCGCTTGTTCTCTCCGGGCGATACGCGCTCTCGCCCGCCTGCGGCGGGCTGTGCCGACCGGAGGTCGGCGTTCCAAGCCGTCCCCGCGCTTTTTCTCGGTCAGCGGGACACGGTTTCGCCTGCGTGCCGTGAAGGAGAGCGGCGGTGAACCGCCCGCGGCCCTGCGGGCCGCTGTGCCGACCGGAGGTCCGCGTTCCAAGCCGTCCCCGCGCTTTTTCTCGGTCGGCGGGGTGCGGTTTCCGCTGTCGCGGGCGATCTGTGCGAGGGGCGGTACGCGGTTTCGCCCGCTGCGCGGGCGGTGCCGACCGGAGGTCGGCGTTCCAAGCCGTTCGCGCGGTCTTCTTTGTCGGCGGGGTACGGTTTCCGCTGTCGCGCGCCATCTGCGCGAGGGGGGGTACGCGGTTTTGCGGCCCCCTACTGGCTGTTCTTGGCGGCGGTGGTTTCTACTACCTGGCCGAGGGTCTCCGCGTAGCGGGTGACGCCGTCGGCGATGGCCGATGCGAGTTTCGTCCGGTGGGATGAGCTGCGGAGCTGCCTCGCTTCCTCGCGGTTGCTCACGAACCCCACCTCGACGAGCACGGCAGGCATCTGCGCGCCCAGCAACACATGGAACCCAGCGGTCTTCACGCCCCGGTTCAGGGGGTGTTTCACCCCGCCGAGGATGCTCTCGGCGATCTCCGCCTGCATCGTTGTCGCGAGTTCGCGGGATTCCTCTTTCCGGGTGTGGTTCCAGATCTGGTCCACCAGCTTGCGGACATCGGCCATCCGGACCTTTCCGGTGGAGGCGTTCTCCCGGGCCGCGACCTCCGCCGCGTCCGCCGAAGTGGCCAGGTTCAGGTAGAAGATCTCGAGACCCCGCGCCTTCCGGTTCCGCGCGGCGTTGGCGTGGACGGAAACGAAGATGTCCGCTTCGCGGCTGTTGGCGATGAAGGCGCGCTGCTCGAGGGGCAGGAAGATGTCCTTGTCCCGCGTCATGATCACTTCGAATCCCCGGCCCTGGAGGTCGTCGCGCAGGCGCTTCGCGATGTCGAGCGCGATGTCCTTCTCGCGCAGGCTGCCGGCCCGGGTACCCGGGTCCTTCCCGCCGTGTCCCGCGTCGATCACGATGCGGCCGATCCCGGCGCCGAGCTGGCGCGCGACCGAAATGCCGCCCTGCGTGGGTCGGGGCAGGGAGAGTGAGGCTTCATCCTCGCTACCCGGAGTCGTGGATGCTGCCGTCCGGGGAGCCTCGCCCGCCTTACGCGCCGTCGTATTTCCATCGGAGGCATCCGCGACCTTCGCCGGAGGCGCCCCGTGGATGTCCACCACCAGCCGGTACGGATCGGGCAGCGCGAACACGGTTACCTCCCGAATGCTCGAAAAGTCGAGCACCACCCGGGTGATCTTCTCCTCCGGAACGCCGAGCCGGATTCTCCGGAGATGGGAACCCTCGATCGGGAATGCCCGGCTTTCGAGTTCCTCGTCCGGCGTCGAGCCGTGGAGGTCGAAGAACACCCGGTCCGGATTGCTGAGCCGGCCCTCGGTGTGCGGCGTCGGCCCGCTCAGGTCGATCACCACCCGGGTGTGCGAATCCCCGACCCAGTGGCGGATGTTCTGCACGGTCGTGGGCGGATCGGCGGGTTCCGGTTTTGCCGCCGCGGCCTGGGTGGGCCGGTCCGCGACTTTGGCGGACTGATTTTCGGTGTCCGCCGCCGGCGTCTCGTTCTTCGGTGCGCGGCTTGGCGGCGCGGGAGCCGCTTTCGGCGGGTCGAGGACGGCGGCGGCCATCCGGGTTTCGGCGGCCTGCGGCGCCCGCTTCCTGAGCCGCTCGAGGGCGCGCCGCGCCTCGGCCTCGTCGCCGAGCCGGCCAGCGTAGAGGCGCACCTGATCGTAGAGGGCCTTCGGCACCCAGCGGCTCGCGGGATACCCGCGGATCAGGAGCGCCCACGCGTCAGCGGCCCGCACCGCGAACCGGCGGTCGTCGAAGCGCTCGGCGGCGTCCCGGTACACGCCTCCCTCGTAGTGGAGGGCGTCGTCGCAATAGCCGCTTCTGGGAAAGGAGAGGACCACCGACCGGTACTTCCGCCCGACATCCTCCCACCGGTCCTTGTTGCGCATCGCGGTCTTCGATCCGCGGAGCGACTCTTCCGCGCGCCGCGCCGCCTCGTAGAGCTGTTTCGCGGTGGGCGCCCTGGCGCCGGCTTCCGAGGAGGCGGAGGCGGCCGGGCCGGCCAGCGCCATCCCGGCGCTCATGAGCACGGCGAGCCCAACTGCGGCGAGCCGGACAGAACACAAACTCGGGATCACGAGCAACTCACGAAGGGGGCGCGATCAGCACGTCGCGCGGCTGGGCGCCCCGGGCCGGGCCGACCACGCCCTGGCGTTCGAGTTCCGCGACGATGCGCCGCGCCCGCTGGTAACCGAGCCCCATTTCGGTCTGGAGCATCGAAGTGGACGCCTTCTGCTCCCGGATGATGAGGTCGCGGGCCTGGGGCAGGAGCGCGTCTCTTCCCTTCGATCCCTTGGCCGCCCCGTTCACCGAGGGGACCGCGCCGTTCCCCGACCGGACGAAGGGAAGCGGCTGTTCCTCTTCCAGCATGCCGGTGTCGAAGACCGGTGCGGCGGCGCTTTCCCAGAACCTGACGAGCTTGCCGACCTCCCTCTCGTCCACGAAAGCCCCCTGCGCCCGGGGCAGGTCGGCGCCCGGCCGCATCATCAGCATGTCGCCCTTGCCGAGCAGCATTTCGGCGCCCACCCGGTCCAGGATGGTTCGCGAGTCCACGTAGCTGGCCACCCGGAAGGCGATGCGGGTGGGCAGGTTCGCCTTGAGCGTGCCGCTCACGATGTCGATCGAGGGGCGCTGGGTCGCCAGCACGAGGTGGATGCCCTCGGCGCGGCCCAGGCTGAGCAGCCGCTGGATTGCCGGCGTCACCTCCGCCTTCGCGTGGATGAAGAGGTCGGCGAGCTCGTCCACCACAATCACCAGCCGGGGCAGGGGCGACGGAATGTCGGGTTCCGGCTCGTGCTTCCTGCGGCGCTTCCGCGCCGCCCTGGCGGCCATCTGCTCCACCAGCCGGTTGAAGCCGTCGATGTTTCGCACCCCGTGCTCTTCGAGGATCCGGGTGCGGCGATCCAGCTCGCGGCAGGCGTGCTGCAGCACCGTCTTCGCCTGGTCCGGCTCCAGGATGAGCGGGGTCAGCAGGTGCGGGATGTTCCGGTAGGGCCTGAGCTCCACCCGCTTCGGATCGATCAGGATCAGCCGGAGTTCGTCCGGGGTGCGCCGCGCTAGCAGCGAGCAGAGCAGCGTGTTGATCTGCACCGACTTGCCCGCGCCGGTGGCCCCGGCGATGAGCAGATGGGGCATCTCGGCGAGGTCCTTGACCAGCGGCCGCCCGTCCACGAGCCGCCCGATCGCTATGGGAAGCGCGCCGGTCTCGTCCTGGAAATCGGACGCTTCGAGAATCTCCCGGAGGCCGACGATCGAGGGCGATTCGTTCGGCACTTCGATCCCCACCACGCCCTTGCCCTTCACCCGCTCCACGCGGATGGCGGGGGCGCGGAGCGCCATGCAGAGTTCCTCGTGGCGGTTCCGGATCTTCTTGAGCGTTTCGCCCTCGCCCAGCCGGAACTCGAAGGTGGTGACCACCGGACCCGGCTGGATACGGTCCACCTGGCCGCGCACCCCGTGTTCGAGACAGGCGGCTTCGAGGGCCTTCCGCCGTTCTTCGAGCGCCCGCTTCGCGGGAGCTGGCTGGTGAGCGCGCCGGGTCAGAAGCTGGAGCGAGGGCAGCTTCCAGCCGCCGGCCGCCGGCCGCGTGCCGGGTTTGAGAGGTTTCTTCAGCAGGTCGGGCCGGAAGCGCGGCCGGGCTACCGGGACGGATTCCTTGGCGGGGTCCGTCTCCGGGTCGGGCTTCTTCCGCTTGCGCAGGATGGACACCACGAAGGGTCGCTCGCCGGGGTCCCCGATCGCCGCCTCTTCGACCGCGAGTTCTTCCACCGAGCGCTCCGCGGGACGAAGCCGGCGGAAGAGTCGGGAGATCCAGCGTCCGCTGCGGCTTGAGTCGTGTTCCTTGAGCGCGGGGCCGCTGAAACCCCATTCCCGGAGCGCGGCGTAGCCCATCAGCCCAACCGCCCCCAGCACGACCCCCGCGCCGAGCGGGTTCATGGCGCCCGAGAGGGCCGTGGCGAGGAAAGCGCCGCCGACGCCGCCCCAGGCGAAGCTGCCGCTCGCTTCGCCAGCGAAGACCTGCTGGGCGAGCGAAGCGAGGCCGGTCGCGCTGACCGCGAGGCTCGCGAGAATGAGCATCCGGACCGCGGTGGAGTCGTCTCCTTCGGGGGGAGCCGGACGAAGGCGCCGCCGGGCCGCCTGGAACAGCACCAGCGGCAAGGCGAAGCCGACCACGCCGAGGAGCTGCAGGATGACTTCGGCGAGCAATGCCCCGGTCGGCCCGAGCCAGTTCGTCACCGTTTCGCCGGTGCCCGACTTGAGGAGCAGCACGGGATCTGCCGGCGAATAGGAGACGAGCGACAACAGAATCAGGGCGGCGACGGCGAGCAGGGCGATGCCGGTGACTCCCCGCCGGCCGAACACCGCCCTAAGCGCTTGAAAGGCCAATGCCGATCCCTCCGACCGAGAGGCAGTACCAGCCGAACTGGTGGAACCGCTCCCGGGCGAGCCAGTCGAATACCCAGCGCAGCGCAAACGTCCCGGCCACGAACGCGGTGAGGAATCCCACCGTCAGTTCCAGCGCGACGATGCCTCCCGCTTCCGACAGCGCTCCGCTGCCGAGGACGGAAGCGCCTTCGAGCAGCGCCGCGCCCGCGATCGCCGGGGCGGACAACAGGAAGCTGAAGCGGGCCGCGTCCGCGGGCGAGACGCCGCGCTCCCGGCCGGCGATGATGGTGAGACCCGACCGCGAGACCCCGGGAAAGATGGCCACCGCCTGGGCGGCTCCGATCCAGAGCGAATCGGCGAGGCCGCGGGGGAGGCGCGGGATGGTCGGAGCGGGCTTCGCGGGCGCGTTTCGAGTGTCCGCGGCGGGCCGCCGGAAGGTGAGGAGCACCGCCCCGGTCAGCACGAGGCCGCCGGCGGCGAAGCCGATACCGCTGAATGCGTGGTGGATCTGGTCCCGGAAGGCGATCCCGACGACGGCCGCCGGTATCGAGGCGACGAGGAGCAGTCCGATCAGCCGGCGGCCTTCGGGAGTGCTCCCGCCCGTTCCCACGAGCGAACGAAGCAGCCCGAACACCTCGCGGCGGAGGTAGATGAGGGCGGCGGCAAGCGTTCCCAGATGGACCACGATCTCGAAGAGCACCCCCGGACTGCGGAGAGCTTCATCCGGTAGAAACGCCCGGCCAAGAACCAGGTGTCCCGAGCTGGAGACCGGCAGGAATTCAGTCAGACCCTGCACGATTCCAAGGAGCAGCGAAGCGCCGATATTCATCGGATTTACCCAAGTACAAGGGTAGGTTACGCTACCAAACCTAAAGCACTGCCGCAAGGGGAGGGGGCGGGGGGTAGGGTGGGTGGGGCAGGGAACGCCGGCCAGTTCTCCCGGTGGGGGCCTTCAGACCGGCACCGCCCCGCGGAGCGGGGCGAGCGCGCGTAGGGCTGAGCCCCTTGTTGGTGCTGGAGGGGGGCGTTGGCCTGCCCGGCGAGGTGACGATGGTTGGGACCATGCGCTTCCGCTGTCGCTAGCCGTGGGGGTGGGTGGCGGAGCGTCACTGCCCGCTGGGCAGTGATCGCCCGCCTGCGGCGGGCTGTGCCGGCCGGAGGCCGGCGTTCCCGGGCCTTCGCACCACCGTGCTGGCCCCCGCCGGGAGAACCGGCCCAGAGGTGGGTGTTCCCTCCCGGGCTCGTCAGGTGCGCAGAAGCAGCGCGACCAGCATCGCCAGCAGCGTGAACAGGAAGCTCCAGACCAGGCGCAACTGCCTGTCCACCGAATCGAGCCTGGCCTCCAGCCGGCTGCCGACCGTTTCAATCTGGGAACTCAGTTGCGTAACGACGCTCTGTCCCGCCATGGATTCGACTTCCCGGACCGCAGTATAGATGGCCGTGGGGTCGCGTTCACCCGTAACGAGGACCTGGAAGAGCGCTCCGGTTCGCGGCTCTTCGTTCGCTGTTGGGGTGGGGCCGCCGGGAGTGGGGTCAGGCATGAGGGCTCCTTCGCGCTCATCGGGTGAGCGCGGCTTGGCCGCGTTCGGAAAACCGAACGCGGATGGCGTTCCTACCTGACATAGACGGAAATTCCGGTGAATCCTTCTCACCGGAGATACGAGGTCTCTCCGACTTGGGCGTCTGAAGGCCGGTTTTCCCGCACCCGCGTCCCGCGAGGGTGGATGGGCGACGAGCCGTTCCGCCCGCCTGCGGCGTGCCGGTGCCGGCCGGAGGCCGGCGTTCCAAGCTGTCCCCGCGCTTCTGCTCGGGCGGCGATGTGCGGTTTCGCCCCGCTTCGCGGTGCGGTGCCGGTCTGAAGGCCGGCGTTCCCGGGCGTACGTGCCGTGGGGGTGAGTGGCGGTACGCGCTTTCGCCCCGCTTCGCGGTGCGGTGCCGGTCTGAAGACCGGCGTTCCCTGAACTTCGCGGCACCGTGCCGTGGGGGGCGTTCGCGGCGACAATGAACGGGTGAGCTTTTTTCCGACGCGGGGGCGGGGGCAGAACTTCCTCCACGACCGGTCGGTGGCGGAGCGCTTCGTGGCGGCGGCGCTGGGTCCTGGAGAGCCGGGGCCCATCGTCGAAATCGGGCCCGGCAAGGGCGCCCTCACGTTCCCGCTGCTTGCGGCCGGCGCCCGGGTGCTGGCCATCGAGGTGGATCCCCGGCTCGCCGAGCGTGTCGAGGAGCACGCGGGGGAGCGGGGATTCGCCGAAAACCTGCGCGTGGTGACCGGGGACGCGCTTCAACTGGACCTCGGCGCCGCCATCGCCGATTTCGGAGCCGCTCCGCCGTTGCCGATCTGCGGCAACCTCCCGTTTTCGGTGGCGTCGCCGCTCCTCCTGCGTCTCATCGAGGGGCACGCGGGGCCTGGCGCTCCGCCCCTCTTCGACGCCCTGACCCTGACCCTCCAGAAGGAGGTCGCGGACCGGGTGGTCGCCCGCCGCGGCGAGCGCGACTACAGCGCGCTGAGCGTGGTCGTGCAGCAGGCGCTCCGTGCCGAGATCGCCTTCCGGATCCACCCGGGAGCCTTCCGGCCGCGGCCGCGGGTGGTGTCCTCGGTGATCCGTCTGACGCCGCGTCCGGATCCAGCGCCAGTAGGAGACGAGCGTCACTTCCGTTCCCTGGTGCGCGGCCTCTTCGCGCACCGCCGGAAGACGCTCAGGAACAGCGTCGCCCGGCTGCGGGACCAGGAGCTGGCCGGCCGCGTTCAGGCCGCAATCGACACGCTCGGAATCGACACCGGGCTCCGTCCGGAACAGCTTGCGGTGTCCGATTTTGCGGAGCTGTCACGGCTGACGAGCTGAGCGGATGGCGTGCTAGTCTCGCCGTGTCGCGAACAAATCGAAAAAAGAAAGAAGGCCCAAGGGAATGACTGTTGAACCGCGTCGCGTCATCATCGTCGGCAGCGGTCCTGCCGGCTACACGGCGGCCCTCTACGCCGCGCGCGCCGAGCTGGAACCGCTCCTCTTCTCAGGTTCGGGGATGGACCCCGAGATCGGCCTCCCGGGCGGTCAGTTGATGCTCACCACGGACGTCGAGAACTATCCGGGCTTTCCCGACGGCGTCACGGGCTACGAGATGATGGATCTCTTCCGGCGGCAGGCCGAGCGGTTCGGTACCGAGATCCACCAGTTGGACGTCACCGCGGTGGACCTCTCCTCCCGCCCGTTCTCGGTTACCGCCGCCGGCAAGACCCACCGGGCCGAGGGGTTGATCATCGCCACCGGGGCCCGCGCCCGCTGGCTGGGGCTCGACTCTGAAAAGGAGTTTCTGAACCGCGGCGTCTCGGCCTGCGCGACCTGCGACGGAGCGCTCTACCGCGGCAAGGAAATGGCCGTGGTCGGGGGCGGCGACACCGCGATGGAAGAGGCGCTCTTCCTCACCCGCTTCGCGACCACCGTGCACGTGATCCACCGCCGCGACGCCCTGCGGGCTTCGAAGATCATGGCCAAGCGGGCGATGGACAACCCCAAGATCCGTTTCGTCTGGGATTCGGTGGTTGAAGAGGTGCTCGGGGACGAGGAGGGGGTCACCGAGCTCGGGCTGTCGAACCTGAAGACCGGCGCGGAATCCCGGCTCCCGGTGGGGGCGCTCTTCATCGCCATCGGCCACGTGCCGAACACCGAGATCTTCGCCGGGAAGCTCGCACTCGACCCGCGCGGCTACGTCCTCGTCACCCCCGGCGCCACCACCACCTCGGTCGAAGGGGTCTTCGCCTCCGGAGACGTCATGGATCCCACCTACCGGCAGGCGGTGACCGCTGCCGGGACCGGCTGCATGGCGGCGATCGCCTGCGAACGCTGGCTCGCCGAGCAGGAATCCGTCTCTCCCGCCGAAACCGCGCAGGAGGTCTCCGCGCAGGAGGTTTCCGTATGACCCGCTCGCCCCATTCCCGGCTGGTGACTCTCGTCGTCCTGTCCGCTCTGCTGATCCTTCCGGGCGCTTTCTTTGCGGAGGAGCCGCCGGCGGCGGGGACCCCCCAGCCGCGCGGCGTCCTCGACGAGCCGGCCCCCGACCTGGAGCTTCCCGACCTCGACGGCAACATGGTCTCCCTCCGGTCGTTCGCGGGGAAGATCGTGGTGTTCGACTTCTGGGCGGTCTGGTGCGGTCCCTGCGTGGACTCGCTCCCTTTCTTCCAGGAACTCGAGGACCGCTACCGCGATCAGGGACTCGTGGTCGTCGGGCTGCATGTGGACGACAACGTGCCGGCCGTGGAAGAGGTCCATGCCTATCTGAATGACCGCGGCGTGAATTACGTGAACCTGCTCTCCACCGTCGAGGCCGACGAGGCGTTCCGCATCTTCGCGATGCCGACCACCTACATCACCGACCGGGACGGCATCGTGCGCACGCGCCACATCGGATTCAACCCGGCCCGCACCCCCGAGCGGCTCGAAAAGGAAGTCCGGGACCTCCTCGGTCTCGAGTAGCGCGAAGCCCCGGGGCTCACGCCATCATCGGAGGGTCCGAACCTTGCCCGGATTGGCGGTCGTCGGCACCCAGTGGGGTGACGAAGGGAAGGGGAAGTTCGTCGACATCCTCGCTCCGCGCTTCCACACCGTGGTGCGCTTCGGGGGCGGCCACAACGCCGGACACACGGTGGTGGCCGGAGGCCGGCAGTACATCCTGCACCTCCTTCCTTCCGCGGTGCTCCATCCGGGGGTGCGCTCGATCGTCGGGAACGGCTGCGTCGTGGACCCGCTCGCCTTCTTCGAGGAAGTGGCGATGCTCGAGAGGGCGGGGCGGGACCCCTCTCCGGACCTGCTGCTCTCCGACCGGGCGCAGATCATTCTCCCGGTGCACCGGGCGATCGAGGCGCGCGAGGAAACCCGGCTCGGAAGGCACCGGATCGGGACGACTCGCCGGGGAATCGGCCCGGCCTACGCGGACAAGGCGGCCCGCCGGGGCATCCGTCTCGGTGACCTGCGCCATCCGGACTATCGCGACGAGCGGCTGGCTCACCTGATCGCCGGACACGGCGAGCTGCTCGGCTGGAGCGAAGGGCGGATCGAAGAAGAGGTCGCCGGCACGCGCGAACTGCTCGACCGTTTCGCGGCCCGGGTGCTGGCGCTGATCGCCGACACCTCGCTCGTGATCCACGAGACCCTGGAGGCGGGCCACAACGTCCTGTTCGAGGGGGCGCAGGCCACCCTGCTCGACCTCGACCACGGGACCTACCCCTTCGTCACCTCCTCCACCGCGGTGGCGGCGGGGGCCGCGGTGGGGGCCGGGGTCGGCCCGCAGGCCGTCGGCCGGGTGCTCGGGGTGTCGAAGGCGTACATGACCCGGGTGGGGGAGGGGCCGTTCCCGACCGAGATGGACCCGGAGCAGAACCGGACCATCCAGGAGAAGGGCAAGGAGTTCGGCGCCACCACCCGGCGGCCGCGCCGCTGCGGCTGGTTCGACAGTGTGGTGCTGCGCTACGCGCGCCGGGTGAACGGGTTGGACGAACTCGCGATCACCAAGCTGGACGTTCTGGACGGACTCGACGAAGTGCGGATCGGGGTTCGCTACCGGTTGGACGGCGACGCCGTGGAGGAGTTCCCGGGCGAGTTCGGGGCGCTGGCGCGCTGCGAGCCCGAGTACCGGACCCTGCCGGGCTGGGACCGGCCGACCGCGGGTGCGACCCGGCTGGAGGACCTCCCGCGGGAGGCGCGGCAGTACCTGGACACGCTGGAGGAGCTTTCCGGCGTTCCGGTCACGCTGGTTTCGACCGGGCCGGATCGGGAGGCGTTCGTGAGGCGGAGGGCGACGCCGATTCTGGGCTGAGGGGGGGGAGCGGCGCGGTCAGCCGGCGAAAAGGCGGACCAGGACGGCGGTCAAGGTCACGACCAGCAGCGAGAGGCAGCCCCAGACGAGACGGATCTCCCGCTTCAGGGTCGCCACGTCGTTGGTGACCGTTGCCAGTCCGGTCTTGACTTCCGCGAGTTCAGCCCGGAACTCGGTCTTGACTTCCGCGAGTTCAGCCCGGAACTCGGTCTTGACCTCCTGGACCGCTGCCGTCAACGCCGCTTGAAACTGGACGAGGAGTCTTGCGTGGGCGGCGTCCATCCGGGCGGCGAACACGTCCATAGCCGGCCCGACCTGAGCTGCAGCGTTCTGGGCGGCTATGGACTCCATTTCCCGCTCCGCAGTATAGGCGGTATCCGCATCCACACCGGCGGCGAGCAGAGCGCGGAACATCGCGTTCCCCGGAGGGCCGTGCGGCGGTGGCGTGCGCGGTCCGGCGGGGTCCGGGGACTGCTCGGTTTGGCTGCCGGACCCGCCACCGGGGACGATGACCGGAGGGGGGTTTGGGTTATCCGGGTTGGTTCTGGGCACGCGACGTTCCTCCGTTCGGGCGACCGATGGATGTCACCCAAAGACATAGACGGAAAGAGCGGGGAAAACTGCCCGCTGCACGGCCTGGGTGTGGAAAAGTCGGTGCGATGTGGTGGCGGGCAGTACGCCGCAGGCGGGTGGACGGCGTGCCGCCGACGGAGAAGGAGCGCGGGGACGGCTTGGAACGCCGACCTCTGGTCGGCACCGCCCGCCGCAGGCGGGCGGACGGCGAACCGCCGATGGAGAAGGAGCGCGGGGACGGCTTGGAACGCCGACCTCTGGTCGGCACAGCCCGCCGCAGGCGGGCGGACGGCGTACCGCCGACGGAGAAGGAGCGCGGGGACGGCTTGGAACGCCGACCTCTGGTCGGCACAGCCCGCCGCAGGCGGGCGGACGGCGTGCCGCTGACGGAGAAGGAGCGCGGGGACGGCTTGGAACGCCGACCTCTGGTCGGCACAGCCCGCCGCAGGCGGGCGGACGGCGAAGCGTCAATCTTGTTGACGGTGCGGCCCGCAGAAATACGGATCCCCGCGCTACGCTCCCGCGCCGTTGACGTCGGGAGGTGGCTATGGGCGCAGCTCCGATGACCAAGAGGCTGCGGCAGTCCGGGCGCTCAAAGCCCCGCGTACCCGCCCGGGTGCGCCGCCGCTGGCCCCTCTCCCAACCGTCCGCTCGGTCGGAAGGCCACGTCGGTCGCTCCGAACACCGGTCGGTCTACTCTCGGAGCTACCTCCCGCACTTTGACGCGGCCCGCGTCGCCCAGGGAATCACTTTCCGTCTCGCTGACAGCGTGCCACGGGCCGCCATCGCGCGCTGGAAAGAGGAAATCCTTCTCGGTCGCCAGTGGCGTACGGACAGGGCTCGGCACGAAGAACTCCAGCGGCGCATCGCGCGCTACGAAGACGCGGGACGGGGCGAATGCCACTTGCGGCGACCGGAGATCGCCGCACTGGTTCGTGACGCCCTTGTGAAGTTCAACGGGGAGCGCTACGGGCTAGTGTCATGTCACACGTGATATGTCGTTTTTCTGATAACCTTCTGGTCGTCCAACGACGGCGAGGAGGTTGGCATGAAGCGGTATGTGGTGACTTTGGAGAAGGACGAGCGTGACGAGCTCGCGGGGATTACGCGCAAGGGATCGCATCGGTCGCAGAAGGTGATCAACGCCCTGATTCTGCTCAACGTGGACGAGGGCGCGTTCAACGAGCAGCGGGCGCGCGGAGAGGCCATTGCCGAGATCCTGCGCATCAGTGCGCGCAAGGTGGATCGCGTCAAGAGGCGTTTCGTGGAAGAGGGCCTGGCGGCGGCACTCGGCGGTCGGCAGGGTCGGCGTCCGAGCTATGAGCGCAAGGCCGACGGGGAGTTCGAGGCGCACCTGGTCGCCCTGAGCTGCAGCGAGCCTCCCCAGGGCCACTCGCAGTGGTCGCTGCGGTTACTGGCGGATCGCGTCGTGGAACTCGGCCACATCGACAGCGTGTCGCACGAGACGGTGCGGCGGGTTCTAAAAAAAACGTCATCAAACCGTGGCGGCGGGTCGGCTGGGTGATTCCCCCCCAGGGCAACGCGGACTTCGCGGCGGCGATGGAGAAGGTGCTCGACGTCTACCGGCGTCCCTACGATGCGGCCTTTCCCGTGGTGTGCATGGACGAGACGCCCCGGCAACTGATCCGCGAGACGCGCCAACCGGTTCCGACGGCGCCGGGGCGACCGGCGCGCGAAGACTACGAGTACCGGCGCTTGGGAACCTGCAACGTGTTCATGGCGACGCAACCGCTGGCCGGGCGGCGCATGACCAAGGTGACGGCGCGCCGAACCAAAACCGACTGGGCGCACTTCCTCAACGACATCGCCGCCCGCCACCCCGGCGCCAAGAAGATCACGCTGGTGATGGACAACCTGAACATCCACCGCCCCGGCGCCCTCTACGACGCCTTCCCGCCGGCCGAGGCCAAAGCCCTCTGGGACCGCTTCGAGTTCGTCTACACCCCCAAGCACGGCAGTTGGCTCAACGTCGCCGAGGTCGAGCTCAGCGTCATGATCCGTCAGTGCCTCAACCGCCGCATTGACTCCATCCAGATCCTGCGCGACGAGGTCGCGGCCTGGCAGGCGGCCCGAGATCGCATCCAAGCCAAGGTCAACTGGCAGTTCACCACCGACGATGCCCGCGTCAAGCTGAAACGCCTCTACCCGACATTTCATGAATGACGCGGCACTAGTGGCGTGGTGTGTCATGCCCAACCACGTACATGTCCTGATCAAGCAGAAGCGGGGCTTCCCGCTGGCGGAGATCGTCAAGAGTTGGAAGGTCTTTACCGCCCGCGAGGCGAACGCGATCCTCGGGCGCACCGGACAGTTCTGGATGCGCGAGTACCACGATCGTCGGATTCGTGATGAGGAGCACATGAATCGGGCCATCCTTTACATCGAGAACAACCCCGTGAAGGCTGGACTTTGCGAGCGACCGGAAGACTGGGCGTGGTCCTCCGCGGCATCGAAGCAGTTGGGGTAACCGGTTTCGCTGCGCTTTGCGCAGCGGTGCCGACCGGAGGTCGGCGTTCCAAGCTGTCCGCGCGCTTTGTCTCCGTCGGTGGAGTGCGGTTTCTGCTGTCGCGCGCTGTTAGTATTCCGCCCCCTTCTCGCTGGCCGGGCCGTTAGCTCAGTTGGCAGAGCGCTCGCCTTTTAAGCGAGATGTCGCAGGTTCGAACCCTGCACGGCCTACCCTGTCGGGTCCCCATCGTCTAGAGGCCCAGGACGTCGCCCTTTCACGGCGAAAACACGGGTTCGACTCCCGTTGGGGACGCGGCCTTTCCGGCCTCGCAACCCCGGACGGTCACGCACCGGAGACCGGTCCTCCGGAATCCGCGCTCCGGCCCGGCCCGTTCCCTGGCGGGAATCCGGGGCACCTCGAAAACGCGACGTTCCGTCAGCAAGGCCGCCGCCCCTATCGTTCCCATGGACCCGACCCGCAAAGTGACGATTTTCCGGCCCACCCGCACCGTCGCCGAGATCTCTTCCGTCGAGGCGGAGACCCGCCGCTTCTGGGAAGAACGGGGGATCTTCGAGAAAAGCGTCGCCCGCCGGGCCGGCGGGGAGCCCTGGGTCTGGCACGACGGTCCCCCGACCGCCAACGGGCGTCCCCACAACGGCCACGTCCTCACCCGCGTCTTCAAGGACGTCTTCCCCCGCTTCCAGACCATGCGGGGCCGCTACGCCGAGCGGATCGCCGGCTGGGACACCCACGGGCTGCCCGTGGAGGTCGAAGTCGAGAAGGAACTCGGCATCCACGGCCGCGCCGGAATCGAGGGATACGGCGTGGGCCCGTTCGTCGAGAAGTGCATGGCGAGCGTCTTCCGCTACATCCGCGACTGGGAGGAGATGACCTCCCGCATCGGCCACTGGGTGGACCTCGATCACGCCTACGTCACCTACCGGCGCGCCTACGTGGAGAGCGTCTGGTGGGCGCTCGCCGAGCTCCAACGGAAGGGGCTCCTCTACCGGGGCGAGAAGGTGGTCTGGTGGTGGGCCCAGGGAGGCACCGCCCTCTCCTCAGCCGAGGTCGGCCTCGGCTACCGCGAGGTGGACGACCCGGCGGTGTACGTGACCCTTCCCCTGGTGGACGATCCGGGCCTCTCGCTCGTGGTCTGGACCACCACCCCGTGGACGCTCCCCTCGAACCTCTATTCCGCCGTCCGCCCCGGCACCGACTACGTGGAGGTCGAGGACACGCCCCCAGGCGGCGAACCGCGCCGGCTGGTGCTCGCCGCGGCGCTTCGGGAGGACCTCGCCTCCCGCCTCGGCCGTCCCCTCCGGGTGCTTCGCACCTTCTCCGGCGAGGAACTCGTCGGCCGCCGCTACCGCCCGCCCTTCGACGACTTCTGGAACCGGCACCACGCTCTGGAAGGCCGCCTTCCGGGCGGCGGGTCGGTCCCGGCTTTCTGGCGGGTGCTCGCCGCCGACTTCGTGGAACTCGCCCAGGGCACCGGCCTCGTCCACGAAGCCCCTGCCTTCGGTGAGGTGGACCACGACCTCCACAAGAAGACCGTCGCCGGCTACGAGAACGCGGACGAGATCCCGCTCCCCTGCGCGGTCAGCGCGGACGGCTGCTTCACCAGCGAGGTCCCCTGGCTCGAGGGCCAATGGGTCAAGGAGGCGGACAAGGAAATCGTCCGCCGGCTCCGCCAGAGCGGCCGCCTCATCCACTCCGAGACGATCCGCCACGAGTACCCCTTCTGCTGGCGCTCCGACCAGGACCCCCTCATCCAGTACGCCCGCCCCGCCTGGTTCATCCGCACCACGGCCAGGAAGGACGCCGCGCTCGCCAACAGCGGCTCGGTGAACTGGCTTCCCGAGCACATCAAGGAGGGCCGCTTCGGCGACTTCCTGCGGAACAACGTGGACTGGGCGCTTTCCCGCGAGCGGTTCTGGGGCACCCCGCTGAACATCTGGATCAACGACGAGACCGGCCGGATGGAGGCCCCCGCCTCGGTGGCCGAGATCGAAGCGAAGAACCCGGACGCCTTCGCGGCCTTCCGTAAGGCGCGGGAGGAAAGACCCGACCTCGATCCGGATCTCCTGGTCCACAAGCCCTGGGTGGACGAGGTCACCTGGACCAACCCCGGCGAGCCCGGGGTCTACCGCCGCGTCCCCGAGGTCATCGACTGCTGGTTCGACTCCGGGGCGATGCCGTTCGCACAGTGGGGCTTCCCACACCAAAACCGCGACCGATTCCTCGCGTCCTTCCCCGCCGACTACATCACCGAGGCGGTGGACCAGACGCGCGGCTGGTTCTACTCGCTGCTGATGATCTCGACCCTGCTCTTCGACGAGGACACCTGCGGCCGGCTCGGGATCCCGGCCCCGGACGGCTCCCACCCCTACCGCTCCTGCCTGGTGCTCGGCCACGTCACCGACCCCGAGGGCCGGAAGGAGTCCAAGTCGCGCGGCAACTACACGCCGCCGGAGGAAACGCTCTCCGAGGCCGGGGCGGACGCCTTCCGCTGGTTCTTCCTCGCCGGCGCCGCGCCCTGGGCCAACAAGCGCCACTCGCTCGCGAACGTGCGCGCCGCCGCCCGCGAGTTCCCGCTGAAGCTCCGAAACGTCTATTCCTTTTTCACCATCTACGCCGAGATCGACGGCTTCGACCCGCGCACCGACCGCGGACGCCCGGTCGCGGAGCGCCCGGCGCTCGACCGCTGGATCCTCTCCCACCTCGAGGAGACGACCGCCGAGGTCACCCGGGGTCTCGAAGCGATCCGGGCCTACGACGCGGCCCGGGCGCTCGCCGCCTTCGCCGAGTCGCTCTCCAACTGGTGGCTCCGCCGCAGCCGCCGCCGGTTCTGGGAATCGGGACGCGGCGCGGACAAGATCGACGCCTACCGGACGCTCTACGACGCCCTGGTCCGCCTCTCGCGGATCGCCGCCCCCTTCGTGCCCTTCCTGGCCGAGGAGATCCACCGGAACCTGGTGGTGGGTCCGTTCGGCGAGGACGTTCCGGAGAGCGTCCACCTCAGCGACTGGCCCGAGCCCGAGTTCCCCCTCGATGCGGGACTCAACGAGGAGATGGCCGCGGTGCGGGAGATCGCCTCGCTCGGCCTCCGGGTGCGGAAGGAGCACGAGATCCGGGTGCGGCAACCGCTCGCCGGGGCCAGCGTGGCGGTCGCCGACGAGGGACTCCGGGCGCGCCTCGACGGCCACCGCGACCTGATCGCCGACGAGTTGAACGTCCGCGAGGTCCGCTTCCGCGAGGATCCCGAGGCCGATCTGGAATTCGTGGTGAAACCCAACTTTCGCCGCCTGGGTCCCCGCCTCGGCCGCCGGATGCAGGCGGCCCGGAAGGCGATCTTCGCGCTCGACGGACGCGAGGTCCGGAACGCGCTCGCCGCCGGACCGCTCACGCTCGACCTGTCCGCCGGCGGCGCGCAGGAAGAAACCGTGACAATCGAGGCGGAAGACCTCGCGATCGAGTCGCGCCCCCGCGAGGGACGCGCCACCTGTGGAAGCCCGCTCGCCACCGTGGCCCTCGACACCGTGCTGACGCCCGAACTCCTCGCCGAAGGCCGCTACCGGGAGCTGCTGAACCGGGTGCAGAACTTCCGGAAGGACCTCGATCTGCCCTACGTGGCGCGCATCCGGGTGGCGCTCGACGGGGCGGAAGGGGACGGATCGCTGCTCGCGGTGGCCCGGGAGCGCGAGGCCCACTTCCTGAACGAGACCCTCGCGGTGGCGCTCCTCGCCGGGGACATCGCCGGGGCCGAACGCCGCGAAATCGAAGTCGAGGGCGAAACCGCCACCCTGTCGCTGGAGGTCGTCGGCTGATGAACTGGGACACCCGCTTTTCCGACGCCGCCACCCGGGTCGCCGATGCCGACACGGTCATCGCGATCCTGAAGCTCGCCGAGCAGCCGGGGATCATCTCGCTCGCCGGCGGCATGCCCGACCGCGGGGTCTTCCGGATCGAGGAGACCCGGGAGGCGATGGCGCAGGTCCTCACGGACCACGCGCCGGAGGCGCTCAACTATTCGCCGAACCCCGGGATCACCCCGCTTCGCGAGTTCCTCGCGGCGCGGATGGCCCGCATCGAGAACATCCACTGCAGTCCCGAGGAGGTCCTCGTCTGCAGCGGCGGCCTCGAGGGGATCCGCCATGCCTTCAACGCGCTCACGAACCTCGGCGATCCGGTGCTTCTCGAGGATCCGACCTACATGGTTGCGCTCCAGGTCTGCCGCGAGCTCGGCGGCATTCCGACCGGGGTGCCGGGCGACGCCGAGGGGATGATCCCGGAGGCGCTCGACGAGACCGCGGCCCGTCTCGCGCGGGAGGGCCGGCCCTCCCGGATCCTCTACGTGGGACCCACCTTCAACAACCCGACCGGCCGCACCTGGACCCTGGCGCGGCGCCGGGCGGTGCTCGAGGTCGCGGAGCGGCACGATCTCGCGGTGGTCGAGGACCACGCCTACGGCGAACTCCGCTACGACGGCGAACGGCTGCCGTCCCTGAAATCGCTTGCTCCTGAGCGCGTCATCTTCGTCCACACTTTCTCGAAGATCTTCGGCCCCGGGCTCCGGCTCGGCTGGGTGGCGGCGGACCGAGGCCTGATCCGGCGGCTCGGCCTCCTCAAGCTCGGCACCGACCAGTGCTCGAGCGCCCTCACCCAGCGCCTCGCGCTCGCCTACGGCGAGGCCGGCGGGCTGGACGCCCAGGTGGTGCGGGCGCGCGCGCTCTACCGCAGGAAGCGCGACGCCATGCTCGCCGCGCTCGAGGACTTCCCCACGCGGGTCCCCTGGATCCGCCCGGAGGGAGGGTTCTTCCTGTGGGCCGAGGTGGACGGTGACACCGAGGCGCTGCTGCTCCGGGCCATCGAGCGCCACCGGGTGGCCTTCGTGGCCGGGAGCTGCTTCTTCGCCGACCCGGGTTCGGCGGCGGCCCGCGCCTCGCTCCGGCTCTCCTTCAGCTACGTCGCGGAGGAGCGCATCCCCGAAGCCATCCAGCGGCTCACGGAGGCGGTGCGCGAGAGCGTCTGAGCGCCGTGCCGCGCCTCTTTGTCGTCTCCGGCCCCTCGGGAGTCGGCAAGTCCACGATCCTCCGCAAGCTCGTGGACCGGGTTCCGGGGCTTTCCTTCGCGATCTCGCACACCACCCGCCCGCAGCGCGCCGGCGAGGTGAACGGCCGGGACTACCACTTCGTCACCGGTGAGGAGTTTCAGCGCCTCGTGGACGCGGGCGCCTTCGTGGAATGGGCGTGGGTGCACGCCCACCGCTACGGAACGAGCAAGGAAGCCCTCCAGGCGGGCGGCGAGGGCGACCTCCTTATAGAAGTAGATGTGCAGGGCGCCGACGCCCTCCGGGAGAAGGTCCCCGAGGCGGTGACCATCTTCATCGAGCCGCCGGTGTTCGAGGACCTCGAAGCGCGGCTCACCGGACGGGGGCGCGAGTCGGGAGCCGAAGTCGAAAAGCGTCTTCAGACCGCGAGAGACGAAATGCCGCGCGCACCGTCCTACGACCACCGCATCACGAATGACCGGGTGGATGACACGGTGGTGGAACTCGCCGCCCTGATCCGGAGGGAACGGCGGTAAGGCAACGTACCGCGTATCGCCGACCGCGAAGAAGCGCGGGGACGGTTTGGAACGCCGACCTCCGGTCGGCATAGCCCGCCGCAGGCGGGCGGAACCGCGTATCACTGACGGCGAAGAAGCGCGGGGACGGCTTGGAACGCCGACCTCCGGTCGGCACCGCGCGCCGCAGGCGGGCGGAACCGCGTATCGCTGACCGCGAAGAAGCGCGGGGACGGCTTGGAACGCCGACCTCCGGTCGGCACCGCGCGGGAGCGCGAAACCTGCGCCGATGATGCTGCGCCACGTCAACGTGAGGTCCGCACCCTCTCGCAACCCCGGATGGTGCGGCCGCTCACCGCGCCCCCTACCCGGAGCGGTGCGTTCCAGCGCGAACATTCAATCCGGGGCGCCCAGCTTCTCCTTCTTCGCGGCAATCATGCGCGCGGTGCGTTCGCGCCCCTCGGCGAGGCTGATGAAGCGGCCGGTCCGGCGCGCTTCCAGCAGGGCCGCGAGGTCCCCCCGCCCCGCTTCGATCTCGGCGAGCATCTGGTCGATGTCGCCGGTCGGAAACGAGTAGGAGATCGTCTCCTTGATTGCCCGGAGCTTTTCTTCCGCCTTCCGGGCCGGCTGGTTCGGCTGCGCCTTCTGGAACCGTCGTTCCGACGCCCGGAGGCGCTCGCGTCGTGCGGATTTCCGGGAGTCGTCCCGGTCTTCGGGGTCCATGATGATCTGGTGTCGGGTACTTCTCGGTGAGTGTATTCGCGGCGTCGGGTCGGCCGGTGGGGCTGCTTTGTCTTGATTGGCGTTCGCGCGGCTCCGCGCCGTTCTGCGGACGGAGATTGCGTGATTCACGGGGCTGCGCCACCTGCATGGATTTCCACTCGGGCTTGGAGACGCCGCTGGTGAGGACCGCCGATCCCCAGTGGGTCCCGCCCGACTTTTCCACAGGACCGTCAGCGGGTGAGAAGGAATTGCCCGGATCTTCGTCTGTACCCGGTGGAGGACTCCACCGTGAACGAAACGACCGAGCACCCCTCAACCCCGGCCCCACCGCCGTCGGGACCAATGGACCGCCCCTATGCGGTACGCGGTTTCGCTGTCGCGGGCTGTGAGGGTGGGTGGGGTTTACGTCATCCGCCCGCCTGCGGCGGGCTGTGCCGACCGGAGGTCGGCGTTCCAAGCCGTTCCCGCGCTTCGGGGTGGTTGGCGGTACGCGGTTTCTGCTGTCGCGTGCTGTGAGGGTGGGTGGGGTTTGCGTCATCCGCCCGCCTGCGGCGGGCTGTGCCGACCGGAGGTCGGCGTTCCAAGCCGTTCCCGCGCTTCGGGGTGGTTGGCGGTACGTGGTTTCCGCTGTCGCGGGCTGTGAGGATGGGTGGGGTTTGCGTCGTCCGCCCGCCTGCGGCGGGCTGTGCCGACCGGAGGTCTATACCTTTCCGGGCATCACTTTTTCATGGGGCAGACAGCTTGCGAACGAATGGCGCCGGAGGGGGTGCGTTGGGGCGCGGCCGGTAGCCGGGGGGCGGCGTCAAGAGGAGGAAGGCGGCGCAGGTTCCGAGCTGGCCGAACCTCATCTGGGCTGGTGTCGATTCCCCGAGGGGCAAGCCCATTTTTCCTGCTTCCGGCCATGAAACTGCTCCCCGCCCATCCGCGGCGGCGAAGGCACCCGGAGGGCCGGAGCGCAGCGGAGGAGGCGCGCCGCGCCTTGCCTTCGTCGCCGTGGATGGGCACGATGCTCTCCTCCTGCCGGAAGCAGGAAAACCACGTTTCCTTTTTTTCTGGGCCCTCCGGTGTGAGAGGCACCGAAGGGCCCTACCTCACCAACCTGTTAGCCGACCCGCCGGGAGCAACCAACCGGAGGCGCGTGTCTTGAACACCTACGCCGGACTGTGCCTCGACGGGTCATTGGCCGTGATCGACGCACAGTAGAAGGGCAGCGCCATCGAGCAGCCAGTATAGGCCCACGCGGACATCACGGCGGCTGACTTCCCCACGAGGGACTCCCCTCGGAAGGACAACAGCGCCATGACACCTCCTTTTCTTTTTTTCGTCGGCATCGATTGGGGCTCGACGACCCACCATGCATGCCTGCTGGACGCGCACGGTTCGGTTCGCGGCAGCCGGGCCTTTCCCCACGGGGGCGCGGGCCAGGCGGAGCTCGTCCGCTGGCTCCTGGAGGAGACCGGCGCCGCCCCCGGGCAGATCGCGGTCGCCATCGAGACGCCCCACGGCCCCGTCGTCGAAGGGCTGCTCCTCGCCGGTTTTGCGGTCTTCGCCATCGGTCCCGCCCAGATCCGCGGCTCCCGCCGCCGCTACGTCTCCTCCGGGGCCAAGGACGACCCCCGCGATGCCTGGATGCTCGGTCGCGCCCTGCGCGCCGACCCCGACCTCTTCCGACGGCTCCACCTGGAGGAGTCTCTCGTCCTCCAGCTGCGGGAACGCACCCGCACCGTCAACGAGTTGACTTGCCAGCGCACCCGCCTCTGCCACCAGATCCGACAGCAGCTCTGGCGCTATTACCCCCAACTCCTCGCCATCCCCGACCTCCTCAACCAACTCACCCACCCCTGGTTCGTCGAACTCTGGAACAAGGCCAAAACCCCCGCACGGGCCCTCAAGCTGCGCCTCTCCACCCTCGCCAAACTCCTCAAAAAGCACGGCATCCGCCGACTGAACGCGAAAAGCCTGCGGGAGATCCTGCGCGCGTCCGCGCTCTCCGTCGCCCCCGGAACCGCCGAGGCCGCCTGCCGAGCCCTCCAGGGCCTCTTCGCCCAGGCACACACCACCAACCAACTCCTCGCCCAGGCACGTCAAGACATCCGCGAACTGCTGAAGGCGTTCTCCCAGAACCACGCCGACGACCAACGCCCCGACGACCCCACCATCCTCCTCTCCCTGCCCGGAGTCGGGGTCTACGTCCTCAGCACTCTCTTCGCCGAAGCCTTCGCCCTGCTCCAACGCCGCGACTACCCCGCACTCCGCGCCCGCTCCGGAGTCGCCCCCGTCAGCATCCAGTCCGGCAACACCCGCTGGGAGATCCGCCGCCTCGCCGTCCAGCACGAACTCAGAAACGCCCTCTATCACTGGGCCCGCGTCGCCGCCCAACACGACCCCCTCAGCAAGGCCCGCTACCGCGCCCTCCGCGCCCGCGGCTTCTCCCACGGCCGTGCCCTCCGCACCGTCGGCGACCGGCTCCTCGCCGTCGCCTGCGCCATGCTCAAAAACGGCACCCTCTACGACCCCAAGCTCTCCCGAGACAAGCTCGCCGCCTGAACAACTCCTCCAACCAAAAAAGGAGCTTCAGAGGGAGCCGGTGGAACGTGTGGGAAACGCGCTCCTCTCCGCCGCGGACGGCGAACAACCGCCGACGCGGCGCCGCGTTTCCCAACGCCCGGGGAGATCGCTCCCCCTCCCACCAGTCTCCGAAACCCCCAACCACCTCGCATCCCGATCTCCCCGGGACGGCACTTTCCAACCGCTACCAGGCACCGGCCCGCAGCCCCCCTTTACCCCCTTGACAAAAGGTAGAAGGTCCGGCGTTCCAAGCCGTTCCCGCGCTTCGGGGTGGTTGGCGGTACGTGGTTTCCGCTGTCGCGTGCTGTGAGGGTGGGTGGGGTTTACGTCATCCGCCCGCCTGCGGCGGGCTGTGCCGACCGGAGGTCGGCGTTCCAAGCCGTTTGCGCGCTTCGGGGTGGTTGGCGGTACGTGGTTTCTGCTGTCGCGTGCTGTGAGGGTGGGTGGGGTTTGCGTCGTCCGCCCGCCTGCGGCGGGCTGTGCCGACCGGAGGTCGGCGTTCCAAGCCGTTTGCGCGCTTCGGGGTGGTTGGCGGTACGCGGTTTCGCTGTCGCGTGCTGTGAGGGTGGGTGGGGTTTACGTCATCCGCCCGCCTGCGGCGGGCTGTGCCGACCGGAGGTCGGCGTTCCAAGCCGTTCCCGCGCTTCGGGGTGGTTGGCGGTACGTGGTTTCCGCTGTCGCGGGCTGTGAGGGTGGGTGGGGTTTGCGTCGTCCGCCCGCCTGCGGCGGGCTGTGCCGACCGGAGGTCGGCGTTCCAAGCCGTCCCCGCGCTTTTTCCTTCTAAGATGGGGGGTGCCGCTATGAAGAAGGTCGTTCTCGGGGTTACCGGGTGCATCGGGGCGTACAAGGCGCCGGACCTGGTGCGCTCTCTCCGAAAGTGCGACCTCCGCGTCCAGGTCATCCTGACTCGCGCCGCCCGCGAGTTCGTCTCCCCGCTCTCGCTCGCCACCGTCTCCGGCGAGCCCGTCCTCGAACACCTGTTTCAGGACGCCCACGGCGAGGGAGCCGCGGGGGACGGCCCCGACCCCACCGGGGGCGTCCGCCACATCTCGCTCACCGAGGAGACCGACGTCTTCGTGGTGGCTCCCGCCACCGCCCACGTCATCGCCCGCATGGCGCTCGGCCTTGCCGACGACTTCCTCACCACCTTCCATCTCGCCGTCCGCGCTCCCATCCTCATCGCCCCGGCGATGAACACGAACATGCTGATGCACCCGGCAACCCAGGGCCACCTCAACACCCTCCGCGAACGGGGCGCGACCATCATCGCGCCCGGGGAAGGGGAGTTGGCCTGCGGCTGGCTCGGCCCCGGACGGCTCGCCGAGATCCCGGACATCGTCGCGGCGGTCGAGCGCGCCCTCGGCGCCGCCGACACCAGCGCCACGACCACCACCGACAAGGACCTGACCGCCAGAAACGTCGTGATCGCCGCCGGCCCCACCCGCGAGCCGCTCGACCCGGTGCGCTACCTCACGAACCGCTCCTCCGGACGGATGGGTGCGGAGCTCGCGGCGGCCGCCGCGGCCCGGGGCGCCGAAGTCACCCTCATCCTCGGCCCCACCGAGCTCGAACCCCGCAACGGTGCCCATGTCGTCCGGGTCGAGACCGCCGTCGAGATGCGGGATGCCGCCTTCGCCGTTGCCGCCACCGCCGACGCGCTGATCATGGCGGCCGCCGTCGCCGATTTCCGCCCCGCCTCCAACTCCTCAACCAAGATCAAGTCCGCCGACCTCCGCCAGCGCGCTGACGCAGGCTCCATCCCGCTCGTCCCGAACCCCGACATCCTCGCCGAGCTCGGCGCCGCCCGGGCCGCCGACCCCGGATCCGGCCCGGCGGTACTGGTCGGCTTCGCCGCCGAGACCGGCGACCCCGAAGGCGAGGCGATCCGAAAGCTCGAAGCGAAGCAGTGCGACCTGATCGTCGGCAACCAGGTGGGGCAGGGCCGGGTCTTCGGCCTCGACCACACCGAGGCGGTTCTGGTCGAGCGCCCGATTGGCGCTTCCGTCGGCGAATCTCCGTCGGTCAGCCGCCGGGAGCCCGAATCGAAGCGCTCGCTCGCCGACGCGGTGTGCGAAGTTGTCGCCCGCCGGCTCGCATCCGGCTGACCACCTCGGGAAACGGAACTGCGCCCGCGCTGAAGCCGTGCCTGAAGAAGACGGAACCGGACCGGATAGCGACCTCCGCGCCCAGCTCGCGGCCCGCCTCCGCCTCCTCCAGAGCTACACCGACTTCCTCCCCGGTCCCGCGGCGCCCGCTCCCGTTCCGCCCCCCGCCGAAACCCTCGAAGCGATCTGGGCGGACCTCGACGGCTGCACCCGCTGCCGTCTTTCGGAAAAGCGGCGCAACATCGTGTTCGGGGTCGGGCGGCCGGACGCCGAGATCATGTTCATTGGCGAGGGCCCCGGGCGCGACGAGGACCGCCAGGGCGAGCCCTTTGTCGGGCGCGCCGGCCGGCTGCTCACCGAGATGATCGAGAAGTGCTTCGGCCGCCAGCGCTCCGACGTGTACATCGCAAACATCGTGAAGTGCCGCCCGCCGGGAAACCGCGACCCGCAGGCCGACGAGGTCGCAACCTGCCTGCCTTTCCTGAAGCGGCAGATCGCCTCGGTCCGCCCCCGCGTCATCTGCCTGCTCGGGAGCGTTGCCGTCAAGGCGCTCTTCCCCGGGGTCCGGGGCATCGGCGCGGCCCGCGGCACGCTGTATGAATTCGCCGGGATCCCGGTGGTGCCGACCTTCCACCCCGCCTACCTGCTCCGCGCCGAGGGGGAGCGGCTTCAGGAGCTGAAGCGCCAGGTGCTGGATGACTCGCGGATCGCGCTTGAGATTCTGGGGCGGTCGGCGGCGTCTGGGCCGTGAGGCGTCTGTACTTGGAGTTGCGCGTTCCGTGAGGGTTGGTGGAGTGGGTGCTGAGAGGGGAGTCGTGCAGGGATTGGGGGTTCTTCCCGTCCGCCCGCCTTCGGCGGGCTGTGCCGGTCTGACTCATCTTTGACAGTTTGATTTTGGAACTCGTTGATATGCGGTGATTTACGGTTTGTGCCGAGAGTCCGTGGCACCGCATTTCGGTGGAGTTCGGGGTGCCGCGGGTGCGTCGTTTCCTGAGGCGTGGGTGACGGCTGGTTGGGTGCGGCGGGGGAGTTGGCGGATGACGGGGGGGATCCGGAGGCCGACCGCGCGGAAGACGCCGGCAGCTCTTTCGGTGATGCGGCTGCGCACGGCGAGGCGTGTGTGGTCCTGTTCGATTTGGGTTTCGGTGACGGCCCGGAGGTCGCGCACGATGTCGTTCCAGCTTTCCTGAAGCTCGGCCTGCTCGAGGCGCTCGAAGAGCGCCTTTTGGAGGGTCAGGGCGAGGAAGGAGCAGAACATGTGGCCCCGGATGGCGTCGTCGGTCTGGTGGAAGACCGGGCGGGTATCGAGGAGGGACTTGGCGGTTCGGAAGGTCCGCTCGACCATCCACAACTGCTTGTAGCGCAGCGCGACATCCTTCGGGTCGAGTTCGGTATTGGTGCGCACCACCCAGATCCCGTCGTATTTCGGGGCCTCGGCGAGTTCTTCCCGGTTGAGCACGTAGGCTCCCTTCCGGGCCTTGAGAAGGCGGGCCACGGACCGGTTCTTGAGCAGGGTCTTCGCGCCCTGGTCACGCAACATCCCGGGGAGCCTGGCGACGAGGGCGGCGCGGGTGGCGGCCTCCCGGCGGGCCTGGATCGGGTTGCGGCAGACCACATAGCGGTGGGAGACGACGCTGCCGTCCGGCTGGTTGGTCTTCACCAACACCTCCTTGACCTCCAGCTTCGGCTCTTTCTCCTTCACCTCCCCGTTCCGCTTCTTCTCCCGGGGCGTCCACGCGACCACCCGGAACGGCTCCGGGTCGGCCAGAACCCGGTCCTTGACTTCCGCGGTCCGCCGCAACCCGGCGCCCAGGATGTATTCCCAGCCCATCGCCTCCAGCTTCCGAAGCACCTGGCGGCTGATCATCCCCGCGTCCGCCACCACGCACACCCGGAGCATCCCGAAGCGCTCCTCGAGCCGCCGCGCCACCCGCGCCAGGGTGCTCACATCGTTCGTGTTGCCCGGCCACACCTCCGAGCACACCGGGCGGCCGTCGCGGTCCAGGACCATCCCCAGAACCAACTGCTTGCACTCGGGGCGGTGGTCCTTGCTGAAGCCGCGCGCCCCGAGCTGTTCGCCCCCCTCCCCGGTGAAAAAGACCGAGGTGGTGTCGAAGAACACCAACGCGTCCCGGGAGAACAGGGTGCGCCGCCGGGCGAAGAGTTGCTCTTCCAGCAGATCCTTCACGCAGCGGGGGCTCGCCTCGCCCGCCGGCGCTGAGGGCAGCGCCTCCCCCAGCCACGCCATCGCCCGATAGAGGTGGTGGAGCGGAACCTCGCCGACGCCCTCGATCCGGTAGTCCCGTTGCCAGCACCCGGCGTCCCGGTCCGAGCCGGATTCGCTGTGGAAGAGGCGGTGGAGAACCGTGAGGAAGACCGCGCGCTCGACGTCGAAGCGGAACCGGCGCCCGCTGAGCGCGGCGCGCAGCACCTCGTGGCATCCGCTGGTCCGCCAGAGCCGGTCAAACACCAGGCCGGGGCCGATGCTCCGACTCTCGGCCCCGGCCTCCCCCGAGCGGCCGCTGTCCTCGGCCAGCGCGACGACCTTCTCCGAGAAGCGGCAGGCGGAGCGGATGAGGCGGTCGAGGGCGCCGGAGGCGAGCAGGCTCTCGACCCTGCCGAGGCTGGCGACGACGCGCTGGCGGGTCTTGCCGCCCTCGCGGCGGTTCTCGACGATTTGCAGGTAGGTGTAGGGGCCGCTGGTCTTTTCGCGAACGAACACGGTGTCCTCTGTAGGCACCGCATATTGTGTGTCGTTATTGGATCAGATGCAATGGTAAAACAACGTAATCAGGCTTTCTAAGTGCCACACACGTGGCACCACGTTTTCCACAAACGCCGACTCCGGTCGTTCTCCCCCAACGGTTTTCGTGCCTCAATCGTCCGAAACAGACCTCAAACTGTCCAAGATGAGTCTGAAGACCGGCGTTCCCGGGCCGGCATCCCGTGAGTGTGTGCGGCGGTACGCGGTTCCGCCCCGCTGCGCGGGGCGGTGCCGACCGGAGGTCGGCGTTCCAAGCCGTCCCCGCGCTTCTGCTCGGGCGGCGGTGCGCCGTCCGCCCGCCTTCGGCGGGCTGTGCCGGTCTGAAGACCGGCGTTCCCGGGCCGGCATCCCGTGAGCGTGTGCGGCGGTACGCGGTTCCGCCCCGCTGCGCGGGGCGGTGCCGACCGGAGGTCGGCGTTCCAAGCCGTCCCCGCGCTTTTGCTCGGGCGGCGGTGCGCCGTCCGCCCGCCTTCGGCGGGCTGTGCCGGTCTGAAGACCGGCGTTCCCTTCCTTCTGCGCCACCATGCCGGTCTGAAGACCGGCGTTCCCGTATTCGGCCCACAGGACCGACACCTTGATCGGGGTTGAGGTTGCGGTGCCGCGGCCGGTGCTGAGCACCTTCAGCTATGAGGCGCCGCGGTCGCTGCTGCGGCCCGGCGAGAGCACGCTGCCTCCCGGCAGCAGGGTGCGGGTGCCCTTCGGCCCGGGCGAGCTGACCGGCGTGGTGCTCGGTCCGGCCGCGCCGCCGCGGCCGAAACCGGGACAGACGAAGAGCGTCGTCCTCAAATCGGTCCGGTCGCGCTTCGACGACCCGCTGCCGCCGCTCCCCGAAGAGCTCCTCGTCCTTGCCCGCCGCCTCGCCGAGGTGACGGTCTGCCCGCTCGGCCTCGTGTTCAAGGCCATGCTCCCGGCCTCGGCGCCCCCCGGCCGGATGCTCCAGACCGCCTGCATCACCGCGGAGGGCTCCGCGCGCCTCCGGGAACCCGACGACCGCGACGACCAGGCCGGCCGCACGCTCCCCCGGCTGAGCGACGACGACCGGCGCATCCTCACCCTGCTCGCCGTCTCGAGCGGCCCGGTCCCGCTGGTCCGCATCCGGCGCGAACTCGACCTCTCGCCCCGCCGGAGCTTCGCCCGTCTCGAACGCGAGGGCTTCCTCGCCATCGCCAGCGAACGGCTGGCTCCCGAAGAAGCGGCTTCCACCGGCGCCGCCAGCCCCGGCGACCACCGCCCCTCACTCCCTCCGCAACTCACCGTCCCCCAGCGAGAAGCGGCCGACGCCCTCGAAGAGGCCCTCGAAGCCCGCGCCTTCGGCGCCTTCCTGCTCGACGGGGTCACCGGCAGCGGGAAGACGGAGGTCTACTTCCAGGCGATCGCCGCTTGCCTGCGCACCGGCCGGAGCGCCCTGCTGCTGGTTCCCGAGATCGCGCTCGCCTCCCAGCAGGAAACGCTCCTCCGCGCCCGCTTCGGCCCCGGGATCGCCGTGTTCCACAGCGGACTCGGCGCCGCCGACCGCCGCGCCGCCTTCTGGCGGATCCGCCGGGGCGAGGCCCGGATCGTGCTCGGCGCCCGGTCCGCGGTACTCGCCCCCATCGGAGACCTCGGGCTCGTGATCCTCGACGAAGAGCACGACGCCGCCTATAAACAGGATGAGGCGCCGCGCTACCACGCCCGCCAAGCGGCCTGGCTGCGGGCCCGCGCCGCCGGAGGTGTGATGGTGCTCGGTTCGGCCACGCCTTCGCTCGAAGCAGCCCATGCCGCGGGCAGCGGGTTGCTCACCCGGCTGCGTCTGCCGCACCGCATCGCGGGGCGCGCGCTGCCCGAGGTCGAGATCCTGGACATGCGCCCCCTCCTCCGCGCGCACTACCGAGATCCCTCGCGAAAGGGGCCGCTGATCCTCTCCCCCGCGCTCGAAACGGGGCTCCGGAACGCGGTCGGAGCCGGCCAGCAGGCGCTCGTCCTCCTGAACCGGCGCGGCTACGGGGGCCGGATGGGATGCCTGCGCTGCGGAGAGATTGTCGAATGCCGCCGCTGCGGCGTCGCGCTCACTCTCCACCGGCGCGGGAGCCTCGCGGTCTGTCACGCGTGCGGGGTGGGGATGGCGCCTCCCGAGGAATGCCCGGCCTGCGGCGGTGACGTGCTCCGCTCCGAGGGCTTCGGAACCGAGCGTGTGGAAGAGGAAGTCTCCCGTCTCCTCCCCGGCGTCCGGGTCGAGCGCTTCGACCGGGACACCACCCGCGCCCGGGGCAGCCACGCGCGGACGCTCGACGCGTTCCGGAAAGGCGAGATCCGGGTGCTGGTGGGCACCCAGATGATCGCCAAGGGCCACGACTTTCCCGCGGTCACCCTCGTCGGAGTAGTGGCCGCCGACGGCGGGCTCGGAGCGCCGGATTTCCGGGCCGCCGAGCGCACCTTCCAGCTCCTCACCCAGGTGGCGGGGCGGGCGGGCCGCGGGGAGAGCCCCGGCCGCGTCCTGATCCAGACGATGAAGCCGGACCACTACGCGGTCAGCGCCGCCGCCCGTCAGGACTATCCGGCGTTCTCCTCCGTCGAACGGGAGATGCGGCGCCGCTTCCGCTATCCCCCGTTCGTCCGGCTCGCGAGCCTCACGGTGACCGCGCGCACCTCCAAAACCGCAGAAGCAGCAGTGTCCGCGCTCGCCGAAAATATCGCCACGCCGGACGCTCCCGCGTCGATCGAAATCGTCGGTCCGGCCCCGGCGCCGGGGCCCCGCCCGGAGGAATTCTCACGCTGGCAGATGCTCGTCAAGGCGGCTCCCGCAGAACACCCCGCGCTCCGCCGGCGTCTTCACCGCCTGCTCGAGGTCCCGGCGCTCGCCCGCGGACTTACCATCAATGACGACCCGTAGAAAATGCCGTTTCCATCCGGTGGCGCCGCTAAGAACCGGCGAAGCCTACGGAGAGTCAAACTCTTGGACATGGCGTGGCGCGCCGTCTGTAACGACGAAATTACAGTCGTCATTTACAGCACCCAGCCGCCGTCTCGCCGCCGCCGTTTGGTGTCAGGAATAGCATGCGACAGCCATGCCGCGTTTCGCATACCATGCGTTCGCCATGGTGAAGGCCGACCTCATCAACCGGGCGATGGCGGCGACGGATTTATCGGCCCAGGACGCCCGCGACGCCGTAGAGGCGCTTTTCGAGGGACTGCGGGTGGGTCTCGAAGAAGGACACCGCGTCGTGTTGCGACGGTTCGGTGTTTTTCACGCCGCGCCCCGCAAGACGGGGGTGGCGCGCAACCCGCGCACCGGCGAACCGGTCGGCATCCCGCGGGGGCGCGTCGTGCGCTTCCGTCCCGGGCAGAGCCTCCGCAGCATTTCCTGATCCCGGGCCTGGCAGCCGGTAGACAAAGTTCCGCGGCCCAGTTCTCCCGGTGGGGGCTCGGCCGGCGATGCATCCCGGCCAAACAGCCTGTGATGAAACCCGCGCGGCGTTCGGCCGGCGATCCATCCCGCCTGACCGCGTCGCTTCGCGCCGCTCATCGTTGCGTTTCGGTCGAAATACACCAGGTATTCCTCCCTCACGCGCCTTGTCAGCCGGGCGCCTCGCCGGCCTCGGCGCTCACGCGGGTTCCACCACAGGCTGTTCACCGCGTCGCTGCGCGCCGCTCATCGTTGCGTTTCGGTCGAAATACCCCCGGGCCAGTTCTCCCGGTGGGGGCTCCTCCCTCACGCGCCTTGTCAGCCGGGCGCCTCGCCGGCCTCGGCGCTCACGCGGGTTCCACCACAGGCTGTTCACCGCGTCGCTGCGCGCCGCTCATCGTTGCGTTTCGGTCGAAATACACCCGGGCCAGTTCTCCCGGTGGGGGCTCCTCCCTCACGCGCCTTGTCAGCCGGGCGCCTCCCCAGCCTCGGCGCTCACGCGGGTTCCACCACCGGCTGTTCACCGCGCCGCTTCGCGTCGCTCATCGTTGCGCTTCAGTCGAAATACCTCTGGTATTCCTCCCTCGCGCGCCTTGTCAGCCGGGCCCCCACCGGGAGGACTGGCCCCACCGGGAGAACTGGGCCTCGCCGCTCTCGGCGCTCACGCTACTTTGCCCACCGACTGCCAGGCCCGGCGGGAGGGGGGCGTCCGAGGGGGGCGCCCTCCTTGGTACCTCGCCCACGCGACGGGCGCCGAAACCCGCGGGAGCGGGGCGGTGTGTGTTCGCGGCCGTGCGGGCCGCGATGCCGGTCTGAAGACCGGCGCTCCTGTGCATGAAGCTCGCAGCACTCTTCGGGCGGCCGAACGTCGGGAAGTCCACCCTCTTCAACCGCATCGTGGGCGGCCGTCCCGCCATCGTCCACGCCCGGCCGGGTTCCACCCGCGACGGCCGGCTGGAGCCGGTGGAATGGCGCGGCGTCACCTTCCGGCTGCACGACACCGGCGGGGCAGGGGCGCCGGACGCCTCCCCCTTCGCCCGCGAGATCCGGGTCCTCGCCGAGAGCACGGCGGCCCGGAGCGACGTCGTCGTCTTCATGGTGGACGCCCGCGCCGGGCTGACCCCCGCGGATGAGGAACTCGCCGACGCGCTCCGCCGGGAACCGGGCGGGCCCCCGGTGGTGCTCGTCGCGAACAAGGCCGAGGGGATCCACGAAGCGGGGGCCGCCGAGTTCCACGCGCTCGGACTGGGGGACCCGTTCCCGATCTCCGCCGAGCACGGCCTGGGGATCGCCGAGGTGCTCGACCGCTTGGTCGAGACCCTCGAGCCGGACCTCGAAGACGCCCTGGCGCCCGAGGACTCCGCCGCGGAGGAAGGAGAGGCGCTCCGGGTGGCGATCGTGGGCCGCGCGAACGTCGGGAAATCCACCCTGCTGAACCGCTTCGCCGGCTACCAGCGGGCACTGGTCTCGTCCGTCGCCGGCACCACCCGCGATCCGGTGGACGAGCGGATCACGGCCGGGGGCCGCGAGGTCGTGCTGGTGGACACCGCCGGCATCCGGCGGGGCGCCCGCCGGCGGGGCGGATCTTCGGCCTCCCGGCGGGGGGAAGCGTTCGAGGAAGCCGACGCCTTGGCGGTCCTGATGTCGGAGAAGGCGATCCGCCGGGCGAGCGTGTCCTTATTAATTACTGATGCGGTCGAAGGTCCCACCGCCCGGGACGCCCAGATCGCCCGGCTGATCGAGGACGGCGGCGCTTCGGTGGTGGTCCTGCTGAACCGCTGGGACCTCGTGACTTCCCGCGCCGCCCGCTGGGCGGAACTCCGGCTCGACGTGCGCGAGCGCCTGCGGCACATCGGCCACGCGCCCCTCCTCCGCATGTCGGCGATGACCGGGCAGGGGGTGGCGGCCATCTGGAAGGCGGTCTTCTCCGTCGCGGCGGAGGGGAACAAGCGGATCCCCACCCCGGAGGTGAACCGGTTCCTCGCCCGCGCCTCGGCACGCTTCGCCCCCCGTTCGCGCCGCGGCAAGGAGGTGAAGCTGCTCTACGGGTTCCAGTCCGGCGTGGCGCCCCCCCGCTTCCGGATATTCACGAACTGCCGCCGCGCGGACATCCTGTCCTCCTACCCGCGCTTCCTCGTCGGCGAGCTGCGCCGCCGCTACGGTTTCGCCGGCACCCCGGTCCGCATCACCCTCGAATACAAGAAAAAACTCTCCCGCTAGAGGCAGGGACCGCCGGTCTTCAGACCGGCACCGCTGCCCATAGCGCGGCGAACGGCGCACGGGCCGTCTGGGCTGCCGTACAATTCGTCAGGTTCATCCCTCCCTATATAAAGAGGAAGGACAGAACGGGTTTCAACATTGAACAAGGCGGATCTCGCGGCGGCCGTCCGAAGCTTCCACGGCGGGGTTACCGGCGCGGAGGCCCTCCGGATCGTGGACACCATCTTCCGAAGCGCCGCGGACGGTCTGGCCACCGGCAACACGCTCCGGATCCGGAGGTTCGGGTCGCTCGAGGTGCGCTCGCGCCGTCCCCGGCGGGGCGGCGATCCCCGCACCGGGCGCGCTTTCGTCTCCGCGGCCTACCGGACGCCCTTTTTCCGCCCCGCCCGCGAGCTCCTGAGGAATCTCCAGTCGTGATGGCGACCAGGGACGGCGGGCTCCAGATCCCGAACAAGCTCTATTTCCGGATCGGCGAGGTCAGCGAGATCACCGGGGTGCAGCCGTACACCCTCCGTCACTGGGAGATGGAGTTCCCGACGCTCAGCCCCAAGAAGAACGATTCGGGCCAACGTCTCTACCGCAAGGAAGACATCGAGATGGTGCACACCATCCAGCGTCTCCTGCACAGCGAGGGGTACACCACGGCGGGCGCCCGCCGCCTGTTGAGTGCCAAGAGCGGGAAGCGCGGGCCGCGGGTGGCGGTCCCGAAGCCTCCCCCGCCGCCCCCGAAACCCGAACCGCCGCGCCTCTCGGCGGCCGCGCTCGAAGCGGTGAACGCGGCCCTTGAACTGATGGACAGGAACGATGAGCGGCTCGCCCGCCCGGAGAAACCGGAGGACTAGAATCCGAACGATTCCGTCGGGACGTGGCGCAGTCTGGTAGCGCACTTGCTTGGGGTGCAAGTGGTCGTCGGTTCAAATCCGGCCGTCCCGACCACCAGAGCAGTTCGGGAGTGGGGGCACCGTTTGGAGTGGCGTCGGATTGTGAAGGCAACCGGCGTTGAGCCCCCACTCCCGAACCGCCCGGCGCTTCGCGCCGCGAATCGCAACTCCCTTGCGCGCCTCCGGCGCGCTGCGGCGAGTTCCGATTCGTATTTGCCGTCTTGTGAAAGGGGGGCGGTGGCCGGGCGGTGGCCCCCCTTTCACACATTCCCCCCGGTCACGCGGGCAGCGAACGGAGTTCGCTGCCATTGTCTTCGCTCGTTCAGCGCTTCGCCATCCACGCCGCCTGAGCAGAAGCGCGGGGACGGCTTGGAGCGCCGACCTCCGGTCGGCACAGCCCGCCGCAGGCGGGCGGAACCGCGCATCGCCGAGGAAGAACACGCGCGGGGACGGCTTGGAACGCCGACTTCCGGTCGGCACAGCCCGCCGCAGGCGGGCGGAACCGCGAATCGCCGTCTTGCGCAGATGGCGCGCGACAGCGGGAACGCCGGTCTTCAGGCCCCCTATGGGATCAGGGGCGTTCCACGCGGGAGAACTGGCCGGCATGACGGCCCGCAGGGCTTTGGAGCTGCGTGTCGCCGACCTTTCTGAAGCGCGCGCCACCCACTCCAGCACGACTTTTCCACATTCACCCCCGGGAGCGGGAAGAAACGGCGGCGATTTCCGTCTGTCAACGGTAGGAACGAGAACCGTCCCTACCGAACGGAGGAACTCGAATGGCCAGACCCCAACCGAACGAACCGGATCCGCCTCCCGCCACGGCGTCCGGCGGAGAATCCGAGCGGTCCATTCGCGAGGTTGCCGCGGAAGCACCTGCGCCAGATGTCTCCAGTGCTCCCGGCGGCGCGCTGCTCCGCGCGCTGCTGGCGACAGGAATGGATGCGGCGGCAGCCTATACTGCGGTACGGGAAATGGAGTCCACGGCCGGCCACAACGTCGTCGTCCAACTCGGCGCGCAGATCCAGGCGTTTGCCAGCGAGGTGAGAAGCGACCTGAAGGAGGTCACATCGCGCCTCACGGGGATGGAATCGCGCCTCACGGGGATGGAATCTCGCCTCACGGGGGTTGAATCGGACCTCAAAGAGGTCAAGACGGATGTGGCGGTGCTGAAGCGGGAGGTTCGCCTCATCTGGCTGCTTCTGATCCCGACATTCGCCGCCGTCCTCGTCCGTCTCTTCGCCGTCTGACGGCGGACCGCTGCTGAGAACAAGCGCGGCCAGGTCAGGAACGCCGACCTCTGGCCAGTTCTTCCGGTGGGGGTTGGTGCGGAGAGGGGCGCCACACCGGCACTTACCGATGCGCCGTGCGCTGGCCGGAGGCCAGCGCGTGCCGACCAGAGGTCGGCGTTCCAAGCCCTCCCCGCGCTTCTTCGCGGTTGGCGTTACGCGCTCTCGCCCCGCTGTGCGGGGCGGTGCCGGTGTGAACACCGGCGTTCCCTCGGCAGCGTGCCATCCGGGCTGTCGGCGTCCCGGCGCGGCTGCATTTTCACAGCGAAACCGCGTACTGCTGTTCCGCGAGACGACGCCGCAGGCCGGGAACCGCTGGCTCCAGGCCGGCATCGCTTCAGCCAGCCCCGCCCGCGCAGTCTCGCCCGGCGGTGCCTGCCGCGAGACAGGGGCATGGAATCCTTCGGTCGCTAGCGGGTGGAGTAAGCCCTCCCTTGGGGCGTTTGTTGTCAGGAGGGTTTGAGAATGGCGGAAATATTGCCGCGGGGAATTCGCGGAAAGACGCTCGCGCTTGTCGGCGGGTTAACAGCCTGTGGTGAAACCCCGGCGGCGTTCGACCGGCGATGCATCCCGGCTGAACCGCGCCGCTTTGCGGCGCTCTGCGTTGCGTTTCGGTCGAAATACACCCGGTATTCCTCCCTCACGCGCCTTGTCAGCCGGGCGCCTCACCGGTCTCGGCGCTCACCCGGGTTCCACCACAGGCTGTTAGGGGGTGTTCTGGAACAGGCGTCTGGTCTGCCGCCCCGCTAGCCAGGGTCACGAGAGGGACCGCCGCTCTCGATTTCGGGGCCGCTGGGCGAATCCCAGGGCAACCGCGTATCGCCGACCCACATCGGGCGCGCGCCACCTGTTCCAGCACGACTTTTCCACACCCACCCCCGGACGCGGGAAGAAACGACCCCGGTTTCCGTCTGTCTCCAATGAGGGCGGCCCTTGCCGTCCGAACGGAGGAAACGATGCCGCGCGCCCAGCACAACGCCCCGGAGTCGCAGCCCGCCGCCGCATCCGGCGACACTGCCCGACACAAGCCCACTCAGGATTCCGATGCCGAGACCCGCACGCCACCAGCGTCCGGAACGGCGGCCAGCGCCCTCTTCCGCGCCCTTTCGGCGGCTGGAGTTGACGCTGCCCCCGCCTACACTGCGAAAGAGAAATGGAGTCCACAGCCGGCCACAACGTCGTTGTGCAGCTCGGCGCCCAGATTCAGGCGCTCGCCACAACCCTGGACAGGGTGGAGAACAGCCTCGAGACCGTCAAGACGGATGTCGCGACCGTCAAGACGGAAGTGGCAGTGCTGAAGCGGGAGGTTCGGCTCATCTGGCTCCTGCTGATCCCGACATTCGCCGCGATCCTCGTTCGTCTCTTCACCCCCTGAACGGCGGGCCGGAAGGGGCCCCCACCGGGAGAACCGGCGCCGGACCTCCGGCCGGCAGCGCGCGGGAGCGCGAAACCAGCGCCGGTGATGCTGCGCCCTGCGGGCGTGAGCGCCGCATCTTCTCCTGATCCCGGATGACGCGCAGCGAGATGCGTGCTGTCCATCCGTCGGCGTGAGCCCGCCGGAAGGAGTCCGCTCCGACTTTTCCACATTCCCGCCCGGAGGTGGGAAGAAATGGCCGCCGTTTCCGTCTGTATCGGTGTGGGGCCCCGCTTCGGGCCGCACTCCGGACGGAGGACAACTGCCGTGAATCGACCGACGAAGAAACCAGCGATATTGACCGCCGGCGGGACGGTCGCCAGCCCTTAACGGCCTGTGGACAAAGTCACGCGGCATTCGACCGGCGATGCATCCCGGCCAAACAACCGGTGATGAAACCCACGCGGCGTTCGGCCGGCGATCCATCCCGGCTGAACCGCGTCGCTTCGCGCCGCTCATCGTTGCGTTTCGGTCGGAATACACTAGGTATTCCTCCCTCACGCGCCTTGTCAGTCGGGCGCCTCACCGGCCTCGGCGCTCACGTGGGTTCCACCACCGGCTGTTCACCGCGCCGCTACGCGTCGCTCATCGTTGCGCATCGGTCGAAATACACTCGGTATTCCTCTCTCTCGCGCCTCGTCAGCCGGGCGCCTCACCGGTCTCGGTGCTCACGTCACTTTATCCACAGGCCGTTAAACTGACCACGGTGACCGCAAGGGAGACGTGGTGAACAGTTCAGAAGGGGCGGCGATCCGGGCGCTGGACCGGAAGCTCACCGACGGGCTGAACCTCGTTCACGGCCAGTTCGCGGTCATGCGCGACGAGCGGCGGGAGGACCGGCAGGAGTTTCGCGAGTTTCGAAACGAAATCGGGGAAGACCGCAAGGAACTCAAGGCGGAACTCCGGGCCGAGATCGCGAAGGTCGACAACCGGGTCGCCGGGTTGGAGACCGCAATGCGGGCGGAGATCGGCAAGGTTGATGACCGCGGAAAGGAGCTGGCGACCGCGATCCGGGAGTTGACCGCGCAGGTCAGCACCGCGCTGGAACGGAGCTTTGGAACCCGCCGGCTGGTCCGGGGGGTGCTCGGGGCGCTCGCGCTGCTGGTTGCGGGCGGGTTGATCCGGCCCCTCGTCGAGCGGATGGTGTCCTCCCTGCTCGGCGGCTGACGGCAGGGAAACGGTAGGGAAACGGCAGGGAAACGGTAGGGAAACAGGCGCTGCCCGCCGCGGGGCGCGCCTCTACCGGACCGGACGGGGCGCTTCCGGCCGAGCCTCCATCAGCGTTTCCACCCGGGTGATCCGTTCTCCAAGCTCCACCCGGAGGTCGCCGATCTCTGTCCGAAGGCCGTCCCGGAGGTCGCGGATCTCTGTCTGAAGGCCGTCCCGGACGTCGCCGATCTCCGTCCGAAGGTCGTTCCGGAGATCGCCGATCTCCGCCCGAAGGTCGTTCCCGAGGTTGTCGATCTCCTCGTGAAGGTCGGTCCGCAGGCTGCCGATCTCTCTTTGGACGTCGGTTCCCAGATCACCGATCTGTTGCTGCAGGCTGACCATGTGGAACACCAGCAGCGCGGCGAGTCCCAGGACGGGGACCCACGACCGCACCGCTTCCTTCCACCAAGGCATCGGAGCCGGAACTCGTTGGCCAGCCATGGAAGCAGTGTAGGGCGCGGCCGGTGGCTCGGCAACCGGGGTGGGCGGAGTCGGAGTGGACAGGGTCATCGGTGGTTCTTTCCTCGCTCGAGATGAAGGCCGGTCTCTCGAGATGTGGACCAGCTCTATCAATGGAGACGAGAAACGGGCCGGTTTCTTCCCGCGACACATACCCGCTGTGGAAAAGTCGTGGCGGAGAACGTCGAAAGCCGATCCGCGGAACGGCCCGACGGGCAGGAAACGCCGGTCAGTCCTCCCGGTGGGGGCCTCCGGCCGGCACCGCGCGGGAGCGCGAAACCAGCGCCGGTGACGCTGCGCCCGGCGGGCGTGAGTGGCGGACCCGCTCTTGATCTCGGATGACGCGCAGGATCCATCCGCCGGCGTGAGGCCGCCGGAAGGAGTCCGCTCCGACTTTTCCACATTCCCGCCCGGAGGTGGGAAGAAATGGCCGCCGTTTCCGTCTGTATCGGTGTGGGGCTCCGCTTCGGGCCGCACTCCGGACGGAGGACAACTGCCGTGAATCGACCGACGAAGAAACCAGCGATATTGACCGCCGGCGGGACGGTCGCCAGCCCCTAAACTGACCACGGTGACCGGAAGGGAGACGCGGTGAACAGTTCAGAGGGGGCGGCGATCCGGGCGCTGGACCGGAAGCTCACCGACGGGCTGAACCTCGTTCACGGCCAGTTCGCGGTCCTGCGCGACGAGCGGCGGGAGGACCGGCAGGAGTTTCGCGAGTTCCGAAACGAAATCCGGGAGGACCGGAAGGAACTCAGGGCGGAACTCCGGGCCGAGATCGCCAAGGTTGACAAACGGGTTTCGGGGCTGGAGACCGCGATGCGGGAGGAGATCGCCGGGCTGGAGACCGCAATGCGGGCGGAGATCGGCAAGGTTGATGACCGCGGAAAGGAGTTGGCGACCGCGATCCGGGAGTTGACCGGGCAGGTCAGTACCGCGCTGGAACGGAGCTTTGGAACACGCCGGCTGGTCCGGGGGGTGCTCGGGGCGCTCGCGCTGCTGGTTGCGGGCGGGATGATCCGACCCCTCGCCGAGCGGGTCGTGTCCTCCCTGCTCGGCGGCTGACGGCAGCGAACGGCGCCCAGGAGTCTGCGCAGATAGCGCGCGACAGCGGGCCCCCACCGGGAGAACTGGCCAGCACCACGGCCCGCACGGCCGCGAAACTGCGTGCCGCCCTCCGAGAAGAAGGGCGGGGACGGCTGGGAACGCCCCCCCGGGACCGGATCTCCCCTGAGAACCGGCCGGCCCCGAAGCTCGTTCTCATCAATGAATTCACCCCCGTGACAACCGTAGTTTCCACCGACCCCGGCACCCCGCGCCCCCGCTACAATCCCGTCCGGCCGCCGGGGCGTGGCTCAGTCTGGCAGAGCACCTGGTTCGGGATCAGGGGGTCGCAGGTTCAAATCCTGCCGCCCCGACGCGGCCCGTCCCCCGGACGGGTCCCGGCCCCGAGGCGGCCACGGCGACCGGCACCTTCGGACGCTCTCTTTTCGCTCTTTCCCCACCCAGGGACAGGGCGCTCTCCTTTCAGCATTCACCCATGGCTCAAAACGTGTATATTCCGGCGCTCTTGCCGGAGACGGTTCGTCCCGGTGAGTGCCTTTTTTCTTGCTCTTGCTTCTTGACTTTCCCGAATCGGGTGTGATGGAGTTAGTGTGCATGTTCGCCCCGAGCACCTCTGCCCGATCCGCGGGCAGGGTTTCTTCGGAGCTACCCACATTGGGTTCTTGCCCCTTGATCCGGAGCCGCATATACTTGCCGCCCGGATGCCGGGTGCGGGAACGCACCGGTTATCCCTCTCCTACCGGAGGTAGGAACGAATAACACGAGACGGCGCTTGGATCCCTTCGGGGAGCCGGAACTGTCCCAAACGCCCTACAGGAGGTAGGCGAAATGACGCAGATCACAAGGAAGTCGGTCCCCATGCGCGGGCTGATTCTCCTTCTTACCGTTACCCTGGGCGCCGGTCTCGTGCTCGTGGGTTGCGGAGACGACGAGACGACGACGACGCCGGCACCGGCGCCGCCACCGCCGCCGCCACCGGCACCTGAGCCGGAGCCGGAACCCGAGCCGGAACCGGAGCCCGTGCCGACTCCCTTCGAGGTGATGTTCTCGATGCCGGACGGCGCCAAGGTCATGTATCCGATGATCCCGGATCCGAAGAACAAGGATGAGGACACCGCCATGGCGATGGTCAATCCCCAGATGACGGTTTCGGTGAACATGAACGCCATCATCCTGCCGCTGTTCGTCGAGGGCGCGAACCCGATCGGACTGGTCATGGGTGACCAGTGGCCGTTCGCCTACGTGAACTGGAACGCCGCTCAGAGCGACGTGGTCACGACTGGTGCGCAGTTCGCCGTGACGCCGGTGCAGATCGGGGCGAACCAGGTTCCGTCCCCGATCGGGGACGCCACCCTCGTGACCTGCGGTCCATTCGAGTGCGCGGTGGGTCCGATGCCGCCGGAGATCGGCATCGCCGACTCAGCCAGCTGCGAGGGCTGGATGGCGATGCTGGACATTGACGTGGGGCTTATTGACAACGACCAGATGTCACATTCAGGCAATGCCACCGCCGCCGACGCGGCGGCGGACACCTTGGAAGTTCGAGTCTTCGACGGTCTGGACCTGGGTTGGGTCTATACGTCGAACGAGAAGTTCAAGGCGAAGCACGACCTGGCGGTGGTCAGCCACGCGGCGTCGCGGACCAACGACGCGAGTTCTTCGGACGCCGCACTCCCGAGTGATTCAATCGGGCAGATCGACATTGGCGAGGAAGCTCAGTCCTACTTCGCCCTGTCGTCGGAGCCCGACGAGACCGGGCGTGGCGCTGCGGACACTCCCAACGTCGGATCCTGCCAACCGGTCGGCTCTGGCGTAACGACGATCACATTTGCCCAGGACGACACGGCGGGCACGGGCGCGGGCGCTGCGATCTGGGGGTACAACGACAACGTCTCGAGCCGCGTTTCCCAGCCTGAGGAATGCTTCCGCCTGACCGTGGATGACGGCCTCGGGCGGAACTATCTCGATCCATATGAGGTGACCCTGACGCTGGCGAGCGCCAATCTGACCTGGGGCCCGATTGCCTGGGACGCCTTCAAGGGCATCAAGTGCGACGGGAAGACGTTCACGCCGGACGTGGATGTCTGCGCAATGCTCGCCGACGAGGTTGATCTTCTGCCGAAGCCATCGGCAGTACCGGTTCTGCAGACCAATACTGCGCCGACGAATCTCGACGAGAACGGGCTGGCCGGTTTCAACCTGATGTACAAGGACGCGGCCGACGGCCGGCATCGCTTCGTCGCGATGTGGTACCTCGATGCCACGACGTCTGCCAAGACGGATTCCAACAACCTTTACGTCGATGAGGACCCCGCTGCGAATACCCGATCCGGAGCAGACCTCGGCAGTACGCTGAACCTAGTGGTCGGGGACGACAGCACCGCCTGGGTTCCGACCCTGGACAAGGACTTCGATCCGATGTATGGGGATCTGGGGAAGACTTCCAACGGTGGCGACACGGCGCTCAACTACGCGGACAACGACGATTCCAACGCGTGCACGGCCGACGACGGGGGCACGGGAGCGACCGGAAACACGGCCGCCGAAAGGACTGCGAGCAACAACAGCACGCTGTGTAACGCCGCGGATGTCGAGATTTCGACCTCGGTGAGCTTCGTGGATGGTCTCGGCTACGGCTGCGATCCGGTGGAGGTGGAATACACCCTCACCTGCCAGTGGGATACGCGAGGGAACCGGAACAACACGGTTGGGAAGGCCTACAGCGAGATCGTCGCGGCCGCCGCCTCCGGCACGGCCGGCTACGTTGGAGACTTCGTTTCCTGCAAAGTCGATAAGTGAGATCATGAGACAGTTCTGATGGATCGGTGACGGCCTGAGGCCGGAATCAACTATCAAGACACTGGGCCCCGGGGCTTCGGCCCCGGGGCCCTTTTCTTGCCCGTCCGCCGATTTCTGTTGGCGGGCTTGAAAAAGTCCCACTATTGGGCGGCCGAGGGGTCGCACTCGAGTTCGCCAAACGGGCGACTCGACCGGGCGGAGGTCACCCGGCCTATCGCGGATGGTCGGGGTGCGGGAAGACGCATCCGATGGCATCAATGTCTTCCTGCAGCAGAAAGACACGGGAATCGTCATATTCGCGATGAGACGTCAGCGGATCGCTCATGAACAGACCATTGCGGAGTCTCGAATTCCAGTCGTCGACGGACTGTGAGTGTTTCGTCGCGAACAAGTGCCACAGCTCATGAACGACGGTCTCGTCTGTCCGGTCCTCGACGAACCCCCGGCAGGTGTCTATTTTCGGGTCGAAGAAATACCTGTTGAAGAAGATTTCAGCCGTCCAGGGGAGTGCATTCATCGGAGAGGCGGTCGCCGGCGCACAGTCTGGATCCCAAGGCGGATCCAGCGGTTCCCCATCTCGCGTCAGGACCTTGATCACCGGCTCTCCCGCCGAAGGCCGAGACGACAGCAGATCGTACGGATCGAAGATTGCGTACCCGAGCCGTTCCTCGATCCGATCGGCGACGTCCCGGAGCGGCTCCAGCACTTCCTCTTCCAGGAATCCTGGACGGTCGAGCTGAAGGCCGCCGCCTCGGATCGATTCCTCGTCAATCCAGACGCGGAACGGCCGTCCCGGATCCCACGCGGAAACGAGAATCGCAGTCTGTTCCCAGTCAAGCGCCAGTTGGCGTTCGTTCGAGCAGGCCGCCAAGGGTGTGCTGGGTGAAAGGGTGACTGCATTGGCGCCTTCCGACCACTCACTCTCGGCCCGGCCACCCGCCGTTTCGGACACGGCCCGAACGAAAATCCCGACGCTTGTCGAAGGAATGAGGCTGCCCCATCGGTAGGACGGTTCCTCGGTTTCGACCCTGGTCCGTTCGTCCACGAGCGTTCCGGTTACGAACACGTCGGCCTCATAGCCGGTCGCGCCCTCTACCCGATCCCAGCTCCATTCGACGAAGTCCTCGCCCCGGTCGGTCACGCGTATCCCGAACGGGTTGGAGGGCGGTTCCGGCGGAGCCGGAGGCGGCGTCGGCGTCGTGGGGGCAGGAGGCGAACCGCTAGACGACCCACTGTCCGACCCGCATGCGCCAAGCGACAGCGCAACTCCAACGGCCGCGAGAAGCCTCGTCACAATCTTCAATGTCATGTGTCCTCCCTCCGGGATGCCAATGGCCTTCGAAACAGGCGGCTGCGCGGAACTCCATGGAGACAGCAAAAAGGGCCCCGGGGCCGAAGCCCCGGGGCCTGCGTTGGAAGGTTACGTTTGGGGAACTGTTGTCAACAGTCCGTCGCAGCCGATCCGCCGATCACCGCGCCCTACTCGACGTCGCACTTCACAAAGTCGTCGATGTTGGTCGTGTCGGCGTTGTCCGCGTCGCCGGCACCGACAGCGATGGGTCCCTCCGTGACGGTCACACTCCCGGTCCGGTTGCCACGGGAATTCCATTGACAGGTCAGGGTGTATTCCACTTTCACCGGATCGCAACCGAGATCCATTCCGTCGACGAAGCTCACGGATGTCATGATCTCCACGTCCTCGGCGTGGCACAGCGTGCTGTTGTTGTCCGCGCCGTTCAGGCCGGTCGCCCCCGTCCCGCCGTCGTTCGCGGTGCACTTGCTGGAGTCGTCGAAGCCAGCGAAGTTGTCCGCCTCGTCGTCGCCATCAGTACTGACCTTGCCGAGATCGTCGTAGAGCGGGTCGTAGTCCTTGTCGATCGTCGGCACCCAGACCTTGCCGTCGTTTCCGAAGACGAGATTTCGCTGTACGCCTCGTTCTGCGGCGGTGCCGATTCCAAAGGGACGTCCGGTTCTGTTGGTGACGCTGACCGCGCTGAGATCCACCGGGTCATAGAGATTCCGGTCATCCGTTTTGTTGGCCGCCGGCGGGGCGCTGGTTGTGTCCTCCAAGTACCACATGGCGGTGAAACGGTGGCGGCTGTCGGCGACATCCTCGTAGAGAAGGTTGAAGCCAGCCAGCGTGGGTGCGCTCACATTCGCGGTTGCGCCGCTGCCGGCTCCTCCGTTCTGCAACTGGACGACTGGGACTACCGTCGGGTCCGGCAGTATGTCCACCTCGTCGGCGAGCAGTTGGCAGACATCCACATCGGGCGTGAACATCTTCCCTTCGCATGTGATGTCCTCGAAGGCGTCCCATGCGATCTTCCCCCAGCTCAGGTCGGCGCTCGCCAATGTCAGCGTCACCTCGTACGGATCCAGGTAGTTCCGCTCGATGCCCTCGTCCACAGTCAGCCGGAAGCATTCCTCAGGCTGCGAAACGCGGCTCGTGACGTTGTCGTTGTAGGCCCAAACCGGATCCACCCCGGTCGCGGTCCCGACGTTGGTTGAGCCGAGCACGACAGCATCGGTTCCATCCTCGTTGAATGTCCTGGCCGCCGCGTTTGCGGCAACCGGTTGGCAAGATCCGACATCGATATTCTCGCCTGTAGAATCGATGAAGCGCCCGGTTTCGTCGGGTTCCGCCGACATGGCGTAATAGATCTGCTCGCTCGTGCTCTTCGGCGCGGTGCCAAGAGCAATCCTTCCGACCGACACGCGGGGGAGTTCCGTAGCGGAAGACTCGTCGTCAATGCCCTTCGTCGTCTTGGTAACCACGGCCAGGTCGTGCTTGGCGTTGAACTCCTCATTCGACGTGTATACCCAACCCAGATCCAGGCCGTCGAAGACGCGCACAGCCCTAACGGTCTGCTCATCGTCTTTCGTTGTATCGTCGTCTAGAACAAACGCAGTCCCCAGGTGCGACAGTCGGTCGTTGTCAATGAGCCCCACATCGATGTCCAGCGTCGCCATCCAGCCCTCGCAGGTGGCTGAGTTGGCGATGCCGATCTCCGGCGCCATCGCACCCACCATGCAATCGAACGGACCGCAGGTCACGACGGTGGCGTCCCCGATCGGGGACGGCATCTGGTTCGCGCCGATCTCCACCGGCGTGATCGCAAACTGCGCACCCGTGTCCACCACCATGCTCTGCATGGCCTTCCAGTCCACGTAGGCGAACGGCCACTGGTCACCCATAACGAGCCCGATTGGGTTCGCGTCCTCGATAAACAAAGGCTGGATGATGGCGTTCATGTTCACCGAAACCGTCATCTGGGGGTTGACCATCGCCATGGCCTTTTCCTTGTCCGTCATGTCGTCCGGAATCATCGGATACATGGACTCGGCGTCCTCCGGAAAGGAGAACTCCACCATGAAAGGAGTCGGCTCCGGCTCGGGTTCCGGCTCCGGCTCCGGCTCGGGTTCCGGCTCAGGGGCCGGTGGCGGTGGCGGTGGCGGCGCCGGGGCCGGCGTCGTCGTCGTGTCGTCGTCGCCGCAACCCACGAGCACGAGACCGGCGCCCAGGGTAAAGGAGAACAACACCATGAGCCGCGACCGCCGACCGTAGTGACGAGGAAGGGGTGAGGCGGCGGGCGGTTGGCGAGTGGGCGCGATCCGGGGTGACACTACCCCTGCGTTCTACACGCCAATCGTTTGTGCCGAGGACGCGCTCGGTACACACAAAACACCCGCGGGCCGGCGGGTGTCACGGGGAGCGGTCGGCACCGCTCCCCGTGCGGTTCCGGCCCTATGCGGCCGGGATCAAACGGTCCTTACTTGGACGCCTTGATCGAGGTCACCTTGATGGTGTTGGACGCCTCGTCGAGGGTGCCCATCACTGTGACCTCCATGCCCAGGTGCTCCAGTGCCTTCTCGCCGGTGATGTTGAGCAGGTGGAAGCCGTCTGGGCTCGCGAGGGCGACGTTGCCGCCGTTGTTCAGGCAGCCGGTGGCGCAGCCCTTGTGCTCCGCATTGCCGGCCTTCGCGAAGTCCTTGGCGCAGGCCTCGTCGGCGACCCAGCCGGTGAAGGTCATGTCCTCGGTCGCACCGGCAAATGCAACCGAAGCGAACAGCAAAAGGGCGAGGATGAGAAGTTTTCTGATCATGGGAAAGGATGCCTCCGTAGATGGTTCCGGTCTCAGGGCGTTCCGTTGCGGCCCGGAAATCCGCGACCCGACAGCAGAAACGCTCCACAACACAAGAGGAGGATCGTATGGCGAAACGAACCCCCGTGCAGATCAGATACGGACGGTGCGTCCAATCTCGGTTCGTTCGATGGTGGTACTTGGCGGCCTGGCCGGCCCTGATCATTTCTCGGCTGCCGGCGCGTGGCTGGAAACGACCACTCGGTCGGGGAGACGGCGGCGGGCGTCGATGCGAGTTGGTGGGCGCGTGCCACCGACCGTCTTCCGACTCGGACACGAGAACTGTCTGAGAGTGCTGCCTCGACAAGCTTCGGACGGCCACCCTGTTCATTGCCCCATCAAGGGATGGAATCTCGCGGAGACCGACGAGCCATTGCCGTACTCGATCAAGAGGCACCCGTCCTTCCCGTCCAGACTCCCTCTGACGACGATCACCCTTGGGTGAGTCGGCATCATCGGACCTATCGAGCGAATCGCTAACAGACCGGAAACAGAAGGGCCGGGGCGGCCTGAGCCGCCCCGGCTGGTTCCGGAACCTGTTCGCCGGGACGGGCAGGCACACCGAACTGATGTCAACGAGCTTACGGCATCTGCTGCCTCACCGTGTAGGCGCCACTCAGCCTCCAAGGCCCGGATTGGGTCAAGGTGCTGGTGGCCTGGACGCAGACATACACCTTCCGGTGTCCGATTCTGTCCTGCGGTGGAGTCGGGTTGTTCGTGTCGGTGCTGTAAGCGGCCGGGCGGGCAAAAGCGGCGTTGGCTCTGATCACGATTCCGTCCCCGTCATCGCTGACATTCGTGTCCGTAACGTTGGTTCGGGTGTAGTCGCCGCTCGGTGCGGCGATTCCGCAGGTGGCCGTTGACGGGCTTTTGATGCCAACTGTGCCGTCGTTGCCGTCGTTCGCCTTCCGTTCCAGATGCTCGATCGTACGGACGGTGTAACCGCCGCTGAGTCTCGGCACCTCGGCGTTGCCCCGTGTGGAGACGCGCCAGACCACGGTCGTCGTAGTGCCATTTGAGTCGTCCCCGGACAGCGAGGAGTACACGTTCGGGGAGGGCACCGCCGTCGGCCGCGTATAGGCCCCGGTATTGTCGGCCGGCACTGACCAGTCCGACTCGCCGGCATCGTTGCTGTAGCGCGTGCAGAGGAGATACCCAGCGTATTTCTTCAGGTTCCCGTCCAGAATGATGTTGTTATCGGTGAACGTCACATCGCTCTCGTCTTTCTTCAAGGGCATACCGTCGTCACAGGCAGACCGCACTGACGCGGTTATGGGCGAGACGGCGTTGGGTATCTCGTTCGCTCCGTGCGGGTCGATTGCCACCCGGTATTCATAGTTGAATCCTCCCTTGACCTCGAACCCACTCCAATGCAGGGCGGTCGTGGTGTCTTCGTCCCCGTCCTTGTCGTTGTCCCTGGCGGTGGAGGGTGCGGAGGCAACGCTGGGTGCGGCAGGGGCCGCGACGGCCCAGGCGAAGGAGAGGTTCTCGGAAAGGTTCTGTTCGTTTGTGGTTCGGACGCAGAGCAGGGCGATGTCTCCCGGGTCCGGTGCCGGGTCCAGTGAGTGGGAGGTGGCGGAGGATTCCGATATGGAATATGTCCTGTCCTTGCAGGGATTCGCATCTTCCGCGTAGGTGTTTTCTGCGGCGAAGATGTCGTATTTCTTCCCCTCGACGCGATCCCAGATCCACGTAATCGAGTTCGCGGCGCTCGCCCAGCGGACGTTCAGGTCGCCCACCCCGCCGGAAACCGGCTCGCTCGGCGCCCGACCTCTGGTACTCGTTTCGAGCGTGCCGCTCCAAGCGCTTTCCCTGTACTTGTCCGTGTCCGAATCGGCGGGAACGGCCCTGACCCGGAAGTCGTAGTCGGTTCCGGCGGTCAGCTCGGTAGCGATGCACTCGTCCGTGCTCACTTCGTCGTCACCGCCGTCGCCACACGAGGCGGGCCCCCAGGTGCCACCATCCACGCTCTGCCCGACCTCGTACGTGGCGGCGTCATCCACCTCGTCCCATGTGATGACAATCGAGTTTTCTCCGCGACTGCTCACGCTGACGCTCTCGGGAGCGGCGAGCGGGGCCGCCGGTGCCGGAGCGGCGGTACTGCCCGAGACTCCGTCGGTCCACTCGCTGTACTGCAGATCGGTGATCGAGGTGCCGGTTCCGGACCGGACCCGGAAATGTCCCGTCATGTTGCCTGACAGATTCGAAACCGTGTGGGAGGTCGCCGGGGCGACGATCAGGAACGTCGTGTCGGTATCCGCGAAGGTGGCGTCCGGGCTGAACTGGCCCTGATAGCCCAGCACGCCCTCAACCGCGTCCCACATCCAGGTGATGGAACTGGAGGTGGTCGCTGACACCCGAAGGTACTCAGGGGTGGCCGGTCCGATCGGCTCGGGGGTCGGCTCAGGCGCCGGTGGTGTCGGCGTTGGCGGCGTCGGCGCCGGGGTGGTCGGAGTCGGCACCTCTTCGTCCCCGCAGGCCGAAATCATCATGCCGGCGCCAAGCAGTAACGCGAGCAACAGAGCCCACCCGCGGACGGATGTGAACTTGCCAGTGAACGACTTCATGCCACCTACCTCCCGGTTCAGTGTCGCGCCAGACACGTTCCATCGTGTGTCTTATTACGCACGCAGTATCAACGTGTTATTACGCTCCTTTGTGCCGCGCCGGCATCCGGTTCCGGCCCGCTCCCGCCCAACATGTGATACCCATCCAACATTAAAATTCGCACCGCCCACACCATGACCAGCCGCCCCTACCGCCTCTCCGCACGATTCGTCGCCACGGTCCGGGAGCCGGGACGATACGGAGACGGACGCGGCTCCGGCGGTCTCTCCCTGCTCGTCAAGCGCACTGCCCGCGGCCACCTCGCCAAGTCCTGGGCGCAGCGCATCCAAGTGGACGGGCGCCCCCGCAATCTCGGCCTCGGGGTCTGGCCCCACGTCAGCCTGGCCGCGGCGCGCCAGCAGTGCGCGCTCAACCTCGTGGCCCGGGGCCGGGGCGAACGGGTGACCGGCCGCAGGCAGATAGTCCCCACCTTCGAGGAAGCGGCCGAGACGGTCCTTGCCATTCATGCGACGGGGTGGAAGCGCGGCAGCAAGTCCGAGACGGACTGGCGATGGACTCTCCGCACCTACGCGATGCCAAAGCTCGGGCGAAGGCCCGTGGACCGGATCAGCACAGCGGACGTCATGGCGGTGCTGGTTCCGATCTGGAACGAGAAGCGCGTTACGGCACGCAAGGTACGGCAGCGCATCGGGGCGGTGATGCGGTGGGCGGTGGCGCAGGGCTACCGGGAGGACAACCCGGCCGGGGAGGCCATCGGTGCGGCGCTGCCCAGGAAAGGAGTCCGGCCGCGGCATCTCGCGGCGCTCCCGTACCGGAAGGTCGCCGCCGCCATCGCTACCGTGCGTGGGTCCGGGGCCAATCCCGCAACGGTGCTGGCGTTCGAGTTCATGGTGCTGACGGCGAGCCGGAGCGGGGAGGTGCGCGGCGCGCGCTGGGAGGAGATGAACCTGGAGGAGCGTGAGTGGCGGGTTCCGGCGGAACGGATGAAGACCAACCGGGAGCACCGGGTTCCGCTGTCCACGCGGGCGCTGGAGGTGCTCGGCGAGGCGGAGGCCCTGGCGGGCGGCTCGGGATTGGTTTTCCCTTCGGCGACGGGCCGGGTGCATTCCCGGGCGGCGATCTCGAAGATGGTCCGGCAACTGGGAATCGGAGCGGTACCCCACGGGTTCCGGTCGAGCTTCCGGGACTGGGCGGCGGAGTGCACGGACGCGCCGGGGGAGGTGTGCGAGCTGGCGCTGGCCCATGTGAACACGAACGCCACCGAGGCGGCCTACCGGCGCACGGACCTGTTCGAGCGGCGGCGGGCGCTCATGGAGCAGTGGGCCGCGTTCCTGGACCGAACGGGGAGCGAGACGGCGCGGGTCGCCGGGTAGATCGGACCGCGCCGACGCCCCGCACCCGCGCTGGTGCCGCACAACCGCGCCGCCGCCGCGCAAGTTGAAGGTCCGAGCGGACTTGCATCCTCCAAAAGGGCATACAATGGCCCCTCCCGGGAGACGTGGAAGATTCCGGAGCCGCGCCGCGCCGAGCGCGGATTCCGGCCCGAATTCGGGCTGGCAGGCCGGACCGCAAGTGTGTTACGCTAACGCTGGACTTATATCCGCAGAGGTTCAAGTTTTACTTGAACCGCAACACCGAACCGGGAGGTAGGTGGCATGAAGTCGTTCACTGGCAAGTTCACGTCCGTCCGCGGGTGGGCTCTGTTGTTCACGCTGTTCCTTGGTGCGGGTTTTTTCGCGGTGTCCTGCGGGGAGGAGGAGGTGCCGGCGCCAACGACTCCGGCCCCGCCGCCACCAGCGCCGACGCCGACGCCGACGCCTGAGCCGACAGGTCCGGCGACCCCTACGGGTCTCCGCGCGTCAGCGGGCGACGGCTACATCGAGTGGACGTGGAATGGCGTCGAGGGCGTGCTCGGGTACCAGGGACAGTTCAGTGCGGACGCCGTGTTCACGGCCGCCGATACGACGTTCCTGATCGTTGCGCCCCAGACCTCTCACCGCGTGCACAACCAGACCTCCGGGTATTTCCGGGTCCGCTCCGGAGTCGGTGCTTCGGTGACCGATTTGCAGTACAGCGACTGGAGCGACGCCGTCAGGGGAATCACCGAACCGCCGGCGGCGGTTCCGCTGTCCGTGCCGGGCAGCGTGGCGGCGGGAAGTCCGCGAGACGCCACAATCACCGTCACGTGGGACGCGGTTGCTGATGCGGAGGCTTACGAGGTGCAGCGGCAGGACGGTGGTTCCTGGACCAGCGCCAGTTGCGGCGGGGCGGGCAATCGCGTGACCGGCATCGAGTGTGTCGCCGGCGGTCTGGACAGCGGGACGGCATACGCCTTCCGCGTGCGAGCCGTTCCCGCGACATCGGCCACGGGTTCGGCCCCGAGTGCCTGGAGTTCTTCGGCCACTGCCACCACCACGGGTCGTGCCGCGGTCAGTGTTGAACCGGGCGGCCTGAACCTCCTGTGGAAGTCGGAGTTCGACCTCACCCAGGTTTCGGATACAACGTACCGGCATGCGATCACCTGGAACTGGGATCCGGTGGAAGACCGTGCGCTCCAACCTCTGATTGACCACTACGCGGCATTGTTGGGAACGCCGGGGATCGATACGAGCACAAACCCAAGGCGGACGGATGACGAATGCCCCAGTCTTGACAGCATCGATCGCAACTTGGAAACCATTGTTGATACCGCTGAGGCTAGCGGAATCTGGATCAATCTGGACTCGGATATCTCTGTCACTCTTTCCATCACGAACAACGACACCACTTTCGCTGATAACGTGGCCGCCGACACCATGGGCCGAGGGCAGACCCGTGGGCTCTGCCTGGTGCGGACCTGGGAAGATGAGCGCGGGATCCGGCAGTTTGGCGACGTTTCCCTGGCGTGGGCTTCGACCGTGCCGGCCTCTCGTATCCCCGGTGTTACCGGCGGAAGCGCGTTCGCGAATCCCCAGGTGACAGACACCGGGGGCGCCACGACATCCATCGGCTGGGATTATGAGATAGACGAGGGATTCGACTACGTCCTCCGGATGGTGACCACGAGCCGGGACAACGACGAACCGGACGATACCGCCGACTGCGGCGGGGGCAACGCAGTCCCATCTCCTGCGCGACGGAACGCCCAGGACTTCCCGGTTTCGCATCGTGAAAGGAGACCCGCTCCCTACACCCACTACCAGTTGTGTATCCGGGCCGAAAATGACTACGGGGCTTCGTCGTGGGTGTTTGTAGGAGACGACGGAACAGGCGGCGCCGGCACGGGCATGACAGACGGAGCGCCAACAAGGCCGACCTCTCCCGCCATCCCCGTTTACGTACCGGGTGAGAGTTCGGTCATTGAGGACAGCAACCGCCGCCATGATGCGCACAGATTGGTGTGGTCCGTGAGCCCCAAGGTCGGAACTCCTATCGACGGTGCAATGTTCGACGTCACGGTCTTCAGTACTTCCGAGCGTACGATTCCCCGCGGCACAACGCAGGATGTGTGCGGCAACCTGAGAGCATCGGGCCTTGCTAATGTCGAAGTAACCGACACGGCGGACAACGACATCAACGACGGGACCACCCCGACACGGACGACGAATTCCAGTGCTGAGGGGGGCTTCGAACGATGGATTTGGCCGAACACCGGTAGTCAGATATTGGACAACGAGGACGGGACCACAGCCGCCGCGGCGCTTATGAGGGAGTACTATTTCTACGCCTGTGTTCGCGCCGCGCCCACGGCCGGTGATGATGGCCCATGGGTGATCAGCGCTCCCACGAGGTTCGTAGCCGGCACTGTGACCGCTCCCGATGCGCCGATCCCTAGCACTGTTGGTTCTGGAGGTACTACTACTTCCGGCGTGATTACTTGGACTTTGCCAGCGGCCACCTGGGATGCAACGGTCGCGGCGAGTTCCATCGGTTACCAGGTGGAGTACATCAAGCATGATGCCGCCACAGAAGCGCAGGATAGCCTCGGTGCGATGGACTTCGCTGCGACCGATCCGAATCATCCGCGCGTCAGGACCGGGACTGCCCGTAACGGCGAGTTCGTGACTCGCGACGCCGCCGCCAACATATACACCTTGCGGTACAGCTACTCCGTGCGTTTGGGCTCGACAACCGTGTATAGCGTGTGGAGTGCTGTGGCGTCCGACACGGTCGAGTAGCCTCGTAATCTGCATCGGCCTCGTCCCCGCCCGGCTTGGGCGCGTCATTCAACGGCGCGCCCAAGCGATATGGGAACTGTTCGGCCCGACCCCGGTCATCGCCATGGCTGACTGTTCCAGCGGCGCCGCGCGGCGCGTGACGGTTCGGTCCTTCCCGGTCGCATCCCCCGGGACCGTGATCCGGCGCCGGGTCTGCCGGCTTCGCACCATCCGGACCGACTCGATTCCGTGATGGCCACACTCTTCCGGTCGAATCCCGCTTCCTGCCTGCTGGCGATCGTCCTGTCGGCCGCCGCCGGTTGGATCTCGACTTCCGGAGCGGTCGCGTGGCCGCCCTCACTGGGGACGTTGCGAGCCGTGCCCCCTTCTCGCGCCGTCACCCACTTTCGGCCATAGCTCTTCCGGATGCCACCTCCTGTTCTCCCGTCGGCCGGGGGACCGAGAGCGTTGCAGTGAACCCCTGGCTGGTAAGCGCCGGGATCACCCCGGGATTGCGGTAATCGCCCGACTGGAAGGCGCTGTCGCCGCAGTCCTCCCCACGCGGCCGGGGCACGCTGTCGTCGGCGAAGCCGTCGCCGTCGTCGTCGATCTTGTCGGGATGCTGGATTACCCGAGGGATGAAGTCGCGGGGCTCCCTCGGTAACTGGCTGTTTGCCCGGGTCTCGATGTCCGAGACGATCTTTTCGCTGTCTGCGTCCCGGTCATCTTCCGAACGGTCGTCGTTCCTCATCGGCCGGGACGGCGTACCGGCGTCTGATGTTCCGCGTTGCCGTCGGGGGTAACCCAGTCCGTCGCGCCGGCGACGTTCTTCATCCGCAGGCACAGCAGATACCCGGTGTAGGGCTCCAGGCGCGTCAAGGTCGTCTCCAAATCGGTCAGCGGCACGTCGGTTTCGCCGCTCTCGTGGAACTGTCCGGCGCTGCACGCCCGCTGCAATGCCTCGTCGGTCGGGCGGTCCGGCGTGACGCTGTTCTGGCGTTCCGGATCGGCGATCACGTTCATTTCGTACGCGAAACCGCCTTCCACGTTGATCGCCGTCCAGGTGAGGGCCCGCGTCGCCTTGGCGGAGTCACCGGCCGGTGAGACTCCGTCGGCCGCGGCCCGTCGTAAAATGTCGGCGATGGCCCGCCGCCGCCGCTCGACCCCGACCCCTGCCCAGATCTGGCGGATCCTGCACGCTACTGCCCGCGAGGCGCGGATCGCCCGGCGCGAGTACGCGGAGGCGATGCGCGAGATTGCCCGGCTGGATGCGGAACACAAGCTGGCGGAAGAGCAGCGGCGGAACGAGGTAGCGGAGCGGCGGAAGGAGCGCGAACGCGAGCTGGACCGCCTGTTCCGGCAGATCGGCGGGGAGGTGGACAACCGCTGGGGACGGCTCGCGGAAGGACTGGTCGAGGAGGACCTGGTGAACCTGCTCCGCGCGGCGGGCATCGGGGTTGTGGAGGTTGCGCACCGCGTACGGACCCGGCGCCTGCACGAGATGCGGGAGTACGACCTGGTGGCCTACGGGGAGCACGATGCGGTAGTCGTGGAGGTGAAGACGAACCTCGAGTCCTCGGACGTGAGCCGCTTCGAGACGCAGATGCGCGACTTCCGCGAGTGGCGGCCGGACTACGCGCGTCCCCGGATCGCGGGCGCGCTGGCCTGCCTGACGGCCGAGGGGCGGGCCGCGCGAGCGGCGGAGGCGGCCGGGTTCTACCTGATCCAGGTGCTGGGCGGGACGGCCCGGCTCGTCAACGCGGAGGGCTTCCGGCCCACGCTGTTCTGACGCCGGGTCGTCGGCAGGGACGCGCGCCGGCGCGAAGTCGGCAGGATCGGCGGCGGGGAAGCGGATTTCGCCTTCCCGCGTGGTCCCCTCCGGGACGCGAAACGTTGGCTGCTGGCCGACCTCCCCTCACTGCCCCCGAGAAACCCCCGACCCGGAACGCCCTCAACCAGAACCGGTGATCCGGGTCGGTCACCCCCACGCAGCATCGGCTCGATCACCCGCCGGAACCGCGCCTCCTTCAGCTACCTGCCGCGCCGGCCCCGCGCCACCTGGCCGAACGGTCACCTGCCTGAGAAGAGCCGGGAAGCGCTGCTCGCGTTCTACGACTTCCCGGCTGAGCACTGCCTATGGTGACTGCTCCCGCTGTTTCCCCACGGTTTCCGCGGTACTGATGGACCACGGCCCCAGGCGCTCGCCCCCGTCGGTTTCGTATCTCGCCTGGATGCATAGCGAGACGACGACGGGAATGACTTCATTGCTGCCGGATGCCACCTGCTGTTCCCCCGCGGGCCGGGGGATCGAGAGGGTGGCGCTGAACCCCTGGCCGGTCAGCGCCGTGGTCACCTCGGGATTCGTGTAGTCGCCCGACTGGAAGCCGCTGTCGTCACAGTCCTCCGAATTTGGCCGGGGCGTCTGGTCGTCGTGGAAGTTGTCGCCGTCGTCGTCGATCTTGTCGGGATGCTGGATCGCCCGCAGGATGAAGTCGCGCGGCTCTCTCGGGATTCGATCGTTTCCCCGGGTCTCGATGTCCCAGACGATCTTTTCGCTGTCGGCGTCCCGGTCATCCTCCGAACGGTCGTCGTTCCTCATCGGTCGGGACGGCGTACCGGGGGCGGTCTGATGCTCCGCGTTGCCGTCAGGGGTAACCCAGTCCGTCGCGCCGGCGACGTTCTTCATCCGCAGGCACAGCAGATACCCGGTGTAGGGCTCCAGGCGCGTCAGGGTCGTCTCCAAATCGGTCAGCGGCACGTCGGTGTCGCCGCTCTCGTGGAACTGTCCGGCGCTGCAGGCCCGCTGCAATGCCTCGTCGGTCGGGCGGTCCGGCGTCACGCTGTTCTGGCGTTCCGGATCGGCGATCACGTTCATTTCGTACGCGAAACCGCCTTCCACGTTGATCCCCGTCCAGGTGAGGGCCCGCGTCGCCTTGGCGGAGTCACCGGCCGGTGAGACTCCGTCGGCCGTGGGGGCTGCTGGAGGGAAGGGGGGAGTCACGGCCCAGGCAAACGAGAGGTTCTCCGAGTCGTCGTCCGGATTGTTCGTCCGGACGCAGAGCAGCGCTACCGGACCTGCGACGTCCTCCGCGTGCGTGTCCGCCACGTCCAACCGTTCGTAGATCGCGCCAGCGCAAGGGTTCGATGACCTGCGGCGAGGAAGGTCACTGCCTGGAACGATGGCGTAGTCGTAGGTCGCGCCGGGCAGGCGATCCCAGGTCCACATGATGCCGTCGGCGTCGCTCGTCCACCGCACGTTGAGACTGCCCATCCCGCCGGTGGTCGGCTCGGTCGGCCGGGTGCTTGCCCCCGCCGTCCGGGCTTCCCCAACGCCGCTCCAGGCGCTCTCGCGATAGCGGTCCGTGTCGGAAGGAATCGCCCGGACGCGGAAGTCATGGTCCGTGCCGGCCTCAAGTCCGCTGGCGACGCATTCCTCGCTTTCGACGAGGTTGCTCGGGTCCGCGCCCTCGCAGTCGGCGCCTCCCCACTCGTTGTCGCCATCCGGTTCGCGCTGCTCCACCTCGTAGGAGCCGGCGCCACTCACTCGATCCCACCGCAGGGTGACGGAATCCTCACCCGGGGCGGTAGCGCGGACGTTTCGCGGAACATCCAGCGGCGCGATTGCACCTGTCGTTGCGCCCATGACCGCCTCGCTCCATTCGCTGAATTGCAGGGTCGTCAGCGAGACCCCGTCGGCGGCTCGAACCCGGAAATGCCCGGTCGCGCGCTCCGAAAGCTCCTCGACCCGGTGGGACGTCTTCGGGGCGATGATCAGCAAGGTCGCGTCAGCGGTCGTGAACGTGTCGTCCGTGCTGAACTGTGCCTGGTACGCGAGAGCGCCCGCGACCGTGTTCCATGACCATTCGATGGAGTCCGAGCCCTGGCTGGTAACCCGGAGGTTCTCCGGCGCCGTCAGCCGTGGGGCCGGGACCGGCGGCGGCTCCGGAGCCGTCGGAGCCGGAACCTCTTCGCCCCCGCAGCCCGGGAACGCCGCGCCGGCGCCGAGCAGCAGTGCGAGCAAGAGGGCCGGGTCACGAAGAGACACAGGGCGTTCAGCTCATCGGCGGGAGCGGCCCGGTCTCAACTGTCGCCGGCGGACCGGGTCCGCATGCCGCGACCCGGCGTCTCCCCATTTCGGTCCACGTCACCCCTCAGTTGACATAGATTCCGAGCAGGAACCGGAGCGAGCGGTTCCGGCCGGGATCTCCCGGATTCACGATGTTCTGCAGGCCTTCCGAGTAGATCACGTTGGCGAACATGCCGTTCCACTCCGGTGTTCCGATGCCGGCAAGGAGCCCGAAGTCCAGCGTTCCAAGGTCTCCGGCATCCGATCCCAAGCAGTCTGTCGTCTCGTCGAAGCCCGGATGCTGAACGCTGATCGAGCAGCCCCAAGCGACCCCCGTGCTCACTCCGACGAGACCATGGAACAGCCCGTTCCCGATCTGCGTCAAGACGCTGAACTCGAAGTAGTCGAACTCCCAGAACACGCGCGTCTCCATCATGCGGGAGGTGAGATCGGCCCCGTTCTGGCTGTAGCCGGCTCGGAGTTGGACGGCGATTTCGTCCGTGACCGCGTACTCGAGGCCGGCCGCCCCGTGGAGGCCCTTCCGGAAGTGGAGCGAGAAGGCATCCTCGCTGCCGTCGTTCGTTACGGTGCTCATGGATCCACCGAAGAGCGCGAAAACGCGGGATCTCCCGCGGGGGTCGTCCTCACCGGCGGCCGGGCCGGCCGCCGCGACGATGACGCTGAGCGTAAGGAGTGTAATTCGGCTCATGGCTGGGACGGTACCACCGGCGGGCAACGATGCGCCACGCCGGCGCGACATGCGTTTTCATCAGGTTCCGGTGCGAAACGGACTGTTTCGAATCGGGGTGATCGACGCCTGGTTCACGCGCCGGTAGGGGTTTTTGTGTACCTGGGCCATATCCTGACGTACCTGAAAGGAGACCGGTATGGCAAGGAAGCAAGCGTCGAACACCGGACCTGTCGGCACCCACAGATCAGTCCCTCCCAAGTGGAGCGCCTCCACGCGAGTCTCGTCAGGGAGAGAAAGGTGTCCGGCAACGGACCTGATAGCAATGGGTTATCGTCGAGCCACAGACTCTCCAGGTTGATGAGTTGACCCAAGCTCCGGCGGGATCGTCCCACGCAACCGATTGTCACCAAGGACCGGGCGCGTCAGGCTCGCGAGCCGACCGAGTTGGGACGGGATCCTCCCGCTCAACTGGTTGTCGGGGAGGGACAGGTAGGTCAGGCTCGCCAGTTGGCCAAGCTCCGCCGGGATCGTCCCGGTCAGCCGGTTGCGGGAAAGATCCAGATACTCAAGGCTCGCCAGTTGGCCGATCTCGGCGGGAATGACCCCACCTCGAAAAACGCCGCTCAGATCCAGCTTGATGACGCGCCCCTGCGGGCCGGTAGCGACGTCGGCCCATCGCTCGACCGGTTCTTCGGTCAGCCCTCCCGAATTGTCGTGCCAGTGGTCACCATCGGTCGCCCGGTAGAGAGCTTCAAGCGCCGCGCGATCGATTGCGCGAACATGCGGGTCCACGTCGGAGGGGGGGCATCGCGAGCCATCGAATCGCCACTGGACACTCTCTATCCACGAGTCGAACGGCGCGCCCCAGGGCACGCAGACGTTTTCGGGCGACAGCAGCGCACTCAGCATCGTGAGATTCGTGAGTTCCCGGGGTACCGGCCCGGCAAGCTTTTCGTTGCCACCCAGATCCAGCCTCGTGAGTTTCGTCAACCGGCCGAGTTCGGGCGGCATCATCCCACTCAGGTCGTTGTACTCAAGGAAGAGGTCGGTGAGTTGCGTCAACTGGCCCGGTTCGGACGGAACGTCACCCTTCAACTGATCGCCCCACAAGCTCAGCGTGCTCAGATTCGCGAACGCCCCGATTTCAGGCGGGATCTCACCGCTCAGTTCGTTGTCGCCCAGGTTCAGATACTCCAGATCCGTGAGTTGACCGAGTTCGCGCGGAATCTCACCACTCAGCGCTTGTATGCGAACGGCGCCGGCGGAATGTCGTCCGGACACGGCGATCGGCGGGGTTACACGCTCCCGAGTCGTTGGACAGGTCCAGTTCCTTCAGCTTCGTCAACCGCCCGAGTCCGGGTGGAATGGACCCACTCAAGCCAGCGTTGCCGAGACGCAGGCTACTGACACGACCGTCCGCGTCGGTCTCGACACCGGCCCATTCGTCCAGCGGCGCCGACGTCAGCCATCCCCCACTGCTGAACTGGTAGCAGCCCGGGCCGCCAGTCGCGCGGTAGAAGGCCTCCAGCTCCGCCCGATCCGTCGAAGCAGCCCAGGATTGCCAAGGCCGTCTTCGGTACAATATGCGGTTCAACATTTCTCTACGGGCGCGTGGCGCCACGCACCCTATTCCTCAGACGGGAGAATCCCCATGAAGAAACTGCTCATCCTCACCATCGCCCTTCTCGCGTCCTGCGCGTTCGTCGCCACGGCCGCCGCCGAGGACATGACCTTCAACGGTTGGGTCGCCGACGAGGCGTGCGCCAAGGACTTCGCCAAGGCCGGCAACGCCGAGCACAAGGGTTGCGCCACCGGTTGCCTCAGCGGGGGTGGCGGAGTCGCGCTGGCGAGCCCCGACGGCTTCCACCTCCTCAACATCACGAACGAGAAGGCGCTGGAGCATCTGGGCATGGAGGTCACGGTGATGGGCACCCTCGACGAGGCGACCAACACCATCAAGGTGACCTCGATCAAGGCCTCGAGCTGACAATCACCTGACCCGGTCGCAAGCGACCGGGAATCCTTGGGGAGCGGGCTCGCCCGCTCCCCGACGCACCCGCCCTCGCGCGGGTTTTTTGTGTGTACGGGAGCGCCCGTGGGACTTGCATTTCCGGTGTTGACCACCGGGTTGATCGACGCCGGCTGTCTCCCATCCCGTCCGCCATGAAAATCACATCGCAAGAGCGCATCGCCAAGGTCAAGCTGACCCTGACCAAACGAACCGTGGAGGCATTGAAGCCCGGCAAGGAGCCCTGGATCGCCTGGGACGACAAGTTGACCGGGTTCGGTGTCCGGGTCCAGCCCACGGGTACCAAGGCGTTCATCGTGAACTACGGGGCCGGAAACGGCGGGCGAAAGGCGCCCAACAAGCGCGTCGTGATCGCCCGGCAGGGCAGGATGACTCCCAACGAGGCGACACGATTCGCGCAGGAACTGCTGGGCCGGGTCGCCGGAGGGGGGGATCCGGCGGCCGGCCGCGCAGACGCCCGCGGGGTTCCGACCCCACGAGAGGCCTTCGCGGAATACCTGGCTGCCGACCCTGACCGCAAGGCCGGCACCGAGAGGCTCTACCGCGGGCAGATGCGCTATGCCTTGGTGACTGGCGGTCGCGTCGACTCGACACGATCACCCGAAGGGATGTGGAGGCGCGTTTTCTTCTCGTGTCCGAGCGGCACGGTTGGTGTCACCGTTGACATATGCTGTTGTAACGAAGTCCGGTTTTCGTTTCCTACTGCCGCGAGCCCGACGCGCGGCGACTTACGTTTCCGGTGTTGACCACCGGGTTGATCGACGCCGGCTGCCCCCCACCCCGTCCGCCATGGAAATCACATCGCAAAAGCGCATCGCCAAGGTGAAGCTGACCCTGACCAAACGAACCGTGGAGGCTCTGAAGCCCGGCAAAAAGCCCTGGATCGCCTGGGACGACAAGCTGACCGGGTTCGGGGTCCGGGTCCAGCCCACGGGTACCAAGGCGTTCATCGTGAACTACCGGAGCGGAAACGGCGGGCGAAAGGCGCCGAACAAGCGCGTCGTGATTGGCCGGCACGGCAGGATGACTCCCAACGAGGCGAGACGACTCGCGCAGGAACTGCTGGGCCGGGTCGCCGGAGGGGGGGATCCGGCGGCCGACCGCGCAGACGCCCGCTGGGTTCCGACCCTACGAGAGGCCTTCGCGGAATACCTGGCTGCCAACCCTGCCCGCAAGGCCAGCACCGAGAGGCTCTACCGCGGGCAGGTGCGCTATTGCCTTGGTGACTGGCGGTCGCGTCGGCTCGACACGATCACCCGAAGGGATGTAGAGGCGCGTTTTCTTCTCGTGTCTGAGCGGCACGGTTGGTCCATCGGAAACCAGGCGATCTCGCTGCTGCGCTCGGTGTACCGCCGGCCCTGCGTCGATCACGCGGACCTGCGCAATCCGGTCGAGCTCTTGCTCGCCGGCGGCGGGCGGTACCACCGCCCCGCGCGGCGGCGCATCCCGACGCCGGCCGAGGTTCTGCCGCGCTGGCGGACGGGCATCGAAGCGGAGGTCATCGTTCCCGCGACTCGCGATATTTTCTGGTTCGCGCTCTACACGGGCCTGCGGCTCAGCGAGGTTTTCTCGCTCCGCTGGGATCGCGTGGACCTGGAGGAGCGAGTCCTGCGGATCGAAGAGACCAAGACCGGGGAGCCGTTGGAACCGCCCATCACCCGGCAGCTCGCCGCCATCCTCCGGCGGCGCCGGGCCGAGAATGGAGATGCGACGGTTGCATCGAGCGCCTGGGTCTTCCCCTCGTCCACCAGCGCCTCGGGCCATGCCGAGGAACTGCAGCACCTCTATGCCCGCATCGGACGGACGGCCGGCACCAAGTTCTGGTTCCACGGCTTCCGCAACGCCTTCATCACGGTGTCGGAGCGGGAACTGATGCTGCCGCGGTCCCTCACCAAACGGCTGGTGAACCACGCCCGACGCACCGATGTGACGGAAGGCTACGCCGCCGACTGGACCGTCGAGCAGCTTCGCGAGCCGGCGCAACGCATCGCGGACCGCATCGACGAGCTGGCGCCTGCGAGACCAACGCGTCCGATGGGGTCAGGCGGTGACGCGGTTTCGCTCCGCTTCGCGGAGCGGCGCCGGCCGGAGGCCGGCGTTCCAAGCCGTTCCTGCGCTCTTTTTCCCTGAGCGTTACGCGCTTTCGCTGGCCTACGGCCAGCGGGCGCCGGCCGGAGGCCTACGGCCAGTTCTCCCGGTGGGGGCCCAAGCCGCCCCCGCGGTCTTTCTACGTCAGCCGTACGCGGTTTCGCGGCCTGACGACCCGGGTACAAAGAAGAACTGCGGGGCCGGATGGCCCCGGGGTTCCCGTTTGATTTCCGATCAGACGGTTTTCAGGAGACGCAGGTCCCTACTTCGCCTCGCACTTCAGGAAGTTCGCCAGGTTGGTGTCGGGATCAAACGCCTGGGGCAGCGCGTTACGCCCATCGGCCGTTCCGCCGTCGGCGTCCCACGTGCACTTGATGCTGACCACCCGAATCCTTTCCGTAGCCCTCCTCGCCTCCGTCGCCTTCGTCGCCCCGGCAGCCGCCGAGGACATGGCCTTCACCGGCTGGGTCGCCGACGAGGCCTGCGCGAAGGACTTCTCGAAGGCCGGCAACGAAGCCCACAAGGGCTGCGCCACCGGTTGCCTGAGCAAGGGCGGCGGCGTAGCCCTCGCGAGCCCGGACGGCTTCCACCTCCTCGACATTACGAACGAGGCGGCGCTGGAGCACCTGGGCATGGAGGTCACGGTGATGGGCACCCTCGACGAGGCGACCAACACCATCAAGGTGACCTCGATCAACGCCTCCAGCTGACGGTCACCTGACCCCGGTCACCATCGACCGGGATCCCACGGGGAGCGGCACTCGCCGCTCCCTGTGACACCCGCCGTCGCGCGGGTTTTTTGTGTGTACGGGCCGGGGATGCCGGTGGCACCCGGGTGTTTCCTACGGAGAGGGCACCGCCCCCGACATTGGGGTCCTTCGCTTCCGCGGCCTTCGGCCGCGATGCCGACCGGAGGTCGGCGTTCCAAGCCGTCCCCGCGATCCTTCGCGGTCGGCGATGCGCTCCGCCGCCCGCCTTCGGCGGGCTGTGCCGGGCCCCACCGGGAGGACTGCCCAGAGGCCGGCGTTCCAAGCCGTCTGCGCGATCTTCTCGGTCGGCGATGCGTGGCGCCGTTCGATCAGGCGCCTAGTGCAGCGGACATTCGACCATCGCTTCCAACGGGAGGTTCTCGAGCCCCCCACCGGTAGAGCGGGTGTTCAGGGTCATGCGGGTTGAGGAAGACGTTTTCCGGGGATCCGGGGTGTAGGGCGCCCCGCGCCCCAGTTCCCAGGCGAGCTGCGCGTGAAACTGCTCTGTCTCGCTGAACACCGGAGGAATCTCGGTCAGGAGGGGGGACATGATGTAGTCGCCCAGGTTCAGCACGTGGAAAAAGCCGAGGGCGTGCCCGACTTCGTGCATCGCCAGCGGGTAAAGGTCACAGGCGTCCAAACGGTCCACGTTGATGAGGGCAACGCCCTCGGTCAGACCGACACCGGCTGCCCCGCACGGGCCGCGGGGTCGGCCCCAGAAATCGTTCTCGACAGCGATGATGTCCACCCATCCGTACTCGTCCCTGAGGCTCCTTCCGGTGGTGACCTGGCCAACGAATTCCTGGCCGGTGATCTGCTTCACAGCAGCGCGGATCGCATCCCTGATCGTGTCCTCCTGGGTGGAGGTGAATCGCCAACCCCTTCCCGGGCTGACGAGATGGAAATCGGGCACGAAAGGAAGGACGGCCGTGATCCGATTCTCGACATCCCTCTCCCCCCAGAAGTGCCTGCAGGACTCGTCGGTAAAGCCGTTGGGGCAGTCGAAGGCATCAAAGACCAGCTCTCGCCACAGGCTCAGATCGAACAGGTCCTCCACGATGACTTCGAAAGAGGCTGTCGCGGTGGCGAAGCCGGAATGGGAGGCAGCGACGGTGACCTCCACTTCACCGGCCTCGACTCCGGTCACGGATCCCTGGAACACCCCGGCTCGCAGGGCCTCGCCGGAAACCTCGACGGCCCCTGAGTTGGCGGAAATGGTGTAGTTCGCGTCGACGGCCGCCGTGAGCGTGGCGGTGAATGTCTCTGTCTCTCCCACCTGGACGTTGATCTCGTCGGGAAGACCGTCCCAGCCGAGCGGATGGGGCGGTGGCGGTGCTGGAGGGGTGGCCGGCGCGCTGTCGCCCCCGCATCCGGCGAGCAGCAGGCTCAGTCCGGCACCGAGCAGAGCACCGGCAACGAGGACAAGAGTCCTCCACGCCGATCGGTTCGACATCGGGGTCACTCGTTCGGAATCCCTTGGTTTTGTCGCGCTCACGCCGAGGCGGGCGCGCGGAGTTCCTGTTTCCTGGTCCGTGGACTGACGGGCATGAGCCACCTCCGCTGTGGAGGCTGAGCCAGGGAATGCCGAAAGTCAATAGGTCGCGGCTTTGAGCCGGCGCTTCCCGGATGGCAGAGTGCTACGTTGACTCTGCCGCCCGCCTGCCGCGAGCGGAGGGCTCAGGGGCCCGCCGCGGGCGAGGCGGCCGGCCGGGGGACCAGGTGCGTCTGGATCAACGTTTCGACACTGGTCAGCCGCTCTTCGACACTGGTGATCCGCTCTTCAACGCGGGTGAGGCGCTCTTCGACACCGGCGATTCGCTCTTCAACGCGCGTGATCCGCTCGGAGAGATTGCCGATCTGCTCCTGCATGTGCAGAAGCTGACCGCTGATCGTGGTGAACCCGAGCGCGCCGGCGGCGAGCATCGTGGCGAACATGGTGACGAACATCGTGACGAGGAGCCGCTCGGTGCGGGTGAGAGCTTCCCTGGACACGGCGCTGCGCCCAGCGAACTCCTCCCTCGGCGCACCCGTCATCAACACTCCCTGCCCATTGCGTGGAGGAGTATAGGGACGGTCCGGCTCCTGCGGCAATCCGGCCCCGGTTCGGGCATCTCGGTGGTTCGTTCGTTCATGGGGAAGCCCTCCACCATGTACAGACGAAAACCGGGGCGGTTTCGTCCCGCCCGGCGGCCTCTTGTGGAAAAGTCGGCTTCAATCCTGGGCGATCGGCGGACTCGATGGTTCCGCGGACGTCCCCCGTCCGGTAGACCGTTTGTTTGGACGGGGAAACGGCGGGAGAGGGATTGGGACGGCGGTCCTCTGATCCGCTCTCCGCGGGCTCAGTAGCGCGTGGAGGGTCCGCGCCGCAGCGCGCGCTCGCGCTGTGGGCCACGAGACCGGCGCTGAGGGACGCCAGGAGGCCGTGTGGCGGCTCGGAGCGGCGTCGCCGGCGCCGATCCCGGGATCACGGCGACTGTGTGGGCTTCGGCGGGGTTTTCCGTGCCTGCGCGCCATCTCCAATGCGGAGATCCACGCCGAGAGACGGGAGCCGTCCTACCTCTTGACGTCTTCCCCGCCGCCCGCCTTCGGCGGGCTGTGCCGGTGTGAACACCGGCGTTCCCCGTCCTGCGCGCGATCCCGCCGAACAGCGTTACGCGCGTACATAAAGACGAACCCCGGGGCCGGATGGCCCCGGGGTTCCCGTTTGATTTCAGATCAGACGGATCTCAGGAGACGCAGATCCTTACTTCGCCTCGCACTTGAGGAAGTTGTCAAGGTTTCCGTCGCCCTCGAAGTTGTTCGCTGCACTGGGAAGGGCGTTCCGGCCATCCGCCATGCCGCCGTCCGCGTCCCAGGTGCACTTGATGCTGACCATCCGAGTGGTCGAGCAACCGAAGGTGCCGTCCGCGAAGAGAACGTCGGCTTCCCGGACCCAGGTTGCGTCGCAGATCGTGCCGTCGTCGTCGTCGCCGCCGTCAGCCTCAGTGCACTTGCGGACGCTTGCTTCGAAGTCGTCGCCCGTGTAGTTGTCCGCCTTGCCGTCCGGATGGATTGCGTTGTCGCCGGTGGCGGTCTCGTCAACTTCGGTGTCGTCGTCGTCTTCGTCGCTCGCCATGTCAACCTTGCCGAGGTCGCCGGCGTTCGGGTCGCCGTCGTCGTCGGTCAGGAACTCCCAGATCATCTCGATGTTGCCGTCGTCCTGATTCTGGTCGTAGAGGTCGTGCATCGCGTTGGCGGTGTTCCCCTGGCCGACGGTCCCGGCTCGATTCGCACTGCCGTCCTTCTTGATCTTGCCGTTCAGGTTGTCGTCGAACCACAGGGTCTTGAAGAACTTGCCGGTGGTCGCGTCGCCGGCGTCCATCGCGGAGTTCTTGGCGGCGGCCCTCCACATGACCATGCGGTTGTCGCTGTCAAACACGATCTCCGGGCTCCAGTCGTCGCTGTCACCGACCGCGTAGTCCACTTCGTCCTCGAACATCCCGCAGATGTCGACCTCGTCGGCCACCATCATGGTCATCGAGTCGCACTTGAGCTCCTCGAACGGATCGTCTTCCCAGTCCACGCGACCCCAGGTCACGCCGGCGCCCTGCGGCTGGAGCTCGATGCTGTAGCCGGCAAGGTAGTCGGAGGCGTTGTCGTCCGGACCCGGACCCAGCAGGCGGAAGCAACCCTTGGGCTCGAAGAGCGACGACGAACCCGTGGGCGCGGCGTAGGTGTTGTCGCACGCATCGATGTTGTCGCCAGCCTCATCGGCGTCGTTGTCGGGACCGGCGTCCACCTGGGTGATGTCAGTGACCCAGTTCATTCCGACCGTCGCGCCGGTGCTGCTCTTCCCCACCTCAACGGTCGTCGAGGTGTTCCGCCCGTTCGAAACGCCGGACCAGGAGTGCTTCACCTTCAGGGCAGTGCTGGAAGTGATGACCATGCCCAGGTCAACGCCATCGTTCCCCGTATCGTCGGTGTCATCGGCGACGACGTCGTTGTCGACCCTGCCGACCTGGACGTCCACCGTCGGATCCCATTTGTTGCAGGTGCCCGAGTTGGCGATCGAGATCTCCGGCGCAGCCATGCCCGCCATGCACTCGAACGGACCGCAGGTCACGAAAGTCGCGTCCCCGATCGGAATCGCAACCTGGTTGGCGCCGATTTCCACCGCCTGGACCGCGAACGTGACACCGCTGGTGACCACCATGCTCTGCATGGCGTTCCAGCTCACGTAGGTGAACGGCGCGTTGTCGCCCGGGATGAGGCCGATGGGGCTGGCGCCCGCCACGAAGGTCGGCGACACGATGGCCGGCATGTTCACCGAGACCATCATCTCGGAGTTGACCGTCGCCATGGCGGTGGCCGCGTCGTCGTCCTTGTCCGGAACCATCGGGTAGCCGGACTTCGCATCGTCCGGCACCGCGAACATCACGAGGAACGGTGTCGGCTCGGGCTCGGGTTCAGGTTCCGGTTCCGGCTCAGGTTCCGGCTCCGGAGCTGGCGGCGGCGGCGGGGGAGCCGGCGCCGGCGTGGTGGTCGTCTCATCTTCGCCGCAGCCCGAGAGCACGAGACCGGCACCCAGGAACATGGCAAGAAGGAGAAAATTCCCGTGTTAGTGATGACATAGCATGACGTACGGAGTCTTCGGTCCGTTGCATTTGTAAGTGACTTGTTTTTCATTGACTTGCGGTTCGATTTGTGCCACAAATCGAACCGTTTCCTCGTGTTGAAATCCCGATCCGCACGACTTTCACCGCCGCCGCGCCGGGGGCCCGCCTTCCGGCGGTGTTGATTCTGTTGACTCGTGTGCCGGTCCCTGCCGTCACCCACCCCCGTTCCGAGGAACATGCCGACCACCCGACATAAGCGCATCGCCAAGGTCAAGGTGACCCTGACCAGGCGGACGATCGAGGCCCTGATGCCGCAGGCGCGGCCCTGGATCGCGTGGGACACCCAAGTCACCGGGTTCGGCGTGCGGGTCCAACCCACCGGGACCAAGTCCTTCCTCGTCAACTACCGCGCACGGGGCGGCGGCCGGACCGCCCGCAACCGGCGGGTCGTCATCGGCGGGGCCGACTGGATGGCGCCCGATCACGCGCGGCGGCGCGCGCGGGAACTGCTGGACCGGGTCGCCAGGGGGGAGGACCCGGTCGAGGAGCGGACCGCCGCGCACCGCATCCCGACGCTTTCGGAGGCCTTCCGTGAATACCTGGAGGCCAATCCGGACCGCAAGGAGAGCACCGCGAGGTTCTACTGCGGCCTGATGCGCAATTGCCTCGGCGACTGGATGACGCGGCCGCTGGGCACCATTGCGCGGCGGGACGTGGAGGCGCGCTTTCACCTGGTCTCGAAGCGGCGCGGCCGGACCGTCGGCAACCATGCGATCTCGTTGCTGCGCTCGGTGTATCGCCGGCCCTGCGTTGATTTCGACGACCTGAGGAACCCCGTCGAGCAGTGGCTCGCCGGGGGAGGGCGCTATCACCCGAACGTGCGGCGGCGGATCTCCGCGCCGTCCGAGGTGCTGCCGCGCTGGCGCCGGGGCATCGAGGCGGAGGTGATCGTGCCGGCGACCCGCGACATCTTCTGGTGCGGGCTCTACACCGGGCTGCGGGTCGGCGAAGTGTTCGGCCTGCGCTGGGACCGCGTGAATCTCCCGCGGCGCATCCTGCGGATCGAAGAGACCAAGACCGGGGAGCCGCTGGTACTGCCGATCACGCGCCAGCTTGCGCTCGTCCTCGAGCGGCGCCGGGCCGCCTGCCTGGGTGGGCCCGCGGCGGGAACCGCCGGCGAACGGCCGCGCGGCTGGGTATTCCCCTCTCCGACCAGCGCCTCCGGGCACGCGGAAGAACTTCAGCACTTGTACCGCCGCATTTCCCGGGCGGCGGGAACGAAGTTCTGGTTCCACGGGCTCCGCAACTGCTTTGTCACGGTCGCGGAGCGCGAACTCATGCTGCCGCGCTCGCTTACGAAACGGCTGGTGAACCACACCCGGCACGCCGACGTGACCGAGGGCTACGCCGCGGACTGGACGATCCGACAGCTTCGCGGGCCGGCGCAACGTATCGCGGACCGGATCGACGAGCTGATGGATGAGGAGGTGGAGGAGGATCCGGAGTGGGACGGCGCGGAGACGCCGGGGAGGTCGTGGGACGACCCCTGACTCTTCAGCGCGTCGCACCCCGAATCGGTGCCCCTCCTCGCGCCACCTCTCGACACCGGCCGCGACTCCGGCGACGATCTCGCGCCCCGCCGGCTTCGAGTCCGGGGGGCGGCTCTTCGGGCCTCTGGAACAGCCAGGGACGGCCGGAGTCGGTCATCGGGAGGGTGTCTGGGACGTGGACAAAGGGTACCGGCGGAGCGGCCCAATTTCCGTGCCATATCGGGGTGCCAAGGGAGTGAACGGGACGTAAGTTCCGGTGGTGAATTACGAATGGAATGGACAGTTGTCACTTGGGCAGAGTCTCCTGGGGGTTGTGTCCTGAGGGATCTCCCTGCGCTGGCGGGGCCGGCCGGTGGTGATCTCCTTGCGCTAGCGGGTTCGGCTGAGGTGATCTCCTTGCACTGGCAGGGTCTTGTTTCCGACCCGCGCTTCCGAGAGAGCAGCGATGCGTGGGTTTCGCGGCCCTGTCGGGCCGCGGTGCCGGCCGGAGGCCGGCGCTCCAAGCCGTCCGCGCGCTTCTTTGCCGTCAGCGAGACGCGGTTCCGCGGCGCTGCGCGCCGCGTGCCGACCGGAGGTCGGCGTTCCAAGCCGTCCCCGCGCATTTTCGCAGGCAGCCGTACGTGGTCTCGCCCCGCTGCGCGGTTCAGGGGACATCTGCCCCAGGAGGTGGGCTGACGCTTCCGGTGCCGGTCAGTTTCCCTGCCGGCGGGTGCGGTAGGCCTGGTTCGGGCTGCTGGGGCGCCGTGGCCCCCGTCCACCAGCGGGCTTGCTGGAGGCGGCCGATGCCGCGTGCCGCTTCCCGCCGCGTGGGGAAGGCTCAGGAACCCGCCGGGGTCGGGGCGGGGGTTTGCGGGACCAAACGAGTCTGGATCAGGGTTTCGACGCGAGCCATCCTCTCGGAGAGCTCGCCAATCTCATCGTGCATCTCCGTCGAGAGTTCGCCGATCTGCTCGTGCATCTCGGTGCGGAGTTCGCCGATCTGCTCGTGCATCTCGGTGCGGAGTTCGCCGATCTCGGTGCGGAGTTCGCCGATCCCGGTCTGGACGGCGCCGATCTCGGTCTGCATGCCGCCGATCCCGGTCTGCATGCCGCCGATCTGCTTCTGCAGGTCCAGGAGCTGACCGCTGATCGCGGTGAACCCGAGGGCGCCGGCTCCGAGCACCGCAGCGAACATGGTGACCAGCCCCGCAAACATGGCGACCTGGATCCGATCCGCCCCGGCGAGCGGGTCTCGCCGAGTTCGGGCGCTTCCGGCGCGACGCTCCGCTTCCACGCCTGTCATCGCTCCTCCTTGGGCACCGTGGGATGGAGTATAGGAGCGGTCGCGCGCTTCCGGCAATCGGATGGCGGGCGCCGCACCATCGGTGGTTCGTTCGTTCATGGGGAAGTCCTCCACCACGTACAGACGAAGATCCGGGCGGTTTCTTCCCACCCCGCGGCCGCCTAGTGGAAAAGTCGTCTTCGATCCTGGAGGCGGCGACGCGGCGACCTTGCCATCCTTGCCCTCGCGGGACCGGACGGGTCCCGTCTCTCGCCATCACCGGCGAGAAGGCGCTGGACCACCTGGGCGTGGAGGTCACGGTGACGGGCGCCCTCGGGGACGCGACGGGCGCCATCGAGGTGAGTCGATCAAGGCGTCGAGTTGACGATCACCGGACCCGGTCATCATCGACCGGGACCCCGCGGGGAGCGGCAATCGCCGCGCCCCGTGACACCCGCCCTCCGGCGGGCCTTTTGTGTGTACGGGGCTACGGGAGCGAACTGCACTCGCGGAGGTTCCCCTTTCGATGCGCCGACGCGCCGCGCCGATTGCCCGCGGTCCGCCGCTTCGACTTTGTATCGAAGATCACGAAGCGGACACCACCCACATGCTCGACCTCGACGACCTCGACCCGGACACCCCGTACGGCTACCTGCCCCACGCGCGGGACGAAGAGCGGAAGCGTGGCGGGCACGGAACTCCGGGCTAGACTATTCCCATGGCGATCATGTTGTCGGAGGTGTACGACGCACTTCTGGAAGCTGGCGCCAGCGAGGCCAAAGCGCGGGCAGCCGCGGAGCAGGTCGCCAGCCACAACAGCCGGCTACTCCGACTCGAGGTCATGACCGCGCTGACTCTGACACTCGTGGTGGCGATCTTCGTCATGGTGATCAACCTCTCGATCTCGCTGGCCTGATCCCTCCGGCCGCATCGCGTCCCGGAGACCAGGAACCGCCGACCTCGGGTCGCCCTGGTGATACGTAGTTTGGGACCGCCGGGGCGTGGAGGTCACGGTGATGGGCGCCCTCCAGGGGACTTCGATCAAGGCCTCGAGCCGACGATCGCCTGACCCCGGTCACCATCGACCGAATTCAGGTTACATCTGACACGCGTGGCGGGGGGTCGGGCTTCGGTCGTGGATGGTGTTGGCGGGTTTTGGTCGCCCGCCTCAAGGGGGGTCGGGCGCCTGAGGATTCGTCCTCTGCGGCGGACGACGCGGGGGTGAACGGCTCCACCGGGAGAGACCCCCATGATCGGGGTGGTCCTGCACACCCCGCCCGCGTGAAAAGGGGGTGCGCCACTCACGTTGGCAGAGCCCGGCGTCATCGGCGCCGATTTCGCGCTCCCGCGCGATGCCGACCGGAGGTCGGCGTTCCCAGCCGTCCCCGCGCTTTTTCGCAGGCAGCAGTACGTGGTCTCGCCCCGCTGCGCGGGGCGGTGCCGGTCTGAAGACCGGCGTTCCCAGCCGTCCCCGCGCTTCTTCTCGGTGGGCGATACGCGACTCCGCCCGCCTTCGGCGAGCTGAGGGCTCAGGGGCCTGCCGCGGGTGGGACGGCCGACCGTGGGACGAGGTGTGTCTGGATCAACGTTTCGACACTGGCGATCCGCTCTTCGACACTGGCGATCCGCTCTTCGACACGGGTGATCCGCTCTTCGACACGGGTGATCCGCTCTTCGACACGGGTGATCCGCCCGGAGAGGGCCCCGATCTCCTTGTGCATCTCCGTCCGCAGGTCACCGATCTCCTTGTGCATCTCCGTACGGAGATCACCGACTTGTTTCTGGAGGCCGAGAATCTGCCCGCTGAGTGTCGTGAACCCGACAGCGCCGGCCGCGAGCATCGCCGCCAACATGGCGAACAGTCCGGCGAGCATGGCGATCTGGATCCGGTCCGCCCGGGCGAGCGGTTCGCGGGGAGGTCGGGCGCTCCCGGGGTGGCCCTCGGCTTCCATGCCCGTCATCGCTCCTCCCTGCTCACCGTGTGTTGGAGTATAGGAGCGCTCGCGCGCTTCCGGCAATCGGGTTGCGGACGCCGCATCACTGGTTCGTTGGTTCATGGGGAAGTCCTCCAACACGTACAGACGAAAACCCCGGCGGTTTCGTCCCACCCGGCGGCCCCTTGTGGAAAAGTCGGCCTCAATCCTGGAGACAACGACGCGGCCGCCCGGCCCTCCTTGCTTGCCCTCGCGGGACCGGATGGTTCGGGTCTGTCGACATCACGGACGAGAAGGCGCTGGAGCACCTGGGCCTCACGCCTCTACTCGGTCGGCGGTGTACGTTTCGCAGCCCGTTGGGCAGCGGCGCCGGCCCCACCGGGCGAGCTGGTGAGGATCCCGGAGGCGATTCGCCGGGGTGAGTCCTCGGTCCTCGCCTGGGCGGTCACGAGCGCCGAGCGGGTGACCATCAGCCCGGAAGTCGGCGCCGTGGACTTTGTCGGTTCCCGCTCCGTCTCGCCGCGGTGCCGGCCTGAAGGCCCCCACCGGGAGAACTGGCCGGCGTTCCCTTTCCCGGCCGCGCTTGGGGCACCTCAGCTGGACGCAGTTTCGCGGCCCTGCGGGCCGCAGTGCCGGTGTGAACACCCAATACTGTTGCATTAGGTGCATAATGCGCGAAAAACCACCTGCTGCGGCACCTTGAGGGCGGGTTTTGCAACACTTCAAGTGTTGCTTGAGGACTAAAGCAACAGTATTGGGTGTGAACACCGGCGTTCCCGTACCCCGCGCCATGCGGTAACGTGCGGTTCGATGATCCGGATAGCTCTTCCCTGTCTTCTTCTCTTGATCGCGCTGGGCGGCTGCTCGTCCAGGGAGGTGACGGGCGCCCCGGTGGCGCCCCCGCCGACCGCGGTCCCGCCCAGCCCGCCCCCGACGCCCACGGAGCCGCCGATCCGGGCGTATGCCCCCGTGCCGCCGCCCCGGGACCTGCCGGACGCGCCGGAGGACACCTGCGTGACGATCCACACCGGCGAGTGCGTGCCGTCACCGCAGTTCAACGCCATGGCGACGGAACTGGCGGAGGAATACGCCGCGGACCGCAATTTCGAGGCGCAGTGGGGCCTCCACGCGATCAACGCCCACCGCGCCTACGGGAACGTACACCTGCTCGAGGGTCCGGACGTCGCGCCGGGCGCCGGCGTCACCATCGGGTTGATCGACACCGGCATCGACGCGGACCACCCGATCTTCGAGGGCAAGACGATCCACCAGGAGTTTCTGTTCGGCGCCGTCGGGGACACCGGGGAAGAGGGCTCGCACGGCACCGCGGTGGCGAGCATCGCGGCGGGAGGGCAAAACGCCAACCCGAACGCTCCCCACGGGGTCGCCTGGGGCGCGGACCTCGCCGTGTGGGCGATCCCGCTCGGCAGCCCCGACAACGTCTACGACCCGATCACGCTCGAAGAACTCGCCCAAACGGACCCGGGGTTTGCCGAGATCTTCGACCTCGTGTTCGCCTGGCGCGACGAGGGAGGGGACCTCGACATCCTGAACCTGAGTTTCGGCTTCGAGGGCATCATCGACCGCTACGCCGAGGAGGACCTCCGCGCGAACTTCTCGGAGACCATCGCGACCCTGGCCCAGGCGGACGCCGCCGAGAAGACGATCCTCGTCTGGGCGGCGGGAAACCAGAACGGCGACCGCTGCTCCGCCGGCGTCGAACACTGCGTGGACGGCCGGATCGAAGCCGTCTCCGTCGGCATCCTGCCGGGGCTTCTCGCCTACCTGGAGGAACTCCAGGGACATTCCATCGCCGTGGTCGCGCTGAGTCCGGACGGAGGGGACATCGCGAGCTTTTCGAACCGCTGCGGCATCGCCGCCGACTTCTGCATCGCAGCGCCCGGGGAAGAGGTGAGGTTCGCCTACTACGGGCCCGACGGGGAAGAGGACGGCGTCCGGGGCTACGGCGAAGCGGGCGGGACCTCGTTCGCCGCGCCGATGGTCAGCGGCGGGCTCGCGGTGATGAAGCACCTCTTCCGGGACCAGATTTCAAACGAGGAGCTGGTGAGCCGGCTGTTCCTGACCGCCGACAACACCGGCATCTACGCCGACCGCGACATCTACGGCAACGGCCGGATGGACCTCGGGGCCGCCACCTCGCCGGTGGGGGTGCTCGACGTCCCCATCACGACCGGGTTGGCGACCGCGGCGTACGCGTCGCTGAATTCCACCGGGCTGCGGCTCGGGGCGGCGTTCGGGGACGGGCTGGCGCAGGCGTTCGACGGGGGCGAGATCATGGCGCTCGACGACTACGGGGCGCCGTTCTGGTACGGCCTGGACAACTTCGCGGCGACCACCGACGGCCCCGCGATGTCGGCGCGCCTGAGGACCTTCCTGGCGCCGCCAGCCACCACCGGATGGACGAACGGAGCGGGCGGCGGCGGCCCGAGCTCGGGGGCGCTCGGAGTCACCGGCTCGGTGCTCCGGATGCCCACCGCGGCCGGGAACGGACACCTGGCGCTCGCCGAGGGTGCGGTCATGGTGAGCGCCTTCGAGGAGGGCGGCCTTTCGGCGACCGCCTTCACCACCGGACGGCTACGGCCAATGATGCCGGCGGCCGGCGCGGCGGTGGGCTGGCGGCCGGAGGGGCTGCCAGTGGGCTTCACGGCGGGCTGGATCGCGGAGCAGGGGACGATGCTGGGCAGCTTCGGGCAGGGGGCGTTCGGCAACCTCTCGGCCGGGACCGCCTTCTTCGGCTTCGACGGGGGACTGGACCTCGGAAGCTGGCGCTTCGGAGCGAACGGAGAGTTCGGGGTGGTGAACCCGGCAGCGCAGGGCGGGATGATCCAGGAGATCTCCGCGCTCGCCACCAGCACCTTCGCGGTCCACGCGAGCCGGGCCTTCCGGAGTGCGGGCTCGCTCAGCTTCTCGCTCTCGCAGCCGCTCCGGGTGGAAAACGGCTGGGCGTCGCTGACGGTGCCGGCGGCCCGCACGAAGCGGGGCGAGGTGCTCCACCGGTCGCTCCGCGCCGACCTCGCGCCCGGCGAGCGCCAGCTCGACGTCGCGGCGCAGTGGAACCGTCCGCTCCCGCTCGGAGAGTTCCGGGTAGGAGCGATCTGGAGCCGCCGGCCGGGCCACCGGGACGTCCTGGGGCCGCAGTTGGCGCTGCTCTCGGGGTGGCGCTGGAGCTTCTGAGGGAGGCGCGGGGGCATCGCCCGCGCGCTGTTCTCCACTTTCGCCGGCCTCGTGGGCGCCGGCTCCGTTGCGCAGTAGCGGGTCGTTCTTTCGGTAAGCGAACGTCGGGTCTCGCCTATTCTTGACGGTATGGGAACGCGCCTTACGGGGTGGCGACAATGCTGACCGGTTCGGCTCGAACGCGTAGTTGCGTTCGCGTCGTGTCAGCGCTCCTCGTTCTCGGCGCGGCTGTGTTCCTCCCCGCGAGACCCGGCATCGCCTATCGGTTTTACGGGGCGCAGGGATTCCACATTCCGTCCGCAGAGTTTGCCCATCGATGGGACGAGGCGGACTTTCCCCTGGAGTTCCGGCTCCTGGAAAACACGCTCGAGCCGAGGGCCTGGTCGCCGGGCTTCCTGCGATCCGTGATCGAGGAGGGTTTCGAAGCCTGGAGTGGATTCGCCACATCCACCGTGCGCGTCGAACTCGTTCCCGATCCCCTTGCCGGCGACCAAACTGGTGAGCAAGGCATCCACCAGATCGGTTTCTCCTCTACTCTGGAGGGCTACCACCGTTTCGCTCGAACGGAGATCTTCATTCGCCGGTCTGAAGGAATCTACGAATGCGACATTCCGCTGCATCCGGAATTCTGGGAAACATATGAGGGCGATGCCCGCCCATGGCTCCAGTTCGTGGTGATGCATGAGTTGGGGCACTGCCTCGGTCTCGCCCACACGGAGCAGTACCCCATGTCTGACTGGGTTGATGGCGTTCCGGCCACGTTTTGGCCGCCACCGTTGATGACGTATTCCTGGTTCCCTTTCCCGGCGTTGGCGGAAGACGATCGCGTCGGCGTCTCGCTGCTCTATCCAACATCCAGCTTTACGCGATCCTATGGCTCGGTTGGAGGGCGCGTCGTGCTGGAAGGAGGTCCTGCCCCCTTCGTCTACGTTCAGGCGCTTCAGGTCGGCGCTCAGACGGCCGCCGGGCCCGGAGCGTTTACCGATGAGAACGGCGAGTTCCTCCTTGAGGGACTGCCTTCCGGGCCCGTCTTGCTGTGGATGCATCCGCTCCTGGTTACCGTCGCCAATCCGCATCCGCGCCTCCTGAGCCGAGGGGCGGCCGCTTCGGAAGGCGAGGCGGCGGTCCTGGATCAGTGGCGCTGGGTGACCGTTCCCGCGGGGGAGACCCTGGTGATCCCGGACATCGTTGCCGCTACCGGAAGACGATCGGCGCCGCCGTGAGCGGGAGGCGCGTCGGGCGCCGGGCAGCCGCGCTCGCCTTCTGGCTCGCCTTCGCCCGCTGCGGAGGACAAGAAGGCGGATCGCCGTCCGCACCCCCACCGGTCCCCGCGGTCCCGCCGCCCCAGACCCTCGACGCCCCGGTTGCCCTCACCCTTGTGCAGGGTGGGTCATCCGGTGAGGTGCAGGTCGGCGCCCTCTTCAGAATCGATCAGAGCCAGGCCGGCTCCGCGACCTTTCGAGTCGAGTCCGGAAACGAAAGTGTGGCGACCGCACGCGTGCAGGGCAGCGGTCTGATGGCGATCGTGATCGTCGAACCGGTCGGGCTGGGAATCACCGCCATCTCGGTCACCGTCTCCACACCGGCCGGCACCGCCACAAAGGTCATCGCGGTGTCGGTGCTGTCCCCCTCTACCGGACTGATTCGAGTCGTCGGCACGCCGGAGCCGCTCACCCTGGTCGACGGGGGTTCGGAACTCCATGTTCCACTGGTACGCCTGTTCACAACCGGGGACCGGGACCAGGACCTCAGGCTGGAGGTGGAGCTGACGTCGGAAGACGAGGCAGTCGTGACGGCGGAGTTCATATCGGAGACCAACTTTCCCTATGTGAACGTCGCTCCGGTGAGCCCCGGCGAGGCGGCCGTGACGGTCACCGCGAGCAACGCAACCGGATCTGCGATGCAGCAGATCCCGGTGACCGTCCTGGAGGCCGAACCCCTGCGCGTGATCCGTGAAATCCGGGCCATTGCGCTGGTTGCCGGGGCTCGGGGGGTGCATTGGACACTCAGTCCCTTTTTCGAGCCGGCCGGGTACCGCGTGGAGGTGCGATCCCTGGATGAGGAGATCGCGACAGGAGAGGGTATGAATGGATACGGCGGGAGTCTGCGGATGGCGCCGGTAGGGCCGGGAACGACGGAGATCGTGGTCACGGCGGTGAACGCCGCCGGCGAAGCCGAAGTCGTGGTGGAGGTGACGGTGCTCGAGAAGCTTCGCATTGGTTTGGTGAGCCGTCTGGCGTCCCCTGGTGGTCCGCCAGTCAGGCTGGTGGAGGGAGCTCGGTTGAACGTCGAAATCCGGCCGTTGGACATTGCCCTTGAAGCCCATGCACTTCAGGAACTGAACCTCGGGATCCTGAGCGATGCTCCGCCGACCCAACTGAGCCTTCCGCAGACGGTTACCGCTCAACGGCTCGGCGATTTCTCCGAACGGATCTCGTTTCCCGTTGAGGCGCTCGGCGACGACGTCGTCGGGGAACCTGGGACTACCTACACGCTTTCTCTCTCTCCGGAGGTGGCAGGGCTGCCGCCCTGGATGGAACTGAGCGATGAGGCGATTCGCGTGGTCGTTGTGGATTCGCCGATCGCCAACTGTGACCACTTCCGGGTCGATGCCACGGTACGCGCCGGCGTCGACGGAGCGCATCTGGCAACGTTTGTGATCCAGTCGCCGCATCCGGATACGTCGTTTTCCATCGTGGAGCCGTACGTGCGCCCCGAGGCGCGGGGATCGATGTGGCCCACGGCGGCCACCCATGTGTTTCCCGAAACGCTCCCCTTCAGGGAGTTGCCGGATGGGTTCGAGCAGACCGTCCGCCTGCGGTGGTGGGAGGGTGACCTCGGCATGACGGTCGCGGCCCCGGACTGTGAGCCGATCAGGGTGCACTGCGACGGAGTCGCTTGCGAGGTGGAGTAGGGGCGGGAACGCCGACCCGCGTCGAGGCCGTGTTCCCGCACGCCTCCTGGCCCGCGGCGTGCGAGACGGCTGGCCATCAGCGGCTCGGAGAGGCGCTCCTGTTCGAGGAGCGCTGGGAGGAGGCGGAGCCGGTCCTGACCCGCGGCCTCGAGGCCGGGCCGAACGACGAGGTCCGGTCGGTCCTGTATTTGCGGCGCGGGAACGCCCGGGACGGCGCCGGGAGCCGGCCGGAAGCGCTGTCCGACTACGGTGACGTCATCCGGACCGACGCCGCCGACGTCCTGAGGGACTGGGCGACGGAGCTGCGGCAGGCACCGTGGCCGGACGCCGCGCCGGAGGGAAGCCAGCCCGCGCGGCGGTCGACCGAGTAGGGCGCGTCTTCCACGGCTTCTCCGGAGGCCGAGCCGGCACCTCGCGTGCGAAACTCCCGCAGCCGTGGGTTCTCGCGCCTCTTTGCCGCTGGCCGCTCGTGGGATCCTCCTCGCCGCTGCGCTGGCAGCGCCGGCCGCCGCCGGCGAGACGGCGGAAGAACTCGCCGCCGCCGAGACAGCCGGGTCGCAACTGCTCTTCGACTACGACTTCGACGAGGCTCTCGAGCACTACGGGCGAGTCAGCGAGCGCTTCCCGGAACACCCCACCGGCCCCTACAACATCGCCACCACCATCTGGACGCGGCTCGCCCAGCGCAGCAACGGGATGCGCGGGTCGAGCCTCCGGAACGACCGCTTCTTCTCCCAGCAGGGCCGCCCGAAGACCACCCCGGAAGAGGAGGCGGCCTTCCGCGAGCATCTGGAGGAGGCGTACCGCCGGGCCGAAGACCTGCTGGAGCAGGACCCGGACGATCTGGAGGCGCTCTACTACCTCGGCGCCACCGAGGGGCTCGAGTCCGGCTGGGCGGTGATCGTGGACCGCGCCTGGTTCCGCGCCGCCCGCACGATTCGGCGCGGGGTGCGCCGCCACCGGCGGGTGCAGGAACTCGACCCCGGCTTCCGGGACGCCTACGCGGTCCCGGGGGCCTACGACTACGGGATCGCCACCCTGCCGCGGCCGCTCCGCTGGCTCGCCTTCCTGTTCGGGATGCGCGGCGACCGGGAGGGGGGGCTCTCGGGGGTGGCGCTTACCGCGAACGAGGGCCGGCGGGCGCGCTGGGGGGGCCTTTGGACCTACGCGCTCCTGATGCAGCGCGAGGAGCGGGAGGACGAGGCGCTCGCGGCTGTTCGGCGGCTGAACCGGCAGTTCCCGAGGAATCCCGATTTCGTGCTCGACGAGGTCAGCATCCTGATGGCGCAGGGCGATTTCGACGGAGCCCGCGAACTCGCCGAGGTCGTTCTCGAACGCCGTGGGGCCGGCTTCGGGAACTATCACCTCGCGTTGCCGGGGCTGGTTGAAGCGCGGCTTGGGGAGGCGCTGCTCTTCGCGGAGCGCTGGGAGGAGGCGGAGGCCGTCCTGACCCGCGGTCTCGAAGCCGGGCCGAACCCCGAGGTCCAGGCGATCCTGCACTTCCGGCGGGGGAACGCCCGGGACGGGGCGGGGAAGCGTGGCACGGCGCTTGCCGACTACGGGTGCGTCATTCAGGCCGACGCCGACCAGGTGCTCGGCGACTGGGCGAAGGACCTCCAGCGGGCGCCGTGGCCGGACGCCGCGCCCGACGGGTCGCACCCCGGACGGCGCGCCGCCAACTAGGGCACGGGTTTCTCATACTCACGGCCGCCAGAAGGGTTCAACCTGCCGCAAGCCACGCAAACCCGCACATCGCTGAAGGAGAAAGGGCGCGGGGACGGCTTGGAACGCCGACCTCCGGTCGGCACAGCGGCCCGCAGGGCCGCGGGTGGTTCCTTGCCATCCGCCTTCACGGGGCGCAGGCACGGGGCCCGCCAACTAGGGGCGTGGCGGGCGTGGCTCTGGCCTCGGCAGTAACATTGCGGAGCGCTTGACGGCGAGACGAATGACACCTGCGCTGGACGTCACCGAGGCACCCCGAGAGGTTCCCCCCCGTACCGGACTCGACATCCGCGGCCAGCTCGATTCGATGCGGACGATGAAGGACGGCTGGCTCGAGGGAGGCGGTGTCGCCCCGAGTCCCGGCGGACTCGACCGGCTCGCCCAGGTCTTTGCAACGTATTACCCGGACGATTGCCCGCGGCCGTACCTCTATCCGACCGAAGATGGGGGAGTGCAGGCGGAGTGGTCGCTGGAGCCATGGACTGTGTCCTGGGACATCAACCTTGAATCACGTTCAGGCGAATGGCTCGCCCTGAACCGGAAGACCGACCAAGCAGTCGAGAAGCCTCTGAGTTGTGACGAGGCGTCCGACTGGCGGTGGTTGGTCCAACAGATTCGGGAGTTGTCCCGGGGCCTTGAATGTCGGGTGCAACCCTCCTCTGGCGACAGGTAAACCCCCACTGGGTGCGCGCAGGGAGGGTGACCTCCCAGGTGTTCAAACCGACCAGGAAGGACCGAAACAGGTTGTCCGTTGACAACGGGGATGTGATTTCGGCCGAAGAGTCTTTTTGCGGGTTCACCGAGCGTTATCCGTCGGCCGGCGTCCTCGCCGTCTCGGTCGCGGAGTGCGAAGCACGAGCGCTGCGGGTTGTTCCGGATCCCGAAGAGAAGCGTCCAGCCCACTCGGTGATTGACTTCAGCGGCCTCTCTGTCAGCGCAGTGCGAAGGGCAGCAGAACGTCTGAGGGACGATGCAGAAGACCGCGGCTGGCAGTATGGCCCCGTGCCGGGTGCCTGAACCTGTTGGCGCAGTGAGAGTTGGGCCGCCGGAATCCCGAACGTCGTTTCTATAATCGCCCGGATGTCGCTCCGCCGCACCCCGCTCCACGGCCTTCACAAAGAACTCGGCGGCCGGCTCGTTCCGTTCGCCGGCTGGGAGATGCCGGTGCAGTTCGCCGGGGTGGTCTCGGAGCACCTCGCGGTGCGACAGCAGGCCGGGCTCTTCGACGTGAGCCACATGGGCGAGTTGCGGGTCACGGGGCCGGGAGCGCTGCCGCTCCTGCAGTCGCTCACCCCGAACGACGTCTCCCGGCTGGCGCCCGGGCGGGCGCAGTATTCGGCGCTCACCACCGACTCCGGCGGCTTCGTGGACGACATCATCGTCTACCGGCGCGGAGAGGAGTCGTTCCTGGTGGTCACGAACGCCGCGAACACGGAGAAGGACCTCGCCTGGATCCGGGAACGGGGCGGGGCCGCCGCGGAGGCGGTCGAAGACCTGAGCGACGAGACGGCGCTGCTCGCGCTTCAGGGGCCGCGCTCGCTGGCCATCCTCCAGACGCTCACCGACCTCGACCTCGCGGCGATCCGCTACTACCGGTTTGCGGAGGGGCGGACCGCCGGCGTCCTCGGGACCGTCGCCCGCATGGGTTATACCGGGGAAGACGGCTTCGAGATCATGGTTCCGGCCGGCGAGGCGGAACGGGTCGCCCGGCGCCTTCTCGAAGCGGGCGCGCCCGAGGGTCTCGTGCCTACCGGGCTCGGCGCCCGGGACACCCTGCGCCTCGAGGCCAAGATGGCGCTCCACGGGAACGACATCGACGAGGACCACTCCGTCGAGGAGGCGGACCTCGGCTGGATCGTGAAGCCCGCCAAGGGCGAGTTCATCGGCCGCGCCGCCCTGGTGGCGCAGCGGGAGGGAGGCGTCTCCCGGAAGCTCGTCGGCTTCGAGTTGCGGGGGCGGGGCGTGCCGCGCCACGGCTATCCCATCCGGGTGAACGGCGAGCCGTTCGGCGAGGTGACGAGCGGCGGCCACGCTCCCTTCCTGAAGAAGAGCCTTGGTCTCGTGTATCTGCCGGCGGGCGCCTGCGAGCCCGGCCAGGCCTTCGAGGTCGTAATTCGGGGCCGTCCGGTCCCGGCGGAAGTGGTGCCTACGCCGTTCTACGTGCGGCCGGGAAAGAAAAAGAAGAAGAAGCGCGCAGCCGTGGCTGCCTCCTGATCCAACCCTCTGGAGACACGATGATCCCCGACGATCTCTACTACAGCAAAGAGCACGAATGGCTGCGTCTCGAAGGGGACGGCACCGCCACGATCGGCATCACGGACCACGCGCAGCAGGAACTCGGGGACATCGTCTACGTGGAGCTTCCCGATGCGGACTCGGCTCTCGAGGCCGACGAGGTCATGGGCAGCGTCGAGTCCGTGAAGGCCGTTTCGGAGATCTTCTGCCCGGTGGCGGGGACCGTGACCGAGGTCAACGACGCGCTCGAAGACGCCCCGGAGCAGGTGAACTCCGACCCCTACACGGACGGCTGGCTCATTCGGCTGCGGCTGGACGATGTGGCGTCGGTAGCGGGGACCATGCTGTCGGCGGCCGCGTACGAGAAGCACGTCGCGAGCGAGGGGGACTGAGGGGCAGGGAACGCCGGTGTTCACACCGGCACCCGCCGCCGCAGGCGGGCGGAACCGCGCATCGCCGACTGAGTTGAAGCGCGGGGACGGCTTGGAACGCCGACCTCCGGTCGGCACAGCCCGCCGCCGGCGGGCGGAACCGCGTACGGCTACCTGGGTTGAAGCGCGGGGACGGCTTGGAACGCCGACCTCCGGTCGGCACAGCCCGCCGCAGGCGGGCGGAAGCGCGTACGGCTGCCTGAGTTGAAGCGCGGCCGGGGCTGCGCGCTCTTTCTCGGTCAGCGTCTCGACGCCCGCGGCCCTCCGGGCCGCGGTGCCGACCGGAGGTCGGCGTTCCAAGCCGTCCCCGCGCTCTTGCTCGGTCGGCTGTACAGCCGTTTCGCGGCCCTCCGGGCCGCTGTGCCGGTCTGGAGACCGGCGTTCCAAGCCGTCCGCGCGCTTTTTCTTGGTTGGCGATACGCGCTTCGCGGCCCTGCGGGCCGCGGTGCCGGTCTTCATGAAGACCGGCGCTCCCTCGCCTGCGCGCCACCGGGCCGATCGGAGCACGTTCTCCCCACCCTCCCGCCCATCCACCCTCGCCCCGCCTTGATAAAATCCCGGGTCCCACTGGGTGGGAGACGGACGGGACGATTGCCGGCGGCCAGTTCTCCCGGTGGGGGCCAGCCCGACCGGTCGGAGGTTCCCCGCCCCGTTCCGGCGCTGCACTGACCCCAAACCTCCCCCCGGAGTTCCTTGACTTCCTCTCCCGCTACCCTGAAATCGGACGCCGCGACCGCCGCCCGCGCCCTCCCGCGCGGCGCCGCGCCCTTCGTACGCCGCCACATCGGCCCCAGCCTCACCCAGCAGGTGGAGATGCTGCATGAGCTCGGCCTTTCGTCGCGGGACGAACTGATCGCGGAGACGATTCCGGAAGACATCCGAATCGACAGCGAACTCGAACTGCCGGCGCCCCTCGCCGAGGGCGAACTCCTCGAGGAACTGCGGGCGATCGCCCAGCAGAACCGGACGCTCAGGAACTTCATCGGCCGCGGCTACTACGGCACCATCACGCCGCCCGTCATCCTCCGGAACATCCTCGAGGATCCGGGCTGGTACACCCAGTACACCCCCTACCAGTCGGAGATTTCGCAGGGGCGGCTGGAGATCCTGCTCAATTTCCAGACCATGATCGGGGACCTCACCGGTCTCCCGGTCGCGGGCGCCTCGCTGCTCGACGAGGCGACGGCGGCGGCCGAGGCGATGGCGATGTGCCACCGCTCCGGCAAGCGGCGGACGACCTTCCTCGCCGACCGCACCCTGCACCCGCAGACCCTCGCGGTGATGGAGACCCGCGCCCGCGCGGCGGGCATCCGCCTTGAGGTCCGTGACCTGAGCGATCCCCGGGAACAGGTCTCGAAGGACGTCTCGGGGGTCATCGTCCAGTACCCGGACACGCGGGGCCGGATCCGCGAGTGGAGGCCCCTCGTCGAGAAGGCCCAGCAGGCCGGGGCCCGAACGGTGGTCGCCACCGATCTGCTGGCGCTGACCATGCTCGAGCCGCCGGGCGCGTTCGGCGCGGACGTGGCCGTCGGCTCCACCCAGCGCTTCGGGATGCCCATGGGCGGCGGCGGACCCCACGCCGCCTTCCTCGCCACCACCTCCTCGCACGCCCGCCGGACCCCCGGACGGGTGGTGGGCGTCTCCCGGGATTCCTCCGGGAGGATCGGCTTCCGCCTCGCCCTCCAGACCCGCGAGCAGCACATCCGGCGGGACCGCGCCACCAGCAACATCTGCACGGCGCAGGTGCTGCCCGCACTCGTCGCGTCCGCCTACTCCGCCTGGCACGGACCGGAGGGACTCCTCCGCATCGCCCGCCGGGTGCGCTCGCTCACCCTCGCGCTCCGCGACGGGCTGTCCCATCTCGGCTACTCCACGGGTGGGGCGCCGGTGTTCGACACCCTCACGGTGGAGACCGAAGACGACGAGACGTCGCGGATCCTGGCCGCCGCCGAAGCGCGGGGCATCAACCTGGGCCGGCAGGAGGGCGGGGGCCTCGGGATCTCCCTCGACGAGACGGCGACCTTCGACGACGTGGACGGCATCCTCGCCGCCTTCGCCGGGGACCTCAAGGCGCCCGCCGCCGCGGCCCTGTTGCCCGAAGAGGGGTCCGAGACGCGCCTCCCGCCGAAGCTCCAGCGGCGGAGCATCTTCCTCGACCACGAGGTCTTCCACGCCCACCGCTCGGAGCACGAGATGCTCCGCTACCTCCACAAGCTCAAGGAGCGCGACCTCTCGCTCACCACCTCGATGATCCCGCTCGGCTCCTGCACCATGAAGCTGAACGCGACCGCCGAGATGCTGCCGATGACCTGGCCGGAATTCGCGGACATCCACCCCTTCGCGCCGCTGGAGCAGCAGCAGGGCTTCGCCCGCATCGCGGCCGACCTCGAGGCCCAACTCGCCGAGATGACCGGCTTCCACGCGGTCAGCCTGCAGCCGAACGCCGGCTCCCAGGGGGAGTTCACCGGGTTGCTGATGATCCGGGCGTACCACGAGAGCCAGGGCGAGGGGAAGCGGAACGTCTGCCTGATCCCGCTGTCGGCGCACGGGACGAACCCGGCGAGCGCCGCCATGGCGGGGCTTCACGTGGTGCCGGTGACGACCACGGAATCCGGGGACATCGACGTGGAGGACCTCGGCTGGAAGATCGAGGCCTACCCCGACCAGATCGCCGCGCTGATGATCACCTACCCCTCGACCCACGGGGTGTTCGAGGAGCGGGTCCGCGAGGTCTGCCAGATGGTGCGCGACGCCGGCGGGCTCGTCTATCTCGACGGCGCGAACCTGAACGCCCAGGTCGGGCTCACGAGTCCCGGCCAGATCGGCGCCGACGTCTGCCACATCAACCTCCACAAGACCTTCTGCATCCCGCACGGGGGAGGCGGGCCCGGAATGGGGCCGGTGGCCGCGACCGAGGAGCTCGCCCCGTTCCTGCCGGGACACCCTTACGGCCCTCAGGATCCCCAGCGGGTCGGCGCCATCTCCGCGGCGCCTTGGGGAAGTCCCGCGATCCTGCCCATTTCCTGGGCCTACGTCCGGATGATGGGGGCGTCGGGCCTCAAGGAGGCCAGCGAGGTCGCGATCCTGTCGGCGAACTACATGGCTTACCGGCTGAAGGGCCACTACCCGCTGCTCTACGTGGGCAAGCAGGGACGGGTGGCGCACGAGTTCATCCTGGACTGCCGGCCGTTCAAGAAGACCGCCGGCGTCGAGGCGAACGACATCGCGAAGCGGCTGATGGACTACGGGTTCCACGCGCCGACGATGTCCTTCCCGGTGGTGGGCACGCTGATGATCGAACCCACCGAGAGCGAATCCCGGGAGGAGCTGGACCGCTTCTGCGAGGCGATGATCCGGATCCGCGCGGAGATCCGCGACATCGAGGAGGGCCGGGCCGATCCGGAGCGGAACCCGCTGCGGCTTGCCCCGCATACCGCCCAGGACGTGGTCTCGGACGCGTGGGATCGTCCCTACAGCCGGGAAGAGGCGGCCTTCCCGGCGCCCTGGCTCGCCGCGCACAAGTACTGGCCGCCGGTGGGACGCGTGGACAACACGCGGGGCGACCGGAACCTGATCTGCAGTTGTCCGGACGACTGGCGGTCCGGCGAGGGCCACCGGGACCACGCGCACCACGACCACGACCACCACTGACCCCGTGGAGAAAGCACCCCGCACCAGCTTCAACGCGGCAACTGCGCCGAAGCTGACGGTTCTGGCGAGTGCGGGGCGCTTCCCCCACGGGGTGATGGCGCGCATCGCTTCGCGATCCGCACCATCTTTTCCTGTGGGGAGTGTACGAACGAGACATGGGTAACACAGTAGACCGGACACATGGGTAACACTTTGAGAGCCGTCCTCCCGGACATGATGGTGCGCGGCGGCGCTTTCCTGGGTCCGGACTTGCTCCGACGGGGCGCCTGCGGGGGAGCGGTAGACCGTTGCAGTTAGGCGCCACTCCTTCCCTTCCAAAACCCTGCCGGGTTCAAGAAGATCAGGCTGTGGGAAGAGTGGGAAGAGCGTGCGCGTTCCCAGAGTCCTCGCCGGACCATTCCCCCCGCGCTCATGTCCCACGCGTGCGCGCTTTCCACGCTTTCCACAGCGGCGGGACCGTCTGGACGCCGGGAGCCCGACCCGCTGGGGTCCCGCGCCGATCTTCCAGGGTGCGGAAGCCACACGTCTCACCTTCCCCGTTCCTCGTTGGTTTGCCCAGGCCCGCGCCGCTTCCGATCCAGGTGGAGCAGCTTCCGCGAGCCGCGCGCGAGCAGGCCGAGTTCCAGATCCGCGAAGCGCACGACCCAGGGGCCTCCCGGAGTCTCCGCAATCCCGACCGGCTCCCCCGCCAACGCCATGCTCACGAAGACGTAACGTCCGCCCCACTTGATCGAACCATCGCTCCTCACCTGCCGCACCGCATGCGCCGCGTCATACCACGGCGTCGGCAGCGGCTGCGGATACTCCCGCTCGGAACGACGGTAGAACGTCGCCGGAACCTCCTGACCCAGCGCCTCGTGCGGCCGCCGCTCGTTGAAATCCTCCCGATACCGGTCGAACCGCTCCTGCTGCTCCGCCACCGTCGCCGCTGCGGGCCGCGTCGTCTCCTTCTGCAGCGTGGCGTGCATCCGCTCGTGAGATCCATTCTGGAACGGCTTCCCCGGATCGATCCGCTCCAACCGGATCCCCGCCTTCACCCAATCCACCGACAACCGCGACAGGCCACCAACCCCCGGCCCCGCGAACGGCGTCCCGTTGTCCGAGCGCAGGGCGCCCGGCGCCCCGTAGCACTCGAACAGCGTCTCCATCTCCTGACGCACTTCCTCCGTCCGAATCGGAAGGATCACCAACGACAGGATGAACCGGCTGCTCAGATCCGTGACCGTCAGCGGGTCGCAGCGCATCCCGTCCCGCGTCCGGAACCACCCCTTGAAGTCGATGCCCCAGATGTCGTTCGGGGCCTTCGGCTCCCGCAGCAGCCCGCGCCGGCTCCCCCGCCGCTGGCGGCGCCCGTCCGCACGTACCAGACCCTCCCTGCGGAGCACCTCGCCGATCGTGCTCGGCGCTGGCCACCCAACGCCCGGATACCGTCTCTCCAACTGCCAGCGCAGCTTCTTCGGGCCCCAGTGCGGCCGCCCCCGACGAACCTCCACGATCGCCGCCACCTTCTCCGCAGACAACGCGTTCGCCCGCCGCCGCGGAGCTCGCGACCGATCCTCCAGACCTCGCGTCCCTTCCTGGTCATACCGCCGCAGCCACTTGTAGCCCGTCTTCCGGCTCACCCCGAACTGCTCGCACAGCGACGCCACCGAACAATCCCCCCGCAGCCGCGCCAGAACGAACTCCTTCCTCAGTTCCATCGGACTTCTCTCTTTCCAGGGCATCGATCTCCCTCCCGATCGGTGCCCACCCTCTCACCAAAACTGTCACCTATGTGTCCGGTCCAAACTGTTACCCATGTCTCCGGTTCGTACAGGAGGGGAAACCCCTCCCCACGCCCCTCCCCCGCGGCGCTCGGCGCCGCGAATCATGGGGTCAGAGTTTCATCACCGGCCACCACTGATCCCGTGGAGAAAGCACCCCGCGGCACTCCGCAGACGAGACCTGCGCTGCTTCCGCCGATCGGGTTGCGCGCGGGGTGCTTTCTCCACGGGGTGATCGTGCAAATCGCTCCGCGATTCGCACCATCTTTTTCTGCGGGGAGGGGAAACCCCTCCCCGCGCCCCACCCCCGCCGCGCTATGCGCCGCGAATGACACCGGTCGAGTTCCGTCGCCAACCGCCGGCAGTCCAGCCGCGAGAATTCCCCGAGGGATCCTGAATTGACCAAGAAACGCACCCTGCGCGCCTGCGCCGCCCAGATCAGCCCCGTCTTCATGGACAAGAAGGCGAGCGTCGAGAAATACGCCGAGACGATCCGCGAGGCCGGGCGGCAGGGGGTGGACCTCGTCGTGACCCCGGAGACCGGGATCCCGGTCTATCCCTACTGGCGGAACAACTTCGGCTACACCGACCCCGAGTCGGCCCGCCGCTGGAAGGAGACGGTGGTCCGGTTCTATGACGAGGCGGTGCGCATCCCGGGGCCGGAGACCGCGGAACTCGGGCGCGCCGTGAAGGCGGCCGGGCTCACGGCGGTGATCGGCCTGAACGAGCAGGACGACCGTCCCGGTTCGCGCACCCTCTACAACACGATGCTGTTCATCGGCCCCGACGGGGAGATCATGGGCCGGCACCGCAAGCTCATGCCGACCCACCAGGAGCGGATCTTCTGGGGACGGGGCGACGCGAGCGACCTCCGGGTGTTCGACACGCCGTTCGGCGCGCTGGGCGGGCTGATCTGCTTCGAGAACCACATGACGCTGCTGAAGGCGGCGATGGCGGTCAAGGGCGAGGAAGTGCACGCCGCCTGCTGGCCGGGCTACTGGGCCTACGGCGGGCCGGGCAACACCGTCCGCGACATGACGGGTACCCACTACCCGCTCCACCACTCGGACCAGGACTGCGCCGTGCGCGAGTACGCCTTCGAGACCCAGACGTTCGTGGTCTCGGCTTCGCTGTTCCTGACCGAAGACGACGTGCCGGACGACTTCCCCTACAAGAAGACGACGAACTGGAAGTGGGCGATGGGCGGCAGCGCGATCGCCACCCCGTTCGGGACCTACGCCGCGGAGCCGCTCTTCGGGAAGGAGGGGCTGGTGATCGCCGATCTCGACCTCGCCGACCGGATCGTGGCCAAGAACGTCTTCGACTGCATGGGCCACTACACCCGCTGGGACGTGGCGCAGTTGCGCCTGAAGCGCGAGGGGGTCGGCCCGGAGCCGGGACGGGACGATTTGCCGGCCGTGCGGGCTTCGCGGGTCATGGCAGTCCCGGCCCTGTCCCTGGGCCCGGGTTCCGGGGAGGCGGAAGAGCGCGAGGAGGCGGGCGCCCCGCCGAAGGCCATCATGGGAGCGCTCCCCGAGAGCCTCGCCAAGCCGCTGCTCGCCGCGCTCTCCGAGAAGTTCGGCCCCGGGGCGGTTTCCGCCGCCCGCGCCGAGCTCGACAGCGACGACCTCGAGGAACTGGCCCGTTCGCACGGCCTCTCGCACGACGAAGTGGTGTCGTTCATCCACGACTTCATCGATCTGATCCGCCGCCGCAGCGAATTCGTGGTGCCGGATCTGGTCGTCGAAGAGCCTGCGGACGCTTAACAGCCTGTGGCAAAACCCACGCGGCGTTCGAGCGGCGATGCATCCCGGCTGAACCGCGACGCTCTGCGTCGCGCATCGTTGCGCTTCGGTCGAAATAGCGCTGCTATTCCTCCCTCGCGCGCCTTGTCAGCCGGGCGCCTCGCCACTCTCGGCGCTCGCGCGATCTTGCCCAAGGGCTGCTGAGCGTCCGGCCCTTTTTCATCCTCGTGCGCTGATGGCCCTCGGGCTCCTGACCGTCCATCTGGCCGGGCTGGCCGTGTTCACCTACACCTGTTTCGGGGTGGGCTCCGGCACGCTCGCCTTCCACATCGGCGCGGGGCTCATCGCGGTGATGCTGGTGGTGTTCGCCCACACCATGAGCTACTTCTACCTGGTCGCCATGACCAGCATGATGCGGAAGGCGCTGGCCGGCGAGAGCGGTCCGCCGGTGCTGGTGGACGATCCACGGGGGCCGGAACTGCTGGCGCGGAGCCGCCGCCTGAAGGCGAGCGCGATGCCCTGGGCGATGGGGGGCATGGTCCTGCCGATGGCCGCCTTCATCCTGGGGGGCGGCGCCCACACCCGGGCCTTCCCGGCCATCATCCACACCGCGGCGGGCTACCTGGTGTTCGCGTTCGTGGTGCTGGCGATGGCGATGGTGGGGCTGGCGCTGCTGCGGCAGAACCGCATCGTAGAGGCGTTCCAGGCGGCTGGGGCCACGTCGAGCGGTCCGGAAGCGGGGACGGATTGCTGAACCGGTTCGGATCGCCGTTACGTGGTCGCGAATGTTCGGTATCACACTGGGTATCACATTCGTGATCCGCCGTCGGTGATTCGAAGCGCGGTCGCCGGGCCGCGACACGGCGTAAGCGCAAGCGGCGTCACGGCTGCGGCAGCGGAGCGCCGGCCTCCGGCCGGCACCGCTCCCCGCAGCGGAGCGAAACCCGCATCCCTCACACCGAGACCAAGCGCGTGCGGCAGCGGAGCGCCGTGTCAATGGGATTTGAAAATTGGACAGAAATGGGATCTGAAACTTGACACTTTTGGGGTTGGAGACGGGCTTTTCGGAGGAGTGCGGACGGAGGGATGGAGCGGGTTTGCGGCGGCCGCGGACGACGCCTCCGGATCCGAGAGGCCGGCCTCGGAAACGCTTGGAGGACATGCCGAGGAAAGCGTGCCCCATCTCACGGAAGCGCAGGTTCGGGAGCTTCAGGAGTTCTGGCGCCATTCGATCGGCGTCCCGCCGGAACATGACCGCCCGCTGTTGGCATCATGTCGCGAGCGGATCGGCCGCGATTTGACCCCGGAGGAGCGCCGCATCCTGCGGAAGGGGTTCCAGGACGCAGTCGAGCAACGATTCAGCAATAGCTGACCGCGGTGGAAGCCGCCGGGCAAACAGTGATGTGCGGTCCGTTTGGGTGACGCTCAGGTGATGTCCCGCCGTTGTCCGATCCGGCCCATTGCCATGTCCCGAACCCTGATCCTTTCCCTCCTCCTCGCTCCTGCCGCCCTCGCCCAGGAGACCATCCCGGCCCCGGCGGACGCGAGCCTCGGCCCGGACACCGTGTTCGTCCAGGAACTCACCTGGACCGAGGTCGCCGCCCGCGTCCGCGCAGGCACCCGCTCGGTGATCGTGCCCACCGGCGGCACCCAACAGAACGAGCCCCACATGGTGTTCGGGAAGCACAACTTCATCATCCGCGAGGCCTCCGACCGGATCGCCCGCGAGCTCGGCGACACGCTCGTCGCCCCGGTCGTCGCCTACGTCCCCGAGGGCGGGATCTCGCCGCCGACGGGCCACATGCGTTACGCCGGCGCCATCACCCTCCCCCAGGAGCACTTCGAGGCGCTCCTCGAATACACGGCGCGCGGCTTCGCGCTCCACGGGTTCGAGAACATCATCTTTATAGGCGACAGCGGCGGGAACCAGCGGGGCATGGCGGCGGTGGCCGAGAAGCTCAACCTCGAGTGGCAAAACTCCGGCGGGGCGTCCCGGGTGCTCTACGTCCCCGAGTACTACCGCGGGAACGGCTTCCGCGAGTGGCTGCTGGAGCAGGGGATCCCCGAGGACGCCATCGGGCGCCACGCCGGGGTGACCGACACCTCGCAGTTCTGGTACGTCGCGCCGGACCAGATCCGCCCGGACGCGCGGGTCAAGGACGGCGGCTTCGAGGGAAGCGGCGTCAACGGCGACCCCACGCTCGCCTCACGCGAATTCGGCGAGAAGGGAATCGAGCTGAGGGTCGAGACCGCGGTCCGCCGGGTGCGCGAGATGCTGGATGCGCGCTCCCGCGAATGACGCCGGAAGTTCCGTCCGTCGCGTGATCCCCTCCCAGTGCCACCTCTTCGACATCCCGCGGGACGTCGCCTCCCTGAACTGCGCCTGCATGTCGCCGCTGCTCCACAGCGTGGTGAGGGCGGGGACCGCTGGCCTCCGCCGGAGGTCGCGGCCCAGGGAGATCGAGGTGACCGACTACTCGACCGGGAGGCGAGCGCGGCGCCCGCCCCACATCCCGGTGTCAGTTCGACCCGGCTCGATTCAACGAGGGGAGAATCGACCCTCTGGCCGTGTAGGGCGACATGTCGAACCCTTGCTCCTCGAAATAGGCCAGGCGATTGGGTATTGCGGTGACGATCGCGAAGCGATCCGCTGCGGACAGTTTTTCCGGTCGGTACTTCACCGCGAAGTACAGCGTAAAACTCTCAGCAAAGTCCTCACTGTCCGGATGGGCGTGGGCGTAATTGGATATGGACGTGCCATCGGCTTCCTGCGCCGCGCGCCAGCCGCTGGAGTGCTGGTGCGCCATTTCCAGCGAAACATGCGCACCTTCATGGAGAAGGATTTCCTCCAGGAAGCCGTCCCTGACGGCGTCTCTCGTAGCCTCGTCCGTGCCAAGTGAGAAACTCCCAAAGTAACTGTTGGCGGCGAAGCCGTATTGAACTGCATTGATCCAGACTTCCCGGAGTCGTGACAGGAGAAGGTTCGGCAGCCGCCCTATCGCCGGCGTGAACGTGCCGACGTGTGCCCTCGCCGCCTCACTGCTGCCGAACTCCGGATTCATCACGAATTCCACCACCTGTTCCGCGAACTGCACGTCGAACAGATACGCGTTGATCGTGACAAAATCTTCGAGCCGGTCGTCCCAGACCTCTCGCATCCCGCGGCCGGCATAGGTGACGCTCTGAAGTGACTGGGGGTCGGAAGGACCCAGAACATCCGGCGTGACCCACGGGGCGTCTTCGAATGGCGGCGTGCCGGTGTGTTCCAGAGCGAAATCGAGTGCGCGGTCGGCATCCACCGTGACCTCAACTGCCTGGCCTACATAACTGGGTTCAACTGCGACTCTAACCGTGACCGTCCCCGAGACATTCGGGAACCGGTACCGCCCGTCGGGGCCCGTTGTCATGGATTCCCGCCTGCCGTTTTCAAGCTGCACGACTGCCCCGGGAAGCACGAGTCCGGTTCGCCGACTGTCGCTCACGGTGCCCGACAGTGTGAATGACGGCCGGACGCGGGCCTGGAAGGTCTGGGTGCCGGAGAGGCCCCCGGGGTCAATGGCGGTCACGGTCACCTCAGCCGTTCCGTTGGCGATTGCGGTGAGGGTCAGCGCGTTGCCGGACACGCTTGCCTGGACGACAGCGGTGTTGTCCGACACGGCGCCGTAGGACAGCGGGTCGCCGTCCGGGTCCGAGAAGCTGGAGGCGAGATCCAGGGTCATCGGGTCGGCGCCTACGGTCAACATCTGTTCGGGAATGCTCCCCACCGCCGTTGGCGCGCGGTTCGGGGCGGGCGCGGGTGTCGCCGGAACGCTCGGTGCGGGCGCCGCCCCGTCTCCGCCCCCGCAACTCAAGAGCCCGATCCCGACACAAAAGGCGAGCGCCACGCTCGCGACCGGGACGCGGGCGGATGGACGTGTGTCAGGTCCTGAGCTCATGGGACTCTCCTACGAAGCGCAGTGTGGGAAGCTGGGGTGTCGCGTCCCGGATGCCGCCCGGACCGGCTATCCGGGCGGGAATGGCAGCCTGCCGGAAGGGAGCCGGGACCGGGTCAGCGGAGTCCAGGGACCTCCAAGTACGGCCGGTTGCCGGCGGCACAGTTCGGCCGGGCTCACCGGGAGCCGGACCTCACTTGTGAGGTTGGGGTCGCTGGCGCCGATTTCCAAAAGCCCGTAGGCGCGTGCGATTGTGAACCCGCCCCGACCGTAGTAACCGACATGACGCCCGCACAATTCCACGCCAATCGACAGAGCATCCCGAAACTCTCCGGTCCACCAGGGTACAGAGATCTCAAACTTTCCGTCACGGCCGGTCAGTGAGTCCCGCCACATCGCTCCGATCCAGATTCCTTCCATGGGTCGTCCGTCCGGCCCCACCACGGTCCCGCTCACAGTTTTTTGTGAGTTGCACAGGTCGTCCACAGCGCGGGGGAGCCGGACCTCGACCGGGAGGCCCGCGCCCTCCGCAATCGCCACCGGAGCCGCCTCCTCAAGCCAGGAAGTCAACCCGCCGGACCGCCGTCCCTTGCGATTTCGATGTCCGCATACGTGCGGACAACGCTGCCATTCGCGATCCGACCGTCGTCCATCCTGTCGCGATACCAATCGAGCCCGCTGCCGGTGGAGAAGCTCATCAGGCCCACATCGACCCCGGTGACTGCCTTGACGGTTCCGAAGTCGCCCCCACCGGTGCCGGGATAGGTGTCGTGGTCGCAGTCGGCGGTGCAGTTCGGATCGATCCGCACCCGCACATTGAGATTGCCGTCAACAACGTGCTGCCGGGCTACGAAGTCCGCCGCCCACGCCATGTCGATCACCATGATCTCGGTGATCCCTGACGCCTCCCCGACCGTCGCGGTGATCGTCGCGGCCCCGCCGGCAACCGCCGTGACCAGTCCCGCTTCATCCACACGCGCGGTCCGATCGTCGCTGCTGGCCCAGGTCACGGAAACTCCGGTCATCACCTGACCGTTCTGATCGCGCACCTCCGCCGCGAGCTGCAGCGTCGCTCCGGGAGACGTCAACTCCGCCGTTTCGGGGGTCACCGTCACGGTCGTGGGGGTCGGCGGTGGAGGGGGAGCCGGACTGGGTGCAGCGGCCGCGGACGACCCACTTCCGGAGTCGCCGCAACCGATGCTCCCGACGAGCGCGGGTAGCCCTGCGATCATCGCGATGAGGATTCGCCGCCGGATCATCCGCTGTCTTTCTTCAAGTGGTCGAGAGTGCATTTCCGGCCCGCTGCCGGATGCCGTGTCATTCTGCGTTACAGATGACCCGTTTTACCAACACTCTCCCTGACGGACGCTGTTACGCGACCGGATGCCGAATCTCTTCGACCGGAGTGCAATCACCTTGATTTGGTCTCGGCCAGAAGGCGCAACAGCCGAAGTGCTCCTTAATGCTCTTCAGGATGGTACGCAGGTGCGGGGACGCCGACCTCTGGCCAGTTCTCCCGGTGGGTGCCGGCACCGCCCGCCGCGGCCGGATGGAAGCGCGTGCCGCTGATCTGCGAAGAGCGCGGCCGGGTCAGGGAACGCCGGTGTTCACACCGGCACCGCCCCGCGCAGCGGGGCGAAAGGCGCACTGCCATCCGCGTTCAAAGTCCGGACTGGGGCTGTCCCCCCAAGCCCTGTGGGCCTACCCGTTTCGCCCGCCTCCGGCGGGCGGTGCCGGTCAGATCTGAAGACCGGCGCTCCCACTCCTCCGCCGTTGTACGATCCGGCCCGGCCGCCTATGTCACGTCTCCTCGCCCCTCCTGCTCACCCTGACGGCGCCCGCCGCTGCCCAGGAGATCGTTCCCGCCCCCGCGGACGCCTCCACCGGCCCCGACACCGTTTCGTCCAGGAACTCACCTCGACGAAGTGGCTGTCCGGATCCGCGCCGGCGCCCGCCCGGTGATCGTGCCCACCGGCGGCACTGAGCAGAACGGTCCCCACCTGGTGCTCGGCAAGCGCAACTTCATCATCTGCCAGGCCTGATCGTGTTGCACAGGCTCGCGCCTTTTCTGCTGCTCTCGCTCTGCATCGCCTGCGGCGGTGGCACGGACGGCACACCGGTCGCGCCACCCGCCGTGCCGGTGCCGAACCGCGGACCCACGCCGGTGGGCACCATTCCGGAGCAGGTGCTGCGCCTGGGCGACGAACCTACGACCCTGAATATCGCCCCGGACGGAGAAGACATCGCCGAGAGCATCCTGCCGTACTTTGCCGTGCGGTATCGACCGGAGCGGCTGACCGAGGCCGACCGGTCTGCGATCCTGGCCGCCATACCGAATCGTCTGGTCTACTTCGATGAGCAGGGATTCGACATGTCGCCCTACAGTGCGAGGGGATCGACTGCGCGCGTCTTCGGATTGAGCCCCTTCCAGCCGTGAGGTCCGGATCCGGCGGCCGTTCGAGGGGCGGCGCTCAGGTGATACACGGGTTCGCGCCCGTTCTATTGCTGGCATTCTGCATCGGGTGCGGCGGAGGCACGGATGGGAAGCCTGTCGCGCCGCCCGCCACCCCCGCTCCCGCCCCCCCGCCGGAGCCGCCTGAAGCGCCGACCGGGATACGCGTTTCCGATCGGGGCGAAGATTTTGTCGAATGGACCTGGGACCCGTCGGAGGGTGCGACCCGCTATGAAGCCGATGTGTACCTGGCCGGAAGTTCCGTGGACGAACGGACCCGGGTCCACACCGAGGAACCCTCCTATCGGTGGGAGGGCCTTCCTCCCCGGACTGCGGTTGCCATCTTCGTTCGAGCCGTTCGGGAAACGGCAGGGGGCCGGGCCGAGAGTGAATGGGCGGGGCCGGCAGGCGCTCTCACGCTTTCGGCCGATATCCCGGTGGGGGCCTGTTCGGACGAGCGGCAGTTGGCGCTCGACTGGGAGCTTGACCCGATTCTCGTACCCGCGTGGGACCCGGAACGGCCGTTCCGAGTCTGGATTGACGAGGGACCGATCCGAACGGGCGGAGACCGGATAGATCGCCCGGATTTCCTGGAAGAGGAAGTCCTGGAGCCCTTGCGCGATGTCGCCGACCGGATCAAGGAGCGGCTTGGTTATTCGATCTTCGACCCCACTGACCTGCTGCTCTCGCGCCCGTCAGCGGGGGAACCGGTGATCGGGGTTCGCGTTACGGAAGTCCGCGCGAGTGATCCACCCTGGGATCCCGACTGTGCAGTAACCGTCTCTCCGATGAGCGCTATCCCGGGGACGGCTGAAGTCGTCTACAACGAGCCTTCTTTGACCCCTCGGTCACCTGCTCAGGCTTCGCCCAAGACCGGACGGACGAGACGATCATCCACGAGCTGGCGCACATCTTCGGAATGAAGCACGCCCGGTCCACCGGCGACTCGAGTTCACGAAGTCGCGGCGGGGTGTTCATGAGCGAGCCGCTCACATTCTTCAAGTCCTACGACGATTCCGATGTCTTCCTGTTGCAGGAGGACATCGATGCCTTGGGCTGCATCTTCCCGCATCCCGACCACCCGCGGTAACGGTCCAAGGGCTGCTTGGGTGCCGACATAGTCGCCCTTGTGAAGGGGGCCCTTCGAGGCGGGCTCCCTTCCACAGCTTCCCCCCCGATTGGGCAGGTGGCGAAATCGGAGGGCACGCCCATCAATACTGGCTCGGTCGGCGTTCCAAGCCGTCCCCGCGCTTCTCCTCAGTCGGGAGTACCCGCTTCCGCCGCCCTTCGGGCCGCCCCTCCACCGTTGTACGATCCGACCGCCCATGTTCCGAACCCTGATCCTCTTTGTCCTCCTCTTCGCCCCCGCGGCTGCCGCCCAGGAGATCGTCCCCGCCCCGGCGGACGCCTCGACCGGCCCCGACACCGTCTTCGTCCAGGAACTCACTTGGACAGAGGTCGCCGCCCGGGTGCGCGCCGGCACCCGCTCGGTGATCGTGCCCACCGGCGGCACCGAGCAGAACGGGCCCCACATGGTGCTCGGGAAACACAACTTCATCATCCGCGAGGCCTCCGAGCGGATCGCCCGCGAACTCGGCGACACCCTGGTGGCGCCGGTGGTCGCCTACGTGCCCGAGGGCGGTGTCGACCCCCCGACCGGCCACATGCGCTACGCCGGCGCGATCACCCTGCCCCAGGAGCACTTCGAGGCGCTCCTCGAATACACCGCGCGCGGCTTCGCGCTCCACGGATTCGAGAACATCATCTTCATAGGCGACAGCGGCGGGAACCAGCGCGGCATGGCGGCGGTGGCCGAGAAGCTCAACCTCGAATGGCAAAACTCCGGCGGGGCGTCCCGGGTGCTCTACGTCCCGGAGTACTACCGCGGGAACGGTTTTCGCGAGTGGCTGCTGGAGCAGGGGATCCCCGAGGACGCCATCGGGCGCCACGCCGGGGTGACCGACACCTCGCAGCTCTGGTACGTCGCGCCGGACCAGATCCGCCCGGACGCGCGGGTCAAGGACGGCGGCTTCGAGGGAAGCGGCGTCAACGGCGACCCCACGCTCGCCTCACGCGAACTCGGCCAGAAGGGAATCGAACTGAAGGTCGAGACCACGGTCCGCCGGGTGCGCGAAATGCTCGCCGCGCGCTCCCGCGAATGACGCCGGAAGTTCCGTCCGTCGCGTGATCCCCTCCCAGCGTCACCTCTTCGACATCCCGCGGGACATCGCCTACCTGAACTGCGCCTACATGTCGCCGCTGCTCCACACGGTGGTGGGAGCGGGATCCGCCGGGCTCCGGCGGAAGGCGCGGCCGTGGGAGATTGCCGTCGGTGACTTCTTCGACGACTCGGAGGCGCTCCGCGCCGCCTGGGCGGAGCTGCTGGGGGCCCGTCCCGACTCGCTGGCCATCACCCCGTCGGCCGGCTACGGGCTCTCGCTCGCGGCGAACCACGTGGCGCTCGGGCCGGGGGAGACGGTCCTGCTCGCCGCCGAGCAGTTCCCCTCGAACGTCTATCCCTGGACCGACAAGGCGCGGCGCGTGGGCGGCGAGGTCCGGTTCGTGCCCCGTCCCGAAGACGGCGACTGGACCCGCGCGGTGCTCGCCGAGCTCGACGAGCGGGTGGCGGTGGTCGCGCTGCCAAACGTGCACTGGACGGACGGCGGAATCTTCGATCTCGCGCGGATCGGCGCCCGGGCCCGGGAGGCCGGGGCGGCGCTGGTGGTGGACGCCACCCAGTCGCTCGGCGCGCTGCCGTTCGACGTGGAGGAGATTCAGCCGGACTTCGTGGCCGGCGCGGGCTACAAGTGGCTCATGGGTCCCTACTCGCTCGGCTACCTGTACGCCGCGCCCCACTGCCGGGAGGCGGCGCCCATCGAGCACAACTGGATCCAGAAGGCGAACGCGCGCGAGTTCTCGCGCCTCGTGGACTACACCGAGGACTGGCAGCCGGGCGCGCGCCGCCTCGACTGCGGGGAGCGCTCCAACTTCGCGCTGGTGCCGGCGGCGCTGGCGGCCGCGCGGCAGGTGCTCGACTGGGGGCCGGACAACATCGCCGCGACCGTCGGTCCGATGACCCGGCGTCTCGCCGCGGCGGCGGCGGAACTCGGCTTCACGTCCGGCACCGGGGAGCACCGCGCGCCGCACTACCTGGCGCTCGGGTTGCCGCCGGGGAGCGGCCCGGAGGATCTCTCCCGGGTGCGCGCGGCGCTCTCCGAGCGGCGGGTGTTCGTGAGCATCCGGGGGGACACCGTGCGGGTGACTCCGCATCTCTACAACGACGAGCAGGATCTCGACGCCTTCATCGACGCGCTCAGCTCCGCCCTATAGAGCGATCCGGTGAAGGTCTATCTGGACACCGTCCGCCGGGTGCTCGAGACCGGGACCCGACGGCCGAACCGCACCGGGGTGGACACGATCTCCACCTTCAACGTGAACTCGGTGATCCCGATGGACGGGGGCTTCCCGCTGCTCACCACCAAGAAGATCAGTTGGAAGAACATCGTCGTCGAAAACCTCTGGTTCCTCTCCGGCGAGCCCACCATCGCGCTGCTCAAGAAGCACAAGTGCCGGTTCTGGGATCCCTGGGCGGACGAGCACGGCGCGGTGCCGAGCCCCTACGGCAACCTCTGGCGGGCGCATCCGGGTTCGCGCGGGCCGGCGGACCAGGTCCGCTGGGTGCTGGAAGAGATCCAGCGGAACCCGACGTCGCGGCGGCTGGTGATCAGCGCCTGGTCACCGGAGAACGCCCATCAGAGTTCGCTCCCGCCCTGCCACTTCGCCTTCGTGTGCAACGTGCAGTACGACGAGGCGGGGGAGCCGCGGCTCAACCTGCACCTGACCCAGCGGAGCTGCGACGTCGCGCTCGGACTCCCCTACAACATCGCGGGCTACGCGCTGCTGCTGCACCTCTTCTCGTTGTGGTCCGGGCTGAAGCCCGGGGTGATGGGGCACACGCTGGTGGACGCCCACATCTACACGAAGAAGGCCGACGGCTCGATGGCGGAATACGACCACGTGCCGGGGCTCCGGGAGCAGCTCGCGCGGGAACCGCGACCGTTGCCGCGGCTGACGCTCTCGGACACGGTGTCCACGCTGGACGGGACGATGTCGCTCCTCGACCAGGGCACCGCCGAGATCATGTCCCACTTCCAGCTCGACGGGTACGACCCGCATCCGGGCATCCGGTTCGCGGTCGCGGTATGAGTCCCGGCTGGCTGGAGGACCCCGAAGCCCTTCCGCCGGCCCCCTTCCGGGCGAGCATGGCGGCGGTGTCGCCGGAGGGGATCATCGGGGTGGACGGCGGGATCCCCTGGGACTACCCGGGCGACCGGAAGCGGCTCTGGCGGCTGACGCGGGGTTCGACCATCATGCTCGGCCGGCTGACCTGGGACTCGCTTCCCCGCCGTCCGATGCGGCGCCGGCGCAACATCGTGATCAGCTCGCGGCCGGTGGAGGGTGCGGAGTCCTTCCGTTCGCTCGGCGAAGCTTTGGCGGTCTGCGAGGGGGCCGTCTGGTTCCTGGGCGGCGCCCGCATCTACGAGGAGGCCATGCACTACGCGGACTTCCTCGACATGACAACCGTTCCCGACCGCATCACGCTCCAGCCGGGGCAGAGCGCGGTCTATTTCCCGAAGATTGACGAGACCCGCTGGCTCGCGGGTCCCCCACTACCCGACCCCGATGAACCAGGGGTCGTGCGGCGCCGGTTCGCGAGGCGCTGAATGGAGAATCGAGATGAGTGACGAGATCACCCTGATCGCCGGCGAGGGCCTGCCGAAGCCGGCCGGCCCCTACAGCCCCGCCACCAAGGTGGGCAACCTGGTGTTCGTTTCCGGGCAGGTTGGTGTGGACCCGGCGACCGGTTTCGCGCCGCACGGGGTGGCCGCCCAGACCGAGCAGGTGTTCAAGAACATCGCCTCGATCCTCGAGGCGGCAGGGTCGGGTCTCGACCGGATCGTCCGCTGCGGCGTCTTCGTGGCCGACATGAACGAGTTCGCAGCCATGAACGCGGTCTACGAGCGCATGCTGAACGGCCACCGCCCGGCGCGCAGCACCATCCAGCCCGAGCGCCTCCCCGGCACCGGCTTCCTGGTGGAAATCGACGCCATCGCCACCTGCGACTGAGGGAGGGAACGCCGGTCTTCAGACCGGCACCGCTGCCCGCAGGGCAGCGAACGGCGCAATGCCGCTTTGGGCCGCCGGCGCCAAAAGGCGGGCAGCAAACCCTCCGGGTTCGCTGCCATCAGTTCTTCCGCGGTGCTGAGGCACCGCGGCGGCGCGGATCGCCAGCAGAGAAGAAGCGCGGGGACGGCTTGGAACGCCGACCTCCGGTCGGCACCGCTGCGCAAAGCGCAGCGAAATCGCGCGTCGCTGACCGAGACGCGGGGACGGCTTGGAACGCCGACCTCCGGTCGGCACCGCTGCGCGACAGCGCAGCGAAATCGTTCACTCCACCTGCTTCGGCGTCGCGGAGGACCACGCCCAGGCCTCCGGACGTTCGCAGAGCCCCGCCTTAACCGGGTTGTTTTCGATGTAGACGATGGCCCGATTCATGTGCTCCTCGTCTCGAATCCGCCGATCGTGGTACTCGCGCATCCAGAACTGTCCGGTGCGCCCGAGGATCGTGTTCGCCTCGCGGGCGGTAAAGACCTTCCAACTCTTTGCGATCTCGGCCAAAGGGAAGCCCCGCTTCTGCTTGATCAGGACATGTACGTGGTTGGGCATGACGCACCACGCCAATAGCTCGTAGCGCTCCCCGTTGAACTTCAGAAGGGCGTCACGAACCAGCGCGGCGATCTCCGGTCGCCACAAGTGGCATTCGCCCCGTCCCGCGTCCTCGTAGCGCGCGATGCGCCGCTGGAGTTCCTCGTGCCGAGCCCTGTCCGTCCGCCACTGGCGACCGAGGAGGATTTCCTCTTTCCATTGCGCGATGGCGGTCCTTGGCACGCTGTCGGCGAGCCGGAAAGTGATCCCTTGGACGAGGCGGGCCGCGTCAAAGTGCGGGAGGTAGCTGCGCGAGTAGACCGATCGGTGTTCGGAGCGACCGAAATGGCCTTCTGACCGTGCCGAAGGTTGGGACCGGGGCCAGCGGCGGCGAACCCGGGCAGGGACCCTTGACCTTGAGGACCGCGGCCTTGTGGCTATCGGAGCTGCGCACATAACCACCTCCCTCCTTAACGGGTGCGGGAGCGTAACGCGGAGATGCGCAGTCTTCCGCAGGTCGCGCCGTCATCTGGATTGGTGCTGCGCCTTCCGCCCGCCTGCGGCGGGCTGTGCCGACCGGAGGTCGGCGCTCCAAGCCGTCCCCGCGCTTCTTCTCGGTCAGCGGTACGCGGTTTCGCTGCGCTACGCGCAGCGGTGCCGGTCTAAGACCGGCGGTCCCGTAAGGACCGTTCTTCCCGCGGATCAGCGATTCGCGCTTCCGCCCGCCTGCGGCGGGCTGTGCCGACCGGAGGTCAGCGTTCCAAGCCGTCCCCGCGCTTCTTCTCTGCTGGCGATCCCCGCCGCCGCGGTGCGTGAGCACCGCGGAAAAACCGATGGCAGCGAACCCGGAGGGTTTGCTGCCCGCCTTTGGCGCCTGGCACCTCGAGCGGGTGTGTGCGGTTGGCCCCACCGGCCCGGAATCCCCTACTGGCCCTGCGGGACCACCTCGAGGGTGAGCGGATCGCGCTCGGGGAGGTGGGTGACCTGGCCGTTCAGGAGGTCGGCCATCTTGGCGCGGCCCTCCGGATCGCCCGGGCCGATGTCGTCCCAGATCCCGACCACCAGCATGACCATCTGGTCCGGGCGGAGGTACTTCTGGGCGACCGCCATCACGTCCTCGGCGGTGACCGCCTCGATCTGCTCGCGCCAGCGCACCCAGTACCCGTGGTCCCGCTCCAGGAACGCGTCGTTCGCGAAGATGCCGGCGCGGGCCTGCGCGCTCTCGAACCGGCGCGGGAAGCTGTCCACCAAAGACCGCCGTGCCAGTTCCAACTCCTCCGGCGACACCACCTCGTCGCGCATCCGATGGACCTCTTCCAAAGCGATCGCCGCAGCCAAGGCCACCGTGGGGCTCTTCGACTGGTAGCCCATGCTGTAGGCACTCGGCCCCAGCGGGTTGAAGCCGAACCGGCCCCCGGCGCCGTAGGCGAGCCCCTCGTCGGAACGGATCCGCTGCATGATCCGGGAGGTGAAGCCGCTCGCGCCGAGGATGTGGTCCATCATCTGGATGGCGGCGCGCTCGGGGTTGTCCCAGTCGTCCCACCTCGGCGCCAGGTTGCCGATCCGGACCTTCCCCTGCGGGATGTCCTTCTCGACGTGATAGATGCCCGGGGCCGGGTTTGGCACCTCGTGCGGGGGAGGCCAGTCCACCGCCGCCGCATCGTCCGCCGCTGGCCACGCCGAAAGCCGCTCCTCCAGCATCGCCAGGATCTGGGCGGTGTCCACGTCGCCCGACACCGACCACACCATGTGTTCCGGCCGCCAGTGGCGGCGGTGGAAGTCCCGCAAGTCGTCGGGAGTGATGGCGTCCAGGTGTCCGGAGGTCATCCGCCGCCCGAGGTAGTGGTCCTGCCCGTAGAGCAGGAAATCCCACTCGCGGCCGAGCAGGCTGTCCGCGTCGTCGTTCCGCTGCTTCAGGTCCTCCCGCACGTTCTCCTGACGCACCCCGAACCGCTCGGCGTCGAAGCGCGGCCGCATCAGCACGTCGAAGAAGAGATCGAGGCTCTCGCCGAACACCGGGGTGATGGTGCGAAGCGACGCCCGCGCCTCGGTGTCGCGGGAAGAGGTGGAGATACCGGCGGCGAGGAACTCGATCCGCTCGTCGAGCTCGTCCGGACCCCGGTCGCCGGCCCCGCCGTCGCGCATCATCGTCGCGGTCAGCGAAGCAAGCCCCACCTGGTCCGCCGGATCCAGGAAGCTGCCGATCCTGAGCGTCACTCCCATCCGGATCAGCGGCAGGGTGCGGTCCTCGACGATGACGACGGGGATGCCGCTGCTCAGCGTGTGGTGGTAGTCCGAGCCGTCGGGCGTCTCGAACACGAAGTCCGGGAAGACGAGTTCCTCGGGCCGGTCCGGGATGTCCTGCCCGGCCGCGGGTAGCGCCGCAACGAGCGCGAGAAGAAAGAAAACCGTGCGTCCGTTCATCGTGCTTCCTCCCCTTCGGGCGGGAGTTCGGCGAGCCGTTCCCGGATCACCTGCTCCACGTACTGAAGCGCCCCCTGCATCTGCGGCGGCGCCTGTCCCATCATCTGGCCGAACTGCGCGAGCGCCGCTTCCAGGCTCGCCCGGTCGGTGGACTCCCGGATCTGCCGGATCTGGGCCATGATCTGAGTTTGCACCGGTGCCGGCAGGTCCGCCAGTTCGGCCGGCACCGGCTCGGAAGCCGTTCCCGCCGTCCGGGTGTAGTGGGCGACCGCCCGGTTGGTGGGAACGAGGTACTTCTCCGCGACCCGCTTGACGTCTTCTTCGGTCACCGCGAGGGTCGCGTCGGTCCACTCGTTGATGTAGTTCCAGTCGCCGAGCGAGTCGTAGACGAGGAGTTGGATCAGCAGGAAGAACCCGCTGTCGAGCCGCTCCCACGCCGCCGCCGCGACCTGGTTCTTGACCTTCTGGATCTCCTCGGGCGGGATCGGCTCTTCGATGAGCCGCCGCAGTTCCCGTTCGATGGCGGCCTCGAGATCGGCGGGCGTCGCCTCGCCCTTGGCTTCCGCGCTGATCTCGATCAGCCCCGCCCACTTGCGGTTGTCCTGGAACGCGGCCGCGGAGCTCGCGATCTCGTCCCCGAGCACCATGGTCTTGTAGAGCCGCCCGGTCCGCCCGTTCAGCAACCCGGACAGCACGTCGAGCGCGTACTGGTCGCGGTGCCGGAAGGGAACCGTGTGGTAGCGGATCGCGACCTGCGGCTGGCAGTCGCAGGTGGCATCCAGCCGTTTGCCGGCGTTCTGCTCCATCTCCAGCGTGACCACGTCCGGAGCCTCGGAGCTCGGCTCGAGCCGGCCGAAGTACTTCTCGGCCATCGCCTTCGCCTCTTCGGGGTCGAAGTTCCCGACCAGCGCGCCGGTGAGGTTCCCGGGGGCGTAGTAGGTGTCGTAGTACTCGTGCGCCTGACCGAGGGTGAACACCCGGAGGTCCGACGGCCAGCCGACCACCGGCCAGGAGTAGGGGTGCGACTGCCAGAACATGGCGTCGAACGCCTCGTCGAACTCGCCGGTGGGGGTGGACTCGGTGCGGAGCCGCCGCTCCTCGTGGACCACGTCGCGCTCCGCGTAGAACTCCCGGAAGACCGGCCGCAGCAGGCGTTCCGATTCCATCCAGAACCACAGCTCCATCCGGTTTTGCGGCACGGTGATGAAGTACACCGTCTGGTCGTTGGAGGTGAACGCGTTCATCCCGCTGGCGCCCGCCTCGGTGTAGATGCGGTCGAACTCGTCCTTGACCATGAGCGTCCGCTGCTCTTCCACGAGCGCGTCGAACTCACCCCGCAAAGCGACCAGCTCCTCGGGAAGGTCCGTCTCGCCGAAGGGATCGTCGATGACGCCCAGCCGGCTCGCCTCCCGCCGGTCCCGGTAGATGGCCCGGATCTTCTCCTGGACGGCCTCCTGCTCCTCGATGATGGCCTGGTCGCGCTCGGCGTCGGTGGTGCCGACGGTCGGGGTGCCCTTGAACATCATGTGCTCGAAGAAGTGGCTCATCCCGGTGATTCCCGGGTGTTCGTTGGCCGATCCCACATGGGCCGCCCAGCCGGCGGACACCGTGGTCATTTCGGGGCGGACGACGGCGAGAAAGCGCATCCCGTTCGCGAGGGTGAACTCCTCCACGGGGACCTTTGCCTGCCCGAGCAAGGGGGCGGGGACCGCGAGCGCGAGGACGAGCGGCGCGAGCCGGAGGGTCGGATGTTTCATGGGCAGGGATGGTAGCGGCGGACGCGAAAAGCGCGCGGGAGCGGACAGCCCGTGAACAAAGTCGCGCGGCGTTCGATCGGCGATGCATCCCGACTGGACCGCTTCGCTCATCGTTGCGCTCCAGTCGGCATACGCTCGATATGCCTCCCGAACCGCGCCTTGCCAGTCGGGCGCCTCGCCGATCTCGGCGCTCACGCCACTTTGTCCAAGGACTGTCAGCGAGATAGCGACTGTTACGATATCCGGCTAACCCGGGTTCTCCGGGACGGGAGAAATCGGACATGAACCTGACGCTCAGAAACCCCGAGCGCCTCCGGATCCTGGCGGCGCTCCTGCTCCTCGCGCCGCTCTCCGCCAGCTTCGCGGGAGCGGAGAGCGCGGCGATCCGCGCCCGCCAGGGCATGGTGGTGTCGCAGAGCGCGATCGCGTCCGAGGTCGGCGCTCAGGTGCTGCGCGACGGTGGGAACGCGGTGGACGCGGCGGTGGCCACCGCCTTCGCGCTGGCGGTGACCCATCCCACGGCCGGGAACATCGGCGGCGGTGGGTTCCTGGTCTGGCGTCCGGCCAGCGGGGAGCCGCTTGCCTACGACTTCCGGGAAAAGGCCCCGGCGGCCGCGACCCCGGACATGTGGCTCGACGAGAACGGGGAGTACAGCTTCCAGATCCACCACCTGAGCCACCAGGCAGTGGGAGTCCCCGGGACGGTCGCGGGCCTCCGCCTCGCCTGGGAGGAGCAGGGGTCGATGCCGTGGGAAGCGCTCGTGCGGCCGGCGGTGGACCTCGCGCGCGACGGATTCGAGGTCTCGCACGGCCTCGCCGGCTCGCTCGCCCGGGTGCTCGAGCGGATGGCCCAGTATCCGGCCTCGGTGGCGCAGTTTTCGAAGGACGGCACGCCCTACGGACCCGGCGAGATTCTCCGCCAGCCCGATCTGGCCGACAGCCTCGACCGCATTCTGGAGAACGGGACGGCGGGCTTTTACGAGGGGGAGACGGCCGAACTCCTGGCCGAGGAGATGGCCGCGAAGGGCGGGCTCATCACCCTCGAGGATCTGAAGAACTACCGCGCCATCGTCCGGGAGCCCATCCGGGGCGAATACCGGGGCTACGAGGTCATCTCGATGCCCCCGCCGAGTTCGGGCGGCACGGCGATGGTCCAGATGCTGAACATCCTGGAAGGGTTCGACGTCGCCGGGAACGGGTTCGGATCGGCCGCCAACATGCACGTGATGGCGGAGGCGATGCGCCGGGCCTATTCGGACCGCGCGCTGCACCTCGGCGACCCCGACTTCAACCCCGAGATCCCCATCGCCCGGCTGACCTCGAAGGACTACGCCGAGGAGCTCCGCGCCACGATCGACGAGGAGCGCGCTTCGGTGTCCTCGCCGTCGAGCTTCGAATGGACCACCGAGAGCAGCGAGACCACCCACTTCTCGGTAGTGGACAAGGACCGCAACGCCGTGTCTCTCACCTACACGCTCGAATTCGGCTACGGCTCGGGGATCGTGGTGCCGGGCGCCGGCTTCTTGCTGAACAACGAGATGGGGGACTTCAACGGGGCACCGGGGCTCACCAACGAGCGGGGGCTGATCGGCACCGACCCGAACCTCGCGGAGCCGAACAAGCGGATGCTGTCCAGCATGAGCCCGACGATCGTGGCGAAGGACGGCGAGTTGTTCATGGTCACCGGCACCCCCGGCGGACGGACCATCATCAACACCGTGATGCAGACCATCCTGAACGTGGTGGACCACGGCATGAACGCCCAGGAGGCGGTGGACGCCGGCCGGATGCACCACCAGTGGCTGCCGGACCGGATCAACTACGAAAAGCAGATGTTCTCGCCGGACACCCTCTCGATCCTGGAGGCCTACGGCCACACGCTGCGGGAAATCGGGGCGCAGGGCGCCGCCGAGGTGATCGTCAACCTGGTTGACGAGGGTGTTCTGGAAGGCGGGGTGGACCAGCGCCGCGCCGACGGCGGCATCGCCATCCACGACGAGAACCCCCCGGAAAACTGAGCCTTCCGGCGGCAGCCGGAAAGGAGGTCGTAGCATGTCTCGATCGCACAAGCAGCTCGCGGCTATCGCGCTCATCGCCGCTCTCGGCGGCGCCGGCGCCGCCGCATCCCAGGAAGCGGACTTCTCCGGGGTCTACAACTTCGTGAAGATCTCCGACCAGCTCTCCACCTCGGGCCAGATCAGCCTCGACGACATCGAGGCGGTGGACTCCGCGGGCTTCGACGTGGTGGTGAACCTCGCCCCCGCCCGCTGGGAGCGGAACTTCGAGGAGGGCTTCCGGGTCACCCAGGCCGGGATGACCTATATCCAGATCCCGGTGGACTGGGGGAACCCCGCGCTCCGGGACCTCGAACTCTTCTTCGACGTGATGGAGGCGAACGAGGACCGCGACGTGTACGTCCACTGCTTCGCCAACATGCGAGTGTCGGTCTTCGTGTACCTCTACCGCACGCTCCGGAAGGGAGTCCCCGAGGCCGAGGCCTGGCAGGACGTCCTGAAGGTCTGGGACCCGCCGAACAACCCCGACACCCCCCAGTGGCCCCGCTTCATAGCCGCGGCGCAGCAAAAATTCGGCAGCTAGGGAAGGCACGGGAACGCCGGTCTTCAGACCGGCACCGTCGCCCAGAGGGCGACGAGACCGCGTACCGCTGATTGAGAGAAATCGCGGGGACGGCTTGGAACGCCGGCCTCCGGCCGGCACAGCGGCGCGCAGCGCCGCGGACGGCACATCGCCGCTCGCCCTCACGAGACGTAGGGCAGGGAACGCCGGTGTTCACACCGGCACCGCTGCGCGAAGCGCAGCGAAAGCGCGTATCGCTCAGCGCTCCGGATCACGCCGAACGCCGGGGTTCCCGCTGGGACCATCTCGGAACTGGGGGTCCTTCCCGCCGCCCGCCTCCGGCGGGCTGTGCTGCTCTGAAGAGCGGCGCTCCCGCCGTCCCCGCGCTCTTGCGCGACCAGCAACACGCCTTCCCAGGGCTTCGCCCAGCGAGTACCAACCGAAGGCCCCCGCGCCACTGGCACAATCCCCGAGTCGCACCGGGAATCCGGTGGAGGGGGCACGCCATGCGCTACGGCAAGGCATTCACCGCGATCTGGCTGCTCGCCACCATAGCCGCGTTTGGCTGCGGGGAGCCCGGCGGCGCCGAGTTCTCCGTGACCTTCGGCGCCGACCGGAGTCCCGAGCCCCTCGACGGCCGGCTGGTCCTCATGCTCTCCCAGGATGACGCGGCGGAGCCGCGCTTCCAGATCGTGGACGGCCCGAACAGCCAGTTGGCCTTCGGGGTGGACGTCGAGGGGTGGGCGCCGGAAGAGCCGGTGACGGTCGACGGCGGGGCCTTCGGCTACCCGATCCGCAGCCTGGCCGATGTCCCGGCCGGGGACTACCGGGTCCAGGCGCTGCTGAACCGCTATCAGACCTACCAGCGCGCCGACGGCCACACCGTCAAGCTGCCGCCCGACCGGGGCGAGGGACAGCAGTGGAACTCGAAGCCCGGCAACCTGCTCTCCACCCCGCAGACGGTCTCGCTGGGGCCGGGAGGATCGGCCCGCATCGACATCGTGCTCGACCAGGAGATCCCCCCGCTGGCGGTGCCGCCCGAGTCGGAATACGTGAAGCACGTCAAGATCCAGAGCGAGCTCCTCACCGACTTCTGGGGGACTCCCACCGAACTCGGGGCCTGGGTGCTCCTTCCGCACGGCTTCGACGAGCATCCCGAGGCGCGTTATCCGATCGCCGTCAACCACGGCCATTTCCCGTACACCTTCGGCAACTGGCGGGAAGAGCCCCCGGATCCCGACCTGGAGTGCGAATACTCCGCGCGGTTCGACCTCCCCTGCTACAACCGGATCCAGCAGGAACACGCCTGGCAGCTCTACCAGGACTGGACCGGCGACGACTTCCCCCGGATGCTGGTGGTCGAAATCCAGCACGCCAATCCGTACTACGACGATTCCTACGCGGTGAATTCCGAGAACCTCGGACCCTACGGCGACGCCATCACCTACGAGCTCATCCCCGAGATCGAACGCCAATTCCGGGGGATCGGGGAGGGATGGTCGCGCTTTCTCTACGGCGGCTCCACCGGCGGCTGGGAGGCCATGGCCGCGCAGGTGCTCTATCCCGACGACTACAACGGGGCGTGGATCGCCTGTCCGGACCCCATCGACTTCCGGGCGTTCACGGTGGTCAACCTCTACGAGGACCAAAACGCCTACACCCTCGACAGCGCGTTCAAGCGGACCGCCCGGCCGGGGCGGCGGGACGGGAAGGGACACGTCTCGGCGACCCTCGAGGAGATGAACCACCGGGAGCTGGTGCTGGGGACCCGCACCCGGTCGGGCCAGCAGTGGGACGTGTGGGAAGCGGTCTATTCCCCGGTCGGCGAGGACGGGTATCCCCGCCGCATCTGGGACAAGGTCACCGGCGAGATCGACCCGGAGGTGGCCGCCCACTGGCGGGAGAACTACGACCTCAGCTACATCCTGCGCCGCGACTGGGAGACGCTGGGGCCCCGGCTCACCGGAAAGCTGAACATCTACGTCGGGGACATGGACAACTACTACCTGAACAACGCGGTAGAGCTCACCGAGGACTTCCTCGAGTCCACCACGGATCCCCCCTACGGCGGGGAAGTGGACTACGGGGACGGCGACGAGCACTGCTGGAACGGTGACCACACCCGCGGGAACGGGTTTTCCCGCCTCCGCTACATCCAGATGTTCGCCCCCCGCATCGTGGAGCGGCTCCGGAGCGGGGCGCATCGCTGAACCGGATTCGTTCGCCAGGCCGGCAGGAACCCGGCCTCCGCTCCCGAACTACCCGGCGCTCGCGCCGCTCCGCTGCTGTCCTAGTACAAGTCTTTGACCCCAAGACATGTTATTCGGGAACCCCGAATCTGAGTATCACGTTGGCTATCACTCACGCGTTTCGCCATCAGTCACTCAAGACCGGCATCCGACGTTCCGACGTTCCAATGCCGGCACGTCACGCTCGTACACGGCGTGCTTGGCGACGAGGTCATGGCTGCGGCCCTCATCGACCGCCTGCTGCACCACTGCCACATCGTGACCATCCGGGGGAACAGCTACCGGATGCGCGAGCATCAGCGCTGGCTGCCGTCCGCAGCGGAACGCCAGCGGGAGGAGGACACCCGGTGACCCCAAGCACCGCAACCCGCCGGTCGCGGCGTCAGAATTACGTCGTTCCCGGAGACGCTCACCCGCACAACACTGGTGCGACTTGACCTCGCCGGGTAGGTCAGGCCGACCCCGTCGGGATCCTTGAAGCAGCGCTCGACGTTAAAGGTCCTCGCGGCGCCGTCCTCTCGGAGCGACTGGTCGGGGATGTCGCCGACAGTGGTCGGCGCCCGGTTTGTCCCGGGCGCCTCGGGGACTCTCCGGCATCCGCCGATCGATCAGTCACGCCTCGGGTCTTCTCTCCCGAAGTCCCTCCCGAGGGCATCGATCTCCCCGTCCCCGGACTTCGTTAGAGAATCTGGAGGCATTGGTAGCGCGTCCTGCTTCGAAGCCGATTGACACCCGTACCCCGCCGCCTTCGAGCGTGCTCTTGACCGACGGCAGCAGTTCCTCTTGCTGGATCGCCGCACCCAGCGTACAGGGCGGTGGGCGTCGCCGTCTCAACCGCTGCTGCATCGGATCGTCAGGCCGTTGAGTTGGATCGTTTGGGCGGAAATAAACCCCATACGGATTCGTCCATCGCTACACTGCGCGACGTCCCCCGCGTTGACGCTGACCGAGGAGAGCCTGTACCGGCTCACCGTCGCCGACGAGAGCCGGCAACTCCCTCCTTCAGGAATCTCGATCACGTCATTGATCACCACACACTCGCCTTCAGCGGGGGTCGGCGCCGGCGCCGGCGTCGGCGGCGGTGGCGGCGGTGGCGGTGGCGGTGGTGGTGGCGCTGGTGCCGGTGTCGCCGGCGACGAATCTCCCCCACACGCCGAGACCAAAAGTCCGGCGCCGAGGAGTACGATCAACCCGGCAGCCACAAGGGCTGCCCGAGACAAGGTTCGAGACTTCATACAAGTTCCCTCCTTAGGGTTGGACGCTCGAAAGGCCACAGATCAGCCTTCTGTCACAGTCTGTCATATGTAAGACCTGATATACATGACGCCAGAAGTAATGCCGCATAATGGGATAGGATAGCGACGACCCGGAGTGGAGGGGTCGCCGCTATGAAAAAGCTTGAGATCGCCGATGCGGATGTGATGCGGATCGCGATTCAACAGGAGATCCAACGTTCTGACGAGTCCCGCTATGACCACCGGCTTCATGGCTTGTTGCTGGTGACGGGCGGCCAAAGTTGCCGTCAGGTGGCGCAGTTGTTCGGCGAGGATCCGCGGACGGTGCAGCGCTGGGTGAAGACGTTCGAACAACGGGGGTTCGACGGACTGCGCGATGGCGAGCGGCCGGGCCGGCCGCGCACCCTGGACGCGGTGCAGTGGGCGTCGTTGGAGGACGATTTGCGTCAGCGGCCGGACGAGTTCGGACTGGGCGGCCATCTGTGGGACGGCAAACTGCTCTCGGAGCACCTGCGTCGGCACTACGACGTGCCGCTCGGGGTGCGGCAATGTCAGCGCTTGTTCCGGCAGATGGGGTTCCGGTTCCGCAAACCGCGTCCCCAGATCGCCTCGGCGGACCCGCAACAGGTGGAGGCGTTTAAAAAAACTCCGCCGTCTGGCACGTCGCCGCGATGTTGAGCTGTGGAGCCAGGACGAATGCCACTTCCAGCGCCACGGCACCCGATGTCGCATGTGGGTCCCGCCCGAAGACAAGGACCCCGTCGTCTTCCATGCCCCGACGCGACAATCCGTCGCCTGTTTCGGCGCGGTCAGCCTGCTCAGCGGCAAGTTCGTCCACATCTTTTCCCCGGTGTTCAACGCCGCCACCTTCGAGGTCTTCCTGAAGGCTCTGCTCCGACGCCGCTCGCACCACAAGAAGATGGTGGTCGTACTCGACAACGCGAGCTACCACCGCGCAAAACTGCTTCAGCCGTTGCTTGCCGCCCATCGCGAGCACTTCGAGCTGTTGTTCCTTCCCCCCTACAGTCCGCAACTGGCGCCCATCGAGCGCGTTTGGCGGCTGACGCGGCGTCTGGCTACACACAATCTCCATTTCAACAGCCTCGACGAACTCGTCGCTGCCGTTGAGTCACCCTTCAATCAATGGCGAAAGCCGAACAAGGTTCTACAGAGACTATGCGGTATTACTTAAGGCGCTATGTATAACAGCGCGACATTCGACGAATCGCCCCATATCGAAGTTGTGCAGGATGTCGGCGCACCGGATGAACACAGCCTACGTGATGGCCGTGCTGCGCCCGATTCGGAACGAGAAGCGGGTGACGGCGCGGCGGGTGCGGCGGCATCACCCGAGCCAGAGCCCATGCCATGGGGTTCGCTCGGCGTTATCGCGGCGAACCCGGCAAGACTCGGCGAAGTGCCCATCATCAAGGCGTTCGACCCACGGATCCCCACCGCGCCGGAGATGCCTCACCTGGTACACCGGACGGCCGCATCAGAGGCTCTTGGATGGTCGGCGGCTGACGCCGAGTGGCTCGCCCTGGTGTGCGTGTACTCCGGGGTGTTCACTCGGCGCCAATACCGAGCCCAGTATCACCGTGACAAAAACGCTCCGCAAGGGAGTCCGCAGGGAAGGGAACGCCGGTGTTTACACCGGCACCGCGGCCCGACAGGCCGCCGCCGTCAGGAACGCCGGCCGGTTCTCGCTGAAGGCCGGCGGTCCCGGGGTCCTCCCTCGCCTACATTCCGCTTCTGAGAGTCCGTTCGGCGTCCGAAAGCCCCGCCCGGTCCGGCAGCACCAGCGTGCCGCAGTCCTCGGGGGATCATCGCCTCCGCCGGAAGATCCCGCTGCCGAACACTTCGCCGCTCCGTGGCCGCCAACGCCGACCTCGGGATCGCCGGGCGGAACACGGGGCTGCCAGGCTGTGTTTGGTAGAAACAAGAACGGCGTCTGGCTGCGTCGCTGATTGAAGCCGGGTTGTGGCCTTGGGCCAAGACTCACACGTGGTCAGGCGCCAAAAAGTTGAGGGTAGGGATAGTGCGGGGTTACGGGAAGACGGCGCTCTTGATGGATGGCGCTTACGTGACAAAACGGTTCGAGAGAGAGAACAGGATGGTTACCATCTTGGCGGGAAGCCAGGTCGCAAGGGCGCCGCGGCGGAAGGGAGCCTCGCCTCTCGCGGCCCTGCGGGCCGCCGTGCCGGCCTGAAGGCCGGCGGTCCCGGGATCCTCCCTTCCTGCGTTCCGCTCCTGAGGGTCCGCTCGGCGGCGGTCGGGTGTTCCGGCCGACAGCACCTGAGCCCGGGCCACTCCGCCGCCGAGAGCCTCCCGGAGGCACAGCGCTTTCGGGAGCATGCCGGTGCGGCTGGGGCCCGCGACGCGCATCGAGATGGAAGGCTGTAGCCAACATATTGAAACTTATACGTTCAATTTGTTACATTCTGCTGATCCCATGGCCGCCATGATTCCCCGCGACATCGCCCCCGTCCTGAAGGATCTGTTTCAAAGCTACCCCTTCGTGACCGTCACGGGACCACGCCAGTCGGGCAAGACCACCCTCTGCCGCGAGACGTTTCCTCACCTGACCTACATCAATCTCGAAGCTCCCGATGATCGGGAATTCGCCGAGCGTGATCCACGCGGCCTGCTCGCCCGAATCGGCGCGGGCGCGATCCTGGACGAGATCCAACGGGTGCCGAGCTTCCTCTCGTACCTCCAGGTATGGGCGGATGAGAGGCGAGAGAACGCCCTCTGCGTGCTGACAGGCAGCGAGCATTTCAAGCTCTCCGATGCCATCAACCAGTCGCTTGCGGGCCGCACCGCTCTGCTTCGCCTGCTGCCGTTTTCGCTTGCCGAACGACGCCGCGCGGAACCGCACGAGACCGTGGACGAGCTGCTGCACCGCGGCTTTTATCCCAGGATCCTCGATCAGGGCCTCGAGCCGCGACAAGCGTACGCGGCCTACTTCGAGACGTACGTGGAGCGCGACCTGAGGCAACTCGCCGAGATTCGCAATCTTTCGAGTTTTCGTCGCTTCGTCCGCTTGTGCGCGGGCAGAGTCGGCCAGCTCGCAAACCTGTCCGCCCTCGGCGCGGACGCCGGCGTTTCCCACACGACCGCGCGCGAATGGCTCACGCTCCTGGAGGCGAGTTACATCGCCTTCCTCCTGCCGCCCTACTTCGCCAACATTCGGAAGCGCTTGGTCAAATCACCCAAGATCTACTTCTACGATGTCGGCTTGGCGTCCTATCTCATCGGCATCGAACATCCGGGGCAGATTGTGAATCACCCCCTCCGGGGAGCGCTCTTCGAGAACATGGTCATCGTGGAGGCCCTGAAGTTCAGCTTCAACCGAGGCCATGCACCGAATCTGTCCTTTTTCAGGGACAGCCAGGGTCTCGAATGCGACCTGCTGATCGAAACCGGCCATGGCAACGCGGCGATCGAGATCAAGTCAGGCGCGACGATCACCTCGGACTCTTTCGGCGCGCTCGGCAAGGTCGGCAAGCTGATCCCGAACATTTCCATGAAGGCCGTCGTCCACGGCGGGACGGATCGTCAGTCCCGGAGCGCGGGAGAGGCATTGCCGTTCGCTGACTTCGAGGGGTTGCTGGACCGCTTCGAGGTGGAGCGGCGGGTGGCGACGCTCGTGCGGGAGCGGATCGGCCCAGCCCCGGTCGCCTCCGCAGTGAATGTGCTGGATACCGTCTTCCGCATGGAGATCCGTCCGACCATCGATGGTCTGGACACATCGCTGAAGACTTTGGCGCCCCTGTTTCGTCGGGCCTGGACGACGCCCCGCGTGACGGTGGGAAGAGGGGAAGTCCAGGGCACCGGTCTTCTCGAGCCCAGCCACTGGAACCGCACCAAGGAGCAGTACATCGTCGTTCCGGGCTTTGCGCTGGACGACGCCAAGCCCGTTGAAATGAAGTACGAGTTCCGGTTCGAGGGATACACGGGGAAAGGGAGGCGGCCCTTCGATTTGACGCTCTCGGTTGTCTGGAAGCTCGGTGGCGACGCGTTCCGGAGGGAAATAGCTGTTGACGGCAAGCCGAAACCCGACTTGCGGATTTCCTCTCGCTATGCGGATCTCGAAAGCCGTTCCGCGAACGTGGATCGGATGTGTGCGGACCTCCTCAGAGAAGCATTCGCGGAAATCGAGCGCCGCTCAGGAGGGTGAGAAGGGCGGCGGTACGCCGCCCGCGGCGCGGCGCGCCACCGTGCCGGCCCCCACCCGGAGAAACCCGCATGCTCGTCCCGCCTGCACACCCCGCCGGGCATGAGAATGGCGCGGCACTCACGCTGGCTTGGCGCCACGTCATCGGCGCTGGTTTCGCGCTACCGCGCGTGCCGACCGGAGGTCGGCGTTCCAAGCCGTCCCCGCGGTCTTCGTCCTGCGGCAGTGCGCTTTTCGCGGCCCTCCGCGGGGCGGTGCCGGTGTGAATACCGGCGGTCCCTCGCTACGTTCCGCTTCTCAGTGTTCGTTCGGCGTCCGAAAGCCCCGCCAGGTCGGGCACGACCAGGGTTCCGCAGCCCTCGGGGGTGAAGACCTCCAGCAGCAGGCTGTCGGGTGTTCCGGCGGGCAGCACGTGCGCCCGGGCCACGCCGCCTTCGAGCGCCTTGCGGATGCACAGGGCTTTCGGGAGCATCCCCGTGCGGATGGCGCCCGAGGCCCGCATCTCTTCCAGCCCCGCGAGATCCAGGAAGGACACCACACTCCCCGCATCTTCCGGATCGGCCAGCAGTCCCGGCGCCTCCCCCAGCAGGATCAGCTTCTCGGCGCCGAGCGCCACCGAGAGCGCGGAGGCGACGGTGTCCGCGTTGATGTTCAGCAGCGTCCCGGCCTCATCCGCCGAGATCGGGCTGACCACGGGCAGCGCGCCGATGCCGAGCAGCCGTTCGAGCAGTCCGCTGTCCACCCGGTCGATGTCCCCCACGTAGCCGTAGTCCACCGTCTCCTCGGCGGCGCCCTCTCCCACCTTCACCGGCGGCCGGCGGTGCGCCCGAATCAACCCGGCGTCCACCCCGGAGAGCCCGATCGCGGGCAGCTCGAAGTCGCGGCAGGCCGCGAGGATGCGGGTGTTGATCTCGCCGTTCAGCACCATGGTGGTCACCCGGAGCGCCTCGGAATCGGTAACCCGGCGTCCCCCCACGAAACGCGACCGCACCCCGAGCTTTCGCGCGAGTTCCGTGGATTGCGGGCCGCCGCCGTGAACCAGCACCACCCGGATGCCGAGCTCGAAGAGCAGCGCCACCTGCTCCACCAGCCCCTTTACCGCTTCCTCCGCCGCGACCGCGGCGCCCCCGGTCTTGATGACGAACGTCTTCCCGCCGAAGCGCTTCAGGTAGGGGACCGCGTGCCGGAGCGCCCGGACCCGGATCTGCCGTTCTTCTTTTCGCAGCCCTGCCGGGCTGCGATGCCGGTCTGAAGACCGGCGTTCCCTATTACTCATGCCAGCATCCGATGGAGCGCCGCCATCTGCGCCCACATACGGTTTTCCGCCTGGCGGACCACCGCGCTCCGCGGTCCGTCGAGGACCTCGCCCCGGACCACGACTCCCCGCCGGACCGGGAGGCAATGCATGAACCGGCAGTCGCTCTGCGCGCCGCCGAACCAGCTCTCGTCCACCGTCCAACCGCCGAGTCGGGCGCGCAGCGCCAGGTCAGCCTCGGGATCTCCGTAGTGCCGCGTCGAGGCCCACGACTTCGCGTACAACACGTGGGCGCCCGACATGGCCTCGGCGGGATCGTCGCTCTCCCGCACCGATCCCCCCGACCCCGCGGCTAACCGGTCCGCCTGGGCCATCACGCTCTCCGGCAGTTCGTAGCCCTCGGGCCGCAGCACGGTGACCTCCATTCCCCGCATCGCGGCCATCCGCAGGGTGTCCGACGCGACCGCGAGGGGCAGGGGATGTGGGTGGTTGGCCCACGAGAGCACGAAACGGCCGCCCGCGGCCGGAACCTCCAGATCGTCCAAAGTCCGCCAGTCGGACATCGCCTGGCAGGGATGGCGGACCGCGGACTCCATGTTCAGGAACGGCTTGGAGCACAGTCTCCGGATCATCTCGAAGCGCTCGTCGGCGAGGTCCTCGGCGAGATCGCGCTGCCGGGCGAACATCCGCACGCCGAGCGCATCGCCGTAGGACGCGAGTACCGGCAGCGCCTCGGCGATGTTCTCGGCCGTCTCCCCGTCCATCGCCGCGTCCGGGTCGAACTCCAGCTTGTGGATGAACCCGTCCGGAGCGATCACGAACGACCCGCCCCCGAGCCGGGTCATCGCCGCCTGGAAGGACGCCTGGGTGCGCAAGGAGGGATTCAGGAACAGGAGCGCGAGGACCTTCCCCTCGAGCGCCCGCGGTTCCGGCCGCTCGCGGAGCCGGCCGGCGAGCGCCACGATCTCGCGGATACCGGCCGCTCCCAGCTCCTCCAGCTTGTGGACTTCGCGCATCGCCGTTTCCCTTAAAAGCCTGTGGTGAAACTCACGTGAGCGCCGAGGTCGGTGAGGCCCAGTTCTCCCGGTGGGGGTCCGTCCGACGAGGCGCGTGAGGGAGGAATACCGGGTGTATTTCGACCGAAACGCAACGAAGAACGCCAGTTCTCCCGGTGGGGGGGCGAAGCGGAGTGGTTCGGGCGGGATGCATCGCCGGCCGAGCCCCCACCGGGAGAACTGGGCCGCGTGGGTTTTGCCACAGCCTGTTAACCCGGGATGTCCGAGAGCGCCGCGACGAGCGCGTCCACATGCTCGTCCTCCAGCACCAGCGGCGGCATGAGGCGGAGCGCCGCCGGGTCCGTCGAGACCCCGGCGAAGATGCCGCGCTCGAGGAGCGCGTTCCGCACTTCCTTCGCCGGCCGGGAACACACGAGGCCGAGCAGGAACCCCCGGCCCTGGATCCGGCGAACCGGTCCAACGATCGCCTCCGCCCGGATCCGGGCCGAGAGCCGGCGCACCCGAGCGAGCAGGTCCTGCTCCCGGATCACCCGGATCACCGTGGCGATCAGCGCGCTCGCCACCGGGGCGCCGCCGAAGGTGGTGCCGAAGGACCCCATCGGAAGGCCGCCGGCGAGCGCCTCGCTGGCGAGCACCGCCCCCGCGGGAAACCCCCCCGCGAGCGCCTTGGCGGTGGTCAGCAGATCCGGCCGGACCCCCGACCACTCGCAGGCGAACGGCTTTCCGCTGCGGCCCATGCCGCACTGGACCTCGTCGAAGACGAGCAGGGCGCCGGCGGCGTCGCACGCCTCCCGCGCCGCGCGCAGGAAAGCGTCCGAAAGGTCCACGGCGCCGGCCATCCCGAGCACCGGCTCCATGATCACCGCCGCCACCCGGGAGTCCACCGCCGCGGCGAGCGCCGCCGGGTCCTCCCGCGGGACCGTGCGCACCCGGAACGGGGTCTTGGGGAAGGCGTACCACTTGGACGACCCGTCGGTCACCGCCGACGCGGCGGAGGTGCGTCCGTGGAAGCCGCCGGACAGCGCGACCACCGTGTCCCGTCCCGGGAGGGTGCGGAAGGCGAGCCGCAGCGCGTTCTCGTTCGCCTCGGCGCCGCTGTTCACGAAGAAGGCGCGGTCGAGGCCGTCGGGGGCGAAATCCACCAGTGCCTCGGCGGCGGCGGCGCGCTCGGGACTCGGAATCGCGGTCGTCTGGAAGAAGAGCCGCGAAGCAGTGGCTTCGAGACACTCCAGGATCTGGGGATGGCGGTAGCCGAGCCCGGCGACCGCGTGTCCTCCGTAGAAGTCGATGAGCGTCCGCCCGTCTTTGGTCTTCAGGCAGACGCCCTCTCCCGAAACCACCTCCAGCGGAAGCTGGGGGTACACCGGAAAGAGCGCGGGGGATTCCGAAGACATGGGGAGGGCGCCTCAGAGCCGGGTTTTCAGAGCCAGACCTCTAGAGCCAGACCTCTAAAGCCAAGCTGGCGGGGGCACGGTGAGCCCCATTGCCTCGTCGAACCCCAGGATCGAGTTCATCCACTGGACGCCGCCGCTGGCGGCGCCCTTGCCGAGGTTGTCGAGAGCGGCGAAGGCGACGATGGTCTCGCCGTCGGTCCTGGCGCCCACCACCGTGATCGCCGATCCGACCGCGTCCTTCAGCCGGGGGGCCGAAGAGATCCGGATCAGCGGACAGCCGTTGTAGGAGTCCTGATAGCCGGCCTCGAGCTGGGCATCAGTCACCGGAGCGCGGCTTCGCGCAAAGACGGTCGCGTGGATTCCGCGCGCGAAGGGGCCCGAATGCGGGACGAAACGAACGCGGGGCTGCGAGTTTCCGGGGAGCCAAAGCAGGTCTTCCATCTCCGGGGCGTGACGATGGGCGAGCGGTTTGTAGGCGAAGAGATTGGCGTGGCGAAGCGGATGGTGGGTGGTCTCCTTCGGCATCCTGCCCGATCCCGTGCTCCCCGTGACGGCGGACACCTGGAGTTCGGGTTCGACGAGTCCGAGGTTCAGGAGCGGGAAAGCAGCGAGGGCGACCGCGGTGGCGAAACAGCCCGGATGCGCGACGCGGCCGGGCGTCTTGCCGAAATCGCCGGGATTCAACTCGGGCAATCCGCAGGCGAACTCCGTGAGGAGATCCGGCGCCGGATGCGGGATCCCGTAGATCTCGCGGTAGCGGTCCGGGTCGGAGTGGCGAAAGTCGGCGGAGAGATCCACCACCGGAAGCTCGCATGCGATCGCCGCGGCGGCTTCGAGGAGCGCCGCCACCTGGGGCGCCGAAGCCTTATGCGGGGCTGCCGAAAATGCGGCGAGGCCGGGGTGTTCACCGGCGGCGCGGCGGAGCAGCTCCCCGAGTTCGCCCGGGGCGGCGAATGTTTCGTCCGGGAAGACGGCGGCCAGGTTGGGGAATGAGTCCCGGATCCGAAGGCCGGCGTGGCTCGCCGAGACTGCCCCCGCGAGCCGCATCCGGGGGTGTCCGGCGATCCAGCGGAGGAGCTCCCCGCCCACGTAGCCGGAGGCGCCGAGCACGACGGCCCCGATGGAGCGCTGGCCGTCCCGGCTCACGCCCCGTTCCTTCCGACGCCGTTCGTTCCGACCGCAGCCGTGAGCCGGTCGAGGACGCCGCGCTGTCCCGACTTCGTGTGGCTCGCGACGAAGATGGTGTCGTCGCCGGCTACCGAACCCGCCGCCTCCGGCCACGCCTCGGTGTCGATGGCGTGGGCGACCCGTTGCGCGCCTCCCGGTAGCGTGCGCACCACGACCAAGTGCGGCCCGGCCGCGGCGTAGCTCTCCACGAGCCCCGCGAGTCCGGGCAGTCCCGGCCGGCGGTCGGGCGCGATCCGGTAGTGGCCGTTGATCTTGCGGGCGCCGATGTCGCGGAGGTCCCGGCTCACGCAGGACTGGGTCACGGAGTGGCCGTGCGCTTCCAGATGGGCGACGAGTTCGGCCTGGGTGCGCATCTGCGCCTCGAGCAGGGCGGCGCGCACCAACGCCCGGCGTGCGGCGGCCTCATCCGGCCGGACGGATCCTGTCAACATAATATGATCATTTTATACCATAAAGATCGACAAGGGAACCCCGTTGTGACGGGGGTGCGAAACCGCGTACCGCCGAGGGAGAGGAAGCGCGGGGACGGCTTGGAACGCCGGCCTCCGGCCGGCACAGCCCGCCGAAGGCGGGCGGAGGGGAAAACGCCGGACAGCGGGATGGTGCCGGTCTCAGTGCGTACCCCGACCACCAAGGTTGGCACCCAGGCGAGGGAACGCCGGTCTTCAGACCGGCACCGCTGCGCGACAGCGCAGCGAACGGGGCGGACGCCGAGCAGCGAGATGTTTCCCATCTCGGCGAGTACCCCAGCCAGTGAAGTTGGCACCCAGGCGAGGGAACGCCGACCTCCGGTCGGCACCGCTGCGCAAAGCGCAGCGAAACCGCGCACCGCCGATCCGCGTCAAGCGCGGCCGGGGCAGGGAACGCCGACCTCCGGTCGGCACAGCCCGCCGAAGGCGGGCGGAACTGCGGTTCGCCGTCTTGCGGAGAGCGCGGCCGGAGGGAGTTCGAGGGGGGAGGGTGGCGGTGGCCTGCCCGGCGCGGTGAGGGTGGTTGGGAGTGCGCGCTTCCGCTGTCGCTAACCGTGAGGCTAGATAGCGGAGCGTCGCTGTCCGGTGGGCAACGATCGCCCGCCTGCGGCGGGCAATGCCGGCCGGAGGCCGGCGTTCCAATTGGTTGATAAGTGGCCGTGTGAGTTTGATTCGCGCGGTAACGCGGATTGGAAAGCGCACTATGAAAGGCGCGTCGGTACGTGCGATCAGGTTTGAGAGGGGAGGGGTGGCGACGGCCTGCCCGGCGCCACGAGCGGGAGAACCACCCCACCCCTCGTCTATCCTCCCTCCCCCGTGTCCGGCACCGAACGCGACGCCGCCCGCCGCATTGTCCGCACCGCCTTCACGATCGGCGGGGCGATCTTCGCCTTCATCATCTGGCAGCTCTACCTGCGGCCCGCCGCGACCTCGGTCCCCGAGTGGACCGCGTCGCTCCCCGCGATGAACGCCGCCTTCAACGCGACCACCACCACCCTCATCTGCCTGGGAGTGCTCGCGATCAGGAACGGCCGCCGCCGGCGTCACGCCGGGTTCCAGATCGCCGCCCTGGTGTCCGCCGCGCTCTTCCTCGCCGGCTACCTCACCTACCACCACTTCCAGGGCGACACCCCGTATCCCGGGACCGGCGTTTTGCGCCCCATCTACTTCTTCTGCCTGATCACCCACGTCCTGGCTTCCGCCGTCTCCGTACCGCTCATCCTCACGACGGTGTCGTTCGCCGCGACGCGCCGGTTCGCCTTTCACCGCCGCTGGGCGCGGGTTACGGTCCCGGTCTGGCTCTACGCATCGCTTACCGGCCTGATCGTGTACGGAATGCTGCACGGCTGAGCTCGCCCCAGCCGACCAACCCCAATCACGGAGTTCCCGATGTTCCGATTTCCCGCCGCCCTCCTCGCCGCCCTGCTGGCGCTGCCGGCGGCCGCGCAGATGCAGAACCCGCGGGGTGCGGTGAGCGCCGGCATCGGCGGCGCCACCGTCACGATCGACTACGGCCGTCCCTCCCTCGGAGACCGGGACCTCGGCGACCTCCTCGCCATGCTTCCGGACGACCGGGTCTGGCGGGCCGGCCAGAACCAGGTGACGATCCTCGAGACCTCGGCGCCGGTGATGATCGGCGCGGAAACCATCCCGGCGGGCCGCTACAGCCTCTATCTGTACGTGCCGGAGTCCGGAGATTGGAGCCTGCTCGTCAACCGGCATCTCGGGATTCCGCTGCGTGAGATCGCATCGCAGCCGCCGCCCGAAGACCTGCAGGACGAGCCTTGGCCGATGGTCGGCCGCTACGGCCAGATCACGGATGAGGAGCAGGCCCGTATCGCGCTGGAGGGGGTCGAAGCCACTGGCGACGGCAAGGTGTTCGAGATCGTCGTGGACGGCGGGACGATCCGTTTCGCCTGGGGCGGCACCGCCTACCAGACGACCCTCGGGTCTCCCTGACGGCGTTTCAGCCGTTTCGCTGGCACCGCCGCCGGGCGCGGGCTACCGTTCCCGTCTGGCTCTACGCATCCGCAACCGGCCTCGCCGCCTACCGGGTGCTGGAGACCTGATCCGCAGTTCCGTCGCCCAGACGGTCTCCCGGAAACCAAGGAGTTTTTCGATGTCCCGTATTTCCCTTCTCGTTCTGCTTGCCGCGGCCCTCGCCCTGCCGGCCGCCGCCCAGGATCCGAACCCGCGAGGCGCGGTCAGCACCGACGTCGGCAGCGGGTCCGTCATGATCGACTACGGCCGTCCGGCGCTCGGCGACCGGATGCTCGGCGACCTGCTCAACATGCTCCCGGGAGACCGCGTCTGGCGAGCCGGCGAGAACCAGGTCACCATCCTCGAGACCTCGGCGGCGGTGAAGATCGGCAGCGAGACGGTCCCGGCGGGCCGCTACAGCCTCTATCTCCACGTTCCGGAGAACGGCGACTGGCACCTGCTCGTCAACCGGCACCAGGGCATCGCGCTCGGCGAGCTCTGGTCCGAGGCGCCCGCGGCGATGCGCGCCGAGCCCTGGCCCATGCTCAGCGGCTACGCCGCGATCGCGGAGCAGGAGCAAACCCGCATCGCGCTGCAACCGGCGGACGCCTCCGGTGACGGGAACGTCTTCGAGATCACCGCCGGAGACGGGATGATCCGCTTCTCCTGGGGCGGAACCGCCTACCAGACGACGCTCGGGTCTCCCTGACGGCGCGGCGCGGCTCGCTCGGCCGCGTTCGGGAACGGATCGTGCGACAGCGCGTTTTGTCCTTCCGAAGCGCATGGCTGACGCGACCCTGAATCCCGCGATCCCCTTCGCCGCCTCCGGCCCGGGGGTGGGGGCGCTGGACTCCAACGCCGCCCTCATGGCGCGCGTCCAGGCGGGCGACCTCGATGCCTTCGAGCCGCTGGTTCGGCGTTACGAGCGGCGGCTCTTCGGGTATTTCCTGAACCTCGTCGAGGATCCGGCGACCGCCGCCGACCTGGCGCAGGAGACGTTCGTCCGGGTGTATCGGGCCGCCGGCCGCTACCAGGAGTCCGGCAAGTTCGAGTCCTGGCTGTTCCGGATCGCCGCCAACCTGGTGCGGAGCCGGCAGCGCCGGCCGGACCAGCGGATGCCGCACCTGTCGCTCGAAGAAGCGCCCGCGGGGGCGAGGGAACTTGCGAGCCACGGCCGGGAAGCCCGTCCCGACGAGGCCGCCTGGCGGGCGGAACTCCGGGACGCTCTCCACAAGGCGTTGCCGCGGCTCCCGTTCGTGTTCCGGGAAGCGGTGCTGCTCCGCGACGTGGAGGGACGCTCCTACCGAGAGATCGCGGAGATGCTGGGCGTCGAGGAAGGAACCGTGAAGTCCCGCGCCCACCGGGGCAGGAAGCACCTGAAGGAATTGCTTGCCCCCATGTTCGAAGAAGGCTGTACCGAGGGAGTTTCCTGATGGCTGGCAGACCCACCGACGACGAGCTGCGCGAGATGCTGCGAGCGCTTCCGCGCCCCGAGGCCCCTTCCGGCTTCGCCAAGGGCGTCATGGCCCGGGTGCGGGCGGAAGAGCGCCGCCGCCGCGTCCGGCCCTGGCTGTTTACCGCCGCAGCGGCGGCGCTGGTCGCCTCCGGACTCCTGGTCCGGTCCGCCTGGGACGGTGCGGCTTCCGGGAACGAAGAGCCGCTGGTAGCCGCGGCCCCGGCCGCCGCGCCAGTCCCTGCCGATCCCGACCTCCAGGAGTTCGAGGAGATCGTCCGGGAATACCGGCTGCTCGCCGAAGAACTCGAGGCGATCCGGCAACTGGGAGGCGATTCGCCGAACGGCCCGGTGATCCGGATCGGCGGCAACGACGACCTGGACCTGTTCTTGGACCTCGAGTCCTACCTGGACCGTCCGGCCCGTCTCCCGGGAGCGTCCCTCGTGGTCCCCGCCGCGAACCGTCCGCGCCGCTGACCGACCAATATCCAAGGAAGAGACAGAGAAGAGAGATAAGGAGAAGCAATGAAAACGATGAAGCAGAGAGCCCTCGGGCTTACAGCGCTGGCGCTGGCCGCCGCACTCGCCCTTCCGGCGCTCGCCGCGGCCGGGATCCAGCCGCTGGGAGAAGAACATCCGTCCCAGATTCGCGTCAGGGCGCCGGTCAGGACCCGCGTGGTCATGGGCAACGCGGGACGCGGCTACCTGGGCGTCCAGTTGCTCGATCTCACGGAGGAACTCCGTGACTTCTATGGCGCTCCGCCGGACGCTGGGACTCTGGTCTCCCGGGTCGCCGAAGACAGCCCCGCCGCCGCCGCCGGTTTCGAGGTTGGTGACGTGATCACCGGAGTCGCCGGTGAGCGGACCGAGAGTTCCCGCGACATCATGCGCGCGGTGGGTGGGCTTGAGCCGGAGGATGAGGTTGCGGTCGAAGTGATCCGCGCGGGTGCGCCGCTGACCCTGAACGCCACAGTGGGCGAGCGGGAGGGAGGCGTCTGGTTCAGCCGCGACTTCGACATGCCGGAGCTCCAGGAATTCCACTTCGAAATGCCCGAGATGGAGGGACTCCACATGCTGCGGGAGTTCCCCGAGGCCATTATGGGAAACGAAGAGGCCCAGGAGGCGATGCGGCAGGCCATCGAGGAAGCCCGCGAACGAATGAGCGAGTTCGACATCAAAGGCCTCACGGAGCGCCTCGCCGAGGCCGAGGCCCGTCTCCGCGAACTGGAAAAGAAGCTGGCGGAAAGGGAACGCTGAGGGAACGCCCCGCAATGCGGGGCGAAACCGCGTACCGCTGACTGGTGCAGCGGTCCGGGAGGTCAGGGAACGCCGACCTCTGGTCGGCACAGCCCGCCGCAGGCGGGCGGCGGGAAGGACCCCCAGTTCCGAGGTGGCCCCTTCTCGGCGGGAATCCCAGCGTTCGGCGTGATCCGTAAATTGGAGTGGCAGCCACCGTTCGCCGCGCTGCGGGCCCCGTGCCTGCGCCCCGTGAAGGCGGACGGCGATGAACCGCTTCCCCTCGATCTTCCGCAGCGTCAGGTAGATCAGCTTCGCCGCCGCCCGGTCGTTCGGGAAGTGGCCCCGCGTCCGCACCGCCCGCCGCACCGTGCCGTTCAGGCTCTCGCATCGCCAGGTGCACCGCCTTGTTCTGAACCAACCCCTCCTCCCGGATCTTCACCCGCAGCGCGTCGAAATACACGATCGGATACACCGCCTCCAAAGGCCGCAAACGCCACTCCTGCAACTCCTCGTGAACCGCGTCGGTCACCTTCGATACCAGCTCCCGAGACACCGTCACCCCATACAACTCCTCCACGTGCGCCTGGATCTCCCGTGTCGTCATCCCTCGCGCATACAGCGAAATCACCTTCTCGTCGAACCCCGGAAGACGTCGCACCCACTTCTCGACCAACTGCGGCTCGAAACGTCCCTCACGGTCCCGAGGAACCGCCAGCTCCACCGAGCCCGTCCCCGTCAATACCCGCTTCCGGTTGTGACCGTTCCGATGGTTCCCCGAACCCGCCTCCTCCTCGCTCCCAAGGGAACCTCCATCCCCGCCTCCAGCGCACGCTCCGCCAACGACTTCTGAAGCTCCGCGAACAACTCCCCGCTCCGGATCGCCTCCCGTGGATCCTCCCCGCCCAAGAGCTCATCCAGGAGCTCCCCCCTGATCCGACCCTTCCGTCGCGCCATCTCTCCTTCTCCCCTGTTGTCTAGGTTACGTCCCTCCTACACACGGAATATCTGACAGGCTCCCGGCACCACGGTGCTAGTCTGGATACACGGTGAGCCTTTTGCGGGAGATTGCGTACAGCCGCCTTGCATCTCCGGTAAACCCGCCGCCTGCAGTAGCTGCAATCACCCAGCAAGCCGGCCGTTCCGCGGTCCGGCAGTGCTGCACGATTTCCTTCCATCTGGTTCTGGCGATCGGCCTTCTCGCTCTGGCCGGATGCGGTGGCGATGGAGGGAGTGGGACCCCGACAGCTCCACCTGCTCCTGCGCCGCCGCCCCCACCGCCGCCTCCCATGACCGTGACCGGGACCGTGCGGGCCAGTGGCGGGCCAACTTCCGTCGTGCCGGGCGCGGTGGTGCAGGCCAGGAATCTCGGCACTGGGGCGGTGGACGGTGAAACCACTACGGACATGGACGGCTCCTACGCCATCGAGGGGCTGCGAGGGGATCGCTACTCCATCGAGGTCATGCCCCCGTCCGGGTATCTCTCGGCTGCCCCGGTGCTCGTCAACCGGCCGGAAAGCGGCGACCTTGAACTGAGCGCTGACTTTTCGCTGCTCTACTACACCCCCCCCGACGGAGTCGTGACCGCGTTGCCTGCTGACCGCCTGATCTACAAGCCCGCCAACTTCTTCGATCTCGAAGGGAAGACCGTGAGCTTCACTCCGAACGGCGACGGTTACGCGGTCGCGGTGGACGGTCTGAGCTGGGAACAGCCGGGGCTGGCTGCCTCCACACACCAACTACTTGGCGCCGATCATCAGTTTGAGGTGGTCGATTTGCCGTTTCCCTTTCCCTTCGCCGGGGGAACGTGGAACAGCGTCTACGCCAACGCGAACGGCCACATCTCCTTCCAGCGGCCGGAGCAGGAGAACTGGCGGCACCGCGACCCCTGGGCGGACGGAACGATGCGTTCACTGGCTGCGGCCATTGACTCCCGCTCGGCCGCCGGACTGGAAGCCAAGATCGCGGCGCTGTGGGCCATCTACGGGGACATGACGCTTTCCGTCGATTCCACTCCCACCCGGGTGGTGTTCAGCTGGTCGGCGACCCGTCCGATGCCTGCCTATCGGTTTCAGGCGCCACTCGGCCCCAACGTGTTCCAGGCGCGGCTTTACCCGTCCGGAAGGATTGAACTCGCCTACCGCGCGGTGGCGGAACGGGACGGGTTCGTGGGTCTGTTCCGCGCCCTGAGCGGACGCGGCCGCATTCTGGACGCGCCCGCTGAGGCGGCCGGGGACGTCGAGGAGCCGGTGGTGGACATCACCGACCTGGAGCTGGTGGACACCGGCAGCACCCTGCTGTTCAGGATGACGCTGGCCGAGGATGTCCCGGAACAGGTGGACGACGGCGCGATCGACTATCGGATCTTCTTTGGTTTCGGTGAGTACGACTGTCGAGTTGGACTCGAAGTAAACGCGAACGGACGGGAACCGTTCCTCGGCTGTGGCCCGGCACCGTATAGCTCCGGCTATCGGGTGCGCGGATCGACCATCGAGCTGTTTGTCTCCAAGACGCTCTTCCACAGTGCGGACCGCATTGAATGGGACGCCGACGTGGTGTGGTGGGGACGGGAGCAATACGATCAGATAGACGAAGGCGGCACGGCGCGGATGGATCGGACGGACCTCGACCTCGGCGCGCTAGCGGGGACGGTGAACGGAAATGCGTTCGAGGTGTTCCACTACCCAGTGTTTGCGAAAACCATAGAGCACGTCACGTCCTACATCTACGAGCAGGTACCGACAAACGATGAAATCGCCGTGCTGTTCACGGACTTCCGCATCGACGACCTGTTCGGCCACGGACCGAGCACGGGACCGGTCAATGTGCCGGTTCAGGGGATCGGCGATTTCCCGGCCGATCCCCAGTCGGGCGAAGACTTCGGCTCACAGAGCCTGCTGGTCAGCATGGCGCCGCAGTTCATCGGCGGAGAGAACTTCTGGAGGGAAACCGGCCTGGGCGACAACGGCCACCCGTTCCGCAACTTTGCGGAGGGAATCTGGTGGATCGCGCACGAAACCACTCACCGATGGCTCGCGTACATGCGGTTCCGGAATCCCCTCTCCGGACAGATCGAGACTCTGCGAAGTGACTATTCTCACTGGAGCGACTTCCTCCACTCGCCTGCGGTATATCCGGTGTGGCCGGGTTTTTCGGGTGAACGTTACGCCGAGGCGTCGGTCAATAGTGGGGGCGTCTGGACGGACAACGGGGACGGAACCTTCACCCTGCAGGAAGACTGGGCACCGTTGGCGCGTGGCCTTTCAGCACTCGATCTCTACGCGATGGGGATGATTCCGCCGGAAGAGGTACCCGATACATTCATCCTGCGCGTCGCCGAGGGAACGGACCCTGAGGGAACGGTCAGGGCGACGAAGGTGCCCGTCCGCATCGAGGACGTGATCGCGGCGATGGGGCCGCGCGCGCCCGCGGCGGATGGGTCCCGTAAGGAGTTCCGGCTTGGGGTCTACCTGATGCACGACCGCATAACGCCCCGGCCGGATCTGCTCCAGCGGGCACGGGGCGTCTCGGCGGCGGTCGCCGAGTACTTCTTCCGGGCCACCGGCGGTCGAATGATGGTGCTGCCGAATCCGGGCTCCATACCCTAACGTCGGCCACCACCGACGCGAAGGTCGGCAATGCCGACGGTCCCGGGTTGCGAACCACCTCTCGTCACGTAGTGTCTTTGGGGCGCGACTCGGGGAGGAACGGTGAACAGCGGACACGACGCCGGTGCTGGCGTCCTATGGTCACGCCCTCGGGATGCGGGCCTTCGCCGCCCAGCGCGGCCTCGCCAAGGACCTCACCGCTTAGCCCCTCGGGACGATCCGGGGATGCCATCCGCTCGGACACGCACCCGAAATCCCGTGCGTCTGCAAGGCTCTCGAGACAGGGCGTCCACGGTCGCCAGCGCGTCCGGGCTCGGCCGAAGCGTCGCTTTGATCGTCCGGTTGATCAGGTCCGCCTTCGTTATGCCGGTCACATGGTCACGAGACGCAACACCGGGTTCACCCACCAACCGGGGGCCCGACCGGTGGCGACGAACCGGCGGGTCCGGCCAGGAATGCGCTCCACGACTCCATGAGTGTGCGCCGCCGCTCGAACAGGTCCGAACGCCGGTAGGCGGCCTCCACCCGGTCCCGGTTCACGTGGGCCAGCGCCAGCCAAGGAACGCCGACCCCTGGCCGTTTCTTCCGGTCGGGTACGTGCCGAGAGGGGAATCACACCGCCACGTACCAATGCGCCGTGCGCTAGCCGGAGGCCAGCGCGTGCCGACCGGAGGTCGGCGCTCCAAGCCGTCCTCGCGCTTCTTCGCGGTTGGCGTGACGCCCTCTCGCCCCGCTGCGCGGGACGGTGCCGGTGTGAACATCGGCGTTCCCTGGCCGGCGCGCCATCCGGATTGTCGGCTCCGCGGCGCGGCTGCACAGCAAACCGCACATCGATGAGAGAGCCGAAGCGCGGGGACGGCTTGGAACGCCGGCCTCCGACCGGCATCGCTGCCCGACAGGGCAGCGAAAGGGAAAGACCTCGGAGGGTGAGATGGCTCCCGTCTCGGCGCGTATCCCGATGGAAGAAGAGGCGCGCAGGCCAGGGAACGCCGACCTCCGGTCGGCACCGCCCCGCGAAGCGGGGCGAACCGCGTACCGCCGCTCTCCCGGATGACACACCGCCAAGGGAACCCGTAACCTCCCCAAACCCTTCTCGGGAGGTCCCCATGTCCCAGTTGTCCCCCCTCTCCCGTCCCCTCGGCTTCGAGTGCTACCCGTCCGGTCTCGGCCCCAGCCGCCGCTCCTTCCTGAGAGCGGTCGCCGCCAGCGCGGCCGGTGTCGCCAGCGCCCAGGCACTCCCCGGATGTGACGCTGCGCCCGCGGTTCAGGACGCCGCCCCCGAATCACCGGCGGCCAGTGCCGCCGACGCCATGAGTTCCGTCCCGACCTTCCCGGAAGGAGGCTTCGCCGAGGGCGCCGTCCGCATCGGCTTCAACGAGAACCCGCTCGGACCCTCACCCAAGGCCCTCGCCGCCATCGCGGCCGACGGCCTCGCCGCCGGAAACCGCTACAACTACCCCGACACCGTCCGCGACCAGATCGCGGCCCACCACGGCACCACCCGGGAGCACGTCCTCGTCGGCTGCGGCTCGACCGAGTTCCTGCAGTTCCTGCCCTGGGGCTTCCTGAAGCCGGGTACGACCAGCCTCGTCCTGCCCGAGATCACCTACGGGTGGTGCGGCGGGGTGGCGGCGGCGATCGGCGCCGACGTGATCCGAACCGCGATGGGAGCTGAGGGGACTCTCGACGTCGCGGCCATGCGCGCCGCCATCCGGCCGGACACCCGGATCGTGTACGTCGCGAATCCCAACAACCCGACCGGAGCGCCGGTGTCCGAGGGCGACATCGTCTCGCTGGCGGAGGCAGTCCCCGAGGGCGGGATCCTCATCGTGGACGAGGCCTACGCCGAGTTCCTCCCCGAAGGGGGAGACGCGATATCGCTGGCGCTCGCCGGCGGACCCGTCATCGTGGCACGCACCTTCTCCAAGGCGTACGGAATGGCCGGCCTCCGAATCGGATACGTCGTGGGCGCCGGCCCGATGTTCGACAAGGCCACCGGCGTCTGGTGGGGCGACTTCGGGTTGAACACCGCGGCGGCGGTGGCCTGCGGGCCGGCGCTCGCCGACCGGGAACACGTCGACAACTACGTGCGGACGGTGGACGATGGCCTCGCCGAACTGCGCGCCGGGCTCGGCGAACTCGGCTGCGTCTCCTGGCCGCACCGGGCGCCCTTCCTGATGACGGATCTCGGGAGCGAAGCCCTTCCGGTGGTCTGGGAACTCTTCCGGCGGGGGATCTACGTACAGGATGGCGCCGGTTGGGGTCTTCCGACCTTCCTCCGGATCTCGGTGGGCCTTTCCGAGCACCACCAAGCGCTCCTCGCCGCGCTCCGCGAGATCCGCATCGCCTGACGGTAGGAGCCCGGCCTGATCGCCTTCTGTGGAATATCCGCTACGCGAGCCATGGCGTGCATCGACATCCCTTCGCACAGCATGGCGAAGACCTGAGTTGGGTAGCTTGTTCATGGCGATTAGGTTGACAACGTCCCGGATATGGTTGACAATTATGCTACAATAGATTTCCAGCGTCAACAGTAAGGTTGTCAAAAAGAGAGAACGGTGACTGGAGTCCGCGCCCGAGGCGAGAAGGTCAGGCGCTTCATTCTTGAGCGTGTGGAGAAATCTCCGGGCGATGTGGCGAAAGCAACATCCGCGGAGTTTGGGATCACCCGACAAGCGGTCGACAAACACCTTCGGCGACTTCGTGCCAAAGGTGTCCTTCGTCGATCAGGTAACACCCGCGCCAGCGCTTATCAGCTGGCTCCATTATCGCAATGGCGTTACCTCTGCCAGATTGAGCCAGGTCTGGCGGAGGATGTTGTATGGATGCGTGAGGTTAGAGACGCTCTGGGTGACTTGCCAGACAACGTTCTGGAAATCTGGCAGTATGGTTTCACCGAGATGTTTAACAATGCAATTGATCACGCGGATGGCACGCACATTGAGGTTCAGATCAGAAAGACCGCCGCTACCACAGAAATGATGATTACTGACGATGGATACGGCATCTTCAAGAAGATTCAAACTGCAATGGGCTTGTTGGATGCACGACACTCGATCTTGGAGCTTTCAAAGGGGAAGCTAACAACCGACCCGACGCAGCATACTGGTGAAGGCATTTTCTTCTCCTCCAGGATGTTTGATCTCTTCGACATCGTTTCCGAAGGGGTTTACTTTTCTCACAGATTCGAAGGTGCAGAAGACTGGATCATGGGAGGAGACTGGAAGTCCAAGGGAACAGCTGTGTGGATGAGGCTGAATAACCACACGGCAAGAACAACCAAAAAGATTTTTGACCAATACAGTTCCGGTGATGACTACGGATTCACAAAAACAGTTGTTCCGGTGAGAATGGCCCAATACGGGGAAGACAAGCTTATTGCCCGCTCGCAAGCAAGACGAGTACTGGCACGCATAGAGTTATTCAAGACCGTTCTATTCGACTTCACAGAAGTTAAGACCATCGGCCGAGCTTTTGCAGATGAGATATTCCGCGTATTTGCCATGCAGCATCCAGAGATCCAGTTGGTTCCGATTCACGCGAACTCGGAGACAAAGAGGATGATTGCAAGGGCAACACGAGGGAGCCAGTGACGATAGGGAAACGCGATCCCAATCGTGTGCGCGCGGCTTTTGGCGGCGGGAGAAAAGCGCGGTCGGCAGCTCAAAGGCGGGCGGAACTGCGTATCGCCGACTGAGTTGAAGCGCGGGGACGGCTTGGAACGCCGGCCTCCGGCCGGCACAGCCCGCCGAAGGCGGGCGGCGGGAAGGACTCCCCGTTCCGAGGTGGCGCCGTCCCGGCGGGAATCTCAGCGTTCGGCGGGATCCGTACCTGGGAGTGGCAGACACCGTTTGTCACCGTGGGGGCCACGTGCCTGCGTTCCGTGAAGGCGGACGGCAAGGAACGGCCCGCGACCTTGGGGGTCGTTGTGTCGAGTCCCACCGGCAAGAACCCGCGGCGCCGTCGGCTATACGCCATCTCATCTGTTGGGGGGTACGTGCGGAGACGGGAGCCATCCCGGCGACTCGGGTCTTCGCCGCCGCGGCCCTGCGGGCCGCTGTGCCGGCCGGAGGCCGGCCCAGTTCTCCCGGTGGGGGCTCCAAGCCGTCCTCGCCATGGCGCCATCAGCTCTACGCGCTCTCGGGTCCATCCGCGCTGTCGGCGTCCGGTCGCGGCTGCTATTCACGGCAACCGGTGGGAGGTCGGTGTCCCCCATCCACACCCCGTCACGGCGATCAGTCCCCGCGCGTCACGCGTAACCGGCATCCCCGTCAGCAGGTTGCGATGCCTTGGCGTGCGCTGCGGGCCGTGAGTATGAGAAATGCTGGCCAAACGAACGTTCAGTTCGTCCAGATCTCGCTGACCGGCACCGCCAGCATCCTCGGATCGCCGAGAGGCAGAACGTCCTCTCCCGTATGGAACAGGACCCCACCGGCGAAGTCCGATCCGCAACGCTCCGCGAGCCGCGCGAGCCCGCGCCCGTCGCGGGCGGACAAGGACGAGGACGCCTTGATTTCGAGCCCCCAGGTCCGGGCGCTGCGCGTCATCACCAGATCCACTTCCACCTGGTCCTTGTCCCGGTAGTGCCAGAACTCGAAGTCCGGATCCGTCCACGCCGCCTGGGCGATCAACTGCTGTACGAAAAGGACTCGAGGAGGTGTCCCAGCAGATCCCGGTTTCCGAGCAGGTCAGGGACTGTGAGCGCCGCTAGCGGCTAAGTGTCGGTTATATAAGCGTCCATCTGTCGATTAGATCGAGGAACATCCAGAATGCTGTGTATTGTCAATCACTTGAACACCGGACAAAGTGTCGGTTAAATCAGCGTCCAAGTGTCGGTTACTGGAATGCGATGCCCCTCATCCACTCTCCTGCCGCCGCCGATCTCAGGCTGTAACCGCCCTCCCGGGGAGGTCTCAACGGCCTCGGTTATCCGGACTTAGCCATTTTGGAATAATTATCTTGAAATGGATAAACTTGGCTAATGCCGAAGGATCCCTGGCACTTCCCCCGCCCGGAGTTCACGGAGCAGGTCCTCACCGCACTCACCCAGGGACCGGCCCAGGCCCTCACTCTGTTCGCCCCGAGACGCACCGGCAAGACCGAATTCCTGCTGAAGGACCTCGCTCCCCTTGCCGAGGAAAGGGGATACCCGGTGATCTATGCCTCGTTCTGGCAGACGCCCTTCTCTCCCCTCGGGGTGCTGCTCCATGAACTCGAAACCTGGCTCGCCGGAGCGGGTCTTCGGGAACGGATCCGCGGTGCGGCATCGGCCCTCGCACCGAAACTCCGGCTCTCGGCGGCTCCCTTCGGGGTCGGCGTCGAAGCGGAGGTGGATCTGTCGGAGCTTGGGGGCCGCCCGCCGGACGCCCTGCTGCTCCATCTGGACAGCCTTCTCGAACGCGTCTCCCGACGGGGGCACAAGGCCATCCTCCTGCTGGACGAGGTTCAGGAACTGGCCCGCCGACCGGAGAACGAAGCGCTGGTGGCTGCCCTCCGCACCAGCCTCGACCGCCGGGCGGACCAGCTTCGGGTGGTCTTCACCGGTTCGAGTCGGGAAGGTCTCGCGGCCATGTTTTCCGCGCGGAGCGCCCCCTTCTTCCACTTCGCGTCACGGATCGAGTTGCCTCCGCTCGGGGGCGGCTTCGTCGAACACATGATCGGGGCGTTTCGGACGGCATCGGGTCGGACCCTGCCGCTCCCCGAAGCGCTCGCCGCCTTCCATCGGATGCGGAGGAGCCCCTTCGTTTTCCGTACCCTGCTGGACGTTCTGCTCCACGATCCGGCCATGCGGATCGAGACGGCGATGGAGGAGGTCCGCCATCGCATTGCCGCCAGCCTGGACTATTCGGGCGTGTGGCTTTCCCTGAGCCCGCTGCAGCGAGCGACGGCTCAGGTTCTTGCCGCCGGCCTCGACCGGCCGTTCGGCAAGGAATTCCGGGAAGCGGTCGGTGAACGTCTAGGGGAGCTCCCGCCGTCGGCAGCCCGGATCCAGGGCGCGCTGCGGCGCTTGGCGCGGCTTGACCTCGCCGATGCTTCCGCCACCGGCTGGATGCTGCCCGATCCCGAGTTCGCCGAGTGGCTCCGCGAGGCGGACACCGGGGCGGGCAGGGAACGCTCCGAACCCGAGTAACCGAAACCGCGCGGCCGCGCCAAGCTCCGGTCGTCCCTCTCTCAGCGCACGAACAGGAAGTAGTCGTGCGCCGCCCGGGCGGCCTCGGCGATGGCCCGCTCCCGGTCAGGCACCGGATCGTCCGACTCCTTCACGAAGGCGACCATCACCACGTGCCCGGCGTCTGACGGCAGGTAGACGATCCCCACGTCGTTCGTGGTGCGCCCGATGGTCCCCGTCTTGTGGGCGACCACGGTTCCTTCCGGTAACCGGCCCTTCAGCCGGCCGGCGCCGGTCTCGCAGCGCTCCATGATGTCGATCAGCAGGTCCCGGCTTTCCTTGGAGAGACCCTCCCCGTTCCAGATCTTCACGAGGAGATCCGCCATCCCCCGCGGGGTCGCGGTGTCCCGCGCGTCCGCTTCGAAGCTGTCCCGGGCCTGCGCGCGGTCCTCCTCGGAAACCTCCCCGTAGTACTCGGTGTAGGTCGCGCGGGTCCGCTCGCGGCGCGGCGGCAGCCCTTCCGCCCCCACGTAGTCGGTGATCAGGTCCGCCGTCGAGCGGGCCACCCGGACGCCCTCGACGCCCAGTTCGGTCATCCGGGCGGTCACCCGTTCCCCGCCGCCCGCGGTCTTGAGGCAGAGGTCGGTCGCCGAGTTGTCGCTGATCAGCAGCATCAGCTCCATCAGGTTGAGGATGGACAGCGATACGCCGGGATCATCGAACAGCCGGCTGAGCGTTCCGCTCCCCGGGGAGAGGTCGGAGAGATCCAAGTCAATCATGTGATCGAGCCCGAATTCCCCCTCGTCCACGCGGCGGAGGAGTTCCACGGCGATGGGAACCTTGTAGGTGCTCGCCATCGGGAAGGCCTCGTCCGGGTGGAGGTAGGCGGTCCGGCCGGTCTCGAGGTGGACGGCGGCCAAACCCAGCTTGCCCCCGGAAAGCGGCTCGAGGCGCGCCCATTCCTCTTCGAGGGCGGTCTCGCTGCCGGTCTGGGCGAGCGCGAGCGGCGCCGCTAGCAGCGCGGCGAGCGCGGCGGCGCTGATCCGGCCGGGTGTGCGGCTGAGAAACGAAGTGCGGTTTCGCATGGTGTCGGTGCCTCCCGTGCGCGCTTTGGGGGAGGGCAAGGGTACCGCGCTCCCGCTGTCGCGCTGTCCGGGTTCAGGAGTCGGTGAGGCACTCACGTTGACAGGAGGCCGGGCCATGGGCGCTGGTTTCGCGCTCCCGCGCGGTGCCGGCCGGAGGCCGGCGGTCCCTTGCATCGCCGCGCTTCTTCTCCGGTGGCGTGGGCGGTTCTCCAGGCGGCACAGGGATTGCTTGCCACTACAGCGAGATGCGGGGTTCGATTCAACTGGCCGCAGGCCTGCTCGTGCTGTCCACAACGGCAGTCGCGCAGGAAACCCCTCGCGTCCTCGAGGTCACGCTTGCCGACCTCGACAAGGACTCCCTCGACTTCCTGATCGGCTGGGAGCGCTGGAAGAGCGACATCCTGGACCTCGCGTGCGAGGGCTATGCACGGTTCACGTTCGTGCCACTCCTGGCGGTGGAGCCGGGCCTGCCGCTGAACGCGCGGTTCTCCGGGCGCATCTTCGCGGCTTCCGGGCAGCGGGCGCGTCGCCCGACCCGGACATCCCGTCCACCCCGCCGGCCCATTCGGACCGCTCGCGCCCCGCGCGACGGAGCGTCGGACCGGGGACGCCCCCGCCCCCCGCACGGACTGGCTCCCATCGGTCATTTCCCCCGCTCCGCTTCACCCAAACCTCGGAGCGCGGGCCGCGCTCCCGCCCGGGGTCCCAAGGGGTTTGGGGCGACGGCCGGGCGAAGCGGCAGCCGGGGTGGCGCCGCCGGCGCCCCCACCGGGAGAGCCCCCACCGGCAAGGCGAGACCCCGCGGCTCCTCCCCGAGACCCCGGGGACCGGCCGCCGTCTCCCGAGGGGGATACGACCGCACCGGAAATCCGCGCCGGCACCGGTAAAATCGCGCGTCCCCGCTACCGGCGGGGTGATGGCGACCGGATGGGATTCCGGTCCTGAGCTTCCGGAGGCACGTGCGATGCGCAGGCGACTTCTTTCCTACCCCCTTCTGGTCCTCGGGGCGGCGCTGACGGCGGCCCCCGCCGCGGCCCAGCCGGACCCCGATGTGCTGGCCGCCATGGAATACCGCATGGTCGGTCCCTCGCGGGGCGGCCGGGTCACCGCGGTGGCGGGCCATCGGTCCCATCCCGGGACCTTCTACATGGGCGCCACCGGGGGCGGCGTCTGGAAGACCACCGACTACGGTCACAACTGGGTCCCGATCTCGGACGGCACCTTCAAGAGCCCCTCCATCGGTGCCATCACGGTGGCGGACAGCGATCCGAACATCGTCTACGTGACCACCGGCTCGGACGGCCTGCGTAGCAACGTCATCATGGGGAAGGGGGTCTACCGGTCCGACGACGCCGGAAAGACCTGGCGGAGCCTCGGCCTCGAAGACACCGGCAACTCGGGCGCCGTCCTCATTCATCCGGAAGTTCCCGATACCGCCTGGGTGGCGCAAATCGGGAATCCCTTCGCGGCGAACCCCGAACGCGGCGTCTACCGCACGAAGGACGGCGGGGAGAACTGGGAACTCGTGCTCTTCGTGTCCGAGCAGACCGGGGCCGTGGACCTCGAGTTCAAGCCCGGCGACCCGGACACGATCTACGCCTCCACATGGGAGGTCGAGAGGAAGCCCTGGACCATCCGCTCGGGCGGCATGGAAGGCGGCGTGCAGCGCTCGCGGGACGGCGGCGACACCTGGGAGAAGCTCGAGAACGGGCTCCCGACCGGGCTCCGGGGCAAGTCGGACCTCGCGGTCTCGGCGGCCGATCCCTCCCGCGTCTATGTGCTCATCGAGGCCCCGGGCAACGAAGGCGGGGTGTTCCGCTCGGATGACGAGGGAGACACCTGGCGGCAGGTGAGCGACTTCCAGCCGATCCGGAACCGGCCCTTCTACTACAACAACCTGCACGCCGATCCGACCGATGCGGACACGCTGTGGGGACTGGCCGAGGGCTACTTCAAGTCCACCGACGGCGGCGTGACCTGGGAGCGGAAGTTCACCCCCCACGGCGACAACCACGACCTCTGGGTCAACCCCGACAACCCGGACATCCAGATCCAGTCCAACGACGGCGGCGCGAACGTGACGATCGACGGCGGCGAAACCTGGTCCACCCAGAAGAACCAGCCCACCGCCGAGCTCTACCAGGTGGACGTGAGCGACGGCTTCCCCTACCGGCTCTATGCCGGACAGCAGGACAACTCCACGATCTCGGTGCCGAGCTATCCGCCCCACTCCCGCCCCGGCGGACACACCGCGCACTGGGAGGCGATCGGCGGCTGCGAGACCGGCCCCGCGGTCCCGAAGCCGGGAGATCCGGACGTGGTCTACGCGAACTGCAAGGGCCGTTTCGGCCTCTACAACATGCGGACCGGGCAGGAAGAGCAGTACTACGTCGGCTTCTGGAACATCTACGGGCATAACCCCAAGGACCTCCAGTACCGCTTCCAGCGGACGGTCCCGATCCACGTCTCGCCGCACAGCCCGAACCGGGTCTTCCACGCGTCGCAGTACGTGCACGTGACGGAAAACGGCGGCCGCACTTGGCGGACCATCTCGCCCGACCTCACCGCCTTCACCCCGGAGACGCAGGTGGTTTCCGGCGACCCGATCACGCTCGACGTGACCGGTGAGGAGCACTTTGCGGTGCTCTACGACGTCCAGGAATCCCCCCACGAGGAGGGAGTCATCTGGGCGGGCGCCAACGACGGCCCCATCCACGTGACCCGTGACGGCGGCCGGACCTGGAAAGAGGTCACTCCGCCCGAGCTCGGCCCCTACGGCAGGGTGCAGAACATCGAGGTTTCGCCCCACGACCCGTCCAAGGCGTACGCGGCCGTCCTGCGCTACCAGCTCGGCGACTCCACCCCGCACGCCTACCGGACGAACGACTACGGCGAGACCTGGACCCGCATCACCGACGGGACGAACGGGGTGCCGAACGACCACCCGGTGCGGGTGGTTCGCGAGGACCCGGACCGCGAGGGACTGCTCTACCTCGGGACGGAATGGGGGATGTTCATCTCCTTCGACGACGGCGCGAGCTGGACCTCCTTCCAGCAGAACCTGCCGCTGACGCCGATCACCGACATCAAGGTCGTCCAGCAGGACCTCGCCATCTCCACGATGGGTCGCAGCTTCTGGATCCTCGACGACGTCACCCCGCTGCACGAGGCGCCCCCCGCCGGCGAGACGCACCTCTTCCAGCCGCGCGACGAGATCCGCTTCCGCGCGGGGCGACGGGGCTTCGGCGCCCCGGCGCCGGCGGACCCCGAGTATCCGACGCCCGGTCCGCGGTTCACCTACCGGCTGGCCGCGGACGTGGACAGCGCGCGGATCGACGTGCGCGACGAAAACGGGAACCCGGTGCGGAGCTTCGAGAGCGCCGGTTCCGGCGAGGAGACCTCGATGACCCAGGAAATGCGCGCCCCCGGCATGATGAGGGGAGGCGCGCCGAAGTTGCCGACTGCCGCCGGGGTCCACCGCCTTACCTGGGACATGCGGCACGACGGGGCCAGGGACGGCGAAGGCAACGTTTCGGGACGGGGCGTGCTGGCGGCGCCCGGCCGCTACACGGTGGAGCTGACCGCCGGCGGCGAGACCATGGCGCGGAGCTTTCGGCTGCGCATGGATCCCCGGACCGTGAAGGAGGGCTGGGTGACCGCGGAACAGGTCCGCGACCAGGTCGCCCTCGCGCTGAAGGCGCGGGACGCGCTGTCCGAGGCCCAGATGGCGGCCGCCCGGCTGGAAGCCGCGATGGAGAGCGGAAGTAGCGATGAACTCCAGGCGATCCACGAGGCCCTGGTCGCCCGCCCGCAGCGTTATTCGCAGCCGATGCTGGTGGATCAGCTCAGCTACCTCGCCTCCAACCTCGATGCCGCCGACCAGCCCCCCGGCCGGGACGCAATGGAGCGCTACGACGAGCTGCGCGGGCAGCTTGACGACATCCTGAAACGCTTGTCCGACGCCGGCGTGGCCGGGGGATGAGCAGCCCGTGGGAAAAGCACCCCGCACTGTGTCCGGATGACAGTCGCGCCGACGACACCGGTTCTTTCTCGTGCGCGGTGCTTTCCCCACGGGGTGATGTCGTGGATCGCGTTGCGATCCGCGACATCGTTTTTCGTGGGGAGGGGTTTCCCCTCCCCACACCCCTCCCCGGCGGCGCTCCGCGCCGCGAACGGGGGCCGGCAGACTTTGTCTACAACCAGTTAGGCGGGGCGGGGTAGTGGAAAGCGGCGCGTCGGAGCTGCGTATCAACGGTCCCCGTCTCCTCGATTCGCTGGCCCGGCTGGCGGAAATCGGCGCCACCCCCGAGGGTGGCGCCGAGCGGCTGGCGTTCACCCCCGAGGACGGGGCGGGGCGCGACCTGGTGCGCTCCTGGATGGAAGGAGCCGGCCTCGAGGTCCGGGTGGACGGGATCGGCAACGTCATCGGCCGGCGAGCCGGCGACGATCCGGAAGCCTCCCCGGTGATGCTCGGTTCCCACATCGACACCGTCGGGAACGGCGGCCGCTACGACGGAAATCTGGGAGTGCTGGCGGCGCTCGAGGTCGCGCGCACCCTGAACGATGGAGCGGTCCGGACGCGGCGTCCGCTGGAAGTCGCGATCTTTTCGAACGAAGAGGGCTCGCGTTACCACCCGGACATGCTCGGCAGCCTGGTCTACGCGGGCGGGCTCGACCTCGACAGCGCCTGGGCGCTCCGGAGCCCCGACGGCGCAAAGACCCTGAAGGAGGAACTCGAGGCCATCGGCTACCTCGGAGACGCGCCACTACCCGGTCCGGCGCCAGCGGCCTACGCCGAGCTCCACATCGAGCAGGGGCCGGTGCTCGAGGCCGAGAACATCGACTTCGGCGCCGTCACCGGCGTTCAGGGGATCCTGTGGGAGGAGATCACTCTCAGCGGGGCTTCCAACCATGCCGGTACCACTCCCATGCGGTTTCGCCACGACACCGGGGTGGTGGCGGCGGAGGCCGTGCTGCTGGCCCGCAAACTGACGCGGGAGATTCCCGGACAGGTAGCGACCGTCGGCCGGATGTCGCTTGCGCCCGGCCTGACCAATGTGGTGCCCGGCCGGGCGATCTTCACGCTGGATATTCGGAACCCCGATCCCTCCCGCCTGCTCCGCGCCGAGAACGACTTCTTCGCCGGGCTCGGGGCCGCCGCGGAGCGCGAAGGCGTCCGGGTCGAACGGCGGGAACTCGCGCGTTTCGGTCCGGCGGTCTTCGACGAACGGGTCATCTCGCTCGTCGAGGAAGCGGCGGCCGCACTCGGAGGATCCTGCCGGAGGATCCCGTCGGGAGCGGGGCATGACGCCCAGATGCTCTCCCGCGTCTGTCCCACCGGGATGATCTTCGTGCCCTCGGTGGACGGCGTCAGCCACAGCCCGAAGGAGTTCACGCGCGACGAGCACGTCATTGCTGGTGGCGACGCACTCCTGCTGGTTGCCTGCATTCTCTTGAAGTCATAGTCTTTAGGGAGTGTTACGTTGTTGTCTCAGCGCAACCCGGCATTCAGGAAACAGCAACCGTGTGATAGCGTTTCTGTCTCACTTGGGGAGCTGGGAGGAGGGGGACCATGGCAGGCAAAATAGCGGTTGCCAGAGCGCTCGCTGAAAAACACGGCGGGAAGTACCACCGGGGGAGGGGTCCCGACATTCGTACAGACAGGATCATCATCAATGTCGAGACGTCGCGCACCCTGCGCACCGCCTGCGGCCGGCTCCGCGGTTTCCGCGGCCCCGTCTACATCGCCTGCGCGAACGACGCCGACATCGAAAACGCCAAGGGCATCATCGAGGGAAAGACGGTCGGCCTGATGAACAGCAAGGGCCGCATCCTCAAGAGGTCCACCCGCGGCCACTGGCCCTGACCCGTCGAGCGGTCCCCGGACGGGGCCGCCACGTGCAGTAACGTCGGATCATCAGGCCTGATTACGTTGGGGCCCCGTCCGGGGACCGCCCGGCGCTTCGCGCCGCCTCGACCCGTCGAGCGGTTCCCGGACGGGGCCAGACAGAAGATTGGGTCCGGGTCTTCTTACCCGGCGGAGTCCGGGCCCCATCCGGCAACCGCCCGGCGCTTCGCGCCGCGAATCGAAACTCCCTCGCGCGCCTTGGGCGCGCTTCGGCGAGTTCCGATTCGTCGTTGCCTTTTTGTGAAAGGGGGGCAGCAGCCCATAGGCGCTAACTTATTTTCTGCTAGCATCGCATCGTTTCGGGTGTCCGCATACTGCGGGGAGGAACACCGGGATGCCCGAGGACTGGGAGCTTCTGAAGACGTTTCTGCCGGGGAACTGGCGGGAGCTGGCGCGAGAGACGGGCGCACTGAAGGGCCTGCGGAAGGACAAGTCCGAGGAGAAGTTGCTTCGGGTGTTGCTGATGCACTTGGGGTGCGGATATTCCCTGCGAGAGACGGTCGTACGAGCGAAACGGGCGGGACTGGCGGAGTTGTCGGATGTGGCGCTGTTGAAGCGTCTGCGGAAGTGTGGGGAGTGGCTGCGTCGGCTGTGCGTGGAGTTGTATGTGGAGGGGGAGCGGCGGGCGCTGCCCGGGGCGGGTGTCGAGGTGCGGGTGATAGACGCGACGACGGTGAAGGAGCCGGGGAAGTCGGGGTCGTTGTGGAGGCTGCACTACGCCGTGCGGTTGCCGTCGCTGACGTGCGACTTCTTCAAGGTGACGGGGACGGAGGGGAAGGGGAGCGGGGAGTCGCTGACGCATTTTCCGATCCGGGCGGGAGACCTGGTACTGGCGGACCGGGGATACTCCTTGGCGCCGGGGATCGTGCATGTGGCGGCGGCGGGCGGCTATCTGACGGTGCGGGTCAACACTCGGGCCCTGGTGTTGGCGACGCCGGCGGGGGAGCCGCTGGACCTGCTGGCGCGGGTGAGTTCGCTGCGACGGGCCGATCAGGTTGGGTCCTGGGAGGCACGGGTGGTTGAGAAGGAGGGCGCGACGGTGTTAGGCCGGGTGTGCGCGGTGCGCAAGAGCCGGGAGGCCATCCGGCAGGCACACCGGAAGATCCGGCAGGACGCCAGGCGGAAGGGGAAGCAGGTCAAGCCGGAGACTCTGGAGTTCGCCAGGTTCGTCATCGTGTTCACCACGTTCCCGGAGGCGGCCTTCTCCGCGGGAGAGGTGTTGGAGTGGTATCGGACACGGTGGCAGATCGAACTGGTCTTCAAGCGGTTCAAGTCCTTGGCGCAGCTCGGTCATCTGCCCAAATACGACGACCACAGCGCCCGGGCATGGCTCCATGGGAAGCTGCTGTTGGCTTTGCTGGTGGAGAAGGTCATCCGCCACGCCGAGTCCATTTCCCCCTGGGGATACGAACTGGCGGCGGCGGCGCCCGCGCAGCGTTTGGCGTGAGTTCGAGTTCGTGCGCAGCGAGGTGACCGCGGCCATTCGACCTGCTTCCGCGCTCTCCGACATGGTCCAGGACTGGGCGGAGATCTCCCGGGGCCTGGCCGAACCGCCTCGCCGCCGGATGCCTCAGCTCATCACCTACTTCGGCTAGGGAAAACTAGTTAGCGCCTATGGGGCAGCAGCCCCCCTTTCACACTTTCCCCCCGGTCACGCGGGCAGCGAACAGAGTTCGCTGCCATCAGTTTTTTACACGCTCGGCTAAGTGCCGCCTGGAGGTAGGCGCCGCCTACAGAGGGTGGCGCGCCGGCTAGGGAACGCCGGTCTTCAGACCGGCACAGCCCCGCGAAGCGGGGCGAAACCGCGAATCGCTGAGGGAGAGGAAGCGCGGGGACGGCTTGGAACGCCGACCTCCGGTCGGCACCGCTGGGCGCAGCCCAGCGAGAGCGCGTACTGCTGATCCGCGTGGAGCGCGGCCGGGAGGGGAACGCCGGTCTTCAGACCGGCACAGCCCTGCGAAGGCGGACGAAACCGCGTAGCGCCGACTCGCGTAGGTCGCGTCGCCGGAGCCGTGTACTTGGTAGATTCCCACTTCGACAGGCGGCACATTGGCGAACCAAACGGCGTCCGGCGCACGGGACCGGCTCTGGGTGTTCGGGCCGGGCCAGGACCTCGCGCTCCTGATCGCCACCCCGATCCTGATCCTGCCTCTTGCGCTGCTCCTCCAGGGCCGGGAGACGGCCTACACCGTCGGACTGCTGGTCGCCGGATTCGGCGCCCTCGGCCATCACCTGCCCGGGATGATGCGGGCATACGGAGACCGCGCCCTCTTCCGGCGTTTCCGCACCCGCTTCCTGGTTTCCCCGCTCGTCTTCGCCGCCGCGGCGCTCGGCTTCGCGCTGAACGGCCTGAACGGCGTCTCGCTCGTCGTGCTCCTCTGGGGAATCTGGCACGGGGCGCTCCAGGTATACGGATTCCTCAGGATCTACGACGCGCGGGTCGGCGCGACCGCGCGGCTGACGGCGCGGCTCGACTGGATCATGTGCATCGGCTGGTTCGCCTTTGGGGTGCTCCACTCCCCCGGCCGGCTCGGGGAACTCCTCGAACTCTGGTACGCGCTCGGAGCGCCGCTCCTCTCACCCGCGGTGTTCTTCGGAATCCGAAGCGCATTCGATGCCGCCCTCTTCACCCTCACCGCCGTCTTCGTCTTCCGGGCGGGCCGGGACCTGCTTGCCGGGAAGGGACAGCACCCCATCAAGCTCTTGGCCGCCGCCATGTCTTTCGGCTTCTGGTGGTGGTGTTCGGTCCAGGTGCCCTACGCGGTGCTCGGGGTGGCCCTCTTCGAGGTCTTCCACGACGTGCAGTACCTCTCCATCGTCTGGGTGTTCAACCGGCGGCGGGCGCGGGACGGCGACGCGGGCTTGTTTACCCGGGTTCTCTTCGGCGGCGGGCGGGCCATGCTCTTCGTCTACGTCGGTCTCGTGCTCGGCTACGGGCTGTTCCGATTCATTCCCGAGGCGGTATCGAGCGCGGCCGTGCAGCGCGGCGTCCTCGCCCTGGTGGCCGCTTCGACCATGCTCCACTTCTATTTCGACGGCTTCATCTGGAAGATCCGGGAGCAGAAGACAGGCGCGGCCCTGGGAATAAGGCGGACATCCGGAGCGTCGCCCGTCGAACCCGCGGCAAACCCCTGGCTCACTCCCCACGCGGTGAAGTGGGCGACCCTCTTCTTCCTGCCGCTCGCGGTGCTTTTCGGCCTCGAACGGCGCGCCGCTGCGGCTCCGCTCCAGGAGCGCTACGAAAACCTCACCGCCCTGGTCCCGGCGAGCGCCGAGTTCCAGCACAACCTCGGCTTCGCCTACCGCGAGGCCGGCGATCTCCAAGCGGCCGAGTCACGCTACCGCCGAGCCATCGAGCTCGATCCGGAGTACCCGCGCGCCCACGCCAACCTCGGGATTGCGCTGCTCTCCCAAGGAGCGTGGGAAGACGCGGAAGGCGCCCTCCGCCGCGCCCTGCAGCTCGATGACGAGTACGCCGCCGCCCACCACAACCTCGGCTTCATCCAGGAGCGGGTTGGGGTGCGCCTTGAAGCGGAACGCCACTACCGCCGCGCGATCGAGCTCGATCCGGCGCTCGTCGAACCCCGCCTCGGCCTCGCCCGCATGCTGCTCGCCGCCGATAACGTCTCGGGCGCCGAGCCGGTCCTGCGGGAGGCGCTCACCGTGGACCCGGGCCTCCCCGAGGCGCACCGGAATCTCGGACTGATCCTGGCGGGAAGGGGGGAGTACGCCGAGGCCATGGCCCATCTCGGCGTCTCGCTCGAAGCGGTCCCCGACGATCCGGCAGCGCTCGAGACCGCCGGTTGGATCCTCGCCGTCTCCCCCGAGATACGAGATCCGGAACGCGCGGTCGCCTACGCTCTCCGGGCCTCCGAATTGGCGCGGCATCTGAACCCTTCCGCCGCGGACACCCTGGGCGCGGCCTTCGCGGCCGCCGAGGATTTCGAGGCGGCGCTCACGGCGGCCCGGACCGCCGAGGCGTTGGCGCTCGACTCGGGGAATCCCGGCCTCGCCCGCGAGATCGCCGGACGGATCGCCCTCTACGAGGCGGGCCGCCCCATCACCGTCGCTCCCGGGGTCCGATGAGGCTTTCGCGCTGGCTGGGCGCGGCGGTGCTGCCGATCGGCCTGGCCGCCGCACCGTCTGCCGGGGCGCAGACGGAGATGGCGCCCCGGCACCGGGTGTGGCTCGAAGAGGAGGTCGTCTACATCGTCTCCGAGACCGAGCGCCAGGCATTCGGGAACCTCGAAGGTGAGGACCTCCGCGACGCCTTCATCACGGCCTTCTGGCAGCGGCGGGACCCCAACCCGACCACTCCCGAGAACGAGTTCCGGGAGGAGCACTACGCCCGGATCGCCTACGCGAACGAGTTCTACGGTCGGGATACCGGAAGAGCCGGCTGGCGCACCGACCGAGGGCGCTTCCACATCGTGCTGGGGCCACCGCGGATCAAGGAGGATTTTTCCTATTCCAATTTCCTCTATCCAGCGGAAATGTGGTTTTACAACGACTCGGCGCTCCGCGAGCGGGGGGTGCCGGCATTCTTCTACCTGCTCTTCTTCCGGCGCTTCGGGGCGGGAGAGATGCGCCTCTACAGCCCTGTGGAGGATGGGCCGCAGGCGCTCCTGATTGCTCCCGAGCCGTTCCGCCAAGGGGATTTTCGGCAAAACATCGAAGCCGCCTACAACCAACTCCACGAGATCAGTCCGGAACTGGCGTCGGCGGCCCTCTCCTTCCGCACCGACGAGGGGACGAACTTCGGCGACCTGCGCGGTTTTGGCACGGTCTCGCTCATGGACGAGATCTACCGCTCTCCGACGTTCGGCCTCGACACCGGCTACGCGGAGCGCTTCGATTTCGGCGCGGTGGAGAGCGACTACCTCTTCAACTACGTCCCAAGCGCCGGCTACCACCATGTCCTGCCCGGGCCCGGGGGCTACTACCTGCACTGGGCGATCGAGCTCCCGGCGGAATCGGCAATCGTGGTGCGGGACCCCGAGATCGGCCGCTATGGCGCGGTCTTCATCGGCTCCATCGAGATCAGCGACCGGGAGGACCCGGAAATCGTCCTTTACGAGGACCGGGCGGAGTCCTTTTTCGCGGTGTCCGAAGAAGAAGCCGGAGCTCTCGGCCAGCCCTTCCTGTTCCGGGGAGTCGTGCCCGTGATCCCGGGCTCGCACCACCTGCGGATCATCGTCCGGAACCGCGCCTGTCCCAGCCGCGACGAGGAGGATTGCCGCCGGGCCTACACGCTGCTTGAGGGATCGATTGAAGTTCCCGACCTCCAGTTCGATGCGCCGGCGCTGACGACTCCGGTCCTGGCTTACGGAAGCGAGCTTCTCGGTGGCGAGCCGCTCTACCGGGGCTATCGTTTCGGCCGCCGCAGCCTTCAGCCGAACCCCTCCGCGGTCTTCGCCGCCGGGACGACCCTTTACCTCCTCTCGGAGCCGCTGAACGCCCCCGAGGACGCCCGCGTTTCGTGGACCGTGTCCCCCGATCCGGATGGCCTTCCCCAGGACGAGCCTCCCGCGCCGGTTGGAGGATCGGTCGCGGCACACGGCGATCGGGAGGGGCCCCTGTTGCTCAGCCAGTCCCTCGAGGACCTGCCGGGTGGGCGATACGTTGCCGCGGTGCGTCTGCTGGACGCCGCGGGCGCCGAGCTGGCGCGCCGGGAACTCCGGTTCCAGATCTCTCCGCGGGTCACGCTCGCCCGGCCGCTCGTGGATGGCGGTCTCGGCGAGATCCGTGCCGAACTGGCCGGGGCGCCCGAGTTGGTCCGGGCGCGCCAATGGGAGGCCGCCGGGAATCCGGCGATGGCGCGGGCGTTTGCCGAAGAGGCCGTCCGGATGGGTCCCAACTACGTTCCGGCGCGGGAACTGCTCGCCACGCACCTCCTGGCCGGCGACGATCCCGCGGGGGCGGCCACTCTGCTGGGACCGGTCTTCGAGGCCTACCCCGACCGCTACGACGCGGCGCGGTGGCTTGGCGAGGCGCGGGTCCGCACCGGCGATTTCGAGGGCGCTCTGGCGCCGCTCGGCCGGGCGCTCGAGCTGCGCGCCCCGGACGTCGATCTGCTCGTGCTGCTCGCTACCGCGCACCTGGTGCTGGGAGACGAGGCGGCAGCGGGCCGGTTTCTGGATCAGGCCTACGCGCTGGATCCGGAGAACGAGAGGGTTCTGGCGCTCCGGCGGCGGTGAGGGGGGAGGCGGCGGAGGGTGTGAAAACCGCCTGTTGCCGAGGGAGCAGAAGCGCGGGGACGGCTTGGAACGCCGACCTCTGGTCGGCACAGCCCCGCGTAGCGGGGCGGCAGCGCGTATCGCTGATCCCCCTTAGGGTGCCGGCGGGCGGCACTGGCCTACCCGGCGACGTGAAGGTGGATGGGAGTACGCGCTTCCGCTGTCGCTAGCCGTGAGGGTGGGTGGCGGATCGTCGCTGCCCTGCGAGGAGCGATGCCGGTGTGAACCCCCGCACCGGTTGGGCCGACGGTAGTTCTCCTTGGCGCCGGCACCAACCGGGTGATCAGCGACTCGCCAGTATCGCGGCCCTGCAGGCCGCGATCGCCCGCCCGCGGGCTTGCCGACCAGAGGTCGGCGTTCCCTCTCACGTCAAGGAATTAAGAAAGGCGGTGGGGCCCAAAGGCCCCACCGCCCTCTCCCGCAGTTGCGTTTAAAACTGATACCGCATGCCGACCTTGAAGGTGCGTGGCTCGAGGAAGCCGATGACCCGGTTGTACGCGGAACCGACGCGGATGATCTGGTTCAGCACCGGGTTGGAGTTCGTCGCGTTGTAGGCGTCGAAGAACACCGACAACTTGTCGCGGCCCCAGAAGGAGAAGTCCTTCTCGGCTCGAACATCCAGGATGAGCACATCGTCCGACCGCTCCGTCATGTCGGAGAGCGGCACCTGGTTCGTCCCGGCTGCCCCCGGGATCCGGATCGGCAGGATCGGGGCGTAGGCCCAGCCGCTCTGCGCCCGGTACTGGAACGAGATGGCCGCTCCGATGTTCGGGATCTGGTAGCGGCCGATCGCCTTCAGGTTCCAGTTGGTGTGCTGCTGCTTGGTGCCCACCGCCGAGTTCCAGTTCAATCCGCTGCCCTGGATTCCGAGGCTCCACGGATCGGCCTGGGTGTCGGCGCTGCCGCTGCTGCCGCAACAGACGAGTTCGTTCCGCCATTGGTAGTGGAAGCTGCCCTGCAGGAAGAGCCCGCTGCGGAACCGCCGGCCGAGTCCGACCTCGATGTTGTCGTACTCGTTCGAATCGAGCCCCGCAGGGCCGGTCTTCACCTCGTTGGCAGTGCCGGTGCCTTCCGGAGGACGCGAGAGACTCGATACCGTCTGCCCGTTGATCGGGTTGACGGGGCAGGGGAAGATGGCGTCGCCGCAGAGGATGGCGTTGTTCAACAGCGCGTCGAGGAGATCCACCCGGTAGGTGTCAAAGACGTTCCGGTCCATCTTGCGCACGAACGAGAGGCGCAGGTTGGTCTCCGGCATGATCTCGCTCTCGATCGACGCGGTGACCTCGTCGTAGTAGCGCTTCTGGCTGAAGTCCACCGGGACGCCGCCCTCGACCCGGCCCACCGGAAGCCCGGTTCCGGACGACTGGCTGAGCAACCCGCCGAGTTCGTTCTGGCCGTCGTAGATGCCGTTCCCGTTGGGATCGAGGAAGTCGAAGATGACCTGCTGGCGGGAGGCGGGGTTGGCGCTCTGGAAGCCGTCGGGCCCCACATTGTGGGTGTAGCGGCTCACCGAGGCCTTCACCACCGTGCGACCCTCGCCGGTCAGGTCATACGTCGCGGCGAAGCGCGGATAGAAGTCGGTCCAGGTGAAGATGTCCTTCTCGGGAATCGAGACCCCGCCAAGGAAGAACTCGGGGAAGGCCGGCGCCAGATCGGCCGAGTTGTAGTAGCCGAACTGATGGGCGACGCGTATCCCGGCGGTGATCGTCAACCGCGGATTGACCTGCCAGGTGTCCTGCGCGAAGAAGTGCAGGTTGGCGTCCCGGGTGTCGGACACCGCCGTCGGGGTGTTCACGAAGAGAATCTCGGAGGTTCCCATCGAATTGGTCGCCGAGGCGAGGCTCGAGCGGTCCCGATATTGGATGGACCCCGACGCGTCGTTCGAGAAGAAGAGCCGCGCGTCCTCCATGTAGTCCACCCCGAACTTGAGATCGTGGCTCCCCGCGGCGTCGGGGACGTAGTAGTTCAGGATGCCGACGAACTGAGGCCGCTCCTTGTCGTAGGTGAAGGGCCAGACGCCGGCGCCGGTGCGGCGCGAGGTGTCCAGGTCCAGGCGTGGCGGATTCGTGTCCGGAGTTACCGCAGGCACCATCGGCCAGGTGACCCCGTAGTACATCGCCTTCACGTTCGAGAAGGCCCGGTCGGACCAGACCCGCTGCCACTCGGCCTTGTGGACCCAGGTCCAGGAGTCCTGCGCGAGCCGGACGTCGGGTGAGTTCAGGGCGTTGATGCCGCGGTTCGGCCGGTACTTGAGGCCCCACTGGCTGTAGCCGATCAGCTCGTCCTTCTCGGAGAGCGCCATGTTCACCTTGGTGTAGTAGTTCCGGAGGATCGCCTCTTCCTGGATCACTTCCGGATCGAGACCGGAGATGGCCCGGTGGGTCAGGTTGTTGTTGTAGGCGAGGAAGAACCAGGCCTTGTCCCTCCAGAGCGGGCCGCCGACATCGGCGTGCGCCTCCCAGTAGGTGAGCATATGGTTCGTGCCCGCGCCGCGGCCTTCGAGTTCGGAGGTGAGGTTGTCGCCCACGAAGCCCTCGCTCAGGTAGTCGCCGTAGAGGAGCGCCGACAGATCGTTACCGCCGGTCTTGATGTCCATCACGATCGTGTTTCCGGCCCAGGCGTTTTCCACGTCGGCGCCGGCGTTCGAGATGTTGAACTGGTTGACGGTCAGGCTGTCCATGTAAAAGCCGAAACCGCCGGTGCTGAAGTTGGAGTCCACACCGTCAATGATGATCCGGTTCTGGTTGCGAAGCCCGAAGGCGTCGAACCCGGACTGCTGCGCTTTGTGGGAGCCCGCCACGTCAAAGCCGCGCATCCGGATTCCCGGGGTGAGCGCCAGCATGGCGTGCGGATCGGTGGAGTTCGGAACCTCCAGGATGGCGGTGTCGTCGAAGGTGCCGCCGAAACGGCTGGACTTGACGTCCACCACCGGGGACTCGCCGGTCACGGTCACCGTCTCCGCGACGGCTGCCACCCCGAGGGTCTGGTTCACCGTGAAGGTCTGCCCGGTGTTGACGGTTACGTCTTCCCGGACGACGGTGCCGAAGCCGCCCAGCTCGAAGGTCATCGTGTAGCTGCCGGCGGGGAGACCCTGGAACCGGAACGAGCCGTCCACATCGGTGACGGCGACCCGGCTGCCGAGAAGCCCGGGGGATTCGAGGGTCACGGTGACCCCCGGAAGGACGAGCCCCTGCTCGTCCCGCGCGACCCCGTCGAGTCTTCCGGCGGTGATCTGGGCGGCGAGCGACGCCGGGATCAGGAGCAGTGCAGCGACCGCCATCGATCGCAGCAGAGTTCGTTTCATGGGCAAGGTCCTCCTTGACGAGAGACAATTTGGCTCGGGACTCTATGGGACAAACCGAACCGAGGTCGAATTCGCAAGTCCCGCACCAGGGAACGCTGTTCGGAGGCTCATCATAAGTCATTGAAAAAATGGCGTTTTTATGCCTCCTTAGCGTTGGACTGCTCCAATTCTCCAATATGTCGAATTGCGATTCGGCTTCCCGTTCCCACTGTCGGGATTCGCCGGCGCCCCAACCCGCATAATTCCCCGTGTGAAAGAGCGCCGGGCTTCTCCCGAACTTCGGAGCGGTCTCGCCGTCTCTTCGCGGATCGATCCGGACGCTGAGGTCCGGACCAGGGTGGGATTCCTGCGGGCTTACCTGGTGGCGAGCGGGCAGCGCGCTCTGTGGCTGGCCGTGTCCGGCGGGGTGGATTCGGCGCTCACCGGGAAGCTCTGCTCGCTGGCGGTTGCCGCGGCCAACCGGGACGGCGGCGCGTTCCGCTTCGTGGCGGTGAGACTCCCCTACGGGAGGCAGCGCGACGCGGCCGATGCCAGGCGGGTCCTGGAATGGATCGAGCCTTCGGAAGTGGTGAACGTGAACATCGGGAGAGCCGTCAGGGCGCTTGAGGCGTCGCTGCCGAAAGTCCATCTGGAGGCGGCTTCCGAAGCCTCCCGCGACTACGCGCGCGGAAACACCAAGGCGCGAATGCGAATGGCGGTGCAGTACCACCTCGCGAATCTGGAGGGTGGGCTGGTGGTGGGAACGGATCACTCGGCCGAGGCGCTCGTCGGCTTCTTCACCAAGTTCGGCGACGGCGGAGTCGATGCTTGCCCGCTCTTCGGGCTCAGCAAGCGCCAGGTGCGCCAGTTGGCGAGCCATCTCGGCGCGCCGGAGAAGATCGTGAACAAACAACCGACGGCCGACCTCGAGGACCGGCGGCCAGGTTTCCCCGACGAAGAAGCTCTCGGGATCAGCTACCAGGCGATCGACGACTATCTGGAGGGGCTTCCGGTGCCCACGGAGGTCGCGGACCGGATCGAGGCCATCCACCGCGCCACCGAGCACAAGCGGCGTACCCCGGTGGTGCCGCAGGACACCTGGTGGCGGTAGGGGGAGGGGGAGGGAACGCCGGTGTTCACACCGGCACCGCCCCGCGGAGCGGGGCGAAAGCGCGTAGAGCTGAGTGAGAAGAATCGCGGGGACGGCTTGGAACGCCGGCCTCTGGTCGGCACCGCCCCGCGGAGCGGGGCGGAAGCGCGTAGCGGCCGAGGGAGAAGAAGCGCGGGGACGGCTTGGAACGCCGACCTCCGGTCGGCACCGCCCCGCGGAGCGGGGCGGAACGGCGTAGAGCTGAATGAGAAGAAGCGCGGGGACGGCTTGGAACGCCGACCTCTGGTCGGCACAGCCCCGCGGAGCGGGGCGGAAGCGCGTAGAGCTGGCTCCCCTCTTGGTGCTGGAGGAGGGTGGCCTGCCCGGTGACGTGAGGGTGGTTGGGATCACGCGCTTCCGCTGTCGCTAACAGTGAGGGCGGGTGGCGGATCGTCGCTGCCCTATGGGCAGCGACAGCCCGCCTGTGGCGGGCTGTGCCGACCAGAGGTCGGCGTTCCAATTGGTGATAAGTGGCGGTGTGGGATTGGTGCGCGCAGCGAGGGGGATTGGAAAGCGCACGGTGGGAGGCGTGCCGCCAGGGTGGTGGGGGTTCGAGAGGGGAGGGCGGCGCTGGCCTGCCCGGCAAGGTGAGGGCGTTTGGATTGCGCGCTTCCGCTGTCGCTAACCGTGAGGGTAGATGGCGGATCGTCGCTGCCCGGAGGGCAGCGATCGCCCGCCTGCGGCGGGCTGTGCCGGCCGGAGGCCGGCGTTCCAATTGGTGATAAGTGGCGGTGTGAGTTTGGTTTACGCCATGCGGGGGACTGTAGGGCGCACTGTGGGACGTGCGTCGCGACGTGCGTTTGGGCCAGAGTGGGGAGGGGGACGGTGCCCCGCCCACGGGCTGCCTACGCCTGTTGGAGGAGGTAGGTCGCCAACCCGGCGGCGACCACGCGGTCGTTGTCCTCCACGACCTCGACGCGGCAGGAAACCAGCGTGCGACCCTTTCGCACTACCTCGCCGATGGCCAGGAGGTCGCCTTGGACAACCCCGAGGATGTTCACCTTGTATTCCACGAGGCGGATTCCCACTCCGGGGGCGACGGATGCGGCGGCGAGATGCCCGGCGGCAACGCACAGCGTGCCGATGACGCCTCCCTCGAGCGGCCCCGGCTCGGTGTTCCGGGTTTCACCCGGAAGATGAATCCGGGAAACACCGTTGTCGGCATAGTCGAGCCGGAGCCCCGTCTGCCCTGCGAGGGGGGCGCTGTCCAGTTCCTTCTGCAGGCGCCGGCGCAACGTCAAACGCTCACGGCCGTAACCGCTGTCGGCGGGTGCGGATTCGCTCAACACGACCGGCTCGAACTCGGGAACCGGATCGGGCCCGCTGCTGCTCGGGGCCTGGGCTTCCACGGCGCCGCGGCGTCGTGCGTGGAAGGACTCGGCGGCCGCCCTCGTACGCCGGGGTGGGCTTTCGGCCGGCGCTGCGGGTGTACCGGAGTCGGAATTGTTCAACGGATTCGCTCCCGTCGATCAGAGGTCCGGATCCCCCTGGCCGCCGAATCCGCAATAGCAGCACTTGGCGAGAAAGGGGAACGAAATACAACCGGAAGCCGAAACCGCCGGCCGGCGACGGATATCACCTAACCGGCCATATTACCACCGGGACACAGTTCTGGCGCGTAACATTCCGGTTTCTCGACCGGAAGAAGACAATGAACCAGAATACCAGCGAAGCCTTCGACGTCGTGGTCATCGGGAGCGGCCCCGGGGGTTACGTGGCCGCGCTCAAGGCCCGGGCTGCGGGCCTCGAGACGGCGATCGTGGAGAAGGACGCGCGCTTCGGCGGGACGTGTCTTCACGTCGGCTGTATACCCAGCAAGGTTTTCCTCCACACCGCATCGCTGCTCGACGAAATCCGGGCGGCGAAGAAGATCGGAATCGAGGTCGCCGAACCAGGCCTCGACTGGGACGGACTGAAGCGCCGCAGCCGCCGGGTGATCGCCAAACTCGCCGGAGGTGTTTCGCTGCTCCTGAAGCGGGCCGGCGTCGAGAGCTTCCACGGGTTCGGGAGGCTCGCCGGCACGGGCCGGGTCGAGGTTCGGTCCCCGGGAGAGTCCGATGGGATGCGACTCGAGGCCCGGAACGTCATCATCGCCACCGGTTCCGAGGCCCGGACGCTCCCGTTTCTGCCGGTGGACGGCGACCGGATCCTGACCAATGCGGAGATGTTCTCCCTCGACGAGCTTCCCGCTCGGCTTGGCATCATCGGCGCCGGCGCGGTGGGCGCCGAGTTTGCGTCCATGTTCCGCAGCTTCGGCTCGCAAGTGGAACTCTTCGAGGTGTTGCCCCGGGTCCTGCCCCTCGAGGACGCCGAGGTCTCCGACGCGGTGGGCAAGGCGTTCGGCAAGCGCAAGATCCGGGTGCGGACCGAAGCGCGGGTGCAGGCTGCCGAGGTGGCCGAAACGGGTATACAGGTCCGCTACCAGGTCGGGGAAGAAACCCGGACCGGCGAGTACGACCGGCTGTTGGTGGCGGTGGGCCGGGCGCCGCGGACGACGAACATCGGGCTCGAGACCGTCGGGATCGAACTCGAGAGGGGCGGCTTCATCCCCGTGGACGGCGTCTGCCAGACCCGGGCGTCCGGGGTTTTTGCCATCGGCGATGTCGTCGGGAGCGCCCAACTCGCTCACGTGGCGTCCGCCGAGGCGGACGTGGCGGTGGCGACCATCGCCGGCCGGGAAGCGCGGCCGCTTCGTCGGGACCGGATGCCGGCGGCCACCTACTGCGTGCCGGAGGTGGGTTCGGTGGGACTGACGGAGGAAGCGGCTGCCGCTGCCGGTCACGAGATCCGGGTGGGCCGCTTCCCGTTCGCCGCGAACAGCAAGGCGAACATTCTCGGAGATCCGACCGGCTTCGTGAAGGTGGTCGCCGAGGCTCGCTACGGCGAGGTGCTCGGAGTGCACATTGTCGGCCCGCACGCCACCGACCTGATCGCCGAGGCGGTGGTCGCGCTCGACCACGAAGCGACCCTGGAATCGCTCGCGCGCAGTGTCCATCCGCATCCCACGCTTTCCGAAGCGGTGGCCGAAGCCGCGCTCGCTGCTTCCGGCGCGCCGCTCCACGCCTGATTGCCTTGATGGACGCCGGGGCGGAATTCGCGGCAGCACCGCCGCTCTGGCGGCTGGACGTGCGGCCGCTCGGCTACCGGCGCGCCTGGGAGTTCCAGCGGGAGCTGGTCGAACGCCGCCAGCGGGACGAAATCCCCGATGTCCTCCTGCTCACCGAGCATCCGCCAGTCTTCACGCTCGGCAAGAGCGCTCACCGCGAGCACCTCCTGGAGCCGCCGGCGGAACTTGTCGGAAGGGGCGCCGAGGTCATCGAGACGGATCGCGGCGGAGACGTGACGTTCCACGGTCCCGGCCAATTGGTCGCCTACCCGATCGTGCATCTGGGCGGCTGGAAAAAAGACGTCCACGCCTACCTGCGGGCATTGGAGGCGGCCGCCATCGAAACGGCGGCGTGGTTCGGGACGCAAGCCACCCGCCGCGAGGGGTTGACCGGTGTGTGGTGCTGTGCCGGCGGCGCTCCCCGCAAACTGGCTTCCATCGGGGTCCGGGTCTCTCGCTGGGTGGCGTCGCACGGCCTGGCTTTCAACGTGACCACCGATCTCGGTTGGTTCTCGCACATCGTGCCGTGCGGCATCCGGGATTCGGCAACCACCTCGCTCGAGGTCGAGACCGGCCGCTCGATGTCGCTCGATGTTGTCGCCGACCGGCTGGCGGCGTCGTTCGCCGTTGTGCTGCGCCGGCGGATCGCCCCGGCGCCGGATGCCCTTGCCGCGGGATTCAGCCGCTCGCCGGATTCGGGGTAGCGCCGCCAGCGCCGGGGAACGCCTTGCCGGTTACCTACTTCGAGGCCATTCGCCGGGCCCTGCGCTCGGAGATGAAGCGCGATCCGCGGGTGATTCTGCTCGGGGAGGACATCGGACTCTACGGTGGCGCCTTCCGTTTGACGGACGGCTTCCTCGATGACTTCGGACCGGAGCGGGTACTCGACACGCCAATCAGCGAGGAAGGGTTCACCGGGGTTGCCGTGGGGGCGGCGCTTGCCGGATTCCGTCCGGTCGTGGAGTTCCAGTTCATGGATTTCATCGCCAGCGCGTTCAACATGGTGACAAACTTCGCCGCGAAGGGCCGCTACCGCGCCGGCGCGGCGGTTCCGATCGTGCTTCGCGGCCCTTCCGGCGCCGGAGTCCGCGCCGGACCGTTTCATTCCCAGAATCCGGAAGCTCACTTTGCCCACACTCCGGGAATCAAGGTCGCGGCCCCCGCGACAGTGCCGGACGCCGCCGGCCTCCTGCGCGCCGCGATCCGCGACGACGATCCGGTGCTCTTCCTGGAACACAAACGTCTCTACCGAAGCCTTCGGGTTCCGGATGACGAGTTCGAGCGAGCGCCGGAAGTGGTTCCGCTGGGAAAAGCGGCGATTCGGCGGGCAGGAGACGCACTCACCATCGCCTCCTACGGGGCGGCCGTCTGGGTGGCGCTCGAAGCTGCGGAGAGACTGGCTTGTGAAGGGATGGAGGCGGAGGTGGTGGATCTGCGGTGTCTGGTCCCGTTCGACCGCGAGGCCCTTTTCGATTCGGTGCGGCGCACCAGCCGGTTGCTGGTGCTCCACGAAGACAACCTGACCGGGGGTTTCGGCGGCGAGATCGCGGCCCTGGCGGCGGAACATCTCTTCGGCGACCTGGACGCGCCGGTGGCCCGGGTCGCGGCGGCGGACACCCCGGTGCCCTACGCGGCGGAACTGGAGGATGCGGTGCTGCCGAACGCCGCCCGGGTCGTCGAGGCGGCTCGGCGTTTGATCCGGTACTGAGCTGGACGAAAGCGCGTACAGCTGAGGGAGAAGAAGCGCGGGGACGGCTTGGAACGCCGGCCTCCGGCCGGCACCGCCCCGCGGAGTGGGGCGAAAGCGCGTACAGCTGAGGGAGAAGAAGCGCGGGGACGGCTTGGAACGCCGGCCTCTGGCCGGCACCGCCCCGCGGAGCGGGGCGAGAGCGCGTATCGCTGAGGGAGAAGAAGCGCGGGGACGGCTTGGAACGCCGGCCTCTGGCCGGCACCGCCCCGCGGAGCGGGGCGAGAGCGCGTATCGCTGATGAATGTGGAGCGCGGCCGGGAAGGGAACGCCGGCCTCCGGCCGGCACCGCCCCGCGGAGTGGGGCGAAAGCGCGTACAGCTGAGGGAGAAGAAGCGCGGGGACGGCTTGGAACGCCGGCCTCCGGCCGGCACCGCCCCGCGGAGCGGGGCGGAAGCGCGTAGGGCTGGTCCCCCTTACGGTGCCGGCAGGCGGCGCCGGCCTGCCCGGCAACGTGAGCGTGCGTGGGAGTACGCGTTTCCGCTGTCGCTAACCGTCAGGGTGAATGGCGGATCGTCGCTGCCCTGAGGGCAGCGATCGCCCGCCTGCGGCGGGCTGTGCCGGCCCCCACCGGGAGAACTGGCCAGAGGTCGGCGTTCCAATTGGTGATAAGTGGCGGTGTGAGTTTGGGTTACGCCGTGCGGGGGATTGTGGAGCGCACTGCGGGAGGCGCGTCGCTACGGATGGAGGGGTTGGAGAGGGGATGGTGGGCGACGCCTGCTCGCTCAGTCCTGCGGGATCTGGTTGGCGGCGTGGTAGGAACTTCTCACCAACGGTCCGGCCTCCACATGACGGAGCCCCATCGCCTTGCCGCGCTCGGCAACCGCGCGGAACTCTTCCGGTGGGACAAAGCGCTCGACGGGCAGATGTGCGGGGGTGGGCTGGAGGTACTGGCCCGCCGTCAGAATGTCCACGGAATTCCGCACGAGGTCGGCCATCAGCAAATCCAGCTCGTCGGCGGTCTCCCCGAGCCCGAGCATCACTCCGGTCTTGGTGAGCGCTCCCGGTCGCAGTTCCTTGGCGCGCCGCAGCAAATCGAGCGAGCGTCGGTAACGCGCCCCGGGACGCACGGCCTTGTAGAGGCGCGGCACCGTCTCCACGTTGTGGTTGAGGATCTCGGGGGTTTCTTCCATCACGATGGCGAGCGCCGCCCAGTCGCCCTGGAAGTCCGGGATCAACACCTCGACGGTGGTGTCCGGACAGCGCCGGCGGACAGCGCGGATGGTTTCTCGGAAGATGCCGGCGCCCCCGTCGGCGAGGTCGTCGCGGTTCACGGAAGTGATCACCGCGTGGCGGAGATCCATGAGTTCGACGGCGTCGGCGACTCGCTCGGGTTCTTCGAGATCGAGACCCACCGGACGTCCCGTGGTCACCGCGCAGAACCGGCAGGCCCGGGTGCAAATGTCACCCAGGATCATGAACGTCGCGGTTCCCTGGCCCCAGCATTCAGCGACGTTGGGACAGCGCGCCTCTTCGCACACCGTGTGGAGTTCTTCTCGCGAAGCAGCTTCCGCAGGTGCGCCCAGGTGGGACCGGAGGGGACCCGCACCTTGAGCCAATCCGGCCGGGGACGTCGGGCGGGCCGGGGTCCGGACCCGGCGACCGGGCTCAACCCGGATCCGATGACGGGAAGGGGAACGGCGGCGTTGTTCACGAACGGAGGTCGCCCTCGGGCCAGTTCTCGAGGCGGGACTTCACGGAGGCCATGAACTGGTCCGCGACCGCGCCGTCGATCAGGCGGTGGTCGAAGGACAGCGCCAGGAACACCATGGAACGCACTGCGATGGCGTCCCCGTTCACGACCACCGGCCGCTTGTGGACGCCCCCGACTCCGAGAATCGCGACCTGTGGCTGGGCAATGATGGGAGTGCCGAAGAGAGCCCCGAAGGGGCCTGGATTCGTGATGGTGAAGGTCCCGCCCTGGACCTCTTCCGGAGTCAACCCGCCGGCGCGGGCCCGCCTGGCCAGGTCGGTGATTGCCCGAGCCAGTCCCATGAAGTTTCTTTCGTCCGCGCGCGCGAGCACCGGCACGATGAGCCCGTCGGGCAGGGCGACGGCGATGCCCAGGTTCACGTTCCGGTGAACCACGATGTGGTCATCACCGAGCGAGGCGTTCAGGACCGGGAATTCGCCGAGTGCGTCAATCGTGGCCTGCGCGAAGAACGGCATCAGGGTGAGGCGGACGCCGGCGCGGCCCTCGAAAGCCGGCCCGTTCGCGGCCCGGACCGCGACCACCCGGGACACGTCCACCTCGAACACCGTCGTGACGTGCGCCGAAGTCCGTCGGGAACGCACCATGTGATCGGCGATGGACCGCCGCATGTGGGAGAGCGGTTCGGTCCGGTCGCCGTCCGAAGTCTCGGGAACCGCGGCGAGCGGCTCGGGCGTCGGGACATCGTCTTTCGTCTCCGCTTTGGAAGCTCGAGGCGCCGAAGGCTCCTCGACCACCGCCGGCTCCGGAACGGCGGGCGGCGGGGTCGCTTCTGCCTGGGGCGCCTCACGGCCGTCCAGGAACGCGAGCATGTCCTGCTTGCTGACCCGGCCGCCTTCGCCGGTCCCGGGAACCTCGGCGAGATCCACGCCGTGTTCCCGCGCCATGCGCCGCACGAGCGGTGAACTGCGCGGCTGACGCTGGACGCTCTCGGAGGGCGCGCCCTCGCCATCGGCGGATGCCGCTGGCGCTTCGGGGGCCGCCTCGACAGGAGCGCCATCGGTCTCCGGGGCGTCGGCCGGCGCCGGCTCACCAGCCGGCTCCTGCGGTTCGTCGGGAGACCACACCTCGCCTTCGGCGGCGATCCGGCCTACGACCGTATTGACCGTGACGGTTTCGCCTTCCGGGACCAGGATCTCGACCAGGCGCCCGGTGAGCGCCGCGGGCACCTCGGTGTCCACCTTGTCGGTGGCGATGTCGAAGAGGGGATCATCCCGTTCGACGGTGTCACCGACCCCGACCCGCCACTTGGTGATCGTTCCCTCGGTGATGCTCTCCCCCATCTGGGGCATGATGATGTCGCTGGGCACGAGCCGGGAATTCTAGTGCGGTGGGTGCCGGGGGTTGGAGAGGGAAGGGCGGGAGGTGGCCTGCCCGGGGAGGTGAGGGTGGTTGGGAGTGGTACAGCGGACGGAGAAGAAGCGCGGGGACGGCTTGGAACGCCGGCCTCCGGCCGGCACCGCCCCGCGCAGCGGGGCGAGAGCGCGTACCGCTGATCCCCTTTATGGTGCCGGCAGCGGCGCTGGCCTTCCCGGCGACGCGAGGGGGAACACAAAGCGCTCGGTGGGAGGCGCGTCGCCACGGATGGTGGGCTGTGCGCCGATTCCTTAGCTCACCGCAAGGTGGAGGGACAGGAACTCCAGTACTTTCTGAAAGAAGGCGTAGTTCGCGCCGCGGTCGGTTTCCCAGCGGAAGACCGACCGCCCCGTGTCACCGCGGAAATAGAGCTCCGCGAGCGGATAGTCGCCGCGCGACCGCAACTCCTCCAGGAAATCGCCCTTGGCTTCGAGCGGAACCTCCGGGACCTCCTCGCCGTGAAACGACAGGAGCGGCGCCCGCACCGCCTCTCCCTCCCCGTTCAGCGAGAGGCGCCGGTAGTTCTCGAGGTTCCCGCGTACCCGCCCGAGCTCCCGCTCCACGAAGGCCCTCCGTTCCGGACCAAGCGTCCGAACCAGCGTGCGCGGATCCGCGAACCCCATGGCCTCGACTCCGCAGGCGAAGAGGTCCGGGTGGCGCGCCAGCGCGGCCAGCGCCAGAAAGCCGCCGTAGCGGACTCCGAAGATGCAGGCGCCTTCGGGAGAGATGTCCGGAATCATCTGGGCGGCGCGGGTGGCGGCGACCAGATCCTCGAGATCCGTGCCGCCCCAGTCGCCGTCATTGAGTGCGGCGAACGCGGCGCCGCGTCCCTTGGTGCCCCGCACGTTTGGTGCAAGGACCGCGTACCCCTGCGCGGTGAGCAACTGCACGATGGGGTCGAATCCGTTCCGCCAGGGATCTCCCACCTTTCCCCGAACGTGGACGAGCAGGGGCGCCGGCGCACTCTCCGGTGGCGGAACCGGGCGATACAGGAAGGCGCCCACGGTGACTCCGCCATCCCGCTCGACCTCGATCCGTTCCGGCCGGGCAAAGCTCCGCACGTCGATCTCGGGGAACAGGGTTTCGGTGATCCGTTGCCGGCCGCCGGTGATCGGATACGACCAGACGTCGCGTGGATAGGCGGGCGCCTCGTGAAGCGCGAAGAGTCTCGTTCCGTCGCGGCTCCAGCGGAGGTCGCGCGCCACTCCGGCGCCCCGCGTCACGACCCGAACCCGTCCCACCGGACCCCAGCGTCCATTCTCATCGCGCTGAAACCGCGACCGGTGGATGTGCCGGCTGCCCCGATCGGCCTCGATCCAGGCGATCTCGAGTTCGCCCTGGGCGCTCCCTGCCGGCCGGAACCGGGGCTCGGCGAGGTCGTGGTCGCTCGCAAGCAGTGGATAGGGCGGGTCGCTGCCGTCCGCGGGGGCGAAGTACAGGGCGTCGAATCCGCCGTCCGGGCATTCCGGTGCGCAGGCGGCGCCACTCGACCAGATGAGCCCAGCGCCGTCCGGCGCCCAGTCGGGAACCCTCTGGACGGGACGGTCGCTCCCGGCCGTCAACACGACGGGTTCGGCTCCTTCTTCTACGGCCACGACCGCCAAATCGCGCCCGGCGCCGGATGCGAAGCTGTAGGCAATCGAGCGCCCATCCGGGGACCAGACCGGCGGCCCTTCGTCGCCGGGATGCTCCGTGAGCCGCTCCGCGCCCCCGCCGTTCGCGGACACCAGCCAGATGTCATGGCCGGTATCGGACCCGCGGTCCGACTCGTCAGTGGGCGCGTCCCGGCCGAGGAACGCAATCCGCACCCCGGCCGGATCGACCGCCGGGGCGTGCGCCTCGAGGTCCGGCGCGGTGACGGGCTCCGGTTCGTCCCCGAGCGCGAGACGGAAGAGGCGGCCGGTTTCCGGCTCGTCGCCCCGTGGCCGGCGACCCGAGACGAAGACGACCGACATGGTGTCACCAAGGAACCGCGGCGCCGAGTCCCAGCGCCGACCCTCGGTGAGCACGCCCGGCCGGGCGCCGGCGGCGGTTAGGAACAGGGTGGAGCGGTTCCGGGTGGACGCCGCGAGGACCACCCGGCGCCCGTCCGCGGATACGCCGAAACCGAGCGCCTGCGGAAGGCCGAAGGCCGTATCGAGTGCGAGCTGCTGATCCGGCTCGATGAGCTGGCCCCGCTGCCCCGGCTGGACCGCCGCGCCCGGCCTCGTGGCGAGAAGCAGCAGAAGTGCAAGTCCCGCCAGGCCGCCGGGCCGGACCGCGGGAGGCTTCATTCCGGAAGCGTAGTCCCCCCTCCGCATGGTCCCCGACCTGGAGTAGAGCCGGGCGCGATAGCAGCCCGTGGAAAAAGCACCCCGCACGGTTCGCAGGACGGGAGCCGCGCCAATCCTGGCGGGTTTTTTGCGCGTGCGGGGCACTTTTCCCACGGGTTGATGGGGCGAATCGCTCCGCGATTCGCCCCATCGTATTCTCTTGGGAAGGGGAAACCCCTCCCCAAACCCCTCCCCTGCGGCGCTCTGCGCCGCGGGCCAGTCTCGCCGGACCGTGTCTACAGGCTAATAATCCCGGGTGTTCCTTTCAGCAAGGCCGCTTCCATGAGCTCCCGCCCTCCCATCCGGTTCGAGTCGCATCCTTCGCGCTACCGGCACTGGAGTATCGAGACCGACGGAGAGATCGGCACGCTGACGCTCCAGGTTGACGAGGCCGGCGGCCTCCGTCCCGGGTACTCCCTCAAGCTCAACAGCTACGACCTGGGGGTGGATATCGAGCTCGCGGACGCCGTGGAGCGGCTGCGATTCGAGCACCCGTGGGTCGGAGCGGTGGTGATCCGGAGCGGACTCGACCGGGTGTTTTCTTCGGGCGCCAACATCTTCATGTTGGCCGGCTCCTCCCACGGTTTCAAGGTGAACTTCTGCAAGTTCACCAACGAGACCCGGCTCGCGATCGAGGATGCCAGCCGGGGGAGCCGTCAGAAGTACCTGGCCGCTCTCGCCGGCATCACCGCCGGGGGCGGTTACGAACTCGCGCTCGCCTGCGACGAGATCCTGCTGGTGGACGACGGCAGCTCGGCGGTTTCGCTGCCGGAGGTGCCGCTGCTCGGGGTGCTTCCAGGGACCGGCGGGCTGACCCGGGTCATCGACAAGCGCGGGGTCCGGCGGGACCGCGCCGACGTGTTCTCCACTCTCGCCGAGGGGATCCGGGGTCGCCGGGCGGTGGAGTGGGGCCTCGTGGACGGCCTGGCGCCGCGGAGCCGCTTCGATGAGCGCGTCCGGGAGCGCGCGGCGGCGCTTGCCGCCTCTTCCTACGGCCGCAAGAAAAGAGGAGTGGTCCTGGATCCCCTGGAGCCGGAGGAGGGCCCCGACTCCGTCCGGTATCGCCATGTGGATCTGCGCCTCGACCGGAGCCAGCGGACCGCGACCCTGACCGTGCGCGCCCCGGAAGACCCGTTCCCGGCAGACCGGGAGGCTTTGGCAGCGGCGGGGGCGTCGGTCTGGCACCTCCGGATGGCCCGGGAACTCGACGACGCACTCTGCCGGCTCCGCTTCAACGAGCCGGAGCTCGGGGTGGTCCTGCTGCGGACGGCGGGCGATCCCGACGCCGTCAAGGAGGCAGACCGCCGTCTCGAAAGGTCCGGCATGACTTGGCTCGCCTTCCAGAGCCGCTCCCGGGTGGCCCGGACCCTTCGCCGGCTCGACCAGACGGCTCGCAGCTTCTTCGCGGTGGCGGAGCCCGGCGAGCGGTTCGTCGGGACCCTCGCCGAACTCCTCCTCGCGGCGGACCGCTCCTACCTCTGTGACGATCCGGACCGCCCTGCCGGGGTTGAACTGACCGAACTGAATTACGGTGCCTACCCGATGGCGAACGACCTCTCGCGGCTCGAGACCCGGTTCTACGGAAACCCCGACGGCGCCAACGGATTCCGTTGGCGGGCCTTCGGTGCCGCCGAGGCGGAGAAACTCGGCCTCGCCACCTTCGCTCCCGACGACCTCGACTGGGAGGACGAGCTGCGGGTGGCCATCGAGGAGCGCGCCGGCTTCTCCCCCGACGCGCTCACCGGGATGGAGGCGTCGCTCCGTTTCGCGGGCCCGGAGACCATGGAGACCCGGATCTTCGGACGCCTCTCGGCTTGGCAGAACTGGATCTTCCAGCGGCCGAACGCGATGGGCGAACGCGGCGCCCTCACCATGTACGGCAAGCCCGAACGCCCCGCCTTCGACTGGGAACGAACGTAGGGCCGCGAAACCGCGTACCGCCGACCGAGAAGAAGCGCGGGGACGGCGGGAGCGCCGGTCTTCAGACCGGCACAGCCCGCCGGAGGCGGGCGGAGTCGCGTACTGCCGAACCACGGGAAGAACGACCCGTACGGGAACGCCGACCTTCAGGTCGGCACAGCCCGCCGAAGGCGGGCGGAGTCGCGTACTGCAAAATCGCGGGGAGAACGGTCCGTCCAGGGATCTGGACCTCGGCCGGACGCCTCGGAACCCGCGGCGGCGGCCGCTCTCCTCTTCTAAACTGCCAAGTGACTCCGGCATGTCCGAACTTGACGCCCGTATCCCGAACAACGTGGCCCTGTCCCACGACCCACGCCTGCAGCGCGCGCTTCTCCACTGGCAGCCGGCGTTCCTCAACTGGTGGAAGGAGATGGGGCCGGAGGGATTCCAGGGAGACGACGTGTTGCTGCGGACCGCGGTTTCGGTGGAACCGTCGGGCTGGTCGCACTTCGACTACGTGCGGATGCCGGATTACCGCTGGGGCATCTTTCTCGCCCCGCCCGAGCAGGATCGCCGGATCGGGTTCGGGGACCTCGCCGGCAAGCCTGTCTGGCAGGAGGTCCCGGGGGAGTTTCGGACCGACCTCCGCCGGCTGATCGTCACCCAGGGCGACACCGAGCCCGCGAGCGTCGAACAACAGCGCCAACTGGGGAAGACCGCCCCGAGCCTCTACGACCTCCGGAACCTCTTTCAGGTGAACGTCGAGGAGGGGAGGCACCTGTGGGCCATGGTGTACCTGCTGCACTCCTACTTCGGCCGGGACGGCCGGGAAGAGGCGGACGCCCTGCTTGAGCGCTCGAGCGGCGACGCCGACCGGCCGCGCATCCTGCAGGCGTTCAACGAGCCCTGCGACGACTGGCTGAACTTCTACCTGTTCACCATGTTCACGGACCGGGACGGCAAGTACCAGCTCCTCGCACTCGCCGAGAGCGCTTTCGATCCGCTGTCACGCACCACCCGCTTCATGCTCACCGAAGAGGCGTTCCACATGTCGGTCGGCGAGACCGGGGTGGGGCGGATCGTGGAGCGCACCGCCGAGGTGATGGCGGCGGGAGAAGACGACCCCCGGGAGGCCGGGGTCTTCGACCTGGCCCTCGTTCAGCGCCACATCAACTTCTGGTTCAGCGCTTCGCTCGATCTCTTCGGCGGAGAGGTTTCCTCGAACGCCGCCCACTATTTCGCGAACGGCCTGAAGGGCCGGACGCGAGAGTCGCGCCGCAAGGATCACGCCGCCCTCGACGGGGTCTACCTGATGGCCCTGCCGGAAGAGGGGGAACTCCGGGAGCGGGATGTCCCGCTCCGCAACGCGATGAACGAGATTCTCCGCGACGACTACATCCGGGATTGCGAACGCGGCCTCGCCCGCTGGAACCGGATTCTCGAGACCGCGGGACTCGGTGAGCGCCTGACCCTGCCGAGCCGCCGGTTCCACCGGCAGATCGGCGCTTATTCCGGCTACCGGTTCGATCCCGCCGGTAATCTGATCAACGAGGAGGTCTGGCAGCGGGAATGCGACCGCTGGCTGCCGACCGCGGACGACCGCGAGTACGTGAAGAGGCTCATGGTTCCGGTGTACGAACCGGGGAAGATGGCGTACTGGATCGCCCCCCCGAGGAGCGGGGTGGACGGCAAGCCCATCGGCTACGAATACGTCCGGCGGCCGTAGCGTCTCCATGGAGATTGTCCTCGCGGGAGCGCGCCGCACTCCGATCGGCCGATTCGGCGGCGCCTTCGCTTCGGTTACGGCTCCGGAACTGGGAGCGGCCGCCGCGCGGAGCGCTCTCGCAACCGCGGGCGTCCCCGCCGATGCCGTGGACGAAGTGGTCTTCGGAAACGCCCGGCAGGCGGGGGTCGGTCCGAACCCGGCGCGTCAGGTCGGGCGGCGGACGGGTCTCGCAGACACGGTGCCGGCGCGGACCGTGAACCAGGCCTGCGCCTCGGGGCTCCGGGCGATCCTGGACGCTGCCGCTTCCGTCCGGCTCGGCGATGCGCAGGTGGTGCTCGCCGGGGGCGCCGAGAGCATGAGCAACACCCCGTTCCTGCTGCCCTCGGCTCGCTGGGGGCAACGCTTTGGCGACGGCCCGCTCGACGACGGGATGTTTCGCGACGGCTTCCACTGCCCGCTCGCGGATCAACTCATGGGAGAGACCGCCGAGACGCTCGCCGACCAGTACGGCCTTTCCCGCGCCGAGTGCGACCGCTACGCGGCGACGAGCCAGAACCGCGCCGAAGCGGCGCGCGCCGCGGGCTGCTTCGATCGGGAGATCGCGCCGGTCCGCGTCGTCACCCGCAAGGGCGAGGTCGAAGTGGCGCGTGACGAGCATCCCCGCGACGGGGTGACACCCGTCTCGCTGGCGAAGCTCCGGCCTGTGTTCCACAAAGACGGAGTGGTCCACGCCGGGAATTCCTCGGGAATCACCGACGGCGCCGCCGCCGTCGTGGTGCTTTCAGCGGACCGGGCGGCGGAGCTGGGGGTTCAGCCGATGGCCCGCCTGGTGGGGTACGCGACCGCCGGTGTGGACCCCCGGGTGATGGGTATCGGACCGGTTCCGGCAGTGCGCGACCTGCTCGCCCGCACCGGGAAGGGCCTGGAGGAGGTGGCGCTCGTGGAGTTGAACGAGGCGTTCGCTCCGCAGGTGCTCGCCTGCGTTCGGGACCTCGACCTCGATCCGGAGCGGTTGAACGTGAACGGCGGCGCCATCGCGCTCGGCCACCCCATCGGCGCCACCGGGGCCCGCATTGTGGTCACCCTCCTCTACGAGATGGAGCGCCGCGACGTGCGTTACGGGATCGCGACGCTCTGCGTCAGCGGGGGCATGGGCGTCGCGGCGTTGGTCGAGCGGTAGGGGGGCAGGGAACGCCGGTCTTCAGATCAGACCGGCACCGCCCCGCGTAGGGCTGATCCCCCTTATGGCGTCGGCAGGGAGCGCTGGCCTGCCCGACGACGTCAGGATGTTTGGGAATAGGCGCTTCCGCTGTTGCTAGCCGTGAGGGTGGGCGGCGGAGCGTCGCTGCCCGGAGGGCAGCGATCGCCCGCCTGCGGCGGGCTGTGCCGGTCTAAACCCAGCTTCGCCAAAACGTGACGTTGCGTATTCGTAAGCCGCAGACAATACGGGCCTTACAAAATCGGGTGCCAGCAGACTGGCACTACGTTTGTGTGTTTGGGTCGGGTTTCCGGCGGGTGCGCCGGCGGTGATGGTGGGGCTCGACGCCCACCGCCCGCGCGATCCGGGCCAACTGCGCCGGGGGGCGGACGTCCTGCCGATTCACGATCAGTCGTCCGTTCGTCTCCCGGATCGTGGTGGTCATCCGCACCCACGGCCGTAGGCGGGTGCGGATCCCGTCCCACGACAGGGGAATGTCGCGCGCCTTCAGCCGCGTGCGGATCAGGTGCACCCCGTGATACGCGAGCACCGCCAGGAAGAGGTGCGCCGCGATCCGGCTGTGCTTCACGTGCCAGATCGGCCGCAGCCCCAACTCCGTCTTCAGCGACCGGAACGTCGCCTCGATCTCCGTCAGCCGCCAGTAGGTCCGCACGATCTGCTCCGTGCCCCAGCCCACATGGCTGGACCGCAGCAGATACGAACCCGCCCCCGCGTCCCGCGCCCCATACCGCTTCGTCCGGCGCCACACCACCGCCGTCGCGTTCGGACCCTCACCCTTCTCCACATCCACCTCATACTGCGCCGAAACCGCCCGATGCCGCTCCCGCAGCCGGCCCACCATCTCCATCACCTTCTCATACCGCTTCCGGTGGTGCGGGATCGTCAGCCCCTCGTGGAGGCGCCGCAGCGCCGCCTCATACCGCTCCCGATGCCGCGCCAGCATCGCCTCCTCGGTCGCCTGCTTCCCCTCGCTCACCGCAACCAGCCGCACCTCCCCCTCGTCCTCGTCCAGCTTCCACGCCATCACCTCCTGCTTCGCGCTCGTCGTCAACGTGACGTCCGCCTCCCCCTCCGGCGGCGCCGGCCGCGTCTCCCGGCTCACGCAGATCCAGCCATAGCCCCGCTCCCCAAGCCAGCCGATGTTCTCCTCCGTCGCAATCCCCGCGTCCAGGATCACCGTCGGCTTCTGCCTGCCTCCCCCGCCGACCTCCGCCTCGAATCGCCTGAGCGCCGCCTGAAGCGTCGACGGCTCCGACACGTCCCCCGCCAAAACCTCGCACCCCCGCGGGAATCCCGCCCCATCCAGCGACAGCGCCAGCGTCACCAGCGGGTCCTTCCGACCCTCCTTCGAGCGCCCGAACCGCAACAGCTCCTTGTCCGAACGGCCCGTATACCAGGTGTTCGTCAGATCGTAGAAAACGATCGTGTCCGGCAGCTCCAACAGCTCCCGGTCCCGACGGAACAGCCCCGCCTGCAACGCCCGCCGCAACCGCCACAACACATCCCCCGTCCGGTAGAGCTTCTGGAGCGACAGCGCCTTGCCACGATCCAGGTCCAACAGCTCCAGCGCCGCGCTGTCCTCCCGCAGCCACCGCAACGACTCCCGCTCGCTGTTCGGATGCAGCATCTTCGCCACCACCAGCGCCGTCGCGATCCGCGCATCCCGGCCCCGCACCCCCTGCTCGTGGAGCAGGTCCCGAAAGCCCAGTTCCTCCAGCCCCGCCAGACAGACCCGCTCCCCGCCCACCGAGCGGGTGTCGTCGTGCTCCAGCGTATCGAGGTCCACCGTCGCCACCGCCCGCTCCCGACCCCTTCTCTCCGGCTCCTGCGGCCCCAGGCCCACGGCGCGCAGCCGGCGCACCAGATCCTCGGCCGCCGTCTCGATGTCCGGGGGCACCGGCAACATCGGCCGGCGGCCCGCCAGCAGCACCTCGGTCACCAGGACCACATCCCGCCACTGCTCCTTCGGAACCGAATAGTCCACGCCCAGGTTCAGCAGGGTCTCCTGGCGGACCTTGTCGCCGATCCGCACCGAGCGGGAGAGGCGGAAACTCTTCGCGGTCTTGCCCCCCTTGGTGTGGGTCTTGGTGGCGCGGATGTACATGGCGGAGCGGCGAGAGAGGCTGAGAGGAATGCTGGCGGACGGCGGGGGCCGAGTCAAGGTCAAAAACGCCATCCGCAACAAAACCTGGCACTACATGCCTCCTCCGCCCCCGCAACCGCCGCTCCTGCCCACCCACGCCTGTTCCTGGCCCGTTCTTGACCCGTTTCCGACCTCCAATGGCCACTTCGGGCCGATTTTGGGGCCGTTTCGAACGCCCGCCAGCTCTGCCTTAGCTCCGCCTGACTCCCGACCCTCCAAAAGTGGCGAAGTTGGGTAAAGACCGGCGGTCCCTTGGCCTATCTCCTGAAGTAGTCGACCTGCCACTTGCGGACGGCGCGGTTGTGCTCCGAGAGGGTACGGTTGAACTCGTGCGTGCCGTCATTCTTGGAGACGAAGTAGAGGAAGTCGGTTTCGGCAGGTTCCAGCACGGCGTCGAGCGCCGCGATCCCGAAGGAAGCGATGGGTCCGGGCGGGATTCCGCCGACCCGGTAGGTGTTGTACGGGGAGTCGATCTCCAGATCGCGCCTTCTGATGTTGTTGCCGGTATCGCCCGCCTGCCGCATCGCGAAGAGCACGGTCGGATCCGACTGCAGCGGCATTCCGCGCTCGAGGCGGTTCCAGAACACCGAAGCGATGAGGGAGCGTTCCCCCGCGCTCCCCGTCTCTTTTTCGACAATGGAGGCAAGGGTGACGATTTCCCGCAGGGAACGGCCGAGTTCTTCCGCCCCGCGGCGGCGCCGTTCGGTCCAGAGCGCCCGGAACTGGCCCACGAGCACCGCGGCCACCTGGTCCGGGCCTGCCTCCGGGGGTAGCCGATAGGTACTGGGAAAGAGATAACCCTCAAGGTCTTGCGCCTCGGGATCCAGATCGCCGATGAGGCGTTCGGCCGCCCGTGGGTCCGAGAAAGCGGCGAAGAGCGCACCCGCGTTGCCCGCGCCCTGTTGGGCGAGGAGCGCCGCCGTAGCCTCCCGGTCGAGTCCTTCCGGGAGCGTCACCGGCAGCGTCGCCACTTCTCCGTCCACGATGCGGGCGATCACTTCGGTCGGGGTGAGAGGACCCTCGAAGTGGTAGAGACCCGCCTGCAGGCGGCTGCCCAGTTCCGCCCGCCTCACTCCCCGGAGGAAGACCCGGCGGTCGGCCACGATTCCGGAAGCCTCCAGGCGGTTCGCGATCGTCTCGGCGGTCGAGCCTCGCCCGACCCGGAAGAGCACCGCCCCCCGATGCGCCACATGCGGACGCTCGAGCGCCTCGTCAAGCGGCTTCAGGTAGAAGAACTGGTAGCTCAGAAGCCCGGCAGCCCCCGCTCCCAAACTACCGGCGAGAGTGAGAACCAGCCACCGGCTCCGCCGGGACATGGTTCTTATCCCCGGGCCGTGCTCTTAGCCGGGCGAGCAACCCGTGAACGAAGTCGCGCGGCGTTCAACCGGCGACGCATCCCGGCTGAACCGCGTCGCTTTGCGCCGCTCATCGTTGCGCTTCGGTCGAAATGCGCCAGGCATTCCTCCCTCGCGCGCCTTGTCAGCCGGGCGCCTCATCCGGTCTCGGCGCTCACGCCACTTCATCCACGGGTTGCTAGCGCCGCCCGGCGCCGCTTCAGAGCCCGGATCGCCAGGTCCAGCTCCGGATCCTCGTCGTCGAGTTCCTCGGGTTCGATGTCCAGATCCGCGGGACCCACGCTGGGCGCCACCCCGACCCCCAGGATGTCCTCTCCGTCCGTCCCCCGGATGTGGGCGGTGGAAAGGAGGATCGCGTCACCCTCGGGAAGCTCGATGAGTTCCGGGCGCCCGGTGCGGCCGGCGGTGCGCCGTCCGACCACGTCCACTTCCTCCCGGGACTTGAGGGCCGCGGCGAGCACTTCACCGGGACACACGGTGCTCCGGTTCACGACCACCGCAAGCGGTCCGTCGAAGAGGAGCTCCCCAGCCGGGGTCGCGAGAGGCGCCGAGGACTCTTCACCCTCCGCCGTGCGCTCCACGAGTCGGGCTACTTCGCCCTCCATGAAGGCGCCGGCAGCCTCGACCCCAGCTTCGCAGTGGCCGTCGCTTCCGCGGCTTCCGCGCAGGTCGAGCGCCAGGCTGACCGCGCCGCTGTCTTCGAGCGACTGGACGGCGGCCGCCAGTTGGGTGGTCGTCTCTTCGTGAAACCGCCGGATCTGAACCAGCCCGATGCCTTCCTCCAGCATGCGGTGCTCTACCGGAGGGACGGGGAACACGGCCCTCTCGAGGGTGACCGGCCGGGACTCCGAGTCCGTGGCGTCGCGGAGCGACAGTTCCACCGACGTGCCCGGTTCTCCGGCCAGCAGCAGGAGTGCGACGGGAATCCGGAGTTCGCGAGTGTTCTGACCGTCGATCGCGGTGATCGCGACGCCGCGCTCGATACCGGCCTCCGCGGCGGGCGAGCCTGGAAGCACATCGTCCACGTGCAGGTAGTAGCGCTTCTGGAGGCCGACACCGATGCTGGCGCTCGCGGACGCGCGGTCGCGATAGCGGGCGAGATCGGCGGCGCTGAGGTAGGCGCTATCCGGGTCGAGCGCTTCAAAAATGCCCCGCACCGCTCCATCCATCAGGAAAGCCGGTTCCACCGGTTCCAGGTACTGGTCGCGGATGAGCATCAGGGCGCCGCTGAATACTTCGATCGCTTCGTACACCGACTCCTGGACGACGGCCCCCGCTTCCGCGCCGGCTACGCCCGAAGCTCCGGCGGCGGCCAGCAGCGGCGCGCTCCGGCCCAGGGGCGGGTCCGGGAAGACGAAGTCCCAGCCACGGTCCACCAGGACCACGGCTGCGGCAGCGACCAGGATTCCGGCGGCCGTATTCCGCCACCGGGCCGACGTCGCCGGAGAACGGCCCGGTGTCCCCGCTCTACGTGGGATCAGGATCCGGACACCTGGAACTCGACGACTTCCGTGACCGACTGACTGCCGACCATGTCTCTCACCGTGATTTCGGCGCTGTAGTCACCCGCTTCGAAATCTTCCTTTCGGCCGTCGGCGAAGAGCCTCGCGAGAGGAACGTCCACGATCGCGATCGCCAGTTCAGCGGAAGCAAGGTTGAACGGTGTCGGGTTGTAACGGAGGTACTGCTTGCCGTCCTTCTTGAAGGTGATCTGCCAGGTCAGGTTCGGCTGACCGCCCGCGTCGTACCCGTAGGCGTTGAACACCAGGCGCAGGTTTCCACCCGGTGCATACACGGGAGAGACCTTCGGGACGAAGTGGAAACCGCCGACCAGCAGGGCGCGGCCCGGCTCCGGACTGAAGTCCTCGACTCGCGAACCATCGGAAAAGCGCGCCACCGAGGACAACATGAAATCCCCGCTTCCGAAGTTGGGGCTCTCGATTTCCCGGCTGATCGTTCCGTGGACGTTCGTGGCCGGGTCGAGGATGCCGGCATGAACCGAATAGGCGCCGGGCGCCATCTGCATCGGCAGTTCCAGGACGGTCGGACCGCCCGCCGGCCCCTGCCGGATCTCCACGGTGCGTTCGTCGTAGCCGATCACGGTCCCGAGCGCATCCACCACGTTGTAAAAGACCGAAACGGTCGCCTGGTCGCCGTTCCAGGTGATGCTGTCGGAATCGAGTTCGAAGACCGCGGCAACGTAGGTGTCGCCGGCGTTCGAGCGGAAGAACGAGAAGTTGGCGTCCATACCGATGGCGGTGCCCGGCTCGCCGCCAGCCCGGAGCGCATTCAGGATCGTCTTGCCGGGGCTGTTCGGATCCAGCAGCGCCCGCGTCTCGGCGCCGAACAGGTCTTCCACGTCGGGGAGCTTGCCCTCCGCGTTCAGGGTGAAGTTGATCTGGCTGGGCCAAATGATCTGCCGCGCCCGCGCCCGCGCGATGGCGGCCTCGATCTCGTCGTTGCGGATCAACCGCATTCCGAGATTCGTGGTGCGGAATTCGAACTCCAAGCCGTCGGGAAGACCGCGGTCGGGGTTCGGGACGTAGGTGAACTTCATTCCGCCGCCCGGGCCGCCGCCCATGCCGCCGCCGCCACCACCGCGGCCGCCACCGCCGGCGCCCGGCGCTCCGCCACTCTCAGCGAGCGGGTTGCTCCCGGTGGCGCCCCCCGGGGGCCGTGCGCCGCCCGGTCCGGCGCTCCGGCCTCCGGTCCGCTCCCGGTTGTCCGGCGGGCCGAAGAGAAGCATCACGAGCGCCATGTCGGTCCGGGAGCCCTTCTGGCCCCGCTGCCCGAACTGGTCGTCCGCCTGTTCCCGCCAGTTCTTGTACTGGTCCTCGGCCCGATCCGGGTCATGCGGATTCTGGCTGCGGCGCGCCCAGAAGTGCTCCTTGAAACGGTTGCGCTCGCCGCGCGGAAGCGATTCGAACGCCTGCCGCTCCTGAGCGGTCATGATCGGCTCCACCTCTTCCAACCAGCGCCGGTCGCCTCGGCTCAGGTTGTCCTGGGCAAGCGCGGGAAGGGCGAGCGCGAGAATCGCTATCGCAGCGAAACCCGCCATAAAGACGGAAAAGCGGGGGGCAACCCGCGTCTGCTCAGGCATGAGGCCTCCTGATGCTGAAGCGGCCGCAAAGCCGGGGATCCACCCCGGACCGGACGCGCAATAGCAGTGAAATTGCCGTGAAAGAATACGTCCACGGGGGGTTCCCCGCAAGCATTGGGAACCACGCTATACTCGATTTCGATGCCGTCTTCAATACCCCTGTCACCGCGCCGGTTTGGCCCGGCGGTTGGCAGGCTTCTCCCTGGCGGTTTCGTCATTGCCGGGTTGGTGTTCGGATCGCTGGGCTGCGGAACCGTTCCCAAGCGCACCTGGACGGTGGAAGAGATCCGCGCGGATCTGAACCACCGGATTACTCCCGACGTGCTCGCGCGGGTCGAGATCCCCTTCGAGATCGACGACGAAATCCGTGAACTTGCGGTTCGGGTCACCGAGAACCTGCGGACGGACAAGGAAAAGATGCGGGCCATCATCCGGGCGATCCGGCAGCACACCGGCGGAACCATCTCCTACGACTGGCTGTCCAACAAGACCGCGAAGAACGTCTTCCACGAGGGGCGCGGCAACTGTCTGGCCTATACGAACCTCTTCGTCGGGATGTCCCGGGCGGTGGGGGTGGATGCCGTCTATGTGGATGTCACCACCATCGAAAAGGTCACCAAGGAAGCCGAGGTCATCGTCAACAGCGGCCATATCACCGGTGGCATCAAGGACGGTCCCGACCTGATCTTCGTGGACTTCACCTCCAATCCCGAGCGCGAGTACGCCGGGGCGAAGATCATCGATGACTTCGAGGCTATTTCGAACTTCTACAACAACGAGGGCTTCCTCTACGGTTATTTCGCCGAAGCGCTGGTGGACCAGGGAGGCTTCGACCCGCTGGCCCGCGAAATCGAGATGTATGAGCTGGCGCTCTCGATAAGGCCCAACTTCAACCGCGCGCGGAACAACCTCGGGGTCGCTTTCAAGCGGCGCGGCTTCGTCGACGATGCGATCGAGCAGTATCAACTGGCCCTCGACATCGAACCGGACTTCACCGAAGCCCGCTCCAATCTGGCGAGCGCCTACTACTCGCTGGGGGACACGGAAAAGGCGATCCAGGAGTTCCAGCTCGCGGCGCGAAACGACGGGTCCGACGCGTACGTCGTCTATCACCTCGGGGTTCTGCACTACCACGAGGGCAAATACCGGGTGGCGGCCGACTATTTCCGCAAGGCGATTTCCCGGGACCGACAGATGGCGGATGCCCGGTTCTTCCTCGGTGAGACGCTGTTGAAGCTTGGAGACGAGGACAAGGCGATACGGGAATACGAGCGAGCCATCGAGATCGATCCGAACTACATCTCGGCGCGCGCCAAGCTCGATCTGCTGCGGGACGCGCAGCGGTCGCGCCCCCCCAGCGGGGAATCCGCGCCCGACGCTCCGCGCCGCTGATGGGCCTCGGGGCTCGCGCCACTTTGCCCACGGGCCGCTAGCCAACTCTTTCCCTTGCGGGTCGAAGGAGACACGGCGGGGCTCAAGTCCCGCGACCGGAAGGTCCTGGAGCGCCTCAGCCAGCGGCGGCTGCCCCCGGCTGCACTCCTGACGCAGGAGTTCGCCCGGCAGCTCGCGGGGATCTCCCGCACGATCCGGCGTCAGGTGGGAGCCCTCGTCGACCGGCGCGGGACCATCACCTGGGTAGGCGTGGGAGACGCGCACCGCATCGAACTGCCCGACCTGAAACGGCAGCGCGCTGCCGGCCGGCGGCTACGAGGATTGCGGTTCGTCCATACCCATCTGGCCGGAGAACCGCTGACCCGTGATGACCTCGCCGACCTCGTCCTCCTCCGGTTGGATCTGATGGCGGCCGTCACCGTGGGCGACGACGGTCTGCCCGGTGTCGTTCATGCCGCCCATCTGAAGCCCCCCGGACGTCAAGGGAGCGCCGCCAGTTCTCCCGGTGGGGGCCTTCAGACCGGCACCGCCGCCCGGAGGGCGGCGAGACAGAAAGAAGACGATGAGACGCCGTGGGAGTTGCTGCCGCCGGTCCCGCCGAGTCAGTTGGATCTCGACTGCACCTCGCTCCTCGCCGACCTCGAGCGAGCCTTCGCTCGGTTTGCGCCGGAGCGCCCGGGTCGGAAGTTCTCGGGACGCGCGATCCTGGTCGGGGTGGGGGAGAAGTCGCTCCCGCTCGGGGACGTGATGGAGGAACTGGGAGAGCTGGCGCGGGATGCGGGTCTCGAAGTCGTGGACTCGATCGTCCAGCGCCGGGCTCGCCTCGATCCCCGCACCCTGGTAGGCCGAGGCAAGCTCGAAGCGCTCGTGATCCGGGCGCTCGACCGGGGCGCCGATCTGATCCTGTTCGCGTGCGACCTGAGCCCTTCGCAGACGCGAAACATCTCGCAGGCCACCGATCTCAAGGTGCTCGACCGCACGCAGTTGATTCTGGACATCTTTGCCCGGAGGGCTACGAGCCGGGAGGGAAAGCTGCAGGTCGAACTCGCCCAACTGCGCTACCGGTTGCCGCGGCTCGTCCAGCGGGATACGTCGCTGTCCCGTCTCGCCGGCGGCATCGGCGGCCGGGGGCCGGGTGAGACTCGCCTCGAGGTGGACCGCCGGCGCACCCGCGAGCGGATCGCCCGCCTGCAGCGCGATCTTGCCCAGGTCGCGGTGAAGCGGGAAGTGCGCCGCAAGCGGCGCGACGTCCGCGGCCTGCCGGTGGTGTCCCTCGTCGGCTACACGAATGCCGGGAAATCAACGCTGCTCAACCGGTTGACCCGAAGTAAGGTGGCTGCCGGGAATCGGATGTTCGAGACCCTCGACCCCACGAACCGGCGGCTTCGGGTGCCCGTGGAGCGAGAGGTGCTGCTTGCGGACACGGTTGGTTTCATCCACGACCTGCCCGAAGACCTCATCGAAGCGTTTCGCGGCACCCTCGAGGAAATCTCGGCGGCATCCCTGTTGTTGCAGGTGGTGGATGCCTCGAGTCCCCGTCTCGACTCCCGGGCCGCCGCCGTCGAGGGCCTGCTCGCCGAGCTTGGATTCCTCGACATCCCCCGGATCGTGCTGCTCAACAAGGTGGACCGGCTCGATGAGGTGGCCCGGGCCGCCCTGCCGCAGCGTCTGGCGGGAGCGGAAACCCGGCACGTTTCCGGGATCAGTGGCGAGGGACTCGAGGAGGTGGTCGGCGAGATCGCCCGGCTCATTCCGTTGAAGCCGGCGGGGCTTGTCCCGGCGCTTCCGCCTCGAACGGTTCCGGAGAGGAATCCGCCACTCCTTCGCTAGCAGCCTGTGGTGAAACCCACGTGAGCGCCGAGACGGGCGAGGCGCCCGGCTGACAAGGCGCGTGAGGGAGGAATACCGGGTGTATTTCGACCGAAGCGCAACGCAGAGCACCGCGAAGCGGGGCGGTTCAGGCGGGATGCATCGCCGGTCGAACGCCGCGTGGGTTTTGCCACAGGCTGCTAAGGCCGCCTGCCTCCCGGGAGAGGCGGATCAGGCTCTCGTAGCGGGCCGGATCGGCTTTCCCGGCGGTGACCGCCGCCTGGACCGCGCAATCGGGTTCGGTGCGGTGGGAACAGTCGGGGAAGCGGCAGTCGTCGGAAAAGCAGGCCAGATCGGGATGGGCCGCGCGGATGCGGGCTTCGGTCAGCCCGTCGAGACCCAGCGCGCGGATTCCCGGGGTGTCCACGATCTCGCCGCCGCCCGGGAGCCGGATCAATTCGGCCGCCGTGGTGGTGTGGCGGCCCCGGCCTCTCCGATCGAGGCCGCCACTCCGCCGCCCAGGCACGCCGAGCGCCGCAAGCAGTTCGGTCTTTCCGACCCCCGAGTGGCCGAAGAGCACGGCCCGGCCGCCTGCCACGCCGGTGCGAAAAGAGTCGATGCCCGCTCCGCTCCGCGTGCTCGTGCGGTGGACTTCAAGCTCCAGTCGGCGATAGGGCACGAGATCCTGCGCGAGTTTGTCGATGTCGGCCTCATCCGCCAGATCGAGCTTGTTGAAGACGAGCACCGGCGTGACGCCGGCGTCGAAGGCGACCACCAGCGAGCGGTCGACGAAACCCGTCCGGTAGGGCGGTTCCACAAAAGCCGAGACGATGTAGCAGCGGTCGAGATTCGCCGCGAAGATCCGCATCTCCCGGCGCTCGGGCGGTCCGACTGCGCGGCGCAACGCGTTCTTCCGCGGCAGCACCGCGGTGATGCGCCCGCTGGGGGTCCCCGGCCGGGCAGCTTGCCGGCGTCCCGGCTCGATCTCCTCGACGAGAACCTCATCCCCTACCACGGCGGCGGCCCCTTCCGGGCGGGGATCTCCCCGGCCGAAGAGGCGCCCCCCGAGGGAGCAGCGCCAAAGGGATTCCGGCTCGCCGTGCGCGCCGGGAGGGAGCCGGACGACCGCTCCCTTCCGGCTCACCCGGATCACGGTCCCGGAGCGCTCCATCGGCAGGATGCTAAACGCGCGCTGCTGATCAGCGCGCAGCGCGGCCGGGCGAGGGAACGCCGGTCTCCGGCCGGCACCGGCCTGCGCAGCGAGGCGAAAGTGCGTACTTCCGATCAGCATGGAGCGCGGCCGGGGAGGGAACGCCGGTCTTCAGACCGGCACCGCCCCGCGGAGCGGGGCGAAAGCGCGTAGTGCTGATCCCGCTTATGGCGCCGGCAGGTGGCGCTGGCCTGCCCGGCGACGTGAGCGTGAAGGTGAGTACGCGGTTCCGCTGTCGCTGGCCGTGAGGGTGAAGCGGGGAGCGTCGCTGCCCTGGGGGGGTGGCCAGCCGTGGGTTTCGCCGTCCCCGACTAGCTCGGTGCGATAGGAGTGATCAGGACGTGAGTTTCGCGGCCTGCGGCCGCGATGCCGGTCTGGACCCAACTTCGCCACTTTTTGCGGAAGGGGTGCCGGCCGGAGCCAAGGGCCGTTCGAATCAGGCCGAGAATGCGCCCGAATTGAGCGCAGAGTGGCCATTTCAGGCTCGAAAAGATCCGAAAGGGGCCGGAAACGGACGAAAAGCGGGCTTTCGGTGGGAAGGAGCGCCGCCGGATGGGGCAGGAAAGGCATGTAGTGCCAAGTTCTTTTGTGGAAGGTTTTTTGGGGCTTGATTCCGCCCCCGCCGCCCGCCAGCATCCCTGCAAACCTCTCTCCCCGCTCCACCGTGCTCATCCGCGTCACCCACTACTACCGGCGCACCCAGCGGAGATCGGACGCAAAACTCACAAACGTAGTGCCAAGCTGCCGACCTCCATCTTTCCAATGTGGCGTATTGTCAATGACTTACAAACACGGAACGACCCATTTTGGCGAAGTTGGGTGGAGACCGGCGCTCCTGGTCGGGTTCGCATGCTAACTTTCTGAGGTCGTGTCAGGAGCGTCGGGGAGTCTTGTATCCGTGTCTGCGATAGCGGTCCAGCCCATTGTCCGCCGGTGGCTTTGCTGCCTGCTCATCGTTGTCGCGGGTAGCATCGAAGCGTCCACCATCCGGCATCTGCCGCTGGACCAGATGGCCGTCCGGGCGGATCAGATCTTCACGGGCGAGGTGGTGGGCATCACAAGTCAGATGAATGCCCGGCGTACCGGGATCCATACCTTCGTCACCATTGAAGTCGACGAGTACCTGAAGGGTGGGCGGCGCCGCATGCTGACGCTGAGAATGCTGGGGGGAGAGGCCGAGGGCTACCGGTTGGTGGTGCCGGGATCTCCGGTGTTCCACCTCGGCGAGGAGGTTCTCGTTTTCAGTGACGGCGGGGCAGGAAGGATCCCGACGGTATTGGGGATGGCCGCGGGCAAATTCACGGTGAGCCGCGATCCGGCGACCGGCGAACGACTCCTTGAGCGTTCGCTGGCCGGCCTGATGCTCGAGGATTCCCGCGGGGCGCCGGTTGATGCCCGCTTGGCCTCGTCCGACGGACCTGCTTCGCTCGATGAAGTGCGGCGCATCGTCCGCGAGGCGCTGACTGCCCAGTGACGACGCCCCGTTCCTCCACGCGACGGCCCGGAAGATGGCTGACCGGAGCGCTGATTGCCGCGCTTGGCCTGTCCATCGGGATTCCCGCCGCATCTGGATACCAGTTGATCCGCGGCCGGAGTTTCGTGTGGGCGCCCGGTCTTCGCCCGGTGGCGTACTGGGTGGCGAACGTGCCGGACAACTGGATGACCGTGGACGAGATAGTGACCGAGACGCGGGCCGCTTTCGACGCCTGGACCGATCCGGAAGAGATCGGTCTTTCGTTCTCCTACCGGGGCAAGACCAACCAGCGCCCCTTCGAGTTCTTCGACAGGACCAACACGGTCGGCTTCACTACCCGGGAACACATGGCCGAGTTGGGTCTCTCCGAGATCACGCTGTCCGTGACGAGCTGGCTCACCATCATCGAGACGGGCGCCATCGCCGAGTCCGACATCATCGTGAACCCGGCCTACAACTGGACGGACACGCCGGAACGCGGAGGTTGGGACTACCGATCCACGATGGTTCACGAAGCCGGCCACTTTCTCGGCCTCGGCCATTCCGGCGTCGGGCGCCAATCCGACGGGGCGCTGCTCGCCGGTTCGTCCGCAATGTGGCCCTACGGCTTCGGAAGCGGCACCTCGCTTGGGCGAACTCTCACCGCCGATGACATCACCGGGGCGTCACTCCTCTACCCGGGTTCGGCCGCGAAGACCGGAAGCATCCAGGGCGCAATCCGCCGCCCCTCCGGAGAGGCCGTCCGCTACGCCCACGTCGTCGCTTATGAGCCCCTGCTCGATCACACCGTAGGCGGCTGGGGTGACGGAGAGGGGAACTACGAAATTGCCGGCCTGCCGAACGGGAACTACACGCTGCGGGTGAATCCGATACCCGAGAACCACGGCGCGAGCGCCTATTTCTTCCCGTTCGGCGCCGCCGATTACGATTTCAGCGTCACCGTCCATCCGCAGTTGGTGGTGGTTGCCGACGGGACGGCCACTGAGGTCAACCTCGAGGTCGGTCAGTGAATCTGCGGTGGCTGGGGTCTGCCGCGCTACTGGTTGTAGTGACGGCGAGCCCAGCCGCCGCGGGCCCCTTGGAGAGGAGCGCGGCGCGCCACGCCGAGGAGCCTCCGGCCGGCGAACCCGAAGCCGGCCGGCTCCGCGACATTCTCCAGAGCCTTCGGGAGGCATCCGAGACAGCCTCCGGTGTCGCCCAGACGAGACCGACCCGCCAGGGTCCGGTTTTCTCGCAACCTGGCGACTGGACGCATGCTGAAGCGGCGGTCGTGATCGGGAGCCAGCTGGTGGACCAGGATCTGGGTTTTTCCCGGAACGTTTTTCAGACGGTGTCGGCGGCGGCCGAGGACGTCGGGTTCGGCCAGCATTTCGGCGCCCGCGGCGCGTTCTTCGTGAACCGCTACCTGGGGGCGGAGGCCGGTTTCACGCGGACGACGACCGAGTTCGAGTTCTCGGTCACCGATGAGGAAGCCGGCGTCACGGTCTTTCGAGAGCCCCTTGAGCAGGTGAGTCAGGAGGCTTCGGTGTCGGCGGTGGCGCAGTGGCCGCGCGCCGCCCTGACGCCGTACGCGGTCGTGGGTTACGCGTGGCGAACCTCGGAGGTCGAAGGGGCGGAACCCTTTGAGTCCGGCGCGGTAGTTATCGGATTCGGGATCAAAGTGCCTTTCCCGCGGATCCCCGTCTCGCTCGCCTTCGACTACCGCTACATCGAATACCGGGATGAAGAGGGTGATGCACTGCGGCTCGCGGAGGGAGGGATGGGCAGCCCCACCGTGTTCGCGCTGACCCTGGGCGTGGTCGTCCGCCTCAATGTGAACCGGTAGCCGGTCAGATCGGATCGGCGTCAGCCCCTCTGCCGGGAGACGGCGTCAGCGGGCCGGCGCCGTCTCCGGAAGGCCGCGGGTGAGCAGCTTGAAGAGGAGTCTCAGCGCCACGTTCGAACGCGCGAAGACGTTGCAGACGACGACGACTGCTCCGACGGTGCGACGGGACACCTTCACCTCCCGTCCGCTGGTGAACCCGGGGGTTCGCCGTATCCGTTGCAGGGTGAGGACCGCGAGACCGAGCGGCCACAGACAGGACCGGCGAATCCCCGTTTCCCGCGCCGGAATGATCAGGATGTAGCGGAGCGCATCGGCAAGATGCCGGTGCGTGATCGCTACCAGTTCCATCAGCGCCCCGGCGAAGCCGGGACCTGTCCGTCCGGGGGAGAGGGACCTCAGTTCCACGCCGGCCGCGCCGAAGATGTCCCGGGGGAGCCAGCACGCTCCGCGCCGCCGGTCCTCCCAGATGTCCTTGAGGACGTTGATCATCTGCAGCCCCTTTCCGAAGGAAACCGACAGGGCCAGCAGGTCGCGGCGGCGCTTTGCGATCTCGACGGAGTAGTCGCAGAAGAACGCGGTGAGGGTCTCCCCGACGACGCCGGCGACGTGGTAGCAGTAGCGGTCCAGTTGAGCCACGTCCCGGAGGCCGTCGGGGGTCGCGCCTCGCTGGAACTCCACCATGCCTCGCGTCATGATCTGGACGCAGCGCTGAATCGCCGCCCGCTGCGCATCGCGGAGCCGGACGGTCACCCGCAGGACTCGTGGAGTATTGGCTACCAGGTCCCGCTCCTTGTCGGTGGCCGAAGACAACAGCGCGCCCAGTTCGCGGGCAAAGGTGCCCGGATCACCGTGGCCGGCCACGAGTTCGACGAAGCAGCTCGAGAAGGCCGCCTTTTCGTCCGGGGAGAGGGTGGGTTCGTCTTCGATGGTGTCGGCGATCCGGCAGAGGAGGTACAGGTTGCCGGTCGCGTCGTAGAGAGTTCCCGGTAGCGGGCGGAGGGTGAGAGCGAAGGTGCGGGCCACCCCCTCCAGGATTTCCCGCTGGTAAGCGAGATCGCCGCTCTCCGAACGGGGTGCAGAGGCTTCGGTCATCGCGAAGGCGGCTTCACCGTCTCCGGCTCCGCCGATCTCTTACCGTTCGAGCTGCTCCAGCGCCGCGAGGAAGTCGCTCCAGGGCACCGGCTCCCCGTGCACCGGGGCCAGCGTCTGCACGTCCAGGCGCATGCGCTCCACCTGCGCATGCAGGGCGCGCATCGACGGCAGTTGCGACTCCTTCGGCGGCTCGTGGGTGTCGAACAGGTCCGCCTGGAACGCGATGCGCTCGGCCGGCAGATACGCCATCAGCATCCCCGCGACGTGTGGTAGCGGCTGCACGTAGTAGACGCGGAGGATCCGGGAGTTGTCGGTGATGACGTAGTTCTCCTGGATCGCCTCGTAGTTGTAGCCCTCGGCCAGCTCGGTCGGCGGCCACCTGGAGACGATGTCCGGCTTGATCGTTCTCGGCTCGTAGGTCAGCACGTCCTGGTTCAGGAACTCCAGGTTGAGGATGTGGGTGACGATGGTCGATCCGATGTGCAGGTAGGTGCGCAACCCCCCGATGTGGTCGAAGTGCGGGTGGGACGCGATCACCCAGCGGATCGGCTTGTCCGGGGCCAGCTTCGTAATCCGGTCGATGACCTTCAGGCTCCGCTCCTCGTCGCCGGGGGCTTCGAAGACCGCCACGAAGTCGCTGAACTCCACCAGGTAGCTGCTCGCGGGACCGCCGCCGAGCCGATAGACGCCGCCAGTGATCTCGTCGACCGTTACCTCGGTGGACCAGTCCGCCCCGGCCACCGATTCCGGGACCGGCGCCGGGTCGCCGCACTCGTTGGGCCGGATGTCCGCGAAGGTGCCGCCGTAGGCGTTATGGCCGGTGCTCTGCCGGTAGAACTGCCAGTTGTCGTCCCAGCCCTGGTGCGAGTGCCAGTTGGTCGGCCACTTGATGTTGCCGAACGAGACGTGGTTCGTGGACTCGTGCTCGATGTTGAAGTCGCCCAGGGCGGGGATGTTCACCGTCGTCTTGAGCCTTTGAATCTGATTCCGGGAGTTGATCGTGGCGTCCACCCGGTACTTGCCGAACATGGTGATCGCGACGACGTGCATCTTCTCGGGGCTCACGACGTTGCCGTCGCGGCCCTTCTCGATCTGCTCCCAGCGCCAGAATGCCACCGGATTCGCGCCCGGGAGGCGGGCGGCCTTGAGGAACCCGTGCGGGTTGAGCCACATGTCGAGCTGGTACACCTCGGCGATTTCGGGAGGCGCCGCGACCGGCGGGCCGTCGCCGTCCAGGTGCCACGAGAACTCGCCGGCGGTGAGGTGCGTCTGCCGCGTCTCCTGCTGGGTCGGCGTGCCGCCGCGCCAACCGAGACCGTACTTCCAGGACGCCGGCGCCAGGCCCGGTTGCCGGTCGAACGTCTCCACGCTCGTGCCGGCCTCCCAGTCGATGACGCGCGTGTAGTTCGCGAGCGTGTCGATGCGCGGCCAGTCGATGTTGACCGCGTTCTCGAATGTCTGGCCCACCGCGCCGGCGTAGCCGCTGCCGGAGAACGTGATGCAGCGCAGGTCGGCCTCGCCGATCTCCTCGGCGACGGCGGCGAGCAGGGGAGCCGGATCGACGTAGCCCGGCGGAAACTCCTGGGCCGCCAGTGGATTCACCCCCAGCATGAGCAGAGCGAGGTTGCCGGCAAGACGCTTCGCCATGGTTGTCAGGCTCTGGAGCATGTCTACCGCGTTCATCCGACGCTCGCACCTGGCGGTGCGCGGCGATCCGCCCGGCTGCGGGTCGTGGCCGACCGGTGAAGGCGAGGTCCTCGCGGCTGGCGTACCGAACATCGAGAACGGCCTACAATTGGATTCAAAAAGTAGCCGGTGTAGCTCAGGGGTAGAGCAGCTGATTCGTAATCAGCAGGTCGGTGGTTCGAATCCACTCGCCGGCTCAGCCGCCCGTCTCTCCCGGGCGAAATCGCGTCCAGATCGCCTGGACGACGAAGGCCAGACCGAGCGCGACCAGGATGGGTATCCCTCCCAGCAGCAGGATGCCGATTGGGCCGAGCAGGCCTCCGAACACGCTGCCGAGAGCCGAAACGGGAACGGCAACAAACCAGAGCGCGATCGGAACCCTTGGGGTCATCCGGAAGCGGCGCAGGGTCCAGACCAGCGGCAGGGCGAAGACGCAGCCGGCGGCATAGGCGAAGAACAACCCCGGGATCAGCGCGGCGGCATCCATCGGGGACACGGAGGCCGATTCCATGAGAATCAGGCGGCCCAGAGCCACCACCACAAACACGCTGGTGTAGGCCGCCCCGTACCAGAGGCAGGCGCGGTAACGGGGTAAGGGCGAGGGGGACATCACAAAAAACCTGGCGAGCGGCCCGTCGAGAATACTGCGCGGCGCGGGTCGGGGGTCCGCCGCGCGCCGACGGGAGCCGGGCGGCGCGTGCCTTGCCGTCGCGAAGGTCGAATGGTGTCAGGACGGCCCTGCATCTCCCGCGCTCCTCAGAGGGGTTCGACGGCGATCTCTTCGAGTCTGGCCCCCAGACCTCTGAGGTCATCGACATCTCCCATCACGATCAGGGTGTCTCCGCTCTCGAGCCGCTCACTCCCGCGCGGGGCGATGGACATTTCTTCTCCTTCCCGCTCGATGGCGAGGACCAGCACGATGCGGTCCTGCCCCAGCGGGGACTCGGCGATCGTCTTTCCGGCAAGCCCGGATTCGGGAGTGATCCGGATTTCTCCGGCCCCGAAGCCCCGATGGGTCATCTCGGTGATTCCGTGCAGAAGCCGGTGGGTCCCTGAGCTGCACAGGTTCCGGACCACGACGCGGCTGGCGGTGGTGTGCGGCGAGATCACGTCTTCGGCGGCGGCCCCGGCGCGCTCCAGGTTCGCGCGGGAGCGTTCTTCTTCGGACCGGGCGATCACCCGGATTCCGGGACGCAGCGCCTTGGCGGTCATGGTGATCGACAGGTTGTCCCCGTCGTGAGGGAGAAGGGCCACGATCGCTGACGCCCGTCGGACCCCGGCCTGTTCGAGGGTCTCTTCGACCGTGGCGTCCCCCTCGATCGCCCCCACTCCCCGGCGGGTCGCCAACTGAACACCAGTCGGGGTCTTTTCGATAACGCATACCTCGTTCCCATGCTGCCTGACACCGGCCACTACCCGCTGCCCCATTCTTCCGAAGCCGCAGACGATGATGTGGTTCTTCATTCGTCGGATTCTCCTTTCCTGCCGCCGCTTCGGCGCCTCCGTGATGCGTTCTCCGAGAGCCCCGAGCGCGTAGCCCAGGGTCGCCACGCCGCCGAGGATAAGACCGATGGTGAACAGCCGCCCGGCATCCGACAGCGGCCGGACCTCCTCGAACCCAACGGTGGAGAGGGTAATCACCGTCATGTAGAAGGCGTCGAGGGCATCCCAATCTTCGAACCACATGAATCCGATCGTGCCGGCGACGAGCATGCTGACCGCGGCGCCGGTGGCGGCGCCGAAGGGCCAGCGGGCGCGCAACCAGTGGCGGAGAACGCTCACCGGCGGCCCCCTGCGGGACGGATCCGCGGGAGACGCTTGCGGCGCCAGGGCGCTTCCGCCTTACGGCTCCGGACAATCCCGCGGGACTCGCGGCAAACGGAACCGGATGGCGGGCTTGACGCGCTGTCTTCGCGCCGGGACGGCTTCACGAGTCTTCCGACCCGGGCAACGGCCCGAGTGCAGAATCCGGTGGCGGGGGCGGGATTTGAACCCGCGACCTTCGGGTTATGAGCCCGACGAGCTGACCAGACTGCTCCACCCCGCGTCCAGATTGGGGCGGCCACTCTACATTCGGGGATGGGGATCTGTCAAAGCCTCCTATCCGAAGGCGGCCCCGGTATCCGGCCTTTCGCCACGATGAAGAGATTCGACGTCGGTTTCATCGAATCGACGACTCCCTTCGACGACTCCCTGACGCGTCGCGCCAGTCGGTAGCCCTGGTTCGCGCCCCGGTCACGCAGCACTTCCGGAGTTCGTGGAGCCCGGATGGCGAGTTACTATGAAAAAGAGATCCGGCGTGAGACCGGCAGCGCTGACGGCGCTCCTTCCGCCCATCCACCTGCCGGCTTCCCGAGTGCGTTTGTGACTGTTCCCGATCCGGAGTCCCTGCTTTCCGAGGCGGAAGTCTCGGAAGCGATGGGGGCGTTGTCCCGCCTCGATCAGGAAAGGGACGTTGAGGCGTGGCGCACCGAGCACCTGGGGCGAAAGTCGCGACTCATGCTGTCGCTTCGCGCTCTCGGGCGTCTCGACCCCTCGCGCCGGGCCGCGGTCGGCCAGCTGCTGAATGATGCGAAGACCCGCCTCGGAGGGGCGCACCAGGCCAAACAGGCCGAGTTGAAGGCGCGCCGGACACAGGACCTGGCATCGCTCGACGTGAGTCTTCCCGGGCGTCCGCTTCCCGCCGGCGGGCTGCATCCCATTACGAGGACGGAACGGGCCGTCGTTGCCGCGTTTGCCTCGATGGGGTTCCACGTCATCGAGGGACCCGAGGTCGAACTCGAGTACTACAACTTCGAAGCGCTCCGGATCCCTGCCGATCACCCGGCGCGGGATGGGATGGACACGTTCTACCTGGACGGTCCCGATGGCGGAACCCCACTCCTCCTCCGCACCCACACCTCACCGAACCAGATCCGCTACATGGAGCAGCACGAGCCGCCGATCCGGCTCATCGCTCCGGGGCGCACCTATCGGAACGAGGCCACCGACGCCACCCACGAGTGGATGATCACCCAGACGGAAGTCCTGGCGGTGGACCGGGGCCTCACCCTCGCGCACCTCAAGGGCACCCTCTACGAGTTCGCCCGGCATCTGTTCGGTGAGGATCGGGAGATCCGTTTCCGTTGTGACTACTTTCCGTTCGTGGAGCCTGGAGTCGAGGTGTCGATCAGCAGCCCCGACGGCTGGATCGAAATCCTCGGGGCCGGCATGGTGCATCCCGAGATCCTCGCCAACATGGGGTATGACCCGGAGATCTACACCGGGTTCGCGGCAGGACTCGGCGTTGAGCGGATTGCGATGCTCCGGCACGGGATCCGGGACATCCGGCGCTTTTACGAGAACGACCTTCGTTTCCTCCGGCAGTTCTAGCAGTTAGCAGTCAGTTCTCATGCGCGTTCCGCTCCGGTGGCTGGAAACCATGGTGTCGCTGCCGGAGGACATCGAGGCTCTCGCCCACCGGCTCACCCTGGCGGGTCTCGAAGTCACGGACATCGAACAGGTCGGCGGCGACTGGGACGGCGTGGTCGTCGGGCGGGTCCTGGAAGTCCGTCCCCATCCGGATGCCGACCGCCTCCGCCTGGTCACCGTGGACAAGGGCGGGGAAGCGCAGACGGTCGTCTGCGGAGCGCCGAACGTTGCCGCCGGACAGGACATCGCGTTTGCCTCGGAGGGGGCGATGCTCACCGACCCCCGGACCGGGAGTCCGCGCAAGCTGAAGAAATCGCGCATCCGCGGGGTGGTGTCCGGAGGGATGGTGTGTTCGGAAGCGGAACTGGGGCTGTCCGTGGAACATGAGGGCATCCTGGTACTCGACACGGCCCGCCCGCCGGGCACGCCGCTCCGGGAGGTCCTCGGGGACCGGGTCTTCGTATTCGACCTCACTCCGAACCGCGCGGATGCCCTGTCCGTCCTCGGGGTGGCCCGCGAGGTCTCGGCGCTTACCGGCGCCCCCTTGCGTTCGCCCGATGTCTCCACGCCGAGGCCGGGAGCGACCATCGATGGGCGCGCCTCGGTCGAGATCGCCGCCCCGGATCTTTGTCGCCGCTTCACTGTGGCGCTGATCGAGGACGTCGAGATCGCTCCTTCTCCAGCGTGGATGCAGGAACGGCTGACGGCGGCCGGAATGCGTCCGATCAACAACCTGGTGGACATCACCAACTACGTGATGCTCGAACTGGGTCAGCCGGTGCACGCCTTCGACTACGACACTGTCCGTGACCATCACATCATCGTCCGGCGCGCCGGTCGTGGGGAAACCCTGAGCACTCTCGATGGGAAGACCCGGCAACTGAGTCCCGACCGGCTGGTCATCGCAGACCCGGGGGGAGCGATCGCGCTGGCCGGGGTGATGGGAGGCCTCCACACCGAGATCACCGATTCCACCCGGAATGTCCTGCTCGAAGTCGCGAACTTCGAACCGGCGAACGTACGCCGCACGGCGCGCGCCTTCGATCTGTTCTCGGACGCCGCCCGGCGCTTCGCGTGGGGGCTTCCTCCCGAACTGCCGGCCATCGCTTCCGCGCGGGTCTGCCGGCTGCTCACCGAACATGCCGGCGGACGCGTTGCGGCAGGAATGGTGGACGCGTGGCCGGCGCGCGAGCCTCGCACCCGCATCCAGCTCCGTCGGTCGCGGATCCCACAGGTCCTCGGCATGGAGATTCCCCGGCAGGCGGTGCGCTCGGCGCTGGACGGCCTTGGGTTCGAAGTGGAAGAGCAGGAGGAATCGCTCGCGGTCGAGGTGCCCTACTGGCGCCGGGACGTGCGGGCGCCCGACGATCTGGTGGAAGAAGTGGCGCGGATCGCGGGATACGACGACCTTCCGGCGGCTCCGCTCGCCGGCGCCATTCCCCATCATCCGCCGCTTCCCGCCCGCACGCTTCGGGAACGGGTGCGGGATCTCGCCGCGGAAGCGGCGCTCTACGAAGTCCAGACCTACTCGCTCGTATCGGATTCCGATCTCGCCGCGGTGACCCCGCCCGAGATGCGGGAGGCGCCTCTTCTGAAGGTCAAGAACCCGCTGGGAGAGGCGCGCGACACCCTGCGAACGTCGCTTCGTCCGGGGATACTGCGCGCCGCGGCCCGCAATCTGGCCCGGGGAGCCAAGGCGGTTCGCCTGTTCGAAGTCGGAAGGTCGTATCACGCCACTGTCGGCGGCGGCGACGGCCGCCCAGAAGAACGGGAGCGGGCGGTGGCGCTGATCGCCGGCGTCCGAATGAATCGCTTCGGGACCCCGACGGAGGCGGGGCTCGACTTCTTCGACGCCAAGGCGGCCTTCGAACACGTCCTCGCCGGGCTCCGAACCTACCCGAGCTTCCGACCGGCAACCGCGTTCGGTCTGCTCGACGGACGGACCGCCGAAGTCGCGGTGGATGGAAGCGTGGTCGGGCTGCTCGGCCAGGTCCATCCCGAAGTAGCTGCCGTTTTCGGAGTCGAACAGGACGCCTTCTTGTGGGAACTGGATCTCTCGGCCTTGCTCGCGGCCGCTCCGGACATGACGGCTCCGCCGATGGCTGCGCCGCTACCCCGCCATCCGTCCGCAGTCGAGGACTTCGCGCTGTTTGTCGGTCCGGACGTGCTTGCGCAGGATCTCGTTCGAGAGGCGCTCGAGCACCCGCTTGTCGTGGAGGCGCGGGTCTTCGACGACTACCTGCTGGACGAGCCAGCCGCCGCGGGAGCGGAAGCGCGGCGGAGGCGGTCCCTCGGAATCTCCGTCCGATATCAGGCGCGGAACCGGACGCTGAACGACAACGACATTGCCAAGGTGCGACGCACCATTCTGAAGCGGCTGAAGGCGAACCACGGTGCGGTCGTCCGGGAACGCGGCTGACGGGAGACGCTCCCCCGCGGATCTGGTCGCGGCTTCGCCCGCGATGCGGGTACTGCTCAGGGAGGCCGGACGCATCGCCCGCTTTGACGTGCCGGTGCTCATTGAGGGGGAGACGGGCTCCGGCAAGGAACTCCTCGCCCGCTATCTGCACGACCGAAGCCCCCGGCGGCGGCATCCCCTCGTCGCCGTCAACTGCGGGGCAGTTCCGGACGAGTTGCTGGAGGCGGAGTTCTTCGGACACGCGCGGGGAGCGTTCACCGGTGCCGATTCCGCCCGCCCGGGGCTCTTGGAGGCGGCGGACGGCGGCACTTTGTTTCTGGATGAGGTGGGAGAACTGTCTCCGCGGGGGCAGGGGCTGTTGTTGCGGGCAATCCAGGAGCGGGAATTCCGGCGGGTGGGTGAGACCCGGTTGCGACGATCGGATTTCCGCCTGGTCGCAGCGACCCACCGGCCTCTGGCGGACCTGGCGGCCGCGGGTCGTTTTCGCTCCGACCTGTTCTATCGATTGAGGGTCGTCCGTCTCAGACTCCCCGCGCTGCGGGAGAGGAAAGGCGAACTGCCCCAGCTTGCCGCCGCGCTCCTGTCGCGGCTGGCCGAGCGGCATGGGCTCCCGTTGCCCCGGCTTTCCGACGAGACCCTCGAGGTGCTTGCCCGCCGCGACTGGCCGGGGAACGTCCGCGAGCTGGAATCGGTCCTTGCCGGCGCGCTCTTGCGGCAGCCCGACGTTACGGTGATTCGTCCGGAGATGGTGGCGGAGGCGCAGCCGCTCCCGAGCAATCCCGTGGAGACTCCCGCGGAGCCCCTTCTCTCGCTGCTGGAAATCCGCAGACTTGTTGCCGCGCGAGCGGCCTTCGAGCGGCTCGTGCTGCTACGCGCCCTCCGCCGCGCCGCCGGCGGCCGGGCGCGCGCCGCGCGTGAACTGGGCATCTCCCGCCAGAGCCTGTGGCAAAAACTCCGCCGACACGGGATCGGGTAGGGGGCTGGGAACGCCGGTCTTCAGGCCCCCACCGGGAGAACTGGCCGGCACCGCCCCGCACAGCGGGGCGAAAGCGCACAGAGCTGCTCAGCGTGGAGCGCGGCCGGGAAGGGAACGCCGGTCTTCAGACCGGCACCGCCCCGCGCAGCGGGGCGAAAGCGCGTAGAGCTGAGGGAGAAGAAGAGTGGGGACGGCTTGGAACGCTGGCCTCCGGCCGGCACCGCCCCGCGGAGCGGGGCGAGACCGCGCATCGCTGACTCCCCTTATGGCGTCGGCGGGAGCGCTGGCCTGCCCGGCGAGGTGAGGGTGGTTGGGAGGACGCGCTTCCGCTGTCGCTAGCCGTGAGGGTGGATGGCGGAGCGTCGCTGCCCTGGGGCAGCGATCGCCCGCCCGCCTGCGGCGGGCGGTGCCGGTCTGAAGACCGGCGCTCCAATTGGTGATAAGTGACGGTGTGAGTTTGGGTTACCCCGCGCGAGGGATTGTGAGGCGCACTGTGAAAGGCGCGTCGCTACGGATGTTTGGGGTTTGAGAGGGGAGGGCGGCGAGGGCCTACCCGGCGACGCGAGAGCGGTGGGGACTACGCGCTTCCGCTGTCGCTAGCCGTGAGGGTGGGTGGCGAGGCGTCGCTGCCCTGGGGGCAGCGATCGCCCGCCTGCGGCGGGCTGTGCCGACCGGAGGTCGGCTTCCAATTGGTGATGAGTGGCGGTGTGGGCTTGGTGCGTGCCGTGGGGGTGACTGGAAAGCGCACGGTGGGAGGCGCGTCACTACGGACGGTGGGGTTTGAGAGGGAGGGGTGGGCGTTCCCATACGCTATTCGGCTTGTATCCGCCCGGAGAAACCGCATGATGCACCGCACTCTTCTTCTGTTCGCCTTCAGTCTCATCGTCTTGGCGGTTCCAGCAGCCGCCCAGGTCACGGATGGCCCAGACCCGCTGCCCGTCATGGACGACCTGCCGCTCCGCTCCATCGGGCCGGCGGTGATGGCCGGACGGGTATCGGACTTGGCCGTCGTGCCCGGCAGGCCCTGGGAGTTCTACGCGGCCACCGCGTCCGGAGGGTTGTTCCGGACCAGAAACAACGGGGCCACCTGGGACTCGCTGTTCGACGACTTCACAACCACTTCGATCGGTGCGGTGGCGCTTTCCCCGTCCGATCCGGCGACCGTCTGGGTCGGCACCGGCGAGCCGGCGAATCGGCAGAGTTCCTCGTTTGGTGACGGGGTGTACGTGTCGTTCGACGGTGGGGACACCTTCCGTCACGCCGGTCTCGAGGAGAGCGAACACGTCGGACGGATCGTTCCCGATCCGGACCGGCCGCGCCGCGCCTTCGTGGCTGCGGTCGGGCCGCTATGGCGCTCCGGCGGTCAGCGCGGGGTCTTCCGGACGGGCGACGGCGGCGCGACCTGGGAGCACGTGCTCGATATCTCCGCCGACACCGGAGTGGCGGATCTCGAGATGGATCCCCGGAATCCGGCCATCCTCTACGCTGGCGCCTACACCCGGCGGCGGACCCCGTGGGGCTTCAACGGTGGGGGGCCCGACGGCGGCATTTTCCGGACGACCGACGGCGGGGACACCTGGGAGCGCCTGGAGGAAGGACTTCCCGAGGGGCCGGTCGGCCGCATCGGGCTGGAGATTGCCGGCTCCGATCCGCTCAGCGTTTTCGCCCTCGTCGAGCACGCCACCGAGTCGGGGCTCTTCCTGTCTCGCGACCGCGGGGCTTCCTGGGAGCGGATTTCGGACTTGAACCCGCGCCCCATGTACTACTCGCACATCGAGGTGGACCCCACGGACATCCGCCGGGTCTACGTGCTCGGCTCGCAGGTCCACCTTTCAGACGACGGCGGGCGGACGTTCCGCACGAACCGGGACATGACCCCGACCTATGACATCGGCGTCCACGGCGACCACCACGCGCTCTGGGTCGACCCCGAGGCTCCCGCGCACCTGCTGCTCGGCAACGACGGAGGAATCTACGAATCGTGGGACCGGGCGATCAGCTGGAGGAAGATCAACAACATCCCGCTCACCCAGTTCTACGCGATCTCGCTGGACATGGAGACGCCCTACAACATCTACGGCGGAGCGCAGGACACCCACTCCTGGGTCGGGCCCTCCGCCACCCGGAACCAGGCCGGCATCCTGAACAGCGACTGGCGGCAGACGAACTTCGGCGACGGGATGGATCAGGAGGCCGTTCCCCGGGAGTCGGGGATCGCGCTGACCTCCTCGCAAAACGGCAACATCGTGCGGATCGATACCGCCACGGGAAACCGGACCACCGTCCGTCCGGCTCCCGAGGAGGACGAGGACCGCTACCGCTTCCATTGGCTCTCGCCGATGGGGTCGTCTCCCCACACTCCGGGGCGGGTGTACTTCGGCGGAAACCGGCTGTTCCTGTCCGACGACCTCGGCAGCGACTGGCGCGCCACCGAGGATCTGACGCTGCGCGAGGACCGCAGCGAGCTTCCCATCCTGGGTGTTCTGCCCGCCGAGGGGATGCTCTCCATGCACGACGGGGTGAGCGATTGGGGCACCCTCACGACGCTGGCGGAATCGCCTCTGGTTCCGGGTCTGATCTACGTCGGCTCCGATGACGGACGCGTCGCCCGATCGGACGACGACGGCCATACCTGGGAGTTCCTGGAGGCCAACCTGCCGCTCGAGGCGCTCCGCGCCACGATCAGCCGGGTCACGCCTTCAGCACACCGCGAAGACCGTCTCTACGTGGCGGTGGACCGTCACCATCTCGGGGACTTCGCGCCCTACCTCTTCGTCTCCGAAGATCGGGGAGCGAGCTTCGCCCCCATCGGCGCAGGACTGCCGCGGGGATGGGTGAACGACGTCGTCGAGCATCCTCAAGGCGAGAACCTGCTGGTGGCCGGCACCGAGGTCGGCGCGTTCTACTCCTTCGATCGCGGCAGTTCCTGGGTGCGAGTGGGCGGAGGACTCCCCCACGTCCCGGTGGACGACATCGAGATCCATCTCCGCGAGCGCGATCTCGTCTTCGGCACGCACGGGCGCTCGATCTACATCCTCGATGACAGCGCTCCGCTCGCCTGGCACGATCCGGGGACCAGCGGAGCCGAACTCTTCGAGCCGCGGACGGCTCTCGTTTTCCTGCCCTGGAAACACGAAAGCTACGAGGCGCAGGCCCGCTACGCCGGGGAGAACCCGCCGGTCGGAGCGCTCCTGACCGTGTTCCTGCCGGACGCCGAGGGGGCTCCCCCAGCGCTCGAAATCCATGATTCGTCCGGTGAGGTGGTCGCGAGTCCCGCGGTCGAGGCGCGGTCCGGCTTCCAGCGGATCGTCTGGGACCTCCGGGCGGGCGCCGCTTCCGAGGACGCACCCGGAATCTGCGGCGCTGCGCCGCCCCGGGTCCCGACCGGAACCTACGAGGTCCGGCTGACGGGCGCCGGGGACGTGGCCCCGGTTCCGCTCGAAGTCCAACTGGATCCGTCGGTCGCGGTGAGCGAGGCAGCGTATGCCCAGCGCGCGGCGTTCCTGGCCGAGATCCATGCGGTCATTCGGGAGGCGTGCCGTGTCGGTGAAGCGGCGGGGGATCCGGACGCGCTTTCCGACGCCGCTCGCGAGGCCGTCCGGCAACTCAGACCGGGCGGTGGGTTCCGAAACCCATCCACGCTCGCGCGTCTCGGACGGTTGTACGGCGAGTTCACCGGGGACGATGTCCGGCAGGGGACACTGGACGCCCCCACCATGGTCCACCGCCGCCGCTTCGAGGCGCTGGGCGCCCAGATCAGCGAGGCGATCGCAACGGTGAGCGGCGCTGAAGGGGAGCGGTAAGGAGAGGGAGCCGCCGGGCTGGTTGGCGAGAAGCTCGCTCTGGCGATGGTTGGGAGGGCCTTGCCCACCTGCGGCGGGCGCAGTTTGGAGATCACTGGCTCCGCAACAATCTGTATCTTGATTTCTAAATATAATAAGAACTAAAATATAGATTGTTATGGAGAAACGACTGACTCCTTCGGCTGCCCGGTCGCTGCGAACTCTCGGCCGGAACCTGCGCATTGCCAGAAAGAAGCGCCGGATGCCCATGGCCGACTTCGCGGAGCGCCTGGGTGTCTCGCTCGGGACCCTCGCGCGGCTGGAAAAGGGCGAACCCGGAGTTTCGATGGGAGCCTTTGCCATGGCGCTGCTCGCCCTCGGGGAACTCGGAAGGCTTGCCGAGATCCTCGATGTTTCGCGTGATGACACCGGTCTGCTGCTCGATGTCGCCAGCCTTCCCCAGCGGATTCGTCGCCCGCATTCGTTCGAGGCGTAGACACGGGCAATGCCCAAGAGCACCCGCAGGGGTTCGCGTGGCGCAAGACCCGGAGAGCGGTCAAAGGGCGTCTCCGATGACGAGTGCGGCGGTGCGCCGAGGACGGGCGGATTGGTCCAGGGGCCGGATCGCGGCCGCGAGGCGGAGCAGGTCTTCGGGACGGTCTACGTCCCAGTGGGACGGTAGTTCCTCGAGTCGCAGGCCGGCGCTATCGGCAGCGGCGCGGGTGGCCTCCCGGACCGCCCCGGTCCCCCAGGGAATCTCGGAAAATAACCGGTCGAGGGCGATCTCCGGAACCCGCCCCAGCGCCACCCCGATCAGGACGTAACCGCCGTCCTCGGCGGGGCCGAGCGCCACCTCCCGGTCTCCCAGTACGGAGAACGCCTCCTCCACCATGGAGAGTGGGAGCAGGGGAGCGTCCGAGCCGACGATGACGAGGTGGCCGATTCCGTCCCGATTCGCTGCACAACACGCGCGCTGGAGCCGCTGTCCCAGATCTCCCGGCCCCTGTGGCGTGACGGTCCAACCGGACGGAATGTCAAGAGTGTCCGGTGTCGGAGATCCATCGCAACGGACTTCGAGTTGAGATCGTCGAGCGGGTGATCCCGGACGGGAGTGCCCGCCGAAGACGGGGCCGAGGCGCTCCAGGAGGTCCTCCGTCATGGCGCGTTGGAGCGCCGCCGCGCGCGCCTTCGTGAGTGGAGGGACGAGCCGGGTCTTGGCCTCGCCCGGCACCGGTACCCGGGTGAACACCGAGAGACGCCGAGGCGTCCCGGGATCGGCGGGGTTGGAGCGGATGTCCGGCACACGCAGGCTCACGCTACCGCCTTTTGCCGCCGCCCTGTGCCGGATCGGCGGGCCGCAATGCCGGTCTGAACGGCCCCACCGGGAGAAACCCGCATGATCGGTTGGTCCTGCACACCCCGCCGATCCCAAGAAAGGCGCGGTCCCAGGTAGGGGCATCCGCGGGACTGAGGTTGGGAGAGGATGCGGCACCCACGTTCGTATGGCGCAGCGTCATCGGCGCTCGTTTCGCGCTCCCGCGCGATGCCGACCAGAGGTCGGCGTTCCAAGCCGTCCCCGCGCTTCTTCGGGGTTGACGATGTGCGATCTCGCTGCGCTTCGCGCAACGGTGCTGGCCAGTTCTCCCGGTGGGGGCGTGAACACCGGCGTTCCCGGGCCGCCGTCGCCCCGCGGCGAATCAGTTGCCGACCCGGGCCTCGGCGGCGCCCCAGTTCCCCATGTCGTCCTCCACCTTCACGATCACCGATCCGGCGCCCTCCGGGAAATCGTCCAGCCGGGCGTCGTAGTCCTCGCTCGTTGAGTCGGCGATCCCGTCCACGGGACGCACCACCCGCGCGGGGCCGCCGTCCACGGAGACCGAGGCCCGCCGGATCGGACTTCCGGCATCGCTGGCGCGGAACCGGATCGTGCCGTCAACCCCCACCGTCAGGTCGGAAATGACCGGCGGGGTGTTGTCCACCGTGAAGGGTCGACTGACCCGGGTCCCCGTCAGGGTTTCGCCCGGAGGATTATCGGGCGAATCCTCCGCCTCTACCCGCAGTTCATAGCGCCCGTCGGGCATCGTGGAGGTGTCCCAGGCGACGATGGTCTTGGAGAGCCCCGACCGGAGGGGTTGCCACGGCACATCTCCCTGGCGCCGATAGGAGACCCGGTAGCGAAGCCGATCCCCATTGGGATCCGCTGCCCGGAACGTGGCGGTGCGCACTCCGTGCAGATAGAGCTGGCGGCCGCTCCCGGCCGGCAGCGCCGAACCCGACTGCCCCCGCCGGGCGGCATCGGTTGCCTCCGGCCGGTTCTCCATTCCCTGAAGGCGTGGCGCCGAACTGTTCAGCATTTCTTCGAATGCGAGTCCGGGAGGATGGAGGGTGGTTCCGGTCACCCGAGGAGCCAGATTGACCGGGAGGTACGCCGCTTCGAGTGAGGCCAGCTCCGGCGAAGAACTGCCGTCCGAGCGCAGGATCGCGCGCCACTGCAGAAAACGCGCGGCGGGGCTCGAAATGGCGGCGTCCGCCGCGGCCGGCACCCAGTCGCTCCAGGTCTCGTCGGGTTTCTCCGAGTTCCCCGTCCGGGTCTCGACAACCGCCGCGGAGCCGGGGGGAGTCCGGACATCCCAGGAGATACGGCCGAAACTGGCCGCGCCGCCGGCATCCAGAACCCGCGAGAGGTATCGGCCCTCGGTGCGCGGGGACGCCGAAAGTTCGAGCACCCTGCCGGGATTCGACGCGCCGAGCAGCGTGACTCCCCCCTCGGATACGGCTGCGGTGACCTGCTCCGAATCGGCCCGGAACAAAAGGGTGACGTCGCCGTCACGCGTGACGCGGTACACCCGCCCGCGGTCGCCCGTTCCCAGCAGGAGACGCTCGTCGCGGAGCATCGCGAGGGACAGCGGTCGGTCGGTGGTGGACTCCCAGATCGTCTGGGCCGCCCCGCTGGGGGCGATGCGGTAGAGCGCGCCCGCCTGTCCGTTCGTCGATGCTGCAGGTTGTCCGAGCGTCGGGGCGCCGCTCGCCGCCGCGAGCATCCGGAAGGAAGCCGTGGCCACCACCCCCGCGCTCGGAGCAGAAATCTCGGTCGGCGCGGGGACCGCTCCGGCGCCCGCCGCCGCTCCGCCCCCGGACTCCGCCACCGCCGCCGCAAAGACTTCGCCGGCGGCATTCAGCGCCAGGGCCCGGATCTCCGCCAGGGGACTGTCGTAGAGCGCCATGGCTCCCGAGGCGCTGTCGATCCGAAAGACGATGCCGGACGGTTCCGTCCCGAGGTGGATCGTGCCGTCGGGTGCGCGATGAAGCGCCGTTACGTTTTCCTCGCTCGTGGTGAAGATCGTCTCCGCGCCTCCCGAGGGTTGCACCCGGATCACGGAGGCCGGCATTCCGGTCGCCACCAGGAGGCTGCCTCCCGCTTCGGGGACGATCGCCCAGATGTAGCGAGCCTCCGGCTGGTAGAAAACCCCACGCTCCCCCCCGGGCAGGATGCGCTGCACATTCCCCCCCGGTGCGGTAGCGAAGTAGACGGTGCCGTCGGCGGCTACCGCTACTGCGTGGATTCCGACTTCCCCGGTGTCGGCAAGCACCTCGGATGCTCCTTCCCGAATCCGGATCAGCGTTCCCTGCGCTCCCCCGCCGGCGATCACCCCGCCCGCGCCGTCCGGGGCCACGGACCACACGAAGGGCTCTTCGGACTCGTGAAGGCTCCGCAGCGCCGGAGCCAGCCGGACCTGACCCTCGGGCCCGATACTCACTCCGTCGCTCTCCCCAGCAAGGAAGTCCCCCGAGGTCTCGAAGCGCCAGAAGTCCCGGCTCCCGGCGAGGGCCAACCCCGTTGCGGTGGCTGCCACCAGAGCCGCCAGGACGCGGCGCCGGTACGCCTTCCAGCGTCCGGACACGAGACGATCCATCATCGGGATTCCACCTGCAAGGTCAGTTGACGGGATCCGCTCACCGTAGCGTCAAAGTCGAGGTGCCCTTCCCAGAGCACCGACGCCGGAAGCTCCCGGGTCAGACCGCCCGAGGAATCCCGGGAAATTACGGATCGAACGCTCGGCGGCAGGGACGGGAGGTACTCGCCGCCGACTACCGCCGCACTGCGCCCGGATCCCACGAGTCGCACGTAGAGGCGGCTCTGCCGGCGGTGGCGGCTGATCGCCCGATAAATCTGTTCCACCCGGGTCGGAGTGCCCGTCACGCCCTGGCGCTGGTCGGAGAGCGCCACCGAAAGAGCGTCCGCCACGAGCAGGGTCAGACGCCTGCCAGCGGCGCTCCGTGGGATCGGCACCTCCAGTTCGCGGATCGCTTCCGCTCCCCGGAAATCCTGGACGGCAACCCGGAGGGTGGCGGTCTCCCCGGGGCGGACCCGCGACGATCGCAGCCAGGCGCGGTTCAGGGTGGCGGCGTGCGCCTCTTCGCTGGCGGAGATCTCCACCTCGATGTCCCGGACCGGGATCCGCTCCACGGGATTGCCGAGGAGCAGGGCCAGTGGCGCCGCAACGAGGGCGGCGGCGTTCGTGAGGACCCCCGCACCCCCGGAGGCGAAGACGTCCTCGACGGGAAGCGTTCGCCCGCCGGCGATGCCGAGCCGGGCGGCGAGCCGGATGGTCTGCGTCCCCGCGGGCCGCTCTTCCTGGGAAAGGATGGACACCAGGCCGGAGAAGGCCAACAGCGGACTGAACAGGTCGTGATCAACGAGCTCCAGGTTGTAGTCGCGCCGGCCGCCGCGGCTGCCCTGGACCTGGACGCGCATCGGGATGGTCCGGGCGCGAGCCCCGAGCTTTCCCCGAACTCCGGTGGCCCGATCCTGCTGCCAGACGCCGATCGATGCCCCGGCGCTCGCCAGCCGGAACGAGTTGGAGAGCGAGGCCACGCTCGCTTCCACCCGGGCCTGCTGCATCGGGATGGAGATGGTGCCGAGACCGGTGAAGGGATGGCCGAAGGCGAAGACCTCGCCGGTGGCCTCGTCCACATGGGTCACCGTTCCGCTCGCCATCAGCACCATGTCGCCCCCGATGAGGGTGGCGCCTACCGGGCTCCCGGGGCTCAACTGTGGATCCGCCGTCGCTTGCGAGGCGCCGGCGCCGGTTGTTCCGGCCAGTCCCCCCGGAGCCAGCTCCATTCCGAGCTGCCGGAATAGCGGGGCCAGGACCCGATGGGCAGCGGGGCTGAGACCGCTCGCGGTCACTGGCGCCCGAATGGGGAGCAACTGCCTGCCGTCGTTCTCGATGCCAATTTCCGGGACGGGAATTGGATCGAAGGACGGTTCCCCGGCGGACGAAAAGCGCAACGCCGGGGCGGGAGCGACACCGGACGAGGCCCCCGTTCCGAGGGGCATTTCAGTGAAACGCACCATCTCCTCGAAGGGAGTGATCCCGCAGATGGGGTCCTTCGCGAACGGGAACGCGTAGGCCACGGCGCCGAGCAGCCGCCCGTCGATATAGACCGGACTCCCGCTCATCCCCTGCATGACCCCGGTGTGGGCGAGGGGACCGCCCGACAGGTTCGCCAGCACGATGCTGCGGCCCGGCATCGCGCCCTCCAGCACGCCGACGATCTCCACCCCGAAGGTCTCCACCTCCTCGCCGGAAAAGACGGTGCGACCCTCTCCGACCATCCCCGGCCGTACCTCGTCGAGCGGCAGGATGGCGGTCTGGGCGGCGGTTTCGGGCGCGATGCCGACCAAGGTGGCGAGCAGGCACGCCCCGCGAAGATGGGCTCTCAAGGTGAAGTCTCGGGAGGACGGAATGCTACCGCCCGTGTCCGCACTCCCCGGCGCGTCAGGGGGGGAACGGGCTCCCGGCCAACGAGAGACCGCGTACCGGACCGGTCTTCGGGAAGCCGCGGCGCTCGGCGGCGCCGGACCGAGTCAGGGTGTCTGAGCGGCCGACAGCGGGCGCAGCACGCGGTAGCAACGATCCATCCAGCCGTCGTACTGGCTGCTCGCGCTCGCTCCCTCGAGTGCGTTTTCGTATCCGCGGTCGGGATTGCGAAGAAAGCGCCAGGCACGAAAGTGGTCGTCACAGGTGTCCGCCAGATACTGCGATTCGGCTCCCGCAAGCTGGGCCCGCACGGTATCCACGCCGTCCTGGGTGGTGTCGCCGGCGACCATGGCCACCGAGACCATGACCACCATGACCTCGATGCACTCTTGGAAGGCGACGAGCGCGACCGATTGGCTGAGCTGGTCGCGATACTGGATGGGGATCTGCTGCGCCGCGGTTGCGGCGAGCATCGTGCAGGTGGCGCGCAACGGGAGTTCCCCGCCGGGAAGGTCCGTTGGATCAGAAGCGGTCTGCTGCGGAAGCATCGTCTGGATCGTCGTACAGCCGAGCCCGGCCAGCAAGAGCAGGGAAGCGATGAGTCTCAGGATCCGTTCCTCCATCCGCAGGGAGCCGCACGCATTCGACGTGCCAGAACAGTTCTGGCGTGACGCAACCTAACAGCCGGTGGTGAAACCCACGCGGCCCAGTTGCCGTGAAAATGCGGTCGCGCCGGGACGCCGACAGCCCGGATGGCGCCCGGGCCAGGGAACGCCGGTGTTCAGACCGGCACCGCCCCGCACAGCGGGGCGAGGCGGCGTATTCCCAGTTCCGGGATGGCGCACGTATCGGCACCTACCCCACCGGGTAGAGCGGCACGCAGGCCAGGGACGCCGACCTCCGGTCGGCATCGCGCGGGAGCGCGAAACCAGCGCCGATGACACGGCGCTACGTCAACTTGAGTTCCGCACCCTCTTCCAATCCCGGTTGCCGCGACCGCTCACCGCTCCCCCTACCCGGGGCCGCGCCTTTCTTATGCCCGGCGGCGTGTACGGGAGGACCCGATCACGAGGGTTTCTCCCGCTGGGGGCTCCTCCCTCACGCGCGTTGTCAGCCGGGCGCCTCGCCCCCAGCGGGCGGACTGGCCGGGCTCGGCGCTCACCCGGGTTCCACCACCGGCTGTTACCCCGCTCCTTCCCGAGTCCTACACTTTCCGGTGTCCCGCGCCATGTCCGACGACCGCTACTCCCGCCAGACGCTCTTCCCCGGCATCGGCCCGGATGGGCAGGAACGTCTGGCCCGCGGTCGGGTTCTGGTGGTGGGGGCCGGAGCCCTCGGCTCCGCCTCGCTCGACATGCTGGTGAGAGCCGGAGTCGGGACCGTGCGGTTCGTCGACCGCGACACGGTCGAGACTTCGAATCTGCAGCGACAGTCCCTCTACGATGAAGAAGACGCCCGCGAGGGAATCCCGAAGGCCGAGGGAGCGCGCCGCAGGCTGGCGGCCGTGAATCCCGAGGTGGCGCTCGAGCCGCTGGCGCTCGATCTCCACGCCGGGAACATCCGCGAAGTCATGGAAGGGACGGACCTGGTGCTGGACGCTACCGACAACTTCGAGACGCGCTACCTCATCAACGACGCTGCGGTCGCCACCGGAACGCCCTGGATCTATGCCGCGTGCGTCGGCAGCTACGGGATGACACTTACCGTGCTTCCGGGGCGCACCGGGTGCCTGCGCTGCGTGGTTCCCGATGTCCCCCCACCCGGCGTGTCCCCGACCTGCGACACCGCGGGGGTGATCGCACCGGCGGTGCAGGCGGTGGCGTCTTACGCGGTAACCGAGGCCCTGAAGCTGCTGGCCGGTCGGGTGGAAGCGCTTGCTACCGGGATCTGGCACCTCGACGTGTGGGAGCGAACTGCGTACCGCATGGAAATCGGCGGTCCCGACCCTGACTGTCCGGCCTGCGGCCAGCATGAGTTCCCGTTTCTGAGCGGAGATGCCGGCGGATCGCTGCTGACCCTGTGCGGGCGTAACGCGGTCCAGGTGCGCCCCGCCACGGGGGGTGCTTCGGCGGGCGCCGGAGACCCGGACTTCCTCGACCGGTTGGGCGGACGTCTGGGAGAACTCCCCGAGATAAGGGAATCGCTGCGCGTGACCCGCCACCTGCTGCAATTCGAGGTCGGAGAGCGGCGGCTCGTGGTCTTCCCCGATGGGAGGGCGATCGTTCACGGAAGCGGCGACCCGGCGGAGGCTCGGACCCTCGTCTCCCGCTACATCGGGAATTGACCATGTCCACGGATTCCCTGCTCCGCGCTCCCTCCGGGGCTCTTACCCACGTGGGAGACGCGGCGCGGCGCCGCCGGTTCGTGGATGAGACCGCCGCTGGAGTGTTCCGCGGCTGGGGATACGAGGAGATTCTCCTGCCGCTCTTCGACCACGCGGAGGTGTTCGCCCGCGGCGGTGGACGCTGGTCGGAGCGGTCCAGCTACCGGTTCACCGAGGGCGGGGACCTGCTGGCGCTCCGTGCCGACTTCACGGCACTCGCGGCGCGGGCCGCGGTGACCCGGCTGCCCCGGGAAGCGGAGCGTCTCTTCTACCGTGGCGAGGTGGTGCGGCGACCGGGCCGCGGGCTCGGCCCCTCGGCTTTCCGGGAGGTGGGAGTGGAGCATTTCGCTGCCGGCCCGGGGGCGGATCTGGAGATCCTGATGGTGGCTCTCGAAGTCTTCGAGCGTCTCGGAATAGATGGGTTCGTATTCACTCTCGGGCACGCCGGCTACCCGCTGGGTCTGCTGGACGAGGCCCTCTCCGGGGCCGCCGATCAGGATGAGCGGCGCGCGGAAACGCTCCGGGGCCTCTGGCGGCGCGACCCGTCCCGGATCCGGTCGGCGCTCGGAGCCGGCGCAGCACCGCTCGTTCGGGCGCTGGAGTTCTTCGGCGGGAAAGAGGTGTTGGAGGAGGCGGGGAAGAGCCCGCTTCCCGGACGTGCCCGCGGGGCGGTCGACCGTCTTACCGGCATCGCTCAGGTGTTTGAGGCCCTGGACCTCTCAGACCGGTTTCGCTTCGATCTGGCCGAACTGCGGGGTTTCGACTACTACACCGGACTCATCTTCGAGATTCACGCTCCCGGCGCCGGCCAGGAGATCGGAGGCGGGGGCCGCTACAACGACCTGCTCGCGAACTTCGGCGACCCGCGCCCGGCGGTGGGATTCTCCCTGTCGGTGGACCGGATCTCCGGGATCCTCCCCGAGTCATCGGACTCCGGCCGCGGCCGCGCCCAAACCATCTCGCGCGGACCGGACACGGAGCGTGGACTGGCGGCCCGTTTCCGGAAGGCCCGGACCGCCCGTAGCACCGGTTCGGCCATCCGCTTCGATTCTTCTGCCGGGACCGATTCCTGATCTGGGCCGCGCGCCCGCTGCCCGGATCGGACCCGCATCCCTGCTATCCCGGACCGCTCACGCATCGCCCTAGAATCCCCGGCTTTCCCATGGACCCTCCGCTGGTCGCCGCCCTTCCCACCGGGCGGCTGCTGCGGGCGGTGACGGGTCTGCTCCGCCTCGCCGGCGTCCCGCTGCCCGAAGGAAATGCCGACCGCCGGCTGCGTCTTCAGGGGAACGGGATGGAGGTGTTGTTCGCCAAGGACCGCGACGTCCCCATCTACGTCGAGCACGGGGTGGCTGATTTCGGAGTGGTCGGCCGGGACATCCTGGAGGAACGTCCAGCCCACATCTACGAGCCGCTCGACCTCGGACTTGGCCGCTGCCGGATGGTGCTCGCCCGGCCGGAGGGGCGTCCGTTACCCGAGCCTCCGCTCCGCATCGCGACGAAGTACCCCGCGGTGGCAACCCGGCATTTCGGCGCCCGTGGGATTCCGGTCGAGCTCATCCGCCTCGCGGGCGCCATCGAGCTGGCTCCCACCATGGACCTCGCCGACGCCATCGTGGACCTTGTCGAGACCGGCGCGACGCTCCGGGACAACGGCCTGATCGAGGAGGAAACGCTCTTCGAGAGCTCCGCGCGGGTCGTCGTGAACCGGGCCGCCTTCCGGCTTCGCGGGTCCCAACTCCAACCCGTTCTGCGCCGCCTCGAAGCCGCGGTGGGGGCGGGATGAGCGAGACGACCCTCGCCGGCAGCCGCTTCGCGGTGCCGATCTTCGAGGGCATTGAGGCCTACCGCGCGGATCCCCGGCGGCGGGCGGCGTCCGGCGCGGACCCGGGCCGCGAAGTCGTCGAGGCGACCGCGGCCATCCTGGGGCGGGTGCGGCGCGACGGGGACCGGGCCCTCGTCGAGTTGGCGCGGCAGTTCGATGACGCCGACTTCGACGTTTCCGCCCTCCGGGTCCCAACCGGGGAGCTTTCCCGGCTGGCAGCGGACGCGGAAGCCGAGGAACGCGCGCTTCTCCGGCGGACCCGGGACCGCATCGCGGCCTACCACGAGCGCCAGCGCGAAGAGTCGTTCCGGATGGATCTCGGGAACGGGTCGCGTCTCGAGTGGCGGATCCTTCCCATCGCGGCGGTGGGGGTCTATGTGCCCGGGGGAGCTGCGGTCTACCCGTCCACCGTGCTCATGAACACGGTTCCGGCGGCGGTGGCCGGAGTGTCCCGGATCGCGCTCGCTACCCCGCCCGGCGCACTCGAACGCAGCCCGGTGCTGGCGGCGGCGATCGAAGCCGCCGGGGTCCACGAGGTGTACCGGATCGGCGGAGCCCAGGCCATCGCGGCCTTTGCGTACGGGACCGCGACCGTCCGGCCAGTGGAGAAGGTGGTCGGACCCGGGAACGCCTACGTCGCCGAGGCCAAGCGTCAGCTCGGCCACCGCATCGGGACCGATGCGTTCGCCGGACCCTCCGAAGTTGTGGTGGTCGCCGACGAGACGGCCCGGCCGGACTGGGTCGCCGCGGATCTGCTGGCCCAGGCCGAACACGGTTCCGGAGAGGAGCGGGCCATCCTCATCACCACCTCGCGCGAGCTTGCGGAGATGACGGTCGCCGAGCTGGGCCGCCAGGCGGAAGGCCAGCCGAACGCGGAGACCATTGCCCGCGCTCTCGCACTCCACGGAGCGGTGGTGCACGTCGAGCACCTGGAGGAAGCGGTGCGGATCGCGGAGGAAATCGCGCCCGAACACCTTGAGGTCATGACTCGCGACCCCGAGACCCTTGCCGACCGGTTCCCAAGTGCCGGGGCGGTCCTGCTGGGCGAGCACTCGCCCGTGGCAATCGGCGACTACGGAGCGGGTTCGAACCACGTCCTGCCGACCGGCGGCACCGCCCGCTTCTCCTCTCCGCTCTCGGTTGGCGATTTCCAGAAGCGGCAGAGCGTTCTTTCGTACCAGCGCGAAACCCTCGAGGCCCAGCGGGAGGACTTCGAGCGCTTCGCCCGTATCGAGGGGTTCGAAGCGCACGCCAGATCCATTGCGGTGCGGTTCGACAGCCCCCGCCCGGAAGGAGCGCCGGTCACCGGCGACTAGCGTTCCGCTAGCAGCCTGTGGTGGAACCCGGGTGAGCGCCGAGAGCGGCGAGGCGCCCGGCTGACAAGGCGCGTGAGGGAGGAGCCCCCACCGGGAGAACTGGCCCGGGTGTATTTCGCCCGAAACGCAACGCCGAGCGCCGCAAAGCGGCGCGGTTCAGCCGGGATGCATCGCCGCTCGAACGCCGCTTGGGTTTCACCACAGGCTGCTACATTGCCTGCCATGAAACCTGTTCCGCTGGACGCGATCCGTGCCGAGGTGTTCGAACTCGCCCCCGATATCGGCTCCCGTCCGAATGTGCCCATCTACCTCGACTGGAACGAGAGCCGCTGGCCGCTTCCCGAAGGGGTCCTTACGGCGATGGCAGAGGCCGTGGCCGGCACGGACGCCCGGCCGTACCCGGACCGCGGCTACCCGGGGGTCCGCGAGGCGATCGCCCGCCTCGCCGACTGGGTGCCGGAGGGAGTCGGGTTCGGAAACGGTGGCGACGACATGCTCGCGCTGATCGCACTCGCCACGACCGGTTCCGGACGCTGCGCCCTCTATCCGTCCCCGGGTTTTTCCATGTACCCCTGGGCGGTCCGGCTCGCCGGCGGCGAGCCCTCGCCGGTGTCCCTCCTCGACGACCTCTCCTACGACGTCCCGGAGTTTCTTCGTCGGATCGAGTGCGAACAGCCCTCGCTCGTCTTCATTACGAATCCGCACAACCCGACGGGGCAACTGCTGCCGCTCAGCGCTCTACGCGAGTTGGCCGCGGCGGCGCCTGGTTTCTTGTTGGTGGACGAGGCGTACCATGAGTTCAGCGGACAGACCGCCCGGCCGCTTCTCGACGAGTTCGGGAACGTCATCCTGCTGCGGACCTTCTCGAAGGCCATGGCGATGGCGGGAGCCCGTCTCGGCTACCTGCTCGGCGCCCCCGATGCGATCTTCAACATCCGCCGGGCCCAGCCGCCGTTTCCGGTCGGGGTCTACACCTGCCGGGCGGCTTCCGCCGTCATGAGACAACGGGACGCCCTGCTCGAAATGACCGTCAAGATCACCGCAGAAAGGGAATCCTTGGCCCGCCGGCTCGCGGCGGTGCCAGGGGTGTCGGTCTGGCCATCGCACACGAACTTCCTCCTCTTCAGGACCCCGATGGAGAGCACCGTGCTGGCTCGCCGGCTCCTGGATCGGGGGGTAGCGCTGCGCGACTTCTCGCGCCACCCGCTGCTCCAGGGAACGCTCCGCGTCACCGTGGGGACTCCGGAAGAGAACGTGGTCTTCTTGGAGGCGCTTGCCGACTCGCTGTCCCGGGCGGTGCTCGACTCGGAACTTCAGATCGCCGGGGTGCCGGAGTCTCCTGTCGCATGAGCGTTTCCGCCCCATCCAGCGCCACGGTGCGGCGCCGGACGGCTGCCCGGCTGCGCGAGACGCGCGAAACGCGGGTTCGGATTGAAGTCGACCTCGACCCGGCCGTCCCTTCGGCTGAAATCTCGACCGGTATCGGCTTCTTCGATCACATGCTGGAAGCGCTCGCCCGTCATTCCGGGATCGCGCTGACCGTGGAGGCCGCAGGCGACCTCCATGTGGACGCCCACCACACCATGGAGGACGTGGGGCTGACGCTCGGCGACTGCCTCGCCGAGGCCCTTGGTGACCTGAAAGGGGTCCGCCGGTTCGGGACGGCGCACGTCCCGCTCGACGAGGCGCTTTCGCGCGTGGTGGTGGATCTGTGCGGACGGCCGTTTCTGGCGTGGCGGGTTGCTTTCCCGGCCGAGCGGGTGGGTGAGACACCCACGGAACTGTTCGAGGATTTCTTCCGCGCCCTGACCGACCGGGGCCGGCTGACGGTGCACGTGGACGGGCTCATCGGCCGCAACAGCCATCACATCGCCGAGACGGTCTTCAAGGCGTTCGCCCGGGCCTTCACCGACGCGAAGGAAGTGGTAGGGGAAGCCGTTCCTTCGACGAAGGGCACGCTCTCCGACTGACAGCCCGTGGAAAAAGCACCCCGCAGGCCCTTCGGGAAAGGAAAACGCACGGACTGTCCAACGCTTCGGATGCGGGGCACTTTTCCCACGGGTCGGCGGGAAGAATCGCTTCGCGATTCTTCCCGCCGTCTTGCCTGTGGGGAGGGGAAACCCCTCCCCACGCCCCTCCCCCGCGGCGCTCGGCGCCGCGGGCACACACGAGCCGCCTCTTGCCACTTGCTTCTGGGCTAGGGGGAGAGGCGCCCTCGGACTCGAGAGCGGAGGGACGGGAGGCGGTCCCCACATTCGTAGCCGCCGCCAGCAGCAGCCCGGAAACCATCGTCGTGGACCACGGCGCCGGGAATCTGGGCAGCGTTGTCCGGGCACTCAGGCGCCAGGGGGCCGATGTGCACCTCTCGTCCGATCCCGAACGCATCGCGAACGCGAAACGGCTCGTTCTGCCGGGGGACGGGCATTTCGGTGAAGCGATGCGCGCCCTTCGCGAACGCGGCCTCGAGACGCCGCTCCGTCAAGCCGTTGAAACCGGAGCTTGGTTGCTCGGTATTTGCGTCGGTCTCCAGATGCTCTTTCCCGACAGCGATGAAGCGCCCGGCGTTCGGGGACTCGGCCTGTTGCCCGGACGGGTGCGCCGTTTCGGGGGCGGGATGCTCGTTCCCCACATCGGTTGGAACCAACTGGAGGGGATCGGGTCCGATCCCCTGTCGCGCGGGCTGCTGCGCGAGATTCCCGAGGGTGGGTACGCCTACTTCCTCCACTCGTTCTACGCGGAAACCTCGGTGCCGCACCAACGGCTGGCGGCTACCGAGTACGGGGTCCGGTTCGCCTCGGCGGCCGGGGAAGGCCGGGTGTTCGGAATCCAGTTCCATCCCGAAAAGAGCGGCCGTCTCGGTGCGGCGGTGCTTTCGAACTTTCTCGCGCTCGGTGCCCGGCAGTGACCGAGACCGGCATCGAGCCGATTCCCGCGGTAGATCTCTCCGGAGGGCGCGTCGTACGCCTCCTGCGCGGGATTCGCGACCGCGAGACCGTGTACGGCGACGATCCCCTTGAGGTAGCGGCGGACTTCGCCGTCGCGGGCGCTCGTTGGCTCCACGTCGTGGATCTCGACGCGGCCTTCGGCGACGGGGGGAACCGCGGGGCCGTCGAGCGGCTGCTACGGGAATGTCCCCTTCAGGTCCAGGTTGCCGGAGGCGTCCGGACGGCGCAGTCCTACGCGGAACTCCGTGCGGCGGGAGCCGCCCGGGTGGTGTTCGGGACGGTCGCGGTCGAAGCACCGGAGGTCGTGCAGGAAGCCATTCGGATGGACGGCGCCGGGGTTGCGGTGGCGCTCGACGTGCGCGGCGGCCGCCTGCAGACCCGTGGGTGGGTGGAGCCGGATCCGCGAGGCGCAGGTGCCGCAGGGGCCCGACCCGAGGCAGCGGCGCGCCACTGGGGGGAGAGTGGCGCTGCGGCTCTGGTCTACACGAGCGTCGAGCGGGACGGCACAATGGAAGGGCCGGATGCGGAGGCTGCTTTGCGGGTTGCCGCCGCCTCCGGACTTCCGACCATCCTGGCCGGCGGGGTGGGGGCGCTGTCGCATCTTGAGGCGCTGCGCCTCGTCACCCGGAACTCCGGATTGTCGCCAGAGGGTGGTCCGGCCCGGGGTCGGCTGAGCGGGGTCATCCTCGGGCGAGCGCTCTACGAAAAGCGCTTCACCCTGCCTGAAGCCCGACGGGCGCTCGCGTAGATTCCCGGCCGGTCCCTGTTCAGCGGTCTTGGGCGGGGAACCGGCGGGTGACTTCCGCCGCCACGTCCCGGCCGTCGATTCCGAGATCCTCGAGCAGCACGAGCAGGTGGTAGAGAAGGTCCACCGACTCGTGCACGACTTCGCCGGTGGATCCGGCCGCGGCAGCCAGCGCCACTTCGACGCCTTCCTCCCCCACCTTCTGGGCAATGCGCCGGGTGCCGGCCTTCAGCAGGGCTGCGGTGTAAGAGCCTTCGGGGCGGCTTGCCGCGCGCTCCCTGACGATCTGGGTGAGCGCGCTCAACGCGGGCCCAAGTTCCGGAACCCGGGTACCTTCCGGGGCGCCCTTTCCCTCCGCGAGGGGCTCGAAGAAGCATGATGTCTGGCCCGTGTGGCAGGTCGGGCCGGCGGGATCGGCGTGAACCAGGAGGGCGTCACCGTCACAGTCAACCGTCAGCGAGCGCAGGTGCAGTTCGTTGCCCGAGGTCTCGCCCTTCTTCCACAGCGTCTTGCGGCTTCGCGACCAGAAGTGGACCCGGCCGCTCTCGATCGTCCGCGCGAGGGCTTCGTCGTTCATCCACCCGAGCATGAGAACCCGGCCGCTGACCGCGTCCTGAATGACGGCGGGAACCAGCCCGGCCTCGTTCCACTGGATCTCCGGTTTCATGGGACGCCGGCGAGTTCGGGAATGCTGAAGAGATCGGCCTCCGGCGGACGTACCGGGATACCGCGCCTCGCGAGGAAACGCTTCACCTCGGCGACGGTGTGGAGGCCGCGGTGGAAGATGGACGCGGCGAGCGCCGCACTCGCGCCCGTCTGCTCGAAAACGTCGGCCAGGTGCGAGGGGCCGCCGGCGCCCCCCGAGGCGATCACCGGCACCGAAACCGTCTTAGTGGCCTCTCGCAGTTGTTCCAGGTCATACCCGTCGCTTGTCCCATCCCGGTCCATGCTCGTCAGGAGGATCTCCCCGGCGCCGAGATCCTCGCCGCGCCGGATCCATTCGATGGCGTCCCGTCCGGTCGGGATTCTCCCGCCCGCCACCACGACCTCGAATCCGCCTTCCGGCGCGCGGCGAGCGTCCACCGCGAGCACCAGGCATTGCGACCCGAACTGACGGCTGCACTCGGCGAGGAGTTCCGGCCGCTCGACCGCGGCGCTGTTCATGGAAACCTTGTCGGCGCCGGCCCGGAGCAGGTTGTCCATGTCGGCGACCGAACGAACGCCGCCCCCGACCGTGAACGGGATGGTGAGTGCTTCTGCGACGCGCTTCACGGTCGTCAAGGCGGTGCCGCGCGCCTCCCAGGTAGCGGTGATGTCGAGCAGGCACAGCTCGTCGGCTTCGCCCGCGTCGTACGCCACCGCGCATTCCACCGGGTCGCCCTCGTCAGTCAGGTTCTCGAACCGGACGCCCTTGACCACCCGACCGTTCTTTACGTCGAGACAGGGAATGATCCGTCGGGCGAGCACCGAGCGATTCTAGGCCGCTGGGGTTTAACAGCCGGTGGACAAAGTCACGCGGCATTCGACCGGCGATGCATCCCGGCTGAACCGCGCCGCCTTGCGGCGCTCGGCGTTGCGCATCGGTCGAAATACACTCGGTATTCCTCCCTCACGCGCCTTGTCAGCCGGGCGCCTCAACGGTCTCGGTGCTCACGTCACTTTCTCCACAGGCTGTTAACAGCCGGTGGACAAAGTCACGCGGCATTCGACCGGCGATGCATCCCGGCTGAACCGCGCCGCCTTGCGACGCTCGGCGTTGCGTTTCGGTCGAAATACACTCGGTATTCCTCCCTCGCGCGCCTTGTCAGCCGGGCGCCTCCCCGCTCTCGGCGCTCACTTGGGTTCCACCACAGGCTGTTAGCGGACCCCCGCCTAAACTTCCGGGATGAGCGATTCGCTGCCGCTTCATCCGGGAGCGGGAGCGCCGCGCCCGCCGGGGCCGGGACAGGAAATCCGCGCCCGTCGCGACCGGGTCCGGGAGCAGGCAGGGAGCGAACGGTGGTGTGCGGAGTGCGAAGCGCTGGTGGTGGAGGCCGCGCGCGCGACGCTGCAACTGACCGGCGCCGCCCCCTCGGAAGAGGAGATTCACGCCGCCCGCGAGGGGGCGCCCACACCCGCGTTCGGGCCTTCGCTCGGGGCCCTGGGACTCGTCGGGCGCGCGGCTCGGGACCGGGATCCCACCAGAGAGCTGATTTCCGAGGTTCACGCGGTCTCCTCCGGTTTGACTGGAGCGAGCCCGTTTCGCACCCATCAGATCGAGCCGCAGTTCCAGGGTGCGAGCCTCTCGCCGCCACAGACCCTCGCGCTTCGGCTCGGCGAGCTTCTCGACTGGATTTCCGGCGCCAGCGGCAAGGATCTCGAGACCGCGCCGCGCGCGGCGCTCTTCTTTGCCCGGTTCCTCGAGATCTCGCCTTTCGAACGCGCGAATTTCCGGGTCGCGCACCTGATGCTCACCTTCTTTTCCCTCGCCGACGACCAGCCGCCGATCTGGTTCGAGGTGGAGGACGCACCGGGGATCCGGGAAGATGTCTCCCGCGCCTTCCGTTTCGAAACGGCGCCCCTGACGGAGCGGATCGGGCGAATCCTCCACCGTTCTCTGGACCGGGTCGCAAATACAGCCGGTTAGGGCGCCCGCTACAATCCGAAGCGTCGGGTGATACGGGGCACCTCTTGACCGGCGCCGGCCTGACCTCCGGAATGTTCCAACGGTTCGGGTTTCTCGGCTCTCTCGTTTCCTGGGCGATGCTCCAGCAGCGGCAGACGGTGGAGTTCGTGACCCTGCCGCAAACGGAACCCCCGCGCGGGATCCTGACCCTGATCCTCGAGTCCTTCGCTCTTGCCGGGACGCTGGTCTTCTTAACCGTACTGGTCGGCCTCGGTTTCGGACTCTTCCGCATCTGGCTCATCCGCCGCTATCCAGACAACCGTTTCAACGGGAGCGGCCGGGATACCCCCCGGCTCGACCTCAGTTGACCGCAGCGGCGGCAGATTCCCGGACCTCCGATCACGTCCCCCTCGTCATCTACGACGGCGGTTGAGGCTTCTGCACCCGCGCCGCGGTCGCGGCGGCCCGATTTGCGGGCGACCGGCCGATTCGCTTCGCCGCCTCCCAGGAACTGACGGACGACCAATTGGCCCGGCTCGGCATCTCGCGAACCGCATGTGAAGAGCGCGTCCGCTTCCGGGATCTGAAAGGCCGGTTTCACGGCGGGGCCTTTGCGGTGAATCGGTTCCTCCTCTATGCCGCTCCCCCGGGCCTGAGGGGACTTCCCGCCCGCGTTCTGGCGGTGCTCGCCTACGCGTTCCCGCCGCTTCTGCTCGCCGAACTCGCCGCCTACGAAATCGTCGCCCGGAACCGCGGCTGTCGCCTGCTCAATCCGTCCGAATAGACGCTATCCTGCTCTATCGGCATTCCCGAGGAGGACTCTCGTGCTTCGACTCCGTTCCTTTACCTTTATTCCCGCCGCCCTCCTATTCGCGCTTGGCTGCGGAACTCCCCCGATGGAAGAGCCGATGGAACCGGCTGCGGTCGCCGTCGGTGATCAGCCGGCCGGGGAATACGTTCGGTTCGCGAGCGATTCGGGCGCAGCGACGTGGGGCCGCGTCGAAGGCGACGAGATCGTCGCCCTCCACGCGGCGCCCTGGGCCGGCGGAGCCCCGACCGGAGAGCGGGTTGCGCGTGCCGGTGCAAGCCTGCTTGCTCCCGCTGACCCGGGCAAGGTAATCGCGATCGGTCTCAACTACGCCTCTCACCTCGGCGGCCGCGAGCCGGCCCCCTATCCGGGGGTATTCGCCAAGCTCCCCACGAGCATCGTGGGGCCCGGTGACGCCATCGAGATGACCGAGGACGCCGGCAACGTCCACTATGAAGGCGAACTGGTGCTCGTCATCGCCAAGGAGGCGAGCGACGTGCCCGTGGACCAGGCTCAGGACTACATATTCGGGGTGACTGCCGGCAACGACGTGAGCGAACGCGACTGGCAGGGCGCCGACCTCCAGTGGTTCCGGGCGAAGGCGTCGGACACCTACGGGCCGATCGGACCGGTGATTTCGCGCGGAGTCAACTACGACGACCTCGAACTCACCACCCGGCTGAACGGCGAAATCGTCCAGCAGCAGCGGACGAGCGATCTGATCTTCGACTCGAGCGACATCGTGAGCTACGTGAGTCGCTACGTGACGCTGATGCCCGGCGATGTCATCTTTACCGGGACCCCAGGGAGCACCCAGGCGATGAACGAAGGCGACATGGTCTCCGTCGAGGTCGAGACGGTAGGCGTCCTCGAAAACCCGGTCGCCCGCCGCTGAGTGGCCTGCCCCTAGGGCACGAGGTTTTCCCGTCGTGCGCCAATACGGAACGGGGAAGTACGCCGTCTCGCCCCGCTGCGCGGGGCGGTGCCGGTCTGAATGAAGACCGGCGTTCCCTGACCTGCGCGCCGCTCTGCCCGGAGGCGTACGTGTCGAGACGTGCGCCATCACGGAACCGGGAAGGAGTAACCGCAGACGCCTTCAGATCGTGGTGGCGGCTTTGTGCAGTCGCCGTCCGAGGTGTTCCTCGATCGCGGAGCAGGGGACGAACATGGGCTTTTCGTCCACGCTGATCCGGAAGGCGCACCCGCCGGTGGCGTTATCGGTCACCTCGAAGGTTCCCGCAAAGTTCCCGAGCGGCGTCGGCAGCGAGAATTCGCCGAACCCTCCGGGGTCATCACCCCCGTGGACCATGCCGCCGAAGCGGGCGAAATCGGTCCGGAGGGCCTCGAGAAGCCGTCCGGCCTCGACGGCGAGGCTGAAATCGAACTGACAGGCGGACATCGCGACCTCCGGGATCAGTTGGCGGCTTCGAGGCCGGCCTCGGCCAGCACGAGCAGCAGCGCCTTCTGGATGCCCAAATGGCCGTCCCGGTTGGCCCACCACTCATGGAGCGAGTGAGCGCCGAAGCCCTCCCCCCCGCTCCCGATCGTGGTGGCCGGGATGCCGCGGGCGATGGGGACGTTCGAGTCCGTGGAACCCATGCTGAGTTCCGGCTCTGCCCCGACAGCCCGGGTGGCGGCGAGAGCCCGCTGAATGAGCGGGGTGTCGATCGCAACCATCCCGGACGGACGGTCTCCGATCAACTCGACGTCCACCGTCAGCTCCTCGCCGTCCCGCCGGATTTCGTTCTGTTCGGCGAGCGCCTCGGTCATCGCCGCCTGGAAAATGGCGTCGATCTCCTCGAGTCGTCCGGGTTCCATGGACCGCATGTCCACTTCCATCCAGTTCTCGAACGGGATCGAATTGATGGAGGTGCCGCCTCCGATGCGGCCGATGTTGTAGGTGGTCTTGGCGCCCGCCGTGACGTATTCGCCCGCGCGGTCGTCGAACAGTTTGATGGCCCGGGCCATGGCGTGAGCGGGATTCCCGAGGCCGAAGGCCCCCCACGAATGTCCGCCGGGCCCGAGGAAGCGGACCCGGTAGCGATGGGAGCCGATCGCGTGATTCAGCACCCGGGTGTTGCTCGTGCCGTCAATGGCGATGAACGCGTCGATCTCCGGTCCCCCGTCGCGGAAGAGGTGCTTGACTCCCCGCAGATCTCCGATTCCCTCTTCCCCGACCGAACCGACGAACAGCACGTCGTCTCGCGTGTCGAGCCCGTGGCGAGCTATGAGTTTGACGATGGCCAGCATGGTCACCAGGCCGCGGGTGTCGTCGGCGATCCCGGGGGCCATCAGCTTGTCGCCGTCTCTCCGGACGGTGACGTCGGTTCCTTCGGGAAACACGGTGTCGAGGTGAGCTACCACCGCGATCGTCCGGCCTCCGGTTCGGCCGCTCCGGCGGGCGACGACGTTCCCGATCTCATCGATTCCCGCCTCGAGCCCCGCTTCGCGCACGAGTCCCTGGTAGTGGGCAGCTCGCACTTCCTCGATGAAAGGGGGCGCCGGGATCTCGGTCAACTCGATCAGCAGGCGCTCGTTCTCCTCATCCATCGCGAGAACCTCCTCGAGCGCCGCCGAGACCCGAGGGTCGGCCGTGATCTCTGCCAACTCGGCCTCGTATTCGGGGAGCACCTCGAGTTCCTGGGCCTGAACGCCGAGCGCCGGAAGGAGCAGGCCGAGGGTGAGGGCGGAAAGCAGCAATTGCGGTCTGGTATGCGATAGCGGCATAACCGCCCAATGCTACCGGAGTCGATGCTTCGTACCGCCGCTGCTTTTTCGAAGCTGAGGGCGTTCGCGAAAACGCCGCTTCGCCGCTGTAACCTCCGGGCGCCCATGTCGTTTCGCACCTCCCGGGCTCGGCGGAGGCCCGCTCGCTTGCGCTTTCGCTCCCGCCAAATGTGTGCGGCGTTTGTCGGGGCTGCCGTCTGCCTGCTCCCGGCGTGGGAGGCGTACGCGCAGCCACCCGAGCGGGTGGTGGTTCTTGGGTTCGATGGAGCGGACCCGGACACCATCGCGGAGCTGATCGCGGAGGGCGACCTTCCGAACCTCGCGAGGCTCGCCCGGGAAGGGACCTTTGCGCCCCTGGCGACCACCAAGCCGTCGGAATCCCCGGTGGCGTGGGCGACCTTCGCCACGGGGATGAACCCGGGCCGCACGCGGATCTTCGACTTTCTCGAGAAGCGGGAGGACACCTACGTTCCCCAGATCGCGCTCGTGCGGCAAGCCTCGACGGAGCTGCCCGGAGTGCCGGTCCGGGTGGGTCTGGTGTTGCTGCTGGCGCTCGGTGCAGGAATCGCGGCGAGCTGGTTGCTCTCCCGGACTTTGGCGAGTCCCCGGACTCGCTGGACGCTTCTGGTGGTGCTGACGACGGTTCCCGGCGTGGCAGCCGCCCTCGTCGCGGTGTGGGTGCCGGCCGCGGTGCCCCAGGCCGTCCGGGCTCGGCAGGGAGAAGCGTTTTGGAAGATCGCCGGTGGGGCAGGGGTGCCCACGGTTGCGCTCCAGGCTCCCATGGAGTTCCCGGTCGAGGAGTCGCCCGGCGCCCGGATCCTTGCCGGCTTCGGCGTGCCGGACGTCCGGAAGTCGTTTGGGCTCTGGTCGGTGTACACGACTGATCTCCTCGAGGAGGAATCCACCGAGACCGGGGGCACCCGTTTCCCGCTCCGTTTCGAAGCCGGGGTGGCGCGGAGCGTGATCCGGGGACCCCGTGACTTCACCGCCGCGGTCGCCGAAGTGGATCAGCCCGAGGTCGAGATTCCGGTCACCTTTCGGCGAAGCGGAGACGGGCTCGAGATCGAGACGTCCGGTACGGCCCTCAGCCTGGCTGCCGGAGAGTGGTCCGATTTCGTTTCGGTGCGCTTCCCGCTGAATCCGCTGATCCGTCTGGCCGGGTTGGTGCGTTTCCGGGTGCTGTCGCTCGAACCGAATGTCTCGGTCTACATGGAGCCGATCAACTTCGACCCGGAGCGGCTGCCGCCGATCGTCGACCTTTCCTTCCCCCGGGACTTCGCCGGAGAGCTGGCCCGGCGCTCCGGTCCCTACGAGACTATCGGCTGGAAAATCATCACCAACCCGCTGCGTGACGAGGCGGTGGACTTCGACGCCCTGCTCGAGGATGCCCGGTTTGCCCGCGAGTCGAACGAACGACTGCTGATGGAGATGATCAGCGAAGACTCATGGCGGCTGCTGACGGCCGTCTTCCTGTTCCCCGACCGCATCCAGCACATGCTCTACCGCTTCGCCGATCCCGATCATCCGAACCACGATCCGGAGTTGGGCCGGCGGTATGGCGGGGGGATCATGCAGACCTATCGGGACATCGACCGAATTGTCGGAGAGGCCGTGGCGGCGGCGCCTCCGGACACGCGTTTCCTGGTGGTCTCCGACCACGGCTTCCATTCGTTCCGGAAACAGTTCAACGTGAACACCTGGCTCGCCGACAACGGCTACCTGCGGGCGGTCGGGGATTCGGGAGAGCGCCGATTGGAGGACCTGTTCGATCCCGAGGCACTGTTCTTCCCGGGGGTGGATTGGAGCCGGACGAGTGCATTCGCTCTCGGTCTTTCGGGGATCTATCTGAACCAGCAGGGGCGCGAGCCCGAAGGCATCGTCGCACCGGGGAGCGAGCGCGAGCAGCTCGTCGAGCGACTCATCAGTGATCTCAAGGCGTTCCGGGATCCGGAAACCGGAGACCCCGTGGTGCGCGTGGTGCACCGGCGCGAGGAGATCTACCGGGGCCCGTTCGTGGAAGAGGCTCCCGACCTGATCCTCGGCTTGGAGCCCGGCTACCGGATCGGGTGGCAGAGCACGCTGGGCGGAATGCCGCCGTCTTCCATCACTCCGAATCTGGACAACTGGAGCGGTGACCACTGCTCCATGGAGGACACCGCCGGAGTGCTCCTCTCCAACCTGCCGCTCCGGGCGCCGGCGTCGCTCCGGGACATCGCCCCGACGGTTCTCGACCTGCTGGGCGTCAGCGCGCCGGAGGACATGGACGGAGCTTCGCTGCTGCCGCGCTGAGCCCGGCGCCGGGCTTCATCTGCGGCCCCGGAAAATCCACACTGCGGCCGCGACCGCGATGCCGGCGACGACCAGGGAACCGGCATTGACCGGCCCCAGCGTACCGGACCACAGGATCGCGTAGCCGAGCGCTCCGGGGAGCAGGGCGTAGTAGACGAACGGAACCAGCGTGCGCCGGATCACGGCGCCCTCCCGGCCGACCAGCCCGACCACCGCCGAGGCGGCCACCACGTTGTGGACGCAGATCATGTTCCCCGCCGCGCCGCCGACGGCCTGGAGCGCGACCACCCACCCGGGGTCCACCGAGAGCCGCTCGCCGACGCCGAACTGGAAGAGGGAGAACATCATGTTGCTCACGGTGTTGCTGCCCGCGACGAAGGCGCCGAGGCCGCCGATGAAGGGTGCGAAGAACGGCCACGCTGACCCCGCGACCTGCGCGGCGCCCTCGGCGAGGGCGATCGGCATCGAGGCGAGTCCCGCGACCCCGCCCCCGGTGTTCAGGAACACCTGCACCATGGGTACGGTGAACACGAGCGCCACGGAAGCGAGGGCGGTGCTCCGGAATGAGGCGGAAACGGCGCGCCCGACCTGCTCTTTGTCCATCCGGTGGATCAGGACCGCAAACAGCGAGGCGGCGATGAAGACGGCACCCGGAAGGAAGAACGGGGCGGCGCTGGCGCTGATGCCGCTACCGAAAATGTCCGGCCAGCGAATCACTATCCCCGAAAGGAAGTCCCTGAAAGGCAGCGACGGCAGGCGGGTAAGGACCAAAAGACCGCCCACCACGGCGTAGGGGGCCCACGCGGACACGCTGCCGATCGTCCGGCCCTCCGCGGGCTGGGTGTCGGAGATCAACTTACTGCCGACCCAGTCAGCGTCCCAGGCGGAGCGCGCCGGGAACTCGAAGTGCTGCCCGGCAGAAGGCATGAAGAGGCCCCGCCGTGCGGCCGTAACCACGATCCCGAGCCCGATCAGGCCGCCGAGGAGCGCCGGGAATTCCGGACCGAGTAGCCACGCGGTGAGCAGATAAGGGACTGTCATCGACACCGCGGCGAAGAGGGCGAATTTCCAGACGGCCAACCCCTCGCGGAAGCTTCGCTTCTCACCGAAGAACCGGGTCATGGTGGCGACCACGATCAGCGGCACGAGGGTGCCCGCGACGGCATGCAGCATCGCGACCCGAAGTCCGATGAAGGCCAGGAACTCGGTCCATTCCGGGAACCCGAGCCCGGCGGCGTAGGCGGCGACCGCTTCCGATCCCGAGAGGCCGGTGGAGACGCCGACCAGGATCGGGGTTCCCGCGGCGCCAAAGGAGACCGGAGTGCTCTGGATGATCATTCCCGCCACCACGGCGGCGAGGGGCGGGAACCCGAGGCCCACCATGAGCGGCACGGCAACCGCCGCCGGAGTTCCGAATCCGGCCGACCCCTCGATGAAGGCTCCGAACAGCCAGGCGATCAGGATGACCTGGATGCGCCGGTCGGGAGTGATCCCGACAAACCCCCGTCGGATTACGGAGAGGGCTCCGCTCTCCTGCATGGTGTGCAGCAGCAAGAGCGCGCCGAAGATGATGTAGAGAAGCGTCCCCGCGACCACTAGGCCGTTGATCGAGGCGGCGGCGATCCGGACGCCGGAAATACCCCAGACCCCCCAGGCGAGTCCAACGGCAGCGAGCCAGCTCAGCGGCATGGCGCGCGACGCAGGCCAGCGCAATCCGACCAGAAAGAGTGCGACCACCCCGATCGGCACGAGCGCGACCGCGGCAAGACCAAGAGTTCCCATGGCGGTTACCGGCCTCCTGCTCCTCCAGGTTCCTTGCGGCCTACGGAGGGCTCACTGTTAGGCTCCCGGCCGTGCCACGGGCATCGTTTACTTCGCTGGGCTGTCGTCTCAACCACACGGAGGCGGCGAACTGGGCAGGGCAGTTCGCGGGCAAAGGCTACACGATCGTTCCCTGGGGGGAGCCGACCGATCTCGTGGTCATCAACACCTGCTCGGTGACCCATCGAGCGGAGGCGCACTGCCGCAACACCGTGCGGCGGACGCTTCGTCACTCACCCGGGGCCTTTGTGGTGGTGGCGGGGTGCTATGCGCAATCCGGCCTCGATGCCCTCCGGGAAATCATCGGCGTGGACATGATCGTCGGGACTGAATTCAAGGAGAGCTTCCCCGACTACCTGGATCGGCCGCGGAAACTTCCCGAACCCGTCGTTCTCCACTCGGCGCGCATTTCACGGCACGAGTTCGAGGTCCCGTCCACGGGGCGCTACGACTCCACCCGGGCCAATCTCAAGGTTCAGGACGGCTGCGACTTCTTCTGTTCGTTCTGCATCATCCCCTACACGCGGGGCCGCGAGCGCAGCCGGCGATTCGACGACCTGGTCCGGGAGGCCCGGGAACTCGCCGAGGCCGGGTATCAGGAGCTGGTGCTCACGGGAGTGAACATCGGGCGCTACCAGAGCGGAGGGCGCACGCTCGCCGATGTCGCGGACCGGCTCGAGGAGATTCCCGGCGTGCACAGAATCCGGATTACCTCGATCGAACCCACCACGGTCGAGGACCGCCTGCTCGAGCGAATGGCCGAGCGCGGGACGCTCTGCCGTTATCTGCATCTCCCGGTGCAAAGCGGCGACGATGAAGTGCTGGCCGGAATGGGCCGCCGCTACCGCATGCGCGACTACCGCGAGTTTGCGGATCGGGCCGTCGAGATGGTGCCCGGTCTCGGTCTCGGGACTGACGTAATTGTCGGATTTCCGGGCGAGACGGATGACGCGTTCCGGCGCACTTGCGACGTCCTGCAAGAAATGCCGTTCGCCTACTACCACGTGTTCAGCTATTCGTCACGCGCCGGGACCCGGGCTGCGGGCCTCTCCGGGCACCTCCCGCCCGAGGTGGTCGCGGAGCGCAGCCGGACCCTCAGGGAGCTCTCGGACCGGCGTCGGGACGCGTTCGCGAGCCGCCACCTGGGTCAGCGCGTGGAAGTCCTGTTCGAACAGCAGGATCGCTCCGGCCGCTGGACCGGCTTGACCGATTCCTACCTTCGAGTCGGGGTGGTCTCGGCAGAGCCGCTCGAGAACTGCATCCGCGAAGTGCGGATCACCCAGATCGCAAGCGAGGTTCCCGGCCTTGCCGTTGGAACCCTGGTTCCCGCGGGCGGCTAGGAGACGGAGCGCCGGACTGGACGTCGGCGTTCCAGGCTGCCCCCGCACTTTTTCTTGGACGGCGTCCCGCGGTTTCGCCAGCCTCCGGCTGGCGGTGCCGACCTGGAGGTCGGCGTTCCAAGCCGTCCCCGCCTCGTTTTCGGTTGGCGATGGGAGTTTCGCGGCCTTTAGCCGCGATGCCGGCCAGTTCTCCCGGTGGGGGCGTGACCACCGGCGTGACGCGGGCGGGTTTCAGCCTTGTTTCAGGAGCAGCCCGAGGTGGCGCCGCAGTTCAGGCACTTGAAGCAGGTGCCGCTCCTCACCATCAAGGCGCCGCAGGTAGAACAGGGAGGGGCATCGGCGAAGACGGCCGCCGGTTCCAGCACCGTGCCACGACGCGGGCGAGGACGGGCTTTCGCACGGCCCGCGGCGGGTCGGCGTGGCTCACTGTCTTCGGCGCCCATTTCGTCGGGAACCGTCAGAAAACGGTGTCCCAGCCAGCGGAAGATGTAGTCGGTGATCGAGTCGGCGTGCGGGATGTCCGGATTGCCGGTGTATCCCGATGGTTCGAAGCGAGTGTGGGAGAACTTGTCGACCAAGACCTTGAGCGGAACCCGGTACTGGAGGTTGTAGGAGACCGCCCGCGCGAAGGCGTCCATCAGTCCGGAGACGAAGGAGCCTTCCTTGGCCATCCGCAGGAAGATCTCGCACGGAGAGCCATCCTCACGGAGTCCGACCGTGAGGTATCCCTTGTGTCCCCCGATATCGAACTTGTGGATGATGGCGTCGCGCTCCGGCGGCAGGTGTTCCTTCTCGGCCGTGTCGGAGATGGCCGGCGCCTCCGGCGTGGATTCGCCACGATTCAGAGGCTGAGATTTCTTGCTGCCGTCCCGATAGATGGCAACCGCCTTCAGGCCGAGCTTCCAGGAGGCCAGATACGTCTCCTCGACGTCCTCGACGGTGCTTTCCTCGGGCATGTTGACCGTCTTGGAAATGGCGCCCGACAGGAAGGGCTGGACCGCATGCATCATCTTGACGTGGCCCATGTAGTGGATGGAACGCTTGCCGCCGAACGGCTCGAGGGCGCAATCGAACACCGGGAGATGTTCCTCCTCCAGGTCGGGTGCCCCCTCGACATGGCCGTGCTCATCCACGTAGTCCCAGATCCGCTGAATGGCCGCGTCGTCGTAGCCGATGCGTGCAAGCGCCGAGCGCACGGTCTGATTGACGATGCGGATGATTCCGCCGCCGCTGAGCTTCTTGTGCTTGATCAGCGAGAGATCAGGCTCCACGCCGGTCGTGTCGCAATCCATCATGAGTCCGATGGTGCCGGTGGGAGCGAGCACCGAAGCCTGGCCGTTCCGGTAGCCGTGTTCCTCTCCGAGCGCGACGGCCTCATCCCAGACTTGCTGCGCTCGGGAAAGAACTTCTGTCGGGACTCCCGCCGCATCGATCTCCAGCGCCGCCTCCCGATGCATGCGCATCACTTCGAGGAAAGGCGCTTCGTTCTCCGGATAGCCCTGGAACGGTCCCGTGACCTCGGCGAGGCGAGCCGACTGGCGGTAGGCCCGTCCGGTCATCAGTGACGTCAGCGAAGCGGCGATCGATCGACCGAGATCGCTGTCATACGGGATGCCCCGGTGCATCAGAAGGGCGCCGAGGTTTGCATAGCCGAGCCCGAGGGGCCGGAACTCGTGCGAGTTCCGCTCGATCCGCGCCGTTGGATAGCTCGCATTCCCGACGATGATTTCCATGCCGGTCAGGACCACGTCCACCGCGTCTTCAAAGCCCTCGGTGTCGAAGTCGCCTTCCTCACTGACGAACTTCATGAGGTTCAGGGATGCGAGATTGCAGGCGCTGTCGTCGAGGTACATGTACTCGGAACACGGGTTCGAGGCGTTGATCCGCGCGGTGTTCTTCGAGGTGTGCCAGCGGTTGACGGTGTCGTCGAACTGCATGCCCGGATCGCCGCACCGGTGTGCCGATTCCGCAATCTGCCGGAACAGTTCCCGGGCTCGCATGGTGTCCATCGGCTCACCCGTGGTAATCGCGCGGGTGGACCAGTCTTCGTCGTTTTCGACGGCGCGCATGAACGCATCACTCACTCGCACGCTGTGGTTGGCGTTTTGATACTGGATGGACGCGTAGGCCTCGCCGTTCAGGGAGCCGTCATAGCCCGCGTCAATGAGTGCGTGGGCCTTTTGTTCCTCGCGGGACTTGCAGTCAATGAAATCGAGGATGTCCGGGTGATCCACGTTGAGAATCACCATCTTCGCGGCTCGGCGGGTCTTGCCGCCGCTTCGGATGACACCGGCGAAAGAGTCGTACCCCTTCATGAAGGAAACCGGCCCGGAGGCTGTTCCACCGCTGGACAACTGTTCGCGTGAACTGCGGATTGTGGAAAGGTTGGTCCCGGTGCCGGACCCCCACTTGAAGAGCATCCCTTCGGTCTTGGCGAGGGTCAGGATGGAATCCATGGTGTCCTCGACCGAGTTGATGAAACAGGCCGAGCACTGGGGATGCTTCTCGACACCGCAGTTGAACCAGACCGGCGAGTTGAAGGCCGCGTACTGGTTGAGCAGCAGGAAGGTGAGTTCCTCGCGGAACGTATCCGCGGCCTCCCGGTCGGCGAAGTACGCGTCCTTCACACCCCAGGCGGCGATCTGGTCGGCGACCCGTCCGACGAGTTGCCGGACGCTCGATTCGCGTTCGCCCTTATCGAGCGATCCGTGGAAGTACTTCGACGCCACGATGGTGGTCGCCATCATGGACCAGGACTTCGGGAACTCCACGCCGTGCTGGGCGAAGATCGTGTCGCCGTGCTCGTCAGTGATGATGGCGTCGCGCTTTTCCCACTCCACCTGGTCATAGGGTGAGACGCCACGTTCCGTAAACCGGCGCCGGAATTCGAGTCCGCCGGCGCGACCGTTCTTTAGTTCCTTCCGGGTCTCTTGTTCCTTCCGGATTTCCTGATCCTTCCCGGAGCGGGGTCCCACGGTGGTGGGTTCTATCTCTACGTGCATGTCGAACAGATGTCCTCTCGTTGGGAAAAACCCGGAGTTGGCGCGAGGCCATTTTTCCGAGCATGCCAAAAGAGCATTGGATGGAACTTAACCACAACATCTTGCGGTATGCAACCAGCAACACCACAACGGGTTGTGGGTGCGGCCCGAACGGAGAAAGCGGGGATGTCTCCCCGAAAACGGCGGATCCTCGGGAGTCCGGTCCAGCCGCGCGGCAGCCGGCCGCCTGGCCAGGCTCGGCGCTCACGCCACTTTGTCCACAGGCTGGTAGGCCGGAATGCTCTCTGGAATGCGACATCCGGGCGGCTTCCGCCCATCGACAAAAACCCCCGGCGGCAACGCCGCCGGGGGTTTCCGGTGAGAGCCGAAGGACCCTCAGTTGTTGTTCGGGCGCCGGCTACCGCTTGAACTGCTGCCGCCCCCTGAACTGCCGCCGCTCCGACTCACGGCGGTGCTACCGCCGCCGCTTGAGGCGCTGCTACCACCACCGCTGGCCCTACTGCCGCCGCCGCCACCGCCACTCGCCGTGGCGCTGCCACCGCCGCCACCCCGGCTCATGCCGCTCCGGCTGGCGCCGCTGCGTCCACTACCCGCGAAGCGGGAGAATCCGCCCGGACGGCTGCGGGAAGCTGCACTCAGGCGGCCGGGGGAGGCACTGTTCGGGCGGCTACGGGAAGCGGCGCTCGGCCGGCTGCGGGAGGCCCCGCTCGGGCGACTCCGGTTGGCTCCGCTGCTCGGCCGGCTGCGGGAGGCGCCACTTGGGCGGCTCCGGGAGGCCCCGCTCGGGCGACTCCGGTTGGCTCCGCTGCTCGGCCGGCTGCGGGAGGCGCCACTTGGGCGGCTCCGGGAGGCCCCGCTCGGGCGGCTCCGACTGGCTCCGCTGCTGGGCTGGCTGCGGGAGGCGCCACTTGGGCGGCTCCGGGAGGCCCCGCTCGGGCGGCTCCGACTGGCCCCGCTGCTGGGCTGGCTGCGGGAGGCGCCACTTGGACGGCTGCGGGAGGCCCCGCTTGGCCGACTCCGGGAAGCCCCACTCGGCCGGCTCCGAGGGGTTCCTGACCGTCCCGCGGAAGCGGCGCCACTTCTTGGCGAGGCGGGCCGTACCGATGACGGCCTTCTCGCTCCGGTATCGCCGGTCCGTCCGGCAGCGCGCGGCCTGGGAGATGTCGCTGGCCGGGTCCCCGCGGAGGCTGCTCCGCCGCGGGTAGCCTCAGGGCGCCCGGTCCGGCGTCCGGCTGCCGCGGGGCCGGTTGTCCCTCGGTTTCGAGTTGTTGCCCGGGACCGGTTCGGTTCCGCGTCGCCAGCACTCCCGCCCCGGCCGGCCGTTTCACGGGACAGGATGGCGCGGTCCCTTTCCGCCGCGTAGGCGCGCGCGCGCGCTGCATTCGAGGGGATCGCCACGCGCTGTCCGCGCAGGGTGCGGCGATCCGCTCCCGCCGTGGCGCGGCCGGCGGCGGCCGCTGCCCGGGTGGTGGCGACCCGGGAATTCGAGAGCCTGCGGTTCGTGGACTTGGCGGAGCGGGTCATCGCGGTGACTCCCACCGCGCGCTGCCGGAAACCCCTGTCCAGGATGGCTCCCCGGGACAGGACCTGGGCGTCATCCAGGTTCTTCAGACTGGAGGCGGACAACCGGTTGCGGGAGGCGGGACGGCCGATCGCGTCCCGGCTGGTGAAGCTCCAGCCACTCCGGCTGGAGACCGAACTCCGCGGTACCGCTTTCCCGAGGATTGTTCCCCGAGGGACTCCGCGTCGTCCTCCGCGTGCCTCGGTTACGTTGGGGTAATTGTCGTAATGGTCGTAGTAATAGCCGTACCCCCCGAAGTTGTACACGGGGTAGCCGTAGTAGCCCAGCGGAGACCAACCGACCCAGTTGTAGCCGTAACTCCATGAAACCCAGCCCGGACCCCAGACCGAGCCCGGCAGCCAATACCAGCCGAGGGGGCCGTGGCCCCACCTGCCGTAGTGATAGGGAGCCCACCCCCAGGGGTCGTAGGAGACCCAGGTGAGGCCGAACGGCGTGTTCGCCCAGCGTCCCTGCCGGTAGGGCGCCCATCCGTCAGAAACGGTCGGATACCAGAGCCATCCCAGATGGACATCCTGGTGCCAGCGGCCGTGCCCGTCGAGGTCGTCGGCGTATTCCCTTACTTCCTCGGGAAGTTCGTCATAGTGCGTTTCGGCGGTGGTGACGAACTGCCGCCGACGGTCCTCGGTCCACGCGAAGAAGTTGTCGTTGCCCAGGTATTCCTCCGGGGGAGCCGGCGCGGCGCCTTCGGAAGCGATGGTCCGCTGGCCGGACCCCACCAGCACCGAGCCCCACTCGGTGGACACGGTCGCGATGCCCGTGTACACAACGAACTGGACCGTGCGGCCATCTTCGAGCAGATCCGTTCGGTACTCCCCCTCGCCCTGAGGGGAGAAGGTGCCGCCGGGGGTTTCCACGACAACGTCGGCGTCGCCGCCCATCCACACGATAAGGCTCCCGGTCCAGAATCCAAGCCGGTGCGGGCTATCTCCTTCCACGTAGTCCAGTTTGGTTCCCTGGTCCATCCAGGCGGTGACTCGGCCTGCGAAGCGCAGTTCGACCTGGCCCGGTTCCCGAGTCCAGATGCGGTCTCCGGGAAGGAAGGGGCTGCCCCGCTCCGCCTCGTGGGCGCCGAAGTCGTCCGCCCGCTGGTGCCAAACGTCGCCGTCGACGATGCTGAGATTCCCGTAGGCGTAGGAACGCCCGGTCTCCTCGTTGGCCTGCGCGAGCAGTACCGAGGGTTGGCCCAAAGCAAGCAGCAGGCTCAGGATGCCTGAGTGCCGGAGGATCTTGTTGCGCATGTTCGCTTTTTCGTGCATGGGCCACCTCCTCGAGGCTGCCATTGCCATCTGACGCAATCCCTATGCCAGACCCTGGCCGGTTACTCCCGATTCCTCGGATTTCCCGTGTCCGGTATTAGCAGCCTGTGGTGAAACCCAGGCGGCGTTCGCCCGGCGATCCATCCCGGCTGAACCACTCCGCTTCGCCCCCCCACCGGGAGAACTGGCGTTCTGCGTTGCGTTTCGGTCGCAATACACCCGGTATTCCTCCCTCACGCGCCTTGTCAGCCGGGCCCCCACCGGGAGGACTGGCCCCACCGGGAGAACTGGGCCTCACCGGGCTCGGCGCTCACCCGGGTTCCACCACAGGCTGTTAGCCGCCTGTCCACAAAGTCACGCGGCCCAGTTCTCCCGGTGGGGGCTCGGTCGGCGATGCATCCCGGCTGAACGCTTCGCGTCGCTCATCGTTGCGCTTCGGTCGAAATACACCGGGTATTCCCCCCTCGCGCGCCTTGCCAGCCGGGCGCCTCGCCACCCTCGGCGCTCACGCCACTTTGCCCACAGGCCGCTAGAACCCGGGTTGCCGGCGGGTGGCGACGCCGCTGCCGCTGCATCACCCGAGCTCATGCAGGAAGTCCGACGCCTGGGTGCGGGCGCGGGCGGCCCGGAACTTTCGCCAGGCCGGCCGGACATCGCGGTCGCGGTTCACGAGTTGCGCGAGCTTGCTGCCGTCGGGGTCGTCCTCAAGCAAGGCTTCGAGACGCCGCCGCATCTCTCCTTCCGGAAGTGACTCGACAAATGCATCCTGTTCGCTGAGGGTGTCCTCAAGCCGGGGCTTCGGAACGGGAACGAAACGGCCCCGGATGTCGGACTCCAACTGCCAGACGATTTCCTGGGTCGAAGGACCCTCGTGGTCTTCCGCAACGCTGACCATCCGGGCGGTATCCCGGTCGTAGTAGTAGGTGCGTTCCGGGCCGTCGTCCACGAAAGCGGCGACCAGCGCCTCAAACAGAGAAGGATCGGTCTCCACGGACTCGCAACCGTCGCAATCGGGAACTAGGGGAGGGGGAGGCCCCCGCGAGAGAGACTAATCGAGAGACCCCGGTCACGCCAATTCCTTGTCTACGGCAACCGGACTGCCTCCTCCGGCTTGATCAGTCTGTGGTGGAACCCACGCGGCATTCGGCCGGCGATCCATCCCGGCTGAACCGCGTCGCTTCGCGCCGCTCATCGTTGCGTTTCGTCCGAAGTACACCCGGGCCAGTTGCTGTGAAAATGCAAGTCCCACGGGTACGCCAATGATCCGGATAGCGCCGCCGGTCAGGGAACGCCGACCTCCGGTCGGCACAGCCCGCCGCAGGCGGGCGGAGTCGCGTATCGCCAAACGCCGGGATGGTTCCCGTCTTGGCACTGTCCTTATCCCAGGAGGTGACGCGCCCGCCAGGGAGCGCCGATCTCCGTCAGTTCTCCCGGTGGGGGCGCGGCATCGCGGCCCCCAGGGCCGCGAAAGCCCCTTCGTCGACGTTCATGGGCCCGCCCACGCCTCCTGGGCCCGGCGCCGGCGCTGTCCGGCCCCATCCAGAGAATTGTCGGTCCGCGTTTCGCCCCGCTCCGCGGGGCGGTGCCGACCGGAGGTCGACGTTCCCGTGCCCGCGCGTCGCTCCGCATGGTGGCTCGGGCGCCGAGACGTGCACCATCTCGGAACTGCACTTTCATGATGGGCGGGGTGTGCAGGAGAACCCGATCATGGGGGTTTCTCCCGGTGGGGGCTCCTCCCTCACGCGCCTTGTCAGCCGGGCGCCTCGCCCCCACCGGGAGAACTGGCGGGCTCGGCGCTCACCGGGATTCCGCCACAGGCAGTTCAGGCGCGCCGGCGCCGCCTGATTCTGACCAGCTCGGGAGGGTCGTTCGTGATCTGCAGCGTGTCGGTTTCGATTCCATCTGCGTCCAGTCGGACGCCCGCCACCAGGGCCCCATCGGTCACCCCGGCGGCGCAAAAGATCAGGTTCCGGCCGGGCGCCAATTCCCTGGTGGTAAGCACGCGCCCCGGGTCCTTCACCCCGGTCTCCCGGAGTCGCCGCTGCTCCGCTTCGTTGCGGACAAGAAGCCGCCCCAGCATCCCGCCGCCGAGGCACCGCAGGGCAGCAGCGGCAATCACCCCTTCCGGAGCGCCGCCCGATCCCATGGCCGCCTGAATTCCCGAGCCCGGCATCGCGCTCAGGATGCCGGCCGAGAGGTCGCCGTCTCCGATGAGGCGGACACGGGCGCCGGCGCGCCGCAACCCGGCGATCAACTCCGCGTGCCGAGGGCGCTCGAGCACGACAACGGTGATCTCGCTCGTCGGACAGCCTTCGGCCGTGGCGATCGCGTTCACGTTCCGCTCGGGCGAGTGCTCGAGCCGGATCTCTTCACCGAGCAGGTCCCGGCTGGCCGCTCCCACCATGATCTTGTCCATGTAGACGTCGGGAGCGGTGAGCAACCCGCCGCGCTCCGAACCGGCCAGCACCGCAATGGCCCCGGGGCCACCGGTGGCGCACAGATTGGTGCCTTCGAGAGGATCCACCGCGATGTCCAGCTCGGGGGCTCCTTCCCCGGCCTCGCCGAACTCTTCCCCGCTCCACAACATGGGAGCCTTGTCACGTTCTCCCTCGCCGATCACCACCCGCCCGCGCACCGGGACCGTATCCAGAACCCGGCGCATGGCGGAAACTGCGACCTGATCCGAATGGTGCCGGTCTCCCTGCCCGATCGTGCGGGCGCAGGCGATGGCTGCTTCCTCGACCGTCCGGACGAGGTGGGAGCCTACGGCCGCGATCAGGCTGTCAGCCGCCGTTTTCTCGCTCAACGTTCCTCCGGTGCCGGGAGGGTGACGCGGGTGGGACGATCCTGCCGGTACCCCAGGGCGTAGTCGGCCTGCATCAGGGTGTGGATTTCACGAGTTCCCTCGTAGATCACGGCGCCCTTGGAGTTCCTCCAGAAGCGTCCCACGGGATACTCGTCCGAGTAACCGTAGGAACCGTGGATCTGGATGGCGTCCGATGCTGCCCTCTCGGAGGCGACGGTGGATACCCACTTGGCGAGTGAAGTTTCGCGGGTGTTCCGGCGGCCGCGATTCTTGAGCTCTCCGGCGCGGAGCCACAGGAGCCGGTTGACCTCGTAGTCCCGCTCCATGTTCGCGATCATCTGTTTGACCAGTTGGTACCGGCCGATCTCCTGACCGAAGGTCCTGCGGGAACGCGCCCAACGCACGCTCGCGTCCCGGCAGGCGCGGATGAGTCCGGTAGCGCCGGCGGCGACCGTGTAGCGGCCCTGGTCCAGGGCGAACATGGCGATCTTGAAACCTTCGCCCTCTTCTCCGAGCCGGTTTTCTGCCGGCACCCGAACATCATGCATTCGGAACCAGCCCGTGTTTCCCGCGCGAATTCCCCATTTATGGGTCATGTTCCCGGACTCGAAGCCCGGGAAGGAGCGCTCCACGATGAACGCCGAAAGTCCCGAATGGTCTCTCCGAGCGCGCTTGTCCGGATCAGTCCAGGCGATCACCAGGAAGTTGTCGGCGATCTCGGCCAGGGAGATCCAGTGTTTTTCGCCGGTCAATACGTAGTCTGACCCGTCACGCCGGGCCGTTGCCCGAATGCCCACTGCATCGCTTCCGGCATCGGGTTCGGTGAGCCCGTAGGTGGCGATCTCGCTACCCTCGGCTTGCGGTCGCAGATAGCGCTCCTTCTGCGCTTCGCTGCCCCACGCCAACAGCGACAGGGAATTCAGACCGGCGTGCACCGACATGATGACCCGCAGCGAGGTGTCCACGTATTCGAGTTCCTCGCAGGCCAATCCCAGCGAGACGTAGTCGAGTCCGGCGCCTCCGTAGCGCTCGGGAACCGAAATCCCCAGGATGCCGAGCTCTCCCAGCCCCTTCAGGATGGTGCGATCGAAGACCTTCGCGGCGTCGTTTTCGCGGATGTGCGGCGCCACCTCGCGGGCAGCGAAATCGCGAACCAGGGACTCCGTCGCGCGGTGTTCCTCACTCAGATCGAAATTCAGATTCTCAGCCAAAATCCCTGTTGCCTTTCCCGGCCCCTGCGAGCAACCCTGAAGACAAGCGAGTCGGCATTTGAGCGACGGTCCATCCCGGCTGCATCACTACGCTCTCAGTGGTGATTCGGTCGGAATACGCTCGGTATGCCTCCCGGATCGTGGCCTGGTCAGCCGGGCGCCTCGGCGCTCTCGGTGCTCGCCCTCGGTGTCTATGGATTGCTGGCCGCATCCGGCCGGTGGTGCGGAGGGGCGCAGTATACGGCGAGGCTAGCAGCCTGTGGATAAAGTGACGTGAGTACCAAGACCGGTGAGGCGCCCGGCTGACAAGGCGCGCGAGGGAGGAATACCGAGTGTATTTCGACCGAAGCGCAACGATGAGCGGCGCGAAGCGCCAGTTCTCCCGGTGGGGGGGCGTTTCAGCCGGGATGCATCGCCGGTCGAATGCCGCGTGAGTTTCACCACAGGCTGTTAAGGGCGGTTCGCGCGGCGCGGTCAGATTCCGCTGGCGAGCGCGGCGGTCGCCGCCTCCGCCTCCGCCTTGCGTTTGCTGGGTCCGACGCCTCTTCCCAGCGCGCGGCGACCCGCGAGCACTTCCATGACGTAGGTCTTGTCGTGCTCAGGGCCGCTCTCCGAGATGAGTCGGTACACCGGGAGTCGACCCTCCTTCTTCACGAGCGCCTCCTGCAGGGCCCCCTTCGGGTTCTCCGTCGCGTCGACAACCGGGGTCACCTTCTGCCCGCGGGTCTCGCTCTCGGCGCCCGAGGCTGGCCCTCTCCCCCCTCGACTCCGCCTTCGGGCGGACTGCCTTTCGAGGCGCGCGAGCGCCCGGCGCGCCGCGTCTTTTTCAGCTTCCTTCAGGCCGCTGCCAACGCCGGTTTCGACGAGTCCATCGGCCAGCCGCAGAGTCACCGACACCGTTCCCTCGCCCCGGGAGCTCCGCCCTCCGCGCTTCAGTTCGTACCGGGGCGCTTCCTTGCCGGCCTGCGCGAGACGGTTTTGCAGAAGCGTCTTGGAGTCCAGGAGTTCCAGATCGGGGTCCCGGAGTTCTTCGAGGGCTGTCGCGAACGGCCGGCCCAGGGCGCGCCGAGCGGCTCCCAGGCTGCCGTCCAGATAGAGCGCCCCCATCACGGCTTCCGCGGTAGCAGCGGCTTCGTCGCCGTTCCCAAGCGACCAGTGCTGGCTCAGCGTGAGGGTGAATTCGCGGCTCTGCAGCCGCATCCTGGCGAGGGTCATCCGCCCTTCGTCCCACTCGGGGAAATGGTTGTGGAGTGCTTCGGCCAGCACCAGGTGCATGACGTCTCGCCCGAGAAAGCGCAGTGCCGGCCGGTTGGGAGTCTGAGCCGCTCTCCCGCGACCCGCCGAACGCGGCGCCGGGCCCCGGCGTCCTCTCGCCCGCCGCTTCTTGCCGCGGCGGTCCCCCGAGGCGCGTTCCTGGCTGGCGTCGCCGGCGTCGAGCGCGACCGTCAGTATGTCGGGATGAGCAAACGTGTACCTGAGCGCCCGTTCGACGCTCTTCGTGAGCAAGAGAATGCGGCGGGCGATTCGGACGCCGAGCGGGCCGATGGAGCGGAATCCGCTGCCAGCTCGATGGAGCCATCCCGGAACGCCCTCCGGTGGCCTCAGCCTCAGCCTTTGGAGTTTCTTCCTGAATGCGGTGCCCACGACACCGCGCGCCGCCGGCATGCCGCCGTCGAGATAGGCGGCCCCGAGAACGGCCTCAAAGACGTTCGCGAGGATGCGATCGGAAGAACGGACCTCCTCCCCGGCGTTCCGGCCGCGGCCGACGCGAATGCCCTCGTCCAGCGAGAGAGTGCGGGCCGCCGCCGCCAGCGACTGGTTGCTCACCAGCTCGGACTTGGTCTCCTGACGCCTTTGGCCGTCCCAATGCGGCCCCTGCAGGTGCATGGACTCGGTAACCACGAGTCCGAGCGCCGCATCCCCGACGAACTCCAGCCGTTCGTAGTCCGCCACCGCATGATCGTTTCGATACGAACCGTGCGTCAGGGCCTCCTCGAGAAGCCCGATGTCCCGGAAGCGGTACCCGAGGCCCCGCGCAAACTCCAGAACCGGGCGATGGCTTGACGCCGGAGCGCGCCTTCGTCGTCTACGCGCCATCTCGGTCCACCCGCACCAGGACCATCGTCAGGTCATCCGTGTGCGTCTCGGCGCCGGTGAACTCCAAAACGGCATCTTCCACCGTCCGCTGCAGATCCGCCGGCGGAAGGGTCGCCCCCTCTTCAAGGAGCCGCATGAGTCTTTCCTCCCCAAACATGTCGGACTCGGAGTTCATCGCTTCGGAGACCCCGTCGGTGAAGAAGAGCCAGGTTTCCCCGCGGCTCAGGCGTTGTGAGTGCTCTTCGAGGATTTCATCGAAGACCGGTCCCGGGTCCAGGGCCAACCCGAGCCCGGGGGGAGCGAGCGCTTCAGAGCGGGGCCAATGCCCGTCCTGTTGGATCAGATGCAGGAGCGGGCTGTGGCCGGCCCGTGCGAAAGTCACCCGCCCCTCCGCCGAGTCGAACACGGCGTAGGTGATGGTGATGAACGTGCGTGAATCGAGTGCGTTGTGCAGCACCCGGTTCGCCTCGACCAGCACTGTGCGCGGGGATTCGTAGATTCGGCTCAGGGCGAGCATCAACCCTTTGAGCTCGGCCATGATGAACGCCGCGCGCGTCCCGGTCCCGGATACGTCGGCAATCACCACCCCCAGCCGATTCGGCCCGAGCGGGATCAGGTCGTAGTAATCGCCCCCGACCTCGGTGGCAGGCCGACAGACAGCCGCAACGGCAAATCCCGGGACCGAGACCGATCCCTCGGGAGGGAGAAGGCGCGCCTGGGACTGCCGCGCCGTTTCCATCTCCTGCTCAAGCACCGCCGCGCGCCGGAGACGTCCCATGTCGTCGGCGATCTTGGCCGTCATGATGTTGAAGGAACTGGCGAGTTCTCCGAGCTGATCGGGGGACGCGGCCCGGACCTGATGGCCGAAGTTCCCTCCCCGGACGAGATCGGTCCCCTGGCTCAGAGCTTCGACGGATCGGGTGATCGAACGCGCAAGCCGGAGTCCGGCGGAGAACGCGACGCACTCGATGAGCACGAAGACGATGCCAAGGCCGCCGAGCACCAGGAGCAGGCCGCTGCGCCAGTCCGGATTGCTGATCGCTACGGGCTCGGAGAGTCCGCTGGTAGTCCCCTGGATCAGGTGAATGGGGGCGAACCCGATAGCCACCACAACGGTGCCTCCCTCCATATCGGGACCCCAGGGAACGGCCTCGAGCAGGAGCGGTTCGTCCCAGTCGATTGTGAAACGATCGTTGTCCGATCCCGAAGAACGGGCGGGAGCGGGTGGATCCTCGTTCTGATCTCCCATATAGAGGGCCCAGACGGTACGGACAATCAAATCTTCCTCCCGGGCGCTTTGTTCGAGCAGTGGCGCGAGCGGAGCCAGAACTACCGCCAGGCGGTCTCCGCGCAGGCCGGGGAACGCCGCCCCGAACCACTCGGTGTCCTCCATCTGCACCACACCCTCGTAGGGGGCGAGCGCCCATGCGGGCACTGGATCGGACTCGCGGATCGGCTCTCCGGCACTCGAACTCGTGAGCCGGACGATGCGCCCGTCCTCGATCTCGAGGTACCAGGCTGTTGCTCCGGGAGCGAAGGGCGCGACTCTCGCCACGGCTCCATCAAGGCCGCGGGCGATTGCCGGCGCGCTGGATCCCGGGGGAATCTCCAGCAAGGTCTGCTGCGCGGCGGAAGCGAACGCGGTTCCCCGGGCCGCGAGGTTCGCCTGGAAGGCGTAGGAGCCAAACAGCCCCAGCACCACGTAGAACGCGAGCACAAAGAAGGAAGTGAGCAGCAGGACCGGCAACAGCCCCACGAACAGATAGGAAACGGCCAGTTTCCGGCGGACCGGGTACAGGAGCCATTGGAGCAGGTCGCGCCCGAAGTACACGAGCACCGCCCCCAGGGTGATGACGAAGACCATCCAGGCGTCGGCCGTCCAGGAGCGGGGCAGGGCGCCTGCCGAGGACAGGGAGGCGACAACTCCGACTCCAAGCAGAAACCGGCCAGGCCACGAGCGGGCGAGAGCCTTCGCCGCGCGTTCCAGACCCTTTACGAGGGATCCGGGGTAAGCGGGCGCCGCCGGCGACGGAACGGAAGGGGAGGCCGGTCTGGCCGGTTGCCCCGCTGGCTGCGGTGGGTCTTGGGTGGAGATGTTCGAGTGTGCGGGTGTTGTTGGGACGGCAGTTGGCCGGATTGCCGGATCCGGGGCGTTCCTCGTAAGGTCCGGTTCGGCACCTTCGGGGGTTACGCGCGCTCACACTCGAAACCCGAGGGCTCGGCGCCGCCCGCGGAGCGGACGATCCGTCGAAGCGCGATGCGGCGCCGAGATACCGGGTCTGGCGACGGTTCTGAAACGAAGAGGCGCGTTAGACCGGCCAATTCCGCCAGGCAAGGCCCCGCTTGGAATGGTCCGGTTACCGCGACACGGGTCGGAAGCGCCGGCGAGCACCGGTCCGGCAAAAGCACGGGCCGGCGCCCCGAGTGCTCAACCAAAGTGTAGCAGCCGGTGGACGAAGTCACGCGGCGTTCAGCCGGCGATGCATCCCGGCTGAAACACTCGGCTTCGCCTCGCTCATCGTTGCGCATCGGTCGAAATACACTCGGGCCAGTTCTCCCGGTGGGGGCTCCTCCCTCGCGCGCCTTGTCAGCCGGGCCCCCACCGCGAGAACTGGGCCTCGCCACCCTCCGCGCTCACGTGACTTCGCCCACCGGCTGCCGGCAGCCGGTGAACGAAGTGACGCGGCCCAGTCGCCTTGCTAGTGGCTTGGAGCGCCGGTGTTCACACCGGCATCGCCCCGCGGAGCGGGGCGAAACTCCCCTCGCTATTCCCTGCATGGCGCTGCGCGCAACAGGGATGGCGCGATGCAAACCCAAGGACGTTTCGCCGTCCTCGCGGTGGGTCCGGGCTATGAGCAAGGGTAGCGGCGGGAGTTTCGCGGCCTTTGGCCGCGATGCCGGTCTGAAGGCCCCCACCGGGAGAACTGGCCGGCGCTCCATCCGTGGCCCGTGTCGCGCGCTTCGGCGTGGCGCACCATACACTCCCAAAGGTCGTTTGCCATGCGCCTTCCGGACCGCTGTTTCTCAGGTGTACTCGTTCTCGTGGCCGGTCTTGCCGGCGCAGAACGGATCCCCAATCATCAGGTCGCGGCAGAACCTGCGCCTGCCATCCGGCTCTACGGAGTCGTGAAGCAGCAGGACGCGGGGGTGGCGCTCCTCCAATTCGGCGCCGGAAGGCCGCTGGCACTCCGGGTCGGTGAATCCCATCGTGGTTTCACTGTTCTCCAGGTGCTCGCCGACGGCGTGCAGTTGAAGGCTCCGGACGGGACGACGTTGGAAGTGGACCTGCCGGAGACACTCTTTGTTCCAGATGGCGGGGAGCCTTTCTCCGCCCCGCAGCCGTCCGCGGAAACCGGGGTCCCGGCCGAAGGCCCGTCCGGCTCCGAAACGGCGCCGCCGGAGTCCCTCCCAGCGAGCCAGCAAGCGCGTCCGGCGTCCCGGGATCCGAGGGAGAGGACTTTTTCTCGAGATGATGTGCGACTGCGGCTCCAGTCAGAACTTCCGCGAATCCTGTCGAGCACCGTCGTTGCCCCGCGGGTGCTGGGAAACGAGGTCGTTGGGTTGGAGCTGGTCGCCTTCCCGACCGACACGGTGCTCGGGGAAGCGGGGCTCGCTCCGGGCGATGTCCTGCTGACAGTCAACGGCAGGGAAGTTCGGGGAGCCGAGTCGCTGGCCGTCCTCGTTCAGCGGTTCCAGACGGCAAGCCAGATCGAACTCACGGTGGATCGCGACGGGGAAGTCCTGCCGCTGCGGTACCGGATCGAATAGCCGAGCTTCCCCAGCAGCCTGTAGACAGAGTCACGCGGCCCGGTTCTCCCCGTGGGGGCTCCTCCCTGGCGCGCCTTGTCGGCCGGGCGCTTCACCTCCACCGGGAGAACTGGCGGCCTCGGCGCTCATGTGGGTTTCACCACAGGCTGTTAGGGGACCCGCAGCGGGGAACTGTGGGTGTGCTTTTTCGACGGATGCGGGCCCGAGTCAGCGACGCGTCATCGTGCCCGGCCGAGGGCGCCCGGCCCGGGCGGTTGAAGCAGCACGACGACCTCACCTGGTTCCACCAACTGGTGGTAGGTCTTCGCGTGGACTTCGAAAGCAGCGGGATCCTGCCGCAGCGACGCGATGGACTCGCGGAGTCCCGTGGCTTCCTGCTCGAGCTGCTCGACCTCGGCGGCCAACTGGTCGCGCAGCCGTCCCTGTTCGTTCAACGATTCCAGGCCACTCACACCAACGGCAGCGGCGGAAACTCCGATCAGCACCGTGACGACCACGGGCGCCGTCCGCTCGGGTCGTTCGACCAGGATCCGCCCCCATCCCGCACCCCTCCGGAGGACTCGTCCGCCGACGGTTCCGAACTTGCGGCGCAAGTCGCCGAGCGCGGAAATGGCCGCCTCAATCGAGAACTTCATGGATCCAGCAGGGATTCTCCCGAGGTGGGGGCTCTGCTCCCATTGTATGCGGAGGCGGTCGGCGCCGGCCGAACTTCCCGTTTGGCAGCCTGTGGACAAAGTGGTGTGGGCGCCGGCGCCCCCACCGGGAGAGACCCTCATGACCCCATCCTCCTGCACACCCCGCCTGGCATGAAAAAGGCGCGGCCCCGGGTAGGGGGAGCGATGAGCGGTCACGGCATCCGGGATCGGAAGAGGGTGCGGAACTCCAGTTGGCAGAGCGCAGCGTCATCGGCGCTGGTTTCGCGCTCCCGCGCGATGCCGGCCGGAGGCCGGCGTTCCAAGCCGTCCCCGCGCTTCTTCTCCCTCGGCGATGTGCGGTTTCGCGCGGCGTTCCAAGTTGTCCCCGCGCCTCTTCTCCCTCGGCGATGTGCGGTTTCGCGCGCCTCTCGGCGCGCGGTGCTAACCGGCGCTGAGTTGTCCCGCGAGTTCCGTCAGCCGCTCGGCCTGGTCGTTCAGTGAGGCGAGTCGCCCGCGCGCCTTGTCCACTACGGCCGGATCCGCGCCTTCGAGAAAGCCGGGGTTCGAAAGCCGCTTCCGCGTGCTCTCTCGCTCCTTGTTGACGCGCCCAAGTTGTTTGTCGACGCGGCGACCGAGCGCCTCGAGATCGACTGCCTGCCCCAGGTGGGTCCGCGCTTCGAACGCCGGATCCACGATGGAGACCCGGCCCGCGGTGTCGGGCTCATCGGCCCTCGCCGGGAGCGGCGACAGGTCCTCATCGGGGGGTACGACCGAGACTGAGGTCAGGCGGGCCAGGGAGCAGACGGGCCCCCGGCATTCGGAGAGCAGCGTGCCGAACCCGGCCAGCCCGCGGGATTCCCGAACCGAGACCGCAAGACGCAGGTCAGGCGGCAGGCCCGCGTCGGCGCGGAGTTTCCGGACCCCGCTCACCAGCCGCTGGAGAGCTTCGAAGCGTTCTTCAAGCGTTCGGTCGCGCATGCCTCCCGCTGCCGGAAATGCGGAGCGGGCCAGCAGGTCCGCCTCCGGCTGCCCGCCGCTCCAGAGGTTCTTCCGGTCCATCGCCAGCCGGAGACGGGCGAAGAGGTGCTCCGTCACAAAGGGAGTCACGGGATGAAGCAGATGCAGGGTGTCACCGAGGACCACTCCGAGCGTAGCGGCGGTACGACGCGCCGCCTCGGGTCCCGAACGCAGCCGCACCTTGGCGAGCTCCACGTACCAGTCGCAGAAGTCATTCCATACGAATCGGTAAAGGACAGCGCCCACGGCAGCAAAATCAAAGCTGTCGAGCGCTCTCCGGACCTCGCTGGCGCAGGCGCTCGCCCGGGAGACGATCCATCGATCTTCGGCCTGTGGTTCGCCCATCGGGCCTTCGTCCTCGATTTCATCCAGGGCAAGGAGTGCGAAGCGGGATGCATTCCAGAGCTTTGTCAGAAAACGACGGCCGATCTCGTGGAACTTCGACAGCGACAGGCGCATCTCCTGTCCCTCGGAGCAAAGCCGCACCAGGGTGAACCGCAAGGCGTCGGCTCCCACTCCCTCGAAGCCATCGGGGAAGCTCCGCTCTACCCGGCGGAGCATTTCTTTCATGTTTGTGGGACGAGCCTCCTGGACTGGCCTCTGGAGATCGGCCAGGGTGGCTCCGTCGATCACCGCGAGCGGGTCCACTCCGTTTCCCTTGCTCTTGCTCATGACCGCACCGCGTTCGTCGAGCACGGTGGGGTGGATGTAGACGTCCCGGTACGGAAGCTGCCCCGTCATCTCGATCCCCGCAAAGTTCATCCGCGCGACCCAGAAGAAGAGAATTCCCTTGTCGGTGGATAACACCGATGTCGGGAAGTAGCGGGCGAGGTCCGGCGTCTTGTCCGGCCATCCGAGGGTGCTCATCGGCCAGAGCCAGGAACTGAACCAGGTGTCGAGCACATCTTCGTCCTGACGCCAGGCGCCCGGATCAGCGAGCACCTCGGGGGGTGTTTCGACTCCCACCGCCACCTTGCCCGTTTCCCGATGATGCCAGGCGGGAATGCGGTGCCCCCACCAGATCTGCCGGCTGATCGTCCAATCGCGGATTTCGATGAGCCAGCGCGCATACACCTGCTCCCAGCGGGCCGGATGGAAGCGGAGTTCGCCCTGTCGCACTTTTTCCCAACCGGCCTCCCCTTTCTCGAAGCCGCTTCGGCGAAGCGCCCGGTCCGCGAGCGGGCGCATCCTGACGAACCACTGGTCGGAGAGCCGGTACTCGATCGGAGCCCCTGAGCGTTGCGCCCGGCCGAGTGGCACCTGATGGGGGGTTACCGCCTCGAGAAGGCCCGACGCTTCCAGCGCTGCGACAGCCTCCCGGCGCGCCTCGTATCGGTCGAGGCCGCGGAAGGCTTCGGGCACCTGATCGTTCAGGGTTGCGTCTTCGTGCATCACGTTCCGGGGTTCGAGGCCGTGACGTTCCCCGATCTCGAAGTCGTGCGGATCGTGCGCGGGAGTGATCTTGAGGCAGCCGGTCCCGAAATCCCGTTCCACCCCGGAGTCGGCGACTACCGGGATCACGCGGCCGGTAAGCGGAAGGTGAACCTGCCGGCCGACGAATTCGCGGTAGCGGGGATCCTCGGGATGCACCGCGACGGCGACGTCTCCGAACAGCGTCTCAGGCCGGGTGGTGGCCACCGTGAGGTGCCGCTGGGAGTCGCCAGCGAGCGGATAATTGATGCTCCAAAGGTGGCCCGGTTCTCCCTCGGGCGCCGTTTCGACTTCGTCGTCGGAGAGCGCCGTTCGGTCCACCGGACACCAGTTGACCACGCGTTTGCCGCGATAGATCAGCCCGCGGTCATAGAGCGCCTTGAAGACCGTGCGCACCGCTCGGGAAAGCCCCTCGTCCATCGTGAACCGGGTCCGGCGGAAGTCGCACGAACACCCCAGTTTGCGAAGCTGCTCCAGGATGACTTCCCCGAACTCTTCCCGCCATTCCCAGACCCGTTCGATGAAGGCCTCCCTTCCCAGAGCCCGGTAGTCCACCCCCTGGGCATCAAGGTGTTTGCGGACGACGGTCTGGGTGGAGATGCCTGCATGGTCGGTTCCGGGGACCCACAGGGCGTCCCGGCCCTCCATCCGCCGGTAGCGGACCAGCACGTCCTGAATCGTGTTGTTGAGGGCGTGCCCCATATGGAGCCGGCCGGTGATGTTGGGAGGCGGGATGACGATGGTGAACGGCTCCCGGCCCGGATCGCCGTCCGGCCGTATTCGGCCGCCGGAATCCACCTCGGTCGCGAAGGCTCCCGCGTTTTCCCAGCGGTCCCACCCTTCGGCCTCGACGGCCGCCGGGTCGAAGCGGGTCGCGAGGGCGCCGTTCGGCCCGGTGCTCATTCCTGCCGGGATCTAACGGCCGACGGCGGCGACCAGCGTTGCTGCGCGATCGGTGCTCTCCCAGGGGAAACCCGGGCTCTCGTGTCCGAAGTGGCCACCCTTCGCGGTGTTCTCGTAGATGGGCCGGCGCAGGTCGAAGTGGGCGATGATTTCCTTGGGGGTCAGGCCGAAGACATCGCGAACGGCGCGCTCGATGACACCATCGTCTGCCGCTCCGGTACCGAAAGTGTCGACCCGTACCGAAACCGGCTGCGCGCGCCCGATCGCGTAGGCGATCTGCACTTCAGCCCGGCGCGCAAGTTCCCCGGCGACTACGTTCTTGGCGATGTAGCGCGCCATATAGGCGGCCGAGCGGTCCACTTTTGTTGGGTCCTTGCCCGAAAACGCTCCACCGCCGTGGCGGGCCATCCCGCCATAGGTGTCGACGATAACCTTCCGGCCCGTGAGTCCGCAGTCGGCCGCCGGGCCGCCCTCCACGAATTTGCCGGTCGGATTGACGAGGACCTCGGGTGAGCCGGCTCGAAACCTCTCCGGCAGCACCGGGAGCACCACCTTTTCCTCGATATCGCGAACCACGCGATCGAGGGCATGTTCCGCGTGCTGCGAGGACGCGACGATGGTGGGAACGGACACCGGGTTTCCGGATCCGTCGTAGGCCACGGTGACCTGCGCCTTCCCGTCCGGGCCCAGATAAGAGATGTCTCCGCTCGTCCTCGCTTCGGTGAGGCGCCTCGTGATCCGGTGCGCCAGGGTGATGGGCAGCGGCATGAGTTCGGGCGTTTCATCACAGGCGAACCCGAACATCATCCCCTGGTCTCCGGCGCCTCCCGTATCCACGCCCATCGCGATGTCCGCGGTCTGGTGGCCCATGTGGATCTGGACATCCACCGTGTCCGCGTCGAAATCGTCGTTCCTTCCGGTGTACCCGATTCGCCGGATCGTTCGGCGGACCACCGCTTTGAGTTCCGCCGGTGAGGGGCCACCCCGGGCGGTGGCTTCCCCGGCAATCACCGCGCGACCCGCAGTGACGAGGGTCTCGCAGGCGACCCGGGCCAGTGGGTCCCGAGTCAGGAAGGTGTCAAGAATGGCGTCGGAAATCTGGTCCGCGACCTTGTCCGGATGGCCTTCGGTTACGGACTCCGACGTAAAGAGCCGCATGTCGCGGTGGTGTTGCACGCTTGCGGGACACCTTCCTCGTGTTGGGGTCCTGACCGGATGGGGGAGGCGACGTTGGTGGGTCGTCTCGGGAGCCGTCGTTGATGAGGGGCGCGCGATGTTAGCAGCCTGTGGTGCAACCCAGGCGGCGTTCGAGCGGCGATGCATCCCGGCCAAACAGCCGGTGGTGAAACCCGCGCGGCGTTCGGCCGGTGATGCATCCCGGCTGAACCGCGTCGCTTCGCGCCGCTCATCGTTGCGTTTCGGTTGGAATACACCCGGTATGCCTCCCTCACGCGCCTTGTCAGCCAGGCGCCTCCCCGACCTCGGCGCTCACGCGGGTTCCACCACCGGCTGTTCACCGCGCCGCTATGCGGCGCTCTGCGTTGCGTTTCGGTCGAAATACACCCGGTATTCCTCCCTCACGCGCCTTGTCAGCCGGGCCCCCACCGGGAGGACTGGCCCCACCGGGAGAACTGGGCCTCGCCGCTCTCGGCGCTCACCCGGGTTCCACCACAGGCTGCTAGCAGCCCGGATGCCATCCGAATCCGCGGTGCAGAGCGGGTTTCCCCTGCTCGGAACGGGGGCCAATCGGTGACGGCAGCCACTCCCCGGCCTACTGCGGTCATCCTCCTCGCGGGGAAGTCCCAGCGGAGCTGGCCGCTGACCGCCGACTTCCCGAAACCGCTCCTGCCGCTCTGGGGCCGCCCGCTCACCGAGCGGGTACTCGACCAGTTGCAGGGGGTCGTGGACACCGCGGTCCTGGTGGTCGGCTATCGGAAGGAGCGGATCCTCGATCACTTCGGCAAGAGCTATCGAGGAATCCGCCTCGTGCCCGTCGAGCAGGAGAGTGCTCGCGGCACCGCCGACGCGCTGCGCGTTGCTGCCGCCGTTGTCGGGGAGCGGGTCCTCGTCCTGAACGGGGACGACTTCTACCACCACGAGGACCTGGCCCGGGTGAGCGAGCACCGCACGGCGATCCTTTGCAAGGAGGCGAGCGACCCCTGGAACCGGGCGACGGTCACTGTGACCGACGATGACTGGCTGGTGGATGTCCAGGAAAAGCCTCCGCAGGCCAAGCCCTGGGAGTTGAGCAGCGTGGGCGCCTATTCGCTGGCGCGCGAGGATCTGGATCACCTCGGGGAAGTCCAGGAGAGCGTGCGCGGCGAACTCGAACTGCCGGATCTCATTCGGATCCTGGCGCGCGCTCCCGGGGTGCGCGCTGTGCGCGCCCGGCGTCCTTGGATCCCGCTCACCTACCCGTGGGACGTAATCGGCCGCATCGTTCCCCTGTTTGGAGGCAACCCTCCGGGAGAAGGAGCGCGGGCGCTCGGATTCGAGACAAGCACGGGAGAGATGGGGGAGGGGGCCGTCTTTCTTGGAGAGGGGGCATCCGTCCACCCGGACGCCTTCCTGCGGGGACCGGTAGAACTCGGCGCCGGGGCCCGGATTGCCGCAGGTGCGGTCGTCGAACGCGCGGTTCTGATGGAAGGGGCGCGAGTTGGTGAGCGCGCAATCGTCCGGGACAGCGTGCTGGGGCGCGGCGCCTCGGTCGGAGCAGGGGCGCGTCTCCTCTCGGGTCCGGTAGAGCGAATCCAGGTGCTCCGGCATACGGCGCGCGTGGGGGTTCCCGTCGTGGGTGCCTGTCTCGGAGCGAATGCAGGCGTCGCGGAGGGATCGGAGACGCCTCCCGGCACCCTGCTGGGCCCGGGGGAGTCTTTCGGCTAGCGGCCGGGGGACATGGTGAGCTCAGTGCAGGGGTCGTCCGCGCGGTCTTGCCCCGGACTGGCAACTGCCCTAGCTAGCGCCGCTGCAGCAGCAAGAAGACCGAGGCAAGGCTGAAGAACAGGTTCGGCGACCAGGCTGCGAGCACCGGATCAAGGAGCTCCGCGTCCCCGATGGAACGGAAGAACTGGGTGGCTACCAGGTAAACGATCGCGATGGCGAACGCGATTGCCGTGCTCGCCCAGGCGCTTTGATTCGCTCTCCGGAATGCGAACGGAAGGCCGATGAGGACGGTGACCAGCGATGCGAAGGGCAGGGAGGTCTTGGTTTCGAGAGCCACATGGAGGACAGGATCGTGATGGCCCGCCGCCTCGATCGTTTCGATGCGCCGCTTCAGGTCACCATAGGGAAGGTGGTCCGTGGCCAGATCCTGCGCGAGGAGGGCGTCGGGTACCGAAACGTCCGGAATCTCGCGGACAGCAAAGGGTTCAGAAGCTCGCCCGCCGCGGAGGTCGCGCACCCAGCCTCCGATCCCCGTCCAGGTCTGGTTTGCCTCGGACCAATGGGCGGAAGCCGCATAGCTGCGTGCGGCAAGCGATGCGCCATCCGGGTTTAGCCGGAAGACGGACAACCCACTCAAGACCGCATTGTCGGCATCGAAGTCGTCGTAGTGGTAGATCTGTCCCTCGGGGCCCATGCCCCAATGACGCTCCAGCGGATTCAGGGTGCGGCGCGGTCGGCCGAGAATGCGAGCGCCGATGTCTTCGGTTTCGGAAGCGGTCCTGGGGACCAGCCATTCCTGAAGTCCGATTCCAGCACCACTCGCCAGCACTCCGACGGCAAGGGCGGGGACGGCGAGGCGCGTGCGGCTGATTCCCCCGCTGAGAAAGGCGGTTACCTCGCTGTGACGGCTCAGGATCCCGAAGGTCACGAGTGTTGCCGTGAGGGTCGCGAGCGGCAGTATCTGGGTTGCAAACTCGGGGAGCGAGAGCCCCAGGTAGCGAAGGACGGTGGAAGCCGGGATGTCCCGATCGAAGGCGTCGCCGATCACCGCCATCAGCCGGCCGATGAGCTGCCAGCTAAGGAGGGCGGCAAGCGCAATGGCGAGAAAACAGCCGAACCGGATGATCACGTAGCGATCCAGGATGGTGGGCAGTCCCGGTCGCCGCCATCGCCGGACAGCCGAACGCCCGAGGCTCGGCAGGCGGGGAACCAGTCGCTTCGTCCGACCGAGCAGGCGGAACGTGGCCGCCAGCGGGTCCAAATCGCGCGCCGCCAGCAGCATGAGAGCCGTTCCGGCGACGACTACAAGAATGTTTGCGCCCCACATGGCGAGCCAGGGGGACAATTCGCCGGAGGCGGCGAGCTGTTCGCCCAGCGTGAGCGGGACGTAATAGGCCAGAACGACGAGAATGGCCAAGGCGAACGCCCCGGCCCGCGCCGGTCCCGGAGATGGCCGGATGCCGAGTCCCAGACCGAGCAATCCAAAGGCGAGGCAGGCAAACGGAAGGGCAAATTTCTTGTGGATCTCCACCAGATAAATCGGGTGGTCCGTGCCTTCGTAGGCGGTCAGGAGGTCCGGTAGCAGCATGGCCCGGGCGCTGCGGCTGGGACTTTGTGTTTCCGGCCCGAATATGTCGCCAGGGTCGAGCGGGAGATTGATCGCCTGGGCCCGTTGAATTCGGTACTGGCCCGGATCATCGAGGCCGGCATTGTGGACTTCCACATCGGTGAGTTCGAGGAATGCGAGGCGCTGTTCGGGGACGGTTACCAGTCGTCCGCGTTCCGCGACGAAGATCGTGGGTTCGTCAGTCCGTGCGGTGTCCGCAAGAAAAACCCGCCGCCAGCCGTCTTCGTTCGGTGATGCCTCTCCCACCAGCAGGACACGGCCGTCGAGCAGCTCGTCGTAGAACATGCGGGGCTCGATTTCGGTGCGCAGCCGGGAGTTCAGGAGTTCATCTCTCAGTTCCACGAACCGCCGGTTCGACGGCGGGACGATCTCCAGCATCAGCAGCAGACACGAGAGGAATGTGACTCCCGCCGCGGCCGCGATCGGCACGAGGAGACGCCAGGGAGAGACCCCCCCGGCCCGCATGGCGATGAGTTCGTGGCCGCTCGAGAGCCGGTTCAATGCCAGCAGGATGCCGAGCAGGAGCGCGCTCGGGACAGCGACGGCCAGGAGACCCGGGATCAGATGGGCGAGGGCGAGGCCCACCGTGGCCGGGTTCGCTCCCTGGGTCACCAGCAACTGGATATTCCGGACCAGTTCGTTCAGCAGTAGCGCGAACAGGAAGACCCCGGTCCCGAGGAATACGCCGGGGGCGATGAGCCGGAGGATGTAGCGGTTGAGGAGACCCACGGCGGAGTTCCCGGATTGTAGGAGCCTGTGGATGAAGTCACATGGCGTTCGAGCGGCGATGCATCCCGGCCAAACAACCGGTGATGAAACCCACGCGGCGTTCGGCCGGCGATCCATCCCGGCTGAACCGCGTCGCTTCGCGCCGCTCATCGTTGCGTTTCGGCGAAATACACGCGGTATTCCTCCCTCACGCGCCTTGTCAGCCGGGCACCTCCCCGGCCTCGGCGCTCACGTGGGTTCCACCACCGGCTGTTCACCACTCCGCTACGCGCCGCTCATCGTTGCGGTTCGGTCGGAATACACACGGTATTCCTCCCTCGCGCGCCTTGTCAGCCGGGCGCCTCGCCGCTCTCGGCGCTCACACCACTTTGTCCACAGGCTCCTCGGAGCCTGTGGACAAAGTCGCGCGGCCCGGCTGCTGTGAAGGAGACGCCATGGGCTCGGATCGCGCCGGCCCGGCAAAGCCGGTGTTCACAACGGCATCGCGGCCCCCAGGGCCGCGGAACTGCGTACTACTGACCGAGAAAGAGCGCGGGGACGGCTTGGAACGCCGACCTCTGGTCGGCATCGCGCGGGAGCGCGAAACCAGTACCGATGACGCCACGCCATGCCAATGCGAGTACCGCACCCTCTTCCAATCCCGGATGCCGCGACCGCTCACCTCCGCCCTATCCGCCCTATCCGGGGCTGTGCCTTTTCATGACCGGCGGGGCGTGCAGGAGGATCCGATCATGAGGGTTTCTCCCGGGAAGGCCGGCACCGCGGTCCGACAGGGCCGCGGAAGGAGAGTCGCCCGATGCCCGGATGGCGCGACCCTGCACTCCGCGAATCTGCGCGGTGATCCTTGGCCCGGTCTGCGCCATGGACGACAGCAGCACTGCGCCTTTCGCCCGCCTGCGGCGGGCGGTGCCGACCGGAGGTCGGCGTTCCAAGCCGTCCCCGCGCTTCTGCTCGGGCGGCGGTACGCGGTTTCGGTGCGCTGCATCCCGGCCAAACAACCGGTGATGAAACCCACGCGGCCCAGTTCTCCCGGTGGGGGCTCGGCCGGCGATCCATCCCGGCTGAACCGCGTCGCTTCGCGCCGCTCATCGTTGCGTTTCGGTCGAAATACACTCGGTATTCCTCCCTCACGCGCCTGTCAGCCGGGCACCTCCCCGGCCTCGGCGCTCCGTGGGTTCCACCACCGGCTGTTCACCACTCCGCTACGCGCCGCTCATCGTTGCGGTTCGGTCGGAATACCTGAGTCCCGAGCTGCTTACCTACCGTATCTTGGGGCTGTTGGCGCCTCGGGGCACAACATGTTGTGGGTTGCCCCGGTGACCGCGTAGAATACGACCGGCGTCGGCAGCGCCGCAGCCACAATCTTCAGGTGACAGACGAGTGAGGATCGAGCGGCTCGAAATCGCCGGGTTCAAGAGCTTCGCCGAGCCGGTGACGCTTGAGTTCGGTCAGGGAGCCACCGCCGTCGTGGGGCCGAACGGTTGCGGCAAGAGCAACATCGCGGATGCGGTCTTCTGGGTGCTTGGTGAACTGGGCGCCGGCAACATCCGGGCGCGGGGCAAGGAACTTATCTTCAGCGGAAGCGCCCTCCGTGAGCCACTCGGAGTCGCCGAGGTGCGGCTTCACGTCAGCGGTGTCTTGGCATCGTCCCGGGGAGCCCTCGCGAACGTTTCCACCGGCAACGGATCCGGCAATCCCGTTCGCGCGAACGGTGCGTCCCGGCCCCAGGATTCTCTCGAAGGCGTGTCGGAGAACGGCGCGGTCGCCGCAGACTTGTCGGATGCCGCCTTGTCCGCCGTCGGTCAGCGGCGGGAAGTGGTTGTCAGCCGCCGGGTGGACGCCAGTGGACAGTCCGTCTATGAGATGGATGGCCGACGCTGCACCCGACGAGACATCCAGCGGTTGTTCGCCGGTACGGGACTCGGGCCCGGGTCCTACGCGCTGATTGAGCAGGGGCGCGCCAACGAAGTGCTCAGCCGCAAACCCGCTGACCTGCGGCTCCTGGTCGAGGAGGCGGTCGGGTTGGGCGCCTATCGCATGAATCGGCGGGAGAGCGAGGCGAACCTGCGGGCGGCCGAGAAAGCGCTTGAGCGGGTGCGCGAGCGACTTGCCGAACTCGACCGGTACATTCGGGTGGCCCGCCGGGATTCCCGGACGGCGAGCCGGGTTCGCGAAGCGTCCGATCAGGCACGGTTGCTCGGCGTCGCCGAACAGGCGGCCCGGCGGGAAGGGCTCCTCGCTCGCCTGCGGGAAAACACCGCCCCGGAAGAAAGCCTGAGCCCCGAGCGCGATCGGCGGTCCCTGAGTCTCGCAACCTTCGAACGATTCGTGGAAACCATCCGCGACCGAGTCACCCGCACGGAACTCGAGCTCCGCGGAGCGACGCGGGAAATTGGCGATCTGGGTGCGCGCCGGGCCCGGGCGATCGCACTCCTTGACGAAGGCGCCCGCGCCGCGGGAGTCCGCGCGTCGCAGGTCTCCCGCCTCGATACGGAAGCCACGACGCTGGGCGCTCGCCTTGATGATCTCGAAGCCGAACGACAGGAAAGTGTCCGGCGGGCCGGCGAATTCCCCGGGCGGCTGGCGGATTTGACGGATGCCGCGAAAGAGCGGGCGGCGGCCAGGGACCAAGCTCTGGTGGAGGAGCGCGAAGCTCACTCTGCCGTGTGGGAGTTGCGGCGGGAGACGGATCGTCTGCGGGCGAGCGTCCGATCGTTCCAGATGTCACGGGAGCAATACGCGGGCCGGCGCGGGCGGTTGGCGGCGAGCGGACTCGAACTCCGAGGGAGCAAGAGGGAGCTCGACGCCCGTCTGGATCACGCGACCCGGGGGCTCTCCGAAGCGGCTTCCGGGGTCCGGAAGCAGGAGGAGGAAGTCACCCGGCTGCACGGGCAACTCGAGATGGCCGAAGCGTCGTGGCGATCCGCGATTTCCGAGGCGGAGGCGGCACGGGACGAGGAGGCGCGAGCCGAGAGGGGTCAGGCGGTGCTCTCGGGGCGGCTTCGTTCGTTGAAGGCGCTCGTCGCCTCGCGAGAACAGTTGGGCGAGGGCGCCTCGAAGCTGGTTGAGGCAGCTCACCGCCGCGGACTTGCGCTCGGCGGTGCGGTAGGAGAGTTGGTCCAGGTGGATCCGGGCTACGAACGGGCGGCGGAGCGGCTTCTCGGCGTCCATCGGGTCCGGATCGACCGCGTTTGTGACGTGACGGAGCTTGTCGAAGAACTCGGTGGCGACGAAGCCGGCCCCTCAGAGGTAGTGGTGTCCGAGTTACTCCAGGCCTGCGGACCCCCCGAGCGGCCGGCGGCCGGTGGGGACGACCGGTTGAGCGACCACTTGCAGCCCGTGGATCCCGGGCTGGATTCCGTCATCCCGAACGCAGTCGTGACTGCGGACCTCGAGGAGGCGCTGGCTGCCTTCGTGACGAAGCCGGGCCTCTATGTGACTCGTGACGGGGCCAGCGTGGCGCCTCCCGGAGTCGTGCGCTTTGGGCGCGGGGGCCCCGGCGAGGGTTTTCTGAGCACCCGGCGCGAAGTAGCCGAACTCGAAGTCGAAGAGCAGGAGGAAACGCGCCGGCTTGCCCGGCTGTCCCGCGCCCGCGCCGTTGCTGGAGAGGCCGCGGACCAGGCCGGAAGGGCGGTCGAAGAACTCCGGGGAGCGCGCGGGCGTGCGGAAAACCTCGTCGTACGCCGCCGACTCGAATCGGCCCGTCACCAGGAAACGCTCGAAGAGGTCCGAAAGCGGATCGAAGAACTCGAAGCGGAGGTTTCCCGCCACTGCGAGGAACTGGAGAGCATCGAGAAGGACGACGCTCGCGCGGCGCAGCAACTGGCCCGTGACGAGGCGCGGCTCGAGGAAGCGTCCCGCGAGTTGGGCGAGCGCGAGGTGGCCCACGCGGCTCTCAGACGTGACCTCGAAGCCCGGGAGCGGCGGTGGCGCGAGGCGGACCGCGAGTTGGCTCGTCAGAACGCGGTGGCCGACGAGATCGCAGGTCGGGCCCGGGCGCTTGATCGGCACGTGCATGAGCACCGTCAGCGTCTTGAGCGCATCCACGCGGAGTCCGCTGCGGCGCGCCGTGAGGAGGAAGAATGGCTGGCGCGGCGGGAGTCGGCGACTCAAGCACGACGCGCCGCCGATGGCGCGATAGCGGAGTGGGAAGCCCGGGAACGGGTGCTCACCGGCACCGCTCGAGGCTTGCGAGACCGACTCGAACGCGCCGTGGAGGCGACGCGGGTGCGTGGTCTGGAACTGAGGGACCTGGAGGAACGGCTGCACCAGGTTCGGTCCGGAACCCGGGAGGTTCAGGGTCTGCTGCGGGAACTCGAGAACGAGTTCCGGCGGGCGCATGGACGGGCGCTCGATGAGGCTGTCGCCTCGCTTCCCGCGTCGCTCCGGGGCCGGTCCCGAGAGGAGATCGCCGACGAAATACGGCAGGTGCAGGATCGAATCGAAAAGCTCGGTCCGGTGAACGAAATTGCCGAGGCGCGGCTCCGCGAGTTGGAAGCGGAACGCAGCGAACCCGAGTCACACCTCCGGGACGTGGAACAGGGCATCACCGACGGACTCACGGCAATCCGCCGCCAGGACCGGGAGGCGCGGCGCATCTTCAGGGAGGGCCTCGAGGCGGTGAGCGCCGGGTTCGACGAGGCCTTCCGCCAACTCTTCGGTGGCGGTCGCGCGGAACTGCGGTTGGTCGAATTGCCAGATCGGGCGAACGAAGATCGGGCGAGAGAGGAGAGTCCGGGCAAGGACGCCGCTCCGGAAGACCCCGTCGCGGCAGCGTCCCGGAGGGGCGGAAGTCAGGTCGAGGAGGCAGCCTCCGGCGAGCTGACGGGGGAGATCGAGACGGAGACCTCTAACGGCAACGGCAACGGAGCGTCCCTCTTGCCGGACCTGCCGGCCGACGCCCAATTCGGAGTCGAGATTGCGGCCCAGCCGCCGGGCAAGAAGCTGCAGAGTGTTCGCCTCCTCTCCGGCGGGGAGAAGGCCATGACCGCTATCGCGTTCCTTATCGCGCTCTTCCGGTATCGCCCGGCGCCGTTTTGTCTTCTGGACGAAGTGGACGCTCCCCTCGACGATGCGAACGTGCAGCGGTTCGCATCCATGCTGGGCGAACTCAAACGGGATACACAACTGGTCGTCATTACCCACAACCGCCTGACCATGGAGGCCTGTGAGCATCTCTATGGAGTCACGATGGAGGAGCCCGGCGTTTCACGGCTGATCTCGGTGCAGATCGGCGCCGACATGGAGAGCTGGATCGCCGGCGCGGCCGATTCCGATTCCGCCGGCGCCGCCGCCATGATGCACGTCTAGCAGCCTGTGGTGAAACCCACGCGGCCCAGTTCTCCCGGTGGGGGCTCGGCCGGCGATGCATCCCGGCTGAACCGCGTCGCTGCGCGCCGCTCATCGTTGCGTTTCGGTCGAAATACACTCGGTATTCCTCCCTCACGCGCCTTGTCAGCCGGGCGCCTCACCGGCCTCGGCGCTCACCCGGGTTCCACCACAGGCTGCTAACAGCTTGTGGACGAAGTCGGGCAAGGGGCCCAAACGCCCCGGTTCCCGCGCCAGGCCATGGTGTTTGCCGCCGGTCGCGGTGAGCGGATGGGGCCGCTCACGGTCGACCGCGCCAAGCCGGCGCTCCCATTTTGCGGGGTGCCGCTGCTGAGTCGACTCCTCGGTTGGCTCGCGGGCGCTGGGGTCGACGATGTGGTTGTGAATCTCCACCAGCATCCGGAGACGTTGGAGCCGCTGCTCGCGGCCGCCGAGCGGGCGGAGCCCGGGCTCAGGGTCCGCCGCTCTCCCGAGCCGGAATTGCTCGGCACATCCGGGGGGCTCTCCTGTGCGGTGACGCGCTTCGGACTGGGACGGCGCGATGGTGGATCGCTCCTCGTGTTGAACGGGGACACGCTCCCCACTTTTGATCTCGGGGAGATGGTCAACTTCCACGGAGCCCGGGGCGGCGAAGCCACTTTGCTTTGTGATCCGGAACCCGGGCCGGAGTTTGCCGGCGAGCGCCGGCTGGAGACCGACGAAAACGGGACCATCACCGGGCTCAGCGGGCCGGGGGGATCCGGTTTCGGCTTCGCTGGGGTCTGGTTGCTCGAGGCGGCGGCCTTCGACTACCTGAACGGGGGCCCGGGAGGCCTCTCGCAAGACCTCCTTCCCGGACTCATCGCGGCTGGGTCCGCCCGAGCCTTCCCGAGTCGTGCCCCCTGGTTTGAGATCGGGACTCCCGGGCGCTACCTCGAAGCTTCGCTGCGCGCCCTGGAAACCGAGACGCTTCCCGAGGTCCCGGACAGATCGGCGAGTAGCGGGAAAGTTCACTTTGGACCTGGAGCCCGGGGGGAGCCTGCCGAACTGATCGGCGCGGGGAGCGTTCTTGAAGAAGATGCATGCGTCGAAGGATCGGTGCTTCTCGAAGACGTACGCGTCGGGGCGCGGGCCGTCGTTCGGGGCTCGGTCGTCGCGGCCGCGGAAACGGTCCCGGCGGGCGCCCGGATCGAAGCTGCGCTCTTCGCTGGCGGCGTTGCGGCGCCGCTGTGACATCGTCCCGCCGCCCATGACGAGTGGAGCGCCGCTCGGTGCGTTGATCCCGAAGGCTCCGACTTCGGACGCGAGGAGCCGCCTCGATCTCTTTCTCCGGCGTTCGGACCGTCTGCTGCCGGGAGACCCGGACCGGGCAGCCCTGGAGCCGCTCGTCAAGGAGGCCGGCGAACGCGTCTATTACCGGATTCGTTCCGCCCCCGCCGGAGACCGGGAGGCCGACGCGGCTGGCAGGACCCTCGTCCTCTGCGTCATGGCCGAACCCTACGAGCCCGGGACTCTGCCGTTTGCGAATTCCACGCTCCTGTACCGCGAACTCGGTGTCCGGACGCCCCGGATTCTGGAAGAGGTCCCGGAACTCGGAGCCATAGCCCTCGAAGATCTTGGGGACGATCTTCTCCAGATCGTGGCGCTCGAGGGTGGCGCCCATGTTGCGGCTCTCTATGACGAGGCCGCGGAGATCATTGCCCGGATTCAACACCAAGGCGCGCGAATCGCCGAGACGCCGGCGGCGAGCCGCTTCCGGGCCTTTGCCGTTCGCCTCGACTCCGCGCTCTTCTTGCGGGAACTGTTGTTCTTTGCAAAGCACTTCCTCGCGGACTACGCCGGGCTTCGGCTGCGCGGACGGGCCGCCCGGGAGTTGGAATCGCTGTTCGCGGCACTCGCCGAGGAAGCGGCCGGCGGTCCTGCGACGCTTGCCCATCGGGACTTCCACTCACGCAATCTGATGGCCCGGTCCGCACCCTCTGGCGCCTGCGGCGCGCCCGGGGGACAACTTCACGTGATTGACCATCAGGACACCCGCATCGGTCCACGCGCTTACGACCTGATGTCGCTGGTCCGTGACCCCTACGTGGCCGGCGAGCGCGGATCGCCCATGCCGTTTCGAGAGCTGGACCTGGTCCTTCGCTTCCAAAACGCCGTGGGCATTCGCGGGAACCCGCAGGAGCTGCTTGCCGAGTTCGACGCGGTCGCCCTCCAGCGCAACCTGAAGGCACTCGGCACCTACGGATTCCAGCTGTCCGCGCGCGACAATGATGTCTACCGCCGCTATATCGCTCCGACTTTGCAAATGGTCAGGGACAACCTCGAGCGCCACTCCGAGCGCGCCGACCGGCGGAGCCTCCGAAGTTTCCTCGCGGACCTTCCGGACCTCTGACACGTACACTCCCACGCCGCTCATTCCATGTCTCGACAACCCACCGGCGCCGCGCCGACCGAATCCTGGAAGGATCGGCGCCTCCCGACGATCGCGTCGCTGATCCGAATTCTTGCCCGGGACGCCGCTCCGGAGGGAGTGCCGGCCACGCTCCGGGGATGGCTGGCCGGACGGCGCTCGAGCGGCAAGCTGCTCTTCTTGAATTTCCGGGACGGCTCCGGCTTCGCCCAGGTGGTCGTCGCCAAGGCGGCGGTTCCCGCCGATGCCTTCGAAACCGCCCGGCACTGTCCGTTGGAAAGCGCCGTGGAGATCGTCGGGGCCGCGTTCTCCGAACCGCGCGCACCCGGAGGCATGGAGATCCGGGCGTCCGGCTTTTCGGTCCTGCACGCCGCCGATCCCTATCCGATCACGCCGAAAGAACATGGAGCCTCCTTCCTGCTGGACCACCGGCACCTGTGGCTGAGGTCCAGGAAACAACACGCGCTGCTCCGGATTCGCGACGAGGTTCTGTACGCGTTCCGGGAGTACCTGCGAGAACAGGACTTCGTGAATGCCGACACGCCGATCTTCACCCCGAACGCCTGCGAGGGGACAACCACTCTCTTCGAGACGCGCTACTTCGATCGCCAGGCCTACCTGAGTCAGAGCGGCCAGCTCTACAACGAGGCAGTTGCCATGTCGGTGGGCCGGACCTACTGCCTGGGACCCACTTTCCGGGCCGAAAAATCGAAGACCCGCCGCCATCTGATCGAGTTCTGGATGCTGGAGCCCGAGGTCGCTTTCGCGGAACTCCGAGACATCATCGACCTCGCGGAGGGATTGATCTGCCACGCGGTCTCCCGCGTTCTCGAGAACCGCGCGGCCGAGCTCGAGATCCTCGAAAGGGACACCGCCCCCCTTCGCCGGATCCGAGCCCCGTTCCACCGGATTACCTACGACGAGGCCGCCGAAATCCTGGCCCGCAAGGGAACCGGCTTCACGCCGGGGGGTGACTTCGGGGCGCAGGACGAGACAGCCCTGACCGAGGACCTCCACCGGCCGCTTTGCATCACCCATTTCCCGGCCGCCATCAAGGCCTTTTACATGGAGCCCGATCCCGAACGCCCCGACCGGGTTCTGTGTCTCGACATCATCGCTCCGGAGGGTTACGGCGAGGTTGTCGGCGGGGGCCAGCGCATCCATGACCACGAACTGTTGCGCCAGCGCGTCCGGGAGCACGACCTGCCGGAGGATGCTTTCGAGTGGTATCTCGACCTCCGCCGATACGGAACGACTCCACACTCCGGATTCGGGCTGGGAATCGAGCGTTTCGTTGCCTGGATGTCAGGGCTCTCGCATCTGAGGGAAGCGATTGCGTTTCCCCGCACGCTCTACCGGTTGGCGCCATGAAAGTTGGGCTGGTGAGCCTCGGATGCGCGAAGAACCTGCTCGACAGCGAGGTCATGGCCGGTGTCCTCACGAGTCGCGGCTTCGAGATGACATCCGATCCGGCGAACGCCGAGGCGCTGGTGGTGAACACCTGCGGGTTCATTGGCCCGGCCAAGGAGGAGGGGATAAACACCATCCTCGAACTGGCCCAACTCAAGCGCCGCGGCCGGTGCCGGCGGCTGGTGGTGGCCGGATGCCTGGCTCAGCGGTACGCCAGCGAACTCACGCGCGAGATCCCCGAGATCGACGCAGTCATCGGGCTCGACGAGGTGGAGCGCATTGCTGACGTTCTGGTCGCTCCCAAGCGGCGGACCCCGCCACTCCGCGCCGACCAATCGGTCACCTGGCTCTACGACCACACCACCCCCCGGATCCGTTCCACCCCACCGCACATTGCCTACATCAAGGTGGCCGAGGGCTGCGACTATCCCTGCACGTTCTGTGTGATTCCACAGATTCGCGGGCATTTTCGTAGCCGCGATCCGGAATCGGTGCTCGCCGAGGCCGAATCGCTCGCCCGAACGGGTACCCGCGAACTCATTCTGGTGGCGCAGGACACGACCGCCTACGGCAAAGACCTCGGCATCCGGCACGGGCTCGCCAGGTTGCTGCGTGAACTCGCCGAAGTCAGCGGAATCGCCTGGGTGCGATTCCTCTACGCCTACCCGACAACGCTTGATGAGCAGGTACTCGCCGCGATGGCGGAGGTCCCACAAGTCTGTCGTTACGTGGACATCCCGCTGCAGCACGCGAGCCGGCGAGTTCTGAAAGACATGCGCCGGCCCGGGAATCGGGAGAGCAACGAGCGCCTGCTGGCGCGGATCCGGGAAACCGTTCCCGGAGTCGCCATCCGGAGCACTTTCATCGTCGGTTTCCCGGGGGAAACGGAAGGCGAGTTCCAGCAACTCTTCGAGTTCGTGGAAGCGGCCCGATTCGACGCGATGGGGGCATTTGTCTATTCCAATGAGGAGTCCGCGACCTCCTTCGTTCAAAACGAAGTGGTCTCGGAGACCGAGAAAGAGGAACGCCGGGCTCGCCTCATGGAGCTGCAGCGGGGCATCGCTCTGGCCCGGCACCGTGAAATGGTCGGGGACGTCCTGCCGGTGCTGGTGGACGGTGTCGCCGAAGAGAGCGAACTGCTCACGGCCGGGCGCACGGAAAAACAGGCGCCGGATGTGGATGCCCGCGTCCTCATCGTGGATGGCGAAGCGCCCGTAGGCCGGTTTGTGGACGTGAAGATCACCGAGGCGCATCCCGAGGATCTGGTGGGCGAAGCTCTCGGGGAGACCGATTCCGGGAGCGCCGCCAGATCCTTGACAACCTGTGGCGGAACCCGGGTGAGCGCCGAGAGCGAGGAGGCGCCCGGCTGACAAGGCGCGTGAGGGAGGAATACCGAGTGTATTTCGACCGAAACGCAACGCAGAGCGCCGCAAAGCGGCGCGTTTCAGCCTGGATGCATCGCCGCTCGAACGCCGCCGGGGTTTCACCACAGGCTGTTAAGCCGATAGAGATGCTCACCCCACCTTTCGGAGGAGGGGCAGGACATCCGCGCGGCGGGGTTTCCCGACGGGAATTCGCGCCTTCTTCGGCGATCTCGCGGTGGGGTATACTCAGTCGTTCGGGTGCGGCCGGGGTCGGTCGCTCCCGTTTGTTTTCGTGACCCGTCGCGCTCCGGTGCGGCGGGTTTTCTCCGATCCCCCAATCCCGAGAGGCTCTACGCATTTCGCAAGAAGAACCGGACCCGCAGCGCTTTCACCAAGCGGGCGACGATCTCGGCGCGCACATCGAACGCTTGGCGCGACGAGCGGCGGCGAGTGCTCAGGTTGAGTTGGCATGGATCGAGATCAAGGGACCCCGCAGCGGACGGCGGGTACGCGTCTTCATCGAGCGAACCGACGATGCGGTAGGGCTGTCCGATTGCGAACGGGTGAACGAAAGGCTCTCCGCACTGCTCGACCTGGAGGATCCGATTCCAGGTTCCTACACGCTGGAAGTGAGCACTCCGGGCCTCGATCGTCCATTGCATTCGGTCGAGGAATGCCGGCGGTTTCTAGGGCGGCGAGTCCGGATCCGCCACCGGATGGAGAATCGGCAAAGCACCGTGACGGGAACCCTTCGGGCAGTGGAGGCGGACGCCGTCCTCTGCCTGAATGGGCTCGACGGAGAGCGGCAGATCGCCTGGAGCGCAGTGGTCGCCGCCCGCCTCGCCCCGGACTTCGAGGCCCTGTTCGGAAAACGTCCCGGCGACCGGAGGCGCCCCCCGATCTGATGGCTGCCATTGAGGAACTTGCGGCAGAAGTGGACCGGGCCGAGATCATCGCGAGCGTCGAACAGGCGGCAGGCATTGCCGCTTCCAGGAGTAGCGGCCGTTCCCTGAGCGCCCGCCTCGACGCCGAAAAAGGGAATCTCGTGTGCTACGTCGTGAAACGCGTGGCCACGGAGGTACAGGATCCCGAGGCGGAAGTCGCGGCGGACCGAGCCCCCGAAGGGGCTTCCCCGGGCGATCTGGTGGAGATACCGGTTCCTTTCGGCACCGCGGCCCGCAGCGCCGCGCGGGCGGCCGGCGCCGTACTCGAGGCGCGCCTCGGGGCCGCGCGGATGCTCTCCCGCGCCGAAAGGTACCGCGACCGAATCGGCAAGCTGGAAACGGCGATCGTCGCTCGTCGCGAGGGGCAGGACCTCATCGTCAACCTCGGTCCGGTAGAGGGACGGCTGCCTGCGGAGGAGCAGAGCCGCCACGAGGTTTTCAACCCGGAGGACCCCATTCGGGCTGCGGTGCACTCCATCGAACCGCATGATCCTCCGGTCATCCTTTCGCGGATTGCCCCGGCGGTCCTTGCGGGACTGATCGAACGCGAGACACCGGAGGTTCGCCGCGGAGTGGTCCAGGTTCGAGCGGTGGCCCGTCACCCCGGACTCCGCGCCAAGGTCGCGGTGTCGAGCGCGGTGGCTGGAGTGGATCCGGTGGCCGCCTGTCTCGGACCGGGAGGCTCTCGCATCCGTGCCGTCAGCCGCGAGCTCCGCGGTGAACGAGTCGATGTGGTTCTCTGGGACGACAAAATGGAGAAGTTCGCGCGAAATGCGCTCCGTCCGGCGGAAGTGCTCGACATCCGTACCGTGGATGAGCAATTTCAAGGCGGGGGGTCACGGAGGCTCCGCGAGAAGGGCGGGCTGCTCGTGACCGTTGCCGAAACCGAGCTACCGCGGACGCTCGGCAAGCGGGGCCAGAACGTTCGCCTCGCATCTCAGCTCCTCGGAGTTGACATCGAAGTGGCGGCCGAAGGCGATTCGCTGGAAGCAGACGAACGGAGAGCTCGGCGGGACCCCCCCGATACCGGCTCTCCGCGGCGCGGTCCCCGCGATACGGAGCGGCGCGGTCGCCGCGATACGGAGCGGCGCGGTCCCCGCGATACGGAGCGGCGCGGTCCCCGCGATACGGAGTGGCGCGGTTCCCGCGATACTGAGCGGCGCGGTCGCCGCGATGCGGAACGGCGCGGTCCCCGCGATACGGAGCGGCGCGGTCGCCGCGATACGGAACGGCGAGGTCCCCGCGATACGGAGTGGCGCGGTTCCCGCGATACGGAACGGCGAGGTCCCCGCGATACGGAGCGGCGCGGTCCCCGCGATATGGAGCGGCGCGGTCCCCGCGATACGGAGCGGCGCGGTCCCCGCGATACGGATCGGTATGGTCCCCGCGATACGGATCGGCGCGGTCCCCGCGATACGGAGCGGCGCGGTCCCCGCGATATGGATCGGCGCGGTCCCCGCGATACGGAACGGCGCGGTCCCCGCGATATGGAGCGGCGCGGTCCCCGCGATGCGGAACGGCGCGGTCCCCGCGATATGGAGCGGCGTGGTCCCCGCGATGCGGAACGGCGCGGTCCCCGCGATACGGAGCGGCGCGGTCCCCGCGATACGGATCGGCGCGGTCCCCGCGATACGGATCGGTATGGTCCCCGCGATACGGATCGGCGCGGTCCCCGCGATACGGATCGGCGCGGTCCCCGCGATACGGAACGGCGCGGTCCCCGCGATACGGATCGGTATGGTCCCCGCGATACGGAACGGCGCGGTCCCCGCGATACGGGGTCTCCCCGGCGGGGTCCCGACAAGCGGCGGGGAGGGCCCGGCGGGCCCTCGCGGCACCACGGACCCCGGGATCACCAGCCACGCCCCCGGCGGGCCGATCGGCCGGATCGGGTGAGGGAATCCGCGCCGGAGTCGCGGGAGCATGAACAGCCGGTGGTGGAACCCACGCGGCCCAGTTCTCCCGGTGGGGGCTCGGCCGGCGATCCATCCCGGCTGAACTGCGTCGCTTCGCGCCGCTCATCGTTGCGTTTCGGTCGAAATACACTCGGGCCAGTTCTCCCGGTGGGGGCTCCTCCCTCACGCGCCTTGTCAGCCGGGCGTCTCACCGGCCTCGGCGCTCACGCGGGTTCCACCACAGGCTGTTAACTGTCCATGCCGTCCACTGTCAGGGTCAGCGACCTCGCCAAAGAGGTCGGGATGGAGCCCGGAGAACTCCTCCAGATTCTCCAGGCAGATTTCGGTTTGCGCGCCCGGACGGTCTCTTCGTCCATCCGGGACGGTGACGCGCGAAAGGTCAGGAACCGGCTGCGATTGCAGCAACGGCGCGCTTCGCGTCCCGATCGCCGTCTGCAAGCCGAGGAGAACATCCGCCGCGCTGCCGCGCAACGCCGCCTTCGCGAGGCCGCCGAAGTGAAGGCCCGCGGCGAAGCTGAGAAGAAGGCGCGGGAAGAGGCCGAGAAGAGGGCTCACGACGAGGCTGAGGCGAAGGCGCGGGCCGAAGAAGAAGAGGCGCAGAGGCAGGAGCTCGAACGCGCCGCCGCCGAGCGAAAGGCCGAAGAAGAGCGCCAGGCCGCCGAGGCCGCGGCCCAGCGCGCCGCTCGAGACCGGGAGGCCGAGGCGGCCCGGAAGCTGGCGGAAGAAGCGCAGGAGAAAAAGGCCGCGCGACCGGCCGCTCCGGAAGCGTCCGATGGCGATCGCGCTTCCGGTGCCGCGCCGGTCCAGCGTCCCGAGCCTTCCGTCCGAACCGAGCGGATGGCTGCGGCTGCCGAGAAGCCCGCCGAACCGGCCCCGGCCAAACCGCCGGCATCGCGCCGCATTGAAACCCGGAGCATCGCGCCGACTGCGGCGTCCGGCGCGTTCCGGCCCGGAGCCACGGACCGCAAGATCGTCCCCACGGTGACCCGACCGGCCCGACGGGCCACGCCCCCACGAATCCGGGCTACCCCGCCGCCAATGCGCCGGACACCGTCAGCTCCGCCCAGGCCGCAACGTCCGGCTCCAGGCCGCCGATCGAAGGGGAGACGACGCCAGGCGCCGGCGGAGACCCCCGAGGTTCTCGAGGGATTCGACAGCCCGCTGCCTCCCGGTTTGCGGCAGGCGGTGAGCCGGGAATATCGAACCACCGCGAAAGTTGCGCTGAGCGACGCGATCACCGTGAAGGGACTCGCGGAGGCGATGAGCATCCCGACCGTCGAGGTGATCAAGTCGCTACTGCTACATCAGGGGGTGGCGGCGTCGATCAACCAGCCCCTCGATACGGAAACCGCCTTGAAACTGGTTCACCGGTTCGGAGGTTCAATCATCGAGGCTTCGGCATCGAAGGACGAACTGGAGTCTGGCGCCGCGGAACTGTCCGACGAACAGAAAGAGGGGTTGGTCGAGCGCGCCCCGGTGGTCACCGTGATGGGTCATGTGGACCACGGCAAGACGAGCCTTCTCGATGCCATCCGTAGCGCGCGGGTCGTGGACACGGAGGCGGGTGGCATTACCCAGCACATGAGCGCCTATTCGGTGGAAACGAACGGCCACCGCCTTGTCTTCCTCGACACCCCCGGACACGAAGCGTTTACCAAGATGCGAGCTCGCGGCGCCGGGGTTACCGATGTGGTCATCCTGGTGGTGGCGGCCGACGACGGGGTAAAAGAGCAGACGATCGAAGCGCTCAACCACGCCCGTGCCGCCGGGGTTCCCATGGTGGTTGCCGTCAACAAGATGGATAAGCCATCAGCCGATCCGGAGCTGGTGATGCGGCAACTCGCCGAACGCGAGGTGACCCCGGAGGACTGGGGCGGCGACGCCATCTTCTGTCGGGTTTCCGCCAAGACCCACGAGGGGCTTCCGGAGCTGCTGCAATCAGTACTTGACGTGGCCGAACTCGAGGAGCCCACCGCGAATCCGATCGGCGCCGCGCAGGGAGCCGTCCTCGAGGCCCGCATGGACAAGGGCCGTGGCCCGGTGGCCCAGTTCCTGGTCCAGGAGGGCACGTTGTCCGTCGGTGACACGGTTTGCGCTGGAGCGGCCTGGGGCAAGGTGCGGGCGCTGCTTGACGAGTCGGGACGCCGCCTGAAGACGGCGCCTCCTTCGACGCCGTGCGAGGTGCTCGGACTTACCGAAGTGCCGGTGGTCGGGGACCGCTTCTCGGCAAGCCAGACTCCGTCCGAGGCGCGCCGCGCGGCCGAGGAGAAAAAGGAAGAGGCGCGACAGCGGTTGATCGAGGGACGCCAACGGCTGAACCTCCAGAACCTTCACGCCCAGATGAGCGGAGGGTTGAAGGAGCTCTCGATCGTGGTGAAGGCGGATGTCGGCGGGACCGTGGAAGCGGTCCGAGACTCCCTGGCGCGGCTTTCCACGGACGAAGTGAAGGTCCGCGTGATTCATGCCGCCGCCGGGGCCGTTTCGGAGAGCGACGTCAACCTGGCGTCGGCTACCGAGTCGATCATCGTCGCTTTTGGAGTTCGTCCGGACCCGCAGGCGCAGCGCCTCGCTGAGCAGGAGAAGGTAGAGATTCGCGGCCATACGGTCATCTACCACCTGGTCGAGGAGATACAGAAGGCGCTGACGGGCCTCCTCGAACCCGAGACCGAGGTCGTCGAACTCGGGAAAATCGAGGTCCGGCGCACGTTCCAGGTGCCGCGGGTTGGTGTGGTGGCCGGTTCCTACGTCGTCCTGGGTACGGTGCCCCGAAACGCCCGCGTGCGTCTGGTTCGCGACGGCAGACTGGTTTACACCGGCCGCATCGGCAGCCTTCGGCGGTTCAAGGAGGACGTGTCGCAGGTTCGCGAGGGCTTCGAATGCGGCGTCGGCATCGCTGGCTACAACGACGTGAAGATCGGCGACATCATCGAGGCGTTCCGCGAGGAACAAGTCAGTCCCGTCGCTGGCTAACAGCGCCGCTCCTTCCCACGGGTTCGCAGAGTGGCCGGCCCCAAGACCCGGGTGGGACTGCTTCGCATCACCCTGCGTTTGCCCTACGCCCGTTCGCGGAAAGATCGGCGCAGTGTGGTGCGGTCGCTCTCGGATCGGCTGCGTGCCCGATGCCTGGTAGCGGTTGCTGAAACCGGGGATCCGGAAATGCTCCGCGAGGCCGAAGTTTCGGTGGTTGCCGTGGGCCTCGGAGAAGAAGTGGTGAGCGCCCGTTTGGAAACCGCGCGAAACATCGCCGTCCGCGCTTACCCTTCGGAGGTGGCGGACGCCGCGATCGAGTGGCTGACCGTTCAGGATTAGCAGCCAGTGGATAAAGTGACGCGAGCGCCGAGAGCGGTGAGGCGCCCGGCTGACATGGCGCGCGAGGGAGGAATACCTGGTGTATTTCGACCGAAGCGCAACGATGAGCGACGCGAAGCGCCAGTTCTCCCGGTGGGGGGGCGGTTCAGCCGGGATGCATCGCCGCTCGAGCCCCCACCGGGAGAACTGGGCCGCGTGACTTTGTCTACAGGCTGCTGAACGATGCGAACCGGGGGAAGACGCGAGCGGGTGGCCGAGGCGATCCGACGGGACGTTGCCGGCATCTTGCGCTTCGAGCTGGCTGACCCACGGGTTGGGCGGGCGACCGTGACCCGCGTCGAGTTGACCGGGGATCTCACTGTGGCTCGGGTCTATGTGTCGATCTACGGCAATGACGCCGACCAGAAGGAAACTCTTGCCGTTCTCGGCCGGGCGCGGGGTCGGGTGCGGACGTTGCTGGGCTCACGGATCCGGCTGCGCGCGACTCCGGAGATTCGCTTTGTCTTTGACCCGTCCGTCGAGTTCTCGATTCGGCTGGAAGAGATTCTCGACAAGGAGCGCGCCACCCGCGCGCCGGCGCCCGAGACCGGCGAGCCCGGGGACGGGGCGGAGGAGCGGGTGCCCGGCGGAGCGCTCGAGGAGGAGCACTGAGTTCCGGCCTGCTCCTCGTGGACAAGGACGAGGGGCTCACCTCCTTTGCCGTCGTGCGGCGCATTCGAAGGTTGCTCGGCGGGGTTCGGGCTGGACACGCCGGTTCCCTCGACCCCTTTGCCACCGGCCTGCTTCCCGTTTGCGTAGGCAGGGCCACCCGGCTCGTGCGATTCGTCGCGTCGGGCGCGAAGCGATATCGAGCTCGCGTGCGTTTTGGGCAAGCCACCGATACCGACGATCTGACCGGCCAGCCGCTCGGTCCGCCGGCGGCTTGTCCGGACGAATCTGCGATCCGCCAAGCGTTGCCCGGATTCCTCGGAGTGATCGAACAGCGGCCTCCGCGCTATTCGGCCAAACACGTTGGCGGTCGGCGGGCGTACAAACTGGCGCGTGCGGGCCAACCGCTCCAACTGGCTCCGACCCGCGTGAGGGTGGACGATCTGCGCCTTGTCGGCTATGACGGCGAGGTCGCGGAGATTCACTGTGAGGTCGGGCCCGGCACCTATATTCGTGCGCTCGCCCGGGATCTCGGCGAGCGTCTCGGTGGCGCCGCGCATCTGGTCGGTTTGCGGCGCACCGGAGTCGGGCCTTTTGAGGTGTCGGACGCGGCCCGGCTCGAAGAACTGGCGGATCGCGGCGACGCTCTGGAGCGTCTCCTGGATCCGCTCGCCGCGCTGTCGGGGATGCCGCGGCTGCTGGTATCGGAAGACGAGCGCGCCCTGCTGGGTCACGGCCGCCCGCTCCCCTCCCGTGCCGGCGACCCCCTGGAGGAGGGAATCGGGGAAATGCCGCCGGCGGATGGATTCCGCTGCGCCGTGGCGCAGACGGGGCCTCCTGGCGAACCTGGTTTGGGTAGGGACGCCGGCCTTGCCCTGGTTGCGGTCGTTTCGGCGACCCCGCTCGGCTGGCGTCCGATCGTGGTGTGGAACGCGGGTCCCACATTTCCTGAATGAGGTTCCTGGCCCGGGCGGCATCGAAGAATCCCGGTGCGCTGTCGACCCGCGACTAGCAGCCTGTGGTGAAACCCGGGTGAGCGCCGAGACGGGCGAGGCCCAGTTCTCCCGGTGGGGCCAGTTCTCCCGGTGGGGGCCCGGCTGACAAGGCGCGCGAGGGAGGAGCCCCCACCGGGAGAACTGGCCCGGGTGTATTTCGACCGAAGCGCAACTGAGAGCCCCGCGAAGCGGGGCGGTTCAGCCGGGATGCATCACCCGTCGAGCCCCCACCGGGAGAACTGGGCCGCGTGGGTTTTGCCACAGGCTGCTAGCAGCCTGTGGAGAAAGTGACGTGAGCACCGAGAACGGTGAGGCGCCCGGCTGACAAGGCGCGTAAGGGAGGAATACCGGGTGTATTCCGACCGAAACGCAACGATGAGGGCCGCGCAGCGGCCCGTTTCAGCCGGGATGCATCGCCGTTCGAATGCCGCGTGACTTTTGCCACAGGCTGCTAAGCCCCACGAGAGGTCGTTGCTGCCGTCAGGTGTGGTAAGGTCCGGCCCGTACGACCAGCCGACCGGGAATTGTGATCGCAAAGACCGAACGTCTCGGCCTCCGGGCAAAGAGCCCGGCAGACGGAAGCATTCATCAGGCGGCAGAGAGATAATCGCTCAAGCGCCGGCCCGGCTGGCGGCAAATCAGGGAAGAGGGAATTGGCACTCACACAGACATCACGACGTGGGATCGTCGAGAAGTACCGGCGCCACGAAGCGGACGCGGGTTCGCCTGAGGTCCAGGTGGCGCTTCTCACTGCGCGGATCACGGGGCTGGCGGGCCACTTCACCGATCATCGGAAGGACCACGCTTCGCGCCGGGGATTGCTCCGCATGGTGAGTCGCCGGCGGCGGCTACTGGATTATCTGAGAGGAGAGGACCTGGAGCGCTATCGGCGCTTGATCGCCTCCCTCGGCCTCCGGAAGTAGCTCCCCCCTCCCCCGAACCTCGTCTGTCATGGCGAGGCTGATAACACTGACAAACGAACGCTGGAAGCCCAGGCAGAGCCCGGCTACCAGAGAAGGAAAGAAACAAGTTGATTGAAACGGTACAAACACAGATCGGCAGGAACGATCTGATCATTGAAACAGGCCGTCTGGCCCGGCAGGCCGCGGGAGCGGTGACCGTCCGTCTGGGTGACACGGTCGTGCTGGCTACGGTCGCTGCCTCTCGAAGCGATAGGCCTGACGTTGATTTCCTCCCGCTCGCCGTGGACTATCGGGAGAGCTTCTACGCGGCCGGGCGAATCCCGGGTGGCTTCTTCAAGAGGGAAGGCCGACCGAACGAAAAGGAGATCGTCACCTGTCGTTTGATCGATCGTCCGCTGCGCCCCCTGTTCCCCAGTGGCTGGCGCCGCGAGACGCAAGTCACCTGCCTTCTGCTTTCCACGGATCGTGAGAACGATTCCGACGTGCTTGCGATCACGGGAGCTGCGGCAGCGCTCGGGATTTCCAACCTTCCGTTCGACACTTCCATCGGCGCGGTCCGGGTCGGCCTGGTGGATGACGAGTTCGTTCTCTGTCCGACCTTCTCCGATCTGGATCGTTCGGCGCTCAATCTCGTCGTAGCCGGCACCGACGACGCCATCGTGATGGTGGAGGCGGGGGCCGAGGACGTGCCCGAGAGCCGCATGGTGGAAGCCCTCAGTTTCGCCCACGAGGGAATTCGCCGCATCGTCGGCATCCAGCAGGAACTCGTGAGTCGGCTGCAGCCGAAGAAACAGGTGGTGGTCGCGAGCGATCCCGATCCCGCGCTTGCCGGCGAGATTGCGGACGGGTTCCGCGAGGGGCTGAAGGATGCGCTGCAACTTCCGGGAAAGATCGAGGCCTCGCGGGCCGTCGACGAGGTGAAGGCGGCGATCTCCTCCAGTCTTGAAGGTCGAAGCGACGAAGAACGCTCCGCTGCTTCCGGCATCGTGAAAGCAATGGAAGAGGACATTCTGCGCTGCACGATTCTCGAGGATGGAAAGCGCCTTGATGGGCGGGCTTTCGACGAGATTCGGAAGGTGACCTGCGAAGTCGGTGTCCTTCCCCGGACCCACGGGTCGGCGGTCTTTACCCGCGGGGAAACCCAGGCGCTCGTCGTCACCACCCTGGCCCCGCTGAGCGAGAGTCAGCGGCTGGACTGGGTCCATGGTTCCGGAGAAAAGCGCTTTCTCCTGCACTACAACTTCCCGGCGTTCTCCGTGGGGGAGGCCCGCATGATGCGCGGTCCCGGCCGGCGGGAAATCGGTCACGGGGCTCTTGCCGAACGCGCTCTGCTTCCTGCCATTCCCTCGGAGGAACGGTTCAACTACGCCATTCGGATTGTGTCCGACACCCTCGAGTCCAACGGGTCGAGTTCCATGGCCGCCGTAACCGGGGGCTGTTTGTCTCTCATGGACGCCGGGGTGCCGCTCAAGGCTCCCATCGCTGGAATCGCGATGGGCCTCATCACGCGTGGGGACGAATACCGGGTCCTGACCGACATCGCGGGGGCCGAAGATCACTACGGTGACATGGACTTCAAGGTGGCCGGTACCGCGAACGGGATCACCGCGCTGCAGATGGACATCAAGATCTCCGGACTGCGGCTCGACATCGTCGGCGACGCCCTGGAGCAGGCGCGTCGGGCCCGGATCAAGATCCTGACCGCCATGGCGGCCGTGCTTGCGGAGCCCCGGAGCGAAACCTCCCAGTACGCGCCCGCCATCCTCACGATGAAGATCCCCGTGCGGAAGATCCGCGAAGTCATCGGACCGGGCGGCAAGACGATTCGCGCGATCACCGATGAAACCGGAGCGCGGGTGGACGTATCCGACGACGGAACGATCCACATCGCCGGGCTCGACGCCAAGTCGACGCAGAAGGCCAAGGAGAGAATCGAAGCCATTGCGATAAGTCAACTCCCCGAGGTCGGACGTGACTATCACGGAGTCGTGAAGACGATCGTGGACTTCGGCGCCTTCGTGGAAATTCTTCCGGGAACGGATGGACTGCTCCATATCTCGGAGATTGCGGATCGCCACGTGAACAGCGTTCGGGACGAACTCCAGGAGGGTGACGAGGTAGAGGTCCGGGTCATCGAGGTGGACGGAAACGGCAGGACCCGCCTGTCCTGCAAGGACATCATCCGGGAGCGGGCGGGTCTGCCCCCGCTTCCCCCCCGTCCGGCGAGAAGGCGTGGCGGCCGGGACCGGGACCGGGATCGCGGCGACCGCCGCCGGTAGGGGACGCCGGCCAGTTCTCCCGGTGGGGGCCTTCAGACCGGCACCGCGGCCCGGAGGGTCGCGAAACCGCGTCCCCGCGCTTCTTCGTGATTGGCGTTACGCCCTCTCGCCCCGCTGCGCGGGGCGGCGCCGGTGTGAACACCGGCGTTCCCTGGCCAGCGCGCCAGCGCCATCCGTCCTCACGGCGTCCACTTTCTCGCGAATCCACCCTTCCGGCCGCGCCTTTCCTCCGTAGAATTCCCGGATGGCCGAAGCAGTTCTAACCACCTCGCTCGAGGGTGTTGCCCTCCGTTCGCGCGGCAAGGTCCGCGACATCTACGCCGTCGGCGATCAGCTCCTGTTGGTCACCACGGACCGGGTCTCGGCCTTCGATGTGGTGCTCCCGGAGGGGATTCCCGAAAAGGGCCGGGTGCTCAACAGCCTGAGCGCCTGGTGGCTTCGGCGCACCGAGCACATTGTTCCCAATCACCTCGTTACTGACGACGTGGACGAGTACCCGGCGGTGCTGGCGCCGGCGAAGGCAATGCTTGATGGTCGTTCCATGCTGGTGAAGCGGCTGAACCCGGTGCCGTTCGAGTGCGTGATGCGGGGTTTTCTTTACGGATCGGGCTGGAAGGAGTACCAGCGGGAGGGCAGTGTGTGCGGCATTTCTCTTCCCGGCGGGATGCAACTTGCCGAACGCTTCCCGGAGCCCCTCTTCACGCCCGCGACGAAGGCGGAGGACGGTCACGACGAGAACGTGAGCGAGGACTTCGTGGCGAATGCGCTGGGTCGGGACCTGACCACCCGCCTCCACCAAATCTCCCGCGAGATCTATGCGAGCGGTGTGGAGTGGGCGGCGGGGCGAGGCATCATCATCGCCGACACCAAGTTCGAGTTCGGACAGGACGACGATGGGAAGCTGTACGTCATCGACGAGGTCCTGACACCAGATTCCTCCCGCTTCTGGCCGGCCGACGAGTACTCCCCCGGAAAGCTTCAATCCAGTTTCGACAAACAGTACGTGCGGGACTATTTGGAGACCCTCGACTGGGACAAGTCCCCGCCGGCGCCGCATCTCCCGGCCAATGTCGTGCGCGGGACCACCGAGCGTTTCCTGAGCGCCTACCGCCAGATGACGGGTTCCCCCCTGCCGGCTCCCCGCTACTGACCCGGCCAGCCGCGCGGGTTAATTGCCTGTGGTGAAACCCTGAAGGTATCCAATCGCGGCGCGCAGCGCCGCGGGGGTGGGGTGTGGGGAGGGGTTTCCCCTCCCCACGAAAGACGGTGGAGTGAATCGCGCAGCGATTCGCACCACCAACCCGTGGGGAAAGTGCTCCGCACGCACACAAACCGCCAGATTCGGCGCGCGGGACGCCCTCGGGCTGGTGCGGGGTGCTTTCACCACGGGCTGTCAGTTGCGCCCGCCTACCCGGAGACGGATCGAGCCGTCGCCCGTTCGGAGGTTGATGCGAGGGCCCCTCCCGTCACCCAGCGTGGCGAGGGCGATCGGGCCTTCGCGTTGCCATTCACGGAGGTCGCTGTCGTCCTCTGAGGTGACGGCGCCCACGGCCGAAACCCGCGCGTTCGCGCCGCGGGGAAGCCTGAGCCGCACCGAGCCGCTCGCGGTGCGCAGGAACCACTCGCTGGCACCTGACGCCCCACCTCCTTCGACGTCCACCTCGATCCGCCCGCCGGCGGACACGGCGGTTACCTGCTGAAGTCGCCCGAGGAGCCGGATGCGCCCATCGCCGGTCTCGGCGTGGATGCGCCCCTCGAGGCTCTCTCCCTGGATGTTTCCGTCGGCGGTGCGGAGCTGGATGGGTTCGTTTTGCGGCCCGGAAAGCGACCGCAGATCGCTGGCGAAAATGCGGCCCGAGGCGGTCGTCGCGCGTACCGCGCCGGTGAGGCCGCGCAGTTCGATCCCGCCGTCCGCAGTGTGGACGTCGACCGCGGTGCCGGTCGGGACGGCGATCCGCAACGTGAGAGCGAGGTCTTCCCAAGGGCGAAAGGCGCCGGCGGTTGCTACCCGGCTCGTGACCACGAAGGCCTCCGAATCCTCTTCCCCCTTGAACTCGACGACCAGAGCCTCCAGCGCCGCTCGCGCCGCTTCCCGGGACGGCGCGCCGGCGGACCGACGTACTTCGACCTCGACATCGGGACCGAGATGCTCCTGTACGCTCACGGAGCCGCGGTCCAGTCGCACGACAAGTTCGGAAATCCCCGCCCGGACGGTCGTTTCTGACGACGTCTCCTCAAGCCAGGGAAGGCAGCCGAGTGAAACGCTCCCCAGCGAACTGAGGAGGATCAGGGCGGGGACGAAGCGTCTCATGGAATCCTCGCCGAACTGCGATCGGGCCCGGACCGCACCGTTACGTCACCGCTGTCGGTCGAGATCATCACCCGCTCGGCGCCGGAGCCCGCGCGTCCGCTCCACCGGGACCGTCCGTCAGCGGTTGTTTGCTCCAGAGCGAAATCGCTCTCGACATCGCCACCGTCCGTCTCGGCGGACAGCGTGAAGGATCCGGTTGGCGGGAGTGTCAATCGGACGTTCCCGCGGCCTGTCTTGAGCATGACATCGCCCCGCAGCGCTTCGGTGACAACGTCCACCAGGGCGTCGTCGGCGTCCACTGAGAGGCTGTCCCCGAATCCGCGCACGATGATGCTGCCGGCGTGCCCCGAGAAGCTTGCGCGGCCGAGGAGATCCGAAGCTCGCACCTCGCCGCGCCCGCTGGTCACCGTGATCGGGCCCCGGACATCCGCAAGGACGATGGATCCGCCATCCCCATGGATTTCCGCCCCGGCGCGCGCCTCCAGGACCTCGACGTTTGCGGACTCCGTCCGGATGCGGAGAAGGCCATCCACGGACTTGGCCAGGATCGGGCCGTAGTCGGAGCGCACCGACGCGGCGCCCCTGATCCCTTCGAGAGTTATTGGGGAGATTTGCGTCTCGATCTCAACCGGCCCCATCGAGTCGGAGATGTCGACCGGCGCGTTCCGGCCGTGCACCTTCACGGACGAGCCCGCGCCCGAGATCCACACCGGAGCCCCTTCCGACTCGACCGTCGCCGGTCCGGCAACCGATTCGACCTCGATGGCGGCTCGCCGGCCCCGGATATGAAGCGCGCCCCCGATGCCAACTGCCCGCACCGCGCCGTTGCGCGCTGTCAGGGAGACGGTGCCGCTCGCTCCCGAGACCGCGATGGGGCCGTTGCTGGTCCGAGCCTCCACGCGCGGAAACGGGCCCTCAACGCGCACCGATCCTTCCTCGCTGATTGCGGACACCCCCACGCCGCGAGGGAGAGTTACGAGAAGCTCCAGCGCCATTTCGGTCCCCCCGAAGTCCTCGACCCGAATCGGAAACTCTCCGGTCTCGGAATCCAGGGGTCCGGCAATGAGCCGCACGGCCTCCGCGCGGGTCGCTGCCTGCTCCTCGTCGGCGGCCCAGACCCGCTTGAACAGCCTGACGCTTCCTGCGTCCGCCCGATCGGCGGGGACCGGATCCGGCTGTCCGCCCGGGGAGTTCGGGCTTTCCGATCGCTCCCCGGCGGACGGCGTCGCTTCCACCACGATGTTGCCCGCCGGGAGCGAGACCACCACGTTCACCGGGCCCGCGGACGGGAGGGAAGTCGGGAGGGAAGTCGGGAGGGAAACGGTCTGCTCCGTGATGAAGACACGCTGCGGGAACTGGCCCGCGTGCTGCTCCACCAGCCGGCTTATCTCCACCAACCGGGACTGGAGTCCCTGGCTCTCGATCACCCGGTAGGCGAGGGTCAGCCCCGTGCCGCAGACGACCACAGACAACAGAAAGAGGAACTCCAGGACTCCGATGCGGGCCCTCCCCGTCGTGAGCCGACTCACGACCTTGAAGATCCCCCAGGCCACCAGCAGGAGCGGCCACCAGATCGCCGCCATCGGCAGAAGGTCGAGGAGGAGCAGGGCGAGTCGCGTCCCGAGGAGGTTGGCCCCCAGGAAGAGCCCCCCTGCCAGGATCAGCCCGATTCCGAGTGCGGTGCCGCATCCGCTACCGGAACGGGGAGCCTTTCCCGCCGTTCCGGGGTGGGTCATGGCGGGGGCGGTGGTGGACCGGACGCCGACCCCGAGCCGGAGTTGCGGTCGCGAATCACCATCCGCAGGCCCACTGCGATCAGGATGAGCGGCCAGAAACGAACGAGATCGCCGAAATCGACCAAGTCGAGGTTCGACAGAAGAAAGACGATTCCAATCAGGATCAGCACGATGCCGCCCCAGTTGCCGTTCTTGGCCATCGCCTATTCCTCCTTGTCTGCGGTGGGTTCGGGGTCTTCGTTTCCCCGGACTTCATTTCCCCGGACCAGGGGAGCGTCCTCGGGGGGTTGCACCGGCGGCGGTTCGGGAGGAGCCGAGGAGGCTGAGGGTCCCTCCGAACCGGGTTCCGAACCACCGGGAATCAGGGGACGTCCCCTGAAGAGCTGGAACCCGATCCACACGAGGATCAGCGGCCAGAGTCTCAGCAACCACTCGAGTTCGGAAACCATTGCGAGGGTCGCGATCACGCCGGCCGCGATCAGCCCGACCGCCCAGTTCCGGTCCAGAGAGATCGCCGCCGGACGTCCTTCAGCGTGGGCTCGCAGGAGTTCCTCGGTCGTCCGGATCGCGTTCACGATCCCGAAGATCCACACCGCAATTGCCGCCGCGACCAGTTCATCCTGCAGGACCGCGACGAACGCCGCGGCGAGCGCTAGTCCGCGGGCGGTAGCCCCGGCATAGAGGTGGCCCAGGCCGGGGAGTACAACGGACAGGACCCCGGCAACTCCCGGTGAGCGGTTCATGGCCCAGTCCCTCCTTGCGGGTCGGGGGCGGCAGTTGGATCGGGGGCGGCAGTTGGATCGGGGGCGGAGCCCGGTGGATCGGGGGCGGAGCCCGGAGCCGACGCCAGTTCGTCACGGCGACGCGTTGCCCGCTCCAAATCCCGAAGCCGGTCCCCCCATTGGTCCATTTGGTCCTCCAGCACGAAGGAAACCGAAGCGCGGAGCACGCCGAGTTCCGCCAGGGCCCGGTCGGTCTGACGGTTGGCGGCCGCCCGCAGGCTGCTGACCCCTTCCGAGGCGCGGGGAAGCGACTCGAGAGCTCCCCGAACCAGCGGAGGCTGGAAGAACAGCAGCATGGCGGCCGCGGCGGCCGCGGCGAGCCAGGTTGGCCAGTAGTTCGTCCGTCGTAGGTAGAGAGCACGGAACCGCGGCATTGTCGCGGCCAGGATGCGCTCGCGAAGTTCCGCGGGGGGCGTTTGCGCGCCGGCAGCAAAGTCGGCCATTCCTCTGCGGTTCGCCCGGATCTCACCGTAGAGGCGGGCGAGTTCCGGATCTTGCGCCAGCCGGGCCCGAACCCGCTGCGCCTCGGCTTGGTCGAGTTCACCCGCGGCAAGGGCGGAGACCAGATCCCGCTGGTGGGCGTCCGCGTGAGAGTCCTTCAACGGTTCCCTCCCTTGCCCATGCCGGCAGGTTTGCTCCGGCCCAGTTCGCGTCGCGCCCGCGCCAGGGTCTGCCGGGCACGGTGGATTCGCGACTTCACGGTTCCGAGCGGGATTCCCAGCCGCTCGGCGATCTCGGGATAGTCGCAATCCATCAGATCCCGGAGTATGAGTGGTTCCGATAGCTCGGGCGGCAGCCGGCCGACCAGCCGCCGTACTCTCGCGGCCTCCTCGCGCCGTTCGGCAATTGTGTCGGGCTGCCAGGAAGCTGGCACCGGAGCCTCGGGAATCTCCTCGTCAGACAGCAGCAGCGGCGTGCGCCGCCGCCGGCGGTAAGCGTCGATGGCTACGTTGGTTGCCACCTGCCGCACCCAGGCGCCGAGCGCCCCACTCGGACGATAGCTGGGCAACACGCTCACGAGTCGCATGAATACGTCCTGGGTGAGTTCGTCGGCATCGTCCGGGGTTGCAGCGAAGCGATAGGCGATGTGCCAGACCGGTTGCCGGAACCGGTCCACAAACGCCCGCCATGCGTCTTCGTGACCCGACAGGCAGTGGCGGATGAGTTGGGCATCGGAGATTTGGGCCGGGGACTCCACTGGTGGCGCTTCGGTCTTCTCCCGGTCAACCGAAGATAACGAAGCTCCTCTCCCACCGGTTCTCGGCGCCCTCGGATTCTGGCTGCTACCGGATTGCTCCGTTTCCGCCGCTCCGCCGGAATGCGAACTCAGGCCTTACGACCCGTCTTCTTCGGCCGCTTCGCGGGTGCCCGCTTGCGAAGGAGGGCCCGAACCTCCTTCACGAAGTCGCCGGTATCCTGAAAGTCACGGTACACCGACGCGAACCGCACGAAGGCCACGTGATCCTCGCTCTTGAGTTCCTCCATGAGGACCTCGCCGATCTCGGAGGCCGTGAGTTCCCGGTCCGGACTCTTGGCGACCAGCGCGCCCACCCGGTCGGCAATGGCTTCGATCTTCTCTTCAGCGATCCGGGTGCCACAAGCCTTCTTGAGGCCTGACAACACCTTGTCCCGATCGAAGACCTCGCGGGCGCCGTCCTTCTTGACCACCATGCAGGGGATCTCTTCCACCGCTTCGTAGCTGGTGAACCGCTTCCCGCACCGAAGGCATTCGCGGCGCCGGCGGATGACTTCGCCCTCCCGGCTCTCGCGGGAATCCACGACCCGATCTTCGGGGTTGCCGCAATAGGGACACTTCACTTCGGCGGCTCCACGCGGTGGGCAGCGTACACCCCCTCGATGGTTCGTGCCGGCTCCCGGAGGGCGATTTCCATTTCCATCCCGGCCCAGGTCGCTGCCCGGGGAACCAGTCCCACGATTTCGGAGTGGACGACCCCGGTGCCGCCGGCGCCGGCCTCGGCAAGAACCCGACGGAACGTTTCGGCAAGTGAGGTCCGACGCCAGTCGAGCAGGTTCATCGAAACCTGCGCGAGTACCCGACGTCCCACGGGGTCGTGCTGGCGGACGCCAATGGCCCGCAGCGCCGGAAGTCCGCCACCGCTCGTCCGGATCCGCCCGGCGATGATCCGCGCTGTTTCCACATCGGTGGTGTCGAGATTTACGTTGAAGGCGACGAGCGGTTCCCGTGCGCCCACCGAGAGGCCGCCGGCTGAGGGATGAAGGGTCGGCGGTCCGTAGTCGGGGCGAATCTCACCGCGGGCCAGGCGGTTGGCGAGGCCGCCAAGTCCACCCTGCCGGATCTGAGGCAGGGGACGCCCACTCGGGTCGGCTTCGCCGTAGAGAAAAACGGGAACGGACCCCGCGGCGCCGATCTCTTCCGCGAGTGAACGGGCGAAGCGTGCCGCCTCTTCCATCGTGGCTTCTCCCAGAGGCACGATCGGCAACACGTCGAGCGCACCGATTCGCGGGTGCTCGCCGCGGTGCCGTCTCAGGTCAATGCGCTGGACTGCCGTCTCGAAGAGGGAGAGTGAGGCCGAACGGATTCCCGAGGCGCCTCCGGCGAGCGTCAGTACGGATCGATGGTGAGAAGGGTCCGCGTGAACATCGAGCAGCGGTCGTCCCGCTGCTTCGACGAGCCGATCAAGCGTGTCTCGGGACCGTCCCTCGCTGAAGTTCGGGACCGCTTCGAACAGTGTCTCCGGGGCTGGTGAGTCGTTGCTCATCCAGCCCTCCTTGCCGGGACCATGCCCAGAGAATTTCCGCCGTCCCGTCCGGGAACTGAGACGGTGAAACTGCTAGCAGCCTGTGGATAAAGTGGCGTGAGCGCCGAGAGCGGCGAGGCACCCGGCTGACAAGGCGCGCGAGGGAGGAATACCGAGTGTATTTCGACCGAAGCGCAACGATGAGCGAAGCGTAGCGGAGCGTTCGGCCGGGATGGATCGCCGCTCGAACGCCGCGTGACTTTGTCCACAGGCTGCTGGGGGCGGCAGTATAGTTTCGCTACTCTCCACCGCCTCCGGTGCGGAGTTCGACCCATGATTCGCGCTTTCCCTGGTCCCGTTCCGTGAGGCCGGACGAGCCAGGAGAGGGCACGACCGGGTCCGGTCCGGAGGAAGAGGCCGGAGGAGCGAAACCGAATCCTGAGTCCGAAGGGGCGGAAACAGCCACAACGGAAGAGGCGGGCGGGGGTCAGGAGGCGAGCACTCGCGAGCGCATCGAGGACACGCTCCGGCGCCGGAGTCCCCGTGGGTCAGAGGAATCCGATTCCACTCGCGAGCGGGAGCGACTTTCCGGGTTGCATCCCCCTCCAGAGGCTTCTGCTGCGGAACACTGGAGCTGGACCATCCGGAGACGCGTAGCCGAAGGAGATCCGGTACCGGAGCCGGGCGCCGAATCCGCCGGGGAGGATGAGGCCGGCGCCGGTGAGCCTCCGGCGGCTGTTCAGCCGACGGATATCCGTGAACGTATAGAGCGTCGTCTTCAGGAGGTGGAGGATCGTGGTAGTCGCGATGCCGGTCCGGTGCGGACCGCATCGATGCCAACGGCGACGGGCTCGCGGCGAGGTCTCGCCGCCACGCCCGGATCGGAGGATTTGCCGTCCCGGTCAGAAGACGCGCCGGAGTGGGACGCGCCCTGGGTTGAAGACGAAGAGAGGCCTGAGCCGGCCACACAAACCCTCCCTGGCAGGCCCCCGTCGCGGCTCGCCGCTTTCGTCGCCACCTGCGCGTTCATCGGGCGAGCTCCGATCGCGCCCGGAACCGTCGGAGCGGTCGCGGGTCTGCTTGCCTTCATTTTGACCCGAAACCTGGCGGGCGGCGTCTCCGTGGCCCTCCTCGCGGTCGCCATTGTTGTCGGCACTTGGGCCGGCGGACGTCACGCGAAGGACCTTCGCCAGCCGGACCCCCAGTCTGTGGTGGTGGACGAGTTCTGCGGTATGTGGCTCGCGCTCGTCGGCACGAACCCTTCGTTCCTGGTCATGGCGGCTGCTTTCGTGGCATTCCGGTTCCTGGACATCGCGAAGCCGCCTCCCGTTCGACAGGCGGAGCGGCTTCCAGGCGGAATCGGCATCATGGCCGACGACCTGGTCGCGGGCGGCATCGTGCGCGTGGCCTTGTTGCTCATCGTGGGCATGTGACCGGTGGTCTTGACAGCCTGTGGCGAAACCCACGCGGCCCAGTTCTCCCGGTGGGGGCTCGACCGGCGATGCATCCCGGCTGAACCGCCCCCCCACCGGGAGAACTGGCGCTGTGCGGCGCTCACCGTTGCATTTCGGTCGAAATACACTCGGTATTCCTCCCTCACGCGCCTTGTCAGCCGGGCGCCTCGCCCCCACCGGGAGACTGGCCGGCCTCGGCGCTCACGTGGGTTCCACCACAGGCTGCTGAACGAGATCAGGACCGGGTCGGGGTGTCGCGGGACCCGGTGTGCGGATCGGGCAATGCCGCCGGAGCCGATCTTCTGACGAGGGGAGGGGGGCTGCTGCCCGGCGCGGCAGTGGTAGCGGTCGGAACCGAACTCCTCGCCCCTCACCGGACCGACCGCAACACCCCGCTCCTGAAGGAGAGGCTCTCGGACTTGGGAGTTCCGGTTCTGTTTTCGGCGGTAGTTCCCGATGACCAATCGGTCATGGAGGAGACCCTCCGGGCGGCTCTCGGTCGCTTTCGGTTCGTCCTGGTATGCGGCGGTCTCGGTCCGACGACCGACGACGTAACGCGATTCGTCGCTGCCAGCGTCCTGGGGGTCCGCCTGATCGAGGATGCGTCCTCGCTTGCCGGGATCGAATCCCGGTTCCGCAGCCGCGGGATGGAGATGCCGGAAGTGAATCGCCGGCAGGCGCTGATACCCGACGGGGCGGCAGCGCTACCCAATCCGGCGGGAACCGCGCCGGGCGTGCTGGCGTGTACGGACGAGGGAGCGTGGCTCGTGCTCCTCCCCGGGCCGCCGTCGGAACTGGTCGCGATGTTCGATGCGGAGGTTCGTCCCCGAGTGGAGCGTGAGACCGGACTGGTCGAGGGTCGGGTTCGCGAGACGCTGGTGGTTGCGGGTTTGCCCGAATCGGTCCTGCAGGAGCGGATCCTGGATCTCACTCCGGCGCGCGAGGCGCCCGAACGACTCGCGATCCTCGCCTCGCGCGGCGAGATCGAGATTCGAGTAACCGGACCCGCTGAACGGGTCGCGGAAGTCCGCCGGTTGGCTGATCGAATTGCCGGACGGTTGGGCAGTGCGGTCTTCAGCAGGACGGCCGGGGAGCATCTCGAACACGCGGTGGGGCGAATGCTCAAGCGGCGGGGAGAGCGCGCCGCATTTGCGGAGTCACTCACCGGAGGGCTGATTGCCGAGCGGGTTACCCGCGTCCCGGGATCCTCGGCGTGGTTCGATCTGGGGGTCGTGGCCTACGCCAACGAGGCGAAGCGGGATCTTCTGGCGGTTCCGGAGCGCGCGCTGGAAGCGCACGGAGCGGTCAGCGAAACGGTGGCGATGGCGATGGCCGAGGGTGCTTGCCGTCGTTCCGGGAATACCTGGGGAGTTGCCGTGACGGGGGTTGCCGGGCCGGGTGGAGGGAGCGCAGCGAAGCCGGTAGGTCTCGTCTGGATCGCGGTCAGCGGGCCGTTCTCCCGCACGAAGCGGTTCCGATTTCCGGGGGACCGATCGCTCGTACGACAGCTCACTGCGACGGCGGCGCTCGATCTACTGCGCCACGCGATGCTGGCAGCCGGTGGGCAAAGTGACGGGAGCGCCGAGGCTGGCGAGGTGCCCGGCTGACCCTCATGATCGGGCCCTCCTGCCGGCACCGCCCTCATGATCGGGCCCTCCTGCCGGCACCGCGCGCCGAGAGGCGCGCGAGGCCGCACATCGCTGAAGGGAGAAGAAGCGCGGGGACGGCTTGGAACGCCGGCCTCCGGCCGGCATCGCGCGGGAGCGCGAAACCAGCGTCCATGACGCTGCGCCATGCCAAGTTGAGTTCCGCACCCTCTCCCCACCCCGCGTGGCGCGACTGCGTTTGCACAGCGACCGGGCCGCGTGACTTTGTCCACCGGCTGCTGAAGTGCGAGGATCCCGCCCCGTCCCGCCGGAACGCGGGGTGACGGCTCAGTCGCCGCGGCTCTTCGTGGCGCTGCCGCTCCCCGACCGCCTCCGAAAGGAGCTCTTTGCCGCTTCGGGTGCGATCGCCGGGTTGCTCCCGACCTCTCTCTTCCGCCGGGTCCCTCTCCAGAATCTGCATCTGACGCTGCGCTTTTTCGGTGCAGAAACGGGCTCGCTTGACCGCGAGCGAATCGCGGCTCTGCTCCGCGAGCGCCTCGGGGCTTGTCGGCCGGGACCGCTGACTCTGAAAGCGTCTGAGGTGTCGGCATTCGCCTCTCTCCGGCGGGCCCGGGTCGTCTGGGTGGGGCTCAGCGAGGAAGGGATCGAGAAGGGCGAATCCGGGCGCCTCTTATCCCTCCAGCAGGAGGTGGAGGCGGTGGCGCGGAACATCGGCCTCGCTCCGGAGAATCGCCCTTTCGTTCCTCACCTGACACTAGGCCGCTTGCGCTCCCCGTCGCGCCTGCCTGTGCAGGGGCTCGCGGCCACCGGCCCCTCCGCGTCCGGTAGCGCCTGGTCCTCGGCCTTCACCGTCCGGGAGATCGGTCTCTTCGCCAGCTTCCTCACTCCGGGTGGGGCGGTTTACGAGCGTCTCGGCCGCTTTCCGCTGGAGGCGCGCTGACCGAAGGTCGGGTCTTTTATCGCCAGCCGCTTTAACAGCCGGTGGTGGAACCCGGGTGAGCGCCGAGAGCGGCGAGGCCCAGTTCTCCCGGTGGGGCCAGTTCTCCCGGTGGGGGCCCGGCTGACAAGGCGCGTGAGGGAGGAATACCGGGTGTATTTCGACCGAAACGCAACTGAGAGCGCCGCAAAGCGCCAGTTCTCCCGGTGGGGGGGCGGTTCAGGCGGGATGCATCGCCGCTCGAGCCCCCACCGGGAGAACTGGGCCGCCTGGGTTTCACCACAGGCTGTTAATCCGGTCCGGAAGCGGCCAGCCGAAATTCTGCGAGCAGGTCGGGGCCAAGGCAGGCGTAGCGCGCCGAGATCCCATCGGGCTGGGCCTGCGGTAACTCCCGGTGCCGTTCGGCCGGAGCCCGGGTGGCGTCGAAGAGCCCGGTTCCCTCGGCACGGCCCAGAAAACGCGGCGCCAGGTAGAGCACCAGACGGTCGGCCAGTCCCTGCTGGAGGAAAGCTGACGTGAGCCGGGGGCCTGCCTCCACCAGGAGCGTGTGCGCACCTCGGCGGCCCACCTCTGCCAGCACCGCTTCGAGCGCAATCGGCTGCGTCACCCCGTCGGTTGGCGCGGCGGCGGCGCTTTCGACCGCGACCTCGACCACCTCCGCACCCAGGTTCTCGATCCGCCGGCGGGCCGTGTCGGGGGCCCCGGGTGCGCAGATCACGAGCACCGGGTCCTGATCGAGACCACGAAGGATGCGCGCCTCGGGAGGAATTCTGAGGCTTGGATCCAGAATCACCCGCAAGAGGGGGCGAGACCCGCGCCGGGGTCGCGGAGTGAGGAGGGGGTCGTCGGCCGCCACGGTCGCGATTCCGCTGAGGATGGCGTCGTTTTCCCGACGCAGCACTCTCCCGTGGCGGCGAGTGCGCGGGCGGGTGATCCAGCGGGTGCCGGGCGGGGCCATGACCCCATCCACGGAAATCGCGGCCTTCACCGTTACCCAGGGGGTGCCGATCCGGAGGAATTTGAAGAACGACGGATTCAGCTCCTGTGCTTCCTGGCGGAGGACGCCCGTCGTAACTTCGACGCCCGCGGAGCGCAGGCGATCGAATCCTCCGCCCCGCACTCTCGGGTCGGGGTCCGGGTGCGAGGCGACGACCCGGCGGACTCCCGAGGCGATGATCCGTTCGACGCAGGGGGGGGTTCGTCCGACGTGGCAGCAGGGCTCGAGGTTGACATAGAGCGTGGCGCCCCGTGCCGCGCTTCCCACCTTGAGCACCTGGGCTTCCGCGTGCGGGCGTCCGGCGCGGGCGTGGAAACCTTCGGAAAGGACGCGCCCATCACGCACCAGCACGGCGCCTACCGCCGGATTGGGTGGCGCTGTGTATCGGCCAAGCCGGGCGAGCTCGAGCGCCCGCCGCATGAAGCGATCGTCCACGGGGTGGATCGTATGGGAGGCTGCTGAACTTGCGCCCCGGTGACGGATCGGGCAATCTCCCGGCCGGATGTTTACGGGACTGGTCATCGCCGTCGGAGAGGTGCAGACGGTGCGGGATGTCGACGGTGGACGGCTTCTCACCGTCGGTCATCGCGGCGGAGAGTTCACCGGCCTTTCGATTGGTGACAGCGTCGCGGTTGCCGGGGTCTGCCTTACCGCAGTAGCGGTGCAGCCGGAGTGCGTCTCCTTCGAGGTGGCCGCCGAGACGCTCTCCCTGACGAATCTGGGCACCGCACGGCCGGGAACCCCGGTGAACCTGGAGTTGCCCCTACGCGCCGCGGACCGCCTGGGCGGGCACTTTGTCCAGGGACACGTGGACGGCTGTGGCGAGGTGATCGAGGTGGGTGGCTCCGACGCCGACTATCGGGTTCGGGTTCGGCACCGCGAGCCTCGCTGGATCGTCCGCAAGGGTTCGGTCGCGATTGACGGAGTCAGCCTGACGGTGGCGTCCTCCTCGCCCGACAAAGCTTGCTTCGAAGTAATGCTGATCCCTCACACGCGAGCCGCCACCACTCTCGGCGCTCTCCGGACGGGGGACCGGGTCAATCTGGAGTACGACATCCTCGCCAAGTACGTCGGTGCACTCGTTCAGAATCCCGGAGCGGGTCCACGAGGAACGACCGAAAACGGAGGCTAAACTCCCTCTTTGAGACGGTTTCCGAACGAGGGCCTCCTGGGTCCGACGAGGTGTTGCGCGCGTGCCTGACACGGGAAAGAGTGGACCCACGCCGTTCTGGCCGGTAGAGCGGGCGATCCGTGAGATCGCCGCTGGGCGGATGGTCATCGTCGTGGACGACGAGGACCGCGAGAACGAGGGCGATCTGACCATCGCCGCGGAGAAGGTCACCCCCGAAGCGATCAACTTCATGGCCACCCACGGGCGCGGCCTCATCTGCCTGCCGCTGACGGGTGAGCGTCTCGACGAACTGGATATCCCGCTCATGGTCCAGGAAAACACTTCGGTGCACGAGACGGCGTTTTGCGTCTCGATCGAGTCGCGAGACGGCGTTACCACGGGAATCTCGGCCGCCGACCGGTCCCATACCATCCAGGTTGCGATTCGCGAGGGCACCCGTCCAGCGGACCTCGTCCGCCCCGGCCACGTATTCCCTCTCCGTGCCCGCCCCGGCGGAGTCCTGCAGCGGGCGGGACAGACCGAGGCCGGAGTGGATCTGGCGCGGATCGCAGGTCTTTACCCTGCGGCGGTGATCTGCGAGGTCATGAAGGAAGACGGGACGATGGCGCGGCTTCCGGATCTCCTCACCTTCGGGGAAGAGCACGGGATGGCGATCGTGAGCGTCGCCGACCTGATCCGCTATCGGCTCGGCACCGAGTCGCTGGTCCGCCGGCTGGCGGCGACGGTTCTCCCGACGCGGTTCGGCGCGTTCCGGACGGTCGCCTACGAAAACACCCTCGACGGTACCAAGCACCTGGTCCTGCAGATGGGAGAGGCCCGTCCGGACACCCTCGTCTTGGTGCGCGTGCACAGCCAGTGCCTCACCGGCGAAGTCTTCGGGTCCATGCGATGCGACTGCGGGCCACAGCTCGAGGCCGCGCTGGCCCGGATCGGTCAGGAGGGCTCCGGAGTGCTGCTCTACCTGAACCAGGAGGGTAGGGGTATCGGTCTCGTCAACAAGCTGCGCGCCTACGCCGCCCAGGACGAGGGGCTCGATACCGTGGACGCCAACACCCATCTCGGGTTCCGTGCCGACCAGCGCGAATACGGGGTCGGGGCTCAGATCCTCCGCGACCTCGGAGTCGGGCGCATTCGCCTCTTGACCAACAATCCGCGAAAGTTCGTCGCGCTGGAAGCGCACGGCCTCGTCATTGAAGAGCGGGTTCCCATCGAGGTCCCGGCGAACAAGTACTCCCGCGAATACCTGCGTACCAAAAAGGAACGGATGGGCCACCTCCTGACGGAGGTGTAGTGGGAACCGATTCATCCCTCCCTCCAACTCTCCCACCTTCACGAACGCATCGCCCGCAGAGCGCTTGCCAGTCCCCGTCACGGCGCACCCCAAACTCACACCGCCACTTATCACCAATTGGAACGCCGGCCTCCGGCCGGCATCGCGGCCCGCAGGGCCGCGAAAGCCCCGCCATCCACCCTCACCGCTAGCGGCAGCGGAAGCGCGTAGTACCAGCCACCCTCACGTTGCCGGGAAGGCCGCCGCACCCGCTTGGTACGATTCCCGCCGTCCTAACAGCCTGTGGTGAAACTCACGCGGCATTCGACGCCCGCTGAATCCCCGCTGAACCGCTCGCCTTCGGCTCGCTCATCGTTGCGCTTCGGTCGAAATACACCCGGTATTCCTCCCTCGCGCGCCTTGTCAGCGAGGCCCAGCGGGCGTCTCGGTGCTCACGCCAGTTCCACCACAGGCTGCTAACCCCTGAAGGGAGCGATTTCTTGGCCAACACCTATGCGACAAACGAGTTCCGGAGCGGACTCAAGGTTCTGCTCGATTCCGACCCCTGCGTCCTCCTGGACTGCGAATTCGTAAAGCCCGGCAAGGGACAGGCGTTCACCCGGATCCGCTACCGGAACCTCAAGACCGGCCGGGTCCTCGACAAGACGTTCAAGTCGGCTGAGAAGGTGGAAGCGGCGGACGTGCTGGACATCGAGATGCAGTATCTCTACAGCGATGGTGGTGACTTGCATTTCATGGACCCGAACACCTACGAGCAGTACGCAGCGAACCGGGAAGTAATCGGGGACCAGAAGAAATGGCTGCTCCAGGGGATGAACTGCGGCATCACGCTCTATAACGGGGCCATCCTGCTTGTTCACCCGCCCCACTTCGTGGGGCTCAAGGTGGTGGAAACCGAGCCCGGAATCCGGGGGGACACGGCCACCGGCGGTTCCAAGAACGCCACCCTGGAGACCGGCGCCGTGGTGCGGGTTCCCCTGTTCATCGAGGCCGGCGAGGTGCTTCGCCTCGACACCCGTTCCGGGGAGTACGTGTCCCGGGTAAAGAACTGAGCGACACCGGAAGCGTTGGTTGGGGCCCCTCGGCGTCCCTCGCAACCCTTCGGGAGCGCGCCCGGGTGCTGTCCCGGTTGCGGGCTTTTCTGACTGCCCGCGGTTATCTGGAAGTGGAGACCCCGATCCTCGGGCCGTACCCCACTCCCGATCGCCATCTGGACTCCGTTCGCGGGGCCGGCGGCTTCCTCCACACTTCGCCGGAGTTCGCCATGAAGCGTCTGCTGGCGGCGGGCAGCGGTCCCATCTTCCAGATCGTGAAGGCGTTTCGCGGCGGGGAGTCCGGCCGGCATCACGCCGTGGAATTCACCATTGCCGAGTGGTACCGCCTCGGCCCGCTGGAGGGACTGCTGGTGGAGATGGACCTGCTGCTGGGAGACATCCTCGGTACTTTCCGCGCGGAGCGCCGAACCTACCGCGGGCTGTTCCTGGCGGCCGTGGGGGTGGATCCTCTCTCGGCCCCGGACGAGCGCCTTCGGACGCTGGCTGAAGCGCATGGCCACCCAGGCGGCCCCGACGATCGAGCTGCGGCCCTCGATTTCCTGTTCTCGCGTCTCGTGGAGCCGGATCTCGGCACCCGAGTGCCGACGATCGTGACCCGGTTCCCTGCTCCGCTCGCCGCTCTCGCCCGACTCAGCACGGATGATCCACGGACAGCAGAGCGCTTTGAGGTCTTCTGGGCCGGCCTCGAACTCGCGAACGGCTACGACGAACTTCAAGATCCGAAGGAACATCGCCGCCGGTTCGCAGCGGAGACGGGCGCCCGCAGCCGTGCCGGTCGATCAGCCACCGCAGTCGACGAACGTTTTCTCGCCGCCCTCGAAGAATCGGGTCTGCCCCGTTGTGCGGGCGTTGCCCTCGGGGTGGATCGTCTCGTAATGGCCGCCTCCGGAGCTTCCCGGCTGGATGAGGTGATCGCGTTCCGCGAGGACCCCGGCAAGTGATTCCTTTCATTCTTTTCCCTGTTCGCCGCCCGGTACACTGCCCGGCTCTCTCCGGGAGGAACTTTTCTCGATGAACACTGGACGACTTCTGCGCCTTGTGTCGGCAGCAACCCTCGCCGCAGCTCTGGTGCCCGCTCTCGCCTTCGGGCAGGGAAGCCACCGCGACTATGACGAGCACCTCGATGAAGCGAACGTCACCGTGCCGCCGGAGTACTACGAGGAAATGCGGTTTCGCGCCGTGGGCTTCACCCGCGGCGGACGTTCCACGGCGGCGGTGGGCGTGCCCGGCGACCCGCTGAGCTACTACTTTGGCAGCACCGGCGGCGGCGTGTTCAAGACGAGTGATGCCGGGCACAATTGGACGAACGTCAGCGACGGGTTCTTCGGGGTGGGGGCCGTAGGCGCCATTGCGGTGGCCCCCTCGGACCTGAACGTCGTCTACGCGGGCACCGGATCCGCGTGCCCGCGCGGCAACATTTCCGTGGGCGACGGGATGTACCGCTCCACCGACGCCGGGAAGACCTGGGAGCACGTCGGTCTTCGCCATGCGGGGCAGATTGGCGCCATTGCGGTTCATCCCGAGAACCCGGACGTCGCCTACGCCGCGGCGCTCGGCTACATCTTCGGAACGAATGAAGACCGCGGCATCTTCCGCACCAAGGACGGCGGCGAGACTTGGGAGAAGGTCTTCTTCCTCTCCGACCGCACCGGGTTCGTGGACATCCAGATGGATCCGAACAACCCCCGGATCCTCTACGCCGGCGCCTGGCGCGCCGAGCGGAAGCCGTGGACGCTGATCTCGGGAAGCGAAGACGGCGGCATCTATCGGAGCAAGGACGGCGGCGACACCTGGGAGAAGGTCGAAGGCGGTCTGCCGACCGGGTTGGTCGGCAAGACGGCGATCGCGATCTCCCCCGCGAACTCGGACCGCATCTGGGTCCTGATCGAGTTCGAGGGCGACAAGGGCGGCCTCTACCGCTCCGACGACGGCGGAGAGAGCTTTACCCGCATCAACGGGGACGCCAATCTGCGCCAGCGCCCCTGGTACTACATCCACATCTACGCGGATCCCCAGGACGAGAACACGATCTACGGCCTGAACGTCGGCTTCCACAAGTCGATTGACGGCGGCAAGACCTTCCCGGAGCGCATTCGCGTTCCCCACGGCGACAACCACGACCTCTGGATCAATCCGGACAACCCGATGAACATGGTCAACGCGAACGACGGCGGCGCCAACGTGTCGTTCGACGGCGGCAAGAGCTGGACCGACCTGATGGGGCAGGAGACCTCGGAGATCTACCGGGTGTTCGTGGACGATCAGTGGCCCTACCGGATCTACGGTTCGCAGCAGGACAACAGCACCATTTCGGTGCCCTCGCGCGGCGGCTTCGGGGTCGTGCCCGATTGGTACCAGGTTGGCGGTTGCGAGAGCGGCCACATCGCGGTGGATCCGCGGGATCCGGACATCATCTATGCGGGCTGCTACGGCGGCTCGATCTCGCGGGTGAACCGGAAGACCGGCGAGTACCGGCAGATCCTCCACTACCCGCAGCTCCAGCTCGGGCAGGCCGCGCGGGATCTCAAGTACCGCTTTCAGTGGAACGCCCCGATCCGGTTGTCACCGCACGACCCGGACATCCTCTACCACGCGTCGCAGGTGGTCCACATGTCGCGGGACGAGGGTCAGAGCTGGACGGTGGTGAGCCCGGATCTGACCACCAACGATCCCGAGCATCAGGACTACGCCGGCGGCCCGATCACCCATGACAGCACGGGCGTGGAGGTTTACAACACCGTCTTCGCCTTCGAGGAGTCGGCGCACACTCCGGGTGAGCTCTGGGCGGGCAGTGACGACGGCCGGGTCCACATCTCGCGCGACCGCGGCACGACGTGGACCGAGATCACTCCGGAGGGCATGCCCGAAGGGGGAACGGTGAATGTCGTCGAACTGTCCGCGCATGATCCCGCCCGGGCATTCATCGCCGTCTACCGGTATCGGGAGAACGACTTCCGGCCGTACATCTTCCGCACCAACAACGCTGGCGAGAGTTGGGACCTTCTGACCGACGGAACGAACGGCATCCCGCCGACCCATACGACCCGGGCGATTCGCGAGGATCCCGACCGCAAGGGGCTCCTTTACGCCGGGACCGAGTTCGGGCTCTACATCTCGTTCGACGACGGCGCCCACTGGCAGCGCTTCCAGAACAACCTCCCGGTCACCCCGGTGACCGACCTCCGGGTCCACCGCAAAGATTTGGTGGTCTCTACGCAGGGCCGCTCCTTCTGGGTCCTCGACGACCTGAGCCCGCTGCACCAGATGACCGGCGAAACGATGGCCGCGGAGTCGGTGCTCTACGCGCCGCGGACGGCCTATCGCGGCGGTTTTGGGGGTGCAGCCCAGATCCAGTACCACCTGAAGAGCGAGCCTGAATCCGCAATCACTCTCGAGGTCGTGGATTCCCAGGGCAACTCGGTGAGGAAGATCACCGGGCAGCCCGGGGCCGCGGCGCCGAGCGGGCCGGTGTCGCCCTTCGCAGCGTTCTTTGGGGGCGGTGGGGGTGCCCGCCTGCCGGCGGCGGAGGGCCTCAATTCGTTCCGCTGGAATCTCCGGGACGAGGGAATCCAGCGCCCGGCCGGCGTCGTCCACTGGGGCGGAACGCCCGGCCTCTCGGTGCTGCCGGGAACCTATGAGGTCCGACTGACGGTGGGCGAGGAAACGCACACCCAGTCGCTCGAGGTTGCGATCAATCCGAGCCTCTCCTCCACGGCTGACGATCTTGCGAAGCAGCGCGAACTCGGGGAAACCGTCTCAGGAGAGATCACGAAGCTCTTCGATGCGCTCACCCGTCTCCGGGACGTGAAGTCCCAGGCGGGAGACATCGTGGGGCGGCTCAGGAAGGCGGACAAGGCGGATGAGGAACTCGGGGAGCTGAGCAAGGCGCTCACCGATCGCCTGACCGAGATCGAGGAAACCATCACCCAGACGAACAGCAAGTCGTCGCAGGATCCGATCAACTTCCCGCCCCAGATCGACAACCAGCTGGTGACGCTTTACGGATACATCGTGCAGGCGGATTACGAGCCCACGGCAGGCGCCTACCAGCGCTTCGACGATCTGAAGCCGGAGCTCGACGCCATCCACGCCGACCTCGAGAACGCCATGACGGAGCACCTCACCCCCTTCAACGAGCGGGTGGCCTCACTCGGCGTCCCGGCGGTCCTGGTAGCCGCGGAGGAGAACTGACGACGCGGTGCCGGGTCTGAAGAAAGGCGGGCGGCCAAGGGACCGCCGGTCTTCAGACCGGCACAGCCCCGCGCCAGCGGGGCCGCGTACCGCTGTCGGAGGAGTCGCGTATAGCTGCCCAGCCCCACGGCGGGAACGGCTTGGAGCGCCGGCCTCCGGCCGGCATCGCGCGGGAGCGCGAAACGCGCGCCCGAGGGTTGTGCCGTGCCCCCTTCGGGGACTATGGCGGCGGCGGAGCCGCCTCCGATGATCGGAGGAGTTGAAGAATGGACGATCTGATTGCCGCCATCGCGGATGTGCGCGACAAACTCCGCCGGGGTCCCTCGGGGTGTGCGGGAGCACCCGGTCACGAGCGTTTCCGGGTGGGTCAGGCTTCCTCCGCTGGAGGCGGGTGAGACCGCACACCCTCCACACTCCATTTTGGAGGTACCGGCGACCACTTCCACGATCTCCGCCCAGTGGTCGGTGAGCCGGCGGGAGGATCGGATCGTGTTGGTGAATGGGGATTCCGGGTCTCGGCGGGCTGGGGAGCCGGACGAGGAGCAAGATCAGTGGCGGGCGATCGTACCCGCCGCGCCGACGCGACGAACACTCCAGGCGCCCGCCCGGCGGTCGCGACGATGGATAATCCGGCTGCCGATGAATCGCGCGGGGCTTGCGGAACTGCTACGGGACGGGGAGAACTCCGGGGTGGAGTTCAAACGCGACGCGTTGACACCGGAAAAGCTCGCGCGGGAGATGGCCGCCCTGCTGAATCTCGAAGGCGGGATGATCCTGCTCGGCGTCGAGGACGACGGCGCGGTCTCGGGGCTGAAACGCGACCCGAAGAAACGCGAGGAATGGGTCATGGAGGTAGCCAGAACCCATCTTCGTCCGGGCGTCATTCCCTTTTGGGAGACCAAGGAGATGCCGGACGGCAACATCGTCGGGGTGATTTCACTGTCCGCCGACGCACCCGACAAGCCCTACAAGGCGAAGCGCGGCTCGGCGTGGATGACGCAGGTGCGGGTGGGAACGACCACACGCGACGCCACCGACGACGAGGAGATGCGCCTCTACGCGCAATCCCGGCGGCTGCTCTATGACCACAAGCCGGTCCCCGGCGCGGCGCTCCGCGACTGCGACATGCGGCGGCTCGCCAACTACTTCCGCGACATCCGGCAACAGGAATGCCCGGATCTCACCGACCTGGAAGGTTGGGCGCGGCTGCTGACGAGCCTCGGCCTCGCCTTCGAGGACCGGGGGCGCACGCTTCCGAGCGTGGCGGGACTCCTGCTGTTCGGGACAGCCCCCAACCGGCAACTTCCCCAGGCCGGGATCAGCGCGGTGGCGTTCGGCGGAATCGAGAAGGACTACGACATCAAGGCGCGTGCGGTCCTGCGTGGGCCGCTGGTTTCGCTGTTTCCCCCGGAGGACGATCCGTACCGAGGCCGCTACCCGAAGCTGGCCAGGTCCTTTTCCGAGCCGGCGGCGGTAATCGAAGTCGGCGTGATCGAAAAGGCGCTCGACTTCGTGGCGCGGGGGACCGACGTGCACGGTTTCGTGGACCGCACCGGGCGTCGCCGGGAGCGATGGGACTATCCCTTCGGTGCGGTGCGGGAGGCCGTGGTGAACGCCGTCGCGCACCGGGACTACACCATCGGCGTGACCGACATCGAACTGGCGATCTATCCGGACCGGCTGGAGGTCGTTTCGCCGGGACGACTGCCGAACACCGCGACGGTGGAAAAACTGCGTCTCGGATACCGGTCCCCCCGGAACGACGTGATCCGGGATCTGCTGCGCGACTACGGCTACATCGAGGCGCTCGGTCTCGGGATTCCGCGCAAGATCATCGCCGGGACGCGCGCTCACAACGGGACCGAGCCGGACCTGATCGAGGAGGAAAGCCGCTTCACGGTACGCCTCTGGAAGAACCGTGAGATCCATGGAGACTGATGCCCCGGCACGCCTAGTGCGACGCTCCGGGATGAAGACCCAGCCGTGAGCCACGGCATTTCACGGCGTACTGCGCTCGGGCTGGTCGGCGGTGCGCTGTCGGCGCCGTGGGCGGCGGCGCGCACCGCGCAGCCGGACCTGATCCGCCCTCCCCGCATCCGCACCGGTGACGTCTTCGGGCTCGTCAGCCCCGCCACCGCAGCCTTCGAGACCGATCCCACCGAGATCTTCGCCGACGCCTTCCGGGCGGTCGGGCTCGAACCACGGCTGGGAACCAACTACTACGAGCGGCGCGGCTACTTCGCCGGAAACGACGCGGAGCGAGCGGCGGACGTCATGGGGTTCTTCGCCGATCCCGAGGTGAAGGGCATCTTCGCCCGCGGCGGGTGGGGATCGGCGCGCGTGTTGCCCCACCTGGACTACGGCGTGATTCGCGCGAATCCCAAGGTGCTCCTCGGTTACAGCGACGCCACCGCGCTTCTGATGGGTGTCCACGCAAAGACAGGGCTCGTCGTGATGCACGGCCCCGGCCCTGGGAATCGCTTTTCTACCGAGCATTTCCGCCGCACGCTGATGGACGGCGAGGCGGGTCTGCTCGAGAACTTGGTGGAAGAGCCCGGCGACTACATCGTCTCGCGTGATCACCGGACCCGCACCATCACCGGGGGGCGCGCCAGCGGGCCGCTCCTGGGCGGCAATCTGACGGTGCTCACCGCGATCATGGGTTCGGCGTACCTGCCCGACTTCACTGGGGCGATCCTGTTCCTCGAGGATGTGGACGAGGCGGTGTACCGGGTGGACCGGATGATGACCACCCTGAAGCTCGCCGGTGTGCTCGACCGGATCGCCGGATTCGTTTTCGGCCGCTGCACGGACTGCGACCCCGGATCGGGGTTCGGCTCCCTCACCCTGGAGCAGGTGCTCGAAGACCACATCGCCCCGCTCGGCATCCCGGCCTTCCGGGGGAGCATGATCGGGCACATCCCCGAGCAGTTCACGCTGCCGATCGGGGGACGTGCCGAGATGGACGCCGACAGCGGCACCATCCGCCTGCTGGAACCCGCGGTCCTGTAAGGACTTACCGCCGAGTCCCGGTGGTAGACTGATGGCTGGGTCGGGAGGACCTTGATGCTTCCGCGGCGCGGAACGGACACCTTGACACCTGACATTCCGACGAACCCGCCGGGGTTCGATGGCCGTGAATTGGCTGGAGGAAGGGTGAAGAGGAAAGAGTGGATTCCGTTCGTGTCGCTCGGGGTCTTCATGGCGGTGATGAACCTCACCATCGCAGCGTTTGGTTTCGAGCGGATCGACCGCCTGGAAGCGCGTATGGATCGCCTGGAAGCGCGTATGGACCGCATTGAAGAAAGGCTGATCAACCTGGAGCAGCGGGTGTCCCGGATTGAGGGAGTCCTGATGATCCGGGTGGAGCGGGCCGACGCGCGCGCTTTGCCACCGGGCGGCGGTTCCGAACCACCGAAGGGTTAGCGGCTTCATTCCCAGCGGGAATCCTGGAGCGCGGTCAGCGCGCTTGACATATCGAAATAACTAGAGATAAAGTTATTTCCGCCATGGCGATCCACGAACCCGTAACCGAGGAATCGGCGGCAGGAAGTCTGGCGGCGCTTGGGAATCCGACGCGCCTTCGGCTCTACCGGCTGCTGGTGCGCGCCGGCCCGGCCGGGCTGCCGGTGGGAACGCTTGTCCGGAGCCTCGGAGTCCCGGCTTCCACGCTTGCCCACCATCTCGCCTGCCTGACCCGTGCGGGTCTCGTGGAGCAGGAGCAGCGGGGGCGCGAAGTGCGGTCCCGCCCCGATTTCGCCGCGATGAACCGCTTGATGACCTTTCTGACTGCCGAATGCTGCACCGGAGTGCCTACGGCCCAATCGACTACGGAGAATGACTGTGTCCCGATTGCAACTTGCCCTGAATGTGACGAACCTCGAGAAGGCGATTGACTTCTACTCGCGGATGTTCGCGACCCCGCCCGCGAAGGTGAAACCCGGCTACGCGAACTTCGCCATCGCCGATCCGCCGCTCAAGCTGGTGCTTTTCGAGGGCCCGGAGGGTGCGACCATCAATCATCTTGGCGTGGAGGTTGAAGCCGCGCGGCAGGTGCGGGCCGCCGAGGTGCGCCTGCGCGAGTCGGGTCTTGAGACAACTGGGGTGGACGAGACCGTTTGCGGTTACGCGGAGAAATCGGAGACCTGGGTAACCGATCCCGACGGGGCGCCCTGGGAGTGGTACGTGAAGTTGGGGGATGCGGAGCAGTTTCGGAACGTCGTGATCCCGACGGAAACCGACCCGAAAACCCAGAGCTCAGCAGGAACCTGCTGTTGTCCCTGAGCGATGGCGGCTCATGGATTTTCTGACTGCCGATTGCTGCACCGGCCTGCCTACGGCCCAATCAACTGAGGAGAATGACGGTGTCCCGACTGCAACTTGCCCTCAATGTGACGAACCTCGAGAAGGCGATTGACTTCTACTCGCGGATGTTCGCGACCCCGCCCGCGAAGGTGAAACCCGGCTACGCGAACTTCGCCATCGCCGACCCGCCGCTCAAGCTGGTGCTGTTCGAGAGCAACGAGGGAGCGACGATCAACCACCTCGGGGTGGAGGTCGAGGCGGCCCGCGAGGTCCGCGCCGCCGAAGGACGGCTCCGGGACTCCGGGCTGGATACCACCGGCGTGGATGACACGACGTGCTGTTACGCGCAGAAGACCGAGACCTGGGTCACCGACCCCGACGGAGCGCGCTGGGAGTGGTACGGGAAATCGGGGGATGCGGAGCAACTTCAGAACGTGGTGATTTCGAACGATGCGGCGGCGAGGACAGACGGCACGGAAGGGCGCTGCTGAACCTGAGAGTCAGGTGATAGCGCCGCCTCTTCCTCCTCTCAGCATCGCTCCCAGCCCGGCTCTCCATCCAAAGGGGGTTCTGAAGTTGCTCTCATGTCACAGGATGAGCTGCTTGAGGGCCTGGGCGCGGCCACGGCTGACGGTCGGGGTTCCACCGCCCTTCAGAGTCACCCGATAACGGCCACTTCCGGCGGGTTCCACCTCCAGAATCTGATCGAGCCGCACGATCGCGGAGCGATGTACGCGCAGGAACTCGGCTGGATCCAACCGCTCTTCAAGTTCGTTGAGCGTGCGGTACACGAGGTAACTCTTGCCACCCGCGTGAATTCGCGCGTAATCCCCTTCCGCTTGTATCCAGCCGATGGCTGAGACGGCGACGGGTACGATGCGTCGCCCCTCAGGCACGAGCAACCGGTCAGGGCGACGTCCGAGATCACGCAGAAGGCGCGGGACGCCATCGGCGGGCGCACCGAGCCGCTGGTATTCCCGCAGTCACCCGATCGTCTCCGCGAAACGAGATTCCGTGAAGGGCTTCACGAGGTAATCCACGGCGTTCATCTCGAACGCGCGCACGGCGTAACGGTCATACGCGGTCGCAAAGACAAGGGCGGGCAACGGTTGCTGTTGCCTAATGTCGCCAAGGACGTCGAACACGTCGCGTCCCGGCATTCGGATGTCGAGTATGGCTGCGTCCGCTCCCCCCTGTTCGAGTGCAGCAGCCAATGTCGCCACGTCCATGCACTCGTGCACGATGTTCACGCCGCTACATCGGGCCGCGTAGTCCCGCACGAGCCGTCGTGCCAGCACCTCGTCGTCGGCCACGATGAGGCGGAGGCGGTCAGGAGGCATTGACAGCAGACGACGGGGAACCACCCAGTGGCTCAGGTTCTGCCGGGAGGTCCAGACTCACGGTAAAGCCCCCGCTCTCTTCGCGGGACATGATCATCGAGGCTCCGTCGTCGCCGTATGTTGCACGGAGTCGCCGTCGAGTCAGGTCGAGACCCCTGCCGCTCGTACCGTGTGAAGCGCTCGGACCGCTCCCGGTGTCGGATACCGCGACGTGAACGCGGGTGCCCTGACGATGCGCTGTCACGCGCACCTCGCCCGGCTGCGTGTGCGGCTGAATGCCATGTTTGAGAGCGTTCTCGACGAGCGGCTGCAGCAAGAATGGAGGTACGGTTACCTGCTCCGTTTCACCGTCTGCTTCGATGGTGAATCGCAGGCGATCCTCGAATCGAACTTGCTCGATCTTCAGGTAGTCACGAACCGTGTCCAGTTCGCGGTGAAGAAGAACAAGCGGTTCGTCGAGACGATCGAACCCTGACTGCAGAAATGAGGCCAACCGTTCGAGCATGGCCTTCGCCCTCGGTGGGTCGTGCGCGACGAGCGCCAGGATCGAGTTGAGCGAGTTGAGCAAGAAGTGCGGCTGCAGTTGTGACTTGATGGCGGTCAGCTCCGCGTCCCGCGCCACGAGTTCGAGCTCGGCTTCGCGTTGCTGGCGAAGCTGCTCTCGGTCGAAGCTCTGGACGATGACGCCGAGCCCGACCGCCGCCGTATACAGGAGCACGACGGTGAGCAGTTGCAGCGTCCAGCTATCGGCGTACACGAGTTGCCAGAAGTTCTCCCCGTACCTGAGACGCATGAAGGTCGCCTCAGCCGCGCCCCAGATCGCGACTGCTCCGACCCCCACGGTGGTATGGACGGACACCGCGTGTAGGGGGCGGCGCTTCCAGAGCTCAAGGTGCGCATGCGCACGGCACACCTGCCAGACGAGGAGGCCCAGCACCGTGTGGCTGAAAATCAGGTTCGGGAACCCGTGCTCGAACGGCGCTGCCGCCGACACATCCAGCGCGACCGCCTCAATCACGACAGCCGTCATCCAGCCGGCCACAACCAACCAGAGGCGGTAGCGCTTATGGGGACCCGACGGATCGATCGCCTGTGCCACGTCTACCCCATTAACTAAGGTCGACCGGCGCCATTCAAGGCCGGCAGCAGCACGAACTTCACCCGCTCCGAATCGGGCGCCAGTGACAGAGCCGCATCGTACTCGGCACGGGCACCCGAAGGGTCGTTCTGTCTGGCGAGTGTTTGGCCAAGCCAGACGTGGGCGTCGAACCGTCCCCAGTTGGGCCACGGTTTGTCCAGAGGCTCGCGCGAGAAGAGATCGAGGCTGCGACGCAGCAGCCGCTCTGCTCTGTCGAGGCCACCGCCGAACCTGACAGGCCTATGGAACGCGCTGATGCCTTGCAGGAGCGGGACGCGTGGGTTGTCGGGCGCCGCCGCCTCGGCGTGATCGAGAGCGCCCGAGGCGCGCACCCCCAGCACGACACCTCTGGATGGATCCCGCCCAATCTGTAAACCGTAGAGCGATCCGAGCAGCGCGTGAGCTTCGGTGTATCCCGGATCGTCGTTTACGAGGGTCTCCAGTCGCTCCACGGCGTCATCCAGAAGATCAGCCTGTTCCTGCTCGGGAACGTCCGTCAGGTTAGCCAACCGCCACGCGACGTAGGCGATCGTGTACTCCAATAGTGATTGCGGGGGTGCCTGCGCCGCGGGATGAATCAGTTGTCTGAGGAGATCCATCCGAACGGCCCGGAGCTCTTGTCCGGATCCGGCCAGTGCCGCGCGTTCGAGGCGCTCGGTGAGCTCTGACCACGCGAGTTCCTGCCCTAGGGAGAGTGCTGGCGCAGTCATCGCTGCGACCAATGCAATTCCCACGATGTGAGTGCTTGCCACGGTTACCTCCTGAAGGAAACGCCGACATACACCCCGCGGGGTGCAGCGTTGACGACCGGCTGGCGTGACGCATAGTCGGGCGCGTAGACGTAGTCGAAGAAGTTGGCCCGTCCAAGGACGTTATCGACGGACGCAAAGAGGATCACCACCCCGTCGCCAGCCGGTACGAGCCAGCTCGAGGAGAGATCAAACCGTTCGTAACGCGGGAGGCGCTCGGAGTTGACGGACCCGAACACGGGAAGGAAGCGGTCGCCGATGGCGCGGCCATCGACGATCGGGGTGTGGGGTCGGCCGGCGGCCGACCGCCACGACGCACTCACGCTCATACCGTTTGAGAGGGGCACGCTGGTGATGATCTGCACCCACCAGGGAATCTCGAAGTCCGGTGTCCAGGTCCCGTCCGGAAGGTCGTATCGCTCGCGCTGATCGACTGGCGTCCATCGCCGCCTGGCTCGCAGCCAGCTGGCGGTGCCGCGCACCTCGAGTCGGCTTGACAGCCACTGGACGAACAGATCGATCCCACGGGCCGAGCCGTACCCCTCGGCTGTATACCCTCGGACGTCATCTTCCAGAGGCAGGTCGGCGTATGTCTTCACGAACCCCTCTGCCCGAACGTAAACGCCTTCCGTCTCGCGGCCGGTCTCGTATCCGGCAACGTAGTGCAGCGCCCGCATGGGCGGTAGGCGCGAAGCCCCTCGCTCGCGGTCGTAGTACGAGGGGGAAGGGGCCTGACGGTACACACCGGTTGCGAGGCGCAGCGCATGCGTGCGGCCCAGACCGATGCGAACGTTGAGCCGTGGATCGACGGTGGTCGCGCGCGCCAGACCGAACCGATCAGCGCGTGCCCCGATCGTGGTTGACACAGCCCCAGCGCGTGTCGTGACCTCCAGATACGTGCCTCCAAACCAATCATCGACAACGGCATCAAACCCAACGTCACCAGAAACGCCACCGAAGTCGCCACCTCTCACTGGCACGCGCCCCGCAATCGACGCCTCGGCGAGAGAGCCGTTGGCGCCGACGCGCCACTCGACCGCACCGGTCGGTGGTGCGCTGAGATCGATCCGCCACGATGCCACGCGGTCTGTGATCGTCCGGTCCAGGATGCCAACGTTGGTACTGCGCTGGTAGTCGTCGTGGCCGAAGGACGCCGAGGCCGCCCAGCGTCCAAGCGCACCATCCCACCGCGTGCCGACGAACCTGTGTGCCGTTGAGGATTGCAACAGCCCCGTGAACGCGTCCTGCTCGATTCCGACGCCCACTCGGTCCCGCTGCATCAATGCGAAGCCCTTCAGTCGACCGCCTCTTCCCAGATTCCAGGCAAACCCGGCGGACCCATCCCAGCCTTCGGGTGGCGGATCAAACGGGCGCGGGCTGCCGTTGACGGCGAAAAGGACGCGGGTGAAGGTTCGATTGAACGCGCCGCGTACGCCGAATCGGTCGCCGGCTGGTGCGGCGATGGAGGCAGACGCACCGGCGAGTCCGAACGTCGCGATTGTCTGTCGTACCTCGGGCCGCTCGAGCCCGCGCAGGTCGAGGACACCACTGAGGACGTTGCCGTGGCGAGCGGAGAAGCCGCCGGTGCTGAAGCTGAGCCCCGAAATGAGCAGCGGGTCGACGGTGCCCCGAAATCCGCCGGTCGGTGTCTCATACCGGTAGGGATGGGCGATTACGGCGTCATCGAGCGACACCAGCACTTCGCTAACGTCGCCGCCGCGCACAAACAGACCGGCGGCGTCGTCAGGTGCGCTGACACCCGGTAGTGTCTGAAGGGCTCTGAAGACATCAGCGTCCGCGCCGGGCGTCCGGTACACCTGGACAGGTTGGAGCAAGAAAGGACGCGCGACCGCCTCTTCGGGTGACGGGGCCGTGACGGTGATTTGCTCCCGCACGCGGCTGATTGCCAGCACGACGTTCAGTCGCACGCCGTGGCTCACCTCGAAAACGGATTCGTGTGGGTCAAACCCGGGTAGTGTCACGATCGCTCGGTAACGCGTACCGGACACCAAGGCGATCTCGAAGCGGCCTTCGGCGTCTGAAACGGCGACGACGGAATCGTCGATTTCGATCGTGGCGCCAGGCAACGGCAAACCTGTCGTGTCACGAACGGTGCCCACGACGTGAGTCGAGCCGTCTGGTTGGATCGGACGCTGCTCAGCGGCGAATGCGTCAAACGGCTGAGCCAGGAAGAGGACGAGTGCCAGCGGTGCCATGTCCGCTGAATACCACGAGGCACGCGCCTACAGACCCAGTTTTCGGTGAACGCCACCAGGAGTCGCCCAACGACACGCCGGGCGAGATCCGAACGCCCCATGACCTCACCGAATCCAACGATCCCGATCCATCAGATCCGAGCGACAGCGGCAGATGACGACGGGGCAACCTCGGAAACGGAACCGGAACTTGAGGATCGGAAGCAGCTCACCAGATCCGAAATGACCAACTCACGAACGACGGAAGCGGCGCGCGGGAACAGCTGGCTCCTGTCATGTAGATGGCAGGAGCCAGCCGACCCAATGTGCGTACATTGGGACTGGCGAGGGGAGGCTGCGCCCCCCTGCGAACCCCCGGCCTTCCGCGCCGCTGCCGGGGCAGCAGGCGGCCGGGGCGCGTCCCCCGAACCCCGAGTGGCTGAGTGGCGCACCGTCGTGGTTGCCGCCCGCGTCGCGCGGGCCGAGCGCGCCGACCGGTCCGCCAAGGCGGAGGCCGGCCGGTGACAAGGGCGTTCGAGCCACGGATCCCCGGCCCGTGGCCGATGCCCCACCTCGAACACCGGACGGCCGCCGTGCAAGCCCTCGGATGGTCACCGGCTGACGCCCACTGGCTCGCCCTGGTCTGCCTCTACTCCGGGGTCTTCACCCGCTACCAATACCGAGACTGGCATCACCGTGACACATACGCCGCGAGCCGCTTCGTGCAGCGCCTCACGGCTGCCGGCGTCGCCCGGGATCACCCACTCCTGGAGCGGCGCACTCCGCAGCGCACTGTTGGAGATCACATATAACCGATCATACAGTCAATGACTTACGAGGACACCAGAGCGGCCCTGCGAGCCGCGATGCCGGCCGGAGACCGGCGCTCCGTTGTCGCGGGCCATCCTGCGGTTCGGCTATACGCGGTTCCGCCCGCCTGCGGCGGGCTGTGCCGGTGTGAACACCGGCGTTCCCTCACCGTCGCGCGCTCGACGATGATCGGTCGTACGCGTTCTTAGCTGGGCTGCGCCCAGCGGTGCCGACCGGAGGTCGGCGTTCCAAGCCGTCCCCGCGGTTCATTTCGGTTGGCTGTGGTCCGTTTTGGCGGCCTGCGCCTCTACGTCGATTTCGACGCGGTGCGTGTTTTTGCGGGGGAGCAGGCTGAGAGCGCGGGTTTCGTCGGATGTCTTGATCCCGGTCAGGCGTTCCGTTAACACTGCGGAGACGGCTTCTCGGGCCTCTTCGGTGCGGGTACGCCAACGGACATCCACCACATCAGCCAACCCGGCCCCGAGAGACTGGAGCGCCCCCTCAATCCGGTCGAGTGCGAAATGGGTCTGCGCCCGAACATCGTCGCCGCCCATGACACGGCCGCGATGGGTGGGGGTCACCCCGGTGATCCGGATGCCTCTTCCGGTGCGGACGGCCTCTCGGAATCCGGCCTCCGGCGCCAGCTCGATCCCCCGTTCCGTCCGCCGCACCGCATAAGGCGCCGGGAAATGGGTGACGTGGTGGTGAAGATCCCCTGAGGCGGTGAGGTAAGGGGGGCGCCGGTATTCGTCCCCGCAGTCGCCCGGGATGGGATCGAGACCAGCCTGAGCCTCGGTGAGCTCCTCGAGCGAGCGGTCGTCGAGGGAGAAGTCGAAGAGCCTCAAGTTGTCTTCGAGATGGCTCTTTTCTCCGGGCCGGGCCCCCACGATCACCCCGGCCACCCCGGGCTGTTCCAGCACGTAGCGCGCGGCGACATTCGCGATGGACACCCCGAAGCGATCCCCGACGCGCCGGCCGGCGCGCAGCACCTCCTGGAAACGCTCCCAACCGCCGGCTTCCTCGATAAAGCGGCGGTACTTCATCTGGGACCAGGTGAGCGACTCGGTGATCGGCGGCGCCGGGGCCCCGAGCCAGCGGTCACTCAGCAGCCCTCCGGCCAAGGTTCCATAGACGATCAGCCGGACCCCATGGGTGTGGCAGACCTCCGTCATGCGTCCCGCCGGCCGGCGGTCGAGCAGCGAGTAACAGACCTGGTTCGAGACGATCGGGATGCCGCTGCGGAGCGCCAGGTCGAGATGCACGGCATCGAAGTTCGTGACTCCGAGGTGCTGGATCCTCCCCGCGGCCTGTATCGCCATCAGGTGGAAGAGACAGTCCCACCAACCGGGGTCGGGGTAGCTCCAGGCGTGGAACTGGAGCAGGTCGAGCCGATCGGTCCCGATGCGGTCGAGCGAGCGACGGATCGCGGCCTGGACCTCCTGCCGCGACAGAACCCCGGGTTCGGGCACCCACTTCGTGAGTATCTGGACCTCGGGGCGCCGCTTGCCGAGCGAACCGGCGATGAGCTCTGCGGAGCCGTAGTGATCGGCCACATCGAAGGTGGTGAACCCGGCAGCTACCCCGGATTCGAGCGCCCGCGCCGCTCTTGCGGTCTCGAGCGAAACCCCGTCCCGCTCCTGGTCGGCGACCTGCCAGAGGCCTGTCAGCACTCGGGCAATCTCCAGGCCCGGGGCCAGCCGGGTGTGTTCCACCGGTGCCCTCACTCGGGCGGCAAAGTACGGAAGAGCCGGTCGGTGTCCACCCCCCGCTGCCGCAGCCGCGCCATTTCACGGAGATAGATGAGCGAGGCGACGCCCATCACCAGCAGCCACACCCAGGTCGAATGGAAGTACCAGGCAGCAGTTTCGGTCGAGAGGTCCTTGACGATGTGGAGCACGAGGAACAAACCCAGGATCGCCGCGCCACCGCCGCCCACCAGGCGCTGTGCGGTCCGTCCCAGCACCTTCACCTTACGGGCGAGCCCCGGGTTCTGGCGGGGCAGGGTCACCAGCGAGAGACAGATGAGCCCGAAGTTCACGAGCATCGAGGTCACGAGGATGTCGATCCCCAGAAAGAAGTCGCCCGCGAGGTGGCTCCCGAGGATGCCCACCGTGGCCATCACACCACTCAGCAGGATCGCGACCCAAGGGGTGTGGAAGCGCTGGTGGACCGCAGCCACTCCCTTCGGGAAGATGCCATCCTCCGCCCACGCGAACATCATGCGGGAGACGGCGAGCAGCATGGCCGGCAGGTCGTTGATGAGGGCGACGGCAGCCCCGGCCAGGATCGCCGCGGTGCCTGCCGCCGGCAGCAGGTAGCCCAGAAGGCCCGGCGCAGTCACGTCGCGCACCGCCGCCTCTTCCGCGACGAAGCTCCACGGCACCGCGTGATACATCGCGGCGGTGAACAGGAAGTAAAAGCCGCCGACCGACGCAATCGCGATCCCGATTGCCAGCGGAATGTTGCGACTGGGGTTCTTCGCCTCCCCACCCGCTTGGGCGATGGAATCGAACCCGATGAAGGTGGAGAAGAGCACGACGGCCGCCGCGACGAACGGGACGAGTTGCAGCGGGGTTGCGGGGGTATCCGGAACGGAGCGGCCCTCGCTCGCCATGAGCGCCGCGGCGAAGTCCCCGTGATCGAAGGCGAAGCCGCTGACGATCACCACCCCGCCGAGCACGAACATCAGGAACATCATGGGGACCAGGGTGCGCTCGTAGAGCTTCAGCCCCCGCAGGTTGACCAGGACGAAGGTCCAGAGGAAGGCGATCGAGATGCCGACGCGCACCGGACCGCGCTCAAGGGCTCCGGCAATCACGGAATAGCCAAGCGCACCCGCCATGTCGCGCAGGAAGGGAACGAGCAGATACGACACCACGCCGATCGCGATCGAGAGCCCGAACCACTGGGAGAAGCTGGCGATGAAACCCCACCAGGGATTGAGCGCCCGGCTCGCATACACGTAGCTACCGCCGGCACGCGGCATTGCCGATCCCAGGCTCGCATAGGCGAGCGCCGCGAGCACCGCCGGCAGGGCAGCGAAGACATACGCCGGCAGCACGTAGGGCCCGATGTCCGGGAGGCCCCTGAGCAGCATGAAGGGCATCACGTTGATCGCGGCGCCCAGCATCGAGCAGATCCCGGTCGCGGCGAGACCCATGAGGCCGAGATTCCGGGCGAGTCCGGCGCCGGAGCCCTGTCGATCAGGTGGACCAGTCATCGAACTTCCACCTTACCAACCCCTCCGCTCTGAAGGGCCCCACCGGGAGAAACCCTCATGATCGGATCCTCCTGCACACCCCGCCCGTCATGAAAAGGCGCAGACGCGGAACGCCGAAGGTGCAAGGTGGTGACGGCCGCACGGGAACGCCGACCTCTGGTCGGCACAGCCCGCCGAAGGCGGGCGGCGGGAAGGACCCCCAGTTCCGAGGTGGTCCCTTCTCGGCGGGAATCCCAGCCTTCGGCGTGATCCGTACATTGGAGTGGCAGACACCGTTCGCAGCGCTGCGGGCCCCGTGCCTGTGCCACGTGAAGGCGGACGGCAACGAACCGCCCGCGGCCCTGCGGGCCGCTGTGCCGACCGGAGGTCGGCCCAGTTCTCCCGGTGGGGGCTCCCTGACCCACGCGCCATCCCGGCTTTCGGCGTCCCGGAGACTGCATTTTCACAGCAACTGTCCGGCGTGCCCGTCCCTGCGGCGCCATCCGGATGGTTGGAATCCGTCCTCAGATCACTCCGTGCAGTGGGCCGCCGGGGGCCGCCAGCGCGTCCACCCGGCGGGTGACCGCGGGATCTTCGATGAGTGGGGGGGCGTGGTGGGGTTTGAGACGGGCGTCGATAAGGACCGGCTCGATGCAACTCCAGTGCTTGTGGCGGATGCCCGCGCGCCGGCCGTGAACATCGTGCGATGGGTTGGACCGGGTGAAGGCCACCCAGAGGAGGTTCCTTAGGCTCTCCGCCGCGAATCCGGGATCGTCGCAGAGGACGACCAGCGGCATTTCGGTCAGGTCGGCCCCGCGTCCTTCGGCCGCGTCGAGCGCACTCCACAGCGGCCCGAGATCGGCCGCCACGCTGTCGTAACCGGAAAAACGCGGACCGCCGAGGACGAAGATGCCCGGCAGCACCCCCCGCAGGCCTGAAAACCCGTCAGGTAGCGCCGCGCCGACCCCGTCCGGAACTGCACGGGCGAGTTGTCTTCGCTCCGGCCCCGCCCCGGCGATCACGAGCTTGGAGCCGGCGTTCAGGCCGGTCCCCGAATAGTCGAGGGTGTCGATGGTGGTGCGCGTCTGGAAGTGAAGGTCGGAGGCGAGATCCACCCGGCGGAGCACATGGTCGAGCATCCCCGGGATGTCGTGGGCCGCCAGGTCCGGGGCGTCTTCGCGGGCCGCGATGAGCAGGTACTTGGCGAGCGAGCACTGCCCGAATCCCAGGATCGCGTTGGCGATGGTCCACAGCTCCTGCGGCCGCCGGCCGGTGAAGGGCGAGTAGCGCTCGCTGCCGACCGCCAGCAGCAGCGGATGCACCCCCGCGGCGTCCACCGCGTGCACGGAGTGGACCCCCGGCAGGGTGGTCGGCACCATCGGCTCGGTGATCTCGTGGATGAGCTGGCCGAAGGTGGTGTCTTCCTGCGGGGGTCTGCCGACCACGGTGAACGGCCAGATGGCGCCTCTTCGATGGGTCACGGACGTCACCCGCAGGACCGGAAACGGATGCGTCAGGCTGTAGTAGCCAAGGTGGTCGCCGAAGGGGCCTTCCGGCAGCGTTCGGCCCGGATCGACCCAGCCGGTGATGGTGAAGTCGGCGTCCGCGGAGACCACGAAGCCGTCGTCCCGCCGCTGCCAGGTGAATCGCCGCCCGGCCAGCATCCCGGCGAAGAGGAGTTCGCTCAGCCCCTCGGGGAGCGGCATCACGGCGGCGAGGGCATGGGCCGGCGGTCCCCCGATGAAGATGCTCACCCGGAGCGGTTCGCCGCGCCGCTCGGCCGCGGTGTGATGCACGCCGATGCCGCGGTGAATCTGGTAGTGCATCCCGGCCTCTTCGTTGTCGTACTCGCCCCCGGCGAGCTGGATGCGGTACATCCCGACGTTGGACGAGAGCGGGGCGCCGAAGGGGCCTCCGCCGGGAGGAACTTCGGGATCCTCGGTGAAGACCTGGGGGAGGGTGATGAACGGACCCCCGTCATCAGGCCAGGCGGTGATCCGGGGAACGTTTGCGAGAGGGATCCGGTGAGCCTGGCTCGGCGCGGCGCCGACCCGCCGGGGGACGGAGTGGATCGCGGCCGCCGCGGCGCTTAGCGGAGCTGAGGGCTGCCTCCGCAGGTCCGAGAAGGCCTTGCCCGGCTCGGCGCGGTAACGCACGGCCGCCTTGGCCCCGTCGAGCCCGTGGCGGAGCAGGAAGCGGGCGCGCTCCATCGTTCCGAAGAGGTTCGAAGCGCAAGGGAATGCCGAGCCCTTCACCCGCTCGTAAAGGATCGCGGGCGCTCCGGCGGCGTAAGCGCGGCGCTGGATCTCGGCGACTTCGAGGTGTCCGTCCACCTCGTCGGGGATCCGCAGGAGCATGCGGTTCCGTTCAAGATCGGTGACCGCGTCGGCGAGAGACCGGTAGGGCATGATGAAGGGGGGAGGGTACCGGGAGGCCGGCCGGTTTCTGCAACGAGGCTGGAGAGGAAACCCAGAGAGAGGGTGCGGCCCCGAGGAGGGGAAGCGCTCGAGGCCGGAACGGTAGAGAGTGCGGCCGGGGCGTTGGCACGGTGCAGCGTCATCAGCGCTGGTTTCGCGCTCCCGCGCGGTGCCGGCCGGAGGCCGGCGGTCCCTTCAGGTCGTGCCTTGAACGAAGTCGGCGATCCACCCTCTGCCGGCACTCACTTCTCCTGGGGTAGCGCGAAGTAGGATGAGAACCATGGAGAAGAAGACGATCAGTCTGATAGGTGTGCCGCTGGATTTGGGAGCTGGTTGCCGGGGGGTGGACATGGGACCTTCGGCCATGCGCCGCGCGGGGATCGCCTCGCGCTTGGAGCGACTCGGACATCTGGTAGAGGACACCGGGAATCTCGACGCGCCGGTGGCGGAGGCGCTCGATGGTCCGGGAGAAGTGAGCGCCCGCTACCTCGACGAAGTGGTTCGGGTGCTCGGGGACCTCGCCTGGAGGGTCCGGGACATCCGGCGGCACGGGCGACTGCCCCTCGTCCTCGGAGGCGACCATTCCGTGGCAGTCGGAACGGTTTCAGGAATGACCGGATGCGGTGACCCCGCAGCGGGAACCGGCGGACGGACGGAGCGCCTTGGCCTCATCTGGGTGGATGCGCACACCGACGCCAACACCCCGGAGACGTCGCCGAGCGGCAACCTGCACGGCATGCCGGTGGCCGCCCTCTTCGGTCGCGGCCCGGACGCCCTTACCCGGGTTGGCGGATTCGCTCCGGGGGCGCCCCGGCTGGAGCCGGAGAACGTCGCTCTCATCGGAGTCCGAAGCGTGGACGAGGCCGAGGCCGGGATGGTCGCGGAACTGGGAGTCCGGGTCTACACCATGGAAGAGGTGGATCGCCGCGGCTTCGCCGTCATCGTGGACGAGGCCGTTGCCCGGGCGCTCGACGGAACCGAAGGGATGCACCTGAGCCTGGACATGGACGGACTCGACCCGGAGGTGGCCCCGGGGGTCGGGACTCCCGTTCCCGGCGGGCTTACCTATCGCGAGGCGCATACCCTCATGGAGTGCGTGGCCGCCAGCGGTGGCCTGCGTTCGATGGAGATCGCCGAGGTGAATCCCACTCTGGACGTGCGAAACCGGACCGCCGAGCTCGCGGTCGAGCTGGTCGCCTCCGCGCTGGGCAAGCGGACGCTCCCCTCGGACCCGCGATTCTGAGACATGCCCTATTTGGCGTAAGGGCCAAGAATGGACGGGAGGACGCCATGGATTTCGATGTCGAAGCCCAACTCGGCGCCGTAGAGCGCTCCGTGTCGTCGCTCGGGCGCGATGGACAACCCGTCCGTGCGGTCACTCTTGCTCGCCGCTACTCGACGACGGTCGAGGATCTGTGGGACGCCGTGACGAATCCCGAGCGCATTCCGCGCTGGTTTCTGCCGATCGGCGGCCACCTCAAACCAGGCGGCCGATATCAGTTGGAGGGGAACGCGGGCGGCGTGATCACGGCGTGCGAACGACCATCCTATCTGGCGCTCACCTGGGAGTTCGGGGAGGATGTGAGCTGGGTGGACGCGCGGTTTTCGGATGATGGAAGCGGCCGCTTGAGACTTGCGCTCACGCACACGGCGCACGTTTCGGAACCCTGGGACGAGTACGGGCCGGGCGCGACCGGTGTCGGGTGGGAGTTGGGTTTGCTGGGGCTCTCGCTGTATCTCGCGAAACCGACGGACCCGAAGCTGGACGAAGCCGCATTCGCCATTTCCCCGGACGGCCGAGCGTTCATCGCCGGCAGCAGCGAAAGGTGGGGACAAGCGGCCGTGGCGGCCGGAACGGACCCCGCGGCGGCGCGCGCCGCGGCCAGACGCACAACCGCGTTCTACACCGGTGAATCAGGTGGGGCTGCCTGACCGGTGATCCGCGACGCGCCCGATGGCCCGATGGCCGGGGCGGCTCGGTGAGCGTGGCGGTCCACGACCCGGTCGGAACCTCGTTGGACGGGCCGGTCGTCCTCCTCACCCACGGTGCCGGAGGGAATCGGGACACGCCGGGCCTCGTCTCGCTTGCCGAGCGTCTGGCGAAGCGGAACATCCGCACCCTCCGCTTCAATTTGCCGGCAGCGGAGGCGGGGAAAAGGAGGCCTGACAGTTCCGCCCGCGCGACCGCCTGTATCGCCGCCGTTATCGGCTGGGCAGCGCAGCAGTATTCGGGGCCGCTCTTCCTGGGCGGCCGCTCACTCGGCGGACGGATGGCCTCCCTTCTGCTGGCAGATCCGGCGGGCGAAGCCCGTAGCCTGGTAACGGGCGCCGTACTCCTCGCCTACCCGCTGAAACCTCCCGGGAAGCCGGAGGTGCCGCCGGAAAGGATGGAGCACCTCGGCCGGGTTGGACTTCCGCTGCTCTTCGTCAGTGGATCCCGCGATCCGTTTGCACCGCCGAAACTACTGGACCCGATCGCCGCCGCGGCGGGCGCCGAGATGCGTTGGATCGCCGGGGGCGACCACGGATTCCGGGTGCCGAAGGCTCTGCTCGTTGCGGCGGCGCGAACCGCTGCAGACGTTCAGGACGAAATCGCCGAAGCGGTGGCGACTTTCATTGCCGTCACCGCTCGGGTGGGCTAGCTCGGTTGTGCGCCTTGGCCCGGTGAGGACGCGTCTTGCAGGGAGCCCGGATGGGAGTTTCGCGCGCCGATGGCGGGCGATGCCGGTCTGAAGTCCCCCACCGGAGAAACCCCCCTGATCGGGTCCGCCTGCGCACCCCGCCCATCATGAAAAAGCCGCGGCCCTCACCTTGGCATGGCGCTACGTCATCGGCGCTGGTTTCGCGCTCCCGCGCGATGCCGGCCGGAGGCCGGCGTTCCAAGCCGTCCCCGCGCTTCTTCACAATCGACGGTACGCGGTTTCGCGGCCCTGCGGGCCGCGGTGCCGGTGTGAACACCGGCGCTCCCGCCGTTCCCGCGCTTCGGCCCCCCGCCCCCGGACCGCTACACTTCGCGCCTTCCGGTCCCGAATGGGCGGGACCCTGAGCTATTCGCGGCTGCGCTCCGCCGGCGCTCCCCCGGCCGAGCCCGCGCATCTCACCTTGTGAGGAAAGCCCCTTGATTCGCAGACAGGATGCCCTCGATTACCACATGGCCGGCCGGCCCGGAAAGATCGAGGTCCGGCCCACGAAACCCACCCAGACCCAGCGGGATCTGTCGCTCGCCTACAGCCCGGGGGTCGCCGAGCCCTGCCGCGAAATCCACCAGGCGCCTGAGCGAGTGTTCGACTACACCGCCCGCGGGAATCTGGTCGCGGTGGTCTCGAACGGAACCGCCGTGCTCGGTCTCGGCAACATCGGTCCACTCGCGGCCAAGCCGGTGATGGAGGGGAAGGGCGTCCTCTTCAAGCGCTTCGCCGATATCGACGTTTTCGACATCGAACTGAACGTCACCGACCCCGAAGAAGTGGTCCGGGTGGTGAAGGCCCTCGAGCCCACCTTCGGCGGCATCAACCTCGAGGACATCAAGGCTCCGGACTGCTTCTACATCGAGTCCCAGCTCCGCGAGCAGATGGACATTCCCGTCTTCCACGACGATCAGCACGGCACCGCGATCATCTCCGGAGCCGCCTTCCTGAGCTGGCTCGAACTCACCGGGAAGGACCCCGCCGAGGTTCGGCTGGTCATTAACGGCGCCGGTGCGGCCGGTATCGCCTGCGCCGAGCTCGCCGAAAGCCTGGGCGTCCGTCACGACAACGTGGTGATGTGCGATTCGCGCGGCGTCATCTACGCCGGCCGCGAAGCGGGGATGAACGAGTTCAAGGAGCGCTACGCCGTCGACACCCCGATACGGAGCCTCGACGACGCCATGCGCGGCGCCGACGTCTTCATGGGCCTGTCGGTGAAGGGAGCCGTCTCCAAGGAGATGGTCGTCTCGATGAACAACCAGCCGCTCGTGATGGCGATGGCCAATCCGGACCCGGAGATCACCTGGGAAGACGCGATGGACGCCCGCAGTGACGTCTTCATGGCTACCGGGCGTTCCGACTATCCGAACCAGGTCAACAACGTCCTCGGGTTCCCCTTCATCTTCCGGGGGGCGCTCGACGTGCGGGCCCGCACCATCAACATGGAGATGAAGCTGGCGGCGGCCCGGGCGCTTGCCGCGCTGACCAAGGAGGATGTCCCCGATTCCGTGATGCGCGCGCACGGGAAGGAGCGGATGTCGTTCGGCCCCGAATATCTGATCCCGTCGCCGTTCGATTCCCGGATCCTCCTCTGGGAGGCTCCCGCGGTCGCCGAGGCCGCGATGGAGAGCGGCGTCGCCCGCATCCAGATCGACCTGGACCAGTACTGCGCCCGGCTCGAGGCCCGGCTCGGACTCGAGCGGGAGGTGATGCGCCACGTGATCGAGCGCGCGAAGCGCGCCACCCGATCCGTGGTCTTCCCCGAGGGCGAGGAACCGAAGATCCTGCGGGCCGCACAGCGCCTGCTCGATGAGGGCATCGCCGAGCCCATCCTGCTCGGACGTCCACCGCTCATCCGGGATGCCTGCGAGACGCTGGGAATCGACATCGGGAGCGCCCCGGTGGTGGACATCACCGATTCCGAGCGGTGTGACGAATACGCCCGGCGCCTCGTCGAAATCCGGCAGCGGCGCGGCGTCGGGCCCGCCAAGGCGCGCGAACTCATGAAGAACCCGAGCGTCTACGGGGCCATGATGGTGAACCTGGGGCACGCGGACACGATGGTGGCGGGGGTCACCCAGCACTATCCGGAGACCATCCGTCCCGCGCTCCAGATCGTGCGGATGCGGGATGACGTCCGGCGGGTCGCCGGGGTCTACCTCATGGTGTTCCCCAACGAGATCAAGTTCTTCGCCGACGCGACCGTGAACATCGATCCGAGTGCCGAGGATCTGGCCGACATCGCGATCCAGACCGCCGAAGTGGCGCGCCGCTTCAACGTCGAACCCCGGGTGGCGATGCTTTCCTTCTCGAACTTCGGGAGCGCTCCCCACGAGCGGTCCAACAAGGTGCGCGAGGCCGTGGAAATCCTGCGCGAGCGGGCCCCCGACCTGGTGGCGGACGGGGAAATGCAGGCGGACACCGCGGTTGTAGACAGCCTGCTGCGGGAGACCTATCCGTTCTCGCGGCTGGACCGGGCCGCCAACGTGCTGATCTTCCCGAGCCTGGAAGCCGGAAACGTGGCCTACAAGCTGCTCCAGCGGCTCGGAGGGGCGGAAGCGATCGGGCCCATCGTCACCGGTCTCCGCCGTCCGGTCCACGTCCTCCAGCGCGGCGCGGAAGTCGAGGAGATCGTCAACGTGGTGGCGATCGCGGTGGTCGAGTCCCAGGAGACCTCTGGACCTCCGGATCTCTTCGGCCAGTCCTGACCGCGAGACGGATCGGACGCGCCGCGCTCGGGCGGCGAGTGCGGGCTACCGGAGCACCGTGAACGCGGTCCGGCGGCCCCGGCCGTAGCGGAACACGGCGAAGTCGCTGTCGAAGGAAATCACTCTCGAAATGCCGAGCCGGACCATGAGTGCGAAAGAAGTGCGGTCGACCAGAGAGAAATCCTGATCGGGAAAGGCCTCTCCGATTGCCCAGGCGGCCTGGAGATCCGCCTCGGTGGTCATTTCGATCGCCGCGACGCCGCTCCGCAGACCTTCCCAGAATCGTTCCGCGGCTCCTGGCGAGACGAAGTGGTGGAGCAGCCGCCAAGTTTCCGCGAGGATGTGGTCGCTGGTCACGAGTGACTCGTCCGTGGCCAACAGAGCTTTCGCACGGCGGTTGTTCCGGTCGTTCCGGTAAGCGGCGGCGAACCAGACGGACGTGTCCACGAAGACGCTCATGGATCGAGCGAATCGCGGTTGCGCCTGAACGAGGCGGCGATCGCTTCCGCAGTCATCCGACCCTTGCCGGATGCGATGTCGGTCGGGCTCCCGCCGCCGAGGTCAAAAACGACGGAGCGATCCATCATCCGGGAGGACCGGCCGACATCCCGGTCGACAAGCTGCCGCATGTACTCGGCGAGCGAAACGCCGAGTTCGGCAGCGCGAGCCCGCGCCTGTACGTGTCGTTCGGAATCGAGGGAAATCTGCGTGCGAATCATCATTATGGTGCCACAATAATATCGCTTACGGGAGTCCCGCGGTCCTCCCCGGCTGGGGAGGGCGAATCGCTAGCATGCGGGTGAATGCGCAATAGCGGTCCCATGGCGCGGTCCGGCATCCGTTTTCGGGATGTGGTGGTGGTTGTTTCGCTTAACCCGGATGTCTCATACTCCCGGCGCGCAGCGCACCCCAAGGGGGCGCAACCTGGTGACGGGGATGCGGGTTACGCGTGAAGCGTGGGCGCTGATCGCCGTGACGGGGTGTCAGATAAGGGACACCGACCCCCCGCTGGTTGCCGTGAAAGCAGCCGCGACCGGACGCCGACAGTGCGGATGAGCCCGAGGGCGCGTAGAGCCGATGGCGCCATGGCGAGGACGGCTTGGAACGCCGGCCTCCGGCCGGCACAGCGGCCCGCAGGGCCGCGGCGGCGAAGACCCCCAATCGCCGGGATGGCTCCCGTCTCGGCACGTAACCCCCAACAGATGCGATGGCGTATAGGTGACGGCGCCATGGCAGGGACGGCTTGGAGCCCCCACCGGGAGAACTGGGCCGGCCTCCGGCCGGCACGCGCGGGAGCGCGAAACCAGGGCGGATGACGCGGCGCCAGGCCAGCGTGAGTGCCGCCCACTTTCTTCCTGGCGGGGTGTGCGGAGGACCCGATCATGCGGGTTCTTGCCGGTGGGACTCGACACAATGACCCCCGGGGCCGCGGGCGGTTCCTTGCTGTCCGCCTTCACGGAACGCAGGCACATGGCCCGCACTGTGACAAACGGCGTCTGCCCCTCCCAGGTACGGATCCCGCCGAACGCTGAGATTCCCGCCGGCACAGCGCCACCTCGGGACGGGGAGTCCTTCCCGCCGCCCGCCTGCGGCGGGCTGTGCCGGCCGGAGGCCGGCGTTCCAAGCCGTCCCCGCCGTCGTGCTGCGGTGAGTCGAGCCCTTCCCGCGCCGGTAAGTGTGAGAAATAAGGGCCAACTGCACCCCAGCCGTTACTCCACGGGCTCCATCGCGCCATCTTCGGCCTGTGGCAACCCCCATCCCCGCCAGATGAAGTAGATCGCGGGGAACACGAGCAACACCACGAGCGCCGCGGTGACCACCCCGCCCACCATGGGGGCGGCGATCCGCTTCATTACATCGGACCCCGCTCCGGTGCTCCACATGATGGGCAGGAGTCCCAGAGCCGTCGTGGCGGTCAGCATGGCCACCGGCCGCACCCGTCGGAGCGCCCCGTCGAAGACCGCCTCACCGAGTTCGGCGCGATTCGTGAGCCGGCCCTCCGCTTTGGCCTCCTCGCAGGCCCGGTCGAGGTAGAGCAGCATCACCACGCCGGTCTCGGCGCTCAGTCCGGCGAGTGCGATGATCCCCACTCCGACCGCGATGCTCAGGTTGTAGTCGAGCGCGTAGAGCAGCCAGAAAGTGCCGATCAAGGAGAGCGGCACCGCCGACACCACGATGAGGGTGCGGGATATCGAGCGGGTGCTGATCTGGAGAGTCAGCAGAATGAGGAGCAGGGTGAGCGGGATCATGATCTCCATCCGCTCCCGGGCGCGCAGCATGAACTCGTACTGGCCGCTCCAGCCCAGGCTGTAGCCGGTGGGGATCTCCACTCCCTCGGTCACCGCCTGCTGGGCGCTCTCGACGTAGGTACCGATGTCCACGTCCTCGATGTCCACATAGATCCAGGCGTTGGGGCGAGCTTGCTCGCTCTTGATGACCGGCGGCCCCTTGACGAACGACATGTCCGCCAGGAAGGCGAGCGGAATCTGCTGTCTGGTCGGGGTTTGGACGAGGATGTCCCCGAACTCGGAAGGGTTGTCGCGCAGGTCGCGGCTGTAGCGCAGGTTCACGGGATAGCGCTCGAGTCCCTCCACGGTGGTCGTGATGTTCATTCCCCCGATCGCCGACTGGATGACGTCCTGCACGTCGCCAACCGTCAACCCGTAGCGGGCGATGGCGTCCCGGCGGATCGTGAAGTTGAGGTAGTTGCCGCCCATGGCGCGCTCCGAGTAAGCCGACCGGGTTCCGGGCAGGTCGCGCACCACGGCTTCGACCTGGCCTCCCAGATCTTCGAGGACGCTCAGATCCGGACCGGCGAGCTTGATCCCCACGGGGGTCTTGATACCGGTGGAAAGCATGTCGATCCGGGTCTTGATGGGCATCGTCCAGGCGTTGGTCAGCCCCGGAAAGCGGATGGCGTCATCCATCTCCGCGATGAGCCGGTCCGGTGTCATGCCGGGCCGCCATTCGTTTTCCGGTTTCAACAGGATCGTCGTCTCGATCATGCTCAGCGGCGCCGGGTCGGTGGCGGTGTCCGCCCGTCCCACCTTGCCGAACACCTGCTCCACTTCGGGGAAGTCCCGAAGGATTCGGTCGGTCTGCTGCAGGATCTCGCGGGCCTTGGTGATGGACACCCCGGGCAGGGTGGTCGGCATATAGAGCAGGTCGCCTTCCCACAGCGGCGGCATGAATTCCGAACCGAGACGTGAAATCGGAATTGCGGTGGCGCCCGCCGCCGCCAGCGTCAGGGCGAGCACCGCCCAGCGCCAAGCCAGGATCCGGCGTAGAACGGGTCGGTAGAGCGCCATGAGCACCCGGGTGATCGGGTTGCTGCGGGCCGGCCGGATGCGCCCGCGGATCCAGAAACCGGCGAGCACCGGGACCAGGGTCACGGAGAGCAGCGCCGCTGCCGCCATCGCGTAGGTCTTGGTGAACGCGAGCGGCCGGAAGAGCCGGCCCTCCTGCGCTTCCAGCGCGAAGATGGGTGCGAAGGAGATCGTGATCACCAGGAGCGCGAAGAACAGGGTGGGCCCCACCTCGGTTGAGGCGCGGGCGATGATTCGCCAGTGGGGAATCCGGCCCCCATCCCGTTGGCGGTCGCGCTCCAGGTGCCGGTGCGCGTTCTCGACGATCACGATCGCCGCGTCCACCATGGCCCCGATGGCGATGGCGATGCCGCCGAGCGACATGATGTTGGCGCCGACCCCCTGCACGTACATCACGATGAACGCCATGAGCACGGCGAGCGGCAGGGTGATCACCGCGACCAGCGCCGAGCGCAGATGGAGCAGAAACACCGCGCACACCAGCGCGACGATCGCCATTTCCTCGACCAGCTTCTGCTGGAGGGTGGCGACGGAGTTTTCGATCAGGACCGTCCGGTCGTAGACCGGGATCACCTCCACCCCCTCGGGGAGTCCGGGGCGCAACTCGTCGAGGCGCGCCTTGACCCGGGTCACCACTTCGTGGACGTTTTCGCCGGAGCGCACCACCACGATGCCGCCCACCACTTCGCCCTCGCCGTTCAGCTCGGCGAGGCCGCGACGGATCTCCGGGCCGAACTGCACGGTGGCGACGTCCTGCACGGTGACCGGAGTGCCTGACGCGTCCACCCCGAGCGCGATGCTGCGGACGTCGTCAAGTTCCCGGATGTAGCCCTCCCCCCGCACCATGAACTCGGTCTCCGCGGTCTCGAAGACCCGGCCGCCCACGTCGGCGTTGCTGCGACGCACGGCATCCCGGATGCGCGAGAGGGAAATGTCGTAAGCGCGGAGCCGGTTCGGGTCCACGGTGATCTGGTACTGACGGACAAACCCTCCGACGCTCGCTACCTCCGAGACTCCCGGCACCGCGGTGAGTTCGTACTTGAGGAACCAGTCCTGGAGCGACCTGAGTTCGGCGAGGTCCTGGTCCTCGGACCGGAGCGCGTACATGTACGCCCAGCCGACCCCGCTGGCGTCGGGGCCGAGGGTGGGCGCGACCCCTTCCGGCAGCCGGCCGCCGACGTAGTTGAGATATTCGAGGACCCGGCTCCGCGCCCAATAGAGATCGGTGCCGTCCTCGAAGATCACGTAGACGAAAGAGAAGCCGAAGAACGAGTAGCCGCGGACCACGGTTGCGGACGGCACCGCGAGCATCTGGGTCGTGATCGGGTAGGTGACCTGGTCCTCGACCACCTGCGGGGCCTGTCCCGGATAGTCGGTGAAGATGATCACCTGGACGTCGGAGAGGTCGGGAAGCGCGTCGAGCGGGGTTTCCCGGAGCGCCTGGAGCCCGCCCACCGCGACGAACGCCGTCATCACCAGGACGAGCAGGCGATTTCGGAGCGACCACTCGATGAGTCTCGCGAGCATCGGTTGCGCTCCGTCAGCGGTCGCGATGCGCCATCGCGGGTTCGGGCGGGTCGGGTTCCGGAGCGGGCGCCTTGATGGCCTGGGTGAGATTGCTTTCGGAATCGATCAGGAACTGCGCCGAGACCACGATCCGGTCGCCCTCGGAGATCCCGTCACGCACTTCCCAGAGCCCGTCACCTCCGGCTCCCAGGGTGACGTCCGCGACGCGGAAGAGGCCCGGAGAAAGCTCGAGCACAACCAGGTTCCGGGTGCCGCTGCGGATCACCGCCTCTTCGGGCACCGCGAGCGCGTTCCGCGCCACCGGAACATCGAAGGTGACGTTGGCGTACATCCCCGCCCGCAGCATCAGATCCGGATTCGCGAGCTCGATGGACACGGTCATCGTGCGCGTCTCCTGGTTGAAGTGGGGGTAGAGGTAGCGAACGAACCCCGTGTAGGGCCGTCCCGGGACGTAGGGCAGCTCCACTTCGGCCCGCTGGCCGATCCGCATCGCCTGCACCTGGTGTTCGAAGATCTCGACGTCCACCCAGATGGTGGTCAGGTCGGCCACCTTGTAGAGGTTCATTCCCGGCTGGACGTATATGCCGTCCAGGGACTCGTCCATCTTCTCGACGACCACCCCGGCCACCGGGGAGACCACCGACAGGGTGCGGCGCGGCGTCTCCTCCTGTTCCAGCGTCTCGATCTGTTCGTCGGTGATGTCCCAGTAGCGGAGCCGGGCGCGTGCCGATGCGACGAGCGAACGCGCCCGCTCGGCGATGTCGGGATACTTCGAGGCGTTGAGCCGCTCCGCGTAGTGCACCGCGTGGAGGTACTCCGTCTGGGCGCCGACGAGTTGCGGGCTGTAGATGTCGAAGAGGACCTGTCCCTTCTCGACCGCCTCCCCGAGATAGTTCACCGCGACGTTCTCGATCCAGCCGTCGTACTTGGTGCCCACCCAGGCGATCTGCCGGTCGTTGTGGGCCAGGGTGCCGACGGTTCGGATCGTCTGTGCGATGTCGCGCCGCTCGACGGGCGCCGTCCGGGCTCCGATGCGCTGCACGAATGTCGGATCGAGGCGCACCGTCCCTTCCGGCTGACTGCCGGCCTCGTCCGCGTATACCGGGACGAGGTCCATCCCCATGGGCGATTCGCCCGGCCGGTCCGAAATGAAAGTCGGGTCCATGGGCGCCCGCCAGTAGAGGATTTCCCGGTCGTCTTCCGCGACCGGTTCGCTCATGCCGTGCCCTTCGCGGTCCTCCATGGCGGCGGCGAACCGGGGCGGCCATTCCCAGCCTCCGAGACCCAGCACTACCAGACCGAGAAGCGCCGCGCCGGCGAAAAAGGCGCCGGCCCCGATTGCGAATGTCCGGTTCATGATGCCCTCCCGCCGCCGAGCGGCACGCGAACGCCGACGCTCCTCTCGAGGTCGGCGAGCGCGATGAGGAAGTCGGAGACGTAACGCGCGCGCATCCTCAGGACGTCGAGCTGGACGCGCTCGCCGTCGAGCAGGTCCAGTACGCCGACCTGGCCCGTCTCGTAGGCCGTCTGCGTGGCATGAAGCGATTCCTCGCTCTGGGGGATGAGCACGGTGTCCAGCAGCGCGATCTGTTCATCCAGCGTCGCGATGCGGATCAAGGCCTGCTCCACCGCGTTCTCCATGGCGTCCCTGATCTCTTCCAGGCGGCGTCGCTGTGCCGTAAGCCGGTGCCCGGCCTCTTCGACGCCGGCGCGGTAGCTCTCCTTCCACACCGGCAGGGACACGCCCAGCGACACGCTGACGGAGTTTTTGCCCTCGTCAGGAGGGAGTGGTCCGACGCTGTCCACCGGGTCGCGGCCAGCGACATTCATCAGCGCCAGGCTCGCGGTGAAGCGGGGCCGGAAGCTCATCCCGGCCAGTTCCACCGCCTCTTCGCCCGCCTGGACGAGGGCTGCGGCCGCGAGGAGTTCGTGCCGGTTCCGCCCACCCAGACCGAGGAGATGTTCCCGGTCGAGGTTGACCTCGGGTCGCTCGAGGGAAGGGACGGGGGATACCGCTGTTTGCGGAGCCCGACCGCAGAGGGTGTTCAGGTTCACGCCGAGGATCCGGCGCTGCCGTCCGAGCTGCCGCTGCCGGTCGCTGATCCGCGTGAGCTCCGCCTGTAGCCGGATGACCGCCTGCTGGAGGCCCTGGCCGGTGGAGTAGCGCGCCCGCGCCAGCGTTTCGTAGTGGCCGAGCAGCGCATGCTCCTCGTCCAGGAGCCGGAGCGCGGCGTCCAGATACGCGAGGTCGTAAAACGTCCGCCTGACCCGGGCGATGACCTCGCGCTCCTCGGCCTGGTGGAGGCGGAACTGGGCATCGGCTTCCGAGAGCGCGACCCGGCCGCGAAGATCACGGGCGCCGAACCAGGGCAGGGACTGGGTCAGGGTGATGCCGCCGGTCTGGGAGCCGACGCGCGTTTCCACGCTGCGAAGCGCCTGGCTGACATTCAGCGTGGGGTCCGGCAGTGCGGTGACTTGCGGGACGCGCTGCCGTGCGGCCTGGTACCTCGCTCGGGAAGCGAGCAGGGCTGGGTTCTGCTCGATGGCGCTGTCCAGGCAGCTTCTCAGGTCCGATTCGGGGGCGTAGAAGTCGGGCGGCGGTTCGGGCTGAATTCCCCCGGCGGCTGCCAGACGCGCCGTCAGCACGGCAGCCACCGAGAGGGATCGGGGAAAAAACACAGTGGGGGTGGGGTTCGCCAGGAAAAGGCGCGTCAGATCGGGCCTTTCGGCACGGAGTTCTGACGGGTCGCCGGGCTTGGGATGCGCCCGGAGAACCGCCCCGCGTTTACTTTTTCAACGCGGAGGCCGCCGATCGTCGGGAGAACTGGCCGGGGCCGCGCGGGACGGGGCGCCGCGCGATGCGCGAGCCCGTTCCGGCGACGCTCGGCTCAGCGGGGCCGAACGTTCGGACGACGGGAACTCAGATCAGCAGTGCGGCGTGCTGGACGAAGAGAGGCGGCTTCGGCTCCCGGAGCCGAAGGGGACCATCCGACGGGTGGTTCCGCAGCGGAACGTCCGGCGCCGCCTCGAAGGAGGCGGGCAGGGCCGCCACCGGGCCCGGGTCGGGCGTAAGCAGCTTGGGAATGGTGACCGACGAACAGCACACACTCACGCGTTCTTCGCTCGGAGCCGGCTCGGAACTGCCGTGGCACCCCTGGTCGGCCGGAATTCCGGGCGCCGCCATCAGCGGGCAGACGACCGCAAACGCCAGCACCACGGCGAGTACCGTGGCGGCGAGCGGTTTACGGCGCATCGACCCGATATGCCTCATGAGTTCAAGCGAGTATAGACACGCCGAACCCGACGGCGCTAACAGCAGACAGCGTTCGGCGCCCTTCAGAAATCCGGGCTTCCCCGGCGCGGACTCCGGTCTACAGCAGCCGGTGGACAAAGTCTCACCGGCCAGTTGCTGTGAAAATGCAGTCGCGCCGGGACGCCGACAGCCGGGATGGCGCGCCGGCCAGGGAACGCCGGTCTTCAGACCGGCACCGCCCCGCGCGGCGGGGCGAGAGGGCGTACTTCCCACTTCCGGGATGGCGCACGTCTCGGCACATACCCCACCCGGCAGAGCGGGACGCCGGCCCGGGAACGCCGACCTCCGGTCGGCACCGCGCGGGAGCGCGAAACCAGCGCCGATGACGCTGCGCTATGCCAACTTGAGTTCCGCCCCCCCTTCCAATCCCGGATGCCGCGATCGCTCACCGCTCCCCCTACCCGGGGCCGCGCCTTTTTCATGCCCGGCGGGGTGTACGGGAGGACCCGATCATGAGGGTTTCTCCCGATGGGGGCCCCAGCGCTCACGTCACTTCATCCACAGGCTGCCAGATCCCCGCTGGAGCGGGAAATACACCCGTCCGATCCACTTCGGAGGCACCCCGATCAGCCACGCTCCGAGCGTCAGATAGTCGAGGAGTGCGGTCAACACCGGTCCCAGCCGCTGCCAGTGCTCGGGTCCGGTGGTCACGGCGGATGCCGCCGGTTCGAGGCGGCCGGCGCCCCGCAGCCGGCGCGCCAGGCCGGCGTCCTCCATGATCGGGTCCTCGGGAAATCCCCCGACCCGCTGGAAGACGTCGCGCCGGGTGAAGATCGCCTGGTCCCCGTACGGAAGCTGAAGCCAGCGCGCCCGCCCGTTGGACCCACGGGCTCCCAGCCGGAGCAGCGCTCCGGCGGCCTCGATCCGCTGCGGAAACCAGCCGCCGACGACACCGGGGCGGGCCAGCACGCTCCGGACCTGTCCGATCCCATCCTCGGGTAGCCGGCAGTCGGCGTGCAGGAACACCAGGATCTCCCCGCTTGCGGCGCGGGCTCCGGCATTCATCTGGGTGGCGCGGCCCCGCGAGGAGACGATGACCCGCGCTCCGGCGCGCTCCGCCTCTTCCGCGGTGTCGTCGCGGCTACCCCCGTCCACCACGATCACCTCCGCGCCCGGGGGAGCCGATCGGATGGCGGCGCCCACGGTTCTTGCGGAGTCGAGTGTCGGGATTACGACCGAGATCACGGCGGCGGGAGAGGGCGGGGACGGCCGGCTTCCCGGGAAGTGTGTCTTCCGGAACGTTTGGTCTTTACCAACCGTCGGGCCGCCCGCTAGAATTCTGTGCGTTCCGCGGCCCGGGTTGCCGAGGCGGCGGGTTTTTTCGAATTCCGATGGGCGAATACCTGGGACCACTGGTTGCCATCGCGGTGGGCGTGCTCTTCGTGGTCGTCACCCTGTTCGCCTCGTCGCTGGTCCGCCCCTCGCTGCCGCTCAGCAGCAAGTCGCAGCCCTACGAGTGCGGCGAGAATCCGGTCGGGACTCCCTGGGGCGTCCAGTTCAACATCCGGTTCTACGTCTTCGCCCTGGTGTTTCTCATTTTCGATGTGGAAGTGGTCATGCTGCTTCCCTGGGCGCTTGCCTATCTCGACCTCGGCCCCGGAGCCCTGATCGCGGGGCTCATCTTCATCGGCATGCTCGTCCTCGGGCTTGCGGACGTATGGGTGAAAGGCGACCTCGAGTGGGTTCGGGAAGAGGATCGGCGCGCTCTGAAAGCGAGATCCGCGGCTCCGTCCTCAGCCTCTTCGGCAAAGACTCCGGCAGCAGCGCCCTCGGGGGCGTCCGCCTGAGGGTCCGGCGTTGTTGACCGGGTTCTTCTCGCTGCGGATCGGCGGGGTCTTGGACGGTAGCCTCACCAGGGAGTTCGCGTGGATCTGATCGGCGCCCTCGGCAAAAGCCTCGGCAGGGACAACGTAGCGCTCACCACGGTGAGCGCGGTCGTCAACTGGGCGCGGCTGTCGGCGATCTGGCCGATGACCTTCGGTCTCGCCTGCTGCGCCATCGAGATGATGGCGACCGGAGCGAGCCGCTTCGATTGGGACCGTCTCGGGCTGATCCCCCGGGCGACCCCCCGGCAGTCCGACTGCATGATCGTCGCCGGCACCGTCACCCACAAGATGGCGATCCGCATCAAGACGCTCTACGACCAGATGCCGGAGCCCAAGTACGTGATCTCGATGGGCAGTTGCGCCAACAACGGCGGGCCCTACTGGCAGTACGGATATCACGTGGTGAAAGGCGTGGATCAGATCATCCCGGTGGATGTCTACGTGCCGGGTTGTCCGCCCCGGCCGGAGGCCCTGCTCTACGGAATCATGGCGCTCCAGGACCGGATCCGGGAGCGGTCGCTCCTCGATGACCCGCGCGAGGGTCGAGTCGTGGCGGCGTCAGGACGCCAGCCCGCGGAGCCCCAGCCGGTGGAGACCGTCGGGTGAGCGGCGCCGGGATCATCGAGCGCCTCGTCGCTCAGCTTGGCCTTGTGGAGGGCTCGTTCGAGTCCGATTCCGAAGCGAAGGATCCGTGGATCCGCCTTCCCGGCGACAAGCTGGTGGCGGCCGCGGAGTTTCTGAAGCGCGATGGGGAACTCGAATTCGACACGCTCCACTGTGTCTCGGGCGTGGACTGGCCCGGTGACGATCCGCCGACGATCGAGGTGGTGTATCACCTCACCTCGCTGACCAAGAAGCACTGGATCGTGCTCAAGGTCCGGGTGGAACGCGCGGGAGCGAGTCTCCCCACGCTGGAGACGGTGTGGAAGGCCGCGAACTGGCACGAGCGGGAGACATACGACCTCTTTGGCGTCCGCTTCGAGGGACACAGCGACCTCCGGCGCATCCTGCTGCCGGCCGACTGGCCCGGGCACCCGTTGCTCCGCGACTGGGAGTGGCCCGAGACCTGGCACAAGATCCCGGTGAAGCCGGGACGGCAGATGACCGACCGCGCCGAAGGCGGTCAGATGACGGGCGTGGGCCCCTTCGACTGAGACGGCGCGGGGGCGATGAGCGAAGCAGGAACGCCGGCCTTCAGGGCGGCATCGCTGCCCGACAGGGCAGCGAAACTCCCGAAGCGGGTCCCGTGATGGCAGAGCATCGTTCTCCGTTCGACGGAGCCCCGCTCGTCACCCTCTACGACGAGGAACTGCCGCCGGACAACTCCTACGCCTTCTCCCCCGAGGACCTCGAAGAGGACGAAATGATCCTCAACATGGGGCCGCAACACCCCTCGACGCACGGCGTGCTGCGGGTGGAACTGAAGACCGACGGCGAGATCGTCAAGGACTCGCGGCCGCACATCGGCTACCTGCACCGCAACTTCGAAAAGCACGCCGAGAACATCGACTATCAGGGCGTCATCCCCTTCACCGACCGGATGGACTACGTCGGCTCGATGGCGAACAGCCTGGCCTACGCGCTCACCGTAGAGAAGCTGCTCGGAACCTCCGTAGGGGAGCGGGTCGCCGGGATTCGGGTGATCACCGCCGAACTGCAGCGGATCGCAAGCCACCTGCTGGCGATGGGCACCTACGGGATGGACATCGGCGCCTTCACGCCTTTCCTGCTGTGCTTCCAGCAGCGCGAGCGGATCCTCGATCTCTTCGAATGGCTCTGCGGCGCCCGCCTGCTCTACAACTACAACTGGGTCGGCGGCGTTTCCCACGATCTGCCCGAGGGCTGGATCGACAAGAGCCGGCGCTTCCTCGATGAGTTCGTCCCCGTGCTCGACGAGGTGGACAGCCTTCTCAGCGCCAACAAGATCTTCATTCGCCGCACTGCCGACGTGGGCATCATCACGCCGGAGATGGCGAGGGACTACGCCCTCTCGGGGCCGAACCTCCGGGGTTCGGGGATCTCCTGGGACCTGCGGCGGGACGACCCCTATCTGGGGTACGAGGGATACGACTTCAACGTCATCACCGGAACCGGCCAGCATGGACCCATCGGTTCCTGCTGGGACCGGTACTTCGTGCGGGTCCGGGAGATGTACGAGAGCGTCAAGATCGTGCGCCAGGCCCTCGACCAGTTGCCGGCCGAGGGGGACGTGCACGAGAACGTGCCGCGCTTCATCCGGCCGCCGGCCGGGGAGGCGTACTGCCGCAGCGAGGCGCCCCGGGGCGAACTCGCGTTTTACATCGTCGCCGAACACAAGAAGCCCATCCCTTACCGGGTGAAGGGCCGCTCCCCCTGCTTCGTCGCGATGGGGCTCTTCCACGAGATCACCCGCGGCGAGATGATCGCCGACATCATCGCGATCATCGGCAGTCTGGACATCGTCCTCGGAGAGATCGACCGGTGATCACCCGGTTCCGCCAGATCGAGATGCGGCTCATGGGGCCGCTCACGATGATTCCCATCGTGCTGGTGTTCGTGGTGCTCGGCACGATTGCGGCGCTTCCCATGCTGGCCGCGATGGTTTCGGAACTGGTCGGGGATTTCGTGCCGCCTGCGCTCCAACATCTGGTCGTCGTGCTTCTCGGCACCGCGGGTTTCGTGGGCATCCTCGCGCTCAACCCCATCTATTCGATCTGGCTCGAGCGGAAGGTCGCGGCCCACGTCCAGGATCGGCTCGGTCCCATGCGGGTGGGGTGGCACGGGCTGCTCCAGAGCTTCGCCGATGGCATCAAACTCCTCTTCAAGGAGGACCTCGTTCCCCGCGATGCCGACCGGGTCCTCTTCGGGATGGCCCCGGTTCTCGCGGTGGCGAGCGCGTTCGCGGCCTTCGCGGTCGTTCCCTGGGGAATCCGCGAAGACGGGGTGGTGCTCGCGGTATCGAACCTGAACATCGGGGTTCTCTACTTCATCGCGATCACCTCGCTGGGCGCTCTCGCGGTGCTGATGGCCGGGTGGGGCTCGAACAACAAGTACGCGCTCTACGGGGGCATGCGAGCCGCCGCCCAGATGGTCAGCTACGAGATCCCGACCGCGATCCTGGTTGTGGTGGTCGTGGCCCAGGTCGGGAGCCTGCACCTCCCCGACATCGTGGCCGCCCAGGCGGGAGGCTTCCTCGGCGTCGGCGGCTGGCTGATCTTCCAGCTCTTCCCGCTGAACCTGATCGCCTTCGTGCTGTTCTTCATCTGCGGACTCGCCGAGACGAACCGCACGCCCTTCGATATCCCGGAAGCGGAATCGGAGCTGGTGGCCGGATTCCATACCGAGTACAGCGGGATGCGGTTCGCATTCTTCTTCCTCGCCGAATACGGAAACATGCTGCTGGTTTCGATGCTGGCGGCGCTGCTCTTCCTCGGCGGTTGGGTCGGCCCGTTCGGCTCGAACCCCCTCCTGTTCTTCCTCAAGGGGTTCGGGCTGGTGGTGGTTCAGATGTGGCTGCGCTGGACTTTGCCGCGGCTGCGGGTGGATCAGTTGATGGGGATCTGCTGGAAGTACGTGATCCCGATTTCCTTCTTCCTGTTGGTCGTCACCACGGTCATCAAAGGACTGCTGTGAGGGCGGACCGGGAGTAAAAGGTATGAAGCGCTATTTCGTGGACCTCTGGGAATCGGTCAGCACTGTCCTGATCGGTATGGGCGTGACCTTCCGTCACCTCTTCACCCGTTCCGTGACCCAGCAGTACACCGCCGACGAGCTTCCCGAGGAGCGCTGGCGGTCTCCGCTCGACATCCCCAAGGAGTCGTTGATGGAGCGGTCGCGGATGCGGCTCCACGTGAAGATCGAGGACTGCATCGGCTGCAAGCAGTGCGAACGCGCCTGCCCGGTGGACTGCATCTACATCGAGAACGAGAAGCGGCCGCGGGACGCACCGCCGCTCTTCGCGGCCGACGGCACGGCCATCAAGCAGACGGTGGTGCTGTTCGACATCGACATGTCGCTGTGTTGCTACTGCCAGCTCTGCGTTTTCCCGTGCCCGACGGACTGCATCCTGATGACGCCGAACTACGAGTTCGGCGGCAAGACCAAGGGTGATCTGCTCTACCGGTTCGCCAAGGAACCCCGGACGCCACCGGAGGCCGCTCCTCCGGCGGCGCGACCGGCAGCAGGACGCCCGCGGGCAGCAGCGCCACCGGCTGCCCGAGCCTGAGGGACCAAGAGAGGCGACGATGGAGTCCATGGCCGCGGCGGCGATCTTCTACGGGGTCGCCGCGCTCGTGCTCGGGTCCGCGCTCTACGTGGTGCTCGGGAAGAACCTCGTGCATTCCGCGTTCGCGCTGATCGCGGCGTTCTTCGGAGTGGCGGTCTTCTACGTCTATCTCGGCGCTGACTTCCTCGCCGGCGCGCAGGTGCTCATCTACGTCGGCGGCATCCTCACCCTGCTGCTGTTCGGGGTGATGCTGACCAACCGCATCTACAACCTGAATCTCCGTTCCGGCACGATTCAGGTGGTCCCCGGGGCGCTGTCCGCGGGGCTCGTTTTCGCGCTGCTCGTCTGGATCATCCAATCGGTGGACTGGGGCGCCATGGATGCGGGGGACCCCGGGCCGACGAGCGAGTCCATCGGCAGGCTGCTGGTGGGCGACTACCTGCTCCCGTTCGAAATCGCCTCGGTCCTGTTGCTGATCGCGCTCATGGGCGCGGCGATGCTGGTCCGCCGCCGGAGGGGCTCCCCCTAGAGATGAGCGGCCCATGATTCCCCTCGAGCACTACCTCTACATCTCGGCGGCGCTCTTCTCGCTCGGCGTCTTCGGGGTGCTCACCCGGCGGAACGCCGTCAACGTGCTGATGTCCATCGAGTTGATCTTCAACTCCGCGAACATCAACCTCGTCGCCTTCTCGCGGTTCGTCGAGGGGGCGCTCGGCGGTCAGGTCTTCGCCCTGCTGGTGATCGTCATCGCCGCCTGCGAGGCGGCGGTCGCGCTCGCGATCGTGATGTCGCTCTATCGGGTCGTGAAGCACGTGAACCTCGACGACGCCGCGGAACTGAAGGGATAGGAGAGCAGCCCGTGAATGAAATGACGCGGCCCAGTTCTCCCGGTGGGGGCTCGGCCGGCGATGCATCCCGGCTGAACCGCCCCCCCACCGGGAGAACTGGCGCTCCGCTCCGCTCATCGTTGCGCTCCGGTCGGAATACGCTGGGTATTCCTCCCTCGCGCGCCTTGTCAGCCGGGCGCCTCACCAGCCTCGGCGCTCACGCCATTTCATCCACGAGCTGCTGATGTCGGACGCGGTTCAAAGCCTCTCCCGGTTCGTTCCCGAGCTGATCCTGATCGGGGCGCTCGCGCTCGTGATCGTGGCGGACCTGTTCACCCAGAGGCGCCCGATCCAGGAAGGGCGGAATCTCCTCACCGGCATCACTCTGGTAGGTCTCGGCGCCGCCCTCGTGGCGTCGTGGGCCGCGCTCGGGGCGGGCGAGAGCCAGTCGCTCTTCGCCTCGATGGTCGCCGACGATGGCCTGCTCGGCGTACTCCGCGTGGTGTTCGTTCTCGCCTCCATCGTCGTACTGCTGCTGAGCGTTCGCTCCCGGGAACTCGAGGGCGTCCGCATGGGCGAGATGGTGGCGCTGCTGCTCACCGTCACCGCGGCGCTCATGTGGATGGCCGGGTCGGTCAACCTCGTGATGATCTACCTCTCGCTCGAGACGGTCTCCGTGGCTTCCTACCTCATGGTGGGCTACCTGAGTTCGGACCGGCTCTCGAACGAGGCGTCGCTCAAATACATCCTGTTCGGGGCGGTCTCGACGGGGGCCATGCTCTTCGGCCTCTCGCTCCTCTACGGGATGACCGGCACCCTCGATCTCTACGAGGTGCGCGCGGCGCTCGCCGAAGGCGCTTTCGGACCGGGACTCCTGTTCGTTACGATCCTGGTCGCCGCCGGGATCGGCTTCAAGATCGCCGCCGCGCCGTTCCACTTCTGGTGCCCCGACGTATATACCGGGGCCCCCACGCCCGTCACGGCGTTCCTGTCCGTCGGCCCGAAGGCCGCCGGGTTCGCGGTCCTGATCCGCTTCTTCTATCTCGGGATGGGCGAGCCTGCCGGCGGCGGAGCGATCTCCCCGGTGGGCGGCGCCGACTGGCAGATGCTGCTGATGATCCTCTCGGTCATCACCATGACCCTCGGGAACGTGGCGGCGCTCCTCCAGACGAATGTGAAGCGGCTGCTCGCCTATTCGTCGATCGCCCACGCCGGAACCATGCTGATGGCGGCGTGCGTGCTGTCGGTGGAAGGCGTGCAGGCCATCGTCGCCTACCTGGCGATCTACCTGTTCATGAATCTGGGAGCCTTCCTGGTGGTGATCCTGGCCCACCGGGAGACCGGAAGCTTCGAGATCAGCAGTTATGCCGGCTTCTGGAAGCGCTCCCCGCTGTTGACCGCCGCCATGGGGATCTTCCTCTTCTCGCTGATGGGCATCCCGCCCTTCGCGGGCTTCCTGGCCAAGTGGTACGTGTTCGCGGCGGTGATCAACGCCGGGCTTGGCTGGCTCGCGGTCATCGGGGTGTTGAACAGCGCGGTGGCCGCCTTCTACTACGTGAAGGTTCTCCGGATCATGGTGATCGACCAGGAATCCGGGCCTACGCCAGCCCTCGCCTTCAGCCGGCTCGATCTCGGCCTGCTCGTGGTGTTGGTCGTTCCGAACGTTCTTGGACTACTATTCTGGGGTTCCCTGGATCGGGTTACCGAGTACTCGCAGAGACTTCTCGAACTTGGCTGATCCCGGGGCCGACCCCCTGAAAACTCTTCTCGCGACTGTCTGAGGAGGCAGCTTCCTACGATGTCTTACTGGATCGCCGAACCCTGCATTGGGACCAAAGATACCGCGTGCGTGGACGTTTGTCCGGTCGATTGCATCCACCCCACGAGTGACGAGGACGGGTTCGAGGAGGCCACCCAGCTCTACATCGATCCCGACACCTGCATCGACTGCGGCGCCTGCGAGCCCGCCTGCCCGGTGACGGCCATCTTCCCGGACGAAGAGTTGCCGGATGAGTGGGCGGACTACCGCGACATCAACACGAATTACTACCTCTGACCGGTCCTCCGGTCACCGCCGCGGCGCGGAATTCGTGTCCCGCGCCCCTGCATCGTTTCGTCGCTTCCGTTCGCTCCTCGCACTTCTCGCCAGCCTCGCCGCCGCGGGTTGCGCGGTAACGTCGGCGCCCATCGCCATGCCGCCGGACGCGGCGGCAATTCACGCCGCCGAGCGTGCCCGCGGCGCGTTCGAGAGTCGCCGGCCACTCGTCCGGGATCCTGAACTCGCTGCCGGTATTTCGGAGATCGGTCTCGAGGCCATAGGGGAGAGCCCGCTCCTCGCCGCCCGAGACGGGGAGGAGGCGGCTCTCAAGGAGGGTTGGCGCTTTCTCGTCCTCGACGATCCGGAGCCGGAGGCCTTTCTCTTCGCTGACCGGACGGTCTTCGTTTCCCGGGGGGCGCTCGCCGCTCTGCCGGGCGAGCCGGCGCTCGTCGAGTTGTTCCGGTCCGCTGCGGCGACGTTCGCGAGCGGCGCTTTCCGGCCCGTGGCGGCGGGCGGTCTGATCGAGCAACCGGTCCCCCTGGTGTTGCCGGCGGATCCCGATCCGGAAAGCCCCGCAGCAGGGGTCGCGAGTCGGGATCGCTGGGTCGATCTCCTCGATGGCCTGCTCTTCGGGGAACCTGCCGAGTTCGGGGTTGCGGACGGTTCGGAACTCCTTCTGCCACAGGCCGATGTCCGGTTCTCGTTGCCGGAGAAGAACGCGTTCGAGCCGGCGGGCCGCGGCGTTTTTCGTGCGACCCGAGGGGGTGAGCCGCTGGGGCTGACCGTGCGCGAGACTGTGGGAGCCGATGCTGGAACCGCGTCCGGATCGTCCGGTGCGGATGCGCGCGGGATGGCTTCGAACCGGGCCCAGCTCGCGGATCTGGGCGCCCGCCTCCGCGCGACCGCGGATTGTCGCGACGCGGAGGCCACGTTCATCGAGGCGTTCCGGGTCCGCGGTTTCACCGCCGTGCGGAGCCGTCTGCATCCCGTGCCGGACGAAGACCGGAGTGAGGGGGCGGGCGAGAGTCCGGCGGCTGAGGGGGCCTGCGGGGAGGCGCCGAGCCTCCCGGCCGGTTCCGCATCCGCGGCTCCGGTCGGTCTCATCGCGCTGTTTCGATCGGAGGCGTCCCTGGTCGAGGTGAGTCTCGATTGCGCGCGCCGGCGCTTTGACGCCTGCGAGACCCTGTTTCTGGACGTCCTGGGGAGTGCCGACCGTCTGTGGGATACCCCGGTACCCGGGCCGCTGCGGATCACCGCGCTGGCCGCGGGCGCGGCCGGATCGGTGCGCGACGCGCTCCGCCGTCTTGCCGCCGAGGGGAGGACCGACGGTCCGCTCGCTGTGGTGGAATTCCTCAATCGGAGTTGGCTCGACGAGCAACTCGGTCCGGGAGACCGCGTTTTGATCCTGTCGCGTAGCCGCCGGACGCCGCCACTGGACGCCAGAGGTCGGGAGCCGTGACCGGCGGGCCGCAACGGCCGGGAGTCCGCCGGCCCTGGCTGCCCTTTCCGATACGGATCCACTCTTCCTGGTTGCTGACCGCCAGCGTCGTATCGGCGCTCTTCGCGGTTCTCTACTTCCGGGGTGTTCCCGGCGTATCGGCGGCGGGTGCGGTAGCGCTCGGAGTGGTGACCAGTGTGTTGCTTCTCGGCTCCGTTCTGATTCACGAACTGGCCCACGCCGGCGTCGCGGCGCGCACGGGGCTGAAGGTTTCCGGAATCACGCTCAAGGTGTTCGGCGGGGCCACCGAACTGGAGGGGCATCCGGGAGGCGCGGCTGCGGAACTCCGGATCGCTCTCGCTGGTCCGTTCGCCACCTTGGTTCTCCTGGTGCTGTTTCTCGTTATCGGTCAACTGTTTACCGCGGCCCCGCCTCCGGTTGTCGCCGTGGCGAACAACCTCGCGCTGATCAATGGTCTGCTGCTCGCCTTCAACCTGATCCCGGCGGTCCCCCTGGACGGCGGCCGGATCCTGCGGGCCGCCCTCTGGGCCGTCTGGGAAAGGCCGCTGGCCGCCACCCGGGCGGTTGCGGCTACCGGCGGCACTTTCGGGCTCCTGATGGTCGGGTTCGGCGTGCTGGCGCTCTTCGGTGGCAGCGGGACGGCCGGCGGCGCGATTCGCTTGGTGCTTGGCGCCTGGTTTGTCCTGATCGGACTCCACTTGCGGCGGATGTCACGCGAGGTGACACGCCAGGTCTGGCTCGCCAAGACGCTGGAAGGGGTAACCGCGGCCCACCTGCTGGACTACCGCATCCTCGCCGTCCCGAGGCATGTTTCCGGCCTCGAACTGGTAACGCTCGAAACGTCGCATTCCGAAATCCCGGTGCTCGACGAGGCGGACCTCGTGGGTGCGGTCCGCGTCGAGGATCTGCGCCGCCGGTCGTCCGACGAATTGCAGCAGCTCACCGCCGGCGATCTCATGCGCACCGACATTCTGGCCACTACTCTGGCCCCGGAGGACGCCGCGATCCGGGCGGTGAATCTCTTTACGGGGGGCCGGCGGTCCCTGGCAGTCCTCGACGCCGGCCGGTTCGTCGGCGTCGTCACCATGGAGACGCTGCGGAGCCGATTGTCCCTGCGCACTGAGATCTAACGCTCTGAACAGGGGAAGCGATGAGTTCCGAAATCCAGATGACGCCCCGCAGCCGGGTCCGGCGGCTGCCGCAGCGGGGCTCCTACGACCGGACCGTGATTGACGCCATCCTGGACGAGGGCATCGTGGCGCACGTGGGGTTCGTCCACGAGGGTTCTCCGTTCGTGATCCCGATGGGCTATGCGCGCGACGGCGATCGCGTGTTACTGCACGGATCGTCGGCGAGCCGGCTCATGCGTCTCCTGGCCGCGGGGACCGAGGCTGCCGTCACGGTGACCCTGCTGGATGCCCTCGTCCTCGCCCGGTCCTACTTCCATCACTCGATGAACTACCGCTCGGTGGTGGTGCTCGGACGCACCAGCGAGGTGGCCGAGGAGACCAAGAAACGGCGCGCACTCGACGTATTGCTCAGTCGACTGGTCCCGGGACGTCACGGGGATGCCCGGCCCACGAACGACATCGAACTCAAGGCGACCCTCGTCGCTTCGATCCCGATCGAGGAGGCCACCGCGAAACTTCGGACCGGGCCTCCCGCGGACGACGACGAAGACCTCGCACTGCCCTACTGGGCGGGGCTCGTTCCCGTGAATACGAGTTTCGGACCGCCCGAGTCCGCGCCGGATCTCCGGGAAGGGATCGAGGCGCCCCCCTACGCTGTCGGCTACGGACGGGCGGCGAACGATGGATAAACTCCGGGCTTCCATGGCTCGATTTACCGGAACCCGGGGCGCAACGGACGCCGTTCGTCTCGGGCTGGCATTTGCCGCCGTCATCTTCGGCGCGATCGTTTCGGGAGTCCTGCTGCTTCGGCATCACGGGCTCGACGCGGGCGCCCTGGCAGCCGCAGCCTGCGATCCCGCGAATTCGGGCTGCGAGGAGGTGGCGGCGAGCGCCTGGTCCACGGTGGCCGGGGTCCCGCTGGCCGCGGTGGGGCTCGCGTTCTTCGTGTCTCTCGGGTTCCTGCTGGCGCTGGCCCTGCTCGGGAAAGCTCCGCTCGCCAGCCGGCCCGGCCGCCTGGCGCTGGGTCTGGTCGGGTTGGCGCTCGTGGTGGATCTCTTCCTGTTCGGCGTCCAGGCGTTCGCGATCGGCAGCTACTGTTCGCTCTGCATCTGGACCTACGGGGCGAACGGAGCGGCGTTTTTGTTCCTGTTGCCGGCCCGGCGGCGGTCGCCGGGAGAGCCGGCGCGTCCGCCGGCAATCGATCCGCAGTTCGCGGTCGAACGATTCGCCGTTCGGGCGTTCTGGCTCGCCGCCGGTCTCGTGGCCGCCGCGGTGCTGGTGATCAACGACGGCCTCAGCGACCGGGCCGCGACCTCGGTAGACCTCTCGATTCTGGGAGTTCGTTCGGCGGCTTCGGAAGAGCTGCCCGCCGAGCTGTCTCTCCAGGGCGCCGGGCTCCTGCCGCAGTGGAGGAATCCCTCTTTCCGGCAACAACGCGTGCAGGAGGTGTCGATCGAAGGGCTGCCGGTCAAGGGCGACCCTGGCGCGCCCGTGAAGGTCGTCACCTTCTCGGACTTTCTCTGTCCGTCCTGCCGCCGTTTCGCGCTGGCCTTCGATCAGTACGCGGAGGGTCCGACCGGCCCTCACGTTGCGCTCTACTACCGGAGCTATCCGCTCGATTCGACCTGTGCCGCGCATCTCCCGAGCGTGATGCATCCCGGCGCCTGCAACGTGGCGCGCGGCGGAACCTGCGCCAACCTCCTGGGCAACTTCTGGGAGTATCACGACGCCGTCTATCGGGCGCCGCCCAACGGGCCTGAGGTCGACGATGTCGTCCGGATCGCGGTGGGCGCCGGGCTCGACGAGGCGGCCTTCAGGGCCTGCATGGCCGAGCCTCAGGCCGAGGCGGCGCTTCAGTCGGATATCGCCGAGGCCTTGCGGCTCGGAGTCACCGGGACGCCGACGATTTACATCAACGGACGGAAGTTGCCAACGCTCGACGAATTCGCCGATGCGGTGCTCTGGGAGCTCGAAAAGGCAGGGATCAGCGTTCCTGGCGCCGATCTCGATGGCGAATAGCGCGGAAGGAAACCATGCACGTACCTGACCTCAACTACCTGGCCATTCTCGTAGCGGGCATCGTGCCGCTGATCGTGGGCGCCCTCTGGTACGGCCCTCTCTTCGGGAAGCGTTGGCTGGCGCTCATGGAGACGACCGAAGAGGCCATCGCCGAGGGTTTCAATCCCCTGAAGACCTACGGCGGGTCGTTCCTGCTCGCCATCGCCTCCGCCTTCGGACTCGCGGTGCTGCTCGACGGGTTCAGCGGCCCGCTCCACGGCGTCCACGCCGCGCTCGTGGCGGTCATCGCCTTCGTGATTCCGGTGACGCACCAATCGGTGGCGTTTGAGCACCGGAAGACCGGGCTCGCGGTTCTGAACGCCAGCTACAACCTGGTGGCGTTGCTCGGACAGGCGATCCTGCTGTCCATCTGGAAGTAAAGGGAAAAGGAGCGCCGGGCAGTTCTCCCGGTGGGGCCCTTCACACCGGCATCGCGGCCGAAGGCCGCGAAACTCCCGCCGTTCCCCGCGCTCGCTGCGCGGACTCGGCTGGGGACGACCGGACTCACCGACTGCCCGCTCCGCCCTCTGCGAGGGCGATCCGTTCCACGCCGCTGACGAAGAGCACGTCGTTGGTGGATTCGTAACGCTGTAGCGCCTCCCCCGCCGCATCGCTTCGCAGGGTCGCGGCCGGGATGCCGGCGATCACCAGGTCGGCTCTTGCGGAACGGCGCGATACCTCGCGTTCGAGGTCCTCGCCGCTCTGGTAGCCGATGGTCATCCGGTTCTGCGCCGAGATGGGAAGGCGTTCTTGCGAGAGCAATCGCGAGAGGTCGTGGTTCTGGTGCTCGGTGGAACTGAGGTCGCAGCAGTCGAAGAGCTGGATCTCCGCCCGTTTCCATTCCGGGTGTCCCACGATGATGTAGGCCAGGAGGAGCATCAGAGGTGCGTTGTCGAAGTTGTCTTCGGTGAGCCACAGATGGATGGACGAGCGGTACCCGAAGCGATGCCTCGTGGAACGCAGGATGAGGGCGTTGAAGCGGGTGTCCACCGCGATCCGGGCCCCCTCGACGGTTTCGCCGATTTCTTCGGGCCGCTGACTATCGAACTCCAGGAGCAGGCAGTTGTTCGGAAGCCCCGAAATTCCCGGCATCTGGAGCGTCTGGGTAAGCGCGAGCGGGAACGACGGGCTGATCAGGGAATCCACGTAGATGCCGGCGCCGCTGGTCTCCGTCTGTCCGATTAGCGTCCGCACCTCGGACCGCGCCCGCTGCGCCGTGGCCAGCGAAAAATCTCCCTCGAAGTACTGGATGAAGTGCCCGAATCCGTGCCGGTGGCTGATCCAGCGCAGCAGGTCGAAATGGCCGAGCCGCTCTCCGTAGCGGGTGACCGCGACCACCGACGGCCGCCAGCCTCCGGCCGATCGTTCCACCAGGTTCTTCTGGAGGGTGAGGCGGAGCCGCCTCATCAACTGGAAGATGGTCCCTTGGAAGATGGCCGCGAAGTCCCGTTCTCCCCGGCGGGAGCGGCTGAGCCCCGCGTACAAGATGCCGATGAGAAGGAAGGCGACGAGCGAGTACACGACGTCCGTGCGCAGCATCAGCATCACACACATCACCGCGCCCAGCAGCGAGATGTACCAACGAGTGCGGAAGGTTGGCCGGTACGAAGGATTCCCCGCGAAGTACTCCAGGAAGGACACCGTGCAGAGCGCGCCGTAGGTCACGAGGAAGAACATCGTGAGGATCTGGGCGATGAAATCCACGTCGCCGATCACCACGAAGAAGATCGCGATCACTCCGGACAGCGCCGCCGCCCGGCGCGGTTCGCCCGCGGTTCCGAATCCCTTCGCTACGAACCGGTTCAGCGCCGGGAAGGGCAGGATCTTGTCCTGGCCGAGCGCTTGGAGCGTCCTGGGCGCGACCAGGATCGAGCCGAGCGCCGAGGAAATTGCCGCGGCGGCGAGCCCCACATAGATCGCGGGTCCCCAGAGGGCGATCTTCGCCATGATGAACTGGTCCGCATGGAGTTGTTCCGGAGTCGCGCTCAGGGCCAGCTTGACGGCGACCAGGGTGTAGATCACCATGCCGGCGAGGGTCGCCGCGATCGTGCCGAGCGGGATGCTCCGGTGCGGGTTCTTGAGATCGCCCGACAGGCCGAGGCCGGCGATCATCCCGGTGAAGGCCGGGAAGATGATGGCGAAAACCACCGCGAAGCTGTGCGGGTTCTCGCGAGTTGCGGTGAGTTGGAAGGTGTCGGGAGGCATCCCCTCGGGAGCTGAACCCAGCAGGAAGGCGGCGATGGAGCCGCCGAGGATCACGCAGACCACCCACAACACCCGAACGCCGAGATCCGCGCCCTTCGTAAGGACCAGCGCGATGAGCCCGAGGGCCGCAGGAACGCTCACGAACCGCGGGTCCACGGCCACGTTCCAGTTGGCCCCGATCCAGTCGTACACCGGGACGAACGCCTCGGCGAAGGCCACCAGGTAGAAGGCGATGGAGATGGCCTGGGACAGGTATAGGGTGATGCCGATCACCCCTCCGATGCGGGTGCCGAAGGAGCGGCTGATGATGAAGTAGGCGCCTCCGCCGGCCACCCGCCGGTTCGTCGCGATTTCGGATACCGCGAGAACCGTCGGGATGGTGATCAGATGGGCGACCCCGATGATCGCGAGGGTGCCGAGAAGACCCACGTCCGCGACGGCGTACCCAAAGCGGAGAAAGAGGATCGCCCCAAGGATGGTGCTGATCGACGCCAGGAACACGGGCGCGGCGCCGAAGCCGTGTCCGGACGCGGGCCTGGCGCCGGTGTTCGGATTGTGCGAATCAGTCACCTGGTGCAGTGCACCTCAGGGGTCCCCTTCGGTAGTGAACCGGCGCCCCGACCGCCGTGGTCACGCCCCCGACCGGCGGCACCCTCCCCGTCGGGGCGCGGACCCGGAGATCGCGGCCCCCGTGCGGGCTTGCTTTTCTCCCCGATTAACAGCCGGTGGTGGAACCCGGGTGAGCGCCGAGAGCGGGGAGGCGCCCGGCTGACAAGGCGCGTGAGGGAGGAACACCGAGTGTATTTCGACCGAAACGCAACGCCGAGCGCCGCAAAGCGGCGCGGTTCAGCCGGGATGCATCGCCGCTCGAACGCCGCCTGGGTTTTACCACGGGCTGTTTAAGGTCCCCGGGAACCCTACAGGGCCGCGCCGCACGCTGCCATGACGGCTCCGCAAGCTGCCATCGACATCACGACGGCGGCGATTCCGAGCCCCATTCCCCACCACCCCATCCGGCTTCCGCGACTTCCGGCGAGAGCGCCCAGAATGATGGCCACCGGTCCGAACACAATGCCGAACAGGAAGATGGCGAGAATGCCGAAGACGAGAGCCAGGATGGCGAGAACCCGGGTCGAGTCGGACAACGGGGGACGTCCGGAAGCAGAGCCGGAAACGTGCGGGGCGGGCGGCGTCGGTACGACGGGCGGATCACCGTTCAAGATCAGTCTCCTTCCGTTGTTCCCGCGTAGTACTCATTGGTTTTCTTCGCGACCACGCCGCCGAGGAACAGCATCCCGACCAGGTTGGGGAAGGCCATGAACCCGTTCAGCAGGGTGCCGATATTCCAGACCGTCTCCACCGTCACGAGCCCGCCGATGAGGAGAAGCGCGACGTAGATCACCCGGTAGGGGAGGATGCCCTTCTGGCCGAACATGTACTCCCAGCAGGTCTCCCCGTAGTAGTACCAGCCGATGATCGTCGAGAAACCGAACAGGAACGACGAGACGGCGACCACCACCGGCGCGAACGGGATCGAAATGGAGAAGGCGGCGGCCGTGAGGTCGCCGCTTGCGTTCTGGTACGCCGCGTCCATCCACATGCCCGAAGAAAGCACCGCGAACGCGGTCATGCTGCACACCACGATGGTGTCCACGAAGACCTCGAAGACCCCGACGAGACCCTGGTGCGAAGGGTGCTTCACCTGCGCGATCCCGTGGGCGATCGGGGCGCTGCCGAGTCCGGCCTCGTTCGAGAGCACGCCCCGGCTGATCCCGGCGGCGATCGCCTGCCGGACGGTCACGCCGAGGAACCCGCCGGCCGCTGCATGCGGCGAGAAGGCGTGCTCGAAGATCACTCCGAAGACCCCCGGCAGCGCGCTGATGTTCATGAGCAGGAAGGTGAGGGACATGCCGAGGTAGATGACCAGCATCGTGGGAACCAGCTTCTCCGCCACCGAGGCGATCCGGTGGATTCCCCCGAGCAGGACGGCGCCCACCGCTCCGGTGATGATGAGGCCCGGAACCCAGGGCGAGACCTCCCACCCGAAGCCCGACGCTGCCTCCACGAAGGTCCGCACGATGGTGTTCGACTGGGCCATGTTGCCGGTGCCGAGGAGCGCGGTGGCCGCGCCGAAGACGCAGAACATGATCGCCAGCACCTTGGCGAGCCCCGCATGGCGAACGCCCGCCATGATGTAGTACATCGGGCCGCTCACGAAGGCGCCCGACTCCTTCTTCGTCCGGTAGGTCACGCCGAGCACCGCCTCGGAGTACTTGGTGGCCATCCCGAAGATCGCGGTGATCCACATCCAGAAGATGGCGCCCGGACCCCCCACCAGAATGGCGGTCGCGACGCCTCCGATGTTGCCGTTCCCGACGGTGGACGCGAGGGCGGTCGAAAGCGCCTGGAAGGGGGTGATCTCCCCTTCGGCGCCCTTCTGGTCGTGGGACATCCCGGAGACGACCCGCCGGATCCCGGCGGGGAATCCGCGGATCTGGACGAAGCCGGTGCGGATGGTCAGGTAGAGGCCGCAGACGACCAGCAGGAGGGGCAGGGCGTACCACTGGTAGATGGCGTTCGACGCCCCGGCAATGAATTCGCTCATGGGGATCCTTGAGGGAGTTACGTCAGCCGACGAAGCGGAAGACGATCAGCAGGAAGATGGCCGCGGGTGAGACGAAGCGGATCAGGAAGCCCCAAAGCGCCGGGCTCGGGAATCCGGGACCGTCCCGCCGGAGCTCGTCACCGGCGAACCGGGCGCCCCACTTCCAGCCGATGAAGAGGCTGATCAGCATCCCGCCGATCGGAAGCGCCCCTTCGTTCCACACGTTCACCATCAGGTCGAAGAAGGTGCCGCCGACAGCGGGAAGTTCCGCAAAGAACCCGGAACCGCTGAAGGAGAGTACCGAGGGAATCGAGAAGGCGAAGGTGAAGGCGCCGATTGCCAGCACCGCCTTGCGGCGTGGCCAGCGCCACTGGTCGATGGCGTGTGCGACCGGTACCTCGAGCAACGAGATCGTCGAGGTGAAGGCGGCCACCGAGAGGAGCAGAAAGAACGCGGCTCCGAACAGCAGCCCCCCCGGCAGGGTCGCGAAGAGCTGGGGCAGGACCGCGAAGATGAGTCCGGGCCCGCCGGCGGTGGGGTCGAAGCCGGCGATGGAAAAACCGGCGGGGAAGATGATGAAGCCGGCCAGCAGCGCGATGACGGTATCGATGCCGACGATGGCCATCGAAGCCGACCGCACTTGGTGCGAGCGGTGCAGGTAACTGCCGTAGGTGATGAGCGCCCCCATCCCGAGGCTCAGCGAGAAGAACGCCTGGCCCACCGCGGTGCCGATGATCTCGGGGTTCAGGGCCTGGGAGAGGTCCGGGCGCAGGTAGTAGGCGAGCCCCTCGGCGGCCCCCGGCAGGGTAACCGCGCGGATGGCGAGGATCACCAGCAGAACGAAGAGCAGGGGCATCATCAGGCGCGACGCCGCCTCGATGCCGCGGCGGACGCCCCGGTTCACGCACCAGGCGGTGAGGGCGATGAACAGCCCGGTGAAGAGGACGTTCCGGGTCGAGTCAGCGGCGAGCGCCGTGAAGAGGGCCCCCGATCCTTCGGCGTCGGCGGCCAGGCCATCCCTTACCGCCAGCCAGAGGTACTGCACGGTCCAGCCGGCGATGACCGCGTAGAACGACAGGATGAAGGTTCCGGCGGCGACCGCCAGCAGTCCGATAACCCACCAGGGGCCACTCGGTGAGATCCGCCGGACGGCGCCGGCCGGACCCAACTGGGCGTAGCGCCCGATCAGGATCTCCCCGAGCAGGATGGGCGCACAGATGAAGACGACCGCAATCAGATAAACCAGAACGAAGGCCGCGCCGCCGCCCTGACCCACCTGGGTCGGAAAGCCCCAGATGTTGCCCAGCCCCACCGCGGAACCGGTGGCGGCAAGGATGAAACCGGGGCGAGATCCCCAGCTTCCGCGCTCGTCAGACATGTTGCATTCCTTTCCGGCGGCAGGGACTTACTGCTCCCCCAGGGGGAGCACCTCTCCGCCTTCGGAGATTCGAAAGATGGTCCGTGCGTGGGCATCGGCAACCAGCAGATCGCCGTCTTCGCCGAGTGCGATGCCCTGGGGACTCACGAGCGGCCCGCCGCGGGCGTGCACCGAGACTCGCCCCTCCGGGCTGACCTTCCAGATGCACCGGGCGTAGCCGTCGGTCACGAAAAATCCCCCGTCGGGGGCCCGCACGAAGTCGTGGGGGAATTCGAACGGCGGCGACTGCACGAGCGGGTGCGCGTTGCCGCCCTCCATTCGCAGCACGTTGCGATCGGTGAGGACGTGGAGGGAGCCGTCGCTTTCGGCCAGGATGGCTCGCGGCGCGCGGATCGTGGCGACGTCCTCAATCGAATCCGGCCCCACCCGGCGGAGGCGCTGGGTCACGCGATCCACCGCCAGGATGTTGCCTGAAGCATCGAGCGCGATCCCCCAGGGAGTCACGAACCCGGCGTCGTCGGGGATGGCGGTGATCTCGCCGGACGTCGTGATCCGGTAGAGCGCCATCGTGGCGGGATCGCTGGCCAGGATCGTGCCGTCACCGGCTGGCGCGATGTGCCGGATTCCGAAGAGGGGAGTCCTGGGCAGTCCCTCGCCCCGCGCGACTACCTCGAACCCGCTGCCGCTCCAGCGGAGAAGGGCTGCGGCCTCGATATCGGCGACGTAGATCTCGCCTCCGGGCCCGACCGCGACATCCACCGGGTAGCGGAGTTCTTCGGAAGCGGCCGCCGCTGGGAGAAGGAGGCCGAGGACCAGTGGGGCGGCGAGGTCTCGGATCGAGATCCGGACACCGCGAGGGAGTTGCAAGAGAAAGTTTCTGGCCGCGCGCCGGCACGCGAGTCTAACAGTCTCCGCGGCGAAAGCGCCCCGCGTTTCCCGGCGATAGAGCCTGCGGAACCGCCGCGTTTTTCACGAACGGGGCGCTTTCTCCGCGGGACGATTGCGCATCGCTGCGCGATGCGCAATCGCTTTTCGTGGACAGGGGAAACCCCTCCCCCCGCCCCACCCCCGCGGCGCTCCGCGCCACGGAATTCGGAGGGGGCTTTCTGCACGGCGAACTCCGCGGCGGCGGCGAAAGCGCCCCGCGTTTCCCGGCGATAGAGCCTGCGGAACCGCCGCGTTTTTCACGAACGGGGCGCTTTCTCCACGGGACGATTGCGCATCGCTGTGCGATGCGCAATCGCTTTTCGTGGGGAGGGGACACCCCTCCCCACGCCCCACCCCCGCGGCGCTCCGCGCCGCGAAATTTCGCTGGGCCTCTGAACCGTCCGCGGCGGTCCCCTTTGGTAGAATCCTGCCCTTCCGGTACTGCGGGAAAGCGGGTTCGGAGGGGGTTTTCCGGCCCCGTGGCGAGGGGTTCTCGCCTGTCCTTCCGCCTTGTTTCCGGCGGTCCTGCAAGCCAACCGCTCCGGCCGTAACGCTCCGGAGCAGCGCCCGCGCGCGGCGCCCGCCTCAGGCTGGGCCCCGGGTACCGGGCAAGAAGCCGGGAACCGGCCCTTTCACCAACTGGAGATCCTGCCCCGTGGACATGTTCCTCTATCTGACTCCCGTGTTCGGCGCGGTGGCCCTGCTCTTCGCCCTGAACCGGGCGCGGTTCGTCGGCCGGCAGGATGCCGGCACCGAGCGGATGGTGGAGATTGCGGCCGCCATTCGCGAGGGGGCGATGGCCTTCCTCCGCCGCGAGTACTCGGTGCTCGCGGTATTTGCCGTGTTGGTGGCGGTGGTGCTCTACGTGGTCAACCTCGGGGGTGGGACGGAACTCATCGGCCTTTCCTTCCTGATTGGAGCGATCTGTTCCGCCGTTGCCGGCTGGTTCGGGATGCGGGTCGCCACCGCCGCCAACGTTCGCACCGCGAACGCCGCCCGAACCTCCATCGCGCCGGCGCTCGGGATCGCCTTCGCCGGAGGCTCGGTGATGGGCATGTCCGTAGTGGGGCTGGGCGTGCTCGGCCTCTCCGGGCTGTTCCTGTTCTATACGGATCTCTTCGGGGTGACCGCCGAGGCGCTTCAGGGGCAGGTGCTTCAGGTCCTCTCGGGTTTCAGCCTGGGGGCCTCGTCGATCGCCCTCTTCGCCCGTGTCGGGGGAGGCATTTACACCAAGTCCGCCGATGTGGGGGCGGATTTGGTAGGCAAGGTCGAAGCCGGGATTCCCGAGGACGACCCGCGCAACCCCGCGGTGATCGCGGACAACGTGGGTGACAACGTTGGCGATGTCTGCGGGATGGGCGCCGACCTCTTCGAGTCCTACGTGGGAGCCATCATCGGCGGCATGGTCCTTGCCGTGACGTTCGCGGAGGCCATTCCCGGCGCCGACCCGCTGCGCTACGTGATGCTCCCGATGGTCCTCGCCGGATTCGGCATCGTCGCCAGCATCCTCGGGACCTTCGCGGTCCGGACCCGCGAGGGAGGCAACCCGCAGACGGCGCTCAACATGGGCACGCTCGGTGCCGCAGTGCTCATGCTGGCCATCGCCTGGCCGGTCATCGGCATGCTGACGCCGGAGGTGCAGGGAGCTCTCTACGGGTGCCTCGTGACCGGGCTGGCGGTGGGGGCGGCCATCGGGCTGATCACCGAGTACTACACCTCGGACGCGCGGAAGCCCGCGCAGGCGGTCGCCCAGGCATCGAACACTGGTGCGGCGACCAACCTCATCGCCGGGCTGGCGCTCGGCATGCGCTCCACCGCGCTCCCGCTGCTGCTCATCGCCGCGGCCATCACGATCGGTTACGAACTGGCCGGTCTCTACGGGATCGCGCTCGCCGGACTCGGGATGCTGGCCACCGTCGGAATCCAGTTGGCCGTTGACGCCTACGGACCCATCGCCGACAACGCCGGCGGGATCGCCGAGATGAGCAAACTGCCCGCCGAGGTGCGCCAGCGCACCGACAAGCTGGATGCGGTGGGGAACACCACCGCGGCCATCGGCAAGGGGTTCGCGATCGGGTCGGCGGCGCTCGCCGCGATGGCGCTGATGTCGGCCTTCCAGCAGCAGGCGCAGGTCGGCGCGCTCGGCCTCTCGCTCGGCAATCCCGTGATCCTCGCGGGTCTGCTCATCGGCGGGATGGTGCCCTTCCTGTTCTCCTCGATGGCCATGCAGGCGGTCGGAGAGGCCGCGTTCGACATGATCAAGGAAGTCCGGCGGCAGTTCCGCGAGATTCCGGGGCTCCTCGAGGGGGCGCCCGGGGTCAAGGCCGACAACGCCCGCTGCGTGGATATCGCCACGGCCGCGGCGCTCAGGCGGATGGTCGCTCCGGGCCTGATGGCGGTGCTGATCCCGGTGGTCGCCGGATTCATCGACAAGAACTTCCTGGCGGGCCTGCTCGCCGGGGCCCTGGTATCCGGCGTGCTGCTGGCCATCTTCATGGCCAACGCGGGCGGCGCCTGGGACAACGCCAAGAAGTACATCGAGGGCGGCCAGCACGGCGGCAAGGGCAGCGAAGCGCACAAGGCCGCGGTCGTCGGCGACACCGTGGGCGATCCCTTCAAGGACACCGCCGGTCCGGCCATCAACATCCTGATCAAGCTGATGTCGGTAGTAGCCCTCGTCATCGCCCCCCTGATCCGCTAGGGGGGAGAGAAAGCCGCGCCCGGCCGATCAGCCCGGAGCGCGGCGGGGGCAGGGAACGCCGGTCTTCAGACTCATCTTGGACAGTTTGAGGTCTGTTTCGGACGATTGAGGCACGAAAACCGTTGGGGGAGAACGACCGGAGTCGGCGTTTGTGGAAAACGTGGTGCCACGTGTGTGGCACTTAGAAAGCCTGATTACGTTGTTTTACCATTGCATCTGATCCAATAACGACACACAATATGCGGTGCCTACAGAGGACACCGTGTTCGTTCGCGAAAAGACCAGCGGCCCCTACACCTACCTGCAAATCGTCGAGAACCGCCGCGAGGGCGGCAAGACCCGCCAGCGCGTCGTCGCCAGCCTCGGCAGGGTCGAGAGCCTGCTCGCCTCCGGCGCCCTCGACCGCCTCATCCGCTCCGCCTGCCGCTTCTCGGAGAAGGTCGTCGCGCTGGCCGAGGACAGCGGCCGCTCGGGGGAGGCCGGGGCCGAGAGTCGGAGCATCGGCCCCGGCCTGGTGTTTGACCGGCTCTGGCGGACCAGCGGATGCCACGAGGTGCTGCGCGCCGCGCTCAGCGGGCGCCGGTTCCGCTTCGACGTCGAGCGCGCGGTCTTCCTCACGGTTCTCCACCGCCTCTTCCACAGCGAATCCGGCTCGGACCGGGACGCCGGGTGCTGGCAACGGGACTACCGGATCGAGGGCGTCGGCGAGGTTCCGCTCCACCACCTCTATCGGGCGATGGCGTGGCTGGGGGAGGCGCTGCCCTCAGCGCCGGCGGGCGAGGCGAGCCCCCGCTGCGTGAAGGATCTGCTGGAAGAGCAACTCTTCGCCCGGCGGCGCACCCTGTTCTCCCGGGACGCGTTGGTGTTCTTCGACACCACCTCGGTCTTTTTCACCGGGGAGGGGGGCGAACAGCTCGGGGCGCGCGGCTTCAGCAAGGACCACCGCCCCGAGTGCAAGCAGTTGGTTCTGGGGATGGTCCTGGACCGCGACGGCCGCCCGGTGTGCTCGGAGGTGTGGCCGGGCAACACGAACGATGTGAGCACCCTGGCGCGGGTGGCGCGGCGGCTCGAGGAGCGCTTCGGGATGCTCCGGGTGTGCGTGGTGGCGGACGCGGGGATGATCAGCCGCCAGGTGCTTCGGAAGCTGGAGGCGATGGGCTGGGAATACATCCTGGGCGCCGGGTTGCGGCGGACCGCGGAAGTCAAGGACCGGGTTCTGGCCGACCCGGAGCCGTTCCGGGTGGTCGCGTGGACGCCCCGGGAGAAGAAGCGGAACGGGGAGGTGAAGGAGAAAGAGCCGAAGCTGGAGGTCAAGGAGGTGTTGGTGAAGACCAACCAGCCGGACGGCAGCGTCGTCTCCCACCGCTATGTGGTCTGCCGCAACCCGATCCAGGCCCGCCGGGAGGCCGCCACCCGCGCCGCCCTCGTCGCCAGGCTCCCCGGGATGTTGCGTGACCAGGGCGCGAAGACCCTGCTCAAGAACCGGTCCGTGGCCCGCCTTCTCAAGGCCCGGAAGGGAGCCTACGTGCTCAACCGGGAAGAACTCGCCGAGGCCCCGAAATACGACGGGATCTGGGTGGTGCGCACCAATACCGAACTCGACCCGAAGGATGTCGCGCTGCGCTACAAGCAGTTGTGGATGGTCGAGCGGACCTTCCGAACCGCCAAGTCCCTCCTCGATACCCGCCCGGTCTTCCACCAGACCGACGACGCCATCCGGGGCCACATGTTCTGCTCCTTCCTCGCCCTGACCCTCCAAAAGGCGCTCTTCGAGCGCCTCGAGCAGGCCGAGCTTCAGGAAAGCTGGAACGACATCGTGCGCGACCTCCGGGCCGTCACCGAAACCCAAATCGAACAGGACCACACACGCCTCGCCGTGCGCAGCCGCATCACCGAAAGAGCTGCCGGCGTCTTCCGCGCGGTCGGCCTCCGGATCCCCCCCGTCATCCGCCAACTCCCCCGCCGCACCCAACCAGCCGTCACCCACGCCTCAGGAAACGACGCACCCGCGGCACCCCGAACTCCACCGAAATGCGGTGCCACGGACTCTCGGCACAAACCGTAAATCACCGCATATCAACGAGTTCCAAAATCAAACTGTCAAAGATGAGTCAGACCGGCACCGCGGCCCGCAGGGCCGCGAAAACCGCACACCGCCATATGTGAAAAAGCGCGAGGACGGCTTGAAACGCCGGCCTCCGGCCGGCAGGGATCGCGTGTGAACTGCGCGTCGCGTGTCGCATACGATCCGGCTGTGACGGGGAAGGCTGGCCTCCCCACGCGGGCGATGGAAGTGGCGAATCTCGAAGGCCCGGTTGCGGGGAAGGTTGCGGAGGCAGGTCCTCGAAGCCGGCGCCCGAAGCCGGGGCGAGCCGTGGCGCACCTCGCCGCCCTCGGCGTCCTGGTGGCTCTCGGGCTCGCTCCGGATCCATCGCCGGCCTACGATTTCTACCCCGCGGGAGTGACGTCGTCGGCGGGGGCGGTCCAGTGGGAGGTGAGCGCGTTTCCGCTCCGTTTCCGGATTCTCGATACGGGAGCCTTGCCGGAATACGCCGGCCTGAACGAGGAGACCTGGCGCGAGATCGTGCTCCGCGGAACATCCGCGTGGGTCGAGGTGGAGACGGCGGACATCTCCATCGTGGTCGAAGAGGGGACGCTCGCTGCCGACGGAGCCGACATCGACGACGGGATCCATACCATCGGTTTCGAGGCCGGCGAGGAATGGGGCAACAACCGGGCGAGTGCGCATGTGGTCTGGACCGGACGGCGGATGAAGGGGTGTGACGTTCTCTTCGATCCGGCGATCTTCGATGGCTGGCCGGAGGACGATCCGCAGGTAGTCGAATGGGCCGCCCGTTTTCTCGAGGAACTGGTCATGCACGAGATGGGGCACTGCCTCGGACTGCGGCACGTGCCCGCGAACCCTGCCTGGCTCGGGCAAGGCCCCAACTCGCCGCACTGGCCTCCCGGCTTTCTGCCGGGGCCTCTCGCCGGTTTGTCTCCCGACCCGCAGATGTCCATTGCCGCCAGCTACGGCGTCCCCAGACTGATGCCGGACGACCGCATCGGGGTGTCGCTCCTGTATCCGGCACCCGGTTTCCTCGCAGAACGCGGCTCCATCGGGGGACGCCTCGTGACCTCGGACGGCGAGCCGGCGGCGTTCCTGTACGTGCAGTCGGTGGACTACGCTTCCGGGGCGGCGGTCTTCGGGCCGGGCGCGTTCGCCGACGAACGGGGCCAGTTCCTCCTCGAGGGCTTGCCGGCTGGTGCGGTCCACCTCTGGGTGCGTCCAACCCGGCTGTACATGGAACGGCCCGGCTACCAGAACGCCCGGTCGTGGGACCTGCTGGACGAGCATCGCTGGTTTTCGGTACACCCCGGAGTGGCGGCCGTCGTGCCCGACATGACGATGCGGGCGGGTAGGAGTCCGCCGCCGTGAAGACCCTGTCGCTCGCGGCCGTCATCGGCTGGGTCGTGACCGGCGCCGCCTGCGGCTCCGGCGACGGCTCTCCGACGGTACCGCCGCGGCCGCCGCCACCGCCCGCGTCCGAGCTTTTCCGGCAGTCCTCCGACGGGCCCACGCTGGTGCGGTTTGACGGGGTGTTCTACGCCCCGCATCAGGTCATCGAACTCCGGCCGGGCACCCGGATGGAACTTCAGGTGGTCGCCGATCCGGGGCATCCCTCCACCGGGCCGACGCCGCCTCAGTGGACCTCCTTCGTGGTAAAGACGACCGCTCCTCCGGAACTCGTCTCCCTTTCGAGCGAGATCCGGAGCCGGGACGTCGAGATCATTCTTGAACCCTCGGAGGAGAGCCTGACGGCGCAGGAGTACTTCGGGGTCGTGAGGATCGAGGTTGGCGAGCCTGCGGATAGGGCAGGTATCGGGCAGACCTACGAACTCCGCATCGTGGCTCCGGGAGACGGTTTCGCGGAGCCGCATGAGATCGCAATCGAACTAACACCGCTCCGGTTCCGGGTAACCGCCGGCGAAGCGCCGATTCCCTGCGACGCGTTGACGCTGACGGCGCGGGCGGAGGGCGGTCGCGGCCCGGCGGGGCGTTTCTTCTCCCGGTTGTTCCCGGACACCACGGAGTTCCACTCGGGAAGGATCACGCTTCGGTCCTCGCGATTCGGCGTCGGGATGCGCCTGTTGGCGCCGTACCGGTTTCGGGGTGGCGAACTGATGGATACGGGGTGGGATCCCTCGGCGCAGCGGAAACAGGATTCGACCGGCCATCCCTTGCTGTTCGTGGCCGGTATGGGGCTGATGCCGCAAGCCGAGGGCTTCGAGCAGACGTTCGCGCTCGGTTGGTTCGACGAGCTGGAGTTCGAGGCGCACGCGCCCGGGTGTGAACCGCGACGGATTCGCTGCGACTCGCGCGGAGCCTGCTTGATGGAGTGACGCCGGGGCCGGGCGTGACTCAGCGCCCGACCGGCTGCTGACAAGCAACAGTCACCGGGCGCTCCCGTTTGCGAAGGTGGCCGGGGTGATTCGCTCGTGGAACAATGGGCCACGTTCCTGGCCGCGGCCCGCAGGGCCGCGAAAGACGCATCGCCGATCCGCGTTGACCGCGCGGAACAACCGGGGGGAGTTGCCCCATAGGCGCTAACTAGTTTTCCCTAGCCGAAGTAGGTGATGAGCTGAGGCATCCGGCGGCGAGGCGGTTCGGCCAGGCCCCGGGAGATCTCCGCCCAGTCCTGGACCATGTCGGAGAGCGCGGAAGCAGGTCGAATGGCCGCGGTCACCTCGCTGCGCACGAACTCGAACTCACGCCAAACGCTGCGCGGGCGCCGCCGCCGCCAGTTCGTATCCCCAGGGGGAAATGGACTCGGCGTGGCGGATGACCTTCTCCACCAGCAAAGCCAACAGCAGCTTCCCATGGAGCCATGCCCGGGCGCTGTGGTCGTCGTATTTGGGCAGATGACCGAGCTGCGCCAAGGACTTGAACCGCTTGAAGACCAGTTCGATCTGCCACCGTGTCCGATACCACTCCAACACCTCTCCCGCGGAGAAGGCCGCCTCCGGGAACGTGGTGAACACGATGACGAACCTGGCGAACTCCAGAGTCTCCGGCTTGACCTGCTTCCCCTTCCGCCTGGCGTCCTGCCGGATCTTCCGGTGTGCCTGCCGGATGGCCTCCCGGCTCTTGCGCACCGCGCACACCCGGCCTAACACCGTCGCGCCCTCCTTCTCAACCACCCGTGCCTCCCAGGACCCAACCTGATCGGCCCGTCGCAGCGAACTCACCCGCGCCAGCAGGTCCAGCGGCTCCCCCGCCGGCGTCGCCAACACCAGGGCCCGAGTGTTGACCCGCACCGTCAGATAGCCGCCCGCCGCCGCCACATGCACGATCCCCGGCGCCAAGGAGTATCCCCGGTCCGCCAGTACCAGGTCTCCCGCCCGGATCGGAAAATGCGTCAGCGACTCCCCGCTCCCCTTCCCCTCCGTCCCCGTCACCTTGAAGAAGTCGCACGTCAGCGACGGCAACCGCACGGCGTAGTGCAGCCTCCACAACGATCCCGACTTCCCCGGCTCCTTCACCGTCGTCGCGTCTATCACCCGCACCTCGACACCCGCCCCGGGCAGCGCCCGCCGCTCCCCCTCCACATACAACTCCACGCACAGCCGACGCAGCCACTCCCCACACTTCCGCAGACGCTTCAACAGCGCCACATCCGACAACTCCGCCAGTCCCGCCCGTTTCGCTCGTACGACCGTCTCTCGCAGGGAATATCCGCACCCCAAGTGCATCAGCAACACCCGAAGCAACTTCTCCTCGGACTTGTCCTTCCGCAGGCCCTTCAGTGCGCCCGTCTCTCGCGCCAGCTCCCGCCAGTTCCCCGGCAAAAACGTCTTCAGAAGCTCCCAGTCCTCGGGCATCCCGGTGTTCCTCCCCGCAGTATGCGGACACCCGAAACGATGCGATGCTAGCAGAAAATAAGTTAGCGCCTATGGGGAGTTGCCCCCCGGCTGCCTGCGGCTCAGGCCGCCCGCCGCTTACGCCGCGCGCCGCGCTTCCCGAATCGTCTGGTACGCCTTCTGGATCTCCTGGGTGCGCCGGGTAGCTTCTTCCTTCATTTCCTCGGGGAGCCCCTGGGCGGCCAGCCGGTCGGGATGGTGCTGCCGCATGAGCCGCCGGTACGTGGAACGGATCTCGCCGTGGCTCGCGGACCGCTCGGCGCCGAGGACTCCGTAGGCCTCCTTGAGCTTCTCCTCGGGGCTGGCCCGCCGGGGCGCCATGCCGGCCGTCGCGACCCGTTCCATCTGCGCCATCTCGGCGCGGGAGAAGCCGAGGAACGCCCCGATGTGGTCCAGGATGCGCCGTTCCTCGGGGTGGACACTGCCGTCCGCCCACGCGGCCTTGAACTGGATCTCCACGAAGGCGCGAAGCAGGTTGCGGCGCCGGCCAGCCACCTGGACGAGCTGGGTGAGGGCGTCGTCGAGCGCGAAGCGCGGTGACTTCCCCTGGTTGAAGATCCGGCCCGCGAGGTTCCGGTCCTGGGCATCGAGCCCGAGTCCGGTCATGACGTCGCGGGCGAGCTGAGCTTCTTCCTCGCTGACGTGGCCGTCCGCGTTGGCGATGTGGCCCATCACCCCGAAGGTGGCCACGAAGAACGCCACCCGGCGTTCCTCGGCGCGGCCCACGTGCGACCGTGGCGGCGGCGGAGGTGCGCCGGGTCTTTGACCCGAATAGGTATGGACCCGCGCCTGACCGGACATGCTGGATCCGATGGCGGCGCCCAGCATCGCCCCGAGGGGCCCGCCGAAGGTCCACCCGAGGGTGCCTCCGATCAGCGTGCCCCAAAAACCCATGAGTGCTCCCGGCGGTAGTTTGCCCCGGCCGCGGGCCGGCGGACACGCTGTCTCGTCACACCGGGAATCGTAGTCGGGGAGTCATGGTTTCGCGGCCCTGCGGGTCTCGGTGCCGGGCCCCACCGGGAGAAACCCTCATGATCGGGTCCTCCTGCACACCCTCGCCCGTCATGAAAAAAGACGCGGCCCTCACCTTGGCACGGCGCAACGTCATCGGCGCTGGTTTCGCGCTCCCGCGCGATGCCGGCCGGAGGCCGGCCCAGTTCTCCCGGTGGGGGCTCCAAGCCGTCCCCGCGCTTCTTCACAATCGGCGGTACGCGGTTTCGCGGCCCTCCGGGCCGATGGTCGAGACACGGTAAGGTATTGATTTTGTTCCTGTTACGTGTGATTCCAAATCCCGGATATCAGGTTGCGTATCAGTCCTGCGATTCGCCGCCGCTCGCGAGCATCGTCAGGTCCGGAGGTAAGCGTTCGGTCGAGCCGGTATGGAGCAGACGCCTGTGTCACTCTCCCACCGGCAGAGACCGATGTTCCTTGCGGGGCAGCGGTGTTTTCCTGTGGAAAGAGCGCGCCCACAACGCCGCACTGTGCCAGCGGTTACACGACAGCGCGCAGCTCAAGGACGACACGAGAATCGTGGGCGACCAGCACGGCGAGATCGCCTTGTTGTTCGACGGCGTCGCTCTCGCTCTTGGGATGCGCCGCAGCGGTGCGAAGCAGGGAGGGACCGCCACATACCGGCACGACCGAACGCTTACGTCCGCATGATAGCCGTGGGTAACGGATCGGTCGAGCCGGCCTTAGGTGCTCCCTCCGGATGTCGAACAGCGACACGATCCGGTCCTGCCGACGACTCGTTCTCAACTGTATATGGGTAGTCCGCCACGTGGCCCATACCTTGGTGATGCAAGGATCAATGTACAAATCTGACGCTGATCTTGCGACGCCGGACCTCTGGATTCGGCTCACCGTCCGGCTGCGGGCGCGGCGTCGGACCAGGTGACTTGGCCAGGGTGTTCGGTGGTAACTTCCTTCGGGTGTTTCGGGCAGTTCTCCGGCCCCCCCTTCGCGCTCCGGTCGTGAGGGTGGCGCTGGCCTCTTGCATCGGCGTCGTGCTCTTGAGCTGTGGCGGTGGAGACGGCGCGCCAACGGCAACGCCGCCCTCAACCCCGCCTTCGCCGCCGGCACCCACGGTCACCTCGCTGGAGGTGAGCGGGACCGCCGTCCTGACCTCCATCGGTGAGACCACAGAGTTCACGCTGACCGCCACGCTGTCCGACGGCTCGATGCAGGCCGTGGACGGTGCGCGGGTCGAGTGGGAGTCGGCCGATGTGGCAGTGGCGACCGTATCGGTGGGGGTGGTGACGGCAGCGGGAGGGGGGAACGTGACGATTACCGCGACGTACGCGGGGGTTTCCGCCGAGGTCGTCGTGTCGGTCCTTGTCTCTCACCGGACCAGGGGAACGGTTCGCCTTCTCTACGTCGTTCCGCAGAATGGCCAGTTCCGGGTCGACTACGCCGACGCGATCGCCTACACGATGGCGGAAGTCCAGTCCTGGTACCGGCGTCAGCTCGGAGGACTGACCTTCGACGTCTACGACATGACTCCGGAGCGGTGCCAACTGGCCGAGAACGCCGACTTCTACGACTACCCGGGAGCGGACGTGCGGGGAAACGTGCTGGAGGCGGTCCAGCATTGTGCTCCGGTGGAGCTTTGGTCGCCGGACTACGTGTGGGTCATCTACGTGGACTTTCCGGACACCTGCCACCCCAAGCTGGACAGCCTTGGAACGGGTGGCGCGGGGATCGCGACGCTGGGCCGTGGCGACCTGGTGGGCTCTTTGGCCTATTTCAGGGGCGAGGCGCAATCGACGATCCGCAACTGCGAAGGGACCTTTGTTGATCCGTCGCCGCGCTGGGCCGGCGGGCTCGCGCACGAACTGGCGCATACGATGGGCGCTGCTCACCCGCCAGAATGCGAGGACGGCCTGGCGGCGTGTGACGGGAATGCCGTGATGGCCTACGGCTGGGATTTGTACCCGGATACCTATCTTCGGTTCGACGACAAGGAGACCCTGATGCGCTCCCCCTTCATCCGGGGAGAGAGGCAACCGCCGGTGGCCGGGAACGGGGCGATCACTTCCACGATCGAGGGGAGGGTTCTGGGACCTACAGCGGTACCGGTGGAAGGGGCCCGGGTATCGCTCGCGGCCGATCCTTTCTGGACCTGGGGGGAGACCGCGCAGGATGGGACGTTCTCGATCGGTCTTCCGGAGGATGCGTCCGGTCCCTTCGTTGCGTCACTCCACGGCGGGAACGCTACGGAGTGCAAATGGCTGGGCTACCACGGGACCGGCGGGCTGACGTCACGAAGAGACCGGGCGGTTCGGGTAGTAGCTGGCGCGGAGAGCATTGAAATCGGGCTCCCGGAGATCGGCAGATGTGCGGAGAACACGACCGTTCGCGGGACGGTCGTCGGTCCGGACGGGCGACCCGAGGAAGAGGTCTGGGTCACATTCCTCGACGACACGTACCTGACCGGGCGCGAGGGAACGTTCAGCCTGACCAATCCCAGTTGGATAGCCGGCATCCCGTCTCCTTTCTTCCTTCATGTTGAACGTTGCCCGGACGGGGAAAGATCTTTCCTCTTTGGTGCCGGAGGGCTTTCGCGTCGCTTCTCGGAGGCGGGTTCTTTCGAGGTGGGGCTCGTCCCCCTGGAGGAAATCGAGATCCGTTTCCCGCCGGCGGTTTGTGAGTCCAGCCAGTGAGGTCCGTGGTCCTGCGATGAGTTGGCCATCACGACCTGACACTCCCCCATCCGCCGGCGGACCGGTCGTGAGGGTGGTGCTGTTCCTGGGCATCGGGATCGGGCTTTTGAGCTGTGGAGGCGGAGACGGGGCGGCGCCAACCGCAGCGCCTCCGTCAACGCCGGCTCCGCCGCCAGCGCCCACGGTCGCCTCGCTGGAGGTGAGCGGGTCAGGCATCCTGACCGCCATCGGCGAGACGACGCAGCTCATGGTGACCGCCACGCTGTCGGATGGCTCGAGGCAGGCCGTGGAAGCTGCGGAGGCCGACTGGGCATCCTCCGACCCGGCGGTGGCCACGGTGTCGGAGGGCGTTCTGACCGCCGTGGGCGGCGGGAATGCGGCGATCACCGCGACGCATGGAGGGCAGTCCGCCGAGGTCGCGGTGTCCGTTCGCATTTCCCTGCGGACGGAGGGCACGGTGCGCGTCTTGTACGTCTCTCCGTCCGACCGGCAGTTCCGGGCCGATTACAGCGAGGGCATCACGCACGCCCTCGTGGACCTGCAGTCCTGGTACCGGCGGCAGACCGGCGGGCTGACCTTTTCGCTGTACGAGAGCACGCCCGAACACTGCCGTTTGCCCGAACCCGAGGACTACTACGCGCGGGGTGACGCCTGGGCGAAGGTTCAGGAAGACGTCCAGCCGTGCGCTCCCGTGGAATACGGGCGCGCGAGCTTCGTGTGGGTCGTTTACGTGGATGTGGAGGAAGCGTGCGGCGAACCACACGAACTCGGCAGGGGCTGGAACGGCATCACCAGGATGCCGCGCAATGACCTGGAAGGACTGACCAACCCGGGGACGCCGTCCTACTACTGTGACGAGGGGCCGTACGACGACCCTCTTGGACGCTGGATCGGCGGACCCGGGCATGAACTGGGCCATGCGATCGCCAACCTCCGACACCCACCCGGATGCGACGAGGGACTCCCGTCGTGCGACCCGGTTTCCTCGTCGTTGATGGCCTACGGGTACCCCACCTATCCGGACACCTATCTGCTCACCAAGGACAAGGAACTGCTGCTCCGTACATCTTTCATGGAAGGCGAGCCGGCGTCGCCGGGCGCGCTCGGCGGATCGAGGGTCCGGGGGACGGTGCGCAGCCCCGGCGGCGTTCCCCTGGAAGGAATCCGGATCTCGGTGTGGGGGGACGCCGTGTGGAACTGGGGAGAGACCGCGGCGGACGGAACTTTCGATGTCGGCATGCCCGAGGGGGCATCGGACTCTGCCGTCGTTTCGGTCCACGCCCGTAAGGGGTCGGACTGCCGGTGGTTGGGATACCACGGCGAGGGCGAACTCATCGGGCTGCGCGAGCACGCGACGCGCGTGGCGATCGGCAACGGCGATGTGACGGGCATCGAGATCCGGCTCCCGGGTCACCCGGATGCGCTCTGTGGCGGGGAGCGGACCGTGAGCGGACGAGTGCTGGGGCCGGACGGAAGGCCCGTCGCAGAGGTCTATGTGCGCTTCCTTGGTGAATGGATTCTCACCGGGCGGGACGGAACCTTCGCAATCCGCGCGCCCCAGGGCGTGCGCGACCCCGTCGACATCGCAGTCCCGGAGTGTGACTACAAAGGCCGTTACGGCCCGGGCGGGTTCACGACGGTGGAATCGGAAAGTTGGTGGGTGGAAGTCGGCGCAACCGACGTGACGGGCATCGAGATCCGGCTTCCGGCGAGCCCGGCCGAACTGTGCCGTGGGCAACCAGCCGTACTTGGAGGCCCCGCGACTCCGCGGACCCGGTCCGGGCTCCCTCCCGGCAGGAACCCGGCCGGGTAATGGCAGTGAGAGCCCATCAGAGTCCCTCAACGACCAGACCCAGAGCGCTGCATCGTCCGGAAATGATGAATCGAATCGGTCCGGCGCTCGCCGCCCTGCTGATCGCCGCGGCCGGCTGCGGCGGCGGCACGGACGGCACCCCCACCGCGCCCCCGGCCACCCCACCACCGGCGCCCACGCCACCGCCGGCGCCCGAGCCTGCACCGCCTCCGGAGCCGCCCATCGAGGTCACCCCGGTCGCCCGCGGCATCTCGGTCACCGACCGAGGTCAGATCCTCGTGGAGCTGACGCCCGGGGACATCGTTCCCGCGAACCCGTTGGATCTTGCGGATCGCACTCTGGTCTTCACCCCGGACGGTCGCGGCGGCTACTCGCGTTCGGTCCGTGCGCTCGCCTGGGATGACGACATCGGCAACCTGGTCGACGACAGGGAGGAGATCGAGCCGAACTTCCGGTTCGGCTTCGCCGGCCAGAGGTGGGAGTCGTTCTTCGTCAGCCGCTACGGCGTGGTCACGTTCGGCGAGCCGTATCCATTTTCGTATGGGGACCCCGATGCATTCGGCACGATGCAGGAGTACGCCGTGCACCTTGGGGCGCCCCCGCTGATCGCCGCGCTCTTCAAGCCCCAGCTCGGAGGATGGTCCGTCTCCGATGCGGAGAACTTCGGGAATGTTCAGCACGTCTCCCGTCGGGCGGACCGGGTCCTCATCACCTGGATCACCACGGACGCCATTTTCCACGTTCACGGAGTCCCCCCGCAGGAGAAGACCCGGTTCCAGATGGCCCTCCATGCCGATGGCCGCATCGCGCTCAACTACGCGCCGGAACCAAACGACCCCGACGAAGCGATCCGCGACGGCATCGTGGGCCTGTTTCCCGGCACCGCCAAGACCGGCTTGCTCGGAAGCATTCCCGACCCGATCGAAGGGGCCCTGCCCGGCTCCCTGGACCTGGTGGAAACCGGAATCTACACGACTACCGACCCGGCTTCCGTGTTGGTCGAGTTCACGACGCGGGGACCCATCCGGCCGATCCCGGACCACGAGCTGATCTATCAGATTGTGATCGACACCGACGAGCCGGACGATCGGGAACTCTGGGCAGGAGTCGGCGTTTCGCCGGATGGCAAGAGACGCGCGACCAAGGTCGCCGGGGCGTTGTACGCCGGCCATGCTGACGACAACCAGATCGGCTTTCTGATCGACGTGCGCAGACACTCCCTCTCGGGACTCCCGGCATCTTTTGCTGCCATGGCCGGGGCGGTGAGGATCGCACCTCGGGAATGGGGGGAATCGAACGAGCTGAGTCCTCCTGCCGCCATCAGGTTTCCAGACGTGGCGGGCTCCCCGACCACGGACCTTTCGCGACCTGGATCCTCGGCGGCGCAGCTCGAAGTGTTCCACCACACCCGGGGAAAGGACCAAGTCCAGCCGAAGCAAAACCTGTTCCCTGTCGCCTGCCGCGTCATCGAGGTGTTGGGCGACGAGTTCGACGGCTTCGCGTTCCACAGCCAGTTCCGCTACGACGTGCAGTTGACGGGTAACCAGTGGGCACACTTTCCCGGGAACGTGCCTACCCGCGGAGTCGGCTTCACCGAGCAACAGCTCCAGCGTAAATCGCCCTGCGGGCGCCGGATGCGCGGTCAGTGGCGGCACGCGGTCTGGACGAAGTCCGGCCGCGTGGCCGTTCGCTCCGGCGGGTACGCGGCCTCCCCCGAGGGGCTTCACCTCGTGGCCCACGAATTCACCCACACCTGGACGGCCTACGCGTACTACCTCCGGGATGGAGAGCGCCAGCCGCTATCGGACCCAGTGCACTGGCTTGAGGAACTGCACAGCCCCGGGGCTTTCGTCAGCAAAGGGGGCCTCATGGGCGGGACTCATTGGCGGGAGAACCCGGACGGAACGTTCACCCCCCTCCGGGCCGCCACGAGGGGCGAGCTAGGGCACTCCTGGCTCGATCTCTACCTGGCGGGACTGGCGACTCCCGATGAAGTGCCGGACACCTTCATCCTGCGGAACCTCCGGCGAACGGGTCACGGGCCCTACACCGCCGAAAAGGAGGTCGTGACCATGGAACAGATCGTGGCCGCGCTGGGGCCGCGGGACCCGCCCGCGGCGCGGTCGCAGAAGGTGTTCAACATCGCCTTCGTCTACCTGCTCGAGCCGGGCCAAGCGCCCGACCAGGACCAGTTGGGGTTCCACGCGCTGCTGCTCGACGGAGCGCTCGAGCACTGGGCTCGCATCACCGGCGGACGAAGCCAGCTCACCACCGAGTTTCCCGGTCGCTAGAAGTGGAACGGGGAAAGCACCGATGAGTCGAACTACCGGGCCTCTCATCGTCCTCCTGATCGCAGCGGCGGGCTGCGGCGGCGGCACGGACAGCACCCCCGCCGCACCCCCGACCACCCCACCGCCGGCGCCTACGCCACCGCCGGCGCCTGAGCCTGAACCGCCGCCGGAGCCGCCCATCGAGATCACCCCGGTCGCCCGCGGGATTTCGGTCACCTCGGAGAACCAGATCCTCCTGGAGCTGATGTCCGAGGACCTCGTTCCCGCGAACCCGCTGGACCTGGCCGGCCGCACCCTGATGTTCACTCCGGCGGGCGCCGGCTACTCGCGCGAAGTGCGGGCGCTCGATTGGGAGGAGGAAGCGGACGACGCCGAGCGAATGGGCGGGCCTGCCGAGGTCGAGTTGGACCACTTCCGGTTCCCCTTCGCCGGCCGCGAGTGGGATTCCTTCTTCTACACGCGGCCGGGACTGATCTCTTTCGGCAGGCCGATTCCGACCGATTACGGCTGGCCCGAGCGGTTCGGCACCATGCCTCAGGTGTTCGACCTCCTCGCGATCACGCCGATGATCAGTGCGTTGTACAAGCCGCACCTGGACGGCGCCGTGCGTATCTCCAACATGCCCGGCCGCGTGATCGTCAGCTTCTTCGTCTGGGATTGGACATTCCTCGTGTACGGAAGGGAACCGAAAGAAACCTTCGACTTCCAGATCGTGCTGCACTCCGACGGACGGATCGCCCTCAACTACGGACCCGAGCCCCAGCACCCCGACGAGGCGTTCGGCGACGGCATCGTCGGCCTGCTCCCGGGAGTTGTCAAGACCGGCCTGCTCGGGAGCATCCCCGATCCGGTGGACGGCTCCGTTCCCGCGCATCTCGATCTCGTGGAAACCGCGCTCTACGCCACCGCCGAACCTGATCGCGTGCTGGTCGAGTTCACCACAAGAGGTCCGATCCGTCCGATCCCGAACCAGGAGATCTTCTACATCGTGGAGATCGATGATTGGGATTTCTTCGCTGGAGTCGCCCTGCAGCCGGACGGCAGCCGAACGGCCGGCTGGGACGCCGGGGCAACGTACGACCGCGATGTCGATGACAACCGGATCGGCCTGCTGTTCGATTCAGGCGAGTTCTCGGGTAACTCCACGTCCGTCCGCGCTTTCGCTCAGTCAAGAAATCAGCCAACCGGATCCTGGGGTCCACGCTATGGAGAACAGTCGGCGGTCATCAGCTTCCCGGAGGCAGCGTCCGCGCCAATCGACCTGTCGCGGCCGGATTCCCGACCTTCCAGCGCCCAGTACGAAGTGTTCCGTTACCCGATGATCCGGGACGGAAGGCATGGTGTCGCCGACGTCTCGTGCCGGATCATCGAGGTCCTCGGCGATGGGTTCGACTTCATGGCCTTCAACAGCCAGTTCCGGGTGGACCAGCAGGAGACCGGCCCCGCCCATGGATTCGGGGGGTACTACTGGGGAAACATCCGGGCCGAGGTCGAGGGCATCGGGATCAGGGAGGACGACACCACCACCCCCTGCGAGAGCCGGCTGAAGAACACCTGGGGGTTCCCCACCTGGATGAAGGCCCGTAGCGTCGCACAGGACAGCCGCGCGGAGTCGGAAGGTGTCAATGACTGTGAGACCACTTTGGTTTGCATTTAGGGGGCAACGGGGTGGTTGTGTGGCGTGTTGGACTCGGAGGCTGGCCGGTTGATCCAGACGGTGTGGGGGGGCCGGTGGGCGACCGGCGGGTTGCCCTTGAATCGGTTGGGATGTGCTCTGAAAGCTTCATCGAGGGTGGCCTGTCGGGTCTGGAGACGCAGCGCTACGAGGCCGCGGTGCACGTCGGCGGGAGTGAACAGGGCGATACCGGAGTGTCGGTGTTCGTGGTTGTACCAATGGAAGAAGGCTTCGCAGTGAGCACGGGCGTCTTCGATGGATCCGAACCGGTCGGGGAAGTCCGGTCGGTATTTCAAGGTCTTGAACTGGGCCTCCGAGAAGGGGTTGTCGTCGGAGACGTGGGGGCGCGCGTGGGTCTTGGTGACCCCGAGATCGGCCAGCAGCAGCGCGACCGGCTTGGATTTCATCGAGGAGCCGCGGTCGGCGTGCAGGGTCAGTTGTCCGGGGCGGATGCCGTGGCTTTCGCAGGAGTGCTGGATGAGCCGCTCGGCCAACCGTGACGACTCCCGGTGAGCGACCATCCAGCCGACGACGCAGCGGCTGAAGACATCCAGGATCACATACAGGTGGAAATAGGTCCACTTCACGGGACCCTTCAGCCGGGTGATGTCCCAGGACCAGAGTTGATTGGGGGCGGTCGCGAGCAGTTCCGGCCGGGAGTAGTTGGGATGTCGGCGCTGTGCCCGCCGCTCCCGCACCTCGCCCCGCGAGGCCAACAACCGGTAAAGGGTGCGCACCGAGGCGAGGTAACGCCCTTCTTCGAGCAAGGTCGCATAGATGGCGCGCGGCGCCTGGTCCACAAAGCGTTCCGCGTGAAGCACGGCCAGGGCTTTCTCCTGCTCGTGAGGGCGGAGCGCGAGCGGCGGTCGTGGGCGAGCGCGGGCTGTGGATCGGCTCTGACGAGCGCGGTACCAACTGGCGCGGCTCACGCCGAGGAGTTCGCAGGCGCGACGGACACCCACGGACCCGGAGAGCGATTCCACGGCGCTCATGAGTTGGGCTCGTGCTTCCCGTCCGGGGGTTTCACGCCCAGCAGACTCGCGACTTTTTTTTGGACATCGATGATCAGCTCGGCCTGCTGCAACTGACCGCGGAGGGTTTCGTTCTCGCGTTCCAGTTCGGCGATGCGAACCTGGTCCGCAGTGCGGTGCACGGGCTTGCGTCCCCGCCTTCTGGGTGCGAGGGCGTTGAGGACCCCCCGGTCACGCTGCGCACGCCATTTGCTGAGAAGGGCGGAATACAGCCCCTCCCGGCGCAGGAGGGCGCCGATTTGCCCCGGTTCGCGCGACGCGTCGGCCGCCTCCAGGATCCGGCGCTTGTATTCGGCGGTGAACCGGCGGCGCTTCGGCGTCGCCACCACCTGGGGTTCCGGCAAGATCGCGACCGCGTCGTCGGCCTCTGCGCTCGCCCTCCGGGCTCGCTCCGTGGCCGACGACGCGGTCAAACCCCTTGGCGCGTTCGTTCTCATCACCAACTCCAATCCTTCTCACCCTCACTAATAGGAGACGGGCAAATGGTCTCACCTACATTGGCACAGAGGGAGTTCCGCGGCCAGACCCCCTACGACCACCCCCTGGCGAATTTCGCGCACGAGATCGGCCACACCTGGCTCGCCTACGCGTACTACATGAGGAATGGCGAGCGGAGGCCGCTGCGAGACGGGTCTGGCCATTGGACGCCCGGGCTGCAAACGGCCGCGCCGTTTCCCTGGAGAGGACCCGAGAACGGCTCGGTCATGGAAGGGGCCTACTGGCGCGAGAACAGCGACGGGACGTTCACCGCAACGAGCGGGTGGGGCAGCAGGGGAGGCGGCTTCTCCTGGCTCGACCTTTACCTGATGGGCTTGGCGACCCCCGATGAAGTGCCCGACATGTTCCTGCTCCACGACCTCCAACAGGTGGGCAGAGACCGGGACGGGCCCTACAGGGCGGAGAAGGAGATCGTGACCATGGAACAGGTCCTCGCCGCGATGGGTCCGCGGGACCCGCCGCCGGAGCGGGCGCGCAAGGTGTTCAACACCGGGTTCGTGTACTTTCTGCTGCCCGGGCACGAGCCGGACCCCGAGCTTCTACGCGAGCATGCGGCATATCGCGACCGGGCGCTGGAGCACTGGAGTCATGTCACCGGCGGTCGGGGCCAGCTCACGGCCGAGTTGCCCCGCCGCTGAACATCCCGCCCCGAATGGAGACGGGGGAGGCCCTGGAGGCCGTGCGGTAGGCTTCGGCGAACGAGAGAATGGAAGTTGATTCAGAGCTACCAGGAATCCTTTGTGGAAGGCCGCCTGGAACCTGAATTCTTCTACTCAACGGTCGAGGCGCTGACGGCCCGCCAGCAACGCCTTTTTGATGCTGAGAGCAATGCTGCACGCAGGCTGTCCGTCGCGGAAGCTGATTTGCTGAATGCAGCACCGGCTGCCGTCGACCGATGGCAGACAGCTTACGAGACCTTCCAGCTGGCCGAGAAAGCGCTCCGCCTTGCTGCACCGCAGGCATTCGAGAGAGAAGTGACTGCTTGGGAGGTCATGCGGTCTGCCGACACCGCGCTTAGGTTAGCGGCGCCGACAGAGTACGCCGCTTGGCGCGCAAGCCTGGAAGGGGCGGTCCGCTAGGTTTGTCCCACAACCTGAACGACTCGGTGTCCGGTCGCTCCAACACCGGCCGACGCTTGCAGTCGACCAGTTCGCGCACCATCGAGGCGATCTCGCGATCCTGATCCTCGGGGCTCACCGGCCGATCCTAGCCGACGGTCACTCACGCATGTAATCCCCGACCAATGGGGGATTATGTCCAATACTTGACAAACGGTGCGTAAGTCGTGAGGTGCGGGCTCGTCGGGCCATCGCGGCAGCATCAGCGGCTCGAACCATGATCCCGGGTCCGGCCGTGTCGGCGCATCACCTCCAGAGCTCGCGCAACGTCGCGGTGAGCGTCTCGTAGTCCCGGGCCAAGGGTGTCATTTGCCCGTCGAGCCGCTCGCACTGACGCTGCGGAGACCCGGTGCGGGACGGAAACGCACGACCCGTCCCCGAGGAATGCCCACCGGCTCGCCAGTGCGTGGATTCCGCGCCTTTCCCGCCTTCCGGGGGCGCGTGTGGAAGACCCCGAACCGCCGAAGCACCACACGGTCGCCGCGCGCGAGCGCGGAAGCAACGGATTCAAATAGCGCATCCACCGCTTCGTGCGCGGCGGGAGACTCCAGAGTCGCAGCCGCCATCGCCCGGTGGACGAGGTCCGCTTTCACCATGTCGCCGCCACCCTATGCGATGCGCAACACGCTGTTCAGGCGGTGTTCGGGAGCGAGGCTGGCCGGGAGCTACGATCGCTCGAACCCGATGGGAACGACACGCGGGCGGATAGGGCCGCTACCCTTTACTCGTGCGAGATTGATGGGGTGAAGCGGATAATCGTACAAGCGTTCACCGAAGTCCTTTAGGTAGCTTTCGTCGAAGCGACACTGGTGGCAAATTTGGTACCAACGATCGTTTGCGCCGAGGCAACGGTCGCAAATGTCGCGCTGACAGCGGTAGCAGATGTCGATCGCCCGGCCAAGCTGACGCTGCGGTTCATCCGCTTCCTCGATCGCTAGGTAGAGGGCGCAGCACTGGCAATCAGCTAGCTCCCGGCGCAACCGTTCGACGTGGCGGGGGCGGTTCTTCGCAGGCATGGCCGCCCCTAACGTCCACACGACTAAGGGGCGTATCGCAGTCGCAATGGTAGTCGACTGCAGCAATGCCGAGGGCGCGGCAGAGGGTTCGCCCGAAGACGTGGCAGAACCGCTGCGGGGTGCGCCGCTCCGGGAGGGGGTATTCCCGGACGACGCCGGCCGCTGTGAGGCGCTGCACGAAGCGGCTGGCGGCGTATTTGTCCCGCTGATGCCAGTCCCGATAATGAACGCGGGTGAACACTCCGGAGTAGAGGCAGACTAGGGCGAGCCAGTGGGCGTCGGCCGGTGACCCCGAGGGCGTGCACGGCGGCCGTCCGGTGTTCGAGGTGGGGATCGGCCACGGTGGGGATTCGTGGCTCGAACGCCCTTGTCACGGGCCAGCCTCCACGTTGGGAGGCGAAGCGGCGCGCTCGGCCCCCGTGACACCCCACCTTCGCCCTAGGGCTCGCGGGCGGCCCCTTCTGGGGTGGGCCAGAATAGCTTCAGATCGCGGCACCTTGCCGTGACCTGTTTGGCGCGGCCCTCTGGGAGCCCTTCAGCGCCAGTGGCGGGGGCGATGCGGCGCGGCGGGCGGGGCATCCGGAGCCTCGGCGGATACGGTTTCGACATGGTGCTCCAGGGATTCCCGAATGTCGAACGCGGGAGGGGTGGCGACCAAGGCCAGCGCGAGCAGGGCGGTAGGCAGGGCGGCCAGACTAGCGCGAGGGCCGTGGTACGGTGGCGTTTCTCATCGTGCCGACTCGCACCCATCCCAAGGACTGACCCTCGGAAGCCACGGGGCACGGTGCGGATTTGCTTGTAGCGATGGCTTCGGAGCGTTTGCGGCACACGATCGTTGCCGTCTCCTTGCGCCTGCGGCGTGGCGAGATTCGCGGGGAAGCGGAGGTCTCGGAGGGGATTGTCCGACCCCTGTTGAAGCAACTGGGCTGGCCGGTGCTTGAGGACACAACGATCGTGCGCCCCGAGTTCCCGATCGGCAATAGACGGGTGGATTTCGCACTGTGCCATCCGCCAGACAGACCGGCGGTCTTGTTGGAAGTCAAGAACCTCGGGAAGGCGGATGCAAAGGGAGAGGAACAGCTCTTCCAATACTGCTTTCATGAAGGCGTTCGCATCGCCGTGCTCACGGATGGTCGGCACTGGAACCTGTTCTTGCCCGCTGGTCGGGGAACCTACGCGGAAAGGCGCTTCGCCACTTGGGATCTCGCCGGAGACAGTGCGGCGATGGTGGCGGGAGGAATGCTCCGCTACCTCGGGTTCAACGCCGTGCGGTCAGGTGACGCGTATCGTCAAGCACAGGAAAACCTTGAACGTCGCTGGCACGAACAGGATATTGATTCTGCTCTGCCGGCGGCATGGAAGAGGCTCCTTACAGAACCTCCGGAGAGGCTCATAGCCTTGGTCCGTGATCGGGTCGAAGGCGCAATGGGCGTGTGCCCATCTGCCGAAAAAGTGAGCGAGTTCCTCGCGGGACAAGTTAATCCGAGCCCGGCACCGGCGGTACGCCGGAACCCATCCGAGTCCGTCCGAACCCAGCCGTCTTCCACACCGCTTATGGCGGCAAGAGAAACGCCCGCAGCCTCAACTGAGTGTTGGTTCAAACTCGATGGCCGCACTCGGCGCTTTCCCAATGCGAAGCGGTGTTTTGTTGCCCTCTTTGTGGAGTTTGCGCGGAGGGACCCCAACTTCTGCCAGCGTTTCGCCGATCAGCACAGGGGGAGAAATCTAGTGTGGATCGCGCGGACCAGAAATGCACTCTATCCGAAGCACCCGGAGCTAGTCGAGTCGAGCACCGAAGCCCTGCCAGGAGGGTGGTATCTCGGCACGCAGTTAGGGAACCGAGACAAGGAACGCCGTATCCGGAGGGCCTGCCTGGTCTTGGGTCTTCGGTACTGCGAGGACCTCGTTGTGAACCTGGGTCTGCCTCGATGACATCCTGGAGCACCCGGAGCAAACCGGGCTCCCCGGCGAAGCTGACAAGGCGGCCTACTCTGCGATGGTCCCGTTCCTGGCCGGCCCGTGCCTTCCGCGGCCAGTGACGGAAACTCCTCGCTATGGAAAGACCCGCGCGCGGCACTCCAAGGGTCAAGGACCTGAAGGCAAGGCATGGCGAGATCTGGGATCGCGGCCCGTTCCACGCCCAGCCATACGGCGATCTCGGCCTTCGAACCCACCGTGCCATCGCGTGGTTTGAGCGCGGTGCCAAAGAACACGCTGATGACGAGGATGTAGCGTTCATCCTCTACTGGATCGCCTTCAACGCAGCCTACGGGAAGGAGATGCCTCGGCAAGACAACGGCGGAGACCGAGACCAGTTCGCGGTCTATTTGACAAGACTCATCCGTTCGGACACCAGTAACGTCACCCACAGCTTGCTATGGGGCCAGCTTTCGGAGCATGTCCGGAATCTCCTGAACAACGAATACCTCTTCGCCCCATTCTGGCCCAACGCCGACTGGCAGGGGCGGTTTCAACGGTTCACGCGGCGCGTGAATGAGGCTTGGGACATGCGCCACACCCAGGAAATCCTGGCTGTCCTGTTCGACTGTCTCTACATGCTCCGCAACCAGCTGGTTCACGGCGGGGCGAAATGGAACAGTTCTTTCAATCGGGACTCCGTAAGGGCAGGCGCAGTCATCATGGCGTCACTGGTCCCGGTGTTCATCGAGATAATGCTCGACAAGCCACGGGCGAATTGGGGACCAGCCAAGTACCCTCCGGGGCTTCAAGACGGGAATCGGTCGCGGCGCTCGAACCCGTCCACCAGAGCGTCGGTGCCTTGCTGTTTCGGTTAGTGGCCGCAATCGCTGAGCGGCAACGCGTGTCGCCGCAAACCTCTTGCGGACGCCGGCTGTCCTCCATACCCAGAGCAACGCCATCGGGACCATCACCGCCCCGAGGACGTGCTGGCCCCCACGACGATACTTGCCTGTCCTCGACCGGAAAGCGAAGCGGCGACCACCATCAGCGGGAATCCGGTAGTCGTGGACCAAGAGCGACACGGGTTCGACTCCCGCGAGTAATTTGCCCTCGACGGGGTCATCCTCGGGGCCACTTTTGCAGTGACGGAAGTCAACACCCCCTTCCGGTACTACTTCCGCTACCTCGTTCTCGCCACGTGTGTCTCGAATCCCGTTGGCATCGCTGCGGTTCGCTCGCATCCTCCCGAACCGGACTCTCCGTTTTGGGCGGAGAGTGGGGCTGGGAGCGACCCCCCTCCGAACGTCGGATCTACAGCCCCGCAATCCGGACTTAGCCAAGCCCTTCTGCTACCTGTCGGGGGTCGCTCCCAGCCCGCGCCTGCGGCGCGAGTGATCCCTGCGGGAAGGCCAGGAACCCGTCCCGGACGGGTGGAGCCGGCGGCGACAGAATCTCTGACCGGCCCGCTTTCACCGGGTTCTGCTCCGGTCTCGTTCTCGCTGCAACTCGAGTTCAAGCTCTCGTTCGAGCTTCGGGATTTCGCTGGTCGGGATACGGTCGTTTTGTCCGAGCCATTCGAGTCCCTCTCGGATTGATCGGACCTGGATCAATACCGCCCTGCGTCCGGATTCGAGGTGCTCCTCGGTCAAGTCGAACCTCTGGGAACCCTTTTCCTCGAACGTGATGCGACTCGGTGGCGGCTCGATGGCACCGGTTGCGGCCATTTGCAGTGACGCCAGCACCCCCTTGTGCGCCTCAAGCTTCGGCCACCGCTCCTGCGGGTTCTGTTGAAGGCGTTCTCCGAGCCGTTCCAAGCTCTGCGGGTCCACCTGGGCTACTACGTTTCGGGCTGCTGCCCCGATGTCTGCTCCCCCTCGCACGAGTGCTTCGAGGTCCTCTCCGTCACGCGGGCTGTCCCGTTCGATCATCGCCGCCAGTTTCCGAGCCGCGAGGTCGCACGGCGCTGCAACGTACAGCCCATTCTCAGCTCGCAAGGGTGGCGCCGTCATCTTCCAGGGGTCTGTTCCGTGAATCTCGATCTTCGGACTCGTTTCCGTTGCGAAGAACTTGATGACGATGCCCGTCCGCCGTTGCAGCACCTTGTGCTTGCCGATCTCAGCTCGGATGCTCCTTCGGATCGTGCGAGGGTGTTCGGCCGCCCTCCTGCAGCTGAGGTCTACGTCTACGGATTGGCGATGGTTGCAGTACAGCGCGATCGCGGTTCCGCCAATCAGTGTGTACTGCGGCCCGATTCTGCCCAGGTCTTCCCAGATGCGGCGGATTTTCGGGTCGAGCCGCCCCGTGTGCGTCGGCTGTAGGCCTTGTTTCACGGCTTTCCGACCCACACCTCCTGATCTTCATCGAGCTGGACGTAGCAGCGCCCGTCCATCGTTTCCTCCGTGGTTCTCTCCCACTGGAACGGCTCGTGGAATGGAACGTTGCTGGTGTCTGCCGTCGTTGGCTCCTGGCCCGCCCGTCGGGTCCAGTACGCCCATGTTTCCTGCGTCAGCCGTCCCTGTCTGGCGAGGGCGTCCCGCGCGCCAAGGATCCCGTTTGCCCCGAGCGCCTCGTGGATATACGCCACGCCGCTGTGCTGCGGGTGGTCGGGGTCTCCGATTTCGGTCAGCACCACGGCGAGCTGCTCGTCCTCGCTTAGCAGCTCGGGCGCCTGCCATAGTGCGGCGTGGCGCAGCCAGTGCCACACTCCGCGTCGGTCGAGTTTCTCGATCGCCTCTGCGATTTCCCGGTCCTTTGTCCTAGGTTTCGTCCGTTGGCCGTTCAGACAGGCGTGAATGCTGAGCGCCACGGGTCCTCTTGGCCCCCGTGTTCTGATCATCAATCGCTCGCTCCGTAGTTTCCGCCTATCGTAGTCGTTCTCGGCGCGCTTCGGCGTCACGGCCTTCGGGGTCCGGATCTGGCGTGCCGGTGGCTTGCTCGCGCCGCGGCCCCGTCTGTCCAGGGCCTCCGCCCAGACCCAGCTCACTCGCGCTTGCGGGGAAGCCCCACACCGAACTTCAAGGGATCGCTAGCCGTCCGGGTGTTCCTCGGCGGGAGGGCGCGAGACTCTGGACCGAGAATCCTGGCAAGGGCGGCGCGCAAAGCCGTCGCGTCCACGCACGCTCCCCGGCAGACACAAAGGACGTGCGCGGGGTGGTCATCGCGGGACGGCCTGACCGCCAGGGCCTCAGCGCCCTCGCACGCGGGACAGTCACCGATCCATTCGGTGCCGGACTGCCGGAGCCCGGGCGCTGCGCCCACATGATCCGCGCCGCCGTCGCAGTGATAGGGGACGACCAGCGTTGTCATGGCGGTCCGACCTCGGCCAAGGAACGGGGTTGGTGGCATCCCCTGGATGCCGCTGACGGGGACCTCGCGACCCACTGGAACCGCCAGCGACGGGTCGTCGCGCAAGAGGGATCCAGCACCCCGGTGTGCTGGCCTAGGCACCGCAGCAACACCATGCATGACCCTAATAGCAGGGGCAGCGACATTCTAATGACAACTCGCCGCCAGACGGCGATGCTTGTGGCATGCCGCACGGCCACCTTCGAATACTCCTCGTTCGTGTTCCGGACCGCACGCGGCTTCATTGCGAACCGCCGCGTGGTGAACTCGAGACTGCGCTGCCTATCCGTAGCGGCGCGCGACCTGGTCCTCCGTCGCGGAGACGAACGAGGCCCACTGCTCCATGAGGGCACGACGCCGCTCGAACATGTCCGTGCGCCGGTAGGCCGCCTCAATGCTGTTCGTGTTCACGTGCGCCAGCGCCAGCTCGCACACCTCGCGCGGCGCGTCCGAGCACTCCGCCGCCCAGTCCCGGAAGCTCGACCGGAACCCGTGCGGCACCGCGCCGATCCCGAGGTTCCGGACCATCGTGGGCATCGCCACCTCGGAGAGCGGGCCGCCCCTGGCCGAAGGGAACACCAGTCCCGAGCCGTCCGCGAGTCTCTGGGCCTCCCGTAGCACCGCCAGCGCCCGCCCCGACAGCGGAACCCGGTGCTCCCGGTGTGTCTTCATCCGCTCCGCCGGAATACGCCACTCCCGCGCCTCAAGGTCCATCTCTTTCCACAGCGCGCCGCGCACCTCGCCACTCCGGCAGGCCGTCAGCACCAGGCACTCGAACGCCAGCACGGTCGCGGGATAGGCCCCCGATCCGCGCACCCGCTCGATGGCATCGCCTACCTCGGCATACGGGAGCGCCCGATGGTGCTGCGGCCGGAAGCCGTTCTTCGGCAGCGCCGCGCCGATGGCCTCCCCCGCCGGGTTGTCCTCCCGGTAGCCCTGGGCCACCGCCCAGCGCATCACCGCGCCGATCCTCTGTCGAACCCGACGCGCCGTCACTCGCTTCTCGTTCCAGATCGGGACCAGCACCGCCATCACGTCCGCCGTGTTGATCCGGTGCACCGGTCTCCCGCCGAGCTTCGGCATCGCGTGGTCCCGGAGGCTCGCCCGCCACAGCTTCTCCTGCCGGCCGCCGTCCTTCCAGCCGGCCCGGTGCACCGCGATCACCTTCTCGACGGCCTCCTCGAAGGTGGGGACCGTCCGTTTCCGACCGGTCACCAGCTCGCCGCGCCGCCGGGCGGCGAGGTTCAGGGCGCACTTCTCGCGGGCCTCGGCCAGACTGACGTGGGGCCATGATCCGAGCCCGAGATTGCGCTGGCGACCGTCCACGCTGATGCGCTGCGCCCAAGACTTGGCGAGGTGGCGGCGGGCCGTATGTTTGACGAGGAGGGAGAGGCCGCCGGAGCCGCGTCCGTCTCCGTAGCGTCCGGGCCGCTCAACGGTGGCGACGAAGCGTGCGGAGAGGCGGTAGGGTCGTTCCATCATGTTCTTTTCGATCCCGAAGGGGGCTGCTGGTTCCTACAGCTACCAAGTGGATATCAGAAAAATGGCGGGAACGAGCGGGTTGCGGTCGCTCCCGGATGGAACATTGTAGCACGATAAGCCGTTGATAGAGCGCAGAGTTAAGGGCACACAACGGTGCTATGCGGAATCAGATGGAACGTGATCATCGCGGACCTCCGGGCCGCGGTGCCGGTGTGAACACCGGCGTTCCCTGGCCGGCGGTGTCATGCGGCTGGCTGACGGCCCCGTGTCGCGGTACCGCAGGGCCTGAACGGCGTTCTGAGATTGAGCAGGCGCTCAATCCCCGCCACGCCGACACTGGCGCCGGTGAGGATGGCTACGGTCAGCCCGCGCTCTCTCGCCGGCACCATCCGGGCGCCGGCGGTCGCCAGCGCGCCGGAGGGCTCGGTGACGATCTTCTGGCTGAGAAGGAGGTCCCGTGAGGTGGCGAGGGTGTCTTCGTCCGGCACCAGCACGCTCCGGTCCACGAGGCTCGCGAGGGCGGGGTAGAGCTCCTCGGTGAGGTAGGGGACCGCCGCCCCGTCGCAGACCGTTTCGCAGGGGGCCGCCACCGCCCGGCCAGCCTCCAGGCTGTGGTGGAGAGCGGCGCAGCCCGCCGGCTCGACGGCGAAGATGCGGATTTCCGGTCGGCGGTCCTTGAGCGCGCCGGCTACACCAGTGAGGAGCCCGCCCCCGCCCACGGGAATGAAGACCGATTCGACTTCCGGCGCCGCCTCCAGGAGTTCGACGGCAAGGCTCGAGTGTCCCCGGTGCACCGCGGGCTCGATCCACGGGTGGACGAAGGCGTAGGACTCCCGTTCCCACAGCCGCTCCTTCAGGAACCGGAAGAGCTCGGGCACCGGGACGAGGCGCGGTTCGCCCCCGGCGGCGCGGAACGCTTCGACTTTCGCCGTGGGCGCCGTCTCGGGCAGCAGCGAGCGGGCGGTGACCCCCCGCCGACGCGCCGCCCACGCGAGCGCGAGCGCCGTGTTCCCGGCGCTCACGGTGGAGAGTCCGGGCGCCACGGCCTCCGGGCTGAGTTGCGATACCGCGTCCCAGATCCCGCGCACCTTGAACGACCCGGTCGGCAGGAGGGTGTCGGCTTTGAGCAGGAGGTTCTCCGCCAGATCGGGGGTGGCGCGGAGAAGCGGGCTCGCCGGAAATGCCCGCCGGAGTCGCTCCGCGGCCGCTTCCGCGTCCGTCCAGCGTGGGGGCTGGATCGTCACGGCCGGCTTCCTCCTGTCGCGGACGCCTTCATCCTCACCGCGGGGCGCGTAAGGGATGGCCATGAGGGCCGTTATTATGCGGCTCGGTCAACAGCCTGTGATGAAACCCGCGCGGCGTTCGAGCGGCGATGCATCCCGGCTGAACCGCGCCGCTTTGCGGCGCTCTACGTTGCGCTTCGGTCGAAATACACTCGGTATTCCTCCCTCGCGCGCCTTGTCAGCCGGGCGCCTCCCCGCTCTCGGCGCTCACGCCGGTTCCACCACAGGTTGTTTACCGAAGGAGACCCCATGAGGAACGCCTCGCCTGCGCCCCTTCCGCTCCGCTCCCGAAGCCTCGCGGTTCTTGCCGCCCTGTGCTTGGTGGCTTCCCCCGGGCTCGCCCAAAAGGGCGGCCGCACCGACGATTCGGGTTGGGACACCACGCTCGCCCGTGGCGACGCCTACGACCTCGTCTTCGAGACCTCGGAGGGCACCTTCATGTCCCTCGACGTGTCTCCGGACGGCAACGCGCTCGTCTTCGACCTGCTCGGCCACATCTACCGGATGCCCACCTCCGGCGGGCAGGCGGAGTGCCTGACCCAGGACAGCGGGGTGGCAATGAACTACCACCCGCGCTGGTCGCCCGACGGGGAGACGATCGCCTTCGTCTCCGACCGGGGCGGACAGTCGAACCTCTGGCTCATGGATACGGACGGCGGCAACCCGCGCCCGGTCCACCAGGACCCCAACGCGAGGGTCGCCACCCCGGCCTGGTTGCCGAACGGGCAGGGGATCGTGGCCCGGAGTTTCACCCTCAGCCAGCCGCGCCGTTCCGGGCTCTACCTGTTCCACCCCGAGGGCGGGAGCGGCGTCGAACTCGTCGGGAGTGATTACCCGCGCGCCGGCTGGCCCGCCCCGTCGGCGAACGGGAGCCTCTACTTCCACTTCGCCCCGTCTTCCGAGCGCGATCTGGTCCGGGGGGCGATGCAGATCCGGGAACTCGACCTGGAGACCGGCAAGGTCTACGACGTAACCGAGGGCCAATCCCAGCAGCAGTACCAGGGATCGAGCGGGGGGGCCATCGCCCCGGAGCCCTCTCCGGACGGCCGCTGGCTCGCCTTTGCTCGCCGGATCCCTGGCGGCACGATCTCCTTCAAGGGCCACCGGTTCGGGCCGCGTACGGCGCTCTTTCTCCGGGATCTGGAGACGGGCGGCGAACGCCTGCTGGCCGACCCCATCGAGACGGACCTCGCCGAGGGCATGAAGACCGAACGCGTCCTCCCCGGCTACTCCTGGACCCCCGACAGCGCGGCGCTCTACGTGCTGCGCGGCGGCCGGATCGTCCGGGTGGACGCCGCGAGCGGGGACACCGAGGAAGTGCCGTTCGTCGCTGAAGTGCGCCGCCGGGTCTCCGAACAGGCCCGCGCGAAGTTCGATATTTCCGGCGACACCTTCCGGGCGCGGATGATCCGCTGGCCGGCCGTTTCTCCGGACGGCTCGGTCGCGGTGTTCCACGCCGCCGGCCGGCTCTACCGGATGGCGCTTCCGGACGGAACTCCCGAGCGTCTGGTCGAAGGCGATGACCCCGCCTACGAGTTGTCGCCCGCTTTCTCGCCGGATGGAACCACCATCGCCTACACCTCCTGGGACGACACCGAAGGGCACCTCCTGACGGTCCCCGCGGGCGGCGGCGCTCCCACCCGCCTCACTGACACCTCCTCGGAGTACATCCATCCGGTCTGGACGCCGGACGGGAGCGCGATCGTCGCGGCGCGTGGCACCGGCGCTCCCGCCCGCGGCCGCTCCTGGTCGCAGAACCTCCGCTACGACCTCGTCAGCATTCCCGCCGCCGGCGGGCCGGCCACCGTCGTCACGAAGACGCTCCGCCCGTACAACGCGGGTCGGCCCCTGATGCCGCGCCGGCAGATCGTGGCGCCGTCCTTCGGCCCCGACGGCCGCCTCTTCTTCCCCGAGCAGGACAGTTGGGAGCGCGGCGGCAACCGGGAGGACGTTACCCGGCTCGTCTCGGTGAAGCCCGACGGAACCGACCGCCGGGTCCACCTCACCTTCCCCTTCGCCGACGAGGCGGCCCCCTCCCCGGACGGCCGCTGGGTCGCCTTCGCCGAGGGAGACAACGTGTATCTGACCGCGCTCCCCTGGCCGGGCGCCGGCAAGGAGGCCCCCCACATCGAGCGCCGGAAGGCGTCGCTGCCGATCCGGACGGTGACCCGGGACGGGGGGATGTTTCCCCGCTGGACGCCGGACGGACTGCTCACCCTGGGCAGCGGTCCGCGGATCACCACCTACGACCCGGACGGCGACGAGACGACCCACCACGAAGTGAGCCTCGAGCTGCCGCGCCAGCGCGCGAAGGGAGGCGCGGTCCTGACCGGGGCCCGTATCGTCACCCTTGGTGATCAGGGGACCATCGAGGAGGGCGTCGTCCGGATCTCGGACGGCCGGATCGTCTGCGTCGGGGACTGCGTCTGGACCGAGCAGGACCGGGTGGTGAACGTCTCGGGCAAGACGATCATCCCGGGGTTCATCGACATGCACGCTCACCACCACCGGGATCACACCGGCGTGCTCCCCCGCCGCAACTGGGAAGCGGCGGTGTACCTGGCCTACGGGGTGACCACCACGCTCGACAACTCGCAGTGGTCCCAGAACGTCTTTTCGGCGGCCGAACTCGTGGAAGCCGGCGAGATGGTCGGGCCGCGGATGTTCAGCACCGGGGATCCCATGTACAACGGCGACGGTTCGCGCCAGAACGACATCCAGAACTACGAGGACGCCGAGAACAACGTCGAGCGGCTCACTTCCTGGGGCGCCACCGCGATCAAGTCCTACATGCAGCCCCGGCGCGACCAGCGCCAGTGGATCGCCGAGATCTCCCGCGAGCGGAACCTCATGGTCACCGGCGAGGGCGGCAGCCTCTTCTACAACGTGGGGCTCATCCTCGACGGCCAGACCGGTTGGGAGCACCCGCTCACCTACGTCCCGCTCTACGAGGACGCCGCGAAGTTCTTCGGGCGCACCAAGACCGCCTATTCGATCACCTTCGTGGTGGGCGGCCCCTCCGCGTGGAACGAGGAGTTCTTCTGGCAGGAGACGCCGAACTGGCAGGATCCCAAGCAGCAGCGCTGGCTTCCCTGGCGGATGCTGATCCCGCACACCCGGCGCCGTCCGCTGCGCCCCGAGACCGACTACAGCTTCCCGCTGCTCGCCCAGGGGCTCGCCGACATCATCGCCGAGGGCGGTTCGGGGGCCATCGGCGCCCACGGCCAGCACCACGGCATCGGCTCGCACTGGGAGATCTGGATGGCCGAGGCGGCGATGGGACCGCTCGGCGCTCTCGACCTCGCGAGCCGGCAGGGGGCGGCCTACCTCGGGCTGGAGCACGAACTGGGGACCGTCGAGGACGGCAAACTCGCCGATCTGGTGGTGCTCGACGAGAACCCGCTCGAGGACATCCGCGCCACCACCGCCATCCATCTGGTGATCAAGGACGGCCGGATCTACGACGGGAACACCCTCGACGAGATGTGGCCCGACGCCCGGCCCTACGGGGGGTATCCCTGGCTGAACGAGGACATGTATCGCACCGACGACCGGCCCATCCGGCCCGAGGCCCCATGACGAAAGCAAGACGACATTCGACCGCCGATGCATCCCGGCTGAGCCGCTGCGCTCATCGTTGCGCTTCGGTCGAAATACCTCTGGTATTCCTTCCCTCGCGCGCCTTGTCAGCCGGGCGCCTCAGCGGTCTCGGTGTTCGCCTCGCTTCCGCCATGGGACCTCCCGGCGGTGGTCGATGAAGGGATTCCCGGTCGCCGCCTGGGTGCTGCTCATCGCGGCGGTGGTCCCCGGCATGGTGCTCGCCGCCTGGAACGCGTCCCGGGGCCGCCGCGCTTCCCGGGAGTCCGACTCGCGCTGAGCGAGACGCTCCGTGGCTGAGAACTGGCCGCTCTGGGCGGTCCTTGTTTCCTATCTCTCGATCCTCTTCGGGCTCGCCATCTGGAGCTCCCGGAGCACCGGGAGTCTCGAGGGCTATTACCTCGCGGGGCGCCGTCTCCCCGCCGCCGTAGTCGGCTTTTCGGCGGCGAGCACCGGCGAGAGCGCCTGGCTCCTCCTCGGTCTCACCGGGATGGGCTACCTGCTGGGGGTGAACGCCCTCTGGATCGTGTTCGGCGAGGTGCTCGCCACCGCGGTGGCGTGGACCTTCATCGGCCCCCGCTTCAAGGCGCTTTCCGACCGCTACCGCGCCATCACGGTGGGCGACTGGATGGAGACGCGGTTCGGCGACCGGCGGCAGATTCTGCGGATCCTCGGGTCGGTGGTGATCCTGGTGATGGCCGGGACCTACATGGCCGCCCAGCTCACCGGCTCCGGCAAGACGTTCGAGTCGTTCCTCGGGATCCCCTACGAGACCGGGGTGATCCTCGGGGCCGTGGTGATCCTGTTCTACACGAGCTTCGGCGGTCTCAAGGCGGTCGCCTGGAGCGATCTCATCCAGGCCACGTTGATGGCCGCGGCGCTGGTGGCGCTGCCGGTCGTCGCGATCAACGAGATCGGGGGTCTCTCCGTCCTCGCGGAGCGGCTCGCGAGCGCCGACCCCGGCCTCCTGCGGCCGCTCGGGGCCTCCGGCGCGAGCACCCAGGGCTTCGCCGATGTGATCAGCCACATGGGCATCGGCCTCGCCTTTCTGGGGGCCCCCCACCTTCTCGTCCGTTTCATGGCGTCGAAGGATCGGCGCACACTCTCGGACGGCGGTTTCATGGCCGCTTTCGTGATCGTGCTGTTCGATCTCGGCGCCGTGCTCACCGGGATGGCGGGCCGGGTGCTCTATCCGCAGATCGCCGATCCGGAGGGCATCCTGCCGCTGCTGGCCTCGGACCTCATGCCGCCGGTGGTGACGGGCCTCTTCCTGACCGCGGTGCTGGCGGCGATCATGTCCACCGCGGACTCGGTCCTGCTGCTTGCCTCGTCGGCAGTCGTGCGGGACTTCTTCGAGAAGATTCTCGGACCCCGCCATCGGGACCCGGCAGCGCCGGGACTTCGCGGAACGATCGCCCGCCTGACCCGCGACGAGGCGCGCCTCGCCCGCTTCGGCAAGGTGGTCACGCTGGTACTCGGGGTGGTCGCCATCGGGGTCGCGCTTCCCGAGGTGCGGGTGATCTTCTTCTTCGTCCTGTTCTCGTGGTCGGGCCTCGGCTGCGCCTTTGCGCCGGTTGCGATTTTGGGAATTTTCTGGCGGCGGATGACGCTTCCGGGGGCGGTGGCCGGGATGCTGACCGGTTTCGTGACGTCCGTCGGCTGGTTCCTGTGGGGCAAGCCGGCGTACTTCGAGCTCTACGAGATGGTCGTGGGGTTTGCCGCGGGGTTCGCCGCGGCCATCGTGGTGAGCCTTCTCACCCGGCCGGATCCCGAAGGCGCGAGGCAGGTGGACGAGGCGGCCCGCTGGGCGCGGCAGCGGTGAGCAACCCGCTCACCGGACCGGTCGCGATTGTTGCGGCGGCTCTTCTGCTCATCCCGCTTTCCGCGTGCGAGGAGGGCGAGGGAGGCCCCACGAGCCCGGAGCCGGGTGATCGGGCTGGCGCGCTGATCGACCGGGTGGAGATCGTCTCGGAGCCGGCAGCGAACGGGACGTATCTCGACGGTGAGGAACTGCTCTTCGCTGTCCTGCTCACGAGCGGCGAAGAAGTGGAGACGACCGGCGAGGTCTTCCTGATCTTCGATCTCGGACTCGCCAGCGAGCCGGCGGCCCTGGCGGCCCACGAAGCCGGGCGACTGGAGTTCCGCTACGAAATCCGCCGCGGCGACTACGACGGCGACGGAGTCAGCGTTCCGGAGGGCGAGTTGATGTTCTCGGCGGGCGCCACCCTCCAGGTAGGCGGCGCGGATCTCGACGCGAGCGTTCCCGAACTCCCGGCGGACGGTGACCACCGGGTGTTCGCGCGTCACTCCCCCGGCGAATCGCTGGTGTTCGACCTCACCCTGGACCGGTTCCCGGTTGACTCGCTCGGCCTTTCCGGAGCCGTGGGCTGCGCCTCCACCGATGACATCGTCCCGCTTGTCGAGGCCGTTCTCGAAGGGAACCTGCCTGGCGCCGCCGCTCTCTTTCAGCTGGCGTGGCAGACCGGGCGCTGCGCCACGCTCACCGAAGGCGCCCCCGCCATCTTCCTCTCGGCGGCGGTACTAGAACACCGCGGCGAGATCTACGACCTGGTGCTCGCCTACGGGCCAGGCGGCACCCCCGGCGGCCAGGACATCACCACCAACTGGTGGACCCTCGGCGACTTCCTCGCCGACCCACCGTAGGGCGAGGGACCGCCGGTCTTCAGACCGGCACCGCTCCCCGCAGGGGAGCGAAACCGCGTACTGTTGGGCGAGAAGAAGCGCGGGGACGGCTTGGAACGCCGACCTCCCGTCGGCACCACGGCCCGCAGGGCCGTGACCTGCGTATCGCCGCTCATCCTTGCGGGACACAGGACAGGGAACGCCGACCTCCGGTCGGCACAGCGGGTCGCAGGCCCGCGGGCGACCCGTGGCCGTCCGCTCTCGCGACGCGTCGGTAAGGGAACGCCGACCTCCAGGTCGGCACCGCGGCCCGGAGGACCGCGCACACCCCACTAACCTGACTCCATGAAACGAACCGAATGCCGAAAGCTCTCCCCGGCGGAATGCGCAGCCGACCTCCCCGAAGACCGCTACTTCGTGGCGCTCGAGCGTGGCCAGCTCGAAGTGGGACTCTATGCCCCCGAAGGCACCGACCCCCAACAGCCCCACGACCGGGACGAGTGCTACGTGATCCTTGAAGGCCGGGGCCGATTCCGGATGGGAGACGAGACGGTCCCCTTCCGTCCGGGCAATTTTTTGTTCGTCCCCGCGGGCATTCCGCACCGGTTCTTCGACTTTGATGATTCGTTCAAAGCCTGGGTGGTCTTCTATGGCCCGGAGGGCGGGGAGCAGATCGAGTAGCGACCCGTAACCGCCGGATCAGCCGGCGAGCGCTACCAGACCCGCCGACGGTGCGAGTTCCGGATCTCCGGTGGCGTCGGCGAGGTGAGTGAGCGACGCCACCACCCGGTCCAGCCCGACCTGGCGCCGCGCCCAGTGCATGGGCCCCCCGCGCTCCCTCGGGAACCCGTAGCCGAGGGTCCACACCACATCCACATCGCCCTCCCGCTCTGCGATCCCCTCGGCGAGGATGCGGGCGCCCTCGTTGACGAGAGCGAAGAGGCACCGTTCCAGGATTTCACCGGCCTCCACCTCCCGGCGATCGATCCCTAGGGCCGCCGACTCCCCGTGTGCGATGTCGGCTACCTCCGGATCGGGACGGGGAGTCCGGTCGCCCGGTTCGTAGCGGTAGAACCCCCGGCCGGTCTTCTGGCCCAACCAGCCCCGCTCGCAGAGGCGGTCCGCCACGTTCGGCGGGGGCGGCGGCAAGCCGCGGGATTCGGCTTCCCGGGCCAGCCGGACACGCACCGCCCGGCCGATGTCGAGACCCGCCAGGTCGGCCACCGCGAAGGGCCCCATCCGAAACCCGAAATCGCAGAGCGCCCGATCGATCTGCTCGGGTAACGCGCCCTCGAGAAGCAAACGATCCGCCTGGCGGCGGTACGCGTAGAGCATCCGGTTGCCCACGAACCCGTCGCACACGCCGACCGGCACCGGCGCCTTGCCGAGTCGCAACCCGAGGTCCATTGCGGTGGCGAGCGTCTCCGGCGACGTCGCGTCGCCCACCACTACTTCCAGGAGCCGCATGACGTGCGCCGGGCTGAAGAAATGCGTCCCCACCACCGCTTCCGGCTTCCGGGTGGCGGCGGCGATGGCATTCACGTCGAGGGAAGAGGTGTTCGTCGCGAGCACCGCTTCCGGCTTTGCGATCCTGTCGAGGCGCGCAAAGACATCCCGCTTGACGCCCATCTGCTCGAACACCGCCTCCACCAGGAAGTCGGCCCTGCTCAGGTTCTCGAACGCGGCGGCGCGGCGGATCCGTTCCATTCGGCGTTCCGCCTCCGCGGCGTCGATCTTCCCCCGGCCGACGGCGCGTGAGAGGCTGCCGGCGACCGCCGCTTCGCCCCGCTGCCAGGCTTCGTCCGATTCCTCGAAGACCGTCACCGGGAGCCCCGCCGTCGCGAAGGACATCGCGATTCCACGCCCCATGGTGCCGAAGCCGACGATCCCCGCGCTGTCGATCTCGGCTCCGGTCACACCCTCGGGAATCCGCCGCGACCGAGCCGCCTCCCGCTCCGCCCGCCGGACGTGTCCGGCGGCCGCCTGCCGCTCTTCCGGAGTGGGTGTCCGGTCCAGGGGTTCGGGAGCCGGGCCCGAGGAGTTCATGGCGGAAACAGAATAGCCGCCATCCGGGCTGCTACCTTCATCCCCGCCTGGGAGGCTCGTCCATGCGAAACATCCTGAAGATTGCGGCGCTCGTGTCGCTTCTCGCTCTTGCCTGGGGCGCCGGCTGGCTCGCTTCGGGGATCGGAGTGGGACGGGTCGCCCCGGAGGCGACGCTCGAAGAGCGCGAGCGCGCCTTCGAGGAAAGCATGCGCGATGTCATTCTGGACGGCAGCTTCACGGTCGCTTGGCCGGAACCCCGGGACGGCGTCTACAGCGACCGCTACGAGATCGCGGGGGTCACCAAACTGGACGGCGACCGATGGCGGTTCGATGCCCGGATCACCTACGGAGACGTGGACGTGACCCTGCCGGTCGTGGTTCCGATCCTCTGGGCCGGGGAGGTGCCGATGATCCGGCTGGTGGACGTCGAAATCCCGGGTCTCGGCAGCGAGTTCGGGGCGACCGTCGTCTTCGATGGCGACCGCTACGGCGGCACCTGGGACCACGGCGAGGTCGGGGGGTTCATGTTCGGACGGGTTGTGAAGGAGTAGATCTCGCCCGCCTTCGGCGAGCGATTCCAATGCGAGTGCCCCCACCGGGTGGCGCAGAGTCATCCGCGCTGGTTTCGCGCTCCCGCGCGATGCCGGTCTGGAGACCGGCGGTCCCTTCGGTCTTCGCCTCCTGACCCTTGAGCGATGCGACCATCCCTCGGTCCGTCACGCCTCCAACTGACGCCGCAGTTCGACCAGGTCGCCGAGCACCCAGAGCTCGGTGATCTTCCCGTTCTCGCACTTGAAGAACGCGGCGCCGGACCAGGTGATCTGCCGGCCGGTGGCGGGCACGCCCTGGAACACGTCCCGGTGGCGCCCGGTGAAGCGCATGCGCGCCGCGGCTCGGCTGTCCGCCGTGACGAGGTCGTCGATGATGCAGCGGTAGTCGCCGAGCGCGCGATGAACCTCCCGCAGGTAGGCGATGAATCCGTCGGGTCCGATCCGTTCGGCGCCGAGCGATCCCCGGAAGCGGAAGGACTCGGCCAGGATCTCTCTTGCCCGGTTCTCGTCGGCCGGGTTCCAGACCTCGAAGTAGAAGGCTTCCACCAGTTCCCGGGGGCTCATCGCTCAAAACTCCCTCCCCGGGTCTCGTTGCGGCCGGATCCGTGAACTGGACACGGCGTCGCCGCGGCTGCCGATCAGATTCCCTCGCTGCAGGCCCGCTCCAGGCCCACGGCTTCCACCCGCTCGTGCAGTGGGAAACGCGCGCCTCCCGGGTAGATCACGAAGAGTCGGTCGAGCCTCAGATCACCGAGCGCCGAGTGCATGGACCGGGTCATGCCCGGCGAACTCGTTCGCTTGAACTCGAACCCGATGCGGCGCGTCCCGTCAAAAACCAAGAGATCCAGTTCGGCACCGCCGTGAGTGGCCCAGTAGTAGCAGTCCTCCCACGAATACCCCAAGCGGTGCACGATTTCGTGAACTGCAAACCCCTCCCAGGACAGACCGGACTTTGGGTGTCCCAGCAGCGCGGATTCGGAATCTACGCGCAGGAGCGCGTGAAGCAGGCCGGAATCCGCGACGTACGCCTTGGGCGCCTTTATCTGCCGTTTCCGGAGGTTTTCGTACCAAGGTGAAATCCGCCGCACGATGAGCGCGTCAACCAGGGTGTCCAGGTACGTCCGGATTGTCGGCGCCGTGACACTGAGGGCGCGGGCAAGCTCCGCGTCGTGCCAGACGTTGCCGTGGTAGTGCGCCACCATGGTCCAGAAGCGACGCATGGTCGCGGCGGGCACTGTCACTCCCAGTTGAGGGAGGTCGCGTTCCAGAAAGGTGCGCATGAACCGTGACCGCCAGTCGAAGCTTCGGCGGTCATCCTTCGCGAGGAACGAGCGTGGAAACCCGCCACGCAGCCAGAGCCTCCCGGTGGTCTCCGCGGTGGCGCCGACTTCCTCCATGCGAAACGGAGGCAGTTCGTGATACGCAATCCGGCCGGCCAGACTCTCCGAGGACTGCCGCAACAGGGCGGGGCTAGCGCTTCCAAGGACCAGGAATCGAGCCGGGTTCCCGGGCCGATCCACCAGCACGCGCAGAACGGGAAACAGCTCCTCGCAGCGCTGGACTTCGTCGATGACGACCAGGCCGCGCAGGGATTCGAGAGCGAGCTTGGGGTCGGCAAGCTGTCGCTCGTGGGTGGGATCCTCAAGATCGAAGACGGTAACCGGACAACCGGCATCCTCGACGAGAAGGCGGGCCAGCGTGGTCTTTCCCACCTGGCGCGCGCCCACGATCGCCACCACGGGAAAGTCATCGAGCAAGGCCCGCAGGGTGGTTTCGTGCCTGGTTCGATCAATCACTCCTGCCATGATACTTGAAAAACAAAAATGCAACTATTGATTTTCAAGTATCTAGGGTTTCCTCGAAGTCCCTCCTGTGTCCCACTGTCGGCACCGTCCCGATGCGCGCCATCCGACGCATCGTGCCGTACGCCCGTCTTCAACTTAGAATCGCCCGCCTCCGATGCCTGATTTCGAAACGGTGGTGCGTGGCGGGACGGTGGTGACCGCCGACGGGGTCCGGTCGGCGGACGTCGGCATCACGGGCGGCGTGGTCCGGGCCGTCGCGCCGGGACTCGGCGCGGGGGAGGAAGAGATCTCCGCGAAGGGCCGGCTGGTCATTCCCGGCGGGGTGGACGCGCACACCCACATCGAGCAGAAGTCCTCGATGGGGTTGATGTGCGCCGACGACTACCACTCGGGGACGGTCTCCGCGGTCTGCGGGGGGACCACGACGGTGCTCTCCTTCGCCGTGCAGGGACGGGGAGCGTCGCCGCGAGAGGTGGTGGCGGCTTACCACGAGGCGGCGGGACCGAAGGCGGTATCCGACTACGGGTTCCACCTGATCGTCTCCGATCCCACCCCGCAGGCGCTCGAGACGGAGATCCCGCAGCTCGTGGATGAGGGCGTGGTCTCCTTCAAGATCTACATGACCTACGACCTGGTGCGCCTCGATGACCGCCAGTTCCTCGACGTGCTGGAAGCGGCGCGGCGCATGGGCGCGCTCACCATGGTCCACGCCGAGAACCACGACATGATCGGCTGGCTCTCGGGACGCCTCGTCGGGGAAGGCCACAAGGCCCCGAAGTTCCACGCCGCCGGCCACCCGAAGCTTGCCGAGAGCGAAGCCACCGGACGCGCCATCGAGCTGTCCGAACTGGTGGACGCGCCCCTCTACGTCGTCCACGTTTCCTCGAAGGAGGCCGCCGAAGAGATCGCCGCCGCCCGGCGGCGCGGGCTCAAGGTGTTCGCGGAGACCTGCCCCCAGTACCTCTTGCTGACCGCGGAGGACCTCGACAAGCCGGGAATGGAGGGAGCGAAGTTCTGCTGCAGCCCCGCGCCCCGCGACGAGGAGTGCCAGGAGGCGCTCTGGGAGGGGATTGCCGACGGGACCTTCGACGTGGTCAGTTCGGACCACGCCCCTTACAGCTTCGACGACAAGGGCAAGCTGGCCGCTGGGCCCGAGCCGCCGTTCCCCAAGATCTGCAACGGAGTTCCGGGGGTCGAGCTGCGCATGCCGCTCCTTTTCTCGGAAGGCGTGGGCAAGGCCCGGATCAGCCTCCAGCGCTTCGTCGCGGTCTGCTGCGAGGCGCCGGCGCGGCTCTTCGGCCTCTATCCGAGGAAGGGAACGATCGCCCCCGGCAGCGACGCGGACCTCGCGATCTGGAACCCCGACCAAGTGGTGGACATCCGCTGGACGGACCTCCACGACCAGGTCGGGTATTCCCCCTACGAGGGCCGCCAGATCAAGGGATTTCCGGAGACCGTGCTCCGGCGCGGTGAAGTGGTGGTACGGGACGGTCAGCCGCGCGCCCAGCCGGGAAGCGGTCAGTTCATCGTCCGCGACCGGCCCGGGTCCGCCGCTCCGCTCGGTCGCCCCTCCTGGTCCGTGGCGCTGGCCCGGCGCTTCGGGGCGGTGGACTTTCTGAAATAGCTTCCGAAGAGACGGGCCGTCTGGTCACCAGAGTAGCGGAGCCGGGTGGCGGGTAAGGCCGGCGGGGCGTCAGTCTTCCGAGCCCTCGAAATCCCGTAACTCTCGCTCTGGCAGGGGTTCGAAGAAGCTCGGTGGGATTCGCATCCCGCGGTCAATCCCGACGGGACGCTCCTTCTTGGGTGGCAGTGGGAGCGGACGAATCTCCGCGATTTCCACGTTGCGGCGGCACAGAACGACCCGTTCTCCGCGCAACGCCGCGTCCACGATCCGGGAAAGATGCGTTCTGGCCGCCGCAAGGTTCACTCGGATCATCGTCCTACCCGCTCAGCGAAGCGGCACCGGCGGCCCGAACGCCCGGTCCTCTTCCACCACGATGACTCCGTTCTCCTCCACGTAGTCGTCCCACGCGTCGAGGAGATCCGCCAGCACTTCCGGGCGTTCGCCGGCGAGATCCGTGAGCTCGCCCGGATCCTCGTCCAGGTTGTAGAGCGCCCAGTCGCCCTTGCCGAGGGGCGGGGCCAGCCAGGCGGCCTTCCACGAACCCTTGCGGATCGCCCGCCGGCCGAAGATTTCCCAGCCGGCGGTGGGTTCTGCATGGACCGTCTCCACTTCGCCGCGCAGCAGGGGAACGATGGATTTTCCGACCGGCAGGATCTTGTCCTCCGCGGCCGGCGCTTCCGCCCCCGCCAATTCGAGGAAAGTCGGAAACAGGTCGGTCACGTGGACGAAGGCGCCGGTCGTGGCTCCCGGAAGCCGCTCGGCGAGGGTCGGCGGGACGACCGCGAAACCCGGCACCCGGATTCCGCCCTCGTGGACGAACTGCTTGAAGTAGCGGTAGGAGCCGCTCGCCGCGCTGGCCCACTCGGGTCCGTAGTACACGAACGAGTTCAGGCGCCCCATGGTCTCGTAGGAGAGATCGAAGCGCTCGGGCAGGAAGGTCTCGTTGTCGGCGAGCTGGCTCACGTCCTCGCCGGCCGCGCCGTTGTCGGAGAAGAAGACGATCAGGGTGTTGTCGAACTCCCCGAGTTCGCGGAGCGTCGCGATCAGCCGGCCCACGTGGTGGTCGAGGCGTTCCACCATCGCTGCGTAGAGCTCCATCTTGCGGGCCTCGACGCGCTGCTCTTCCTCGCCCAGGTCATCCCAGCGGCGCGAATAGTTGGGGAGCGGCGGAAGGGCAGTGTCCGCCGGAATGATCCCGGTGCGCTTCGCCCCGGCGACGCGGCGCTCGGCCAGTTCTTCCCAGCCGTCGTCGTAGGCGCCGGCGTAGAGGTCGAGGAATTCTTCGGGGACCTGGAGGGGCCAGTGCGGCGCGGTGTAGGTCCCGAGGGCGAAGAACGGCTTGCCCGCTTCGCCAGCCTCCCGGATGTAGCTGATGAGCTCGTCGGTGTAGGCGCGGGTTGAATAGAAGCCCTCCGGAAGCGCGGGAACGATCTCTCCGTCGCGCCGGTAGTGGATGTCGTCGAGCGTGTCCACGGGTGCGGCGTCCTCGAAGTGGCTCGCTGCCCCGGGGAGCAGGACGAAGGAACGGTCGAATCCCCGGGTCGGGGGGCTCTGGTCGGCGGTCTGGCCGAGGTGCCATTTCCCGGCGATCGAGGTGTGGTACCCGGCGTCCCGCATCACCGCCGGCAGGTGCAGCACGTGTTCGTTCAGGTATCCCTCATAGCCGATCCGGCCCTCGAGGTCGTCCCCCATCAGGCTCGCCATGCCCCCGAGTCCGGCCCGGTGGTGGTCCACCCCGGAAAGCAGCATCGCCCGGGTCGGGGAGCAGGTGGCGGCGGTGTAGAAGCTTGTGAAGCGGAGCCCCGAGGCAGCCAGAGTGTCCAGATTCGGGGTCCGGATCTCGCCGCCGAAGGCCCCGATGTCGGTGTAGCCCAGGTCGTCGGCGATGAGGACCAGGATGTTCGGGCGGGGCGGCGGCGGTTCGGTGCGACCGCAGCCCGACAGCAGCACGGCCAGCAGAAACGGGGCGGAGAGCGAGGCACGCATCGCGCGATTATGGAACGCGACCCGGTGTGGCCTCGTTGGACGGCGGCCGAGCCCGGGTGACGAGACGGCCGAAGCCAGGTGCAGTCCGGGGTCGGGCGGTCGTTCTCTCTTCAGTCCTCGGGTAAGAATATTGCCAGTAAGACTTTGCAAAGTCATACTACCGGCATGAAGATCACAACCAAGGGCCAGGTGACCATTCCCCAGCGTCTGCGACGCCGGCTGGGACTGCTTCCCGGGACCGAGGTCCGCTTCGAGGAAGCTGACGGAGCAGCCGTGATCCGTCCGCTGCTGAGCAAGCGCGAACTCATCGAGGAACGCATTCGCAGAGTCACCGGGATAGCGGGCCCGGGGCTTTCTACCGACGAGGTGATGCGCCTTACCCGCGGGGAAGACTGAGTGTTTCTCGCTGACTCGAATGTTCTGCTCGACATCTTTGGTGGAGACCCCTCGTGGGGTCGCTGGTCGAAACAGGCCCTTCGCGATGCACTTGCCATCGGCGAGGTGGGAATCAATCCAGTCATCTACGCGGAGATTTCCGTCAGATTCGGGGACCACGCTTCCCTGGACGCCGGCCTGAACGAACTCACGCTGGAGCGGTTGCAGCTCCCCTACGAGGCCGCTTTCCTGGCCGGACGCGCCTTTCGCCGCTACCGGCGCGCCGGCGGCGTTCGATCCTCTCCCCTCCCCGATTTCTTCATCGGCGCGCATGCCGAAGTGGCGGATATCACCGTGCTCACTCGCGATGTGTCCCGGTTCCGCACCTACTTTCCCTCGGTCCGTCTGATATCGCCGACCGAACACTGAGGAGGGCCGGCGCCCGCGCTCGATCTGGTCTGGCGGGTCCGTACTCGTTGGCGGCTCCTACAATCCGGGCTCCATGCGCACTCTCAGGGTCGCCGTCGCGCAGGTCGGCGGCATCCAGCCGGAAGAGACGAGAACCGAAGTGGTCGGGCGGCTGCTCGACCTGCTGGAGCGGGCGGCTGGCGCCGGCTGCCGGTTGGTGATCTTCCCGGAACTCACTCTCACCACCTTCTTCCCCCGCTACTTCTTCGAGGACGCGTCAGGCGCGGACACCTACTTCGAAACCGCGATGCCCGGGCCGGAAACCCAACCCCTCTTCGACGCCTCCCGGCGGCTCGGCGTCGGATTCCACCTCGGCTACGCCGAACTCGTCCGCGAGGGCGGCCGCGTTCGCCGCTTCAACACCGCGATCTTGGTGGACCGCGGCGAGATCCTCGCGAAATACCGGAAGGTCCACCTCCCCGGGCACTCGGAACACCTGCCCGAGGCGCCTTTCCAGCACCTCGAGAAGCGCTACTTCGAGGTCGGCGACCTCGGATTCCCTGTGTGGCGCGTCTTCGGCGGCGTCTTCGGGATGTGTATCTGCAACGACCGCCGCTGGCCGGAGACCTACCGCGTGCTCGGGCTCCAGGGCGTGGAGATGATCCTGCTCGGCTACAACACCCCCGAGATGAACATCCACCACCGCGAACCGGCGCACCTCCGGATGTTCCACCACCGGCTGTCGCTGCAGGCCGGCGCCTACCAGAACGCCACCTGGGTGGTGGCGGCCGCGAAGTGCGGCGTCGAGGACGGTAGCCGCCTCATCGCCGGCTCCGCGATCGTGTCGCCGAATGGCGAGATCGTCGCCGAATCGGCTGGCGAGGGCGACGAGCTGATCGTCACCGACTGCGACCTCGACGTTGGCGCGGACCTCAAGCGCCACGTATTCGACTTCGCCCGCCACCGGCGGACCGAGCATTACGGGCTCATCACGGCGTGCACCGCCCCGCTGCCACCGGATTGAGGCTCTCGTACCGGGATCCGGGTTGCGCCGCGCCGGTGGCAAACTCCGCGCGCCCGACCGGGCCGACCTGATGCCGCACCCGAGAGATGCCTCGTCCGCCTCCGGATGGGCGGCCCTGGTTCTCCTGTTGTCGGCTCCGGCCGCCTGGTTCGTCGCGGGCTGCGCGGGTGACGGCGCCCCGGCGCCCGCCCCCTCGGTTCCCAGCCAACCGGCGCCAGCTCCACCGCCCCCGCCTCCCGAACCAGACCCGCCCCCCGGTTCACCGCTGGATGGAACCTTCACGAACTCCGAGGGTCGTACCGCCCGCTTCCGGCTGCACTTCGACGAAAGCTGGGATCTGAAGGAGCCGCGCGGCGTGCTGATCTTTGTGCATGGCCTCGCGACGGGCACCACCGAGAGGCTGGTGGGCTTCATCCCTGCCGATTCGGAGCCCATCGCCTCGGCGCACGAACTGGGCCTCATCGCGGCCCTGGTGGCCTCGCCGCAATCCACCCCGCGCGGGCATCCTGTCGAGTTGTTCGACCAGGAGTTCGAAGGGGGAGGCCGGCGCGCCTGGGAGCACCGGGACCTGCGGCTCCTCCATGAACTTCTGCAGAGCGGGTTCGGCGCCTCGGTCGCGGTCGACCACGACCGGATCGTGTTCCTGGGCGCGTCCCAGGGGACCTGTTTCCTCGCCCGGTTCTTCGAGCGGTACGCGGGGATCTACGGGGGCGGCTTTCACGCCTGGTGCGGCTGTTTGTGGGATCCGGACTCCGGCCGGCGCCCGCCCCGCGCCGCGCCCGAGTGGAACCCCTCCTTTCCCTGGAACCCGTCTTCCGCGGCCTTCGTGGGGGCGCGCTTCCGTGTTTTCGTGCAGGCCACCACCGGGGACTTCCTGCACGCCGAGTCCGTCGCTCTCGCCCACTACTACGACGAGGTCCTGGGGCTCGACACCCGCTGGGACCTCGCCGCGCCCGGCGGGCACTGCGCGCCGGGAGTCACTCCCTGGCCGGAGATATGGGAATGGCTCTCGGCCGGCGGACTCCAGGCAAGGGGCGCTCCGCCGATGGACGAGGATCCGGACGGCGACGGAATTCCCAATGCCCGGGACCCGGACGATGATGACGACGGTGCGCTGGATTTCCTCGACGCCCTCCCCACGGATCGGCGCGAATACCTCGACACGGACCGCGACGGCATCGGGAACTTCGAGGATCGAGACGCCGACGGCGACGGGGTGGAGAACGCTGCCGACCCGTTCCCCCTGGACCCGGCGGAATGGAGGGATGCGGACGGGGACGGAATCGGGGACAACCTCGACGATGATGACGATGGCGACGGGATGCCGGACCGGCTGGACCCCGTTCTGGACCCGGACGCCCCAAGCGAGCAACTGGCATTCCGCACGAACGTGGAGGGCGTTTTGCCCGTCACGAACGCGGAATACCCCGTGGCCCGGACGCTCGCCGGACGGAGAGCGTCCGTCGTCCTTCCGAAAGCGGAAGGGGACGAGCAGTCCTACCATGTCCTCGAACTGGGGGACGGAGCCCGCGAGTTCCACGTCATGGTCGACCGGTTCCACCGGGCCGAAGCGTGCGAAACCGTTCTGTTTCCGGAGCTGTGCGAGGACCCGCCCGACCCGTTCGCCTACTTCGAGCACTTCGTGGACCGCATCCATGTGGATCGCAACCAGAACCGCGATCTGACCGATGACGGACCTCCCCTGCTGCTGGCGCGCAACCTCTGGGACCCGTGGCGCGAACCCGGCATCCACACGGTGCTGCATGTCTCCTACGCCTCGGGCGAAACGCTTCCCTATGGAGTCCGGTTGTGGACCGGACGCGATCTTTCCCGGGGGCTGGGCGTGATGGGGGGGAGCACCTGGGTTGGCGAAGTCCATCCGCCTGTCGGCGAACCCGTCCTGGTAGGCGTGATTGATGCGAATGTGGACGGTCTCTTCAACACCGGCGGGCCGCGTCGGTTCGTCGGGAACTCCGACACCGTGGTCGTCGCCTCGCTCGAGGATTTCGTTTGTATCGACACGAACCGCAACGGGACTCTCGATGAGTGCTCCCGAGACGAGGACGGGAACCGACCGGGCGCCGTCGGAGTTGGCGGCACGTTCTTGCTGGACGGACTTTCGCTCCGGGTCGAGGTGGTGCCGGCGGGACATCGGGTCCGGTTCGTGGGTACGGAATGAGCCGCCCCGGAACGGGCGCGGCGCAACCAGGAACCGCTAGCCCGCATTTCTCATACTCACGGCCCGCAGGAAGGGCTCAACTCGCCGCGGCACGACGGCGGGGACGGCTTGGAACGCCGGCCTCCGGCCGGCACAGCCCGCCGAAGGCGGGCGGCGGGAAGGACTCCCCGAGGTGGCGCCGTCCCGGCGGGAATCTCAGCGTTCGGCGGGATCCGTACCTGGGAGTGGCAGACACCGTTTGTCACAGTGCGGGCCACGTGCCTGCGTTCCGTGAAGGCGGACGGCAAGGAACCGCCCGCGGCCCAGGGGGTCGTTGTGTCGAGTCCCACCGGCAAGAACCCGCGGCGCCGTCGGCTATACGCCATCTCATCTGTTGGGGGTACGTGCCGAGACGGGAGCCATCCCGGCAATTGGGGTCTTCGCCGCCGCGGCCCTGCGGGCCGCTGTGCCGGCCGGAGGCCGGCGTTCCAAGCCGTCCTCGCCATGGCGCCATCGGCTCTACGCGCTCTCGGGCTCATCCGCGCTGTCGGTGTCCGGTCGCGGCTGCTTTCACGGCAACGGTGGGAGGTCTGTGTCCCTTATCCGACACCCCGTCACGGCGATCAGTGCCCGCGCGTCACGCGTAACCGGCATCCCCGTCACCAGGTTGCGCCTCCTTGGGGTGCGCTCCGGGCCGGGAGTATGAGACATCCGGGCTAGGCCCAATACTGTTCACTTAGACGATTCTGACGGTTGGCGGGCCGTCCCTGCGGCAGGTCGGAGCGTGTCTGGGCCGCAGGGGATAGCCGCTCATCTTGCGCTTGACCCCGCGGGGCGTGCATCGGTTGCGACTGGACACCACCCGTTCGTCGAGGAGTTCGTCAAGGACGTGCTGGCGGAGGCTGTTCTGACGCTGAGGGGGGAATGGCTCCGTGGGTGATGATGTTGCGACGGACCGCCCGAACCGCGTGGAGGTAGGAGAGTCGGTCTGGATCGTCTCCGCGCTGCCGGGCGGCGTCGTGCATGAGGGAGCGGATGGCGAAGTGGGCCAACATCAGGCCCCAGAACTCCTGGCGGACGAGTTCGGGGGTCTTGCTGCGGAGGACGATCCGGGGGCCGCGGAGGTGGGTCTTGAGTTCGTCCAGCGCGGTTTCGATCTCCCAGCGCTCGCGGTAGAGGGCGGCCAGCTCCGGGGCCGGGGCGCGGTCCGCATCCAGCACCGTGGTCAATAGCCGATACAGCGGTTCGGCGTCGGCCACGCCGGCCAGTTGATAGTCGATCACCCGCACCCGGACCGCGCGCCGCCCGTGGCGGCGGTCTTTGTCGGAGGGGTAGATCCGGCTCAGATAGGAGCCGTCGGCCAACGGGGTCTCCCGCGGCAGGCGCCGGTTCTTCTTGATGCGCCACAACAGATCCGCCCCCGTGGTGCGGGCCTGATTCCACAGGGCGTAGCTGTAGAAGTTGCGGTCGGCGAGACACAACATGCCCGCCTGCAAGGAGGGCATCACGTCCTCGACCAGGCGGTGTTCGCTCACTTGGTAGCCGGCCATGCGGCTGGCAAACAGGACGTGGGTTCCGTTCTCGACCAAGGATACGAACCGGATCTGGGGGAAGGCACTGGCCCCGCGACTGGCGCCGGGGCGCCCGAAGGCCGCCGCGTTCGGGACCTCGTCCGCGACATCCAGGGTGCTGCCGTCCACGCTGACCACCTGCCACTGCCGATAGCCGCATCCCGGTTCCGACGGCTGCCCCACCGGCCGCACCACGGCGTCATGCAGGGCTTGCAGCGGTTCGGCGCCCAGCCGCTGGCGCGCCTGCGAAATCCCCGACTTCCCCGCCACCCGGGGGCGCGCCGACGGATCGCCCAACCACCGCAGCCCTTCCAGCAGGCAGCGCAGAACCTCTCGATACGACGACTGCATGTACAGCGCCAAGGCGATCACGTAATACACCACCACGTGCGCCGGCAGATCCCGCTGACGGGCACTCTGCCGCCCCGTAGCCTGCAGCGCCTCGTCCACGGCCGCCCGCGGGATCCTCTGGTTCAGCACCCCGAGGCTGATGTAGTCCGTGAGCCGGCTCCCTTTCGGAAGCTCCGCGACTGTTCTCGCCATAGCCAACCTCCCGGCCAAGCCACGGGAAGAATAGCGAAGAAAATACCCTAAGTGAACAGTATTGGGGCTAGGCCGGGAGCACCGCGCGGCCGCCGAGCCGCCGGACCAGCCGCACCAGCGGCCAGAGGAGTGCGAGGTAGAGCAGGGCGGCGAGGATCAGCGGAGACGGGTTGAAGTGGACCCCCTGCGCCACCCGCGCCATCCGCAGAAGATCCGGCAGCGCCACCACGCTCGCCAGCGAGGTCAGCTTCACGGCCTCCAGAGTGTTGCCGGCTAGGTCGGGAAGCACGTTCCGCACTCCCTGCGGCAGCACCACGTGGCGGAGCGTCGCCGCGGTCCCGAGTCCGGTGGAGCGCGCCGCCTCCCACTGGGTCGGCTCGATGCTGAGGATGCCGGCCCGCAGGATCTCCCCGTAGTAGGTCGAGGTGTTGATGGTGAGCGCGATCCCGACTCCCAGGAGCGGCGGCAGGTCGATCCCCAGGAACGGCAGGCCGTGGACGATGAGGACGAGCAACAGGAGCGGAGGGAAGGCGCGGACGAGGTCCACGCCCCAGGAGAGGAGCCCGGTCACCCCGCGGGGAGCGAGCGTCTGGGCGAGCGCGAGCCCGGCTCCGAAGAACAGCCCGCCGGGGATCACGATCAGGCACGCCTCGACGGTGACCAGCAGCCCCCGCAGCAGGAGCCCGGAGCTCTCCGCCATGACCTGCGGGTTCAGGAACGTCTGAAAGAACTCGGACACGACGGCTCAGCGGGTGGGGAAGCGGGTCTCCAGCCAGCGCCCGAAGCGGACGAGCGGGAGGAAGAGGGCCACGTAAACGCCGGCGGCGAGGAGGAGCGGCGCGGGACTCGCGGTCTGCGCCTGGATGCTCGCGGCCTGGTTCAGCACCTCGGGCACCGCCACCACCGAAGCGAGCGCGGTGTTCTTGCCGGTGGCGATCGCCCGGTTGGTGAGCGGGGGGATGGTGAGGCGGAGCGCCTGCGGCAGGACCACCTGGCGGAGCGCGGTGCCGCGGCTCAGGCCGGTGGAGAGCGCGGCCTCCCACTGGCCCCGGTTCACCGAGGTGATTCCGGCCCAGAAGATCTCTTCGGCCGAGGCGCCGAGTACGAGTCCCAGCGCCACGAAGGCCGCCATGAATCCGCTCAGTTCGATGCCGGCGAACGGCGCGGCGAAGTAGAGGACCACCAGCAGCACCAGCGGAGGGAGGGCGCGAAAGATATCGGCGTAGGCGGCGATCAGCCCGCCGACCGGACGGAGCGGCGCTCCCCGGATGAGCGCCCGGACGGTGGCCAGCACGAGGCCGAGGGCCACCCCCGCCGCGATGGACGCGAGCGCGAGGCCGAGCGTTACGCCGATGCCGGACCGGATGCCCGGCCAGGCGGCGGCGAGGACCTCTGGGTCGAAGAAGATCCGCATTCAGGAGTCTGTCCCGGTGATGTCGTGAGCACCGAGAGGGCTGAGGCGCCCGGCTGACAAGGCGCGCGAGGGAGGAATAGCAGCGCTCTTTCGACGGAAGCGCAACACAGAGCGAAGCGGTTCAGCCGGGATGCATCGGCCGTCGAATGCCACGAGATTACCGGGACAGGCTCCTAAAGGCGGCTCAGAAAGTTCTGGAGCCGTTCGCTCTTTGGCTGGTCGAGGATTTCCTCCGGCGGGCCGATCTCGAGGATCCGCCCGTCCGCGAGGAAAGCGATCCGGTCGGCGGCTTCGCGGGCGAAGCCGATCTCGTGGGTGGCGATCATCATCGCGACGCCGTCCTCCTTGAGCGACCGGATCACCCGGAGCACGCTTCCCACGAGTTCGGGATCGAGGGCGCTCGTGGGCTCGTCGAGCAGCAGGATGTGAGGCCGGAGCGCCAGCGCCCGCGCGATAGCCACCCGCTGCTGCTGGCCGCCCGAAAGTTCGTCGGGCATCGCGTCCGTCCGGTCCCCGAGCCCCACGCGTTCGAGCGCCTCGCGGGCGGCCGCCTCGGCGTCGCTCTGGGTGAGTCCTGCCGCGCGTCGCGGAGCGAGCGCGGCGTTTTGGAGCGCGGTGAGGTGCGGGTAGAGATTGAACGCCTGGAAGACCATGCCCATGCGCCTTCTCACGGATGCGAGTTCGCTGCCCGCCGCCGGGACTGGGCGGCCTTCGAAGAGAACCTCGCCGGCGTCGGGTTCGGCGAGGCGGTTGCAGCAGCGCAGCAGGGTGCTCTTCCCCGAACCCGAGGGCCCGATGAGCGCCACGAGTTCGGCATCGCCCACCGCGAGGTGGATGTCCCGGAGGGCAGGGATGCCGGCGAAAGTCTTGCCGACCCCCCGGAGCTCGAGAACCGCGTTCACCCGCAGGGCTTCCGGTCCGGGGTCTCCATGAATCCGGGGAGCCCCGGCGGCCCGAATCCGGGATAGGCAGTCACCGCGGCCGAGCCGGGTGCCGGATCGGTCCCGAGCCATTCGCGGTGGATCCGGGCGATCGTCCCGTCCGCCTTCATGCACTCGAGAACGGTCTCGACCTCGTTGCGGAGCGCCACGTCGTCGTTCCGGAACGCTACGGCGAAGGCGGTTTCGGCCCGGATGCGGTAGTCGGCCCGCACCCCGGCGTTCTGGCGGATGGCCCACATGGCGACCGACTCGCCCACCAGGTTCGCGAACGCCCGCCCCGAAAGCACCGCCTGGACTGCATCCGCGTTCTTTCCGTAGCGCAGCACCTCGAACCCGAGCGCCTCGTAGTTGTCGGTCGCCCAGAGGTCATAGGCCGAGCCGTTGTTCACCGCGATCGACTGTCCCTGGAGCTGGGCGAGGTCCGTCAGCTCGGGGTCATCATTGCGGCGCAGGAAGACCGGGTCGGTGTCCAGATAACCCTCGGTGAGCAGGACGCGCCGGGCTCGTCCCTCGGTGATCGTGGTGGGTGCGATCACGAACTCGAATTTGTTCGCGTAGAGCCCCGAGAAGATGGACGACCACTCGGAGTCCACGATCTCGAAGCCCGGCCGGCCGAGCCGGTTCGCGATCTCCCGTGCGAGGTCCACGTTGAAGCCTTCCACCTCGCCGTTCGCCGCCATCATGGCGTGCGGGGCGAACCCCACGTCGGCCGCAACCACCATGGGGCCCGGGCCGTCGACCGCGGGGGATTCTCCGCAGCCGGAAAGCGTCGGGAGGAGGAGCGCGACCAGGCCGGCGCCGGCGCGCAGGTGGCCGCGGGACATCGAGGCCATGGTACCGCCGCGCTACCGGCGGCCGAACATCCCCGACGCCACTCCGGAAGCGAAGCTCGTCAGCGCGCTTCCCGCGATAAGCCCTCCGGCCAGCACGTAGCGCTGGGAGTCGAACCGGTCTCCGGTACGCCAGCTCACCAGTCGCCGGACGAAGAGCGCGGCGAGGGCCGTCCAGCCGGCGACCGGATTCACGATCAGCAAGCCGGTTGCGAAGAGGACTCCCATTTGCCGGTTCGGCCCGCCGAGGAACTGCAGGATCGCGCCGGGAACCGTCCAGAGCGCAAGCTCTCCCGCGAGGCCGGGGTTCTGGCCGGCGGCGATGGTCGCCACCGCCACCCGGTCGTAGGGAGGGAAGAGGTCCGCCTCGAAGTAGGCCGTGTAGGTCATCAGCACGAGTCCGGAAGCGACGAGCAGCCCGAACACCTCGGCGGCCCGCTGGGCCCGCCGCCCGGCCCGCTCGTAGTCCGGATCCTCGCCTTCGCCCCGCAGGATCCAGCCGGCCTTCAGGTCGTAGCCCATGTCCGCGAACGCCGGTCCGGTCGCCGAAGCGAAACCGGCGAGGACGACGAGAGCCAGCGGCGGGAACCCGAGCAGCATTCCGAGCAGCAGGAAGATGAGCGACGTTGCGAACGCCGGGAACCAGCCCGAGTGCATCGCGGAGACGCCCACCAGCAGTTCCGAGATGAGGGCCGCGGCTGCCGCGAAGGCGCTGAAGGCGAGGATGCCGGCGGCGCCCATCCCGGTGGCCAACCCGGCGAGCAGGGCCACGATCGCGGCGGCGCCCGCGAAGGCCGCATAGCCGGTCGCGAAGGTCAAGAGGCCGGTCCTCGGCGGCTGGTTTCGCGCCGCCGGGTCGGGGATTCGGGCTCCCCGCATCACGCGTCCCATCTGCCAGAGCGCGACCGCGCCCGCGCCAATCATCACCCCTTGGGGCGCGTGGATGGCGGCGAGGTCCACGCCCAGGAATTCGGGGGCGTAGCCGCGGGCGAGGAGGCCGAGTCCGAACATCAGGAGCGCCACCTGGTTTCCGATCCAGCAGACCCCCACGATGTCGGTCGGTATCCCGGCGAGGCGGCCGAGCGCTCCGAGCGCTCCACCGGTGACGAGGAGTGCCGCCCGCTTGCCCCCCTCGTCGCCGGCCCGGAGGCACTCCGCGGTGGCGATGCCCGCCGGCCAGAGCCCCTCCGCCGGGAACGCCTGGCTGCCGAAGAGCCGGTAGAGCATGGCGATGTCGAGGAGTGCGCCGAGCACCGCGCCGAAGATCATCGCGGGCACGAGGTCCGGCCGGCCGAAGAGCCACACCATCCCTGCCGGGAGGAGGACGGCGTTCGCGCCGCCGAAGGTGGCGGCCGAGATGACCGTCTGCAGCAGGTTCTGGCGCGCGGTGCTCCGGAACCGGCGGGTGACCGCGAGCGGCAGCCGCCCCACCGCGATGGCGATGACCGCGGCGATGATCGAGCTGTTCGGAGTGATCCCGACCCGGGTCAGGAGTTCCATGCCGATCACCGCGCCGAGCAGCGCGAGCCCGGCGCCGAACAGCAGCGTCCCCGGCTCGAAGAAACTCGGATGCCGCCGCTCGCTCACGTCACCAAGTATGCGCGGGAACGCCAGCTTTCAGACCGGCACCGCTCCCCGCCAGGGGAGCGAAACCACGTACTGCTGACCGAGAAGAAGCGCGGAGACGGCTTGGAACGCCGACCTCTGGTCGGCAGCGGCCCAAAGGGCCGCAAAGCGCGTAGCGCTGACCGAGAAGAAGCGCGGGGACGGCTTGGAACGCCGACCTCTGGTCGGCACAGCCCGCCGAAGGCGGGCGGAACTGCGTAGGGCTGATCTGCGTGATGGCGCGCAACAGCGCCGTCACTCGTTGGTGGGATCCACCCCCTCGTCCCAGATGTGCCGGGCGAACCACGCCCAGTTGTGCAGCATCGCGGCGAGCCGCTCCCGCGGCTTCGTGATCCCGTGGCCGAAGCCCTTGTAGATGATGAGCTCGGTCTCGACCCCGACGTCCTGCAGTCCCTGATAAAGCTCGTAGGCGTTGGGAGTGGGGACGCGGGCGTCGAACTCGCCGTGCTGGATCAGCGTCGGGGTGCTGGCCTGCTGGATGGTTGTCATGGGCGAGGTCTTGGCGTAGATCTCGGGGTCGTCCCAGGGCGTCGCCTTCAGGTACTCGCGGGTGAAGCCGTGGATGTCGGTGTTCACGTAGTAGGTCATCCAGTTGGAGATCCCCGCGCCCACCGAGATCGCCCGGAAGCGGTCGCTGGTGGTGGTGAGGAAGGCCGAGATGTAGCCGCCCTGACTCCAGCCCATCGCCGCGACGCGGTCCGGATCCGCCACGCCCCGCTCCACGAGGGCCTCGACCCCGGAGAGCACGTCCCAGGCGTCGCCGACGCCGAGGTTCCTCACGTTGAGTGCGCGGAATTCGGCGCCGTAGCCCGCTGAGCCGCGGTAGTTGGGCATCATCACCACGGCGCCCTTCCTCAGCCATTCGAGGACGGGGTAAACGTAGCCGCCGACCAGTTGCGGCCTGGAGGTGCCGGTCGGCCCTCCGTGGATCACCACCATGAGCGGGTAGGTGCGGCCGGGGTCGTAGCCGGCCGGCTTCATGAGCACCCCCTCGATCTCGGCGCCGTCCTTGCTCTCCCACCGCACCACTTCGCGGCTGCCCAGATGGTCCCAGTCAGCGACCTGGGCGGTCATCTCGGTGACCCGCTGCGCATCGTCCCCGCGCGGCTTGCGGTAGATCTCGGCGACGGTGGTGCGGTCCTCGCCCTGGATCGCCATCGCGGAGCCGTCGCTCGAGATGTCTACCGCCGTGATCATCTCGGGGGTGTCCAACTCGAGGGTCACCTCGCGCGATTCGGGATCCAGCACGAAGAGTTTGCGCGCCGTGCGCTGGGAAGCGACGAAGAAGACGCCGTCGTCGGTCCACGCCACCGGGGACGGGTTCTCGTCGAAACCGGCGGTCAGGATGCGGGATTCACCGCCCGCCGCCGGGATCACCGCGAGTTCGGAGTTTCCGTAGTAGGGGCTCGCGTCCGCGGAGGTAGTGAAGAGGATGCGCCCACCGTCCGGCGACCACATCGGTCCGCGCTGGCGGCCGGGATCGGCGGCCAGCGTCCGGACCGTTCCCGTGGCCACCTCGACGGCCGAGATGTCGGCGTGTCGGGACGAGTTGACCTGGGGCGTGGGCGTGTGGTCGAAGGCGATCTCGTGACCGTCTGGCGACCAGTCGAACGACCCGACGGTGAAGCCGTCTCCCTCGGTGAGGCGGCGGGGCTCGGCTCCCGCTCGCACCTCGGTCACCCAAAGATGGGACATGCGGAAGTCCGTGTCTTCGACGGCGTAGTCGCCGTAGCTTTCCTCGCGCTCCTCGAAGTCGTCGGGAGCGGGGTCGGTGGCCGCGAACGCGATCCGGCCGCCGTCGGATGAGAAGCGGAACGACCTGATGCCACCGTCGTGGGAAGTGAGCCGCGTGGCCTCGCCGCCCTCGGGAGGGATGAGGTAGATCTGCGCGCCGTCACCGCGATCCGCGATGAAGCCGAGCCGGGATCCGTCCGGGGACCATCGGTGCCCGGTGCTGCTCCCGTCTTCGGTGCGGGTGAGCTGGAAGGGCTCGCCGTCGGACGGAGCCAGCCAGATCTCCCGGTCGAACCGGTTGGCCTCCCAATCCGTGGTGGTCACCGAATACGCGATCATCCCGCCGTCGGGTGAGATGCGGGGGCTGCTCGCCGACTCCAGCGCGATTTGGGCACGGAAGAACTCCAGCACCGCAGGCTGTTCCGCGGCGGGGGTGGCCGCGACGGCGGTGAGCAACGCGGCCAGGGCCAAGGTGAGCGGGTGGCGGTGAGCGAGACGCATGACTTCTTCCCCTCGTGAGCAGCGGGGTGATGGTTGGGCTGTTCCGATGGTATCCGTGAAGGGAACGCCGGTGTTCACACCGGCACCGCTGCGCGCAGCGCAGCGAAACCGCGTACCGCCGACCGACCGGAAGCGCGGGGACGGCTTGGAACGCCGACCTCCGGTCGGCACCGCCCCGCCGCAGGCGGGCGGAACCGCGTATCGCCGTCTTGCGCAGATGGCGCGCGAGAACAGAACGTTGGTATCGGCAGAGACCTTCACTCCTCACCCGCCCATCCCGCGGCCGCAGCCTCGTTCAGTTCCTCGACGGAGCGCCGGCGGGTTCCCGGTTCCGCCAGCATGCCGAAGACGCGGGAGATCGGCTTTCCGGGCTTCGCCCGGAGCAGGACCTGCACGTCCGGCAGCAGGTCCACGTCCACTTTGTCGCCCGGCCTTACTCCCAGGTGTTCGCGCACTTCCTTGCGCAGGGTGATCTGGCCCTCGGCGGTAACGGTCAGCGTGATGGCGATGGCGCGGTCTCCTTACGGACGTAAAGCATTATGGCCTTTCCGGACCACCGGCGGCCGCCACCCGGATGAGATTGGGAACGCCGGTGTTCACACCCGGCACCGCTGCGCGGCCGCGCAGCGAAACCCGAATCCACCTCCTCGCCCCGAATCACGCGAAAGATGCCCGTCCGCGCGCACGCGGTTGTGCTGTCGCTCCCCGGCTCCGATCAACCGACGCGGTTATCGCCCCCAGCTTGGACCAGTGGACCCCGGTTATCGACCGGAGCTCCGCCGACCGACCCCGGCTATCGACCGGAGCTCCGCCAGCCGACCCCGTTTATCGACCGGAGCTCCTGCCAACCGACCCCGGCTATCGACCGGAGCTGCACCAACCGACCCCGGCTATCGACCGGAGTTGTCAAGAGACACCCACTTTTACGCACTTGGGAGACACCTACTTTTACGCACCGGGAGTGCTGCTTGGGGGGGATGGCCGTGTTCGGAAGGGGTCGAGTTGGACGCGGGGGGCGTTTCGGTCGGGGGTTGGCGGCGGGTAGGGAGCGGAGCGACCGGAACGACGCCGGCCCCCGACCGAAACGAGCGCTCGTGGGAGGAGGGGCGCGCACCCGCGTGATGCCTGGGATCCCGCTTCGCTCGATGCACTCCCTTCACGCCTCTTCCTCGGTGCGGCGCGCACCCGCGGCCGACGGGCGCAGGAGCTCGTCGAGTTCCTTCAGCCGGTAGCTCCGCCCACTGATCTGGACCACATGGACGTGGTGCAGGAGCCGATCCAGGATCGCCGTGGTCAACACCTCGTCCCCCGCGAACACCTCCGGCCAGCTTCCCACGTTCTTGTTCGAAGTCAGGATCAGGGAACCGCGTTCGTAGCGGCGGCTCACCAGCCGGAAGAACAGGTTCGCCTCCTGGCGGTCCAGGGGCCGGAAGCCGACCTCGTCAATGATCAGAACCGAGCTGATCGCATACCGCCTGGGCCGGCGGCGATGCGGGATCGTCTCCTCCGCTTGCAGCACCCGCATCAGATCGTCGAGCACGTAGTGGTGCACCCGGAACCCGTTCTTGATGGCCTTCACCCCCAGGGCCGTTGCCAGGTGGCTCTTCCCCACTCCCGGAGGCCCCAGGAACAACACGTTCTCCGCCCGCCGGGCGAACGCGCAGGTGGCCAGTTCCTCCACCTTCGCCCGATCCACCCGAGGCTGGAAGCTCCAGTCGAAACTGTCCAGCGTCTTTCCCGGCGGCAAGGTGCTCATCTTCAGCCACATCCCGATCCGGCGCTCCTCCTTCCGCTCATACTCCCGCTCCACCAACCGGTTCAGGAACCGCACCGGCGTCAGATCCTCCCGGCTCGCCTCTTCCAGCAACTCCGGCAACTGCTCCGCCGTCCGCAGCAGCCCCAACTCGCGGCAGCGCTCCGCCACCACGTCCAGATCCACCCGGCCCGCCTTCATCCGAGCAACTCCACCAAACGCGCATACTCCGACAGCGGACGCTCCAGTCCCTCCTGCGGCGCCAACGCCGAAGCCGCCCGCTCCCTCTCCGCCGGAACACCCGCCACCTGCAGCCGGCCCCGCCGACCTAGGGGCGTCGGCCGGATCACCCGATCCGTCGAGGGCCCGTCGTAGTGCGACTCGTCCAACAGCAGCAGCGCCCGCGTACCCCGCCGGTGCCGTGCGATCTCCTCACCGCCGCCCCGCACCACCACGTCCCGCGCCGTTCCCCGCACATCCACCAACCGGCCTACCCACGCGAACGGAACCGAATACCGCCGCCCCTCGAACGACACCAGGCAGTCCCGGCTCACCGGACGCGTCACCTCCACATCGAACAGCTCCGCGCTCGACGGCAGCGGCTGCAACACCAGGCGCTCGTCCGCCAAGGCCTCCCGCACCGTGCCCCCCGTCACCGGACAGCGCAACCGGTCCAACAACGCCTCCGAACGCGCATCCAGCAACCGGCCCAACTCCTCGAGGTCTCCGGCTCCCCGCCGCAACACCTCCCCGAACGACTCCCGCAGCGTCCGGACCGAACGCTCCACTTTCCCCTTGGAAAGAGTCTTCAATCGCACCCGATCCGGTTGGTGAGGCGCGAACTTTTCGGGTGACGCATCGGTTCCATCCGCTTTACGGGCGCGAGTTGGAGTTGCTGGAGCGGCGGCGCTGCTGGGGGGTGGAGCGGGTGTTCTGGGTGGAGGGGGGAGCGGTGCGTTCGTTGCCGGCGGCATGGACCAGCGAGGCGGAGGAGGATGGGTTCGTGGTGCTGTCGGGGGGCCGGTCGGCGTTCCGCGCGGAGGATCTGCTGGTGTTGGCGGAGTTGCTGGCGGGGATCACGGCGGCGGGTACGGGGGGCTGCGGCGCTTTGGGGGGAGGCGGTGGGGCGGGCGCCGAGGATGCTGGTTCCGGTCGGGGGCCGGGGGCGCCATCCGGCGGGGGCGGTGTCAAGGAGATTATGCCGTATGCGTAAACGAGTTTTCGCCCATCGGGTCGACCTCGGTGCCGTCGTTCATGGCATTTGTGCTGATAACTCGATGATCTACCGCAGGTGTCGGGCTGCATGGCTGAACACCGGTTCGGAGATGGGCATAATATGGATTACACAGAGGAACCCCGATGCGCAAAACCCGTCCCGATTCCAAGGAAGCCGCCCTGCGCAAGAACGGCTGTCTGCACCCCCGCCCGGAGCGGGTCCGCGACGAACTGTTCCGGTCGAACGCCTTCTTCGACCCGCGCGATCTGACCCAGGTCAAGTACGAGATGCTGCGGCGGGCGCGCGGCGAGGGCGCCAGCGTCAGCGCCAGCGCGGCGCGCTTCGGGCTGTCGCGGGTGTCGTATTACCGCGCGCTTCGCGCCTGGGAGGAGGGGGGACTGCCGGCGCTGCTGCCGAACCGGCCCGGGCCGCGCGGACCCCACAAGCTCACCGGCGAGGTGGTGGCGGCGCTGCGCGCCGCGCTTTCGGAGAACCCGGCGCTGAGCGCCGAGGCGCTGGCCGGGCTGGTCCGGGAGCGTTTTGGACTGTCAGTGCACCGGCGCAGCGTCGAGCGCGCCCTGGCGCAGCCGGAAAAAAAACGGCGGTGACCGCCCCGCGGCCGCGAACCGCGGTCAGCGGGTCGCCGGTGGCGCACACCGCCGCCTACGAGCGGCTGCGCCGGGAGGCGGTGGCGGTCCGGCCGGCGCCCGTCCGGCAGGGACCGGCCGCATTGGCGCTCCGCGGCGTCGCCGCCTGGCTTGGGACGGCCTCCGAACCGGCGCTCTCCAGCGAACACCGGCGGCGCCCGGCGCTCCGCGCGCCGGCACCCGCGGCGCCGACCGTCGAGGTGTTGGTGGACATGATCCGGGCGCACCTTCCGGGGGAAGCCGCGTGAGCGCCCTCCACCACAAGGTCGCCGCCGCCCACCTGCGCCGCGCCGCCTTCCTCTATGTGCGCCAGTCCACCCTGCGCCAGGTGTTCGAAAACGCCGAGAGCACCCGCCGCCAGTATGCGCTCCGCGAGCGGGCGGTCGCCCTCGGCTGGCCACCCGACCGCGTCGTGGTCATCGACTCCGACCTCGGCCAGTCCGGCGCCTCGGCCGACCGGGAAGGGTTCCAGCGTCTCGTCGCCGAGGTGGGCATGGGGCGCGCCGGCATCGTGCTCGGCCTCGAAGTCTCCCGGCTGGCGCGCAACAGCGCCGACTGGCATCGGCTGCTGGAACTGTGCGCCCTGACCGACACCCTGATCCTCGACGAGGACGGCATCTACAGTCCCGGTGACTTCAACGACCGGCTGCTTCTCGGCCTCAAGGGCACCATGAGCGAAGCGGAACTCCACCTGCTGCGCGCCCGGCTGCGCGGCGGCATCATGAACCGGGCGCAGCGCGGGGAACTGAAGATCAGCCTGCCGGTGGGACTGACCTACGACCCGCGGGACCGCGTCACGCTCGACCCCGACGCCCAGGTCCGGGAGAGCGTCCGGCTCCTGTTCGATGCCTTCGAGCGTTCGGGCTCGGCCGGCGCGGTGGTGCGACGCTTCCGCGAGCAGGGCCTGCTCTTCCCCCGCCGCCCCCGTACGGGGCCGCGCCGGGGCGAGCTGGTCTGGGAGCCGCTGGAGCGCAGCCGCGTGCTGCGGGCGCTGCACAGCCCGCGCTACGCCGGCGCCTTCGCCTTCGGCCGCACCCGGCAGCGACGACTCCCCGGCCGGGGCGTCGAGTCCCGGCGCCGGCCCCGCGCCGAGTGGGATGTTCTGCTCATCGACGCCCACCCCGGCTACATCTCCTGGGAGCGGTTCGAAGCCAACCAGCGGCTGCTGCTGGATCGCGCGGCGGCCTTCGGCGCCGACCGCCGGGGGCCGCCGCGCGAGGGATCGGCGCTGCTGCAGGGCCTCGCCGTCTGCGGCGTCTGCGGCCAGCGCATGACCGTGCGCTACCACGCCCGCCGCGGCCGGCTCCTGCCCGATTACATGTGCCAGCGGAAAGCCATCGAGACCGCTGCCGCTCCCTGCCAGGCGATCCCCGGAGCGGGCATCGATCGGGCCGTCGGAGATCTGCTGGTCGAACTCGTCTCCCCGCTGACCCTCGAAACCGCGGTTCGGATCCAGGATGAACTCGCGGCCCGCGCCGACGAAGCCGACGCCCTGCGGGCCCGCCGGGCGCAGCGCGCCACCGAGGAGGCCGCCCTCGCCCGCCGACGGTTCCTGCGCGCCGACCCTGACAACCGCCTGGTGGCCGCCGCCCTCGAGGCCGACTGGAACGCCAGGCTCGCCGAGGAGCGCGAAGCCCTGGAAGATCTCGAGCGCCGTCGCGCCGCCGACCGCCGCCGCCTCGACGAAGCCCAGCGCCGGAAAATCCGTCAACTCGCCGCCGACTTCCCACGCCTTTGGAACGACCCCAAAACCCCCGACCGCGAGCGCAAGCGCATGGCGCGCCTGCTCCTCGAGGACGTGACCCTGACCCGCAACCACAACATCTCGCTGGGAGTCCGGCTCCGCGGCGGCGCCACCCGCCTGCTGACCGTCTCCCCCGAACGCCCCGCCTGGGAACAGCGCCGCACTCCCGCCGCCGTCGTCGCCGAGATCGACGCTCTCCTCGACCTCCATGCCGAGGCGCAGGCCGCCTCCATCCTCAACGCCCGCGGCCACCGCTCCGGCATGGGGGAACCCTTCCACGTGCGCCGGCTGATCGCCATCTGCCAGAGCCACGGCCTCAAAACCCGCTTCCAGCGCCTCCGTGCCCTCGGTTGGCTCACCAGCACCGAAATGGCCGCCCAGCTCCAAATCGCACCCGATACCGTCCGCGTCTGGCGCAGGGCCGGCCTGCTCCGCGCGCTCCCCTATGGCGCCGAAACCAAATACCTCTACCAAACGCCCGGCGACCATCCGCCCGCCAAATGCCAGGGCCGCAAGCTCTCGACCCGGCGACGGTTCCATGAGGTCCTTGTGAACCGTCCAGCAGAGGCGCAGTCTGATGCCTGATCCTTGTCCGAGCCCTTTCCCGCACGACACGCGTCCACCTCGAAACCGAACATCCGCGCGAACGCCGCGTAGGACCGGTTCAACACCGCCGTCGGCCCCGCTCCCCGCGCTACCGCCGTCTTCGGGTTGTCGATCCGAACCCACGGCGGAACCCCCTCATACCGCGTGAACAACGCGTGGTGCCCGGTGTGCCACGACAACTGCGTCTGGTCCTCGCTCGGCCAACAAAACCGCGCCCGGCTATACGACAGCACCCCCAGCATCAGCGCCAGATCCAATACCCGCCTCCCGATCGGAACCCGCTCCTCGAACCAATCGTGTTGCGCCTGAATCCCCGGCGGCGTCTCCACCCGCCGAATCGCCCGCACCCGCGGCTTCCCATGCTTCCGACGCAGATGCCGCACCACCGACTGGTAACTCCCCGCATACCCGTGATCCCGAACCAGAGCCTCGTAGATCAGACGAACCTGGCAAGGACGACCCTCCCCACGAAGCCGCCGGTCTCCCAGCCGCTCCTGGATCGCTTCCACCGCCTCCTCATACCCGTCCAGCGCCGTCGCCTGGCCCGCCCGGCCATCCAACCGGTCCCCCTCCTCCAGCCGCTTCAGCCGATACCGAACCGCACCCTCCGTCACCCCCAAATCCTTCGCCAAATGCGTCACCGCCGCCCCCCTCTCACGCATCCTCCGAACCACCCGAATCTCGTCCAACGTCAACTTCATGCGCCTCGCCTCCGGCGCACAAATGGTTCACCCGACCCCCCTCATCCCCATGCCTCCGATCCCGGAACATTCGTAAAAGTAGGTGTCTCCCAACAGCCACTCTACGGCCGTCTCCTACAGGAGTTCCGCCAGCCGACCCCGTTTATCGACCGGAGCTCCTGCCAACCGACCCCGGCTATCGACCGGAGCTGCACCAACCGACCCCGTTTATCGACCGGAGCTCCGCCGACCGACCCCGGCTATCGACCGGAGCTGCACCAACCGACCCCGTTTATCGACCGGAGCTCCGCCGACCGACCCCGGCTATCGACCGGAGCTGCACCAACCGACCCCGTTTATCGACCGGAGCTCCGCCGACCGACCCCGGCTATCGACCGGAGCTGCACCAACCGACCCCGTTTATCGACCGGAGCTCCTGCCAGCCGACCCCGTTTATCGACCGGAGCTCCTGCCAGCCGACCCCGTTTATCGACCGGAGCTCCTGCCAGCCGACCCCGTTTGTCGACCGGAGCTGCACCAACTGTCAAGAGACACCAACTCTTGCGCACTTGGGAGACACCTACTTTTACGCACTGATGGTGCTCGAGGGGGCGGGTCTTGGCAGGAGAGGCATTTCGGCTCGGGGTGCGGCCAGGCGGAGGGAGCGGAGCGACCGGAGCTGCACCGACCGACCCCGGTTATCGACCGGAGTTCCGCCGGCCGACCCGCGTTATCGCCCCCAGCTTCGCAATATCGCTTCGCCAGTCCCGTCACCCCTGCGCAACCAGCCGGCCCACCGCGTCGGCCAGCGCCCGCCGGGCGAGGACCACCGACTTCCCCGTGGCCCGCCCCACCGCTTCCGCCAGCGGCCCGTTGTAGCCCAGGCAGTTCAACCCGATGACGTCAGCCTCGCGAAAGCACACGGCCAGCCGTTCCTCGATCCCGTCATCCGAATAGGGCGAAGCCACCCCGATCACGCACCGGGACCCATCCGGCACCCGCCGCCGGGCATCCTCTTCCTGCCTTGGTTCCGGGATCAGCATCCCCACGGTGGCCCCCGGAGACGTGGCACCCCGGAGCATCTTGTCGAAGATCGGGCCGGCCTTCACGAGTCCCGGCAGCTCGGCAATCCCGCGGAAGGGGCCGGTGCAGAGGATGGCGGCGACGTCACCCGCCGGGATCTCGGTCAGGAGCGCCGCCATCCGCTCTTCGACGAAATCCTCCCCGATCACCACCTCTTCGCCGCTCCGTAGCCGGGACACCAGCGGCATCTCGCCGTCGCGCGGGGCGCCGGCCCGGACCTCCTCCCGCGACAGCCCGTCGAGCGCACCAGCCTCCACGGGGGCGATCCCCGCGGCCGCGTCCCCCAGCATTCCCAGGATCTCCGGCACGACGTCCGGCCGCGGCGACTGTCCGATGGTCAGGAAATGAACGGTTCGGCGCACGGGCTAGTCGGCCAGCAGAGTATTGAGGCGCTGCTGCCATTCCTCCTCGTCCACGATCTCGTAGCGCAGCACCCGGTTGCGCATCGCCGGAACGAAGGCGGCCCAATCCGTTTTCTGCGCGTGCTCGGAGCAGAGGTCGAAGACCGAGCGCTTGTAGACGGTGTCCGCAGCCTCCCGGAGATGCGGCCCCTTCGTTTCCAGTACGAAGACCTGGTGGTAAGGATCCTCCGGCTCCGGCTCGTCGGCCCGCAGCGTGACGATGAAGTCCGCGAAGATCCGGTGGCGCTTCCATCCCTGGACGAAGTAGTCCTTCCGGGCGCGGTTGCGGTACCAGAAGAACAGGCGCTCCTGCTGATCGAGGTAGGTAGCGACCCTGTGCTCCAGGCCGTTCAACCCGCTCTCGCCTACCCGATCGAAAAGGGTCCGCTGGAACGGCGCCCCGTCCGTGCGACTGGCCTGCTTTTCCCTGGCCGCGGTGATCGTCCGGGGAAGGCGGGTGCCCTGCAACTTGTCCGTGACGACCAGAAAGCGCATCGCGCCGCCTTCGAGAAGTTCCCGGAACACCTGCTCCGCGAGGCGGTCGCGTTCGGCCTCCAGGCGCTTGCCGGTCTCTTCGAGGATATGGACGTAGTTCGCGGTGACCAGGGTGCGAGGGTGCTTTTCGAGGAGCGTCCCGAAAACGCGGCGGGCGATCTCGCTTCCCCTCCAGGGGTTGGGCGCCGCGTCGAGCAGGTGCCGGGCAGCGAAGAGGTAGTTGATCTCGCCCCCGTGCGGGTCGCCTTCGAGCGGCGCCGAGAAGGACTCGCCCTCGAGATCGGCGCGGATGTCCACGTCCCCGGTGGCGGACGCGCCGAGTTGCAATCCGGCCAGCGGACTCAGGTCCACCTCGTCCCACGGCACCCGCGACAAGATGTCGGCCTCGTAGTGGACGAGCCGCCAGCCGTCGCCGTCCCGGACCACGAACGCCGGCAGCACCAGATCGCGGGCGGAGTTCTCGTACTTTCTTCGCCGGCGGCTGGTCACGGTTCCGGCGTCGGGCGCCGCGTCCTCGGCTTCCATGAGGAGCCGGCCCTCCAGGTCCCCGAGGCCCTCCTTCCCGAAGCCCCGGCGGATCTCCTTTAGCAGTTCGGCGCCGGGCCGCCGGAAAGCGAACACGTAGCTTTCGTCGAGCCAGGACACCCCGGTCTTCCGTGCGTAGGGCTGGCGGAGGATGCGGCCCACGAGCTGGGTCAGGGCGCTCTTCGAGCTGGGGTTCGTCAGAATCGCGAGCACGTAGGCGAACGCGCAGTCCCAGCCCTCCTGGAGGGCCTGCTTCGTGATGATGAAGCGGATCGGGCAATCCCGCGACAGCAGGCCGCCGGCGTCGTCAAGCTCCTTGAGTTCGTCCCGCTGGCTCGTCTTGGCCGCGACGTGCTCGGGGCGGATTCCTGGATGCGTGAGCAGGTACTCGCGCGCATCCTCGGCGTGGATGAGCCCGGGCTTTCGCTGGTCCTTCCCCGTGCGCTCGACCTGGATCAGGCAGATGGGGCGGACGTAGGTCCCGGTCGCGGCATCGTGGCGGCGGGCTTCGCTCTCCAGCTTCTCGCGGAGCTGGATCGCCCTGAGCAGCGTGTCCTTCCAGTCCACGCTCGCGCTGCTGCGGATGTGGAGATCCAGTTTGATCATCTCCTCCGCGTGGAGTTCGCGTCCGCGAATGTCCACGAGCACGTTGGCGCCCTTCGGCGGGGTGGCGGAGAGTTCGACGATGAGGCAGGGGTTGAAACCGGCGAGCGTCGAGCGCGCTCCGGGGCTGTACGCCTTGTGTCCCTCGTCGAGGACGATCAGCGGCTGCTGAAGGCGAAGTACGTTCCCGAGGGAGGTCTTCGCGTGGCGCCTCAGAGGACCGACGCCGCTGCCGAACGTGTCCAGATTCGGCACCCGATCGAGGAGCCTCTCGTGTGCGGCGTCGTCGTCCTCCGGCGGGAAGAATCCTTCGAAGCCGCCGCGATCCCGGAACATGCGCAGTTGCTCTTTGGTTTCCCGATTCGCGGAAGGCAGCATCAACAGCAGGACGCACAACCGTTCCACAAGGTCGCGGGGTCCGAAACGGGTCGTCTTCTCCAGAATCATCGTCCGGCCGGCGGACGCGAGGTCGAGTTGCTGCCGGTAGGGATGGTCGAGGTCCCGCAGCGCCCGGAGCGTCTGGTTGTAGATCTGGGTCGTCGGGACGATCCACAGCACGAGTCCGGTCTGCTTCTTCCGGAAGTGGAAATTGACGAGGTCGATCACCTTGGTCGCGAGGAGGGTCTTGCCGCCGCCGGTGGGGATCTTGAGACAGAACGACGGCAGCGGTTCGCCGAGGCCGTTTTGGCGCGCCGCCCAAGGCCGGAGGGGGACGGTCTTCTCCCAGGCGGCGCGCGCCCAGTCATAGCCCATCTCGGGGGGGATGTCGCGCGCCTTCTCGCGGAACTCCGCGAGCCGCTCAAGGTAGTCCCGGACGGTCGCAAGCGTGCGCTGCTGGTACTCCTTGAGGATCACGTGTCCAACTTGGCGACCGCCTGGTAGATCTGGAACGGGAGCTGCTGGAAGGTGATGCGGCACTTCTGCAGGAACTCGCGATCCAGGTACTTGCAGGGTGCGAACACGAGCTTCGGGCGCTCGGAGTTCGGCAGCTTGCGGGCGAGGTCGAGCGTGAGCGCCATGTCCTTGAGCTTTTCGATGTCCGGCTCGTAGAGCAGGAACACGTCGTAGCGCCGGCTACGGCCAATGAACCGGTCGTCCTTGCGGACTGCGGCCGGGTCGTGCTCCTCGCCGGTGGCGGTGAAGAACAGGTAGCCGGCGAGCTTTTCGTAGTCGGGGAGGTTCGAGCCGTCGAGCAGGGATTCCTGGCGCATGGGAGCGCCGAGCTGGAAATAGCTGAAAGAGCCGCCCAAGCCGGCCTTCAGGGCCGGGTCCTTTGCGTTCGGTACCCCCCGAATGACACGCCGGACACGTTCGGCGGTCACCGCGTCCACATAGTCCTCGCACTCGATGAGAACGAAGCGACGGTTGCCGCCGTCTTCCTTGTTCTGCGCAAGGACCGCGTGCGCGGTCGTTCCGGAGCCGGCGAAGGAGTCAAGGACGATGGAGTCTTTGTCGGTGGCGATCTGGAGGATGCGCCGGATGAGACTCGTGGGTTTGACCGTGTTGAAGACGTCCTCCGACTTCCGAAAGTCAAGGATGGACACCAATTCCTTCTTCGCGAACTGGGTATGTCCCACGTCCGTGTGCAGCCACAGTGTCTGTGGTACCACGCCTTTTTTGACTTCGGACAAATACCGCTTGAGTCGGGGCATGGCGTCCCCGTTAGGACCCCACCAGATGCGACCATCTGCATCCAGTTCACGGAACCTTTCGACAGCAACCCGGAAATAGTTTCCGACCGAGGGCCTGAACTTCTTGCCCGAGGGACTGGCGACTTCGTAGGTGCCCTGACTGTAGTAGTTCCGGGCAGTCAGATCGCTCGATGACCATGGTCCGCGAACATCCTCATCCGGGTTCTTGTATCGCTCGATTGCCCGTCCACTGCGTTCCAGCAGATTCGGAAGCCAATGTTCGATACGCCGGGCGTATGCAAGAACGAAGTCGTGATCTTCAGAGAAGTACTTCGCAGTGTTCTTGGGAGAGAACACCTTCTGCCAGATCAGGCTCGCAAGGAAGTTCTCTTCGCCGAAGACCTCGTCCATCAGACACCGAATGTGATGGACCTCGTTGTCGTCAATGGACACGAAGATCGCGCCGTCGTCGCGCAGCAGCTCACGAAGCAGCTTCAGGCGCGGCAGCATCATGCAGCACCACTTGTCGTGCCGCGTGAGGTCTTCCCGGTCCACGACCTTACCGAGCCATGCCTGCATCATGGGCGAGTTGACGTTGTCGTTGTACGCCCAACCCTCATTGCCGGTGTTGTACGGCGGGTCAATGGTGATGCACTTGACCTTGCCCTGATGGGTCGGGAGAAGCGCCTTCAGAGCGGCGAGGTTGTCGCCTTCGATGATCAGGTTGTCGTGGAGGCTGGCCTTTTCGCTCAGGCCCCGGGACCGGACCGGCCGGAGTTCGTGGAAGGGCACCGACAGATCGTGGTTTTCCACGAACACGCGGCCCTTGAACTGGAGCGTGGGCACCTCAGAGACTCAGCGCGAGCGGAGAGCGTGTAGCGCGACGACCATCGGGACGGAGCCTACCATCCGGTTTGGAGTTGCCACGCGCGCTTGACTGTGGACTGTGCTTTGCCGGTTTCGCTAGCTTCCGGCGGGCGCTGCGGGCCGGAGAACGGCCTTCCTGCCGCCGCCGCCCACTGCGGGTCAGGGACCGGGCAGGGGGCCGTGATGGGTCTGGAGAACCGTCTCGACGCGCGTCATCCGTCCGGAGAGGCCGTCCACGCGTTCGGCGAGGTGGTCCACGCGTTCGGCGAGGTTGTCCACGCGGCCGGAGAGATTGTCCACACGACCTGAGAGCCGGGTGATCTCCTCACGGGTCTCCGTACGGAGATCGCCGACCTGCCTCTGGAGTCCCAGGAGCTGACCGCCGATCGTCACGAATCCGACGATAGTGCTACCGAGCAACGCCGCCAGCATCGTGACGACGACCCGATCGGCCCGGCCGAGCGGTTCGCGGGAACGCTCCCGAGCATTGGGGACGGGCGTCGCCCCGGTGCCGGTCATCGGTAGTTCCCCTCGCCCGCCATCGCGGGCAGTATAGGGATGGTCGCTTCGTCCCGGCAACGGCGGATTGGTCTCCGAGGAGTGGTTGGCTCGTTCGTTCACGGTGGAGTCCGTCCATGAGGTACAGACGAAGACCGAGCCCATTTCTTCCCGCGTGGGGGCTTCCTTGTGGAAAAGTCGTGCCGAAACCCGACGTGCGGCTTTCGGGCGGCTGGGGCCGCGCAACGGACCGTGACGGAGGCGCGGTGCGGGTTTCGCCGCGCTTCGCGCGGCAATGCCGACCGGCGGTCCCGTGCTGGCGCCGTCTGCCGAACCGGCGAATCGCTTGGCATCGCCGCCCGCATGACCGAGGGCGCCAGAGAACTCAATCCGACCGAGATCGAGGACCTCGCCGCCCGCGCTTGGATCCTCGGGGCGGGCGGCGCGCCGCCCGGCGGCCAGTGGAGGGGACGTACCACCGCGACCGGGACGAGTCAGGCGGTCCGCCGTCCAGGCGGGCGGAGGTATGCCGGTTCGCCCGCCTCCGGCGGGCGATGCCGGTGTGAACACCGGCGTTCCCGTGCCGGCGGCGCTGCTCCGCCCCGTTGGCGATGGCCCGCTCAGCGTCCCGCCGTGGACGGGTCGCTTGCGAGCCGGGCGAGAAACTCGGGCTCGCTCGACGCGGCAGCGGCGGCCGACACGATGGCGGCTCCCGACGCCTCGGCCAGCTCGGCCCGGCAGCTCGGCTGCGGGAAGTCCGGGGAGACGGCAATGCCGCGCGACGTGAGCATCGCCCGAGCAAATCCGGCGCGCTCCTCGGCGCGTCCTTGGGCAAGTCCTTGGGCAAGTCCTTGGGTGCGTCCCTCAGCGCGCTGTTCCCGGAGCAGGGGATCGTCCTCCGGCCCCGTGCCCTCGGATTCGCCCATGGCCCGGCCCACCCGCGACAGGATTTTCGAGGTCTCCTCCGAAATCACCGGCTCGTTCAGCGCGCGATGGATCTCCACCGCCCGCCAGCCCGGGAACGCCCGCCTCTCTTCCGACAACACATAGCGGCCCGCCTCCAGCAGGTGGATCCGCAGTCCGGACCGGAGCCCCGGCCGGCGGCCCGGCGTCGGTGCGTCGGGCACCTCGACCCAGACCTCGGGAAACCCCCACGCCTCATACAGCTTCAGCCGGTTCTCCCGGACGTCGGTGGTGGTGTCCACTTCCAGAACCACGTCGGGATAGGGATCCTCACCCCCATTCAGGTAGGGCGACACGATCCGCCTCCGGCGTTCGAGGTCCGCAAACACCATCTGGTCCGGATGGATGTGGCGCGTTCCTCCGGAGCCTCCGAGCGCGCGCCGGACTTCGGTCTGGCCGCCGCAGACGATCGGCGCTCCCCGCATCATGGCGATCCGCTCCAGGAGGCACGTCAACTGGTACCGCGGGCCCTCGTGCGGGAAGTGCGGCGGCTCGCAGACCAGCCAGGCGATGCCCTCTCGGGCGTCGAAGAACTCGACGCGGCCCTCGATGTCCTCGTATTCCGTGAGCGTCATCGGCCGGGCATAGCAGCCGTAGAACTCCAGTTCGGAAAGCGGGGGCTCACCGCACGGTGGATTCGGGTAGGCGTAGGCCGGTGGAGGCGGCGACGGGTCGTTGCGCGGCGGCTCCAGCATGGTCGCTCGGGGCCGTCCCCCTGCCGCCGACCCGATCAACTTGCCGCCGCCTACGGGTCGGTTGCGAGCCGGGCGAGAAACTCGGGCTCGCTCGACGCGGAAGAGGCGGCCGACACGATGGCGGCGCCCGACGCCGCGGCCAGTGCGGCGCGGCAACTCGGCTGCGGGAAGTCCGGGGAGACGGCGATACCGCGCGCCGTAAGCATCGCCCGAGCAAGTCCCGCGCGCTCCTCGGCGCGTCCTTGGGCAAGTCCCTGGGCAAGTCCTTGGGCAAGTCCTTGGGTGCGTCCCTCAGCGCGATGTTCCCGGAGCAGGGGATCGTCCTCCGGCCCCGTGCCCTCGGATTCACCCATGGCCCGGCCCACCCGCGACAGGATTTTCGAGGTCTCCTCCGAAATCACCGGCTCGTTCAGCGCGCGATGGATCTCCACCGCCCGCCAGCCCGGGAACGCCCGGCTCTCTTCCGACAGCACGTAGCGGCCGGTCTTCAGCAGGCAGATGCTGAGCCCCGAGCGCAACCCCCGCCGCCGGCTCGGCGCGTACGCGTCCGGAACCTCCACCCAGACCTCCGGGAAGCCCCATGCCTCGTAGAGCTTCAGCCGGTTGCGGCGAACGTCCGTCGTGCTGTCCACCTCCAGGACGACATCGGGATTCGGGTCCTCGCGGGCGGTCAGATACTGGGAACCCGTCCGGTCCCGGGTCGTCGGGTCCAGATACACCATCTGGTCCGGCTGGATGCGGCGGGTCTGCCCGCTCTCGAACGTCCGCCGGATCTCGGCCTGCCCGCGGCAGATGATCGGGGACCCCCGCACTTGGGCGATCCGCTCCAGGAGCCTCCCGATTTGCAGCGGGTCCTCGTGCGGGAAATGCGCCGCTTCGCTGGCCAGCCAGGCGACGCCCGCGCGGGAGTCGAAGAACTCGACGCGGCCCTCGTAGTCGTCGTACTCCGCGGGGGTCATCGGCCGCGCGTAGCAGCCGTAAAACTCAAGTTCGGAAAGCGCGGGCTCAGCGCCCGGAGGCGCCAGGCACGAGGGCTCGGCATACCGCGCCGGCAGGTCGTCGCGCGGTGTTTCGATCACCGCCTCCCGTTCGCGCGCCAACTCCTGCATCGCGGAGATTCTAGGCCGAACCTCCAGGGAACGGCTGCGCTCGCTACCTCGCTGGTCAAACGGGGCGGGAACCATGGTCAAACGGGGCGGGGGCTCGGCTCAATTCCCGTTTGCGCGTGCTTAAGGCTCGGATTCGGGGAGTCCGCGGATACCCGGCTCATCCGCTCCTTCCGGGAGAAAACCGCCCGGTTCCGCCTGAATCCGGCCGCTTCCGTGGGTTTTCTCCAATCCTGGCGGTAAATTCCGAATCACCGCCGAACCCAGAGCTGGTCCGCGCCGCCTCGTCCGCATGGGCGCCGGGGCGCCGAGCGAGCCATGGTCAATCCAGCCCGAGCCATGGTCAAACCGGGCGCCGAAGCGAACCCTCGGGGCCTTCCGTTTAGCATCGTCCGGATGATCGAAGGCGCGCGGGAACTCACTCCGACCGAGATCGAGGACCTCGCCGCCGGCGCCTGGATCCTCGGGGCGGGGGGCGGCGGAAACCCGTACCACTCGCTGCTCACCCTGCGCGCGGAAGCGGCGCGGGGTTTCCGTCCGGTCGTAATCCCCGCCCAATCTCTTGCCGATGACGATCTGGTCGCGGTGGTCTCGACGATGGGAGCGCCCCTCGTCGGCGAGGAGCGGCTCCCCGATCCCGATGTCGCGGCGCGTCCGGTTCAGGTGCTCGCCGAGCGTCTCGGCCGGCCCTTCGTCGCCGTGATGTCGCTTGAGATCGGGGGCGCGAACTCGCTGCAGAGCTTCATGGTCGCGGCGCGGACCGGTCTCCCCATACTCGACGCGGACTGCATGGGCCGTGCGTTCCCCGAAGCCCAGATGACCACCTTCGCCATCGCGGGCCTCCGGAACTATCCCTTCTGCCTCGCCGATATCCGCGACAACGTGGTGATCATCGAGCGCGCCGCGAGCTGGCAGTGGCAGGAACGGCTCGGCCGGGTCGCGGTGACCGAAGTCGGTTCCATCGCCGCCACCGCGAAGGCTCCGCGGACTGGCCGCGAGATCAAGGACCACGCGATCCTCGGCTCGGTCACCCGCGCGATGCGGATCGGCGCCGCGCTCCGCCGCGCGCAGGAGCGGGGTGCGGACCCGGTGGACGCCGTGCTTGCCTCCGAAGGTGGCCTCCTGCTCTTCACCGGAAAGGTGTCCGACATCGAACGGCGCACCACCCGCGGCTTCCTCCGGGGCGTGGCGCGGATCACCGGGCTCGGCGACGACCGCGGGTCGACGATGGACCTCCACTTCCAGAACGAGTTCGCCGTCGCCTTCCGGGACGGCGAGCCCGCCGGCATGACCCCGGACATCCTCACGGTGGTGGACTCCTCGACGGGCGAGGCGCTCGGGACCGAAGTGATCGCCTACGGCCAGCGGGTCCGGGTGATCGCGCTCGACTCGCCGAGGGCGCTCCAGACGGAGGCCGCGCTCGAACTGGTGGGCCCCCGCGCCTTCGGCTTCGATCTCGATTTCAGGCCGCTCTTCCCGTGAGCGATTCCGCCCCGGCGCCCATGGGTCCCGGGAATGAGGCTCGCGGGGGAAGAATGAGCCGAACGGCCGGCCGGCCCGCACTTCGTCCCGGCGAGTTCATTCCGCTCGCCGCCCTGCTGATGTCGCTCGTCGCGCTCGCGATCGACACGATGCTGCCGGCGCTGCCCGCCATCGGTCAGGACCTCGGAGTGCTGCGCCGAAACGACGTCCAGTTCATCATCACGGCTCTGTTCCTGGGCCTCGGCCTCGGTCAGCTTGCCTTTGGCCCTCTCTCGGACCGCTTCGGACGCCGGCCCGCGATCCATGCCGGCCTCCTCCTGTTCATGGCCGGATGCCTGATGAGCGTCTTCGCGGATGGCTTCGAGGTGATGATCGCCGGCCGTATCGTGCAGGGCATCGGGGCAGCCGCCCCGCGCGTCGTGACCATGGCCCTGGTGCGCGACCAGTACGAGGGGCGCCAAATGGCTCGTCTCATGTCGTTCGTGATGGCCGTATTCATCTTCATTCCCACGGTCGCCCCGGCCCTCGGACAGGGGATCCTCTGGCTGGCGAGTTGGCGCGCGATATTCACCACCTTCTTCGCCATCGCCGCGATCGCATTCGCATGGTTTGCGCTGCGCCAGCCGGAAACCCTGCACGCCGCGCATCGGCGACCCCTCGCTCCGCGGGCGATCGGGAGAGCCGTCGTCGAAGTCCTCAGGATTCGCTCCGCGCTCGGATACACCCTCGCCAACGGATTCGTGTTCGCGCCGTTCATCGCCTATCTGAGCTCTGCCCAACAGATCTTTCAGGAGGCCTACCGGACCGGCGCGCTGTTCCCGGTCTATTTCGGGGGGCTGGCGCTTGCCGTTGGAGCCGCCTCGCTCCTGAACGGCCGCCTGGTGATGACGCATGGGATGCGCCGGCTCTCGAACGCGGCGACGGTGTCCTTCACTCTGGTTTCGGTCGCCATGTGGCCGCTCGCCTTTGCCTTCGAGGGGCTTCCCCCGTTGTGGCTGTTCGTGGCCTACCTACTTGCCGTTTTTCTGTGCGTCGGACTCCTTTTCGGAAATCTCAATGCGCTCGCCATGGAGCCCCTCGGCCACCTCGCGGGAGTGGGCTCGGCAGTCGTGACGTCGCTCTCCGTTTTCGTCTCGGTACCCCTCGGAACGCTGGTGGGTCTCAGCTTCGATGGAACCATGTACGCCCAGATTGCCGCCTTCGCGGTCTTCGGAGCGGGGGCCTTCGCTGCGATGCGCTGGGCGGCGGGAGGTCGAGCCGCCGTGCTCAGTCCGGATCCCGTCGCCCGCTCAGGGTTCGCCTGATCCCCTGGTCCGGTGCGACACACGACCCGGGTTGCGAGCCACGACTCGGTAGCCGCCAGTTGCGCCGGGTTGATGTGACAGGTTCGGACCCGGCCGTCCTTTCGGGAGCCGATCAGTCCGCTCTCGGCTGAGAATCAAGCGCAATCCGAAGACCCGTCGCCCTCCGACAAAAACAGGAGCTGTCGATGGGAACGTCGGCGCGGGCTTTCGCGAACTCCAGCCTCTGTCGCAGAAGCCGGTGTTCATTGGCATCCCCCGCCTGTTCCACGCATTCAACAAGCCCTTGGAGCGCCCAGACGTTGTCGGGGTGCTGACAGCAACGCGGAAGACTCCGGTCGTAGCCAAGGTCTGCGCGATATACCGCTTCCGCTTCCCGAAACATGCCTTGCTCAGCCAGGAGCGCGCCTAGCGCGTGGCGCGGTGGATGCATCCAGGCCCACGGTTCGGTGTAGTTCAGCGCGTCGTCATGCGAGACCGCCAGGCGCAGACTGGCGAATGCACGGTCGTAGTTTCTCTTCCGGTACTCCAACTCGCCATCCAGCATGGCCGCGCCGACGCGGAGCATGTCGCGAACAGTGTTGCTGAGAAAGATCGCGTCCTCGGGAATTGCGGCCGTGGCCTCATCGAAAGCGCACTGAGCCGCCTCTGCCTCTTCCATATGACCGAGTGCGGCGTGTGCCACGGCTTGCCCGTAGGCATGCATTGCTACGCCGATCGGCTGGCGCGAATCCTTGTCCGGGGCACGTGGTCCGATCAGCTCGCGCCAGCGGCCAAAGCGAACCGGGACGTGCGTGCACATGGCGGAGTAACCGTCCAGGATGGAGGCCATGAAGGGCGCACTCCCCGAAATCAGTTCCGGCGTTGCCATCGCGCAGATTCGGCCGGCGGCATAGCTGGCCTTGCCATGTTGGCCGAGAAACATGGCGGCGTACATGAACATATGAAGGTCATGACATCGCGACGTGGTGTAGAAGTTCTGGTCGCCGGCATACGCAAGATACTTGTCGTCCGCAGAGACCGCGCGTTCGCTTTGCAACAGAGCCTGCGCATAGTCGCCGCAAAGCACATAGATATGCGCCGGCATGTGCTCCAGGTGCCCGGCATCGGGCGCAAGCCCGCACAACAGGTCGGCGGCCTTCAGGGCGCGCTGCGGGGCCGACGACAATTCCAGCGTATGGAGAACCATGTGGAGAATTCCTGGATGCACGGGACGACCACGCTCGATCCTGTCCATCCAGCGTTCCAATACCGGCATGACCTCGCCCGTGCGGGCATGCGGGTTTGGCTCTCCGGATTTCAGGTTCCAGAGCTCACGCGGCGTGCAGGTAATCGCGGCCTCGACATAGAGGGCGGCGATGTCGCCGTCATCCTCATGCGTCCGGTAAACGTCACGCATCGCGTCGGCATAGTCCCAGTGCCAGGCGTCCAGGGTCTCGTGATCGCTTTCGTGGCGGTTCCGGTAGCGTCTTGCCAGAGATCGAACAAGGGCTTGCTCGGCCGGTGTCGCGTTGACGGCAAGCGATACCGCAGTCCTCACCGCGTCATGACAAATCGGCAGCGCGTCGGCAATCTCGGCGTCCGAGTAGCTGGTCCACGGCCGGTTGTAGAAGGGTCCTGTCGCATAGGCGATTCCCCACCAGGCCATGGCGCAGTTCGGATCTTCGCGGGCCGCCAGCCTGAAGCAGGCAACCGCCTCGTCGTGGTTGAAGGCGTAGGTCCAATTCAGGCCGCGATCGAACCAATGCTGGGCAGTGTCCGAATCCGTTGAAATCTTGCGCGACCAGGATCCAAGATCGAATTCGTAGCTCACAGTCTGTTTTCCTGGGAACAACGGGCTCTCAGGATCACGCCGGCACAAGATAACCTGCTGAGCCGGCATGACGGATTTCCTTGACCGGGCTCGCGTCGGCGTGGATGTCGGGGGCACGCATACCGATGCCGTGCTGATGCGCGGCGGCCAGGTGCTCGCCGAGATCAAGGCCCGGACCACCGAGGACGTGACGTCCGGGGTGGTGGAGGCGCTTCACGGAGTGCTCGGGGGAGGGGAGGCCGCCTCTCATGTTTCCCGGGTGGTGATCGGCACTACCCACTTCACGAATGCCGTCCTCACCGGGACGGGCCTGGCACGGGTGGCTGCGCTGCGGGTGGGACTGCCGGCCAGCGCTTCCCTGCCGCCGTTTTGCGACTGGCCCGATCGGCTCGCCGGGATCGTGCGCGGGCCGGTCTTCATGGTCGCCGGTGGTCACGAGTGCGACGGGCGCCCCATCGTTCCACTCGACGAGAAGGCGGTTGCCGCCGCGGGAAGGGAGATCCGGAAGGCGGGCTTCACGGAGATCGCGCTCAGCGCGGTGTTTGCTCCCCTCGACGGCAGCGCCGAGGCGCGGGCCGCCGAAATCCTCCAGGACGTTCATCCGGACGCCTCGATCACCGAGTCCCGGAGGCTCGGGCGGATCGGACTGCTTGGCCGCGAGAGCGCCGGCCTGCTGAACGCCGCGCTCCGGCCGCTGGCGGCGCGGGTGACGAAGGCATTTGCCGATGCCGCGGCCGCCATCGGGGCGGACGCGCCACTGTTCATCGCGAGGAACGACGGCACCATCGCCAGCGCGGCGGCGGCAGCCGAGTTCCCGGTGCTGAGTCTCTCCTCGGGCCCGACGAACAGCATGACCGGAGCCGCGTTCCTCTCCGGCGCCTCGGAGGGGGTGGTGGTGGATGTCGGCGGCACCACCACGGATGTGGGTTACCTGCGCGCCGGATTCCCTCGTGAGGCGCCGCGCGAGGTGGAGGTGGGCGGGGTCCGCACCCTGTTCCGGATGCCGGATCTGCTTTCCATCGCTCTTGGCGGGGGGAGCCTGGTGTCCGAGGACGGCGAGGAGGTGGGTCCGCAGAGTGTGGGGTTCCGGCTTGCGGAGGAGGGGCTCGTCTTCGGTGGCGCCATCCGCACCGCGACCGACTGCGGCGTCGCCGCCGGTTGGGCGGATATCGGAGAGCCTGAGCGGGTCGCGTCGCTCCCTTCGGCGATGCTCGGCCGCTTCCGGGAGGTCGCCACCGCCCGCATTGCCGAGGCGGTGGACCGGATGAAGCCGGACGCTCGCGAGTGTCCGCTGCTGGCCGTGGGCGGTGGTGCCTTCCTGGTCCCGGCCCGACTTGAGGGCATTTCAGAGACCGTGAACGTGCCCCACGCCGAGGTCGCCAACGCCGTGGGAGCCGCTATTGCCCGGATCGGCGGGGAAGTCGACAAGGTGTTCCACAACGTGGGGCGGGACGAGGCCTTCCGGTTGGCGGCTGAGGAAGCGGAGGCTCGGGCGGTGGCCGCCGGGGCGGATCCGTCCGGGCTCGAGATCGTCGAGCGGGAGGATCTGCCGCTCGCCTATCTGCCGGGGGATGCGCGGCGGGTGCGGGTCCGGGTGGTGGGGGAGGCGGGGTAGGGGGACCTCGTTCTACGCGCTTGAGGCGGGTGGGCAGTGTGCGTTTCGCTGCGCTGTCGCGCGCCATCTGCGCAAGACGGCTGTACGCGGTTCCGCCCGCCTTCGGCGCGCTGTGCCGACCGGAGGTCGGCGTTCCAAGCCGGCGGCGCCCTGCCGCGGGTTGGAGATGGTCGGTTCTCGCTGCGCTGTCGCGCAGCGATGCCGGTCTGAAGACCGGCGGTCCCGATCCCCCCTACGGGGCGTTGCGGAGGAGGTAGTCGATCAGGAGGTTCGACATCACGCGCATGCCGATCGCTACCGAGGCGTTGTCGGCGCGGAAGAACGGGGAATGGTGCGGGCCGGTCGTCGTCCCTTCCTTGTGAATCCCGAGCCGGTAGAAGAACCCGGGGACCTCGTTCGCGAAGTAGGCGAAGTCTTCGCCGCCCATCGTCGGGTCGAGTTCCTGGGTGTTTTCGCCGCCGACGATCTGCTGCACCGTGAGGATGCTCTCGGCGGTCAGCTCCCGGTCGTTGATGGTGGCCGGGGTGCCGCGGTCGTAGTTGAGCGAGTAGGAGCCCCCGCCGGACGAGGTGATTCCCCCGAGGACCTCGTTCATCCGCGCTTCGACCAGATCCCGGACCTCCGGGTCGTAGGTGCGCACGGTGCCCTCGATGTCCACCGTTTCCGGAATGATGTTGAAGCGCTGGCCGCCGTGGACCATGCCGACCGTCACCACCACCGGCTGCAAGGGATGGACGTTGCGGGACGCGATCGTCTGGAGCGAAAGGATCGCCTGGGAGGCCATCACCACGGGATCCACGCCCGCCTGCGGCTGCGCTCCGTGCGTCTGGACGCCGGTGATGGTCGCCTTGAAGTGGTCCACCGCGGCGAGCGCCGGCCCGGGGGTGTAGCCGATCACCCCGAGGGGCAGCCCGGAGAGCGTGTGGAGGCCGAAGACCGCCTGGGGCCGCGGATCGTCGAAGATGCCCTCCGCGACCATCAGTTCCGCGCCGCCCTCCTCGCCCGGGGGAGGCCCTTCCTCGGCGGGCTGGAAGATGAACATGAGGGTGCCCGGGATGTCCTCGCGCATTCCGGCGAACACCGAGGCCACGCCGTACTGCACCGCGGTGTGGACGTCATGTCCGCAGGCGTGCATTACGCCGACCTCCTGAGCGTTGTAGGTGGCGCGCACCGTTGACGCGAACGGCAGATCGGTGTCCTCGGTGACGGGCAGGGCGTCCATGTCGGCGCGCACCGCCACCACCGCTCCCGGCTTCCCGCCCTTCAGGATCCCGACCACGCCGGTGTGGGCGATCCCTTCGCGCACCTCGTCGAACCCGAGTTCCCGGAGGTGTTCCGCCACCATCCGCGCGGTCTCGAACTCGCGGTTCCCGAGTTCGGGATGCTCGTGGACGTACTCGCGGAAAGCGACCGTTTCCGCTTCGAGACCGGACACCGCTTCCTGGATGCGGTCGTCCCAGACCCCGAGTTCCTGGGCCGCGGCAGGCGCCGCCAGGCCGACAAGGAGGGCGAGAGTGGAGATGCGGTGCAACATGGAGACCTCCGTTGAAACGGCGGCGAGTGTACCGGGGCGATGGACCGAGACGGACTGGGGGATCGGCGCTAGTCCGGCGCGTCGGTCGCGCCGCCGAACTCGAGGAGGAACGCCCACTCCTCGGGGGTCACCCGCTGGACGGAGAGGCGCTGGCCCCGCTTCAGGAGCGACATGCCCGCGATTTCCGGGAGCGTCCGCAGGACGGGCAGGGGAATCTCTTCGGGAAAGCGCGAGACGAACTCGATGTCCACCATGTACCACCAGGGTTTCTCCTTGGTGGCGCGGGGGTCGTGGTAGTGGGAGTCCGGGTCGAACTGGGTGAAATCCGGGTAAGCGGTGCGGCAGACCCGGGCCACTCCGGCGATGCCGGGCGGCTTTGCGTTCGAGTGATAGAAGAGGACGCCGTCTCCGATTTCCATCTCCTTCATGTAGTTCCGGGCCTTGAAGTTGCGGACCCCGTCCCAGTGGGTCCAGCCGTCGCGCTCCAGATCGTCAAGGCTGTAGGCCTCGGGCTCGCTCTTCATGAGCCAGTAGTGGCGCGGGCGGTCGGTCACGGCGCGGAGGGTACCAGCGGCGCTCGGTCCTTAACAGCCTGTGGTGGAACCCGGGTGAGCGCCGAGAGCGGCGAGGCGCCCGGCTGACAAGGCGCGTGAGGGAGGAATACCGAGTGTATTTCGACCGAAACGCAACGCAGAGCGCCGCAAAGCGGCGCGGTTCAGCCGGGATGCATCGCCGCTCGAACGCCGCCTGGGTTTTGCCACAGGCTGTTAACTGGCTTGCGCTGGTGGGCGGAGCCGTGCGGTTGAATGGGCGATGTGCCGTTTCGCCCGCCTCCGGCGGACGATGCCGGCCCCCACCGGGAGAACTGGCCGGAGGTCGGCGTTCCAAGCCGTCCCCGCGCTTCTTCGCGGTCGGGGTCCCGGCTACAGCAGTCGGAACTCCACTTCGATCTCCGCCAGCACGTCCACCGCCTCGCCCCGGAAGCGCCCGGGAAGGAAGGTCCACTCCCGCACCGCGGCGACGGCCTTGGCGTCGAGTCCGGCGTCGAGACTACGGATGATCCGAGCGGGGCCGACGCGCCCGTTCTTCAGGATGACGACTTCGAGGATAACGATGCCCTCGATTTTCCGCGCCAGGGCGTCGTCGGTGTATTCGGGGGTGACCCGTCGCCGAAGCTGCGGTGGTTCGACGCCGCTTCCGATCCGGTAGGCGCCCCCGCCGAAACCGCCGCCGGTTCCTTCGCCGACTCCGTCGCCGTCTCCCTCACCGAGCCCGCCACCCTGGCCGGTTCCGGCCCCTCGCTGACGGCCGGGTCCCGCGTAGCGCAGGAGGTCCGAGGCGTCGCGGATCAGCCCGGCGAGGTCATCGGGATCCGGTATGGAGGCGAAGGGCGCGTTGACGGCGTCCTCCAGAATCTCTTCCGCGTCGGTCTCAGGATCCTGCAGGAAGAGTTCTTCGGGTTCGGGAACGTTCTGGACGTTCAGCGCCTCGGCCTCGGCCGGTTCTGCCTCGGTCTCGTCACCGCCCCCGCCTCCGCCACCGCCGGGTCCCTCCTGAACGAGGAACACGAGGCCCGGGAGATCGAATCCGGACTCTTCGAGTTCTTCCGCCGCGAACCAGCCGAACACGATCATCGCCAGGATGGCGCTATGGGCGGTTATCGCGGAGACGAATCCGCGCCGACCGGCGTGCGCATCGAGATGGTCCAGCGGGAGTCCGGTGAAGGGGCTGACCTCCGGCTCCGGCGGCGCCAAGAAGGTCCTCACCGCTCCCAGAAATCGCCTGACGACTGAGGTGTCCGGAGAAGCTGGGGTTGCCACGCTGGGAAAGGCGGCGCGCAAGGGCCGTACCGGATTGTAGCGATGCGCCGGCGCGCCAACCGGCGCGTGGTACCCTGCGCGCCGCTCCGGGCGCCTGCTCGGTCCCGGCGCCGTGGTCGGGCGCCCGAAAGCGCTCTTGTCCCCGGGTGTCGTTCGGTCGGGCGGTGGATCGTCCGCGCGGCCCCGTCGCTGTGGCGGATTGGCCCCGCGCCGCTGCCAGGCACCGTTCCGGCGTCACCACGCGAGGCGACAATCCATTCCGTCCGATTTCCCATGCTCTATCCGTTCGGCGGCCACTCCCCGGTCGTTCCTCCCACTGCCTTCGTCGCCCCCGGCGCTTCCGTTATCGGGGACGTGGTGCTCGGCGAGGACGGCTCGATCTGGTTTTCCGCCGTCCTGCGCGGTGACGTGAACTTCATCCGGGTCGGAGCGCGCTCCAACCTGCAGGACGGCGTCATCGTGCATGTGAACGCGGGGGCCGAGTCCACCACCGTCGAGGAAGAGGTGACCGTCGGCCACCAGGCGATCCTGCACGGGTGCCACCTGGGGCGGCGCAGCCTCATCGGTATGGGGTCGGTCGTCCTCGACGGGGTCACGGTGGGCGAAGAAGCCATGGTGGCGGCCGGCGCGGTCGTGCCGCCCGGTCTGCAGGTCCCGCCGCGGGTTCTGGTCCGCGGCGTTCCCGGGAGAGTCGTGCGTCCGTTGACCGACGGTGAGATCGCCCATCTCGCCGACTCCGCGGCGCACTACGTGGAACTGAAGGACCGTTACCTCAGCGAGCGCAGAGAGGCGAGCCGTTGAGCTGCCGGAGTCCCGTATCGTGAGCGTTCCCACCCGCCCCACCCATCACTGCGCCGCGCTCGACCTCGAGCAGGCCGGCAACCGGGTCATCCTGATGGGCTGGGTGGAGCGCATCCGGGATCTGGGAGGGCTGCTTTTCCTCGACCTCCGCGACTACCGCGGGGTCACGCAGATCGTGGTCCGCCCGGAGTCCGGGCCGGCGGCGGAGGCGAAGCGTCTGGGAGCGTGGTGGGTCATCGCCGCCGAGGGCGTGGTGCTCGCGCGCGAACCGGAAACGATCAACCCGGGGATTCGCACCGGAAAGATCGAGGTCGAGGCCGAGCGCATCCATGTCCTCAGCGAGGCCCGGACGCCTCCGTTCCCGCCGACCGATTCCGAGGGGGTCGCGGAGGAGCTTCGTCTCCGCTACCGCTACCTGGACCTCAGGAACCCGAGGCTGCAGCGGAACCTGCGCCTCCGCGCCCGGCTGGCCGCCGAGGTCCGCGGCCACCTCGACGATCACGGATTCCTCGAAGTCGAAACCCCGTTCCTGACCCGGTCCACCCCGGAAGGCGCCCGGGACTACCTGGTGCCGTCGCGGGTCCATCGCAGCCGCTTCTACGCGCTCCCGCAATCGCCGCAGCTCTTCAAGCAGTTGCTCATGATCGGCGGGACCGACCGCTACTACCAGATCGTGCGCTGTTTCCGCGACGAGGACCTGCGGGCGGACCGCCAGCCGGAGTTCACCCAGGTGGACGTGGAGATGTCCTTCGCCGACCCGGACCAGGTCATGGAGATCACCGAAGGTCTCTTCAAGCGCGCCCTCGGTGCGGTGGGCATCGAGGTCAAGCCTCCTTTCCCCCGCTTCACCTATCAGCAGGCGATGGATCGCTACGGGGTGGATCGGCCGGACCTCCGTTACGGTGCCGAGATCGCCGACCTCACCGATCTGGCGCGTGGCTCCGGCCACCCCTTGTTGGACCGCGTGATCGGCGCCGGCGGCTCGGTCCGGGGGATCGCCGCGCCCGGGTGCGCCGGTTTTTCCAGGAAGCGGCTCGACGGATTGCAGGCGGCGGCGGTCGAAGCGGGCGCCGGCGGCCTCCTCTGGGCAGCCTCCCGTGACGGGGAGGTCCGCTCACCGCTCCTGAAGACCCTCGGGGCCGACCGGCTCCGGGCGCTGCTGGAAGCGGCGGGCGGGGGCCCCTCGGATCTTCTCCTGATGGTCGCCGGCGAGGCGAAGATGGCCTGCCAGGCGCTCGGCGCGCTGCGGCGGCAGCTCGCGGCGAGCGAGGGCTGGACCTCACCCGGACAGTTCGCCATGGCTTGGGTCACGGAGTTCCCCCTCTTCGACTATTCGGAGGCGGAGGGGCGGCTCAGCTCGATCCACCACCCCTTCACGAGCCCGCATCCAGAGGACGTGGACCGCCTCGCGACCGATCCGCTCGGCGTCCGTTCGCTCGCCTACGACGTAATCGCGAACGGCCACGAGCTTGGCGGCGGCAGCATCCGGATCCACAACCGCGCCATGCAGCAGCGCGTCTTCGAAGCGCTGGAGATCCCGCCCGCCGAGGCTGCCGAACGCTTCGGTTTCTTCCTCGAGGCGCTGGAGTACGGGACGCCGCCGCACGGCGGCATCGCGCTCGGTTTCGACCGGATCGCCATGCTGGCGTCTGGCAGCACGAGTTTGCGGGACGTGATCGCCTTCCCGAAGACCACTTCGGCGACAGACCTGATGACCGGATCGCCCGCGGGGGTGGATCCGTCGCAACTCGACGAGGTGGGGGTGGCCCTGGCGGCGGAGCCCCCAACCGCCGAGAGCTGACCCCCGGCACGCACGGACCCCATCCAGCCGGACAGCGCGCCGGGCAGGGAACGCGCACCTCCGGTTGGCGCCGTGGCGCGCAGGCTTGGAACGCCGACCTCTGGTCGGCACAGCGGCCCGCAGGGCCGCGGGCGGTTCCTTGCCATCCGCCTTCACGGGGCCCAGGCACGGGGCTCGCAGCGCTGCGAACGGTGTCTGCCACTCCAATGTACCGATCCCGCCGAACGCTGGGATTCCCGCCGAGAAGGGGCCACCTCGGAACTGGGCGTCCTTCCCGCCGCCCGCCTCCGGCGGGCTGTGCCGGCCCCCACCGGGAGAACTGGCCGGAGGTCGGCGTTCCAAGCCGTCCGCGCGATTCCTCTCACGCAGCGATGGCGGTCTGAAGACCGGTGCTCCCGCGCGCCGGCGAGTTGCGATTCCTGACGCGAAGCGCCGGGCGGCTCAAGCGCTCCGCACTTGATCCGCCCGACCCCGAGTGTTAGCGTGATCGCGTCCATGAAGCGCGTGGCGGAACACGTTTCCCGCCCCCGCTTTCGCCGTATTCCGTGCTGAGCCGACCGCGCGGTCCGCTCCCCGCGGGATCTGCCCCCGAGAGTTCCGCCGGTTTGCCGGATTCTTCTGCCTCCGAGGCGCAAGCGGAGGAGGAAACCTTGCCCGCTGTTCCCGCCGGCACGCATTCCATGACCAGCATTCCCATCCCCGGAGAAGGGGGACTTGCCTTCTTCGGAATCCGTGACCGGAACCTCCGCTCCCTCGAGCACGACCTCGGCCTTACCCTCGCGAGCCGGGGGGACATCCTGCTCGCGGATGGGCCCGAGGATCGGATCGCCCTGCTTGGCACCGCACTGGAGGCACTCGCCGCGCTCCGCCGCGATCTCGGTCAGCGCTACCGGTTCGGGGATCTGCGCGCGGCGATCCGCATCCTGGGCCAGGATCCGGGCGCTTCGCTTCGCGAGTACTTCGTCGAGACCGTCGTCACGCCCACGCCGGGCAAGATCGTGCGGCCGCGGAGCCTCCGCCAGTTGGAGTACATCCGGGCTCTGAGGGCCAAGGAACTCGTCCTCGCGGTCGGCCCCGCCGGGACGGGCAAGACCTGGCTCGCGATGGCAGTGGCGGTAGAGGCCCTCCGGAACCAGCAGGTGCGGCGCATCGTGCTCACCCGGCCCGCGGTGGAGGCCGGCGAGAAGCTGGGCTTCCTTCCCGGCGACGTCATTGACAAGGTGGACCCGTATCTCCGTCCCCTCTACGACGCCCTTCACGACATGATGGATGCCGAGAAGGCGCAGCGGCTCCGGGAACGGGGCGTGATCGAGATCGCGCCCATCGCCTTCATGCGGGGGCGGACGCTCAACGACGCCTTCATCATTCTGGACGAAGCCCAGAACACCACCTCGGAACAGATGAAGATGTTCCTGACCCGCATGGGCAACGGGACGCGCGCCGTGGTGACCGGGGACATCACCCAAAACGACCTCCCGCCGGGCCGCGTCAGCGGACTCGTCGAATCCCTCGGGGTGATCGGGAACCTCAACGGGGTGGGTCTGGTCCGCCTCGAAGACAGCGACGTGGTGCGCCACCGGCTCGTTCAGGCGATCGTCCGCGCTTACGCCCGGAGCGAGCAGGCCAGGAAGCGCTCGCGTCGCGGCGAGCAGTTCGGGGCCCCGGTTTTTGCCGAGTCGGGCTAGCAGCCTGTGGATAAAGTGACGGGAGCGCCGAGGCCCCCACCGGGAGAACTGGGCCGCGTGATTTTGTCCACAGGCTGCTAGATCCGGATCGAATGGGCTTCTGAGCGAGAAGGCGACGATGGCAACGGGACGCTTTGCGAAGTTCTCGCTGCGCAGCTTCCTGCTCCGGCAGCGGGATCGGCTGTTCGCCCGTACCCGCGTGGTGTCCGCCATCCTGGCGGTGGCCCTCGGGGTTCTCATCTGGCCGGGGCTCGGGTTGCGAACCCCCCTCTACGAGGTTGGCGAGATCGCGCCGCGGACGGTGCGGGCCAACGAGGACTTCACCTACGAGGACGCTGCCACCACCGAGGAGCGCCGGCGCGAGGCGGTCGACCAGGTGCCGGAGGTCTACGACTTCGATTTCCAGGCGCGCGACGAGGTCCGCGCCCGGATCGCCCGGGCCTTCGGCTTCGGGCGGGCGGCGATCGAGACCGAGATTGTGGGAGAACCCGATTTCGCCGAGACGTTCGCCCGCATGCTCGGCGTCGAGGTCACGGCGGCACAGCTCCAGCTCCTGGTGGAGTCGGAGTTCGCCGAGGAGATGGAGCAAAACCTCGCCGACACGGTGGCCAGCGTGCTGGCGCGCGACATCCTCGCGGAGAAGGGAGCGGTCGCCGCCCTCGGCCGGTCCGTCCTGCGCCGCGATCCGCAAAGCGGCGGCACCGAGCCGCTGGCCGACTTCACCAACGTGCTCTCGGTGGAGGAAGCCGAGCGAGCGGTCGGACTGCAAATCCTTGCCCTCTCCGAACTGAATCGGACGCGCCGCCGGACGCTCGCCGAGCTGGCGGCGAGATTCATGCGTCCCACGCTGGACCGCAATACGGTGGAGACCACCCACCTCCGAACCGAGGCGGAGCAGTCGGTGGATCCGGTGGTCATCCAGGTGCGGCGCGGCCGGACCCTGGTCCGCGCCGGCGACGAGGTAACGGAACTCGCCCGCTACCAGATGGAGCGGATGCGCACGCCGCGGGTGGGAGCCTCCGGATGGGCCGGCGTCGGCGCCATCGCCTTCGCGCTCGCGGTCGTCGCGCTGCTCGGGATGCTGCTGGTTCCGGCCCGCCGGGACGAGACCTGGGGACGTCAGGCATTCGCCATGTGCGGCTTCCTCATCGTCTTGCACCTGACCCTGATGCGGGTTCTCGGGTTTGTGGGGCGTGGAGCCGCGGCCCAGTTGGCGAGCGAGCCCTTCTCCGACCCTTCGGTGTACCTGTGGGGCGTTCCGTTCGCCGCGCTGGCGCTACTGGTGGTGATTCTGGAGACGCAGCAGTCGGCGGTGATCACCCAGGGGCTTTTTGCCGCGACGCTGGCCCTCATGACCGGCAACCTGAAGCTGGGGCTCTTCGCCCTGCTGACCGGATTCGGGGCCATCTTCATCTATCGGGTTGCGGAGCGCCGCTCGCAACTGCTGCGCGTCGGGACCCTGGTCGGGCTCCTGGGAGCCCCGCTGGTCGTCGCGATGGAACTCGTGACGGGCGACTTCGGCGGCCTGACCCGGCTTTCCCTCGAAGCGGTCAGCGCCTTTGCCGGCGGCCTCCTCTGCGCGCCTCTGGTGATCCTGCTGCTGCCCGTCCTGGAGACGGTCTTCGAGCGCACCAGCGAAATGCGGCTCATGGAGCTGTCGCAGCGCCACAACCCGCTCCTCCGCCAGTTGGCGCTCACCGCTCCCGGCACCTATCAGCACAGCGTGACCGTGGGGATGCTTTCCGAGTCCGCCGCCGACGCCATCGGGGCCAACTCGACCTTCTGCGCGACGGCCGCCCTCTACCACGACATCGGCAAGCTGAACCGGGCGGGGTACTTCGTCGAAAACATGCGCGGTGAATCCCCCCACGATCTCCTTCCCCCGGAAAAGAGCGCGGACATCATCCGCAGGCACGTGACCGAGGGAATCGAGGCCGCCGAGCGGCTCAATCTCCCCAAGGACATCGTGGACGTGATTCCGCAGCACCACGGAACCCGAATCATCAAGGTCTTCTACGAGAAGGCGAGGGCTGCTGCCGCCCAGAACGGTTCCGAAGCCGACGAGAGCCTCTTCCGCTACGCCGGCCCCCGCCCGCAGACCCGCGAGACAGCCATCATCATGATGGCCGACAGCATCGAGGCCGCGGCCCGCAGCCTGAAAGACCCGACCCGGGCCGAGTGCGAGCAGGTGATCGACCGCATCATGGGCGCCATCGTCGAGGACGATCAACTGGTCGAATGTGATCTGACGCTCAGCGACATGGCCAGCATCCGCGAGAGCTTCCTTTCGAGCCTGCAGGGGATCCATCACGAGCGGCTGCCCTACCCGGGATTCGACTTCGGGAGACGGCCGCGTGCGTGAAGCCGCCGATTCCGGACCCGACGATTCCGGACCCGAAAGCTTCTCCGGCCGCGTCCGCCCGCGGCAGCCGGCGCGCTTCGCCGTCCAGAACCGCCAGCGCCGTTTTTCAGTGGACCCGCGGGAGCTTTCCGCCTTCCTCGAACGAATCGCCGCGGACGTGGCGCCGGGAGATCGGCGCGGGGCAACGCTCCGGATCGTCTCGGACCAGAAGATCCGGGAACTGAATCGCTGCTTCCGCGACAAGGATTGCCCGACGGATGTCCTCGCCTTTCCCGCGGATCCCGTGCCTTCGGAGTTCGGGTCCGAGGAAGAGACGGAGTACCTCGGGGATCTGGTGGTCTCCGTGGACACCGCCGCGCGTCAGGCGCGGCAGGCGGGCGTCGAACTCGATGACGAGATTCGGGTCCTCGCGGTGCACGGCTACCTGCACCTCCTCGGCTACGACCACGAGCAGGACCGCGGCGAGATGGTGAGGCTCGAACGCGTGCTTCGGCTCCGGCACGGGCTCCTGAAGAACTGACCCATGTTCCTCTGGGTCGCGCTCCTGCTGGTCGCCGGCCTTCTCGTCGTTCTCTTCGCCCTCTTCGAAATCGCTTTCTTTGCGTCGAGCCCGATCGCGGTCCGAGCCCTCGGCGAGAGCGTCGAGGAGGCGCGCACCCTCCGGGAGCGCTTGGCGGACCCGCTCGTGGTGCTCATCCCCGCCCGTTGCGGGCTACTGGCCGCCGGCGCGCTGCTCGGCTTCGTGCTGGACCGGATGGGGTTCGGCGCCACCGGCCTCCTGTGGACCTTCGGCGTCTTCGTCCCGGCGTGGTTCGTCCTCCGGGAACTGGTTCCCGCCGCCATCCTGTTACGGGATCCGGAAGACGTGCTGCGTCCGCTCCTGCCCTGGTTCGGCCGCTGGGAGCGGCTCGTCCGCCCCGTCGCCGAACCGCTCCGGAACCTTCTGCGGCGCGGTTTCCCGCTCCCTTCGGAGCCGGACGACGAAGCGTCCGACGAGGAGGTCGAGGCCTTTTTGGAGACCGGCGAGGAAGAGGGGATCCTCGAAGAGGAAGAGGCGGCGATGGTGCGCGGCGTTCTCGAACTCGACGAGATGCTGGTGCGCGAGGTGATGACACCGCGGCCGAGCGTCGTTTCGGTGTCCGACGAGGCCTCCCGGCAGGAAGTCGAGAGTCTCATTGCCGACAGCCGGCACCACCGGATCCCGGTCTTCGGGGCGGCCGACCAGGTGGTGGGGGTGGTGGACGCCGTGGACCTGGTCGCCGTGCCCGGCGACCGCAAGGGACTCGCACCGCTGCTGCGGGACGTGCCGGTCGTTCCCGAGACGAAGCGAGTGGACGACCTGCTGCGCGAGTTCAAGCTCTCCAAGCAGACGTTCGCGGTGGTGGTGGACGAACACGCGAGCGTCTCCGGGATCGTGACACTTCGTGACATCTCGGAAGAGATCGTGGGAGAGGTCCACGAAGAAGACGAGCCGCTCGAGGCGGATCTGGTGCACGAGGCGGACGGCGGCTACCGGGTGCGCGGCGCGGCGGAGCTTGACGAGATCGCGCGGGTGACCGGGCTGACGCTCCCCGACTCGTTGAACGGCGCCGCCTTCGACACCATCTCCGGCTTCGCGCTCGCGGCCTTCCGGAAGATTCCGGCGCCCGGCGAAGTCATCGAGCACGACGGCCTCCGCATCGAGATCCTCGAGGCCGACGAGCGGCGGATCCACCGGGTCCGTCTGGCGCGGGTTGGGGGCGGTTAACAACCTGTGGTGAAACCCAGGCGGCCCAGTTCTCCCGGTGGGGGCTCGAGCGGCGATGCATCCCGGCTGAACCGCGCCGCTTCGCGGCGCTCTGCCTTGCGTTTCGGTCGAAATACACTCGGCCCAGTTCTCCCGGTGGGGGCTCCTCCCTCACGCGCCTTGTCAGCCGGGCCCCCACCGGGAGAACTGGGCCTCCCCGCTCTCGGCGCTCACCCGGGTTCCACCACAGGCTGTTGATTGGCCCCCCCGCATTCTGAACCGGGCCCGCTGGAAGACCCCAAACACCGCGCCGGCTTCGTGGCGCTGGTCGGGCTTCCGGGCGCCGGGAAATCCACCCTCCTGAACCGCCTCGTCGGGGAACAACTGGCGGCGGTCCACAAGAAGCCCCAAACCACCCGGCGGCGCATCCTCGGAGTGGCCCGCCGCCCGGGGCTGGAGCTGATCCTGCTGGACACCCCGGGAATCCACCGGCCGCGGACCGGCCTCGGCCGGGCGATGATGCGGACAGTGGCCCAGAGCCTCGGGGGAGCGGATGTGGCGCTCGCGGTCGTGGACGGGACGCGGGCTTTCTCGGACGCCGACCGGGATCTGCTTCGCCGGCTGGAGGGTTTTCCCGGCCCCCGGGTGATCGGCATCAGCAAGACCGATGCGGCGCCCCGGCTCCGGCTCGGGGAACTCGAAGCGATCTACCGGGAACGGGAGGTCGGTCCGGTGGTGACGTTCTCGGCGCGCACCGGAACGAATGTCGAAGACCCCGAAGACCGGGGGCAGGGGGACAGCGCGGCCGACTCGCTGGTCGGAACGCTCACGGCGCGTCTGCCCTTCAGTCCTCCCCTGTACCCCGATGGTCAGATCACCGATCTTCCGGAAGCCTTCTTCGCGTCGGAGATCGTCCGCGAGCGGCTGCTCGAGCACCTCCATCAGGAGGTCCCGCACGCCGCCGCGGTCCGGATCGAACAGTACGACGATTCCGGCCCCCTGGTCCGCATCGCGGCCTCGCTGCTGCTGGATCGGGACTCCCAGAAGGGCATCGTGATCGGCCGGGGAGGCCGGATGTTGAAGCGAATCGGCACCGAAGCGCGCGGGCGCATCGAAAAACGGCTCGGCCGCAAGGTTTTCCTCGATCTCCAGGTGAAAGTCCGCGCGAAATGGCGGGACAATCCGGGGATTCTGCGTGACCTGGGTATCTGAACGGGGCAACCTTTTGGCCCCTCCGGCTGGCGAGGCCGGCCCGGAAACCAGCCCTCCCCACCTTGACTGGACGGTGGGTTCGGCCTACCCTTCCGGTCCTTCGGACCAGCCGTCGGCGGCGGCTTTTCCAGAATCGAGGCTCCTCTCCGTGTTGAACATCAGGCTTGCCCGCACCGGCCGGAAGCGCGACGCCCATTTCCGGGTGGTCGTGTCGGATTCGGTGCATGGACGGGTCGGGCGCATTGTGGAGACGCTTGGCTACTACCACCCGCGCATGCCCAACGATGCGGAAGGCCGGCTGCACATCAAGGCCGACCGCGCCCGCTACTGGCTCGGGCACGGGGCGAAGCCGAGTCTCACGGTCAAGAGCTTTTTGAAGAACGTGCTCGCCGAGCCGGCCCGATCCGAAGAAGACCAAACCGAGGAAAACGGGTCCGGGGAAAACGGATCCGGCGGAACCGAATAGCCGTTCCGCGGCCGGAAGCGGCGCCTGCGGCCGGCAGCTCTGAATCCTCCGGGGATTCAGACTGACGGCTTCTCAAGCGCCGTTCCCCGCGCCGGGCTATTCGCCGCCCGCGGATCACAAGCACACAATCACTTACAGCCCGCAGAACTTACTCTCGAAAAAGACGAGCGTGACCAGGGGACAGTTGAGATCATGGCTTCCGGCACATCGTCATCCGGGCCTGGGCGGGAGGCGCCCGCAGCTATCGCGGATTCCTGGGAAGGCGGTATCCGGGATGCGGGAGACGACACCCCTGCTGACGTCGTAGTCGGTCTGATCGTCCGGCCGTTCGGCCGGCGCGGGGAAGTCGTCGTCGAGCCGCTGACCGACGATCCCGGCCGTTTCTTCAAGATCGAAAGCGCCGAAGTCGGACCCTCAGGACAGCCGGGAACCCGGCGTTCCCTCGATTCGGTGCGCATCCACAAGGGACGCCCGGTGATCCTGTTCGACGGAGTCAGCGACATCACCTCCGCCGAAACCCTCCGGGGGATGGAAGTCCGCATCCCTGATGCCGAGCGCGCTGCCCTCCCCGAGGGCCGCTACTACTCGGACCAGCTCGTCGGCTGCAAGGCCGAAAGCGAAACGGGCGTCCCGCTCGGCGAGATCGTGGGCACCCTCGATACCGCCGGCCCCAGCCTCCTCGTCCTTCGCGGCCCGGATGGCTCGGAAGACCTCATTCCCTTCGTCGAAGCCCTTTGTGTCCTGGTCGAACCGCCCACCGGAAAAACAACCGGGCGGGTCGTCCTCAACGTCCCGGACGGGCTCCTCGGGCTCAACGCCCCGAGCGGGCAGGCCAGCAATGCGCGTTGACATCCTGAGCCTGCTGCCCGGCATGTTCCGGGAGGTCTTCGACCACGGCATCGTGCGCCGGGCGCGGCAGGCCGGCCTCCTGCGGATCGAAACGCACGCGCTGACGGACTGGACCGAGGGCCGCTTCCAGCGGGCCGACGACGCTCCCTACGGCGGCGGACCGGGAATGGTGATGCGCGTCGAACCGCTCGTCGAGGCGGTGGAGGCGATCGGCGGGCTCGACTCGGCGAAGCCCCGGGTCGTTCTGCTGTCGCCGCGCGGCCGTCAGCTCGACCAGGATCTGGTCGCCGAACTTGCGCGCGAGGCGCGGCTCCTGCTGGTCGCCGGGCGCTACGAGGGAGTCGACGAGCGCTTTCAGGCGCTGACCGGCGCCGAAGAGGTCTCGGTTGGCGACTACGTCCTTTCCGGAGGGGAGATTCCGGCGATGGTCGTCGTGGACGCCGTCGCCCGGCTCATCCCCGGCGCCGTGAGCGATTCCGAATCCGTTGTCCAGGAGTCGTTCGTCACCGGACTGCTGGAACACGCCCAGTACACCCGTCCCCCGGCCTTCCGGGGTGAGGAAGTGCCGCCGGTTCTCCTTTCGGGGAACCACGAGGCCGTCCGCCGGTTCCGGCGGGAACAGTCGATCGAGCTCACCAGGAGCCGCCGCCCCGACCTGTTCCAGGCGTTTACCGGAGAAAGAGAAGCGGTCCGGAAGCCGAATCCAGATACGAAGGAGAAACCATCATGAGTGTGAGCGAGCAGCCGACCGCGGACGCCCCCGAAGAGAGCGCCCTGGCGGTTTCGGTGGAGGATCAGCCGCCCGAGGTCAAACCGGCGTCGGAAGTGATTCGGGAACTGGAGGCCGCCGACCTGAAGGCGGACCGGCCGGACCTCCATCCGGGAGATGCAATTCGGGTCCACGCGACCATCCGCGAAGGGGACCGGGAGCGGATCCAGATCTTCGAGGGCATCCTGATCGCGATGAAGCACGGCGGAAACCGCCGCACGATCACTGTCCGCAAGACCTCCTTCGGCGTCGCCGTCGAGCGGATATTCCCGCTCCATTCGCCGCTGGTGGCGAAGGTGGAGGTCGTCCGATCGCACCACGTGCGGCGCGCCAAGCTCTATTTCCTCAGAAAGCGCAAGGGGAAGGCAGCCCGGCTGCGCGAGAAGCGGCGCTGATTGCGGATCTGTCTTCAACGCGGTGGTGGCGCGGGAACGCCGGCCAGTCCTCCCGGTGGGGGCCTTCAGACCGGCATCGCCCGGCAGAGGAAGGGGACGCCGACCGCCGGGCCGCGTGCCGACCGGAGGTCGGCGTTCCAAGCCGTCCCCGCGCTTCTTCTCGCTCAGCTCCACGCGCTTTGCGGCCCTTCGGGCCGCGTGCCGACCGGAGGTCGGCGTTCCAAGCCGTTCCCGCGCTTCTTTTGGGTCAGCTCTACGCGTTTTGCGGCCCTCCGGGCCGCGTGCCGACCGGAGGTCGGCGTTCCAAGCCGTCCCCGCGCTTCTTTTGGGTCAGCTCTACGCGCTTTGCGGCCCTTCGGGCCGCGTGCCGACCGGAGGTCGGCGTTCCAAGCCGTCCCCGCGCTTCTTCTCGCTCAGCTCCACGCGCTTTGCGGCCCTTCGGGCCGCGTGCCGACCGGAGGTCGGCGTTCCAAGCCGTTCCCGCGCTTCTTTTGGGTCAGCTCTACGCGCTTTGCGGCCCTTTGGGCCGCGTGCCGACCGGAGGTCGGCGTTCCAAGCCGTCCCCGCGCTTCTTCTCGCTCAGCTTTGCGCGCTTTGCGGCCTTCCGGTCGGCACAGCCCGCCGGAGGCGGGCGGAACCGCGTATGACCGACCCGCTTGATCGCGCGCGACAGCAGGCGGAACCGCGCAGTCCCGGCCCGCGTGGGTAGCGCACCGGCTGGGAAGGTCGGGACGCCGCGCAGTCCCGAGCTTCTCGGATCGCCCGAACGCCCCGTCTGCTGCGCGATCTCCGCGGTTCGCGGTCTCGCCCCGGAACACCTCCGGGAACTTCAGCGGCTCGGGGTGGACTTTTTTCAGTTGCGCGACCGGGAGATTTCCGATCGCGAGTTCGAGAGATTTCTCGAAAAGCTGGCCTCCCAGGCGCCGGCAGTCCTGTCACGGGTCATCGTGAACGATCGGCTGGCGCTCGCGGCCACGTTCCCGGTCGCCGGCGTTCACCTGCCGGAGGCCGGCCTCCCCGTCGCTGTCGTCCGCTCCCGCTTCCCGCGCGGCCGGTTGCTGGTTGGCCGCTCGGTTCACGCGCTCGACACGGCGGTTGCGGCGGAACGGGACGGGGCCGACTACGTGATTGTCGGACCGTTTGCGCCCACGGGCGGAAAGCGCCCCCTGCCGCCGGAAGTCTTCCGGGAGACCTGCCGCCGGCTGCGGATTCCCGTCTGGGTCGTCGGGGGGCTGGCGCCGGAGAGCATCGATCGGCTTCGCGGCGTCGGCGCCTCCGGGTTGGCGGCGATCCGCTCCTTCCGTGACACGCGAGAGGCAACCGCTTTCGTTGCCGCGTGTTCCCGCCAAGTAAACTGACGGTGTCCCCTTCATGACCACTCGCGTGGCATGGCTTTCGGCTCTGATCGGACTTGCGGTTGCGTCTCCGCTTTCCGCCCAGACGGAAACCGAAGCCCAGCTCGAACGTGCCGCCGAACGGCGATTCCGGAGTGCGGAGCAGTTCTACGCCGGCGGCCGCTACGGTCAGGCGCTCCGCGATTTTGAAGCCATCCTGGACACCATGCCCGGGAGTCGGCTCGCCGATGATGCGGCCCTGCGCATCGCCCGGCACCGTTTCGAGGTGGAGGGGGACCCGGTGGCCGCGGAGGAGATGGTGGACCGTCTCTTCCGTGGGTATCCGGCGGGCGACTCGATCCCCGGAGCCCACCTGCTTCTCGGACGGATTGCGATCATGAGCGTCCCGCCGCGTCCCGAAGACGCGCTGGCCGAGTTCGAGCGGGTCTTGACCGCGGCGGGACCTGCGGGCTCTCCCTGGTCCTTCGCGGCGCTCACCGGGATCGCCGGGACCGCGTCCGACTTCATGGACGACCGGACGGTGGCCGGAGCTCTGCTCTCTGCGCTCCACGAGACCCGCGCCGCTCCGGTCTCCGAAGCCCAGCGGTTCCGCGCCCGCCTGCTGCTTGCCCGCGCCCTCGCGCGGCTCGGCGAATCGGATGCGGCCTTCGGCGAGGTGGCGGAGCTCCGCGCGGATCTCCTGCGCGTGATCCGGGACGATCCGTCGGACGAGGCGAACGGGGACTTCTCCGCCCGCCGTCTCGCCGAAGAGGCCTCGGAACTGGCGACGCTCGTCTCCCGCTACCGGTCGCCGGGCGGCCCGTCCTGGCGTTTCACCGGTGCGATCCGGCCGCCGCAGCGGCTCGACCGGCCGCGCCGGGTGCGGATCGCCGGGGGTCAGCTTCACGTTCTCGACCGGGATACCGACGAATTGCAGACGTTTTCGCGCGCCGGGGAGTTCGAAGGGGCAATCGGAGTCGAGGACGCCTGGGATCTGGTCTACGCGGAGACGGGGGTGGCGAACGGCGGTTCGCCGATTTCGGTGGTGGCGGCAGAGGAAGCCCTTGTTGTGGGCGGAAATCTCGTGACCCTGCGGCTCGCGAACGGTTCCGAACGACTCCGGCGAATTCGCGCGATCACGGTCACCCCCGAGGGGTACTGGATCTGGGATGACCGGGAGAAGGCGGTGCTCCGGTTCGCCCGTTCCGGCCTCCATCTCGGACGGGTGCAGCATCCCCGTCTTGACGAGGTGCACCGGATCGAGCGGCACCCCGCCGGACATCTGATCGTCGTCGAGGACCGTCAGGGAGTTCTCGCTTTCGATGCGGAAGGCCGGCGGATCTTCCATCTGACGCGGGAGTCGGGCTTCCCGGAACCCGTGGACGTGGCCTTCGACGGGCTGGGGAATCTCTTCGTTCTGGATCGCGATGGTCCGGCGCTTGCCGTTTTCGACCGGGATTTCGCTCTGCTCGTCACGCTGCGTGGAGGAGGGTGGTCGGGGGGTGCGGTCCGCCGGCCGGTATCCCTCGACGTGGGGCCCGATGGAGGGCTTTACGTGCTGGACGAATCCACGCACGCGGTGGCGGTGCTCCGGTGAACGCACGGTGAAATCGCTCAGGAACCCGATGATCGCGGGAGTGATCCCGGTCCTCTTGGCGAGCGTGATGGCTGCCTCGGGGATTTCGGCGGCATCCGCGCCGCAGACGACGGCCTCTCAGGATCCGGTCGCCATCGCCGCCGAACTGCGGGCCCTGCGTCCGCAGACCTCAGATCCCCGCCTGGCCGTGGAGGCGGTGCTCGCCTTGACCGCGATCCTCGACGAACTCGACGCGGCTCGCGACCGGCAGGGGCGCCTGCCGGAGATCGAGACCGAGCTCTTCCTGAGGGCGCTCGAGTACCGGGCCCGGGCCCACCTGGTTCGGGAATCTCCCGAGCAGGCCGCGGACGACCTGCGTCTGCTCATCCTGGCCGATCCGACCTGGCGCCTCGACCTGCCCGGACTTTCTCCGGCGGTGGTGGATCTGTTCGAACAGCAGCGGGGTGAGCTGCTCGCCTATCTGAGCGTCCTTACCGAGCCGGCGGGCGTAACCGTATTCGTCGAAAACGAAGCGGTTGGCGTCACGCCCCTCACCGGCCGGCCGATATTCGCCGGACTCGTCACGATTCGGCTGGAACGGCCCGGATACGCCGTGTACACCGAACCTCGGCGCGAAGTGCTGGCGGGCGAAATGATCTCGATCGAGCATGAGCTGGAGCGCAGCCGTCCGGTGCTTTCCGTCATCACCGCACCGGCGGGCGTCACCGTGCGCGTCGGCGGCCGGGTGGCGGGAGTGACCGGCGGGAGCCTTCCGGAGGATCTCCGTCCGCTGGTCCCGCCGCGCTTCGCGCGCGACGAATTCTCCGCGCCGCTTCAACTCGGGAACCTGGAAACGGGGGCCAACGAGATCACCCTGGAGGCGCCTTGCCGGACCCCGTCGCGGTTCACGTTTCACGCCGACGAAGCCCGCGACTACTTGCCCCGCTTCTTGAGGCTCCGCCCCTCCACGGGAGGTCTCCGGATCGAGAGCGAACCGAGCGGCGGCACCGTGGTGCTCGACGGCGAGGAGCGGGGAGTGACGCCGCTCTCGTTCTCGGCGATGTGCTCCGGAGAACACGAGGTCGAGATCCGCCATCCCGCCGGACGCTGCGCCCGCTCCTTCACCGTCTCGCGAGGTTCCCGGACGGCAGTGTCGTGCGAGGTGCTGCCTGTTCTGGCGATGACCCCGAGCGGGCCCGACGGGGAATCGGAGGCGGAGCGGGAGATCGGCCGGGTACTCCGGGCGAGGGAGGACTACTTCGTCGTGGTCGAGGCCGATGAAACCGAGGCCCAGGCGCGGGTGCGGGTCCGGCTCCCCGAACCCGGCAGCGGGCCGGCACGGGTCGAGTTCCTTGCCGCGGGTTCCCGGGTGCCGGACGCGGCCCCGTTCGATCGCTTCTCCCCGGCGAGCGCGGGTGCCGCCATCGAGCGGCTCCTGACGCCGCCCATGCGCCGGCGGTCCTGGCTCGGGCTGACCGCGGTGGCGCTCGCCAGTGCCGGCGAGGAGGGAGGTGCGAGGGGGCTCCGGGTCACGAGCGTGCATCCGGCGGGCCCCGCCGTGCTGGCCGGGATGGAACCGGGAGACGAGCTTCGCGAAATCGAGGGCCGCCTCCTGTCCGACGAACTCGGGCTCGCGGAACTCGTCGCCATCGAATCGCCGGACACCACGATCGACCTCCTCGTGCTCCGCGAGGGCGCCGAGCGGCAGTTGCGCCTGGTGCTCTCCGAGACGCCCGTTCTGCCTTCGCTTTCGGCGGGACAGTGCAATCGGCGCCTCGTGGAACTCGAGGCCGACTTTGCGCGGGGGCGGGGCGATGCGACCCGGCAACTCGAAGCGGGAATCTGCTGGATCCTGCTCGGGGATCCCGAGAGGGCACTGGTCAGGTATCTGAACGAAGTGCGGGCTCCGACCGGCCCGGGCATCGGGGACGGAACCGTTCTCTACTACCGGGCGCTCGCCCTCGAGGCGCTCGGCGAGCGCGCCCGCGCGGCGGAGGCGTTCGGGGCCGCCGCCGACGTGACCGGAGCCACGCTCGTGACCCACGACGGACCGCTCCTCGCCCCGCTCGCGCTCCGGCGGTCGGGAATGGCCCGTTGACCGCGGACGGGGCGGGCCGCGCGCGCGCGCTCTACGAACTCGTCGTGGAGAACGTCCCGTCGGGCACCACCCCCGGAGACCGCCAGCAGCCCCCGGCCCGCTACGAGATCCAGCACCGCGAAACCACCATCGGCCGATCTCCCCGGTGCACCATCCGGCTTGACGACATGTTCGTGAGCCGAAGACACGCGCGCCTGATACTCCGCGACCTCGAACTGCATCTCGAAGATCTGGAGAGCACCAACCAGAGCCGCGTCAACGGAGCCCCCGTGCCCACCCGGGTACGCATCCATCCCGGGGACGTGCTGCTCTTCGGCGGCGCTCGCTGCCGCATCGAATCGTTCGATGAGACGGGCGCGACGGACGGGACCGCGGCGCCCTCCGGAGCTGAGCAAACCGCGGACGCCGGGGATGCGGCGGCAACCGCCCGGGCGGGGGCGATGTCTCCCGAGGCCGCAGGGGCGGAGGGGCCGGCAGGCCACGAAACCGAGCCGTGGCCACCCGCCAAACCGCCGCGGCTCTATGTGGCCGGGCCGCTCCCGGGAGAACCCCGACGCACACGGCTGCGGGTCCTTCTGGTGGTCCTGATTTCGGCGGCCGTCCTGGCCGCCTCCCTGCTTCTTCGCTGATGGTGCTACGGCCCCCCGCGCTCCATCCGGGCGCCACGGTGGGGATCCTGGCGCCGGCAAGCCCGGTGCAGCTTCCCTGGCTCGAAGCCGGCGAAGCCGAGCTCCGTCGCGTCGGACTCGTCCCCCGCCGATCCAGGCACCTGCTGAAACGGAGTGAGTACACCGCCGGGTCCGCTGCCGAGCGCACCGAGGATTTCCTCGAGTTGCTGGAGGATGAGAACGTCACCGCGCTCTTCGGCGCTCGCGGCGGATACGGCAGCCTCGACCTGCTTCCCCGCATCCCGGTGGATCGGCTGCGGCGGAATCCGAAGGCGATTCTCGGGGGGAGCGACCTGACGGCGCTACTGGCGCTCTTGTCCGGGGCGGGCGTCGCTTCGTTCCACGGCCCCATGGTCGCGCAGCAGATTGCCCGCGGCCCCTCCCGCTGGGACCCGGAGGAGACGCTCGGCCTCCTGCGGGCCCGGGAACCCGGTTTCCACTTGCCCTGGCGCGGTGCGGAAAGCCTCCATCCAGGCCGTGCGGAGGGCGTTCTCCGGGGGGGCTGCCTCTCGATGCTGGCGGCGCTCGCGGGCACCCGGTTCGCGACCTCGTTCCGGGGTGCGATTGCCGTCCTTGAGGACATCTGCGTGAAGCCGTACCAGATCGAGCGGATGCTGACTCAGCTCTCGCTTGCCGGACTGCTGGACGGCGTGCGGGGCATCGTCTTCGGCCAGATGCCCGGCTGCACCCAGCACCCGGACCAGGGGTACACCACGGCGGAACTCCTTGCCCGCCTCAGCGAGCCGTTCGGGGTTCCGACCGTCTTCGGTTTCGCTACCGGGCACACGGACGGGGATCCGTGCCGCACGGTCCCGTTCGAAGTGCGCGCCCGCATGGACGCGGACGGACTGACGCTGCTCGAGGGCGCGGTGGAGTGATCCACGGCCTCCAGGCGGGCGATCGCCTGCACGTTCTCGGAGTCGCGGGAACCGCGATGGCCTCGCTTGCGGGATTGCTGACCCGGCTCGGCTATCTGGTGAGCGGATCGGATCAGGGGGCCTATCCCCCGATGTCCACGGTTCTCGAACGGGAGGGAATCGAGGTTCGGACGCCGTTCGGGCCGCAGAATCTCCCTGAGGGTTGTCGCGCGGTGATCGTCGGAAACGCGATATCCCGCGGGAATCCCGAACTCGAGGTGGCGCTCGACCGACGCCTGCCGCTCGTGTCCTTCCCGGAAACGCTCAGGGAACTGGTTCTTCGGCGCCGGGTGCCGGTGGTTGTTGCCGGAACCCACGGGAAGACGACCACCACCTCGCTGCTCGCCTGGATCCTGCGCGCCTCGGGACGTGACGCCGGGTTTTTGGTAGGAGGAGTGGCGAGCGATCTTGGAGGGAGCTTCGAGTTGGGGGCGCCCGGTGAGCCCTTCGTTGTCGAGGGGGACGAGTACGACACGGCGTATTGGGACAAGGGGCCCAAATTCCTTCACTACCTGCCGGAGGTGGCCATCATCGGCAACGTGGAGTTCGACCACGCGGACATCTACTCCGACTTCGAGGCGGTTCGCCGGCAGTTTTCCTTCCTCGCCCGGCTGCCCCCGCGGCGCGGGCTGCTGTTGCTGGGCGCCGATTCGGCGGCTGCTGCCGAGCTCGCCCCGGCGGCCCACACCACGGTGCAGACCTTTTCGGTAGCCGGCGCGGGTGAGGTCGCGGCAGACTGGACGGCCGCCATCGAGACGCGCGGTCTGTCCGGAAGCCGCCTGGTGGCGGCGTTTCGCGGCTCGGCGCGGCCGCCCATCGAGGGCCGGTTCTGGGGCCGCGCCGCGGCGCGGAACGTCCTGGCGGCGGCTGCCGCCGCCGACTGGCTGGGCGTCGAGTGGGGGGCGATCCGCGAGGCGGTCAGCGGGTTTTCCGGGGTGGAGCGCCGGCTGCAGCGCCTCGCCGCGAGTCCGGATGGACGGGTGCTGGTGGTTCGGGACTTCGCGCACCACCCGACCGCGGCCGAGGCGGTCCTCGAGGCGGCGTCCCATCGCTGGCCGGAGGCGCGGCTTCTCCCGGTCTTCGAGCCCCGCTCCTTCACTGCGCGCAGCGCGGTGTTCCAGGACCGCTTCGCGGAGGCGTTCCGGATGGCGGACCGGGTCCTGCTGGCGTCGCCGGCCGGCGAGAGCCGCGGCCGCCGGCTTCCGGCAACCGCTGCGCTCGACCTCGACCGCCTGGCTCTCGACCTCGAGTCGGGAGGGGTGCCGGCGGAGGTGCTGAGCGATCACCCCGCGCTGCTCCGGCGGGTGCGCGAACTTGCGGCGGGAGACGAGCCGACCGTCTTCCTGTTCCTCTCCAACGGTCATTTCGGCGGTGTCCCGGAGGCGGCCGCGGCCCAACTGACCCGCTAGTGAACGCCGCGGGTGCGGCGGGAGGCATAGCCGCTGGCCATGACCCAAACTTGACCAGGTTCCCCGAGCGCGGGATTTGATCCGTGCGCGAGACTAACGGTAGCGTCCATCAGGTAATTGGGTCGCGCCGCCCTTTCGGGTAAAGGAACTGCGGCAGTCGGCCACCAGATAACACCATTGCACCACTGCAACACCAAGCCACCTTGGGCAAAGGGAACCGCATGGCCAAGTACATGTTCCGAACCAACTACACGCAGTCCGGCCTGAAGGGGCTGCTCGCCGAGGGCGGCAGCGGCCGGGAGGCGGCCCTGCGTCAGACCATCGAGGGCGTCGGGGGTAGCCTGGAAGGTTTCTACTATGCCTTTGGCGAATGCGACCTCTATCTGATCGCCGACCTTCCCGACGAAGCGGCGGCGACGGCGCTCTCCCTGAACATCGCCGCTGCAGGTGCGCTCACGGTATCGGTGACGGTTCTGCTCACCCCGGAGACCGTGGACGAAGCAGTAAGGAAGTCTGTCCCGTACCGGTTGCCTGGCGCCTGAAGGGGTAGCGGCGGGAGTTTCGCGGCCTGCGGCCGCGATGCCGGTGTGAAGACCGGCGCTCCTGGAAGCGAGACTCCCGTCGCCGCCCCCCCCGTCAGCGCCGGACGATATGCGGAAGCAGCGTCTCCCGGTCGAGATCCGCGCGCCGCGCGATCCTCGGGGTGATGGTCAGGATGATGTCGGACTCCGTCAGGTTGTCGGAGTTCTGGCCGAACAACCGCCCGATCACCGGAATGTCGGCCACTCCGGGAAGCCCGCTCAGGCTGCTCCGCTCTTCCTGACGGATGAGTCCGGCGATCATGCTGGTCTCGCCGTTCCTGAGACGAAGCGTCGTCTCCACGTTCCGGTTCCCGAAGGTCGGCAGCCCGGAATACCCGGTGCCCGACACGTTGTCGAGGCGGACCTTGATTTCCAGCGTCACGCTGTCGTCGTGGTGGATCCGGGGAAGCACCTCGATGCTGACCCCGACGTTTTCGTACTCGAACGTCGTGGTGGGCTGCTGGGCGAGCCCCCCGGTCGCGAACGGAGCGAAGGTGGTCACCGGGACCGGCACCCGCTCGCCGAAGTCGGCGAGCGCGGGCTTGCCGTCGGACGCCCGGAGCTGCGGGTTGGCGAGCACGTGGGTGTCGGTGTCGGAGCGGACCAGGTTCAGGATCGCGCCGGGGAGTCCCGCGATCTGCAAGTTGCCGCGCTCGTAGGGGTTTTGGAGCAGGGTGTCCAGGCGGGGGGTGAGAGCTGCGGAGATGCCCTCGGATCCGGCGGACAGCAGGGGAATGCCGTATTGCTCCAGGTGGGTGCGGTTCACCTCCATGAGTTCCACGTCCACGACCACCTCGCCGGGACTCCGGTCGAGCGCCTCGATGATGCGCTGCGCGGAACGGACCTGCTCCCAGGTGTCCACCATCGTGATGGAGTTGGTTCCGGCGTGCTGGGCGATCTGGCGGATTCCCAGGACGATGCGTAGCGTGTCCGCCGTCTCGACGAGATCCGCCGACGACAGGTAGAAAGTCTGCGCCACCTGCCGCTCGTACTGGAGCCGCTTGTTCTGGGTGTCCGGAACGATGGTGATCAGGTGCGGGGACTCGACGCGGAAGAAGTGGCCGGTGGTTTCGGTCAGGCTCCGGATCACGTCCTCGAAAGAGGAATCCTCCGCCTCGATCGAGACGGTCTGGTCCACGAAGTCCTCGTCGAAGGCGACGTTCACTCCGGCGATCTCGCCAATGGTCAGCAGGACATAGCGAAGGCTTGCATCCCGGAACACGAAGCTCGCCGGCGCCCGGGCGTCTTCCGGCATGTCGAGCCCCAGCGGGCGCGTCAGCGCCTCCTCCTTCAACTCGGCGAGGGTGAGGGCGCGCGCTTCCTCGGCCTGGTCCTCGACCGCGGCCTGGATGACCGCCAGCCGTTCCTGGAATGACGTTTCCTCGGGCGCCAGGATGATCGCCGCCCGGAGAGCATCCTCCGCACCGCGGTAGTCGCGGCGCGCCGCGAGGCGCTCCGCCTCCTTCGCGTGCTCTTCGGCGGCGCGCAGCTTGGCGCGCGTCAGGGACAGCGCGGCGGCCGAGTCGGTTGGGTCTTCCGCGACCGCCCGGGCGTAGTGCGCCACGGCGTCGTCGTAGCGGCCCAGTCGTTCCGCGGTCTCTCCAGCCGTGAAGTGCCGGCTGGTCGCGCAGCCGGCGACGCCGGCCGCGAGCAGGAGCAGCGGAATCTGGAACCTTCGCAGGTTCCGGCCGAGGATTCTCACGGGCGCAGGTCTGTTGCCGTTACCACTTCGGTTCCCGGGGGAATGGTAAAGGTGAACAGCGAGTCCTCGGGGGTGGCTCCGAACTGGAAATCGGTGAACCGGAAGGTCGTCCGGTTCCCTTCGAGGTCTTCGGACTCGATCCCCTGGATCTGCCCGCTTTCGATGTCCACGGTCAGCGCCAGCGAGGTGATTTCTCCATTCGGCTGCCTGGGAACCAGCGAGATCGCGCGCAGGCCGGGAGCTGGCGGTTCACTGCTCAGCAGCGCATCGAAGTGATCCAGGATCGTCGCGTCCCCGGTCAGCAATTCGAGGGGATTCAGTCCGCCGGCTTCCGCCTCGGCCCCCTCGCCGGTGTTGCCGAAGGCGCCCACCACGACCTGCTGGTCGGCGGGAACGTGGAACCACGTATTGCTCCCGTCACTGACGAAGACCTTCGGTTCGGGGGATTCGTAGTCCCAGCGCATGTGAGCGGGCCGCTTGACCGTCAGCCGGCCGGTTTCCACCCGGTCGCGCCCGAAGATGCGGGGGGAAAAGCGCTGCTCGAAGCGCGCTTCGAAGTGGGGCAGGGACTGGTGGTAGGCCTCGATGCGCTGAACGAGGGCGACCGCCTCGGGGTCCGGAGCGGCGCCCGAAGGCGGCGGTTCCCCAGGTGCGGACGGCGCCGAAGTGGCCAACACGAGCAGTGCCGCCGCGAGGCCGAGGATCCGCGCCCAGACTCCTCGTTGCATATTGAATCTCCTCCCGGTGGTGGACGGCACGGGGATCGAACCCGTGACCTCGGCATTGCGAACGCCGCGCTCTCCCAGCTGAGCTAGCCGCCCCCGTGCGGATGGATTTTCTTCAAGTATAACTTGCACTTTTGCGCGAAAGGGACCGTGCTCCGCGCCGCCGTCGCCGGTGTCGGTATCGTTCCGATATCGGTATGAGTTCGAACCACATCCGTGACGTTCCTCCGGACACCCACGCGTTGAAGCGTCTGGCGCGCAGTCATCATCGCTCGCTGCCCGGCGAAGTGCGGGCCATCCTCGAGCGGGCGGCCATCATGGCTCCACCAAATGGGGGCGCCAGGAAGCTCAACCTGGCGACGGTCCGGGTCGGTGCTCCGACATCGTGGCGGAGGGAAGAGACCTATAGCGCCGACGGCCGGTGAGATCTCCATCTCTACGAGGAGAATGAGGACGTGTCCCGGCGGCTGCGGGAGTTCGCCGTCGTCCACGGTCTGCACGGCCGGCGGCTTCACGACGCCAATATCGCGGCCACGATGTCCGCGCACGACGTCCGCGTCGTGGTTACCCGAAACGGCGGCGATTTCGCTCCGTTCGACGGGATCGAGACGGTGACGTTGGCCCCGGCGGCCTAGTAGCAGCGCGCGAACACGGCGGACCGTTTTGGTGTCGCCGGCCCCCAGCGGGACGGCCGACCGGAGGTCGGCGTTCCCTGGCCTGCTGTGCCACGACGCCCGCTGAGGCCGCGCCGAGACGGGAGCCATCCCGACGGTTGAGTTCCTCGCCGCCGCGGCCCTGCGGGCCGCTGTGCCGACCGGAGGTCGGCGTTCCAAGCCTACGCGCCACGGTGCCGACCGGAGGTCGGCGTTCCAAGCCGTCCCCGCACTTCTTCTCGGGCGGCGGTACGCACGATTCCGGTCGGAAGCCCCCCTCCGGACCGCGCAACGTCTTCAGGAGTCGGCTTCCGGACCGCTCAACGCCCGCTGCCGCAATGCGTGATCCGCGAGCACCAGGCAGGCCATGGCCTCCACGATCGGAACCGCCCGCGGGAGGACACAGGGATCGTGGCGGCCGCGTGCCGCGAGCGTGACTTCCTTCCCCTCGGAATCCACCGTTTGCTGGGGCAGGCCGATCGTCGAGGTGGGTTTGAACGCCACCCGAAAGACGATGGGCATTCCGGTCGAGATGCCGCCCAAAACGCCGCCGGCGTAGTTCGTCTCGGTCGCCATCCGCCCGTCCTTCATCACGAAACGGTCGTTGTGTTCGCTGCCGCGGAGTCGGGTGCCGGCGAATCCGGAGCCGATCTCGAATCCCTTGCTGGCGTTGATCGCGAGCATGGCCTTCGCGAGATCGCTCTCCAACTTGTCGAAGACGGGTTCTCCGAGCCCTGCCGGAACGCCGCGCACCGAGCACTCGATGACGCCACCGACGGAATCGCGGGCCCTCCGGGTCCGGTCGATCAGCTCCACCATGCGGGCGGCGGCTTCGGGGTCCGGACAACGCACCGGAGTCCGCTCCACGTCCGCGCGGGTGACCCGCTCGGGATCCACGGCGGCCTCGATGTCCTGGGTCCGCTTCACGTAGGCGGTGCACTCGACGCCGAACCTCTCGGAGAGGAAAACGCGCGCCACGGCTCCCGCGGCGACGTGGCCCACCGTTACGCGCGCCGACGATCTTCCCCCACCGCTCGGATCCCGGATCCCGTATTTCGCCTCGAAGGTGTAGTCGGCGTGGCTGGGCCGGTACACGGTCTTGAGCGCCTCGTAGTCGGCCGGCCGGGCGTCCCGGTTTTGGACCACCATCGCGATGGGATGTCCTGTCGTCTGCCCGGCGATGACCCCCGACTGGATGGCCACGCGGTCCGCCTCGCGCCGGGGCGTGGTGAGGGCGCTCTGACCCGGACGCCGGCGGTCGAGTTCCTGTTGGACATCTGCCTCGCTGAGCGGGAGCCGGGGCGGACAGCCGTCCACCACCACCCCGATCGCCGGGCCGTGCGACTCGCCCCAGGTCGTCACCCGGAACGCCTGGCCGATCGAGCTACCGGGCACTTCCGGCCTTCCGGGCGGCGTCCGCCATGACCTCGATCGGGGCAGGGCGGCCGGTCCAGCGTTCGAACGCGGCGGCCGCCTGCAAGACGAGCATCCGCAGTCCGGGGACCGTCCTCTTGCCAAGCCCGGCCGCCTTCTGGAGGAGCCGGGTTTTTTCGGGATGGAACACCAGGTCGAAGACCACCTCGTGACCGGCGATCGCGGCGTCGGGAGCCGGACACCCGTTGTGATCGGGCGCCATCCCGACGGGGGTGGTGTTCACCAGAATGTCTCCCTGAGACCGATCCAGCGCGGCAAACGGGGCGTGTCCTGCCCCCATTTCGTCGGCGAGCGCCGCCGCCTTCCGGTCGTCACGTGAGATGACAACCGGTTCGGCGCCAGCGCGGGTCAACCCGTGGAGGACGGCTCGCGCAGATCCGCCCGCTCCCAGCACCGTGGCGCGCCGGCCTGAGAGCGGCACGACCTCCTCGAGCGACCGGACGGCTCCGATCCAGTCGGTGTTGGCTCCCCCGAATCCGCCGTTCATGGGGATGATGGTATTCACCGCGCCGATCCGGCGCGCATCGTCGTCCAGCGCATCGAGCAGCGGGAGCACGGCGCGCTTGTGGGGAATCGTCACGTTCAGGCCACACGCGCCGCTCAGTCGGGCGGCGACGAGAAACTCCGCGAGTTCCGCGGATGGAACGGCAAACCGGAGGTACGCGGCTTCGATGCCGAGGCGGCGGAATGCCGCCTCGTGCATTGGCGGGCTGAGGCTCTGGCCGATCGGGCTGCCCACCACTCCGTACACCGGGACCAGCGCGTGCAGGCGCCGTCCCCAGCGGCAATGTCGGGAGCGGATTTCCTTCGCGGTGAGCTGCCCACCGGCGACCGCCGGAAGCCCCTCGGGGGGAGCGTAGGTGGAAAGCGCGGCGCCGGCCGAGCCGGCGATCACCCGCAGCGCGGTTCCCGCCTCCCCCATGGCGATCCCGACGAAAGGCGTTTTCCGGGACGCCTGGTCCCGAACCAGCGCATGCACCCGTTGCACGTCGCTCCACCCGGCAGCCTGAACCGCGACCTTGGTGAGGGCCGGCTGCATGGCCGCCATCCGGTCCGGAAGCGCTTCGAGGGAAGCGGGGACGCTCCCCATGTCGTGGAAGGAAGCCACCAGCCGCGCCGCGGGGGCTGCCTTCCGGATCCGGCGGGCGTGCTCTCCTCCACTTTCCCGGTCCGCTTCGAACTCGAGATCCAGGTAAGCCGCGCCCAGCCGGCCGGCCTCCGCGAGCAACTGGATCCGGTCCTCTTCGCTGCCGCCAAACCGGCCGCCTTCGCTACGCCGGCGGACGGTGGCGATCAGGCGCGCCAGCAGCGGCTTCGGCAGGTCCCCGAGAATCGCTTCCACGTCGGGCAACCCCGGCGCTTCGAGGGTGTCGAGCCGCAACTCGACGAGATCCAGCGGCCCGGCCTCGCCGGCGGCGGCGTCGAGGCCGGCGCGCAGGTCCGCCACCGCCCTCCCGGCGACCGTGAGCGCCAGGCGCGGTCCGAAATGCGCGGTCAGCAGGTTTTCGACCGCTTCCTCCTTGTCGGCGCCGCTCGCAGCCGTACTCCAGAGATCGCTGGCGGCGGCTTCCCGGTAGAGCGGGGTGCGCCGCTCGAGGACCATCACCGCCTCGTCCTCCGGAGGGATGCCCGGCAGCGCGGGCCGGCGGGCGCGGTGCTTGGGCCGCGAGAGCCGCTGCCTCAGGTAGGCCACCGGCGCCCGCGCCCAGTAGACGGTCCCCAGTTCCCTCAGCCTGGGTATGTTCTGCGGGGTCTCCACGATCCCCCCGCCGCAGTCCACCACCAGCCGCTCCCCGGAAATCCCCGCCAGTACCGCGCTTTCTTCTTTCCGGAACCGTTCCCAGCCGAACCGCTCGACGAACGCGGCGATCGGACCAAAGCGGGCCTCCAGCAGTTCGTCGGTGCTGACCCGCGTCCAGCCGACCCTCGCCGCGAGCTTCCGGGAGGCTCGGCTCTTGCCCGACGCCCGGGCGCCGATCAGAACGACGTTGGGGAAAGCGGCCCCCCGACCGGCGGGAGCCCGGGGGGAGCCGGACAGAGCCACTACCCGTCCTCCCGGCGGGCCACCCGCGCACCCAGTTGCGACAGCGCGTCCCAAAACCCCGGGAACGATTTCGCCACCACTTCCGGATTCCGGATTCGTACTCCCGGAACCCGGAGGCCGGTGAGCGCCAGCGCCATCGCGATCCGGTGATCGCCACAGGGATCCATCGTCCCCGCGCGGAGCGCCGCCGTCCCCTCTGGCGGCTCGATCGCCAGGGCGTCGTCCTCCGTGGCCACCCGGGCGCCAAGCTGGTAGAGCCCGTCCGCGAGGGCGGCAATCCGGTCGCTCTCCTTGTGCCGCAGGTGCCCGATCCCGCGTATCCGGGTGGGACCCTCAGCGAAGGGTGCGATCGCCGCCAGTGTCGGCGCCGCGTCGGGCATCGACCGCATGTCCACCGTGACTCCGCGGAGGCGCAGGACGCCCGTAACCGTCACGCGGACGCCGTCTTCCGCGGGCTCCTCCGTGACCTCGCACCCCATCCGGCTCAGGATCTCCCCGAAGCTCCGTTCCCCCTGGGGAGATTCCGGATCGAGGCCGTGCACCGTGACGCGGCCCGGCGCGATGGCGGCGGCGGCGAAGAAATAGCTCGCCGTGGTCCAATCCCCCGAGATCCGGTGCTCGCCGGGCCGGTACCGCGCGCCGGGAGCCACCCGGAACCGGTGCGGTTCGGGCCGCTCGACGGATACCCCGCAACGGGCCATCACGCTGACCGTCAGATCGAGATAGGACGCCGACACCGGCTCGCCCTCCAAACCGATAGATACGCCGCCGGTGGCGCGGGGAGCGGCGAGGAGCAACGCGCTCGCGAACTGGCTGCTTTGGGTGGCGGCCACCCGAACTTCCCCGCCGCCCAGCCGGCCCGAGCGCACGGTGAGCGGTGCGGTTCCCTCGGTGGTTTCGATGTCGGCGCCGAGCGTCTCGAGCGCCGCCACCAGTCCCGCGACCGGCCGCTGCCGAATCCGGCCGCTTCCGGTGATGGCGATGGGCTCCCGGACGGTGGCCGCCGCCGCCGTGAGAAAGCGGAGCAGCGTCCCCGACTCGCCGACCGAAATGGTCGTGGTGTCCCCGGGATCCCAAGACGGGCCTGGGCTCCCGCCGTCCGAAACTCCCTGCACCTCGAGGCAGTCCCCGCCGCCGGTCGTGCGTGCGCCAAGCGCCCCCACCGCCGAGATTGCAGCCCGGATGTCTTCCCCCTCCGGGAGGCCCCTGAGGCGGGTAGTCCCTTCGGTGAGGGCCGCGGCGATCAGGAACCGGTTCGCCTCGTACTTGCTGCCGGGGACCCGGAGTGAGGCGGACAGGGAGCCGGGCCCCGGGGCAACCTCGATCAAAGCCCGATCGCGGAGAGTCCCGTGTCCACGACGGCTGCGGGCAGGGGGAAGGAATACGCCGCCCGGCCCCGGCTGTCCCGGTTCCGGACGCGGCCGATGGCTTCCAGCATCACGAAACGCGGTTCTCCGCCGCGCGCCTTCTTGTCGCTGCCGAGCGCCGCCAGCACGCGGCCGCGTTCCACCTCGTCCGGCGGCCGGATCGGAAGGCCGACGGCGTCGATCAGGCAGTGAAGACGATCCTCGGCGGCGCGCTCCAAAAAACCCGCCCGGTACGCCATCCGGCTCTCCGCGATCATGCCGATGGCGACCGCGGCCCCGTGCGCCAGCCGGTAGTCGGTGGCGTGCTCGAGGCCGTGGGCGATGGTGTGGCCGAAGTTGAGCACCTCGCGCAACCCGCTCTCCCGTTCGTCGGCGGCCACGACGGCGGCCTTGATCCGGACCGCGGCCGCGATGAAGCGGGTCAGGGTTGCGGATTCCCGGGCGCGAAGCGTGCCGAGGCCCCTCTCGATGTCGGCGAAAAGCTCCGCGTCGCTGGTGGCCGCCATCTTGAGAGCTTCGGCGACTCCGTTCAGGAACTCCGGCTCGGGCAGGGTCTGGAGGAAGCCGGTGTCCGCGAAGACGGCAGCCGGCTGGCGGAAGACTCCGATCAGGTTCTTCCCGTGCGGGGTGTTGATCCCGGTCTTGCCCCCCACCGAGGCGTCCACCGCCGCGAGCAACGTGGTCGGGACCGCAATGAACGGCACCCCGCGGAGGTACGTTGCGGCCACGAACCCCGCAAGGTCGGTGAGCACGCCGCCGCCGAACCCGACGATGACCGTGTCACGGCCCAACCGGCGGGACAGGAGTTCGTCATCGAGCCGCGCCTTCTCCGCCCGCGATTTCGAGTCCTCGCCGGAGGGAACCTCGAGGACGGGGGTTCCCTCCGGGAGCGCGGCGGCCAGCCGCGCCCCGTGGCGACGCAGCGCTTCGGCATCGCCGATCGCGGCGATCCGGCGTCCCGGATAGCGCTCGCCGAGGAACGCGGGAAGTCCGTCGAGCGCCGTCGCTCCGACGACGATCTCGTACGACGCGTCCTGGCCCGGTGTCTCCACCGGGACCCGCACGGTCATCCGGTCTGGGCCGCCCTGCCGTTCTCCGCTGGCGGCGACGCCACGCTTGCCCTGCTCCCCGACAGAAGACGCCGTCCGACCGCCTTCCCGACCTTCCGCAGCTCACCCATCAGGTTCATGAACTGATGCGGATAGAGCGACTGATCCCCGTCGCTGAGCGCCACCGAGGGGTTGGGATGCACCTCGATGAGGAGTCCGTCGGCCCCGGCCGCGACCGCGGCCAGCGAGAGGGCCGGCACCAGTGTCTTGTTCCCCGCGCTGTGGCTGGGGTCCGCGATCACCGGCAGGTGCGTTTCCTGCTTCAGCACGGCGATCGCCCCCACGTCCAGCGTGTTGCGGTAGGCGGTCTCGAACGACCGTATCCCTCGTTCGCAAAGGATCACGTTCGGGTTCCCCTGCATGATGTATTCGGCTGCCAGCAGGAACTCCCGGATGGTGTTCGCCATGCCCCGCTTGAGGATGACCGGGGTCTGGACCCGGCTTACCTCCTTGAGGAGGTCGAAGTTCTGCATGTTGCGGGCGCCGATCCTGATCACGTCCACGAGTTCCGCGGCGACCGGTACGTCGCGGACGTCCATGACCTCGGTCTCGACCAGCACGCCGGTCTGCTCCCGAATGCGCTTCAGGATGTGGAGGCCGTCCACTCCGAGTCCCTGGAAGGAATAGGGCGAAGAGCGCGGCTTGAAAGCCGAGGCCCGCATGATCTCGAGGCCCAGGTCCCGCAGCATGAGGGCGGAGGTGATGCCCTGCTCCTCGCTCTCGAGCGCGCACGGCCCCCCGAAGATCACCAGGTCCCTGCTGCCGAGCTGCTGGCTTCCGATCGGAATCCGGGTGTTCGACTTGCGGTGGGTCTTGTTCGCGAGCTTGTAGGGTTTGGCGAGACCGTAGACCTGCTGGACGCCGGGCTGGGTTCGCCAGAAGGCCTCGGTCTCCTGGGAGAGATCCCCCAGGACGTGGATCTGGTTCCGGACTTCGCCCGGGTGGAACGCCCATTCGAGGGCCTTCTCCTCGACCAGGTGCGTCGCGTGGTCGATGTCCTGTTGCGTCGCCCATTGATTCAGGATGAGCACCATGGTGGCGAAATCGGGCGAGCGTGTCTTCATGTCAGGTCAGGTCGAGAAAGTTCTGGAGCAGTTGTCGTCCCGCGGGAGTGAGAATGGATTCGGGGTGGAACTGGACGCCCCAGAGCGGTGCGCTCCGGTGCCGAAGTCCCATGACTTCCTGGTCGTCGGAGCGGGCGGTTACCTCAAGCTCCTTGGGCAACGGCTCGTCGGCGACCAGCGAGTGATAGCGGGTGGCCTCGAAGGGGTTCTCCAGCCCGGCGAACAGTTCCGCGCCATTATGGCGCACCGGCGAGGTCTTGCCGTGGACCAGGCGGTGCGCGCGCCGGATCCGGCCGCCGAGGGCCTGAACCACGGACTGGTGGCCGAGGCAAACCCCGAGAATGGGAATCTCCCCGGCGAGCGTCCGGACCAGGTCCACCGAAATGCCGGCCTTGTCGGGCGAACAGGGACCCGGGGAGATGACCACCCGCTCGGGTCGAAGGTCCCGGACTTCGGCCGGAGTCAGCGCATCGTTCCGGACCACCTCCGGCCGGGCGCCGAGCTCGCCGAGCAATTGCACGAGGTTGAACGTGAAGGAGTCGTAGTTGTCGAGGACAAACGTCATCGAGAATCGTCCTGCGTCCGTTCGCGGCGCGCCAGTTCTCCCGGTGGGGGGGCGCCGCGGGGGAGGGGTGCGGGGAGGGGTTTCCCCTCCCCGCAGGAAACGATGGTGCGCGGCGCGGAGCGCCGCGCACCATCAGCCCGTGGGGCATGCGCCCCGCACGCGGAACAGACGGCCAGCGCCGGTGCGGATGTGGCCCCGGGCACGGTGCGGGGTGCTTTCCCCACGGGCTGAACGAAGGTGGAGTCGTAGTTGTCGAGGACCAGCGTCATGACGGGCGGTCAGTCCAAACCTTTGTGGGCCATACGGAGGGCGGCGAGCACCGCGTCCGCCTTGCGGCAGCTCTCGTCGTACTCGGCGGCGGGCTCGGAATCCGCCACTACGCCGCCCCCGGCCTGGAAATAGCCGACGCCGTCCTTGGCGACCAGCGTCCGAATCGCGATGGCGGTGTCGGAGGCGCCGCTGTAGGAGAAGTAGCCGACCGCGCCTCCATAGACCCCCCGGCGCTCGGTTTCCAGTTCATCGATGATCTCCATGGCGCGGATCTTGGGGGCGCCGGACAGCGTTCCGGCCGGGAAGGTGGCGCGGAGGGCATCGAACGCGTCCATGTCGGGGCGGAGTTCTCCCCGCACCCGGGACACGATGTGCATCACATGCGAATAACGCTCGACGCTCATGAAGTCCTCGACTTCGACCCGGCCGTAGTCGGCCACCCGGCCGATGTCGTTGCGGGCGAGGTCCACGAGCATCACGTGCTCGGCGCGTTCTTTTTCGTCGGCGAGGAGTTCGTCGGCAAGGGCTGCATCTTCGTCGGAGGTGCGCCCGCGCGGGCGGGTGCCGGCGATCGGGCGGGTCTCGATCGTGCCGCCCTCGGTACGGGTCATCATTTCCGGGGACGCTCCCGCGACTACCAGCCCGTCGAAGTCGAGGTAGTACATGTAGGGGGAGGGGTTCACCACCCGGAGCGCCCGGTAGAAATCGAAGGGGTGGACGGTGAGCGGTGTCTCGAAGCGCTGGGAAGGGACGACCTGGATGATGTCCCCCGCGGCTACGTAGTCCTTGGCCTGGCGCACCATTTCCAGATACCGCTCCCGGCTGGTATTGGAAACCGGCTCGGGCAACGGTCCGGCGGTTCCTCCCGGAAGGCCCAGCCGATAGGGAAGCGGCGCGCGGATTTCGCTGACGGTCGCCTCGATCTGCGCCTCGGCCGCGTCGTAGGCCTGGTCCGCAAGGCTCGCATCCGGGACGCTGGCGTTCACCACCACCTGGATAACGTTGCGTGCCCGGTCAAACACCAGCACGCTGTCGGCCAGCAGAAAGGTCGCATCGGGAATGCCGAGCGAGTCCTCGACACTGTCCGGGAGACGCTCGAAGCGCCGTACGGCGTCGTAAGCGAGATAACCGACGAAGCCGCCGTGAAAGGGGGGAAGCCCCTCGATGTTCGCCGGGCTTACATCGCGGAGCAGGTCCCGGAGCGCCGACAGGGGATCGGTGCTCTCGAAGGTCTCCGTCCGTCCGTCGCGGAGATGGCGGCACCTGACCTCGGTTCCCCGGCCCTCCACGATCATCCGTGGCCGCGATCCCAGAAACGAATAGCGGGCGACGCTCTCGCCGCCCTCCACCGACTCCATCAGGAACGCCGGTCCCCGGTTCCCAACACGAAGAAAGGTGGAGACCGGGGTGTCGCAGTCGGCGAGGATCTCCCGCCGGACAGGAATCAGGTTCGCCTGTTTCGCGAGCGCGCGGAAGTCGGAACGGGAAGGGAGCAGCAAGGGTTCACCACGGATGGCGGAGGCATCTTAGTCGGGCTGCCAACCCGGATTTCTCATACTCACGGCCGGAGCCGCGCCGGGACGCCGGCAGCCCCGATGACGCGCCCGCCCGGGAACGCCGGTCTTCAGACCGGCACCGCCCCGCGCAGCGGGGCGAGAGCGCGTAACGCCAACCGCGAAGAAGCGCGGGGAGGCTTGGAACGCCGACCTCCGGTCGGCACGCGCTGGCCTCCGGCCAGCGCACGGCGCATCGGTAAGTGGCGGTGTCGTCCCCCTCGCGGCACATGCCCCACCCGGCAGAGCGGCGCACCGGCCCGGGAACGCCGGTGTTCACACCGGCACCGCCCCGCGCAGCGGGGCGAGACGGCGTAACGCCAACCGCGAAGAAGCGCGGGGACGGCTTGGAACGCCGACCTCTGGGCAGTCCTCCCGGTGGGGCCCGGCACACGCTGGCCTCCGGCCAGCGCACGGCGCGTCGGTAGGTGGCGGTGTGGTTCCCCTCTCGGCGGGCACCCCACCCGGCAGAATCGTGGTATTGCTGGCGCCGCACCGAAGAGGCGTAGTGCCGGAGCAGCCGGAGCGGCAACTCCACTTCGCCGGGTGTTCCGGCTCCTCCTTCCGCGGTCTGCCGGTCCGCGAGCCCTAACATTCAACCCATGGATCTCGAGGCTCTCAGGGCCGCGCTCGAGCAGGTGGATCAGGACATCCTGGACGCCTGGGCGCGGCGCGACGCCATCACCGCGGCGATCGGCCGGTACAAACAGGCCGCCGGCCGGCCCATCCACGACGCCGCGCAGGAAGAGCGGGTCGTGCAACGGGCCCGATCTCACGCGGCCGAAAGGGGCATTCCCGCCGACCTTGCCGCCGATCTGGTCGCGCTTCTCATGCGTTCCTCGCTCGCCCGGCAGGAAGACATCCGGGTGCGGGCGCAGGGGCGGGGAGCCGGCCGGCCGGCGCTGGTCATCGGCGGCGGCGGCCGCATGGGCCGCTGGTTCTGCCGCTTGCTCGCTGCCCAGGGATACGACGTGCGGGTAGCCGATCCGGTGGGAGGACCGCCGGGCGTTCCCACCGCTGCCGATTGGCGGGACACTCCGGATGATTTCGCCCTGACCGTGGTCGCGGCGCCGCTCCAGATCAGCGTCGAGGTGCTCGAAGGCATCGGCTCACAAGGAAGGAAGGGCCTCATCTTCGACATCGCGTCCGTCAAGTCGCCCATGGCGCGCGCGCTTTCCGCGGCGGCGGAAAACGGTTGCCGGATCGCCTCGGTGCACCCCATGTTCGGCCCCGACGCCCACGTACTTCACGGCTGTCACGTCCTGGTAATGGACGTGGGCCACCCCGAAGCCGCCGAAGAAGCGGCTGGCGTCTTCGCCGGCACGATGGCCGAGATTCTGCGAATGCCGCTGGCCGAGCATGACCCGCTGATCGCCTACGTCCTCGGGCTTTCCCACGCGCTGAATCTGGCGTTCCTGACCGCGCTGCAGGACAGCGGGGAGCAGGCGCCCCGTCTCGCCCGCCTGTCGAGCGTGACGTTCGATCGCCAGCTACAGGTGGCGGCGGCGGTGGCGCGGGAAAACCCCCACCTCTATTACGAGATCCAGCAGCGGAACCCGCACGGGCCGGCGGCCATCCACAATCTCGCGGGCGCCGTTTCGCGTCTCGCGGCAGTCATCCACGACGACGACGAAGAGGCGTTCGTCAGGCTGATGAAGGCCGGCCGGGAGTACGTATCCGGTCGGAGTTGATTCTGAGCGGAGTTCAGTAGCCTGTGGATAAAGTGGCGTGAGCGCCGAGGCTGGCGAGGCGCCCGGCTGACAAGGCGCACAAGGGAGGAATACCGAGTGTATTTCGACCGAAGTGCAACGATGAGCGCCTCGCAGAAGCGCGATTCAGCCGGGATGCATCGCCAGCCGAACGCCGCGTGACTTTGTCCACAGGCTGCTAAGACCTGCCGAGCAGGTCCCGGAGCGTGTGGACGGCGCGCACGGCCTCCGCTCCGGAGGCGAAAGCGCGCGGCCGGAACATTCCATCGTCCGAGACCCGGAGCAGTCCGAGCTTCGTCGCGATGCCGGCTGCCTCGCGATAGCGGTGGTCGGGTGGTACGTCGCCCAGCTCCAGTTGGGAAGAGTCGTCCGCGGCGCTCCGTCGGGCCTCGGGGTCGAACCTTCCGACCACCGCGGCCAGTGACTCCGCGAGTTCGGCGCGGGTCACGAGACCCCGAGGCTTGAAGGTGTGATCGGGATAGAGGCGGAGGTAGCCGGCGCCGACCGCCGTCTGGATCAGGCTTGTTGCCCAGCTCCGCTCGAGATCAATGGCGATCACCGGATCCGCGGAGCGGGAGTCGTCGCCCTCGGGTTCCCCGATCTCGGCCGCGAGGAGCGCGGCGAGCTGTTCTCGGGTGACGCGTTCCGCTTCGCGAATCCTCCCGTAGAGTTCCGAGAGCCTCGCAACCTCGAGACGACGCTCCAGATCTTCGGCACGGTCCACCAGATCCGTGAAACCGCGCACTGCGGGGTCCCCGAGGATCCGGTCAAGGCGGGTCAGGCTGTCCGTGAACCGGCGTTCGTCGGCCAGCAACTCGGCGGCGGCCAACCCGGCGATCAGCGCCTGACGTTTACTCGCCGAGGGGTTTGAGGCGACCGTTTCGAACCACTCGCGCGCGCTGCGGTCGTCTCCGGCAGCGGAGGCCGCCTCGGCGGCTTCGAGGAACAGGTCGGCCGAGTCCGGCATCGCTTCCAGCGCCGCCCGGTAGGCCTCGGCGACCGGCGGACCCGGCTCGTCGGAACGCGCGAGTGCGCGGGCGCGGGCGAGACGGTTCTCCGCTACTTCCAGCGTCAGTCCCGGTAGCCGCTCGGAGACCACGGAAGCGTCCGGGTCCAGTTCCGACAATCGCTGCAGTCGGTTGAAGAGCAGTTCCTGATCCTTTGTGTCGAGAACCAGGAGGACGCTGCCGAGCGACGCGAGGAGGTCGTCGGGCTCCGCATCGAGAGCTCGCTGAAAGAGTTCCCCCGCTTCCGCGGGGTTCCCGCTTCGGAGGGCGAGGAAACCTTCCGCCGAAAGAACCCCTGGATCGTCCGGAGCCAGGGCCCGGAGCGGCCCGAGCTGCAGATCGGCCTCGCCCAGCCGCCCCGCCACGATGAGGGCCCAACTCTCCCTCACGTCGCGCGCCGCTCCTTCGGAGAGCCCCGGGCCGGGAGCCGGCGTCCGGCCCTCCACGTACGCCCAGCCATCCAGGGGAACCACCGGGATTTCCGGCGGGGGCCGGGAGGCGCAGCCGCCGGCAAACGACAAACCGGCCAACAGCATGGCGGCCCATCCGCTGGCACGCTGTGGGGTCTTCGCGGCGGGATGTCTCGATGATCCGAACACCCTTTCGAGTCTAGCAACCTGTGGTGGAACCCGGGTGAGCGCCGAGAGTGGCGAGGCGCCCGGCTGACAAGGCGCGTGAGGGAGGAATACCGAGTGTATTTCGACCGAAACGCAACGCAGAGCGCCGCAAAGCGCCAGTTCTCCCGGTGGGGGGGCGGTTCAGGCGGGATGGATCGCCGCTCGAGCCCCCACCGGGAGAACTGGGCCGCCTGGGTTTCACCACAGGCTGCTAACCCGGACAACGGCGCCGGGTCGCTAAAACTAGAATGCGCCGATGCGGAATCTTGCCCTTTTCCTGACCCTCGCCCTGGCAGTTCCGGCTGCCGCCGCTGCGCAGAGCAGCGACGCGGAGCGTCGTATCCTCGAACACGTCCGCGACACGATGCAGCCCGGGGAGCGCCTGCTGCTTTCGGCGCTCGTGGAACGCTTCCAGGCGCCCGACGAGCAGCAAGCGCTCGGCCGGCTGAACGACGTCTTCTTCCGGACTCCGCTGTTCATCCTCGAGTTCGAAGGGCGCGAAGGACGGCTACCGACCCTGACCGAGATCTCCGGTCAGTTCTCGCTCTACGGCGAGGAAGCCGCCGACATCGTGTTGCGGATCATGGAGTCCGACCCACGGGTTCCGAAGTTCCTGGTGCGCGGCGCGGCCGGCAACCTCGTTTCCATCGACGAGGACATGATCCGGGCTGACGAGCGGTTCGCGCGGGTGGTGAGGCGGAGCCTGACGGGCTGGGAAGGCCGCACTCTTCCGGAGGTGGCCGGGGAAAGCTTCGGCGGCGGAGAGACTGCGGTTGGCGACCTGATGAACGACGCGACACTCGTGTACGTGTGGTTCACCAACTGCCCGCCCTGCGTCCAGATCGCTCCGGTGCTGCAGGCGCTTCATCAGGATCTTTCGGGCGAAGGACTCACTATCGTCGGGCTGAACGCCGACCGGGTGCTCAAGCTGCCCTATACCGATGACGATCGGGCGGCGCATCAGGAGAAGGGAGGCGTCACCTTCCAAAACCTGCATCTGACCGAGGAGGATCGTGCGGAGCTCGGAAACGTGAACATCTTCCCGACGCTCTTCCTAGCTGACCGCGAGGGGACGATCGTGCGCCATTTCGTGAACTTCCAGGAGCGGGAGACGCTCGAGCCGGCCATCCGGGAACTGTTCCGCTAGCAGCCTGTGGTGGAACCCGGGTGAGCGCCGAGAGCGGCGAGGCGCCCGGCTGACAAGGCGCGTGAGGGAGGAATACCGAGTGTATTTCGACCGAAACGCAACGCCGAGCGCCGCACAGCGGCGCGGTTCAGCCGGGATGCATCGCCGCTCGAGCCCCCACCGGGAGAACTGGGCCGCTTGGGTTTCACCACAGGCTGCTAGGGGTTGCCGTCGCCGGGGGGCGGCGGAGCACCCTGATGGAGGGCGACAGCCCGCGCCATCCGGGCTGGGAGAGGGTGCGGCACTCACGCTGGTATAGCGCGGTGTTATCGGCGCTGGTTGCGCGCTCCCGCGCGATGCCGGCCGGAGGCCGGCGTTCCAGGCCGTCCCCGCGCTTTTTGCCTGGTGGGGTAGGTGCCGAGAGGTGCGCCGTCACGGAACTGGGAGGTACGCCGTCTCGCCCCGCTGTGCGGGGCGGTGCCGGTGTGAACACCGGCGTTCCTTGGCTGGTGTGCCATCCGGGATTGGAAGAGGGTGCGGAACTGGGGTGGCAGAACGTGGTGTCATGGGCGCTGGTTTCGCGCTCCCGCGCGGTGCCGGCCGGAGGCCGGCGTTCCAAGCCGTCCCCGCGCTTTTTGCCTGGTGGGGTACGTGCCGAGAGGTGCGCCGTCACGGAACTGGGAGGTACGCCGTCTCGCCCCGCTGTGCGGGGCGGTGCCGGTGTGAACACCGGCGTTCCCTGGCCGGCGTGCCATCCGGGGCTGGAAGAGGGTGCGGAACTCGCGTGGCAGAGCGTTCGTAGGGTGAGTTCCAACTGTAGTTTCTTGACAACAGTTGACTCATATCATATACTTTTGCCTAACTAAGAACGGTCGCGTCGCTGTCTTTGTACCCATTCGAGGCGGCCCGGGCGGCCCCGCGCAATCCCTCGAATCAGGAGTTCTGAAGGTCCATGAGCAAGATCATCGGTATTGATCTGGGGACGACCAACTCGGTTGTCGCGGTGATGGAGGGCGGGCAGCCCACCATCATCCCGAACGCCGAAGGCGGCCGTACCACCGCCTCGGTCGTGGGCGTTTCGAAGTCCGGCGAGCGCCTCGTGGGCGAAGTTGCGAAGCGCCAGTCGATTACCAACGCGGCGAATACCGTGTTTTCCATCAAGCGCTTCATGGGCCGCCGTTTCGATGAGGCTGCCGGCGAACGTGATTCCGCCCCGTATCAGGTGGCGCGGAAGGACGACGGGGGCATCGAGGCGCTTCTGGGTGACAAGAAGTACACGCCGCCGCAGATTTCCGCGATGGTGCTTCAGAAGATGAAGGCCTCTGCCGAGGCGTACCTCGGCGAGAGCGTCGAGCGGGCCGTGATCACGGTTCCCGCCTACTTCAACGACGCCCAGCGTCAGGCCACCAAGGACGCCGGCGAGATCGCCGGGCTGGAGGTCGTGCGCATCGTCAACGAGCCCACCGCCGCCGCACTCGCCTACGGACTCGAAAAGCAGAAGAGCGAGAAGATCGCGGTGTACGACTTCGGCGGCGGGACCTTCGACATCTCCATCCTTGAAGTCGGCGAGGGAGTCGTCGAGGTCCGCTCCACCAACGGGGACACCTACCTCGGGGGCGACGACCTCGACAAGCGGGTGATGGACTGGATCGTCGCGGAGTTCAGGAAGTCCGACGGCATCGACCTCGGCAACGACCGGATGGCGCTGCAGCGGCTCAAGGACGCCGCCGAAAAGGCCAAGATCGAGCTCTCGACCACCCACGAGACCGAGATCAACCTCCCCTTCATCACGGCCGACGCTTCGGGGCCCAAGCACCTGGCGCTCACCCTGTCGCGTGCACGGCTCGAGGCGCTCATCGGGGACCTCCTGGAACGCACCCGGAAGCCTTGTCTGCAGGCGCTCGAGGATGCCGGTCTGGCGAGCGGCTCGATCGACGAAGTGGTGCTGGTCGGGGGCTCGACCCGGATTCCGCGGGTTCAGGAACTTGCCAAGGAGATCTTCGGGGCCGAGCCGCACCAGGGCGTGAACCCGGACGAGGTAGTCGCGCTCGGCGCTGCGATCCAGGCCGGAGTGCTCGGCGGCGATGTCAAGGACCTGCTCCTGCTGGACGTGACGCCCCTGTCACTCGGGATCGAGACCCTGGGCGGCGTCTTCACTTCGCTCATCAAGCGGAACACCACGATCCCGCACCGGGCGAGCGATGTCTTCTCCACCGCGAGCGACAACCAGACCCAGGTCGAGGTGCACGTCCTCCAGGGCGAGCGCTCCATGGCCGCCGACAACCGCACCCTCGGGAAATTCAATCTGGTCGGCATTCCGCCGGCGCCCCGCGGGGTGCCCCAGATCGAGGTGTCGTTCGACATCGACGCGAACGGCATCGTGAACGTTTCGGCCAAGGATCGGGCCACGGGCAGGGAACAGGCCATCACGATCACGGCCTCGAGCGGTCTCTCGAAGGACGAGATCGAGACCATGAAGACGGAAGCGGCCTCCAACGAGGAAACCGACAAGCATCGTCGCGAAGAGGTCGAGTTCCGCAACGAGACCGATTCCCTCGCCCACCAGGTCGAAAAGACGCTGAACGAAAACCGCGAGAAGATCGAAAGTTCGGACGCCGAGGAGATCGAAAAGGCCCTGGCGACGGTCCGCGCCGCGCTCGCTGACGGCGACATGGACCGAATCCGGACCGCGCGTTCCGAGGTGGAGAAGGCGAGCCACCGGTTGGCGGAAGTCATGTACCGGAAGACCTCCGACTCGGACGGCGCCGCTCAGGATCCAGCCGCCCCGCCGCCACCGCCTCCGCCCCCGGGCGAAGGCAAGCGGAAGGGCAACGGCGCCGCCGACGACATCATTGACGCGGAGGTAGTGGGCGAGAACTGATCGCCAGCCCTCTCCTCGACACCTCGGCGCCCATGCCCTCTGCTGCCGACTACTACGAGGTCCTGGGGGTCGGGCGCGACGCCGACCTTGTGCGTATCCGCCAGGCCTATCGGCGGCTCGCTCGGCGTCTGCATCCCGATCTGAACCCCAACGACCGCGTCGTTGAGGAGCGCTTCCGGCAGATTCAGCGGGCCTTCGAGGTGCTCGGCGATGCCGAGCGCCGCGCCGAATACGACCTGCACGGCGGCGCCGAGCCGTCGCCCGCCCGGGTCCAGCGCGTCCACTATGGTTTTGCCGGCTTCGATTTCGGCGAGGAGCCCGCGAAGGAAGAGTGGGCGCTCCACGAGATTTTCGGTGGCTCCGGGGGGGCTGAGGCGGGGTCCGCCGAAGCCGACCCCGACATCCACGCCCGCGTGCGTATTTCGTTTGTCGAATCGCTGGAAGGCAAGCAGATCCGGCTCCGCACCAGCCGGCGTGAGACGTGCGGCGCTTGCGGAGGCCGCGGCGAGCGCCCGGTCGGGGAAGCCACTCCCCAGGGAATCGAATGCAGCGCCTGCAGCGGTGCGGGCCGGCGCCTCCGGCGCTACGGACACATGGTGTTCGCGCGTCCGTGCCGCCGTTGCGGCGGGCAGGGGCTGCTGTTTCACACCGCCTGCGCCGGTTGCGCGGGACGCGGCAGCCGCATTCGTTCGATCCGGGTGGTGGCGCGGGTCCCGGCCGGGGTGGCCGACGGAGCGGCCGTTGTCGTGGAAGGGCAGGGGCACGAGCGGCTGCCCGGCGACCCCCCGGGAGATCTCCGGTTGCACGTCGAAGTAGCCCCCCATTCGGTTCTCGAACGCCGCGGAGACAACCTCATCTGTCCGTTGCCGCTGACGCTCGCGGAGGCCTCGCTCGGCGGACGCGTCGAGGTGCCCACGCTTTCCGGCAACGTCGCCCTGCGGCTGCCGCCGGGAGTCCAGCCCGGCACCCGGCTGCGGCTTGCCGGGCGCGGTGTCCCTTCGATCCGCGGTGATGGCCGCGGGGACCTCTTCCTCGAGGTCCGCATCCACATCCCCGAAATCCGGGACGATCGTTCCCGGGACCTCGTCAGGGAGTTGGAAGAGCGCTACCCGGAGTCGCCTCGCGAGGCGCTCCGTGAGAAGCTTCGCCTCTAGCAGCCTGTGGAGAAAGTCACGCGGCATTCGAACGCCGATGCATCCCGGCTGATACGCCCCCCCACCGGGAGAACTGACCGTTCTCGGTGCTCACGTCACTTTCTCCACAGGCCTCTAGGAGTCTGTCCCGGCAATCTCATGGCATTCGACAGCCGAACCATCCCGGCTGAACCGCCCCCCCACCGGGAGAACTGGCGCTCTTCGTTGCGCTTCGGTCGAAAGAACGCTGCTATTCCTCCCTCGCGCGCCTTGTCAGCCGGGTGCCTCAACTGTCTCGGTGCTCACGACATTACCGGGACAGACTCCCAGCAATCCCAATGAGCGCCGAGCGCCGTAAGGGCGTCTACATGATCAGCGCGGTCGCCGAGCTGTTCGGGATCCACCCGCAGACCCTTCGTCTCTATGAGCGCGAGGGCCTGCTCCGGCCCTCACGCACCGAGGGAAACACCCGCGTCTACACCGACGAGGATCTCGAACAACTCCAGACCATCCTCAACCTGCGGGAACTCGGCGTGAATCTCGCCGGCGTGGACATCATCTTGAACATGCGCGGGAAGATGCAGCGCATGCAGGACGAGATCACCCAGTTCACCGAGTTCATCCACCGGGAACTGTCGCGGGAAGAAAACGCGCTGAGCGAGCGCGCGAAGAACGCTCTGGTGCGGCTTCCGCGAAGGGACATCGTTCCGGCCGCTTCCACCTCGGACGCCGGATCCGCCACCGGCGCGTCTCCTTCCCTTCCCCGAAGTTCGTAGGATTCGAACCCAAAATGGTGCGGCCTGTCGGGCTCGGTCTTGCCTGGTCCCGGTCCGCGGCCTGAGGGAATGTTGGTGCCAGCGGTCCAGACCTGTCCCGATTGCGGCGATACGGGGTGGAAGCCCGCTTCCCGCGCGGACGGGTCGCCCGCCGTGCTGGCCTGCGGGTGTCGCGACGCGGTTCGGGGACCCACTCGCCTCGAGGAAATCGGTGTGTCCGCGGGCTACGGCGAACGCATGCGCTTCGATACCTTCGACGATATTGCCGGCGCGCCGAAACGCGTCAAGCAGATCGTGTTCAAGTGGGCCGATTCCTACCCCGATGTCAAGGCGGGGCTGCTGATCAGCGGTCCGGCCGGGGTCGGCAAGACACACCTGGCGGTAGCGGCCCTTCACCACATCCTCCTCGAACGGAAGATCGCGGTCCGGGCGCGCTTCGAGTATGTGCCGCGATTGCTGCGGGACGTGCAGCGCGTTTGGAACGATCCGCTGCTCACGGACGAGCGTCGGTTGGCGGCGCTCGCCCGCGCCGAGATCTTGGTGCTCGATGAAGTCGGCGCCGATACGGGGTGGGACGAGCGCGTGCAGGAGCGGTTCCTCTACGTCCTGAACCGCTGCATCCAGGGTGGCGCCTTCCTGATCTGCACGACGGCCTTTCCACTGCAGGCCGCCAAACAAGCGACCCTCGACAAGCAGATAACGGTACGCGGCGTTTCGCTGCTGCACGAGGTCTGCCGGGTTGTCCGGATGCCGGGCAACGACTATCGCGGTAATGTCATCAATCCCGGGCTGGACGTCTGAGGACCCGGCCCCCCATTTCAAGAAGGAGATCCTGGCCATGCGCACCGTTCTCACCGCACTCGTTCTTTCCATCGGAATGCCGATTCTGGGACTCGCCCAGAATCCGGCGCCCGACAAACCGCGTCCGATCCCGATCCGGGACAGCGTCTTCATCGAGGATCTCACCTGGATGGAAGTGCGCGACCTGATTGCGGAAGGCAAAGACACCGCCATCGTCGCGAGCGGCGGGATCGAGCAGAACGGTCCCTATCTGGTCACCGGCAAGCACAACGTGCTGCTGCGCGGCACAACCGAAGCGATCGCCCGGGATCTCGGGAACGCGCTGGTGGCCCCGATTCTCAAGCTGGTGCCGGAAGGCGACTTCGATCCTCCCACCGAGATGATGCGTTTTCCCGGCACCATCGGGCTCAGCCAGGAGACGTTCCGAGCCGTGTTGCGGGACGTTGCCCGCAGTCTCAGGGCCAGCGGCTTTCAGCACATCATCTTCCTCGGCGACAGCGGCGGAAACCAGGCCGGGATGACGGCGGTTGCGGAGGAAATGCACGCCGAGTGGAATGGGTCTCCCGGCGTCCATTTCATTCCCGAGTTCTACGACGTCAGGGGCCTCCGGACCTGGCTCTCCGACAACGGCATCAAGGAGGAGCCGGAGGGCCTTCACGACGAATTCGCGATGGCCGCGATGATGGCGGCGGTGGATCCGAACTCCATCCGGACCTCGGAGCGCCGGCAAGCCGGACTCTTCCGGATCAACGGAGTGGACCTCGACCCGCTGGACGAGACCCGCGCCTGGGGCATGCGCCTCTTCCGGCACCGCTCGGAAGTGACGGTGAAGGCCATCCGCGCCGCGATCGCCGCCCACACGACGAACTAGGGAACGCCGGCCTGGGAGCGCCGGTCTTCAGGCCCCCACCGGGAGAACTGGCCGGCATCGCGGCTGAAGGCCGCGAAACTCACGCGCCAATCGCGTCGCTGCCCGGACCTGAACGGTGACCGTGGTGTGTTGATCTGTACCGCGGCGTTTGAGCTCCAGGCGGCCAAACCGCACAAGACTCTGGCCGGCCGGATCGCGGTACGCGGCGTTTCGCTGCTTCGTGAGGCCTGCCGCTTCGTCCGGATGCCGGCAGAGAACTATCGCGATATGGTCATCACTCCGGGGCTGAACGTCCGTGTACGCAGCCCTCGCAATATCCGAAGGAGATTTCAGGTCATGCGCACCCTTGTCACCGCCCTCGTTCTTTCCGTGGGAATGCCGATTCTGGGATTCGCCCAGAGTCCGGAGCCCGATAAACCGCGTCCGATCCCGATCCGGGACAGCGTCTTCATCGAGGATCTCACCTGGATGGAAGTGCGCGACCTGATCGCGGACGGCAAGGACACCGCCATCGTCGCGAGCGGCGGCGTCGAGCAGAACGGACCCTATCTGGTCACCGGCAAGCACAACGTGCTGCTCCGCGGCGTCACCGAAGCGATCGCCAGGGATCTTGGGAACGCACTCGTGGCCCCGATTCTCAAGCTGGTGCCGGAAGGCGACTTCGACCCTCCCACGGGTCACATGCGCTATCCGGGGACCGTGGGTCTCAGCGAGGAGACGTTCCGGGCCGTGGTGCGGGATGTCTGCCGGAGCCTCAAGGCCAGCGGTTTCCAGCACATCATCCTGATCGGGGACAGTGGCGGGAACCAGGCCGGCATGAAGGCGGTCGCCGAAGAGCTCACTGCCGAGTGGAACAACAGCCCAGGCGTCCATTTCATCCCCGAGTACTACGACTACCGGGGGCTCCAGACCTGGCTTTCCGAGCGCGGCGTGGAACAAACGCCCGAGGGAATTCACGACGACTACGCGATCACCTCGATGATGGCGACCGTCGATCAGAACTCGGTCCGCACTTCCGAGCGCCGTCAGGCCGGTCTCTTCTCCATCAACGGCGTGGACGTGGATCCCCTGGACCAGACCAAGTCGTGGGGACGCCAGCTCTTCCGCTACCGCTCGGAAGTGACCGTGAAGGCGATCCGCGCAGCGATCGCTTCGCACACGACGAACTAGGCGGTCCGGAAGGGGGGCGTTTGGCTGGGCGCCCGGCGAACGTAAATTCGTGGGGGGTACGCCCCCCTTCCGAACCGCCCGGCGCTTCGCGCCGGGAATCGAAACTTCCTTGCCCGCCTGCGGCGGGCTGCGGCAAGTTCCGATTCGTAGTTGCCTTCCTTTGTGAAAGGGGGGCGGGGAGCCCCCCTTTCACACTTTCCCCCCGGTCACGCGGGCAGCGAACAGAGTTCGCTGCCGTCAGTCTTCGCTCGCTCAGGGCTACGCGAACTGTTGAAGAGTGCGCCCCAGGGGAGCGAAAGCCTCGCCACCCACCCTCACGGCTAGCGACAGCGGAAGCGCGTGATCCCAACCACCCTCACGTAGCCGGGAAGGCCGGACCGCCCACCCCCGGCGGGGCTACTCGCTACCCGCGCTTCTTTTTCGGACGCGCCAGGATCGCAGCGCGCCGCGCCGTCGACTCCTCGGAGAACCAGGTGTCCAGGAACTGCTCCCGCTTTGGCGCGCGCTCCCGCGCGGCCCGCTGCGCGAACTCCGCCCGGAGTTCGCGCTTCGTGTGGGTATAGGCCTCGCGAGGCAGGGCTCCCAGCTCTTCGGCCCTTTCCATGGCCCGCCCCGCCAGCTCGTCTGGCGGCGCCAGTTCGTGGAGGAAACCGTTCACGACGGCGTCCTCGGGTCCGGTCAGGTGTCCGCGCAGGAGAACTTCCGCGGCCCGCGTACCTGGAATGGCCGCGCGAAGCACTTCGAAGGCGGCCGCCGGGAAGATGACGCCGAGCTGCACCTCCGAGACTCCGATCCGGTAGCTGCCGGCGGCTCCGATCCGAACATCGCAGGCGGCCGCCAGGATGGCGCCTCCCGCCACCGCGTGCCCGTTCACCGCGGCAACCGTAGGGCAGGGAAACCAGAAGAGCCGCTGCACCAACTCGTCGAAGGCGTCGACGAACCCGCTCATTTCCTGCCGGTCCGGCGGCAGCCCCGCGAGATCGAGGCCCGCCGAAAAGAAACGATCGGTTCCGGTCAGGACCAGCGGCCGACCGCTCCGCTCGGCTTCATCGAGGTTCGCGCCCAGTTTCGCGACCAGCGCCGGATCGAGAGCGTTGGCCGGACCGTGCCTCATGGCGACCACGAGGGCCGACGACGCAGACGACACCGGGCGCCTAACCGTGTTGCCGAATCGGGAAGGGGGCGCTACTCGAGTCCGGCCAGGACTTCCATCAGCGGTTCGTAGTCCTCACGGATCTGGTAGTCGTAGTTGACGTACTGGAGGACGCCGTCACGATCGATCACGAAGGTCGCGCGGGAGGCGTAGGTCGCCCCGTTGATCTCGAGAGGCTTCACTCCGTAGGCTCCCACCACTTCCGACAGACGATCCGAGAGCAAGACCAACCCCGGCAGTTCGCCCGGCGCGGCCGGCTCTACCTGCATGCCGGAGTCCTTGCCGACGCTCTCAAGCCAATTCCACTGGGAGAACGGCGTATCGACGCTGATTCCGAAGACCTGGGTTTCCGCATCCAGAAACTTCTGGATGTCGTCCTTGTAGGACGAAAACTGAAGCGTTCAACCACCTGTCCAGTCGGCCACGTAGAACGCCAGAACGATGTTCTTCTTTCCCAGCGCGGCCTGCAGATCGAGCTTCGCCGCGCCCGCCGATTCGCCCGCGGTTGAGGGCAGCGGATTCGGGAACATGGGAGCCTTGTCTCCCACCCTGAGTGAGACGTCCTGCGCCACGGCCTCAGGCGTTCCCGCGACTGCGGCCAGCCCTGCGCCGAGCCCGAGGGCTAGCAGCCTGTGGGTAAAGTGGCGTGAGCGCCGAGAGCGGTGAGGCGCCCGGCTGACAAGGCGCGCGAGGGAGGAGCCCCCACCGGGAGAACTGGCCCGAGTGTATTTCGACCGAAGCGCAACGATGAGCGAAGCGCAGCGGAGCGGTTCAGCCGGGATGGATCGCCGCTCGAACGCCGCGTGACTTTGTCCACAGGCTGCTGGAGCGCCGGCCAGCCATCTGGACAACCGCCTGGGTGGTTGGCGGCTGGTGATTTGTTGCATGGAGAACCTCCCTGGGTTGCACCATTTGATTCGGAGTGCGGATCATGCCCGCTGGCCATGCCCGCTGCAAGAGCGGCGGTTCGGGTTAACAGCCGGTGGTGAAACCCGCGTGAGCGCCGAGAGCGGTGACGCGCCTGGCTGACAAGGCGCGCGAGGGAGGAGCCCCCACCGGGAGAACTGGCCCGAGTGTATTTCGACCGAAGCGCAACGATGAGCGAAGGGTAGCGCCAGTTCTCCCGGTGGGGGGGCGGTTCAGCCGGGATGCATCGCCGCTCGAACGCCGCCCGGGTTTCACCACCGGCTGTCAGCTCCGACTCCCTCCGGCGGTGGCGCGCCGCGCAGACGGGGCGCCAGCGGTGCTATTCTGATTTGATCGGTTTCGTTCCAGAAAGGCTTTCAACAACGGTGACTCTTGTCTTCCGCACCCGCCTTGAGGCGGAAGTGCGTGAACTCGAGCAAGAACTGCATCTGCACCTTCCCAAACAGATCAAGGAAGCCCGCGAGCACGGCGACCTTTCCGAAAACGCGGAGTACGAAGCCGCGAAGGACCGCCAAGCCTTCGTGGCCGTCCGTCTCGCGCAACTCAAGGGACGTCTCGCGGATCTGTCCATGGTGAGCATGGACAACATTCCGGCGGACCGCGTGTCGCTCGGTAGTCAGGTTGTGGTGGTGGACCTGGACACCGATGAGGAGTCCCGGTACGAACTGGTGGTCAGCGAGGAAGCGGACCCCTCGGTCGGCAAGGTTTCCACCGGATCTCCGATCGGCAGGGCGCTCATGGGCGCCCGGGTAAGAGACGAGGTGAGCGTTCACACACCGCTTGGGGAGCGGGAGCTCAAGATCCGCGAACTCCGCACCATTCACGACCGGAAGTCCGCCTGAGAGTGTCAGCACCAACTGTGAGGAGCTCCGCCCTTCCTGCCGTCGGGTTGGTCCTCGCGGTCTGCGCCGCACCGTCCGCTTCCGCCGCGGCATCGGACGTCCATCAGGTGGATGTGGTGGACATCATTCACTCGGTTTCGGCGCGGCGGGTGCTTACCACCATCGCGGCGGCAGAAGAGGCCGGCGCCGGGCTCGTCCTGGTTCGGCTCGATACCCCGGGAGGCCTCGACACCGCGATGCGGGAGATCATCGAGGCGATCCTGAACAGCGACGTGCCGGTAGCTGTCTTCGTAGGCCCCTCCGGCTCCCGGGCCGCGTCCGCCGGGTATCTGATCACCCTGGCGGCCGACATCTCGGGCATGGCGCCGGGGACCAACATGGGCGCGGCTACTCCAATCGCCGGGACCGGTGGCGAGATGCCGGAGACCCTGAGCCGGAAGGTCGAGTCCGATGCCGCGGCCTACCTCCGATCGATCGCCGAGCAGCGCGGGCGCGATGTCGCCCTTGCTGAGCAGGGGGTGACGGAAGCGCGAAGCTGGACGGCGTCGGAAGCGCTCGAGGCCGGCCTGATCGACCTCATGGCCGACGACACCGAGGAGTTCCTGACGGCCATTCACGGCCGGACGGTGACCCGGATCGACGGAACGCAGGTAATTCTCGACACTGCCGACGCGATCATCGTTCAGACCGAAATGAGTTTCCGCGACAGGGCGCTCTCGGTGATCGCCAACCCGAATCTCGCGGTGCTGCTCGGGATGATCGGCCTGCTCGGCCTCTACCTGGAGTTTTCGAACCCCGGCTTGCTGATTCCCGGTATTCTCGGAGGCATCGCGCTGCTCCTGGCCGCCTTCGGCCTCAACTTTCTGCCCGTCAGCCTTGTCGGAGTGCTGCTGCTCCTTGCCGGGATCGGTCTGCTGACCGCCGAGGCGCTTACTCCGTCTTTCGGCATAATGGGGCTGTCAGGAGTAGTTGCTTTGGTGCTTGGTCTTCTCTTCTTCTTCGAGGAGCAATCCCTGCCGACGCCCGCACTGAAGTTGACTTGGGGACTCGTCGTTCCGTCCGTTCTGGTATTCGCGGCACTCGTGTTCTTCCTCGGTCAACTGGTAGTCCGCGCTCAGCGGAGGCCCGCGGTGACGGGCCGGGAAGGGATGATCGGTCTGGTGGCCACCGTGCGCAGTGACATCCCGTCAGGCGGCGAGGGCAAGGTATTCGTCCACGGCGAGTTCTGGGACGCCGTCGCTGCGGTCCCGGTGAATACCGGCGAGCGCGTCCGGGTGCTCGCGATGGAGGGGTTGACCCTCCGTGTCGGGCCGGCGTCAGAAGGCCAGCCCGGGACTCGTAACAGCCGGTGATGAAACCCAGGCGGCCCAGTTCTCCCGGTGGGGGCTCGAGCTGCGATGCATCCCGCCTGAACCGCGCTGCTCTGCAGCGCTCTGCGTTGCGTTTCGGTCGCAATACACTCGGTATCCCTCCCTCACGCGCCTTGTCAGCCGGGCGCCTCGCCGCTCTCGGCGCTCACCCGGGTTCCACCACAGGCTGTCAAACAAGGAGCTGATTCATGACATTCGGACTTCCCCTGGGAGCTCTGGTAGCCATCGCCTTCGCGGTGATCTTCATCCTCAACTGGATCAAGGTCCTGAACGAGTACGAGCGCGGCGTGATCTTCCGATTCGGCAAACTGCTGCCTGCTCCCCGGGGGCCGGGGTTGGTGCTGGTCTTCTCGCCCATTGATCGGATGGTGCGGATGAGCCTGCGGCTCGTGGCTTTCGACGTTCCGCCGCAGGACATCATCACCCGCGACAACGTTTCGGTGAAGGTGAATGCCGTGGTGTTCTTCCGGGTGGTGGACCCCGTCAAGGCGGTCGTCGAGGTGGAGGACTTCCTGTACGCGACCTCGCAGCTCGCGCAGACCACCCTCCGCAGCGTTCTCGGCCAGGTGGAGCTGGACGATCTGCTCTCGCAGCGCGATCATCTCAACGTCCAGTTGCAAGGGATTCTCGACCAGCAGACCGATCCGTGGGGCATCAAGGTGGCGTCCGTCGAGGTCAAGCATGTGGACCTGCCCGGCGAGATGATCCGGGCGCTGGCGCGGCAGGCGGAGGCGGAACGCGAAAAGCGCGCCAAGGTCATCCACGCGGAAGGCGAATTCCAGGCCTCGGCGCAACTCGCGAGAGCCGCCGAAGTCGTGGGCCGGCACCCGCTGGGAGCCCAGCTCCGCTACCTTCAGACGCTGACCGACATCGCTAGCGAGAAGAACTCGACCATCATCTTCCCGCTCCCGCTCGATCTGGTGAAACCTTTCCTCGAGCTGCACACGGGCAGCGGGGATTCCTCCAAGGACTGACGGTCTACCTGTCCGGCTCCGCCGGCCAGGTAGACGGCCTTCAGACCGGCACCGCGCATCGCCAAAAGAGCAAAAGCGCGGGGACGGCTTGGAACGCCGACCTCCGGTCGGCACCGCGGCCAAAGGCCGCGAAACTCCCATCGCCAACGGGGAAGAAGCGCGGGGACGGCTTGGAACGCCGACCTCCGGTCGGCACCGCGGCCGGCAGGGCCGCGAAGGGCGCTTTGTCCGGTGTACGGATGGCGCGACCCTGCACTTTGCGAATCCGGGCGGTGATCCTTGGCCGGGTCTGCACCACCTGGACAGCAGCACTGCGCCGTTCGCCCGCCTCCGGCGGGCTGGTGCCGGGCCCCACCGGGAGAAACCCCCATGATCAGGTCCTCCTGCACACCCCGCTTGGCATGAAAGAGGCGCGGCCCCGGGTAGGGGAGCGGTAAGCGATCGCGGCATCCGGTGCTGGGAGGGGTGAGGCGCTCACATTGGCATGGCGCAGTGTCATCGGCGCTGGTTTCGCGCTCCCGCGCGATGCCGGCCGGAGGCCGGCGTTCCAAGCCGTCCCCGCGCTTCTTCACAATCGGTGGTACGCGGTTTCGCGGCCCTCCGGGCCGCGGTGCCGGTGTGAACACCGGCCCAGTTCTCCCGGTGGGGGCTCCCTGGCCAGCGCGCCATCCGGGTTGTGGGCGTCCCGGCGGGACTTGCATTTTCACAGCAACTGCCCAGAGGTCGGTGTTCCCGTGCCTGCGCGTCGCTCTAGTTGTTGGCTTGAACGCCCGGACGTGCGCCTTCCCGGAAGTGCACTTACCGGCCCGGCGGGGCGTGCGGGGGTTCCGCCACAGGCTGTAAGAACCTCAAGTGTCGCTTTAGAAATTCCCCGTAACTTCTGTTAGTGTCACGATAAGGGTGCGGGGAGGCGCCGCGCAGAGAGCGTCTTGGTGTCCCATCCACCCGGGAGGGTTCCATGCACGGCCACGACAGCGATCACTACGACGTCCAGTTCACGACGCGGCAGCTCGTGGTGTTGTTCGGCCTGCTCATCGTGATCGTGGTGGGCGTTTTCGTGGGCGGGATCGTCATCGGGCGCGGGATGGCGCCCGGCGCGGCAGACGCCGTTGTCGCCCGTCGCACGAACCCGGTTCCGGTTCCCTCACGGGCCGCTACCCCCGCCGAGGCGCCCGCGGAAGACGTGCTTCGCCTCCCCATCCGATCCGAGCCGCAACCCACCGCCCCGGCGGCGGAGCGCGCTCCGGTTCGGCCGGCGGCTTCGCCGGCTCAGGCTCCGAGGCCTCCGATCCGCAGGGCTTCCACCAGCCCCGAGCAGCTCTCAGGCCGAACCCTCGCAGCGCCGAGGCCGCGTGCCACGGCCGCCGCCTCGCCGGCGCCGCGCACCGCTGCCGCCACCCCGCCGTCTCCGCGCACTGCCGACCGGCCGAAGCGGCCCGCTGGTGGGAAGTTCACCATTCAGGTAGCGGCCTTCCGGGACCGGGCGGCCGCCGAGCGCATGTTGCAGCAGCTCGCGGCCCGCGGGATCGAGGGCTATCTCGAAGGTACCCCGGCGGGAATTTTCCGCGTGCGGGTAGGACAGTTCGAAAGCCGCGAAGCCGCGCGGGCGCTGGCGGCTCGTCTCGAGAGCGAGAAGTTCGCAACTCTGGTCACCAGTCGCTAGCAGCCTCTGGTGGAACCCGGGCGAGCCCCCACCGGGAGAACTGGGCCGCGTGGGTTTCACTACAGGCGGCCAGGCTTCCGGCCGCTAGAATTCCGGGATTCCCGCCCGCCGGGGACCACCCCCGGAAGAAACCCCATGAGTCAGGAACTGCTCGACCGCAACGAAGCCCTGTTGGAACGTGTCGCCGTCGCCCGGGGGTTCCTTTGACCCGGACGGTCTGAAAGCGGAGATCGCCCAGCTCGACACGCGTCTGAGCGACCCGGCCGTGTGGTCGGCAGCCGGCGCCGGCGAGGCGATTTCGCGGCGCCGGGCGAGCGTGCTCGCGGAATTGGAGCGGAGCGCATCCTTCGCGCGGGCGGTGGACGAGGTCGAAACGCTGGCTGAATGGATCCGGGAGGGTGAAGACGTCATAGAGGACTTCCGCGAACACCTCGACCGTCTGGAAGGCCAGCTCAACGACTTCGAACTCCAGCGGCTCTTCGCCGGGGAACACGATTCCGAGAACGCGATCGTCACCATCAATCCCGGAGCCGGGGGGACCGATGCCCAGGACTGGGCGGAGATGCTGCTCGGGATGTACATCCGCTGGGCCAAAGGCCGGGGGTTTGACATCGAGCTTCTTGACCGCCAGCCCGCCGAGGAAGCCGGCATCAAAGGGGCCACGTTCGAAGTCCGGGGCGACCACGCCTATGGCCGGCTGCGCGTGGAGTCGGGAATCCACCGGCTGGTGCGGATGTCCCCCTTCGACACCCAGCACCGCCGCCACACGTCCTTCGCCTCGGTGGCCGCCTTCCCCGACCTCGACGACCGGATCGAGATCGAGGTGGAGGACAACGATCTCCGCATCGACACCTTCCGGGCGAGCGGCAAGGGCGGCCAGCACGTGAACGTCACCGACTCGGCGGTGCGCATCACCCACTTGCCCACGGGGATCGTGGTTTCCTGTCAGAACGAGCGGTCCCAGCACCGGAACCGGGAGAGCGCCATGAAGGTCCTGCGGGCGCGTCTCTACGACCGGGCCGTCCGGGAGCGGAAGGCGCAGGAAGAGGCTCAGAAGGAGAGCCTCGGCGACAACACCTGGGGCAACCAGATCCGGTCCTACGTCTTCCAGCCCTACCGGATGGTGAAGGACCACCGCACGAACCACCAGGTGGGCGACGTGGACCGGGTCATGAACGGCGACCTCGACGGCTTCATCAAGGCCGGACTGACCCTTGCCGCTCGCTCCAACCGGTAGTTCGGATCAATCTCGGAGCGGAGCCAAACTGCCTGACCGACGGCAGGTAAGGCGACGCCGTCCGTGAACTTACAATCCCCCCATGCGTACTCACCTTGGCTCCGGTCTCCTGCTCGCAACCCTCGTCCTCGCGAGCATCGGGTGTACCGGCGAAGGCGAGCCCTTCGACGAAGCAGCCTGGCGGGAAGGCGAGGACGCCTACCGGCAACGGGTGGAGGAGACGCTCACCTCCGACAGAAGCTGGCTGACGGTAGCCGGGCTCCACTTCCTGACGGTTGGTGAACACACCGTCGGGAGCGGCGAGGACGCCGATCTCCGCATTCCGGACCGGTTCCCCGAGCTGGCGGTCACCGTTTCCTGGTCGGCGGACGGCAAGGCGTTCGCCCGGGTTGGAGAAGGAATTGACGCCACGGTGGGCGGCGAACCCTTCATCGAGGGCGAACTCGAACTGGGCGAGGACGGTGCCCTGCACCTCGACGAGCGAACGAGGTTCTGGCTTCACTCGAGCGGCGAGCGCCGGGCGCTCCGCCTGCGCGACCTCGACAACCCGCTCCGTACGAACTTCACGGGCCGGAAATGGTTTCCTCTGGACCCGAAGTTCCGGGTGGCCGCTGCTTTCGAGCGATATCCGGAGACGCGGCACGTCGAGGCGATCAACATCCGTGGAGACATCGAGAACTACGAGTCGGACGGCGACGTGGTCTTTGACTGGGATGGCCAGGAAATCCGGATGCAGGCGTTCAACAGGAGGAACGGGGTTCTGTTCTTTGTCCTTTCGGACGGGACGAGCGGTATGGAGACCTATCGCTCCGCGCGTTTTCTGGAAGTCCCTCCGGCGGAGAACGGCCGGGTGGTCGTGGACTTCAACCGCGCGGTAAACCCGCCCTGCGGCTTCAACCAGTTCACGACCTGTCCCACCCCGCCACCGCAAAACCGTCTTGCGATCCGCATCGAAGCCGGCGAGTTGCGTTATCAGCACGGGTCCGCGCCCACCGACTGACGGATTGCGTTGACCCCTTGGGCGTAGGCATAGCGGTCGCCCTCGACCGTGAGGTCGAAGGCGTGGTCCCTGACGACTTCGACGGCCGGGCCCTCAATCAGGCGCGCTGGGAATTGTCGGAGGCCGCCGAAGAGGCCGGTCTCCAGCCTCTCGACGAGTTCGTCAGCATGAGCCCCGAAGAGTCCGAGATCCTTGCTTCGGATCTCAATTTCGACTCCGACGTGGACGCGGTCACCCCGGCGGTCTGGTTTGACTCCCGGGTGGGGCTCCGACTGGTGCAGACGCTGCTCGGATCGGTCGCCGAGGATCCTGAGCAGTTCCCCGGCGAGGACACCCTGGTCGCGGAACTCACCGAACTGGAGGCGGTCCTTGCAGCCGCCGTCCGTGCCGGAGCGCGTTTCCGGCTGTCGGTGGCCTACTGAGGGCCTGTCAGGACCAGTCTTCGCGCTCCACCAGTCTTTCGACGTGGGCGAGATGGTGCCGCCCGTGCCACGTCAGCAGCCGGGAGTCATCGGCTCAAGCGGTCCGGGAGCTGAACTTCGCGGTGAGCCAGGTGATGAGGCCGCCGAGGAGAGTGGTCCAGATGATGACCCAGAAGACGACCTGGGGGACCACGCCGCCCCAGAACCACTGGCCCATGAGGCCCATCGTCGCTTCCATGTCCGGCGGATAGGCGTCGTAGTGGGTGCCCCAATCGCCGAGCGTGGCGAACAGCATGATGAGGATGACCGGGATTCGGGCCCCGATTCCGTAGACGAAGTTCGTCTTGAGCGCCGAAACGAATCCGGTGTTTCCGGAGCGGGCGTGCTGCCGCCCGAACCAGAACGCGAAGATGGGAGCCAGCCAGACGATCCCGATGATGGCGCCGGTGCCGCCGGCCTCACGGTTCACCAGGAAATCCGGCAGTCCGCCAAGGGCGCCCAGCAGGCGGAGAGCCGTGACCGCGAGCGTGATCAGGACCGGCGTGCGGACCAGCGCCCAGGTGGAGGAAGAGGAAGACGGCATCGAGAGGCTCCTGTTTCCGGAGGAACCCCCGGACCGATGAAAATCCGCGCGGCTGCGCGGACCTCAGAGAAAGACGGGATTCTGGCAGACTTTGTTCCCTTCCCAAGGAGAACCTTCGATGCTTCGTTCCCTGTTTCCGGCGGTTTCCGCCGTCGTCCTCGTGGCGGTCCTGCCGCTCGCCGGTTGCGGCGAGTCCAGGCCGCGCTTCGCCGAGGACCGTCTTCTTTCGCACATCGCCACCCTGGCTTCCGACGAGTTCGGCGGGCGGGCGCCCGCGTCTCCCGGTGAGGAGATGACGGTGGACTACCTGGCCGGCGTGTTCGAGGAGCTGGGACTCGAACCGGGAAACCCGGACGGGACGTGGGTCCAGGCGGTGCCGCTGGTGGGTTCGACCGCTATCACGATGCAGGCGTCCTCCGACCCCGGCGGCGACTGGGAGCCGGGAGTGGGCTTCGTGGCCTGGACCAAGCGGGTGGTTCCCGAGGTCAGCGCGTCCGGAGAGCTGCTCTTCGTCGGCTACGGTGTCCAGGCGCCGGAGTACGGCTGGGACGACTTCGGAGACGCCGACCTCACGGGCAAGATCCTGGTGGTGCTGGTGAACGACCCGCCGGGCGAACATCACTTCGGCGGCGACGCCATGACCTACTACGGCCGCTGGACTTACAAGTTCGAAAAAGCCGCCGCGATGGGAGCGCTGGGAGCGCTGATCGTCCACGAGACGGGTCCCGCCGGATATCCGTGGGAAGTGGTGAGCGGCTCGTGGACCGGGGAGCAGTTCGACCTCCGCACCCCCGGCGGGAATATGGACCGCCTGGAGGTCGAGGGATGGATCTCCCGGGAGCAGGCGGTGTCGCTCTTCAGCGCGGCGGGAATGGACTTCGAGGACGCCCGCGAGGCGGCCACTGCCCCGGAGTTCGCGCCAATGCCGCTCGGTATTTCCGTGAGCTTCGCGCTCGAGACCTCGCACCGGGAGATCGACTCGAACAACGTGTTGGCGCGCCTCCCCGGCTCGGAAGCGCCCGGCGAGACGGTCATCTACACCGCGCACTGGGATCACATCGGCACCGCGGTGGGGATGGAGGGCGACAACATCTTCAATGGGGCCTTCGACAATGCGACCGGTACGGCGGGACTGCTGGGGCTTGCGGAGGCGTTTGCGGCCGACGGGGCCCCTCGCCGCAGCGTGCTGTTCCTGGCCGTGACCGCCGAGGAACAGGGCCTCCTGGGATCGCGCCACTACGCCGAGAATCCGCTCTATCCCGCGGCGGAGACGGTGGCGGCGCTCAACATGGACGGCATGAACGTGTGGGGACGCACGACCGATATCACCGTCGTGGGCCTCGGCCAGTCCGAACTCGATGACATCGCCGGGGCGGTCGCCGCCGAGCTCAGCCGCGAGCTACGCGCGGACCCGGAGCCGGAAAAGGGCTTCTACTACCGTTCCGACCACTTCGAATTCGCGAAGGTCGGGATCCCCGCGTTCTACCCCGACGGCGGCGTGGACTTCATCGGAAAGCCCGAGGGCTTCGGCATGGAGGCGCGGGCCACCTACGTGGCCGAGGCGTACCACAAACCCGCCGACGAGGTGGAGGACTGGTACGACCTCTCGGGAATGGTGGATGACCTGGAGTTCCTCTACCGGATGGGCCGCGGCCTCGCCGACTCCGACGGGTGGCCCGAATGGAGCGAGACCAGCGAGTTCCGCGCCGCCCGGGAAGCCACTCGACCTTGACCGCGCCAGCCAAGACTCCAGCCAACCATGGCTCCGGGCGGCGCGACCCTCCGACGGCAAGGGCAACAGAGCCGCCACTTCACCTTGAAGGTGAGCGACAGCGGGGAGTGGGCTTCTGTCAGGGTAGAAGTTTATAGTTCCTTTCTACCTATTCCGGAGGCGCCATGAGCCTGAACATCAAAAAGGAAGAAACCTGCCGACTGGCCGAGGAGCTTGCTGCGCTCACCGGTGAGACCAAGACCGAGGCGATTACCGTTGCACTCAGGGAGCGTCTTGGTCGGAGGAGGCGCGAACGCAATGTTGATGAGCGTCTCGGGGAGCTCCGCGCGATCGCAGAGCGGTGCGCCAAGCTGATGGGACCCGGCCCATCTGCCGTGGAGCACGGCGATCTGCTCTACGACGAGCGGGGTCTGCCCAAGTGATCGTGGACAGCTCCGCCGTGCTGGCAGTCCTGAACCGGGAACCGGATGCTGGACGCTACGAAGCCAGGATGCTCACCGCCTCGAGCTGTCGGATGTCGGCAGCGAACATGCTTGAAGTGACCATGGTGGTGGAGAGCAGGGGCGGTCCGGCGGCGGGAGTGGCAATGGACCGGTTTCTGGAGCGGCTGGGCGTTGAGGTGGTGCCGGTTACCCTTGAGCAACTTGCGTCGGCGCGGTACGCGTGGCGACGCTTCGGCAGGGGGAATCACCCCGCCGCTCTCAACTTCGGAGACTGTTTCGCCTACGCCCTCGCCGAGGTCTCGCGGGAACCGCTCCTCTTCAAGGGCGACGACTTCGCCCGCACCGACATCGCCGCTGCCTGACGCTTCAGCCCCGATTCCGGCGCTCGGCTGCCGTCCACCTCAGGCGCTTGCGCCGCGGTTCCTCCACCAATCGCTCACCAGGAAAGGGGATAGAACCACGAAGAACATGGCGAAGCCGACCACCGCCAGAATCGGCAGGTACCACGGCCAGGGCGCCACGAAGAAGGGCGACACGGTGTCCGGGGGAGCTCCGGACAGCCACATGAAGTTCGAGCCCAGCAGGAGGTTTACCGCGCCCACGAACGCGGCGAAAACGGCCAGATAGCCGAACGCCCGGAACATCCCGCGGAGCGTCGGACGCATCCCGAGACCCCAGGTGGCGAACAGCACCCCCACCACGATGCCCGAATGGGAAATGAAGTACTGGAAGAAGCGATACTCGGGGAAGTCCACCGCGAGCCCGCCGGGGGTGATGACCGCGTTGGCAGAGCCGACGAGACCCCAGAAATAGACGATCTCGTAGGTCTTGGGACTGCGGAAGAGGAGCGTCGCCGACGTCAGCAGTACCGCCACCCCGCAGACGTGTAGCGGCATATGGTTCCGCACCCAGCCATCGAGTCCGATCGCCCCGATCCGTATCGTCCAGTAGGTGAACTCGTTCGCGAGCAGCATCCCCGCAAGGAGCCAGGCGATGACCTTCGGCGCCGCGCCGGAGAGCCGCCGCGCGAGGACCGCCAACACCGCCGGAAGCGCCAGGGTGAGCGCCATCGCCACCAGATGCGGCGTCCCGAAGGTCTCGAATCCGTCAGCCGGCATGGCCGCAGGTTACTCGGAGCGGAGCGCTTCCCAGGGTTCGCGGCGGGCGGCGACCACCGCCGGGTAGATCCCGAAGACCACGCCCACCGAGACCGAGAACGCGAACGCCACTCCGAATGCGAGGAGCGGTGGCGGGCCGACCGGCAACGCGGGCCAAAACGCCGGTGCGAGCAGCCGGAGACCGGCCCCGACACCGGTGCCGAGGAAACCGCCGGCAAGGGACAGCAGCACCGCCTCGATGAGGAATTGAGTGACTACCTGGGAGTGGCCGGCGCCGATCGCCTTACGGATACCGATCTCCCGTCCCCGTTCGCGAACCACGACCAGCATCACGTTCATCACGCCGATTCCTCCGGCGAGGAGGCTGATCGCGGCGAGCGCGGTGCCCACCGCCACCACGCCGATCAGGATGCCGCGGAACGAACTCAGGAGCGCGTCGAGCGAGAGGATCTGGAAGTCGTCCTCGGCGTTGTCCGGCAGGTCGCGGGCGCGCCGGAGAGCCTCGCGGATCTGCTCCTCGGCAAGCTCGACCTCTGCGAGCGAGCGGGCGCGGAAGCCGAGCTGGAGCGGGGTGGCCGGGCCCTGCGCGAAGCGGTACTGGGCGGTGGTTACCGGGATCAGCAACATCTGGTTCGGATCTCCGGAGGAGAGAAGCCCCCGCTCTTTGTCTTCGAGCACTCCGACGATCGTGAACAGGACCCCGTCCACCAGCAGTCGCTCGCCGATCGGGTCAGTGGTCCCGCCGAAACCGCCCCCGAGTTCCCGCGCGAGCTCGCTCCAGACCTCGGCGCCGACGACCACGGCGCGAGTCTGGCGCCGCATATCCTCCTCGGTCAGGAAACGGCCGCGCGCAAGCGTCTTCCCGGCGACCTCGAGGTGCATCGGGCCGACCCCGTTCGCATCGAGTCCCATCGCTTCGTCGTAGAGACGCACCTCCGGGCGAAACGAGAGCACCGGGTCGAAGGCGTCGACGGCGGGGGACCCGCGAAACGCCGCTTCGCCGTCGGCGAGCGACAAGAACGCCCGGCGCCGCACGATGTCGTCGCGTGGCGCAGACCAGAACACGGCGATGTACCCACCGCCGACATCCCCGAACTCGGCGGTGACGGTCTGGGTGAGCCCGTCCGCGACCGAGGCCACCGCGACCACCGAAGCGATGCCGATGGCGACGCCGAGGGTGCTGAGGGTGGAGCGCAGCGGATTGCGGCGGATGGAGGAGACCCCCATCCGCAGGTTCTCGCGGATCACCGACTCGTAGCGGGGTCGCCGTCCTCGGCCTCGACCACCACCTCGTCGCCATCCGTCAGCTCGCGCAGGATCAAGGGTGGTCCCACCACCACGACATCCCCGGCGGCGAGGCCGGAGGTGAGTTCGACCTCGAGCAGGTCGGAGAGGCCGGTCGTGACCCGCCGCTCGGCGATCCGGTCGGCCTCGACCACGAAGGCCACCTGCCAGCCAGCCGCGCGGGGCGCCGTCTGGCCAGAGACATTGGTGCCTTCCCCGCCGCTGACCGACACCGAGAAACTCCCGCCGCCATCGGTGCCCTCGGGGAAGCGCCGGAGCAGCGCCCCGATCGGGACCGCCAGCGCGCCGGCGCGTCGATCGGTCTCGATCCGGACCTGGGCGCTCATCGAGGGGCGGACGGCCGGCGGCGGGTCATGGACACGGACCTTCGCGAGGAACTCGGCCCCCTGGCCGGCGGCGCCGAGCCGGGCAGTCTCATCCCGCTGACCCACCCGCTGGATCTCGATCACCTCACCGGAGAGCGTCGTCCCGCTGAGAGCGCTGAGCGAGATCTCCACCGGCTGCCCCACCTCGACGCTCACCACGTCCACCTCGGGGATGTCCGCCTCGACAATCAGCTCGGCGTCGGTCCCGAGGGTCATGATCCGGGAGCCGGGCAGGTTCTGGCTGCTCGCCACCACCAACTCGCCCTCCTCCAGTTCGACCTCCAAAACGATGCCCTGCATGGGTGACCGGACCACGGTCTTCGCCAGGTTCTCCTCGGTGCGGCGGAGCGCGGAGCGGGCGCGCTCGATGTTCTGACGCGCGCGGTCGGCGGCAATGCCGGCGCGGTCCAATGCGACCTGCGCTTCCTCGACCGCCCGGGCGCTGACCACTCCCTCGGCGTGGAGCGAGCCGGCGCGTTCGCGCTCCCGCCGGGCGTCCTGCTCGGCCACCTCGGCGTCGGCGAGCGTGGCCTCGGCCTCCCGCAATCCGGCCCGCTGCTCTTCCACGATAGGGCGCTGGATGGCGTCGTCAATGAGCGCCACGATCTGTCCGGGAGCGACCGGATCGCCCGGACGGACGCGGATCGCCAGGAGCCGGCCGACCACCTCGGCCGAGATGTTCACGCTCTCCTCGGGGCGAACCACCCCGGAGGCTTCCACGGTGGCGACGAAGTCCCGCGGGGAGACGGTCTGCGCCTCGACCCGGATCCGGGTGTCGGGGGATTCCACGCTCAGCAGGACCACCGCGATAGCGGTGGCCGCGAGGGCGAGGGCGATCAGGATCTTCTTCAAGGGATTCGCTTCAGGAGGCGCTGATGGTGAACGACATGGCGCTCATCGCGAGCGCGATCCCGACGACGACGGCGGTGGTGAGCGCCCAGAGCGAGAGGACGACCGCGAACGAGCGGCCGCGGGTCACACCGAGAACGATGGCGAGGCCGATGCCGGTGAGGACGACCTCCCAGGCGAGGAAGAGGTCCACCCGCGAAGCCACCGCCCGGGCGGCGCCGTCAAGCCCGCTGACGACCGCCGCCAGATTGGCCCGCAGCGGGGCTTCCGCCCGCTCCGGCGTCAACGGGTAGGAGACCCAGGCGACCAGGCCGGTGAGGAGAGAACTGGTGGCGACCGCAGGCCAGCCGGCGTGGGCCACCGTCGCCAGGATGAGGCGGTAACTGCCCTGGGCGCCGAGGAGGCCGAACACCAACAGGAAGACCGCGGCGGCGAGGAGGGGAGAGATCAGCGCGCCGACCGCGCCGAGGACCGGCGCGAAGTTCCGGGTCAACCGCAGCGCCCCCTGCGTGCCCTCGAACATCCGTCGCTGGTCGGCCTCGGACATGTTGCGGGTGAACGACCCCGGCGTCGCCTCCAGTTGTCGTTCGAAGGCGTGGCGGGCCATCGCGTCGAGGTCGGTCGCGCGGCTCACTGCGGTTGCCTCGAAGGCGCCGGCCAGCGCGGTGGCGATCAGGGCCGCCGCGATCGTCGGCGACCGGGCGAGTTCGGTGAACGTGCGGCCGGGCGCGTGGAAGACGGAAAGGAGCCGGCGGAGGGCGCCCGGATCGCGCTGCTTCCCGCCGACTCGGCGATCGGCGCCGGGACCCTTTCCTGGAGAGACATCGGGCCCTTCGGGCCGGAAGGAGCCGAGGCCCGACGATGGTGGGTTCATCCGGGATTCCTTGCGGGAGTCAGCGTGCGTAACGCGGAATGGCCTTCCGAGTCAGGATATCGGAACCAGCGAACGAGGTTGCCGCTGCCCAATTCAGTACTAACGCGGCGGAGCGGCGGCGGTTCCCGCCCACCCTACTCACGCTGCCGGGTCACCCGGCGGCGCAGCAGAAGGAGGGGATTCCCGTTGCCGCTCCTGCGGGCGGACCAAGAGAGCTGCCAGCGTGAGCGCCATCGCCACCAGATGCGGCGTCCCGAAGGTCTCGAAGCCGCTGGAACCCATTACCGGGCGGCCCACGGCAGGGAGCGCCGCCGGCGCGCAACCGCTTCTCGGCGCCGCCTCATCCGGCGACTTCGAGTTCCGTGTGGCGCGCCAGGACGTCGAAGTCGGCGTCACGATGGAGCACGGACACCCCGGAACGGATCGCGACGGCGGCAATCAGACAGTCAATCAGTCGGCGCACCGTCTCTCCTTCCCGGCGGCAGCGACGGAACAGGGCAGCCGCTTCCTCGAAGTGCGCGGGATCCGTGGGCAGAACGGTCGCCCGCGCGAGCAGGCGGCGCAGCGCCTGGAGGTTGGAGTTCGTCTCGCGCGCCGGCCAGGACCTCCATGCGGATCGCATCGCACACCGCGATTTCGCCGTCCAGCATTTCGTCAACGCGCCTGCATACGGTCGAGCCCGTGTCGCGGAGGAACTCGACCCAGGCGGACGTCTCAATCAGGACCACGTGCCGCGACGGCGGCGCATCTCCTCGAGGTCGCCCACCCAGCCCGACCCACGAAGACGCCGGGCCTCGTCAAGGCGGAGGGGTTCGGCGGCGAGCGGGCGCAATGCCAGGTTGACGGCTTCGCGTTTGGAAGCCAGCCGGTAGCGGCGCATGACGGCGGCGCAGGCCTCGTCGTTGATATCCACGTTGGTGCGTGACATACACCTACGATAGACCAAAGGTGGCGGGCTTGGCTTGGCGGCCCGTGCCGACCCGCATTTCTCATACTCACGGCCCGCAGCGCATGCCAAGGCATCGCAACCTGCTGACGGGGATGCCGGTTACGCGTAACGCGCGGGCGCTGATCGCCGTGACGGGGTGTGGATGGGGGACACCGACCTCCCACCGGTTGCCGTGAAAAGCAGCCGCGAGCGCACGCCGACAGCGCGGATGGACCCGAGAGCGCGTAGAGCTGATGACGCCATGGCGGGGACGGCTTGGAACGCCGGCCTCCGGCCGGCACAGCGGCCCGCAGGGCCGCGGCGGCGAAGACCCCAATCGCCGGGATGGCTCCCGTCTCGGCACATACCCCCAACAGATGAGATGGCGTATAGCCGGCGGCGCCATGGCAGGGACGGCTTGGAGCCCCCACCGGGAGAACGGGGCCAGCCTCCGGCCGGCACGCGCGGGAGCGCGAAACCAGGGAGGATGACGCGGCGCCAGGCCAGCGTGAGTGCCGCCCGTTTTCTTCCCGGCGGGGTGTGCGGAGGACCCGATCATGCGGGTTCTTGCCGGTGGGACCCGACACAGCGACCCCCAGGGTCACGGGCGGTTCCTTGCCGTCCGCCTTCACGGAATGCAGGCACGTGGCCCGCACTGCGACAAACGGTGTCTGCCACTCCCTTGTACGGATCCCGCCGAGCGCGGAGACTCCCGCCGAGAAGGGGCCACCTCGGAACTGGGAGTCCTTCCCGCCGCCCGCCTTCGGCGGGCTGTGCCGGCCGGAGGCCGGCGTTCCAAGCCGTCCGCGCCATTGCGCCATCGGCTATACGCGCTCTCAGGCCCATCCGCACTGCCCGCGTCCGGGTCACGGCTGCATTTTCACAGGAACTGGCCCGGGTGTATTTCGACCGAAACGCAACGATGAGCGGCGCGAAGCGACGCGGTTCAGCCGGGATGCATCGCCGCTTGAAAGCCGCCTGGGTTCCACCACCGGCTGCTAGGAGCCTGCCCCGCAGGAATTTGGAGGAGGGGGGCGAGATGGGTTCGTGAACGGTCTCGAGTTGGGGATCGGGAGTGATTTCGGGGACCGGGGACGGATGGGGAGTGTTCCCGATGGCGCGGGCCGACGGTTTTTGCGGTCTCGGGTGGTGATCGGCGGTCTTGGGGTGTTCCATCAGGTGGTTTTCAACGCTCCGATCCGTTTGATGTTCAGCGCCAGGCACACCAGGTTCCACTCGGCCTGCACGTTCGCCAGGCTGCGGAGACTGAAGCGACGAAAGCCCAGCACCTCCTTGATCCAGCCGTTCGGCGCCTCCGAAAGCCACTTGCGTCTCGCATAGCGGGCCCGGCCCGCCTCCGTCGCCAGCTTCTTCCGCATCCGATCCGTCGCGGGCCGGGTCTTCGGGTCCACCGCCGCCTGCTTCTTCCCTTCCCGACCCAGCGCCACATGCCCCGCAATGCCCCGCTCTTCCAACGCCCGCAGATCCGCCTCGTTGCAATACCCCGCATCCGCCAGAACCTCCTCCGGCTTCTCCCCCAAGTGCTCCTCCACCGCCTCCAGGCGTGCGATCAGTTCCCCCTGGTCACTCGCGCACGCGCTCACCGACGCATCCACCACGATCTGGTGCGCGTCATCTACCACCGTCTGCGCGTTGTAGCTCTGCTGGAACCCCTCCGTACTCGTCTTCATGATCCGACTCTCCGGGTCCGTGAAGTTGCTCTGCGCCTTCGGCTCCGGCTCCCCATACTCCCGCTTGTAGGGTCTCCCGCCTTTCGCCGGGCGATCCTGCCCCGGCTCCCGGCCCCGCTCGTCGTCCGCCTGCCGCTGCGCCGCCTCCAACCGCTCCTTCGCCGCCTCGATCGCCGCCAGCCGATCCTCCCGCCGACGCAACTCCGCCGGCAACTCGTCCCCCCGCACCTCCTTCCCCAAGCGCCGATCCTCTTCCTCATCCGCCCGCGCCGCCGCCGTCGTCAAGCCCTCGATCTCCTCCCGTAGCCGCGCCTCCTCCCCAACCAGCCGGTCATAACTCATCGCCTTCCGCTTGCTCGCGTTCGCCCGCACCTTCGTCCCGTCGATCGAAAGCGTCCCGAAACGGACCAGCCCCATCTCGCGCGCCAGCCGTACCACCTTCACGAACAACCCCTGGAAGCGCCGCAGATGTTGCCGCCGAAACTCGCAGATCGTCCGATGGTTGGGAAAGTTCCCCGCCCCAAGCATCCGAAACGCAACGTCCTCCTCCAGCTTCCGCGCCAGCTTCCGGGAAGAAAACACCCCCGTCGCATACCCGTAGATCAACACCTTCACCATCATCGTCGGCGAATACGGCGCGTTCCGACGACCGTCCCCCGCATACCGAGCGTAAAACGCCGAAAGGTCCAGCTTGGCCACCACGTCGCTCACCTGGTGCGCCAGGTGCCCCTCCGGAACCCAGTCGTTCAGCTTCACCGGCATCAGCAGGATCTGATCCGGCTGATACGCCCGAAATCTCGTCGGCATGCCATGCTCCCCACGCGCGGCCCCTCACAACAGAACCGCTGATAACGGCACACTATATCAAAGACTTACACCAAAATCACCCCCCAATCCGATCAACAACCCACCACCCCTACCGCCAAGCCCGATCTGACCGCGAACAGCTTTCTGCGGCGCAGACTCCTAGGGCCGGTCGCGGGACATCAGATAGGCGTGCACCTGCCAGATCTCTTCGGGTGAGAGCAACTCCCCGAAGGCCGGCATGAGGTTCGCTTCGAGCCCCTGCGCGACGATCTCGAAGAACCGGCGGTGGCTCAGGCGGCTCCGGAAAACGTTCTCACCCGCGCCGCTGCCGCTCCGGTGGCATCCCACGCAGCGGGACCGGTAGATCCGTTCGCCGGCGGCGAGTGCCGCTTCGTCTCCCAGAAGCGGATTGGCGTCCTCACCGGGGGCCATCTCGGGTGGAGCGGTCGGGGCGGCGGTGTCAACCGGCTCCCCCCCTTCCGTGGCCGGGAACCCGTAGCCCGGCAGCACCCGGCCGCCGAGCGTGGCGCCCGGTTCGCCCACCCGCGGGAGGCCACCCGGCAGGGTGACGAGGTTCGTTCCCGCCTGTTCGCGCACCGGGCGGGCGCCGTCCAGTGCGAACACCCACAGGTTCCCGGCCTTCGGCTCGGTGTAGTAGAAGGTCATGTCGCCGCCGATCCCTCCGGAGGGAACGGCCACGTACTGGACGCCGTCGAGTTCGTAGGTGATGGGGCTGCCGATGATTCCCGAGCCGGTCTGGAACTGCCAGACCACCTCGCCGTTCTCGGCGTCGATCGCCATGAAGTAGCCGCGCATGTCCCCGGTGAACACCAGTCCGCTGGAAGTGGCCACCGCGCCCGCCCAGAAGGGCGCCGGGCTCACCACCCGCCACAGCACCTTGCGGTTCACCACGTCGAAGCCGACGAAGTTGCCCGGGTTCTCGCTGGTCAGGTACTGCTGGTAGTCCGCGCCGAGGTACCACTCGCCGAGGGTCGGCGGTTCGAACTGGTCCTCCTCCCAGAACCGGTAGCCCATCGCCCACTGGTTCGACATGAAGTAGAGGGCCTGGCGATCGGGGTTGTAGGCCAGCGGCTGCCAGTCGATGGCGCCTTCGAGGCTCGGGATGATGGGTCCCACCTCGGGGCCGCCCGACTCCGCCACCATGTCGGGGTTCACGTCGGGGCGGCCGGTCTCGGGGTCGAGGCCGAAGGCCCAGTTGATTCCCGGGACGATCGGGTCACCGTAGAGGAAGCGCCCGTTCGTCCGGTCGAGCGCGTAGAAGAACCCGTTCTTGTCGTGGTGGAAGAGCGCCTTGACCGGGCCGTGACCGGGAAGCGTCACGTCGGCGAGCACCGGCGTGCTGACCGCGTCGTAGTCCCAGCAGTCCCAGGGGGTGTACTGAAAGCCCCAACGGATGCTGCCGTCGTCAGGGTCGATGGCGATGGTTGCGGCAGTCCACTGGTTGTCGCCCTTCCGCACGTGGCAGTTCCAGGGGGCGGCGTTCCCGGTGTTCCAGTAGACGAGGTTCAGCTCCGGGTCGAAGACGCCGGTGGTCCAGGTGGGTCCGCCGCCGTTCTTCCAGGTGTCGCCCGGCCAGGTCTCGTTGCCGGGTTCGCCGGGGCCGGGGATGGTGTAGGTCGTCCAGCGGTGCGCTCCGGTTGCGGCGTCGTACGCCTTGACGAACCCGCGCACGCCGTATTCGCCCCCGGCCATCCCGGTCAGCACCAGTCCGTTCACCACCAGCGGGGCTCCGGTGATGCTGTAGCCGTGCTCCCAGTCGGCGACTTCGACCTCCCAGACCACCTCGCCGGTGTCCTTGTCGAGCGCGATCAGACGGGCGTCCATGGTGCCGACGTACACGAGGTCCCCGAAGAGCGCCACGCCGCGGTTGATGGATCCGCAGCAGAAGACCCGCTCCACGTCGGAGCCGATCTCGGGGTCGTAGCCCCACTTCTTGCCGCCGGTGCGGGCGTCGATCGCGAAGACGCGCGATTCGTCCGCCGAGAGGTAGATCACGCCTTCGTGCAGGAGAGGAGTGGCTTCGAGACCCCGGTTGGCTCCGCCGGCCGCGAACACCCAGACCGGGTCCAGGCGGCCCACGTTGTCCGGGGTGATCTGGTCGAGTTCCACGAAGCGATGGGCGCGGTAGTCGCGGCCGTACATGAGCCACTCGGAGGTGTTTCCGGCCGCGGTTTCGAGGTCGGAGGTGGTGACTCCTTGTCCCGATCCGGCCGCCGGCCACCAGAGCCCGGCCGCGACCAGCAGGGGCAGGACTGTCTTGTGGAACGGGCCGTTTGAGAGCGTGTGCATTGGCGGACGTGATTGTCTCAATACCCGGTAGCTGGCAGTGTCACCGATCCGCCGGAGTCCTCAGAAGAGCAGGAACCGAAGAAGGGGCAAGCTGTGGAACCCAAGCCATCCCGCGAACACGATGCCGAGCGACACCCAAGGCGTTGTCCGGAGCGCGACGGCGAAGCCCAGCCCGGTCAACAGCACTCGGCCGATCTCCAGCGGGTTGACCATCCGGGCCAGATCGCGGGCAGTGCGCTCATCAAGCCCGAGGGAGGAGATCAGAAACTCCCCGATCTCAAACGGGGGCCCGCCGGCAACCAGGCGCGTCAACAGTCCGAACGCCATCCCGAGCACGAAGACGGCCCACATGGCGTGAAGGGACACCGAGAGGATCACCCGGTACCGAGCTTCGGCGCCGAAGAGGTTGAACACGAACAGATACAGCGCGGACGCGACAAAGGGCCACCCGATCACCACCAGCGGCTGGAGGAAGAAGAACTCCGCTTCCCTACCGCCGAAGGTCGGATTCGCGGTGTCGATGACTCTGGGGGCCAAGGTAACCGCAAAGAGCAGCCACATCGCTGCGACAACCGCCCCGACGCTCGGCGTTTCGCCGATCTCGGCAAAGGTGCGTTTCGGACTGTGGAATACCGCGAGAAGCCGACCCAGGTCCCGGCGCCATTTCTTCACCGCGTTACCAGCCCGCGGCGACCCCCGTCTTGCTGCTCCCGGCGGTCCCGGCGTGGAGATCGATCCAGCCCGTCCGTTGAACTCTCTAAAGGAACAGGATCCACGGTCTCGTCACTCGTAGTGGTAGCGAGCCTGCACGATCTGAATGGCGTCATCCCGGACCAAGTACACCACTCGGTGCTCCCGGTCCAACCGACGCGACCATAGTCCCGCCAGTTCATGCCGGAGCGGTTCGGGATGGCCGATACCTTCGTATGGTGATCTGAGGATGTCCTTGATCAGCCGGTTCAAACGCTGGAGGCGAGCCCGATCGGTGGCCTGCCAGTGCAGATAGTCCTCCCAGGCTCTTCGAGAGAAAACGAGCTTCACTCCACGAGAGTCCGCTCGGTTCCGCCTCCGGCGGCAAGTTCCGCGACCGCTTCCCGAATGCGTCGGGCGTTCTCCGGACTCCGCAGGACGTAGGCCGTCTCGTCGAACTGGTGGTAGTCGTCGAGAGACATCATCACGACGGGTTTCGCGTTTCTCCGTGTGATGACGACCGGAGCGCGGTCGTCACACACCCGCTCCATCGTTTTCGCCAGGTTGGCGCGCGCGTCCGAATAGTTGATTGTGTCCATGGGTCCGGGCTCTTGAGTAACTCGTACAGTTTACTGTACTAGTTCGTTCGAAGAGACAGACGCTCCGCGAGGCCCGCTGTCCTCGCGCCTCTCTCCTACCGGCTCGCAGCGACCCGCGTTTCGCTGCCTTCGGCGGCGATGCCGGCTTGCGGGCCGGTTGCCCCTTCCACCGCGCGCATCATGTAGGGCTCGATCCGTTCCGGCGGCGGCGGGGTCGTGCGGAGCGACACGAGGACCATGACCGCCACGTTCGCCACCGCCCCGTAGATGCCCGGGTGGATCCCGAGGAGCGCGAAGTCGGGCCAGACGTTCAGCGCCAGGGTGACCGCGCAGCCGGCGAGCAGGCCGTAGATGGCGCCCTCGCGGCTCGCCCGCCGCCAGAACATGGCGGCGATCATCAGCGGGAAGAACTGGGCGATCGCCCCGTAGGACATGAGCAGGAGGCTGACGAGGGACGCCTCTGACCCCACCGCGAGGTAGTAGGCGAGCGAGCCCATCCCGAGGGCGGTCCAGCGGATGAGCCGGGTCTCGGCGGCGGGAGACCGGCGGACGCCGCGGAGCGGCATTTCGAGGTCCTTGACCAGCACCGAGGCCCCGGCGTGGAGAATCGCGTCTCCGGAGCTCATCGAGGCCGCGAGCGCCCCGGCGCAGAAGAGTCCCACGGTGATGGCCGAGAGGTCCAGATCCATGAGGATCGTGGGCAGGATGGTGTCCGCCTGGTCCACCCCCGGATAGGTCATGACGCCCGCGAAGCCGATGAAGAGCACCGGGATCAGGAAGATCTGGAAGGTCGGGTAGAAGACCACCATCCGCTTCAACGTCCGAACGCTCCGGGCTGCGTAGATCTTCATGAAGTAGTGCGGCCACACCGAGAAACCGAGCACCGAGATGAGCACGGCGCTCGAGTAGGCCCCGAATCCCCATGGTTCTCCCGCGGCGTCGAGTCCCGGCGCGACCAGCAACTCGGGGGCGGTCGCGGCCAGTTCTTCGAACATCGGCCCGATGCCGCCGTGGAGCTTCCAGGGAAGGTAGAGCCCGAGCCCCCAGGCCAGGGCGAGCATCAGGATTCCCTGGAAGGTGTTGGTCCACCCGACCCCCATGACTCCGCTGCGGGCCACGTAGATGAGCACCACCCCGTAGGCCAGCGCGGCCCCCGCCCATTCGGGCATCCTCCCCTCGGTCACCACCGAGAAGACGTAGCCCGCCCCCTTCATCTGGATCACCAGATACGGGACGAGCGCCGCGGCGCTCATGATCGCCATGATCGCGGGAATCGCCTTTTCGCTCTTGAACCGGTGGGCGAAGAACTCCGCCTGGGTCACGAACCCGAACCGGCGGCCCAGCATCGCGATCCGGGGCCCGAGGAAGTACCAGGGCAGGAGCCCCACCGTCCCGTAGGAGACGATGTAGAACGCCGCCGCGCCGCGGGAGTAAGCCCAGCCGGGCGCCCCGAGGAAGGCGAAGGCGCTGTAGATGGACGCCCCCATGATGAAGTAAAGGAGGAGGAAACCCAGGCTGCGGTCGCCGGCGACGTACCCCTCCGGAGTGTTCGAAACGTTCCGGCCCGAGACCAACCCGATCGCCAGGGTGACGAGCAGGTAGGCGATGGTCGTCAGGAAGACGATGACCCAGGCGTCCATCGCGCTACTTCCGATACTCCCGGTCGATGGCTTCGTCGTCCTCCCGGTCTTTGGTGAAGATCGTGAGGAAGGTGAAGAACACCGTCGCGATCATCAGGATCAGCCAGAACATCGAGAACGGCATCCCGAGCACCAGCGGCCGGACCCCGGCCAGCCACGGATAGAGCGGCCAGATGCTCAGCAGGAGCACCGCGAGGGCGACCCAGAAACCAATCCGGTGCCGCTTCTGGAAGCTCACGGCTATCGCTCGATCAGCTCGATTTCGAAGAGCGTCGGCCACTTCTTCCCGGTGACGAAGATCCGGCCGCCGTCGCGGTCCCAGGCGATGCCGTTCAGGACGTCCATTTCCGGATACTGAAGCCGAACGGAGCGCGGCAGGATGCCGGTCAGGTCCACGAAGGCGGTGACCTCCCCGGTGTCCGGCCGGATGCGGGCGATCCGATCTTGCATCCAGATGTTGGCCCAGATCTCCCCCTCGATCCATTCCAGCTCGTTCAGTTGCGGGAGCGGTTCGCCGTCGGCGGTCACCTCGAGCGTCCGAATCTGGCGCAGGGTGTTCGGGTCCCAAAAGCGCAGGGAATCCGAACCGTCGCTCATCACCAGGTGTTCGCCGTCGAACGTGAGCCCCCAGCCCTCGCCGGAATAGCGGAACTCGCGCACCAGGCGGAACGACTCCCGCGTGTAGACGAATCCGATGCCGGACTCCCAGGTCAACTGGAAGATGAAGTCCCCCGCGAGCGTCGCTCCCTCACCGAAGAACTGGGGAAGCAACCGGCGTTCCTCGAGCACTTCGCCGGATTCGAGATCCACCCGCCGCAGGGTGGACTCACCCCGGAGTCCCGTGCTCTCGTAGAGGAATCCCTCGTGGAAGAAGAGCCCCTGGGTGAACGCGCGCGGGTCGTGCGGGAATTCGTGGACCACCCGGTAACCGAACACTTCGGGAGGAGCGGGTTCCGGCGGGGGAGGGGGCTCGGGCGGAGGAGGAGCGGGAACCGGGATGGGTTCCGCCGCCGCCGCCGGACTTCCTTCGGATCCCCCGCACGCGGCGAGCAGCAGGACGAGAGGCCAAAGCAGCGGGCCGGCCGCGCGCCTCGGAAGGGCCATGGGGGGGAATGATGGCATGACCACTGGCCGCCGGGCGCACCGGAGAGGGGATCCGGGGGGCGGTGGGGACGCCGGACGCGTATCCTCCGCGCACCATGACAGACGACCTTGCCGGCTCCTTTCGCGAACATCTCGAAGCGCGCCTGGAGGGCATCGCCGAGGATCTCCGGGCGACGGGTTATTCGGCGCTGGTCCTGGTTTCCGGGGAGCAGTATTTCTATTTCCGCGATGATCAGCCCGCTCCCTATCGGGCGAACGCGCACTTCCTCCACTTCTGTCCCCTCGAAGGGCCGGGTCACGTCCTCCTGCTCCGCCCCGGGAAGAAGCCGTTTCTGGCAACGTTTTCCCCTGACGACTTCTGGTACGAACCCCAGCGGATCGGCGACGCCTTCTGGACCGAGGGTTTCAGGATCGTCGAGTGCGGCAGCCGCAAACGTCAGATCGGCGAAATCGCCAAGCGGCTTCCGAAGGGCCGGTCGGCCGCCATCGCCGAGAGCGGGGGGATCCCGGAAACGCTCGGGCTGGCTCACAACCCGCCCGCCCTTCTCACCCGGCTCGACTGGCGCCGCGCCATCAAGACCGGCTACGAGGTGGACTGCATCAGCGAGGCGAATCGCGTCGGGGCCGAGGGACACATCGCGGCGGAAGCCGCCTTCCGAGAGGGTGGCAGCGAGCTGGATGTCCACCGCGCCTTCCTCGCCGCGGTCGGCGACCTCGAGGCCGATCTTCCCTACCCGACGATCGTCGGCCTGAACGAGAAGGGCGCGGTGCTCCACTACGAGGGCAAGCGTTCCGATGTCCGGAATGGGGGGAGCCTGCTGATCGACGCGGGCGCCCGCGTCCACGGCTACGCCTCCGACATCACCAGAACCCACGCCGCCGCTTCGGCGGACGAGCGCTTCCGTTCGCTCATTGTCGCGATGGAAGGCGCCCAGCAGGCGCTTTGCGAAGACGTTCGGGCCGGATGTCCCTGGGCCGAACTTCACCACGAGGCTCACCTCGCCCTCTCGGGAGTCCTGAAGGACGAAAACGTCATCCACCTGTCACCCGAAGATGCGGTCGATAGCGGCCTCAGCCGCGTTTTCTTTCCCCATGGGCTCGGACACTTCCTGGGAATCCAGGTGCACGACGTGGGAGGCCATCTCGCCGACCCGGACGGCCGCCGGGCCCCGCCGCCGAAGGCGCATCCGATGCTCCGCAGCACCCGCACCCTGGAGCCGGGGCACGTCCTGACCGTCGAACCGGGGCTCTATTTCATCAAAATGCTGCTCGACCGGTGGCGCAACGGAAACCAGTCGAGGCGCAACGCCATCAACTGGGAAGCCGTCGACGCCCTCGCGCCCTACGGCGGCGTCCGCATCGAAGACAACGTCCTGGTCACCGACACCGGCCCCCGCAACCTGACCCGCGAACATCTGCCATAGGGCAGGGAGGCCCGGGACCGCCGACCTCCGGTCGGCATGGTGGCGCGGAGGCAAGGGAACGCCGACCTCCGGTCGGCACAGCGGGCCGAAGGCCCGCGGGCGGTCCATAGCTGTCCGCTCTTACGACGCGTCGGTACGCAAAACTCGCGTATCGCTGACCCAGCAGAAGCGCGGGGACGGCTTGGAACGCCGACCTCCGGTCGGCACCGCGGCCCGCAGGGCCGCGAAACGCAAATCGCCGATCAACGCGGAGCGCGTGAACCGCCTCCCCTCAGCCGGACCCCTTCGCCCTCACCCGCTTCTTCGACGTGCCTAACCGCGCCCGCCGCCGCGCCCCGGCCGTGCCAACGTAGTGACCAGAGGGCAGCGGTGGGATCCTCTCGTTGACCTCGGCCTCACTGCACCCCCCGACCCGAATCAGCTTCTTCGGGTGTGACGTTCCGGACAGGATCTCGATCGAGTCCCGCGGAACCCGGAGCAGCTTGGCGAGGAGAGCGATGAGACGGGCGTTCGCCTTGCCGCCCTCCGGGGGAGGGGAGACGTAGGCGCGAATCCGTCCGTCCGCCAGCCGTCCGATCCGCTCGGGAGAGGAACGGGGAGTGGCCCACACCTGCAGCACGACCCCGGCGAGCGGACCCGAGTCCTTCACCTCCGAATGATAGAGGCGGCGGACCGGGGCGTCAGCCAAGGTGAAACCCGGTCGGGCAGACTCTCTCCACGCGTCTCCGAGTTACAAGGTCAACCAGCCGACTGCGCTTGCAAAAGGAACCCCATGCTCATCTGCGTGATGACAAAATCCTCTGCATGACTTGGGTAGAACGGCAAATCGTTAAGACACAACCGCAGGCCGCAGGTTCCGAGCCGCCCGCGCTCTTCCGCGCCTTACTGAGCGCCGGCTGCGATCCCGAACTGGCCTACGCCGCGACCGAGGAAGTGAAGTCCTGGGCGCAGGTCGGCGAGGAGTTGCGCAGAGCGGAACAAGGGACCTTCCAGCCACCCGCACTCTTCCGCGCCCTGCTGAGTGCCGGTTGCGGTCCCGTACTTGCCTACGCCGCGACCGAGGAGGTGAAGTCGTGGGCGAAGAGGGGTGTGGAGTCGAGGGTCATCGCACAGCCCCCGCCGATGCTGAAGGACCTTAGGCAACCCCTGCACTAAGCGGTTTCTTGTGGGCTCCTCACAGGGGTGTTTCCACGTAGTGAACCGGGGATCCTGACAGTGCAGGGATACGTTGCCGTTACTGACCCCGCGTGGTTGCAGCATTTGGGGACGAAACCCCACTGGGAAGAGGTGAACTTCTGGCGTCCTTCCCCTTACCACGGATTCAACGGCGCCCCGGGAACACCCTTTTTCTTCAAGCTGAAGGCTCCGCACAATGCCATTGGTGGGTTCGGTCTAGTCGCGCGGTTTTCGAGGCTGCCTGACTGGCTCGCCTGGGAGTGTTTCGGTGAGGCCAATGGAGCGCCGTCATTTGACGCAATGGAGAGTCGGTTGCAGGCGATTCGCGCCCGCAACAAGATCAAGCACGCCGGCTCGGTGCCCCAGATCGGATGCATTCTCCTCAGCGATGCCGTCTTCTTTCCGCCCGGCTACTGGATTCCTCAGCCGTCGGACTGGTCATCCAACAACCTCACGAACAAGCTCTATGACCTCTCGCACGGCGAGGGCCTCCGGATTTGGCAAGCCTGTCTACGGCACGTTGTCACCCTTGGCGTCCCGCCGTATCTACCCGGAGCAGTAGCCACGCCAGGGCTCGCAAGATACGGGAAACGACAGTTGGTGGCGCCCAGACTTGGACAGGGGACCTTCAGAGTGGCCGTGACAGAAGCCTACGATCGAGCGTGTGCCGTGACGGGTGAACACTCACTCCCCGCTCTAGACGGAACTTCACGGGCAAGAATCGAGGGGGCGGCGTTATTTCAATGGGATAGGTCGGATAGAGCTGCCAGGTTACTGGCAACAAATTTGTGTGGGTCGATCTGGAGCAGGCGGAAAGCTTTTTTCTGGAGCGGGGTGGGATGTGCGAACACCGAGAAGGGCTCGTCGGGTTTTGCTGGGAGGGAGACCTTGTTGAGGGTGAGGGTTGCGAGATGGCTGAGGAGATCGGGGAAGCTCAGGACGGGGAGTCCGTCGGGGGTTCGCCGGGTGTCGGCCTTGGCCTTGGCGCTTGGGGAGACCCGTGCGGGTTGCACGGGGGATTTGCGTTGGGCGCGGGCGGCGCGGCGGTCATCGTCTTCGAAGAGGAGGGGTGCGAGGCGGCGGCGGACATGCCACTGGAGGTAGTAGGCGAGCATGCAGAGGAAGACATGGGCACGTACGTGGTTTTCGGTATGGACGAAGACGGGGCGGACCTTGATGAGATTCTTGATGGAGCGGAAAGCGTGCTCGACGCGGGAGAGGCTCTTGTAGGCCTCGACGGCAGCGTGGCTGCCGATGGCGCCTTCGTCGAGGCTGGTGCGGACGACGTAGATGCCGTCGAGTTGGGCCTCGGCGGCGATGCGGTGGTGGCGGCGGGACCAGGCGAGGTTGTCGTCGCTGACGGTGATGTGGAAGTGCTTTTCGACCTTTTTGCGGTTGGCTTCCCGGCCGACCCGGCGGTTGATGGCGTCTTTTCCCCGGAGGCGGGCGTGGCGGACTGCGGCGGCGATGTTTTCGAGGATGGCTTCGGTGTCTTCGAGGAGGGCTTCGCGCTTTCGGGCGCGCTCTTCGCGCAGTCTGGGGTTGAGGCAGACGAGGAGGCGCTCGTCGGGGAAGTCGGGGCTTTGGATCTCGGCGACGGTGTCGGGAAGGAGTTCTCCGGGGCGCAGGGGCGGGGTCTGGTCCGGTTCCGGGGCTTTGAGGAGCTTGCGGATTCCCCGGGTGTTGAGGGCGGAGATCCAGTCGAGGCTGGCGGGCTGGAGGTCCTCGCGGATGCGGGCGCTGGTGAGCATGCCGCGGTCGCCGACGAGGGCGAGATGTTCGATGCGGAAGCGCCGGCGGACCTTTTGGACCTGGGCGGCGACGGTCGTGGGGTCGGCGGTATTGCCGGGAAAGACCTGGACCGCGACCGGGCAGCCGTCGGGGGTGCAGAGGAGGCCGAAGACCATCTGTTGGCGGTCCTTCTTGCCGTCGCGGCTGTAGCCGAAGCGGGCGAGGGGACAGCGGCGGCCTTCGAGATAGCTGGAGGTGACGTCGTAGAGGACCATGGCGCCGCCGTGGAGGTGGCGGTTGGCGAGGCTTTTTTCGATCCAGGGCTGGCGTTCGAGGAGCCAGTCGAGCATGTGGAGGACTTCGTTGCCGTGGACTGGGCCGAGGTTGAGGATGGGTCCGAGGCTGGAGTCGGCGGATTCGGGGGAGAGGCGGCGAGCGGTGGCGAGTTTGGAAGCGGGGTTGAGGGCGCGGGCGGCGACGGCGGCGAGGGCGAGGTCTCGGGTGCGGCTGGGGTTGCGGTGGAGGATGCGGCCGAGGCCGAGTTGTTGGCAGGTTCCGAGGATGGCGGCGACGTGACCGTGGGGGAGTGCGCGGTGGATGGGGAAGGCGTCTTCGATGCGTTCGAAGGCGGCACCGCCGCGGACGACGGTGCGGATGCCGTCGACGAGGGCGGGGGGGAGTTTGGAGAGGTTGGCGATGGTGCGTCGTCGGATGCGCTTTCCCTCGCGCCAGGCCTGTCGGAGGAGGATGGCGGGGGGGCTGTTGCGGTTGGGGATGGAGTCGACGTGGAAGGACATGGGCGGGCTCTACATGGCAACATCATAGTTCAAGTAACACTTGATGTCAATAGACTTCTTGCGTCTATCCGGTAGCCACTACATGGCAACACAAATCCATCTTTCAGCGGAGCACTGCGCGGACAAGCCACGCTTCCTCAATGATTTATGGACGCTTCCCGGCACAAAACCGGCGTGAAGTTCCGTCTAGAGGCAGCGCACATCAAACCCTATTCCAAGGAGGGCCCACACAAGATCCCGAACGGCCTCCTCCTCCGCGCCGACATGCACCGGTTGTTCGATCAGGGTTACCTGACTGTTGTGCCTGATCTACGACTCGAGGTGAGCGGCCGACTGCGCGACGACTATGAGAACGGTCGAAGCTACTACCCTCACCACGGCAAAAAGATCACGCTTCCTGTCGATCCCGCCCTGCAACCCGGACCGGACTTCCTGCGCTGGCACAACGACAACGTCTATCTGGGGGGATAGCGAGTCGCCAGCCTCTGGCTGGTGATGCCGGTCTGGAGGCCCCACCGGGAGAAACCGCCATGACCGGTTCCTCCTGCGCATCCCGCCGGTCATGAAAAAGGAGCGAGAGTCCTCCCAGTAGGGGGAGTGGTGCGCGGTCGCGCCACCCGGTGTCGGGGGAAGGTACGGCACTCAGGTTGGCAGAGCGCCGTGTCATGGGCGCTGGTTTCGCGCTCTCGCGCGATGCCGACCGGAGATCGGCGGTCCGGTGCCTTGCCGCGCCGTCTCATCTGTTGGGGGTATGTGCTGAGGCGGGAGCCATCCCGACGATTGGGGCCTTTGCCGCCGCGGCCCTGCGGGCCGCTGTGCCGACCGGAGGTCGGCGTTCCAAGCCGTCCCCGCGCTTCTTCTTCCTCCGCGATGCGCAGTTCGCTCCCCTGTCGGGGAGCGGTGCCGCGCCATCGCGGCTGCTGAGCCATCCTCTCTGGCAGCGAATCGGGGCTTCGCCCGCCGCAGGCGGGCGAAGCCGTGTCGGCCTACTGACCTTCTTCCGTTTCCTCTTCCTCCTCCGCTTCCTCAGGCGGCCGCGGCCGATCCAGGCGGATGGACACCCCGCCGAAGAACTCGCTCGACTTCCGGTTGACCTGGTGGTCGCCGTCCAGCAGGTACTGCAGGACCGCAGTGTCCCAGGCGAGTCCGGCTGACGCCACGATCTTCATCCAGTCGCCGCGCGCCGGCTCGTCGGGAGCCTCGGTGCCGGCGGCCCAGATGGTGATCTTGGGGTCGTAGCCACGGCCTCCTCCACGCCCCGGGGCGCTCGCGAGGCGGCCCTTGATGGGCATCCCGATGTTGACTCCGTTGTGGAGGTCCATCCGGAAGACTTCGGCGTCGAACTGCATTCCGTAGCGGCGGTAGCGGTCGTAGTTCCGCTCGTTCATCGCCGCCACCGGTCCGGTGGCCTGGATGTTGTTGGTGATGTAGCCGCGGATCTTGAGCGCCGCGGCCTTGTGACGCGGGAATTCGGGGTCGTCCACCACATCGAAGCCGGGCATGAACCAGCCCTTGTTGAAGCCCCAGTTGCGCTCGGTACGCCGCCCGGCCCGAACCAGGCCGCTGAACTCGCTGAAGAGCTGGACGAGCTGGTGCGCCGGATACCCGTGCGGGTTCAGGAAGATGTCGGGCAGCCACATCCGCCAGATCCGCGGCCGCACTTCGGCTTCCGGATAGATCGGCATCGGCTCGTCGCTGTCCGTCGTGGAGTCGATCCCGAGCGATCCCCAGTAGCCGGCGTGCAGGATGTGCTCCGGATTGATCTGGTGCATGTCCCAGGCGAGTTGGGCGCCGTCCGGGTTCTGGATCGGGTGGAAGATGATGTTCACCTTGTCGAGGTTCTTCTTGCGCTCGGGATCGGTGAGCAGCATCTCGGCGAGCCGCAGCGTGTGCGACGTCGAGGAAACCTCGTTCGCGTGCTGGCGGGCGCTGTAGACGATGGTCGGCTTCAGCAGGCTCGCCTTCCGCTGCGACCAGTGGCTCGCCGCCATCGGCGGCATCAGGTCCATCACCCAGGTGGACTGCCCCAGGTAGCTCTCGCCGATCTTGTACACCGAGGCTTCGGGGAAGTCGGACATCCGGGCCAGGATGCCGTAGGCCTCCGGCGGGGAAATCGGGGCGTCCCAGTGGACCAACTGGTCCTCGCTCCCCGTCTCGTCCCGGAAGGTCATGATGTCCGGGAACGGCGGTGGCTCGCCATTCGCCGCGAGCGTGACCGTCTGCTCGGTGTCCCCCTCGTAGTCCCAGGTCCACGAAGCGGCGACTTCCAGATCTCCGAGTCCGGTGAACGCGAGCTCGTCGGAATAAAGACCGGCTGCCCGCATTTCGCCGAGCAACTCCAGCACCCGGGTCGCCTGTACGGCCGACATGATGCGTTCGTCGGCGGCGTCCTCTCCGTGCCGCTCCACGTAGTAGTCCCGCTCATCCGCGTCGGTGTCCACCTTCACGCGCAGCCGCAGTCCGTCCACCCCGGAACTCCCGGCGCTGACTCGCGCCGCCATCGCCCGCGGCCGGCCCACTTCGACCTTGGGGATGTTCCGCCGCACGGTGCCGGTGAGCCCGTCCGCGGTGGTGTAGTCCACGACGATCGCCGGGCGGCTGGTCTTGAATCCGGTGAAGCGGATGTGCGCGGTCCCCGGGGTCCCGTCGGTCTTCCCCCGCATCTCGGGGATGACCCGGCCGCCGTAGGTCAACTCCGTTCCGAGCGAATTCCGGCCGATGTGGCGGAGGAAGGTGTGGGTGACGAAGTAGATGTCCTCGTGGAGCGCGTCGTGGGTGGACTCGATCTCCTGTTCCACCCCCAGGAGGCGCTCCGGCTCGGAAAGCGACAGCACCACCTTGAGCTGACCGAAGTACGGCGCGTCCACCGGGCCGCGCGGCTTTCCTTCATGCAGCTCCATCAGGTAGTCGTAGACCCGGGCCAGCGTGTCCGACTGGTAGTGGTCCCAAAACGCCTCGGCATCGGTCCGGATCCGCTCGTCCACCACCGTCTCGCCATCCACCTCAGCGGTGATTCCGCCCGTGGTGACCTGGATCAGCTCGTAGTCCGGATACCGGTCCATGAACGGCCGGGCAACGAGCCGCGGCTCGAACGTCTCATTGAGGAGGACTTCGCCGTTCGCATCCTCCGCAACGAGCTGGAAGGCGGGCGCGTCCTGTTCGGTGCGCAGCTCGTAGCCCACGTCGCCGAGATCGAGCGCCAGCGCCTCGGCGAGGATCTCGTCCGCAGGGAACATCGCGTGCTGCCAGCGGAGCGGGGTATGCATCGCCTGCTGCGGCCAGTCCTCGGGCGGCCGGTGCTCGCGGAAAAGGAGCCGCACCCGCGCGGGAGGCGTGTCCCCGTCGCGGAGCGCGAGGAGTTTCGGCAGGACCGCTTCCTCGATCCACCCATAGCCCTGGCGGTAGGCCGAGAGGATCAACACGTCGCCGGCTGACACCGTGGCTCCCCGGCCCCGCAGATCGGCGACCAACTCGTCCCGGAGCGAGGCGCGGACCTCGGCGGGTTCGCTCAACTGGGCCATGACCCGGACCCGGTCGCCCCGGCCGACAGCCGGAAGCAACTGGTCCCGCACGATCCCCCGGAATTCCTCGATTTCGGAGGGCACCGCGAACTCTTCCTCGTGGATGACCGCGGCGTTTTCCACGTTGCGGTCATCCAGTTCCACAGTGGCCTCACCGAGACCGAGGCGCTCGGCGGCTTCGGCGAGAAAGTCGTCGAGCCCGGGCGCCGGATCTTTCACCGACAACAGGATGTTCGAGCTCTGGATTCCCAGGTGGGAGATCTCGCCGGCGATCCGCTCCAGCTTGTAGAGCGCCGCCGCCGCCTGACCGCCGGGACTCCGGGAGGACAGGAACTTCCAGGTCGCGAACTCGACGCCGTCCACCGTGGGGTGGTCCTTCTTGCGGTTGTGCGAGTCCAGGTGCGGGAAGCCGACCGCGGCCTGGTGGAGCGCCCGCTCGAGGCCGGCCTGGTCCCCACCGGTGATCGCGAGCGCCGACTTCTTGCCGAACGCCTCGGGGACCACTCCGACGTAGCCCTCGCCGGCTCCGAGCTCAGGCACCGAGAGGTCGGCAAGCAGGGCGTTCTCGCCGGCGGTGCCGACCAGCACGAGGGTGGGTTGCTCGCCCGGTTCGTCAACATCCGCGGCGGCGGCCGCCACCGGGAAGTCCATGCCCGAGGACTCGAGGCCGAGCCGGGCGGCGAGCGCCACGGTCCCCGCGGGATCCTCCGCGGTCACCGCCAGGCGCGAATCGAGCCGGTCGGGGATACGGTCCCCGTTCGAGTCGCCCAGCAGGCCATCCGGCTCGTAGAGGACGGCGAGCCCGAGGTCGTTCTTGGCGCCGGATCCCGAACGCGCCGCGATGGGGCCGGGTTCGGGCGCGGGCGGGTCGTGGCTGACCGAGGCCGCCGATTCGCCGTCGGAATGGGCCGCGACCACCCGCAGGGAGGCCAGGCTGTCGAAGCGGAGGTCGTCCCCGGCGCCTTCCACGGCGGAAGCCACCTGGCCGGCCGCGGCGGCGTCGGCAACGCCTACCCGGACCTCGGCCGAGGCGAGCGCGTCAGCACCGGCTTCGACCTCCACCCGCATCGTGTGAGCGCCCATGCCCGCGTCTCCGGCAGCGCTCATCACCGCCGCCTCCACGTCGGAAAGGGACTCGCCACTGGTGCGGAAGACATGGGGCGCCCGGGAGGCGAGCCACCTGGCGGCCGCCGAGAGGCCTGCGGCGTCACCGCCCCGGACCCCGACGATCACCGAATCCCCGCCGGTGTGGAGTTCCACGGCGCCCCGGCCGGCGGCGAGATCCGAGAGGCCAGCGACTCCGAGGCCGGAGAGTGCTCCGTCACCTACCGCGATCGCGACTTCGGACTCGGCAGGCATCGGGAGGTCGAGGGCCATCGTTTCGAAGCCGAGCCGGGCGGCGATGTCGGCGGCGGCCGCGACCTCGGCGGCCGAGGGGGAATCGCCGAGCACGACCCGGGCCCGCAGCCGGTCGGCGACGCCGTCACCGTTCGTGTCGGCGACGGCCCCTCCCAGCTCGTAGAGGGTGGCGAGCGACTCTGGCTGGGCGGCCGCCGGACCGGCGACGCCCAGGAGAACGGCAAAACTCAGAACAACGGCAGAAGTACGCACTTCACAGCCTCCCTTCCCAAACGGAGAACCGGGGAATTGCCCATTGTAGGGGGTGGGTAGTCGGGCTCGCACGAAGGGCTGTTGCCCGGGTCGGCCGGGTCGAGCATGCGTCCATTCCGGCGCCGGCGCGCAGAGGCATGCGTCTATTCCTGGATCGGATGGCCGGAGCATGCGTCCATTTCCGGTTCGGCTGGCCGGGGCATGCGTCCAGACCGGCACCGCGGCCCGCGCATAGCCCTGAGCCCCCACGGCACGCGGGCACGGGAACGCCGGTCTTCAGACCGGCACAGCGGGCCGCAGGCCCGCGGCGGCGTATAGCCCGTTTCCCGGATGGTTCCCCTCTCGGCGTAGGCCTGGCAGGTGCTTGTGGCACCGCCGGCAAGCCGGCCAGTTCTCCCGGTGGGGCCTTCAAAGCATGCGTCTATTCCCAGCTCGGATGACCGGGGCATGCGTCTATGTCTGTTTCGGACGGCGGGGGCATGCGTCAGTTCCCGATTCGGATGACCGGAGCATGCGTCCATTTCCGGCTCGGCTGACCGGAGCATGCGTCCATTTCCTGTTCGGACGGCCGAAGCATGCGTCCATTTCCGGTTCGGATGGCCGGGGCATGCGTCCATTCCCGATTCGGATGACCGGAGCATGCGTCCATTTCCGATTCGGCTGACCGGAGCATGCGTCCATTTCCGGTTCGGATGACCGGGGCATGCGTCCATTCCCGATTCGGCTGACCGGAGCATGCGTCCATTTCCGGTTCGGACGGCCGAAGCATGCGTCCATTTCCGGTTCGGATGACCGGAGCGTGCGTCCATTTCCGGCTCGGATGACCGGAGCATGCGTCCATTTCCGGCTCGGACGGCCGAAGCATGCGTCCATTTCCGGTTCGGATGGCCGGGGCATGCGTCCAGACCGGCACCGCGGCCCGCGCATAGCCCTGAGCCCCCACGGCACACGGGCACGGGAACGCCGGTCTTCAGACCGGCACAGCGGGCCGCAGGCCCGCGGCGGCGTATAGCCCGTTTCCCGGATGGTTCCCCTCTCGGCGTAGGCCTGGCAGGTGCTTGTGGCACCGCCGGCAAGCCGGCCAGTTCTCCCGGTGGGGCCTTCAAAGCATGCGTCTATTCCCGGCTGGGACGACCGGGGCATGCGTCTATTTCCGGTTCGGACGGCGGGGGCATGCGTCAGTTCCCGATTCGGACGGCCGGAGCATGCGTCCATTTCCGGTTCGGATGCGAGGTCGGCGATGCCGCTATTCTCGGGCGATGCGGCTGACGGGGATCTCCTTCCTGGTGGCGGCGGCGTTCTTCGCGCCCTCCTGCGGCAGCTCCCCGTGGCCCGGACCCGAAGCTACGCGGGAGGCGCTGATCGCGCTTCACGGCGAGGTGCGCGGCAGGGTGCTGGCCGGCGATTTCGCCCGGGCCAACGGCTTCGCTTACGCAGTGGACGTTGGCGAACTCCTGAAGGTGGCGGCCCGGCTGGAAGACCGGGAGATGTACGCGGCGCTGAGGGATTTCGCCGTCCGCCGGCTGATCGTGGACGACCCGGACGATCCGTACACTCGGGGGTTCGTGCTGTGGCGCCGATCACCGGTCCCCGTCGATTCCGAGGATGCCCCGGACGCTTCGGGGACTACCGAGGCGCTCCGGGTGTCCGAGGGACTGTGGGAGGGCGCTCACGTCTTCGGCGCCGCCGACGAGGACCGCGAACTGGCGCTCCGGATCCTCGACGGCTACCAGCGGCACGCGAGCGCCGCCGCCGGCCTGCTCCTCATCCGCAACTACTTCAACTTCGGGAGCCGGGACTTCGCCACGAATTCGTTCCTGGTGGACTACGCGCCGGATTACCTGGCGCGCGTAGCCCGGGGCACCGGGCGGCAGGATCTCGCGGAACTGGCGGCGCGGAGCTACGAGGTCGTCCGCGCCGCGCGCTCGCCGGCGGGACTGCTCTACGACGTCTTCCAGCCGGAGATGGCCACCCTGTTCGACGATCGGCGAACCCTGCTCTTTTCGCCGAACGACATCGTCCAGACCTCGAACGCCGCGGCGATCGCGGCGACGGTCCTCGAAGGAGCGCCCGAAGTGGCCTCGCGGGTGCTCGGCTTTTGCCGCGAGCGGATGCCCGGGCTGAAACTCGCCTACTACGGCCGGACCGGCGAACCGGCCCGCCGGAAGCGTCCGGGGATCGAGATCTGGGGGACCCTCGTCGCCATGAGCGTGCGCCGGCGGGACGAAACGGGAATCCGGGCCTTTTCTCCGTTCCTGGTCTCGAACGCCGCCGCCGGCCGTATTCCTGACGACGCCTTCCTCTATGTCGGCGCCCACCTGCTGCTCGGCCTCGAAGCGCTCGACGGGTACTTCGGCCTGGAGCGGCCCCTCCCCGATTTGCGGTGAACGACCAGGCACCCGGCACCGCGCGGAGCGACCCGCTCCGGGTCGCCCTGGCTCTCATCGGGTTGAACCTGTTGCTGACGGTTTCCTTCTCGTCGAACGGCCCCTGGGTGCGTCCGACGGTCGCGGTTTCCCCGGATCTCCTTGTCCTCGTGGGAATCGGCGCTGTGCTCGTTCGGGTGCGGCCTGCCCGGTGGGTGCGGATCCTGCTCGCGACGACGCTGCTGGCGGCGGCGTCCGTCCGGATTGCCGGCCTCATCGCGCTCGAACTCCTCGGGCGGCCGCTCGACCCGGCGGGCGACCTGCCGCACCTGGGGAACGTCGCCGAAATGCTCGGGACGGTGAATCCGGTCCTGACCCTCGCACTCCTGGTTCCGCTCGCCGGCCTCCTGCTGGGTGGCCTGCTCCTGCTCCTCGTCCGCGCCCTCGGAATCCTCACGGAGGCCGGGGTTCCGCTCGGTTGGCAGCGCCGCACCGGAATCGGCGTCGCCGCGCTCGTTCTGCTCCTGCTCCCCCAGCTCTCTCCGCCCGGAGGATCCGCCCTGCTGGCCGCCTGGGACCTCGCGGCCGCCGGCGTCGCTGCGCCGGCCGCGAGCATCACCGAGCCTCCACTGCCTGGAGTTCCCGATCTCGGGGGCGCTGATCTCTACGTGATCTTCGTGGAGTCCTACGGGGTGGCCGCGTTCGAAGATCCCGCGCGGCGGCCTCGTCTCGAGGCGGCGGCCGAACGATGGGCCGAGGATGCCGAGGCCGGGGGTTTCGACTACCGCTCGGCCCAGATTCAGAGCCCCACCTTCGGAGGGGGGTCATGGCGAGCCCACGCCGCGCTGCTCTCCGGCGCGTGGCTCGAGCGCGAGGCGCTCTACCGGGCGCTGATCGACTCCGACCGGGTCAGCCTCGTGCGTCTCTTCGGAGCGGCGGGCTACCGGACGGTGGCGTTCGAGCCGGGCATCCAGGGAGCCTGGCCCGAGGGGGCCTGGTACGGCTTTGACCGGATTTACGACCGGGAGGGAATCGGCTACCGCGGGCCGGCGATGGGTTGGTGGGAGGTGCCGGATCAATTCACCCTCTACGCTCTCCATCAGCAGGAGATCCGAACCGCTACCCAACCGCTGTTCGCCAAGGTCTCGCTGATCATGAGCCACATCCCCTACTGGCCGGTCCCGGCCTACGTCACCCCGTGGAGCCGGTTCGATGCGGGGACCGCCTACGAGGGACCCCTTCGCTCGGTGGCCCACGACGACTACCGGAATCTCGCCGAACTCTCCGAGCGGTACGTGACGAGCCTCGAATATCAGTTCCGCATCCTGGGCGGTTTCTTGCGCGAGTTCGCGCCCCGCCGAGCGCTGGTGGCGGTGATCGGCGACCACCAGCCGCCGAGGCTCTCGCTCCACGACAGCGACACCTGGGCGACTCCCATCCATCTCTTTTCCCGGGACCCGGAACTCCTCGGTCCCTGGGAAGCACTCGGCTTTACCCGCACGCTCCTGCCCGACGCGGGCACCTCGTGGCGGATGAGCGATTTCCCCCGCGACCTCTCGGAGCTCTTTCCCGGCGCGCCGGCCGGCGTCGCGCCTTGATATCTTGTGACAGCGATGAAGACGATCGGTCTGACACTAGCCGGAGCCGTGGCGGTCCTGGCCTCGCCGGCCGCTGGGCTTGCGCAACTCGAACCCTTCGACCGGCTCCCTGCCGAGCAGTTCGACGCCACCCCCCCTTCGGCGCCGATCCACGGCCCCCCGGGACAAATGAGGGTCCGGTCCAGCGCTTGCCGGACCTTGCCAACCGGGCAAACGCGCCGGCGCATCGTGGACGTCGCGGTACAGGAATGGGGCTTCTTCGGATTTTCGCTGGTGGACCAGACCATCGAGGAGCCTCGCAGCTCTCGAAGCCGGGTTCGGTGGTGGAGGCGGCGGGTCGACCCCGTCGAGGGAGCCCGGGTCGCATCGACCATCGCCGGTTATTGGGCAGCGACGCCGCGGGGATCCTGGATGATCGATCGTCAGAACGGGAGATGGAACGGTACGGACGGCCTGGCTTCGCGCTGGCGCGACCCCTGGTCCGCGGCATTCGTCTCCTGGGTGATGTGCGAGGGCGGACTCGGCAGCACCGATCAGTTTCAACGCTCGATCGCCCACCACGTCTATGTCGATCAAGCCATCCGAGCCCGCGATGCGGGCTCCCCAGAGGCTGCGTTCACCGCATACGATCTCGGCGAGACCGCCGTCGAGCCGGGCGATCTGCTGTGCAGCAGCCGGCGGAACAGCTACCCGTCCATCGCCCAGCGGCGCCGTCATCTCGGCGTCGGCGCCCGCATGCATTGCGACATCGTCATCAAGGTGGAGCCGGATCGCGATCGCATTCTGGCCATTGGCGGCAACGTGCGGGGCACGGTCAGTTTGAAACTGCTGCCCGCGGCCCCTCGAGGCGGACACCTCGCTCCCACCCGCAGGATGTTCGCCCATCTCAAACTGCGGGCCGACCCCATCGAAGACGATGCGCTGAACCTCAGCCCAACCTTCCAGTCCCTCACGTGCATGCCGGGGGTTCAGCTCCCAGCCGAACTGGCAGCGCTGACAACTTGGACCACCCGACCCACCACCGGCTGCTAACCCAGGGCCGCCGGGCCAAGCTGGCGGCTCCTACCTCTTTCGGTTCCTGAACTGATCGACCGTCCCCGCCCCCCCCGCAGCCACGATGGCGGCGGACGCGAACTGTGGCGGTTTGCCGCGCTCGCCGGCGGAGCCCTGTTCGTTGCCGCTGCCGTGTTCACCGGCCTGCCGCTCGCGGGCGGCCTCGCCGGTATGGCCGTCTTTTTCGGTCTCATCGCGTTTGTGGCGCGTGAACCCCCGCCGTCGCCACTGGGGCCTGCGAACCGGCTGACCCTGATCCGGCTGGCTCTCCTCGCGACCCTCGCCGGGTACGCGTTCTCCGCGACGTCGTCTGATGAGGCGCGCCTTGCCCTGGCCGGTTGGCTGCCGTGCCTCGTCTATGCCGCGGCTGCTCTGTGTGACTTTGCCGATGGAGCGGTGGCCCGGCGCACCGGTTCCACGAGTGCCTTCGGGGCCCGGCTCGACGCTGAATCGGATGCGCTCGGCCTGGCCGCGGCGAGCGGGATTGCGGTGCTCTTCAGTGGGACCCTGCCGGTCTGGTATCTGCTGGCCGGCTTCGGCCGCTACCTGTTCGGGGCTGCCCTGTCCGTCGAACGGCGTCTCGGCCGTCCACTGAGGGCCCTTCCGGAGAGTCCCTTTCGCCGCCGTCTCGCCGGCTTTCAGATGGGTCTCGTGGCGGTCTGCCTGGCCCCGTTCATCGAGCCGGAGTGGGCGCCGCCGGCAACGCTCGCGCTTGGGGGCCCCTTTCTGGCCGGATTCGCCCGCGACTACCTGGTGAGGACCGGCCGGATCGATCCGGAGGGCGCCCGGTCGCGCAGCCTGATTGCCCGCCTGCAGAAGCTACGCAGGCCGCTGAGCGGAACGGCCGTTCTGGTGGCCGCGGTCCTGGGAATCCTGAAACTGGCGGAGTTCCCGACCGGGTCATGGGGGCTCGCGGCCTTTTTCTTCGGCTGGCTGATCCTTCCCCGAAGACGAGTCACGTCCCACCGCTAGCACGTCAGGAAACGCTGATTCCGGTTTGGCATTCTGCCGGCCAGGATCCCGGAAGGGCCGCAGCGGGGAATTCTCTCTTCGGCAGCGGGTGAGATTCCGGTTCCCGCCCCGAGGCGAGGGAGGGCTACCGAGGTATGAGGACACCTTCTGCCGTGGCGGCGCTCTCCCGCCAGGTGGGATGTCTTCCGTGGCGGTCAGCGGCGGAGATCGCCATGGACACCAGGCGACCGCGATCTGCGGCGAGCAGACGTAGACACTCGGCGACGCGCTGCGAGGCGCTCTTGCCGTCCGGCGAGCGAATCAGCCAGCCGGTTTCGCCTTCGCTCACGATTTCCGCGGCGCCGCCGGAGGCTGCGGCAAGCGCCGGGAGGCCGAACGCGAACCCCTCCAGATAAACGATCCCGAACCCCTCGTGGGTCGAGGGGACTACCAGCAGGCAACTCCTGCGGAGAAGCGCGGCCAGCGCCTCGGGTCCGAGTACTCCCTGGAAGGTCACGCGCCCGCGGAGGTCGGACGCGGCGGCCCGCCGGCGCGCCCGGTCCGCATAGCCGGGGTCGGCATCTTCGCGTCCCGCGACCGCGAGCGACCAGTCGGGAACGGCGGCGACCGCTTCGAGCACCTCGAGAAGCCGTTTCCTGGGGATCAGGTTCGCGACGAACGCCGCCTGGAGCGGCCCGGAAGCGCGGGCCGAGATCTCGCCGGGGCCGGGGAGGGGAGGCAGCGCCGCTCCCGCGAACCGGTCCCGTCCGGGCGCTGCGACCGCGGCCGGAAGCGGTCTTCCGGAGAGCTGTCGGGCCGCTTCCACGCTCGCCCGGCTCGGGGAAAGGACCCCGTCCACGCTCTCCAGGTACGCGCGCTCCTCCTGCCGGAGCCGTTTCCGTTCCGCCTGCTCCCACTCCGGTTCGGAACTCTGCAGGTGGTGGACAAGCGCCACGATCCGCGGCCGGGACCTCTTCCAAGAGAGGTTCTTGCGGAGGAACGTCCGGTGCAGCAGTTCGTCCTGGAGCACCACATCGGGCGATCGGGACGGATCCGGGGCGTTCCCGCGCTGGCCGTCGAACTCGCGAATCGTCACTTCGTGGCCGCGCGCCCGAAGCCCCTCGGCGAGCATCCGGTCGTAGATGTTTCCGCCGGTCACGGGCCCAAGCGGCGGCCCCCAGACCTCGATCCGCAGCGTCACCAAAACTTCGTCCTCGCGTCGCTAGTTTCCCACCCCGCAATCCGGGGCCCGGCGCCGCCGTTGGATAATCCCCGTCCGCACCGGATGTGTCCGGGGAGGCGCCCATGATCCGAACGAAACGTGATGCGAGGCCCCGGAGCCTCCCCGTCCTGACACTCTCGCTTCTGCTCGCGAACCTTGCCTGCGCGCCGGAGCCCACCGTGCCCGGCGCGGATCTCGCGGTTGTTTCGGCGACGGTCCTCCCAATGGACAGCGAACGGGTGTTGGCAGACCACACGGTGGTGGTGGAGAACGGCCGCATCGCGGCGGTTCTGCCGGCCGCGGAGGTCACGCTCGGGGCCGATACCGCCGTAGTGTCCGGAGAAGGCCGCTTCCTGATTCCCGGACTCGCCGAGATGCACGGCCACCTTCCCGGAGCGAACAGCCCGCCGGCGCTCGCCGAAGACGTGCTGATGCTCTACGTGGCCAATGGGGTGACCACCGTGCGCGGGATGCAGGGGCACGACAGCCAGCTCGAACTCCGCGACGGGATCGAGGCAGGCGAATTGATCGGGCCCCGGCTGATCGTTGGCAGTCCCTCCATGAGCGGCCGCATCGAAACGCCGGACGAGGCGGCCCGGTTGGTTCGGGCGTACGCCGAGGCCGGGTTCGACCTGCTCAAGGTCCATGAGGGTCTTTCCCCCGAGACCTACGCGGCCCTTGCCGAAACGGCGAACGAGGTCGGGATTCCCTTCGCCGGACACGTCTCCGACGAGGTGGGCCTCCTCGCCGCGCTGGAGGCCGGGCAGGATACCGTGGACCATCTGGACAACTTCGTGGAGGCGCTGATCCCGGAGGGCTCCCGCGGCGAGATGGAGGCGCTCCGGGGAATAGCGGGGCTCTCGGAACTTGTGGACCGGGACCGGCTGCCCGCCGTGATCGAGGCGTTTCACGCCAGTGGGTCGGGGGTCGTGCCCACGATCGTCCTCTGGGAGTCGGGCATCCTTCCCACCCGGCCGTCCGACGAGCTGAAGGCGGAACGTCCGGAGATCCGGTACATGCCGGCGGAGACCGTCGCCCGCTGGACGGAGGCGGTGGACTCCGGCCTCGAACGCTACGGGGTGGAGAACACCGAACGGATCGCCGCCCTCCGCCGCGAGATCCTCGGCGCATTGGATGAGGCCGGCGCGCGCATCCTCCTCGGCACGGATTCGCCGCAGATCTTCAGCGTCCCCGGATTTTCGATCCACAGGGAAGCGGCGTCCTACGTCGAGGCCGGCATGACTCCTTATGAGGTGTTGGAATCCGGAACCCGGATCGTCGCCGAGCACGTTGCCCGCGGTGGACGAATCGCCGCCGATTTCGGGGTCATCGCGCCCGGAAACCGGGCGGACCTGGTCCTCCTGGAGTCGAATCCGCTGGCAGATATCGGAGCCACCCGCGAGATCGCGGGAGTCGTAACGGGAGGCCGCTATCTGAGCGCTGCCGACATCGCCGAGGCCCTCGAAACCATCGCCGCGCGCCGCGCCGCCGGCGAATAGTGGGTTCCAGGGCCACACCGCCGGCCGGGAGGTGTGGACCTGATGATGGGACTGGGATGATCGGACCGGGTCAGTTCCCCGGCGTCAGCACGGATCCGGAAGACCCGGAAGCACGGTCGTTCGGCTTCGGAGGAATGATCCGGAGGATGCTCCAAGCGGTGGCGATTCCCCGGAGCGTCGAGGAGGTATCGAACCTCGTCCGCCGGGCCGCCAGAGACCAGGTTCCGGTAACGGTTCGCGGAGGACGCCACTCCCAGGGTGGACAAAGCCTCACGGACGGCCGCTTGATACTCGACACCGTGCGGCTCAACCGGGTCCAGGATCTGGGGCCGGACATCGCTGAGTGAGAAAAGGCGCGGGGACGGCTTGGAACGCCGGCCTCCGGCCGGCATCGCGCGGGAGCGCGAAACCCGCGTCGATGACGCTGCGCCATGCCAATGTGAGTTCCCCACCCTCTCCCAACCCCGAATGGCGCGGCTGCTCACCGCTCCGCCCTACCCGGGATCGCGTCTTGTCATGACCGGCGGGGTGTGCGGGCGGACCCGATCATGAGCGTTTCTCCGGGTGGGGGCCGGCATCCTCCGCCAGAGGCGGACGAAACGCGCAACACCGCAAATGCCCGGCTCGGGTTCCACGTCGCCGTGACCACCTGACATTCTTCCGGGCAATGAGAACCACAATCGAGCTGGACGACGAACTCTTCCGCAGGGCTACGCGCAAAGCCGCGGAAGCAGGCACAACGCTGTCCGTTCTCGTGGAGCGGGCGCTCCGTGCCCATCTGGACCTTCGCTCCGAGGTTGGCGAGGGGCCGGGTTCAGAAATACAGGCGGCATTCGCGGCCACGTTCGGTACTGCTCCCGAGGCGGCCTTTCCGGGCCGCGACGAGTGGGACCGTTCCTGACTGCCGGAGTTCCCGAGCCGTCCGACTACCGCTCCCAGAGTTCGCGCACTCCGACGGAGTGGATGCGCGGATCCCCGAGCCGCCAGCGGCCGTCGCCGGCGTAGAGCACGATGCCGCCTTCGAACTGATCGCCGCAAGTCCTGGCGAGCCGGGAAAGTCCGCGGGCATCGCGCGGCTCGACGGCGCTCGCAGCCTTTACTTCGATGCCCCAGACCCTTCGACCGCGGGTGATGACCAGATCCACCTCCGCCTGGTCCCGGTCCCGATAGTGCCAGAAGCGCAGGTCGGGGTCCGTCCAGGCGGCCTGCGCGATCAGTTGCTGGACCACGAAGGTTTCAAGCAGGCCGCCCATCGCGGCGCGGTTGTCCAGCCAGTCGGCCGTGGTGCGGTTGGCGAGAGTGGCGGTGAGCCCGCTGTCCAGAAGGTGCACCTTCGGTGACTTGACCAGACGTTTGCTCTCGCCCGGATGCCAGGCGGGAAGGCGACGGATCAGGAACAGCCGCTCCAGCACCGAGAGGTAGTGCAGTACCGTCTCCCGTTGGAGATTGAGACCGTTGGCCAGACGGCTCACGTTGAGGGTGGCGGCCGGACGAAGAGCAACGGCTTGCAGAAGGCGCGCGACCTCGAACGATTCGCGAACCCGGGCGACGTCCCGCACATCGCGCTCGATGATCTGGTGGAGGTAGTTGCGGTGCCATTGCCTCGTGCGGTCCGGGGACCGGCCGAGGATTTCGGGGTATCCACCCGCCACGAGCCGTTCGGGAAGTCTGAGGCCCGGCTCCTGGGGCTCGGGAAGTCGTGCGCTTCGCAGCTCGCCGGTGAGGAACGCGCGCAGAAAGCTTCCTGACCGCCGTTCCTTCTCGGCTTCCGTGAGTGGATGCAGGGTCTGGATTTCCATCCGGCCGGCCAGCGACTCGCTGACGGTCGGAATCTGCATCAGATTGGCCGAGCCGGTGAGCAGAAACCTTCCGGGACGCCGATTGCTGTCCACGGATATCTTGATCGCCGACAGCAGGTCGGGAGCCTTCTGGATCTCGTCGATTGCCACAAACTCGGGTAGTTCGGCGACGAAGCCGTCGGGATCGTCCTGAGCCGTTCGCCGGTAGTCCAGATTGTCGAGGCTGAAGAAACGCCGGCCCGGGTCCAGAAGCTGGGCAAGGGTGGTCTTTCCGCTCTGCCGCGGGCCGACCAGGCAAACCACCGGGGTATCGGCCAGCGCTACGCGGATCGCTGAACTGAGGGCGCGCGGGAGAATCTCGCGGGTTGCGGCCATTTGACGATCAGCATACCGGCAGATTGCTGGTTAGACAACTCGCAGATTGTCGGTTAGACGGTCCGTAGATTGTCTATTAGATGGCCCGCAGATTGTCGGTTAGACGGTCCGTAGATTGTCGGTTAGACGGCCCGCAGATTGTCGGTTAGACGGCCCGCAGATTGTCGGGGAGAGGGACCTAGGCCATGGTGCGCCACAGCAGGGACAGCCAACTGGAGGACTAGCCCGCATTTCTCATACTCACGGTTGCAGGAAGGGCCCAACTCGCCGCGGCACGACGGCGGGGACGGCTTGGAACGCCGGCCTCCGGCCGGCACAGCCCGCCGAAGGCGGGCGGCGGGAAGGACTCCCCGTTCCGAGGTGGCGCCGTCCTGGCGGGAATCTCAGCGTTCGGCGGGATCCGTACATGGGAGTGGCAGACACCGTTTGTCGCATGTGCCTGCGTCCGTGAAGGCGGACGGCAAGGAACGGCCCGCGGCCCTGGGGGTCGTGGTGTCGAGTCCCACCGGCAAGAACCCGCATGATCGGGTCCTCCGCACACCCCGCCAGGAAGAAAATGGGCGGCACTTACGCTGGCTTGGCGCCGCGTCATCCTCCCTGGTTTCGCGCTCCCGCGCGTGCCGCCCGGAGGCCGGCCCGGTGCTCCCGGTGGGGGCTCCAAGCCGTCCCTGCCATTGCGCCTTCGGCTATACGCCATCTCATCTGTTGGGGGGTACGTGCCGAGACGGGAGCCATCCCGGCGATTGGGGTCTTCGCCGCCGCGGCCCTGCGGGCCGCTGTGCCGGCCGGAGGCCGGCCCAGTTCTCCCGGTGGGGGCTCCAAGCCGTCCCCGCCAGGGCGCCATCGGCTCTACGCCCTCTCGGGCTCATCCGCGCTGTCGGCGTCCAGTCGCGGCTGCTCTTGACGGCAACCGGTGGGAGGTCGGTGTCCGTTATCCGACACCCCGTCACGGCGATCAGTGCCCACGCTTCACGCGTAACCGCCATCCCCGTCAACAGGTTGCGCCTCCTTGGGGTGCACTGCGGGCCGTGAGTATGAGAAATACGGACCAGCTCGACAAGACCAAAGAGGTGACCGACCTCGGTATCACCGTCCGACAGGGGCTCCCCATCTGCGGCGGCGCGGGACCCCTACCGCCGTCTGCGGGACCAGATGGCTTCGCCGTCAAGCCAGCGCGTTCAGGCCAATCGTGACGGCACCGAGTCGTAGATCGCCTTCACCGTTGCCCGGTCGTATTTCCTCTCCAGTCTTCTGACCGTGAAATGGCCGCCCGCCATGTCCTGGAAATGGTCGATGAAGAGCAGGTTGATCAACGCGGCGCTGGCCGCGCCGACAATGGGCAGGGCCTGCGCCGCAGCTTTCTCCGTGACCTGAATCGAGAATCTCTCCGCTACCTGCACGATGGCCCGTAGGAGTGCCGGCGCCTCCCCGCTGGCAACAGCCGCGCCCCCTTTGCCGAGATAACTGACCGCGTCCGCAACGGCCTTGGCCATCGCGCCTCGGACCAGGTAGTAGCCGGTCTCCGTAGCGTCATCGGACTTGCTGGGGCCCCCGAGAGCAAAGACTTCGAGACATGCAATGCGCGTTTCGGGTGTCGCAGTGTCTTCCCCATGTTCCCGGGCGATGGTCGCGATCGCCCGCATCATGATGGTCGTCGAAACGGGCAACTCAACGGCGAGCCCGGCGATACCAAAGAAACCGCCCGCCCCGCCCGCTGCCATGGCGCCGATCTTGTTCGTGAGGATGGAGGACTGCCAGCCCGGAGAATTCCCGACGGTCGAGAGCGCAACCCTCAACGAACCGAGCAGTGCCTTGTTGGTGAGGTCCGAGATTTCGTTTTGGACTCGATCCGGCAGGAGCTTGAGTCCTCTTTCGATGGGTGTTCCCAAGAGGTTGACGAGGCGCGCCGCCAGACCCGGATTCTCGAGGATCGCCTTCGCTTCCTGGAGGGCCTGCCGGTCGGCCTCCTCCATCACGAGAGTCCCCAACCCGGCCCCGGTTCGGTGCACCAGGTTCAGCGCGGGATGCGGCGGCCCGGAGTCCAGGGCACTCCGGCCGCGTCGGCTTGAGCCTCGAGGCCGGCAAGCTGAACCTCCACCAGGTTGACGAGCTCCGCGTTCGCCGGGCCGAACTCCTCCCGCACGATCTCGACCTGACGACGGTGCGTCGTCGTCGGATCGGCCATGGACCAGAAGGCGCGGACCACCCGCTGGATGCGCTGGCGGATGCCCGGGAGAACCGCTTCGAAGCGCGAACGGACGGAGTCGTCCCCGAGGAAACGGACCCGCAACTCGAGCAACCCGGCCCGGATCGCCGACGCCTGGGACCGCAACTCGTCGCTCGCCCCGGATTCGTCGATCGCCTTCGCCAGCGCCTCCACCCGCTCTACGGAAGCCTCCAGTGCGGAAACGGCGCCGAACACCTGCCGCTGGAGCGTCGCGGCGTCCCGCTGGAAGGCGTGGCGCGCCTGCACGTCCACCTCCGGGACGCCGGCCCTCGCCAGCACCTTCGGAGTGAAGGACTGCTGGTCGCCGAGGCGGGTCGTTCCATTCTCGTCGCGCCGCACGAGTTCCGCGGTGTAGGCCGCCGGCATCGCCAGCGGGCCGCCGCGCTCGCCGCCCGCGGCGTCGGGATACCTCAGGTCCCAGGCGACCCGGTGGATCCCCGCGGTCCTGGGCGCCTCGATCCGGCGGACCACGGAGCCGTCCGTATCGCGGATCACCACGAAGACGGCGGGATCCTCGGCGCGGTCTTCGGCGCGCAGTTCGTTCCAGGTGGGGTAGGGGAGCGGTTCTCCCGCGGCCGCTTGCGTCCGCTCCCGTTCACGGCGCTGCTCGCGGAGGCTCCGCACACCCTCCTTCAGGTGGTACGTCACCACCGCGCCGAACGGCGGGTTCGGCGCGGTGTAGAACGCGGCGCCACGCTGCGACTTGCCCCGGCCGCCGAGCGGGTTTGCCTCGATGTACATCCAGGGGTCCTTCACCGGGAACACTGCGCCCCCGGCGGCCAACATCTCCGCCGAAAGGTGCCTGAGCGGCGTGTAGTCGTCGAGGATGAAGAAGCTCCGCCCGAAGGAAGCGAGGACCAGATCGTTCTCCCGCGTCTGGATCTCGAGATCCCGGATCGCGATGGTCGGCAGCCCGCCTTTCAGCCGGACCCAGTGATCGCCTCCGTCGAAGGTCACGAAGAGGCCGAACTCGGTGCCGAGGAAGAGGAGACCCTCCCGTTCGGGATCCTCGACCACCACCCAGGCAAGCTGATCCTCCGGAAGGTCGCCCGTAATGTCATTCCAGGTCACGCCGCGGTCGTTGCTCCGCATCACGTAGGGCTTGAAGTCGCCCTGTTTGTGGTTGTTGAAGACGGCGAACACGGTGTTGTCGCGGTGGCGGGAGGCGTAGAGGTCCGCCACGTAGGTGAGAGGCGGAACGCCGGGGACGGCATCCACGGCCCGCCACTCGATCCCGCCGTCGCCGCTGATCTGGATGCGTCCGTCGTCCATTCCGGTATAGAGCAGGTCTTCGACGAGCGGCGACTCGTCGAGCGCCACCATGTTCCCGTAGGTCGAGGTGGCGCGGTTGCGCCAGACGGCGTCCACACTCCAGGTCCGGCCCATCACCAGGCGCTCCGACCGGTCGATTCCCTGGGTGAGGTCGTCGCCCAGCGGGGTCCAGGTGTTCGCCCCGTCGTCGCTCCGGTAGAGGCGGTTCGCGCCGAAGTAGATGCGTTTGTTGTCGTGTGGAGAAATGATGAGCGGGGAGTCCCAGTTCCACTTCAGTGGCGGGTCGCCCGGTTCCGGCTGGGGCTGGATGTCCACCCGTTCTCCGGTGCGGTGATCGAAGCGGACGATCCCCGCGTACTGGAGCTGGGCGTAGACGATGTTGGGGTCTTCGGGATCCACCCGCGCCTGGAAGCCGTCGCCGCCCAGCACGTCCACCCAGTCGCTGTTGAGGATCCCGTGCACGTTGACGGTGCGCGAGGGGCCCGCCATCGTGGCGTTGTCCTGGGTGCCGCCATAGACCCGGTAGAACGGGAAAGCGTTGTCGATCCCGACCCGGTAGTACTGGGTGAGCGCCTGGTTTGCGTGGTACTTCCAGTTCTTCCCGAGGTCCCAGCTCTCGTAGAGACCGCCGTCGGTGCTCATCATCAGGTAGTCCGGATCGTCGGGGTCGAAATTCAGATCGTGGTGGTCCACGTGCATCCACTGCATTTCGATCCGGCGCCAGGTCTTGCCGTCGTCCTCGGACACGTTGGTGTAGGTGTCCATGGAGTAGAGCCGGCCCGGCCGATGGGGATCGACAAAGAACTCCATGTAGTACTGCGGGTCCGTGGGGAAGTAGTCGCTTCGCTTTTCCCAGCTCTCGCCGCGGTCGGTGGAGCGGTAGAACCCGCGCTGGTCATCGGAAGCCGCGATCTGGGCGTAGACGACGTCCGGATCGTGAGGTGATATCGCGAGTCCGATGCGGCCGATGTCGTGGCGGCTCGCCGACGGCAGCCCTTTGCCCAACTGCCGCCAGGTGGCGCCGCCGTCCTCGGACTTGTGGATCCCGCCTTCGGGGCCGCCCGCGATCTGGAGTCCGGTATGCCGGCGCCGCTGCCACGCCGAGGCGTAGACGATGTCGGGGTTTCCCGGGGCGAGCACCACGTCGCTGACCCCGGTGTCGTCCGAAATGTGAAGAACGTGTTCCCAGGTGGCGCCTCCGTCGGTCGTCTTGTAGAGACCGCGGTCGCCGCCGGCCCGCCACAGCGGCCCCTGCGCGGCGACGTAGACGGTGTTGGTGTCGCGCGGGTCGAGGACGATCTTGCCGATGTGCTCCGACTCGTCGAGCCCCATGTGCTCGAACGAAGCCCCGGCGTCGCGGCTCCGCCAGACGCCGTTTCCGTAGGGGACGGACCGCTGGCCGTTGTTCTCGCCGGTGCCGAGCCAGACGACGTTCGAGTTGGACGGATCCACCACCACCGTCGAGGTCGAATACACCGGGTAGTTCTCGAAGATGGGCTCCCAGGTGGTGCCGCGGTTCACGGTCTTGAAGGCGTTCCCGGAGGCGACCGCCATGTACCAGGTGGAGGTGTTGTTCGGATCAATGGCGACGTCGGCGATCCGGCCGGAACGGGACGCCGGTCCGATGGCGCGGAGCTTCAGGCCGGAGAGGAGGTCCTCGGTGACGGCCGGGGTCTCGCCTTCCTGGGGAAGCCCGAGGGCCGGAACGAGAACGGCCGCCAGCAGGAGAAGGAGGAAGCGGGGAAATCGGTTCATGATGGTCCTCCGTGCGGATGTGGAGTCCGACAAGTCGGCTAGGTTACCGCTGCCCGGAGCCATGAGAACCACCCTCAACCTGGATGACGATCTGCTTCGCCGCGCGAGGCGCCGTGCCGCCAGCGAAGGTGCGACCCTGAGCGCCATCGTGGAGTGGCCGCTATCCCACCGCTATCCCGGATTTCTCATACTGACGGCGCAGGTGACGGCGCGAGTCGCTGCAACCCGTTGACGAGGCGGGCGCAACAGGCGAACCGGGGATTTCGACCGACCCGACGGCGCGTTGGATAGCGAACGCCGACCTTCAGGTCGGCACCGCCCGCCGGAGGCGGGTGAAACACGCGACGATTCTCGCCCTCAAGGCGGCCGCACGAACGCTACACAGGCTCTGAGTATGAGAAATACGGGCTATCGTCCTACCTCCGGGGTGGCGCGCGGAAATCCGGCTGTCGACTCCGCTGGCGGGCGAATGGGGACGGCTCCGGCCCGGCGTCCGGCCGGACGACCGCGACCGCGGCCCGCGCCTTTACTCGTCCCCGAGAATCGTGTCCAACTGTCCGACGAGTTTCGGCAGGTAGAGGGCGACCGTGTCGTGGAGTATCTCTCGACTGATCTGGTCGTACCCGTGCGCGAGTCGGTTTCGCATGCCGATCACATCGACCCAGGGAATCTCCGGATGGCCAGCACGGAATTCCGGCGAAACCCGATTGGCCGCCTCGCCGACTGCCATGACGAGATACCGGAGGGCGAAATGGACCGCCGTGTCACTCTCGAGCGCGTCGGCGCTCCCCGTATCGAACATTCCGATCGCCTTCCGGGCGAAGTGCCGCATGTCCCGGAGCGGCCCGTGGTCAGTCCGGCGACTCATGGAAGAGTTCCATCGAACCGGCAACTTCCTCCTGCATCCAGGGGCGGAGGGATCGGAACTCGAATATCTCCGCTTTTCTGCCCACGATCTCCGTCAGCTCCCGCTGCATGGCCATGAGATCAATCAGGGTGAAGCGCGCGCCGGGCTTGAACTCCGCGAGCACGTCCACGTCGCTGTCCGGATCGAAATCGTCCCGGATGACAGAACCGAACAGGGAGAACTTCCGGATGCCGTGCTTCCGGCAGAACGCGGCGACCTTGTTCCGCGGGATGGAGAGGCGCGGACTCATCTCAGTGTCGGTGGGGCGGATGGATGCTACCGATGGCGCGAAGCACCGGACGGGTGTCCGGCGGCCTCCGGAGCAACGGTTCCGCGCCCGCGGCGCAGTCTAACCCCAGAGGCAACGTCGTTCCCGGCGCTGATCCGCGACCGATCGAACAGCACATCGTCAGCCGGGTCCCGCCAAACTGGCTACCCATGATCGCTCTCGAATCAGCAGGCGTCGGAGCGCTCGCCAGTTTGGTGTCGGCTCCGGGCCGGCAGTAGCCATCAGGGCGTCAGTCGGCAGCGAGACGGTTGAAGGCGTCCATCGTGCGCTGAATGGCGTCCAGCCAGTCGTCGGCGCGAGTGAGTGCAACGGTGAACTTTGGTAGCCGGTTCCCGACCACCACTCTCCAGGTCCACGATTTGCCGACACTCTTCACTTTCGATCCGGGAATGAGGGCTTTGACTGCTTCCAGATAGTCCACCCCGACTTGCAAATCCCCTGCTTGTTCCGCGCTGTCGGCGATGTAGTTGGTGTTCAGGGTGCCGTCCGGGAACAGCGTGCCGAAGTTCACTCTCGTGCCGTCTTCCCGCTGCCAACGGAGGATCATGGAGGCGCCGCCCACGGTTACGACGAGCCCTAGATCCTCCGCTCTTCCGAAGAACTCCTTGAGTTGGCCCGGCAGTCCGGCGTCCAGCTTGCCGGCATCCTCGTAGGACTCGTCTTCGGTGATGCGTCGTCGGGCGCGTCGTCCGGTTGACACACGGCGACATTCGCGATTCTCATCGTGTTGACTTGCCTCCGATTTCTCGCGACGAATGAGCGCACTTGGGGCGCCGGGCACGAGAAGGCGCAGCACTCACGTTGGTATGGAGCAGCCTCATCGGCGCTGATTTCACGCTCCCGCGCGATGCCGACCAGAGGTCGGTTGCAGTGACTCTATAAGTCATTGATTTGCCGCAGGATTAAAGACCATCTTAGGTCCGGGATATCACTTCCGGTACCACGCCCGTTTCTCGCCATCGGAGCGAGGCAGCTAAGGGACACGCGTAAGCGTTCGGTCGAGCCGGTATGGCGGGAGGTTGGGGCTGGTAACGGCGCTCGATTCTGGCTATGGTGGCGACCATGGCGGAAGGCGCGGCGGGAGTCGGCCCGGTTCGGGCAGTTTCCGAGTCGGCATGGATGCCGGCGGCGCCAGACTGGCGACGGCTGTACTGAGCGGAGCGTGAACGAGCGGAGGCGGCGGAGGAACGCGCGGCAGAGCTGAAGCGGGCGGAGTTGGAGGCGCGTTGCGAGGCGGGTGGCTGGAGGTGGCAGTTCGAGTCGGCGCGGCGCAAGCGGCTTCTGGCGGTGGCGGCGGCGCAGGAAGCGCGGCGGGCGGCGAAGGACGCGCTGGCGCTGCAGGCCGAGGTGGCGCGTCTGCGCCAGCTTCTCGCGGACGCGGGTGTGGCGTCGGGGCGGTACGGCTCGATATCGCTGCGCCGGGAGGTGGCGCGTCTGCGGAAGGCGGCGCCGGGGGCGGAAGTCCAGGCCGGGAAGATCCGCGAACTGCACCAGGCCCTTTTGAAGGAGCGCGAGGACACGGCCGCTTTGCGGCGGCTGCTGCACGAGACGGTGCGGCTCTACGACGGCACCAGGAAGCTGCGCGACCAGAAGGAGCGGATCGTGTCGCTGTCGGACGACGTGGGGCGGCTGCGGCATGAGTTGCAGGGTTCGGAGGCGGGGAAGCAACGCCTGAAGGGTCGGCTGCTGCGGGCGGTGGAGGCGTTGCGGTCGCGGGCGCCGGCGACGGCGGCGCTTGCACTGCGCAAGGCCCTGGGCCGTTCGCTGCGCCAGAAGGCGGCGCTGCGGCGGGTTTTGAAGGAGAACGCGCGGCTACGGCGGAAGGTGAAGGGATGGGGACGCCGGCTGGCGGCGCAGGAGTTGGAGCTTGGGCGGCTCCGGGCGACCCGTGCGGTACTGTCGAAGGCGTTGCACGGGCGGCGGAGCGAGATGCGGGCGAGGGCGCACAGCGGCCGGCCGCGCGGCCATCAGCGGGGTGTTCCCGGCCACGGCCGCACGCCGCGGCCCGGCCTCGAGGAGCGGATCGAGGAACACACCCTGCCGGAGGAGGCGCGCCGGTGTTCGGGTTGCGGCAAGCCCTACGCGGCGGTGGGGGCGGAGGAGTCGGCGCTGTTGGAGATCGAGGTGCGGGCGCACCGGCGTGTGATCCGCCGCCCGCGCCGGCGGCGGCGGTGCGGGTGCGTGTCGTCGCCGACCCACGTCGCGGCGCCGCCCGTGCCGCGGCTGTTCCCCAACACGGCCTACGGCACCAGCGTCTGGTCGCGGGTGCTCTATGAGCGCTACGCGTGCCTGCGCCCGCTGCAGCGGGTGGGCGCCTGGCTGGGTGATCAGGGGCTGCCGGTGTCTGCGGGGACGCTGGCGGACAGCGCGCCCCGCTTCGTACCGCTGTTCGAGCCGCTGGGCGCGGCGATCCTCGCCCGCCAGAACGCGGCGGGGCTGCGTCACGCCGACGAGACGACGTGGCGGGTGCAGGAGTTGCGCGGGGAAGGCCGCTCGGGCCGCGCCTGGCTGTGGACCTCGATCGGCAACGACGCGGTGAGCTTCCACATCGACCCGAGCCGCAGCGCCGAGGCGGCGGCGGCGCTGTTCGGCGAGCTGGCGCCCGGCACGGTGATCGTCTGCGACCGCTACAGCGCCTACAAGCGGCTGGCGCGGGAACTCGGCGGCACGGTCACCCTGTCGTTTTGCTGGGCGCATGTTCGGCGCGATTTTCTCCAGTGCGCCGCCGCCCAGGTCCGCCTGGCTGGCTGGTGCGAGGCATGGCTCGGGCGGATCGCCGCGATCTACCAGCTCAACGAGGCGCGGCTGGGCTGTTACGACCCCGGCCTGCGGCGGCAGAGCACGGCGTTCGCCGCGGCGCAGGACAAGCTCACGGCGGCGCTCGACGGCCTGTTCGCCACTGCCGAACGGGAACTCGCCGGCGTGGCGGAGCACGCGCGCGAGAGCAAGGCGCTGCGCTCGCTGGTGAACCACCGCCAGGGGCTCAGCGTGTTCTCCGACCGCCCCCGGGTTCCGCTCGACAACAACCTCGCCGAGCGGCTGCTCCGGGGGGCCGCCATCGGACGGCGCCTGTCGTTCGGCTCCGACAGCGGCACCGGGGCGCGGCTCACCGCGCTGCTCTACTCCGTGGTCGGCACCCTGAACCGGAACCGGATCGATGTCCTGCGCTGGCTCCAGGACTGGCTGGCCGCGTGTGCGGACCACGGCGGCCGGTCGCCGGAAGACCTGACCCCCTGGCTGCCCTGGTCGATGGACGATCCGCGCCGGCGGGAACTCGCGGCGCCGACGTGACCGAGCCCATCGAGTGCTGCTACTACGGACGCGACTTCACCGCCGCGGAGATGGCGCTGCTGCGGGAGTTGATCGCCGGCCCACCCGCGCTGAACCGCTACGCCCTCTCCAAGGAGTTCTGCCGGCGCATCGGCTGGTACAAGGCCGACGGCGGCCTCAAGGACATGATGGCCCGCGTCGTGATGCTCGCCATGCACCGCGACGGGCGGATCGAACTGCCGCCGCCCACAGGGCGCCAGGGCCGGCCCGGACCGATCGTCTTCGGGCCGGACACCGAACCCCCGGAGCTGCCACCGCCCACCACCCTTGACGCGGTCCGCCCCCTCAGCCTGCGGCTGGTCGTCCGCTCCACCCGCGAGGGCAAGCTCTGGAACGAGTTCGTCGCCCGCTACCACTACCTCGGCTACACCACCCTCGTCGGCGCCCAGATGCGCTACTCCGTGCTCGCCCGCGACGACACCCCCATCGCCATGCTCGGCTTCTCCACCGCCGCCTGGACCCTCGCCCCCCGCGACCGCTTCATCGGCTGGTCACGCCAACTCCGCGAGAAGAACCTGCCGCTCGTCGTCGACAACCCACGCTTCCTCATCCTGCCCTGGATCCACATCCCCAACCTCGGCTCCCACATCCTCGCCCTCGTCCGCCGACAACTGCCCCGCGACTGGACCGCCCGCTACAACACCACTCCCGTGCTCATCGAGACCTTCGTCCAGACTCCCCGCTACACCGGCGCCGTCTACCGCGCCTCCGGCTGGACCCGCGTCGGAACAACCCAGGGCCGCGGGCGCTACGACACCAAAAACCGCCACGACAAGCCCAAAAAGGACATCTGGCTCCGGCCCCTGCGACGGAACTGGAAGGCCATCCTCAACCGATAAACCCAACCCTCATACCGGCTCGACCGAACGCTTACCAGCGGACTTCGAACGGAAATACACCTCGGGCATCATCGCGTGGGCGCCGGAAGACCGGCCCACCGACGTGCAGATCGGGGCCGTCCTCGATGAGTTCGAGAAGACGGCATGGGCGGGATTGGAGCCGGACCGCTACGCCTGGACGGCGGTCCTGCACCGGGAGCACGGCGACGGGGTCCACGTCCACGTCCTCACCGCCCGCTGCGACCTGGAGACGGGCCGCAGCCTGAACATCGCACCCCCCGGATGGGAGAAGACCTTCGGCCCGCTACGGGATGGCTTCAACCACCAGCACGGCTGGAGCCGCCCGGACGACCCGGAGCGGGCCAGGGCGCACCAGCCCGGCCATCGCGCCTACCTGGAGGCAGGGAAGCTACGGGCCGGCCTCGAGCATGAAGCCGGCCCGCGCGAGCTGATCCGTGACTACCTGCTGCAGCGGGTCGAGCACGGCGCGGTGCAGAGCCGCAACGACGTGGTGGCCTCGCTGGAGGAGGCCGGCTTCGAGGTGCCCCGCCAGGGCAAGGACTACTTGACCGCCCGCGATCCGGACAGCGGAAAGAGGTGGCGGCTGAAAGGAGCGCTGTATGAGCAGGACTTCAGACCCGAACGACTTGAACGCCCGGGTGAGGAACCGGATCGCGGCCGACCGCCGGCAGATCCAGGAGGCAGCGGCGAGCGAGCAGCGGCAGCTTGGCGAGAACTTGCGCGCCGTCGCGAATGGCGCGCTGCGTACCATCGAAAGCGATACGGCGGCGACCGTCGCGCGGGTACGCGTGATGCTACTGAACGCATGGCTCCGGCCCCTGATAGTCGGCCTGAGCCTTTTTCTCGCGTTCAGCGGCGGGAACTGGGGGCTGATGCACTGGTTGTCGGCCAGCATCCAAAGCCAGATCGAGACCCTCGCGATGCTGGAGGTACGGATCGATCAGGCCCGGGAGACGCTAGTCGAGATCGAGGACACGACGTGGGGCGTGACGCTGCGGGAGATCGACGGGGAGCGGTTCGTGGTGCTGCCGGACGGCGCGCTGGAGGATCCGCCGTGGACCGTAGGCGGGCGGCCTGCCTTGAAGCGATCGAGCGAGTGAGGGAGCTGTATGACCGAGCTAGAACGGCAGTTGACGACAGCCTTGCGGACGTTGTCCGCGCAGTTCAGGACGGAACAGCGGCTGCGCGCGGAGGAGCAGCAGCGGCACTCCGAGGAGCTCGAAGCCTTGCGGCGGCAAGGCGAGCAGCAGGCCGCGGAGAGCGCGACCTTGCGGCGGCAGTTCGAGCGGCTCGACGGGCAAATGACACACTTGGCCCAAGACTACGCGACGCTCGCCGCGATGTTGCGCGGGCTCTGGACGTGATGCGTCGCCGCAGCCGGATGCGGAATCACGGACTGAGTCGCTGATCTCCTCCGTAGCGAATCGATGTCTCGGTCGAAGCGCTGACCGAAACAAGCGATGCGTCCTTCCACTCAGTCGCCCTGCGAACCCATCTGACTGATGCCCAGAAGTCAGTTCCTCAGCTAAGGCCATGGGCAGTATGATGGAGACCCACTTGGTCGGCCCCCTCTCGAAGGGAAGGAAGGATTAAACAAATGACCCGCTTCGTTCTAGTCGGCATTGTCGGGATGCTTCTGGTCTCCGCTGGCTGTGAGGAGTTAGGCGGAACCACCCCAGAACCTGTGCCGGAACCTCCACCGCCGTCACCGCCGCCACCGCCGCCTCGTCCGGCTGCCTGGACGTGCGTAACGGACCTCCAATCGTTTCTCAACCGCTATCAGAACCGGATGGTTTACGATGTCAGATACCAGAATGAGTGTGACGAGTCGGTCCGGATTCGGCTTTCATCAGCGCTCTATTTGTCTCCGTCGCTGGCGCGAGTAGACACGGATCGTCGCGAGGTTGTGATTCCGTCAGGACGCAGTGATTGGCTATGCGGGAATGGTCAGGACTTCACAGCTTGTGTCTTCATTCATCACGATCAGGACAGGACGTCGGGCTACCGATGGAGGAGTAGCCAGCGTGTTTGCTACCTGGATCAGGACTGTTCGTGGCGGCCATTTCCAGACTAGTGTCCTGTCATTCATCCAATGTCGGATAGACGCGTTTGAGCTTGATGCGGGCACCGTCGGAGGTGAACTGCCAGTTGACTTGCGCCTGGATGCGATCTCGTGACGCCTGCCAGGCAGCGACTTCGTCGCGCAGGATCTCAAGGGAGCCGATGCGACGGTTGAGGCACTGACGGGTCAAGACGTTGAGTTTGACCTCGGCGACATTGAGCCAACCGCCGTGCTTGGGGGTGCAGACGCACTCGAAGCAATCCCACAGGGCCTTGGCCTCGGCGGGTGGAAAGGCATCGTAGAGGGAACCGGGACGGTGGGTGCTGAGGTTGTCCATCACCAGCGTGATCCGTTGGGCGCCGGGGTGCCGCTCGGCGACGTCCTTGGGGAAGTGGTCCCGAGCGGTCTTAGATGCGCCAGCGCCGCAAGCGAGAGCCAGTGTCGAAGCTCAGTACCAGTCCCGCATACCGGCTCGACCGAACGCTTACGGACACGCCAGGAACCGATGGTATTCCCAGCAAGACCACCGACGGACGGATCTTCGACTATCGACGGCCTGCTCGCGGTCAGTGTTGCTGCCGACTGGCCAGCCCGATCCTGGCGAAGTCGGCTACTCCCAGTTCGACCGCCAGCGGTTCTCCGCGCCCAGCGTCCCGGTGACTCGGCTCGGTCGAAGGAACCGCCCCCGCCGGCGGGCACGACGGTCTACGCCGGGCTTCCGGCTCCGCCTGCCCCTGTCTTCGGGGGGCATCCGCTCATCTTTCAAGATTTGCCCTCCTTCTCCCAATCTTTGAGCTTCTCAACGAAGGCCAATGCCTTGGACAGTTCGTCAACGATCTCCTTGGCCTCATGTGGCCAAATTACAAGAGTCACTTTGTCCAGATCATCCTCTGCGTCCTCATGCGGCTCAGGGCTATCCACGATTTCACACAAGATCAGTGGGTTTCCGATCCCCGTCGATTCTCGGACGTAGCGGAGTCGTATGCGGATTTCCCCCAAAGAAACAAATGCTTCGGACGGATTGTCTCCGCAGGCCATCCCGCCATCATAGCCTCCAAACGCCCCACTTCACCCCCACCCTCGCACGCCGCTTGGTCCGCGGCACCCAGGTTCATTTTTCCGAAACTTGACCATTACCCCCTTTCCCGGGGGCGTATGCCGGTCGGTATGCTCCCGTGCGGTGCTGCTCTCTGTCGCCTTGGCCGGTGCGCTGGCTCAGGCTCCACCGTTACCGCCGCTCCCGGATAGCAGTCCGGCAATCGTGGAGTGGTCTACGGTGATTTGGGGCCTGATCGAGGACGGTGTGATTGTTCGCCCCAAGTGGCCCGTTGATATGCCGATCAACGCTCACGAGAAGGCGGAGAGGGAAATCCGGCGCTTCCTGTATGCGCGGGCCATGACACACCGCGGCGAGATGCCGGACGCGGCATGGGGAAACGCGGTGAATCTGGCCCGGACTGAGGCATTTGCGGCGCTAGAAACCCTGCAAGCACTCACCGCGAGAGAGATGGAGGCCCAAGCCCCAACTGAATGGGCGGCGTTCGACCGGGTGCGGAGCCTGTGGATCCTCGCGATTCTGAAGGTCGGTAGCGATGACCGAAACGCGAACCTTCTTGACAACCGCGACATGCTTCGGTTCACGGAGGCTCGGGTGCGGCTACAAATCGCGGTTCCGGGGCTGCTGGCGATCTACGAAACGGCTATCGCTCTCCGGTTGAAGGTGGGGAACGCCGGAACGTGGGCGGACGAGAACCCGCCCGAGTAGTGGACTACGGCCGCGCGACTGAGAACGATCAACGGCTCAGACCTTGATCCCGCTCCGTTCCACGCCGGCGCATCACCTCCAGAGCTCGCGCAATGTCGCGGCGAGCGTCTCGTAGTCCCGGGCCAAGGGTTTCACCTGCCCGTCGAGCCGCTCGCACTGCCGCCGCAAGACCCCGACCTGCACGGTCAGCTGCTCGACTTGCTGCTGTAAGGCTGCGGTCCGCTCGGCGTCCTGCTGCCGTTCCCTCGCGGACTGCGCGGACAACCGCTCTAAGGCGGTCGTCAACTGTTTCTCTAACTCGGTCATACAGCTCCCTCACTCGCTCGACAGCTTCAAGGCAGGCCGGCCGCCCACGCTCCAGGGCGGATGGTCCAGCGTCCCGTCCGGCAGCACCACGAACCGCTCCCCGTCGATCTCCAACAGCGTCACGCCCCACGTCGTGTCCTTGATCTCGGCCAGTGTCTCGCGTGCGTCCTCGATCTGAACCTCCAGCGTCGCCAGGGTCTCGATCCGGCTCTGGATGCTCGTCGACAACCAGTGCATCAGCCCCCAGCTCCCGCCGCTGAACCCGACAAAAAGGCTCAGGCCGATCACCAGGGGCCGCAGCCACGCGTTCAGCAGGAGCGCGCGCGTCCGCGCGACCGTCACCCTCGTATCGGCTTCGATGGTACGCAGCGCGCCATTCGCGACGGCGCGCAAGTTCTCGCCAAGCCGCCGCTGCTCGCTCGCCGCTGCCTCCTCGATCCGCCGGCGGTCGGTCGCCATCCGGTTCCTCACCCGGGCAGTCAAGTCGTCCCGGTTCGAAGTCATGCTCATACAGCGCCCCCTTCAGCCGCCAGCGCTTTCCACTGTCGGGATCGCGGGCGGTCAGGTAGTCCTTGCCCTGGCGGGGCACCTCGAAGCCGGCCTCCTCCAGCGCGGCGACCACATCGGCGCGGCTCCGCACCACGCCGTGCTCGACCCGCTGCAGCAGGTAGTCACGGATGAGTTCGCGCGGGCCGGCTTCGTGCTCGAGGCCGGCCCGCAGCTTCGCCGCCTCCAGGTAGGCGCGATGGCCCGGTTGGTGCGCCCTGGCCCGCGCCGGGTCGTCCGGGCGGCTCCAGCCGTGCTGGTGGTTGAAACCGTCACGTAGCGGGCCGAAGGTCTTCCGCCAACCGGGCGGTGCGATGTTCAGGCTGCGGCCGGTCTCCAGGTCGCAGCGGGCGGTGAGGATGTGCACGTGGACGCCGGTGCCGTGCTCCCGGTGCAGGACCGCGGTCCAGGCGTAGCGGTCCGGCTCCAGCCCCGCCCAGGCCGTCGTCTCGAACTCGTCGAGGACAGCCCCGAGCTGCGCGTCGGTCGGGCGGTCGTCGGGCGCCCACGCGATCACGCCCGAGGTGTACTTCCGCTCGAAGCCCAGGGAGTCGGCGAGGGCGGCCACCTGGTCCGGGTTCCCGCGCAGGACCTCGATGCCCGGACGCACCCGTCCGGCGGAGTCGCGTTCACCGACGAGATAGTCGGCCGAGGCGCGGGCGGAGCCGGTGCCGCCCGCGGCGAAGCTAATGTGCATCGTCACTGTCTCCGCCGGGGCGGGCGACCGCGCGCAACGACCGCTCGAACGCCACAAGGTTGGCGATCACGGTGACGGCCTCGGCCGCGGAGGTGTGCGTGTTGGCCCAACGCGCGAGTTGGTTCAGGTTGTTGCCGATGCGGGCAACCTGGACGTTGCGCTCGCGCTCGATATCGGCCGCCGCCGCAGTCCAGGTGCGCGTCCGGGCCATCGCCTTCCGGAGCAGTGTGGATAGCGGGACCCCGGCAGCCGCGGCGTTGGCGCGCCAGGCGGCGCGGTCCGCCGGTGATACGCGGAGGTGGATCTGCACGGAGCGGCGCTCAGCCATGGGCGCACCGGTGAGGGGGTTCGGGGGGCGGCGCCCCCCGTCCGCGCACCGCTTCGGCGGTGGCGCGGCGGGCCGGGGGTTCGAAGGGGGGCGCAGCCTCCCCTCGCCAGTCCCATTGTGTACACAATGGGTATGCTGGCCCTCGTGCCTTAGCACGTGAGCCAGCGGCCGGGGATGGGAACCATCCCGGGGCCTCCGCCGACGACGGAATCCGCCTCGGGATCGGGAAACCCGGGACTGTCGATCCGGAAAGCCCGGATGGAAGTCCGCGGCCTACTCCGCCAGGAATGCGCTCCATTGCTCCATGAGCACCCGCCGCTCGAACAGGTCCGTGCGCCGGCAGGCGGCCCCGATGGCGTTCGTGTTCACGTGAGCCAGCGTCAACTCGCCGACCGCACGAGGGGCGGCGTGCGGAGAGTCGGTAGGGCCGTTCTGGGATGGATCGGCGGTCCTGGGCGCAGGAGCTGGACAGCACAAGATGGACGGGAACGAACGAGTTTGCGGCGTTCCGGGACGGAACAGTATAGCACCATAACCCATTGACTAATGGTGCGGTTAGAGGAACTTCAGGGCACTCTGTGGAACATGACGGACCCAGCAGGAATAGGCTGGTAATGAACAGCCGTCCGGCCTTCGCGCGGGAGCCGCGCTCTCCTCAACTGCTGCCGGGGAGGTTGCGGAGATCCGTCGCGGGGCGGAACCGCACCACCCGTCCGCGGGGAATGCCCACCGGATCGCCGGTCCGAGGATTCCGGGCCACACCTGTCTTGCGGAGGGCGGCGTAGAACACCCCAAACCGCCGGAGCACCACACGGTCGCCGCGCACCAGCGCGGAAGCAACGGATTCGAACACCGCGTGCACCGCGTCCCGCGCGGCGGGAGACTCCCGAGTCGTGGTCTCCATCGCCCGCTTGATGAGGTCGGCCTTCACCATGCCGGCCGCATCGTACGCGACTCCCGTTCAGGTGCCGTTCGGGTGCCGACCTGGGGGCGCCGAGACGGCCGTTCCGGCAAGAAACGCGGCCCACTGCTCCATGAGCGTCCGTCGCCGCTCGAAGAGGTCGGTGCGCCGGTAGGCCGCCTCGATGGCGTTCGTGTTCACATGGGCCAGCGCCAACTCGCACACCTCGCGCGGCGCGTCCGAGCACTCCGCCGCCCAGTCCCGGAAGCTGGAGCGGAACCCGTGCGGCACCGCTCCGATCCCAAGATCCCGGACCAGCTTCGCAATCGCCAGCTTGGAGAGCAGTCCGCCACGCGCCGAGGGGAACACCGGCCCCGCGCCGTCCGAGAACCCTCTCGCCTCGCGGAGCACCGCGAGCGCACCGGTGGACAGCGGGACCCGGTGCTCACGCCCCGTCTTCATCCGCTCGGGTGGGATGCGCCATTCCCGAGCCTGAAGATCGATCTCCTTCCACAGCGCGCCGCGCACCTCGCCGCTCCGGCACGCCGTCAGCACCAGGAACTCGAACGCCAGCACGGTCGCGGGATACGCGCCGGAGCCACGCACGTGCTCCAAAGCTCCGCCGACCTCCGCATAGGGGAGCGCCGCGAGATGCTGCGGGCGGACCCCATTCTTGGGGAGCGCCGCGCCGATGGCTTCTCCCGCCGGGTTGTCCTCCCGGTAGCCTTGGGCCACCGCCCAGCGCATCACCGCCGAGATCCGGTGCCGAACCCGCCGCGCCGTCACCCGCTTCTCGTTCCAGACGGGAAGCAGCACCTCCATCACGTCCGCCGTGGCGATCCGATCCACCGGCCTCCCTCCGAGCTTCGGCATCGCGTAGTCCCGCAGTGTGGCGCGCCAGTCCTCCTCGGACCTGCTGCCGCCCTTCCAGCCGGCCCGGTGCACCGCGATCACCTTCTCGACAGCTTCCTCGAAGGTGGGGACCGTCCGCTTGCGGCCGGTCACCAGTTCCCCGCGCCGTCGTGCGGCGAGGTTCAGCGCGCACTTCTCGCGGGCCTCGGCCAGGCTGACGTGGGGCCACGACCCGAGTCCGAGATTGCGTTGCCGGCCATCCAGGCTGATGCGCTGCGCCCAGGACTTCGCCAGGTGGCCGCGGGCCGTATGCTTGACAAGCAGTGAGAGGCCACCGGAGCCGCGCCCGTCGCCGTAGCGTCCGGGCTTTTCAATGGTGGCGACGAAGCGAGCGGAGAGGCGGTAGGGGCGTTCCATCATGTGTTTTTCGTTCCTGAAGAGGGTTCTTGGTTCCTACAGCTACCAAGTGGATATCAGAAAAACAGCGGGAACGAGCGGGTTGCGGTCGTTCCCGGATGGAACATTGTAGCACGGTAAACTGTTGATATACGGCGGTTATGGGAGCATATAGAGGCACCCACCGGAACTGCATAGAACGTAAGGAGTGCGGACCAGAGGTTGGCGTTCCAAGCCGTCTTCGCGCTTGATGGCGGTCAGGGGTACGCGCTTTCGCCGCGCTGTCGCGCAGCGGTGCCGGTCTGAAGACCGGCGTTCCCAGCCTTCGGGCCGCGGTGCCGACCGGAGGTCGGCGTTCCCGCCGTCCCCGCGCTTCTTCGCGGTTGGCGGTACGCGGTTTCGCTGCGCTTTGCGCAGCCGTGCCGGTGTGAACACCGGCGCTCCCTCGCGTTGTCGACACTGCCCTATCGTGGAATGCGGCGGCCTGGGGTCCACGGGACGCCTGCGGCGTCGGCCTGGGCTTCGAGACCTGCGAGCTGTACCTCCACCAGGTTGACGAGTTCCGCGTTGGCGGGGCCGAACTGCTCGGCCACGATTTCCGCCTGGCGGCGGTGGGTCGTCGTCGGATCGGACGTGGACCAGAAGGCGCCGACCACGCGCTGGATGCGGTCGCCGATGCCGGGCAGGACTGCCTCCCGGCGGGAACGGACGGTGTCATCCCCGAGGAAGCGGACCCGGAGGTCGAGCAGCCCCTCCCGGATCGCCGATGCCTGGGCGCGGAGGTCTCCCTCCGCTCCGGATTCGTCGATCGCTTCGGCGAGGGCCTCCACCCGCTCGATGGAGGCATTGAGGGCGGAGACCGCGCCGAACACCTGCCTCTGGAGCGCCGCGACCTCACGCTGAAAGGCGTGGCGGGCCTCTACGTCCACCGGCGGCACGCCTGCTGCCGCCAGGACCTTGGGGGTGAAGGACTGCGGTTCACCGAGGCGCGTCGTGCCGCTTTCGTCGCGGCGGACGAGTTCCGCCGTGTAGGCAGCGGGCATCGCGAGCGGCCCGGCGCGCTGCGACCAATAACCCACGGGTCCCCGCTCGGGGTCCGGATACCGGAGATCCCACGCCACACGGTGGATCCCGGCCGTCCCGGGTGCGGGAATGCGGCGCGCGACCTCGCCGTCGGAGTTCCGGATCACGACGAAGACCGCCGGATCCTCCGCCCGGTCCTCGGCGCGCAGTTCGTCCCAGGTCGGGTAGGGGAGCGGCTCTCCGGCTGCCGCCTGGGCGCGCTCCCGCTGCCGCCGCGCCTCGCGGAGGGAAAGCACGTCTTCTTTCAGGTGGTAGCTCACCACGGCTCCGAACGGTGGGTTCGGTGCGGTGAAGAAGGCGTCTCCGCGCTGCGCCTTCTCGCCGCCGCCGAGGGGGTTCGCTTCGACGTACATCCACGGATCCTTCACCGGGAACACGGTGCCGTCGCCGTCGAGCGTCTCCGCCGATAGATGACGCAGCGGCGTGTAGTCGTCCAGGATGAAGAACCCGCGGCCGAAGGACGCGGCGACCAGGTCGTTCTCGCGCGCCTGGATCTCCAGGTCCCGGATCGCGATGGTCGGCATGCCGTTCTTGAGCCGGGCCCAGTGGCCGCCACCGTCGAGAGTGGCGAAGAGTCCGAACTCGGTGCCCACAAAGAGCAGGCCTTCCTGGCCCGGGTCTTCGACCACCGTCCAGGCGAGCTGGTCTTCCGGAAGGTCGCCGGTGATGTCTTCCCAGCTCACTCCCCGGTCGTCGCTCCGCATCACGTAGGGCGCGAAATCGCCCTGCTTGTGGTTGTTGAAGACCGCGTACACCGTGTTCTCCCGGTGCCGGGAGGCATGGAGGTCCGCCACGTAGGTGAGCGGCGGCACGCCGGGAACGGTGTCCACGGCCCGCCACTCGATCCCCCCGTCGCCGCTGATCTGGATGCGGCCGTCGTCCATCCCGGTGTAGAGCAGCCCCTCGACGAGCGGCGATTCGTCGAGCGCCACCATGTTTCCGTAGGTGGAGGTGAACACGTTCCGCCACACGGCGTCCGTGCTCCAGGTCCGTCCCATCACCGTCCGTTCCGCCCGGTTGATCCCCCGGGTGAGGTCGTCGCTGATCGGGGTCCAGGTGTTGGCGCGGTCTTCGCTCCGGTAGAGGCGGTTCGCGCCGAAGTAGAGACGCCGTCCGTTGTGCGGCGAGATGATGAGCGGCGAGTCCCAGTTCCACTTCAGCGGCGGGTCGTCGGGCTCCGGTTGCGGCTGGATGTCCACCCGTTCGCCGGTACGTCTGTCGAAGCGGGCGATCCCGGCGTACTGGAACTGGGCGTAGATGATGTTGGGATCTTCGGGGTCCACCCGCGCCTGGAATCCGTCGCCGCCGATCACGTTCAGCCAGTCGCTGTTCCGGATGCCGTGCACGTTGATGGTGCGCGAGGGGCCGCCCATGGTGGCGTTGTCCTGGGTGCCGCCGTAGACGTTATAGAAGGGGAAGTCGTTGTCGATGCCGACCCGATAGAACTGCATGAGGGACTGGTTGGCGTGGAACTTCCATTTCTCACCGAGGTCCCACGTCTCGTAGATGCCGCCGTCGGAACTCACCATCAGGTAGTCCGGGTCGTCGGGATCGAACTCCAGGTCGTGGTTGTCCACATGCTTCCACTGGCTGTTGAGGTCGCGCCAGGTCTTTCCGTCGTCGTCGGTGATCTGCACCCACACGTCCATCGAGTAGATCCGGCCGGGCCGGTGCGGGTCCGGAAAGATCTCCATGTAGTACTGCGGGTCCACGCAGATGTAGTCGCTGCGCTTTTCCCAGCTCTCGCCGCGGTCGGTGGAGCGGTAGAAGCCGCTCGCGTCGTCGGAAGCGGCGATCAGCGCGTAGACGACGTCCGGGTCCTGCGGCGAGATCGCGAGCCCGATGCGGCCGATGTCGTGGCGGTCCGGAGACGGGAGACCGCGCGAGAGCCTCTTCCAGGTGGCGCCGCCGTCCTCCGACTTGTGGATTCCTCCTTCGGGGCCGCCGGCCACCAGCAGTCCGGTATGCCGGCGCCGCTGCCATGCCGAGGCGTACACGATGTCCGGGTTTCGCGGGTCGAGGACCACGTCGCTGATTCCGGTGTCTTCCGAAATGTGGAGGACCCGTTCCCAGGTGGCGCCGCCGTCGGTCGTCTGGTAGAGGCCCCGGTCGCCGCCTGCCCGCCAGAGCGGCCCCTGCGCGGCGACGTAGACGGTGTCGCTGTCGCGGGGGTCGAGAACGATCTTGCCGATGTGCTCCGACTCGTCGAGCCCCATCTGTTCGAAAGACCCGCCGGCGTCGCGGCTTCGCCAGACGCCGTTTCCGTAGGGGGATTATATATCAGGGTTGACTGAGTGGCGGCGCGCCCGTACGCTCGCCCCATGCCCGACAAGAACCTAGTGAACCAGCCCCGTTCCTCTGCTCGCGCCAGCACCAGCGAGGCCTTCCGGAAGATCGAGCGGATCCGCTATCGATTCAGCCAAGCCAAGCTCGGCATGAACCTGACGCTGAATCTCCTTGCATTCTTCGCGGAGTGGCTCAATCGTCTCGAGGTACGCCAAGAGGCGACGGAAGCAGAGCTTGGCGCCCTCAGTGCGGAAGTCGCTCTCATGAAGGATCCGCCCCTCGAACCAGACGCGCCGGCCGGGGAGTGACTTGATATCCGGACCCACGCGAGCGGGGTGTTGTGACGTACTGATTCCGCACCGCGCGCGCCCCTCCCTTCGCGAAAACTGAGACTGCCGCGGCTGCCCGGGAGGGGCGCCAAAAATGGTATCGCCCCCGGCAAAGTTCGGGGTGGCCGGACGCCGCCGGTCCAAACGGAGGCCCGAATGAAGTCAATTGCCCTTGTCGCCCTGGCCGCTCTCGCGCTTTCCGTCGGCGCGCAATCGCAGCCCGACCCCCCTCCCGTCGAGACTTTCCGCAACTGCTCCCTCATGCGCGGGGCGGGATGGACGCGCGGCGTCAATCGCAACGGCGGCACCTATCGCGACGCCTGGAATGAGGCGGAGAAGCAGACCTACGCGCTGAACACGTCCCGGGACCGCGACAAGGACGGCCACGCTTGCGAGTGAAATAGACTCTCCGCCGCCCCACTGGAAACGCGGAGCAGACTGGAGGGCGCGGCACCAAGCGAACTATCCATTCTCGATGCGGCAGAGCTGGTAGAAGCTGCTGCCGAGCAGCATTGGGACGAACTCACGCGAAGAAGAGGCCAAGATGATTTTCTCGGAATGTTGGGGATCGAAGATGCTCCAGAAGCGCCAACACGGGAAGAACTAGACGGCGCTCGCTTGGCTCTGGATGTTGCGGAACGCGCGACTAGGTCGGCGTGGGAACGGATCGAAGCCGCCGCTCCCGATGAGGCAGCAAACTACGCCGCAGCCAGCCAGGCATTGCGCGCCGCAGACCGCCTTCTTGCCCTTCTAGAGGAGGCTCCTCCTCCGCAGTGAGCGACCTGAACGACTCGGTATTCCGGGCGCTCCAGACCACCCTCCTCGCCCGCTCTCCGGAGTTCGGCCAGGAGGCCATCCAGGCCCTCGAAGCCATCCGCATCCTCCACGAGAACGCGGCAGCTCAGGACGAGCGGATCCGGAAACTCGAGGCGCTGGCCCGGGAGAACGGCGAGCTACTGCAGCAACTCGTCGAGGCGCTTTCACGCGACCGAGCCCCAGGAGAATGAAATGCCGAAGATCGACGACATGACTCTCAAGCAGGTGGTCGAGAAGCTGGAGGCTGTGCGTCCAAATCCTGCAGAAGTGGCCGCGCTCGTCGCACGGGGGCGCTATCTGCTATCCGACGACAACCCAGCCGTTTCTGAGCTTCCAGAGGACGCGATCAGCGGCCTCGATCGCCGCTTTACGCTCGCGGTGGAATCTCTCAAGCTGAGGGTTGAGCTGGTCGTCCCGACGCTCGGGCCGGGCAACGGCCCCGAGTAGCGGCGCCGCGAGCACGGCGATGAACCTGCGTCTGTCGTGTGGCATAGACTTCCTCCACACCACAGACCCCTTTCCTGAGAGCAGGCCGGGCGCCGCGGGCCATCCCCCGCCCGGCTGTCGGGGCGTCGAGAGCTTATCGACTCAGTTGGCAGCGGGCAGTATCAGCTCAGTACGCCGAACAGATCGTCATCTCGTCGCGCGCGGCCTTGCTACCGGCAAGCGTCTTGGCGACTCCGATTCTGGATCGGCTCATAGCCATCTGGGTGAAAGATGCGCTCTCCCTAGGATCAGGCGTAAAGGGGAGGCCCCGGCCCAGATCCCAAGCCAATTCAGTGTGGAATCGCTCCGCCTCGCTGAACTCTGGTGGGATCGCAGAGAGATGTGGCGACATGATGTAGTCGCCTAGGTCGAGAACATGGAAGAAGCCGAGAGCGTGCCCGACCTCGTGAACGGCGAGAGAAGCCAAGTCGCAAAACCTCAGCCTGTCCACGTTGATAACGATCCATCCCGCAGGCTCCCCCACAAGGGCGGCTGCACATGGACCACGCCCGCCGCCGAACCATTCGTCTCCGACAGGCCATACATCAACCCATCCTGCCTGATTTCTTACCTCTGGCCCGGCGGTGATCCGGCCAGTGAACCTATCGCCCGTGGCCTGCCACACGGAATCTCGGATTGCCTCCCTGATGATGTTTTGCTGGAAGGAAGAAAAGTCCCAAGGCCAGTCCCGGTCGTTCACGCTCAGGTGGAAGTTGGGCTGGGAATGAAGAACGACGGTGATCCTCTGCTCGACCGTCCGTTCACCCCAGCGCGTCATGCATATCTCTTTTGAGGATCCGTTCGGGCAGCCGTAGGCATCGAACACCAGTTCGCGCCACAGGCTCTCGTCGAACAGGTCCTCGACAACCACCTCTAGCGTTTCGCTAGCGGATATGTAGCCGGGGTGGTTGGCTCGCAGGGTAATCGTCACCTCGCCCGCATCGACGCCGACGACCGTGCCCTCGAACACGCCAGCGCGGAGCGCTTTGCCTGAGACTTCTACCGCGTCGCTGTCTGCGGTGATGGAGTAAGTCGCGTTCACGGCCGCGGTCAGCAGAGCCGTAAAGGTCTCCTCCTCTCCCACCCTGACCATGATTTCGTCAGGGACATCGTTCCAGGAGAGAGGCAGCAGCGGCGGCGGTGCTGGTGCTGCAGGGCTGCCTCCATCGTCACAAGATCCGAGAAGCAGAGCGGCGCCGAGCGCCAGAACTGCAACAAAGCCTCTCCGGTGGGTGTTCATGGGTCTTCTCCTTGCCAGCCCCTGGGCCGGGCCGTTGCAACCCGTTTCTCGGGAAGGAGAAGGCCCCGCCTGTTCACCAGCCCGGGGAGCTACCCCGAACCTTCACGGCTCTTGTATTCAGCGGGTAGCCCGACGAAGTCGGACTCCCGAGAACGGTTCCGGAAGAGAGTGTGTCAGGCGACCGGTGCCGCCGCAAACGGCCTACTCGGGCTTGACGTCTACCTCGAGTCGAATTTCAAACCGCCGCTCGTCCTGCGGAGCGCATAGCGATGTGTAAGCCTCAGAAACGCCTTCACCCAGTTCCACTCCTCGCGCCCGAGCCCATGCCAGTCCTCCCCGCAGAACGGGCAGGTTTCAGGGATCCGGTTCGTTTCCGACCCCTTGTTCCATCCCGAATCGTTCCCGCATTTTCGACACACAAGCCGGACGGCGGCGACGTCCTGAGGGCCGAATACCACTCGTTTCTGAATCGTCACGCTGCGAACGATACCGCCAGCGGGAGGATGCGCAGTCAGGAGACCGGCGGGCGGCGGGCGGCCACCGGCTCCAGGATCTCCTCGTTGGCGTCCGGAAGCGGGTTCGGCGGCTCCGGTTGACGCTCGGGCTTCGGGCGATACTGCTTGACTGAGCGGGCCACCTGGGCCGGGCTCGCGCCCTTGTAGTCCGCGGGCAGCCCCCGCCGCTGCTTCTTCTTGCTCACGACCGCGCTCCGGCGCTTCGGCCGTTGGGGGCGATCAGAACCCGGTAGGGTAGGCGCCGGCCCCCGAGGGCGGCCGCCACCGCGACCATCTGCTCCAGCGTGTCGAACTCCCGAATGTTGTGCCGGGCTGCGAACTCGTCTACGTAGCGTTGGAGGTGTTTCGGGGAGAGTTTGTGGAATGTCCCCTTGTGCGCCCGCTTGAGCATCGACCAGAAAGACTCTACGCCATTCGTGTGGACTTCCCCGGCCACGTATTCGCCCACGGAGTGCTTGACGGTCGCGTGAGGGTTCGGAATCCCCTTGTAGGCGGAGGCGTCGTCGGTGAATACCCGCGCCGCTTCATCGGCGTGCTCGCGGACGAAGCCCCGTAGCGTGGCTCCGTCCGCCTTCTCGACGACCATCGCCACGACTTGCCCGGTTTCGCGGTCCTTCATGCCGGCCACGGCGGTCTTGCCGACTCCGCCCCGCCCCAGGTGCTTCCGGTCCTTCGCGTGCTTGTTGCGCTCGCGCCCGCCGACGTAGGTTTCGTCCACTTCCACCGGTCCGCCGAACATCACGGTCGGCCCTTCGGCGGCGAACGCCTCCCGGATGCGCTGTTGCATGTGCCACGCGGACTTCTGGGTGATGCCCAGGTCGCGGTGGAGTTTCATCGAGGAGACGCCCTTGAGGGAGGTGGTGTCGAGATAGATCGCGTAGAGCCATTTCAACAGGGGCAGCGGGGACCCGGCCATGACGGTGCCGGTCTTGACCGAGAAGTACTTGCGGCAGTCGCGGCAGCGGTAGGGCATCTTGGCATGGATGCAGGCGTGCGTGTTCAGGCTGCGGCAGCGCGGACAGTCGCGCTCGCCGTCCGGCCAGAAGATGGCCTCGAACCAGGCTCGGGCGGCGTCCTCGTCGGGGAACATCTGCGCCAGTTGGAGAAGGGTGATCCCCTTCCGGTGTGCCTTTCCGGGTGCTTTGTGAGTCATGCCCGCCTCCTGGTCGAGGTTCGGAGCATAGGGGGCTCACCCACTACTTGTCAACCCTGATATATAATCCCCTTCCGTAGCCCGCCGAGCGCTGCCCGTTGTTCTCGCCGGTTCCGAGCCACAGGACGTTCGAGTTCGTGGGGTCCACCACGATCGTCGAGGTCGAATACACGGGGTAGTTCTCGAAGATGGGTTTCCAGGTGGTGCCACGGTTCGTGGTCTTGAAGGCGTTTCCGGAGGCGACCGCGACGTACCAGGTCGCCCGGTCGTTCGGATCGATCGTGACATCGGCGACCCGGCCGGAACGCGCCGCGGGGCCGATCCCCCGGAGCTTGAGACCCGAAAGGAGGTCTTCGGTGATGGCCGCTCCTTCCTGAGCGTTCGCCGGGGGAGCGAGCAGCAATCCGGCGACGACGGCGGCCATGGCGGCGAGGAGGAACGTGCGGCGCTTCATGGCGGATTCCTCAGTCGGTGAGGGTGGCCACGTGGGCGGCGGCGGCGCGGGCCTGGCCGTCCACGTTGTATCCGCCCTCGAGCAGGGACACCAGCCGGCCGCCGCAGTAGTGGTCGGCTACGTCCATGAGGGTGCGCGTCATCCGGGCAAAGGCGTCGTCCGTGACCTCGAAGGAACCGAGCAGATCTTCCTTACGGCTGTCGAATCCGGCGGAGATGATCACGAAGTCGGGCCGGAACTTCTCGACCGCGGGAAGGAGCGTCCGGTCCCAGGCGGCGAGCATGTCCCGGTCGGTGGAGCCCGGCCCGAGATGGACGTTCAGGTTCGTCCCGCTGCCGCTCCGCGCGCCGCCGAGCGCGGGGTCACCCGTCCCCGGGTAGTCGTACCAGTTGTGCGTCGAGAAGAAGAGGACGGAAGGGTCTTCGTAGAAGGCGTTCTGGGTGGCGTTCCCGTGGTGGTAGTCCCAGTCCACGATCAGCACCTTCCGGTGTCCGCACTCATTTTGTGCGTAGCGGGCGGCGACCGCGGCGTTCGAGAAGAAGCAAAAGCCCTCCTCGGCGCCGGTGTTGTTCGCGTGATGTCCCGGCGGCCGGATCGCGCAAAAGGCGTTCTTGAGCCGCCCCGCGGAAACCTCCTTGACGGCGGCGAGCGCTCCGGCGACGGCGAGTTCGGCGATCTCGCCGGTGGTGGGGATGCGCCGGATGCGGTCCACGTGTTCGGGGGTGTGGTGGCCCAGGATCGAGGGCAGGGGATCGGGCCAGTTCTCGACGGGGACCAGGACGCGAAGGAGCCCGGAGGCGTCGAGCGCTTCCCGGATCTTGACGAGCCGGGTCGGCGACTCGGGGTGGCCGCGGCGGATGTTGTGGCGGAGGAAGGACTCGCGGTACACGAGCCCGGTGGCGGAGGAACGGGACTGGGTCATGAGAGCAAAGATATCCGAGCGCTCGGGGTCGCGCCGATGGTGCCCGCTGGTACCGTTTGTGGGCCGTGCCGCACCACGGGGACCAACACGCCGACCGGGGCAAACGCCCCTGGTGGAAGTCCTACCGGACGACGGCAGCGATCGGCTATTCGATTCGTCACTACACGGAGCCCTACAACCGGATGGTGGTCGAGCGGGCGGGGATCCGCGCCGGGGACCGGGTGGTGGATATTGGCTGCGGCCCCGGCGAGTCGGTGGAGCTGGCGGCCGCTGCCGCGCCGGAAGTGCGGATCGTCGCGCTGGATCCGGCCTGGCCCGCCTGTGTGGTGGCGGCGATGCGGACGCTCCGGTTCGGCAGATCCGTCCGGGTGCGGCGGGCCGCTGCGGAGCGTCTTCCGCTTTCGGACGGCTGGGCCACCCTTGTCCTATCGATCAACGCCTTCCATCACTGGGAAGACCCGCGCCGGGGTCTCGCCGAGGTCCGTCGGGTGCTCGCGTCCGGGGGTCGGTTGGTGCTTGTGGACGAGGACTTTCCGGAGGATCACCACCACACCCGCTTCCACCGGGAGGCCAGCGAGGTGGCGCCGGTGCACGCGGCGAGCCCGGAGGTGCAGGAGTGGCTGGTTGGGCTTGGGTTTGGTGGGGTGGAACTGGAGCGGGTCGCGGACGCGGAGGGCACGCCCCACCATCTGCTGCGGGCGGTGCTCGGTTCCTGAGCGGCGCCGGGGTTGTCCGGCAGTCTGACCAAAACGCGGTGCAGCGTGGAATGGTCTTGACTATTCCACGATGATAACGATAATGGTCAGACATGCCGGTCCCTCGAATCTATGACGCATTGCTCGCGGAGCACCTCAAGAGCAATCGCCAGATGGCTTTCCTTGGTGGACCGCGCCAGGTGGGAAAGACCACCACCGGCCGGGTTCATTCGGACGCCTACGTCAACTGGGACAACCTCGATGACCGGGAACTCATCCTGGCCGGTCCGGGCACGCTTGCCGAGCGGCTCGGTCTGGATCGGCTGCGCGCCGCCAAGCCGACAGTCCTGCTGGATGAACTCCACAAATTCCCGCTCTGGCGGCAGTTCCTGAAGGGACTCTTCGATGCGTACGCCGATGAAGTGCGGATCGTGGTCACGGGAAGCAGCCGCCTCGACATCTACCGCCGGGGCGGCGACAGCCTCATGGGCCGGTATTTCTTCTACCGGATGCATCCGTTCTCCGTCGCCGAGGCGCTGACCCAGGAACTTCCCGAAGCCGGGCGAATCGTCCGACGGCCCCGGCGTCTCCAAGCGTCCGCCTGGGATTCCCTCTGGCGCTACGGTGGTTACCCGGAGCCTTTCCTGAAGCGCGATCCGCGCTTTGCCCGGCGCTGGCAGGCGCTCCGCCAGCGCCAGCTCGTTCGGGAAGAGGTTCGGGACCTCACCCGAGTCCAGCAGCTCGATCAGCTTGAGTTGATGGCGCGGCTGCTGGCAGACCGATCCGGACAGCAGCTCGTCTTCGGCAACCTCGCCCGCCAGATTCGGGTCTCGGAGGACACCGTGCGGCGCTGGACCACGACGTTTTGCGATTTGCATCTCGGTTTCCGGGTCAGGCCCTGGCATCGGAATGTCACCCGGTCGCTCAGGAAGGAACCGAAGTGGTATCTGCGTGATTGGTCGTCTCTGCGTGATCCGGGCGTGCGGGCCGAGACCTTCGTCGCCTGCCACTTGCTGAAAGCCATCGAGGGTTGGACCGATCTGGGCCTCGGGGATTTCGAGCTCGGCTATCTGCGCGACAAGGAGAAGCGCGAAGTGGACTTCGTGGTCATCCGGGACGGGGAACCCTGGTTCCTCGTGGAGGTGAAGTGGGGGGATGCCCCGCTCAGCACGTCACTGCAACACTTTCAGGATCAGATCGGCGCTCCGTTCGCCTTCCAGGTCGAGGTCGATGCCAAGTACGTGGACAGGGATCCTTTCGCCCGTCCGGGACGGCCGCTGATCGTTCCCGCCCGGACTTTCTTGGCGCAGCTTCTCTGAGGGCGCCCGCCCGTCCTGGCGAGCGGGGAGGATGGCGCGGACCGGGTTGTCACTCGCCCCGTAAGTGGCGTCGCGGGCGCAGCGCTCGCTGGATGCCGACCCTTCGCCCTCTCCCCGCGGTGCGGCTACACAAGTCCCCGGTATCGGTTCAACGCGACGGCTCGCATGGATCTCGGAAGATGCTTCGTCACCATCGTGAACGCATTTTCCAGCCCCCATGCTTTCCCCATGTCCAAAATCGCCTCTCCCGAGGCATCGATCGTCCTCCGCGCGGGGATCTTGTATTGGCCGGCAAGTTCAACGACCTCGTGAAGGCCATCCCGGTCCGAGATCAGGATCGGCGCGCAGCATTCAATCGCTCTGCCCAGCATCAGATTCGCAAGGCGAGCCGAGTCGATTGGAAGGCGATCCCAGTGGTTCCAGAGGATCGGGGCGCACTTCATCTTGTTCGCGGCGTCGAGGACGCGAAAGCACGCTGCTGCGTCCAGAATGGACTCACCTGGGATCAAGTCGGCATGTACGGGGCCGTAGTTCGTCCCTATGCGCGGGTTGGCTCGTACGCCTTGCCATCCCCCGCGTCCGAGAACGGCCAACTGGCCGTTCCGGAACGCCACGTGGACGGGCTTTCTCGGGGTCGCTCGGTGTCGCCGCGGCGGCTTCGCAGCGGGAGGCAGGCGAGACCAATCGAGGGGCGTGTCGCACTCCCCGACCTTGAGTTCGACGATGTAGATGGCGCCAGATTCCGTGCACTCGGATAACGGCCTCGCGTCGGAGCGGCCCGGCCGTCGCCCCGCGAGTTCCCGGCCGTCCGGGGAGAAAGCGAAAGGATGCGTGCGATTCCGCTTCTTCGCGCTGTCATGCAGCGTGCAGAGCGCAAACATTCGATTTTCGACAGCTCGCAGGCGAAGGACGGATGCCCATTTGACGGGGATGACATTGTCGAAACTCGGGTTCAACCAGACGCGGGCGCCACGCCTCGCCAGGAACCGGGGGAGAAGGCCCAGATACTGGTCGTGGCAGATCGTCGCCGCCGCCGTCACGCCGCCGAGGTCGAAGGTCGGGAGCATGGCCTCCGGTTCCCAATGCGGTTTCTCAAACGCGATGGCCGCTGCCGTGGAGTGTTTCGTATAGATTCGCGACGGGGCGCGACCGGGATCAAACCGAAGGAGGACTTGAAAGGCCCGCTCGGTTTCATCCAGGCCCGAATCTGTGGCGCCGACCAGCAGCGGAGCGTCCAGGTCCGCCGCCAGTGCCTCCAATGCCCGCATGCGGGTGGAATCCGAAGGCCGGACGTAACCCTCCGGAAACAGAACGCAATCCACGGTCTCGTTTGCGAACGCCTTGGCCGTGGGCACGACGGGGCCCTTCGCGTCCGGTTCGCTCGGAGGAACTCCGCCCGCTGCGGTCTGTTCCACCCGAGGAAAGACCAAGGCGATCCTCACCACGGAATCCGGCCGCGCCGGTTGGGTATCGCTCGGGGCAGATGTTTCCGCGGAGACCGAAGTCCCTTGATCGAGCTTCGCGGCGAACAATCGTAGATCGCTCAGCCTTTCGGGATCGAGGGAACACCAGACGAGATCGCTGGCATACAACCGTATTGTCGGCCGAAGGCCGTGGAGCGATGGAACGAGATCGCGGAGTGCGTCGTACCACGCCCGCTGCTCGTCGCGGAAGGGAGGATCGTTGTCCTGGGCGCCGACCTCATCACACAGCGCCATCCAGCGGCGTCGGGGGAATCCCAGCGGATGGGCGTCCGGGTATGCGGCAAGCGCCAGCTTCCGCGGGTGCGTGAAGTGCTGGCTCTCGTCGAACTCTACGAGGAATCCCGGGTCGGGGACCCAATAGTCGGAACCAGCGAGTGTGGATCGCCTGACAAAGTCGGTGAGGCCGAAGCCGCGGTACGTCTTCAGGGCGGCGGCGATTCTCCTCAGTGCCGGATAGAGTGGTGTGCTGTCATACGCTGGCAACCGCGTGGGCCAGCCAAACCGGTCGTTCGGTCGGCACTCCCCGTAGAGGAGCACAAGCAACTCCTCAACCCGCGTCTTGCAGTCGCGGCACCGCTCCGAATGACGTTTCGGGCGAACCTTGCGTGCGACGGGCGGCGGAACCGCCAAAGGGGTAGCCGGCTGCACCGGCAGGTGGCCGCGACCGGCGCCTCCGCAGGCGCATTTGACGACGATGAAGGCGAGGCATTGGAGGAAGTCGTTGGTCGGGCGCCCGCCGGAGAACCGAAACGAACCCAGGGGTTCGCCGGTGGCTATCCGGTGGGCCAGTGCGATAGCGAGCTTCGGCGGATAGTGACGGCCGTCCATCACCAGGCAGTAGCCTCGGCTGGCTCTGCCTCGCGGTACGCCCTCGCGCCGGATCACGCGCAGGGCTTCAGCGATGTGTCTCTTCTCGATGACGTTCGGGATCACGGTCTATGTTGGCCATCGGCGCGGCGAGTGTCAGGGCGGTCCCGAACTCCGCCGAGAACCGCGCTCCTGATCGGGGGAACGACCTGGTGCCGAAGGGGGGACTCGAACCCCCACGGGATAACTCCCATACGCCCCTCAAGCGCACGTGTCTACCATTCCACCACTTCGGCAGCGGTGAGGACCGGCAGGAGTCTCGACTGCCGGACACGGAATTATAGGGGCGGGGTCGAAGCCCCGCCGGGACGGAATCAGTCCTCCGAGGGTGCCCCGGGACTGTGCTAGCGGCCTTCTTCGCCGGATTGGGGCGACTCCGGATTCTCGCGTTCTTCGCCCCCTTCGGGGTCGGCGGGTTCCGCCTCCTCCGTCGCTGCGGGAGTCGCGGCGGCCGGGGCCGGAGTCGTGATTCCTGGCGCATTGACCACGCTCTCGGATTCCGGATCACCCTGTACATACCCGAGCAGCAGCGAAGTGACCATGAAGAGGCCTGCGACGACTGCGGTCACCTTGGTAAGGAGAGTGGCGGTGCCCCGCGCGCCGAAGGCCGCCTGGCTGCCGGCGCCGCCGAAGGCGCTGGCGAGATCCTGGCCCTTGCCCTGCTGGGTGAGCACGACGAGGATGAGGAAGAAACAGATCAGGATGTGAACGATGGTGAGCAGGATGGTCATTGGCGTGAATTCCGGTTTCGGGGCGGGTTTTCTGCGGGAGGAGTTCCGCTGCGGCGCGGCGGCCTGATGCCCGGTCCGCCGCTCAACCGGCGGCGCGGCAGATGCTCAGGAACGAGTCGGCGCGGAGGCTGGCTCCGCCCACCAGCAGGCCATCCACGTTGGCCCCGGCCAGGATGGCGCTGGCATTATCGCCCTTCACCGACCCTCCGTAAAGGAGCGGGGTCGCTTCGGCCGCCTCAGGTCCCGCGAGCGCGGCCACGCTGGCGCGGATGGCCCGGTGCATCGCTTCCGCGGTTTCCGGAGTGGCGGTCCGACCCGTACCAATGGCCCAGACCGGCTCATAGGCGATGGCGAGGGAAGCGAGTTGGGTGTCCGACAGCCCGGCGATCACCGCCTGGAGTTGCCCCCGCACCACATTTTCGGCCTGTCCGGCATCCCTTTGTTCCACCGTTTCCCCGACGCAAACTACGGGGTGCATCCGAGCCTCGAGGACCGCGAGCGTCTTCTGGCGGACGTCCGCGTCGCTGTCCCCGAAGACGTGACGCCGCTCCGAGTGACCGACCAGCACGATGGAGCATCCAGCGGCCGCGAGCATGGGAGCCGAGACCGCCCCCGTGAAGGCGCCCTCCCGCTCGTAGAAGACGTCCTGGGCGGCGAGTGCCACGGCGCTGCTCCGGATCGCTTCGGCCACTGGCGCGATGGCGGTGAACGGCGGCGCGACGGCGACCTCCGCCCGATTCGGATCGAGACCGGCCGCGAGGCCGGCGGCGATCTCGCTGGCGAGGGCGGCCCCTTCGGCGCCGGTCTTGTGCATCTTCCAATTCCCGATGACGAGGGGGCGGCGGGTCGGAGTTTGATCAGGCATCGGCGAGGGCCTCCACCCCCGGGAGCGGTTTTCCGGCGAGGAACGCGAGGGACGCCCCGCCGCCGGTAGAGAGGTGACTGATGCGGCCGGACACCCCGGCGCGCCGCACCGCGGCGAGCGAGTCTCCGCCGCCGACGATGCTCATCGCTCCCCGATCGGTCGCCTCGGCCACCGCGAGCGCTACCGCGGTCGTGCCTTTGGCGAAGCGCGGGTTTTCGAAGAGTCCCATCGGCCCGTTCCAGACGACCGTCGCTGCCCTGCGGATGTGGGAAGCGAAAGCGGCGCGCGACGCCGGGCCGATGTCGAGCCCCATCCCGTCGGCCGAAACTTCGCCGATCGGAAGTTCCCGGACGGGGTCTCCGTCGGTAGAAGGTGCGGTGCAGTGGTCCACGGGGAGCACCAGCCGGTCAGGGTGGGCGTCGAGCAGGGCCGCGGCCTCCGCGATTCGGTCCGGTTCGACGAGCGACCGGCCGGTCGGCAGCCCCTGGGCCGCGGCGAAGGTGTAGGCCATCGCTCCGCCGATCAGGACCCGATCGGCGCGGCTGAGGAGCGACCAGATGACCGGGAGTTTGCCTCGAACCTTGGCGCCGCCAAGGATGGCCACGAAGGGGCGGGCGGGATTTTCGAGCGTCATACCGAGCGCCGCGAGTTCGGCCTCCATCAGGGGGCCGGCTGCCGCTCGCGGAAAGCGCCGCGCGCAGGCCTCTACCGAAGCGTGGGCCCGGTGGGCGGCGCCGAAGGCGTCGTTCACGTATTCGTCGCCGTAGGCCGCGAGACGAGCGGCGAACTCGGGGGAGTTCCGGGTCTCGCCCGGATGAAAGCGCAGGTTTTCGAGAAGCACGATGTCGCCGGGACCGAGCTTCGGCGTCTCACCATCCTCGCGCCCAACCACTTCGGGCCGGAAGCGGACCGTCTTGCCGAGCAGTGCCTGGAGCCGCTCCGCGACGGGACGCAGGCTGAGCGCGGGATCGGGCTCACCGCGGGGCCGGCCCAGATGAGAGGTGACGACCACCGCGGCGCCCTTCTCGCGAGCCGTGCGGATGGCGGGGAGCGCCGCCCGGAGGCGGCTGTCCTCGGCTATGCGCCCATCCTCCAGAGGCACGTTCAGATCGGCCCGCAGCAGGAGCCGGCGGCCGCGCAGGTCGAGGTCTCGAAGGGTCAGCTTGCGGGCTTTCGCAGGCACGGCGGGGCGAAACATACCTTTCGTGGGTCTGGCAGCCGGTGGACAAAGTGGTGTGAGCGCCGAGAGCGGCCAGTCCCCCCGGTGGGGGTGAGGCGCCCGGCTGACAAGGCGCGCAAGGGAGGAATACCTGGCGTACTTCGACCGAAGCACACCGATGAGCGACGCGAAGCGACGCGGTGAACAGCCGGTGGTGGAACCCACGTGAGCGCCGAGGCCGATGAGGCGCCCGGCTGACAAGGCGCGTGAGGGAGGAATACCTAGTGTCATGTCACACGTGATATGTCGTTTTTCTGATAACCTTCTGGTCGTCCAACGACGGCGAGGAGGTTGGCATGAAGCGGTATGTGGTGACTTTGGAGAAGGACGAGCGTGACGAGCTCGCGGGGATTACGCGCAAGGGATCGCATCGGTCGCAGAAGGTGATCAACGCCCTGATTCTGCTCAACGTGGACGAGGGCGCGTTCAACGAGCAGCGGGCGCGCGGAGAGGCCATTGCCGAGATCCTGCGCATCAGTGCGCGCAAGGTGGATCGCGTCAAGAGGCGTTTCGTGGAAGAGGGCCTGGCGGCGGCACTCGGCGGTCGGCAGGGTCGGCGTCCGAGCTATGAGCGCAAGGCCGACGGGGAGTTCGAGGCGCACCTGGTCGCCCTGAGCTGCAGCGAGCCTCCCCAGGGCCACTCGCAGTGGTCGCTGCGGTTACTGGCGGATCGCGTCGTGGAACTCGGCCACATCGACAGCGTGTCGCACGAGACGGTGCGGCGGGTTCTAAAAAAAACGTCATCAAACCGTGGCGGCGGGTCGGCTGGGTGATTCCCCCCCAGGGCAACGCGGACTTCGCGGCGGCGATGGAGAAGGTGCTCGACGTCTACCGGCGTCCCTACGATGCGGCCTTTCCCGTGGTGTGCATGGACGAGACGCCCCGGCAACTGATCCGCGAGACGCGCCAACCGGTTCCGACGGCGCCGGGGCGACCGGCGCGCGAAGACTACGAGTACCGGCGCTTGGGAACCTGCAACGTGTTCATGGCGACGCAACCGCTGGCCGGGCGGCGCATGACCAAGGTGACGGCGCGCCGAACCAAAACCGACTGGGCGCACTTCCTCAACGACATCGCCGCCCGCCACCCCGGCGCCAAGAAGATCACGCTGGTGATGGACAACCTGAACATCCACCGCCCCGGCGCCCTCTACGACGCCTTCCCGCCGGCCGAGGCCAAAGCCCTCTGGGACCGCTTCGAGTTCGTCTACACCCCCAAGCACGGCAGTTGGCTCAACGTCGCCGAGGTCGAGCTCAGCGTCATGATCCGTCAGTGCCTCAACCGCCGCATTGACTCCATCCAGATCCTGCGCGACGAGGTCGCGGCCTGGCAGGCGGCCCGAGATCGCATCCAAGCCAAGGTCAACTGGCAGTTCACCACCGACGATGCCCGCGTCAAGCTGAAACGCCTCTACCCGACATTTCATGAATGACGCGGCACTAGTGTATTCCGACCGAAACGTACCGATGAGCGGCGCGAAGCGACGCGGTTCAGCCGGGATGGATCGCCGGCCGAGCCCCCACCGGGAGAACTGGGCCGCGTGGGTTTCATCACCGGTTGTTTGGCCGGGATGCATCGCCCGCGGTGAGAGAGGGAGCGCCGGCCAGTTCTCCCGGTGGGCGCCTTCAGACCGGCATCGCCCGCCGGGAGGCGGGCGAAACGCGCTACGCCAGTTCGTCGGAGGAGCGCGTCATCCCCCCTAGCGCGACCCGATGTGGTGGATCAGGTCCCGAATCCGGCAGGAGAAGCCCCACTCGTTGTCGTACCAGGCGAGGATCTTGACGGCGTCGCCGTCTACCACCTTGGTGAACGGTGCATCCACGATGGATGAGTGAGGGTTTCCCTGGAAGTCCACCGAAACCAGCGGTTCGTCTGAGACCTGGAGGACGCCGCGGAGGGAACCCTCGGCGGCGGCCGTGAATGCTTCGTTCACTTCTTCCGCGCTGGCCGGCCGCTCGAGGAAGGCCGTCAGATCGGTGAGGGAGACGTTCGGCGTCGGGACCCGAACCGCGATCCCGTCGAGCCGCCCGTCGAGTTCGGGAAGGACCTTGGTGACCGCCTTGGCCGCACCCGTGGAGGTCGGGATCATGTTCACGCCCGCGGCTCGGGCCCTCCTCAGGTCCGAGTGAGGGAGGTCGAGCAGGCGCTGATCGTTCGTGTAGGAGTGGACGGTGGTCATCACTCCCTTCTTCAGGCCGAACGTTTCGTGGAGGACCTTGGCCACCGGCGCGAGACAGTTCGTGGTGCAGGAAGCGTTCGAAAGGATGTGATGGGACTCCGGGTCGTAGCGGTCTTCGTTCACGCCCATCACGACGGTCAGATCCTCACCCTTGGCAGGCGCGGAGATGATGACCTTCCTGGCGCCGGCGGCGAGGTGCTTCGAGGCATCCTCGCGCTTTGTGAAGATCCCGGTGGACTCGACGACGATCTCCGCTCCCAGACGACCCCAGGGGAGGGCGGCCGGATCGCGTTCGCTGAGGACTTCGAACCGGGTTTCCTGTCCTTCCGGCGAGGTAACGACGATCTCGTTTCCCTCGGCGCGCACGGTTCCCGGCAGCGCACCCGAGACCGAGTCATGTTTCAGCAGGTGGGCCAGGGTGCCCGGATCCGTGAGGTCGTTGACGGCGACGATCTCGATGTCCTGGTCGTCCTGGACCGCGCGGAAGATGTTCCGGCCGATCCTGCCGAATCCGTTGATGCCGATGCGCACGATATTCCCCTTTGCGTTTGGTCCCCCGCGAATTGGTCTGAGGACCACCGGACCTTGCCGGGTTAGCTCCCGCCCCCGCGATGGCCGGGATGATAGGGACAGCCGCCCGAGGGGTCAAAGAGTCGGCGGTCTTGACTGAATATGAGTTATTACCACTCATGTAATCATATGTTGTTTACTTGATATTTTCTTCAAGACTCGTTACATTCCTCCTGTCAGCCGAGATGACTCGTCTGGCGGGCGTAGGGAGTGGCCCGACCCGGCTCCCGGCCAGACCAATCTGGAGGAAACAACATGACCCATCTGACTCTCTTCAACCCTTCATTCCGGCGTCTTTTCGCCGATCCGTTCTTCGATCTCCCGGTCCGTTTCGGCGAGACAGCGAGCGGAAGATCGAACGGCGGTTCCCTGTGGAGCCCGCCCGTGGATGTCCGCGAGTCGGATACCGAAGTCGTGGTCGAGGCGGAGCTTCCCGGCATCGCCCGCGAGGACATCTCGGTCCGCTACCACGACGGCCGGCTGATCCTCGAAGGCCAGCGGGAGGAAGTCCGCGAGACCGGTCCGGAGGACGGTAAGGCCGCGGCGGGAAGCTGGCTCCGGCGCGAGCGGGTGGTCGGCAGATTCCATCGCTCCTTCGACCTGTCGGAGGGCGTGGACAGCTCGGCCATCAAGGCGGAGTGCAAGGACGGGATCCTGACCGTCGTCCTGCCGAAGCTCGAGAAGGCGCAGCCGCGCCAGATCGAGGTCAGCGTCCACTGACGGGACCCGCCCACGAGGGGCCGGCGCGAGCCGGCCCCTCAACCCTGCGCCGGGTTGCCCGGTTCCTCGGGAGCCCGCCGGCAGGAACAAGAGAAGCGGGCTAACCCATTCTGGCCAGTTGCTGTGTACATGCAGTCGCCCCGGGACGCCGGCAGCCCGGATGGCGCGCCAGCCAGGGAACGCCGGTGTTCACCCCGGCACCGCCCCGCGCAGCGGGGCGAGAGGGCGTAACGCCAACCGCGAAGAAGCGCGGGGACGGCTTGGAACGCCGACCTCCGGTCGGCACGCGCTGGCCTCCGGCCAGCGCACGGCGCATCGGTAAGTGGCGGTGTGGTTCCCCTCTCGGCGCGTACCCCACCGGGCAGAGCGGCGCGCCGGCCAGGGAACGCCGGTGTTCACCCCGGCACCGCCCCGCGCAGCGGGGCGAGAGCGCGTACTTCCCAGTTCCGTGGCGCATGCTCGGCACGTCCCCCACCGGGAGAAACGCTCATGATCGGGTCCGCCTACACAGCCCGCTGGTCATGAAAAGGCGCGGCCCCGGGTAGGGCGGAGCAGTGAGCAGTCGCGCCATTCGGGGTTGGGAGAGGGTGGGGAACTCACGTTGGCATGGCGCAGGGTCATCGGCGCTGGTTTCGCGCTCCCGCGCGATGCCGGCCGGAGGCCGGCGTTCCAAGCCGTCCCCGCGCTTCTTCTCGATCGGCGGTGCGCGGTTTCGCCCGGCGTTCCCGGGCCGGCGGTTCCCTACTCGATAGCGCGTTCCTGGCCGGGGATCACCCGCCGGCTCTTCATCATCTCCTCGTCGTAGTAACGGCGATAGAGGATGTCCCAGGTCTCCGTGCCCTGTTGCACGATCCGGCTCTGGCTATCGATCTTGCGGCGCACGATCTGGTCGATGCGTTCGTCGTCTTCGAGTTCGGCGTTGATGATCCGCATGATCATGCGGCGGATCTCGCCGTCCTCGGCAAAGAACTCGACCGACTCATCGCCGCGCAGCAGATCCATGATCTGGTTTGCGAGGTGATTGATTTTTCCGTTGGTCAGGCGCATGGCTGGGTTCTTGGCGGGGCGGACTACGGACGCGGCATCACTAGAGGATGAGCCCCTGCTCGCGGGCGAGCCGTTTCTTGACCAACTTGAACATTTCTCGGTACTCGACGCCGCCGGTCCGGATCTCCTCGCCGTAACCGTCGAGAAGCTTGCGGACCTCTTCGTTGAGATCGTCTTCGTGGCGCAGATCTTCGGTAATGAGATCCACAATTGCATCCATCAGAGCGTTCGGGTCTTCCGGATCGATGACGCCGGCGACCTGCAGGTCGTCGGTAATCCGGTAGCCCAGGAACTGGATCTGGCTCTTGGTCAACCGCATGGCGCGCGACCCATGAGAATACCACATACCACCGGCCCCGAGCGAACGGAACCCGGGGATGCGGAGGCGATCTGTTCCAAAGGGCGGGAGGGCTGCTAATATCCGCGCCCTTGCGAGAGATGGGGTCGTAGTTCAGTTGGTCCAGAACGCCGGCCTGTCACGCCGGAGGTCGCGGGTTCGAGTCCCGTCGGCCCCGCCATCATCGCTTCCCCCCCACCCGGTCGGATGTTGCGTTCCGGCGCCTTTCCCGCGGAGTTCCTGAGGCCTGTCATGAAGATCTCGATCAAGTACTGCGTCGTTTGAAACTACCTCCCTAACGCCTCCAGTCTGGCGGCGGCAATCCGGGAGGCTCGGGGCATCGAGCCCGAGCTCATCGAAGGCGGCAAGGGCATCTTCGACGTGAAGGTGGACGGCGAGCTGGTCTATTCCAAGTACGACACCGGCCGTTTCCCCGAGCACGCCGAGATTCTCGACAAGATTCCTGTCCCCGCGAGCTGACGCGCTCCGGCCGGCTCGATCCGGCCTCCACGGGCTCTAACAGCCGGTGGTGGAACCCACGCGGCCCAGTTCTCCCGGTGGGGGCTCGGCCGGCGATCCATCCCGGCCAAACAACCGGTGATGAAACCCACGCGGCGTTCGGCCGGCGATCCATCCCGGCTGAACCGCGTCGCTTCGCGCCGCTCATCGTGGCGTTTCGGTCGGAATACACCCGGTATTCCTCCCTCACGCGCCTTGTCAGCCGGGCGCCTCGCCCCCACCGGGAGGACTGGCCGGCCTCGGCGCTCACGTGGGTTCCACCACCGGCTGTTCACCGCGGCGCTTCGCGCCGCTCATCGTTGCGTTTCGGTCGAAATACACTCGGTATTCCTCCCTCACGCGCCTTGTCAGCCGGGCGCCTCGCCCCCACCGGGAGGACTGGCCAGCCTCGGCGCTCACGCGGGTTCCCCCACCGGCTGTTAGCCGGGCGGCGCTGCGGCCCGTCAGAAGTCGAAGAGGCGCGTGTACTTGATGATCAGCGACCGGCCCATCACGTTGGGCACCAGGAAACCGGTGTCGTCGTCGAAGCGGTCGAAGTTGGCCGTATTTCGCAGGTCGTTGTAGACCAGGAAGAGTCCGGTTCCACTCCGGTTCAGCATCACGAGCCGGATGTTCGAGGAGACCGAGGCGGTCTGGCTGTTGTACTGGATCAGCGCCTCCAGGCGGCGGAGCGGGGTAAACGAGTAGTTGACCCGGATCGGGATCAGGTTGGTGGTGAATTTGCCTCCGGGGAGGTCCACCTCGTCGCGATTCAAGCCGACGCTCGCCTGGAAGGTGGCCCCGATGCGTCCGTTCAGGGTGGCGCTGTAGCCTCGGTAGGTGCCGTCGTAGAAGCCGCCGTTGCGGAGATAGAAGGTCGGATACAGGCGGGCGCTGGCGTTTCCGAGGTAGTTCATGCTCAACTGCGTCCAGTTGTAGAGCCCCGGGGCGATCACCACCCGGTGCCCGTCCACCCCGGAGTACACGGTGAAATCGCGAAGCGGCCGGTCCCGGTGGCGATCGATGAACACGCCGAAGCGGCCCCCCCCATTCGGCTGGAACTCGATGGGGTGCCAGTGGCCGCGTCCCGACTCGACCTCGCCGTCGAAACCGTAGTAGGCGTTCCAGGTCACGTGCGGCGAAAAGCGGCGAACCCAGGAAAGGGCGGGGATCTGGGTGGGCTGCCAGTCGAGGAAATAGCGCACCTGGTACTTGCGGAAACCGCGGCGCGGAACGAAACCCACCTCGGGATTGAAGTCCTCTCCCACCTGGGTGAAGCCGAGGTGGCCCTGATGGAGGCGATGGGCATAGCTGAGGAAGGCCCTGCCCGCCATCGTTCGGCCGGCGCTGCCGTCCGTCTCCCCGTTCGCGGAAGCGGTCTTGGCCAGGAAGGTGAAGAACCGGGCGCGCTCCCCGAGCTGGATCGCCGCGTCGGCGCCGAAGGCGCGGTTGTGGTCGCCCTGCTCCGCCCACTCGCCGGTGGCCTGGCGGTTGACGAGGATGCCGCCGAAGTTCGACCGTCCGAACTCGCGCTGGACCCGCGCCACCAGGTAGTTGTTGGCCGCGAGCGCCAGGGCGCCGGTCTCGGGATCGAAGGCTGCGTCGGTCTGCATGTTCATGAGACCGACGTTCGTGGAACCCACCTTCCCGGAGAGCCGGGCGCCGCCGACGATCCCCACCGGCTGTCCGGCGTTCAGGCCGATCCGGCGACTGAAGAAGAGGTCCACCTCCTGGGGCGCCCCGAACTGGAAGGTGGAGGCGTTCTCGAGGAAGAAGGGCCGCTTCTCGGGGAAGAAGAGCGGGAAGCGGGTCAGGTTGATCTGCTGGTCGTCCGCCTCCACCTGGGCGAAGTCGGTGTTCGCGGTGAGGTCCACGGTGAGGTTCGGGGTGACGCCCCACTTCACGTCGAGCCCGATGTCGAGGCCTTCGGTTTCGCGGTTCTCGGAGCGGACCGCGAGCGGGTTCCGGCTCGCCTCGCCGAGGGCGAACGGGGTGACCTTGATGTCCCGCCGTGACGGCAGGTTCAGTCCCGAGACCTTCCGCGCCAGCGAGACCCGGTAGATGTTGTAGCCGCGGGGGATGGGGGCGAGGAACGCCTGCTCGTTCTTGCGGCGGATGTTCCGCATCACGTTCATGCCCCAGGTCTGGTCCCGCCCGGCCTCGTAGCGGAGCGTCCGGAGCGGAATCGCGAACTCGGTCTCCCAGCCGCGCTCGCTGCGCTGCGAGCGCACCGTCCAGTCGCCGTCCCAGTTGGCGTTGAAACCGGTGATGCCGCCGCGCTGGGAGCCCCGCCGGCCGGGGCGGGGATTGTAACCGCCGATTGCGCCCTCGCCGGCGATCTGGCCGTCGTACTCGATCCCTTCCGGATTCGTGCCGAAGAGGAAGGCGTTCTGGCTGTCGTTGAAGGTGTCGAGGACGATCTGGACGGAGTCGGATTCGTTGAGGTCGCCGTCCCGGCGGCTCTCCGAAACGAGCACCCGTTCGGGCTCGCTGTCGAAGGCGACGATTCCCACGTAGAGCGTGGTCTCGGAGAGGAGCAGGCGGACTTCCGTGCGCTCGGTGGCCGGAGCCCCGTTGTCCGGTTCCTGTTGGATGAAGTCGGTGAAGGGTTCGACGGAGGTCCACTGCTCGTCGGTGACCAGCCCGTCTACGACGGGGCCTTCCATCCCCTCCGCGAGTGCCTGGACGGCGCCTTCGTTCGGCGGGGCGGGGGACGCTGCGCCGGGGGCTGCGATGAGGAGCAGGAGGCCGGGCAGGAACGACAAGCGGAAACGCGCGGAACTACCAGACTTCATGGGGAAATGTCGCATTGAGCGTGCGTATCCTACGCGCGAACGAACATGGCCGAAACCGCGATCCTTCCCAACTTTGTCGGCGGCAGCTATCTGGTCCCGTCAGTGTCCGAAACCCTGCCGGTTTTCAACCCCGCGACCGGCCAAATCCTGTCCCGGATCCCGCTCTCCGGACCCGAGGACGTGGGCAGAGCGGTGGCGAGCGCCCGGGAGGCGCTTTCCGAGTGGAGGGAGACCCCGCCGACCGACCGCGTCCAGCCTCTCTTCCGGTTGAAGGCCCTGCTCGAGCGGGATTTTGAGGAAATCTCCCGCTGCGTCACCACCGAGTGCGGCAAAACGCTGGCCGAGTCGCGCGGCGAGTTGCGGCGGGCCATCGAAAACGTGGAGGTGGCCTGCGGAATTCCCTCGCTGATGCAGGGTCGAGTGCTCGAGGACATCGCCCGCGGCATCGACGAACTCATGATCCGGCAACCGGTTGGGGTGGTCGCGGTGATCGCTCCCTTCAACTTCCCGGCGATGATCCCGTTCTGGTTCCTGCCCTGCGCGCTCGCCTGCGGCAACACGGTGGTCATGAAGCCTTCCGAGAAGACGCCGCTCACGATGCACCGGGTAACGGCGCTTCTCGAAGAAGCGGGGTTTCCCGCCGGCGTGGTTCAGGTGACCCACGGCGGCCGGGAGGCGGTCTCGGCGCTTCTCGACCATCCGGACGTCGCCGCGGTGAGCTTCGTGGGCTCGTCGCCGGTGGCCCGGGCCGTGTACTCGCAGGCCGCTCGCAATGGCAAGCGGGTGCAGTGTCAGGGCGGGGCCAAGAACCCGGTGGTGGTACTCGAGGACGCCGATATCGAGGCCGCGGTCGGGACGGTGGCCGAGAGCGCCTTCGGGTGCGCCGGACAGCGGTGTCTGGCCGCCTCTTTGGCGATCACGGTGGGCGGCGCTCATGAGCCCTTCCGGGACCTCGTCAGCGCCGCCGCCGAGAGCCGGGTGGTGGGCTCCGGGCTCGACGAGGCGGTGGACATGGGACCGGTCATCCGGGGCGAGAGCCGCGAGCGGATCGAAGGGCTGATCGGTCAGGCGGTGGACGCGGAAGACGCCAGCGCCGTCGTGGACGGCCGGGGCGCTCGGATCCCGGGCCTCGAGGACGGCTTCTTCGTGCGTCCGACGGTGCTGGACGGGCTGTCTGCCGAGGGAGAGATCGCCCGCACCGAGATCTTCGGGCCGGTGCTCGGCATCATCCACGTGGATTCGGTCGCGGACGCGGTCGCCTTCGTGAACGGCGGCGAGTACGGCAACATGGCCTGCCTCTTCACGAACGACGGCCGCGCCGCCCGCCGCTTCCGCCACGAGGTCCTTACCGGGAACGTGGGGATCAACGTCGGGGTGGCCGCCCCGATGGCGTTTTTCCCCTTCAGCGGCTGGCGCGGCAGCTTCTTCGGAGATCTGCACGCCCAGGGCGCCCACGCGATCGAGTTCTACACCCAGACGAAGGTCGTCGTGGAGCGCTGGCCCCGGGACGCCTCGAAGCGCTTTTGACGACCGGCCCCGCTTCCGGCGGGAAGGGGGTCCGAAGGCTCGTTCGCCGCTTCTGGCAACCGGTGCTCTGGACGCTCTTCGTCCTGAACGTCCTCTTGTTGCCGCTGCTGTTCGGCGGGGCAGGGGACGAGGCGTTCGTGCCGCCGGAGTGGATTCCGACGAGTCCTTTCGCGCTGCTTCTCGTGCACGCGCTCCTGGTCGCGTTCGCGGTGCCCAACACGATCTTCTGTCTCGCCGCGGGTTTCCTGTTCGGCCTGGGCCCGGGAATGTTCTACGCGACCCTCGGGACCTTCCTCGGTTCGCTGGCCGCGTTCGCGGTCGGCAGGCTGTTTCTCCGCCGGTGGCTTGCGGGATGGCTCGGGGGGTTCCGGTCGGCGAGCCGGATCCTCGCCGCGCTCGGCGACGCGGACTTCCGCACGGTGTGCCTCACCCGGCTATCGCCGCTCTTTCCCTTCGCGTTCCAGAACTTCGGCTGGGCGGCGACCTCGGTGCGTTTCCGCTCCTACGCAATCGGCTCCTTCCTCGCGGCCCCGGTGGGCGCCTGCTTCTTCGCCCACCTCGGCGCGGCGGCCAAGGCCGGCGCCACCCTCGCCACCGAGCGCTTCTCGTGGTCCGCCTCCCTCACCATTCTCGGCCTCGTCGCCACCTTCTACCTCATCCGCAGGATCAGCCGGGTGGCGAACAGCGCCCTGAAAGAAGAACTCCCCACGGACTGACGGTGCGCCGGCCTTCAGACCGGCACGGTGGCGGGAAGGGAAGGGAACGCCGGTCTTCAGACCGGCACCGCGGCCCGGAGGGCCGCGAGGGGGAAGAACCCCACGCTCCGGGACGGCTCACGTCTCGGCACGGACCTTCGAAGCAAAGAGGGCGCACAAGCTCGGAACGCCGACCTCCAGTTCGCATGATGGCGGGGACGGCTTGGAACGCCGACCTCCGGTCGGCACAGCCCGCCGCAGGCGGGCGGAGTCGCGTATCGCCAAACACCGGGATAGTTCCCGTCTCGGCACTGTCCTCATTCCAGGAGGTGACGCGCCCGCAAGGGAGCGCCGACCTCGCAGATGGCCGGGACGGAGTTACAATCCCCGTTAGCAGGTGCTGTTTACAGCCCTGTTCCCAGACCTGTGAGATAGCCATGACCACCAGATTCTCCGAGGATGTGATTCCGCTTACCGACCTCAAGACCAACCCGGCCCGGGTCGTTCGTCACGCTACCGAAGCCGGAAGGCCCGTGCTCCTGACCCGCCGCGGTCGCGGCGTGGCCGTGGTGCAGGCCGTCGCGGACTTTGACGCGGCCGCCGAGGAACGGGACTTCATGCGAGCGGTTGTCGCGGGGTTTGCCGATCTGGAGGCCGGACGCGACCTGTCGCTTGCCGAGGCCACGAAACGACTCGGCATCGAGTAAATCCGTGCCGAAAGGTTTCATTCGCCTTGCGGAGTCGGCCGTTCGCGATCTGGAAGAACTGAGGCTCTGGTACGCGGAACAGGGTGCGGTGGCTGCCGGCGAACGGACTCTCAGGCGGATACTCGACAGCATCCGACTCCTCGAGGATTTGCCGGATCTGGGATGCATCGTCCCGGAGTTCGGCCAGAGTTCGCTGCGTGAACTGATCCGGCCGCCCTTTCGGATCGTCTATCGCCGCGAGGCGCAGGGCGTGTCGATCGTGCGGATCTGGCGCAGCGAACGCCTTCTCGAAGTTCCCGAGGACGAGACGAGGGGATAGCCCTGATCTGCAGAGAGCGCGGCCGTGGAGGGAACGCCGGTCTTCACCCAACTTCGCCAAAATGGGTCGTTCCGTGTTTGTAAGTCATTGACAATACGCCACATTGGAAAGATGGAGGTCGGCAGCTTGGCACTACGTTTGTGAGTTTTGCGTCCGATCTCCGCTGGGTGCGCCGGTAGTAGTGGGTGACGCGGATGAGCACGGTGGAGCGGGGAGAGAGGTTTGCAGGGATGCTGGCGGGCGGCGGGGGCGGAATCAAGCCCCAAAAAACCTTCCACAAAAGAACTTGGCACTACATGCCTTTCCTGCCCCATCCGGCGGCGCTCCTTCCCACCGAAAGCCCGCTTTTCGTCCGTTTCCGGCCCCTTTCGGATCTTTTCGAGCCTGAAATGGCCACTCTGCGCTCAATTCGGGCGCATTCTCGGCCTGATTCGAACGGCCCTTGGCTCCGGCCGGCACCCCTTCCGCAAAAAGTGGCGAAGTTGGGTTCAGACCGGCACCGCGGCCCCCAGGGCCGCGAAACGCGTGTCGCTGCGGGGCCTTACGGGATGCAGGCTAGGGAACGCCGACCTCTGGGCAGTCCTCCCGGTGGGGTCCGGCACAGCGGCGCGCAGCGCCGCTCTCCTTCAAGGACGGAACCAAGGATGACAAAAATCGTCCCATCAGCTCCCTATCCGTGGCCTCTCCACAGGAGTGGAAGAAAGGAGCAGTGCCATGAAGCGACACCACGCGGTAGCAACCTGGGACGGGGACGGCTGGGAAATCGACTTCCCCGCCGGAATCCGCGAGCCCGGCTGGGCGGGCACCTGTACGGGGAGCGGGAAGGACACGAAGAAAGACGCCGAGTTCATGGCGCGTGACCTGGTGGCCTGCCACTTCGACTACGAGATCCGCAGGGAGGACGTGAAGCTCACGATCGAATGGAAGAACGAGCGCCAGTACCAGCGATGGCACGAGCGGAGGTTCGGGATGAGAGATTGGTCCCGGTAGGCGCATCGGCCTCGCGCGCGACAGCCCATGGGCGCAATGCTGACCATCGCCCGATGGGGAAGCTGGGTCGCGGGAGCGATCCGAAGCGGGTTACAGCCGCTCGGTTCCCTCCACCCGTGCCAGCCGCCGGTCGAACGTCCCGACGGGACGGTGCCCTGCCTTGCGGGCGGTTTCGACAATGAGGCAGTCGGAGAATCCAGCCGTGCGCTCGCCCCCGAAGGTCTCGTGGGCTCGGCGGACCACATCTTCATCCTGGAGCGTGAGCCGGTCGTGGTCCAAAAGCATGCTCACGACGGTGGCGACGCGCTCGCGGTCCAGCTCGTACGCGGACTGCAGCACCCATACGGCCTCAGCCAGCACGATCAGGGAAACCCAGGCCCCGGACTCCACGAACGCCTCGGCGCGGGCCACCTGATCTGGGTCATCCCGCACGATCAGCCGGACCAGGACGTTCGTGTCAAGCGCGCGCATGCCGGCGTCGCAGACGGGTCCGAATCCCCGCGTCCATCTCTTCGACGGTTCTCGCCTCTGGCGGTGACGGGAAGACTGCCCGGTGAATGTCCAGCGACGAGAATCTTGTCGCTCGGCGTACGACTACTTCGGGTCCCCGCTCGCACCACTCGACCGTCGAGCCCGGCGTCAGGCCCAGCTTACGGCGGATTCGCACCGGGATGGATACCTGACCCTGAGAGGTGATCCTGGATTGAATGTTCTCCATGTGCCGGACTGCGACGTTGCGCTCCGTGTCATTGTGACTCTCATTACCCCGGTAAGTCAAGGCCGTTCGGCCAGCCGGGCGGCGGGATTTGCTGGCCGTCGGCCTCAGCCCGCGGTGGCGCAGGGAGGGGTCGCTCGTCCGCACGGCGCGAGGCACATTCTTGCCAGCGGGGAGCGTCCCCAGCGATAACCCGCCGATACGATACGCCGCCACATGCGCCTCTCCTGGAACGAGATCCGCGCCCGCGCCGCGGCTTTCGCCACGAAGTGGGCGGACGCCGGCTACGAGAAGGGCGAGACCCAGAGCTTCTACAACGACTTCTTCCGGATCTTCGGGAAGCGCCGGGAGTCCGTCGCCCGCTACGAGGAGCGGGTGAAGCGGCTCGATGACACCAGCGGTTTCATCGACCTCTTCTGGCCCGGGGTCCTGATCGTCGAGCAGAAGAGTGCCGGCCGCGATCTGGAAAAGGCCTACGAGCAGGCCGGGGGTTATTTCGACGCGCTGCCGGAACACGAGAAGCCGCGCTACATCCTGACCAGCGACTTCCAGAACTTCGAACTCCACGACCTGCTGCAGCGGGACCTGGTCACCTTCCGGCTCGACCAGTTGCCGGAGCACATCGAGAAGTTCGGCTTCGTCCTCGGGGTCGCGAGCCGGACGTTCCGCGATCAGGACCCCGCGAACATCGAGGCTGCGGAGCTGGTCGGGAAGCTCCACGACTCCCTTCGGGACGCCGGCTACCCCCGGCACGACCTCGAACGCTTCCTGGTTCGGATCGTCTTCTGCCTCTTCGCCGACGACACCGGGGTCTTCGAGCCGCGGGACATCCTGCTCGACTTCCTGGAAGAGAGAACCCGCGAAGACGGGACCGACCTCGGGCCGCTGCTGATGCAGCTCTTCCAGGTGCTGAACACCCCCGAGGGGGAGCGCATCGCGACCCTCGACGAGGACCTCGCCCGCTTCCCCCACGTGAACGGCGACCTTTTCGCGGACGCGATCTGGATTCCCGCCTTCAACGCGGAAATGCGGGAGCAGCTGCTCACCGCCTGCCGTTTCAACTGGTCGAGCATCTCGCCGGCGATCTTCGGGTCGCTCTTCCAGTCGGTGATGGCCCCCGCGGAACGGCGAGCCCAGGGGGCGCACTACACCACCGAGCAGAACATCCTCAAGGTCATCGAGCCGTTGTTTCTGGATGACCTCTGGGAGGAGTTCACCCGGATCAAGGCGCTCCGGCGGGGACGGAAGGCTCGGCTGCGGGAGTTCCAGGAGCGGCTCGGCGAACGGACGTTCTTCGATCCGGCCTGCGGCTGCGGGAACTTTCTGGTGATCGCCTACCGCGAGCTGCGGCGGCTCGAACTGCAAGTGCTTCGCGAACTCCTAGCGAGCGAGGAGAGGCAGGTCCTCCAATTCGATGTGAGTTCGTTGTCCCGGCTCGATGTGAACCAGTTCTACGGGATCGAGATCGGTGAATTCCCGGCGCGGATCGCCGAGGTGGCCCTCTGGATGATGGACCACCTGATGAACAACGAGCTCAGCCTGGAGTTCGGCCAGTCCTACGCGCGCATCCCGCTGAAGCAGTCGCCGCACATCCGCTGCGCGGACGCGCTGGAGATGGACTGGGAGGACCTGCTGCCGGCAAAGGATTGTTCGTTCGTGTTCGGGAACCCGCCGTTCGGGGGCGCCAAGTTCCAGTCAGCCGAGCAGCGGGCGCAGGTACGGCGGATCGCGGCGCTCGGCGGGAGCGGCGGGACGCTCGATTACGTAACCGCCTGGTTCATCACCGCGGGGGAGTACGTCCGGAAGAGCGGTCCACCGGGGGAACGCGCGCGGATCGGCTTCGTGGCGACGAACTCGATCAGCCAGGGCGAGCAGGTGGCGCAACTCTGGCCGATCCTGTTCGGGCGTTGCGGACTCGAAATCGCTTTCGCCCACCGGACGTTCGCCTGGGGCTCCGACGCTAGGGGCATGGCCCACGTGCACGTGGTCATCATCGGACTCGACGACCGGGAGGGGGTTCCGGCGGTGCGACGGCTGTTTTCCTACGACGATCCGAAGGGGGATCCGCACGAGAGCGCGCATGCGGTGCTTTCGCCGTATCTGTTCGATGCGGGTGGGCTGGCCGATCCACATCTCGTCGTGCGGGAGGAGAGTCGGCCGATCAACGGGATGAGAAAACTGGTGACTGGTACCCAGCCGCTGGAAGACGGCTATCTCACGTTTTCGGCAGAGGAAAGGGCAGACTTCCTGTCTCGAGAGCCGGGTGCCGCGTCGTGCCTTCGTCTGTTTCCGGGAGCACGTGAGTTCATTCGGAGTGAGGCACGGTGGATTCTTCACACTGGCGACTTGGAGCCGCAGGAACTTCGTGCGCTGCCATTCGTGCGCGAGCGCTTGAGATTGGTCCGCGTGTTTCGTTCGAAGAGCAAGCGCACTACAACCAGGAACCTTGCTGACTACCCGAGCATGTACGGCGTCACCATGGTTCCGGACGCGCCGTTTCTTGTAGTTCCCCAAGTGAGTTCAGAGAGGCGCCAATACGTGCCGATCGGTTGGCTGGAGCCACCAACAATCCCGAGTGAGAAGCTGCGACTCGTTCTCGATGCGTCGCTTAGTGACTTCGCGCTCCTGACTTCCGCGATGCACATGGCCTGGATGCGGGCCGTGACGGGACGGATGAAGAGTGACTACATGTACTCGGTCGGAGTCGTCTACAACACGTTCCCGGTACCGCCGAAGGATCTGGACCTGTCATCCCTCGACCCACTCGTCCAGGCTGTCCTCGACGCACGCGCCGCCCACCCGGACGCGACCCTCGCCGACCTCTACGATCCGGACCTCATGCCGGTGAACCTGCGCCGCGCGCACCAGGCGCTCGACCGCGCGGTGGACCGCCTCTACCGGCCGCGCAAGTTTTCCTCCGAGCGCGAGCGCGTCGAGCACCTCTTCGCACTCTACGAGCGGATGCGCGCCCCGCTCGTCGCGAGCGCCAAGAAGAAGACGAGACGGCGGCGCGCCCCGCGCGTCCGCCGTCCCTGAACATGGACCGCGAGACCCGAATCGCCCCGGCTTCGGGGGCGGGTCCGCCGGACGCCGTGGACCCCGCGGACAAGCGCCGGCCCGACGACCCGCCCGGGATGGACGCCATCCGGCGCTTCTTCCGCCACCCCTTCTTCCAGGGGATCTGGTTGTGGCTGCGCGCCATCGGAGGCGGCCTGCGGGCCGTCTGGAAGTGGCTCGACAAGAACGCCGGTCCCATCGCCCGCGGTGTCGAGCAGGCGGGCAACGTCGCCGTCCGCGCGTCTCGGGGCGCGGTAAAGGTCGGGCACGCGGCGGGAGAGATCGGCGGCAAGCTCAGCGAATGGGGCAGGGCGCGCCGCGACGCCGGGGGCGCGAGGCTGCGGCGCATCGGGAAGGGCATGCGCCGCTTCGGAAGCCGCGCCACCCGGATCGGGACCCAGGCCGAAGATGTCGCCGAGAGCGTGGAAGACCTCGGCGAAGAGCTCGTCTCGATCACCGGTGGCGACACCCCGGAGGAACACCGAGTCCAGGCGCCCGAACCCAGGGAACGCCGGTCTTCAGACCGGCATCGCGGCCCGACCGGGTCGCGAAATCCGCGGGTAGCCGACTCGGGGAAAGCGCGTGCCCTGCCCCCTCCCGCGGACCCACCATCTTCGCCCGTCGAGTCCACGTCCGAAGCAGCGGCGCTTCCGGCGGGGGATCCGAACGGCGAACTCCCCGAAGTCTTCCGGGACCGCATCCGGGCGCTCGGAAAGCGTCGTCGGTCGAAACCACTGCGGCAGCTCATCCTCGACATCTGCACCTTCCGGGAATGGACGACGGTGGGCGAACTCGCGGAGTGGTTCGGCATGGACGAAAGCAACCTGCAGAAGCGCCAGCTCCGCCCGATGCTGAAGTCCGGCCAACTGCGACTCCGGTATCCCGAAAACAAGAGTCACCCGGAGCAGGCATACCGCGCGGTCAGCGTCTGACGGTGCAGCTCTAGCAAAATCCCGTTCTGCCGGGAGGCATGGTCAAACTCGCGGAGCCATGGTCAAAGGCCCAAGAAGCCATGGTCAAAGCGCGAAGTTGCCGAAAGAGCCATGGTCAATAGCCGAATTACGACCTTTCTCTTCGATTTCTGAGGGTTTTCCGGTTTCCGGCCGGATCCGGCTCTTACCGGCTATATCTACCGATATCCGGCCTGAATCCGGCAATTCCGGCCGTTTTGCCTCGGATTCCGATTCCGGAACCGGTATCGCAAAGAAGCCTGAATCGGCTTTCGAGCACCCGTTCAGAAACCCGGCAGGCGCCTCCGAGCCATGGTCAAATCGCCCTCCAACCCGGTCAATTCGGGTAGCCATGGTCATTCTGCAAGCCATGGTCATTCTGCGAGCCATGGTCAATCCGCGACGCCATGGTCTTGCTTCTCCCCACTGGGGAACCCGTCGCCTGAGCCTATACGCGGCCGTCCTGTCGAAGCCGTGCTTCGGCTTCCTGGGCGATCTCCGGGATGGTTCGTTCGCTCACGCCGCTTTCGAGCCCCTCCCGAATGGCGGCCTGGAGAACGTGGAAGGACGTGTTCCGCTCCAGGTCGCGCCGGATCAGGTCGCGGATGTACTCGCTGTCGCTCGTGAAACGGCCGGCAGTGATCTGGGCCTTGACCCATTGGTCCTGCTGGCTGGTCAGGGTGATGGTCTTGCGCACGATCGTCATGGAAAACGCCCCTGGGTACCCGCCCCTCAACCGGGGCACTATCGCACGGATCGTTGGGTATTCCATGTCTGAGGCACACGCGATGCTCTCGGCTGACCGCCGGACGAACCATGGTCGAACCGAGCGAACCATGGTCAAGACACGCCGGAAGTCATGGTCAACCGGGGGCAGGGTGATGCTCCGTCCGCGCGGTGTCTTCTCCTGTAATGTGACAGTGTGAACTCTCGGAACCTGACGCACGACGACACCGGCAACGACCGGACGCCCCGCACGCGCGAGGACTGGGACGAGTGGGTCTCCGCCACGAAGCTCCGCGGCTATCTGCTGAAGAACACCCTCGGCGACTGGCTGGATCTCTACGGCACGGCCCATGGGTTCGTGAGGGACGATCGGCGCGAGGGTTACGACGAGCGGCTCGATTTTTTCCGTTTCATCGCGCACCGGGGCGTCGCGTTCGAAGACGCGGTGGCCGCCTGCCTTGCCGACCGCAGCGATCTGATCCGGATCGGAGCTTCCGGGCTCGACAGCCAGGACCTCAGCAAGGCGAAGGAAACGCTCGAAGCGCTGGCGGACGGACGTGAGATCGTCCACCAGGGGATCCTCTGGAACCCGGCAACCCGCACCTACGGAGCACCCGATTTCCTGATCCGGTCGGACGTGTTCGAACGACTGTTTCCCGATCATTTGGGGGCGGGGGAGGCTGAGCGGCCGGCGCCGGAGCTGGATCAGCCCTGGCACTACCTCGTGGTGGACGCCAAGTTCACGAAGCTCCACCTCGGGAAGGGGCGGAAGAACGTGCTCGCCCATGGCGCTTCGACGGCGGCCTACAAGGGACAGCTCTTCGTCTACAACGCGGCGCTGGGGCGCCTCCAGGGCTACACCCCGCCGAACGCCTTTCTCCTCGGGCGCGGCTACGAGCACAAGTACACCCGCAAGAAGCAGAAGTTCGTGTGCCGGAGCGATATCGCCGTGGAACGGCTCGGTCCGGTGTCCATGGACGACGATCTCCGAGAGAAGACCACCGAGGCTGCCGAATGGATCCGCAGGCTTCGTCGCGAGGGAGGAGGGTGGAGACCGCTCCCCGAGCCGTCCGTACCGGAACTTGAGCCTCAGTCGAAACCGGCGGCCCCCTGGAGCGACGCGATCAAATCCATCGCCCGCCAGCGCCGGGAACCGATCCACCCGAACCGGCCGGGGCCCGCCGTGCAGCCGGAGAGTGTCACGGTCGAAGAGGAACTCTGGCGCGAACGGCGGCCGCTCGAGTTCTTCGTGGACTTCGAGACGGTCAACGACCTGAGTGACGACTTCAGCGCCTTCCCGCAGGCGGGCGGTCAGGCGATGATCTTCATGATCGGCTGCGGCCACATCGAAGAGGGGGAGTGGAGGTTCCGGTGTTTCATCGCGGACCGGCTGGATCCCGGGAGCGAGGCCCGAATCGTCGAGGCATGGCTCGCCCACATGGACGAGTTGAGCCGGCGTCTCGGTGTCGAAGACCCGAGAATCTTCCACTGGGCGGACGCGGAACGCGCCTGGTACGAATCAGCCCGAAAGCGTCATCCGGATGGTGAATGGCCCGATCTGAACCTGTTCGACCTCCACAAGAGGGTCTTCAAGGCAGAGCCGGTCTTCGTCTGCGGCGCGCAAGACCTGGGACTCAAATCCGTCGCCAAGGCCCTCCATGCCGAGGGACTCATTGAGACCTTGTGGGGCGACTCGAAGATGGACGGGCAAGGCGCGATGGTTGGCGCCTGGCGCTGCGATGCGGAGGCCGGGCAGAAAGGCATCCGGCTGGCGGACACGGAGCTCATGGAGGAGATCCGGGAGTACAACGAGGTGGACTGCCGGGTGATGCAGGAGATCCTCTGCTACCTGCGCGCGAACCGCTAAGTTCGCCGGACCCGGAGAGCCGAATGGCGATAGCTCAATTGTCCGACTGGCCCAAGCTCGTCACTCGCGCCACCTATTCGCTGTTCGAAGTGCTCTCCGTCGGTCTGAGAACTGCCCACCACCCCAGACGACCGGTGCCGCCACACCCCTAAAACACCTTTCGTGGCCTCGGCGGAGGCCGTTTTCGGTTGTGGACCCGAGCAGTCCAGGCCGGATCGGCACCCACAAGTGGTTGTGGTCCTCCGAGTTGCATACCGCAACATGTTGTGGTTAAGCTTTGTTTGGTCGTCAAGAAGGCCTGCGCGTCGGAACTGCCGCGCGCGACATTTCATGATGGGGTGGGGTCGGCCCTCGCTCCGAGAGCCGAAGAGGCCGTTCCATCGGCCGCTCAGCCACAGCGCTTACGAGGAAAGTTCTAGGAGGACGTATCCCATGGGCTTCAAGCTTCCAAAACGTGGACTGGTCTTTTGGCCGGTCGGCAACGGCGACAGCACCACGGTCGTCATCGATTCCAAGACTCACCTTCAGGTCGATCTAAACCACCTCGCAAAGTCCGAGGACGATGATGACAAGACGTGGCCTGTTGTCGATGAGTTGGTTGAGAGGCTACCGAGGAAGAACGGTCGCCCTTATCTGTCGGCGTTCGCTCTCACGCATCCCGATCAGGACCATTGCCGTGGCTTCGAGAAATTGCTTGATGAAGTGGACATTGGAGAGCTCTGGTTCACACCGCGTGTCTTTCTCGAGTACACGAAAGACCTCTGCGATGACGCCAAGGCGTTCAAGAAAGAAGCGAAGCGCCGCGTCAAGAAGACGACTACGGCCAAGGGCGACCCGGGCGCAGGGAACCGGGTACGGATCTTCGGTTACTCGGAACTGCTGGAAGAGGCCGAGTTCAAGGACTTTCCGGACGATCGGCTGACCGTTCCGGGCAATGATCTGAGCACTATCGACGAGACCGACGTCTCCGACAAGTTCCGCGCCTTTGTGCACGCCCCATTCAAGGACGACGAGGCCGGCGAGAGGAACGACACGAGCCTCGGGATGCAGGTGACCCTGTTCGATGGGACGAAGAAGCTCCGAACTCTACTTCTCGGAGATCTTTCCTACCCCGTCATCAAGCGAATTTTTGAGGTCAGCAATGACGAAGATCTCTCCTGGAATGTGCTCCTTGCGCCCCACCACTGCTCGAAGGCCGTCATGTACTGGAAAGACGAGGGAGACGATGAGGAGAAACTCAAGAAGCACATCGTCGACGAAATGGGCGGCGCTTCCAAGATCCCGAACCGCGTAGTGTCCAGTTCGAACACCGTTCCGTCCTCGAACAAATCCGGCGACAACCCGCCCCACGCGAAGGCCAAGAAACAATACGAGAGCATCACGACCTCCTTCCTCTGCACGATGGACAACGACGAGCCGGTCGTGGCCAGGCTAGACAGTGGAGCGATCGTCTTCGATGGGAAGCCGACTGCTTCCATGTCCGCATCAGAAGCCGCAAGGAAGGCGCAGGGGTCAGACGGGCCTCCCAGAGACGCGGTGACCTATGGGCAGTGCTGATGTTGAGCGGGCCCGAACTTGCATACGAGCAGCTGCTAGAGATCGAAGAAGCATCTGAGGGAACCGTCGAGATCGTCGAGGCCACCGAAGGACCCGCCGGCCACCTTCGCATTCAGATTGCTGTCGGCTTCGATGGATTGGACTGGGCGGACGGCGGGCTTCCTGTACGCGCCCGTGAGCTGTTCAACCTTCTGGTACCCCCGGTTTTCCCCTTCGACTATCCGTTCGTAGTTATGCCTCACCGGAGGTTTGCTGGTTTCCCCCATGTCCAATGGACTTGTCATCCCTGTCTCTACTCGAGCGCAGCAGAGTGGAGGCCAGAAGAAGGGATGTATGGGTTTATCAGGCGGCTAGACGGCTGGATTCGCGACGCCGCGTTGAACAATCTCGACCCCGACGATGCGCCACTTCACCCGCCTGTGGCATACCACACAGTCGAGCGGCTCGTTGTTCCGAGGGCAAATACGCCGCGGATTGAGCAGTCTGTGTGGATTGGATTCGCGAAGCTTCGCGAGCGTCACCATCGGACAGAGATCGTCGGCTGGCAAGAGACGGTTTCGGGCGCACCCGCGGGACGGTTTGCGCCGGTGGTGTTGCTCCACGAACCCTTTCCCTTTGAGTATCCGAGCACGGTCAAGGCCTTGCTGCGCGAGTTGGAAGCTCACGGCATTGATGAGTCGGCGCTCCTAATCCGGCTCGCGGTACACGCGGAGCAAATGCAGGCGGGTGCGCCGCTCGTCGTCGTGCTGGGCACTCCGATGCGCCGTGTTGATGCTGGCCGCGCCCTGCAACACCTCGCCGCCTGGGAGATCTCCGGAGAGGATGCGGACAGGCTTCGGAAGATCTGGATGGCCAATGAGCGTGATGCACGCAAGACGGCCATCGTAGCGGTCCTAAAGTGGGCAGACGAGGCGAACGTTGGTTGGTGTCGCGTCAGTGAGACTCGCCCGGAAGTGACAAGAAGACGGGATCGGCGATCTCCCATGGAGTGGTTTCGTGGCAAACGGGTCGCCATCTGGGGTTGCGGGGCGATCGGAACGCGCGTTGCTGAGTCGATTGTTCGAGCCGGGGTTGGCCATGTTGAACTCGTCGACAATGGAAGAGTCGGGCCGGGCCTGCTGGTAAGGCAAGCTTTTGAGGACTCGGACATCGGCCGGCTGAAGGCCACGGCCTTGGGCGAACGCCTCAAGCGAATCGTGCCCGGTGTCGAAGTTAGTGTCGGCACGGCCGATCTCGTTCAGCGCCTCGGGGGACCTGAACCGATTCCTGACGTCGACCTCGTGATTGATTGCACAGCTTCGTCGGTCGTTAGGATGAAGCTCGAACAGACGCTACGCGATCTCGACCGGCGCCCTCCAATCACCTGCATGGGGGTGGGCCACGATGCTGCCGCTGGAATCGCGACCCTTGCAACCGCGGAGCACAGCGGGGGACCGTTAGACCTCATTAGGCGGCTCAAGCTTGAGGCCTGTCGAAAACCCAGGCTCTTCACGCTGCGACAGGAGTTCTGGCCAGCCGAACCAAGAGGCGAGCACTTCCAACCCGAGCCGGGATGCTCGGAACCGACGTTTGTCGGTTCCGATGCTGACCTTGCCGGACTCTCGGCTCGAATGCTGAACGCCGTTGCTCGGGCCCTACGGACGCCGGATGCGGAACACACTGGCTTCGGTTGGATCTTTGAGGAACAAGGGCCGCTCCATACATTCGCTTGGACGCCTGATCAAGTCCTCGCGGAGAAAGGCAGGGGATACTCAGTCCGAGTATCGCCCGAGGCATTGCGCGAAATGCGAGCTTGGGCGCGTCGCTCCGCTCGTGCAGCCGGCTCAGCGGTCGAGACGGGTGGCCTCGTCTTCGGTGAACTAAACCAGGCAGCGGGTGTCCTCTGGGTGACTGAGGTGGAGGGACCGCCGCTGGACAGCGAAGCTGCTGACGACCACTTTACTTGTGGGACTGCGGGGATGAAAGAGGCAGCTGAGGAGAAGAAGGAGCGGTACCGCGGCTCAGTTTCCTGCGTCGGCAGTTGGCACACACATCCCACCTCCAGCGCTCATCCGAGCAGCGTTGACTTCGATGCGGTCGCCCAGCTCCTTGCCGCTCCCCAATCGACTCGGCGCGATGTCGTTCTTTTGATTCTCTCGGGAAGTCCTGACGATCCGGTGTTGGGCGCACATGCTTTTCGGACGAAGTTGCGCGGGCGCCGTTCATCCCAGATCGAGGAGACTGCGGCCCCGACGATCCAGGTTGGGCGGGAGATCCCAAGAAAGCGAGATGTCGGTCTTGCGCTTTCCGGCGGGGGTGCTAGGGCAATCGCATTCCATCTGGGCTGTTTCCGGGCTCTCAACGATCTTGGTCTCTTGGACAGGCTGCAGGTCATTTCAAGTGTGTCGGGTGGCTCCGTCATCGCGGCTCTGTACGCCTACTCGAATGAGTCGTTTCAGGAGTTCGAGGCGCGTGTGGTCGCGCTCCTGCGGCGGGGACTCTCGGGCAGCATCCTAAGGCGCGTGTTGCGACCGACCTCGCTGGCAAAATCCATCAGAGCGCTGTTGACCGCTGGCGGTGCATTGGCCCTTCGGCTCTCGCTTCGGGTCGTTCGGAGGTTCCGTAGGCCCGGTCGCCCGCGTGCAGCGGAGCCACCGCCGATTCGGGGGTTCAGTCGGAGCGAAGCCTTCCGAGATGTTCTCGCGTCGCTGTTCCGGGACGCGTTGATGCGAGATATCAAGAGAGAGTCGCTGGATGTCGTCGTGAACGCTACCGAGCTCCGCACGGGTTCAGCGTTCCGGTTCGGGAGCAGGCAAAGCGGCTGCTGGAGGTTCGGAGAAATTGCTCCTGAAGATGCGCGGCTGGCCGATGCCGTTGCTGCCTCGGCCGCATACCCGGCGCTGCTCCCAGCGCTGGACCGGCACTATCGGTTTATCAAGAAAGGCGCTACCTCCGGCCCCACCCGCGTTCTCCTCACGGACGGCGGAGTCTTTGAGAATCTCGGCGCCGGTCCAATGGAACCTGGACGAGACCCGCGGATCAGCACCAACGTCTACGACCCGGCCTATCTCATCTCCTGCGACGCGGGAGCTGGCCTATTTGACGGTGACTGCTACCCAATGTGGTGGCCCAGTCGAATGCACCAATCTTTCCTGACGGTTTTCCGGAAGGTGCAGGATGCGACCCGAGGGCGACTGCACCGGCTCGATGAGTCAGGGGCCATATCGGGTTTTGTCTTGTCCTATCTCGGGCAGAACGATGACAGCCTTCCCTGGATTCCCTCCGGACTCCCGTCTCGCCAGGAGGTCCGCGGTTATCCGACGGACTTCTCGCCTATGGACACAGAGGACATTGATCGCCTCGCGCTTCGCGGAGAACTGCTTACGAGGCTCTTGATTGGCTACTACCTGCCCGATCTCTAGCGAGCGATGGGGCCGGGCGTCGTCGACCAACACTCAACCGGCCAAGCAGTACTGCGTCGGTGCGACGCCGAGCGCCCTTGATGAGACCGCTCTCCGCGTGCGGCAACGCAGATTACGAAACGCGCGACCGTCGACTACCATCGTTGTTCCGATGGATCGTCACCACCGCAACTGGCGGGTTCCCGCCGAGGCCCCGTTCTGCTCTGTCGCGCTCTTCGCCGGGGTTGTTCTCCTGGGTCTGTTGGGATGTGGGGGTGGACCTGAGATCTTGGAGCAGCAGGTTCGGCCAGAATCAAAACGTCTGCCTGAGGGCACATCGGACCGTGAGTCGGAATCCGACCCGGAGCCGCTGCCGGGGAGCGAGAGGGGCGCCCGCGAGTCCGAGGACGAACGCGCAGGGCAACACGAATCCGAGGGAGAGCACGAAGGAGAACACGGTTCCGGGGGAGAGCACGGGGAGGAGTCGGGCGAGTCCGGCATTCAGTACGGGCGTGTGGAAGCGGCTCAGGAGGTGCGTAGCGGCGTTCATCTCGAGCTTCGTTACGACGTCGCTGCCGAGACCTTCATCGGGACGGTGGTCAACACGACCGCCGAACCGGTTGCGCGGGTTCGGGTCGAGGTTCACCTGTCGAACGGGGTCGAACTCGGTCCGACGCCGAGGATCAGCCTGGCGCCTGGGGAAACGAGCTCGGTCCGGCTGGAAGCCGAAGGCCAACGCTTCGAAGCTTGGACGACGCATGTGGAGATTGGTGAGGGGGAGCATGGGGAGCGCCATCGCTGACGCGGGGTAAACGCTACTCGCGGCCCTGGCGGGCCGCGGTGCCGGTGTGAACACCGGCGTTCCCTGGCCTGCGGGCCATCCGGGTGGATGGCGTACTGCGGGTTCCCTGGCCTCTGCGCCGTCTGGATGCGTGGCGGTACGCGGCTTCGCCCGCCTGCGGCGGGCGGTGCCGACCGGAGGTCGGCGGTCCAAGCCGGTGGCGCCTTGCGGCCGAGCGGCGTTCGGAGCAGCCGGTTACGGTCTGGCGCTTACGTCGTAGGCGAGCAGGACGTCCTGATCCCGGAGGTAGAGGAAGCCGTTTGCGACCACGGGATGGCTCCAGGTGTTCTCCCCGGACCGGTCCTTCCGGCGGAACTCGAAGCGGCCGCGTTCCTCGTACCCGGCACGCGACGGCTCGACCAGGGCGACATCGCCCCGCTCGCTGAATACGTAGAGGCGGTTGTCGGCGAAGGTGAGCGAGCCCTTCCGGATGGAACGGTCGCGCCAGAACAGTGCGCCGGTTTCGATGTCGAGCGCGCTCAGGATGGACCCGGAAAAGCCGTAGAGCACCCCTTCATGAAGCACCGGGGTGGCGTGGTGGACCCGCATGTTCCGGGTGAAGTACTTCTCCTCGGCGGTCACGCCCCCGGTGCCGTCGGAGCGGAGTTCCAGTAGCGCGCCGCCGGTGCCGTAGTCCGAGGAGAGGAAGACTTCCGCTGCGCCCCCGCGGTTCGACACCAGGATCGGGGTGGCGATGTTCGCGGTCCGGTTCGAGGCGCCGCGGTAGCTCCACAGCAGCGCGCCGTCGTCGGTGCGGATGCCCGCCGCGCGTTCGCCGCTGAAGTAAACGACGTGGGGCGCACCGGCGAGATCCACCGGCAGCGGCGAGGCGTAGCCGGCCTCGTCACCTCCGGCACTCCAGAGCAACTCTCCGGTGTCCCGGTCGAAAGCGGCAAAGCCGGCGCTGCGGCCGCCCGGCGAGACGAGGACCCGGTCCCCGAGCACGAGCGGCGACTCGCTGATCCCCCAACTGATGTTCCGGCCGCCCGCTTCGCGGAGGAGATCCAGCGTCCAGACGATCTGGCCGGAAGCGGCGTCGAGCGCCGAGAGTTGCCCCCGGGCTCCGAGGGCATAGACGCGGCCGCCCGCTACCGTGGGCACGGAACGCGGGCCGTCGCCGCGGCCGTCGCGGTAGCCCTCGCCGTGCGGCGTCGCCCAGAGCTGCGCGCCGGTTTCCGCGTCGAGGCTGATCACCCACTCGCGGCCCGAAAGCATCCCGAGCGTGTGGATCCGTCCCTCCGCGACGGACACCGTGGAATACCCGGCGCCGAGGCCGTCGGCCCGGAAGACGAGGCGAGGCCCCCCTTCCGGCCAGCTCTGGAGCAGCCCGGTCTCCCGGGAGATGCCGTCCCGGTTCGGCCCGCGCCACTGCGGCCAGTCTTCGCCGGCCGGCGCGCCAGTTGGGAGAAGCGAGAGGGCGGCGGCGAGCGCCAGCAACCTCACTCGGGAGCCTCCTCGGCGGCGAGCCACTCCCGCGCCACCGGCAATGCGGCCGCGCGCAGCGCTTCGAGATGGTCCTGGAGCCGGCGGCCGGCGTCGCCCGCTTCGAGATCCCCCGGCGCCACGCTTTCCGGTCCGCGAACTTCGGCCATGAAGGCATAAACGAGTCGCCGGCCTGCGGGTTCCCCGGCTTTCTCCCAGTATCCCGAAAGCACCCGGGTGATGGGGTTCGAGTTCAGCGAACCGCCCTTGTAGAAGTGGCGGCCGTCGGCAGTTTCTTCCAGGAACAGGACTTCGCGCATGGCCTCGTGCGTCTCTGCCGGGACGCCGGGCACGTCTCCAAGCGCGATGGCGGCGAGGACGGCGGTGAGGGAGGCTGCGGTGACTTCGTTGTCTCCCGTCACGTCCCGCGCCGCGAGCATGTAGCGCCGCGAGTGGATGCCGGAGAAGTCCGGGTGGCGGGCGTGGATTCGCCCGGTCAGCTCCGGCGGGCCGCCGAGGAAGGCGGTGACCAGGTTCGCCGCGGCGTTGTACACCGGGTTCGAGACGCCGGTTCCGCGGATCATGTGGTGTCCGACCGTTCTCACGGTGGCGGTCTCGAGGTGTTCCCGGATCTCGGCTTGCGTCTCGGGTTCGAAGTGGGTGATGGCCGGGTGTTCTGCGTCACCGACCACGTCGACGGCTCCCGGGACAGGTTCGTCGAGGGTGTCCGCCCGGTCCGAGAAGAACTCGACGAGGTAGGAGGTCTTGATCGAGCTGGCCGCCGGCCGGGGGATGTCGGCAGATTCTGCGTAGAGCGCCTCGCCGTCCGCCGGGCCGATCCAGACGCTCAGGCCGAGGTCGGTGAATTCGCCGGCGTCGACGCTCTCGATCGCGGCGGCGATTTGCTGCCCCGCGTCAGCCGGGGAAGGGGCCGGAGCGCCGTCACAACCGACGCCCCATAAGGCTGCGCAGGCCAGAGCGGCCCAAAGGATGACGGACCGGGGTCGGAGGTTTCGGTGCCGAATCAGCATTTGACCAGTGAGCATATTCGGTGTTCACTGGAGCGTCATGCGGGTAACCCTGCCGCTCGCGCGGGGCTTCGATCCGGCGCAGGTCAAGGATCCTGAGCGCTCGGGGGCGATGGATTGGGCGCGTTTCAACGCCAACTTCGAGAAGTTTCTGAACACACCCTGGCGGGAGATCAACCGCGGGTATCCGGGGCCGCGGTGGATCCGGGTTCTGCGGCTCGCGCTCGCCCGGGCCCAGCAGAGAAGGGATGCGGTTCACGATTTCGAGGGGAAACTGGCCGCGCTCGCCCGGCTCCGCGTTCCTCCCGATCCCAACATCGTCTTCTTCGGCGCCGAGGCGGGATGGGAGGCGGCAATCCTGCAGGCGCTCTACGGGGCGGGGGGCGAGGTCGTCCTGATCGACGAGGATCCGGCCGCGTACGAGCGCTATCTGAACGCGCCGCGGAAGGTGCGCGTCCGGGCGCCGAGGGGGTGGAATGGTCGCTGGATCGACGTGGAGCGTGATCCCGAGGGTTGGAGCTACCTGCGGAAGAACTTCTTCGACGTCGCACCTCGGGGGCGTTTCGATGTCGGCCTCGATTGGGGGTTGGTCGAGCATTTCGATGACGCCGGGAAACGGAGACTCATCACCCATTTCCGGCGGTTTCTGAAGCCCGGCGGGATCCAGATAAGCAGTTGCCCCCGGGACCGGTTGGCCGTCCGTCTCTTCTACCGGGCGTTCGCCGACGAGCTGAACGTGGGGTACCGGGAGTTGATGACGCTCCGGGAGTTGGTGCAGCGGGTTGAGAGCGCGGGTGGGGTCATCGAGAGCCGGCTAACCCTTCCGGCGCACAACATCGTGATGTATCGGGGTGGATGAGCCATCCGCATGATGGGGCGCAATTCCGCTCTCGCGGTTCTGCGGGCCGCGGTGCCGGTCTGAAGACCGGCGTTCCCTTGCCTACGCGCCAGTGTCCCGGCCGGCGGCGGCCCACGACAAGAGAACGGGGAGCCCCTCAGAATTGATCGTTACACGGGCGAGTGAACCACTGCTCAGATCCGCTTCGAAACGCGCCACTTCGTGGGGGGCGGACTTTCACCGGATCGGCCGAACCCGGCCCGAATGCGCCGTTGGTCCGCCGATTGCAAGGAACCGGCAACATGGATCGAACAACCTGCCAGGCGCCCCACATCCCCTCGAGCTGGCCCGCGGCCGTCGGCGTCCTGGTCGGCGCGGCGCTGCTCGCGGCCGGCGATGACGCGGTGGCGCAGCGCCTCTACATCGGGTTTGAAGAGGGTGGTCCCCGCGCCCAGACGGCGAAGTCCTCCCAGACGTTCCTGAATCACCCGACGCGGTGCGACACGCTCCTCTATCCCGAGGGGCTGACGCCCCCGAACGATGCCGCCTGCGACGCCCGCGAGGCGACTACCGCGCTCACGAACTCCTTCGACGTCGGTACCGGATTCGGCTACGGCTCGACGGTCGGCCTCACCTACGGCGCGTTTCGCGTCGAGCTGGATTTCCGGTTGCGGAGTCACGGACGGGACACCCGGCCCATCAAGGTGGCCGACGGCAATGAGGCCCTGACTGGCAAGAAAGTCGAATGGGCGGTGGCCCCGGTGGAGACGCTCTCCGATGTGCGGGCCGAGGAGGCCTTCTTGAACCTCTACTACGACTTCGAGAACCGTACGCGGTGGACGCCCTACGCGGCGGCCGGGATCGGGTTGGCGCAAATCGAGGCCCACTATGCGGCGAGCTTCGTCCGCAAACCGGAGCAGGAGTACCTGGCTATCGGGTTCGTTCCCGACTGGCCGGAGGGAGCGAAGCGCGCGGCCGCGGGAACCGTCAACCTGCTGGATGCCGAGATCAGCGGCTGGGTCCCGGGGTATCAATTCATCGTCGGGCTCGACATGAACCTGGGAGAGGCTTTGCTCGGGGTCAAGGTTCGCTGGGGCCGCTTCCGGGAGCTGACCACCACCACGGAGTACGACCTGATCCGAAGCCACGCGCCGGTTCAGGCCGACGGGGTGACCCCGTTCGGGGTGGATATCGGCCTCGGCGGCCTCGGATACCGGGAAGTCGCGCTGGTACTCAAGCACTACTTCTGACCAGCTTCTCATGGAGGCAACGTTTGTGAAGTACCCAATGCCCCTGTGATTCGTCTTACCAAATGATATGGCCATATAGTTGAGAGTATGGCCATCATGACGATCAAATCCACATACTCCCTCGACGTTGGCACCGTCCGCACGCTGGAAGGGTTGGCGCGTCGCTGGAACGTCTCGAAGTCCGAGGCGCTCCGAAGAGCGATCCGTAGCGAAGCCGAGCGGCAACCATCACGGGTGGATGCGAGGTTGCAGGCCCTCCGGGCACTCCAGAAATCAGTCGCGGCCCGAGGCGTGGATTTGGACGGCTGGGAACACCAGGCGAGCGAGATTCGGAGCGCATCCTTTCGGCGACTCTCCAACGAACCGCGATGATCCACTTGGACACAAGTTTCCTGATCCGCATGCTGGACCAGGGATCGCCTGAGGCTCGATTTCTGGAGGCCACCGATCCCGACGAGCCAGTTGTGGTAAGCACCATCGCCTGGGCCGAATTCTTGTGCGGCCCGATCGAACCGGCGGAGAGGGAACTCGCTCTGCAGGTCGTGGACGGCCATCGCGACCTCACATTCGAACACGCGGGAATCGCCGCTCGTCTCTTTAACGAGTCGGGCCGTCGCCGCCGCTCACTCTCCGACTGCCTGATCGCGGCTGCAGCAATCCATGATGGGGCGCGCCTCGCGACAGCGAATCTCGCCGACTTTCGTCGCTTCGCAACCGCCGGGCTGAAGCTGGTTTGAAATAAGGCGGTGCCAGGGCATGAGGCCCGCACCACGGCGGCGGCCCACAAACACGTCGCCGCCCTGGCCGGCTGGCGCGCCGCGCCCGCCGGGCCGTCGCCTCTCACCGAGGACAAGCGCGATCTGCTCGACGCCATCGCTTTGGCGTGCCGGACCAGGAACTACCTTCCGCTCAACCGATGCGGCGGTGTCTTTGAAGCCGCGAAGGCCGCCGCCCGCGTTCAAGCTCAACAGCAGCCGGACGCCGCCCCACCGCTGCCATTGACAGCAATGCGGCCGGCCGACAGTTCCGCAGAATGCCATAACACGTTATGGCATTCTGCTATCCTCTCGCTGAGCGAAACGCCATGAAGGAAACAACTACCAAGATCACGGTGCACATCTCGACGGTGCTGCTGCAGCAGGCGCGCGCGATCACCGGACAGGGCGTGACGGGCACGGTGCGCTACGGACTGCGGCAGATCGCCGCCGTTGACGCACAGAAGAAGCTGCGCGAACTGCGCGGGAAAGTGCCGATCTCGATGGACATCGACAGGCTGCGCGAGGATCGGGATCTCGACCGCAGGTGATCGCCGCCGATTCGAGTTCGCTGATCGCGCTGTTTCGGGGTGACGACGGCCCCGATGTCCAGTTGCTGGACCGGGCGCTGCACCAGGGCATTGTCGTCCTCCCACCGGTAGTGCTGGCAGAGATGCTGAGCTACCCGGCCCTTGACGAGGAAATTGCCGGCCTCATCCGTGCGCTGTCGGTGCTGGAGATTCATCCGGGCTTCTGGGAGCGCACCGCCGCGATTCGAGCGCGCGTCCTGACGCTGGGCCTCAGGGCGCGGCTGGCTGATTCACTTATCGCGCAGAGCTGTGTGGATCACGGAGTGCCTCTAATCACCCGCGACCACGACTTCCAACATTTCGCGGACCACGCCGGGTTGATACTGCTATAGACGGAAGGTGTCAACGAGAATGAGACCACTGTGTTTTGCATTTAGGGAGCAAGGATCGAGTTGAGCGGCGTACCCGGGCTGGGTACAGGCGGATTGATCCAGACTGCGTTGGGGGGTCGTTGAGCGACGGGCGGGGCGCCTTTGAAGCGGTTTGGCCGGGCGCGGAAGGCGGCGTCGAGGGTTGCCTGTCGGGTTCGGAGGCGGGGTTCGATGAGTCCCCGGTGGACATCGGCGGGGGTGAACAGAGCGATGCCGGAGTGCCGGTGTTGGTGGTTGTACCAGTGGAAGAAGGCCTTGGAGTGGGCGCGGGCGTCTTCGATGGAGCCGAAGCGGTCGGGGAACTCGGGTCGGTATTTCAGGGTTTTGAACTGGGCTTCGGAGTAGGGGTTTTCGTTGGAGACGTGGGGCCAGGAATGCGTTTTGGTGACGCCGAGATCGGCCAGGAGCAGGGCGACGGGTTTGGACTTCATGGAGGAGCCGCGGTCGGCGTGGAGGGTGAGCTGGCCGGGCGGGATCCGGTGAGCGCGGGTGGCATGGCGGATGAGCCGGTTGGCCAGCTCGGAGGACTCCCGGTGCGCGACCATCCATCCGACGACACAGCGGCTGAAGACGTCGAGGATCACATAGAGGAGGAAGTGGCCCCAAGTCCCGCAAAGAGGTTGACGAATCGCAAGGCTTGTGCTCCGTCAGCGCGACAGCGGCGGGAAGAAGGCCGGAGACGGCACACGGCTACTTGGCATACGGGCAGCCGGCGGGAACATGGCGCTGGCGGACGTAGGGAAGGGAGTCTTGCCCGTAGCGTGGTTCGGCGCCGTGCTCGGGAGAAGGCGAGACTTGCACGCCGGGATTCTATGGGCCGAGCGCGTGACCCCTCGGGTCTGGTCAACTGCCAGACCGGTCTGCGGGCTGCGGGGGCTCAGCCCCCGCCATCGTTGAGCGAGTGGCAGTGGGGGAGTCTCCGACTCGCCACGGTCGTCCTTTCTCGGGCGCCACGTGACGGGGACAGGAAGCCCACACGCGGACTCGTTCACTTCGGGTCGTCCACCAACCCGGTCGGAGTGCCCGACGATGAGCCACGGGGTGCCGTCAGGCCTTCGGCCGCTCGCATCGCTCGTGTGACTCCGGGGGGTATCGAACATCAAAGACCATCATGCGGGATATGCCCAGTTCCCGAATAAGACCCTCATCCGTACGTGCCATCTCGTGTCCGGCCTTCGTATCCTGCTCCAGCCTTGCCCGATCTGCCGCAGTCGTTTCCGCGACACCGCACTGGTCGAACGCCCGGCCCGTCTCTTCATTCAGATCATCAACGGTAGGCGGGTTCCAAGCAGCAACTTCCAATGGTTCCATGGCTTGGCCCACCTCGACCAGGGACGCAAGCGGCTGTCCGGCCAAAGCAGCCCGCACGATGTCGTCCGCATCGGCCAAGAAGAAATCCAACCCTGCTTGCCTCACAGCGGCTGGTAGGAAAAGATGGTGCCAGGGCCTGCACCTCTCCTCGACTTCATTGAGCCTCTTGGTGGCCTCAGGCACGTGTGCAGCGTCGGCCAGCAGGCACCCGGGTTGGAAACTTCTGCAGCCGGGCGGCGCCTGGGGTTGCTTCCAGACCCCTCGCTGCGGCTCTGAGCAGTAAATGCAGTACACCGCCTTCATCTTGGCGGCGCACGCGCCGTTGATGAGCAGATCGCGCTGTTGTTTGCCGGACGACTTCACCTTGTGGCCGACCTTCAGCACGCCGTTACGCTGCAACCGCTTCGCCTGCACGCGCATCTTCAGCGTCCGTTTTCGTCCAATGATGTGCCATTCCCAATCTGCACCATTCTTCGCCTCAACCCGCTTCGGGAAGGTGCGGAGACGGACAAGCTCCGGATGCCTCCGCCTGATCTCCAAGAGATTGGTTTCCGTGATGGTCTCTTCTCCATAGCTCACCCATACGTTGTCACGATGGGAGAACTCCAGATTCCGCGAGGTGGCGTCCCCGAGCTCCAATAGAGTGGCTGTGGGAAGGAACAATGAGAGAGGATGGGACTGACGGGGGCTAGTGCTTCTCCGGAGCGGTCGGTATGAAGCACTTCATATCGGGTTCTTCCCAAACGGAACGCTGCGCGTCATCGAGCGCGGCTGCTAGGAGCCTCTTGCGGAAGGTTGGATTGTTTACGGCTCCCTGCGGATCAATTGGGTCCGATCCGGGAGCGTAGCCAACAAATTCAGACCACTCCCGTCCGTCCGGTTGCTGCCACTGTTCTTCGAAAGGCTGCGGCGTGTCTTCAGGTTGCTTAGCCCGGTCTTTCCACACGTGTCCCAGGCGCTCAGAGATCCGCTCAGTCAGATCCATCGCGCTACCCACTAGTCCCTCCAATGTAGTCCGCTCATTCTCGGAGAGTCCGATTGACCCAATAGGATCGGCTGCCAAGAAGCCCTCCACTTCCGAGAAGCCTGGATGAGTTGGTAGATGTCCTGTATCCCGCACTGTCGCTGGACGAAGGTCCGGGGCTACCAAGCCGACTTCATCGGAAAGAGAGTGTGTTGTCTGCCGGAGACCTCGATGCGCAAGCGCATTCCGGTACTGGGCGAGCCAATTTCGCCATCCTGTCGGACCGCTCTGTTCGACTGCCGCGGCAATGTCTTGCGCGATGGCAGCCTGTAGAGTCTCGACCGTCCGACTCTGGGGCTTCTTTCTCTTCTTGCCGAGTTCTTTCAGAATGGCTCCGAACTGCGTCGTCTTGATCGGAATCGGAACTGCACACACACCGACGATTGTGGCCGCCATACAGTCGAGCGCGCTAGCCAATGACAGCACGATTTGCGCCCTGTGCGCGTCTGCCCGCGTCGCAAATAGGTACTCTTCTACGCTCTTCGGATAGACATTGCGATGACGGGGAATCGCGATCCGTGTCCTTTCGTTTCGGGCTCGTTCGTCCCTTTGGGACCAGTCAACGAATTCGAGATAATGAAGGCGGGCGGCAACAAAGTGATGCACAGTTTGGGCCGCGCTAGAGTAAAGATAGTCACTTATCAGAATCCGTGGCGCCCTCTGGGAACTCGCCTTCGGTTCCCACCAGCGGATCCCATGCGGCTGCCCTTCGGCGAGATCGGCGTGCATCGTCCCTATGAGGGCACGGGTCTTGGGTAGCTGAACCCCGAGTCGTGACTCCGTTTCTACTTGCGGGTTCACGCCGTCGCGAAACCGTTCCCTGACGTTCAGTGCCTTAATGTCGGTTTCTCGCATGCCGGAGCCGTCCTTTGTATGCCAAGACGCACGATCCACGGACCTCCCTAGATCGCGCGCGGCAAGTCGATACGCCCACAGGAAGCCATCCCGGGTTCCCGACGCCTCATCAATCCTCGTCTGTTGTCCATTCGTCAACCAGGCCCTCAACCTTCGCAACCTGCAATTCGGCCTACCGCATGGCGCCGATTTGCCTCTGGGAACCGGCGCCGCCGCCCAGCCGGGAGCGATTTCGCGGAACCCGAGCAGTCGGGGGGGACGCGCTGGTAAGGGAATATCGGTGTTCACACCCGCACCGCCCGCTTGGAGACGGCGCATGGCGAGACGCTGCTGCCCTGGCTGCCCTTGCGGATGAACCGAGACACAACGCCGGGCCCTTCAGCGGTCCGCCGTGGAGGGAGGCAAGAGAAGCATCTCGGGCCAGGCGACGGGGCGCCGCATTCCCGCCGCGCGTCCGAAGTGCTGCGCGTCAAACCGCTGCCACCACTCGTCCACCAGCGGCATGTGCTTCCTAGTCGCTTTGGCGGAGGTAACTACGTCCCGGCCCTTGCCGCGGCTACCGTGTTCGTCGAGCATCCTCAGCAATTCCCAGTCCCTCAGCACAACCCGCTCGCCGTTCTGTTTCTGGACACCGAGGATCAACCGGTGCGTCGGCGCGCCCGTTCCAGTCACCTGGTCCTCGATCGAGACCACGAGTACGGGGCTTGCCAAGCCTACGACCTCGGCCACGCGCACTTCGAGGTCCAACGCTTCACTGATGGCAGTGTCCACGACGGGATGGCCGACGCCGAGCACGCGCTTCATCACGTCGGCGCCCCGCATTCGGCGGTCAAAGACCAGTGAATCGTACTTTTCGCGCACTGCGTAGTCCCTCTTGGTCCAGGCCGGGGGCGACAGGAACGCCAAGCCGGTTTCCTCCTCCCGAACGCGGCGTCCATGACGCTGCACCGCGCTTCTCACGAACTCCTTCAGATCGGGCAGATCCACCTGCGGCAGGTCCCCACCCACGCCCCGGAAATCAAACCGGGCGACGCTCCCGGCGAGCGTCCGCGCCGCTTCGGTGACTTCGACGCCACCAAGTCTCACGGTCTTCTCGTCGAACCAGGAACTCAGTCGTTCTCCTTCCCAATCCGGAACCTTCGAGAAGATCTCGTTGAACAGGTTGTTTTCAGTCATGCCGATGACGAGTTGGGTGATGTCCTCCGGGTCTTCCATCGTCTGGGCGAACGCCTCCTGGACCCGGTTGAGCTTCTGCTCCAGCAATTCCCAGATCCGGGATTCCACGGTGTTCGGATTCCGCAGAATCCGGACCGTGACGTCTCGCTCTTGCCCGTATCGTGAGAGCCTGCCGACCCGCTGGTGCAGCCGCATGGGGTTCCACGGCAAGTCCACATGGATCATCACAGCGCAACGTTCCTGCAGGTCAATACCTTCACCGCCTGCCTCGGTGGAGACCAAAAAGCGCGCCTCTCCCGCGTTGAACGCTCTCGCGGCGTGTTCGCGTGACTGGACCCAACTTCGTGAATCGCCCGAGGAGTCCTTGACGCCTTCCAACCTTTCGTCCCCATTGATGAAGGCACAACCTTCAAAGCCGAATCTCGCGTGCAGGGCGTTCACGACCAAGGCCTGGGTCGCCTTGTACTCCGTGAACAGCAGAACAGGCTCGTCCTCGAACTCTTCCTCGATCATGGACACCAGGCGCTTGATCTTCGTTTCACGTTCAACGGCGCGGCTCAGGTCGATTAACTCCGTCAGCCACCGGATCTCGTCATGGACGAGATCGAGCTTCGGCTCCGATGCCGGCAGTTCCTCCTCCGCCTCGGATACTTCATCGGACGGATCCGGACTACCACTCAGTAAATCCACCGACCGCTCGCGCTGTCCCGATTCGAGTGCCTTCGTCTTGGCTTCTTCCAGCATCCGGCGACGCTTCATCAAGGCGCTACGCACGGCCGCCACGGAGCTGGCCGCGAGCTTCTGGATCGTCGTGAGGAGAAGTCCGCGGGCGGTGTGCGCTCGGCCCGAAAAGCTTGCCGCGTGCGTTCGTCCCTCGGAAATAAATCGGGTCAGAGTCTCATAGAAGTGCGCCTCGGCGGGGGAGTAGCTGTAGTCGCGCTTCGCCGTCGTGACCGAGGTGAAGATGCGCTTTCCTTTCAGATCCGTGACCGAGGCTTTGTTGTTGCGGATCATTGCCTGCCGCAGGTTCGCCATGTTCCGGGCGGCGTCCTGGTCGGGATCGAACAGGTCCGGCCGGACGAGCCGCATGAGGCTATAGAACTGGAAGTCCTTTCCCCGATGGGGGGTACCCGTAAACAGAAGCAGAGAACGGATCTTCCGCCGCTCCTCCATTTGCTCCATGAGCTCGTACGCAAGCGTTCGGCCACTCCGCTCGTCCGCCCCGAAATGGTGCGCCTCGTCCACGACCACCACGTCCCACGGGTCAGCCTCCAACAGCCTCTCGCGCACCCCTCGCTTCTTCCCCCGCAACGTATGGAAGGAGCCGACGACCATAGAGGCCGTATCCCAGAAGAACCCTCCTCGCGGATCCACTGACGCGACATACTGCTGGACGCGGATGTCGAACATCTGCTTGAGGCGGGCCTGCCACTGCGGCACGAGCCGGGCCGGCGCGAGGATCAGAAGGCGACGGACCCGGCCGGACGCGATCAGGGGCATCAGCACCAAACCGCATTCGATGGTCTTGCCCAGTCCGACGTCGTCCGCGACGAGCCACCGGAACGGCCAAGCCTCCGTGACCTTCCTGCATACCCACAGCTGGTGGGGCAGCAGTTCCACGAGCGAGCGGGAGAAGACGCCCCATTGCCCGTTCACGGACGTGATCGCTAGGGCCCGCGCGCGGGCAACGGCGTCGGCCTCGGGTCCGGTTCGCCCGTCCTGGAGATCGCCTTGGAGTGAAGATGCTAGACGAAGCTCGCCTGTCGGGACCTGTTCAAGCCGCTGACTTTCGAACCGGACAACGACAGTCTCGCCTACGTCCGCTACAACCCGGCCGACGCCGTGATGTCCGTGCCGGACAGTCTGGCCCGCTGACCATGGCTCCGGATGATGCATTTCGGAGTCCGTTACCTCCACCCGTGGTCGGTCCGGAGTTGGAGTGGCAGGTCGTAGTCGCCGTCGAATTTGGCGGCTTGGGTCCCGAGTTCCTTCACAACAAACTCGTGAATCTGCCTGCTATGGTCGGGGTCGGCCTCGTGGAGAGCAGGTCCTCCGGCGCGAACTAGGAAATCGCGAACGCGCCGGGATGACATCCACGCATAGGGTGCCAGCACGCCTCGCCGATAGACACCGGCGCGAAGGAGTTCCCGGATCATCCAGTTCGCACCGATTCCGAGCGTTCGGGCCAGGGGCGCGGCGTCAATGCCCAACCGCCTCACAGTTGGGGAATACGCAGGATCCATCAACTCTCGCAGCGAAACCCTGCCGTCCACGTCCGCGATGATGTCGGGGAGCTTCAGCATGAGCCGCGCGTATCGATCCAGCCACCGGGCCACCGTATAGAGCGCCACGAACGACCCGCGCCACATCCCGAACACCTCCGACGTCTGATCCGCGCTGCTCCACGCCTGCAAGCGGGCCAGCCACGCCGCGGCATCCGCCGGTGGGCGCGACTCGGCAAGCTCGGTCCACCAGCCCTCGCGGACACCGCGATCCACAAATCCACGATGCTGCGCATCGGTGGTCCTTCCGTAGGACCGAAAGCATGCTAACGCGAAGAACGTGAACCAACTAGCGCGGTCTCCGTCCACCAACGACGCGACATCGAGAACGTCCGGAAACGCCGCCGCGTGGTAGCGACCGCGCTGTTCGTCCTTGTTTTCCGACCACCACGCTGCGATCTCCGAGAGATCGACATGCAGTGCAGGATCGGGAACCGAACTTCCAGTAATGGCGATCCAACGGAACCGGAGTTCGGTGGGCGTCGTGACACCCCAAGCCTCCAGAATCGTGAGCATTTCGTCCTGCTCCCTAAGTTGCTTGTCTTCATCCGACAGGAATCCCAGCTTTTCCCTAAGTGCCGGATCGTCCGGCCAGTCAAGGCCGGAAAACACGACTTCGTTCGGCCGACGAAGCACTCCGTCCGAATCCGCAACCCAGGCAGTATTCTGAAGCGTCACCAAAAACGCCGCATCGAAGTCCCTCGACAGGTGGCTGTGAGAATAGGACCAGTGGTACTCCCCCCGCCAACTGCTTGCCAAAGCACCGTGGTTCGCAGCCCACGCATCTCGCAGCGCATCCCACAGGCTTCGAGATCGGTCCATTTGACCATCAACGGCATCTTGCCGGATTTGATCGAGCACGTCACGAAGCTCTGCAATCTCCCAATCGTGTCCCCTGTGGTACGTCACTGGCGCGTCGCCACGAAGCTCACTCCCGATCTCCCACAGACGCTTGCCATCGAGCTTCGTCCTGATCAACCTTAGAACTCGTGCGACGCCGACGAGATCCAGCAGCCCGCCCGACTGCATCCACGCATCGTCGAAGGCGTCGGGGCTCGGATACCTGACACCATCAATCCCCTCGAAGAGTTCACGGAAGACGGTTATTGGTAGGTACAGCTCCCGCGGGAATCGCCATCCCGTCTCCTTGCCGGAACCGTCGACGGCCCTGACCCATTGAGTCCTCTTGAGGGCGTCGATCAACCGGCGTTGGGCTTCCCGGGAATCGGTCCGATGCGCCTCCTGGATACGTTCCAAGTGCTGCGCGTACTCGGACACCGAAACAGGACCTTTGCCATCGATGTACTTGTCCAACACGTTCTCGACGACATCCGCGACAAGATCGGGTTCGCGGACGCCCAGGTCGGCGAGAAACCTGCGGGCTTTGGGCCCCTGGCAAACTGATTCGCCAACGGTCTGGAAACCAGTCTTTGTCTCTCCCGGAAAGAACACACCGAGTCCGTCCCTCGTGGGCGGGCACACGTGCGTTCCGTCGTCCAGTCGGAGAATCGGCTTCCTTTGGAGCGAGGATCGCAAGCGCCCCCCGCGCTGATCGGCAAGGATTTCGTATAGACGGAGGATCCAGCGGTCCGAGCGTTGGGTCAGGAATCCTCCGGTGAGGCGGTTCACGACCGACTCCGGATCCAGTTCCTCGATTCCCAACTGCTGCTGGAGGTACTGACGTAGCTCGGGCGCACGGTCCGCGGTGATTTCGCCGAGGAGCCAGTGGACCGGCTGATCCTTGCGACAGAGCGCGGCGAGTTCGTCCGGCGGGAACAACCCCCGCAGTTCCGCTCCGCGGCCGAGCCGCGCGTGCGACGCAGGAACGAACGGACCGGACTCCGAGGGCAACAGGCCGTCATCACGCAGGGCGGTCCTGGTTTCCTCCAACAGGGGCAGGAACATGGTGTCGGCGAAATGACCCTTTTCCAGCGGAAGGCACCTCAGAAGGGACACGCTTACTTCGTCGCGATCCCGGAACCAGCCGAGCGCCGATCGCAACAATGATGCCGTTTCCGAGACCAGGTGCGCGTTCCACGAGTCGGGCCACTCGACGTTGTCGCGGGCCGGGGTCGTGTTGTACGGCCCCTGGACGTGGAAACCGAGGTGCGTTTCCTTGTCCGTTGGGAAAAACGCGTACAGGGGTGATCTCCGCAGCGAACGGATCGGGAACTCCTTATCGTTGCCGCGGGTCTCGGAGTCGATGGCAAAGGCGATTTCGACGCGACCTGCCGCACGGCCCTCATGGCAAACGGGACGCTCGAAGATCAACCAGTCCTCGTCGCGCGCAGCGCCAGGACGTGCGTTACCGTTGATCAGCGTCACGCGACGAATGCCGGCGTCGGTTCCCCCGGCTTCGACCTCCTCCGACTCGCGGAGGTACTCCGCCGCCGATCCGTCGGATGCCGACCAACGAACCGACTCGATGTGTCGGAGGAACAGCAGATAGGGGCCGGACAACATCTTGGGCAGCCCATCGGCAAGACTCCCCCAGTCCGTGCTCTCGGACTTTCGCGGAAGCAGGATGACGGTCTCATGACCCTCTCGGGGCACAGCCTCCGCGGATTCAGGCCAGACGTAGTTCCGAATGACGAAATCCTCGGGACCGGAGTGGACTTCCGGCCGGTCGGTGAACCTGTAGACGGACTTGAACCCCAGACCGAATCGCCCGATACCTTCAACTCCTTTCGTGCTCTCGTCGAAATCGCAGATGCTCTCTACATCGGCGCGATTGAACGGATCTCCGAAGTGGCGCAGGCAAAGAGAATTCGCGGTCAGGTCAAAGGTCACGCCACGTTCAGCGACCGGCGGCTCCACGGGTCGCCGAGCCAGCGCATCTTCGGCGTTCTGCAGCAACTCCAACAGGAAGTGCCGCGGATCGGCGTATTGCCTTTGGGACAGATTGCCGAACTTGTGAACCTTCTTCCCGTAGTCGTCTTGACGCTGCCGCCGGATCTCGGCGTAGTCGGAGGGCCCGCGTGGCTCACTCTGTGCGGCAGACCGAGCCGACGGATGGCGCTCGGTCACGGCAGGATCAGCGGCACCTACGGAAAGTAGGTCCTGAATCGGGACGCGTCAGCGGTCGCCAGCGTGTATCCCATCACCTCGGCGTGGGTTCCGATAAAGGAATTGGAGAGGGGCGTAGCGGAAGCGGAGAGGGACGACGTGCGTTGCCCTCGCTGACGATAGGTCTGGTAGGCCCGCGCGGAAACAAAATCTCGCGGGCTTCTTCCATCGCGGCAGTCGGGGTCATGGACTTCCTCTTCACCCAGACTGCTCCTGATGAGAGCCTGACCTTCCCTGTTCTTGAGCGCTGCTACCAGTCGATCCGATACACGCTCCACACTCGACCGGACACATCGCCACCTCCACCTTGTGCTTGACAGTGGGCACCACAAGCTTGACGGGCATTGGCTTCTGCCTCATTCGCCTCGCTATAGGTCAGCCCGGAACGGAGGGTCCGATGTGGCGCACGAGCGGGCACCAGGCCAGCGTCTTGGAGCTGCCGTACGCGGCCGGCTACGTTGGTTGCCATTCCGATGCGGCACGCCATGAAAGCTCTCCTTCGTCGAAGTGGTAGCCGGAGTGATAGCGGGATCCGCCATCACTCCGTAACCTGTGTATAATCAGATACTTAGCAAGGGCTCCCGTTGGACTAGTAGTCCATGCCGCCCATGCCGGGAGGGCCTCCTCCGGCGGCGGCCTTGTCCTCCTTCTCGGGAATCTCGGAGACGAGCGCCTCGGTGGTGAGCAGCAGGCCCGCGATCGACGCGGCGTTCTGCAGGCCGTAGCGGACCACCTTCGTCGGGTCGATCACACCGGCCTCGACGAGGTTGGTGTACTCGTCGGTCGCCGCGTTGAAGCCGTGGGCTCCTTCGGTCTCCTTGACCTTGTTCACGACGATCGAGCCTTCGTGGCCGGCGTTTTGGGCGATCCAGCGGAGAGGCTCCTCGATGGCGCGGGCGATGATCCGCACGCCGACCTGCTCGTCGTGGGTGAGGTCCTCGCTCTTGCCGAGGTCTTCGAGGGCGGCGCTGGCGCGGATCAGGGCGATACCGCCGCCGGGGACGATGCCCTCTTCGGCAGCCGCCTTGGTCGCGTGCATGGCGTCCTCGACGCGGGCCTTCTTCTCCTTCATCTCGGTCTCGGTGGCCGCGCCGACCTTGATGAGCGCGACGCCGCCGACCAGCTTGGCAAGCCGCTCCTGGAGCTTCTCGCGGTCGTAGTCGGAGGTGGTGTCCTCGATCTGGGTGCGGATCTGCTGTATGCGGCCCGCGATGGCGTCCTGCGTCCCGGCGCCTTCGACGATCGTGGTGTCTTCCTTGGAGATGATGACCTTCTTGGCGCGGCCGAGGTCGCCCATCTCGAGGTTTTCGAGCTTGATGCCGAGATCCTCGAAGATGGCCTTCCCACCGGTCAGGATGGCGATGTCTTCCATCATCGCCTTCCGCCGGTCACCGAAGCCCGGAGCCTTCACCGCGGCTGCCTTCAGGGTGCCGCGGAGCTTGTTGACCACCAGGGTGGCGAGGGCCTCGCCCTCCACGTCCTCGGCGACCACCAGGACCGGGCGGCTCGCCTGGGCGACTTTCTCGAGCACCGGGAGCATGTCCTTCATGCTTGAGATCTTCTTCTCGTGGACGAGTACCAGGCAGTCCTCGAGCACGACCTCCATCCGATCGGAGTCGGTCACGAAGTACGGGGAGAGGTAGCCCCGGTCGAACTGCATTCCCTCGACGATGTCGAGTTCGGTGTCGAGCGTGCGGCTCTCTTCGACCTGGATCACGCCGTCCTTGCCGACCTTCTCCATCGCCCTCGCGATGATCTCGCCGATCTCCCGGTCGCCGTTGGCGGAGATGGTTCCGACCTGGGCGATCATGCCGCCGGTGACGGTCTTGGACTCGGCCTGGATCTTCTGGACGACCGTGCTGACCGCCTTGTCGATTCCGCGCTTCAGTTCCATCGGGTTGGAGCCGGCGGTGACGTTTCGGAGGCCCTCCCGGAAGATGGACTGGGCGAGCACGGTCGCGGTCGTGGTGCCGTCACCGGCCACGTCCGAAGTCTTGGAGGCGACTTCCCGGACCATCTTGGCGCCGAGGTTCTCCACCGGATCCTCGAGATCCACTTCCTTGGCGACGGTCACGCCGTCCTTGGTGACGACCGGGGAACCGAACTTCTTCTCGAGGACGACGTTTCGTCCCCTGGGGCCGAGGGTGACCCGGACCGCGGCGGCGAGCTTGTTGATGCCGCGCATGACGGCCTGCCGGGCTTCCTCGTTGTAAACGATTTTCTTGGCCATTGCTGTTGTTTCTCCTTCGTGCAGTGGGGGCCGTCTACTCGACGATGCCCAGGATCTCGTCCTCGCGGACGATGATGAAGTCGTCGCCGTCAAGCTTGACTTCGGAGCCGGAGTACTTCCCGATCAGCACGTGCTGGCCCGGCTTCACTTCGGGAGCCTGACGGCCGCCGTCCTTCAGGACCTTGCCGGCGCCCACCGCAACCACTTCGGCGGTCATCGGTTTTTCCTTGGCGGTATCGGGGACGATGATGGAGCCGATCTTCTCCTCGGCCGCCTCGAGACGGCGAAGCAGAACGTTCTCCCTCAGAGGCTTGAACTTCATCGGAATATGTCTCCTCTTGCTGGATGGACGCCACGCGGCATCCAAATGAATGGGATTGCGATGCGTCCGGTCGGCCGGGCCTTGGGGCCTCGGGCCGTTTCTCGCCGGCCCGCCGGTTGGCTGGCCGGCGGCGCTGGTCAAGGGCGCCGGACAGCGGGAACGATACGCGCGGACGCGGTTCCTGTCAAGTACTTTTTAGCCGCGGCTTGCCACATAAATCTGAGTGAAAACGACTCTGATTCTGTGTCAGGGATGTGTTGGACCACGAAGCACGATCTCGAAACCCGCCACCGAGGCCGGGATCCGGAATTCGCCTGAGCCCCCAGTGGCTTCGACCGGGGTCCCGGCGGCCTCCAGTGCGTTCCGGTCGGCTTCCGGGTCGGCGGTTTCGAACACCAGAGCCTGAAGTCCCGGCTCCCCCGGTTCGAACCGCAACCGGCAGTCGTTCGGAAACGGAACCGCGACCCCGTCTCCGTTGCCGCTCGCGAACCTTACGTCGAAGAGTTCTTCGAAGCGCCGTCCCGCGGCCTCCGGATCCGGCGTCCCCGCCACCGCCTCGGCGAGCCGGCGGACGGAAAGGAGCGGGCTGACCCGCTCGGGCGGTGGGTCGGGCCAGTTCCAGCTCGAAGCGTGCGGCTGGATCAACTCCACCGTGAAACCGCAGGCGTCCTCCGGGTACACGAACGCTTCGAAGCCGTCCGCGGCGTGAAAGATCCGGTCCTCGAAGATGGGCGCCGATTCCCTGACGCGGGCGACCGCCCCCTCGATGTCATCCGTCTCGATGGCGATGTGTTCGAGTCCCTCGCCGCGGTTGCGGAGGTACCGGCATACCCGCGCCTCCGGATTCCAGTTGTGGACCACGTGGAGCCAGCATTCGTTCCCGAGCAACTTGCGGGAGTCGAGCTGGAAGCCGCGGCCCTGGTCGGTGCGGAGTTCGGCGGGTTCCAGCCCGACCTGCCGGAGGCGCTCCGCCGCCGAGGCGTGCGTGCGATGAGCGGTGCCGATGTGCTGGAGGCGGAGGATCATGTGACGCTCGCTTCTCAGCTCGCGCCAAGGTGGTGGAGGACGAACGCCCAGCGGTCGGCCTCGAGCTCCACGCGCATGGAGACCGGCATCCCGGCTCCGTGTCCGGCGCTCTTCTGGATGCGGATGAAGACGGGGTTCGGGCCGTCGCCGTGGATCTCCTGGATGCGCGCCGCGTACTTGAAGGAATGGCCGGGCGCTACGCGGTCGTCGTGGTCGGCAGTGGTCACGAGCGTCGGGGGGAAGTCCTCGCTCGCCGCGACGTTGTGGTACGGCGAATAGGCGCGCAGCACCTCGAACATCTCCGGGTCGTCCGGGCTTCCGTAGTCGGAGGTCCACGCCCAGCCGATGGTGAACTTGTGGAAGCGGAGCATGTCCATGACGCCCACTGCCGGAAGCGCCGCCCCGAAGAGCTCGGGGCGCTGGTTCAGGACCGCGCCGACGAGCAGCCCCCCGTTCGATCCCCCCGCGATCGCGAGCCGCGCCGGCTGGGTGACCGAGTCGTGGATCAGGAACTCCGCCGCGGCGATGAAGTCGTCGAAGACGTTTTGCTTGTTTTCGAGCATGCCGTGCCGGTGCCAGCTCTCTCCGTACTCGCCTCCGCCCCGGAGATTCACCTGCGCGTACACCCCGCCGCGTTCGAGGAAGACGAGGTTTGACGGGTTGAAACTCGGCCGCAGGCTGATGTTGAAGCCGCCGTAGCCGTAGAGAAGCGTCGGGTTGTCGCCGTCCCGCAGCATGTCCTTCCCGTGGGTGAGGAACATGGGGATCTGGGTGCCGTCCGCCGAGGCGAAGAAGACCTGTTCCGTCTCGTACTGCTCAAAGTCGAAGGGAACTTCGGGCGCCCAGTGCGGCGCGGTCTCGCCGGAGGCGAGGTCGTAGCGGTACACCGACGGCGGGAAGAGGAACGAAGAGAAGCTGAAATGGAGGACTTCGTCTTTCCGGGTCCCGCTCAACTGGGAGACCGAGCCGATACCCGGCAGCGGCACCTCCCGCTCGAACGCGCCGTCCATCGTGTGGACCGCGAGCCGGCTCTTCGCGTCATCCAGATAGCCGAGGACGAAGCGGTCGCCGACGATCCTCGCGACTTCGAGCGTGTCCTCGGCCTCCGGCACGACTTCCAGCCAGTTCGCCGGGTCCGGGCGCCCGATGTTGATGGCCACCACCCGGTAGCGCGGGGCGTCGTTGTCGGTCAGGAAATAGAAGCGCGGTCCGTCATTCCCGAGGAACCCGTAGGAGGCATCGAACTCGTCGAGGACCGGGACGATTTCTCCGTCGAAACCGGGAGCCGCGGAGCGCCCGAGGTCCACGACGTGGATGCGGTTCCGCTCGTCCGTCCCCTCGCCGATCGAGAACACGACGTAGCGGCCGCCGTCGGACACCTGGGCCCCCACGCCACGGTCCGGAAACTCCGGGTTTGCGTAGATCAACCGGTCGGCGTCCTGCGCGGCGCCGAGCGCGTGGTACCAGACGGTCTGGTTCTGGTTGATGCCCCCCTGGGCGGCGTCGGGATCCGGTTCGGGATAGCGGCTGTAGAAGAAGCCGGCGTTGTCGTGGGTCCAGGAGGCGCCCGAGAACTTGATCCAGCGGAGATGGTCGTCGAGTTTCTCGCCGCTCCCCACCTCCATCACGTGGAACTCGCGCCAGTCGGAGCCCGCTTCGCCGAGCCCGTAGGCGAGGAGCGCGCCGTCCTCGGTGAACGCGGTCATGCCGACGCTGGTCGTGCCGTCTTCAGAGAGTTCGTTCGGGTCGAGAAGTACCTCCCACCCGGAAGCATCCTCTCCCGGGGATGAGATCCGATAGAGAACGTCCTGGTCCTGGAGTCCGTCGTTCGCACGGACGAACCACTGTTCGCCGAAGCGGAACGGCGCGCTCCGGCGGGCGTGATCCCGCAATTCCAGAAGGCGGGTCCGGATCGACTCCCGCTCCGGCAGCGACCCGAGGTGGGCAAAGGTGACTTCGTTCTGGGCGTCCACCCACTCGAGCACCTCGGACGTCTGGTCGTTTTCGAGCCAGCGGTACGGGTCCTCGACAGTGACTCCGTGGAGCTCTTCCGAGAAGTCGTCCTTGCGGGTATCCGGATAGTCGTAGCCGCCGCAGGCCACGACGGCGGGGAACACGAGAGTGGCCGGCCGAATGCGGCGCGTCTCCCGGACCCAGGTTCTGAAGCTGCAGCGTTCGGAAACGTTCATGGCGTTCTCCCGTTCTCGGTGGCGGGCAAGCCTAACCCGGCGGCCGCGAGCACAAGGCCCCGTCAGGACCGCTGCTCTTCGTGACGACTGCCCGGGAACGCCGGTGTTCACACCGGCACCGCCCGCCGGAGGCGGGCGAGAGCGCGTACTGCGATCCATCTGGATGATGCGTCTCCCCGGGAACGCCGGTGTTCACACCGGCACCGCCCGCCGGAGGCGGGCGAAAGTGCGTATCACCAATCCGCGAAGAACCCCGCCCGTCAGGTGAAGTGTGCCGCGTGAATCAGGGACGCCAGCGACAATCAGGTTCTGGATCCCTGCAACCGCCTACCGACGGCGCCACGCAGAAGGGGACCAGGAACAGGACACGGAAGTTCGTGTCGAGGCCGCGCCCGACTTCGGCCCCCCAAGGTGGCCGAGAGCAGGTAGATGCGGTTGCCGGCCGGAAGGCGCACGGTCGCAGGGGAAGGCACTCGGTGTTGAATCTACATGATCTACTGCGTTTATGCAGTAGACTATGGGCAAGTTGACGCAATACCGCACCCGACGGCTCGACGAGAGCCTTCCGAGACTCCTCGCCCTCCACCCGGCGCTGATGATCGTGGGCCCCCGGGGCGTCGGCAAGACGACGACGGCGGCTCGCCATGCCGCTTCCGTCGTTCGTCTTGACGATGCCAGGCAGGCCCGCGCCTTCCAGGCGGATCCCGACGCCGCGCTCGAAGGCCTTTCCGAACCCGTTCTCCTCGATGAGTGGCAGGCGGTTCCGGGCATCCTCGCTGCGATCAAGCGCGCCGTGGACACGGAGCCCCGGCGCGGCCGCTTCCTGCTCACGGGTTCGGTCACGGCGGAGATTGATCCCTCGACCTGGCCGGGCGTGGGGCGGGTGATCCGGGTTCCCATGCATCCGCTCACGGTGGCCGAACGGTTGGGGCGCCGAACCGAGCCGTTCCTGGAGCGGGTCGCGGCGGGCAAACCCCTGCCGGCCGCGCCGGAGGAGCCGGACCTGCGCGACCTGATCGGGGTCGCCGTCGCGGGAGGTTTTCCGGAACCCCTGTTCGGCGCGGGGACAGCCGGGGGTCCGCAGTGGTACCGAAGCTACGCGGACCACATCGCCATCCGCGGGGCTCCGGGGGTGGAACGACGGTTCGACGCCGGGCGGCTACGGAACTTTCTGGATGCCTGCGCGCTCGGATCCATGAAGGGTGTTTCCTTCGAAACGCTCCATGAATCCGCCGGCGTGAACGGGCGGACCGGCGCGGGCTACTGGCGCCACCTCGAACGCCTGGGCGTGGTGTGGGAAATCCCGGCCTGGACTTCCAACCGGCTCAAACGACTGGTGCGGCGGCCGAAGCGTTCCGTCGCGGACTGCGGCTTCTGGGCGGCCCTGCTGGATGCCGTTCCGGAGTCGGTAATCGAGAACGGGGACCTGCTCGGTCCCGCGCTCGAGATCTTCGTGGCCGCCCAGCTGCGGGCCGAAACGGGAACCCCGGAAGGGAAATACGCGCTGCACCACCTCCGGGAAGCGCAGGGACGGCGCGAGGTGGACTTCGTGGCCGAGGGGCCGAGGGGCCGGATCATCGGGATCGAAGTGAAGGCGACTGCCGCGCCGGAGTTCCGGGACGGGCGCCACCTGGCCTGGCTTCGGGGCCAGCTCGGCGAGCGCTTCCTGGGCGGGGTCGTCCTCCACACCGGGCAGGCCAGCTATTCCCTCGGCGAGCGGATCCAGGCGGCGCCGATCTCCACCCTCTGGGCGTGATGCGCCGACGGCGTACGCCGCCGCGGGTGGTCGAGGGCAGGGTGGCCACGGTGACGGGAGCGCTGCGTGATCCGTGCGGGTCTCGCGCTCCTCCGAGATGCCGGCTCCCACCCGGGGACTGGCCAGAGGTGCGGCGCTCCGAGCTCTATCTCGTTGACCGGGTGCGCCGTCAGCGGGAACCCACTTGCGCCGCGGGTGGGTTGTCGCCTACCCAGAAGCGGTCCGGGGCCGCACGCTCCACGGGCCAGATCTGGGCCATGGTGGCGGCGTCGAACAGCTCGCCGTTCCGCATCACGAAGCGAACCGAGTTGGTATTCCGGATGTCGGCAAGGGGATCGGCGTCGAGAATCTGGATGTCGGCCAGCTTGCCGGTTTCGAGCGTTCCCAAATCCTCGGCGAACCCGATCGCCTCGGCGCCGAAGGTGGTGGCGGCGATCAGGGTCTCGTGCTCGGTCAACCCTCCCGACTGGAGCGCCCAGATCTCCCAGTGGGCGCCGAGCCCCTGGAGTTGGCCGTGGCTGCCGAGCGCGCAGCGCCCGCCGGCGCGGATCACCTTGGTGCAACCCTCGGAGATCCCCGAGTGGACGTATTCCTCGGGGAGGAACCACTGGCCGCGCCGGCGCACCATGTTGTCCAGGATGGCGGCCGGAATGAAGCGGGCGAGTTTCTCGTCACTCACCACGTCGGTGTTCTGGAAGAAGTAGTTCTCGCTCCAGGGGCCGCCGTAGGCGACGAGGATGGTGGGCGTGTAGTAGGTCTGGGTGCGCGCCACGTACTGGGCGACGTCGTCGTAGATCGGGACGATCGGCAGGCTGTGCTCGTTCCCGGAAAAGCCGTCGGCCATCTGGGTCAGGTCCAGCTTCAGGTCGAGCGCACCCTCGGTGGTGGGGATGAGCCGGTGCTTCATCGCGGCCATCGCGACCCACTGGCGGACGATCCGGTCCCCGACTACGTACTGTTTGATGGTGATCGCGTCGTAGGCCTCGGCGTAGCGCTTCAGGAAGTCATCGGCGGCCTCGGCGTCGTACACCCCGGAGCGCGAGAAGATCCCGGGGCCGGTTGCGTAGATCCGGGGCGCCAGGATGCGCCCGATCTCCTGGAGATCCCGATAGGCGAAGACGTCCGCCGTGGACGTTTGGGGATCGCGGGTGGTGGTGACCCCGTAGGCCAGGTTCGCGAGGTGCTGGAACACCTGGCGCTGGTGGACGCCGCGCGGCGCCCACATGTGGGCGTGCGCATCCACGTAGCCGGGCATCACGGTCTTTCCGGAGACATCGAAGACCCGGGCGCCCTCGGGGGCGTCGAGATCCGCTCCTACCGCCGCGATCCGGTTGTCCTCAATGAGGACGTCCCCACCGCGGATGATCTCCTCCCCGTCCATGGTGAGCACCTGCGCGGCGTCCTTCAGCAGGATGCGGCCGGTCGGGTGGGCCCGCGGTTCGGTCACCACCGCTTCGAAGGTGTCCGGGGAGAGGTCGTCCTCACCGCCGATGGCGGCGGCGTCCTGCCGGTAGATCCGGTTCCCGAGCGACCAGACGACCGCGTCCCCCGAGGTGGACCAGGCCAGATGGTCGCCCCCTTCGGGCGCCACCTCCCGGACCGGCACGGGTGTTTCCCCGCCGCCTACCTTGATCTCGAGCGTCTGCTTTCCGAAGCTCGGAATCTCCACCAGGTAGTGGCGGTTCTGGAGTTCGAAGAACGCGCGGTCGCCGCCCGGGGACAGCATGATCTGGCCGGCAGGCGGCGGGTTCGCCCCCGCCCCCCGCCCGGTTACCTTGAGGTGGTTCCGGCGGTCGGTGCCGTCGAGCTGCAGTGAGTAGAGCCCCGCACTCGAGCCCGTCAGGTAGACCCGGTCCGGATCGCTCGTGAAGTGCGGGAAGCGGCCGCCCTCGGCCGGGCCGATCACGGTCGGCTCGCCGCCCGCCGCGGGCACCAGCAGCAATTCACTGAGTTCCGCCGCCCGCATGCCGCCGATCTCGTCCTCGTCGGAATCGATATCGGAATAGAGGTCGGTCTTACCCCAGCCCTGGCGCAGGAAGGAGTAGAGGTGCTCCTTGACCGGGGCCCGCCGGATGACCAGGGCGTCCCCGGCGGGGTTCCAGGCGGGCTCGGCATAGAAGGCAGGGTCGGACGTGATGGCGGTTCCGGAGCCGCCGGCGGCGGGCACCGTCTTCAGGTGTCCGCCGGTGCTCGACCAGGTCACGTAGGCAACCGTGCTCCCGTCCGGCGACCAGGCGGGCATGAACTCGTCTTCGTCCGAGTCGGTGAGCCGGATTGGCGCGCCTCCCGGGAGGTCCATCCGGTAGAGGCGGCTGAACGCGGAGAAGACGACGGCGCTCCCGTCGGGTGCGATCCGGGGCCAGCGGATGATCCGGGCGGTGACGGTGGGGCTGTCATCAACCCGGCGGGGGAAGTGGAGCCGCGGCGCCACCGCGGCCGCCACCTGCGCCTCGAAGGGGATCTCGGTCATCGCGCCGGTCGCGAAGTCGATCCGCCGGAATCCTCCGTCCACGGTTGCGATGAGCGCCGATCCGTCCGGGGTGAAGGCGTAGCCGGGCATGGTGTCGCGGCTGGCCCGTGACTCCTGGTCGTCCCGGGTTACGCCGTTCACGAGCCAGCGCTCCCCGCCGGTTCCGAGATCGCGGACCCGGAGAGCGGTCTGGGTACGGTGCCGGGTGGCGTACACCAACTGGCGGCCGTCCGGACTCAGTAGCGGACGCATCGCGCTGCCGGGGGCGCTGGTGATCGTCGTCTCCTCGCCGGTCTCGCGGTCGAAGCGGACCACCTGCCAGATGGGGAACTGCGCGTTGTAGTTGAAGGTCCCGCGCCGCTCGGCGAAATAGACGTAGCGGCCGTCCGGAGACGCGACCGCCCCGAGGCGGTTCGGCGGCTGCGCTCCCGGCACGCCCGGGGTGGGCTCGGGAGGCTTTTCGCCGAGACGGACGCCGCTTCCGCCGTCACGATGGATCAGGAAGACCCCGGCGGTGCGCTCCGGAGGCCGCGACCTCGACACGAGAAGGTAGTCCCCGTCCGCCGTCCAGCTCGGCGAGACCATGAGTTGGGGCCGATCCCGGGTCGGGCCGTCCTTGGTCACCGCCCGTGGCTCGCTTCCGTCGGCATTGGCGATCCAGAGGTTTTCGACCCCGCTCCGGTCGCTCAGGAAGGCGATCTCGCTTCCGTCCGGAGAAAACACCGGCTGGCTTTCAAAGGACAGCTCCCCGATGACGCGGGTGGCCTGGCCGCCGGTGACCTCTAGCGTGTAGAGGTCGCCCAGCAGCTCGAAGACGATGGTCTTCCCGTCGGGGGAGACGTCGAGGGACATCCAGGTTCCCTCGGTCACCGTAAAGGAAAGCGTGTCGCTCGCCGCCAACGGCAGCCCCTCTTCCTTCTCCTCCGCGTCTTCAGCGTCCTGGGCGGCCCAGCCGAGCGACAGCGGGACGAGGGCCCCCACAAAAAGAAAGGACAACAAACGGAATCGCACGCGCACTACCTCCGAACGGGCTTGAGCCCGCCGATTCTATGGGGCGGCATCCATGGCGGCGCCTGGGCCGGGACCGCCGGTCTTCAGACCGGCATCGCCTCTCCTCGGGGGAGCGTCACGCCCCCGGGTAGTACGGCCGGTTCGGGGACGGCAGCGTTTCGCTGCCCGGTCGGGCAGCGATGCCGACCTGGAGGTCGGCGGTCCCTCGCCAGTACGCCCTTCAGCCCGCGGTTGTCACCGCGCCCCGGCTCGCCGAGGAGACGGTGCGTGCGTACTTGGCGAGGGCGCCGGTGGCGAAGGCGGAAACCGGCGCGGCCGCTTCGCGGGACGCGGCGTCCGCCATTTCCACCTCGAGGGTCCGCGACTCCAGGTCGATGGCGATCCGGTCGCCGTCCTGCACAAGTCCGATAGGGCCTCCGGCCGCTGCCTCAGGGGCGACATGGCCGATCATGAAGCCGTGAGTCGCGCCGCTGAAGCGGCCGTCCGTGATGAGTGCGACGCTGTCGCCCAGCCCACGGCCGATGACCGCCGCGGTGACGCCCAGCATCTCGCGCATGCCGGGGCCTCCCCGGGGGCCTTCGTAGCGGATGACGATGACGTCGCCTGGCTGGATCTGTCCCTCCTGAACCGCGGCGAAGGCGGCTTCCTCCGAGTCGAAGACACGCGCGGGACCCTCGTGCCGGGTCTTGGTGTGGCCGGCCAGCTTCAGGACGCAGCCCTCGGGCGCCAGGCTCCCGGTCAGGATGGCGAGTCCTCCCCGCGCCTTGACCGGACGGTCGGCGGGCCGGATGACTTCCTGGCCGGCACGCTCTTCTGCCTTTCCGGCGAGTTCGAACAGGGTTTCGCCGGTGACCGTCGGCGTGTCCGTGAGGAGTCCGCGCTCGCGGAGCCGGCTGGCCAGCAGGCGCATACCCCCGGACGCCTCCATGTCGGGCGCGGTAAACCGGCCTCCGGGTTTCAGGTCCGCGAGGACCGGGGTTCCGGCTCCGATCTCGTCCAGGTCCTCCAGCGTGAGTTCGCTCCCCGCCTCGTGGGCAATGGCGAGCAGATGGAGCACGGCGTTCGTGGAGCCGGCGGTCGCCGATACCGACGCGTAGGCGTTTCTGAGCGCTTCCCGGGAGATGAACTCGCGAGCGGTCCTTCCCTCCCGGAGCAGTTCCATGACCCGTTTGCCCGCTTGCCGGGCGGCTCCGGTCTTCCTTGGATCGGTGGCCGGAATCTCGTTGCCCAGCATGGGAGATATCCCGAGGAACGCGGTGGCCACCGACATCGTGTTGGCGGTGAATTGACCGCCGCAGGCCCCGGCGCCGGGGCAGGCGACGCCTTCGAGTTCCCGCAGGTCCTCGTCGCTCATCTTTCCGGCCGCGTGAGCGCCCACCGCCTCGAAAACGTCCTGGATCGTCACGTCCTGGCCCCGATAGCGGCCTGGCGCGATGGAACCCCCGTAGAGCATGAGCGAGGGCAGGTCGAGCCGGGCGAGCGCCATGACGGTTCCCGGGATCGTCTTGTCGCATCCGGAGATCGCCACCACCCCATCCAGCAGGTGCCCCCGCGCCACGAGCTCGATGGAGTCCGCGACCACCTCCCGGGAGACGAGCGAGGCGCGCATTCCCGAGGAACCCATCGCGATGCCGTCGGTCACCACGATCGTGTTGAACTCGAGCGGCGTCCCGCCGGCCTCGCGGACCCCGATCTTCACCTGTTCCGCCAACTCGCGCAGATGACTGTTGCAGGGGGTGATTTCGGTCCAGGTGTTGGCGATCCCGATGAGCGGCTTCGAGATCGCCTCGTCCGAAAGGCCGACCGCCTTCCACATGGCGCGGGCCGGGGCGCGGCTCGGGCCGCTCTTGATCTCGTCGCTTCGCATGGGGTTCTCCTGGCGCCGGAGCCCGGCCCTGGAACGGCGGGTCTACGGGGCCGCTACTCTCTCACGAACCGCTGCTGATGCCGCCCTCCGAACCCGCGCGCTTTCTTGTTTTTGGCGCTGGAGCGGTCGGGAGTGTCTTTGCGGCGCGACTCGCCGCCCGCCATCCGGTAGCGGTTGTGGCCCGGGGACAGCGTCTCGCCCAGATCCTCCGGGAGGGAATCTGGGTGGAAGGGGCGACCGAGGGACGCATCCGACCGCCGGCTGCCCCGCTGGCAGCGGAGCTTGGCGGCTTCCGGCCGGACTTCGTGCTCGTCACGGTAAAGGCGCACGCGACCGCCACGGCGGCCCGCACTCTCGCCCCGCTCGGCGCCGGCCCGATCCGGGTCTCCCTGCAAAACGGCCTCGGCAACGAGGAAACGCTCGCCGCCGGCGGCTATCCGGTGGTCGGCGCGGTCTCCAACAACGGCGCGACCTTGCTCGAATCCGGGCGGGTGTTCCACGCCGGCCTTGGAGAAGTGATCCTGAGCGGCTTCAAAAGTGTTGCCGGAGGGGCGGTAGGGGGCCTCGCCGCCTGCCTGTCAGAAGCCGGATTTTCGGTGCAGCAGGTTCCGGACATCCGAAAGCCCCTGTGGGACAAGACGATCCTGAATGCCGCGGTGAATCCGGTGTCCGCACTCCTCGGGCTGCGAACGGGACAACTGCTCCGGGATTCCGGCAGCGAACAACTGCTCCGGCTGCTGGTCCGCGAGGCCGTGACGGTCGCGCGGGCCGAAGGGATCTCCACCTCGGAAGCGGAGGTCTGGGTGACGGTGGAGCGAATCGTGGCCCGCACCGCGGGGAACAAGACCAGCATGCTCCAGGATCTGGAGCGCGGCGTTCGTACCGAGGTGGATGCGATGAATGGGGTTATCGTCGCGCGGGGGGCGAAGCGCGGAATCGAGACGCCCTGGAACCGGCTCATGCTCCGCTTGATCCGCAGCCGCGAACGCGGCTGCTAGGCGTCGTCGGACGGGTCCCGCTCGCGCGGCCCCTGCCACACCACCTGTCCGAGGATGCGGTCGTCTCCGGACAGTGGCCGGTCCCCGTGCGCGGCAGTGTCGGTGGACACGATCCAGTGGTCCCGATACCGGAGGCGGCGTATGACGAGGCCGGTCTCGGTGGCCAGCGCGAAGAGCTGATCATCCTGCGGCGCCCGGTGTCCCCGGTCGAAGACGACCAGACCGCCACGGCGGATCGTCGTGTCCATGGTCTCGTCCGCGGCCCGAACACACACCAGACGATCCGTACCCGCCCAGTCGGGGAGAGCGTCGGGCGCGATCGCCAGGGTGACTTCCGGCGACGGTTCGAAAACCGACTCCAAACCGCCCTCGCTCACCCGGACGCTCGAAGCGAACGGGATCATCACCGGCGAACCCGAGCACGGCGCACCCTCCGCGTGAACCAGGATCCGTGCGTCCTTTGCTGGATCCCAGCCCGACAGCAGCCGTAGCAACGAGTGCGCCGCTCCCGCCACCCGGTCTGCCAGGTCCCTTACGAGCCCGGCTCCGTCGCGGAGTTGCGCCGGGAAGTGGCTGCCGTCGCCCTGAGAAGGCGCTGCCCCGACCTTCGAGAAGACTGTTGACGAATGGTCGGGGGGTGTGTGCCCGCGCACTGGCGGCGCCGGCGACCGATCCCCCCCAGGGGAAGGGCCGATGGTGAGAGGAACGCCAAGCACCGAGGTCATCAATTCGAGGGTCGTAACGCGGACCGCCCGCCCATCGATCAGACTGCGGATCTGACCCACTGGTATGCCGGTCCGAGCGGCCAGGGGCCTGAGGCCCTCCGCTCTCACCATTTCACGAAATGCGTTTCTTAGTCGTTCTATTCCGTTGAGTGTCACATCCGTCACGTTACACCAAATAGCGGCAGCGTGCCGGGCTCCAGCGGGCTTTGACGCGCGCCCGGCGGAGCATCCCGCGCCCGGCGAGTCCACCCTGCCAACAATGACAAGTCAGGTGGCCGCTGCTTGAACGGATATGCCTTCTGTGACATTCTTTCGTGCCATGGATGACACGGCGCGGCAGCTCGTCAGGCTTTGCGGTCTCTTCGCCGAGTACACGGGTCGGAGCGTCTCCACGGTGTCGCGCTACGCCACCGGGAGCGGCGAAACCGTAGCCCGTCTTTGCCGCGGCAGGACGATCACGACGCGCCGGGCAGAGCGCGCGTTTCGCTTTCTTTCGGAGAACTGGCCGGCGCCCGCTGAGTGGCCCGACGGGATCCCGCGCCCAACTCCGATCGAGACGACGGAAGCTGGAGTCGAAATCCGGACATCCTCCTGATTCACGGTTCCTGGTTTGAGGAGCCGTCGACTGCCGCTGCTCAGCGCTCGGGAATGGGGGCCATCCACCCGATTCCGGGGGGGACCTGGGCGCCCCCGGACTGCCGCCGCTATCCGCGCTCTCTCGGGCGGGCCGGGTCGGCGCACCATTCGGACCAGGATCCCGAATAGACCGCCACGTTGTCGATACCGGCCAGTTCCAGGGCGAGCGCGTTGTGCGCAGCGCTCAGACCGGAGCCGCAATAACACACGATCGGACGTGCCTCGCGGTCAGCGGTGAGTCCGCTGAGGGTTTCCTCGAGATCCCGGGGCGCGCGGAACCGGCCGTCCGCCGCCAGATTCTTCTTCCACAGGTGGTTCCTGGCGCCCGGAATACGTCCGGCCACCGGATCGATCGGTTCCTTCTCGCCTCGCCAACGGATCGACTCGCGGGCGTCCAACAGAAGATGGGCGTGGGTCGCGAGGCCGGCCTCGACTTCCGTTACCCCGACCGCCATTCCCGCTACGGGTTTCGGGATGAAGCGCCGCGGCCGCCGCGTCTCATCTCCCGGGTGCAAACCACCACCGGCCTCCTCCCACGCGGAGGTCCCACCGTCCAGAACAGCAGCCGGGGTGTGCCCGAGATAGCGGAGCATCCACCACAGGCGCGCGGCGAATACTCCCGAGGCGTGGTCGTAAGCGACGACGACGCTGTCCGGCCCGATCCCGAGGCGCCCGAAGACTTCCGCCATCCGCGCGACCGTGGGTAGCGGGTGACGCCCGTTGCTGCCGGTCTTCGGGGCGGAGAGGTCACGGTCGGTATCGGCGAACACCGCTCCGGGAAGGTGCCCCTCCAGATAGCGAGCCCGGCCCCAGGTCGGATCCATGAGGTCAGAGCGCACATCCACAACTATGAGCCTGGAGTTCCGGGACTTGAGCTGTTCCGTGAGCCAGGCGGCGGAAACGATCGATTGCGGGACGCCGTTCATCGGGGCAAGCGTACTGACTGACAACAGCCGGTGGGGAAACCCCGCCGCCTGGTTGCCGCGAAAATGCAGTCGCGCCGGGACGCCGACAACCCGGATGGCGCGTTGGCCAGGGAACGCCGGTGTTCACACCGGCACCGCTCCGCGCAGCGGGGCCAGGCGGCGTAACGCCAACCGCGAAGAAGCGCGGGGACGGCTTGGAACGCCGACCTCCGGTCGGCACGCGCGGGAGCGCGAAACCAGCGCCGATGACGCTGCGCTCGGCCAGCTTGAGTTCCGCACCCCCTTCCAATCCCGGATGGCGCAACGCTGCACTCCGCGAATCTGCGCGGTGACCCTTGGCCCGGTCTGCGCCATGGGCGACAGCAGCACTGCGCCGTTCGCCCGCCTGGGGCGGGCGGTGCCGGCCGGAGGCCGGCGTTCCAAGCCGTCCCCGCGGTTCTGCTCAGGCGGCGATATGCGGTTTCGCGGCGCTGTCGCGCAGCGGTGCCGGCCGGAGGTCGGCGTTCCAAGCCGTCCCCGCGGTTCTGCTCAGGCGGCGATATGCGGTTTCGCTGCGCTATCGCGCAGCGGTGCCGGCCGGAGGCCGGCGTTCCGCCACCGGCTGCGAGGCGTCACTCGTGTCGCTCACCCCCCCCGCGGATGACGAGATCGGCCGGGCCTCCTTCGGGCGGCCCACCACAGGCTGCGGCGAGCGCAAGCGAGGCAAGGGAGAGAACTCCGCGACGTGGAACGGACGAAATCATGGCCCCTATTGTGGAGGCCAATCCGGATTTCCGGCGCGGCGCGGGTTCCCAGCGTGGCGCCCGGCGGCGGTCAGTCGATCCGTCGGTAGCTTCAGGGAGCGCCGAGGGAGCTACGCAACTCGGAGGAGTTGGCGATGATTTCTCCGAGCTCGGTCATCGCGCTTTCGATGGCCACCTCAACGGCGAGGCCGAGCGCTTCCGCCCCGCCCCTGCAGGTCATCCCGGCCGCGTTGTGGACTCCGCTTCCATAGACGATTTCCCGGAGCAGCAGTCCGTCGTTCGTAAAGGCCGAAACCGAGAGGGTCAGCTCGGCGTTCCCTTCGAAGCCCGCAAAGGGGTCGCCGGCCACTCTCGCGTCGAAGGTGTCGGCACGAACGACGACCACGGAGTCGAAACCCCTGGCTTCCATGGCCTCCCGGTCCATCGGCGTTGCCGTTCGGCGTACCTCGCGTATCACCTGCTCAAGGGTGCCGAGGACGGACAGCTCGAGCGCTTGCCCGGCGTCCACCGGATATTGCGAGTCGCCGCACCATCCGTAGCCGCCGGTTTCTTCGGGAGTGATGCGCACCTCCCGCCGGAGCTGGTCGCCGTCCACGAAGACCGCCGCGGACGCCGGAAGCGGCGCTTCGAAAACGAGGAGGTCGTAGGAGGGGGCGGGACGTATTGCGATCGCGTGCGAGCAGGCGGCGGTGCCCAGGAACCACGCCGCGAGCGCAACTCGAAGGGAGTTTCTGGTCATGGCCTGGCCCCGGGTCGCGATCCGAAGTGGAACGGTTCCCGGGTCTCGGAGTCTATGGCCGAGAGATGTTCCCTGGCCTTGATCGCCTTGACAATTCCGTGGGGGCGGGCTCGCAGCCTGTGGTGGAACCCGGGTGAGCGCCGAGAGCGGGGAGGCGCCCGGCTGACAAGGCGCGTGAGGGAGGAGCCCCCACCGGGAGAACTGGCCCGGGTGTATTCCGACCGAAACGCAACGATGAGCGGCGCGCAGCGACGCGCTCAGCCGGGATGGATCGCCGGCCGAACGCCGCGTGAGTTTCATCACCGGCTGCCAGGTTGCGCCGATCCCCGGACCGGTGCAGCGCGAGTTGTCTACGCGCCGCCGGGATCACCCAGGGAGCTGCGTAGCGCCGGGGAGTTGGCGATCAGCTCGCCGAGTTCGGTCATGGCGTTCTCGATGGCGATTTCGACCGCTGCACCGAGCGCCTCGGCGCCGTTGCCGCAGGTAATTCCGCTCTGGTTCTGGACCGCGTTACCGAACACCACTTCCCGCACCTGCAGGCCGTCACCGGTGAACGCCGAGACCGACAGCGTGAGTTCGGCGCCCGCCTCGAAGCTCAGGAACGCGCCGCTCGTGAGACCCACGTTGAAGGTGTCCGCGCGAACGACGATGACGGCGTCCAGACCCCGCGCCTCCATCGCCTGCCGGTCAAGCGGGGCCGCGGTCGGCGTGACGTCGCGCACCAGCCGCTCCAGGGTGCCGAGGACCGACAATTCCAGCGCTTCGCGCGCATCCACCGGATAGCTGACGTCGTCGCACAACGAGTCTCCGTCCACCAGGTCGGGCGTCATCCGGACTTGGCGGAAGAGCTGGTCGGCGTCCACGAAGACGGCCGCCGCCGCCGGCAGCGGCGCTTCGAACGCAAAGGCCTCGGCGGAGGGTGCCGGCCGAACCAGCACCGTGTGGGAGCAGGAGAGTGCAGTCAGGGCGAGTCCGGCGAGCGCGATAGCGGCAAGTCGGGGTGCGGGGGTCCTTTTCCTCTTCACGGTGTTTCTCCTGGTGGCTGGCAGTGCGCTGGCGCTACAACCGGGCTATGCAAAGTATGGTCCGGCAGCCGCACCTCGGGAACGCAGGTCAGCCATTCCGCAAGCTGGGCCATTGCGTCCCTGATGGCGCGAGCCGCCGCCTGGGTCGCCGGGAGTGCGCCGGACCCGCAGCCGCCGAAACCCCAGCGATCTACAGCCTTCTGCGCGGCCGTGGCGCCCAGCGACTTGCGGATTTCACGGCCGTTCCCGGTGATTGCCACTGCGGAGAGGGTGAGTTCGGCGTCTACCTCGAATTCGGCCCCCACCACGTTAGTCATCGGGGACAGGTGGACCGCGAACGCTTCCACGCGCACGATCAGGGCGGCGTCGAGGCCCTTTTGCCGGAGATTCCAGGGGTGGATCGGGGTATCGAGGAGACGAACGTCGCGGACCGCCAAACCGATCGTTTCGACCACCGACTTCGTCACCGCGTCGCGGGCGGTGAGCGGATACCGGATGAAACCGCACATGGGGCTGTCGTAGGAGTTGTGAACCACAACCTCATCCGGCACCCGGGCGGCATCCACGAAGAGGCCGAGAGGAGCTGCCAACGGGGCGGCGGGCAGCGGTACATCGCGCGCGGGCACGGGTTGTACGAGGACGGGGAAACTGCAGGCAACTCCCAAAACGGCGGCGACGCAGAGGACTGCAAAGAACCGCATTTCACCGCCGGCGCCGCGCAGCGAGCCGGGCGATCCGGTCGCAGAGCCCGGGGAAGCTGATTCCCATCACCGCCGCAGATTGGGGCAGCAGACTGCGGGTCGTCATCCCCGGGAGGGTGTTGGCCTCCAGCACCAGGGGCTCGCCGTCCGCGTTCAGACGGAAATCAACCCGCGAAAAATCCCTGAGTCCAAGCGCCCGGTGGGTTTCCACGCTCAGCTCGCGGAGCCTTGCCGCGAGCGACTCCGGAATGTCCGCGGGGAAGATCTCCTCCGCAATTCCCGGGGTGTATTTCGCGTGGTAATCGAAGAGCCCGGAGCCGATCACGATTTCCCCGACGCCGAGCGGTTCGAGGCCGACGCCGTCCGGCTCCCCGACCACCCCGACGGTGAACTCGCGACCCGGTAGCATCTCTTCCACCAGAACGCAGCGATCATGCCGCCGCGCCTCGGCCACCGCCGAGCGGACGTCTTCGAAACCGTCCGCGATCCGGAGCCCGACCGACGATCCGACCCGTGAGGGTTTGACGACGACGGGGGAGCCAAGCGATTCGATCTCGCTTCGCCGGTCGTCGGGTGTGTGGAACTCCAGCATCTCGAAGCGTGGCGTGGGGATTCCGGCGCCCTGAAGGACGCGCTTCGCCGACGCTTTCTCCATGGCCAGCGCGCTCGCCAGCACGCCGCTTCCCGTGTACGGCAGCCCTCCAAGGTCAAGGACGGCCTGGAGCAGCCCGCCCTCGCCATCGAGCCCGTGGAGAACCAGGAAGGCAAGGTCTGCGCCGCTGACGGCTCGCAGCCGGAGCAAACCGGGGACGTCCTCGCGCTCGCGTGCCGCCGCCAGATCCTGATCCTCCGGCGGTTTGCGGCCCACCCGAAGGGCGAGGAACTCTCCTTCGCGCTCGGGGCCCAGTTCGCCGTGCACGGTATCCACCGCCGTGACTTCGTGTCCCGCGACCCGCAGCGCGCGGAGAACTTCACCGGCGCCGGCGAGCGCCACGTCGCGTTCCGGCGTGGAGCCTCCGGTAATCAGCGCGATCCGAAAGCGTACGTCCGCTCGTCCGGTCACAGCGTCATCGCCAGCCGGACGGATTCGGGGACCGGCGCCGGCCGGGAGAACAGACTCGTAACCACCAGCGCCCCGAAGCCGGCGGCCATCGCGAGCACGGCCGCGGGGACAGGGAGCGCGGGGAGGAAACCCTCCAGGACGAAGAGAGCCCCGAGCCCCACCGCCATCGAAAGGGTTGCCGCCCGGGCGGTGACCCGCGTCCAGCAAAGGCCGAGCAGCAGCGTTGGGGCCAGGGCCGCCGCGAATGCCCCGAACCCGAGCGTCCCGAGAAGAACGATCAAGCCGTCTTCGGAGAGGTGCCAGGCAGCCACCCCCAGCGCGGCGAGCCCCACCAGCAGACCCGCGAGGCGGGCCGCCGCCAGGCTGGACAATCCGTTCCGGCCGAAAGCGCGGGGGAGATCCCGGCAGAGAGCGGCTGCTCCCAGGTTGAGGAAGGCGTCGCTGGTGGACATGATGGCGGCGAGTACCGCCGCGGCGACCAGGCCGGCCAGGAGTTCGGGAGTCCCGGGCAGGTTCAGGACCGCAAGGGCGGCCTCGTCCGGGTGTCCCGGCGCGCTCCCCGGACGGGCGTCGGCGAGGACCATCGCCCCGGTCCCGAGGCCGATCCAGACGAGGATGCTGAGGCTCTGGGCGCCGCCGATCACCGCGGGCAAGAAGCGGAGCGCCTCCGGGCTCTTGAGCATCAGGAACTTGTGGAGCATATGGGGTTGCCCGAGGGTTCCGACCGAGAACAGCAGCAGGAAACCGAACCCTGTCGCGGGCTGCAGCACCCCGAGGGGTTCAAGGAATTTGGTGCCGCTCGGACCCCTGGCAGTCAGGGTTTCCCCGACGCCGGCGGGACCCCCGACCTGGGTCATGACCCAGAAGAACGCCGCCGCCGCGGCCACCGCCATCACGATGCCCTGTAGCACGTCGGTGTTCACGGACGCGACCATTCCGCCGGCCAGTGAGTAGGCGAGCACGACACCCAGGCCGACCGCGAGACAGGTACCGAGCCCGACTTCGGGGAAGGCGAACCGGGCGGCGCGGGCGAGCGCCGAAAGCTGGACGCCGAGATAGATGACGCTCCCGACCAGAATCGCCGCCGCGGCCAGCGCCGCCGGCGCCCGGGCCCCGAACCGGAAGGCGATGGACTCCGGCAGCGTCTGGGCGCCGCTCGCCTCGGCAATCAATGCGAGGCGCCGTCCTACGGTCCGGCAGAGGAGCGCCGCGGTGAATCCGGCGGGCGCCACGATGAACAGCGAACCGAGGCCGACCTGAGCGGTCAGGCCCGGCCCGCCGAGAAACACGAATCCGCTGAAGGCCGAGGCCGCGACCGCGAATCCCGCGCGGACGGCGCCCAGCCGGCGACCGGCAACGAAAAAGTCCGCGCTGTCACGGGTCCTCGAGACCGCCGCGAGTCCGACAGCGAGGGTGGCGAGCAGGAGGAGGGCGGGGATCAAGCGTCGTGGCGCCCTGACTTCCGGAGCCGGTCCAGGTCGGCGGCGTCCGGAGCACGGAAGGAAGCGGCGAAACCGGCGCTGGTGAGGACGAGTGGGATCAACCAGATCCCGAGGAGCAGCCCCCAGAGCGATCGCGGCAGCCCGGAGAAACCGGGGCCGTCAGCGAGCCCGGCGGCCAGCAGCGTCCCCGAGACAAGACAAAGAGCGAGCCCGCCACCGGTCACGGCGTCCAGCCTTCGGCGCGGCCCGCCGCCTGCCGATCCCACAGTCCACACCGCCAGGATGGCGGCGCTCGCCGTCACCGCCGCGAGCGTTCCGCCGGCAATCGGGAGCGCCAAGGCGGCAGCCACCACCAGGGATGCCGCGAGACCTCGGGACATCCGACCTACTCCTCTCGCTGGGTAACATTTCCTGCGTAGGCAGGTTTTCTTGATGGTAGCCCGATTCTTCCCCGTTGCTGTTGTTGTCGCCACCCTGGGGGCCGCGTCCTGCGGCGCTCCTCCGGAGCCAGCGCCGCCGCCGGGTCCCGAAGTCGGTCCCGAGGTGGTCGCCGGATGGAGGATGGTGGATCTCAGCCACGCATACGGCGAGAACACCCTCTACTGGCCGACCGACACGAAGGGATTCCAGCTCGACACGCTGGCCGAGGGCATGACCCCGGCGGACTTTTTCTACGCGATGAAAGAGTTCGCGACCGCGGAGCACGGTGGGACGCATCTCGACGCGCCGTACCACTTCTACGAAGGGGCCGATCTGGTGGGCGAGATCCCGCTCAGCCGGCTGATCGCTCCGGGAGTGGTCGTGGACGTGAGCGCGATGGCGGAGGCTGATCCCGACTATCGGATGAGCGCCGATGACATCCGGAACTTCGAGGCCGCACACGGCGAGGTCGCCCCCGGGACGGCGGTGCTGTTCCGCACCGGGTGGGCGAGCCGGTGGCCGGACGCGCTGGCCTATCTCGGTGACGACGAACCCGGAAACGCCGGCAACCTGCATTTCCCCGGGCTTGGCGAGGACGCCATGCGCCTGCTGGTGGAACGGGACGCCGGGCTCGTCGGGATCGACACCGCGAGCGTGGACTACGGGCCCTCCACGGACTTCATCGTCCACCAGGTCGGCGGCGCCGCCGGAATCCCGAATCTGGAGAACGTCGGGGATCTTTCCGAGCTTCCTCCGACCGGGTTCCTGCTGATCGCCCTGCCCATGAAGATCGAAGCCGGCACCGGCGCCCCGGTGCGGATCGTGGCGCTGATCCCGCCCGGCTGATTCCGGAGTCTCTGTTGCGCCCGTCCGTCCTTGCTGGGCCTTTCTGCGAGCGGCGCTAGCCGGTCGCCCGTCTCCCGCCTGCCATGCCTCAGGGCTCACGCACGCGGCGCCTGCTCGCGCTGCTCGTCGAATCGCTCCGGGGTTCCGACCGCGATCTGACGTCCGGCCCACTCACCCCGGTGGTGTTCGTGCTCGCGGTGCCGATGGTGCTCGAGATGGTCGGGGAATCCATCTTTGCGGTGGTGGACGCCTTCTTCATCGCCCGCCTTGGGTCCCCGGCGCTCGCCTCGGCGGGAATCACCGAGACCGGGCTCGACCTGGTCTACGCGATCGCCATCGGGTTCTCATTTGCGGTGACCGCGGTGGTTTCGCGCCGCTACGGGGAAGGGGACCGGCGGGGAGCGGCGCGCGCGGGTGTGCAGGCGATCGGCCTTGGGATAGTGGTCTCCCTGGCCCTCGGGGTGGTCGGGGTGATCTTCGCGCCCCGGGTGCTTGCCCTGATGGGCGCCGAGGCGGAGACGGTCGCTGTCGGAACGACCCACGCCCGGATCATGTACGCCGGGATGGCCACCATCATCCTGCTGTTCCTGAACAATGCGATCCTGAGAGGTGCGGGAGACGCCCAGGCGGCGATGCGGGCGCTCTGGCTCTCGAACGGGATCAACATCGTCCTGGATCCCTGTTTTATCTTCGGACTCGGCCCGTTCCCCGAGCTGGGCCTTCCCGGCGCCGCGGTGGCCACCACCATCGGACGCGGGACCGGGGTCCTCTACCAGTTCTGGGTGCTCACGCGCGGCTCGCGGATCCGGATCCGGCGCGCCGACATCCGGACCCAGTGGGGAGTGCTGAAGAACCTCTGCCGCGTCTCGCTGGGCGGGATTGCGCAGATGCTCGCCGACATGTTGCCGTGGATCCTGCTGATCCGCATCATCGCGAGCTTCGGCACCATCGCGGTGGCGGGCTGGGTCATCGCGATCCGGGTGGCGCTCTTCGTCATCCTCCCGTGCTGGGGGCTTTCGAACGCCGCCTCGACGCTGGTGGGCCAGAACCTGGGGGCAGGAAAGCCCGACCGGGCCGAGCGCGCGGTATGGATCACCGCCGGCTGGAACATGGCGTTCATGGGTCTCGTCACCGGGGTTTTCGTGGTCTTTGCTCCGGAGATCGCCGCGATCTTCACTGACGATCCGGAGGTTCTCCAGATCGCCGCCACCGCACTCCGGGTGGTCAGCTACGGCTACGTCTTCTACGCCTTGGGGATGGTCACCCGGCAGGCGTTCAACGGCGCCGGCGACACGCGCACCCCGACCTGGATTGATCTCTTCTGCTTCTGGCTCTTCGAGATCCCGCTCGCCTGGATGCTGTCACGCACCGCCCTTGGCGTGGACGGAGTCTTCTGGGCGGTGGCCCTCGCCTACTCCCTCTCGGCGGTCGTCAGCACCCTGATCTTCCGCCGGGGCGGCTGGAAGACCACGACCGTCTGAGGCGCCGGCCAGGGAACGCCGGTGTTCACACCGGCACCGCCCCGCGCAGCGGGGCGAGAGTGCGTAACGCCGACCGCGAGAAAGCGCGGGGACGGCTTGGAACGCCGACCTCCGGTCGGCACGCGCTGGCCTCCGGCCAGCGCACGGCGCATCGGTAAGTGGCGGTGTGGTTCCCCTCTCGGCACCTACCCCACCAGGCAGAGCGGCACGCCGGCCGGGGATGTCAAACGACAGGAACTTTGTCCCGGATAAACGCCACGAACTTTGTCACCCCGGGAGGGACGAGCCGGGAGGGCAGGAAGGGTCTGCGGCAGGGAGGCAGCGGTGAGCAGTCGCGCCGTTCGGGGTCGGGAGAGGATGGAGAACTCAAGTTGGCATGGCGCAGCGTCATCGACGCTGGTTTCGCGCTCCCGCGCGATGCCGGCCGGAGGCCGGCGTTCCAAGCCGTCCCCGCGCTTCTTCTCGATTGGCGACGCGGAGGTCGCGGCGATGGAGCGGGCTGTCACCGTCGCCCGCGAGGAAGAGGTCGGAACCGCCGCGCTCCTTCCGCCGGCGGACGGCGGCTGATTCAGCGGGGGCTCGGCTGTCCGGCGAGTCCAATCAGGAAGGCGTAGATCTCGGCGATCTCCCCGAGGCCGCGGTAACGCCCGGAGCGGCCGCCGTGTCCCGCGTCCATGTTCGTACGCAGGAGGATCAGCCGGTCGGGGCGGGTGTTCAATTCGCGAAGACGCTGGACCCATTTCGTTGGCTCCCAGAACTGCACCTGGGAATCGTGGAGCCCGCTGGTGACCAGCAGGTGGGGCAGGGGAGCCGCCGGGACGTTCTCGTAGGGGGCGTAGCTCGCGAGCAGCTCGAAGAACTCCCTCCGGTTGGGATCGCCCCACTCGTCGTATTCCGCGGTGGTGAGTGGGATGTCCGGATCGAGCATGGTGTTCAGCACGTCCACGAAGGGGACCATCGCCACGACTCCGGCGAAGAGTTCCGGCGCTTCGTTCACGACCGCGCCCATCAGGAGCCCACCGGCGCTCCCTCCCATGGCATAGAGACGCCCCGGGTCACACATCCGCCGGTTTCGCAGGTGGCGGGCACAGGCGATGAAGTCGTGGAAGGTGTTGGTCTTTCGCTCCTGCCGGCCTGCCACGTACCACGCGCGCCCGAGCTCCTGCCCGCCCCGGATGTGGGCGATGGCGAACGAAAAACCGCGGTCCAGGAGGCTGAAGCGCGCCTTGGAAAAGACGGGATCGATGCAGATCCCGTAGGCCCCGTACCCGTAGAGCAGCAGGGGTGATGTCGCTCCGGGGGGGTGATCCCGGTGATGGACGAGGGAAATCGGAATTCGCGCCCCGTCCCTCGCGCGGGCCGAGAGCCGGCGTACCCGGTAGTCGGACGAGCGGAAGCCCGGCACCTCTTCCCGCTTCAGCGTGCGGCGCCGGCCGGTCGCGAGGGAAACGGCAAGCGTGGTGGTGGGCGTCTTCGGCGTGCTCACCACGACGCGCACCTCGTCCGCCCCGGGTTCCGGGTTGTTCTCCTCGTCGAGCGCCCGCACCGGTCCCGGGAGCGGCACCTGCCGGGTCTCGCCGCTTTCCCAATCCATCAGCCGAAGTTCCTGGCGGCCGGCGCGCCGTTCGAAGAGCGCGAGATGGGTCTCGAAGAGTTCGAAGCCCTCGAGTTGGACGCCTGCGCGCGCCGGGACCAGATCTTCCCAAGCCGCTTCCGCCCCCGGATCGGCTTCGCTGGCGGTGACCAGCCGGAAGTCAGGGGCGCCGCGGTTCGTGCGGATCAGGAAACGGCCCCGGAAATGGTCGAGCTCGAATTCGTGGGGTCCACCCCTCGCAATGAGCCGGCGCGGAGCGGCGTCCGGCTTCCCGGTTGGGATGGCCCAGGCTTCCGCGCGATCCGTCTGCTCGCAGTAGAGCAGTACGAACTCCCGTGATCGGCTCTCGTGGGCCGCAACCCAGAAGGTCTCGTCGGTCTCCTCGTACACCACAACGTCCTGCTCGACAGGATGCCCGAGCCGGTGAAGCATCACCTTCGACCAGCGCAGAGTTTCAGGATCGGGGCGGGTGTAGAACACAGCGTCGCCGGCGCGAGCCCAAACGAGATTCGGCGCGGCTCCCGGGATCCGGTCTTCCAGAACCCTGCCGGAACGGGTGTCGAGAAAACTTAATTCGTAGAGGCGCCGCCCGACCGTATCGGTCGCGAAGGCCAGGATCTCGTGGTTCGCCGAGATCTCGAGGGCGCCGATCGAGAAATAGCCGTCTGCGCCGTCCCCGTGCGCGTCCCGCGCCAATTGGTTCCCATCGAGCAGGAGTTCTTCCCGACCGGATCGACGGCCTCGCCCTCCGGCCCGGCGGCGGCAGAAGACCGGATACTCCTCTCCGCGGCGGTAGCGGGAGAAATAGAAGAAGGGCCCGTGGCGCACCGGTGGGGATGCGGTGTCCGGGACGATGCGGGCCTTCATCTCGTCGAGCACCGTGTCCCGGATTTCCGACCACGGCGCGAGGGAGCGTTCGGCCCAGGCGTTTTCCGCCTCCAGGTGGCGGAGCACCTCAGGATCCTCGCGATCTCGAATCCAGGCCCACGGATCCGTCCAGCGGCGGCCGAACTTCTCGTAGGAGGTCGGGCGGCGCGCCGCGCGCGGTGGTCCCGGTGATGAATTGCCGCTGTCAGTCATGCGGCCGGAAGGCTAGCCGGCGCCTTTGCCGGAGCCTGGAACGCCGACCTCCGGCCAGTTCTCCCGGTGGGGGCCGGCACCGCGCGCCGAGAGACGCGTGAGAGCGCACATCGCCGACGGAGAGAAGGCGCGGGGACGGCTTGGAACGCCGACCTCCGGTCGGCACGCGCGGGAGCGCGAAACCAGAGCCGATGACGCTGCGCTCTGCCAGCTTGAGTTCCGCACCCCCTTCCAATCCCGGATGGCGCGACCCTGCACTCCGCGAATCTGCGCGGTGATCCTTGACTCGGTCTGCGCCCTGGACGACAGCAGCACTGAGCCTTCGCCCGCCTGTGGCGGGCAGTGCCGACCGGAGGTCGGCGTTCCAAGCCGTCCCCGCGCTTCTGCTCGGGCGGCACTATGCGGTTTCGCGGCGCTGTCGCGCAGCGGTGCCGACCGGAGGTCGGGGTTCCAAGCCGTCCCCGCACTTTTTCTCCGTCGGCGATGCGCGGTTTCGCGGCCTTCGGCCGCGAAACCGGTCGGAGGCCCCCACCGGGAAGACTGGCCGGCGTTCTGAGCCTACGGGTTCAACTGCAGACGGTGTTCGGTGACCGACTCCACCCTCGCCCGCGTGTAGGCGAGCGGGAAGTACTGGTGGCGGACCCAGAGCTCGAAGAGGTCGCGGTAGTGCGGGTTCGTCGGGTCGCCGGACTGTCCAGGGGTGCTCGTCGCGATCGAGTTGTCCCAGTTGGAAGGATCCAGAATGACCCGGAAACTACCGCCGCCGCCCTGATTATCGCTCCCGCCGGTGTTGTTCACCGTGGACTCGTAGCCGCCACGCGGATAGGGACCGACTTCGAGCAATTGGCGGGTCTCCTCGTTCACCGCCTGCGCCATGTAGTTCGTGATGTGGACGTACTTCATTGCGTTCTGGCCGTATTGCCAGTCCGCCATGTCGGCGCCGAGCCGCTCGGTCACGTCCTGGACCCCGTCGGCGAAGGCCTTGAGCAGCAACTCGTCCCGCGCCCCGATCGGGTCGTCCCCGAAACGGCCGTCGGGGGCCATCAGGTGGTCGAACATCCGCTTCTTGTTGACGCCCCGGAGCAGGCCGCGGGCCGCTTCGGGGATGACGAGCTCGCGCATCGCTTCCGAGACCCGCCGTTCGAAGTGCAGGTAGATGGTCGCGGCCACCGACGCCTTGTCCATCACGAAGTCCCACTCGGCAAGCGCGGCCTTCTCCGGGCTGTCGGGCGGTTCGGCGAGCATGAGCAATGGCACCAGGTTTCGCGCCACCACGCTGAGCTCGTCGTGCTGGTAGGCCATCATGTCCTGCACGGTGTGGCGCTGGCCGTTCCGCATCAGCTCGTCCACCCGGAGGCTCCGCATCTCGTCGCCCCAGGTGAAGTGGAGCGCTTCCGGATGCGGATAGTGGGAGGCGACCGCGGGCGCCATCAGGTTGTTCGCGGTGCCCCAGAAGCCTTTCTCGGGGTTCTTCACCGCGGGGAGCGCCTTGATCGGGAGGTATCCCTGCCACTCGTAGCGGCCGTCGCCGGGAACCGGGACGAGGCCGCTCCAGTTGGCGTTTCGGATCGGGGAGACGCCGACCGCCTGATAGCCGATGTTTCCGTCCACGTCGCCCCAGATCATGTTCTCGGCGGGGATGCCGCTGTAGTTGCAGGCCTCGACGAATTCCTCCCAGGTCTGCGCCTGGTCCATCCGCAGGCTGGCGAGATAGGGAGAGTTGCCGATCTCGAGCCAGGCGGCGCGTAGCGCGTAGGCCTTGTGGTTTTCCGTGTCCTCATAGACGACCGGACCGTGCCGGGTGTACTTGAGCGTCGCCTCGTGGTCGGCCGCTCCCTTGACCTCGATGGTCTCGGTGCGGACGGTCATGGACTCCCACTCCCCGAGGTAGCGGTACTGGTTCGGGTTATCGGGATTCGTGTCATAGACCATCAGGTCTTCGTTGTCCTGTCCGAAGACGGTCAGGCCCCAGCCGCCCTTCTCGTTGTGTCCGATGGAAAGACCGGGGAGGACCGGCTCGCCGCCGCCGATGACGTCCCAGCCCGGCGCCTTCAGATGCACGAAGTAGCGTAGTGACGGCGCGATGATGGTGCGGTGCGGGTCGTTCACGATGAGCGGCAGCCCGGTCCAGGTGCGCTCCCCGTGCGCCACCCAGTTGTTGCTGCCGATGTGTTCGCCGAGGTCCACCATGTTCAGTTCGGAAGGGATTTCGCGAAGAAGGGCCAACCGTTCGGTGTCCTGGTTCCGGTACTCGGCGGCGATCTGCTCCGGCTTGAAGATCACGGGGCCCCGGAAGGCGCGATAGATGTCGAGGATCTCGGGCTTCAGCAGCGATCCGTCGATGGCCGGGTCGAGTTCGAGCTGGGGCACACCCGGCCGGAACCAGTTGATGTCCATGAGGGCCTCGGCGCCCACCGCGGCGACCGCCATCCCGTAGTTCAGCTCCTGGGTTACGTTGGAGAGGAGGCCCTGGTGGCGGGAGATCACTACTTCCTCGGTCCAGGGCTCGGGGAGGATGCCCAGCAGTCGGAATTCGAGGGGCAGGGAATCGGGGTTTTGCCGGGCGCGTTCCACCGCGGCGTTGATGCCGCGGACGAAGGCCGGGATGATCGTGTCCCCGTGCGGGTGGTACCAGCGCATCTCCTCCCCCATGTCCTTTCGGAACATGTGGAGGCGGATACCGACATCGCGCTGGAGTTCGGAGGGTCCGAGGATGGCGGCCACCGTTCCGGTCGCTTGCCGCCGCCACATCTCGAACTGGAACAGGCGGTTCTCGGCGGCGCGGTAGCCCTGGATGAAGAACAGGTCTTCCTCGCTGTCGGCATAGATGTGGTCGAGCCCCCAGCGATCGGTGAGAACCTCGGCCGGGGCGCTCAGGCCGTTCACCTGGCGGGTTTCGTCCTGGGCCGCAGCGGTGGCGGCGAGGAGACTGCCGACGGCCAGCAACAGGGGAATGCGAAGAGAACGAAGACTCATGGACGGACTCCTTGGGTTGGCGACCCGCGAGGCGCGGCGGCGCGGACCCGATGATACGGGAGCGCGCCGACTTCCCCTGCCGAATCGACAGCATCCGCTGATACGGTGCGGCCATGACCGCCGCGCGCCGCCGCCTCCCTTCGCTCGGCAACCTGATGCTGATCGGCATGGGCGTGGGCGTCGTCGCCGGGACGATCTTCGGCGAGAGCGCCACCCGCGTGGCTTTCGTCGGCGACATCTTCATTCGTCTGCTGACGCTCGTTGCCGTCCCGCTCGTCTTCTTCAACCTGATTTCGGCGTTGGCCTCTTCGGGGGCGTCCGGACGGGTGAGCCGGCTCATGTTGCGGATCGGGGCTTTCTTCCTCGTGACGACGGTGGCCGCCCAGCTCATTTCACTGGCGGTGGTGGGCCTCCTGCGCCCCGGTGCGGGTCTTGCCCGTCCGGCAGAGAGCGGCGGCGAGGCCGGGCCCGCGGCCGTGCCCGGTTTCGAGGACTTCCTGTTCGCGCTCGTTCCCGACAACGCCCTCGGGGTCTTCGTGGACGACCGGGTTACGGCCGTGGTGGTGCTCGGCCTGATGGTCGGTTTCGCGGCCTGGGGTCTCGACGGAGAGCGGCGCGCCGACGTCGCGCGGTTCTTCGCCTCCGGCACCGCACTCCTTCGCCAACTGGTCGCCGGGGTGCTCTGGGTCGGACCGCTTGGAGTGGCGGCGCTCGCCGCCGCCAGCGTCGGCGAATACGGAAGCTCGATCTTCGGCCCGCTCGGCGTTTACATTGCGGCCATCTGGCTCGCGGACGTGGCGCTTTTCGCGCTCTATTTCGCCGCGCTGCGTTTTCTTGCCGGAACCTCCCCGCTGTCGTTCCTGCGGCGGACGGCGACCGTGTGGACGACCACCATGTCCACCTGCAGCAGCCTGGCGAGTCTCGGCGCCTCGCTGAATGCCGCCGAAAAGATGGGGTTGCCCCGCTCGACCTATGCCCTCACCCTGCCTCTCGGCGCCCAGTTCAACAAGGACGGCAGCGGGGTGCTGCTGTCCGGGATCGTGCTGTTCACGGCGCAGGCGGCCTCCGTGTCCTTCAGCGTGGGGGAGATCGTGATCCTGATCGCGCTCGGCGGGCTGCTCTCCGCCGCCGCTCCGGGCGTTCCGAACGGCGGGATCGTGAACCAGTTTCTGCTTCTTGGCGCCTTCGGCCTGCCGCTGGAAATCGGCGTGCTGGTGGCCGGGATCTATCGGCTCGTGGATATGCCCACCACGACCGCCAACATCATGGGTGACCTCGTGGGGACGATGGTCGTGACCCGAAAAGAAAGGGAGGAAACCTCCGGTGTCTCATCCTGAACCCGATTCCATCCAGGCCGCGCGGGCCCTCTATCCGGGCGCTCCGCTTCGCTCCTACCTGAATGTGGCGGTGCGCAGCCTGCTCGCCCGCCCGGTGCGCGAGGTCTGTGACTGGTACCTGGATGGCGCCATGGAGGGGGGTCCCAACAAGGAGGGGCTGTTCGAAACCGTGGAGCGCGGCCGAGCCCGGTTCGCCCGCTGGATTGGGGCGACGCCCGATGAGGTCGCCTGGACGCGGAACGTCACCGACGGCATAAACCTCTTCCTGGGCGCGATCGATTGGCGGGATGGCGATGAGGTGGTCTATTGCCCGGATCTCGAACATCCGGCGAACGTGCTGCCGTGGCGGAATCTGGGGCTCCGCCGCGGAGTGCGGCTCAAGGCGGTGCCGGCGGAGGGTGGACGGCTGCCATCGGTCCGGATGGCGGAGGCGGTTGGCCCCCGCACGCGGGTGATCGCGGCGGCGACGGTGTCGTATTCGCCGGGATTCATTGCCGACCTCGCTCCCCTCAAGGAGGCGCGGGACGCGCACGGAGCCTTCCTGGTGGTGGACGCCGCCCAGTCGGCGGGAGTGCTCCGGACCGACGTGGACAAGATGGGCGCCGATGCGCTCGCGGTGGCTACCCAGAAGGCGCTGTCCGCGTTCTACGGGGCGGGGTTCCTCTATTGCCGGCGCGGGGTCGCGGAGGCGTTGACGCCGGCGGCGCTGGGCCGCCACGGAGTGCTGTTCGACCTGGGGAAGGCGTCCGAGACCTCGCTCCCCGATGCCGATATCCCCTATGCCCCGGGCGCCCGGCGCTTTGATCTCGGCAACTATAATTATATCGGTGCGGTGGCCATTGATGCCGCGCTCGGCATGCTCGGAGAGTTCGGCGCCGCCGCGATCGAGCGGCGCTCCCTGGGGCTTTCGCAACGGCTCGCCCGCGGGCTGCACGAGTTGGGGTTGCCGCTGACCAGCGCTTCTCTGGGGCCCGAGATTTCGCACATCGTGACGGTGGGGACGCTTGGTCGCCAGGGTGAGCGAAAGGTGAGTGATTCGGCCCTCGAAGCGCTGCGGGCACGCCTGGTAGCCGCCGGGGTGGTCTTCTCGGTGCGGCGCGCGGTACTTCGGTTCAGCTGCTTCATCCACAACAACGAGGCGGATGTGGACCAGGTCATCGAGGTCGCACGGGAGTGGCGCCGGGACTTTCCCCGCGCCGCCTGAGCGACAGGACCGGTAGCTAGCAGCCTGTGGAGAAAGTGACGTGAGCACCGAGAACGGCGAGGCGCCCGGCTGACAAGGCGCGTGAGGGAGGAGCCCCCACCGGGAGAACTGGCCCGAGTGTATTCCGACCGAAACGCAACGATGAGGGTCGCGAAGCGGCCCGGTTCAGGCGGGATGCATCGCCGTTCGAATGCCGCGTGACTTTTTCCACCGGCTGCTGGGCCGGGAGGCCCCCGGTGGGGCCTGTTCCCGGGAGACGCCGTGCCCTAGAATGTCGGCTCCACATCCGGGCCGCATCGGCGACCCGTTTCCTGTATTGGAGAAGAGGATCATGACCCGTATCGCTTCCTGGACGCTTGCTGCCCTCGCCATTTCCGCGCTGGCCTTCGCCCATCCCCATTTCAACAAGACCGTGTCCACCACCATTGGCGACGTCGAGGTCTCGGTGGCCTACAACTCCACCGACGCCAACATGGACCACGTGGCGGCCATCGAGGCAGGCACTTTCGTCAGCCCCCGGGGCCCTCGCTTGAACGTTTCCGCCGATGTTATGGCGGGCGACATGACGATCGCCGCCGGCGAATACACCATCGGGGTTGTCATGGGCGACGACGGTTCCTGGGCGTTGGCGCTCCACGAGGGCCGGATCCCCCGGGGCGAGATGCCCGACATGAGCAAGGTCATGAAGCTGGATTCCCGCCTCTCCGAGCAGATGGGGACCGCCGACCACATGCTGATCGACATCACCGCGGGGAGCGGGGACTTCGCCGGGAGGCCGGTACTGACCATCCACTTCGGCAGCATGCATCTCCAGGCGGCGCTCGGATAGCGCAGGCGCGCCGGCCGGGCATCCACCCCGCCTGGTCGGCGTCCTGTTCTGGGGTGGAAGTCCCGAGAAGGGGTCAGCCCTTCGGTGCGTTCTGGGGCTCGTTCCGCTTACTGGACTGGCGCGCGAACATAAGGGAACGCCGACCTCCGGTCGGCACGCGCTGGCCTCCGGCCAGCGCACGGGACATCGCCGTCCGCCCTCACGGGACGCGGGTAAGGGAACGCGGACCTCTGGTCGGCACGCGCTGGCCGAAGGCCAGCGCACGGAGAGTCGCCCGGTGCCCGGATGGCGCGAACCGGTACTCCGCGCTTGTGCTCAATCGGCATTGCGCCGCTCGCCCCGCTGCGCGGGGCGGTGCCGACCGGAGGTCGGCGTTCCAAGCCGTCCCCGCGTGTTGGCGGGCTTTGAAAAAGTCGCACTTTTGGGCGGCCAAAATGTCCCACTCGGCTTTGGAAGAACGGGCAGCGCGGAGATTGTCCAAGGGTGCGCCTTGGACTGATCGACGGGCCGGGTCCAGAGCAAGGCGCTGCTCCCCAGAGAGGGGAGAAGTGATGCACGAGATATCGAAGCGGGTGCTGTTCCGCGCCTTGTGGAAGGGGGGGATGAGCAAGGCGGCAATCAGCCGGGATCTTGGGATCAGCCGTCGGACGGCGACGCGTTGGGCGGCGGCTGATGGTGCTGGTAGGGGCTCCGAGGCTTTGACCTACGGCCCGCGAGCGGGGGTGCCCTCGATCCTGGACCCGTACAAGGAGGTCGTGCGGATCCGATTGTCGGAGTATCCGGATTTGTCGTCGGAGCGCCTGTTCCGGGAGTTGCGGGGGTCGGGCTACCAAGGGGGCTATGACGTGGTGAAGCGGTATGTGCGGCAGGTTCGCCCGCAGCCTGGGAAGGAACCGGTGGTTCGGTTCGAGACGGCTCCGGGTCGGCAGGGTCAGGTGGACTTCGCGGAGTTTCGGCTGCCGTGGGGGAAGCGGTATGCGCTGCTGGTGGTTTTGGGCTATTCCCGGCTGTTGTGGTTCCAGTTCTACGAGCGCCAGACGATGGAAGTGCTGATGCGGGGGTTGGAGGCGGCGTTCGCGTATTTCGGCGGGGTGCCTTGGGAGTTGTTGTTCGATCAGTTGAAGGCGGTGATCATCGAGGATCGGCGGGCGTCGGCGGGGGAGCTGCTGCGGAACGCGGAGTTCTCGCGGTTCTCGCGGCACTGCGACTTCGTGATCCGGGCTTGCCGGCCGTATCGGGCGCAGACGAAGGATCAGGCATCAGACTGCGCCTCTGCTGGACGGTTCACAAGGACCTCATGGAACCGTCGCCGGGTCGAGAGCTTGCGGCCCTGGCATTTGGCGGGCGGATGGTCGCCGGGCGTTTGGTAGAGGTATTTGGTTTCGGCGCCATAGGGGAGCGCGCGGAGCAGGCCGGCCCTGCGCCAGACGCGGACGGTATCGGGTGCGATTTGGAGCTGGGCGGCCATTTCGGTGCTGGTGAGCCAACCGAGGGCACGGAGGCGCTGGAAGCGGGTTTTGAGGCCGTGGCTCTGGCAGATGGCGATCAGCCGGCGCACGTGGAAGGGTTCCCCCATGCCGGAGCGGTGGCCGCGGGCGTTGAGGATGGAGGCGGCCTGCGCCTCGGCATGGAGGTCGAGGAGAGCGTCGATCTCGGCGACGACGGCGGCGGGAGTGCGGCGCTGTTCCCAGGCGGGGCGTTCGGGGGAGACGGTCAGCAGGCGGGTGGCGCCGCCGCGGAGCCGGACTCCCAGCGAGATGTTGTGGTTGCGGGTCAGGGTCACGTCCTCGAGGAGCAGGCGCGCCATGCGCTTGCGCTCGCGGTCGGGGGTTTTGGGGTCGTTCCAAAGGCGTGGGAAGTCGGCGGCGAGTTGACGGATTTTCCGGCGCTGGGCTTCGTCGAGGCGGCGGCGGTCGGCGGCGCGACGGCGCTCGAGATCTTCCAGGGCTTCGCGCTCCTCGGCGAGCCTGGCGTTCCAGTCGGCCTCGAGGGCGGCGGCCACCAGGCGGTTGTCAGGGTCGGCGCGCAGGAACCGTCGGCGGGCGAGGGCGGCCTCCTCGGTGGCGCGCTGCGCCCGGCGGGCCCGCAGGGCGTCGGCTTCGTCGGCGCGGGCCGCGAGTTCATCCTGGATCCGAACCGCGGTTTCGAGGGTCAGCGGGGAGACGAGTTCGACCAGCAGATCTCCGACGGCCCGATCGATGCCCGCTCCGGGGATCGCCTGGCAGGGAGCGGCAGCGGTCTCGATGGCTTTCCGCTGGCACATGTAATCGGGCAGGAGCCGGCCGCGGCGGGCGTGGTAGCGCACGGTCATGCGCTGGCCGCAGACGCCGCAGACGGCGAGGCCCTGCAGCAGCGCCGATCCCTCGCGCGGCGGCCCCCGGCGGTCGGCGCCGAAGGCCGCCGCGCGATCCAGCAGCAGCCGCTGGTTGGCTTCGAACCGCTCCCAGGAGATGTAGCCGGGGTGGGCGTCGATGAGCAGAACATCCCACTCGGCGCGGGGCCGGCGCCGGGACTCGACGCCCCGGCCGGGGAGTCGTCGCTGCCGGGTGCGGCCGAAGGCGAAGGCGCCGGCGTAGCGCGGGCTGTGCAGCGCCCGCAGCACGCGGCTGCGCTCCAGCGGCTCCCAGACCAGCTCGCCCCGGCGCGGCCCCGTACGGGGGCGGCGGGGGAAGAGCAGGCCCTGCTCGCGGAAGCGTCGCACCACCGCGCCGGCCGAGCCCGAACGCTCGAAGGCATCGAACAGGAGCCGGACGCTCTCCCGGACCTGGGCGTCGGGGTCGAGCGTGACGCGGTCCCGCGGGTCGTAGGTCAGTCCCACCGGCAGGCTGATCTTCAGTTCCCCGCGCTGCGCCCGGTTCATGATGCCGCCGCGCAGCCGGGCGCGCAGCAGGTGGAGTTCCGCTTCGCTCATGGTGCCCTTGAGGCCGAGAAGCAGCCGGTCGTTGAAGTCACCGGGACTGTAGATGCCGTCCTCGTCGAGGATCAGGGTGTCGGTCAGGGCGCACAGTTCCAGCAGCCGATGCCAGTCGGCGCTGTTGCGCGCCAGCCGGGAGACTTCGAGGCCGAGCACGATGCCGGCGCGCCCCATGCCCACCTCGGCGACGAGACGCTGGAACCCTTCCCGGTCGGCCGAGGCGCCGGACTGGCCGAGGTCGGAGTCGATGACCACGACGCGGTCGGGTGGCCAGCCGAGGGCGACCGCCCGCTCGCGGAGCGCATACTGGCGGCGGGTGCTCTCGGCGTTTTCGAACACCTGGCGCAGGGTGGACTGGCGCACATAGAGGAAGGCGGCGCGGCGCAGGTGGGCGGCGGCGACCTTGTGGTGGAGGGCGCTCACGCGGCTTCCCCCGGAAGGTGCGCCCGGATCATGTCCACCAACACCTCGACGGTCGGCGCCGCGGGTGCCGGCGCGCGGAGCGCCGGGCGCCGCCGGTGTTCGCTGGAGAGCGCCGGTTCGGAGGCCGTCCCAAGCCAGGCGGCGACGCCGCGGAGCGCCAATGCGGCCGGTCCCTGCCGGACGGGCGCCGGCCGGACCGCCACCGCCTCCCGGCGCAGCCGCTCGTAGGCGGCGGTGTGCGCCACCGGCGACCCGCTGACCGCGGTTCGCGGCCGCGGGGCGGTCACCGCCGTTTTTTTTCCGGCTGCGCCAGGGCGCGCTCGACGCTGCGCCGGTGCACTGACAGTCCAAAACGCTCCCGGACCAGCCCGGCCAGCGCCTCGGCGCTCAGCGCCGGGTTCTCCGAAAGCGCGGCGCGCAGCGCCGCCACCACCTCGCCGGTGAGCTTGTGGGGTCCGCGCGGCCCGGGCCGGTTCGGCAGCAGCGCCGGCAGTCCCCCCTCCTCCCAGGCGCGAAGCGCGCGGTAATACGACACCCGCGACAGCCCGAAGCGCGCCGCGCTGGCGCTGACGCTGGCGCCCTCGCCGCGCGCCCGCCGCAGCATCTCGTACTTGACCTGGGTCAGATCGCGCGGGTCGAAGAAGGCGTTCGACCGGAACAGTTCGTCGCGGACCCGCTCCGGGCGGGGGTGCAGACAGCCGTTCTTGCGCAGGGCGGCTTCCTTGGAATCGGGACGGGTTTTGCGCATCGGGGTTCCTCTGTGTAATCCATATTATGCCCATCTCCGAACCGGTGTTCAGCCATGCAGCCCGACACCTGCGGTAGATCATCGAGTTATCAGCACAAATGCCATGAACGACGGCACCGAGGTCGACCCGATGGGCGAAAACTCGTTTACGCATACGGCATAATCTCCTTGACACCGCCCCCGCCGGATGGCGCCCCCGGCCCCCGACCGGAACCAGCATCCTCGGCGCCCGCCCCACCGCCTCCCCCCAAAGCGCCGCAGCCCCCCGTACCCGCCGCCGTGATCCCCGCCAGCAACTCCGCCAACACCAGCAGATCCTCCGCGCGGAACGCCGACCGGCCCCCCGACAGCACCACGAACCCATCCTCCTCCGCCTCGCTGGTCCATGCCGCCGGCAACGAACGCACCGCTCCCCCCTCCACCCAGAACACCCGCTCCACCCCCCAGCAGCGCCGCCGCTCCAGCAACTCCAACTCGCGCCCGTAAAGCGGATGGAACCGATGCGTCACCCGAAAAGTTCGCGCCTCACCAACCGGATCGGGTGCGATTGAAGACTCTTTCCAAAGGGAAGGTGGAGCGTCCGGTGCGCTACATCCGGGACGGGTTTTTCTATGGGCGGGAGTTCGTGTCGGACGAGGACCTGAACGATCAGGCGCTGCACTGGCTGGAGACGGTGGCCAACGTCCGGGTACACGGGACGTTGAAGGAAGTCCCGCTGGTTCGCTTCGAGCGGGAGCGGTTGCTGTTGGGGCCGTTGGCCGAGCGTCCCTATTCGGGTGTGCTGTCGGTGCCTTCGGAACCGGCGGAGGAGGTGCTATCGATGCCGCGGGTGGTGGTGGAGCGCCGGAGTCTGGCGGAGTATGGGCGGCTCGGGGAGGCGCGGAGATGACGTCGGTATCACGCCACGAACGCATCAGCGGCCAGCTCGTGGACCTGAAGATGCCGGGGGCTCTGGAAGCGCTGGACGAAGTGATCCGGAGGGTAGACAGCGGTTCGCTCAGTGGGAGTGAAGCGATCGAGCATTTGCTGGGAGCACAGATCGCGCTGCGGAACGACCGTCGTCTGGAGGCGGCGATGCGTTCGAGCCGGCTTCCGGCGGTGAAGAGGCTGGCGGACTTCGACTTCACGTTCCAACCCTCGCTGCGCCGGGAACAGATCGACTCGCTCCACGAGCTGGACTTCCTCCGGCGGAAGGAGAATGTGGTGTTCCTTGGTCCTCCGGGGGTGGGGAAGACCCACCTGGCGATCAGCCTGGCGATCCGGGCGGCGGAGAGCGGCCGGCGGGTGTACTACGGCTCCTTGAGGGATCTGGTCGGGTCCCTCCAGGAGGCGGAGACGAAGGGGCAGTTGCGGCGCCGGCTGCGGGTTCTCACCCACCCCGCTCTGCTGGTGGTGGACGAGATCGGCTACCTGCCGGTGACCCGGAACGGGGCGACGTTGTTCTTCCAGCTCATCAACGAGCGTTACGAGCGGGCGTCCACGGTGCTGACTTCGAACAAGGGGTTCGAGGAGTGGGGCACGATCCTCGGGGACGAGGTGATGGCGGCAGCGCTCCTGGATCGGCTGCTCCACCACTGCCACATCGTGAACATCCGGGGGAACAGTTACCGGATGCGGCAGCGCGGCGACTTGGCGCAGGCGCTCCGGCAGGCCCCGGCGAGAAAGAACCCCGAACAAGAGCCAGCTACCCAAGCGGAGGCGCCCCGGTGAAGCGGTACGCGCGTCGGGCGCGGATCTCCGGTCGCTCCGCTCCCTCCGTCCGCGCCCGACGCGCCCATCCCGGAACTCACCCCCCGCCGCCTATCCGACAGAAAGCCCTCCAGATCCCGTCAACCCACCCCTCCGCCGGCACCCGATCACCCCGAAAAAGTGGGACATTTTCGAAGCCCAAAAGTGGGACATTTTCGAAGCCCATTGACACCGCGCTTGTGCTCAATCGGCATTGCGCCGCCCGCCCCGCTGCGCGGGGCGGTGCCGACCGGAGGTCGGCGTTCCAAGCCGTCCCCGTGCTCTTGCTCGATCGGCATTGTGCCGCCCGCCCCGCTGCGCGGGGCGATGCCGACCGGAGGTCGGCTTCCCGTGCCTGCGCGCCACAGTGCCGACCGGCGGTCGGCGGTCCTCAGGGTTCGAGCTGGCGGAGCAGGTTGGCGGCTTCCTGGGCGAAGGGGTCTTCGGCGGGAACCGAGCGCAGCAGTTCGCGAGCTTCGGGGAAACGTTGCTGCGAGAGGCGGGTCACCGCCATGAAGAAGCGGATGCCGGGCTGTTCGGGGTTGAGGTTGTAGCTCTGCTCGAATGCCCTGCCGGCCGCCGCGGGATTCCCGTCGAGGACGTGGAGCCGCCCGAGGTTGAGCTGCTGGGGCGCGTCGTCGGCGAAGAAGTTGCCGCGAATCGCGTGGAGTCGTTTCGCCAGTTCGAAGCTGTTCTCCGCCTCTTGCGGCAGCGTCTGGATTCCTAGGTTGAGGAGTGAAATCGCGGCGTTCATCCGTACCGAGCGCCGTTCGTCCTGGACGCGGGCGACCAGGGTTTCCTGGATCTCCGGAACATCCGCGCTCCCGGTTTCCCCGAGCTTCAGGGCGGCCACCGCGCGCACCAAGGGATGGGAATCCCGGGAGGCGGCGAGGAGCGCCTGAGTGGCGGGTTCGCGGGTCTCCCGATCCGCGAGGTAGCGGCTCAGATGTCCGGCCGCGTTCGCCCGGTTCACCGGACCCTCTCCCTCGTCCGCGGAGATCGCGAGCAACTGATCAAGTGCCTCCCGGCTGAGTTCGCGCGCCCCGGTGTACGCCTCGGCGCGCCGCTCGATCTTCCGGCGGCGCGGCGTTTCGCCCCACCACTCGTCCATCCTGGCGGTCGCCCACTCGGGGCTCTCGGCGACGTGGCACTCGTTGCAGGCGTTCGGGACCCCGAACCGGGCGGTGTTCCGCGGCGACGGGATCGAGATGCTGTGGTCGCGCATCTTCGCCCGGATGCTCGTAACGCTGCGGGGCATGTGGCACTCGACGCACGCACTGCCCTCGCTCTTCGCCGGGTGGAAGGTGTGCGCCGTCAGATCGGCCCCGATCGCCTCGTGGCAGCCGGTGCAGAGGCCGTTGTTCGTCGGGAGCAGTTGCTCGTTCCGCTCGATGTCCGGCCGGTGCGGATCCAGGTGGCACCCGGTGCACGTCGCGCCGCCCTCGACGAAGCACTCGCTCTGCCAGATGCCGAGTGAGTTCGTGGAAAAGCGCCGGGTCTTCCCGTCGGGATACCAGGTGGGGTCTTCCGAAGGTTCCTGGGTGTACTCGAGCAGCGGGAAGAAGAAGTCGAAGTAGTTGTCCCCTGCCGCGAATCCGAAGGCCATCTGGTCGCGGAACGAATGGCACTGGGCGCAGACCATCGAGTTCGTCTGGTGGTCCAGCCGGGTCTGCAGCACGATGTGGAGTTCGGGATCGTCGCCGTAGGTGTCGAGGTTCGTGTACTTGTCCACGTGCCGGCTGCCCGGCCCGTGGCAGCGCTCGCAGGTGGTCCCGAAGTCCAGCCAGGTGGTGTCGTAGCGGTTTTCGCCCGGGCGAAAGCCCTTGACCTGGTCGCTGACGTGGCAACCGAAGCAGTTCTTGTTCCAGAGCTGCACCGGGACGATGCCCTCGCGCTGGTCCGGGGCGGCGATCTCGAGGTTGTGAAACCACTCGCGCCGGAGCACGTCCCAGGTCGGGGGCAGCACGATGACCCGGCCGTCCTCGAGCGTGGCCAGGTAGTGCTGGATGCGGCGGTTGCCCAGGGTGTAGTCCACCTGGTGCTCGATCGGCGCGCCGGTGAAGAAGGACTCGGTGATGAAGTACCTGGAACCGAGCCGCCGGATCCGGTATTCCTCGCCGCGGAGGGTGAGTCGCTCCTGGGAGAAGTCGCCCCGTACCTGGCCGGGGCGGGCCGGCTGCACCATCTTCGAGTGGCGAGAGGAGATCCAGTCCTCATGCGACTGCTCGTGACAGAGCACGCACTGGCCGGACCCGACCATCATCGCCGGCTGTTCGGAGAGCGGCGGCAGCACCGGCTGCTCCACCTGGGCCGCGGCAGCCGCACTCTGTGGGGCGCCCGCGGAGGTGGCAAAGAATCCAAGCGTCGCCAGTAGAGCGGCCGCAGCGCAGGAAAGGGTGAACCTCATGACGGAGGTTCCTCCACGAGGAGCACCTGTCGGGCCGCCGGCGCTTCGATTTCGCTGCGGGCGCCCGAGGGCCAAATCACTTCCGCGGAGGCGGCGCGCCCCTCCGGCCCCAGGCCGAAGATCACGGCGAGCTGGTTCTGGGAGGCGTATCCGGTGGCGCTCTTCACGACGCGGGTCTCGGTGCGGGTCATGCCGCGGTCTTCGATGGCAACCGTGATCTTCGCACCGATTCCGTCCCGGTTCGAATTTTCTCCCCGGAGACGAAAGCCGATCCAGCCGTTCCGCTCCCCGCCGTCGTTCCGGAAAAGGCGCGCCGCCCCGCCGTTCTCGCTGAGAACCAGATCGGGGTCGCCGTCGCCGTCGATGTCGCCGAATGCCGCGCCGCGGGCCACCATCGGACGCGCGAGATCGGCAGAGGCGGCCGTCACCTCGTCGAAGCCGCCGTCTCCCCGGTTGCGGAACAGATGGGGAGGCTGCCGGTAGGCGACCCTTTGCTGAACGTCCGCGATGTCGGTCTCGACGTGTCCGTTGGCGACGAAGATGTCCTGGCGGCCGTCGAGGTCGTAGTCGAAGAAAAAGGCCCCGAACGCCAGGGTGAGCAGGCTGTTCCTGCCGATCTGCGACACCGGCGCCTGGTCGATGAAGAAGCCGACTCCTTCGTTGTGGTAGAGCGAGACCATCTCGTTCGAGAAGTTGCCGATGACGAGATCGGGTTGACCGTCGCCGTCGTAGTCGGAGGCGTCGATGCCCATGGCCCCGCGGGCGGCGCCGTTCTCGGCGAACGCGATCCCGGCGAGCACGCCGGCGTCCTCGAACCGGCCGTCCCCGAGGTTCCGGTAGAGGTAGTTGGGCTGGGTGTCGTTCGCCACCGCGAGGTCGGAGAACCCGTCGCCGTCGAAGTCCAGGACCGCCACCCCGAGGCCCTTCCCACGCGGGTTGAAGAGGCCGGCCGCCTCGGTGACGTCGGTGAAGCCTGCCGGGCCGTCGTTCCGGTAAAGGACGGCGCTCGCCCCGTTATACGACTCCGGGGTGCAATAGCTCTTGTTGACGCCGTCGAGCGCGCAGAAGATGTCCTCCTCGATGGACCATTCGACATAGTTCAGGAGGAAGAGGTCGAGATCTCCGTCGCCGTCGGCGTCGAACCAGGTGGCGCCGCTCGAAAAGCCGGGGTCAGCCACCGACGCGGCGTGGGGCGCCTCCCGGAACACCCCGCCGCCGGTGTTCTCGAGCAGACGGTTCGGTCCGAGGACGGTCAGGTAGACGTCCTGGTCCCCGTCGGCGTCGTAGTCGGCGATCGCTGCTCCGATGCCGTAAGCGGGGGTGTCCAGCCCCGAACCCGCGGTCGCGTCCTCGAAGGTGCCGTCCCCCCGGTTCCGGTAGAGAGCGGAGGTGGGTTCCGGCTCGGTCCGCTGACCCGGCCAGCGCCGGCTGTTCACGAAGAGCAGGTCCTGATCCCCATCGCCGTCGGCGTCGAAGAAAGCCACGCCGCTGCCCATCGTCTCCGGCAGGTACTTCTCGCCAAAGGCACCGTTGTCGTGCACGAAGTCGATCCCGGCGGCTTCGGTAACGTCCACGAAGCGCGCCTCCTGCGCCCCCGCGGCTCCGGGTCCGGCGAGGGCGAACGCGCCGAGCGCCAGATGAGCCCCCGGGAACCGGAGCCGCGGACGGGAAGGATCAACCGTTGTCAAGGAGATCCGTGATCTTCGCACGCCCAGCGCGGGCATCCGGTGCGGACTGCGCCCCGGCACGTCCCCCTGGCGCCGGCCGGCCGCCTCCCGGGTGCGTTTCGGGATCGTGGTCTGTCCGCGTGCGGTGATTCGGGAAAGTTCAACGGGCCTGATGAGGGATCCTGTGGATCAGAAAGTCTGCATCACAAGGAGTTCTGACCCGGATCCTCGAGGCGTCACGGCTCGTCCCCGGGAGGCGGCTGGGTTCGGCCGCGCCACTCCGGGCCGAAGGCGAAGCGCGCCGCGGCGCCCGCCGGGTTTCGGATGCGGAGGATTCGCGGGCTGCCGCTCGCGATGTTCTCCACGATGTAGAGCCAGTAGTTGTCGCCGTATTCGAACGCCCGGCGGAGTTCGTTCGGAGTGAGCCGCGCCGGATGCTCTTCGAGGCTGCCGCTGAGCGCCTTCACTTCGCAGAGCAGGGTCTTTTCTCCGCCGGCGTTTTCGCGGTAGAGGTCGAAGCCCGGGTTGTCCGCCGCGGCGCGGCGCCAGCGCTCCTGTTCCAGGATGAGAGCGATCGCCTTCTTCTCCACCTCGAGACGCCGCTCGCGCTCCGCCTCGCCGAGTTCGTCCGCGACCTCGTCGCCGGCGCCGGGACGGACCTCCACCGGCGCTTCGTCCCCGCCGTCCGGAGAAACGACGCGGCTGCCGTAGCGGGGCGCCGGGGAGCGCACCCCCGGCGCCTCGCGATCGGCTCCCAGCGGGCCGATGTGGACCAGCGGCCTCGCTTCGGGAGCCCAGGTGCTCCGCGTGAGGCGGCGCATCCAGGCGGCCGGCACCTGGACGAAGACACGCGACCCGTCGCGGGTGTCGCATGCGTACTTTCCCGAACGGACCGCGAGGTCGTGCAGATCGGGAAGGCCCTCCAGTTCCTGCCGGAGCATCTCCCGCCGCCGCGCGCCTTCGCCGGCCGGCATCCGCGTGACCCCGGCGAGCAGCGCGTCGAGTCCCCGCAGGTTCCAGTCGTGGAGGCAGGTGATGCCGCCCTCCGGGTCCGCCCCTGGCGCGCGGTCCCGGATGTCCTCCCGTTCTTCCTGGCCGAGCGTCGGTTTTTCCTCGACCGGCTCGAGAAGCGGACGGGCGCCGCACGCGTACAAGAGACGGCGGGCGCCTTCCTCGGCGAGCGCGGGACAGGCGTCGTCCACGAAGCGCAGAGCCGCCAGGTCGGCGAAGAGCGCCCGCTGCGGCTTCGTTGCGTAGCAGGCGTCTCCCGGCCGGGAGAGCCGGTTCGCACCGCCTTTCGCGTCCACGGTCCGCACGAAGCGCAACCGGCGCAGTGCTCCCTCGAGCCGGCGGCGTCCGGGCAGGGAACCGGCCCGATGCACGCGCCCCAGCTCCGCGACGTCCCGGGCGTACTCGGCATCGGCCACGGCGCCGGGGACCGGCCGGTACTTCGGCACGACGCGGCGGAGCGCCAGCTCCACCGGATCGAGCTCTCCGAGGCCCAGCCCGCGCAGGTATCTCGCGGCCGCCGGCGAATCGAGGACGGCGTCGTGGACCAGCGGCAGATCGGTGGGCGCGCCGCCCGGCGGACCCGGCAGGAACGCAGCCGGGCGTCCGTCCACGGAGGCCGGAACGTGGGCGCCGTCCCGCAGCCGGACCAGCGGAAGGTCGGCGACCCGGGCGCCCCGCACGCCGTGCTCGCCGAAGGCTTCGTAGAGCCCCCGCACCCAGGCGTCGTCCTGAGCCTCCAGGAATTGGGAGTCGAGCCGCCCGAGGACGGCGTCCAGCCGCAGGGGTCTCACCCCGACCTCGTCCTGCAGAACCCGGCTCAACTCGTCGGTGCGTCCCGCCGGCACGTCTTCGGTAAGCCACGCGGCGCTGCCGCCGTCCCGGAACAGCGCGGCAAGCTGCTCCGGCCCCAGGAGGTCGCGGAGCCACCGGGGACTCGCGAACCGCGCTCGACGCCCCGCGACGAAACCGCCGCCCGAACGCGGCAGGAGCGGCTCATCGCGGAGCGCCCGCGAAGCCGCCTCCCGGAGCGGCGCGAAGAGCGACCCGTCCGGGAACCGGTCGCGGCCGAGCGGCAGACACCGGAGCGCCATCGCGTTGAGCAGGTTGCGATCGCGCAGCCAGCGGAGCGCTCCGGTGAGGACTTCGGCAGCCGCCGCGATGAGGCCCTCGTTCCACGGGTCACCAAGGGGCACGTTGTCCCGCGCCAGCGTGGTGCGGAACGGACCCTGAATCCGAAACCGCAGTCCCGTCGGCAGGGTGGTGGGGAAGAACGCGAAGAGCGGCGTATCGAGTTCCGGGACCGGTTCCGGGCGGCCCTCGTCACCGAGGCGGAACGCCGCCTCGACGTGGCGCTCCGCACCCCCCGGGAGGCCGGGCAGGGCCCGGGCGAAGACCAGCCAGGTCTGCTCGGTTTCCCGGTGACCCGCGGCCTCCCCGACGAGCTTCACCAGCCGTACGCCGTCGCCCGCTGAATCCGTCTCGCGCAGGTATACGCCCGAGGCGCCGTCCCCGACCCGCCACTCGATCTCCTCGATCTCGCGAAGGAAGAGCAGGGCTCGGGGAGCGAGGCGCCGCACCGCCCCCCGGATCTCGACCGCGTCGGCGGGCGACCGGAGCGGAAGCACGAACACCGTCTCTTCCGCGGCGCGGGGGACGAGTTCCGGCGTCTGGGCCGGCAGCACGTAGTGCTCGATGGCGAAGTGCTCCTCGCCGGAATGCACTTCGGGCCGGTCGGTGAAGGCGTACACCGACTTGAAACCGATGCCGAAGCGGCCGATCTCGGTCAGCCCCGGGTCCTTCGTGCTCTCGCCGATGCCGCAGATGCTGCGGACGTCGGCCTCGTCGAAGGGCAGCCCAAAATGGCGTACCCGCAGCTCGACCGGGCTGATGTGGAAGTGGACCGACCGCGGGCCGGTCCAGTCGGAGCGCCTCGCGAGCGCGTCTTCGGCGTTTTGGAGCAGCTCGTAGATGAAGTGGGTGCGGTCGCCGTAGCGGTGGGGCAGCAGCTTGTCGCCGTATTCGCGGACTCCGGTCCCGTAGCGGCGCCCGTTCTCGCGGTGGATGGCGCGGTAGTCGGACGGCATCAGGGAGCTCCTCCGACGGCCCCGGCGGACGCTTCTGCGTCAGTCGGGGACGCGAGCCAGCAGACAGGCGGAGTCGTCCCGTCTGCGGTCCCGAGGCTGTGGGCCATGCTGCTTCCTGGCTGCGCGGAGGTCGAGCCCACGGAGAACCCGGGCGACCCGCCGGCAGCCGGCGCCGGGCCACCATTGCCGAGTCGGGTCTCCGCCGGTATCGACGAGCCGGGGGAGCGTACCAACGAGCGATCTCGTCAGCACCCCGAACGGATCCGCTGCGGGGTGCGGGCAGCCGTCGCCAGGGGGCCGCTACCCGCGATCAGGTGGAACGCGCGGCGCAGTGCGGCCGGGCTGAGGTGACGGGTGTGATCCGTTGGAATCGTCCGACCGGCCTGATGTTCTCAACGCACGAGGCCGAGGCGCGTTCATGGCGAGTTACGGGGGGAGTTAGGGGGCTGGCCCGCGCGGGGCAGCGGCTCGCCGCAGCCCGTTTCGGTGTTCGTGGATCGGAAGACGTTCGTTGTTGTCTTCCGGGTGCGTCCGGCGGTACTCCCCGGTCCGGCAGGTACTTCTCGCCAAAGGCTCCGTTATCGTGCACGAAGTCGATCCCGGCGGCCTCGGTAATGTCCACGAAGCGCGCCTCCTGCGCCCCCGCGGCGCCGGCGAGCGGGCAGAGCGCCGCAACCGGCGTCGCGCAACACAGCGCGCCGGCCGGCCCGCGTGAGCGCGGGGAGCGGGGAGGATCAGACGTTTGCAAGGAGATCGGCAATCTTCGCGTTCGCCGCGTGGATATCCGGTCCGAACAGGGAGCCGATCCGGCGAAGAATCACGGACTGGTCGAGTGTGAACACCTTGAACCGCACGCGGCAGGGGACCGCGAGGCCAGCCTCGCGCCAGTGGCCCAACTTCACATCACTCGGCCATTCCGGGCCCGGGGCCGAGGTGATCATCGCGCAGATCACATGCTGGTGCGCAGCGCCCCAGCCCGCTGAGGAAATCACCAGCGCCGGCCTCCGCTTCGTGCCCGCACGGTTCGTAAAGGGAAACGGGACGATCACGACGTCCAGCGGATCAAAGGTCACGCCACGCGATCTCGTCTTCCTTTGAGTTCCACTCGTGCATGGTGTCCTGGACGGCGCGCAAATACTCGTCGGGGGGCGTCGTGACCTTGCGGACGCGCAGTTGATCTCCGACGAGATCGAAGGCCAGGACATCGCCCTTGCGCAGTCCGGCTGCTTCACGGATGCGCTTCGGGATCGTGGTCTGTCCGCGTGCGGTGATTCGGGCGAGTTCAACTGGCATGATTGGAGATCTTACTTGTCAGAAATTCTGATTTCCTTCTGACTGTCGAGAGGACGGCCCGGGGTTGGGAAGGAGTTTCCATCGGGGCCAACCGATCTCGGTGTTGGTGACGGAGGCCTTCGACGCCCAGGCAGCGAATCGCTCGTGCCGCTTGCGGCGTCTTCCCTCGTCAGCCGACCGTACGCATGACGATCAACACGAAGATTGCCGCCGGCGAGACGAAGCGGATCAGGAAACTCCACAGTGACGGTTCCGGAAACCCGGGACCTTCCCGCCGGAGTTGCTCGCCGGCGGCGCGAGCTCCCCACTTCCAGCCAATCAGAAGGCTGATCAGCAGGCCGCCGAGCGGCAACGCTAACTCGTTCCACACATTCACCATGAGGTCGAAGAACGTGCCGCCGATGCCCGGGATGTTGGCAAGGAAACCGGAACCGCTGAATGAGAGCACGCACGGGATTGAGAAGGCAAAAATGAAGGCGGAGATCGCCAGCACTGCCCTGCTGCGCGACCAGCGCCAATGATCGACCGCGTGGGCGACCGGCACTTCGAGAAGCGAGATCGTGGAGGTGAAGGCGGCGCCCGAGAGCAGCAGGAAGAACGCGGCGCCGAACAGCGGGCCGCCCGGAAGGACTGCGAAGAGCTGGGGCAGGACGGCGAAGATGAGACCGGGTCCGCTGGCGGCGGGATCGAACCCCGCGATGGAGAAGCCGACGGGAAAGATGATGAATCCGGCGAGCAGTGCGGTCGCGGTGTCGATTCCCACGGTGGTCAGCGCTGCGAAGCGGATCGGTTGCGAGCGCTGGAGGTAGCTGCCGTAGGTGATGAGCGAGCCCATCCCGATGCTGAGCGAGAAGAACGCCTGTCCCACCGCCGCCCCGATCACTTCCGGATTCAACGCGTGGGAGAGGTCGGAGCGCAGATAAAACCCAAGCCCTTCCGCCGCGCCCGGGAGGGCGACGGCGCGAATGGCGAGGATCAAGAGCAGCACGAACAGCAGCGGCATCATCGGCCGTGACACGGCTTCGATCCCCCGCCGAATTCCTCGGTTCACACACCAGGCGGTGGCGGCGATGAAGAGGCCCGTGAACGCGATGTTGCGGGGGCTGTTCGCGGCCAACTCACCGAACAGTGCGGCCGATCCGTCGGGGTCGGCGGAGAGTCCGCTTCCCGCCGCGAGCCACATGTACTGCACCGTCCAACCGGCGATCACCGCATAGAACGACAGGATGAACGTGCCGGCCGTGACCGCGAGCAGCCCGACGACCGGCCAGGCGCCGAGCGGGGCGATCCGTCGGACGGCGCCCGCGGGGCCCAACTGGGTAAAGCGGCCCAACAGGATCTCCCCCACCAGGATCGGCGCGCAGATGAAGACCACCGCGATCAGATAGACGAGGACGAAAGCCGCCCCACCGCCTTGCCCGACCTGGGTGGGAAATCCCCAGATGTTGCCCAGGCCCACCACGGCGCCGGAGGTGGCGAGGATGAAGCCGGGTCCGGACCCCCAGTGCTCGCGCTCGACGGACACGGCCGGCTTCCTTCCCTACGGCTCCTGCGGGAGATGGCGTACGCCCGCCGCCCCTGGTTGCTTCGCGATCCGACGGGCCCACGCCGCGGGAATCATCAACCGTTCCTCAATTCGTAACGGCGCGGTCGCGATAAGGCGATAATCTCGGTCACGCGAAGGGCTTCTGTTGCGGACTCCCGCCGGTCCACGCATCCCAGGAGACGGCCCCTCTTCTCGCCGTCGTCCGCTCTTGGCCACAGATTCAGGAGGCCTCCCGAATGCTCGATCTGCTGGGTGGGATGGTTGGTGGAGTCGGACTCTTCTTTGTCGGGATGTGGCTCCTGACGGAGAACCTCAAGGCGCTCGCCACCCGGCGCCTCCGCCTCATCGCCAAGCAATGGACGGAGAACCGTCTGGCGGCATTCTGCATCGGAGCGCTCGCCGGCGTCATCACGCAGAGTATGTCGGCTCTGACCTTCATCGTCGTGAGCATGTCGAAGTCGCGCCTGGTCTCGACGCGGGGGGCCCTGGCCATCGTCCTCGGCGGGAATGTCGGCGTGGCGCTGCTGGTGTTCATGCTGACGTTTGATATCCGACTTGCCGCGCTGTACGTCCTCGGTGCGGCGGGAATGGTGGTGGCCAACGACCGATCCGCCGGAAAATACCGGCGGATCGCGGCGTCCTGTTTCGGCATCGGGATGATCATTCTCGGCCTGGGCATGCTGGTGGAGGCCGCCGCGCCACTGGCGGAGCATCCCTTGTTCGGCGAGATGGTGCAATGGAGCGTGAGTTCCCTGCTGCTCACGTTCCTCGTGTCCGCGTTGTTGAGCGCCGTGGTGCAGTCGGGCGCGGCGGTCTCGGTGCTCGGTATCAGCCTGGCCACGCTCGGCGTCCTCACGGTGGACCAGACGATCATGCTGCTCTACGGGGTCTGCTTCGGATCGGCGCTGATCCAGTACGTCCTTTCCATGAACCTCACCGGCCGGTCCCGCCAGGTGGCGATGTTCCAGGTGGGCCTGAACGTGTTGATCTGCGCGGCGGCGATCCCGGCGCTGTTCGTGGAGCTCTACTTCGGCATCCCCTTGATGAAGGGGTTCGTGCTCTCCATCAATCAGGGCCTCGGTCAGCAGATGGCCTTCGTCCTGCTGCTCGTAAACCTGCTCGGCGCGGTGGCCATGCTTGCCGTCGTGGGACCGGCGGAGCGGATCCTGGCAAGGCTCTGGCCGCCCACGACCACGGAAGAACTGGAAAAGACCGAGTTCCTCCACGACGGCGCCCTGGAAGATGTCGAGACATCGCTGTCGCTGGTGGATCTCGAACAGCGGCGCGTGTTCGAAAACCTCCCGCGCTACTTCGACACGGTCCGTTCCGGCGCCGCGTTGGCGCCGCTGCGCCACGGGATCCAGAGCCTGTTGCGGGAGATCGAGAGGTTTCAGACCGATCTCTTGATCCGCCATTCCCTGACGCGGGTGGACGAGCACAACTCGATGTTGACGCGTCAGAAGCTGCTCTTCTGGCTCGATGAACAGCTCGCCGCCCTGTGCGAATCGCTGCGCGAGCCTCCCGATGAGGCTGGCCTCGGCGGTCTGCGAGCGAGTCTGTGCGAAGGAACGGACGCCGTTTTTCAGTCCTTGATCCACGCGATGAAGACCGGCGACCAGGATGTCTGGGCGGTTGCCGCGAAGCTGGCCGGCGACCGGACCGAACTGATGCGTTCGATCCGCAGCAAGTACGCGACCGCGCAGCGGAGCCTCGACGACCCGTCCCGGAGTCGCGTGGTCGAGGCGACCAACACGGTTGAGCACGTGTTTTTCCTGCTGTCGAAGCTGGTGCGGGAACTCGACCCGACTCCGACGGCGCGGACCGCTTCGCCGGACCTCAACAGCCGGTGGATCCAGTCCCGCGGCGTTCAAGCGGCGCATCGTCCCGGCTGAGCGCTGCGTTCGCATCGCTCATCGGTAGAGATCTTCAGCGCTGGACCCGGGCGTCCGCGGAACCCCGGCTCAATCCGTTTCGGTGTTCGTGGATGGGGAGACGCTCGTTGTTGTCTTCCGGATGCCTCCGGCGGTACTCCCCGGTCACGAACTGGGAGGCCTCGTCGGCCTTGAAGCGGAGGTAGAGCTCGCGGTGCCGGGCGGCGCCCTCGGGGTCGCGGAGCCCCTGCGAAGCGAGCATCAGGTTGTAGTGGGCTTCGAGGTCTTCGGGGTCGATGGAGAGCGTCTGCTCAAGCACCGCGACCGCTTCAGGGTAGGCGCGCTTCAGGAAGAGCAGGCGTCCGACCTGGTTGTTCACCACCCGGTCGCGCGGATACATTTCCTGCACTTCCCGGAGATCAGTGAGCGCCTCGTCGTAGCGGCCGAGCGCCTTCCGCGCCATCGCCCGGAAGAAGAGGGCGCGGGGGAGCTCGGGGGCGAGCCCGAGCGCCGTTTCGAGCGCTTCGAGGGCCCCGTCGGGATCCCCTTCCTGGTCAGCCCGTAGGCGTAGTTCAGGACGGTGAAGGGGAAGACCGGCGTGAGGCGGGTGAGGAAGACGATCTTCCAGCCCTCGGCGGCCACCGCCCGGTCCACGGCGGCGAAGGACGGTTTGGTCGAGAGCCACCGGGCGACCCGGTCCCGCGCGAGGAGCCGGGCGGCTAGGAAAGCGAGCGCGAGTCCCGCCGTGGCCCCGAACCAGACCGCGACCGTCCCCGAGGCGACCCCGAAGGCGCCTCCGGCGATCAGGGTCAGCGCCGATCCGGGGACGGCGAACACCGTGGCGACCGCATAGAGCGCGGCGAAAACCACGAGACCCAGGGTGCCCTGTCCCCGAGCCCATTCGGCGCCCGCCTGGATCCAGTCGCCGAACGGGAAGATCACCACGAGGGCCACGATCAGGACGAGGATTGCGCCCTGCTCCGCGGCGCATCGAAGGTTCTGACGCTCGATCCGACTGCCTGGAGAAAAGGAAAGGGCGCGCCCGGTGGGGGCGCGCCCGTGGGTTGATGATTGCCCCCTGCGGGAGCGGAGATTGGCGTCGCTGTAGCGTTACTGCTCGCCTTGGCCGAGTTCGATGTGGACGCTCCACCTGTTGAACTGTTGTCCGGCCGCGGACAGCGTGACCGGACGCGAAGTGCCGGCGGCGAGATCCGCGGGCGGTGTCGGCCCCAGCTCGACGCCGTTCGAGAGGTGGATTTCCACCCGGACGAGCTGCGCGGTCTGGGTCGTGGTGTTCTGAACGGTTCCGACGAAGCCTCGGCTCGTCGCGTCGTAGCGGATGGTCAGGTCGACCCCGGCCCGGGTTTCCTTCGCAGTGTCAGCCAGACCGTACTGCGTCCCCGATTCGCCGGGTTCGCCGCTCGATCCGGAGCTGGGTTCAGTGCCGGATTCGGAGTGGCTTCCTTCGCCGGTCTCGTTCGGCGACGTCGGTGAGACGGGATTCTCCTGACACCCCGCGAGAGCAAGGGCAGCACTTGCCGTCAGCACGACGAGGAGGAAGGGGAGGCTGCCGGCCATCGTATTACGACGCCCGGAGCGGGACCGGTGGGTGGTCTGTGGTGTTTTCATGCCGCATATCGTTTGCAAGGAGCGTGCCAGCGCCCAGTGGGTGTGTTTTTCGTGGGAAGGAGCGGTGTCGCCGGCGCGCCGCGCGCTCGCCGTTCGGACGCGACGAGGGCGCCTTATCGCGCGTCCGGGCGCCGGCCGGAAACGCGGTCGAGCCCGCTTCGGTGTTCGTGGATGGGGAGACGCTCGTTGTTGTCTTCGGGATGGGTCCGGCGGTACTCCCCGGTCACGAACTGGGAGGCCTCGTCGGCCTTGAAGCGGAGGTAGAGCTCGCGGTGCCGGGCGGCGCGCTCGGGGTCGCGGAGCCCCTGCGAGGCCAGCATGAGGTTGTAGTGGGCTTCGAGGTCTTCGGGGTCGATGGAGAGCGTCTGCTCAAGCACCGCGACCGCTTCCGGATAGGCGCGCTTCAGGAAGAGCAGCCGGCCGACCTGGTTGTTCACCACCCGGTCCCGCGGATACGTCTCCTGCACCGCGCGGAGGTCGGCGAGCGCCTCGTCGTAGCGGCCGAGCGCCTTCAGCGCCATCGCCCGGAAGAAGAGGGCGCGTGGGAGCGCCGGGGCGAGCCCGAGCGCCGTTTCGAGCGCTTCGAGGGCCCCGTCGGGATCTCCCTCCCGGAGGCGCACCCGGGCGATGTTCACCGGCGCGTCCGCGTACTCGGGAGCGAGTCCGGCCACGGTGGAAAAGGCCGCCTCGGCGGACCGGAGATCGCCCTGGAGCAGCATCCCGATGCCGTAGTCGTTGAAGCGGAGCGCTCGGGCGAGATCGCCCGGGGCGGCTTCGATGGCGGGGGAGGCTTCGACCGCCACCGGAAGCCGCAGGGAGGCGGCCGCCATCTCCACGATGGGGACGTCGGGGACCGGGACCGACTCGTCGAAATAGGCCGGCCGGTCGTCGTAGCCGGACGCGACCTCACCCTCGTCGAGTTCGCCCCGGAAGGTCCACTGGGTGTGCCACCAGTCGAACTTGCGGTAGTTGAGCCGGGCCGTGAGGGTCACCGGTCCCTCGACCTCCTCGGGGACCCGTAGCCGGTAGCGCACGGTGTGGGCGGCGCCCGGAGGGATCGGGGAGACGTAGAGCACGCTCCGCGCCGACCAGGCGTTTCGCTTGTTGATCGGGTTGCCGCGGGCGTCGAGCAGCAGCGAACGGAAGAAGTGGGCGGAACCGTCCACCGGGGCGTCCGCCGCTTCACCGCTCTCACCGGTGAACCCGCTCCAGAAGAAGGGCCGCCCGGCGGCGTCCTCGGCGCGGAACTCCAGCCAGACCTCCTGGGCATCGATCGTGCCGCTCGGGAAGAAGTGCCCCACGTTGCGGGTGCGCACCACCACGTCCACCCGCACTGTCTCGCCCGGCACGAGCGCCGGGAGCGCCTCGTCGAGCGGGGCGCTCAGCTCGCCGAGCGGGCCCGAAGGGGCGTAGCGCCCGGTGGGGGAAGCGGATTCTTCGCCGACTGCGAAGGTGGAGGCGAGCACCAGGGGGTCGGCGCCTCCCGGCAGGGTGTCGGACCCCGCCGCTTCCCCCTCGTCCTCACGCACGAGGCCGAAGATGTCCACCGTCACCTGTCCGGCGCGCAGGAAATCCCGAACCGCCTGAAGTTGTTCGTCGAGCCCGAAATGGGTGGGGAGCGCGGTGTTCGCGGCGGCGAACCGGTGGGAGCGGAACAGCCCGTTCCGCGCCGCCGGATCCTCCCCGGCCACCGGCGGCATGTGGCAATCGGCGCAGGTCTTCGGAGATTCGGGGTAGTAGAACGAGCGGGCGCCCTCTCCCGAAACCCCGCTCGCCTGCCAGTTGTCATAGCTGTTGAAGCCACGGAGCCAGCGGTAGTCGTTCACCGGCTGGTCGAGGTGCACCTTGTGGCAGGTGGAGCAGAACGCCGAACTGTCGCCGGTGTGGAGCGGCCTCAGGAACGCCTGGCGATGGGGTTCGGGGTCGAGATGGATCGCCAGGTCGTGCAGTGTCCGGATCAATGGGTCCTCGGACGCCGCGAGGTCGTGCATCTCGGGGTACTCGATCACGAAGCCGGCGTTCCCCATGGTGTCCTTCACCCGCGTGATCGCGTGGCAGGAGACGCAGCCGAGTCCGGCGCTCGCGGAGGGCCGGTCCACGATCTCGGCGACCGGACGGTCCATCTGGCCGCTGAAGAGCACGGCGTGGTCGTGGCAGCCGGCGCACCACTTGGAGGGAGTCACCCCCACCACGCTTTGCATGTACTCGATGGAGCGGCGGTACCAGGGGTTGTTGAAGGAAGCGAAGCGGTGGGCGGACTCGCTCCACTGGTGGGTGATGTCGCCGTGGCAGCGCCCGCACTTGTCGCTCTCGAGGAAGAACTCTTCGGGGATGAGCCCGCCGTGCTCCGTTTCCGCCGACGAGGGGAAGAACGGCCCGTCCACGCCTCCCATCGCCTCGCCGGCCATGGTCGCGGGGGGCAGGCCGGCGTTCAGCACCGGTCCGGGATCGGGAAGCACTGGCCGGAGGAGCGCCCCAGCGGGAATCGCCGCTGCCAGCAGCAGCGGGGCGAGAAGCACGCGCCGCGAGACGAGGAGAACCGTGAACCCGGCGGCGCTCGCGAGGTGCGTGTAGAGCAGGAGACGCGTCGCGGGTGCGGATCCGAAGACGAAGAGCCCAACACCGGTAAGTGCCAAGAGGCTCCCCGAGACCCAGAACCAGGTGCGAAGCGGATCGCGGCGGAGCGCCGGGCCGACGCTCTTCCAGGCCCAGAGCATCAGCTTCAGCGCCGCGATGCCGAGCACCGGGTGCAGGAGGATCTGCGCCGCGTGGAAGAGATTCGCCCCTTGGGCAGCGATGAGATACCCGGAATTGACGAGAAGAACCGCCGCGGTGGCGAGGAGCAGGCGGTCTCGGAGCCTCATCGCCTCACGACTTGTCTTCGGTTCCCACTCCGGCTTCCCGGAGCGCCCGCCGGGCGGTCCGGGTGATCAGGATCGTGACCACCACGAAGGCGGCCAGTCCCAGCCCCCGGAACAGGAGTTCGAGGGGGTCCGACTCGCCGGAGACGGTGCGGGCGACGCTGCTCCCGAGATAGATGTAGAGCAGGGTTCCGGGAAGAATCCCGGTCGCCGACGCGATCAGGTAGCCGGAGAAACCCACCCCGGTCAGCCCGTAGGCGTAGTTCAGGACGGTGAAGGGGAAGACCGGCGTGAGGCGCGTCAGGAAGACGATCTTCCAGCCCTCGGCGGCCACCGCCCGGTCCACGGCGGCGAACGACGGTTTGGTCGAGAGCCACCGCGCGACCCGGTCCCGCGCGAGGAGCCGGGCGGCCAGGAAAGCGAGCGCGAGTCCCGCCGTGGCCCCGAACCAGACCGCGACCGTCCCGGAGGCGACCCCGAAAGCGCCTCCGGCGATCAGGGTCAGCGCCGATCCGGGGACCGCGAACACCGTGGCGACCGCGTAGAGAGCGGCGAAAACCACGAGACCCAGGGTGCCCTGTCCCCGGGCCCATTCGGCGCCCGCCTGGATCCAATCGCCGATCGGGAAGATCACCACGAGGGCCACGATCAGGACGAGGATCGCGCCGAATTTGAGAGTTTTGGTCATCGCCGCCTCCGGTAGAGCCACTCGAAGATCGCTTTCGCGCGGGGAGTGAGCCGCGTGCGCTGGTAGGCGTCCGCCACCCGCTGGGCGGCCTGTGCCCAGGTGGGATAGCCGTGGATCGTCGAGGAAAGGGCCGCGAGGCCCACCCCGTGCTTCGCGGCGACCATGATCTCGTGGAGGATTTCTCCCGCCCGGGGCGCACACACGGTGGCGCCGAGGATTTCGTCCTTTCCCTTCCGGGTCAGGACCTTCACGAAGCCCCGCGTCGCCGCTTCGGTGATGGCGCGGTCGAGATCGTCGTTTTGGTGCCGGTGGACGTCCACCGCGATGCCCTGCGAGCCGGCGTCCTCCTCCCGGAGGCCGAAGTGAGCGACCTCGGGGTCCACGTAGGTGACCCAGGGAACGTGGCGGTAGTCGGCCTTCGCCCGGGGCAGGGGAGCGGGGAGCAGGATGTTCCGCACCACCAGCCGCGCCTGGTAGTCGGCGGTGTGGGTGAAGCGGTAGGGACCGGCTATGTCACCGCAGGCGTAGATGTGGCCGACGTTCGTGCGGAGCGAAGCGTCCACCGGAACGCCGCCGCGGGCGTCGAAACGGACCCCGGCAACTTCGAGCCCGAGATTCTCCACGTTCGGCGAGCGGCCGGTGGCGACCAGCAGCCGGGATGCGGTGACGGTTCGCGGCCCGCAGTCGCCGTCCATCTCCGCGGTGATCGCGCCGCTCGCCTCCTGCCGGAAGGAGCCCACCCGGCACCCGGTGACGATCTCGATGCCTTCTTCGGTGAAGGCGTCGAGCACGACCGCGGAAGCCTCGTGGTCGTCCCGGGGAAGGAGACGGCGGACGTCGGTGAGGATGGTGACGCGAACTCCGAGCCGGCTCATCACCTGACCCATCTCGCAGCCGATGGGCCCGCCGCCGAGCACGATCAGCGATTCGGGAGCCGTCTCCTGCTCGTCGAAGAAGGACTCGTTCGTGAAGAACGGCACCTCCTGAATGCCCGGAATGGGCGGCACGAACGGCCGCGTCCCCGTGGCGATCACGAAGTGGGCGCCCTGGAGTCGGGTTCCGTCGTCGAGTTCCACTTCGTGCGGACTGGCGAACCGGGCGCGCGCCTCGAACACGTCCACCCCGAGCCCGGTGAACCGCTCCACGGAATCGTTGGGAGCGATCTGGGCGCGGCGTTCGCGCATGTGCTCGAAGACCCGCTCGAACCGGAAACGGGGCTCCATCGTATCGAGCCCGTGGGCTTCGGCGGTGCGGATGCCCTGGATCAGTTTCGAGGTGGAGACGAGCGCCTTGGAAGGTACGCACCCGTAATTGAGACAATCGCCACCCATTTTGGCGGCCTCCACCAGTGCGACCCGTCCTCCGAGTCCCGCGGTGCCGGCAGCCGTCACGAGACCCGCCGTCCCCGCCCCGATGATTACTACGTTGTAGCGGCCCTTGCCACGCTCATTCTTCATGCTACGAACGGAACTCTATTCCGGCCGGCGGGTCCTTGGAGCGGCGAGGACCTACCTGGGGACATCCCGCTCCTTAGTCCATGCCTCCTGACTCGCAGCCCGCCGCGCGCGATCGCTGGGTGCTCGGCCTGGACGAGGCGGGGCGCGGGGCCGCGCTCGGACCGATGGTGGTGGCGGGAGTCGCGCTCGATCCCCTTAAAGCTGGAGCCCTTACCCGGCTGGGGGTCCGCGACTCCAAACAGTTCGGAGCGGGAGACGCCGCCCGTACTCATCGCCGGGCGTTGACGTCGCACATCGAGCGGCTCGCCGAGTGCATCGTCGTTCGGGTACTGGATGCCGCCGAGGTGGACCGCTACGCCGAGGCCGGAGACCTGAACGTCCTCGAGCGGCGCGCCGCCGATGAGATCCTGCGGGAAGCCGGTCCGGTCCGCCGCGTGGTGGCCGATGGCCGGCGGCTCTTCGAAGCGCTTCGCCAGCGCTATCCCCATCTGGAAGCGATGGACGACGGCGAGTCACATCATGTGGCGGTTGCCGCCGCGAGCGTGATCGCGAAGGACCGCCGGGACGCGCTGCTCGAGACGATCATGGAGCGTTATGTGCCCGACTACGGGGAAGTGAGGGGTGGCGGATACGTCAACCTGGCGACCGAGCGCTTCCTCCGCGCCTATCACGACCGGACCGGGAAGCTGCCTCCGGAGACCCGCCTGAGCTGGAATTGGGACGTCATCCGCGAACTGCGCGGAGGACCGACACTGTTCTAACGCGCCAGGGACCGCCGGTCGGCGTCAGGGCACAGAGGTCAGGGACCGCCGACCTCCGGTCGGCATCGCCCGCCGAGAGGCGGGCGAAACCGCGTACTGCCAGTCCAACGGAGGGCACCCGGCCGGCTGTCCGATGCCCCTATCGACCGGACCTACCTTGCAGCCGACCAGAACCGGGGTGGCTGATTCGCGGGAGCCGGGACCTGGGGAGCTGGATCCATTCCGCGTGCGGCGGGCCGTCGCGGCCCGGTTGTCGGCGGTCCCCGAGGGCGCTGCGCCCCGGAGGATCAGCGGGGCGCCCCGCGGAAATCCGGGTCGGACCAGTCTTCGCATTCCAGGCCGTCAACCCGGGCGAACTCGCGCACGTTGGCCGTCACAAGCACCAGCCCTCTGGCGCGGGCCTGACCGGCGATCAGGACGTCGTACGGACCGATCGGCCTTCCGGAACGTTCCAGTCCGGCCCGAACGGCTCCCGCCGACCGCGCGTCCGATGCATCGAACGGGACGATCTCCACCCCGATGCTGTCTAGTCGTGCGAGGTTCTCGTTTTGGCGGCGGCTCTTGAAAGCGCCGTAGTACAGCTCGTACGCCACCGGGGCTGGCAGCCCGACATCCGAGACCCGATGACGGCGGACGCGAGCCTCCAGGCCCGGATCACTCCGGTCCAGCAGGGCGATACAGGCATTGGTGTCGAGCAGGTACCGCATCAGTCGAACAAGGTGTCCAGAGCCGGCCGTTCCTGTTCGTCCGGTTGCTGTCGTCCCTCAGCGAAGAAATCGTCCGAGAAGGCGCCGCCGATGGCATCAAGCCACGCCCAGTCCTCTGCGATCGGCTCGAGGATCACCTTGCGGCCTTGGCGCCGGATCCGCACTTCGCTCCCTTCCATCCGGAACGACTTCGGCAGGCGTACGGCCTGTGAACGCCCTGACCAGAACAACTTTGCGGTTTGTGCCATAGCTCCCTGCGGAAAGAGTATATCTCATTGAGATATATCACTCGGTTCGGGGCCCCAAGCCTCCCGCCGCGAGATTTCGGCGGGGCTCGCCGGACGATTCGGGCAGGCCCAGTTATCCTGTTGCGGGCTCCCTACCACCGCTGCGCGGATGATCAGCGGAGCGCCGCCAGGAAATCCGCTTCGCTCCGGCAGCGCGACGCCGCGTCCACCAGGGCTTCCGGAGCCGCCCGCTCCAGCGCGTTCCGCTCGCCCGATGTGAGGTTCCTCGGAAACCGCGCCGAAACCTCGATGCCTCGCCGGCGCAGGATGCTTGCCGCCATTGCCGCACGTCCCTCCGCACGTCCCTCCGCAGCGCCCCGCGCAGTCGCCTCGCGGCCGATCTTCCGGAGGAGAAAATCATCCTCCGGACCCGTTCCCTCACGGTCCCCGAGCGCCCGCCCCACCCGCCACAGCACCGCCGCCGTGTCGTCCGAGAGGACGGTTTCGTTCAGCGCCCGGTGGACCTCCACTGCCCGCCAGCTTGGAAAGGCGCGGCTCTGGTCCGCCTCCCGGTAGCGCCCGTCGTCCCGCAGGTAGATCGTGAGACCCGGCCGCAGTCCGGCGGGCCGGCTGGGTGCGGCCCGCTCCGGCGTCTCCACCCAAACCTCCGGAAACCCCCATTCTTCGTAGAGGAGCAGCTTTCCCCGGCGCACGTCGGTGGTGTGGTCCACCTCCAGCACCACGTCCGGGAAGTCGTCCTCGCCCACGGTCAGATGCCGGCGGCCGGGAAGCTTCGCCCGAGTCGGGTGCAGATACAGCGTTTCGTCAGCCTGCATGATGTCGGTGAGCCGCCCGTCCTCCTCGCGGATCCGGAGGTCCATCGCGCCGAAGCAGTGCGCGTCCGAACCGCGCGCCTGACAGATCTGCCGCAGCAGTTTGGGCAGGAGCCGGGAGGCGCTCTCGTGCCACGGCGTCGCCGGCTCACGCGCCAGCCAGGCGGTTTCACTGGCGGCGTGCCAGTACTCCACCCGTCTCCCTTCCCATTCGGGACCGAGGATCTCCGACTCGCTCACCCGTACTCGCTTGCAGCCTGCGAACTCCAGCCCCGCCGCCCGCGTCGGTGGCCGGACAGCGACGCGCCTGCCAGTAACTCCCGTATCGAGCACGGGCCGCATTCTAGCCGGCCGGAGCAGCCCCCTCGCCGCGGCCGATCCGCGCCGCCAGCGCACGGACATGTTCCCGCGCAAGCGGTTCCAGGGACCGGTTGTAGAGGATGGCGGCCGGGTGGTAGAGGGTGACGAAATCGCGGTCAGGCCAGGCCGGAAGGCGGAAGAAACGGCCCACCTGGGCGCCGAGCGGACCCTTCGCGCGTTCCGGGGCGAAATGGCGTAGTGCGGTGGTCCCCATGAGCGCGACGATTCGAGCCGGTGAGAGGGCGAGTTGCCGCTCGAGAAATGGCCGGCAGCGGGCGGCTTCTTCCGCGTGCGGCGCTCGGTTGCCGGGCGGGCGGCACTTCACCACGTTCACGATGAGCAGGTGTTCGTCGGTGGAGAGGCTGGCGCCTCGGAAGAGTTCGTCCAGCATCCTCCCGGCGCGCCCGCAGAACGCGATGCCTCGGGCGTCCTCGGAGGCCCCGGGCGCTTCTCCCACCGCGAGGATGGCGGCCTCCGGATTCCCGCGGTCCACCACGATGTGGGTCCGGCCGGCTGCGAGCCCGCAGCGGGTGCAGCCGCTACCGCGGAGCCGTTCCCGAAAATCGGGGTAGCGTTCGGCGGCCAGGATCTCGTCGAAAGAAGACACCGCCGATCCGCGCACCGGATCAGCTTCCCCGGTGCTCGCCGAAGACGGCCCTCAGCGCGTCGCTGATCTCCCCGACGGTGGCCATCGCGGAAACGGCCTCCAGGATGGCGGGCATCAGATTCCCGCCTCCCGACGCCACCCGGCCCACTTCAGCGAGCGCGCCGTCCACTTCAGCCCTATCCCGCCGCGCTCGGATCGCCTTCACGCGCTCCACCTGGGACGTTTCCGTTTCCGCATCCAGTTCGAAGGGTTCGACCCGGCTTTGCTCTCCCTCCTGCCGGAACCGGTTCACTCCGACGATGACTTCATCGCCGGCTTCCACGTCCTGCTGGTAGGCGTAGGCCGCCTCCTGGATGCGCGCCTGGACGAAGCCGGCCCTGATGGCCGCGACCGCGCCGCCCAACCGGTCCACCTGCTCGATCCAGTCGAGTGCTTCCGCCTCGATCCGGTCGGTGAGCGCCTCGATGGCCCACGAGCCTCCAAGCGGGTCGGCCGTTGCCGCCACCCCGCTCTCGAAGGCGATCACCTGCTGGGTGCGGAGCGCCAGTTCGGCGGCCTCCTCGGTCGGGAGCCCGAGCGCCTCGTCGAGCGCGTTCGTGTGGAGCGACTGCGTCCCCCCGAGCACCGCGGCGAGGGCTTCCAGCGTGGTGCGGACCACGTTGACCTGCGGTTCGAGAGCGGTCAGGGTGGAGCCCGCGGTCTGGGCGTGGAACCGCAGCATCTGGGCCCGCGCGCTTTCGGAGCCGAAACGCTCGCGCAACAGTTTTGCCCAGAGGCGGCGGGCGGCGCGGAACTTGGCGACCTCCTCGAGAAAGTCCCGATGGGCGTTGAAGAAGAAAGAAACGCGAGTCGCCACCTCGTCCACCGACAGGCCCCGTTCGACGGTCCACTCTACGTAGGCAAGGCCGTTGGCCAAGGTGAATCCCACCTCCTGCGCGGCGGTGCAGCCGGCCTCCCGCAGGTGGTAGCCGCTCACGCTTACCGGCTGGAAGCGCGGCAACTCCCGCCGGCACCACTCGATGAGGTCGGTGGCGAGCCGCATGGAAGGCTCGGGCGGGTAGATCCAGGTGCCCCGCGCCGCGTACTCCTTGAGGATGTCGTTTTGCACGGTTCCGGCGATCTTCGAGAGCGGAACTCCCTGGCGCCGCGCTGCCGTCACGTAGAGCGCGACCAGAATGGGAGCCGTCGCGTTGATGGTCATCGAGGTTGAAACGCCGTCGAGGGCAATGCCCCGGAACAGCGTTTCCATGTCCTCGAGGGAATCGATGGCGACCCCGACGCGGCCTACCTCACCCGCCGCCAGCAGATGGTCGGAGTCGTAGCCGATCTGGGTCGGCAGATCGAAGGCCACCGACAGGCCCGTCTGCCCGCTTTCGAGCAGATACCGGTAGCGCCGGTTGGATTCGGCGGCAGTGGCGTAGCCCGCGTACTGGCGCATGGTCCAGAGCCGATCGCGGTACCCGTCGGTGCGGATTCCGCGGGTGAAGGGTGGGACGCCCGGTACGCCGGTGCGCTCTTCGCCTCCCGGTGCGTCTTCGGGCCGGTAGAGCGGCCGCAGGGTGCGGCGCGACCGCCCGGACCGCACAGTCACCGGGACAGTCACCGGGCCGGATCTGATTCCGGAGCGCAGGCGAACTCGCAGACCAGCACCTGGTTGCCCCAGATTTCCGAACGGGACTGGTCGAGCGGGCAGAGCTGGGTGAGCTCCTCCTCGAAGAAGAGGGGACATTCCTCGGTGAGCGTCGGCCGGAGGTCCTCGGGCCGGGCGATCGTCATTTCCAGGCGGCGGTTCACCGGGGTCCAGCCTTCCGCTTCGGCCACCGCTTTCAGGTCGCGCAGGAGCTGTTCGATCTGTCGACGGGCCACCGATAGAGGAACCTCGCGTTCCTGGACTCCGGCAAGGATTTCTCGCGCTCGGTCCCGCAGCTCTCCCACCGAGAGGGGTTCGGCGCTCGGTTCCGCTTGTGGGGCGGGCGGGACACCGCCCATCGACGCCAGGGCGAACGCCGAGCCGAGGACGATGGCGGCCAGCGCCCGCAATCCAATCACTCCCGGGACCCCAAGTCCTGCTGCGGCTGGGAGGAGGGAGGTTGCCAGAGCCCCTCTTCGCCCACCCGGGCGGCGAGCCAGGAACGAAGCGGGACGTCTTCGGACTGCGGCTGGTACCACCCCACTTCCGTCAGGCCATCTCCGAGGAGCTGCCGGAGCACCGGGTCGCAGCGCTCAAGCAGCGCTTCCGGCAGGGCCGAGAAGTCGAGCGCCCGGAGCCAGCGGTAGCTGTAACCGAAGAAGAGCGCCTTGCGGACCACGTCGGAGGTGTTCTTGCCGTGGCGGTGCCAGAGCCGGCGGTCGAAGATGACCGCGTCACCCGGGAACGCCTCCAGGAGGAGCCGGCCATCCCATTCCGGATCGTCGCACTCGGGGGGCGGCGCGTCGAGCCGGTGGCTCCCGGGAATCACTTCCATCGCGCCGCGGTCCGGGCCGTGGGTGTCGGTGAGCCAATAGGCGACCTTCACCGACAGCCGGGGGGCCGGACGTTCCAACTCCAGGACCGGACGGCCGCTGTCCTGGTGCCAGACGGGCGCCCGGCACTGCTGGCCGCCCCAGGTTTCCGGCGGGTACACCACCAGATGCGAGATGTAGAGCTGGATGTTCCAGCCGAGGATGTCCCAGACCTTGGGAAATGTGCGGATCCAACTGACGAGTTCGAGGAACGCCGGGTCGAAGCGAATGACCGAGAAGCGGGACATCATGTCGCCCGGAGCGAGTTCGAGGCGCCCACGCTCCCGTTCATCGAGGCGGTCCACTGCCTCGAGGAGACGGACCAACTCACGCTGGCGGAGCGCGTTCGGAATGACGAGGTAGCCATCCCGCTGGAAGGCCGCCAATTCGCGGGGCGAAACGGCGTGTTCCAGATGCGACTCGGTGAGGCCGTCGAAATACCGCCCCTCGATCGGGAAGTGGATGGTGGCTTCGGTCGTTTCGACCGGAGGAGCGACGAGTTTTCCCACAGTTTCCGCGAGGCTCCGTTGCGGAGCGTCTGGCTAAGAACCCGGGAGGGTCCCGACCGTTAGTATTGCCGAAGTGAGCCGCGGGCGTCTTTATTTGCTTCTCGCCTGGGCGACGCTGTTGGGCCTTGGCGCCAGCATCTATCTCGGCCCGTACTTCGCGGCCTGGAATATCCGCGAGGCGGTGGCCGCCGGGGACGCGGACACCCTCCACGACTTCGTGGACTTCGAAGCGGTTCGGGAGAATCTGAAGAGCGAGCTGCGCCGCACCGTGGGGGCATCCCGGCGGGCGCAAGACCGGCGAAGCGCCGCGCCGGGAGACGGGGGAGCCGAGACATCCGAGCCGACGCCGGATCTGGGCTCCCAACTCGCGGTGGCGGTCGGCGAGGCGATGATCGACCGTTTCGCGACGCCTGAAGGTGTGGACCGGGCGCTCCGCGACGGCCCGGCGGTGGCCACGGGGTGGTCCACCTTCCTCGACCTCGGCGGGGACACCGGGGAAGAGTCCGACGGGGCAGGCGAGGTTTCGGTAAGCGCCGGCTATGAGGGGTGGAACGATTTCGCCGTCCGATTGGGCGTGGAGCAGGATTCTCCCGACGAGGATCCCCTCTGGGCCGACATCCTGTTCGAAAGACGCGGCATCTGGGCTTGGCGGGTAACCGGGGCGCGGGTCAGCCCGGACGCCATCCCGCTGCTCACGCGCTGATCCGGGCGTTCGCGTCGGCGAGCGTCGGGATTCCCTCGGTTCCGGGGGACTCGACGGTGATGGCCGCCGCCGCCGCAGCCAGTTGAGCGGCTCGTTCGGCAGGCAGCGCGTTCCACAGTCCCACGAGAAGGGCGGCGGCGAACACGTCTCCGGCCCCCGTGGGGTCCACTTGGGCGCCCGGGATGGTAGGGATTTCCATGGGTGGGAGTCCCGAACGACGGAGCACCGCCCCGCGGCGGCCCCGGGTTATAGCGACGAGGGGGGCAGTCAGGTCGATTCCTTCCGGGAACTCCGTCTCGGAGAGCGATACGACGTCGAGACCCACGAGTCTTTCGAGAACTTCCGGCGACCAGTGGATGGAAACCCGTCCTGTGGTGTCCCACCGACGCAGCAGACCCTGGGGGGCGGCTCCCGCCAGGGTGCGCGAGCCGGACGGCCGGGGCAGGGATCCCGCACCCCCGAGTTCATCGGCAACCGGGCCGTAGAAGACCGCCGATCCAGGAGGGAGCTCTCCCACGGCCCGGCGGATTTCCGTTTCCGGGATCACCGCCGCCCGGGCCAGGATCGTCTGTTCCCGTGAGCCGTCTGGCAGGTAACGGTTTTGGAAACGGGTCCGCTCCGCCGAGGGCACCCGGCGAATCGGGATTCCCGCGAAGGCGTCGAGATAGGGAAACGCCGCGTCAGCCGCGGTCAGGATCGTGACCCGGGCGCCGAACCGGTGGGCCAGCAGCCCCGCGAAGGCGGCGGCGCCGCCGAGTCGGGGCCCTTCGGGAGTCAGATCCTCGGTCAGGTGTCCCACGACGAGAAGCCGGGGTCGGCGGTCCCGGGCTCCCCTAGGAGTCTGCGCCGCAGAAAGCTGTTCGCGGTCAGATCGGGCTTGGCGGTAGGGGTGGTGGGTTGTTGATCGGATTGGGGGGTGATTTTGGTGTAAGTCTTTGATATAGTGTGCCGTTATCAGCGGTTCTGTTGTGAGGGGCCGCGCGTGGGGAGCATGGCATGCCGACGAGATTTCGGGCGTATCAGCCGGATCAGATCCTGCTGATGCCGGTGAAGCTGAACGACTGGGTTCCGGAGGGGCACCTGGCGCACCAGGTGAGCGACGTGGTGGCCAAGCTGGACCTTTCGGCGTTTTACGCTCGGTATGCGGGGGACGGTCGTCGGAACGCGCCGTATTCGCCGACGATGATGGTGAAGGTGTTGATCTACGGGTATGCGACGGGGGTGTTTTCTTCCCGGAAGCTGGCGCGGAAGCTGGAGGAGGACGTTGCGTTTCGGATGCTTGGGGCGGGGAACTTTCCCAACCATCGGACGATCTGCGAGTTTCGGCGGCAACATCTGCGGCGCTTCCAGGGGTTGTTCGTGAAGGTGGTACGGCTGGCGCGCGAGATGGGGCTGGTCCGTTTCGGGACGCTTTCGATCGACGGGACGAAGGTGCGGGCGAACGCGAGCAAGCGGAAGGCGATGAGTTATGACCGGCTGGTTGGGGAGGAGGCGCGGCTACGGGAGGAGATCGAGGGCTTGACGACGGCGGCGGCGCGGGCGGATGAGGAAGAGGATCGGCGCTTGGGGAAGGAGGTGCGGGGGGACGAGTTGCCGGCGGAGTTGCGTCGGCGGGAGGATCGGCTGGCGGCGATCGAGGCGGCGAAGGAGCGGTTGGAGGCGGCGCAGCGGCAGGCGGACGACGAGCGGGGCCGGGAGCCGGGGCAGGATCGCCCGGCGAAAGGCGGGAGACCCTACAAGCGGGAGTATGGGGAGCCGGAGCCGAAGGCGCAGAGCAACTTCACGGACCCGGAGAGTCGGATCATGAAGACGAGTACGGAGGGGTTCCAGCAGAGCTACAACGCGCAGACGGTGGTAGATGACGCGCACCAGATCGTGGTGGATGCGTCGGTGAGCGCGTGCGCGAGTGACCAGGGGGAACTGATCGCACGCCTGGAGGCGGTGGAGGAGCACTTGGGGGAGAAGCCGGAGGAGGTTCTGGCGGATGCGGGGTATTGCAACGAGGCGGATCTGCGGGCGTTGGAAGAGCGGGGCATTGCGGGGCATGTGGCGCTGGGTCGGGAAGGGAAGAAGCAGGCGGCGGTGGACCCGAAGACCCGGCCCGCGACGGATCGGATGCGGAAGAAGCTGGCGACGGAGGCGGGCCGGGCCCGCTATGCGAGACGCAAGTGGCTTTCGGAGGCGCCGAACGGCTGGATCAAGGAGGTGCTGGGCTTTCGTCGCTTCAGTCTCCGCAGCCTGGCGAACGTGCAGGCCGAGTGGAACCTGGTGTGCCTGGCGCTGAACATCAAACGGATCGGAGCGTTGAAAACCACCTGATGGAACACCCCAAGACCGCCGATCACCACCCGAGACCGCAAAAACCGTCGGCCCGCGCCATCGGGAACACTCCCCATCCGTCCCGGTCCCCGAAATCACTCCCGATCCCCAACTCGAGACCGTTCACGAACCCATCTCGCCCCCCTCCTCCAAATTCCTGCGGGGCAGGCTCCTAGGAGCCTGTCCCGGTAATGTCATGAGCACCGAGGCAGGCGAGGCGCCCGGCTGACAAGGCGCGCTAGGGAGGAATAGCAGCGCTCTTTCGACCGAAGCGCAACGAAGAGCGAAGCGGTTCAGTCGGGATGCATCGACTGCCGAATGCCATGAGATTATCGGGAAAGGCTCCTACAATCCGGACCCACACCGCCCGCCTCATTCGCCATTGTCGGTGCGGCCTCGCCGGCTACGACCCGGCACCCATGCTCGTCTGGACTTCGCTCATCACCCGCGACAAGCGGCGTTCGCTGCTTTCGCTCTCCGGCACCGTCCTGGGTGCGCTCTTTTTTGTTCACCTTGCGACCTTCTATGGCTGGACGCTGCCGTGGCTGCTCGGCGGTCTCGTGGTGGCTTTTTTCGTCATCCGCTCGGTGGGGGCGACCGTATGGTTTCTTGGCCGCCACCCCTTCTCGGTTTGCGATCTTGGTCTCAGCGAGGCCGCCGCGCCGGGAGGGGCGATCCACTGTGCGGTCCGCATCGTGACAAGGCGGCCGGTCGAGATCAAGGAGGTCCGGGTGACGCTGACCGCCGAGCAGCGTGACGCGGAGGGGAAGAGCCGGAAGGTGCTGTCGCAGGATCACGAACTCTGCCGCGGCGAGTCACTGCCGGCTGCGGGCCGGTGGGAGACCGCGTCGGAACTCCCGATCCCGGAGGACGCCCGGTTTTCCTATCGGTCCTTTGAAGGCCGCTTCCGCTGGTTGGTGCGGGCTCGTCTCGAAACGAGCGACGCCACCGTCGCCGAGGAGGAAATCGAGGTACTCATCGCACCCGCGGCCTAGCAACCGGTGGTGAAACCCAGGCGGCCCAGTTCTCCCGGTGGGGGCTCGAGCGGCGATGCATCCCGGCCAAACAGCCGGTGATGAAACCCGCGCGGCGTTCGGCCGGCGATCCATCCCGGCTGAACCGCGTCGCTGCGCGCCGCTCATCGTTGCGTTTCGGTCGAAATACACTCGGTATTCCTCCCTCACGCGCCTTGTCAGCCGGGCGCCTCACCGGCCTCGGCGCTCACGCGGGTTCCACCACCGGCTGTTCACCGCGCCGCTTCGCGGCGCTCTGCGTTGCGTTTCGGTCGAAATACACCCGGTATTCCTCCCTCACGCGCCTTGTCAGCCGGACCCCCACCGGGAGAACTGGGCCTCGCCGCTCTCGGCGCTCACCCGGGTTCCACCACCGGCTGCTAGCAGCCTGTGGACGAAGTCACGCGGCGCAGTTGCTGTGGAAGAGCAGTCACGCGAGGACGCCAACGAGCGGGATGGTGCCGTCGGTCAGGGAGCCCCCACCGGGAGAACTGGGCCGACCTCCGGTCGGCACAGCCCGCCGGAGGCGGGCGAACGGCGAAGTGCCGCTGTCACCGGTGGTGCAGGCCCGGCCAAGGATCACCGCCCAGATTCGCAAAGTCGCGCCACCCGTGCCCAGGACAGAGCGCCCTTCGCGGCCCTGTCGGGCCGCGGTGCCGGCCCCCACCGGGAGAACTGGCCGGCGTTCCCTGGCCAGCGCGCCATCCGGGCTGTCGGCGTCCCCGCGCTTGATCTTTGTCGGCGAGACGCGATTTCGCCCGCCTGTGGCGGGCGGTGCCGAGCGGAGGTCGGTGTTCCCAGCCGTCCCGCGGCCGGATCAGAGCTGGACCTGGACCACGAGGACCTCGTAGCCATGGCGCTTCAGGGCGCGCGCGGTCAGTTCGGCGTCCGAGCGCTTCATGAAGCGTCCGACGCGAACCCGGTGAACCCCGTCCCCGCGAATCACCTCGACTCCCGAGTACCCATCCGCCCGCAGTTTCTCGGAGAACTCCTCGGCGGCCTGGCGGCGGCCAAAAGCGGCTACCTGCACCGTGAAGGGTGTTCTTGGGGGGATGTTCGTGACCGTCAGCCTCACCTGCGCCACACCCTTGCTGAGGATGCCGAGGCGGCGCGCCGCCTCGTGGGACAGGTCGATCACCCGGGAGCCAACGAAGGGGCCGCGGTCGTTGATCCGCACCTGGACCGAAGCGCCGCTCTCAACGTTCGTGACTTCCACGATCGTGCCGAACGGCAGGGTGCGGTGCGCGGCGGTCAGCGCGCCGGGGTCCATCGGCTCTCCGCTGGCGGTCGGCCGGCCGCGCTCCTCGATGCCGTACCAGGACGCCTCACCGGCCTCGGCAAGGTCCGGTGGAGTTGCCGCCGGCCGGCGGGTGCCGGCGCAACCGCCGGCAAGGAGGACGAGGACCGCAAGGGCGGCGAGAAACGCCCCGCGGAACGGGATGGGAGTGTTCAGGTCCGGAAATGTCATTTCCTTCGCTGCCTCCGGAAGTCGGGGCTCGCTCCGCGCGGAATGGAAAGCGAACTCCATTCCTGAGTGGTCGCGCGGGCCAACAGAACAATCTGGCCGGTGTGGTAGGCAAGGTGGCCGACCTGTCGCTGGATGGCCTCCTGAACGAGGAACGCCTCGCCGCGGATACGGACAGTTCGGCCGAGGTCCGCAGGCTGGAGTTCGGACATCACCTGCTCTGCCAGGGCGAACGCCCGGTTCCACTCGGCGAGGAGGTCCTCCCTGCTCAGATGGTCGCAGGGGTCGAATTCAGACTCGCGATTCCGGTCCGAGTTTTCGCCGTCGGTGGTCAGAAAGTCCGTCCAGCGAGACCGCAGGTTGCCGGCCAGATGGCGAATCAGGATTCCGATCGAGTTGGTGTCCTTCGACAGTCGGTGATGAAGCGCCGCATCGTCCGGGGTCTGCGCGATCGCTGCCTCGGCCAGGCGGCGCAGCCGTCCAAACTCGAAGCGCGCGTTTTCCAGATACACCTCTCCCGCCGGTCTGGCGCCCACGAATGCGTGGCCGTTCGGCTGAGTAGGCATAAGAGAAGGCGTTTTTCAACTGTCGGAAAAGGATGTGGGGGCGGACCAAGGTCCACCGGAGAAAGGTTCCCGGGAAGCGAGGATTTGTCAGCTTCCCGGCTTGCGGCGTGGTTTTCGCCGGACTGCCCAGACGGTGTTCCGATCAAGCAAAAAAGGCCGGATCGAACTGCCTTGCCAGAGCCGCGGGGTTGTGGCGACGGCGCCGGCCGGAACCGGAAATGGACGGAACGCCCCGCGCGCCTCGCGAAGTGAACCCGGAATCCAGTCTAGCGCACGCGGCAATTCGGCAAGGCGAACGGGCGAGCGAACGCGGAGGATCGCATCGGCAGGAGTGCCCTCGGATGCCTCCGGTCGGATAGCATCTCCCGCCCATGAAACCTGTCCATCTCCTGTCGAGACGGCGGTTCCTCGGGTCGGTTCCGGTAGCTGCGGGCGCGAGCGCCCTGGCCCTCGAAGGCGCTGCCGCCCAGGGCGGCGGCACGGTCTTCGGGAAGAGCGGCCTCCGGATTCTGAGCGAGCGGCCGGTGAACGCCGAGACCCTGGTCGCTGATCTCGATCCGCGCTATACGTCCAACGACAAACACTTCGTTCGAAATAACGGCGGCCTGCCGGAGCGCGCTCTCTCCGGGAGCCTGGAGGGCTGGTCGCTCCGGATCGACGGCGAGGTCGGAAACGCGTTGGAACTCTCGCTCGATGATCTCAAGTCGCGCTTCGAAAACGTCACCCGGGCTCTCGTTCTCGAATGTGCCGGCAACGGGAGAGCCGCTTTCCAACCGGGAGCGTCGGGCAACCAGTGGTGGCTCGGCGCCGTGGGTTGCGCGCGCTACACCGGGGTTCGGCTCCGTGACGTGCTCGCTGCCGCCGGTCTGCTCGACACCGCCGTCTACGTCGCCTACTACGGCGAGGATCCCCACCTGAGCGGAAATCCCGACGAGATTCCGATTTCGCGGGGGGTTCCGGTATCGAAGGCCATGGACGAGTCCACCCTGCTGGCCTGGGAAATGAACGGCGAACCCCTGCCGCCTCACCACGGATTCCCGCTGCGGGTGGTCGCTCCCGGCTTTCCCGCCTCGGCGAGCGGGAAATGGTTGCGGCGACTCTGGGTTCGCGACCAGGTCCACGACGGCTCCAAGATGACGGGCTTTTCCTACCGCGTGCCCCGCTATCCGGTGGCGCCGGGAACCGACGTCCCCGAGGAGGACATGGAGATCATCGGCCCGATGCCGGTGAAGTCCATCGTTACCCGTCCCGAAACCGGAGTGCGGCATTCCGCCGCGAGCCCGCTCGCGGTCCGCGGCTGGGCGTGGGCGGGCGACGGCCCGGTGAACGCCATGCATCTGAGCGCCGACTTCGGGGCGACCTGGCTCCCGTGTCAGCTCGAGGAAGCCGAAAACCCGTTCGCCTGGCAGCGTTTCGAAGGCTCGGTGGCCTTCGACATCCCGGGTCACTACGAGATCTGGGCGCGCGCCACGGATCATCGGGGACGCCAGCAACCCATGGTCGTCCCCGGCTGGAACCCGCGGGGTTACTTGAACAATGCAATGCACCGGATCGCGGTCACGGTCACCTGAGATGCGGCGCTTGCTCTTGGCGGCGTCGCTGGCGCTGTTGCCGTTGCCGGCTCACGCGTCCCCGGACGGCGGGACCGCCAGTGTGCAGCAGCATGAGGGCCGGGCTCTCATCGACGAGAACTGCCTTTATTGCCACGACGCCAGTTACATCACGTCCTTGAACCTCCCCCGGGCGCAGTGGGAAGAGGTTCTCGAGTTGATGTTCGGGATGGGCATGCCGCCGCTGGAACCCGACGTGCAGGAAAAGGTGCTGGACTACCTCGAAGAGGAGCACGGACCCCGGGGACGGCCAAGGGCGACCGGAGACACTCCGGCCTCCGGAGCATCAACCATTCCGGAAGCGCAGGACCTCCCCTGGGCGTTTCCGCGCTACCGCCCGAATCCCCTCTACTGGCGCGAGCGTTAGTCGGAGGTCGGGGAGATAGCCGGAGGCCGGGAGTCTCCGGGTCTCCCGGCGGTTCGCGCTACCTCAGCGGGATAACGGTGAACTCGTGCTCGTAGATCGCTTCGCGGATTTCGTCGGGACTCGCTCCGTCTTCGTGCATCTGCTGGGCCAGGAGGACCTCCTGGAGGCAGGTGCTTCAAGTGGCCGCGTGGTTGTCCACGTAGCAGTCCAGCAGGCTTCCGTGATCCTCCGAAGCGCCGTGACAACCGCAAAGACACGGCAACTGGACCAGGACTTCGGGGATTTCCTTGGCGATCGCGTAGGTCGTCTGAAGGGTTTCGTTGGTATAGGTGTTGGGCGGGAGCGTCACCGGGAGGGGGCGCGCTTCTTCTACCGAGTCGTAGTAGGGAAACGGTTTGGCCGCCGCCTGACCACCTATGCCGTAAGCGGAAGCGGCGAGGTCCGAGGCAGGCTGCAGTTCGCGCTCCACCGTGGTGTCCTCGAAGGCGGCAATGAAGAACACCGCGGCGCCTACCGCGAGCAAAGCGATTGCGAGGTACGGCGCGGCGCCCCAGCCCTTTTTGGCGGATGCGGGACCGGTGGCCGGCGGCGGAGCCGCGGCCTTTCCGGTTCCGGAAATCCCTTGCGGAGAATGCGGTCGGCGTTTCTTCATGATGGCCGCTTATCGTAGCAATCCCTCCCGCCCCTCGTGAGCAGAATCTGGATCTCCGGCACCGCGGTCTTTCTCGGCGCGCTGTTGCTCTTCGTCGTGCAGCCGCTGGCGGCGCGGAGCCTCCTTCCCTGGTACGGCGGGGCACCGATGGTCTGGGCCGTCGCGCTCTTCTTCTTCCAGGCGGTGCTCCTGGGCGGATACCTCTACGCGCATCTGCTGGTTACCCGGTTCCCTCCCCGGATTCAGGTAGCGGTCCACGCGGTCGTTCTGGGTCTGGCCGGTGTGTTCTGTCTTCCGCCGATCCCCGGACCCGACTGGGCGCCCGCGGGCGGGGAGACTCCGGCGGGCTGGATCCTCTTCACGCTCCTCGTGACCCTTGGGCCCGCCTTCTTCGCGCTCGCTGCGACGACTCCGCTGGTCTCGGCATGGCTGGCGCGCGCCGGCGGTCCGGGAGACGGCCAACAGCCGGCGCCCGACGTGTACCGGTTCTACGCGCTCTCGAACGCGGGCTCTCTCATCGGGCTCGCCAGTTACCCGCTGCTCATCGAGCCGCTTGTCGGACTCGCCGGGCAAGCGGAGTTGTGGTCGGGGGGATTCGTTCTGCTTGCCCTCGTAACGACCCTCGCCGGTTTCTTCTCCGCGCGGAGTTCGGTGGGCGCCTTGCGGCCAGAGCCTCAAGGACCTCAGGGGTTTCACGTTTCCGCATTCCTGCTCGCCGCGGTCGGCACCCTGGCGCTGGTAGCGGTCACCACCCATCTGACCCGGGACGTGGCGGCGGTTCCGTTCCTCTGGATCGCTCCGCTCGCCATCTATCTGCTCACCTTCATCCTGGCGTTCCGCGGCGGAAGCCCATACCCCCGCCGCGTCCTCCCTCCCTTGTTACTCGTTTCGGTGGCGGCGTGCTTTTTCGTGTGGTTCCAGGACATCACCTACGGCCTCGACAGCGCCCTGATCGCACACGCCGCTGCGGCGCTTTCCTTCCTGTTCATCGGTTGCTGGATCGCCCACGGGGAGATCGCGCGGAGGAAGCCCGTTCCGTCCCGGCTCACGGGCTTTTATCTGTCGATGACGGCGGGCGGAGCTCTCGGGGGGCTCGCGGCGTCGCTCGGGAGTCCGCTGCTCTTCCCGAATGTCTGGGAGTATCCGCTCGCCCTCGTTCTCGCGGTCGGGGTTGCCTTCCTCGTCGGCAGGCCGTCCGAGGGGAGCGCCCGCGCTCTTCGGTGGAAGCTGGTTCCGGCGGCAACCCTGGGAATCGCCATCGCGATCAGCGCGCTCGAGCACCGGCGTCCGCTCTCCGCCACCAGGAACTTTTTCGGGGTCGTCCGGGTGATGGAGGCTTATCCGGGCACCCCGGAATGGCGCCGCGACATGTGGCACGGCGGGATCGCGCACGGTTCCCAGTGGTTCGCTCCCGGGCGCCGGAAAGAGCCCACCCTCTACTACTACGAGGGGACCGGCATCGAGGCGGTGCTGAACCGGCACCCGAAGCGGCGGCTGGTACGACCCCTGCGAGTTGCGGTGGTCGGCCTCGGAACCGGGTCCGTCGTGGTTCACGGACGGCGGGGGGATCTGTTCCGCTTCTACGAGATCGACCCCCAGGTGGTGCAGGCGGCACGGGATTACTTCACCTTCCTGACCGATACGCCGGTGGATGTGGAAGTGGTGCTCGGCGACGGCCGGCTGAGTTTGCTGCGGGAAGATCTGGGCGGCGAGCCAGGGTTCGACGTGATCGTGCTCGACGCCTTCGCCGGCGACGCCATCCCCGTCCATCTGCTCACTGCCGAGGCCTTCGACCTCTACCGGGGCCGTCTGGCTCCGGGCGGCACGATTGCAGTCCACATCTCGAACCGCCACGTGGACCTCGCTCCGGTGATACGCGCCCAGGGGCTCCGCCTCGATCTGTTGTCCCTGTTGACAATCAGCGATCCCGAACCCGAGCAATTCCGTTACACCGCCACCTGGGTCGTGCTCAGCCTGAACACCGACTTCATCACCGATCCGAGCGTGCTGGGACGGGCGGAACCGTGGACGGGGGATGCCGCCGAACCCGACGACCGCTATCTGTGGACGGACGACCATTCGAATCTGCTGGACGTTTTGCGGTAGCCAAATGGAACGCCCCCGTGTCCGCGGACGTAATGCGTGGGCACGCGTCGTTCGGGGGGTGTTCCTACCGCTGATCCGGTCCCCCGGGGACGATTTGCCGGCGAGAGCCCGGCGTTCCCTCCGGCCGGTATCGCTTCGGCGATGCCAACCGGCCGTGGAAAGCCTTACGATTAGCCGCTTCTTGAATCACGGGAGGACCCAGATGACCCGAGTGAGCCCTCTTTGTACGTCTGCCAAACGTCCGGTGCCGATCGCCGGGATCCTGGCGGGCGCGCTGCTGCTGGCGGCGCCCCTCGTGGCGCAGAATCGCGACATGCCCGAAGGGGAATGGCGCTACCAGAGCGGAGACGCCTGGGGAACCCGCTCCTCCCCGCTCAACGACATCAACGCGGAGAACTTCGGCGACCTGGAAGTCGCCTGGATGTGGCGGGGCGACAACTACGGGCCAAAGCCGAGCTTCCTCTCGAAGTCCACCCCGAGCTACATCAACGGGAAGCTCTACACCGTCGTGGGATACCGGCGGACCGTCGTTTCGATGGATCCGGCCACGGGAGAAACCCTCTGGACCTACAGCGAGCCGGACACGAGGCGGTTTCAGGAATCCATGCGGTCGAGCTACGGGAAGGGCGTCGCCTACGCGGAGATGGACGGACGGCTGGTGATCTACGTCATCTCGCCGGCGTTCTTCCTGCACGCCTTCGACGGAGAGACCGGCGAGCACCTCGAGGGCTTCGGGAAGCCGGTTCCCATCGAGGGGTTTCCGAAGACGGGCGTCGTGGATCTGGTCGCCGACCTGATCGCGGACCGCGGCCTCAACTACGACCCCGTCGAGGGGTTGCCTCCCGGCATCGGCTACATCACGAGTTCCTCGCCGCCCATCGTGGTGAACGGCACCGTCGTCATCGGAAACTCGCACGCGCAGGGCTACCACCAGACCCGGATCGAGAACATTCCCGGCGACATCCTCGCCTACGACACGAAAACCGGCGCCTTCAAGTGGAAATTCCACGTCATCCCGCAGTCCGAGAACGAGTTCGGGATGGACACCTGGGAGAGCGATGCCTGGCAGTGGACGGGCGACGTCTCCTCCTGGGCGCCCCTGTCGGCCGACCTCGACCGCAACATCGTCTACATCCCGACGAACGCGCCCACGATTGATTTCTACGGCGGCTTCCGCCCCGGCAACAACCTCTTCGGAACCAGCGTCATCGCGCTGAACACCGAGACCGGGGAGCGGGTCTGGCACTTCCAGACGACCCACCATCCGATCTGGAACTACGACCTCCCGAACGTCCCGATCCTGGCGGATGTGGAAGTGAACGGCGAGAAGGTGCCGATGGCCATCCAGACCACCAAGCAGGGTTACACCTTCGCCTTCAATCGGGAGACCGGCGAGCCGGTGTGGCCGATCGAGGAGCAGGAGGTCCCGCGGTCCATCGTGCCGGGTGAAAAGCTGTCGCCCACCCAGCCGGTCCCGACGGTGCCGGCGCCGCTCGAGCCGCTGGATCTCAGCGAGGACAACCTGATCGACTACACCCCGGAACTCCGGCAAAAGGCCATGGAGATCGTTTCCGAGTATCGGGTCGGCGGTCCCTACACGCCCCCGATTCCCAAGGGATACGACGAGAACAAGGGCTGGGTCGCCTGCGGCGCCACCGCCGGAGTGAACATCACCCACCCGGCGGCGCTCGATGCGTCAACGGGCATCCTCTACCAATCCTCCGGGCCGTCCTGTTCGGGGCGGATGGTGCAACCGGGGGTGGACGCCGACCAGCCGGTGCACGACTGCACCTCCCCGAGCGGCAAGTGCACCACCATCGGCGAGACGGTCTCCGACTGGGTCAACTACCGGACGATCGGGGTGCCGGGCCCGGACGGGCTGCCCATCTACAAGCCGCCCTACAGCCGGGTCACCGCGATCGACATGAACACCGGCGAACACCTCTGGTGGATCCCGATCGGCCAGCCGAACGACCGGATCAAGAACCATCCGGCGCTTGAGGGGAAGGATCTCTCCAGGGTCGGCGGGATGGGGAAGTCGATCCTCATGGTGAGCGGCGACCTGCTGCTCACGACCGAGGGCATGGGGGGTCCGCGGGTCCTGAATGCCCACGACAAGATGACCGGCGAGAAGGTCGGCAGCATCCAGCTTCCGGCGATCGGGATGTACGGGATGATGACCTACAGGCACGAGGGCCGGCAGTACATCGTGGTGCAGACGGGTCAGCGCGGCCGGGTGCCGGAGTCCTACGTGGCGCTGGCATTGCCGGAGGACAAGGGCAACTGATCCGCTGAACGTTTTGCTCTGACGGAACCGGAGGCGGGTTCACCGCCTCCGGCCGCGGCGTTCCGGACGGAACGGATTCCGATGAGCTGCCCTCCGGCGCCGAGTCTTCCCCAGCCCGGTTCCATCGTCGAAGCGGCGCTGGAAGGCGGCGGGACGCCGCCGGTCCGCCGCTACGGGAATCCGGATGGCCCCCGCCTGTTGATGTCCCACGGCGACGGGCTCGCCATCGATCTCTACTACCCCTCCTGGTCGCTGCTGCTGGACGACTTCGATGTCATTGTGTTCGACCTTCGGAATCACGGCGCGAATCCTCCGGGCGATCTGGCGCGGCACACCATCCCGACCTTCTGCCGTGATCTGGAGGCCGTTGGCCAAGCAGTGGACCGCACCTTCGGAGTACGGCCGCGAGCGGGCATCTACCACTCCGTTTCCTGCCCGGACCCATCTCGCCCAGCTCGAGAAGCCGCCGGAATGCGTCCGGTTGGCGCTGGAGTTCCTCGGACGGAGCGGGTTCAGCCCGCGTTGAAGTCGTTTCCAACAGGCGCGTCTTGCCGCGGCAACCGGTAGGCCATGGCGGCCGCGAAGCGCGTCTCCCCCAGATCTTCCAGCGAGAAAGCATCTGACGGGAGATGCGGGAAGCGAAACACCGCGGATCGAGCGCCGTCGAGCATGTCGGCCGGAATTTCGAAACGCGAGGGATTCAGCGAAAACCCGGTGCCGAGCGCCTTGATCAGCGCTTCCTTCAGGCTCCAGAAGCGGTAGAACAGATCGGCCTTCTCGCGTGCTTCCACCGCCGCGAGGGCGCGCTGTTCGGCCGGACCGTAGACCCTGCTCCCGATACCGTCGAAGTCTCTTCCGGAAGCACGCTCTTCAAGATCGACTCCGAGCCCGTTGCGCTTCGCGAACGCAATCAGGCCGTGCATGCCGCTGTGGCTCACATTGAAGCTGACGGGCGAGGCAAGCTCGTTCACCCGCGCGAACGGCTTGCCGTGTTCGAGATACCCGAAGGAAAGCTCGCGGTTGGAGCAACCCAGCCGTTCGCAGAGGTTGATCCGCAGCGCCGCGCGGCAAAGCGAAAACTGGCGCTTCGCGCGTCTCACGCGGAATCGCTCCCATCGCCGCCGTTCCTTGTCGTCGAGCAGGTCCACGGCCCGCGTCTCCCTTCCCGGATCGGGACGGAGGTCCACATGCAGGATCAGCGAGCCCTCGGCCTCGCGCCAGGGCTTCCACCATGGGTCGTCCCGGGTTGTCATTAGGGAGCGGCACCCTGAGACGCCAGCGTTATTTCGCGCAAGTAGGCGCCTACACCCCGGGTGCGGTCCCATTGCTTTGGGTAGCCGAGCGATACCTCCTGAAAGGGCACCCCGTCCAGCCAATCGGTTTTCCGGATGTGCAGGTGCCCGTACACCACGGCGCAGGCGTTGAAGCGCCGGTGCCAGCCGCGCGTCCTCCGGGTCCCGCACCAGGGCGTGAAGCGGGGCACGCGCGGCAGCACGGCGTGTTCCTCTTCGAGCGGGAAGTGGTTGATCAGTACCTTCGGGATCTCCGCCGGACAGGCGGCGAGGCGGGCGGCGGCGGATTCGCAGCGCGCGGCGCACCAGGAGTCCCGATCCGGAAACGGGTCGGGATGCAGCAAATACTCGTCGGAACAAACAGCGCCGGTTTCGCGGGCCCACCGAACGACCTGATCGCGCGGAACCTGCCGCGGCCGGAAGCTGTAGTCATAGAGAAGGAAAAGCGGCGCGATCAGCACTCGTCCGCTGTGGTGCTCGACGACCGGATACGGATCCTCGGGAGTGAGAACGCCGTGGGCGCGGGCGATCCCGACGAGTCGCTCGTAAAGAGCGACGCCCCGAAGTACGGGAGCCGTGCCCGGCACGGTCCAGAGTTCGTGGTTCCCGGGAACCCAGACGACTTGGCGGAACTTCGGGGTCAGATGGCCGAGCAGCCAGTCGAGCTGTCTGGCGCCATCGGTGAGGTCGCCGGCCAGGATGAGCCAGTCCTCCGGATGAGCCGGAAAACTCTCCAGCGCGTCCCGGTTTGCCGGATGGGAGACATGCAGGTCCGACAGCGCCCACAAACGCACGGGATCAGCAGCCTGTGGACAAAGCGACGTGAGTGCCCAGGCCGCCAGTTCTCCCGGTGGGGGGGCGGTTCAGCCGGGATGCATCACCGGCCGAACACCGCGTGACTTTGTTCACAGGCTGCTTGGGTCCGGGGCAGTGCATGGGGGACATTGGTACCGATTCGCCGGAATTGTAGGTTGCGCGGGATCCCCGCTTCCCGCCACCGGACAGGCCGCGTTGCTCATTCCGATGGCGGTGTCTTTGGCTTTCGGGGTCGCTTTCGCCACCCTGGTCACGCTGTTTCTGGTTCCGGTCCTCTACAGGTTCGCGAGCGACGCGACTGCGACGCTGCCAGGGCGCGGCTAGCAGCCTGTGGTGAAACCCAGGCGGCCCAGTTCTCCCGGTGGGGGCTCGAGCGGCGATGCATCCCGGCTGAACTGCGCCGCTTCGCGGCGCTCTCAGTTGCGTTTCGGTCGAAATACACCCGGGCCAGTTCTCCCGGTGGGGGCTCCTCCCTCACGCGCCTTGTCAGCCGGGCCCCCACCGGGAGAACTGGCCCCACCGGGAGAACTGGGCCTCCCCGCTCTCGGCGCTCACCCGGGTTCCACCTCAGGCTGCTGGCGTCGAGCGGGGTCACGGGCGGAGCAGCGCCGCAGGGCCGGCGGGAGTACCGTCGAGCAAGTGGGTCGCATCGGGCTTTCGGATCCCGCGCGGGGCGTAGTAGTGCCTGGTCAGATAGGCGCGGATGGCAGCCTGGGCGCCGGGAGCGGAGAGGATCACCACGGAGCCGCCCAGCCCGGCGCCGGTAAGCCTGGCGCCGAGGGCTCCGGGGTGGCGCGCTGTTTCTACCAGGGCGTCGAGTTCCGGGGTGCTCACCTCGTAGTCGCTCCGGAGGCTCTCGTGGGATGCGGTCAGCACCTGCCCGAGGGCGGCCGCGTCCCCGTCGCGGAGATGCTGGACGGCGGTGATGGTGCGGTCCGCTTCGGTGACCACATGCCGGAACCGCCCGTCCAGCGGCGCCGGTAGCCGGTCCGCCGCCGCCAGGAGTTCCGGAAGGGGATGGTTTGCCACGAACGCCGGATAGCCATCCGCATCCGGAAGAAAATCCCGGGCGAGGGCCAACGCCTTCCGCGCCTGCCCGACGCGTTCGTTGAAAATGGCTCCGGCGACGCCTCCCTTGTCGGCGCGCTTACCGCTGTAGGCGACGAGGAAGGAAAACCGCGAGGGGTCCACGGGGACGGGCGTGCAGCGGGGCGGCTCGAAAGCGATGTGGAGCGCGTGTCCGGGGACGGCCGCCAGGCAGATGGACTGGTCCATGGCGCCGCCCTGGATGGCCACTCCATGCTCCGCTGCGGCGAGATCGAGGGCGAGCCGCATTGTTTCGTCGCCGGAGAGGACGGCGGCGGAGGTGAGGCGGCCCCGAACCGCGAGCATGGCGAGCGCTCCCGCGATCACGACCGCCGACGAGGAGGAGAGCCCGGCGGCCACCGGAAGATTCGAAGCGAGCGCCCCGTCGAAGCCGGCGTGGGACGCCGGGGTCCAGTCTCCTGCTTCGAGTCCGGCCGCGGCGGCGGTCAGGTAGCGCCCGAATCCCGTGGGCGGCGTTTCGCTCCGGACGAAATCGGTCTCGCCGAAGCCCGGTTCGGTCGAGAGGCACCGCACCCTGCCGTCGGGGCGCGCGGCGAAGGCGAGCGCCACCCCGCGGGAGAGGGCGGCCGGCAGGACGGGAAGGTCGCAGTAGTCCACATGCTCCCCGATCAGGTTCACCCGCCCGGGCGCAAACGCTACGCCTTCCGGCGAACGGCCGAAGCGTTTCCGAAATGCCAGTTTCGCCGCTGCGACGGGCGGCGCTTCGGCTACCCCGCCCGGCGCCTGGCGGCGTGAACTCCGCGCTCCGGAGCCGCGCCCGCAATGCGCCGCCTCCGTCATGAGGCCCCTACCGAAGCCCGCGCCTCAGGACTCAGTCATCCGCCTCGAACAGGCGCCGAAAGGCCGCCTCGGCCTGGGGCAAACCTGTCTCGGTCAAGACGACCGACCTGGCCTTGCTCATCGGGTTGGAAATCAGATCCTTCTTGTGAAGCCGGTCCATCGCGTCCCAATCGAACGACTTCCAGGTGCGCGCCCCATCCGGATAGCGCTCGTGAATGCCCAGGCAGAGGAGCGCCAGCACCGCTTCGTCAATGCGGTCGTCTCTGCTGTTCCGGCTCATCCACGCAGCGTACCAGTCAACGCGTCGGTAGGCACTGGACCGGGACGCGTCAGAAGGGAATTCTCTCCAGATCCCGGACGACGTCGAAGTGCGTATCGCGGCTGAGTACCGGCAATGCATGCTGGCGCGCCAGCGCGGCGATCCAGAGGTCGTTTGCCGGAATGGGATGGCCGGCGGCCTTTAGCTCAAGACGGATCGTCGCGTAGGAATCGGCAGTGCCTGAATCACTGTTGGCGATCCGCACCAGCGGCAGAGTGCGCCGGAGCCAGGCCTCATAGCGGGAGCGATGACGCGATTGGCGAATCCCGAAGAGGTACTCGCCCAGCACGACGACGGGGACCACGGGCCGGTCCGCCAACATGGCGGACGCCTCGACGGCGGCGTCTCCGTCCGCCCAGGCCGACAGGGCGTTCGTGTCGAGGATCACTCCAGGTCTGGACAGCCTGTGGTGGAACTGGCGTGAGCACCGAGACGCCCGCTGGACCTCGCTGACAAGGCGCGCGAGGGAGGAATACCGGGTGTATTTCGACCGAAGCGCAACGATGAGCGAGCCGAAGGCGAGCGGTTCAGCGGGGATTCAGCGGGCGTCGAATGCCGCGTGAGTTTCACTACAGGCTGTCAGGTTCCAGGCGCTCAAACTCGTCTTCGATGATGCGTTCGATACGCCGGGTCTCCTCGGACAGGTCCGATAGTTCTCCAAAGGTCGCCATCCACGGCGGGCGGTTCCCGGAATCTCCGGTCCTTGCCGTGGTGGCCCGAATCTTCTCCTCCAGCGCCTCGGTGAACAGTTGCTTCAGCGTCGTCCCGCGGGCGGCGGCCAGCACGCGCGCCTGCCGGAGAATCGGGTCTGGAAGTTCGATCGTTGTCTTCACAGGACCCATATTACCGTATTTACGGCTTGTCCGGCAGGTGCGGAAAGTTCGCGTCGTCGGCGAATCGTTGCGCCGAGCCGGAAGGGCCGGACGGTGCGCTCGCGGTGGTGTCCGCCTGGATGGGGCCCTTGCCCGCCGGGCTCAGGGCGCCCCCTTGCAGGACCAGGTTCTCCGACGAGGTGACGGGGATGCGCGGGCCGGGGATCAGGATGCCGGAAAGGTTCAGCGGATCGGCGGCGCCGATGGTCAGTCTGGGCCCCGACTCGCCCCCGTCGCGGCCCGCGCGGCGCAGTGGGGCGACCGCTTCTTCGAGCGCGAACTGCTCGCCAGCGAAGGTCGAGACGAACTGGCCGCCCACCACCTGACCGCGCATTTCGAGCCGCCGCAGGACGAGCTGGAGGTCCCGCCAACGCGCGGGCGTCCGCTCCCGCTTCAGGAGGTCGCGGAACACCACCCCCCAGCGCCTGAGGAGCTGGCGCGCGACCGCTTCGTGATCGGTGGGTTCCGCCCCCTCGCCAGCAGGGCCCCCACCGGGAGGACTGGCCGCCAGCAGCGCCCAGCGGCCCGGCGAGTAGCGCGCCTTCCGCCTGCGGTAACGCCCGTAGGCGCTGCGCCGCCGCGGGTCCATGAGAGCCCGAAGGTTGTCGAAACCGTCCGCGGTCACCCGCCCGCCGGCGGTCAGTTCCCAGAGCGCGTCTTCAAGGGCCGCGGGCAACAGCCCGGAGCGCGCCTGGAGTTCGGCGAAGAACTGGGCTCCGCCCTCTTCGAGGAGCTTCAGCACCTTGCTCGCCGCCGAGGAGAGGTCGGCGCGGTCCAACTCCCGGGGGCGAAGCCAGCGGCCGAGTTCACTCCGGAGGAGCAGCCCGATCGGAGCCGCCCGGGTGGGCCGGGTTGGGAGCCGGGTTGGCGCGCTCCCGTTCGCGGACGTTTCCGGAAGGGAGGTACGGCCCCAGACCACCTCGCCCGAAAGGCAGTTCTCGTCCAGCCAGTCGCGGCGATAGCCGGCGATCCGCAGCGGCAGGATCTGGGATTCCCAGGCCGCCGCCGGCGCTTCGAGGCCCTGCAACTGGGCGATCACCTTCCGGACCCCACGCGGGCCGTGGAGGCGGGTCTCGGCCGTCGCGTGCTGCCATCCGGCGAGGAAGTCGAGGAAGGCGGCGGCGCTCACCGGGGCCGACTCGCGGCGGAGTCGCAGAAGCGTGAGGCGATGAATGCGGGCGAGCACCCGCCGGTGGCACCACTCGGGCGGTCCGGTTTCGCCCGGGGAGGCGCGGAAGCGGCCCTGGAGCAGCAGTCCCTCGGCTTCCAGAAGCTGGAGGGCTGCCGCGGCCTGCGTCTCGGGGATCGCCAGGCGCCCGGCGAGCGCCGCCGCGGTCGCGGGCCCCGAGCAGTCCATCACCCCGCGAAGGATCGCGGCGGCCGCTCCGGCCCGGGTGTCCGGAATCCCGGAAGACTCCGCCGGGCCGGCGGCGGGCAGGGGAGCATCGGGCCAGACCGCCCCTGCGAGTCCGAGCCGCTCGGTGGCCACCCAGAGGCGGGTGTCTCCCACCGTAAACGACGCGGCCCGCCGGCCGGTCTCCAGTTCCCCGAACCAGTCCGCCCATTCGGATTTCTCCCGGACCGCCCCGAGGGTCAGCAGGGCATCGTGGAGCTCGTCGGTGTCCCGGACGAGCGGCGCCGCTTCCGCCGCCGCCTGCTCGATCGCTCCGGGGTCGAGGACCGCCTCGGAATCGAGTTCCGGCGGGAGCGAGCTCCGCATCCGGACGGCTCGTGAGCGGCGCTCCTCGAGGGGGGCCGGGTCGAGGAAGGCGAAGGGGTTGGCGTTCAGAATCTCGGCGGCGAACGGGGACGCCTCCGGAGTGTCCACCGCCACGGTGCGCACCCGGCCGCTCCGGATGTCTCCGAGGAGCCGCTGCAGGCCCTCGAAGTCCATCGCGTCGTGCAGGCAGTCGGCGATGGCTTCGTCCACCAGCGGATGTTTCGGAATCCGCACCTCACCGGCGAGGTTCTCCGCACAGGCGGCCTGGTCCGGGAAGACCGCGGCGAGCAGGTCCTCGGTGAGCATCCGCTGGATGGGGGGAGGGACGCGCTGTCCGTGCCGGCGGCGGGGCACGGCGAGCGCCCGCGAGGCCGTCCAGCGCCAGCGGGCGCCGAAGAGCGGCACGCCGAGCACCGCCTGGGTCAGCACCGGTTCCAGGGTTTCGGGCTTCAGGAACGAGAAGACCGACTCCAGCGGGAAGGAATGGAGGTCGGTGAGCGAAATCACGATCCCGTCGTCGGTCGCCGCCGCCTGCAGTTCTAGGTTGAAGGAGCGGCAGAAGCGCTTCCGGAGCGCAAGCCCCCAGGCCCGGTTGATCCGGCTCCCGACGGGAGCGTGGATGACGAGTTGCATGCCTCCCGAGTCGTCGAAGAAGCGCTCGGCGATCACCGTCCGCTGGCTCGGCATCGCGCCGAGTGCGGCCCGCCCCGCGGCCAGGTAGCGGACGACCTGGCCGGCGCCGGCGGCGTCGAGATGGGAGGTGCCCTGCAGCCCGATGTGCGCCTCCTCCGGCGGGCTCGCGTCCACGCGTTCGCGAAGTTCCGCGACCCGGATGCTCAGCTCGGCGGTGCGGTCCGGCGCCTCGCCCCGCCAGAAGGGAATGGTGGGCGCCGCGCCCGCGGCGTCCTCGACCCGGACCTGCCCCTGGGCGATCCGCCGGATCCGCCACGAGGTGGTCCCCAGCAGGAACACATCACCCTGGTAGCTCTCGATCGCAAAGTCCTCGTCGAGCTGTCCCACGACCCGGTCGTCGGGCTCCGCTACGACCTGGTACTGCGCGGTCTCCGGGATGGCGCCCCCGTTCTGGAGCGCCGCGAGGCGGGCGTTCCGGCGGGCGCGCACGGTGCCGGAGACCGAATCGCGGTGCAGGTAGGCGCCGCGTCTCCCCCGCGCCGTGGCGACGCCTTCGGAAAGCATCCCCACCACCTCGTCGAAGGCGGCGCGTTCGAGGTTCCGGTAGGGGTAGGCGCGGCGCACGAAGGCGAACAGCTCGTCGAGGTCGCGCCGTTCCTCGGACGCCGCGCCCGCTTCGGCCACGAGCTGCTGCGCGAGGATGTCGAGCGGAGCTTCCGGGATGCGGATCCGGTCCAGGTCGCCGGAGTCCACCGCCGCCATCAGCGCCGCGCACTCGACCAGCTCGTCACGCGTCGCCGGGAAGAAGCGTCCCTTCGGAGTGGCGCCGAGCCAGTGGCCGGAACGGCCGACCCGCTGGAGGGCGACCGCGATGGAGCGCGGCGAGCCGAGTTGACAGACGAGGTTCACGGAGCCGATGTCGATTCCGAGTTCAAGCGAGGCGGTCGCGACGATGGCCCGGACCTCGCCGGACTGGAGCCGCCGCTCGGCCTCGAGCCGCACTTCCCGGGCGAGGCTCCCGTGATGGGCCAGCACCGCGTCTTCGGGAAGGCGTTCGCTGAGCACGTGGGTCAGCCGCTCCGCCATCCGCCGGGTATTGACGAAGACCAGGGTGGTGTCGTGCTCCTCGATGAGGGCGGCGATCCGGTCGCGGATGTCCTCCATGACCTCATGGGTGGCCACCGCGCCGAGCTCGGTGTCCGGAACCTCCACCGCGAGGTCGAGTTCCCGCCGGTGGCCGACGGGGACCATGGTCGGCCCGTCCGGCGGTCCGGGGCTCAGGAAGCGGGCGACCTCGGAGACCGGCCGCACGGTCGCCGAGAGGCCGATGCGCTGGAGCGGGCGCCCCGCGAGCCGGTCGAGCCGTTCGAGCGAGAGCGCCAGGTGACTTCCCCGCTTGTCGCGCGCGAGCGCGTGGATTTCGTCCACGATCACGGTGTCCGCGGTCGAGAGGAGCGCCCGGCCGCGGGCTGCGGTGAGCAGGAGGTAGAGCGATTCCGGCGTAGTAACGAGGATGTGGGGCGGTTTCCGGGTCATCCGGGCCCGCTCGGCCGCGGGGGTGTCTCCGGTGCGGAGTTCGGCGCGGACCGGGGGCAGCGGCCCGCCGTCGGCCTCCGCCCGGGCGGCGATTTCGGCGAGCGGGACCTCCAGGTTGCGGCGGATGTCCGCGCTGAGCGCCTTCAGCGGCGAGACGTAGACGACGCGGGTCTCGTCCGGGAGGTGGCCGGCGCGGGACTCGCGGGTGAGGCGATCCACGGCGAAGAGGAAGGCGGCGAGCGTCTTGCCCGAACCGGTGGGGGCGGTGATCAGGACGTCTTCGCCCCGCGCGATGACGGGCCATCCCCGGGCCTGCGGCTCGGTGGGCGCCTCGAACCGCTCCCGGAACCAGCCGGCGACGGCGGGGTCGAAGCGGGAGAGCGGAGAGGTCACCGGGAACGCCTGAAGGGGGTGAATGTAGTGCGGAACGGCGCGCGGTGGGGGTCGCTCTTTGCTCCGGTGGCGCAGCAGGGAAGGGACCGCCGGCCTCCGGCCGCCACAGCGGCGCGCAGCGCCGCGGAGGGCGTATCGCCAATTGAGAGGAAGCGCGGGGACGGCTTGGAACGCCGACTTCCGGTCGGCACAGCGGGCCGGAGGCCCGCGGAGAACGCCTCGCTAGCGGAATAATCCCGTTATGGATCGGAATCGGCCGGTGGGCGGCCCGCTCGTCCGCGAGGACCTCGCGGAGTGCGACCGGGCCGATCCGCTCGGCCTCTTCCGCGACCGGTTCCGGCTGCCGGAGGGGGTGGTCTATCTCGACGGGAACTCCCTCGGGCCCCCGGCGGCCGGCATGAAATCGCGGATCGAGGCGCTGCTCGAGGGAGAGTGGGGCAGGGATCTCATCGCCTCCTGGAACCGCCACGGCTGGTTCCGGCTGCCGGAGCGGGTCGGGGCGCGCCTCGCCCCGCTGCTCGGCGCCGGGGCGGACGAGGTGATCGCCGCCGATTCGGTCTCGCTGAACCTCTTCAAACTGCTCGCGGCGCTCCTCACTCGGCCGGGTCCGCGGCGGGTGGTGCTGGCCGAGGAGACCAACTTCCCGACCGACCTCTACATGGCCGAGGGGCTCGTCGGGCTGTTGCGGGAAAACGGAGCGGAACTCCGGCTGGTGGCGCCGGAGGACTTCGAGGCGGCGCTCGGGCCCGACGTGTCCGTCGCCACGCTGACCCAGGTGGACTTCCGGACGGGCCGCAAGCACGATCTTCGCCGGCTCACCGCGGCCGCGCGGGCGGCTGGCGTTCCCATCGTCTGGGATCTGAGCCACAGCGCCGGGGCTTTCCCCCTCCAACTGAACGAGGACGGGGTCGAATACGCAGTCGGCTGCGGCTACAAGTACCTGAACGGCGGCCCCGGAGCGCCCGGGTTTTTGTACGTGGCCCGCGAGTTCCAGCAGACGCTCGACACGCCGCTCTCGGGGTGGATGGGTCACCGAAATCCTTTCGACTTCGAAACCCGCTACCGGCCGGCGCCCGGGATGCGGCGCTTTCTCACCGGGACCCCGGGGATCTTGTCGATGATCGCGCTGGAGGAGGGGCTCCGGACCTTCGAGGGAGTGGACATGGCCGCGCTGCAGGAAAAGAGCCAGAGGCTCGGGGATCTCTTGTTGCGGCTCGCCGATGAGCAGCTCCGGGAGTTCGGCGTGGAAGCGGTGAGCCCGCGAAACGCCGCCGAGCGGGGAAGCCAGGTCTCCCTCCGGCACCCCCAGGGGTATCCGGTCATGCAGGCGCTCATCGCGCGAGGAGTCGTAGGGGATTTCCGGGAACCCGAGGTGCTCCGTTTCGGCTTGGCGCCGCTCTATGTCCGCTACCGGGACGTCTGGGACGCCGTCGAGACGCTACGGGAGGTGCTGGCGGGCGAGGAGTACCGCGATCCGCGCTTCCGGCGGCGGAACGTGGTGACGTGAGGTAGCGATACGCGCTTTCGCCCGCCTTCGGCGGACTGTGCCGACCTTAACAGCCTGTGGCAAAACCCACCCGGCGTTCGACGGGCGATGCATCCCGGCTGAACCGCGCCGCTTTGCGGCGCTCTGCGTTGCGTTTCGGTCGAAATACACCCGGTATTCCTCCCTCACGCGCCTTGTCAGCCGGGCGCCTCGCCCGTCTCGGCGCTCACGTGGGTTTCACCACAGGCTGTTAAGGCCGGCGTTCCCGTCCCGGTGGCGCCGTGAGGGCAGGTAGCGATGCGCCACGCGCTGGCCTGCGGCCAGCGCGTGCCGACCTGAAGGTCGGCGTTCCCAGCCGTCCCCGCGCTTCTTCTACATCAGCGACTCGCGGTCCGACTTACCGTAGCGGGAAGGGAACCGGCGCCGGCCAGAAGGCTTTGCTGGCCAGGCGCAGGAGGACCGAGGAGTCCTTGCCGATCGAATAGAGCATCACCGGGCGCTCGGCGGCCTCCACTCCCTCGCGGAGGATTTCGATCGCCTCGGACTCGAGGGTTCTGAGGATCGGACCGTAGTCCGACCGGGTCCCGTCGGCCGTCACGATGCGGCCTGTTGAACGATCCCGAGGCACGCGAACGGCATTGCCGCTTGCTGGTCGCGCCACATACGTCTCTGGACGGCGCGGGATTCTACGCGTGGAGCCGTTCTACCGATCGGAGAAGGTCTGTGGGGTCTCCCTGGTTTCCAGACAGCCCGGCGGGCTAACAGCCTGTGGCAAAACCCACGCGGCGTTCGGCGCGGGCTGCATCCCGGCTGAACCACTCCGCTTCGCTCCGTTCTGCGTTGCGTTTCGGTCGAAATACACCCGGGCCAGTTCTCCCGGTGGGGGCTCCTCCCTCACGCGCCTTGTCAGCCGGGCGCTTCCCGCACCTCGGCGCTCACGGGGGTTTCACCACAGGCTGTTAAGCGCACCCGGCCGCATCCCGAGCTGGCAGATCGGTACGTGCGGCACCCCGGGATGGGCGTGCCACCGTCCCCGAGGACGAACGCCCTGGAGTCTCCTCCTAGTCAACCTATTGGAGTCCCTTCACTCGCTGCTCCGACCTCCTCCGGATCTGTTTACGTCAAGACCGTCAGCAGCCGGCGCCGCAGTGGGCGGCGACGAGGCGGGCGAGGATCCCCATGTAGTCGTCCCACGGCGTGCGGACGTCCGGCACCGTCTTGTGGGCGACGACCATGTCGAGCGACGGGATGACCGTGATGAACTGGCCGTAGGCTCCGCGTCCGGTGTAGGCGCCACGGAACCCCTCCGGCACCGCCGGGCCGTCCCACACCCACCACATGGCGCCGTAGCCGAACTCGCCTCCACGCCGGCTCTCCGGATTCATCTCCTCCGACGGCGTGACCACGCTCGAAATCCGCTCGGCCCATCCCTGCGGAAGCACACGCTCCTCGCTCCAAACGCCGCCCCGAAGCATCAGGTATCCGATCCGGGCCATGTCGCGGGTGGAGAGGTTCATGTGGTAGGCGAGGTTGTGCGACCTGGTCGCGTCTCCCGACTTGCGGTGGATCCACCGGTGCCAGTCCTCGAAACCGAGGGGGAGCGCGAGGTCGGTTTCGAGCGCGTCGTAGATGTTGCGCCCCGTACGTTGTTCGAAGACCGCACCCGCCGCGTTGAAGTCCCAGTTGCTGTACAGGTAGTAGGTGCCGGGCTCCTGCGAGCCGCGGGGCGGGGCATCCGCGAGGTTGTCCCCCGCGTTCGAGGCCGGGTGATAGACCCCGGAGCGCGCGGTGACGAGATCCAGCACCCGCGCCCGTTTCTCGATCGGGAGGAGCCCCTGGACATCGTCCATGCCCAGATCCTCGAGCGTGAGTTCGAGATCTATCGTCCCGTCCTCCACGTAGCGGCCATAGAGCATGGCGAGGATGCTCTTCCGGACCGAGGCGAGGTAGCTGAGCGAATCCACCGGCCCGTGCTCGAAGAGGACGCGCCCCCCGACCACGGCCATCACGGCGGTGGTGTTGATCCCGTCCACGTACGGGTGGATCGCGTCCAGCGCCTCGGCCGAAAACCCTGCGGAGGCGGGATCCGCGATCCGTTCCCACGATGCGCCCGGATAGACGGCTTCCGCCGCCGTCTCGACCGCCGGTTGCGAGCAGCCGAACCCCGCGGCGAGGGCGAAAACCAGCGCCGGCAGCAACTGGGTGCGTACTCTTGAGACAGGACCTGTCGCGGTTTTCCGGTTCAGCATGGTCACCTCGCGAGCGATCCCCAGGGACGAACTCCGGCTTGGAGATACGACTCCCTGGATCGCCGCAGACCTTCGATACTAACCACCGGGATTTCGAAAGCCGGCTTCCGTGGGCCAATGGTGGCCCGACATCGGGCGGCCGTCTCCCGTAAACTCGCCCGGTGACGCCCGGACAGGCGGCGCCACACCAGCGGAGGTGTCCGAAATGCGGATCCAGGGAATGAAAGGCTTGCGTCTTGGCGGGACTGTGGCGGCCGCCCTGATGTTTCTCGTTTCGACGGCGGCGCTCGCGCAGGACGGGATGCGGCCGCTCGAACTGGCCGACTACCTCTCCTGGGAGGACGTGCGGAATCCGCAGATCTCCCCGGATGGGACGAGCGTGGTGTACGAACGGCGGTTCGTCGACGCCACAAAGGATCGGTGGAAGACCGAGCTCTGGCTGATCGGTGCCGACGGGTCGAAAAACCGGTTCCTCACGGAGGGAGGGAGCCCGCGCTGGTCGCCGGACGGCACCCGCGTCGCCTTTCTGCGGGACGGCCAGATCTTCGTCCGCTGGATGGATGCGGAGGGCGCCGAGAGCCAGGTAACCCGGCTTGACAGTTCGCCCTCACAGATTGTCTGGGCGCCCGACAGCGGTTCCATCGCGTTCCGGGCAGTGGTGGACCCGGGCCCCGATCCGAACTGGGCGATCGACATGCCGAAGGCGCCCGAAGGCGCCGAGTGGACGAAGCCGCCGCGGATCGTCACGCGCCTCAACTACCGGCGGGACGGGCAGGGGTACTACCCGGCTGGTTTCCGGCATATCTTCGTGGTGAGCGCCGACGGGGGAACGCCACGCCAACTGACGGCCGGCGACTTCCATCACGACGGTCCGCGCTTCGTCGGCGACGGGGCGTCGATCGTCTTCACGTCGCTCCGGACTCCGGACGCCGAACACGCCTGGCGCGAGTCCGAGATCTACCGGGTCGAGGTGGCGACCGGGCGGATTACCGCGCTCACCAGCCGCATGGGTCCGGACTCGGGACCGGTTCCGTCTCCGGACGGCAGCATGATCGCCTACACCGGGATGGATCACACGACGGACACCTACCGGGAGGAAGGCCTCTACGTGATGGGGAGCGACGGGACGGGCTCGCGGGTCATCGCTGCGGAAATGGGTCGGCGCCCGGGAATCGTCGGCTGGGCCGCCGACGGGAGCGGCGTCTACTTCGGCGCCCAACTCCGGGGCACGAACAACCTCTATCTCGCCCCGCTCGAGGGCGAAGTCCGGCCGGTGAGTTCCGGGAACCACATGCTGTCGGTTTCCACCGTGAGTGAAGACGGGACCGCGGTGGGAGTCGTGAGTTCGTACCACACCCCCGGGAACCTGGTCGCGTTCGCAGTGGATTCCCCGGACGATGTGACCACCCTCCACGTCACGAACGCTTCCGTGCTCGCCCAGGTGCAGTTCGGGGAGGTCGAGGAGGTTTGGTACAAGTCGCCGGACGACCTCGACATTCACGGCTGGGTGCTGAAGCCTCCCGACTTCGATCCGACCCGCAAACACCCGCTCATCCTCCGGATCCACGGAGGACCGCACGCGATGTACAACAGCGGGTTCGACTTCAAGAACCAGGACCACGCGGCGAACGGCTACGTGGTGCTCTACACGAACCCGCGCGGCAGCAGCGGCTACGGCAGTTCCTTCGGGAACGAGATCAAGAACGCCTATCCGGGCAAGGATCTCGACGACCTCATGGCCGGGGTGGATGAAGTCATCTCCCGCGGCTACATCGACGACCGCAACCTGTTCGTGTACGGCGGCAGCGGCGGAGGCGTGCTGACCTCGTGGATCGTCGGAAACACCGACCGCTTCACGGCGGCGGTGTCGAAGGCGCCGGTGACGAACTGGTTCAGCTTCGTCGGGACCACCGACGGGTCGAGTTGGTACCGGAACTTCGCCAAGATGCCGTGGGAAGACCCGGAGGAGCACCTCCGCCGCTCGACGCTGATGTACGTCGGAAACGTGACCACCCCGACCATGCTCATGACCGGGGAGAAGGACCTCCGCACCCCGATGGAGCAGACGGAGCAGTACTACCGGGCGCTCAAGATGCGGAAGATCCCGACGGCCATGGTGCGGCTGACCGACAGTTGGCACAGCCGCAGCCTGCCCCCGACGAACTTCATGAGGGTGCAACTCCTCCTGCGCAACTGGTTCGAGCGGTTCGCGGTCGGCGACGAAATGACCACCGACGCACCGCAGAAGTAGCGGAAGAGACCGCGCCGCGAACGGTGTAGGCGCCGTTCGCGTAGAAGGGCGGGAACGGCTTGGAACGCCGACCTCCGGTCGGCACGCGCTGGCCGTAGGCCAGCGCACGGTGCATCGCTGCTTGCCCTGAGGGGATGCAGCTACGGCAATGCCGCCCTCCGGGCCTATTTCTCGAACAAACCGCAGGCGAAGAGCCCCGGCGTCTCGAACGGCAGGGCGCCGAGTTCCTCCGCGTACCGCGCGGCGAGATCCATCATGGTCACGCCTTCGATGGTCCGGAGCCCCGCGCCAGCAAGCAACTCGCTCATCGCCGCGAGGCTGTATTCGCTCTTCATCGGCTCGCCGCGCTTGGCCACGTAGTCCTCGAGCTGGGTCCGCATCCTGCGGTGTTCGCGCCACGCCGACGCTTCGTCGAGCATGTGGTCGAGCACGAGACGCGAACCCGGAACGACGCCTGCCGCGATGGACCGGGCGGACTCCGCGAGCGTGTCCGGGGTCAGGTAGTAGGTCACCCCGAGGAACGACAGGATCACCGGACTCTCTCGATCGAATGACGAATCCGCCAGGGCATGCATTGCGGACACCTGTTCCAGGTCGGCCGGCACGAAATGGAGTCCCGCGGGCAGGGGAATCCCGGCGTTGTGGAGACGCTGCCGTTTCACCTCCTGCATCGCGGGGCGGTCGATCTCGAACACCCGGAGCGGCGGGACGAGATCGGTCCGTCGCAGCCCGAAGGAGTCCAGCCCGGCGCCCACGATCACGTACTGCCGGATGCCATCCCGAAAGGCCGCCTCGACCGCCTGTTCGGCGTAACGGGCGCGGATGAACAGTCCGAGGAACACGGGTTTCAGGCCCCGTAGCGCCCAGTTCGCCATGAACCAGGCGGCGGGCCGAAAGCGTAGGACCCGCTGCAGCGAAGGACTGGTGAGGGAAAAAGCGTACGGATCCTCCACCAGGCGAACCCGGTCCTGCTGATGCCGGGCGCGCGCGGCGGCGGCGAGGTCTGCCGTGGATGCCTGCTTTTTTTGTCCGCTGTCCATGACGTCCGTACTTCACAATCGTCCCACGAGGAGGCCGATCACGGTCTGCCCTGGAGGTCTATAGCCCAGAAATTCGGCGGCTTCGTCGGCGACGCGCGACCTCGCGGACCTTGTGAACAAGGGCGCACTGCGAAGGACGGGGACGCGCCGTCACACCCGCTACTGGCTGGACGTGCCGGAGTTCCCAGCGACCGGCTCGGCTGCCTCCTGACTCCCCGCGGGCGGTTCCTGTTGCCTCTCCCGCGCGCGCAGGTCCGACCGTCAAAGAGAGCGGCCGCGTTCCCCTGAGGGCGTCCCGCTGGCCGGTCGACCAGCCTGTCAGGCGCCGCGCTCCTCGAGAAGCGAGAGGAAATCGGTGAAGCTGTCCGCCCCCGAAGCGGCGGCCACCAGCGCACTCTCGGACGCCGCCCCGATGGCTCGACGCTGGGGGGATGAGGGGAAGGCGGCCGGAACCTCGACGCCCCGCGATTCCAGCATCGCGCGGATAAGGTCAGTGCGCCCCTCGGCACGCCCCCGGCGCACCAACGGGGTGTCTGCCGGTCCCGTTCCCTCCCGCACGCCGAGAGCGCGGCCTACCCGATACAGGGTGGTCATGGTTTCCTGCGAAGTCACCGACTCGTTGAGCGCGCGGTGGATTTCCTTCGCGCGCCACCCCGGGAAGGCCCGGCTCTCCTCCGAGGGCGCGTGCCTCCCTCCCTCCAGCAGATGAATGCTCAGGCCCGCTTTCAGGCCCCGCGGGCGGCTCGGGGAATACGCGTCCGGAACCTCGACCCACACCTCCGGGAATCCCGAGGTTTCGTAGATCTTCAGCCGGTTTCCGCGCACGTCCGTGGTGTGGTCCACTTCGAGCACCACGTCCGGGAACGGGTCGTGTCCGACCTTGAGATGGCTGGAAGCGCTCAGGTCCGCGCGCTCCGGGTGCAGGAACACCATCTCGTCGGGCTGGATGGAGCGCTCTCGCTCGCGGCCTCGATCCACGAGCCGCAACTCCGCCTCCCCATAGCAGCGGATTGGCGACCCGCGCGACAAGGCGATTTCGCGCAGAACCTGTGCCAACATCCGGGTCGGCCCTTCGTGGCCCGGCCCTGACGGCTCGCGGACCATCCAGGCGAGGCGGGCCTCCGAGTCGAAGAATTCGACCCGGCCCTCGAGCTTCTCGTATTCGGCGCGGGTCATCGGACGGACATCGCAACCCCTGAACTGCAACGCCGACAGCGGGGGCCAATCGCGCTCGGCCGCGCGAGCGCCATGTGTCCCTGGCGGGTTCTCTCGCTCCGGTCGAAGGTGCGCCACCCCCGCTGGTCCCAACCCGTTCACGCTTGCGATTCTAGCGGGCATCGCTTCCCCTCGTGGACCGGAGCGGCCCCTGACAGCCCCCCGGATCGGACCTTGCCGTCCGGGCGGTTCGGCGCGGCGCCACCCCGTATGGCCGTGCGCGTTGTCAACAGTGCTGGCAATGGTCGTGCACGGGGGAACACCGTTGCCTCCCCGGATCGCTGCCCGCACAATCCGTCCCATGAATCGCTTTTCCCTTTCTTTCCGGGCACTGCCCGTCTCGTTCTGCATGTTGGCGGCCCTGGCCGTCGCCACCACCGCCGTCGCTCAGCCCCAAAAACCGGTGCTCCATGGGAAACACTGGATGGCGATCACCGGCAAACCGCTCGGGGCCACCGCTGGGGCCATGATCTTCGGCCAGGGTGGAAACGCCGTGGACGCCGCCTGCGCCATGCTGGGAGCGACGGCGACCATGTTCGACGCCCTGAGTTGGGGCGGCGAGACCCAGGCGCTGATCTGGCATCCCGAGCAGAAAAAGGTGATCGGGATCAACGCTTTGGGCGTTGCGCCCACGGGCGCCACCCCCGAGTTCTTCCGGGGGCAGGGGATGGAGTACCCGCCCTCGGTCGGCCCGCTCGCCGCGGTGACCCCCGGAACTCCCGGCGGACTGCTGACGATGCTGGCCGAGTACGGAACCATGTCCCTCGCCCAGGTGCTCGCCCCGGCCATCCAGATGGCGGACGGCTACCCGATCGAGGCGTCCGCCGCCCGCGGCATCCAGCGCGGCGCCGACCGGATCGCCGAGTGGCCATACTCGCGGCGGACCCTGCTGCCCCACCGGGACGAGCGCTCCGCCGCCTCCGGCCCGCAGGACGAGAGCGGGAACTACTGGGACCGCGAGGATTCCACGACCGGCGAGTTCGACGCCGGGGGGCCGCTGCCGGGCGAGAACTTCCGCCAGCCCGAGCTGGCCGCGACGCTCCGCAAGCTGGTGGACGCTGAGGCCGAAGCGCTCGCCGCCGGCAAGGATCGGAAGGAAGCGATCTACGCGGCCTACGACCGCTTCTACAAGGGAGACATCGCCGAGGAATTCGCCCGCGGCGTCCAGGAGCAGGGCGGCCTGATCACGACGGACGACCTCGCGAACTGGAAGGTCCACATCGAGGAGCCGGTGTCCACCAACTTCAAGGGGATCGAGGTCTACAAGCTGACCCACTGGGTGCAGAGCCCGGTGCTGCTCCAGACGCTGAACATCCTCGAGCCGTTCGACCTGAAGGGGATGGGCTACAACAGCTCCCGCTACATCCACACCCTCTACCAGGCGATCAGCCTCGCCTTCGCCGATCGCGACTTCTACTACGGCGATCCCTACTTCCCGCCGGAGGAGCCGATCCAGGGGCTGCTCTCCAAGGAGTATGCCCGGCACCGCGCCGAACTGATCCGGGACGACCGGAACGATCCCACGATCGGCCCGGGTGATCCGTACCCCTTCCAGGGCGGCGAGAACCCGTTCCGGGAGTATCTCGACCGGTTCTCCGGGACGTCGGGGACGCCCACCACCGAGGAGGAGCGCCAGGAGTTCCTCGACGGGTTCATGGCCGGCACCACCTCCATCCAGGCCGCGGACGCTTCCGGCTGGGTGGTGTCGGTGACCCCGAGCGGAGGTTGGTTGCCGGCGGTGCTCGCCGGCGAGACCGGGATCGGGCTCAGCCAGCGGATGCAGAGCTTCGTCCTCGACCCGGCGATGAACCCTTACAACGTCCTCGAGCCCGGGAAGCGCCCGCGCGCCACCCTGACGCCGAGCCTCGCGGTCAAGGACGGGGAGCCGTTCCTTTCCTTTGCGGTCCAGGGCGGCGACAGCCAGGACCAGAACCTCCTGCAGTTCTTCTTGAACGTCGTCGAGTTCGGCATGAACGTCCAGGAAGCCGCCGAAGCCGCGAACTTCAACAGCTACCAACTTCGGAGTTCCTTCGGCGCCCACGAGTCGGAACCGGGCTCCTTGTTGCTGAACCAAAAAGTCCCCGAGTGGATCCGCAACGAGCTGACCGGAATGGGATACTCGCTGCGCTTCGCGCCGCGGACCTCGGGGCCCATCAACGCCATCTGGTTCGACCGCGAGCACGGCACCTTCTGGGGCGGCTCGAGCCAGCACGGCGACGATTACGGAGTGGCCTGGTGATGCGTTTGCTGAACTCTCTTCGACGTGCGGCGGTCCTGCCGGCCGTCCTCTTCCTCGTTCCGGCAGGCGCGCTCGCGCAGGACGAAGACGAACCGAAGCCGGCTTCGCTCACCGTCTCGCCCGGGGAGATCACCCTGACCGCTGGCCAGACGGCGCAGATCGAGGCCACCGTGGCAGACGCGGACGGCAACGAAATGGATGCCGAACTCCTCTATCTGCCCCTCTACGGCCAGTTCTGGAACCTCGAGATGCGGACCTGGGGGTTCAACATCTTCAAGGTTTCCCGCGAAGGCGAGGTCTCGACGCGGCGGCCCGGCGAATACGCGGTGATGGTGCGGGTGGTGGGCTCCGGTCCCGACCCGTCGGCGCGGGATTCGGACGCTGACGGCTACCTGCAGCAGCAGATTCCGCTCACCATCCTGCCGCGGCCGGTTGCCTCGCTCAACGTCACCGCCGAGGGGCCGCTCTATGCCGGTACCGAGGTTACGGTCCGCGCCGAGCCCCTCGACGAGACGGGGGCGCTCGTGGAGGGCCTCGAAGTCTGGTGGGCTTCCTCGGATGAGTCGGTGGCGATGCCGGTAGGCCGGCCGGCGACCATCGAGCGGACCCGCACCCGGGGCGTGCTCGCGCTCGGGGCGGCGGGGCCGGTGACGATCACCGCGAGTGCGGGGGCCGCGACTGCCGAGATGGCGGTGGAAGTGGCGCCGAACCCGGTCGCGAAGATGCTGCTGACGCCGGACCGGAACGCCGTGCGTAGCGGTGACGTGACACATCTTGGCGTGACCATGACAGATTCTGGCGGGGCGGTCCTCGAGGACGTGCCGGTCGGGTTCAGCGTTTCGGCGATCACCGACGCGATGGGGAGCGGTGGCCCCTCGTCGGGGCTGATCACCCAGGACGGCCGGTTTGTGGCCGATCTTCCCGGCGTCTATACGGTCGTCGCCCGCACCGGCGGGGTCTCGGCCTCGACGGTGGTGCGGGTCGCCGAACGCGGCGCCCGCCGGCCCATAGAGCTGGTCGGCCACGGCCGGGTAAAGGACCGGGCGACCTCGGATCTGTGGGTCTGGGAGGCGCCGAACGGGCGCGACTACGCGATGACCGGCACCCACAGCGCCGCCGGCCACGCCTATATCTGGGACGTGACGGATCCCGAAAACCTCGAGATCGTGGACGTGGTGCGGGTGGACGCCCGCACGGTGAACGACGTCAAGATCTCCGAGGACGGGGCGACCGCGGTGATCTCCCGCGAGGGGGCCTCCAACCGGCGGAACGGACTCGTCATCCTCGACGTCTCGGATCCGGGGACGGGCGTACGGAAGCTCGCCGAGTACGACGACCAGCTCACCGGCGGCGTCCACAACACCTTCATCCACGAGGGGCACGTGTATGCGCTCTCCGGGGGCCGGCGCTTCGACATCGTCAACATTGAGGACCCGTCGGTTCCGCACCGGGTGGGGAGCTTTGCCCTCGACAGCCCGGCGCGCTCGATCCACGATGTCTGGGTGATGGACGGGATCGCCTACTCGGCCAACTGGAGCGACGGGGTGGCGGTGATCGACGTGGGCGGCGCCGGCAAGGGCGGCACGCCGCAAAGCCCGAAGCTCGTCGGGCAGTTCCCGTTTCCGACCGGCTGGAACCACGCCGTCTATCCCTACCGCAGCGTCTCGACCGGGAAGTTCTACATCTTCGCCGGCGACGAGGCGGCGCGGAGCGGCCGCTACAGCCCACTCTCGGAGATCGGAACCGGCACCCCGGGCTACGACGACGAGCCCACCCGCTGGCGGGGCTGGATCCACATCCTGGAATGGGACGAGACCTTCGAGGCGCCGCCGCGGCTGGTCGGCCGCTACGAGGTTCCCGAGGCGGGAAGCCACAACATCTGGATCGAGGACGACGTGATGTACGTGGCGTTCTACAACGGAGGCCTCCGGGTGGTGGACGTCTCGGGCGAACTGCTCGGGAACCTCTACCGGCAGGGCAGGGAGATCGCCCGCTTCCTGCCGCTCGACCCCGAGGGGTTCCTGCCGAACGCGCCGCAGGTGTGGGGCGCCCAGCCCCACAAGGGCGTCATTTACTTCTCGGACCGGAACTCGGGACTCTGGGCGGTGCGCCTCGGGGACCTGCCGGAGGCGACGGCCACGGACGAGCAGCAGTAGGGCAGGGGATGGCGAAGCGCCGTCCTTGTCGGGTGGCTCGTCCGGAAGGGGAATGCCGATCCCGGGTCAGATCGTCACACGGCCCTGCACCACCTCGCCGAGGCGGAGTGATCGGGCGCAACGCAAACGGAACTCCGCGCCCGACAGGTCAGCTTTCCAGTTCGCACCCGTCGATCGTGCACACCAGGCTCGGTTCTCCTTCGCAGGCGCCGTCCGGAGAACGCAATCGGAGACGGTCAGGACTTGAGCCACGTTCGCCGTACCACCGGACATCCATGGAATGGTTCGTGGTGTCCCCAGAGGATTCGATGCGCCAGTCGAGCACAAACACCCTGACTTTGTAGCGATTGCTATCGGTGTTTGGGGGGAGGTAACTCTCCCACTCGAACCAGACCCGTGGCGCGTGCGCTTCCAGGCGCAGTTGGATCTGGGTCGAGTAAGTGGGGGCAATGGCACCGGGGATCCGAAATAGTTTCTCGATGGGCGGGGACGCCAGCACCTCGACCCCGGAGCAGGCCGTCGCGTGAGTGTCGGTGATCGTAATCGACAGCTCCTGACCCAGTGGTGTTTGAACCCCTTCCCGAGGAACCATCCGCAACAACAACGTCTCGTCTCCCTCAGAGAGCAAGTTGTCGCGGCTCGCAATTAACGGTAGCGTGGCGATGCCAGTCACCTCCTGCGCCGCCGGTAGCTGGACGCTCATGGAGGTGAGTTTGTAGTCGTCCGGCGTGGTGGTGCCATCGAGGGGTGACACCATCACGGTCAGCGGATTGGGGAGGTTCCTGATGGAATACCGGACTCCGATCTCTCCCGTCTCCCCCTCGGCGACCGTGAGCAACGAACTCTCGAATGACACGATCACGGTCGGGGGTGGCGGCTCGGAAGGTGGGGGTGGCGGCTCGGAAGGCGGCGGCGCAACCGGAGGTGTCGGAACTCCGTTCCCGCCGCCGCACGCAGCAGCGGCAAGCGCTACTGCGACGAGACGCAGGCACGCACGCCTCATTTCTCGAACCGGCGCAGGGAAAACTCGCCTGCCCGGACCTCCTGTCCGGCCAGCACGCGAAGCGGATGGAGATGCAGCAGGTCCTTCACATCTCTCACGGCTCCCTGCTCAACCAACCATCCGTCAGCGCCGGGATAGATCCAGAGAAAGTAGTCTCCGGGAGTCAGCCCCTCGGCAAGAAAGGCTCCTTCCTTATCGCTGAAGACCACGACGCTAGGCTGCGCCCGTCCCCTGTCCTTGCGAAGAACATGGACAGAGGCATACCGAGCCGGTTCCCCGTCAAGCGTGAGCCTGCCGGAGATGGTTCCAGTCGTCCGCAACCAGTTGGGCGCCGGGCGCACTAGCGAGACGCCGACCATGTCGTCCTCGGTGAGGAGGTTGTTGACCCTCGCGCCATAGGACATGACGGGATCCTGCTCCCATACCGACGAAATCATCCAGGGATAAGGCGTCGCCGTCGACCACCTTTCCGTGGGCGTCACCTCCGCATGGTCCAAGCCGAAACAGTGCCCTAGTTCATGAATTAAGAAAGTGAGGCCAAAGGGGTGTTCTTCTTCTTCGGGTGCCAAGGCGGAGACGGCCGGGCCCATCACCACATCGCATTCCTCGGCTTGGAATACCCCCCCGACCTCACGTGCCCAGTTGCGTGCAAAGGCGAGTGCGAATTCTTCATCAGGGTCGACGTGCACGACATTGCGGTTGTCTCGGGCGTATTTCCCTCCCGCGACAACGCCGTCAAGCCGGAGGCGTAGATCAGCACTCGGTACCCGGCCCCAGGCGTCAAGCGCGGCTTGGACTCGCGGGAGAACCTCGGATACGTCCGTGAAGTGGGGCGACCAACCGGGATCGTCCGCCACGTGCCAAGTCAGGGTCTCGCCGGGGCCCCACACCGTGGGATTCCAACGCCCAGCGGTATCGCTGCGCGGAATCTGAGAGGGATCATCAAATCGGCTATAGAACTTGTACGTCCAACCCGGATCACTACCAAGCGTCATTGAGGCCGCGAATGCGGTGACGGCCACGCCGAGAGTCCGTGGGGGGAGCTTCGAGCCGTTCCGCCTTCGGGCACACTTATCGAGATCAATCCGGGGATCGGTCTTGCTCATGATTCATCCGATGGAACACAGGATCGTCAGATACCGCCAAGCCAGCATTTGCAGGGTGACGGAACATTCAGTTCAAGTCTGTCACGCCAAAACAAACGGTCCAAACGCCGGTTTCATTGGGGTTGCACGACATATTTGTGATTCAAGGCGTAAGCGTCTGATCTGCTCCCCTCTCGGCGCAGACCCCGGTGGGCGTGGGTGGCGTGCAGGCAAGGGAGCGCCGGTCTTCAGGCCCCCACCGGGAGTGCTGGCCAGCACCGTCGCCCGGAAGGCGACGAGAGCGCGTATAGCTCCTCATGCAGAAGCGCGGGGACGGCTTAGAGCCGCCGCCGGGCGAACGGGGCCGACCTTCAGGTCGGCACGCGCGGCGCATCGCTGCACGCCCTCACAGCGCCGCAGGCCGCCAACGGCGCATAGCTCCACTCCTTTCCGCGCCCTCCTGGGGTGACGATGTTCGTGTCGTTTGAAAGCGAAACGCGGAGCGACATCCTCTGGATGGGGACGGTGCGGGGACGTGAACCATCCGGCCCTTGGGCGATACACGACTCCGCGGCCCTTCGGCCCGCTGTGCCGGTGTGAACACCAGGTGTGAACACCGGCGTTCCCCAGCGATGCCGGTGGCGGGCTACCAGAAGCCGTCGTCTTCGCGCTCACTCACCACCCGGACGCGGTACTCGGCCATCCGGCGAATGAGATCCTCCGGCAGCGGCTCGCTGAAGGGGATCTTGAGGGTGTACTTCGTAGTCTGGTGCCCCTTCAACTCCTCCCGGAACGCCTCCAGCGCCTGGTCCGGGGCGAAGCTGACGTGTCTCTTGTGTGCGGAAAAGGCGAACAGGAACCGGGGCTCCACGAAGAAGGGATTTCCCCACTTGATCGCCTCCTGGGCGTCCGGGGCGACGCTCTTGAGGATCGAGTACAACCGGTTCAAATGCGGCTGAGCCTCGGCAGGGGCGGCACGGATGTACTCGGCGATCGTCGTTGGATGCTTGCTTGGCATTTCTTTCGTCCTGGCTACAGTCGCGTTGGGTCCTGCCGCCAACAAATGTGAGAGCGAGTGGCGTCTACGCGGTCCGCGGCGCGGAGCGCCGCGGGTGCCGGTGTGAACACCAGGTGTTCACACCGGCGTTCCCAGACCTGGCCGCCATTCAGGTGAATGCCGCTTCAGAGTGAAGGATGGTGCCACCGCCTACTCTGGGAACTCGTAGATCGCCGCCTCCCGGCGGAGTTGAAGCACCAGAACGTCCAGGTCCACGATGACCCGGCCGGGATCGAAGCCCGCTGCGATTTCGAAGTCGGCTGACGCTCCGGCGCCCAGGTTCACCGAAGTCCGGACGTCCCGGTAGCTCGGCGACACCACCGTTCGGGTTCCGGCGTCCCCCTGGTCGAACCAGCGCTCGCCGGCGGTGGCGGCGACCTCGACCGTCATCCGCGCGGTCCCCGCGTTTTCCACGGTTCCCCGAACGACCCAGCCGGAGCCGGCCTGCTCCTTCGTCACTCCGGAGAGCCGGTACTCCGGCACCACCACGTCGAAAAACCACTGGGCGGTGAAGGCGTCGAAGGCCTCGGGATCCGGGGCGAAATCCCGGAGGACGGCCAGCATGTCCTGGATCACCGGGAAGTCCGGGCTGACGCGGTACGCCTCGATGAAGGCGCGGAGCCCGGACAGGAGGTTCTCGCGGCCCATCTCCTGCTGGAGCATCCACATCACCCACCCGCCCTTGTCGTAGATGACCGTTCCGTCTCCCCGCCGCGAGGCGTCGGTCTTGACCAGGGGCCGCTCGGTGTCCACGAACCGGTCGTCGCCGTAGCTGTCCTCGATGCGCTTCGCGAACTCGATGCGGTACCGGTCCCCGTACACTTCTTCGTGGAGCAGGATCGTCGCGTAGTGGGACATGCCCTCGGACAGCATGTTGCCGCCCGGTCCGCGGCCGGGAGTCAGGATGTTTCCCCACCACTGGTGCGCCGCCTCGTGGGCCACGATGGCGAAGGCGGCGTGGGCGCGGGGATCGCTCTTCGTGAGGAACCCGATCCCCTCGCTGAAGGTGATGTTGGTGGGGAAACCCTGGGCGTAACCGGCGAACGCCGGGAACTCCGAGAGTTTCAGGAGTTCCCAGGGAAAGGGATGGAACCATTCCGAGTAGTGCTCCCGGGCGGCATCTAGCGCGGCGGACATCTCTTCGACGTTGTAGTCGTGTTCCGGGTGGTAGTAGATGGCGGTCCCGCGACCCTCCTCGACCGCGTAGCGGCCGGCCACAATGTTGAAGAGCCGGACCGGCTGGTCGGACTCCCAGACCACGGTGCGCCGTCCGTCCCGGATCTCCTCGCTGACCAGCCGTCCCACGCTGTTGGCCGAGTACTCCTCCGGCACGGTGATCCGGATCTTCGTGGTCATGGGCCTCCCGCCCCAGCCGAGGGCCGGTTCCGTCTCGCCCTCGAAGAAGTCGTCGGGGTATTCCCGCTGGTCGTAGCGGTTGTCCTCGTCCACGCCGATTCCCGGCAGATACCCGGGAACCGGAGCAAAGGTCGGCCCGAAGGCGGTCAGGACGACCCCCGAGTCCAGGATGAACTGGTCCCGGGGCCCGACCCTGGTGCCCAGGCCACGGGGGTACTCCAGTTCGTAGCGGAAGCCCACCGTGAGCGAATCCCCGGGAGCGAGGGGCTCTTCGGGCGTGAAGAGGAAGAGCCCGGCGCGGTCCTCCGGTTCGTAGGGCTCTCCGTGCAGCGTCCACTCGATCGAATCCCAGAGCCCCGCGGTGATCGGAATCTGCCGGTATGCACTCTCCCGGTGATTCAGGAAGGTGTAGGCGCCGGAGACCGAGGCGGAGCGCTCCCGGGGCTCGAGGTCCACGTCCAGTTCCACGTGCGAGACCGACGGCATCCGGGAATCGGTCCAGGTCGCGACGTTGCGCCGCCAGTAGTCCTTGGCGGCCTCCTCCGCATCCGGGCCCTGCCCGCCGGCCCGGCCACCGAAGAACAGCACCGAGGCCAGTACCGCGGGAGGCACGGCGAAGGGAAGGAGACGGAACCCGCTCCGCAAGATGGCTTTCGGTCGCAGCCGGTGGAGAATCCGGATGGCGTCGAACTCCTGCCGGCCGAACCACTTGAGCGCCAGTGCCAGCAGCAGCGGGACGAGACTCAGGTAGAGCAGGCGGTTCAGGACCAGAGCGTCGCCGTGCAGCGAGAAGGCGCCCATGTCGCTCCACAGGCGCATCGAGTTCCAGGCGATCCAGTTGGTGACCCAGGAGAGCGGTTCGTCCACGATCATCGGGTAGAAAATGGTGTAGATGAGGGTTGCGAGCCCGAGTCCGTACACGGCGTACCGGTTGCGGAAGAGCGCGAAGGCGGCCGTTACGAATGCGGTCCAGAAGAAGAAGGTGGGGACCATCACCGCACCCCAGGCCGCGAGGAAGGGCCAGAGATCGAAGCCGACCGGATCGCCGAGGAGCTGCCGCACGGTGATGACCACCCAGGATGCGATCAGGGCGGCGGCGAGCAACATCCCCGCTACCGCGACGTTGCCGGCCGTTTTCCCAAGCAGCATGGCCCCGGTCCCGACCGGCGTGGACCGGAAGATTTCGGCGAACCGCTGGGCCCGCTCCTTGTTGAGCGACTCGACGGTGTAGAACAGCAGCAGGATGCAGACGAGCAGGCTGAGTGTGTTGAACTGGCGCGCCGCCATCGCTCCCGAAGTCAGCAGCAGCGGCGAATCGAAGGGGCCGAGCGCGAACAGACTCTGGCTGATGGACTGGTAGAGGATGAGCGGGACGAAGAGGTACATGCCCGCGCGCACGACCAGTTCCCGGACTTCGGCGCGGCCGATCGCGGTCGCCGCCTCGACAAACCCCGGGGATCGGTCTGCATGGCGAGTTCACCGAGGGTCCCTGCGGAAGAGACGGGACCGCCTGACGCTGCCGCTGGCGGTGCCTGCTGGCGCCCGGTCCGGCGGAAGCCGATCACCACCGAATCGGTGTCTCCCTGAAGGAGCCGGCGCGCGGTGTTCCGAGCGGCGGCCTCGACGGCGAGGAGCCCGACGCCGGCCAGCGCGATGCGGCTGACCAGGAATCCCGCATCGGCGGGCAGCGAGGCGGTGTTGTAGAAGTCCACACCCCGGTCCAGCTTCAGGAACGTCTCGTTCAGCCAGCGAAATCCCGAGGGATCCGCAAGCATGAGCGCGCGATTGATGGCGGGATCGAGCCAGCTTGGCGACCATTGGACGAAAAATCCCAGGATGACGAGCAGGGTGGCGACCGGAAAGGCGAAGACCACGATGGGCCGGCGGCTCCAGGCGCCGAGGAAAAAGGGCACGCCAGCGAAGAACACGATCTGGGGAAGGCCGAGCAGCAGGGTCGGCACCAGGTAGTTCCCGGGGACGAACGGACCGATCCGCGGCGCTTCCGGTCCCGCCGCCAGCACGTGGTTGAAGCCAACGGAGGCCCCCAGGTAGAGGCCCCAGATGATCAGGAAGGCCGCTATCGCTCCGCTGAAGCTGCCCCATACGTACTCCCGGGCGGTGAGCCGGGTTGCGTGCAGGACCTCACCCACCCGGTGTTCCGCATCCCGGATCAGAACCAGTCCTGCCCCGATCGCCAGGAACCAGGCGCCCATGCCCGCGATCAGGACCGTCTGGAACATGCTCTGCGCGAAGACGGAGGTGACGTGGGACCTTTCCCCGCCTGCGGTGAATTCCCCGCTGGAAATGCGCATGTTGCCTTCCGAGAACCCCCAGGCGGCGAGCGCGAGAACTCCGAGGAGAAACCAGTAAGAGGGCCGCCGGAGCGCCGACGACAGCTCCCGGCGGGCGACGGCGGCCCACCTGCGGGAGGAGGTCACGACTCCGCGCGTTCCGGGGACTCCGGCGCCTCTTCGCCGTTTCCGGCGGAGCTGTTCCGGGTAAGGAGCAGGTAGGCGTCTTCGAGACTCGGATCGACCGGTTCGAAACCGTCGGGAGGATGTCCGTCCGGGACGTGGACGCGTACCCGGTTCCGTCCTTCGATGAGCACCGCCTGGGTGATCTCGAACTGGTCCCCGAGCGCTTCCATCCCGTGCTTCTCCACCGCGCCCTCGAAGATCGCGCCTTCGAGGCGGGTCCGCGCCCGCCCCGGCGTGGTATCCGCCACGACCCGTCCACCGGTCAGCACCAAGACTCTCGGACACAGGACAGAGATGTCTTCCACGATGTGGGTGGACAGCAGCACGAGGCGGTCTTCGGCCATTTCGGCGAGCAGGCGGTAAAAGCGCAGCCGCTCCTCCGGGTCGAGCCCGGCAGTGGGCTCGTCAACCACGACGATCCGCGGATCCCCCGCCAGCGCTTGCGCGATGCCGAGCCGCTGCCGCATGCCGCCCGAGTACGTCCCGACCTTTCGCTTCGCGGCGTCTTGGAGATTCACGCGCTCGAGGAGTTCCGCGGCAAGGTGCTTCAACCCTCGCGGGGCCTTGACGCCCTTCAGCACGAGCAGGAAACGGAGCATCGCCGCCCCGGTCAGGTGCGGATAGAAGCCGAAATGCTGCGGGAGGTAGCCGAGCTGACGGCGGATCCGCCGGGGGTCGCCGGTCACGTCTACACCGTCCAGCAGGACGGCGCCCGAAGTGGGCTCCAGGAGGCCGGCAACGATGCGCATCAGGGTGGTCTTGCCGGCGCCGTTCGGGCCGAGGAGGCCCAGCATTCCGCGGGACGCTTCGAGCGAGACGCCCTGGAGCGCTGCGACCGGGCCGGGATAGACCTTGACGAGGTTTCTGATCTCGAGCATCGAGACGCTCCCCTCAGGGCTCTGCTAACTGTTCCAACACAGTTCCGTTCCCGCCGGTTCGCTGCTCCGTACGGAATACGATTCGACCGGGTGCCTGAAACAGTCCGGCTGTGGGCTCCCTGTTTCGCACGGCGCGTCGTCGTGTGGGGCACTCATTTCGGTAGGACGCAGAATCATCGTTGCCGGTTTCGCGCTCCCGCGCGATGCCGGCCGGAGGCCGGCGGTCCAAGCCGTCTCCGCCTCCACCATAGGCCGGCGGTCCCGCTACAGCTCCGCGTGTTGCGCGGCGGTGCCGGGGCCGAGGAAGGCCTCCACGTACTTGGCGCCGGTGCCGGTGTTGAAGATGACGACCGTGTCGTCCTTCGACACGTCACCCGCATCACGGAGGCGGCGCAACGCGCTCAGGCAGGCGCCCCCCTCGGGAGCCGCGAAGATGCCTTCGGCGGCGCCGATCCGGCGGGCGTCCCGCATAAGTTCCTCGTCGCTGACCGCGATGGCTGATCCACCGCTTGCCCGGACGGCCGCCAGGATCAGGAAGTCGCCCAGCGCCTTGGGCACCCGAAGCCCGGATGCCACGGTGTGGGCGCCTTCCCACATCTCGGAGGCCTCGGCGCCTTCGTCGAATGCCTTCGGGATCGGGGCGCAGCCCTCGGCCTGCACCGAGATCATCCGCGGCCGCTCGGAGCCGATCCAGCCGAGACGCTCCATCTCGTCGAAGGCCTTCCACATGCCGATCAAACCGGTGCCCCCGCCCGTGGGATAGATCATCACGTCGGGCAGGCGTCCGAGTTGCTCGAACACCTCGTAGGCCATCGTCTTCTTGCCCTCGATGCGGTAGGGCTCTTTCAGGGTGGCTACTTCGAAGAGGCCTCGCCCGGGCGCCATCTCGGCGATCATGCGGCCGGCGTCGGAGATGAGGCCGTCGATTGAGTGGACCTCGGCTCCGTACACGGAGGCTTCGATCCGGTTCACCTCGGGACAGTCCTGGGGGACCGCGACCACGCACTGCATTCCGGCGCGGGCGGCATAGGCCGCGGCCGATCCGCCGGCGTTACCGGCGGAGGGGAGGGCGATGCCGGGAGCGCCGAACTGGTAGGCGGCCGAGACCGCCAGGCAGAGCCCGCGGTCCTTGAAGCTCCCGGTGGGGTTCATCCCCTCGTCCTTGATGAACAGCTCCCCGATACCGAGTTCGGCGCCGAGGGTAGGGGCGGGATTGAGCGGCGTTCCGCCTTCGCCGAGCTTCAGACAGTGCCGCTCCTCCTGAATGGGCAGCACTTCGTGGTAGCGCCAGAGGTCGAAGGGCCGACTCGCGATGGAGGCCGGGGTGAACGTCTCGGCGGCTGCGTCGAGGTCGTAGCAGGCGAGGAGCGGGTGCTTCTCGGTCGAGAGGTTCTGCGGTGCGAAGGCGTCGTGGTGATGTCCGGTCTTCGAGCACTCGAGATGGGTGAGGAAGGAATAGCGCGGCGCCACGGCGTTTTCTCCGTGTTCAGACCGAAAGAATGCTCGATTCCTTGCGGGTGGCGACCTCAGCGACGCGTTTCACATGGGCATCGGTCGCCTTTTGCACATCCGCTTCGAGGTCGTGCTCCAGGTCCTCCGAAAGTTCCTTGTTCTTCACGAGCTTCTTCAGGCGCTGGTTGGCGTCGCGGCGAACCTGACGGAGGGCGTTCTTGTGTTCCTCGGCCATCCGGCTGATGCTCTTCGCGAGCTGTTTGCGCCGCTCCTGGCTGAGCGGCGGAATCGGAATTCGGAGCATCGTCCCGTCGGAACTGGGGTTCAGGTCGAGATCGGCGGCCCGGATGGCGCGGTCCACGGCGGGTAACAGGTTGCGCTCCCAAGGCTGGACGGTAATGGTGCTGGCGTCCGGGGTCTTGAGGGTCGCGACCTGGTTCAGCGGCAAGAGTTGTCCGTAGTAATCCACCCGAACCGAATCCAGCAGGGCGATCGAGGCCCGGCCGGTGCGGACCGAGGCCAGTTCGTGCTCGAACACCTCGACCGTCTTGGCCATCCGGCGGTTCAGGTCATCCAGAATCTCGTGAGCCATCGCTTCCGCTCCCCCGCGACCCTACTCGTGGCGGGTCGCCTTTTCGACCCGGGTGCCGACGTCGGCGCCCCGGGCGGCTTCCTGAATGTCATCCTGGTGGCACACCACGATCGGGAGATCGTTCTCCATGCAGAGGGAGATCGCGGTGGTGTCCATGAAGCGAAGCTCCTGACGGATCGCTTCGAGATAGGTCAGGCGGCGGATCGGGCGCGCGTCGGGGTCCTTTTCCGGGTCCCCGGTGAATACCCCCGGAACCCGGGTGGCCTTGATGAGCACATCCGCGCGGATCTCGTTGGCGCGCAGTGCGGCGGCGGTATCGGTCGAGAAGTAGGGGTTCCCGGTGCCCGCCGCGAAGAGCGTGATGCGCCCCTTTTCGAGATGCCGCAGGGCCCGGCGGCGAATGAACGGTTCGGCGACCTGACGGACGGTGATGGCGGACATTACTCGCGTGTGGCAGCCCAGCTTCTCGAGCGCCTCCTGGACCGCCAGGGCGTTGATCAGGGTCGCGAGCATGCCCATGGAGTCCGCCGTGACCCGGTCCATCCCCCGGGTTTCGGCGCCCAGGCCCCGGAAGATGTTTCCGCCGCCGATCACGCAGGCGGTCTCGATGCCGTCGCCGTGGACCGCGGCGATCAGCCCGGCCATCCGTTCCACCTCCCCGGTGGAGATGCCGGCGTGCTCTTCGCCCTTGAGCGCCTGGCCCGACAGCTTGAGCAGAACCCGTTTTGGTCCGGTCATCTGAGGCCCGTCATCCGATCGCAAAGGTGCGGCGACCACGGCCGCGCCGAACGGGGATCTGTGCCCCGCGCGTCCCTGGTTCGTCCGAGTGGCGCCATGGTACCCGGACGGACGGCGTGACAGCCGCTAACAGCCTGTGGTGGAGCCCGGGTGAGCGCCGAGCCCGGTGAGGCGCCCGGCTGACAAGGCGCGTGAGGGAGGAATACCGGGTGTATTTCGACCGAAACGCAACGCAGAACGGAGCGAAGCGGAGTGGTTCAGCCGGGATGCATCGCCGGGCGAACGCCGCCTGGGTTTCACCACAGGTTGTTAGACGTGTTCGCCGCGTTCGAACCGGACGAAGCGCCGGACCTGGATGTTTTCCTTGATCGCCTGCGCCGCTTCCAGAACCCGGTCCTGAACGCGGATCTTCTTGGAGTCGTCGAGGGCGTACATCTGCTCGAGGAGCACCCGCTCGGACAGGAACCGGTCCAGCTTCCCGGACACGATGCGCTCGACGATCGCTTCGGGCTTCCTGGCGTTCTTCGGATCCTGCGCCAGTTGCGCGCGGATGAGTTCGGTTTCGTCGCGGATCACGTCTTCGGGAACGTCCTCGCGCCGGACCCAGCGCGCCGGGGCGGGGTACGCGCAGGCGATGTGGATCGCCACGTCGTTCGCAAGGTCGCGGAAGGTCTGGTTGCGGGCGACGAAATCGGTTTCGCAGGACAGCTCGACCATCACTCCGATCCGGTGGTCGTGAATGTAGGAGTGGATAAGTCCTTCGCCGGCCGTCCTTCCCGCTCGCCGTTCGGCGGCTGCGGCGCCTTTCTCGCGGAGCAGCCGGATGGCCCTGTCGAAATCTCCGTCAGCGTCCACGAGCGCTTTCTTGCAATCGGCGAAACCCGCTCCGGTCTGGTCCCGGAGCTTCTTGACGTCCTGGGCGCTGATGGCGGGCATTACGGAATCTCCTGTGGTAGCCGCCGGTACGGCTGCTTTCGCGTTGGTGTTCGAGAGTTTCCGGTCGGCCGCTCGGCGGTCAGCCGGTGGGGGCTGGCGCCGGATCCTCGGATTCTGAACTGGCGACGGCGCCGACGGCCTCGGTCGCTTCCGGCGTCGGGACTGCGGATGCACTCCCGGCGGCGTCTCCCCCGGATGCTCCCGGGCCGGATGTTCCAGCGCTGGCCGAATCCGCGACGCCCGCCTCGGAACCCGAAGCGGCGCCCGCTCCGTCGCTGTTCGCCGCACCGTCCGAATCGGCTCCGAAGGCGGCCAGGCCACGAAGCTGCCGGCCATCCTCGAAGGCGCTCGCGATGCGCTGTGCGAACAGGCGAATCGCCCGGAGGGCGTCGTCGTTCCCTGGAATCACGTAGTCGATGAGGTCGGGGTCGCAGTCGGTGTCCACGATCGCCACGATCGGGATCCTGAGCTTCCTCGCCTCCTGGACGGCGATCATCTCGTTCTTGGGATCCACGATGCAGACGGCGTCGGGCAGCCGATCCATCTTCTCGATACCGCTCAGCGTCTTCTCCATGCGTCGCCGACGCTTGTCGAGACGTGACCACGCCTTGTTCGAGAAGCCGCCCTGATCGGCGTTTTCGGTGATCTCCCGAAGCTCCTGGAATTTGGCGATGCTCTTGCGGATGGTCTGGAAGTTGGTGAGCAGCCCACCGAGCCACCGGTGGTTCACGTAGAACGCCTCGACCCGGGAGGCTTCAGAGGCGATGACTTCCTGCGCCTGGCGCTTGGTGCCGACGAACAGGATGGTCTTTCCCTCGGCTCCCAGCCGGGAAATGAAGTTCAGGGCGTCCCGGAAGAGCGGCAGCGTCTGGTTGAGATCCACGATGTGGATCCCACTGCGCGATCCGTAGATGTACGGCCGCATCCGCGGGTTCCACCACTTCGTCTCGTGGCCGAAATGGAGGCCTGCTTCCAGCAGGTCCCGCATCGTTACGGTCGTGGACATCAGATCAACAGCAGGCGGGCGCCCGCATAAGGAGGCTCGCGAGCAGGAGACGAGCCATCGTCAGCGCTTGGAGTACTGGAAGCGCTTGCGGGCGCCGGGCTGCCCGTATTTCTTGCGTTCCTTGCGTCGCGCGTCCCGGGTGAGAAATCCCCGGCGCTTGAGTTCGGGACGCAACCGTCCATCGTTGTCGCTCAGTGCTCGCGCGATGCCGAGTCGTACCGCGGCCGCCTGGCCTGACAAACCGCCGCCCTTGACCCGGGCGTCCACATCGACGGCCGAGCCCTGATCGGTGGCGAGCAGGGGCTGGGTGACCCAGTTCTGGTACGTCTCTCTCGGGAAGTATTCCGAGAGGGGCCGCTGGTTGACGAGGATCTCGCCGGAACCGCTCCGCAGGTACACCCGCGCGATGGAGCACTTCCGCTTACCGGTCCCGTAGGCGAGGGGGTCTGACATCAGGATGACGGGCCGAGCCGGGCCGGGAGCGGTTCCGGCTGTTGGGCCGCGTGCGGGTGTTCGCCGCCGGAATACACCTTCAACTTCATGAACTGCGAACGCCCGAGACTCCCCTTGGGCAACATCCCCCGCACCGCGCTCTCGAAGAGGCGCTCGGGATGGGTGCTGCGGACCTGGGCTGCGGTTCTCGATTTCAGACCGCCGGGCCGTCCACTCGTCCGGTAGTACACCTTCTGCTCTTCCTTGCGGCCGCTAAGCCGGACCCGGGCGGCGTTGAGCACGATCACATGGTCACCGCAGTCGAGAAAAGGGGTCCAGGAAGGCTTGTGTTTGCCGAGCAGCACCCGCGCTACCCGGCTGGCGAGACGGCCGAGCGGCTGATCTCCGGCGTCCACCACGAACCAGCGGCGCCTGATTTCACCGGCGCGTGCGAAGGTCGTGCCTGCCGAACGGGACAAGATGCTGGAGGTCGGATTGGAGTGAGACGGCAGAAAGGGTGCAGGCGTTCCAGAGTAAAAAAATTCGGACGCGCGGCTTCCCGGCAGGTCCCGGTCCGAATGCCACCGGAACGTGCGGAGATCGCGGAGTCGCCCGAAGGCGGCAGTATAGGCAGCACGCAGATCACGGTCAAGGTTGGCAGACCGGGATCGGGCCCTGCCGTGAGGCGGCCTGGCAGCCTGTAGATAAAGTCACGCGGCCCAGCTCTCCCGGTGGGGGTTCGGGCGGCGATGCATCCCGGCTGAAACGCTCCGCTTCACTTCGCCCATCGTTGCGCTTCGGTCGAAATACATTCGGGCCAGTTCTCCCGGTGGGGGCTCCTCCCTCGCGCGCCTTGTCAGCCGGCCTTGCCCCCACCGGGCGCCTCGCCGCTCTCGGCGCTCACGCCACTTCATCCACAGGCTGCTCGTCCCGGTAGAGTTTCACTTGGAGGTTGGCGCCATGCGCGATAGCCGGGTTCCCGTTTCGGACGAACTCACGTCCGGAAAGACCGGTGACCCCCGATCAGATCCTGCGGCGCTGCGGGCTGCCTGTCGGGAGCGAGAGTTTGTGGAGACGACGTCCGGAGCGTGCCCCGGCTTCGCGCAGGCGAATCTGATCGTGCTGCCGGGTTCCCTCGCTGACGATTTCCGGTTGTTTTGCGAGCGGAACCCGCGTCCGTGTCCCCTTCTTCTCGCGAGCGAGCGCCCGGTGCTGAGCGCGCTCGCGCCCGGTGCGGATCTCAGGACCGACCTGCCGCGGTACCGGGTGATCAAGCGCGGGGAGCCGGGTATCGAGACCGAAGATGTGCGCGAGGCCTGGCAGGCGGATCTCACCGCCTTCCTGCTCGGGTGCAGCTTCGGCTTTGAGGCGGGCCTCGTGGAGGCCGGAATACGGCTGCGGCATCAGGAAGAGGACCGCGTGGTGCCCATGTACCTCACCGAGCGGGAGTGCGAACCGGCGGGGCCGTTCCGGGGGCGTCTGGTAGTCACCATGCGGCCGATTCCGGAGGCGCGAGTGGACGAGGCGATTCGGATCAGCGGCGAGCAGCCGCTCGCCCACGGTGCTCCGGTGCACATCGGCGACCCGGGGGGGCTGGGGATCCGGGATCTTTCTGCCCCGGACTTTGGGGAGGATGGGGGGCTGCTCCCGGGAGAAGTGCCGGTCTTCTGGGCTTGTGGGGTGACCTCGCAGGTCGCCGCCCGAAATGCCGAGCCGGAGTTGATGATTTCCCACGCGCCGGGTTTCATGTTCGTCACCGATGTCCCGGTTGCCGAGCAGAAGCGCCGCTCACACGCTGCGTGATCCACACTGCCGAGGTGATCCGATGAGACTGGCTGTCCTTTCCGCGCTTCTCGCTCTCGTTCCGGGGGCCGTTTCCGCCCAGTGGACGAACCGCTATCCGAAGTTGGCGGGCTACAACCACCATGTTTACGTGGAGGGTTTCGAGCTCCCCATCCTTGTCGCGGGCCCCACCGACCCCGCACCTTCCCCGGATGGACAAACCATCGCCATTGCGGCGCGCGGGTGGATCTGGTTGCTGGACACCGAGACCCGGGTGGCCCGGCGCGTGACCGGCGGCCGCGAAATCGACAGCCGTCCCGCCTGGCACCCCGACGGCACCCGGCTCGCGTTCCTGCGGGATGACACCGAAAGGCTCAGGATCTGGTCGCTCGACATCGCGACCGGCGAGGAAACCCTCCTCTTCGAGGACGAGTCCATCGTCCTCGACCCGGCGTGGACACCCGATGGGGAAACGCTCTACTTCAGCGCCGCCACCGAAGGCGACCTCGACATTTGGCGCCTGTCGCTCGAAACCGGCGAACCCGCGCGGGTCACGGAGCGCCGCGGTCTGGAGGTGCGGCCGCAACCGCTCCCGGGTGGAGGCCTCGCCTATCTGTCCAAGGGGCGATCCTCTCCCGACGCGGTGATCGTGCGGGCGGCGGACGGCTCCGAGACCTCGCTCCGGGCGGAATCCATCGCGTCTCAGGCCCGGCCCGGCGCCGCCCGTGAGCAGGCCGTCCTGGCCGTGAACTGGCCCGCGGGCGATGGGGGCGACGGCTACCGGCTGATGCTGCTGGACCCGGAAAAGGTGGACCCGATGGAACTGGTGGCGGCTCGCGGGCTCCCGCTGACTCCGGCGTTTACCGCCGACGGCGGGCACGTGATCTATTCCGAAGCGGACGATTCGGAACGATTCCGACTCCGGAAGATCAGCACCCGGGGCGGGCCAGTGGCGGAAATCCCCATTCGCGGTTGGGACTTCGGGGCGCCGCTGGCCCGCGTCCGGATCACTACCCGCAGGGCCGGCGATGCGTCGTCGGTTCCGGCGCGGCTCGAGGTGCTGGACCCCGTCGGGCATCCGGCGGTTGTCCCGGGTGTCTTTCCGCGTTTCGACGGAACCCACGGCCGGATCTATTTCTACTCGCCGGGGGTCGTGGAGGTCGAAGTTCCGGTGGCCTCGGCGGGAGAGGTGCAGATCACCGCCACCCACGGCTTCGGAAGTCTTCCGGCAACGGCGTCCGTTGCGGTTTCGCCCGGAGAGACCGCCGAGGTTGATCTGGTCTTCGAAGCGCTCTGGGATGCACGGGCAGCCGGATACCGCTCCGCCGACCACCACTTCCATCTCAACTACGGGGGCGTCACCCGGCTTTCGCCCGACGATCTGGAACTCCTGATTGCCGGCGAGGATATGGATCTCGGCACCCCGCTCATGGCGAACCTCAACCACCGGCGGAACGACACCGAGTTCTTCTCGGACCGCCGCGTGGATGACACGCCCGCCATCCTCTTCGGGCAGGAGATCCGATCCCATTTCCTGGGGCACCTCGGCCTGATCGGCATCGAGAGCGCGTTCTGGCCCTGGTTCTGGGGGCCGGGCTACCCGGTGTACGAGGCCGACGACCGGCCGAACCTGGATGCGCTGTCCCATTCGCGGCGCCAGCACGGGGTCAGTTCCTACATGCACCCGGTGTCCGTCCCCGATCCGTTCGGGAGCGAGGAGGGTCTGGGGGCGATCCCGATCATGGTGATCCCGGATGCCCTGCTCGGAGATCTGGACTCCCTGGAGGTGGCGTGTCTGTGGACCAACGAGTTCGGCACGGCGGACCTCTGGCACCGGTTCCTGAATCTGGGGGTGCCGCTGGCCGCCTCCGCCGGGACCGACGTGATGCTCGATTACCACCGGACCATGGCGGTGGGTACCACCCGGATCTACGTGCACGTCCCGGGTCCCTTCCGCATCGGGCCGTACCTGGACGGGCTGCGCGCGGGGCGCAGCTTCGTGACCACCGGACCGCTCCTGGACTTCCGGGTGGACGGGGAACGCCCGGGCGGGGCGATCGAGCAGGGTGGGGAGGTCTCGTGGACCCTGACCCTGGCCTCCACCGGGCCGGTCGGACAGGTGGACCTGCTCGTGAACGGGGAGGTCGTGGACACCGCGTCCGGTCTCGATGAGCCCGGGGTCCGCGAACTCAGCGGCACCCTCAGCCTCCCGGCCGGGGGATGGGTCGCGGCCCGGGCCCACGGCGGCGAAGAGAGCTGGCCCGGCATGAACGGTTCCGTCTTCGCGCAGACCTCACCGGTATGGATCGGGGAGGTAGGCAGTTACGACCCGGCGGCGGCCGATGCTGCGGCCCGGGATCTGCTCCGCGCCCTGGACCTCTCCGAGGCCGAGGTTCGCGAGCGCTACGGAGAGTTGCCGATCCCCCGAATCCTCGAACGGTTCACGCAGGCGCGCGAACGCCTCCGCGAATTCCTGCAGTAGAAGGGAGCGCCGGTGTTCACACCGGCACAGCCCGCCGCAGGCGGGCGGCGGGACGGACCTGACCCGCGCTCCCGGCGCGCGACAGCGGGAACGCCAACCGAACAGGATGGTCGCAGGTCAGGGAACGCCGCCTGGCAGAGGTTGGTCTTCCCGGATTGCCTCGGTCCGGTAACCGTCACGAAGGGGGTATTGGCGGAAGAGCTTGTGGAGGTGCGCGGAATCATCGGTCGCCTGGATGATGGGAACTGGCCAATATGAAAATACTATTTTCATATTGGCCATACCACGACGGCGGACCGCCGCCAGAGACCCATCGCCCGCCCGCCGCCGGCGCGCCTGTCCTCCAGCAGCCCTGCGCACTCTCGCTGGGCTACGCCCCGCGGTGCCGACCTGAAGGTCGGCGTTCCCAACCGCCCCCGCGCTCGTGCGCACAGTGCGGTACGTGGTTTCGCTGCGCTGCGCGGCTCATCCCCCGAGGTCCACCACCCGGATGTTCCGCCAGCGCACCCTGATCCCGCCCCCGTCGTGGATCTGGAGTGCGATCGACCCTTCTCCCGCCCCGATCGCCTCGTCCTCGAAGTCCACCATGCGGGTTCCGTTCAGCCAGGTGGTCACCCGGCCGCCCACCGCCCGGACGCGTAAGGTGTTCCAGTCGCCCATGCGGAGCGCCGTGTCGAGCGCCGCATCGGGTTGCACCAACCAGCCGCGGCCGTACGACTCGTAGATGCCGCCGGTGAACAGCCCGGGCGGTGCGACCTCGGCCTGCCAGCCGCTCACGATCGTCCCCTCGACGCTGGCGCGGAAGAACACCCCGCTGTTGCCGTCGGCCTCCTGCAGGAAGTCGAGTGTCAGGTCAAAATCGCGAAACGTCCGCGCCGTGGTGAGATAGCCGTACTCCGCGTCGGGGCCGCTTTCGCACACCAATTCCCCGTTCTCGACGTGCCAGCGCTCGGTGCCGTGCACCTGCCAGCCGTCGAGATTCTCGCCGTTGAACAGGGAGACCGGTTCGAGTGGCAGGATCTTGATGTTCCGGTACCAGACGTTGCGGCCGTGGTCCTGGAGGCCAATGGGACCCGACATGGCGCGCCCGTACCGGGGATAGGGCGCGAACTTGCTGGCCGCGACCAACTGCTCCCATTCCGCCGAGCCGAACTCGTACTCCACCGTCTTCGTCCCGTTCAGCCAGTGCTCCACCTGGTTGTTGAGGACGCGGATGCGGCCCTCGTTCCACTCGCCCGGTCCGTAGAGAGTCTTCGCGCCTGCCGCGTGCAGGTCGTAGTTGTCGCCGGTGAGATGCGTGTTCATGTCCATCGTGCCCATCTCGATGTAGGCGTCGTCGTCCAGCACCTGGTACTCCGGCGCGTTGAACCAGATCTCGGCGCCCTCCTCCTCGATCACCCGGTAGAGGACGCCGCTGTTGGCCACCTCGGAGAGTCTGAACCCGAACCTGAGGTCGAAGTCGGCGAAGGATTCGGTGGTGACGATGTCCCCGCCCACCGGGACGTCCGGATCCACGGCGGTTGCGCCGACGACCAGCATGCCGTCGATCACCCCCCATCCGGTGTCCGGAAACTCGTCGCGGTTGTAGCCGCGCCATCCCTCCGACGTCTCGCCGTCGAAGAGGAGGCGCCAACCCGCGGCGCGTTCGGCTTCGGTGAGGGTGTTGGGGGAGGCGACTGCTTCCCCAGCGGGGGTGGCCATTTCGGAGTCGGCTTCGGAGTCGGCGCTCCCGCCGCGCGGAGACTCGTCGCCGCAGGCTGCGGCGAGAACCATCGTGAGCAGCACCTTGTGCATTTTGTTTGCTTCACTCATCAGTTTCTTCACTCATCAGACGAGCCTCATGCCTTCGGGATCCCATTGGACGATTCGGTCCTGGAAGTAGCTGGTGTTGCAGGCCAGTGCCGGAGCGGCAGCCCGCAGGCCAAAGGCCGCGTCCTCCAGCACCGGCGGCCCGCCGCGGACCGCCTGGAAGAAGCCCACGAAGTGGTCCACGAGGGCGCCGCGATAGCCGGGTTCGACCTCGTACCGGATCTCGGCCGGCGGCCCCATGCGAACCCGCGCGGGCAATCCTTCCTCGTTCCTTTCCGCTTCGGCCATCTTCTCCCGGGAGAAGGCGTCCAGCGGGTCGACCGCGACGTTCTTGCGCAGCACCACGTCGGTCCAGGTCACGTCCATCGCCCCCTCGCTCCCCACCAGCCGCAAGAAGGTGCTGCCGGAAGTTCCATCCACGAAATTGACGCGCAGCGACAGGTTAAACCCCGGGTGCGTGTCGGTCTCGGGATAGTCGAAGGTGCCGAGGAGCACGTCCGGAACTTCGCGGCCATCCTTCCAGTAACGCAGTCCGCCCGCCGCCTGGATGCGCGTTGGACCCCGCGAACTCACGACGAAGTGCAGGCTCGAAAAAAGATGGACGAAGAGGTCCCCGGCGACTCCGGTGCCGTAGTCACGGTAGTTGCGCCAGCGGAAGACGCGCAGCGGGTCGTACGGAAGCTCGGGCGCCGGGCCCAGGAAGCGCTTCCAATCGATGGTCTCCTCGGACGCGCCGGCCGGGATCGGATACTGCCAGGCGCCGATCGGATCGTTGCGCGCCCAGAAGCCCTCGGCGTAGTTGAGCTCGCCGATGGCGCCTTCTTCGTACAGCTCCTTTGCCTTCTCGTTGCCGAGGGAACTCATGCCCTGGCTGCCCACCTGGAAGACGCTTCCGGATTCCTCCTGGGCCTGAATCAGGCCGTGGCCCTCCGCGATGTTGTGGACCATCGGCTTTTCGCAGTAGACGGCCTTCCCCGCCCGCAAGGCGTCGACCGAGACCTTTTGGTGCCAGTGGTCGGGTGTCCCGACGATGACCGCATCGACATCGTCGCGCGCGAGCACCTCCTGATAGTCGCGGGTGGTGAAGATGTCGCCGTGCCGCTCGCGGGCGGCGTCCAGGCGGCCGTCGAAGATGTCGCACGCGGCCACGAGTTCGACCCCGGGGATGCGCAGCGCCGTGGCCAGGTCCGTCATGCCCATCCCGCCCGCACCGATCACGGCCAGGCCGATGCGGTCGGAGGCGGCGACCTGGCCGGCAGGAGACTCCCCGGACCGCCCCGGGAGTTCCCGGCGGGCCATCGTCCGACGTTCGCCCGCCAGCGCTGACGGAAGACCCGCGGCCAGCGCCGATCCGGCGGCGACGGATTTGACGAACTCCCGCCGGCTGCGGGCGGGTGCCTGGGGGTTGGGTTTCAGTGTTTCGCTCATGGGCTAAGTCCTTGGTGGAAGGGTCAGACAAGCGGGAAGAGGGTGGCGAGCACCAGCACCTGGACCACCCCGAAGATCCCCACCGCGGCGGCGACGGCCGTCCAGGTCCGGAAGGTCTCGCCCTCGCTGAATCCGGACATCCGGCCGACCACCCAGAAGCCGCTGTCGTTCATCCAGGACGCCGCCATCGAGCCGAACCCCACCGCCGCAAAGAGGTAGGCGGGGTGGAAGGGGAGCGCCGCCGGATCGGGCGCCAACGACGCGACGATCGCCGATCCGGTGAGGATGGCGACGGTGCCGGACCCCTGCGCCAGCTTGAGCAAAGAGGCGATGCCGGCGGCGAGCAGCAGAAGGACGATGCCGTCCGCGGCGGATGAGATCCGGGCGAGGTCCTCCGTGACCCCGCCGGCCGCGAGCGCCCGCCCGAAGGCTCCGCCGGCGGCGGTGATCAGGATGATGGGACCGGCCTCGCCGATCGCTCCGCCAAAGGACCCGAGAAGCTGCCGTACCGCAAGGCGGCGGGTTCTCCAGAGCACGAAGGCAGCGGCGAACGCCGCCAGGAAGAGCGCCGCGTTCCGGTGTCCGAGGACCGCCAGCCAGGCAGCGCCCGGAATCGCCCCTTCGGCGCCGGCGGAGGCCGCCGAGGCTCCGCTCATGAGGACTACCGGCAGCGCGATGGGAAACACGGAGGCAAACAATCCTGGACGGACAGCGTCCATTGGGGCCGGCTCGGAGTCGGTAGCTTCGGTGCTGTCCGGTTCCACATTCATCCCCCGCGCAAAGCGCGGCGCGGTCAGGAGCGCCGCGGTGACCGGCAGGATCCCCAGGAGCAGTCCGAACCCGATGGCAGTCCCCAGGTCGAGCTGGAGGGTGTCCGCCATTCCAAGTGGCCCCGGGGTTGGCGGTACGAGGGAGTGGGTGGCGATGGCGCCCGCACAGATCGCCATCACGAACATTGGATAGCGGCCGGGGGCCCGCCCCGCGAGCGCCCGGGCCAGCGGGATGAGGAGGAAGAACACGGTGTCGAAGAACACCGGGATCGAGAGCACGTAGGCCGCCGCCGCGAGCGCCCACACGGCCCGGCGTTCCCCGAAGACGCCGAGTAGCGATCCCGCGATCCGGTCGGCGGCGCCGCTCCGGAGGAGACAGTCCCCGATCACCGCCGCGAGGGCGATGGCGATCCCGATGGCGCCGACGAGGTCGCCGAACGCGCTACCGGTCGCTTCCAGCGCCGCGTAGACGCGTTCCGGGCCGGACGCATCCGACGGGCCGAGGGACCCCGCGAGGATCGCGCCGAGCGTCAGCGCGAGGAACGGGTGCAGGCGCAGCACGCCGATCGAAACCGCCACAAAGAGGGTGCCGAGGAGGACGGCGGTCATGGGCGGGCAAGGATGTCACGGGACCGCCTGTGGAGGGGAAGAACCTTGCCGGCGGGATGGTGAGAAGTTTTTGGGCCGATTTCCGTCTATGTAGGTAGGAACCCCGTTCGCGTCCCGGCAGTGGACGCAGCCAATCCGCGCCGGATGTGTCGCGCAAAGGAGCTTTCATGCCTGACGTCCAGAGTGAAAAAGCCCAAGGCAAATCGGATGCGCCGCCCGAATCGGGCGCGCTATTCCGCTTGCTCGTGGCGGGAAATCGAGACGCTGGACAGGTCTATACTGCGGTTCGGGAGATCGAGTCCATGGCCGGGCAAACTGCGGTCCAGCAGCTGACGGCGCTGATTCATGCTACTGCGGCGGAACAGACCGCCCAATTCCAGACGGGATTGACGGCAGTCAATGCCCGGCTTGACGCGGTCGAAAAGCAGTTGGGTCGGATCTGGACCTTCTTGTTCCTGTTGCTCGGGACGCTGGTCGGGACATTGACGACACTACTCACGACGTTGCTGCTCAGCGGCTGACGCGCCGCTCCGGAGGAGGCGGTCCCCAGTGACCGCCGCGAGGGCGATGGCGATCCCGGTGGCTCCGACGAGGTCGCCGAACGCGCTACCGGTTGCTTCGCCGGGATCGGTGACGTGCCGAGACGGGAACCATGCGGCCACTGCGTGACACGCCGCCCGCGGCGCTGCGCGCCGCTGTGCCGACCGGAGGTCGGCGGTCCAAGCCGTCCGCGCCACCCTGCCGACCTGTCGAGGCGGTCCCTGACCGCCGCCGCCTTCCCTGAGGGGGTGGCCCCCTAGCGCGGGCGCGGAATCAGCAGCAGGCGTTCCATCCGGGGATCGATGTAGGTCGTCGTCTCGCCGTCGAAGATGGCGTCCTCTTCAAGGGCGATCCGTACTTCCTGGCTGTCCCACTCGGGCACTGCGACCCGGGCGTTCAACTCGATGGAATGGGCGGTCATTGGAAAGAGCGGGTAGTCGCCCTTTCCCGGCACACCTTCCTGGCGGTCCCAAAGCCCGATGGTGGGTCCCGCCGCGTGGCCGTGGAAGCCGATGGGATGGGTGTAGATCGAGGCCTTGATGCCCTCGCTCTTCGCCTGGGCGAGCGCCGCCGCCAGGATTTCGTTCCCCGTGCGGCCGGTGACGAATTCGTCGGTGAGGATGTCCTGGAGGCGGTTTCCGGTGGAAAGCGCTTCACTGAGTCCCGCGGGAGCCTCTGATTCGCCGTGGCGGAGCACGTAGGCATGCATCTGGGTGTCCGTGTTGAGCCGGAGATAGGTGATCCCGAAATCCACGTGCAGGAGGTCGCCGGGCATGATGACGTCCGGAGGGGGGCGGGAAGAGAAATCACCCTGCTCCCCGGAGTCCCCGCCGAACATCGCGCCCTCGCGGCGCTGCACGGAAACTCCCGGCTGGAACCAGGTCTGGAGTTTCAGCTCGCGGATCCGCTCGCGGTACCACCAGGAGAGATCCTGGGTGGTGGTGACACCCGGCTGGATCGCCTTTTCCGACAGCCCTTCGGAAAGGATGGAGCGCGCGAGGCGTACGACAGCGGTATAGACGGCCATCTCCTCCGGAGTCCGGGTTTCGAGCCAGGCGATGGCCAGCGTCTCGGCGCTGGTCAGCCGCCCGGCAAGGTCAGGCCCGAGCGCCTCCCGAAGGGCCTCGTACTCGACTGCGGTGATCCCGTCGGCCAACCCGAAATCCGCCGAGCGGTTCACCGCGATCACGTTGGGGTTCCGCTCGCGGACCAGTTCGGCGACCCGGGCCCACTGATCAGGCTCGGTTTCCGGATCCCAGGCCCCCGGGATGCCTCCGATGTCGTAGCGGGCCACCGCAAGCCGCTCGACGCCCTCCTCCGGACCGCGGTCGAAGAAGAGGAGCACGGTGCGGCGCCGGGCCGCGAGCCAAGTGTAGGGCAGCATGGTGCGGATGACCGGATCCTCGTTGTATTCCCTCGCCGCGACGATCCACAGGTCCACGCCGTCGCGCCGCATGATCTCCGGAAGCACGGTCTCGAACCGGACCTCGAGCCAGCGGTCCACGAGCGCCGCGCGCTCCCGCATGGGAAGGACGGTGGGGGCCGACTGCCCGGCCGCGATCACCGGCAAAACGAGGGCCGCCAGCAGGGCGGGAATTGTTGAATTCCGGGTCCAGCGCATGCGAGCTCTCCTTTCTTGGCCCCGGCAAGCGGCGCGGGACCGGCGCGGGCAGCATACCGATAGACTCGCTGCCCGCCCGTTCCGGCGGACCGAACTTCCGAACGGAACGGCTTCCGGAGGAAGACTCATGGCCAAACGCGTAATGCAATGGATGCTTCTGGTGACGGCGGCGCTGGCCGCCGGTTGCGGGGAGCCCTACGACGTGGTGCTCGCCGGCGGCGAAGTACACGACGGCCGGGGCGGCGACGCCCGAATTGCGGACGTCGGGATCCGGGGCGACCGGGTGGCGACGGTCGGTGACCTTTCCGGGGCCCGGGCCGAGACGAGAGTGGACGTCTCGGGGCTGGCGGTGGTGCCGGGCTTTGTGGATCTCCATAGCCATGCGGTTCGCGGGGTGTTCCGCCACCCGCTCGCCGAGAACTACCTGCGCCAGGGGGTTACCACTGCCATGGGCGGCCCGGACGGCGGGTCGCCGCTTCCCATCGGTGAGTGGCTTGAGCAATTCGAAGCCGAGGGATCGGCGATCAACATGGGGCTCATGGTCGGGCACGGCACGATCCGCCGGGAAGTGATCGGCCTCGAGGCGCGCGCGCCCACTGGAGAGGAACTCGACGAGATGCGCGCGCTGGTGGATCAGGCGATGCAGGAAGGCGCCTACGGGCTCTCCACCGGACTCAAATACCCGCCGGGAACCTTCGCCGAGACCGAGGAAGTCATCGAACTCGCGAAAGTCGCCGGCCGTTACGGCGGCATCCACGTCAGCCATATGCGGGAGGAGGGGCTCACGTTGATGGATTCGGTGCGCGAGACGATCCGGATCGGCGAAGAAGGAGGACTGCCGACCCAACTCACGCATCACAAGGTCGTGGGCGCTCCCATGTGGGGGCAGAGCATCGAGAGTCTTCGGCTCGTGGATGAGGCGGTGGCGCGCGGGGTGGACGTAACGATCGACCAGTACCCCTACACGGCGTCGTCCACGGGGCTGACCATCCTGTTTCCCGGATGGAGCCTCGCCGGTGGGAACGACGCCTTGCTGGAGCGCCTCCAGGACCCGGAAACGCGCGAGCGGATCCGCGAGGCGATCAAGAACAACCTCGAGGTGGACCGGGGAGGCGGGAGCCCCGACAACGTGCAGATCTCCCGTTGCGAATGGGACCCCTCGCTCGAGGGCAAGAGCATGGGCGACATCCTGCGCGAGCGGGGCCTTGAGTCGAACACCGAGAACGGGGCGACGCTTGCGCTCGAACTACAGGAAAACGGCGGTTTCGGCGGCGTCTTCCACGCCATGCACGAAGACGACGTGCGCCGGATCATGGCGCACCCCCGGACGATGATCTCTTCGGACGGCGGCATCGTGGCGCCGGGCGAGGGGGTACCCCATCCACGCAATTACGGCACCTTCGCGCGGGTGCTGAGCCTCTACGTGCGCGAGGCGGGACTCCTGTCCCTGGAGGAGGCGGTCCGGAAGATGTCCTTGTCCCCCGCCCAGCGGCTGAGCCTCGAAGGCCGGGGCGTCGTCGAGGAGGGCGCCATTGCCGACCTCGCCGTGTTCGATCCGGCGGCGGTTGAGGAGCATGCGGACTTCGGGGATCCGCACCACTACTCCACGGGGGTCCAGCACGTGCTGGTCTCCGGGGTCTTCGTCCTCCAGGACGGGGAGGTGACGGGAGCGAGGCCCGGACGCGCATTGCGCCTCAACACTCCTTGATGGCCTCGGCGGCCGGCGGGTTGCGGCCCAGGGTGGTGGCCGCGATCGACCAGGGCACGACCAGCAGCCGCTGTCTCCTCTTCGCACGGGACGGCGCGGTTGTCGGCTCGGCGCAGCGGGAGCACCGGCAGATCACGCCGCGTCCGGGTTGGGTGGAACACGATCCGGTCGAGATATGGGACCGGACCGCCGAGGTGGTCGCCGGAGCGCTCAGGAACGGAGGGCTCGAAGGGAGCGACATCGCGGCGGTGGGAATCACGAACCAGCGGGAGACCACCGTGGTGTGGGATCCGGCCACGGGCGAGCCCCTCGCCCCCGCGATCGTCTGGCAGGACACCCGCACCGCCGAACTCGCGGCGGACCTGGGACGCACGATCGGCGCCGAGCGCCTTCGCGAACTGACGGGCCTTCCCGCGGCCACCTACTTCTCCGGTCCGAAGCTGCGCTGGCTTCTCGAGAATCAGGAGGGCCTCCGGGAATGCGCGGACGCGGGACGCGCCGTTTTCGGCACCGTGGAGTCCTGGCTCGTCTGGAAACTCACCGGGGGGGCTGTTCACCGTACCGATGCGACCAACGCCAGTCGGACCCTGATGATGGATCTCCGGGACCTGACCTGGAACGACGAACTGCTCGATGCGCTCGGGGTGCCCGGCCGCATGCTTCCGGAGATTGCTCCCTCGTCCCACCCGGAGGCCTGGGGCCACACAACCACCGATGGCCCATTTGGCGCCAGCGTGCCGATCACCGGGGTGATCGGAGACCAGCAGGCGGCTCTCCTCGGTCAGTTGAGGCGGCGGCCCGGCGAGGCCAAGTGCACGTACGGCACCGGCGCCTTCTTGTTGATGCACACCGGGGCGGAGGCCATCGCGTCGAAGGCGGGTCTGCTGACCACGGTGGCCTACAGCGATCCTGACCGAGTGGAATACGCCCTCGAGGGGTCGGTCGCGGTGGCGGGCTCGCTCGTTCAGTGGCTCCGGGACCAACTGGGGTTTGCGGAGTCCGCGGCCAAGGTGGAGGAGTTGGCGCTCCAGGTAGAGGATTCCGGGGGCGCCGTCATCGTGCCCGCCTTCTCCGGTCTCTTCGCACCCTGGTGGCGTTCCGACGCCCGAGGGGTGATCTGCGGACTGACCCGCCACACCGACCGGCGCCACTTGGCGCGGGCCGCGATCGAGGCCTCCGCGTTCCAGGTCCACGAGGTGATCGCGGCGATGCGCGCCGACGCCGGCCATGCCCCGCGAGAACTCCGAGTGGACGGCGGCATGACGGTGAGCGGTCTTCTGCTGGCGTTCCAGGCGGACATTCTGGGCATCCCGGTGGTGCGTCCCCGGTGCGTGGAAACCACGGCTCTCGGGGCGGCGGTGGCAGCGGGACTCGCCGTCGGGTTTTGGGAATCCGAGACCGAACTGGCGGGGGCTCTCGAAGAGGACGCCCGGTTCGAACCGACGATCAGTGCGGCGGAGCGGGAGGCGCGGCTGGTTATTTGGAGCAAGGCGGTGGAGCGGAGCTTCGGCTGGGTCGGGTAGAGCGCGTATCGCTGATGGAGAAGAAGCGCGGGGACGGCTTGGAACGCCGACCTCCGGTCGGCACAGCCCCGCGCAGCGGGGCGGAGGCGCGTAGAGCTGATCACCCTCATGGGCCGGAGGGTGACGTTGGCCTGCCCGGCAACATGACGGTGATCGGGACCGCGCGCTTCCGCTGTCGCTAACCGTGAGGGTGGGTGGCGGATCGTCGCTGCCCTGCGGGCAGCGATCGCCCGCCTGCGGCGGGCTGTGCCGGCCGGAGGCCGGCGTTCCAAATTGGTGATAAGTGGGGGTGTGAGTTTGTGATACGCCGTGAGGCGGTTTGGAAAGCGCACGCTGGAACGTGTGTTGCTACGGGCGGTTGGGTTGGAGAGGGGAGGGGTGGCGCTGGCCCTACGGGATGAGGATGCGGGTGTCGGCGACGGGCCAGTAGATGCGGACCTGGTCTCCTTCCCGGGCCAGGCTCTCGAACAGGGTGTTTCCGCGCGCCAGCAGCCGGTGCCCGCCCTCGATTTCCAGCTCGATCTCGAGGCGGTCCCCGAGGAACGAGATCCGCCGGACGGTGGCGCCGATCCGGTTGAAGCCGGGCGCCCCCGGAGGGTGGCCGATCTGGACGACTTCGGGCCGCATGGCGAGGAGGAGCGGGGCGTCCGCGCTTCCCGACTCCTTGGGGGCCGCCCCGGGCAAGGCATCCCGTTCCGCCCGCAGAACCGGTCCGTCCGGCAGCCGGAAGGCGTCCGTGCTACCCGTCTCCGGGATGGCGGGAAGCAGGTTCATCTTTCCGACGAAGCTGGCCACGAAGGTGTTCGCCGGCCGGGTGTGGAGTTCGAGAGGAGTTCCGACCTGTTGGAGCCGGCCCTGGTTCAGGACAGCTACCCGGTCGGCAACCGTCAGCGCTTCTTCCTGGTCGTGGGTAACCCAGACGGTGGTTGCTTCGAAGGACCGCTGCAACGTCCGCAGCAGAGACCGAAGTTCGCGCCGCAGCGTCTGATCGAGGCTCGAGAGCGGTTCATCCAGAAGCAGCACCTCCGGACGAATGGCGAGCGCCCGGGCGACCGCGACCCGCTGCGCTTCACCTCCCGAGATCTGGCGGGGGTAGCGATCCCCGAGTTCCAGGAGACCCACCCGGTCGAGCATCTCGTCCGCGAGGGTGGCCGCCTTATCTCGGGACGCTCCGCGCCGTTCGGGTCCGAAGGCGACGTTGCGACGCAGGCTCAGGTGAGGGAAGAGGGCGTAGCTCTGGAACACCATTCCCACGTTCCGATTCTCGGGCGGCGCCTGGTCCATTAATTCGCCGCCGATCCAGACCTCTCCCGCGTCCGGTTCCAGGTGCCCGGCGATGCAGCGAAGGATGGTGGACTTGCCGGCTCCACTCGATCCAAGCAGTGCGATGAGTTCGCCGCGTCCAACCCGCAGCGTCACGTCCGACACCGATTCCGTGTCGCCGAAGCGTTTGCCGAGTCCTTCGAGGGCGAGCCCCGCCTCGCGCGGATTCACGATTGCCCGAAGAGCGAACTGGTCTCGGATGTGGACCCTTCGGCCGTCTCGTCGGAATCGAGAGGCTCGACGGACGGAAGTACCGTCGGCGCCGGTTTCGCGGGCGCTGCCGGTACCTCCTTGACAAAGAGGTTCCGCACCGGCGCCGGGTAGGGGAACTGATGCGGGTCGCGCACCGTGGAGCCTCGGGTCAGGTTGGCAAAGCGGTCCCGGATGGATCCCGATGGCGGGGGCGCGAAGGGAGGCCCGGAGGAGGCCGCCAGATTCGGACCTGCCTTGGGCCGGATCGTGACCTTGGCCCAACGGATACGCCGGCTCGGAGGGGCGCCCGTCTCGCCGAACTCGTGCGAGTGCACGATGACCCGTTCCGCCAGTGCGACCGTCGCGGGATCGCGCGCCACCGGATAGCGGCCTGCATCAAAGGGAAGCCGCTGGCCGCGGGCTTCCAGCAACAGGGCGACGGCCGTCGGGATGTGACTCTGCATGGCGATCGGTCCCGTGTCCGGGCGCGACCACCCGGACACCGTCGCCGAAAAGGGGTAGGTCTCCACCGTGATGGATTCGATCGCCTCCGGTGGGATCCTCGGCAGCTTTTCGATGGCTGCAAGCACGGACTGGACCGCCCGCGACCCCGGGAACTTCTTCAGTGAGATCTGGTGAATTGCCTTGGTCGCCAAGCGCGGGTCGAAGGGCGCCAGCCCTTCCCGACGGGACCGGCGGGAGAGCGACGGCGCGGGCAGGAGCCCGATGGGATTCTTGATGCTGAGGGCGGCGGCGGCTCCCAGAAGCTGGCCAAAGGCGCCGAAGAGCAGCTTGGCGCTCGTGCCTTCGGTGGATGCCCGGTAGGGATGCATCGGGGTCAGCGCACTCGCACGCCGGATGCTCTGCGCCAGGTTTCGGGCGCCGATCCCCTCGAGACGCCCGACCGCGGCCGCGGTAGCCACGGGAGCGAGCGCCCCCGGCGTGTGAATGCCGGCCTCCTCCATCGCGGCACCGACCGCATCCCGATGCCAACTCCCTACGCCGCAACCGACCACAATGGCGTCGAGGAGTTCACCCAGGGTGCGGTCGCGCGCTTCGGCCGCAGCCACCGCGGCGGCGATGCATTCCGGCCCGGCATGGAGTTCCTGGGGATCTCCCACGAGGCGATTCCAGAGAATCGCGGACCAGATTCCGGCCGACTCGCGGCCGTCCACGGGTCTCCAGAGCGTCACGGAGGGGGCGGACGCGTCGGGGAAAGAGTCCAAAACGGCGTCTTCTTCCTCGCCGGTAAGGAAAGCGGGCAGGGGGGCTGCGGCCCCGATGGCCAGTACGTCGGTGAGCAGGTTCATTGCCGCACGCCACTCTGTGCTGAGAAAACGCGCACTTGCGGCCCACTCCGCCGCCTCGCGAATGTCGTCCAGATGCGTTGCCCGGACGAGGTTGATGGAGTCGGAGTCCACGTCCGCTGGATCCGGCGGTCCTTCCCGCCCTTCCGGTGCTATCGGCGGCGGGCCCGTGATTCCGGCCCGCACCCACCTGCCGGCCAGCCGGACCAGCCAGCTCCGAAAACCGGCTGCCCGCGATCCCAACGAAGCCGGATGCGGCATGAGACAGTCGGCGAGCGCATCCACGCTCCCCTGGGAAACGGGCGGGTCTTCGGGGGTCATCAGGGAATCATCTCGCGACGGAAACGGGTTGCCCACGAGGGACGCAGGTCACCCAGGGTGACCATATCGAGCCGCATCAGTGCGTCGGGGGGCGGCAGGCCGGCAGGAACTTCCGCATCGCTGCGCGATGGGACCAGTTGGAGTTGCCGCGCCGCCGCCTGCTGTGCTTCGAGGGAAAACATGTAGTCGGCGAACGCCCGGGCAAGTTCCGGACGCCGGTTTCCGGTCACGATCTGGATCCCCTGCGGCAGAGCGATCGCGCCTTCGGCAGGGGCAGCCCATCCCACGGGAGCGCCTTGTGTGGCGAGGTGCCGGGCTTGGGAGGGCAGTCCGAGGGTGAGCCAGGCCTCGCCCTGGGCTACCAACTGGTTGTTCGCGGGTCCGCTGGTTCCGTAGACAAGGACGTTGCTCTGGAGCCGGGCGAGTCGCGCGAACCCGGCATCCGCGTCGGTCTCGTTTCCGGTCTCGATACGGGCCAGGGCGGCGACGGTGAGCGGACCGAGGGTGCTCCCAAAGCCGAACAACGCGAGCCGGCCCTGAAGAGAAGGATCCTCGAGCGCTGTCCACGAACCAGGGGGAGAGGGAAGCTCCTCCGTGTTGTACAAAAACCCGATCGCGGAAGAAAAGGTAGCCGGGAGGGCCGCCTCGGTGAACCAGGCGTCGGGATCCGCCCACGCGACATTGGGAATCCGCAGCCCGTCGTCCCCGGAACCCGCCGGTCCGAAGGCCGTTTCGATGAGTCCTTCGCGCGCGAGCAGCGCCGCTTCACCGGCGTCAATCCAGAGAACGTCCAGGGACGGGTTCCCGCTTTCGACGCGCACCCGCGCCGCCTGATCGGCGGAACGCAACCCGACCGGGATGATGTTGGCGCCCGTCGCCGCCTCGAAGGGTCCGGCGAAGTGGGCCTCGAGGTCGGCGATGCGGCCGGGCGGTACCGCAATGACCAGGTCTTCCGCCGCTCGTCCGCCGCAACCGATGGGCAGTCCGCCCGCCAGCAGAAGAGCGAGCCGGAGGCGCCCGAGGCCTCGTAGCGATCGCTTCGGGCGCCTCCCGCTTTTCATCGGGCGCGTTCGGGGTCGGCTGGGCTCGCTTGCCGGCCGCTCCGAGAAGAGAGATCGCGGGTCTTGAGCGTTTCCGACAGCCGGTCCGTGAAGAGGGCCGCGCCCACGGCAGCGGCGATCGTGAGCGTGCTGACGGCGGCGACCGTCGGGTCCTGATAGCGGTCCACGGTTTCGTAGATGGCCACCGGAAGGGTGACCGTCCGGCCGCTGGCCAGGAGTAGAGAAAGCGCGAAATTGCCGAAAGAGATCACGAAGGCGGACACCGCGCCGGCAACGATACCCGCCCGGGCACTGGGCAGGGTCACGAGGAACAGGGTGGCGAACGGGCCGGCGCCCAAGCTGCGCGCCTGGTCTTCGAGCGCGGGGTCGGTGGACTCCAGAGAAGCGGCCACGCTGCGGACGACCCAGGGGATTGTGATGAGGAGATGAGCCGCGAAGAGCGGCAGCAGCGTCCCGGCGGTCTGAATCCCGGTGGCGTTCGCGAGCACTGCGGCGCTGGTCAGCACGCCGAGACCAAGGACGAGGCCGGGAAGGCTCAGCGGTGAGAGAAGAACGGCGAGGAAGACCTCGCGGCCCGGGAGGGAGCCCCGGGTGAGGGAGAGGGCCGCGGGAATGCCGGTGGCCAAGGCCGCTCCCGTGGCGATCGCTCCGAGCACCAGGCTGGTGAAAAGACCGGAAATGAGGCGCGGCTGGTCCGCGAGGCCCGCATACCAGCGAAGACTCACCCCGGAGGGTGGGATCTCGAGCGCCGCACTCGGACTCACGGAATAGACGATCACCGCGAGCGGTGCGAGCAGCAGCACCGCGTAGGCGACCGCCGCCGTCGCTCCGAGGGCTATACGCATCACGGCACGCGAACTAGCAGCCGGTGGTGGAACCCGGGTGAGCGCCGAGAGCGGGGAGGCCCAGTTCTCCCGGTGGGGCCAGTCCTCCCGGTGGGGGCCCGGCTGACAAGGCGCGTGAGGGAGGAATACCGAGTGTATTTCGACCGAAACGCAACGCCGAGCGCCGCAAAGCGCCAGTTCTCCCGGTGGGGGGGCGGTTCAGGCGGGATGCATCGCCGCTCGAGCCCCCACCGGGAGAACTGGGCCGCCGGGGTTTCATCACGGGCTGCTAGGTCCCGAAGGCGCGCGCCGACCGGCGGCGGCTGAGCAGCGCCGCTCCGCCGAGAAGCGCCGAGGCGAAGAGGAGGAGCGCGAGGGAGGCGGCGGCCGCCGTGGGCCAGTCGAAGCTGATGGTGACCAGTTCGTAGATTTCCATCACGAAAGTGCGGGCGGCTGATCCACCGAGCAGTGCGGGGATGGCGTAGGCGGAGAGGCTTCCGACCATCACGAAACTTGCTCCGGCGAGAAAACCGGGGAGGGTGAGGGGCACCACGACCGCGAAGAAGGTACGTGCGGACGAAGCTCCCAGTCCGCGGGCCGCCGCCAGCAAGTCGGGATCGATCCGATCGAGGCTGGCCGCGAGCGCCAGGATCATGAACGGGAGAAACGATTCGGTCAGCGCGAGCAGGACCGCGGCCTCCGTGTGGAGGAGACCGGCGCGGGGAAGCGAGAGCGCGGCGAGCGTTTCACCGACGAATCCCTGCCGGCCGAGGATCAACATCCACCCGTACGCCCGGACCACCACCGACATGAGGAGCGGGGAGACGATCAGCAGCGTCTGAACCCGCCGGGACAGGCCCCGCGAGCGGGAGAGAAAGAGGGCCACGGGAAAACCGAGCAACGTGACCAGGGCGGTGGTCAGCACCGACAGGCGCAGCGTGCGAAGCGCCACCGACGGATACGGAGCGCTCAGCAGTCCGGCGAAGGACTCCAGTTCCGGGCCGCCGCTCAACGGAGCGACCGGGCCGGGCGGGTAGAGCGCCACCCGGAACAGCAGTCCGATGGGCGCCGCGGCAACCACCGCCACGACGACAAGAGCCGGCAAGAGCAACAGGGCAGCGACCCGTCGCCCGCTCCGGTCCATGTTCGGCCCGAATTCTAGTGGCCGGTGGACAGAGTCACGCGCGCGCCGAGAGCGCCAGTTCTCCCGGTGGGGGCGAGGCGTGCGGCTGACAAGGCGCGCGAGGGAGGAGTCCCCACCAGGAGAAACCTCCATGATCGGGTCCGCCTGCTGGCCCCGCCGGTCATGAAAGTGCAGTTCCGGGATGGTGCACATCTCGGCGCCCAAGCCACCAGGCGGAGCGACGCGCAGGCACCGGAACGCCGACCTCCGGTCGGCACAGCCCGCCGAAGGCGGGCGGCGGGAAGGACCCCCAGTTCCGAGGTGGTCCCTTCTCGGCGGGAATCCCAGCGTTCGGCGTGATCCGTACATTGGAGTGGCAGACCCCGTTCGCAGCGCTGCGGGCCCCGTGCCTGCGCCCCGTGAAGGCGGACGGCAATGAACGCCCGCGGCCCTGCGGGCCGCTGTGCCGACCAGAGGTCGGCCCAGTTCTCCCGGTAGGGGCTCCCTGACCCACCCGCTGTCCCGGCTCTCGGCGCCCCGGGAACTGCATTTTCGCGTAACTGGGCCGCGCCACCCTGTCCACAAGCTGCTCGGGGCGGGGAGGGCCCGGCGACAGGAAAGGGAGGTCCGGTATCCGGCCCGGGCGGGCTCCGCCCTTAGACTCCTCGGGAGCGCGGCTCCTCTCGAGGAGTGCGGGATTGAGAATGCCGATGACTTTCCGCAAGCTGGCGGTACGGATCCTCGTCCTGGCCCCGCTGGTGGCGGTGGCGGCGACATTTTTTCTCAATGTCTGCCATCTGATTTACGACTGCGGCTGCGTTTCGATCTGGAGCGGCGGCGCGGCGTTTTGCAACATCCAGACGGCGGGGCCGCCCGATTGCCCCTTCTGTGCGCAACCGGATGTGGCCTACGGCGCGTTCTACGCGACGTTTTTCGTGCAGGGCGTCCTGGTGTTCACCCCGGGTTCCCTCGGTCTGGGGCTGCGTGCGCTCCTCGGGCTCGCGGCTTTCCCGCTGGTCGTCGGAACCACGGGGATCGTTCTGGGGCTCCAGGCGGGCTACTGGAATTAGCAGCCCGCGGTGAAAGCACCCCGCACTCTCCCCGGGACAGCACGCGCGCCCAATCTGGCGATCTGTGCGCGTGCGGGGCGCTTCCCCCACGGGGTGATGGCGCGCATCGCTTCGCGATCCGCGCCATCGTCTTTCGTACAGGAGGGGAAACCCCTCCCCACACCCCTCCCCCGCGGCGCTGCGCGCCGCGAATGGATCGCACCAGAGTTTCGCCACCGACTGTTAGCAGTTTTCGGTACTTCGGCCCGGCTATCATCGGAGCCCGCCCCCAGGGGGCGGGAAGGGAACGTACCGTGACAGCCAGAGATCAAGTTCGTCACATCCGCTGGGACGCCATGGAGAAGGAGCGCCTGAGCGACCAGCTCAGCCGCCGGATCATCACTGCGGAGCGCGCCATGCTCACCCATGTCTATCTGGACAAGGGCGCAGTGGTTCCAATGCACTCGCACGACAACGAACAGATCACCTACGTGATCAGCGGGGTCCTTCGTTTCTGGATCGAGGACGAGGATTCGGAACCGATCGACGTGAAAGCGGGAGAGGTTCTGGTGCTTCCGTCCTGGGTGCCGCACAAGGCGGTTGCACTGGAAGACACCCTCGACGTGGACATCTTCACCCCGCCCCGGCAGGACTGGCTGGACGGAACCGACGCTTACCTGCGCGGAGGAGACGGTTAACAGCCTGTGGTGAAACCCCGGCGGCCCAGTTCTCCCGGTGGGGGCTCGAGCGGCGATGCATCCCGGCTGAACCGCCCCCCCACCGGGAGAACTGGCGCTTTGCGGCGCTCTGCGTTGCGTTTCGGTCGAAATACACTCGGGCCAGTTCTCCCGGTGGGGGCTCCTCCCTCACGCGCCTTGTCAGCCAGGCGCCTCCCCGCTCTCGGCGCTCACCCGGGTTCCACCACAGGCTGTTAGCAGCAGGGCGTCCGAAGGAGTTCCTGAACCATGCGGAGCCCAAACTACGCCCCGGTAGTCCGGCGCTATTTGCTGGCTGGCGCGGCCTCGAGCGCCTTCGGCGTGGTCGTCCTCCACGCCCTGGCGGCGGTGTCCTTCGGGGCCATTCCGGGCTGGCTGCTGGCGTCCCTCGCCGGACTCGTGGCGGGCGTGGTGTCCCTGGTGGTCTTCGTCGCCCTGAGCCGGATCGCCGAGCGCTTCGTCTGGTGGCTTTCCACTGATGCTTTCCTGTTGTTGCTGGCGGCCGGAGCGAGCCTCTGGCTGCTCCGGAACACCATCTTCCGCTGGCCGGGCGCGCTCTTCCCGGGCCTGCTGGTGGTCGTCTTCGGCGGACCGTTCCTGGTTGGATGCGGTCTCGCCATGGTGTTTCGTCCGCACGGGCCGGCGTACCGGCGAGGTGGTCTGGTGCTCACCCTGGCGGGGACCGCGGTCATCGTTGCCGGAGGAGCCTGGTTCTTTGCGCCCGGGCAGGATCCCTACGTCCGCCGTCCACAGCCCCAGCCGGCTCCGCCGCCGGCTCTCGCGGAAGATCCCGCGGCTCGCGGTCCCTACCGGGTCCGACTCCTGACGTACGGCAGCGGACGCGACCCTCGGAGACCCGAATACGGGGACGCGGTAAGCATCCGGTCGCCTTCGGTTGACCTTAGTGAGGTTCTCCCCGAGTGGCGCGGATTCCGCGCGACCCACCGCGAATGGTGGTGGGGATTCGGCCTGGAGGACGCTCCCCTGAACGGACGGCTCCATTTGCCCGATACCGAGTCCGGAGATCGCCGTCCGGTGGCGCTGATCGTGCACGGCAACCACCGGATGGAGGACTTTTCCGATGCCGGCTACGACTACCTCGGGGACCTGTTGGCGAGCCATGGCATCGCGACAGCTTCCGTCGACGCCAATTTCCTGAACGGAACCTGGTCCGGTGATTTCGGAGGGCGCGAGATGCCCGCCCGCGGCGTCCTGCTGCTGGAGCACCTCAGGCTGTTCCGGACCTGGAACTGGGACCCGCGCTCACCCCTCTACAACCGCCTCGACCTTGACCGGGTGGCGCTGCTCGGGCATTCGCGGGGCGGAGAGGCGGCGGCCATCGCCGCGGTATTCAATGAGCTGCCATCCTTCCCCGACAACGCGGAGTACCGGTTCGACTACAGGTTCGGGATCCAGTCCGTGGTGGCCATCGCCCAGATCGACCGCCGCTACTCGCGGCGCATCGTGCTGCAGGACGTCAACTTCCTGGCGCTCCAGGGGTCTTACGACACCGACGAGCCCAGCTTCCACGGGCTCCGCCAGTTCCATCGGACCAGACTGGATGGAGCTGCCGAGCGCTCCGAGGGAGCTCTCGGATTCCGTCTGAAAGCGGGGCTGGTGGCCCACCGCGGAAACCACGGTCAGTTCAACACCACCTGGGGGATGGATTCGGGCCTCCCGGGAATGTTCTGGCTCAACCGCGCGCCGCTCCTTTCCCCGGGCGACCAGCAGCGGGTGGCCGAGGTGTACGTTGCGGCATTCCTGCGCGCCACGCTGCTCGGGGAAGCGCAGTTCGTTCCGCTGTTGCGCGACTACCGCTCCGGTGCGGCGTTTCTTCCCGAGACCCGCTACCAGAGCCAGTATGCGGACTCCCGCACCCGCATCGTCGCGGGTTTCGAGGAGGATCTCCATCTTGGAACCGCTACCGCCGAGGGCGCGACGATCACCGCTCGCGGCTTTTCCGGCTGGAGCGAGGAGGAAGTCCTTTTCCGGGACGGATCCAGGCAGGCCACCTCCGCCGTGCGCCTCGAGGTGTCCGGGGACGAAGAGGGCGAGGATCCGGCCTACGAAATCCGTTTCGCCGAACCGATCGCCGTAACTGGTGAGGACGACTTCGTGCTGTCCGTCGTCTGGCATCCGGCTTCGCGCGAGGACGGCGCGGATCCGCCGCCCGCCGCCCCGCCGATCGCGATGCGGGTGCAACTGCTCTTTCCGGAAGACGTGGAGGGACCGGCGTTCGGGATCGTGGATGCGCTCTCCCCGGAGCCTCCCTTCGAGGTGCAGTTCCTGAAGTCCCGCCGGATGAATCGCGAGCGGTATCGCCGGATCGTCGAAGAGATCCCCCAGACGGTCGCCATCAAGGGCGCCAACCTGTTGCCGCCGGCGCCCGAGCCGCCACCGGCGCCTGCCCCCGCGCCGGGCGCCGCCCCGCCGTCTCCCGCGGAGCCACCCCCGGTGACCGGCGTGCGATTCCGGTTCGATCCGAGCGTGGCCGGCAGTGTCCTGCTGGACGATGTCGGATTCCGGAGCGCCCTCGCGGGACAGTCCGGGGACGCCGCGGCGCCCGGCAGCTCGTGACGCGGAATCCCACCGGCACGGGACCGCTCGCGGTGGGGCTCGAGGGTCTGGTTGCCCAGTTGACCTCGTCCGAAGCGGGACCGGCGCGGCGCCGGCCCCGGATCACGATCAGCTACGCCCAGAGCCTCGACGGTTCCATTGCGGCGAGGCCGGGTGAGCCGCTCCGGTTGAGCGGGTCCAGTTCGCTCGAACTCACGCATCGGCTGCGTGCCGGACATGACGCGATCCTCGTGGGAATCGGCACCGTCCTGGCCGACGATCCGCGGCTCAACGTACGGCTCGCAGCGGGGGACAGCCCCATGCCGGTCATTCTCGACGGCGGGCTTCGCCTTCCGCTTACCGCCCGGCTGCTCCGGGGACGCGGCGCGTCCGACGCCGTCCGCCCACCGGTCGTAGCGACAAGCTTCGAGGCGCCGCCCGAGCGGGCCGCGCAGCTTCGCGAAGCCGGAGTGACCGTGCTCAGGTTCCGATCATCGGGAGGGCGGGTGCCGCTTCGGTCCGTGATGCGCGCCCTGCACCGGCGCGGGGTGCGGCGGCTGCTCGTGGAAGGGGGAGGCCGCGTGCTTACCTCGATGTTTTCCGACCGGCTCGCGGACTGGGTCGTCATTACCGTCGCACCCCGGCTCGTCGGCGGCGAACCGGCCCTTGCCCGAGTCCCGGCGCCCGTGGATCTCTCGGGCCTTGCCTGGGCGCGTCTCGATGACGACCTGGTGTTTGCCGGACGTCCCCGGTTCGGCGCCCCCGGACGTTCCCGTTCGACGGACCGGGAGTCCCGAGCTCCGTGACCGGGTCGAAACCTGCCGGAGAACGGCTGTCCGTATGGTTCGAAGGGCCCCGCCAGGTTGCCGTGCGCAGGGACCCGGTGCCCGAGCCCGCGGCCGGGGAAGCGCGGGTCTCGACGCGCATCTCGGCCATCAGCGCCGGATCCGAAATGGCTGCCTATCGCGGACAGATCGATCCCCGTCTGCCGCGGGACGAAACGCTGGGAGCGCACCGGGAGGGATCGTTCCGCTTTCCGTTTCCCTACGGCTACGCCTCGGTGGGCCGGGTCGAAGCGCTCGGATCCGAGCCTCCGGACAACGCGCCCGCGGTCGGCGCGCGCGTCTTCGGTTTCGTGCCCCATCAGACCGTGTTTTGCTCCCCCGTCGAGGACCTGCTCCGGATCCCGGACGCCGTCTCCGATGAACGCGCGGCCCTTTTCCCGTACCTCGAGACCGCCGTGAATCTGCTGCTGGACGGCGCGCCCCGGATCGGGGAGCGGGTGGTCGTGGTGGGTCAGGGAGTTCTCGGTCTGGCGCTTGTCGCGCTGCTGGCCCGGTATCCGCTCGGGGGGCTCATCGCTGTCGAACCGAGGCGCGAACGGCGGCGTCGCTCTGTCGAGTTCGGGGCGCAGGACGCGGTCTCACCGGAGGAAGCCGACGAGGGGGTGCGCCGGGCCTTTCGCGCGGGAGCCGAACTCGTCTTCGAAGTGTCCGGCAGCCGACCGGCTCTGGATCTGGCCATCCGGAACACGGCCCGGGAAGGGCGGGTGATCGCGGGTTCCTGGCTGGCCGGCGGTAAGACGCCCCTCGACCTGGGCGGCTGGTTCCACCGGGGGCGGATCCGGATCATCTCCAGTCAGGTGAGCCACCTGCCCGCGTTGGGGCCGTCCTGGACCGTCGAGCGCCGCCGAGACGTCGCGTGGGACCTGCTGGGCAGCGTCCCTCTCGAGACGCTGGTGACCCACCGGGTCCCGCTCGCGGAAGCGGGAGAGGCCTACGCCCGGCTCGACGCCGGCGAGGCGCTTGCCGTGCTGCTGGTCAGCAGCGCTTCCGCCGGCTGAACGGTTTCGCGCTCCGGGCCGGGTCCTTCCTCCGTCGAGGGAGACGAATGCGCCCTGGCTGCTTTCTGCTTGGGTTGCGCGCTTTCGGCGTCCGCCCCCTCCGCCAGCCAGCGATAGATGGACTCCTGGGCGGCCTGCCTCGACGTTCCCGGCGGAACCCGTTTGTTCCGACCCGCCGAGTCGTGGTTTCTGGCCTTGCAGTTGTCCGCCCACTGCAGATCGAGGTACTGGCGCAACTGGGCCTTGATACGCGAGTCATAGACCGGGAAGGCGACTTCGATGCGTCGATCGAAGTTGCGCGGCATCCAGTCGGCGGACGTGCAGTAGTAAAGCGGATCGCCACCGTTCCCGAAGACGAGGATGCGCGAATGCTCCAGGTAGCGGTCCAGAATGGAGATCGCCTTGAAATCTGCCTTTGCCGGGAGATTCTCGGTGGGGACCGAGAAGGTTCCCCGCACGATCAGCCGGATCTTGACCCCAGCCTCGGCGGCAACCTCCAGGAGGGCAATGACCTCCGGCTGAGTCAGGTGATTCAGCTTCGCTTCGATGGACGCCGGCTCTCCTCTTCGGGCACGCGCGATTTCCGCGTGGATGAGATGGTCCACGGTCGTCCGCAGGGTCCAGGGAGAAACGAGCAGATGGTCCATTTCGCGGGCCTCGTAAGGGCGGCGAATGACCCGGAAGAGCCGGGCCACATCCCGGCAGATCCCCTCATGCGTGGTCAGGAGGAAGTGGTCGGCGTAGAGGTTTGCGGTGTCCTCGTTCAGGTTTCCGGTGCCGACGAAACCGTAGAGGGCCCGCTTGCCGCGCTCCCGGCGCTCGATCAGTCCCATCTTGGCGTGGATCTTGAGGTCCTCGGGACCGAAGACCACTCGGACGCCCTCCCGAGTGAGCACGTCCGTGAACTCGATGTTCGAGGTCTCGTCGAAGCGCGCCGTAAGTTCCACCACGGCGGTGACCTTCTTGCCGTTGCGCGCCGCGTTGACGAGGGCGTTTACCACCCCGGAGTTGTTGGCGACCCGGTACATGGTGACCGCGATGCGGGTGACCTTGGGATCGATCGCCGCCTCCCGGAGCAGATCGATCAGATAGGAGAAGCGCTGATAGGGGGTCTGGATCAGGATGTCGCGGCGCCGCATGGCCCGCATGATGGAACGCTCGCGATCGATGGTGCGGAGGCCCAGCGTCGGCCAGGGTTCGTAGCGAAGGCCGCTCTTCAACCGGGGAAAGCGGATGAAGTCCTTGAAGTTGTGATGACGACCGCCCGGAACCAGCACGCTCCGATCGTCGATCTGGAGGCTCCGGCAGAGCGCTTCCAGCAAATCGCTCGGCATGGTCTCGTCGAAAACGAAACGCACGAGCGAAGCGGTGAGTCGCCGCCTCACGCTTTTTTCCACCCGGCGCAGGTAGCTGTCCTTCGGGCTGCCTTCGAGATCGAGGCCTGAATCGCGGGTGATCTTGACGACGTAGCCCTCCGCCGCCTCTACCTGGAAGATCGAGAAGATTTGCGAAAGGCGATACCGGATCACGTCTTCGAGGAGGATGACGTCGGCCCGACCGGGCGCCGAAGGTACGCGAACGAAACGGCCCGCGGCCCGGGTGGGGATGTCGACGATGGCGTACATCGGCCGGCGCCGGCCGGAGCGCAGCACCCGGACGCCCAGGTAGATGTCCCGTTCGTCGAGATTGAGCGTCTCCCCGCTTCGTCCCAGCATGATCGGGGTCAGGTGCGGCCGGACCTGACGGACGAAGTAGTCCTGGACATACTCGGCTTGTTCGGGGTTCAGGTCGGCTTCGGTAATGATGCGAATGCCGCGGCCCTCCAGGTCGCGAAGCACCGCGTCGTAGGTCCTCAGAAAAATGGACTGGTCGCGGAGGATCTGGCGCTGGATGTCGGCCAGCAGGACCGAAGGGTCCCAGTCGAGAGACCCTTTTCGATTGGAGCCGATCTTCTGGATGCGTTGAAGCGCGGCTACGCGGACCCGGTAGTACTCGTCCTGATTGCTCGAGAAAATACCCAGGAAACGAAGCCGTTCGACCAATGGGACGCTCTCGTCCCGCGCCTCCTGAAGGACCCGGCCGTTGAAGGCGACTTGGGACAGTTCACGCGGGATGATCTTGCTGGGACGGTGTCGGTGAGCGTCGGCCATGAATTCAGCGACGCCCGGAACGGATTCCGGGCGGTTGTCCTGAATAGACTAGCAGTCCATGGACCGGGTAGGCCGAGCACCGAGAGCGGGAAGATGCCTGGCTGACCAAGCGCGATTTGGGAGGAATACCCTGCGTATTTCGACCGCATCGCAACGCCGAGCGGAGCGATTCAGCCGGGGCCCCCACCGGGAGAACTGGGGATCGCCGCTTGAATGCCGGCACATCCGGTCTATGGGCTGCTCAACATGACGACTTCGGGGTGGGCCCTGATCACGGGAGGTTCGACCGGCATCGGTCGTGAGCTGGCGTCGCTTTGCGCTGCCGACGGCCATGATGTGGTGCTCGTGGCCAGAAACGCCGCGCGCCTCGCGCAGGCTGCCGGAGAAGTCCGCGCCGCTTACGGAGTGCGCGCGGTGGCGCTGCCGATGGATCTCGTGGAGCCGGGGGCCCCCGAACGTCTCCATGCCGAGACCGAGGAGCGCGGGATGAGCGTGGACATCCTTATCAACAACGCCGGCTTCGGAATGAGCGGGCGCTTCCTCGAGGTTCCCCTCCGGGTCCAGCGGGCGATGATCGGGCTCAATCTGGGGGCGCTCGCCGATCTCTGCCACCTCTACCTTCCCGGAATGCTGGAACGGGGCAGGGGAAGGATCCTGAACGTCGGATCGGGCGCCGGCTATGTCCCGGGCCTCGGCTTCACCACCTACGCTTCCACGAAGGCCTTCGTTCTTCATCTGACCGAAGGGTTGGCCGGCGAGCTCGCCGGGACGGGAGTCACCGTTAGCGTTCTTTGTCCTGGACCGGTGGACACGCCCTTCCTCGGAACGGCGGGCATCGAGGGCTTTTCGGGGATCCGCCGCCTCGCGCTCGCCGATCCGCGGAGGGTGGCGTTGGCCGGCTACCGGGGTGCACTGCGGGGCAAGGTGGTGATCAACCCCGGTTTCTTGCCGCGTCTGGTTCCGCTGGTGCCCCGGCTGTTACCGCGGTTCGTGGTGCGCTGGCTCGGAAGAGCGGTGGGCGGGCAGATGAACCGGACGCCCCGATGACCGGGGGGAGCCTGCCGGCGCACCGGCACCTCGATGCGCTCGGAATCGCGTGGGAGCGGCGTACCTTTCCGGCATCGACCCCCAAGGGCGCGGCCTCCGTCGCCCACGCTCTGGGATTCCGCGAGAGCCAGATGGTCAAGACCCTGATTTTCGAATCGGGAACCGGCGAGCGCGCGCTCATCGCGGTGGGCGGCGACCGGAACGTCATCTCCGGCAAGCTCAAGAAGGCGATGGGGAACCGCAACATCCGTCTGGCCAGTCCCGAGGCCGTCATCGAGTTCACCGGTTACCGCATCGGTTCGATCCCCCCCTTCTCGTGGCAGGAGGAGGGGACGCGCACCTTTCTCGATGAAGCGCTGATGGAAGAGCCGATCCTCGGGGTGGGCGCCGGGGTCTGGGGCGAGGAGATCCTCATCGCCCCTGCCGACCTGGTCCGCGCCACCAACGGCATCGTGGTGAACCTAACCCGCCGGGACTAGGGAACGAGCGCATCGCCGCTCGTGAAGAAGCGCGGGGACCGCCGGTCTTCAGACCGGCACAGCGGCGCGCAGCGCCGCGGGCGGCGCATGGCCACTCGCGAAGAAGCGCGGGGACGGCTTGGAACGCCGACCTCCGGTCGGCACAGCGGCGCGGAGCGCCGCGGGCGGCGCATCGCCGCTCGCGAAGAAGTGCGGGAACGCCGAACCCGCTAACGCGTGGTGTGCCCACCCACTCCGATCCTGCTAATTTCCCGGCCATGAGTGTTCGCAAGGGCTTGGTGGTTGCGCTGGCTCTGGTGATGTCGCTCGCCGTCGGGGTCTCGGCCCCTCCCGCCCGGGCCGCTCAGAGCGACACGACTCCCGACGACGCCTACACCGTCTGGCTCTGCCCGATGCACCGGGACCATCAGGCCCACGATGAGGGACGCTGCCCGCTCTGCGGAATGGCGCTCGTCCGACGGACTCTGGTCACGCGCTACGTCTGCCTCGGGCAGGAGGAGGGGGTGGTCGAAGACGGGCCGGGAATCTGTCCGGACACCGGGGAACCACTCGTCCCGGCCACCCGCGAAGTGGTTTGGTTCTGCGCCGCCGACCCCGATCGGGTCTTCGTCGAGTCCGGTGTCTGCGAAGACGAGGTTCCCCGGGAGATGGCCACCCGGGTCTCGGAGCACGGGGACCACAACCCGCGCCACGGAGGCATTTTGTTCATGGCGCCGAACGGGACGCACCACCTGGAGGGTGCGCTGGAGGAGGGAGCGTTTCGCCTCTACTTCTACGACTCCTTCACCCGCCCGATCGAACCCGCCCCGTTCGAGGCTCGGCTGGTCCCGGCGGACGAGAACGGAGCCCCTCTCGGCGATCCAGTTGGGCTATCCGGCGCTGCGGACGCCCTCGAGACCGATGTTGCCGCGAATGCCGGCGAGCGGGCCGCATTCACCGCCTTCGTGCGATTCCCCCAGCGCGACGAGGAGGACCGCTTCGACTTCATCTTCCTCTCCGACGAGGAGCGCGCCGCCCTTGCTGCCGCCGCCAAGCCCACCGAGTTGCCCGAACTCCGGGTTCCCGAAACGCCGCAAGAGATTCTGGACGCCATCCGGGCCCGCGACCGCCGGGTTCAGGCGCTGATCGACCAGGGCCGCTGGGCCGACCTCTTCATTCCGGCCCTCGAAGCGAAGGAACTGGCGCTGGCCTACAGCGAGCGGGCGGCGGAGCGACCGTGGGTGGCGCTCAAGCGGATCGTGCGGGGAGCGTGGCTCCTCGACCTCTACGGGGACGAGGGCGACCGGACCCGGGTTGGCGAGGCCTATGAGATTTTTGCGGAGGGGATGCGGGGGCTCCCGGAAAAAGCGCCGGAGTGAGCCGGAGAACCAGATGAAGATGTCGCAACGCCTCGTAACGATCTCGGTCGGCCTCGCCACCGGGATCGCCGCCCTCCTGCTGGCGACGCCGGGCTGGTTCGGCGCGGCGGTCGCCCACGAACCGGAACTCTCCCGATACGGCTACTGGCGTGACATCCGCCCCATCATCGAGCAGCACTGCGCCTCCTGCCACTCGGGAAGCGGTCCCGCCCCGGTCAACCTGATGCGCTATCTGGAGGCGCTTCCCTGGGCGAACTCCATCGCCCGCCAGGTTCTGGAACGGCGGATGCCGCCCTGGCTGCCGGACGACGGCGCCGGCGACTTCGCCCATGCCCGGACCCTGAACGAGAGGGAGACCGACATGCTGGTGGACTGGGCGATCGGTCTTGCGCCGGAAGGTCCGGCGTCCGCGGCAGAGCCGTCGGCATCGGATACGGAAACCGAGCTGCCGGCGTCCCGGCTGACGCTGGCCGAGCCGGTCCGGATCGGCGAGATGGAGTCCGAAGCCGCGGTTTGCGCGCCGCTGGTTCGGGGTGACGGGGTAGGAGACGCCGCGGCCGGGTTCGCGCTGGTGCCGGGTGAGGCTGTTTCGATCCTGCGCCGCGCGGTGCTCTACGCCGGCGACGACTGCGCGAGCGGGGCGCCGGTCTTCACCTGGGTGGTGGGGCAGGGGCCGCGCCTGCGGCCGGAGGGGACGTTCGACCGCCTGCCGGCGGCGGGCCTCTTCCTGCAACTCACTTACCGCAAGGGGTTCGATACCGAGGGTCTGGCGTTCGAAGATGACCCGCAGGTGGTCGTTTTCCCACCGACTCCGGATCGCGGACACGCGGTCGAGATGTTGGCCGTCGAGCCCGGATCCACTCCGGTCGGGCCGGCGACGCTCCTGTCGGTCCTGCCCCCCGAAGGGCTCGATCCCGGCCCGGACGGATTCGCCGTGGAAGCGATCGGGAGTGACGGGACGGTGATTCCCCTGCTGCGGATCCGCCGCTTCGATTCGGACTGGTCCGAAAAGTTCGCCTTCCGCGATCCAGTGCGGCTCGCGGAGGGCGCCGCGATCAGGGTTTCTCATCCCGGGGCCATTCTGGACCTGATTCGCACGCTGGCGACCGGTCCGGACCAGGAGCCGTAGAGGGCGGAGCCCTCGCCGCCGTGAGCGCGCTCTCCGGACGCGAACCCGCCGGGGAGCGAGGAATTGGGCGGCGCGCCTTGCTTGCGCTTCCTGTCCCTCGGGGGGCGGCGCAGCGCGGTGAGGTGAAACGGTCGCGGTACGCGGGCTGGATTGCGCAGTACCGGCGCGGCAGGCTGCAGGAGGTGGCTGCCGCGGTCCGGAGGTCGGGAACGAGGCAGCTCCTGAGAGCCCAACGGGATTACCTGGAGGCGCTGGGCGGTCCAGACATCCTCCGCGGCCTCCAGGCGAGGCTCACCACGGCTTTGTTCCACGCCGAGGTGGTGGCCCACTTCGGGGAGGGATCGGAAGAGCGGCTTCATCTCGTCGGGGAGCCGCTCCGCGCCATCCCGGCCAGATGGCCGCGCGGCATTCCGGTCGATCAGCGCGAATCGGCGCTAGAGACGTGGGGCGTGCGGCCGTCCGAAAACCTGCGAGCCCTGCTGCGTCGGGAAGTGTTGCTGATGGCCGCCAGGTCCCGCCTCGTGCACCTCGACATCAGGAGCGCCCGTCGCGTGCTGAGCTACGCGGTTCGCTTCGGAGATCCGGCCGCGGAATGGCAGCTCGCGACTACCAGCGCGTTCGAGGCCCGCTATCTCCGTGACGACCATCTTTGGCCCGACGCGCGGGGCGGGCTCCGCCGCGGCGTGGCGCGCTGGGCCGGGAGCCTGCCGGACGAGGGCGCGTCCCCGCGCGCCATCGTGCAGGCGATGGCAGATCCGGACGATCTGCATTTGCGGCTCGCGATGGTGGCCCTCGGGCAGGGCCACCGGCGCGCCGCGGCTCGGGACCTCGGGGAGGTTCGCGGGGAGGTTGCGCCACGTCTCCGCTTGCCGCGGCTCCTGCTGCAAGCGGAACTGGATCTCGGGGAGAATCGTGTCCGGCCGGCGATCGAGGGCCTCCAGGCGGCTGCCCGAACCGAGCCGACCTCGCCCGCGGCAGTGGCAGCGCTCGTCGCCGCGCTGCAAGCCGCCGGCCGCTGGGACGAGGCTGCAGAGCTGGCGTCCGATTTCCTCTCGGTTCGGGAGAAGCCGCGTCCGTGGCTCGCATTCCTCACGACCTGGGCGGAATTCGGAGAAGGGCTTCCCTGGCTACACCAGGTTGCGGGGATCGCGTGAAGCGCTTCTTCGGGAGGCGAGACCGCAGCCGTCTCCGTTTCGGTCTCGTGATGTTGGCCGGGCTGAGCTTGACCGGCTCGCCGGCCACTGCCCAGTTCCGTATTGAGAGTCGGGCGGTGCTCGTGGACGCTTCCGTTTTCGACGACGGCCCCGTTCTGGGCCTCCGCCACGCGGACTTCGAGCTGTACGAAGAGGGCGAGGCGGTGCCCTTCCGGCTCCTCGACCCGGCGTCGCTGCCGGTGACGGTTCTCTTTGCGCTGGATGTCAGCGCCAGCACGGTGGGAGAAAGGCAGCGACACCTCGGGGAAGGGGCGGCCCTCTTCGCAGGGGGTCTCACGGATCGCGATTCCTGTGCGGTGGTCGCGTTTGCGATGGAACCCTTCTGGATCCGCGAGTTCGCTCCCTGCGGCCCCGAGGTCGGAAACGATGTCCAAACCACCCCGCCCGGGGGTGCCACGGCGCTCCGGGACAGCGTGATCCTTTCCCTCGCGACGCTCCATCGGGAGGAAGCCAGGGGCGTGCTTCTTTTGTTCACTGACGCCTTCGACAACCAGAGCTGGACCTCGGACGACCTCGTGATGACCGTCGTCCGGGGTTCGGAGGCACTCATTTATTCCATCGTCGCCCGTCCGCCTCGCGCCATTTCGTTTTTCGGTCCTACGGATGAGGGATATCGGCTGGTCCGCGAGGTGTCGGAGGCGAGCGGCGGCCGGCTGCTCGCAGTGTCCGACGACGAGGATCTGGCGGGTGCCTACCAGGAAGTGCTGGAGGAACTGCGGACGCGCTACCTCCTGTCCTTCACCCCGAACCCGCTGTTAGAGGGGTTTGTGCCGATCGAGGTCCGGGTGAAACGGCCGGGGGTTCAGGTCCGCACCCGCCCCGGCTACGTGGCGCGACCGTGAAGGGGTAGGGACCGCCGGTCTTCAGGCCCGCATCGCCGTCGCAGGCGGCGAAGCTGCGTCGCCTAGCTTCTGCACGACCCTCAGTTCCCTGGGATTAGCCGGGATTTCTCATGCCGACGGCCCGAAGCGCACCGCAGGGAACCGTAAGCTGTTGACGAGAACGACGGTACCACGTGAAGCGCGGATCCCGACCGACCTGACGGCGTGTCGGATAGGGGACACGGACTTCCAGCTCGTTGCTGTGAAAGAGCAGGGCTCACAGGTACGCCACCATCCAGATGGTGCCGCCGGTCAGGGAACGCCGGACCTTCTACCTTTTGTCAAGGGGGTAAAGGGGGGCTGCGGGCCGGTGCCTGGTAGCGGTTGGAAAGTGCCGTCCCGGGGAGATGGGGATGCGAGGTGGTTGGGGGTTTCGGAGACTGGTGGGAGGGGGAGCGATCTCCCCAGGCGTTGGGAAACGCGGCGCCGCGTCGGCGGTTGTTCGCCGTCCGCGGCGGAGAGGGGCGCGTTTCCCACACGTTCCACCGGCTCCCTCTGAAGCTCCTTTTTTTGGTTGGAGGAGTTGTTCAGGCGGCGAGCTTGTCTCGGGAGAGCTTGGGGTCGTAGAGGGTGCCGTTTTTGAGCATGGCGCAGGCGACGGCGAGGAGCCGGTCGCCGACGGTGCGGAGGGCGCGTCCGTGGGAGAAGCCGCGGGCGCGGAGGGCGCGGTAGCGGGCCTTGCTGAGGGGGTCGTGTTGGGCGGCGACGCGGGCCCAGTGATAGAGGGCGTTTCTGAGTTCGTGCTGGACGGCGAGGCGGCGGATCTCCCAGCGGGTGTTGCCGGACTGGATGCTGACGGGGGCGACTCCGGAGCGGGCGCGGAGTGCGGGGTAGTCGCGGCGTTGGAGCAGGGCGAAGGCTTCGGCGAAGAGAGTGCTGAGGACGTAGACCCCGACTCCGGGCAGGGAGAGGAGGATGGTGGGGTCGTCGGGGCGTTGGTCGTCGGCGTGTTCCTGGGAGAACGCCTTCAGCAGTTCGCGGATGTCTTGACGTGCCTGGGCGAGGAGTTGGTTGGTGGTGTGTGCCTGGGCGAAGAGGCCCTGGAGGGCGCGGCGTGCGGCCTCGGCGGTTCCGGGGGCGACGGAGAGCGCGGGGGCGTGCAGGATCTCCCGCAGGCTTGCGGCGTTCAGTCGGCGGATGCCGTGTTTTTTGAGGAGTTTGGCGAGGGTCGCGACGCGCAGCTTGAGGGCCCGTGCGGGGGTTTTGGCCTTGTTCCAGAGCTCGACGAACCAGGGGTGGGTGAGTTGGTTGAGGAGGTCGGGGATGGCGAGGAGTTGGGGGTAGTAGCGCCAGAGCTGCTGGCGGATCTGGTGGCAGAGCCGGGTGCGCTGGCAAGTCAACTCGTTGACGGTGCGGGTGCGTTCCCGCATCTGGAGGACGAGAGACTCCTCCAGGTGGAGCCGTCGGAAGAGGTCGGGGTCGGCGCGCAGGGCGCGACCGAGCATCCAGGCATCGCGGGGGTCGTCCTTCGCCCCGGAGGAGACGTAGCGGCGGCGGGAGCCGCGGATCTGGGCGGGACCGATGGCGAGAACCGCAAAACCGGCGAGGAGCAGCCCTTCGACCACCGGGCCGTGGGGCGTCTCGATGGCGACCGCGATCTGCCCGGGCGCGGCGCCGGTCTCGTCCAGGAGCCAGCGAACGAGCTCCGTTTGGCCCGCGCCCCCGTGGGGAAAGGCCCGGCTGCCGCGAACCGAACCGTTCGCGTCCAGCAGGCATACATGGTGGGTCGTCGAGCCCCAGTCGATGCCGACGAAAAAAAGAAAAGGAGATGTCATGGCGCTGTTGTCCTTCCGAGGGGAGTCCCTCGTGGGGAAGTCAGCCGCCGTGATGTCCGCGTGGGCCTATACTGGCTGCTCGATGGCGCTGCCCTTCTACTGTGCGTCGATCACGGCCAATGACCCGTCGAGGCACAGTCCGGCGTAGGTGTTCAAGACACGCGCCTCCGGTTGGTTGCTCCCGGCGGGTCGGCTAACAGGTTGGTGAGGTAGGGCCCTTCGGTGCCTCTCACACCGGAGGGCCCAGGAAAAAAGGAAACGTGATTTTCCTGCTTCCGGCAGGAGGAGAGCATCGTGCCCATCCACGGCGACGAAGGCAAGGCGCTGCGCGCCTCCTCCGCTGCGCTCCGGCCCTCCGGGTGCCTTCGCCGCCGCGGATGGGCGGGGAGCAGTTTCATGGCCGGAAGCAGGAAAAATGAGCTTGCCCCTCGGGGAGTCGACACCCGGCTGGATGAGGTTCGGCGAGCACCCAATCCCCGCCGCTGTCGCCATCGTCAGACTCCCTCCCGGCTCCGGCCGCGCTGAAATACACATCCTCCGGCGTCTTCCCTTCCCAAGGTATCCGCCTATCAAAATGTGATGTCCCGAAAGGTATAGACCTCCGGTCGGCACAGCCCGCCGGAGGCGGGCGGAGTCGCGTATCGCCAAACACCGGGATGGTTCCCGTCTCGGCACTGTCCCCATCCCAGGAGGTGGTGTTCCCGTGCCCGGCCGCGCTTCTGCTCAATCAGCATTGCGCCGTTCGCCCCGCTTCGCGGGGCTGTGCCGACCGGAGGTCGGCGTTCCCTTGCCTGCGTGTTTATGGACTCTCGCGGAAGCGCATAGCGGAAATCCTCGTGGAGTTGCTCGACACGAGTGGCCTGCTGTTCGAGGACGCAGCCACGTGAGCCGCGCCGCGGTGGAATACGGACGGGGCGGGCCGGAATTCTCGGACCGGATGATCCTGGCAGCCGCGCAGCGGGTGGGGGGTACGGCGCTGTTTACCTTCGATCGGGATCTCGCCCAGATGGGCGGCGCCGCCGTTCGCAAGACGAGTGGATAGCTGGCCGGGCTCGGCCGGCGCGATGTTCCCGTCAACCGGCGGGAGGGTCTGTGCCGGTTGACCTGATCGATCCGCCGCCGGGAAACCCGGGCTGAGGGCATGACGCGGCGTACGCAAAACGAGGGCGGCGCGGGTGCGCCGCCCTCGTCTCGGAAGTTGCTGGAGAGTTACTGCTGCTGGTCGGTGGTCGCCGTCGCGTGGCTCCGGACCTCGTCGAGGAAGGCGACATCGCTGTCGGCTTCGGTCAGGAAGGTCTGGAGGGTGGCGTAGGCGCGGTTCGCGGTGGCCGTGTCGCCTAGGGCGGTGGCGGCGCGCGCCAGGCCGAGCAGGGAGGCGGTGCGGTTCGGAGTCCGGGTGAGGCTGGTCTCGAACTGCTTCCTGGCTTTCTCCGCCTTGCCGGCGGCGAGCAACAGCTCACCGCGAAGCTCGTGGGACGGCTTCATCGGATAGGTCGGACCGGAGGGCGGACCCTGGTTTTCCTCGATGTCGGTAGCCATCGCCGCGTGCTTGAGGGCGCCTTCCGTGTCGCCCTCAAGCTGTGCGGCGAGCGCTTCGACCTCGTGCTGCATGATGCGGACGGAGTCGGCCTGGTAGGCCTCACCGGCCTCGACACGCTTGTCGGCGAGCGCCCGGAGCTGTGTCGCCGCTGCGTTCGCGGTGGCGGCGTCCTTCTCGGCGAACGCCTTCATGCCCGCTGCGAGCAGCAGGTTTGCAGTCGAGTTGTAGCGGCTCGTATCCACGTCGCCCTGCGGGAGGGAGATGGCGTCATACCGCCCGGTCTCAATGGCGTGGCGGGCCACCATGGAGGCGGAAATCCGCCGGAGCCGATTGTCGTCGGTCTCGGCCACCGCGTCGTCCACGATGGCGACCGCGTCGAGGACCGCGCCGTACGCACCGCGCTGCAGATCCGAGTACGCCTTCCATTCGAGACTGTGGTAGTCCCGCTTGGTGATCGAGAGGTTCTTGGCCTCCACCCACTTGGCCGAGGCGTTGTAGGAGACAGTGTTCGACTTCGAGACCCGGTTCCACATGCCGTGCTGCACGAAGATGTGGGAGGGCATGTGCTGCGCGTGGTGCGCCTCGGGCGCGATCTCGGCGTAGCGGTTCGCGGCCTCGAGAGCGAGGGGAGCGTGCTCGGGATCGTCGAACGAATGGATCACGTAGTGCGCCGCGCCCGGATGGTTGGGCTGCTCCTGGAAGAGCTCGATCGCGATCGCGCCGGCCTTCATCTGCCGGTGGAAGCCGGGCTCCCCGCGGCGGACCAGGCCGAGATAGGAAAGCGCGTAGAACGCCTTGGCCTCGTTGTCTTCCGGGTGCGCCTCGGCGAGCCGCCGCATCGCCTGGTGGTAGAGCTCGTCGCGTTCGTACTTGTCGCCGGGGCCGTAGAGGATCTCCACGGTGTCCAGATACAGACGCTCGCGCTCCGTGGGGGTCTTGGCCCGGCGCTCGGAACGGGTCGCCCCGAACCGCTTCAGGACGTCCCGCGCGGCGCTGATGTCCTGCTCGGCCCACAGTGGGTGGTTGTGGCTGATCGCCTCACCCCAGTAGGCGAGGGCGAAATCAGGGTCGATTTCCTGCGCGTTCTTGAACGCTTCCCCGGCCTCCTCGAACCAGAAGCTGTGGAGCGCGGCTACCCCGCGCTGGAAAGCCTCCTGCGCGGCCTCCGAGCCGGAGTTCGGGAAATCCACTTTGCCGAGGTCGGACTCTTCGGCGAAGGCGGGCGCCGCCATCAGCGCGAGTGCGGCGAAAGCGAGCAAGAGGCGTCCAGGGACGCGGAGTTTTTCGGACATGGAAACCTCCGTGGCAGGCGCGGTTTTGCGCCGGGAAGCGTTGATATTAGCGGAGCCCCGGCTTCGGGTGCGAACGTCAGGGCGCTCACTCAGGGCGCTCACGGCGCGCGGGTTCCATCGTGCTCTACGTGGATTGGTTCGCCGTGGTTCCTTGCCCTTTTTCGGGCGTCCGGGTGATCGGGTCTGCGCGTTCCGCGGCCCTGCGGGCCGCGGGTGCCGACCGGAGGTCGGCGCTCCAAGCCGTCCCCGCGCTTCTCTTCGGTTGGCGATGGGAGTTTCGCGGCCGTCGGCCGCGATGCCGGTCTGAAGACCGGCGTTCCAAGCCCCCGCGCCACGATGCTGATCAGAGACCGGCGTTCCCGGGGTCTCCGGCGTAACATTCCGGGAACGCTCAACGAGTTCCGGGAGTTTTCCGCACCGATGCCAAGCGCCACCGAAGCCAGACAGCTCACCCCGAAAGCCCGTGAGGTTCGTTCCGCCTTTGCAGACCGTTTGACTGCCGAACTCGGCCGGGTCGTCGTCGGACAACGGGACATCGTGGAGCGGGTGCTGATCGGACTCCTGACCCGCGGGCACCTGCTCATTGAGGGAGTACCCGGAATCGCGAAGACCCTGCTCGCGAAGAGCGTCGCGGAGAGCGTGCGGGCCAATTTCTCCCGGGTTCAGTTCACCCCGGACCTGCTGCCGGCGGATCTGGTCGGAACCCTCATCTACGACCAGCGCGACCAGACCTTCGTCCCGCGGAAAGGCCCGGTTTTCACGAACTTCCTGCTCGCTGACGAGATCAACCGCGCCCCCGCGAAGGTGCAGAGCGCGCTGCTCGAAGCGATGCAGGAGCGCCAGGTCACCATCGGCGACGAGACCTGGAAGCTCGACGAACCGTTCGTGGTGCTCGCCACCCAGAACCCCATCGAGCAGGAAGGCACCTACCCGCTCCCCGAGGCGCAGGTGGACCGCTTCATGATGAAGCTGAAGATGGGATTTCCCGAGCTTGATGACGAACGGGTGATCCTGAAGCGGATGGCCAACTTTGCCGTGCCGCAGGTCGAGCCGGTCGTCGGCCCTCAAGAGATCGCCGCCGCCCGGGACGCCGTCGAAGCGGTTTACGTGGACGACCGGATTCGGGACTACATCCTCTCGCTGGTCCGGGCGACCCGCGATCCCGCCGCCTTCGGGGTGGATATTGCCGGGCTCGTGGAACACGGCGCCTCGCCGCGCGCGAGTCTCGACCTCTACCGGGCGGCCCGCGCCCGCGCGTTCCTGGAAGGCCGCGATTTCACCGCTCCCGAAGACGTGAAACACCTGGCGCCCGATGTGATGCGCCACCGGCTCATCCTTTCCTACGAGGCGGAAGCGGAAGAAGTGGACGGCGACGAAATCGTGCGGCGCGTGCTCGACGCCGTGGAGGTTCCCTGAGGATCGACCCCTCCGGGGGCCCCTGAACAGCCTGTGAACAAAGTCACGCGGCCCAGTTCTCCCGGTGGGGGCTCGAGCGGCGATGCATCCCGGCTGAAACGCTCCCCTACGCGTCGCTCATCGTTGCGCTTCGGTCGAAATACACTCGGGCCAGTCCTCCCGGTGGGAGCTCCTCCCTCGCGCGCCTTGTCAGCCGGGCGCCTCGCCGCTCTCGGCGCTCACGCCACTTTGTCCACGGGCTGCTAAACCGAGATCTCGTCGTGCCCCGCAGCGGAGCCGCCACCGGAAACCGGCACGAAGGGCTCCTTTCCTCGCTGCTCGCGCCCTGGCGAGGTGCGGAGGAGAAGGAGGAACGGGGGGCCGAGCCGGTATCCACGGCGGAACTGCTCGCCCGGGTGCGGCACATCGAGATCCGCACGCGCAAACTCGTGACCGAGGCGCTGGCGGGCGCCTACCTCAGCACCTTCAAGGGGCAGGGGATGGAGTTCTCGGAGGTCCGCGAGTACGCCCCGGGCGACGACATCCGGTCGGTGGACTGGAACGTCACCTCGAGAACCGGGGATCTCCACGTCAAGAAGTTCGTCGAGGAACGCGAGCAGACCGTGTTGTTCCTCCTCGACGTTTCGCGTTCGTTCGCGTTCGGCAGCCGGCGCGACTTCAAGCGCTCCACCGCCGCCGAGGCGTCCGCCGCGCTCGCCTTCTCGGCGATCCGTTCCGGGGACCGGGTGGGAGCGCTGCTCTTCACCGACCGCGCCGAGATCCGGCTTCCGGCGCGGAAGGGACGCCGGCACGGACTCCGGGTGCTGCGCGACCTGCTCTACTTCGAGCCCGAAGGCGCCGGGACCGACATCGCGGAGGCGCTCAGCCTGTTGAACCGCGCAGTGCGCCGGCGCGCCACCGTCTTCCTGGTCAGCGATTTCGTCGGAGATCCGCCCGAGCGCTGGCTGCGTCCGCTCCGCGTGGCGGCGCGCCGGCATGACCTGATCGCCGTCCGGGTCACGGACGCGAGGGAGCACGAAATCCCGGACATCGGCCTCGTTGAATTGGAGGATGCGGAGTCCGGGGCCCTCGTGCGGCTGGATACCTCGGACCGCCGGGTCCGGGAGGCCTTCCGCCAGCGCGCCCTCGCGACCCACGCGGCAGCTTCGCGCGCTCTCCGCGAGACCGGTGTAGACGTCGTGGAGGTGACGGCGGGCGAACCCTACGACGCCCCCCTCCGGAAGTTCTTCCGCATGCGGGAGAAGCGGCGGCGATGAGATCCAGGCGAGGAAGGGTCCGCTCAACAGCCCGTGGTGAAACCCAGGCGGCGTTCGGCCGGCGATCCATCCCGGCTGAACCGCGCCGCTTCGCGCCGCTCATCGTTGCGTTTCGGTCGGAATACACCCGGTATTCCTCCCTCACGCGCCTTGTCAGCCGGGCGCCTCACCGGCCTCGGCGCTCACCCGGGTTCCACCACAGGCTGTTAGGCCCCAGCGCACGGCTGGTTTCGCTGGCCCTCGTGGCCCTCGCAGCCGTCGCTCCCGAAGCGAGCGAAGCCGGCCAGACCGGCCCGGCGCCGGCCGCCGGCGCCCTGGCCGAAGTGGTCTCCGAGCCGGTGGAGGTCGGTGCGGTCTTCGAGTTGAAAATCGTCGTGGAGCACCCCGAGGGCGCGGAGGCCGCCCCGGTGGTCGAGGAAACCCTCGGCGACTTCCGGGTCATGGGGGCGGCCGCGCTGGAAGGGGACGAGGACCGGCCGGGGGAAAGCCGGTTCCGCCTCCGACTCGGCGCGTTCGTGCTCCCGGACGACTATGAGATCCCCGGTGTTCCCATTGGGATCCGGACGGCGGACGGCGAGCTCTCGCTCATCGAGTCGCCGCCGGCGCCGGTCCGGGTGGTTTCGTCGCTGCCTCCCGACGCGGAGGAGGCCGCGGGAGACATCCACGATATCCGGGGGCCCTTCGAGCTGAGCGTGCCTCCGCGCTGGGGGCAGATCGGCCTCCTGGCGCTCGCGTTGCTCGCAGTCGCGGCGGCCGCGGCCTGGTGGTGGCGCCGGCGAAGCGCGCGCGAAGCGCCGGTCGTGCCGCTTCCACCGCCGGCAGCGGAGGCCGAAGCGGCCCTCGCTCGGCTGGCGCGCACCGGACTGCTCGAATCGGGCAACGTGGTCGCCTACTACGAGCGGCTCGCCGGGATCATGAAGCGTTACGCCGGGCGGCGGTTCGAGACTCCGTGGAGCGAGCGGACCACCGGGGAGATCCTGCGAGACCTGAGGCTCCGCGCCCAGCCGAACCACCGGGAGGCGCTGGCGCTGCTGGCGGCGATCCTGAGTGAGGCTGATCTCGCCAAGTTCAGCGAGCAGTCCTTCCGCCCCGATGTCGCGGAGGCGCGGTTCCGGGAGGCCGGCATGTTCCTGGACCGGACCCGGCCGTCCCTGACCACTGAAGACGATGCGGGCGACGGCTCGGCGGAAACGCCCGCACTGCCGGTCGGCAGCGGTTCGGGATCCAGCGCCCGGATGGAGGCCCGCTGATGCGGCTCCTGTGGCCGGCGGCGCTCCTGCTGCTGCTCCTGATTCCGCTGTTCGTCGTGCGTGCGCGGCGGTTTGCCGCTCCGGCGCTGCGGTTCCCCGAGGCAGCCGGACTCCGGGATCTGCCCCGGTCGCTTCGTTCGCGACTGGTGTTCCTGCCCGGAGCGCTGGTGCTCGCCTCGCTGGCTCTCGCCGCGCTCGCGCTCGCCCGCCCCCAGACCGGGATTGCCGAGGAGACGGGCACCAGCCTCGGGGTGGACATCGTGCTCGCCCTTGACATTTCTTCGAGCATGCGGGCGGAGGACTTCGCCCCCGCCAACCGCCTCATCGCGGCCAAGGAGGTGCTCGAGGATTTCATCAACCGACGGACGGAAGATCGTTTGGGCGCGGTGGCGTTCGCGCGCAATGCGGTGACGCTCAGCCCGCTGACCCTGGATCACGGCGTGCTCACGGACCGCCTGCGTGAGGTGAACATCGGCGACATCCCCGACGGGACCGCGATCGGCAACGCCATCGCCGCCTCGGTCAACCGGCTGGTGGATTCCGAGGCCGAGAGCCGGGTGATCGTCCTGCTCACCGACGGCGTCTCGAACGCCGGAGAGATCCATCCGTTGACCGCCGCCGGGCTGGCCAAGACCCGGGGGATCCGGGTCTATACGGTGGGCGCCGGGAGTCAGCAGGGCGGGCAGATGGTCATGCGGCGTCCCGACGGGTCGCTCGATGTCCGAAGGGCGCCGGGGATCGACGAAGAGATGCTCTCGCAGGTCGCGGACGCCACGGGCGGCCGGTATTTCCGCGCCCGCGACAGCGAGGGGCTGCGAGCGGTCTATGAGGAGATTGACGCGCTCGAACGGACCGAAATCCAGGCGCCGACCTGGACGAGCTGGTGGGACGACGGACCCCTCTTCGCCGGTTGGGCGGCGATGCTTCTGTTCTCGGGACTCGCGCTCGGCGCCACCGTGCTGCGGACCGCGCCATGACGCTTGCCAGCCAGACCCCGTTCCCTGAAGTCCCCGCTACCGGAGAGGCCCGCTGAGATGCGCTTCGGAGCGCCGTCGGCGCTGTTGCTGCTGCTGCTCTTTCCGCTGGGGACGGCGCTCGTTTTCTGGGCCGCACGCCGCGGACGGGCGGTGCTGGGCCGTTTCGGAACGCGCACTCCGGCGCTCATCGAGGGGGAGAGCCGGAGACGGCGCCGGTTCCGCGATTTCCTGTTGCTGGGCGCGGTCTTGCTGCTGGCGACCGCTGCCGCCCGCCCCCAGTGGGGGAGGCAGGAGCAGGAAGTGACGCTGGTGGGGGTGGACGTCGTGCTGGCGATGGACACCTCCTTCAGCATGGACGCCCGCGACGTGGCGCCTTCGCGGATGGAGCGCGCCCGCTACATCGTCGGCGAACTGCTCGACCGGATGGTCGGGAACCGGGTGGGAATCGTGGCGTTTTCCGGGACGGCCTTTACCCAGTGCCCGCTCACCCATGACCTCGGCGCCGTCCGGACCCTGCTTTCCGGGATCGCCACCGGCGCGGTGGAAAGCCCCGGAACGAACCTCGCGGCGATGATCGAAGAGGCGGCGCGCGCCTTCGAGCGGCAGGAGAGCCGGCACCGGGTAGTCGTGCTGCTCACCGACGGACAGCAGGACGACCTGCGAGTCACCGAGATCGCCGAGGTGGCCCGGATTGCGAACCAGCACGACATCGTGGTGCTTGCGGTCGGAGTGGGGACGCCCGGCGGCGCCACCATCCCGGCGGCCTCCGAGTCGGGTCCGACCCTGATGCGCGACGCCGCCGGTTCTCCCATCGTGAGTCGGTTGGACCGGGCGGCGCTCTCCGAACTGGCCGCGCTCACGGAGGGCGTTTTCTTCGAGGTCTCCCCCGATGACCGGGAGATCGAGGGATTGACGGCCCGGATTGCCGGAATCGAAGGCGGGGAACTCGGAGCGCAGATATCCCGGCGCTACCGTGAGCGGTTCTGGATTCCGGCCGGGCTCGCGGTCTGCGCCATTGCCGCCGCCGCCTTCGTCACCCCGTCCCGCCGGCCGCGTCGCGGCGCGGCGCGTCAGGGAGGCGTTTCGTGATCCGCGCCGCGTTCGTGCTGCTGATGGCCATGCAATTGTTTGGCGGCGGCGAAAAGAACACCCGGGAAGGAGCGGAGCACTTCGAAGCGGGCCGGCTGGAGGAGGCGCTCCGGGCCTTTTCGCGAGCCGAGGGCGCCTATCCGGACGCCCCCGAGAACGATCTCAATATCGCCGGGGTCCACTACCGCCTGGGAGAGGCGGAGGGCGCTCCGGTCTCGGGCGAGGACGGGTCACCTTCCGCCGAGGGCGGGTCACCTTCCGCCGAGGGCGGGCCGCTTGCCGAAGCGCTGCGCGGCTATCAGGCGGCGCTCCAGGGTGGCGCCGGTGGCGAGGTCCGGCGCGACGCCTTCTACAACCTGGCGAACACGCTCTTCCGTGCCGGGGCGTTTCGGGAAGCGGCGGCCGCTTACGGGGAGGCCATCGCTCTGGACCCGGAGGACCGCGAAGCCCGCCAGAATCTGGAGCGCGCGCTCCGGGCGGCCGACGACCAGGAACAACAGGGCGGGGGACAAGGCGAGGACCAGCAGGAGCAGGAGCAACAGGAGCAGGACCAGGAACAACAGGACCAGAACCAGCAGGACCAGGAGAGCCAGGGGGGGCAGCAGAACCCGCAGGATCAGGGACAGGAGCAGGAACAGGATCAGCAGGACTCCCCTTCTTCCGGCGATCGGGATCAGGACTCCGGGGAGGGGCAGCAGTCTCCTCCACAGGGACCTCCGGAAGCGCGGGATCAGCCCCCCGCCGACGATACGAGCGGCACTCCGCCCCAGGATGCCGGTCCGGGCGCGGACACTCCGGACTCCTTGCCCGGCGAAGTTCCTGAAATCAGTCCCGAGCAGGCCGAGAGGATCCTGGCCGCGCTCGCCGACATCGAGCGGGCCTTCCAGGAGGACCGTCTCGAAAAGCGCCGGGCCCGCGCGCTTCGGAGGGGCCGGCACTGATGAAACGGCTGCTACCCGCCGCGCTGTTCACGGTTTTCTTCGTCACACCGGTCCATGGCCAGGAGGCTGCCGAGGCGAGCGTGGACGCCGACCACATCGGGATCGAAGACACGTTGGCGCTGACAGTGTCCGTGCCCGAGGAGCGGGGAGGAGAGCCGGTGATCCCCAACCTCGCCGGGTTCGAGGTGCTCAGCAGCCAGCGGGTCTCGAAGACACAGATCGTCAACATGCAGATGACCCGCGCGATCGAGTGGGTCTATCGGCTTCGGCCGCTCACGGTCGGGGAGCTGGTGATTCCGGGGATTGCGGTTCCCGGCTATGCGCCCGCGCCTCCGATTCCGGTGCGGGTCGAACAGGGAAGCCTGCGTCCCCGTTCACCGGATCCGTTTGCATCACCCTTTTCGTCGCCGTTTTCCTCGCCGTTCGGCCGCATGGATCCGTTCAATCGGCGGGAGCGGGCACAGAGGGCTCCGGACGTTCGGGAGGAGGACGTCTTCATCCGGGCCGAAGCCTCGGACGCCGCGGTGCACGTGGGAGAGCAGGTCCTTGTGCTCTACCGGCTCTGGTCACGGCTCCCGGTGTACGCGGCGGCCCCGGTCGAGTTGGCGCAGCCGGAGGGTTTTTGGACCGAGGAGGTGGAACTTCCCGACGTCCCCTGGCAGGAGCGAGGCCTGAGCGGCAACGAAATACGGGAGCGCCGGAGCCGCCCGGGCCCCCGCCGCGAACGCCGCACTCTGAACGGCGTGGCGTACGACACCTACCCGCTGCTCATGCGGGCGGTCTTTCCGACCGGCGCCGGCGAACGCCAACTCTCCGGTCCGCGTTTCGAAATCGGGGTCGAGGGCGAACGGCGGTCCTTCTTCGGACCGGAGCAGGCGGTGGTGGTGCGGGAAGCGCCCTCCGCCACGATTCGGGCGGAGCCCCTCCCCGAGGTGGGGAGGCCTCCCGGATTCACCGGCGCCGTCGGGGACTACCGGCTGGGCGCGGAGATCACGCGCGACGACGCTCCGCTCGGCGACCGGGTAGCGGTGGCCGGGGAGCCGCTCGTGTTGCGGGTCGAACTCGAGGGGAGCGGCAATCTGCGCGCGGCGGGAACTCCGGACCTTCCGGAGAGCCCCGAGGCCCGACGGGCCTTCCGGTTCTTCGACCCGGACACGTCCTCCGAAACCGGGCTTTTGGACGAGGGCTCGGGTCTCGAGTTCGGCGGTCGCCAGATCTGGGAATTCCCGATCGTGCCTGAGGCCGGCGGCGTCCGGAACATCGCCGCCGTGACGCTCGACGTCTTCAACCCCCGGATCGGCGTCTACGAACGGCTGGCGTCCGATCCTCTGCAGATTCGAGTCGAGGGAGGCGCCGCGACCGCTCCGGGAGCGGATGGCTCGGTTGCCGTGGAGCGGCTGGGGGAGGACATCCGCTACCTGAAGCCCGTCGGGCAGGGGGAGGTCCCTCCGGCCGGACCCTGGCGGCCCGGGACCTTCTTCGTGTTGAGTCTTGCCCTGCCGGTGCTGTGGAACCTGGGACTCTTCGCCGCCCGGCGCCGGCGCGACTGGCGGGACGCGAATCCGGCCGAGTATCGCCGCCGGGGAGCGGCCACCAGCGCCCGGCGGGCGCTCGCGCGGGTCACCGGCAGCGGGCCCGAGGCCGCCGCCCAGGTGGGCGAGGCGCTGACTGAATACGCAGCGGCGCGGCTGGGAGGTTCCCGCCACGGCTTTACGCCGGAGAGTGCGGCCCGCCGACTCGAGGAGGCGGGTGCGGCGCCCGATGCCGCCCGCCGTTTCCGGGCACTGCTGTCCCGCTCGGAGGGCGCCCGTTTCGCCGCGCCCGGGGGTGGCGGCGAGGCGCACTCCGACGCCGAAGAGGCAGCCGAACTGGTACGCCGGCTCGAGGAACAACTCGGACGGAAGGGGGGAGCCGGATGAGGCGTTGTCTCGTCCTCGGCTCCCTCGTTCTGATGGCGGGGTTCGGACTCTCCCGGACCGCGCTTCCCCAGGAGAGTCCGGAGGCGGACGCGGCGGCTGCGGCCCGGAGCTATGACGAGGGGGATTACGAGACCGCGGTGGCCGCTTATCGCCGGCTGCTCGAAGGGGGCGGTGGCGGACTCGCCCGGACGGCGCTCCATTACAACCTCGGAAACGCCGAATACCGGGCCGGCCGGCTCGGTTACGCGATGCTCCATTGGGAGCGGTCGCTCGCGCTTCGTCCGGGTGACGAGGATGCCCGCGAGAACCTCGCGCTCGCGCATGAGCTGCTCGACCGGCGGCTGACCGACGCCGCGTCGTCGGGGGTTTCGGACACCTTCTCCCTCGAGCTGCTCCGTTCGATGCAGGGCTTCGGCGCCTGGCTGCGCCGCAGTCCCCCGGACCGCTTCGCGCGAGCGCTCAGCGCGTCGGTTCTCCTCGCGGGGATCTTCTGGACCCTGCTGATGCTCGGCCGTGGCCGGCGGCGCCTGGTGGTTGCGGGTCTCGGGCTGGTTCTGCTGGCGGCGACTGTGTCGGGGGCGCTGCTTCGGCTCCGGGTCATCGCACCACCGGTCGCGGTGGTGGTGCAGCCCGGCGCCGCGCTTCGGAGCGGCCCTGGACATTCTTTCCCGCAGCTCGCCGCCCTTCCGGAGGGGTTCTATCTGGAGCTGGACGATGAGGGCGCGGCGTCGCCCGAGAATTTTCGCCGGGTGATCGCCGCGGGGATCGTCGGCTACGCCGACGGCGAGAGCGTCATCCCGGTACGGGATCGCTGACCGGGAAGGCGCAGGCGGCCTGGAGGGCCGGCGCCGGGCAGAGCCGTCGGTCAGTCCGCGGGCGGTGGCAGCGGTCCGTGGTGGGTCTGGATGACGGTTTCGATGCTCGACAGGCGGGCTTCCACGCGATCGAGCCTCTCCTCCACGCGGTCGAGCCTCGCGGAGACCTCAACCCGGAACTCCACGAATTCGGTGCGCAGGTGGCCGATGTCCCGCTGCAGGCCGAGAATGGCGTTGCCGAAGAAGACCATTCCTCCGGTCGCGGCCGCGAGCACCGCGACGAACAGCGCCAGAACCGCCTTCTCTCCGGGGGAGAGCTGGTTGCCCATGGGTTCACTCCTTGAAAAAGAAAACATCATCAAGGTTCCCCGCGACGGCGCCGCGCGTCACCGCAAGTCTAACTGTCGGTGGACGAAGTCACTCGGTGGCGCGGTTCGTCCGGGTGCAGGGGTGCTAACCCAGCTCCCGATCCAACCGCCGGAGGGACTCCACCAGCACCCGGGTGCCGTTCGTGATGTCGGCGACGCTCGTGAATTCGCGGGGCGAGTGACTGATGCCGTCACGGCTCGGCACGAAGATCATGCCGATGGGCGCCAGCACCGCGATGGACTGGGCGTCGTGCCCCGCTCCGGAGGGAAAGCGAAGGCGTGAAAACCCGAGACTCTCGGCGGATGCCTCAACGACGTCCATGAAGGCCGGGTCGCAGGGCGCCGCCCGGCTCAGGTAGTACGGCTCGAACGCGATGCTCGTCTGGTTCCGCGCCGCCAGTTCCTGGCCGAGTTCCCGGAAGCGTTGGTAGAGCGCCTCGATCGTCTCCATCCGGAGGTCCCGGATTTCGAGGCTCAGCTCGACTTCCCCCGGGATGACGTTCGGTGCGCCGGGGTGCGCTTCGATGCGGCCGACGGTGGCCACCTGACGCCCCGGCCAGGACTGGGTCTCTTCGTGGACCGCCACCAGGAAGCGGCCGGCGGTTACCAGGGCGTCCCGGCGGATCCCCATCGCCGTGGTGCCGGCGTGGTTCGCAAAGCCGGACACCCGGACGCGGAAGCGGCGGATGCCGACGATTCCCTGGACCACCCCGATTTCGAATCCCTCGGTGTCGAGAGTGGGGCCCTGTTCGATGTGCAGTTCCACGAATCCGGCGTAGTGGCCGGGCGAGAGCGCCGCCTCGGTGATCCGGTCCGGCGCTCCGCCGACCCGGGCGAGCGCCTCGCCCAGGGTGAGTCCTCCGTACACCGGCAGGTTCATTTCTTCCGGCGTGACTTCCCCGGCCAGCGCCCGGCTGCCCGTCTTCCCGTTTTCTTCGTTGAAGAACACCGCCACTTCGAGGGAATGACGGAGCGGGGCGCCGGAAACGGCGATGGCGGTCGCCGCCTCGAGGGCTCCGATGGAACCCACGACTCCGTCGAAGTTCCCACCTTCGGGGACGGAATCGAGGTGCGATCCGGTAAGGAGCGGGGGCCGCGAGGAATCGGATCCGGGAAGGTGTCCGATGAGGTTGCCTGCCAGATCGGTACGGACTTCGAGCCCGGCCTCCTCGAGCCAGGTGCTGAAACGGTCCCGGGTTGCAAGGTCGGCGTCGCTCCCCGCGGTGCGGGAGCCGCCGCCTTCCGGGGTCGCGCCGATCAGCGAAACAGCTTCCATGCGGGCCGCGATGCGTTCGCTCTGCACCCCGTCCTGAAGGGCTCGGGGAGTGCGAGCCAGCAGGGGGGCGGGCCAGAGGGCGGCGCCGGCTGAAGCCGAGCGGGCCAGGAATTCGCGGCGGGTCGGAGAGGGCATGCGCGCAATTGTGCGCGCTTCGTTTTCGGTGGGCAGGGCGCGGCAGCGCGTTGCAACGCAAAGTCACTCACGGCGTCGCGTTTGGACGCGGTACTCTTGCGGTCGGAGCGAACACCCCGCGGACTGTCAGGGACCCGGAACGCATGACAACACTGGTGCGCCGGATGAGCCGGCGCGCGTTCCTTTCGCCGGCCGTTTCTTCCCAGGTCGTGGCGGAGGAGATCACCCCCGAGATCTACGGGCAACTCGTCACCCAGTACCGGTCGGGGCGCTTTATCGAGACGGCGCGGCGGGTCGGGAGCCGCGTCCCGATGGAGTTGCGGCACGTGCAGCGGGACTTTTTCGAGCGGCTCCCGCCGGCGTACGAGATCGAGGGTTTCCGGGGGCGGCTGGCTGCTGCGCTGATGCATGCCGAGACGGTGGCCCATTTCGGCTGGAATCACGCCGTCTGGGCGTTTCGCGAACCCGTGGAGGAGCTGCCGCGGGAATGGGTCCAGGGTCTTCCCGACTCTCTCGTGGAGGAGGCCATGGCGGGGTGGGGCGAGGAGGGCGCTTCCGACTTCCGCAGACTGCTCTGGCGGGAGGTCGTGCTGTCGGCCGCCCGGACCCGGCTCGCGCGGATGGACCTGCTGTCCGCCACTCGCATTCTTGAAGAAGCCGATCCGCGGCGGGATCCCGCGCTCGCCTGGCAACTCGCCGCCGTCTGGTCGGTTCGCGCCCGCTACGTGCGGGAGAAGGAACTCTGGGGGGATGCCCGGGATCTGTTCCGGGAAGCCGCCTCGCAGCGGCTGGTGAATCGGGCGGTTGCCCTGAAGTCCTCCCGAACGGTTGCGCGCGCGCTTGGGGATCGCGACGACCTGAATCTCCGGCTGGCGCTCGTCGCCCTGGGCCAGGGACGGATCGGTCGCGCCGCTGACCGCCTGCGGGAGGTCAGCGAGAAGCCGAGTGCGCATCTGCTCTGGGTGCCGCGGCTCATGCTGCTGGGGGAAACGCGGATTGCGCAGGAGCAACTCGATCCGGCGATCGCCGGACTCCGCGAAGCGGTGAATCTCGCCCCGACCTCGCACGCGGTGGTCGCCGCGCTGGCGGCGGCGCTCGAAGCGCGGGGACGCTGGGACGAAGCAGCGGAACTCGCCACGGAACAGATGGCGCTGCCCCGCGGAGATCGCGTTTGGGCCGACTTCCTCATCACCTGGGCCAATCCGCGAGAGCCGTCCCTGGACTGGCTGCGCAAGCTGGTCGCCATCTGATCCGGGGCCTGAAACACATTGCGGCGCGTCACGTTTCCCCCAGTGGGCGCCGGCTTCCTCGCTGTCCTGGCCACCCTGGGCGCTCCGGGAAACGCGGCAGGTCAGTTTCGGGTGGAGACCCGCGCCGTGCTCGTGGATGTTTCGGTGACCAGGGACGGTCCCGTGCGCGGCCTTCAGGAACAGGATTTTGAGCTCCGGGTCGCCGGGGAACCGAAGGAGTTTCGGCTGCTGGATCAACAATCCCTGCCTCTTGCGGTGCTCTTCGCGATGGACGTGAGCGCCAGCACGGCCGGAGAGCGGCGACGCCGGCTGGCCGCCGGGGCGCGGCAGTTTGCCGGAGCGCTCAACGAGCGGGACGACTGCGGGGTGGTGGCGTTTTCCAATCGGGCGCGCTGGGTCCGCGAGTTCGGTTCCTGCGGTCCGGACGTGGGCGATGGCTTGCTCCAGACCAGCGGGGGAGGCGCCACGGCGCTATGGGACGGGGTCGTCCTGTCACTGGCGGCGCTTCACTTAGGCAGTGGGCGGCCGGTGCTGCTGCTGTTCACGGACGGTCTCGACAACCTGAGCTGGGCTCGTGAGCGGCACATCCGGCGCGCGGTCCAGGCCTCCGACGTCTTGCTGTATTCGATCATCGCTCCCGCGCCTCGGCCGTCGCGCATCCTGCGGACGGATCGGGACGGGATCGAACTGCTCGAGGATCTGGTCGGAGGCACCGGCGGGAGATCGGTGACCATCCGCTCGGATGCGGATCTCGAGGAAGCCTTCCAGGAGGTCCTGCGGGATCTCCGGGTCCGCTACGTGTTGGCATTCAGCCCGGACCCGGACCGGCGCGGGTTCGTTCCGATCGAGGTGCGGATCAAGCAGCGGCGAGTCCGCGTGCGGGCCCGGGAGGGGTACACCGCGCGCCCCTGACCCTGATCGCGCCCCGGGAAGGGACCGCCGGTCTTCAGACCGGCATCGCGCGGGGGCGCGAAACCGGCGCCGGCGACAAAGCGCCGTGCCAACGTGAGGGCCGCATCTCCCAAGAGCTCCGGATGGCGCAACCGCCGACCCCGAACGCGAATTCGAGCGACTGGTCGTGACGGCACTGGGAGACGGCGCCGCCCGCGGCGGTGAACCTGGAACTGGGTTACGCTGGCGTCCATGCGAGTCCCGACGGCGCGCCGGCTGGCGTTCACGGGGGTGCTGGCAGCACTGGCGTTGGTGGTGGTGCTTGGGGCCGTACGGCTCGCGACGATCCCGGTGGCCTCCGGGGTTCCAGTCGAATCAGCGGCGACCTCGTCGGATCCTGGGGCCGAGTTGACTCCCGAAGCTGCGGAGTCCGCGAGCGGGCCGGGCGCCGGGGCCGCGCCAGCGCGGATTGCGCGCGGAGGTCCGGTTGCTGACGTGCCGGAAGACACCAGTCCAGCCGGGCTCCTCGTAGCGGCAGCGCGTGCGGGCGACGCTCATTGCGTGCGGGAACTCCTGGCTGCCGGGGTAGCGGCGGATTCCGAGAGCCGCGGATATTTCGCGATCCACTGGGCGGCCGCCAGCGGCTCCGTCGGGGTGCTCCGGCTCCTGGTCGCCGCCGGCGCACATCTGGAGGCGCTCGACCAATTCGGTAATGCCGCGCTCACCCGAGCCGCGTTCTTCGGCAATGCGGAAGCGGTCGCGTTCCTGGTGAGCACCGGGGCCGACCCGAATGCCTATGCGGAACCGAACAACAGGACGCCGCTGATGGCGGTGCTGGACGGCTGGACAGTGAGCCTCTCGCGCCGGTCGCCGAGGTTCGCGCCGAAGGAAGAGGAACGGTTCAAGGCGGCCTGGACGCTCATCCAGGCAGGGGCCGATCCGCACTTCGGCCCCGGGGACCATCCGCCGCCGGTTGTACTGGCCGAGGGCCTTGGCGGCGAAATCGGACGGTTGTACGCCAGCGTCCCGGATTCACCTGATCGCCCCCGGTGAGGAGCCGATGAGAACGCGAGCCGCTTTTGTCGCCGCCTGGCGATCCTTGGCGTCGGCGCCGGCGAGCGCGCTGGCGGTCGTCCTGGCGCTGGTCTTCGCGGTCGGCGCCTGGCATGCCGTGGGCGGGGTTTGGGACTCCGTCGTCGGGCGCGCGCTCCCCTACGAAAATGCGGACGAACTGGTCGCCCTGAGCGGCGGCGTCTCCGACACCCCCTTCCGGCGGTTCCTCTCGGACCGCGAGACGGCCCTGTTGCGGGAACGTGCCGAGTCGTTCGTCTGGGCGGGGCACCTGTGGGGCGCTTCCATGGCTCTGGGGAATCCTCCCTCCCGTTCCGTCCAGGCCGGCGCGCTGGAACCGGGCTTCCTCGAGATTCTCGGTGTCTCCGTTCTTCTGGGGAGACCTTTCCTGCCCGGGGACCACGAAGGAGCGGCGCTGAGTGGGTCCTTCTCGCCCGCCACGCTCGACCGCGGACAGGGGGTCGTCCTTCTGAGCCACCGGCTGTGGCGAACCGCGTTCGCCAGTTCACCCGAGGTGGTGGGAAGCGAGATCGTGCTGGACGGAGAACCGATGCACGTGATCGGGGTGATGCCCGCCGGTTTCTTCACCCCGATGCTGCAGAGCGAACTCTGGGTTCCGGCGCGCCGCCGGCAAGTCGGGACCGGACCGGGCGGCCGTTCGCGGTCATCGAACGCTTACGCACGCCTGCGGCCGGGGGTGTCCCCGGCGGCGGCGGGGGCCGAAGCCTCGGCGCTGCTGAGCGCGGCCGGGTTCCGCGAAGAGGGAACCCCGATCCAGGTCGTCCCGCTGTCCCGGTCCCTGACCGCTTCGGTCCGTCCCACTCTGGAAATCCTGCGGGCCGGCGCGTTGCTGCTGGTGCTCGCGGCGGCGGTGAGCGTCTCGGGTCTCCGGCTGGCGCGCTCCATTGCCGGCCGCCGCGCCGCGGCGGTCCGGCGGGCGCTCGGCGCCTCGTTCCGGGACGAGTTTCTCGCGGCGTGTTTCCGGGTGGTCCTGCTCGCGGCAGCGGTGGCTGGGGGCAGTGCCCTGCTCGGCGCTCTGGCCCTGCCGGTCCTCCGCCGCTTCGGCGCCGAACTCCCGTTCGCAGAGGGATGGTCCACCGGCGGGAGTGTCGCCGTGGCGACTTTCCTGATGGCCTTCCTGGCCGCCGCGCTGGCCGAGAGCGCGCCCCTCCTCGACACGCTGCGAGCGCGCCGGCGAGCCGGGGGAATGGCGCGCTTCGCCGTCCCGCACCGGCGGCGGGTGGTTCCACCCACGCTGGCACTCGGGGTGGCGGCAGCCACCGTCATCCTGGTCGCCACCGCCGTCATGGGAGGGAGCGCCTGGCGTCTGTTCGCGGGCCGGGGCGGCTATCCGGACCGGGGGCTGGCCCAGATCACCGTGGACTTCGCCGGGCATTCCGCCGGGGGGTCCCTGCCGCACCCGGAGAAGATGGCGCTGCTCGACCGTCTCATCGAACGCATCGAGAGGGTTCCGGGTGTGGAGTCCGCCGCCTACGCGGACGCGTTGCCGGACCAGATGGGCGGCAGTTTGACCTTCACCGCCGCCGGTCCGAACCTTCCGCGCGATGAGGACTCCGGGCGGGCGGCGCGGTCGGTCAGTCCCGGGCTGCTTGCCGTGCTCGGCATTCCGCTCCTCGGCGGGCGGGGGATCACCGACGCCGATACCGCCGAAGCGGAGCGGGTCATGGTGCTCGACCGCTCGTACGCCCGCGCGTCGGAACTGTCCGACCCGGTTGGCTCCATGGTGCATTCGGTGCATGGCGGGAGTCGGGTCGTGGGGATCGTCCCCGACCTGCAGGTGTTTCCGGCAACCTCGTTCTATCCCACGGCGTACGTACCGTTCGCCATCCCTCCCGCGATGGGCGGTCACTACAAGGTTGAAGTCGTGGCCCGCTTCCGGGAAGACCCGACCCCCGAACAGGTTGCGGCGCTTGGCCGCCTGCCGCCGGAGGTGGACGCGACGATGCGGGCGACGGACGCCGCCTCGGTACGCGACCGCCGTATCCGGTTGCTCGGCGCTCCATTGCTCGCGGCGGTCGCACTGGGGATCTTCGCCGTCGCCGGCCTCCTCCTCGCCGTCGTGGGGGCCATCGGCCACATCGCCGATTTCGTGGTTCGGGAAGCTCATCCGACCGCGGTGCGGATGGCGCTCGGTGCCGATCCTGACATCCTGGTGTGGGGCGCCTTCCGGTCTGCGGCGCTCGCGGCGGTGGCCGGGGTCTCGCTCGGGTCGTTTCTGGGGTGGCTGCTCGTGCGAGCGGTGGCGGCCCGGGTCGCGTGGATCGAGACCGGGGACCCGCTGTTCTATCTGGGGCCGGCGGCGCTCCTCCTGCTGTTGATGCTGGCCGCTTCGGCGGTGGCGGGGCTCCGGACGCTGCGTGGCGACCCCTGGGCCGCGCTCGGATCGCTGTAGGTGCCGCGGTGCGCTCGCCCGCCGGTCTCAGACAGGAACGGCAGTGTCTGCCGAAACGCGGGCTGACCAGGAGGTGTCGGTGTCCGGTGCGAGGCTGTGGAGGACGCTGCAGTACTTGGCGAACGAGAGTTCGACCGACTGCTCAAGCCGGTCCTGAACCACGGCGCCGCCCGCGGCCGTGAACTCCAGCCGCATTCGGACGAAGCGGCGCGGATGGTCGTCGGCGCGCTCTCCCAAGACGCGCGCCGAGAGTTTTTCCGGAGCGCGGCGCATGCGTTTCAGGATGTGGACGATGTCGATCGCCATGCAGCCGGCGACCGCGGCGAGCAGCGCCTGCATGGGAGAAGGACCATCCTGAGCGTTACTGTCGAGAAGGACCGAGGCTCCGGAGGGAGTCGTCACGTGGTAACCGGTTGCTCCGTTCCAGTCCAGATCAATGTGCATCGGCTTTTCTTTCCGGGGTGCTGACATGCGGAGAACCGTAGCGCCCTCGCGGGGGTGGTCGGGCGAGCGGTCGCGCCACCCGGCTGAGCAGCGACACACGCTTTCGCGGCGCTGCGCGCCGCCGTGCCGACCCCCACCGGGAGGACTGGCTGGAGGTCGGCCCAGTTCTCAACGTATACCACCTCTGAGCGCCGCGACTGGCGGGGTCGGGGACCGCGAGCCGCACCCGAGGAAGCGCCAGCAGGACCACTCCCGCGTTTCATGCGACAACCCCGGCGCCGTGAAGGGTGACGTCCGGACCCTAGGGCCGCGCCCACCGTCCCGGAAGAAACGGGCTATCGCCGCCGGAGGCCGCTGAGCGGCAACGGGCGCATCAGCGTTCGTCCCCTTCCAGTTCGTCCAAGTTCAGCCTCTTGATGCGAGGTGCAAAGGTCCGATGCATTTCGTTAATCTGCTTGGCGAGCCATTCGTGCTGCCGCGGCCAATCGGACTCCTCATCCGGGTCCACGTCTTCTAGGTAGCTCGCGATCTCACACTCCTTACGCATCTCACGCCATTCGAACCGCTGATCCAATTCCTGTTCGATGGCGTCCTTGTCGCGCCGCAACAGGGCGAAGAAGGCTCTTGCGCTGTTCTCTGAGAGATACATCGATGCCCGGAGACGCCGCCGTTGCTTGTTTCTTGCGACGAGGAGCGAGAAACCGCTGCGTCCCACGCTGTAACTCATCCAGTTTTCTGCCCGCGGCTTCCTACTGCCAGAAACGTTTCCTTTCGAAGTGTTGAGGAACCGGTGGAACGCCTCCCAGTACTTCTTCTGGGTTATCTGCAGTTCCGAGAGACCGCCGTCATCCAGCGCCCGTTTGACGGACCGCGACCAGTCGTTGGGTTTGGACACGACGTTGAACTTTGGAGCCGCCACGGAATCTCCAATTCGCCACAGTTCCACCTCAAGCCCGAGAAAGCAGAACCTCTCATCGGTGATCTCATTCAGCCAGTCCAAAGCCGCACGGTGTTCATCAGTGAACCGCGCCGCCACCCAAATGATGGTTACCGCCTGAAGACCCGCTGCGTATGTGAGCAGTTGGCCTAAGTGAATGTGATCCGTCCGTCCAAGCTGGTTCTCTATGAGGACCCAGGTGTTCGTGCTGAGATCCTTGCAAAGGAGGTCAGCGCGGAACGGCCCGACGGCCTTTTCCTCGGCCTCGACTTCGAGTTCCACCCCGAGGGTCTCTTCCAGAACCCTTAGGTTCTCCGGCTGTGCAAGCCACGGGGTGAAATCTGCGGCTTCGCTGGCCCAGATCTCCCGCAGCTCAACGCCTTCTAAGCGTCCGAGTGTTTGCTTACCCATCTGTGCTCCTCTCAGTGCCTCCACATGTGCCGCTGGCCAATTCTCCCAGACGCGCGCACATGCAGCCGGTTGAAACAGTGCGGCGCCACCCCGGGGCGGTGCGGTTGTCTCTATGTTTCGCCCCGGAGCGCGCGGCGATGCCGACCGGTGCTCCGCCGTGTGGCCGACCACCGCCGCGAAGGGGACACCGGGAATCCGGGTGGCGCCGGGGTCGCAGCATGGGGTGCAGGCCGACGCTCCAGCGTAGCCGGGTAACATCGAGCAGCCATGACGAAGGACCAACTCGTTGCGAAGTTCAAGGAGACGCGGGAGGCAGGGAAGCCTGATCGGAGAGAGTCCGCGATGGGTCACTTGTTCGGGATCATCTTCGACGAAGAGATCGTAGCCAGCGGTGCCAACGCTGCTCAGATCGGACGAGAGGCCGGCCTCCGCGATGGCGATGACGGGGGCATCAGGGACGGCCAGAACCTGGCGGAACATGTGACCGTGGAGGACGGGATAAAGGAGCGCTGGCGCTGCCGAGGAGGGTAGCCAGTAGCACCGGCAGGAACGCGGGCGTCCGGGAGTCCTGGGCCGGGCGCCAAACGGGCGCGACTCCCCGGAGTAATGCACCTTCGAGTTCCCCGCGCTGGCGCGCCAGCAGGTGGCCAGCACAAAATGTGCGGGAACGGGGGAGGTTGTGGCGTTCCGGGAGGGAACAGTATAGCACAGTAACCCTATGACAAATCATCATGTTAGGGGAATTTCAGGGCACTCTGAGGAACCCGGTGAAACCGGCAGACTGCGGCCCTGCGGCGGCGGTGCCGATGTGAACACCGGCGGTCCCAGCCTTCGGGCCGCGGTGCCGGTGTGAACACCGGCGGTCCCTGATTCTCAGCGTTCGCGGCGGAGGACGAGCGAGATGTTGGTGCCGCCGAAGCCGAACGAGTTGGAGAGCGCCCATTCGGCGTCGGTGGCGGTGGGTCGCACGACGGGGGGGTAGTCCTCCAGTTCGGGATCGAGTGGTTCGGCGTTCACCGACGGAGCCAGCCAGCCTTCCCGGAGCATGAGCAGGGTGAAAGCCGCTTCCAGGGCGCCCGCGGCGGACACCGTGTGGCCGGTATATCCCTTCGTCGATCCGTAGGGGACGAGGGCGCCGTCGAATACGCGGCGAATCGCCCGCACCTCGGAGATGTCGCCGAGGGGAGTCGAAGTGCCGTGGGTGTTGATATAGCCGATCGCCTCGCGGGGCACGCCGCTGTGGCGGAGCGCCCGCCGGATGGCGAGTTCCGCCCCCTCGCTGTCCGGCGCCACCATCTCCCCGCTCCCGTCGGAGGACATTCCGAAACCGCGGAGGGAGCCGAGGATTTCGGCGCCGCGCCGTTTGGCGGATTCCCGTGATTCAAGGGCGAGGATGCCGGCGCCCTCTCCGAAGATGAAACCGGCGCGATCGGCCGCGTAGGGTCTTGATGCCCACTCCGGGCGGTGGTTGTCCACCCGGGTGTAGGCGCGCATGGAGTCGAACCCGAGATGGAAGTGCACGTCCTCCGCTTCGACTCCGCCCGCGAGGGCATAGTCCACGATGCCTTCCCGGATCCAGGAGGCGGCGATGGCGAGGTTGTACCCGCCTCCTGCGCATGCCGCGGTTACCGATAGCGAAGGACCCCGCGTCTTCAGCACCGTGGCCAGGTTCGCCGAGACCGTGGAGGCCATGATGCGCGGGATGGTGGTCGGCAGCACCCGGACACGCCCGCCGCGGCCGACCCGGCGCACCACTTCACGGTGCGCCTCGATCTCGCCGGTGCCGGTTCCGACCATCACCGCCAGATCCCGGGTCGGGAGTCCCGACTGTTCGAGAGCGAGCCGCGCGGCGCGCACCGCGAGCAGCGACATGCGGCCCATGAAGCGGGTTTCCGAGCGGTCGAGCCCGAGATCACCGGGGTCGAGCGGTTCCCGATAGGCGCCCACCAGTTGGCAGCCGGTCTGGCAGGTCACGCCCGGCTCGTAGACCGAAAAGGGGACCTGAGTCCCGGACTTGAGGGCGTCCCGATGTTCGGAGATTCCGGTTCCGACCTGGGAAAGCAGTCCCATGCCGGTCACGACCGGGTCGCGAGGCGTGGGGTGGGGGAGGGGAGTCGTTGACACGGGGTGCCGTTTCGATTCGGCGGGCTCTTTTTTCTACGTTACATCGCCCGCTTCGATACGGGAACGCCGCCGCCGGCAAACTGCCCGGCAGGCGGCGCCGTGGCACGCATCCTGCTACATTCCGGGTCGTAGCCCTGGATGCGTTCTTCGTCTGTAGCCGTTGCTCTTGCGCTGGCGGCAGTTGTCGGCTCCTCCAACCCCTCCCTGGCGCAGGGCCGGATTGACCCGGACGCCTACCAGGAACTGCTGACCGAGGTGCGCGGCGGACTATTCATCAGCTCCGGCCGGGTGCTCGCCGGGTTTGCCCCGGGTTCCGTGGAGCGGGTGGTCGGCGACCTCATTGCCTCCGGCCCTGACGCTCGGGAGTTGAAGACCGCGGCGCTCCTCCACACGGAAGCGGCTGGCCACGGGCACTCCCACACCCATCTGCAGTTGGCGCGGAACCTGCTCAAGGCGATTCCGGACTCGGAGGACCGCGGCGATTGGATCCGCCGGTGGTGGCTGGCGCTTTGCTTTTCCTACCAGGTCCAGCTTTCGGTGGGCCCCGGGGTCGCAGCCTTCGAGGGGGCCATGGAAGACCTGCCCGGTGATCGCGATGTCCAGCGGGCGTTCGCCGCGGCGCTGTGGATGTTCGGGAGACAGCGCGAGGAGCCGACGTATCTGACACGCGCCGGAGTGATGCTCCAGGAACTCCTGGAAGAGACTCCGGACGATCCCGACCTTCGGATTCGGTTCGCCGGCGTGCTTCTCGATCTCGGGCGTCGGGAGGACGCCGTCTTCGTTCTCGACCAACTCGGCGACGCTCGCCTCCGGGCGGGACCTCGATTGGCTTTGCTGCTCATTCGCGGCGAGATCGCGCTCGGGGCCGGAGAGTTCGCCGCCGCCGAGGCCGCCTTTGCCGAAGCTGTCCGGCGCTCGCGCCGGTCGCCGGCAGCCGTCTCCGGCCTCGTGGCGGCGCGCCTCAGCCAGGGTGATGCAAAGGGCGCTGCCGAGGCGGCCGGGGCCCTGCTTGCCCGGGCGCCGACGGGATGGGAACCCGAATGGCGCTACTGGCTCGGTCCGGCGCTCGGCTACCCCGGGATATTTCAGGCGATGAAGGACGAAGTGCGGGAGCCCACGGAGGGAGGGAGCGAACAATGAGAGTGCTCGCGGCGATGGCGCTCGCGGTTTTGGTCCCGGGTTTTCTTCCCACCGGCGGGATTTCCAAATCCGCCGACGGAGAAAGCGCGCGGGGGCCAGCCGCGGCCGTCCGGATTCAGGCCCATCCCGAGGCGCCCTCGGCTCCCGGAGTCGCCGGCGCGGGGCTCGAGCTGCTCCGGCGCCGGCGCGGCGACCTGCCCCGCCCAGTCTGGACCGGGCAGGAACCGCTGTCAGTGGTCGCCGTGTTCGATCTGAGTTCCAGCGTTTCGGGCGCGCGGCTGCGAGGCGCGGTTGGCGGGATTCAGACGCTCTTTTCGGGACTCGACGACGAGGATCGTTGTGCACTCCTGGGATTCACCCGCTCGGTGGAACTGCACGCCGGCTGGGACGGAACCTGCGCCGATGCCGCGGCCGCGGCCGCGGAGTTGCGCAGCGGCGGTCCGGCAGCGTTCAACAATGCGCTCACCCTGGCATTCGGCCTTCTCGCCGACAGGCCGGGACGTCCGGTCCTGGTGGTCTTCACGGATGGCGTCGACGGCGCCAGTTGGGCTCGCGATTCGTGGCCGCTCTTCGCCGCTGCTGGAGTGCCGCCCACCCTGCTCGCGATTACCGCGCCTCCGAACCTGACCCGGGCCGGTCGGGTCGGTGGGACCTACGGGAACATCAGCGCCGACGATCTGGCGAACCAGATCGTGTTCGAGGGCCGCAATCTTCAGGATTCCGGACGCGACCTGCGTGGTCTGAGGAACGTGGATCCCTTCTGGGCGTTGACCTACCTGGCCGAGATCAGCGGGGGACAGTTGGTCCGCACCTCCGGTGATGCCGCGGAGATCGAAGCCGCCCTCGCGGGCGCGCTCGACGCCCTCCAGCCGGAATAGCGCGGCGGTGGACCCCGGAGGCGGGGGGAAGCCCTTGCAGGGCCGCGGGGCCCTGTCCAATCCCGCGGGGCGGTTCGAGACGCTGCGCGAGGAGGCGTTCGACGACGGCTGGGATTCCCGCGATCCGCCGCCCGAGCGCGTTCCGACCGAGATCATCATCGACCGGACGAAGACGATCATCGCCCGAAACGACTCTCCGGACATCCCCTTCGACCGGTCCATCAACCCTTACCGGGGTTGCGAACACGGCTGCATCTACTGTTTCGCGCGGCCGAGCCACGCGTACCTGGGTTTCTCGCCCGGCCTCGATTTCGAGACCAAGATCGTCGCCAAGCCGGAGGCGGCGAACCTGCTGCGCCGGGAACTCCGGAAGCCGGGCTACCGGGTCGGCCCGCTGGCGCTCGGTTCGAACACCGATCCCTACCAGCCGGTCGAGCGTGACCTCCGCATCACCCGCGAGATCCTCGAGGTGCTGCGCGAGGCGCGCCATCCGACCGGCATCGTGACGAAGTCCGCGTTGGTCCTGCGCGACCTCGACATCATCGCCGAGATGGCCGGGGAGGGGCTCGCGCAGGCGATGGTCTCGGTGACCACCCTTCGGCGGGACCTGGCCAGGGCCATGGAGCCCCGCGCGGCGGCGCCGGCGCGCCGGCTGAGCACCATCGCCGCGCTGAAGGAGGCGGGAGTTCCGGTGGGCGTGCTGGCGTCGCCGATGATCCCGGCGCTGAATGACTCCGAACTCGAAGCCATTCTGGAGGCGGCGTCGGAGGCGGGCGCGGGGTCCGCCGGGTTCATCCTGGTGAGACTGCCGCACGAACTCAAGGAGCTCTTCTCGGAGTGGCTGGGTGCCCACGTTCCAACCCGGGCCGCGCACGTCGAGAGCCTGATCCGGGATACCCGCGGCGGGCAACTCTACGAGGCCAAGTTCGGCGAGCGCATGCGGGGGCAGGGGGCGTATGCGGAACTCCTCGCAACCCGGTTCCGGGTGGCCTCGCGCCGCTTTGGCTTCGATCGGAAACATCCGCCGTTCCGCCTGGACCTCTTCCGTCCGCCGCGGGCGCCCGGCGCGCCCCGTTCGTTGTTTGACAAGCTTCCCGAGCCGAAGGAGGCGTGCTCATGACTACCCGGAGAAAAGCTTCGCGGCGACTCTTCGCCGCTCTCGTGTCCGCTGCTGTCGCGCTGCTTGTGTGGGCCGCTGCCGCGTCCGGACAGGAAGCCCACCGGGCCCGGGATCTCGGAGTGCCCTTCGAGGGTACGCCGGGTCCGCTGAACGCCATCACCGACGTGGCGGGGATCGAGGTGGGGCACCACACGATCATCCGTGGCGAGGGAGAACTGGTGGTGGGCGAGGGCCCGGTGCGTACCGGCGTTACCGCGGTGCTGCCCCGGGGTCGCGCGAGCCGGGGCCGCGTCTTCGCCGCCTGGTTCACGCTCAACGGAAACGGCGAAATGACGGGCACCACCTGGATGCGCGACCGCGGCATTCTCGAGGGCGCGGTGATGATCACGAACACGCACAGCGTGGGCGCCGTGCACGAGGCCACCATCGCCTGGGCGCAACAGAACCTGGACGCGCCGGACTGGAGCCTGCCCGTGGTTGCCGAGACCTGGGACGGGTTCCTGAACGACATTAACGGTTTTCATGTGCGGCAGGAGCACGTCTTCGCCGCGCTCGACTCGGCGCGGAGCGGCCCGGTCGCGGAAGGCTCGGTGGGAGGCGGTACCGGGATGCGCACTTTTGGATTCAAGGCCGGGATCGGCACCTCTTCCCGGATCGTGGACGTCGGCGGCAACGAGTACGTGGTCGGGGTGCTGGTGCAGTCGAATTTCGGCAGCCGGAACCTCATGACCATCGCCGGCGTCCCGGTGGGGAGGGAGATCCCGGACCTCACCCCGGAGCGCGGACCGTTCGACGCCCCGCGCGATGACGACGATGTGGGCGGGGACGACGACTACGGCCGCGACGGTTCAATCATCATCGTCGCGGCGACCGATGCGCCGCTGCTGCCGCACCAGCTCAACCGGTTCATCCGCCGGACCTCGCTCGCTCTTGGCCGGGTCGGAAGCATTTCCTCCAACGGCTCCGGAGACATTTTCGTCGCCTTCTCGACCGCGAACCAGGAGGCCGCGCACAACGAGAGCGGCATTGCTCCGCTCGAGAACCTCGCCAACAACAACATCAATCCCCTCTTCGAGGGGGTGGTTCAGGCGACCGAAGAGGCCATCATCAATGCGGTGGTTGCGGGACGCGACATGGTCGGGGCGAACGGCCGAAAAATCTACGGGTTACCGCACGATCGGCTCCGTGACATCCTCCGGAAGTACAACCGGCTGAGCGAGCCGGAGTAAGCCGCCGCCGGGACTCCCGGGGGAGGGAGTTCCATGGCAACCGGCAGCACGATCGGCAGTGGTGTCGCAACGCGGTCGAGACCGCACCCCGCTACTCGGGTAGAAGCGCGGGGACGGCTTGGAACGCCGACCTCTGGTCGGCACGCTGCGCGAAGCGCAGCAAAGCGCGTATGGCCGATCCAGAAGAAGCGCGGTTCGATCCGGGAACGCCGGTGTTCACACCGGCACAGCGGCCCGCAGGGCCGCGGCGGTGTGGAGCCCAACCGCCGGGACGGCTCCCTTCTCGGCGCATACCCCTACCGGGGTTCCACCACCGGCAGTCAAGAACCGCATCGCCGCACAATCGGCATGGTGGGTCCCCACCACCAACTCACCGCCGCTTCTCCGGCACTCCGTAGGGGTAGAACTCGCTGAGATCCACGTTCTCGTAGGGCAGGGCGTCCAGGAAGGTCGTCCCCACGAACGGCTCGGGCGCCTCCACGACCACGATGGTGCGCGCGTAGCCGGTTTCGTCGAAGCCGCGCCGGAAGTGCACCCGTGACTTGACCACGAAGACGTCGTAGTCCTCGGGGTTGATCGTCCCGATGCGGAACGCCTCCGGGTAGAGCACCTGCTCGTAGGCGGGAACCAGGACGACGAGGTTGTCCTCGCCGAAGGAGACGGCGGCGATCCGGTCGTAACCGAAGCCTTCGCCGAAGTACTCGAGCGTCCCGGTGATCCGCCGGGGCGAACCGCCCGAGGGGGTGAAGCCCCCGATTTCGTGATCGAAGGGGTCGCCCGGCTGGGCGTCGGTGGCCGCCAGCGTATCCAGGGTGGCCGGCGAAGAGATCGTGCCGTACAGGGTCTTGCCGATCCCCGCCGCTTCGAAGGCGTTCAGAATGTGGGTCGCGTCGCCGGGACGGTCGCTGTGGTCGCCGACCGCGACGGGCGTCTCGCCGTTTGCGATGGCTGCTGCGACGATCCGCGCGGCCTCCCCGGGGCCGGGGTAGCCGCCGACGGCGAAGTCTTCGCGGACCCGCCACATGAAGTCGTCCATGTCGTCGGCGATCCGGTCCGCGAGTTCCTGGTCGCCGTTGGTCATGACGTGGACGGTGGCGCCCACGTCGGGGACGTCCGACCAGGGATAGCCGTAGAAGACGCTCACGTAGGCGTCGTCTTCGCGCGCCTCCCAGCGCCGCGCCCGCTCCATGACGTCCATCGAGGGGGACTGGCCGGTCCATTGCAGCACGGTGGCGGTGATGATCCCGGGCTTCCGTGTGGCGGTAGTGGGCTCATATTCGCCCCGCGCGGTGAGCCGCAGGGCGCGCGCCGCCCGCTCGCCCTGAATATAGGCGTCGTAGTGGGGGTAACGCTTGGTCACGAAGGCGAAATCCGCGTGCTCGAGGAATTCGGCGTCCTCGTTACCGTGCAGGTCGAAGGTGCCGGCAATGGGAACGTCCGGGCCGACAAGTTCACGGAAGCGGCGCGCGATCTCGGCTTCGGGACGCGGAACGTCCCGCACCGCCATCGCCCCGTGGAGCGCGAGATACACCCCGTCCACCGGCAGTTGTTCTTCCAGTTCGGCAAGCATGTTGCCCAGGAAGTGGTCGAAGGTCTCCTTCGTGTTCCAACTGCGCGAGGAGCCGCCGAACACTCCGACCGGCGAGGTGAGGGGTACGAACTCCACGTCGCCGAACTCGCGGGCCCGCTGGACGAAACCGCCCCGGTAGCCGCCGGAGCCGAGCAGCGCCTCGCCGGAAACGGGCTCGCTATAGCGGAGCCAGTCCTCGACTTCGGTGTCGCCGCCGGGGCAGAAGGTGCAGGTCTCGTGCGAGAAAGTCGCCACGGCGAAGCGGAGGCCGGGATCGCCCGGCGGCGGGCCGCAGGCGGAGAGAACCGCGGTGGAGACGGCCGCCAGAAGAGATAACCGCGGGAGTCTCCAGCCAGCGACGGGGTCATTTGCGCATGTGTTCCGCATCATTTCTTGTCCTGGGGAGTGGATGGATGGGTCCGCGCCGTACGGAAAACAGCGCGTAGGTAGCCATTCCGGTTTCTTGTCCAACGGGCCGAGGTGACGGCCCGAGGAGAGAATACCGGTCTGCCCCACTTCCGGAGCCGGCAGCGCGCGTGGCTACGGCTGCGTCCGTTCCCGTTTCGCCAGCATCATCTCGCTGAGCTTCTCCCCACGCCCTGGATCCGACCAGGGGCAGACCTCGATGCAGATGCCGCAGCCGAAGGTCTTCGTGAAGTAGGGGACGCACTTGTCGAAGTCCACGTACCAACGCTGCTCACCGCGCACCCACTGCTTTTCCTCGTAGATCGCGTCGGGAGGGCAGTCGATCACGCAGCGCCGGCAGTGGGTGCAGACATCGTCCACTCCGATGTCCTGCGGTTCATCCACCGCGAGCGGCATGTCCGTCAACACCGCGGCGAGACGGAAGTTCGAGCCGTGTTCACGACTGATCATGGAGCCGTGCTTGCCGAGCTGGCCGAGTCCGGCGCGGACGGCGAGCGGGATGTGGAGGATGTCCGTGGCGTTCGGGTCTCCGTAGGCCTTGGCCGGAAAGCCGCGCCTCCGGACCGCCTTGCCGAGGCGCATGGCGATCAGCGCGATCTGACGGTAGGTGCGCATCACCTCGGCAGCCCCCCGGGGACGCGCCGCGTACGCCATCTCCTCCCGGACCATCGGGAGCCCGAGGCATACGGCGTAGCGGTGAGGGGCCTCGCGTCCCTCGAAGACGTCCGTTTCCTGGATCTCGGCGATCCCGACGAGGCTCGCCCCTGCTTTGCGAGCGGCCGCCTTCACGAACTCGGCGTTCCTCTCGGGACCTTCGTCCACGACCCGGCGGGCTACCGGCCCCCGTTCTTTCCGCAGTTCGAACTTGTTGACAAGCCGGTGCCGGACCACCTGCCACGGGTTCACACACATGAAGAAGTCGTCCAGCCCTTGCCAGGCGATCGGCTTCTCCGAGTCGGCGTTATGGAACACCTGGGTGGCGGGGCGCCGCTCGCGCTCCCCGTGGCCGTTGATCTCGTTCCCCGAACGCGGAGGAACCCGGTAGCCGAAGGCGTACTCGGCGGGCGGGACGTCGCGGATCTTCACCGGTTGACTCCCGTCAGGTCGTGCCTTCTCCGGGCTCCTGTCGGAACGGGCCATGGTCGAGCCAGATCGTCTCCCCGTCCCGTTCGGCCTCGGCGTGACGGCGCCGGACTTTACGCGCCTTCGTGAGAAACAGGAAGATGAAGCGGAAGGTATTGACCAGGAACCGGATTGTCTGGAGCCGGCGGGCGAGGAAGCCCCCGAGGCCGCGGGCGGTTTCGTCCATGGGCATGCCGCGCTCAGTTGCCTCCGGCCTCCGGGTCCATGTCCTTCAGCCGTACGGCCCAGAGGCCGCTGTTGAAGTCGGCCAGGAAGATGGTCCCCTTGTGGGGCTGCGGGCCCCAGGTGAAGGCGGCATTCGCAAGGAAGCCCTCGTTGTCTTCCGGGAAGAAGCGCGCGATCTGCCGGCCCTGCCGGTAGAGATCGCCGAGCAGGTCGCCCGAAACGTCCACGACCCGGAGTCCGGCATCGTAGTAGCCGACGTACATGATCTCCTCTTCCCAGTCGATCCAGAGGTTGTGAGGACCGGAATCGGCGAGTTCGAAGCGCGCGACCTCCTGCGGGTTTTCGGGGTCCGTGAAGTCCACGAAGTGGAGCCACCCCTTGGCGCGCGAAGGGATGCCCTCCTCCCAGAGGATGCCCCCCCCTTCCGGCCGGCGCGGGTTCAGATAGAACGCTTCGTCGCCGCCGATCACGTAGAGCTTGCCGGTCGAGGGGCTGCGGAAGGGCCAGACCGCGTGGTTCCAGCCGGTGATCTGCGGGAAGCGCCCCATTTCGACGGGCGTGTTCGGGCTGCCGCCGAGGCCGCCTCCCCCGACGTCCACCATGATGAGGCCGTCGCTGCGGCCCGCCTGGTAGGCGATGCCATCCCGGATCCAGACGTCATGGACCGACCGGCCGGGAGTGTCGGTTTCGAAACGGGACACCCGAAAGGGGTTCCGGGGGTCCTCGACGTTCACCACGTCCCAACGGCGGCCGTTGTTCACCGCATATACGTGGTTGTTGTCGAGGAACACGTTGTGGACGCCGCCGGTGAGCCCCTGATCGAAGGAGCTCAGGACCTCGGCCTCGCGCGGGTTCGTCACATCGATCATCACGATTCCGTTCCGCCGGTTCGAGGCGCCTTCCCGGCTGATGACGCAAAGCGTTCCGTCCTCGGACACCTTCACGTCATTCACGGTGCGCGCGTCCACCTGCACCGTGTCGATGAGTTCCATGTTCCGCGGATCGGTGACGTCGTAGAAGTAGGCGTGGCCCTCCGCGTTCCAGGTCCCGTGGACCGCGTAATCGCGCCCGTCCACACCTTCCCAGACCCAGAGGTCGCCGGTCACCCGGTCCGAGACTCGGGCATGGCCGAGAAACTCGATTTCGCGCTGCACGTTCCGGGAGGTCACCCGTACGGTCTCGCGGGCCAGCCGGTCCCCGCTCATCGCTATCACGGTGTAAACCCCGGGCTGCTCGGCGACGAACCGCCCGTCGGGGGTAACCTGCGCCGGCGCGCCGGCCCCCAGCGACTCCGGCCGGAACGGGTCCGGACGGGACTCCACCGCGAACCGGATCGCCGGTCCGGCGATCTCGCCTCCCGACGCGTCGAGGGTGGCTGCCCGAAAGTGCAACACGTCCCCGGTACGCACCTCGGTTCGGTCTGGAGCTTCCAGGGCCACCCGGGCGGTCGGGTTGGGCAGGACCTGGACTTCGTGGTAGATCGTCATTTCACCATGCATGGCGGCGACCTGGACCGACCCCGTGGTCAGGAAGGACACCATCCCGAGTTCATCCACCACGGCGACGCTGGCGTCGCTCGTGGCGTAGCCCGCCTCGATTCCGCGACGGACCTCCCCCGCCGCGTCGCGGCCCGCGAGCCGGAACCGCACTTCGGTGCCCTCCCACACGCGCGGCGGCGCGTCTTCAAAGAAGATGTCGGCCAACCCGGGAACCGCCACGCTCACCCGGATGGAGGCGCGGAGCCCCGGATCGCGGCTGCTGTAGTAATCCCAGTTTCCGTCGAATGTCTGGTCGGGGAGGAGAGCGGTCACTTCGTGTTCTCCGGGGAGATTCGCGGAGACGTGTCCGCCCGGGGTCACCGTGAGCGCCCGCCGGTTGCCGGAGAAGAAGACGACACGCGCGTCCGGAACCGGGTTGCCGCCGGCGTCCGTCACGGTTGCCGAAACCTGCGCCGTGCCGCCTACCTCAAGGGTCAGGGACGCGGGTTCGATGACGATCGAGGCCGCCTGAGCGGGCGGGCGGGCGGAGGCCGCGCCGAAGGCGAGGCCGGAAAGCGCGGCGGCCCCGAGGGCAGCGCGGCGAAGCCGGCGGTGGGCGATGGACATGGTGGGACTCCTCAACAGCCTATAGACAAAGTTACGCGGCGTTCGAGCGGCGATGCATTCCGGCTGAACCGCGGCGCTGTGCGCCGCTCATCGTTGCGCTTCGGTCGAAATACACCAGGTATTCCTCCCTCGCGCGCCTTGTCAGCCGGGCGCTTCGCCGCTCTCGGCGCTCGCGTGACTTTATCCATAGGCTGTTTAGCCGGCGGCCGGGGGGCGGCCCGGCCGGCTCGTTGAAATTAGTCGAAATCGCTTAGGGAGTTGAAGGAACGGCACCGGATAGCAACCGTAGTCCATTGTGGCTCCCGGCGTCAGGTGGGGCGGCCGGTGTCCGGCGGGGAAACCGTGGCGGCCGCCCCGAATGCGGCGGGAAGCGCTCTCGTGGCCCGCGCGCATAGGATTCCTCATGCCGTCCCCGTAATTCATGACTCTTGAAGCCCTCTGGCCCCTGTTGCTGCTGCCGCTCCTCGGCGCGGTGGTGCTGGTGGCGCTCAAGTCCAACCTCCGCTGGCCGAAGCTCAGGCTGCGCGCCTCGCTCGTCCTTCGCCTGCTCGCGGCAACATTCTTGCTGTTCGCGCTCTGCCGTCCGGTGATCCGCGCCGGTTCGCGGGAGGTCGCGGTGGCCTTCGTGGTGGATGTTTCCCGCAGCGTGGCCTCCGGATCGATGCAGGAGGCGGTCGCCTGGGCCCGGGAGGCGAGCCGGGCGCTCGGCAGCGAGGACGCGCACTTCGTGGCCTTCGCCGACCGGGCGGTCTCGGTACCGGATGCGGACGCGTTGCTCGAAGTTCAGGTCTTTGACAGCGGGGCCGCCGCGGGACGCCCCCCTCCGGGCGCACTGGATCAGGGCCGGACCAACATCGAAGCGGCGCTTCGCCACGCGGCAGCCCGCCTTCCCCCGGACCGGCTCAAGCGGGTGGTTCTGTTCAGCGACGGACGGGAGACAGAGGGCGATACCGCTGCCGCCCTGGCATTTCTCAAGGAGGCGGGGGTGCGGGTCTTCCCCGCGCCGTCGGGAGTGCGGAGCGACGGCGGCGGGTTCGTGAACGCGATCCAGCTGCCGCGAGCCGTCCGGGCCGGAGAGATGACGGGGGTTGACGTGGAGGTGTTCTCCGCTGCCGGAGGGGCCGCGGAGATCCGGGTCCTGGCCGACGGCGAGACGCTGGCGGCCATCGAGGTCGAGCTTCCACCCGGCGCCTCGACGGTCCCGGTTCCGGTGCGGATCGAGGAATCGGGAATGACGGTCCTCGAAGCCGAAATCCGGGTGGCCGGCGACCGGCTCGCGGTCAACGACCGCCGCGCCGTGGAGGTGCCGGTGAGGGACGAGGCGAACGTGCTCTATGTCGAGGGACAACCGGCGAGCGCCCGCTACCTCAGGAGCGCGCTGGAATCGGAGGGCGTCACGGTGAACATGGCGCCGGCGTCGGCGCTTCCGCGCCTCGATCTGAATACCTGGGATGCGGTCGTATTGAGCGACGTGGCGCCCGACCGCCTTCCCGAGCCGGTGATGCAGCAGGTCGCCAGCTACGTGCGCGACCAGGGCGGGGGACTGGTGTTCGCCGCCGGCGAGTCGAGCTACGGAGAGGACGGGTATTCGGAATCGGTGCTCGAAGAGGCGCTGCCGGTGGACTTCCAGATCGAGGAAAAGTGGAAGGACCTGTCGCTGGTGATCGTGCTCGACAAGTCGTACAGCATGTACGGGCGGAAGATCGCGCTGGCCAAGGAAGCCACCAAGGCGGCGCTGGATCTGCTCGAAGACACCCACCGTTTCGGCGTCGTGACCTTCGACTGGAATCCCTACACCACGATCCCGCTCCAACTGGTCGCCGACCGCGAGTGGATCAAGGAGGGGATCAGCCGGATTCAGGCGAGCGCCCAGACGAACATCTACCCCGCGCTCGATCGCGCCTACGAACAGCTCACCGAAAGCCCCTCCAAGGTCAAGCACGTGATCCTGCTCTCCGACGGCAAGACCTATCCCGACGACTACGAGGAACTGGCGACCCGCATGATGGAGGACGAGATCACCATCTCCACGGTCGCGGTGGGTGAAGAGGCCGACCGGGAACTGCTCTCGGACATCGCGGAGTGGGGCGACGGACGCAGCTACTTCATTCGGGACGCCGCGCGGGTCCAGCAGATCTTCGTCGAGGAAACCCAGATCGCGCTCGACGCCACGCTGGTCGAGGAGCCCTTCCGTCCGGTGGTTCGGCAGATGGCCCGGGTCCTCGAAGGTCTCGACTTCGAGACCGCGCCCGAACTGAAGGGCTTCGTGGCGACGATGGCCAAGGACACCGCCGAAGTGCTTCTGGAAGGCCCCGAGGAGGAGCCGCTCCTCGCCCGCTGGCAGTACGGACTCGGCCGGGCCTCGATGTTCACCTCCGACTGCAAGAACCGCTGGGCCGCCGACTGGGTGGAATGGGACGGCTACGGCAAGTTCTGGACCCAGGTGGTGCGGGACGCGATGCGCAGGGGGGAGGGGGCCGACCTCGACTTCGCGGTGTCACGCCGCGGGAACGCGGCCGCCGTGAGCCTGTCGCTGATCCGCGAGGACGGGAGCTATCCCGAAGACGTGGTTCCCGAGCTTGAGATCTCGTATGCCGGACTCGTGGGCCGCACGACCATCCGGCAGACCGGCCCGGGACGGTTCGAGACCGAGGTGCCTCTCGATCTCCGTCCCGGCGATACGGCGCGCTTCCGCATCGTCGGCGATTCCCTTCCGGACGATCTCGCCGCCGGAGCCGACCTGGAGCGGGCCATCCACCTGAGCTATCCCGACGAGTACCGCTTCCTGCCGGCGGACGCCGCCGCCCTCAGGGCGCTGGCCGCGGAGACGGGCGGCGTCGTGGCTCCCACTCCGGCGCAGGTGCTTTCCGCGAATGGGGATCGGGTGGTGCGGTCGCGCGCGCTCTGGCCGATCCTCGCGCTGTTGGGGCTGATCGCCTACCTGCTCGACCTGTCGGTCCGGCGCGTCCCTTGGCTTTGGACCCGGATCGGCCGGCAACTGCGCCCCGCCTGAACCGGCTATCAGCTACCCGATTCCCGGTGGGTAAGGGGGCGTGCCTCTCCCCCAACGCGTGTTCGTGCCGACGCCGGCTGGCAGGCCGCGAAGGAGGAGCCGAGCTGGACGGTTAGCCGATTCTCGCCAGATTTCTTCTGACGCGGCGCGATCCACCTGAGAGACCGTCAATGCCCAGTTCGCGCATTAGTCGCGCCACGCGTTTGCGGCTCACCTTCCAGCCCTGGCGTTGCAGTACTCCGTGGATGCGAGGGGCGCCGTAGGTGCCGTGGTGGCACGCGTGCACGCTGCTGATTTCCTTCTTGAGGAGCTCGTCCGTCCGGGCGCGACAACTGAGCGGCCGCGTTTTCCACGCGTAGTAGCCGCTCCGGGAGACTCCCAGGACGCGCGCCATTGTCACAATGCGGTGGTCCGCCCGGTGAACGTCCATGAACTGGTAAACCACCTCGTGATCCACGGCGCACCGCGGTCCTTCGTCGCTCCGCATGGGCGCTGGCGTCTCGCCGGAAACAGTGACCTTCACCCTGTTAGTCCCGCCAACGAAGGGATTTCGGCGATCGCCCTGGTTCCTTCCGAATCCGCCACATCGCCCGGAAACCAGCGCCCGGGGCGATCCAGGTACTGTTCACCGGCCGTGTCAGACATCGCGCACTGGCTGTACTTCGGTCAGGGCCATTTCCGGTTTTCTTCTCCGGCACAGGTCCATTGCATGGGTGGAGTGTTCTTTTCGACCCAAAACCCCCAGCGGAACCAAAGGCAGTGCGCGAGTCCGCAATAGTTTACACGACACTTCGTCACCAATAACACAGACACACACCACAAGAATCTTCGGGCGAGGAGCCGCGACAGGGCGGAATCCGGCACGCTGGCGAAGGCGGCGCACCTGCCGGAAGCGCTCGCCTATCGGGAAGACGGGACCTCGGACTCCGACCGCGACGCGGCCGTCCAACCGGGAGACGGGCTCTCAGCAAGCCGGTAGAGGGGCTCGCGCTGGGAGCGCGTTGGTCCGGCGACCGCGAGCGCAAGTGGTTCGGGATGAGCTACTGGGCAAAAGCCCAAGGGCGGCCGGGTGTTTCGAATAGGAAAGGGGCGACTCGGAACTCCACCCCAAGGCGGTCGCTCAGGGCCTCGGTGTCGCCGCATTGGCGCTTCCCGGATCCGGAAAGTCCTGTATTCGGGTGCCGGGGGCAAGCGGCCCGCTGCCGTGAGGGCTGTCTGCGGGAGGATGTGCGCATCAGCCGCCCCGGTAAGAACGCGCCCAAGCGCCTACCCGGGGAAATGTGTGGACAAAATTCGCGGGGTTCTGCGCCCAAGCTAACTGGCTGGCTACCAAATCGGGGTAAGATGGGTCCGTCGACGATGAGGTCTTGCCCTACCCCGAATATGGCGGTCGTTTGGACTCGCCGGAAAGTCAAGCGATCCGCTCGTACCGCGACCGCACAAATGCGGCTTCGGCGTAGGTGGTCGGAGAGCCACGGGCGGTGTGGGGCGGGAGAGCGGGCTGAATGCGGCATGGAGACTCATGCCGAGACCCGTGGTGGCGGCGCGGTCCGCGCGGGCCGCGTCCAATTCAAGAATCCCGGCGCACCACCGCCGGACCCAGGAGAGCAGGGAGAATGACCAACAGACCTCGCCGCTATACGGAAGAGTTTCGGCGGCAAATGATCGATCTGGTACGGAGCGGCCGGACGCCGGAAGAGCTGTCGCGCGAGTTTGACCCCAGCGCGCAGGCGATTCGGAACTGGGTTGCGGCCGCTGAATCGGAGGATGGTGCTCCCGAAGACTGGAGCGAGGGTGAGCGGCGGGAGCTCCGCGAGGCGAAACAGAAGATTCGCCGGCTTGAAGAGGAAGTCGAGATCCTCAAGAAGGCGGCAGTCTGGTTCGCCCAGGAGGCAGGGCGGACGCAGCAGCGCTGATTGTGCAGTCGGGCTCGGTTCGCCGATCCCGTTGTACCGGGACCCCGCAGCCGGTGCGGGCAGACTTGGGATGGAGTGGGGATACTTGGGCCGAATAACGAGGCACAACAAGTACGTGTGGTTGGGCGCAGCGACGCCGTTGAGCCGGGATGGATCACCGGCCGAGTTCGCACCGTGAGAAACGCTTGATCGGGTCCTCCTGCACACCCCGCCGGCATGAAAAGGCGCAGACGCGGAACGCCGAAGGTGCAAGGTCGGGGCTCCCTGACCCACGCGCCATCCGGGCTTTCGGCGTCCCGGGGGCTGCATTTTCACAGCAACTGGGCCGCGTGGGTTCCGCTACCGGCTGTTTGGCCGGGATGGATCGCCGGCCGAGCCCCCACCGGGAGAACTGGGCGGCGCGGGTTCCACCGCCGGTTGTTAGGACCTGCGGGTGCGTTCCCCGGCGCTACGATCAGCGGGGGCGGTGATTAGCGCAATTTGTGGCTTGCGAGGAGTTCGCGGCCTCGGTGGATGGTGATGCGGCGCGTTCCACGATGGCGGGAGGGAGGCAAGTTCCAGAACCAGGTGCTGTGGGGCGGTTCGCCACGGATGACCGCGACGAGTTCCGGCCCGGCGGCGCCCTCCAGCCGGACTTCGACCTGGTCCCCGGGGGATCCTCCGGCGAGCGAGATCCCGATGCCGAGCGTCGCTTGGGGTGAGATCCGGTCCGCGTTCGGCGGTGGATCCTTCAACTCGTCCTTGCCGGCGATCGCCCCGTCCTTCACGATGTGGTCCATCAGAGTGAGCGCGGGATCGTAGGGCGGGGGATCGATCCACAGGTTCCGCTGGAAGGGGTCCACCACATTTCCGCCGGGACCCCGCACCTCGAAATGCAGATGCGGAGCGGTCGAGCAGCCGGAACTTCCGACGACCCCAAGCCGCTCCCCGGCCAGGACGGGTTGGCCGACGGCGACGCCCACCGACTCTCGGCGGAGGTGCAGGTAGAGGGATCGCGATCCGTCCGCGTGGGTCACCTCGACGAAGTTCGGCTGCGCCAGAACCCCCAGGAATCCGCAGGAGACGTTCCGGTCGAATTCGCCGTCGTGCGCTGCCGTGACCTGGCCGTCCGCGGCCGCGAGAACCGGGAATCCGCGGTCCATCCAGCGGAAGTTGGGAACGTTCAGGTCGGTGCCCTGATGGCGGTTGTAGGTCTTCCGGCCGCCTCCGTAGTCGCGGACGCCTGGGCCGGAGTCCAGATCTACGTAGTTGTTGAGGACCCAATCGCGTCCCGGCACTCCGCCGAGCGGCCGGACGAAGCGGACGGTCGAGACGGGCGCCGCTTCCGGGCGCTCGGTTCCGCGGCACCCAGCAAGTGCTGCGAGGCAGAGGACGGCGGTTCCGGAACACCTAAACAGCCTGTGGACAAAGTCACGCGGCCCAGTTCTCCCGGCGGGGGCTCGAGCGGCGATGCATCCCGGCCAAACAGCTGGTGATGGAACCCACGCGGCCCAGTTCTCCCGGTGGGGGCTCGGCCGGCGATCCATCCCGGCTGAACCGCGTCGCTTCGCGCCGCTCATCGTTGCGTTTCGGTCGAAATACACCCGGTATTCCTCCCTCACGCGCCTTGTCAGCCGGGCGCCTCCCCGGCCTCGGCGCTCACGCCACTTTATCCACAGGCTGTCAAGAGGTGAGCGGGGCCGTCCGCGGCGTCAGGGGTCCACCGCCGCTTCGCCCTGGCGGATCGAGTAAAGGCGCGTCTGGGTACGGATCAGCAAGCGATCCCCGACGATGGCCGGGGACGCCAGCGTCCAATCCTGGAGATCGTTCACTCGAACCAGCCGGTACTCGTCGCCTGCTTCGATGACGAAGGTGTCGCCCTCTTCTCCCATCGCGAAGATGTATCCGCCGTAGGCCCAGGGGGAGGTGGTGAACGCCGCCGCCCCCTCCGCGATGCGCGACCGGTAGACGCGCTCACCGGTATCTACGTCGTAGCGGGCGAAGATGCCGCGCGAATACAGCACGTAGAGGGCGCCGTCGTAGATCACCGGCGTCGGCAGATAGGTTCCGCCACCGAGGCGGTCATACCAGAGCACGTGGTCGCTGCGGTTGCTCCCTTCGGGCGGGGTGATGTCTCCCGCGCCCCCGGGACGGATCGCGGCGAGCGGCCGGTACTGGCCGCCCGAGCCCGCGGAGACGAAGAGCCGCCCTTCCCACGCGAACGGGCTCTGGATCGGGTTTCCCGCCGTGCGCCCCATCCGCCAGAGCGGATCGCCGTCCAGGTCGTAGCTGATCACGATGCCGGGCCCGACGGTCACGATCTCGCTACGGATCTCGTTGTCCCACACGAAGGGAGTGGACCAGCCGGTCTTTCTCCGCTCCGTGATCTCCCGCGGCGTGCGCCAGAGCTCCTTGCCGCTGCGCTTGTCGAACGCGGCGAGGAAGCCGGATGCCTCGTTGTCGTTGAGCACGTAGAGCCGCTCCCCGTGAAGCGCGGGGGAAGCTCCGGTGCCGAAGTCGCGCACCGTGGGATGAGAAGCGAGCGGCGTCTCCCAGACCGGATTCCCCTCCACGTCGAAGGCGAACAGCCCGTGGTGGGTGAAGTAGACGTAGACGTTCTCGCCGTCGGTCACCGGCGTTTCCGAGGCGTAGCTGTTCTTCCGATGCCGTCCGCCGAGCGGCCGGCCGCGGTACATCTCCCGTTCCCAGAGCATCTCCCCGGATTCGAGGTCGAGACAGTAGAGGTGGAGGCCGATGACGACTTCCTCGGGCAACTCCCGGTCGCGGGCGTAGAGCCTTCGGGTTACCTCGTCGGGCGGCAACCCCTGCGCCTGCAGTTCGGCGATGTAGTCGTTGCTGAAGTCCGTGCCAAGCGAAGGCCCCTTCATTTCGCCGGGACTGGTGGCCGAGGTCAGGAAGATCCGGTTCCCCCAGACGATCGGGGAGGACCAGCCCACCCCAGGGACTTCGGCGGCCCACTCCACGTTTTCGGTGGTGGACCACTCGGTCGGAAGGTTCGGATGGGTTCCCACCGGATTGGCGTCGGGACCGCGGAAACGAGGCCAGTTGGCCGAGGGATCGGTTTTGGACGGCTGCTCCCCAGCAGATGCCGGAAGGGCGGCGAGAACGGCGAACGCCGCGAACAGCAGGACTCTCATTCCGGGATCATCGAGGGAGGCATGCCGGTCCGCCTGCTGCCGGCGTCCTTCCAGGCGTCGTAGCGGAGCCGGAGGGTGATCACCGGGTTGGCGTTCTCGTGCGGCTGGATGTCCTCGTCCGTCGCGCTGAGGTAGGCGTGATAGTCGCCGTCGTTGTGCGACCGGCCGGCCGCGTCGTCCCGGTTCGCGATGGCGATGTAGGCGACGTGCGAGGTCTTGCCGTCGCAGGGCGCCGCGGGCTTCGGCTCCTCCTCACAGGTGCACCGTTTGTCGCCGCCCGCCGCGTCGGCCCCCTCCATGGCGGCCATCACCCGGTCGGCGAGGGTGCCGTTCGCCCGCATGAACGCGAGCACCGCGTCCTCGGCGACATCGTCGTCGAACAGGATGTTCCCCTGCACCTGGACGAAGATGTCGTCGCCGACCTGGCCCGACACATAGAGGGAGGCCGCGCTGTTCCCCTCGCCGTTGAAGCCCGCGCTCCGTCCCTGGAGGTCCAGGATGCCGAACTGGCGCCGCTCCATCTGCGGTTCGTCCTTCTGGTTTTCCTGCTCCCGGAGGAGTTCGATGATGCGCGCGGGCTCGGTTCCCTTCCGGATTTCCTCGTACACCAGCATCTGGTTGGCGCGGGTGTTGTCCACCCCGGCCTGGCAGGCGGCGACCCCCACGCCCGGCACGATCACCGCCTGGACGTCCATCAGGTCCCGCGCCGGCCGGGAAGGAAACCGCGACTGCCGAACGCAGGTGGCGGAAGCGACGATCACCTGACCCGAGTTCCGGTCCACGGCGATCACCGACCAGGTGGCGAGGCCGGCCGAGGGCGCGAGCAGCAGAACCGCGAGCGCGAGCGCGATGCGTCTCATGGGGGCCTCCTTGGAGAGTGCCTATGGTGTCAGAAACAGCAGGGGGTGGTGGAGGCCAGGGACCGCCGGTCTTCAGACCGGCACAGCTGACCGGAGGTCAGCGAAACCGCGTATCGCTGGTTGAGAAGAATCGCGGGGACGGCTTGGAACGCCGACCTCGACCAATCCCCTGCTGGGGGCGCGGCATCGCCCGCCACCGGCGGGCAAGATCGCAGCGCGCGCGGTTCCTGCGGTGGCGCCGCCGCCGCGTAGAATCGCGGCCATGCGCGGGTCAGCGGTTGCGGAGCGGCGGCGGACGCCGGTTGCCGAGCTGGAGTTCACGGGCTGCGAGCCGGTGCGGGTGAGCGAGGCCGAGATTTTCGACCCGGAGTGGGAGGGGCGGAAACTGGAGTACTGGCACGCCGCCAGCGAGACCGGCTGGATGGTGCAAGAGCCGGTGAGTCGGTGGCACGAGCGGCCCACTCGGCGGCTAGCGAGGCTCCTCGAGCGGATCGTCGAGGCGCGAGGCTCGGACGTGGAGTGTCTGGGTTCGACGGACCTCCGGATCCGCGAACCGGACGGAGCCCTCACGGATCTGATGCAGGCGGACGAAACGGTGTATCTCCACCCGGGAGGTGCGAATCTGCCGCAGGGCTCGCAACTGATCGTGGGGGAAGACGCCTATCCCGACGTTGTCCTGGAGGTGGACAACACGACGGACGTGCGGCGGGGGAAGCTGGTGGCGTACGCGGAATGGGGTTTCCCGGAGGTGTGGGTGGAGGTTCCGACGGCGGCGTCGCCGAGCCGGCCGGCGGGCCTCAGTCCCGGCCTGACGATCCATGTACTGGAGGAGGGCCGCTACCGGGAGTCGCCGGAGAGTCGGGCGTTTCCGGGCTGGGGGGCGGAGGAGATCCACCGGGCGCTGAGCGAACCCGAGATGTCCGAGGATACGAAGAAAGATCTGAGGCGGGTGGGACGCGCGCTCGGGGAGCGGGAGGGGACGGTCCCGGAGGATGGCTTGCTCCTGTCCCGGATGGAACGCCGGGCCCGTGCGGCGGAGTTGGCCGGAGTGGTCCGCACCATCCTTCGCCAACGGGGGCTCGCCGTGTCCGACGGGTTCCCCGCAAAGCCGGAGTCCTTGCTACAGCCGTCGCGCGAGGCCGTCCTCGATGCGGCGTTCACGGCCGACGACGAAACGGATTTCCTGTTGCGACTGGGGACCGCCGCCTGCCCGGACGGCGAGGAGTAGGAAGGGACCGCCGACCTCCGGTCGGCACCGCGGCCCGGAGGGCCGCGAAAACGTGCGACGCCAACTTCCTTCCTCATCGCGCATTCGCTGCCATGCCGGGTTGGGTGTGCCAGCGCACCCGATCAACCATAGGCGTTTGTCCCGGTGGGGCGCAGTGTCGCCCGCCGTACGGCGGCGCCATCGAGTCACTGCATCGAGTCACTGGGTGGCGGGGCAAGCACAACGGCGAACTGTCCAGGGGACCCTTGCCGCGAGATGCCGGGGCGAAGATGCCCCGGAAGAGGATGCTGACGGCCGCCAAGCAGAAGCCGGTCCCCGAGGAGCTTCAATGAGGCCGGGGCGAACGCGGATGGTCTGGGCTGGTTGCTGAGCGGCCGCGGCCGAGTGTGCGGTTCGGCGGGATCGGAGTGGAGGTGTTGGGGGCGCGCGAGGACTTTCGCCAGGTCCGCCTTCGGAAGCCGTCGTACGAGCGCTCGCGCCCTGCTGTCCCTTCGCAGCCACCCGAAACCAGCGGTGCCCCGCCCAGCGCCACGCTGGCCGCGTAGAACCCTGCGGGGATGAGGGCCGCCATGAGGCCGCCCAGAAGGAGTGCCAGAAACGTCATGAACGCATGATGGCGGCAGCATGCGCCAGAACCTGCCACCCCCTGCAGACGCGATTCCTGGCCGGCTCACAATCCGCCAAGGCAGCGTCACGGACTTCGCGGTCGTGGCGGGGAGTGATGGCTGACCCTGTCGACCGTTTCTCAGCTACCCTGGTCTAGCGCGCTGGCTAGCCGGGGGCGCGCCGGGTGGACCTCAGAGCCCGCCGGGGAATCGTGTTTGCCGCTGCAGCCAGGCTATTGAGCGGTCGGCCGGGGAGCATGCACCGCCGCCCAAAGCCCTCCGATGAAGGCGCAGATCAGCGACAAGACCAGAACCTCCGGCGCGAAGATGTAGGACAGCCGCGGCCAGAACCAGGTCACGCGTCACCTCCTCGCTTCATTCCTACCGCGGCTTCACCTACAGCAGCTCCCGCCCGGTGGCCACGTCCATGTCATCCCGGAAGAGCCGTCGGGGGGCCACCTCCACGGGCTTCGGCAGCTTGTCCTCCGGGGTCTCCTCCGGCTGGCCTCCCAGCTCGCGGAGTTTCCGCAGGTGCGGCGTCAGGCGGGAGTCGGCCGAGCCCACGGCGGCGTTGTAGACCGCAGTCGTCTTCGCGAGCTGACTTCCCACGTCATCGAAGTGGCCCAGGAAGATTCCGAGACGCTCCTCGAGTTTCAGTCCCGCGTTCCGCATCTCCTCGGCGTTCCGGGTGCTGGTTTCGTTCCTCCACATCGCGGCGACGCTCCAGAGCAGGCCCATCAGGGTGTGCGGGGTGGCGAGCACGACCCTCCGGTCGGCCGCGAACTGGAGGAGATCCGGTTCGTGGCGGATCGCTTCCGAAAGCAAAGGCTCGATGGGAAGGAACATCACCACGAACGGTGGGCCGTCTCCGAGCTTCGCCGGGTACTCCTTGCGGCCGAGCGCGTCGGCGTGGAGCTTGACCTGCTTCGCGTGCTTCGCGAACGAGGCGTCCTGTTCCTCCGGGGTGGCGCTCTCGGCGCCCCTCAGATAGTCGTCGAATGGGAACTTGGAATCCACGGGGAGGACCGCTCCCCCGGGCAGTCGGAGGACCAGGTCGGGGCGCGCGCCGTTCTTCCCGGTCTGGGTGTCGAAATCGCACTGCGGGGTGAGCCCGACCGATTCGATGAGGTTCTCGAGCTGGATCTCGCCCCAGCGCCCGCGGGCCTGGCGGTCGCCCTTCAGCGCGTCCCGGAGTGAACGGCTGCTGTCCCGGACGGTATCCAACTGGCTGGACAGGCGCTCTGCCAATTGGTGCAGGGCGCCGTGATCCTCGGCCCGCTTGTTCTCCAGGTCGCGGGCGAGTTCCGCCACGCTCCGGAGCGACTCGCGGATCGGGGCCGCCGTCTTCGCGAACTGCTCCTGTCCGAGCTCGCGGTCGGAGCGGACGGCGGCCTCCAGTTGTTTCACGGCTTGGCCGGTGGCGTGTGCGTACGCCTCACGCGCCTGTTGGTTGCTTTCCGCGGCGGCGGCGCGCGCGATGGCGTCGAGGTCCGCACGGGTCTGGTCGCGGCCGAGCCGCTCGCCGGCCCGAACTCCCATGAAGTAGCAGGTCGCGGCGACCAGACCGGCCGCGAGCAGCGAGAGAAGAAGGGTAGTGATCGTCATGCGGCGCATTCTCCGAGCCCGGCGCGCCAGAACCTGACACCCCCGAGAGTCTGAAATCGGGCGGACGCGGCGAGGCTCATTCCGGGGTTCTCCGGCCGGGCCGGGTGTGCGGGGGCTGCCGGAAGAGGGGGCCCCGACGGAAGATGTAGGCCGCTACCGCGTCCCGGACCACCCAGGCGAGGGAGACGCGCTTTTCGGCGGCCATCCTGACGAGTTCGTCGTAGTCCGCTGGGTCGAAGGACACCGACACCCGGCGGACGCCCGCACTTCGACCGCGTCCCTCATCCGCTTGCACCATGATGCACCATTGTGGTGCACAGCACCGATCGAATCAAACGTGACGGCTCCGCCATTCGGCGCGTTCGGAGGGGCGTGAACTCCACGCACTAGCGAGGCCGGTTGGGCGAACTCCACGCAGTAGGGGGGTGCGCTGGCGGGGACTCCACGCTGGAAGGGGTGGAAGTCCACGCTGAAGCCGCGGAACTCCATGCTGGAGCGGGGCCGGCGGACGGGAACCCCTCTGTGCCAATGTAGGTGAGACCATTTGCCCGTCTCCTATTAGTGAGGGTGAGAAGGATTGGAGTTGGTGATGAGAACGAACGCGCCAAGGGGTTTGACCGCGTCGTCGGCCACGGAGCGAGCCCGGAGGGCGAGCGCAGAGGCCGACGACGCGGTCGCGATCTTGCCGGAACCCCAGGTGGTGGCGACGCCGAAGCGCCGCCGGTTCACCGCCGAATACAAGCGCCGGATCCTGGAGGCGGCCGACGCGTCGCGCGAACCGGGGCAAATCGGCGCCCTCCTGCGCCGGGAGGGGCTGTATTCCGCCCTTCTCAGCAAATGGCGTGCGCAGCGTGACCGGGGGGTCCTCAACGCCCTCGCACCCAGAAGGCGGGGACGCAAGCCCGTGCACCGCACTGCGGACCAGGTTCGCATCGCCGAACTGGAACGCGAGAACGAAACCCTCCGCGGTCAGTTGCAGCAGGCCGAGCTGATCATCGATGTCCAAAAAAAAGTCGCGAGTCTGCTGGGCGTGAAACCCCCGGACGGGAAGCACGAGCCCAACTCATGAGCGCCGTGGAATCGCTCTCCGGGTCCGTGGGTGTCCGTCGCGCCTGCGAACTCCTCGGCGTGAGCCGCGCCAGTTGGTACCGCGCTCGTCAGAGCCGATCCACAGCCCGCGCTCGCCCACGACCGCCGCTCGCGCTCCGCCCTCACGAGCAGGAGAAAGCCCTGGCCGTGCTTCACGCGGAACGCTTTGTGGACCAGGCGCCGCGCGCCATCTATGCGACCTTGCTCGAAGAAGGGCGTTACCTCGCCTCGGTGCGCACCCTTTACCGGTTGTTGGCCTCGCGGGGCGAGGTGCGGGAGCGGCGGGCACAGCGCCGACATCCCAACTACTCCCGGCCGGAACTGCTCGCGACCGCCCCCAATCAACTCTGGTCCTGGGACATCACCCGGCTGAAGGGTCCCGTGAAGTGGACCTATTTCCACCTGTATGTGATCCTGGATGTCTTCAGCCGCTGCGTCGTCGGCTGGATGGTCGCTCACCGGGAGTCGTCACGGTTGGCCGAGCGGCTCATCCAGCACTCCTGCGAAAGCCACGGCATCCGCCCCGGACAACTGACCCTGCACGCCGACCGCGGCTCCTCGATGAAATCCAAGCCGGTCGCGCTGCTGCTGGCCGATCTCGGGGTCACCAAGACCCACGCGCGCCCCCACGTCTCCGACGACAACCCCTTCTCGGAGGCCCAGTTCAAGACCTTGAAATACCGACCGGACTTCCCCGACCGGTTCGGATCCATCGAAGACGCCCGTGCTCACTGCGAAGCCTTCTTCCATTGGTACAACCACGAACACCGACACTCCGGTATCGCCCTGTTCACTCCCGCCGACGTGCACCGCGGCCTCGTAGCGCTGCGTCTCCAGACCCGACAGGCCACCCTCGATGAAGCTTTCAGAGCACATCCCAACCGATTCAAGGGCAACCCGCCGGTCGCCCACCGGCCCCCCCACACCGTCTGGATCAACCGGCCAGCCTCCGAGTCCAACACGCCACACAACCACCCCGTTGCCCCCTAAATGCAAACCAAAGTGGTCTCACAGTCATTGACACCTTCCGAACTCCCCGCTCTGGCGGGGTCTGTTGGTGGGGACTCCACGCAGTAGCGGGTTCGGCGGGCGGCATCCAAAACTGGGCCCAACTCGGCGTTCCCTGGCCTGCGTCCCGCGAGAGCGAGCGGCGATGAACCACCCGCGGCGCTGCGCGCCGCGGTGCCGGTCTGAAGACCGGCGTTCCCTCACCTGCGCGCCCCGAGCGTGGGTGGGGTCTACATCGTCCGCGCCGCTGCGCGCCGCTGTGCCGGCCTCTACCGGGAGAACTGGCCAGAGGTCGGCCCAGTTCTCCCGGTGGGGGCTCCCGTGCCTGCGTCCCGTCGGGACGAATAGCGATGCGGGGTTTGGCTCAGATCTCCGCGACGAGTGCGGCGAGTCCGGGAGAGACCTCCACCGAGGTGCCGGGGGAGGCGTCGGCGGAGACAATCGCGAGCGCGACGGCCGCCGGACCGTCCCACCCGGCCGGCCGGCGCGCGGCACTTGTGATCCGGCCGGCGGCAGCGCCGCCGGAGAGAACTTGTGCGCCAACCTCGGGGACACCGCCTTTGTCGAAGTCCAGGCGGCGGAGGAGCCGAGGGATCCGGCCGCGATGTGCCTGGCGCGCCACGTATTCCTGCCCGATATAACAGCCCTTGCCGAGGCGGACGTGGGCCGAAAGGCCGCTCTGGAGGGGCAGGGAACGCTCGTCCAGCTCGGCGCCCCAGCGGGGCTCGCCGGCGAGGATGCGGAGGTATTCCTGCTCTTCGGGCGACGCCTCAACCGACTCCCCCTCGTCGAGCATCAGATCGCGGAACGGAACGCGGTCGCTGCTCCGGACGCCGAGATGGAAGATGGTGGTGGACGACCAGGGCCGGAAATCGCGCCGCATGATGCCGATACCGGTTTCGAGGACCCATCCCTGGGGAGCGAGATCGGGCTTTTCGGGAGTGGGAGCGGCGTCGGTGCAGACGATCTCGAAGTCGCTTCGGTCCGCGAGCGAGAGTTCCACATCGTCGGTGATCCGGTAGCGGTCCAGCGCGGCGAGCAGCGCCTGCTCCCGGCTGCGTTCGCACTCAAGGAGGACCGCCTCGGCAGTCACCGTAGCCACGGCCGCGGCGATCAGGTTGCCCTTGGGGCCGAGAAGCGCGGTCCGCCCCGCACCGGGGGCGGGCGGCAGGTCTCCCGACATGATGCGCGTGAGGAACCCGATGCGGTCCTTCCCCGTGACCCAGACGACTCCCCGACTCCTTGTCCGGACCGAGAACACGGCCCGGGCGCCTGGAAACTCAGGGAACTGTGGCATCGGATCTCCCGTAAATCGCTCTCGGCGCGTATCCTAAGCGGGATCCCGCAGCCGTCCTCCGGAGAACTCCTTTCCGCTCATGCAGCTACCGCTCTCGCTTGTCGCCGAATCGTTCACTCCGCCGGGGAGCGACCGGCTTGATTTCGACACCGTAGGCTCGCCCCGTGCCTTGCTTCCCCGGCCGGTGGGGGCCGATGCGTCGGCGGAAGCGAACCTGCGGTCCGATCTCGCGTGGTTTTGGAACTCGAACGCGGACTGGGCGGAAGATCAGATCGCCGTCGGAGAGACCTACGAGACGCTGGTGCGCCGGTTGGTGGCGAGCGTCGGACTCCGGGAAGGTGACCGGGTGGTGCTCTCCGCCTCCGAGCCGGACGATCGCCGGGCGGTTTGGCGATGCGCGCTCCCGGAGGGCGTCCAGGTGTCCGACTGGCGGCCGCGCCGCCTCGGGCGGGTCCTGCCTCGCGACCTCGAGGCGCTGCTCGACGAACGGACCCGAATCGTACTGCTCACCAAGGCATGTCCGGTCACCGGCTCGCTCAACGAGGTCATCCCGGTAGCGCAGCTCCTCGAGGGGACGGGTGCGGTGCTCGTCACCGAGGCAAGCCACTTTGTGGCCCACGGTTCGCTCGACATCCGGAACCTCCGCTGCGACGCCGTCATCGCGAACGGGGAGGAACTCTTCGGAGCCCGCGGCGCGACACTCTGGGCTCGCCACCTTGGTTCCACGGCCGAGGGATCCACGAACGGCGCTGTTTCGCCGAACACCCTGGCGGGGCTGGTGCGGGCCGTGTCCTACGCCGAGCGGCTCGGGGATCTGCCCAGCGCTCCCGTGGCGCCTCTCTCCGAGCGCTTCGGCCGGCGTGAGCCCATGCGGAAGGGAATGCAGAGCATCCGGCAGGAAGAACGGATCCTCTCCCGGCTCATGCTCCGGGGTCTCGCGCGGATCCAGGGGATTTCCGTCCTCGGCGAAGACGACCCGCGACGTGCGGCCTACCGGATCCCCACCTTCACCTTCACTGCCCAGGGAGGCGCCTCGGAATTGGGAGCCGCGATCCAGGCAGCCGGCGTCCAGGTGGGCGTCGGGGACCTCGGATCGGCAACCACGCTCGACGCGCTCGGGGTGGATCGCACCGCCGGGGTGGTGCGGGCGTCGCTTTCGCACTACCACAGGCGTGCGGACATCGAGCGCTTCCTCAAGACCCTCAGGTCGCTCCTTTAGCCGTCGTTCTCGCAGCACCAGGCAAAGGCGCGTACGATCGGCGGGTTGTTGAGGAGGCAGTCCATGACGACCCGGTACCCGAAGACATCCACGCTGCTGCCGTTGCTGTTCGCCCTGGCGCTCGCCGGGTGCGGCGCGGAACCGCCACCCGCGGCCGGAACCCCCGGCACGCACGAAGACCTCGTCGCTCTCTTCGAGGAGTGGCGGAATTTCGAGCGGCCGGAGTTCCAGGACGCCGTCCCGGACTACGGCGCCGAGGCGATGGCCCGCCAGCACGCCGAACTGCCCGCCTGGCGCGCCCGGCTGGATGCGCTCGCCCCCGGGAGCTGGCCGGTACCCGAGCAGATCGACTGGCACCTGGCGCGCGCCGAGATGAACGGGCTCGACTTCGACCACCGGGTGCGGCGACCATGGGCCCGCGATCCGGGCTTCTACGTCACGATTTTCGCCGCCCAGAGCGACGTCCCGGCCCACGAGGGGGCGGTGATCCACGGATTCATCGATCTCTGGACCTACGACTACCCGCTCTCCGACGCGGACGCCGCCGAACTGGCGGAGCGGATCGGGACCGTCCCGGGGCTGCTGGCCCAGGCGAAGGAGAACCTCGCCGCTTCGAACGCCCGTGATCTCTGGCTTGCCGGGTTCCGCGCCTTTCGGAACCAGGCCGCCGACCTGACCGCATTCGGTGAGCGGGTCGCCGGCACGAGCGCCGACCTCGACGCCGCGGTGGCGGCTGCCCACGCCGCCAGCGAGGACTTCCGCGCCTTTCTGGAAGCCGAAGCGGACACCAGGACCGGCCCCTCCGGGGTCGGCGCCGACAACTACACCTGGCTGATGCGCCACGTGCACCTGATGCCCTGGTCGTGGGAGGAGATGGTGACGCTGCTGGAGCGGGAGCTGGCCCGCTCGCACTCCTCACTCCGGCTCGAGGAGAACCGGAACCGGGCGCTCCCCGAACTCGAGCGGATCGCGTCTGAGGAGGAGTTCGACCGGCGCCTCAACGAATCGGTCGACAACTACATGGCGTTTCTGGAGCGGGAGGAGGTGCAGAGCATCGAGGACTTCATGGATCCGGCGCTCCGGGCCGTGAACGGAACCTTCCAGCCGCTCGAGAACCCGGACGACCTCAGGAACTTTTTCAGCGAGGTCAACTACCGCGGCCCGGACGCCTTCCGGCCCCACATGCACCACTGGATCGAACTGGCGACGATGCGGGATGCCCCCCATCTGAGCCCCATCCGGGCGGTCCCCTCGCTCTTCAACATCTTCGCGGTTCGTTCGGAAGGTCTCGCCACCGGGGTCGAGGAGATGTTCATGCACCTGGGCCTGATCGAAGGCGCCCCTCGCGAGCGGGAACTCACCTGGATCCTGCTCGCCCAGCGCGCCGCCCGCGCCCTGAGCGGACTCCACCTCCACGGGGGCGACTTCGACATGGAGGATGCCGTGGAATACGCGATGCGTTGGACGCCGCGCGGCTGGCTCACCGAGGGAGCGCTGGTGCGGGGCGAGCAGCACCTCTACCTGCGTCAGCCCGGCTACGGGACCAGCTATGTGGTCGGCAAGCTCCAGATCGAGGAGTTGCTGGCCGAGGTCGCGCTCATGGAGGGGGACGCGTTTACAGTGAAGGACTTCTTCGACCGCTTCTACGCCGCGGGGGTGCTCCCGATCACCCTGGTGCGCTGGGAGATGACGGGCGAGAAGGATCCGGTTCTGGACCTGGAGCCCTGAGGCGGGGGGCGTTTTCGGGGAGATTGGCGGCAGCGGTTACGTCGCCCTCCGGGCGGCGATGCCGGTCTGATCTGAAGGCCCCCACCGAGGATTGGCTCGGCGTTCCCGCCGGCGCGCCGCGCGAGGCCGTATCCACCGCCCGTCGCGTTCATGTCGATATGCCGCGATCCTGCTCTCTTCCGCGTCGGCGGTCCAGCCAAAGCGCGCAGGCGCGCCCGCCAATGTTCGGTTGCCGGGAGCGGCTTCGGCGCCCTACTGCATCGAAAGGACGAACAGCCCGTTGTAGATGTCGCTGACGATGATCGTCCCCGACGGCAGATACGGGTACACGCTCCAGGCGCCTTCCAACGCGGCGCCGTCGCTCTGGGGAAACGTGTCGAAGAAGGCGATCTCCTCCAACTCCCGGTTTGCCAGATCGCCCAGCTCCAGCACTCTCAATCCGGAGCTGTAGTTGGCTTCGAACACGCGGTCGCCCAGCACGTACAGATTGTGATCGGTCGCGCGCGTGTCCAGTTCGTGCGGGAAGAGGTACACCGGGGCATCCAGGTCCGATACGTCGAACACGTGCGTGCGCGTGCGCACGCCGAATTCGAGCTCGTCCCCTTCATCCCCCAGGAGGAAGAATCGGTGGTCCTCCGTCAGCCACCCCTGATGGACGAGGCCAAACAGTTGATACGTGGTTGAGGACAGGATCAGAGGGGCGGACTTGTCGGTGACGTCGACCACTTCGAGATGATCTTCATTGGAGCTGAGGCATATCTCCCGATCGAGATGCTCGGCGTCGGGCCCCCGGTAGACGACGCATTGGGTGTCGTGCGTCGCCGCCGAGTCGTGACAGGCCTCGAACCGCGGATTGTCGGGCGTTCCGATGTCGATGATGTGCAAACCGTGTTCGCAGGTATCGGTCCCCACGGCGTAGGCGAAGCCCCTCTCCTCGTTGATCGCCAGGTTGTGCGCATACTCGAAGTCGCCGTAGACGACATCGGCGTCGAATGTCCGGGCCGCCGACAGCCCCCTCAGGCGCGTCAGATCGAACACCTGCATGCCGTGTGCGCCGGCGTTGTCCGCGACGATGTACGCATGGTCCCGATAGACCTTGATGTCCCGCCAGAAGGACTCCTCGGCCTGCGTGGGCAGCCGCCCGAGGAAGACCGGATTCTCCGGGTCGGAGACGTCGACGAAGGCAGTGCCGTTGTCCATGCCCATCAGGGCAACCTCCTGGCCGGTCTGCGCATCGGACCAGCCCCAGATGTCGTTGCCGGCGTTTCCGCCCATCACGTCGAGCGCCACCCGGCGGTGCAGCGAGATGCCGTCACAACGGAAGTCGCCGGCGCGGCCGTTCGTGCACATCTCGGCGCCGGTGCCGAGCGGCCGTGGAGGCGGTGACGGATCCATCGAGACGGGCAGCGGGCTGCCCCCTCCGTCCCCGCACCCACAGAGGATTGCGGTGCACACCGTCGCTGCGGAAGGTGTCAATGACTGTGAGACCACTTTGGTTTGCATTTAGGGGGCAACGGGGTGGTTGTGTGGCGTGTTGGACTCGGAGGCTGGCCGGTTGATCCAGACGGTGTGGGGGGGCCGGTGGGCGACCGGCGGGTTGCCCTTGAATCGGTTGGGATGTGCTCTGAAAGCTTCATCGAGGGTGGCCTGTCGGGTCTGGAGACGCAGCGCTACGAGGCCGCGGTGCACGTCGGCGGGAGTGAACAGGGCGATACCGGAGTGTCGGTGTTCGTGGTTGTACCAATGGAAGAAGGCTTCGCAGTGAGCACGGGCGTCTTCGATGGATCCGAACCGGTCGGGGAAGTCCGGTCGGTATTTCAAGGTCTTGAACTGGGCCTCCGAGAAGGGGTTGTCGTCGGAGACGTGGGGGCGCGCGTGGGTCTTGGTGACCCCGAGATCGGCCAGCAGCAGCGCGACCGGCTTGGATTTCATCGAGGAGCCGCGGTCGGCGTGCAGGGTCAGTTGTCCGGGGCGGATGCCGTGGCTTTCGCAGGAGTGCTGGATGAGCCGCTCGGCCAACCGTGACGACTCCCGGTGAGCGACCATCCAGCCGACGACGCAGCGGCTGAAGACATCCAGGATCACATACAGGTGGAAATAGGTCCACTTCACGGGACCCTTCAGCCGGGTGATGTCCCAGGACCAGAGTTGATTGGGGGCGGTCGCGAGCAGTTCCGGCCGGGAGTAGTTGGGATGTCGGCGCTGTGCCCGCCGCTCCCGCACCTCGCCCCGCGAGGCCAACAACCGGTAAAGGGTGCGCACCGAGGCGAGGTAACGCCCTTCTTCGAGCAAGGTCGCATAGATGGCGCGCGGCGCCTGGTCCACAAAGCGTTCCGCGTGAAGCACGGCCAGGGCTTTCTCCTGCTCGTGAGGGCGGAGCGCGAGCGGCGGTCGTGGGCGAGCGCGGGCTGTGGATCGGCTCTGACGAGCGCGGTACCAACTGGCGCGGCTCACGCCGAGGAGTTCGCAGGCGCGACGGACACCCACGGACCCGGAGAGCGATTCCACGGCGCTCATGAGTTGGGCTCGTGCTTCCCGTCCGGGGGTTTCACGCCCAGCAGACTCGCGACTTTTTTTTGGACATCGATGATCAGCTCGGCCTGCTGCAACTGACCGCGGAGGGTTTCGTTCTCGCGTTCCAGTTCGGCGATGCGAACCTGGTCCGCAGTGCGGTGCACGGGCTTGCGTCCCCGCCTTCTGGGTGCGAGGGCGTTGAGGACCCCCCGGTCACGCTGCGCACGCCATTTGCTGAGAAGGGCGGAATACAGCCCCTCCCGGCGCAGGAGGGCGCCGATTTGCCCCGGTTCGCGCGACGCGTCGGCCGCCTCCAGGATCCGGCGCTTGTATTCGGCGGTGAACCGGCGGCGCTTCGGCGTCGCCACCACCTGGGGTTCCGGCAAGATCGCGACCGCGTCGTCGGCCTCTGCGCTCGCCCTCCGGGCTCGCTCCGTGGCCGACGACGCGGTCAAACCCCTTGGCGCGTTCGTTCTCATCACCAACTCCAATCCTTCTCACCCTCACTAATAGGAGACGGGCAAATGGTCTCACCTACATTGGCACAGAGGGCTGCGGCGACCGCACGGGTTGTCGTGGTCGTCATGGCTCCCTAGCAGCCTGTGGTGGAACCCGGGTGAGCGCCGAGAGTGGCGAGGCCCAGTTCTCCCGGTGGGGGTCCGGCTGACAAGGCGCGTGAGGGAGGAGCCCCCACCGGGAGAACTGGCCCGGGTGTATTTCGACCGAAACGCAACGCAGAGCGCCGCAACGCGCCAGTTCTCCCGGTGGGGGGGCGGTTCAGCCGGGATGCATCGCCACTCGAGCCCCCACCGGGAGAACTGGGCCGTCTGGGTTTCACAACAGGCTGCTAACTCCCGGTGTCCCGTCCCGCAGCGTGGCGCCAACGCTTGTCTCGATTGACTCTGCCACCAAGCTGCCTTCGTTTCGGCCGCGGAGCCTATCGAAAGTTCGTGCATTCGTTCGTGCAATTGCGCCACCGTCGTTGCTTAGCGCCGCGTTCGAGCGCGGCCGAAGACCGGCGTTCCCTCTGGCATACTCCGCCGCCGTGAACAGGAACTCCGTCCTTTCGCTCGCGGCCGCCGTGCTGCTGGCCGCTCCGGCTGCCGCCTCGGTCGAGCCCTTCCGGCTCGGAACCTTCGAGCACCGGGGCGAGGCGTTCCTCGGCATCGTGCTCCGGGACGCCTACGCGGTGGATCTCGCCGGGGCGAACGCCTCGCTCGAGCGGCACAACCGGATGTGGGTGACGCTCCCGATGCCCGAGGACATGAAGGAACTGGCGGGCCGCTGGGCGATCGGCATGCGGGAGCGGGTGCACGCCATCGTGGACCAGGTGGTCCCGCTGCTCGACCGCCCCGTGGAAGAGCGGCCGGTCTGGCTCCACGACCTCGAGGGGCTCCATGTGTTTCCTCCGGTGCGACCCGGGCTCATCCTCGCCACCGCCCTCAACTACCCGGCGCACGGAGTGGAGATGACCACCGGGGCGCCCGCAGGCATGTCGGACGCCTCGGCGCTCGACGAGACCCAGGTCTCGATGGACCATTTCTGGGAACGCAAGGAAGGCGACCGCCGCCAGAACCCCTACCTGTTCATGAAGCCGGGCAGCATCGCCATCGGCCACGGCGAGCCGATCCTGATGAAGCCCGAGCGGGAGATGGTGGACTGGGAATGCGAGCTGGCGGTGGTGATCGGGCAGCCCGCGAGCGACGTGGAGGCCGGGGACACCGGCGCCCACATCTTTGGGTACACCATGATGAACGACGTGGGCGACCGCGAGGGGCGGGGGGACGACCGCTACGGCTCCGACTGGCTGGTCTGGAAGTCCACCGAGACCTTCGCGCCGCTCGGCCCCTTCATCACCCCGGCCGAGTTCGTCGCGGACCCCCACGTCCTGGACATCCGCTTCACGCTCTCCGGGGAGATCATGCAGGACGCCAATACGAGCCTGATGGAGCACAAGATCCCGGAACTGATCCAGTTCGCCTCCCACAACCTGATCCTCCGGCCGGGCGACGTGATCGCCACCGGAACCCCGGACGGGGTGGGCTACGCCCGGACTCCGCCCATCTTCATGAAACCCGGCGACACCGCCGCCTGCTGGGCCGAGGGCATCGGGACGCTCGTGAACCCGGTGCGTGAGTGGGCGGACCGGATCCGCTGAGCGGGAAAGCCGGCCGCTGACCGCGGGAAAGGGGTCCCCACCGGGAGAACTGGCGCCGTGATCCAGGATCCCTTCGGCATTTTTCTGGCGCTCGCCGCCGCGGTGTTCCTCGCGGTCTGGCTCGAAGGGCGCTACCGCTTCTTCCGCGCCATGAGCGCCGGGCTCATGTGCCTCGTCTTCGGGATGGTGCTCTCGAATTCGGGGCTCCTCCCCGGGGACGCCGAGGCCTACTACCAGCTCGGCAACATCTGGGTGAACGCCGCGATCGTGCTGGTCCTCCTGAACGTGGACCTGAGGACGGTCCGGGACGCGGGGAAGACGATGCTCGGCGCCTTCGGGCTCGGGGCGCTCGGCACCATGCTGGGGACGACGCTCGCCACGCTGCTCCTCGCCGGCGCGATCGGCCCGGAGGCCTGGAAGCTGACCGGCCAGTTCACCGGGACCTACATCGGCGGCGGAGCGAACTTCTACGCGCTCGCAAGCGCCTTCGGCACGGACCCGACCATCATGTCGGGGGCGGTGGCCGCGGACGTAATCGTGACGGCCTGCTGGCTCGCGACCTGCCTCATCATCCCCGCGCTCCTCTACGGCGGGAAGGGGCTCGATCCGGTCCGGCGGGGCGACGCCCCGATGACGCTCGAGCAGCGGCTCAAGGAGAGCGGCGAGAGCCTGCGGATGATGGACTTCTTCGGGCTCTCCGCGATCACCCTCGGGGCGATGGTGGCCGCGCGGCTCGCTGAAGCGGTGGTGCCGGCGATTCCGGCGGTGCTCTGGTTGACCACCATCGCGCTCGTCCTCGGCCACACCCCGCCCGTCCGGAAGCTGCGCGGCGCGCCGGTACTCGGCAACTCGCTCCTCTATCTGTTCCTCGCCGGGAACGGGGCGCAGTCGCTGGTCTCCGAGATGCTCGCCGCGGGGCCGGCGCTCTTCCTGTTCGCCCTCATCACGGTGGCGACCCACGGGCTCGTCATCTTCGGCGTGGGGCGGTTGCTCAAGCTCGACGCCGGCACCCTGGTGGTGGCCTCCCAGGCCAACATCGGCGGCGCCGCCTCGGCGGTGGCGATCGCGACCGCCCGCGGCTACGGGGACAAGCTGCTCCCCGGGATCGCGGTCGCGCTTGCCGGCTACGCGGTCGGGAACTACCTCGGGTTCGGGATGGGAACGCTGGCGCGCACGCTGCTCGGGGGATGAGGGGCCCGGGAACGCCGGCCAGTCCTCCGGGTGGGGGCCTTCAGACCGGCACCGCCGCGCGCAGCGCGGCGAGATCGCACATCGCCAACCGCGAAGAAGCGCGGGGACGGCTTGGAACGCCGACCTCCGGTCGGCACCGCGCGGGAGCGCGAAACCAGCGCCGATGACGTGGCGCCATGCCAAGGTGAGGGCCGCGTCTTTTCCGCGACGGGCGAGGGTGTGCAGGAGAGCCCGACTATGAGCGTTTCTCCCGGTGGGGCTCCTCGCGCGCGCCCTGTCAGCGGGGCCCCCACCGGGGGGACTGCCCCCACCGGGAGAACTGGCCTCCCCGCTCTCGGCACTCACGCCACTCTGTCCACGGACTGCTAGCAGGTGAGGGGCCGCCTCCCGACCGCGACCACCATCGGCCCCTGACTCCACACTGCCGCCGCGTCGAACCCGGCGGCGTGCATCGCTGCGGCCTCTTCCTCTTTCGGAAAGTAGGTGTCCTCCTCCTGCCATTCGGCGAAGTGCCGGTAGGCGCGCTCCTCCGAAATCCCGCAGGACACGAGATGAGCGGTCCAGGCGCGCCAGGTGGCCTCGCGGGGCCCGGGATCCGCTGGCGCCGTGGCGTCGGCGTTCACGAAGACGCCCCCCGGGCGGAGGCAGTCGTGAATCCGAGCGAAGAGCCGCCGCTTCGCGTCCATCGTGGGGACGTGATGGAGTGCCAGCGAGGCGGCGACCGCATCGGCCTCCAGGAGAGGATGGTCGAAGGACGCTTCACGGAAACTGACCCGGTTACCGAAGCGGGCGAGGCGCTCCCGCGCCCTCGCGAGCATGTCGCCATCCAGGTCGATCAACTCGACCACGGCATGCGGCGCCGCGAGGAGGATTGCCTCCGAGAGGGCGCCGGTGCCGCCGCCGAGGTCAAGGACGCGTTCCGGCTCCACGCGCGCGATCTCGGCGGCGGCGACGTCGAGCATCGCCTCATAGCCCGGGATGAAACGCCGAATGGCCTCATCGTAGGCGCTGACCTCGACGCGCAGATGGCGCCGGACCGAGTGACGGCTCACCCGGTCGATTGTCCCATTGGGGACAGGGCGGCTCAGCCTCCGCCGGGTCGGCCGCGACGCGCTCCTCAGCGAACTTGTGCCAGAAGCTCCGAATATCTATCCCGGCTCATCCGGGCCGTCCTGAGGTTCGTGCGGATCAGCCAGATCTCGGCTTCCTTCTTGCTCGTGATGATGACCACCGGACGCTTGTGGCCCGGTTTGGTCATGCTCAGGTCCGACCCTTCTGTCTGGACCGCACCCACCCGTCGGCCTCGAAGACCTTGATCAGGATCTCGACTCTAAGGGGTTGCAGCCGAGGCATGGGTGTCCTTCCGCGATTCCACGAGCCAGGGCAAGGGAATCCGGAAGGTTTTCACCTCGGGTAGGGGGAACAACCCGACCTCGCGCAACACATCTTCCAAGGTCCCCATCTCCTGACACGTTTCGAGGAAGAGACTTGCGGCTTCCCGCAAGTTCTCTTCGGCTTCCCGTTGCGTGTCGCCCTGGGTGGTTACATCGAGGTCAGGACACCATCCGATCCACTGATCGCGTTCCCGGTGGAAATTCGCCCGCAGCGTGATCTCTGGCATGTGTTCCCCGTGCCGCGGACAAGCGTAGCGTTACCCCGCCAGCGTTCCGTGAAAGCCGGCAGCAATGTACCGGCCGCGGCCCTCGCGGGCCGCGGTGCCGACCGGCGGTCGGCGTTCCAAGCCGTCCCCGCGCTTTTTCGCGAGCGACGTTTACGTCGTGCGCTGGCCTCCGGCCAGCGCGTGCCGATGTGAACACCGGCGTTCCCAGCGGTCCCCGCGCTTTTTCTCCGTCAGCGATGCACGATGCCGGTCCCGAGACCGGCGGTCCCGGCTCCGTTACCGGACGATGATCTCGTCGAGGTAGATCCAGGCCGTCTCTCCCTCCCGCCGCGCGCCGTCGGGACCCGTGGGCCAGGGAGCGGGGACCTCGCCGAGGCCGGTGATCCGGACCCGCACGAGGCGCGCCTCGTCGCCGGCGAGCGGGACGGTGATCCGCTGCCGTCCGCCCGCCGGGACGTCCTCCCCAGCGGCCGCCGGATCCGCCACCTCCCGCGCCACCGGCTCGGACCAGGACTGCCCGTCGAGACTGGTCGCGACCTCTACCCGGCGGGGGAGGTACACCCCGGAACCCGGGTGCTGGAGGAAGGACAGCTTCACCGACCAGACCGGCTGCGCCGGCCCCAGGTCCAGCCGGGCCGTGACCTCGTCGGCCCGGTAGCCCTGCCAGTGGCCGCCGCGGCGGTCCACGGAGCCCCGGATCCCGTCGGTAAGCCCGGCGTCGCCGGCCGCCGAATAGGGGGAGGACTGGGACGGATCCACTTGGGGCGTCACGCCCCGGGCGAGATGCGCTACCAGGTTCCGCTCGGCGAAGTCGTGGAGGTTGAGCGACCGGGCGTAGATCGCCGTCTCGGTGGCCTCGTCGGGGACGATCAGCCGGGCGAGCACCCCCGGGTCGTCGCCTGCGCCGATGGGCCGCATGAGGAACCGGTAATCCAGGTTCTGGGGCCAGAGCGTGTACTCGCGGTGCGGCACTGCGCCCCAGGAGTCGTCGCCGCCGACCCCGGTCTGGCGGAAGTCCACCGCCAGGGTGATTTCGTCGCGGGGTGCGAGCTCGGCCCAGTGGGTCCGGCTCTTCGTCTCGCCGCCGTCGAGATCGGAGATCCGGTAGGGCAGGGCGGAAAGCGACAGGTGGGGCAACCCGATGACCAGCAATCCCGTCCCCGCGTCGTCGGTGAGGGCCGCCCAGCGCACGTCGCTACGCGTCCCGGTCTCCTGGGGACGGACGTAGGGGTGGGCGAGGTCGGAAACCGCCGCCCGGTAGCGGCCGACCGCGGCTCCGGTCCGCCGATCCCAGTAGTTCTCGTGGGGCCCGCGTCCGTACCACTCCACCTGGCTCAGCGACCCGGGCAGCGTGAGCAGGGTCCCGAACCGCGGCATCTCGGGGAGGTCCTCGTTCACCCCGGAAAGCCGCGCGGAGACCGCCACCGTCCCGTCTCCGAAGACCTCGTGCAGCAGCGTATAGAAGGCATCGATCGAACGGAGTGAGAACCGGCTCTCCACCTCGACCCGGCGCCGGTCGGCGTCCTCGCGCACCAGGACGTCCTCGAGAACGCGGGCCGGCGGCCTTCCGGCGGCCTTCCAGACCCCGGAACGCGCCGGGAAGCCGTTCCCGTAGTCGTTGTCGGTGGGCGCCCGCCAGAAGTTGGGAACCGGACCCGAACGCACCAGCTCCCGGGTGCCCGCCCGGAACGAACGCAGCGTGCCGAGTGCCCGGCTGAACTCCACCGTGAAGCCCCGCCCGTTGATCGTTATCGAGTCCTCCGACTCACGGACCCTGACCGGCTCCATCGGAGGTGGCTCCGGGGGCGGTTCTTCCTCCTCCTCCTGCTCTTCCTCCACGACTTCCTCCTCGCCCTCGGCCGGCTCCTCCTCTTCCTCTTCTTCCTCCTCCTCGATGTCTTCGGGAGACACCACGTCCACGAAGAACTGCTCCCAGGCCACCTCGTGCCCCGCCGGGACCAGCGGCGCTTCCTCCCGAGTCCGGAAACGGACGGTGAGGAGCCGCTCCATGAAGGGCTCGATCTCGGTCTCCGGGATGTCGAAGGAGACGATTTCCGAAGCGCCGGGCGGAGTCGCGAGAGGGGGCACGGTCCCTTCGGCGAGCGCGACGCCGTCCGCCGTCAGCTCCCAGCTTCCGGCGAGGTCCGAGAGATCCGTGAAGGCGCGGCGGTTCTCGACCTCGATCAGCCCGGACCGGGCGTGGAGCGCCCGGATCCGAACCGGCTGATAGACCTTTTTCACCTCGAAGGCGTGGGGATGGGGTTTGCGGTCGGCCGATACCAGGCCGTTCACCACGAAGTTGCCGTCGGTGGGGATCCCCGGCGGCCCGATGTCGCCCCCGTAGGCCCAAAAGGGCCGGCCGGACTCGTCTTCTCGCAGGATCGCCTGGTCCACCCAGTCCCAGATGAACCCGCCCACTAGCTTCGGATCGCTGTCGATCACCTCCCAGTAGTCGGCCAGGTTCCCGACGCTGTTTCCCATGGCGTGGGCGTACTCGACCAGCAGGAAGGGCTTTTCCGACCGGGAGGCGGCATAGTGCTCCAGCCAGTAGGGACGGACGTACATGGGAGCCACGATGTCCACGATGTCGCGTTCGCCCGCCGGTTCGTAGAGGATCGGACGCCACGGGTCGTACTCGCGGATCCACTCCGAGGTGGCGTCGAAGTTCTCCCCATCGCCGGCCTCGTTGCCGAGCGACCAGATGATCACTGACGGATGGTTCCGGTCGCGGATCACCATTCGCTCGGTGCGGTCGAGGTGCGCGTCCCGCCACTCGGGGCGCCCCGCGAGCGTCACCTCGGGCAAAAAACCCATGCCGTGCGACTCGATATTGGGCTCGTCCACCACGTAGAGCCCGTGCTCGTCGGCCAGCTCGTAGAAGCGGGGCAGGTTCGGGTAGTGGGCCGTTCGCACCGCGTTGATGTTCAGGAGCTTCATGAGCCGGATGTCTTCCAGCATGGAAGCCTCGTCCACCACGTGTCCCCGCTCGGGGTCGTGTTCGTGCCGGTTCACTCCTCTGAGGACGATGGGCCGTCCGTTGAGCAGCAACTCGCCGTCCGCCGTCTCGATCCGCCGGAACCCGATACGGACCGCGGTGGCTTCGGTTACGCGTCCGTCCGCGCCGACGAGCGACAGCGCCAGCCGGTAGAGATGCGGGGTCTCGGCGGACCAGGCGAGCACATCGCGGATCGTTTCGGTGGCCCCCATGGAAGCCTCGCCGCCGGACGGCACGTCGAGCCGCAGTTCCCGGGGTTCGCCCCAGACGGGGCCCCCGTCCGGATCGAACAACTCGTAGCGGACTTCGTACGCCCCCGCGTCAGCGAGCCCCCGGTTCGCGACGCCCACGCTCAAGTCCAGGATGCCGTCGCGATACCCCGTGACGAGGTCGGCGTTCGCCGAGAAGTCCCGGAGGAAAGTCGGCGGGCGGGCGAGGAGCGAGACTTCGCGGTCGATGCCGCTGATCCGCCAGAAATCCTGGCTTTCCAGATAGCTGCCGTCGCTCCAGCGGATGACCTGCACCGCGAGCACGTTCGTTCCGGTGGTGATCTGCTCGGTGATCCGGAACTCCGCCGGCGTCCGGCTACCTTCGCTGTAGCCGACGAAGGCGCCGTTCACCCAGACGTAGAACGCGGAGTACACCCCGTCGAAACGGAGGAAGACTTCGCTGCCGTCCCAGCGCGCGGGGATCTCGAAGGTGCGCCGGTAGGAACCCACCGGGTTGTCGTCTTCCGGCACGAAGGGCGGATTCCGAGGGAACGAATAGGACTCGTCCCGATAGACGGGATAGCCGTAACCGAGCAGTTCCCAGTTCGAGGGCACCGGGATCTCATCCCAGCCGGAGTCGTCGAAGCCGGGCTCGAAGAAACCCTCGGGCCGGTCGGCGGGACGGGGGACGAAGTGGAACTTCCAGTCGCCGTTCAACGAGATCCGGCGGGGCGAGTCCTCGGGGCGGCCCTCGACGGCCAGGTCCGCGGCGGGAAACGGCGTGAAGGAGGCCCGGGGCGGCTCGCGCCCGATCTGGAAGACCGTCGAGTCCTGCCAGGGAGGAGGGGCTTCCGACTGCCCTGCCGCGCCTGCGGAGAGCCCAAGGGCGAACGCGGCGGCGAGGATGCCCGCCCGGGACTCTTGAGAACCGCGGATCATGGAACGGTCGGGAGGGGATCCTCGGGCGGCGCGAGGTGGCCGGATTCGATGAACGCCATGATCCCGAAGAGCGCGCCCCACGAATGGAAGGGATCGCTCGAAAGACGCTCGTCGTCCCCCGTTCCGGTGATCGAGGAGATGTTTTCGCTCACGTAGCCCTTCCGCCGCCACTCCCGGAGAAACACATCGAGAGAACGCGCCGAAAGCTCGGCCGCCGTTTCCCGGTCGCCGGCGCGCCGGAGTCCCAGGTAGGTGAGGAAGTTGAGCGGCGGCCAGATCGCGCCCTTCCAGTAGCGCTGGCGGGGGAACGAGGGGTCGTCGCGCGTCGTGGACGGGAGCACGAACTCGCCCCAGAACTCCGCCGGATTTCGCAGATGCTCCCGGATGAGGCGCCCGGCGCGCGCCTCGGAGGCCACCCCGGCGAGGAGCGGGTAGAAGAGGGTGGGGGAGCGGCGCTCCGAGGGCCGTCCCAGGTCGGTGCGGTAGTTGAGGTAGTAGCCCCGTTCTTCGACCCAGAGGGCGTCGAGCGCGGCGCTGAAGGCGGCCGCCCGGGCCTCGAGTTCGTCCGCTTCGCCCGCCCGCCCGAGAAGGCGCGCCAGCTCGGAAAGCGCCCGGCAGTCGGCGATGTAGAGGCTGGTAAGCCCAACGTCCTGGAGTTCGAGGACGTTCTGCTCCCGGTTGAAGGGGACGTCCTCGTACATCGGCGAGTCGTCCATCCCGGACTCGTAGCCGGCGGCGATCTTCGTCCGCGCCACCGGCTCGGCGAAGGGGTTTCGCGCCTCGTGGGATCCGTAGGAAAGGAGCTCGCCGTTCTTCCGGGCGCGGGGCCACCAGCGGTTCCAGGCGAGCAGCGGTTCGAAGACCGCTTCCAGGAACCAGCGCTCGGGGAAGCGGCGGAACACCTCGCGCACCATGATCCCGCCCACCGGCGGCTGGGAACGATCCCAGGATTTGCTCCCGTTCCCCCGGTTGTCGTTCGGCAAGAACCCCTCGGCGGTGTGGCCGCGCAGGTGTTCGACGATCCCGGCGAGGGCGAGGTCGCGACTCTCCAGCGAAGCGAGGTAGCCGAGGAAGAAGTTGTCCCAGCCGAAGAGCGCGACGCCGCCGTACTCCCGGTTCCAGAGCCGGCCCACCGTGGGGACCACCCGCGCGTGGCGCGGTTCGTAGACCGTGTTCCACGCGAATCCGGAGGTTACGGCCAGCCAGGCTTCGGCAAGCTCCCCGAATTCCGCGGCGCGGGCTTCGAGTTCCGCGCGCCGGGCGTCGAGCGTCCGGCGGATGTCGGAGGTCGTCCGCTCCGGTTCGCCCCGGCGGCCGGTGAATACCCCGGCCGGCCCGCCGAGCCGCACCACCCGGTGCGGAGTCAGGCCGCCGGCGTAGGGATCGGCCTCGAGGATTCCGGCGACCCGGATCGCCTTCTCGCCGTCCGGTAGCCGGGCGACAAGGCCGTCCGCCGCCGATTCCACCGAGCCCGGCCGATTCCAGGCCATCCCGGCGCTCACCACCAATTCGAAGGGGGCGTCGGGTGCGGGCTCCGGAGTCACCAGGACCACCAGTTCGCCGTTGTCGTCGTGTCCGGCCTCCACGACCGCTGAGAGGCCCCGCCAGGCGATTTCGAGCCGCTGGTAGGAGCCGTCCGCGGCGCGGATGCCGGGACGCACCGTTTCGGCGTCTTCTTCGCGCCGCCCGATGAGTGCCTCTTCGAGATGGTCCTCTTCGAGGAACGCGTGGCGCTTGAGGCCGAGGTTCACGGCGAGCCCTTCGGGCAGGAGCACGTAGCGAAGCACGCTGCGGCTGTCCCAGGTGTTCCAGCCGGACGCGAGGCGCTGCTGAATCGCCCGATACTCGGGGACGTCCCCGAGGGCAGCGTCGTACTCGGCATGGCGATCCGGCCAGTCGGGCGGGTTTTCCTCAGCCCCGGCCGGCCCGTTCTCCGGGGTCCCGCAGCCGGCGGCGGCGGCCCAGGCGACCCCGAAGACGAGCGCGGACAGCGGTCCCGCAGCCCTTGCGCCGCGTGCCGCGCGGCAGGTCAGGGCGGCCGGAGCCGCCGCTACTCCATCTTCCAAAAGGCGATGCCCGAGGCCTGTTTCCCGACTTCGACGACCGCTTCCCGCTCCAGGGTTTCGAGGTTGTAGAACTCGACCCGCCCGGGCTCGCCCCCGATTTCCTCCACGGTGACGATGGCGAAGCGGCTGTCGGGGGTGATGGCAACCCCGTGGGTGATGCGGGCGGAGGCCGGTACCGAGGCTCGCTCGGTTCCGCTCTCGAGGTCCCAGAAGCCGACGGAATGGTTCGTCTTTTCCGTGACCACCAGGTGCTTGCCGTCCCTCGAAACGTCGATGTTGTAAGGGCCCTTCCGGGTGTGGAAGCGGCGCTTGGGCGCCCAGGCTTCGAGATCTACTTCGAGCACCTGGTTCAGGCCCTGGAGCGCCACGTAGGCGTGTTTGCCGTCAGGAGCGGGCTGGACCCAGGTGGGGCTCGCTGCGGCACCGCCGCCCATGTCGTGTCCCGCGTGCGGATCGTTCTCCATGGCCGCCATCGTGGTCTCGTTGTCCCCGGTGAGGCGCATCCGCCGGCTGGCCTGGAACGTCATGGTGTCCAGTTCGAACAGCTCGGCGCTCATCATGGCGACCGAGTAGGCGAGCAGGCCGTCGTTGCTGAGCCTCGACCCGTGCGGCATGACCCCCTGCTCGATCTGGGCGATCTCGGTCATGGAGACCGTGTCGATCACCGAGACGTTCGACGGCACGTGGTCCCCGTGGAGGTTGAAGTTCACGACGAAGAGGAAGCCGGTCGCGGGGCTGATGTCCATGGTGGCCGGGAAGAGCCCGGCAGTGGTGTCCGCGACCTCGAGGTCGGTGCCGGTCTCGAACTTGTGGACGGTGCCGTAGGGCATGCCGTGGGCGATGGAGACGTACCAATGCCGTCCGTCGGGGGACACCCGCACGCCGTGCGGTCCCTCGATCTCGTTCGGCAGGATGCCCACCGGGATCCGCCGGAGCAATTCGCCGCCGTCGGGGCCGAAGCGGACGAGGTCCACGGTGTCGTCGGATTCGGCGGCGACGTAGGCGAAGTAGTTGCTCTCGGCGCTCGTCTGTCCCGCTGCGGCTGCCGCGGTCAGGAGCAGGAGGAATGTGGACAGGGCCCCGCCCAAGCGGAGCGGCAGGCGGCTGGTCGTCATGCGGATCGGTCTCTCCGGCAGGGATACGGCGAATGGTACCGACCGTGCGCGCCCGATGCCGCCGAGACCCCGCCCACGACGCTAGCCGGCTCGGGCCTCCACCCACTCCTCCATCCGCTCGTAGAGCGTCGGCAGGACGACGAGAGTGAGCAGGGTGGAGGTGACGATTCCCCCGATCACCACCGTCGCCAGCGGGCGCTGCACCTCGGCGCCGGCACCTTGTGAGAGCGCCATCGGCAGGAAGCCAATCGAGGCGACGGTGGCGGTCATCAGGACGGGCTTCAGCCGCGACCCGGCGCCCGTGACAATGGCTTCGCGCAAACCCAGTCCCTCGTCCTCCCGGAGCGCCCGGATCGCGGCCAGCATCACGATGCCGTTCAGGACCGCGATCCCGAAGAGCGCGATCAGGCCGACCGAGGCCGACAGGTTGAGCGTGAGACCGCGGATCCAGAGCGCGGCGATCCCGCCCACCGCGGCGAACGGGACGTTCATGAGGATCAGCAAGGCCCAGCGCACCCGCCGGAAAGTGACGTACAGCAGCCCGAAGATGATCGCGATGGACAGCGGCACCACCAGAGTGAGCCGGGACATCGCCCGCTGCTGATTCTCGAACTGCCCGCCCCAGGTCAGGTAGTAGCCGGAGGGCAGCGTCACTCCTTCCTCGATCCGGCGCTGCGCCTCGGCGACGAAGCTGCCGATGTCGCGCCCCCGGACGTTGTTCTGCACCACCAGGCGGCGTTCTCCGTTCTCGTGGTTGATGGCTTCCGCGGTGGGCGCGGCCACGATCTTCGCGACCCGGCCGAGCGGGATCCGCTCGCCGCCCGGACCGACGATGGGCAGCGACGCCAGCGCGGCCGCGTCGGCGCGGCTCTCGGGCGGGAAGCGCAGCACCACGGGAAAGCGGCGGGCGCCGTCGAGCAGTTCGGTGACTTGGCGGCCGGCGACCGCCGTCTCTACCAGCTCCTGGACGTCGCCGACGTGGAGCCCGTAGCGGGCGAGGGCGTCCCGGTCGATCCGGACTTCGAGCTGCGCCGCCCCCGAGAGCACCTCCACCTGGGCGTCGGCGGCGCCCGGCACCTCTTCGATGACCCGGAGCACCTCGACGCCCAGACGCTCGAGCACTGCGGCGTCGGGGCCGAAGATCTTGACCGCCACGTCCGCCTTGATCCCGGAGACGACCTCGTCGAGCCGCATCGCCATCGGCTGGGTGAAGTTCACAGAAAGTCCGGGAATCTCCGAGAGCGATGTCGCCATTGCATCGATGAGTTCTTCCTTGGAATGCCCGCTCTCCCACTCGTCCTCGGGGTGGAGTAGCACGTAGACGTCGCCCTGATAGATGCCCATCGCCTCGGTGGCGAGATCCGGCCGGCCCATCTTGGTGACGATCTCCGACACCTCGGCGAACTCGGCGAGCAGCTTCCGCTCGACCCGCGTCGAGATCTCGACGGACGCTTCGAGGGATACCGATGGCAGCTTCCGGGTCTCGATCAGGATGGATCCCTCGTCGAGCCGCGGCATGAACTCGGTGCCGAGGAAGGGGATGGATCCGAGGGCGGTCAGGATGATGACCGTCGCGACGCCGATCGTCGCAGCTTTCCGAGTCATGGCGATCCGCAGCACCGACAGATACCGCTCGCGGAGGCGCACGAACCACGACGCCTCCCGGTGGACGCCGCCGAACTTCAGCAGGAAGGAGGAGACGACCGGCACGCCGGTGAGCGAGAGGACGAGCGACCCGAAGAGCGCCGAGCAGACCGTGATGGCCATCGGCCGGAACATCTTCCCCTCGAGGCCTTCGAGGGTGAGAATCGGCAGATAGACCGCGATGATGATCAGCACCCCGAAGAGCACCGGCCGGGCGACCTCCATCGCCGCGCTCCGGATCAACGCGACGCGTCCTCCGTCGCTGGAATCGTCCGCCCCGCCGGCGGCCCGGCGGCGCACGAAGCTCTCCATCATCACCACCGCGCCGTCCACGATCAGTCCGAAGTCGATGGCCCCGAGCGACATCAGGTTCGCCGAGATGCCGAACAGCCGCATCCCCATGAAGCCGAAGAGCATCGAGAGCGGAATGACCGCCGCGACGATGAGCGCGGCCCGCACGTCGCGCAAGAAGATGAAGAGGACCGCAATGACCAGCAGGCAGCCCTCGATGAGATTGCTGCGAACGGTCGCCGAGGTGCGGTGGATGACCTCGCTCTGGTCGTAAAACGGCTCGATGCCCATCCCCGGCGGCAGGCCGGGCAGGATCTCTTCCATCCGCGTCTTGACCAGATCGGAGACTTCGAGGGCGTTCTCGCCCTTCAGCATGACCACCATGCCGCTCGTGACCTCGCCCTCGCCGCCCCTGGTCACGGCGCCGTTCCGCTGCATCGCCGCCACTTCGACCTCGGCGACGTCCGCGAGCCGGACCGCGACCCCGTCGTCGGCGCGCAGCACGACCTGTTCGAGGTCGCGGATGCCGGCGACCAGGCCGACGCCCCGGACGGTGTAGCGCTCATCGCGGTACTCGATAAACCCGCCGCTGAACGACTGGTTGCTGTCGCTGATGGCGTGGAAGACTTCGCGCAGGCTGAGGTCGTACTCCTCGAGGGCCTCCGGCCGCACGACCACCTGGAACTGCTTGGTCAGGCCGCCCCACGAGTTGATCTCGCTCACGCCGGGCACCGACCGCAGCCGGTTGCGCACGTCCCAGTCGTGGGTCGTCTTGTTCGCCATCGGGTCGTCCCCGGTGACGACGTACTGGTAGATCTCGCCGAAGGCGGTGGCGGGGGGACCGAGGGTGGGCTCGAGCCCGGCAGGCATGCGCCCCCGGACATCGGTCAGCCGTTCGGTCACGAGTTGCCGGGCGAGGTACATCGGCACTCGGTCGTCGAAGACGACGGTGACCAGCGACAGCCCGAACTTGGAGACCGACCGGACTTCCTCCGCGTCGGGCACCCCCATGAGGGCCGTCTCGATGGGGTAGGACACCCGTTGCTCGACCTCGGGAGCTCCGAGGCTCGGCGCCTCGGTGATGACGACGACCTGGTTGTTGGTGAGGTCGGGAAACGCTTCGACCGGCAGATTCCAGAGCGCGGCGACCCCGGTGATCGCGAGTGCGACGACGAGCAGCAGCACCAGCGGTCGCTGCCCGGTGGCGGCGCCGACAAACCGCTCGACGAGGGGCAACGCTATTCCTCTTCGGGGAGTCCGATCAGCGCCGACTTGAGCAGAAATGCGCCGCCGGTGGCGACCACCTCACCCGCCGAGAGGCCCTCGCGGATCTCGATGTCACCGTCGAAGACGGCCCCGGTCGCCACCGCGCGGCGCCGGAACTCGCCGGGACCGGTCTCGACGAATACGACGGTCTCCCCCGCGAGCGTTTGTACCGCGGCCGCGGGGACGACGAGCAGCTCCCGCGGGGTTCCCGACGCAACCCTCAGGGTCGCGAACATCTCGGGTTTGAGGCGGCCGGCCGCGTTGTCCGCCTCGGCGCGGATCATGACCCGGCGAGTGGCCGGATTGATGACGTCGCCGATGGTGGTGAGCGTGGCGGAGAAGACCTCGTCCGGATACGCGGTGACCCGGAACTCGATGGGCTCGGGCGCCGACAGGCGGTAGAGGTCGGCCTCGCCGACCTCGGCGGTGATCCAGACGCGAGACAGATCCGAAACGACCACGAGCGGTTCACCGAGGGTGACCGCCGCTCCCGGCGAAGCCTGCCGCTCGATGACCGCGCCCGCGAACGGCGCGCGGACCGGTACGTGCTCGTTCTCGTTCGGATCGGCGTCCGGGCTGGGGGTCAGGCCGTAGTGCCGAAGATCCTGCTCGGTCCGCCGGACATCGGCCCGGGCAGAAGCCAATTCCTCCTCGGCCGCGCTCAGGTCCGCCCGGACCCGTTCGAGCTCCTGCGCCGCGAGCGCCTTGTCGGCCACCAGGCGTTCGGCGCGCGCCGCCGCCGTCCGCGCGTAGTTCACTTCGGCCTCGGCGTGCTGCCGGCGGGCCGCGGCCATGAAGTACTCGGCCCAGACGTCGTGCACCGCGTGGCTGAGGATGAGCGCAAGTACCGCTCCGGCCTCCACCCGGTCTCCCGGCTGCACCGGGACCTCGGCGACGACGCCGTCCACGATGGCGCCGAGACGCGCGGTGCGCCGCTCGTCGAGGCTCACCACCCCGACCGCTTCGACCGCCTCGGTCCGGGTCACTTCCCGCACCGGAGCGATGGTGATGCCGGCGGCTGCGCGGCCCGCCTCGGTCATCGTGACGATCCCGGTCGAGGGGTCCGCGGTGGCGGCAGATGAGGCAGCGTCTTCGGGCTGATCCCGACAGGCGAGCCCGCCGAGCAGGAGCAACGAAAGGAGGGCGGCGCGGGTCATGGCAGGGGTCATGGCAGGGGCGCCTCCCCCAGGGCGAGCCGCGCCGCGATGGCAGCGGCGACGGCTTCGATCTGGATGTCGTTCTCGAGCAGGCGGGCGTCGGCGTAGGCGCGCTCCCTGTCCACGACCAGGAGGAGGTCCGCCGCGCCAAGGTCGAACGCCGACCGCATCGCGGTGCGCGCGATCGTCGCCGGCTCGACCAGTTGCGAGGCCGCGCCGGCGGCGGCCTCGGCCAGCCGGTGCGCGGTCAGGAGCGCGGCGATGGCGTCCGCGGCGGCAAGCCGGGTGACTGCGGCCCGTTCGAGTTTGGCGGCCCGGACCTCTCCGCGCGCCAGGGTGGTGGCCACCTGGCGCCGGTCGAACAGCGGCAGGCTCACTCCCAGCGCGAAAACGCCGGTGTTCGTCTCGAGCGTCCGCTTCAGGCCGGTGCTCACAGTCAGGTCGGGAATCCGGAGGGAGTTCTCCAGGCGGAGCTCCCGCCCTGCGGTCTCGACCCGGGCGGCGGCTGCGCGGACATCGGAGCGTGCGGCCGCGGCGCCGTTGCCGAGCGCCTCCGGATCTCCCGTGGGCACCGGGATCGGCTCGGGCCGGACGAGGGCCTCCGCCGTTATCCCGCCCGGAAGGGCGGCGAGCGCCCGGAGCTCCAGGAAAGCCCGGTCGGCCGCCGCTTCGGCCCGAGTCACCGCGATGGCGACGCCGGTCCGCTCGGCCGCGAGACGGGCGCGCTCGGCGTCTGGCGCCAGACCTTCGGCCACCCGGCGTTCGAGGATGCGAACCAGTTCGTCGAGGGCGTCGCGCTGGCCGGCCAGAATGCCTGCCCGATCGCGGAGGCGGATGGCCTCCAGATAGCGTGTGGCGATCTCCCGCTCAATCGCTCGCATGGCCGCCAGGGTTCCGGCCCGGGCTGCTTCGGCCGCCGCCAGGGCCGTGGCCCGGCGGGCGCCCCGCTTGCCGCCGAGTTCCAGCGTCTGGGTGACGGTAGCGAAGCTGTCCTTCCGCAGGCCTCCCGGCACGGCGGCGCCCCAGTTCTCGCTCCGCAACTCGATCGCGGGATTGGGCCAGCGCCCGGCCGCGCCGGCCGCAGCGGCAGCCGCATCCTCGCGGGACCGCGCCGCGGCGATTACCGGCGACTCCGCCCGTCCGGCCGCGAGCACCTGGGCCAGTGTGATGGGTTCCGGCGCCGGGTCGGCCTGCCCGGCCCACGCCTCCGGAGCCGGGTTCAGGAGCGAAACTACGAGGAGAAAGATGCTGCCGCCGGGCGCCAAAGTCTCGCGATGCATTCGGCTGGTTCGGTTCTGGCGGCTGGCGGGCATGGGGTGATTCCGCTCGGCGGGAAGCAGTGTCATGATGGGTGATGATGCCGCAGGCCGTTTCGGCAAAGAAGTCGCTGCAGCGGCGAACCCTGGTCGTCGTGTGGGGACTCGCTCTTGGGGCTTTCCTTGGTTGGCTCACACTCACCCTCGCCGGCTGCGGCGGCCTCTCCGACCCGGCGGAACCGCGTGGCAAGGTCCCGCTGACCCTGGAGAACATCTTCCGCGATGCCCGGGGAGGCGTGTTCGCCGCGGCCATCTCGCCGGACGGGCGCTGGGTAACGACGGTCGCCGAGAGCACCGACGGCCGCGGCATCCACCTCCTTGACCTGACGGAAGAGCCGCTGGTTCCGCGCTTCTGGCTCCGTGGAAGCTCGCCGGTCTGGTCGCCGGACAGCCGCCAGGTCGCCTTCCTGCGGGACGGGAATCTCTTCCTCGCTCCGGTCGGGGACCCGGATGCCGTTGTGTTGACCGACGGGCTCTCGGGAGTCCGCGCTCCGGCCTGGTCTCCCGGTGGGGAAACCGTCGCCGTCATGGCGAGCGCGAGCGGCAGCCAGGATGTCTGGCTCGTCCCGGCGGCGGGCGGCGAGCCCCGTCAACTCACCTCGGGGGCGATGACCGCGGACGAGGTGCGTTTTGGCGTTTCGTGGTCCCCGGACGGGGAGAGCGTCGCCTACGTGGCGAACAAGGCCGACTATTGGTCCGACGACGTCTGGCTGGCTGACGTTGAAACCGGAACCGAGCGTCAACTGACGAATTCCCTGCGCGCCATCTCCACGGCCCCGGCGTGGTCCCCCGACGGGAGCCGCATCGCGGTGCTGGGCGTCAAGAAGGAGCAGTACTGGTATCTCGACATCGCCGATCTCTATCTCCTCGACCCGGCGGGCGGTCCCGAAGAGCCCGTCCCGATGTCGTCCTTCGCGACCGCCTACCGTTTCCGGCCGTTCTGGTCCGGGGACGGCTCGCGCCTCTTTTTCGCGCATCAGGAGCGCGGCGAGCATCACCTCTGGTCGGTTCCGGCGGATGGCGGCGCGGCCACCCGGATGACGAATCTCGGCGGGGTGTTCTCAAGCCTTTCGGCGAGCTCCGGCGCGGAGCGCCTTGCCCTCGTCCGCTCCTCCTCCACGGAAGGTGCCGAGTTCTACACCATCTCGGCGGCGGGAGGCCCGGCGGTACGGCGGACCTCGCTGTCCCCGGTGTGGGAAGGAGTGCGGGCCCCGCGCGAGGTTGCCTACCGGAGCTTCGACGGTCACTACATCCAGGGCTTTCTCTACCTCCCGGAAGCCGTCGAGGAAGGCGCCGTCTGCCCGGCCCTCGTCCAGGTCCACGGTGGCGGCACGAACTCCTACCTTGCGGGTCCGAACCTCACCGAGCAGTACCTCGCCTCGCAGGGCTTCGTGGTGCTCGCGGTGAACTACCGGGGCGGCTCCGGCTTTGGGCGTGAGTTCCAGGACCTCGGGGACGAGGACTGGCTGAACGAACAGGCGCTCGACCCCGGCGCCGCCGCCGACTGGCTGCGTGCCCGACCGTACGTAAGCGGCCGGGTCGGGATTTACGGCTACAGCTACGGGGGCATGCAGAGCATGGCCGCCATCACCCGCACGCCGGACAAGTTCGACGCCGCGGCGCCGATGGCCGGGATCTACTCCGAGCGGCAGACCTTCGAGCATCAGGACCGGCTCGGGAGGGTGTTCACGGTGGACGGCCACGGCGGGCTCCCCGAGGAACGGCCCGAGATCTATGACAAGACGGAGACCCTGGCCCGCATCGGGAACATCACCGCCCCGGTCCTGATCCAGCACGGCGACCGCGATGTCCGGGCGCCCTTCCTGAACTTCGAACTCGCGGTCGCCGCTTTCGAGGAACACGGTGTCGAGTACGAGGCGCACACCTATCCCGAGGGCCATGGCTTCCGGGACCCGGAGAACCGGATCGCGCTCTACCGCCGGGTGGAGGAGTTCTTCTCCCGCCACCTCGGCGGTTGCCGGTAAGAGCAATCCGGGAACGTCCGTCAGGCCGTCCAGGGGTTCACGGCCCGGGCGCCGGTGTTCCGGAAATCGCGGGTGTTCCTGGTGATGATCGTGAGGCCGCGGCGGACCGCGGTGGCGGCGAGGAAGGCGTCGGGGAGTTGCGCGTCCAGAGATTCCCCGCGCCGGCGCTTCCTCTCCATGACCTGAGCCGCAGTCTGGGCATCTTCCGGCGTCCACGCTACGAGGCATTCGCCGAACGCATCCAACACCTGCCGAAAGCTGTCCTCGAACAGCCTCCGGCGTCGTCCGGGCGAGAGCTTGCCGATACCGTTCAGGACTTCCCAAACGGTCACCGCGGCGATACCCATGCCCTGCGGATCGGCAGCGTCAAGGAACTCGACCACGCGCCGGTCGGGCCGGGGCCGCATCATTTCCGAAACAACGTTCGTGTCCAGGAGCCATGAGAGTGGCGAGGTCACTTCTCGTCGTCCAGAGGGTATTCGTCCTCGGGAAATTCGAGCGGCCGGTAGCCGTACTGGCCGCGGGGTGGCAACTCCACCCCGTGTTCCGGTCCGAAGTACTTGCGGAAGATGTCGGACACCTTTTCCCTAGGCGCACTCCGCTCCCGCTCGGCACGGATCATCCGGCGGACGAACTCCTCCATCGAGATTCCGGCCTGCCTGGCTTCCGCCTTGAGCCAGGACTTTTCGCTCTCGTCGAGACCGCGAACCGTGATGGCGTGACTCATGGGAACCTCCCCGGGATGGTCCGCAGAAATGCTAGCAGCTTCTGCCAGCACTCCGACAGCCGGGCCGCCCGACCTTCCCGGAGTCGCCGCCACGGTACGATTCCTGCCGGCGCGACCGCACCGTCGAGGAGGACCCGTTGAGCGAGTCGAAAACCAGAATCGAAAAGGACACCCTCGGGGAGGTGGCCGTTCCCGCGGAACGGCTCTACGGGGCGCAGACCGAGCGCTCCCGGCGGAACTTCCGCATCTCGGGGGAACGGATGCCGCGGGAGATCGTCTCGGCGCTGGCGCTCGTCAAGAAGGCAGCGGCGCTCGTGAACCGGGATCTGGGGCGGATCTCCGAGGAGAAGGCGGACGCCATCGCGGCCGCCGCCGACGAGGTCCTCGCGGGAGAGCATGAAGGCGAGTTCCCGCTTCTCGTCTGGCAGACCGGGAGCGGTACGCAGTCCAACATGAACATGAACGAGGTGCTCGCCAACCGGGCCAGCGAGATCCTCGGCGGGCCACGCGGCGAAGGTCGCCTCGTGCACCCGAACGACGACGTGAATCGGGGGCAGTCGTCGAACGACGTGTTCCCCACGGCGATGCACGTGGCGGCGGTGCTGGCCCTCGAGGAGAGGGTGCTTCCTGCGGTGCGCGCACTCGGGGCGGCGCTCGCCGAGCGGGCGGAAGCCTTCCGCTCGGTGGTCAAGATCGGACGCACCCATCTGCAGGACGCCACCCCGCTCACCCTCGGACAGGAATTCTCGGGCTACGCCGCCCAACTCGACCACGGCGCGGCGCGGATCGACGCGTCGCTCCCCCATCTTCGCGAGTTGGCGCTTGGCGGCACCGCGGTGGGGACCGGGCTGAACGCCCATCCCGAGATGGGGGCGCGGGCCGCGACCTGGCTCACCCGGCTCACCGGGTGCGAGTTCGTGACCGCGCCCAACAAGTTCGAAGCGCTGGCGTCGAAGGACGCGCTGGTGGCGGGCCACGGCGCGCTGAAGACGGTGGCGGTGTCGCTCCACAAAATTGCCAACGACATTCGCTGGCTGGCCTCCGGCCCCCGCTCGGGCATCGGGGAGATCCGGATCCCGGCGAACGAGCCGGGGAGCTCGATCATGCCGGGCAAGGTGAACCCGACCCAGTCGGAGGCTCTCCTCATGGCGACGGCGCAGGTGCTCGGGAACGACGTGGCGATCGGGGTCGGCGGGGCGGGGGGCAATTTCGAGCTGAACGTGATGAAGCCGCTGATCGCCCACAACTTCCTGGGCAGCGCGCGGCTCATCGCCGACGGTTGCGACTCTTTCCGCGAACGCTGCGTCGTCGGCATCGAGCCCAACGAGGATCGCCTCCGGCAAAACCTGGAGCGCTCCCTCATGCTCGTTACCGCGCTGAACCCGCACATCGGGTACGACAACGCCGCGCGGATTGCCAAGAAGGCCTACGCCGACGGGACGTCGCTGCGCGAAGCGGCGCTTGCCCTGGGCCTCGTCACCGCCGAGCAGTTCGACGAGTGGGTCCGGCCGGACGCGATGGTCTGAGCCGCGGCCGGACGGCTTCGCGCCGCTGACCTAGAAACCGCGGATCGCCCACCGCAAAGAAGCGCGGGGACGGCTTGGAACGCCGACCTCCGGTCGGCACGCGCTGGCCTCCGGCCAGCGCACGGCGCATCGCCCAGTGGCGGTGTGGCTCCCCTCTCGGCTCCTGCCCCACCAGGCGCAGCGGCCGGGGTACGCAACGCCGACTCCGCCCAGTTGTCGCAAAAATTGCGATCACGCCCCGACGCCGACAGCCTGGATGGTGAGCCGGCAGGGAACGCCGGTGTTCACACCGGCACCGCCCCGCGGAGCGGGGCGAGACGGAGTCCTTCTCAGTGCGGTGATGGCGCACGTCTCGGCAGGTACCCCACCGGGCAGAGCGGCACACCGGCCAGGGAACGCCGGCCTCCGGCCAGCATCGTCGCCCGAGAGGGCGACGAAAGACGCGATGCGATGCCTCGCAGGCGTCCCGGACCCGCCGGCGTCAACCGCCCCTGCGTAGCGCCTCGGTGACGAGCGGGATGACCTCCAGGGCGTCGCCGACGATGCCCACGTCGGCCGCGCCGAAGATCGGAGCGTCGGGGTCCTTGTTGATGGCCACCACGAAACGGGAGCCGCGCATTCCCACGAGATGCTGGATGGCGCCCGAGATCGCACAGGCGACGTAGAGCTTCGGGGAGACGGTCGCGCCGCTTGAGCCGATCTGGAGTTCGTGGGGCAGCCAGCCGGCATCGGTCACCGCCCGGGACGCTCCGACCACCCCCCCGAGAGCGGCCGCCAGTTCTCGCACGATTTCGAGGTTCTCGGGACCGCCGAGACCCCGCCCGGCGGCGACCACTACGTCCGCCGCGGTCAGATCCACCCCGCCGCCGCCGGAGTCCCGGACCTCGACGAGACGCGAGCGCAGATCCTTCTGACCGACGGGAGAGGGAAGGATGCGCACCGAGGACGCCGGACCTGCCTCCCGGGCCGGAAAAGCGCCCCGCTCGACGGTCGCCACCGCCGGGAGGCTGGGCGCCACCACCTCCTGGACGAATTTGCCGAGGAACGCCGACCGTTTCGCCACGAGGCCGTCTTCGCTCCAGGAGAGCGCCGACACGGCGGTGGCGGCCGCGGTCCCGAGCCGGGCGGCCACCAGCGGAGCGATGTCCCAGCCGACCGGACTGTGGGGTATCAGGATGCACTCCGCTCCGCTCGCCTCCCTGGCATGGAGGACGGCGGCTGCATAGCCGTCCGCCGTCGGGTCCGTCAGGGCCGGTCCTTCCACCAGCAGGAGTTCCCCCGCGGGCAGGGCTCCGGCAAGTTCTTCGGCCTCGCTGGCGTCGCCGATGGGAAGGACGGCGCTCACCCCGTCCGAACCCCCGGCCAGGCGGGACGCGGCCTCGATCAGCTCGTAACTGGAGTCCGCGATGCCGGTTTCGCCCCGCTCCGCGAGGATCAGGACCCGGCGGCTCACGCGGCGTCTCCGGGGAAGGAAATCCCGGCGCCGGCGCGGATCCGGGGAACGAGCGCCTCGGCCGCCTCCGCGGGCGAACCCTGGAGAATCTCGGCGCTGGCGCCGCGCTCGGGCCTTTGAAGGGTGAGCCGCCGAAGTCCGCCACCGTCCGCGGGAGCCGCGAGCTCGACGCGCTCGACCGGCTTTCGCCGCGACGCCATGATCCCGCGCAGGCTCGCGTAGCGGGGAGTGTTGATGCCGGTCTGGACGGCCACCACCGCCGGCAGGAGCAGCTCGACAACCGCGATCCGGCCGCCTTCGAGTTCCCGATGCACCTCGAGCGATCCGTCCCGGAAGTGCATTGCGGTCGCCGCGGACGCGAACGAGTACCCCAGCAGGCCGGCCACCAGCCCGCCCACCTGTCCGTGGCCGCTGTCCTCGGTGAGCAGGCCGGCGGTCACGACGCCGGGCTCCAGCTTGGAGACGGCGTCCGCGAGCGCCCGCGCCACGAAGAATGGGTCCGCGAGGTGCGCGCGATCGGTCACCAGGTGGACGCCGCGGTCCACTCCCATGGCGAGACAACTCCTCAGCACCTGGCCCGCGTCCGCCGGACCCGCGGTTACCGCGATCGTCTCCGCCGCGTGCCCCGCCTCTTTCAGGGCCAGGACCGCTTCCACGGCGTAACGGTCGTAGTCGTTGATGCCGTAGCCGAGACTGGATTCGTCGATCCAGTCACCCGCCGGACGAAAGGCCGAGTTCCGGTCGGGAACCTGCTTCACGAGGGCGACGGCGTTCATGGCCCGTATGATCGCCGCCCCCGCATCGGGGAGCAAGGTGAGCAGCAGCATGCCGAGAGGCCTTTTCGTGGTGGCGGCAATCCTCGCGTTGGCGAGCGGCCTGACCCTCCTCGCGGTCGCCGGCAAGCCCACCGTGATCCGTCGGCCCGACTCGGTCAGCCGTCCGGTACTGCTGATCCCGGACTTCGACAACCGCACCGGTAGGGGAGAGTTCACGTCGCTGGCCCGGCAGTTCACGGAAGCGGTCCGCGCGCGCCTCGCTCAGGAGCCGGACGGCATCTTCGAGCTCTCGCCGCGCCGGCTGCGTCCCGCGTTCGGTCCCTCGGAGCGCGAGGAAGGTCTGGTCGGAATCGCGGCCCGCCTCGGCGCAGACTACGTGCTGGCCGGTAGCCTGGAATCCGGCCCCGGTGCCCCGCTCGGCCCGGGGTCCTCATGGGCGCCCCCACGGCCGGCAGGAGCCGGCGGCGAATCGATTCGTCTCGATGTCCTGCTGGTGCGGGACTCCGACCCGCCCCACGTGTTCGCGGAGCGGTTTCCGCTTGGCCTGCCGGACCCCGAAGGGCCCGAAGGCGCTGCACTCGCGGACTGGGTTGCCGAGCGCATCGCGCTTTCGCTCAGCCGGCCCTGATCGCGTGCGCGCGTGGCACGCGGCCGGGATTGCGCGGTCCCCCGGGCGCCGCGTCGCTCAGGCTCATCTTTGACAGTTTGGGCCGGTTTTTGGGCCGCTGACGCGCGAAAACCGTTGGGGCGCAAGGACCCTGTCGCTGGTTGGAATACTTGGTAGTGCCTGAATAGTGCTCTCTAGAGCAATATCAAGTTCCCGTAATAGTGTTTTTCACCTTTGACTTGAATAGGAGAATGGCGCTAGAATCGGTAGTGCCGAGAGGACACCGTGTTCGTTCGAGAAAAAACCAGCGGGAAACACACCTACCTCCAGATCGTCGAAAGCCGCCGCCGCGACGGCAAGCCGCGACAGTCCGTCATCGCCAGCCTCGGCAGGGTCGAAAACCTCCTCGCTACCGGCGCTCTCGACCGCCTCATCCGATCCGCCTGCCGCTTCTCCCAAAAGACCATCGCCCTCGCCGAGAAAACCCGCCGCTCCTCCGACCCCAACGTCCAGTCCCGCGCCTTCGGACCCGCCACCGTTTGCGACCGCCTCTGGCGACGCAGCGGTTGCCAGGACGTCCTCCGCGCCGCGCTCGCCGGGCGCCGCTTCACCTTCGACGTCGAGCGCGCCGTCTTCTTCTCCGTCCTCCACCGCCTCTTCCACGACGACTCCGGCGCCGACCTCAGAGCCCATTGCTGGCAACGGGAGCACCGGATCGAGGGCGTCGCCGAAGTTCCCCTGCACCACCTCTACCGCGCCGTGGCCTGGCTCGGAGCCTCGCTGCCCGGGCAGCCGCCGGGCGAGGCCAACCCCCGCTGCGTCAAGGATCTGCTCGAAGAGCAGCTCTTCGCCCGGCGGCGAACCCTGTTCTCCCAACAGGCGCTCGTCTTCTTCGACACCACCTCGGTGTTTTTCACCGGGGAGGGGGGCGAACACCTCGGGGAGCGCGGCTTCAGCAAGGACCACCGCCCCGACTGCAAACAGGTGGTTCTGGGGATGGTTCTGGACCGCGACGGCCACCCCGTGTGCTCGGAGACCTGGCCGGGCAACACGAACGACGTGACCACTCTGGCGCGGGTGGCGCGGCGGCTGGAGGAGCGCTTCGGGATGCTCCGGGTGTGCGTGGTGGCGGACGCCGGGATGATCAGCCGCAAGGTGCTTGGGAAGCTGGAGGCGATGGGCTGGGAATACATCCTGGGCACCGGGTTGCGGCGGACCGCGGAAGTCAAGAACCGGGTGCTGCAAGACAACAAACCGTTCCAGGTCGTCGCGTGGACGCCCCGCAAGAAGAAGCGGAACGGGGAGGTGAAGGAGAAAGAGCCGAAGCTAGAGGTGAAGGAGGTGGTGGTGAAGACCGACAAGCCGGACGGCCGCGTCGTCTCCCACCGGTATGTGGTCTGCCGCAACCCGGCACAGGCCCGCCGGGAAGCGGCCAACCGCGCCGACCTGGTCGCCAAGCTCCCCGGGATGTTGCGCGACCAGGGCGCCAAGACCCTGCTCAAGAACCGGTCCATCGCCCGCCTTCTCAAGGCCCGCAAGGGGGCCTACGTGCTCGACCGGGAAGAACTCGCCGAGGCCCCGAAATACGACGGGATCTGGGTGCTGCGCACCAACACCGAACTCGACCCGAAGGACGTCGCGCGGCGCTACAAGCAGTTGTGGATGGTCGAGCGGACGTTCCGAACCGCCAAGTCCATCCTCAACACCCGACCCGTCTTCCACCAGACCGCCGCCGCCATCCGCGGCCATATGTTCTGCTCCTTCCTCGCCCTGACGCTCCAGAAGGCGCTGTTCGACCATCTGGAACAGGCCGAAGTCTCGGCAAGCTGGTACGACATCAAGCAGGACCTCCGGGCCGTCCGGGAGACGGAAATCGAGCAGGACCACAAGCGCTTCGCCGTGCGCGACTCCATGTCCGGACTCGCCGTGTCCGTCTTCCGCGCCGTCGGCGTCCGGGTGCCACCCGTCATCCGACAGATCCCCGCCCGCAACGAGGACAACCCTACGCCTCCCCCCTGATTCCCGCCCCATCCGCCAACCAGCCCAAAACGTAGTGCCACAGGCCCTCCGCGTGCGCCATAACTCACCTGATATCAATCAGTTCCAAAATCAAACTGTCAAAGATGAGTCAGGACAGCAAGTCTCCAGGAAACCGTGTCCATACAGCCGTGACCGGGACGCTGACAGCCCGGATGGCGCAGCGGCCCGGGAACGCCGGTGTTCACACCGGCACCGCGCGCCGAGAGGCGCGCGAAACCGCGTGCTGCGGACCGCGAAGAAGCGCGGGGACGGCTTGGAGCCCCCACCGGGAGAACTGGGCCGGCCTCTGGCCGGCATCGCGCGGGAGCGCGAAACCAGCGCCCATGACATTGCGCCATGCCAACGTGAGTGCCGCACCCCTCCCAACACCGGATGACGCGACCGCTCACCGCTCCCCTGTCCAGGGCCGCGCTATTTTCATCCCCGGCGGGGTGTGCCGGTGGACCGATCATGCGGGTTTCTCCCGGTGGGGCCCGGCACAGCGGCCCGCAGGGCCGCGGGCGGTTCCTCGCCGTCCGCTCTCACGCGGGCGGGCACCGGGCCCGCAGCACTGCGAACGGTGTCTGCCACTCCAATGTACGCATCACGCCGCACGCCGGGATTCCCGCCGAGAAGAGGCCACCTCGGAACTGGCGGTCCTTCCCGCCGCCCGCCTTCGGCGGGCTGTGCCGACCTGGAGGTCGGCCCAGTTCTCCCGGTGGGGGCTCCCGTGCGGCCGTAACCACTTGCACCGTCGGCGTTCCGCGTCTCAGCCTTTTCATGCCCGGCGGGGTGTGCAGGCGGACCGATCATGGAGGTTTCTCCCGGTGGGGGCTCCAAGCCGTCCCCGCCGTCGTGCTGCCGCGAGTCGAGCCCTTCCTGCGGCGGTGAGTATGAGAAATGCGCTCTAACGCCGCTCTAACGCAGGCGGATCGCGTCCCAGGTATCCCAGGCCGAGGTGTCCGACAGGATGATTTCGTCGCCCTCGGCGAGCCCGTCGAGCACCTCGATGCGGTTCACCGAACCCCGGCCGAGTTCCACCGGAACGCGCACCGCGGTCTGACCATCGGAGGCGATCCGGAAGAGCCCGACCGTGCTGCCCGGCTGGCCGTAGGCAGGACGGCCAACGTGGAGCGTGTCCGGAATCCGGTCCAGTTCGATGGTGCCGTCCACCGAGAGGTCCGGACGGGCGCCGCGGGGGAGCGTGCCCTCGAGCCGGATGTCCACGGCCACCGTCCCGTCCCGCACCGCGGGGTCCACCCGGGAGACGACGCCCTCGACGACTCCGTTTCGGGTGTCCACGAGGGCCGGCTGGCCGGGCTCGACGTCGCGCACCTGCGTCTCGGCAATCCGAAGCACCGCCTTCAGCTCCTGGGGATCCGCAACCCGCGCGAGGTTCGCTCCGGGACTCACCTCCTGGCCGACCTCGACCGGCACCTCCAGGAGGATCCCGACGCGCCCGGCTCGCACCGTGAGGGCCGCGAGCTGCCGCCGGCGGAGCTCCAGCACGGCCCGGTAGCGCGCCACCGTCGCTTCCTTGGACGCGAGCTGCGCCTTGCTGGAATCGGCCAGGATGGAGAGGCGCTCCTCCTCGAGCGTGTGGCGGGTTTCGAGTTCCTCGGCGGTCACCTGGCTGCGCCGGTGGATCAGTTCGCCGACGAATCCCGCCTCGAAGAGCTTCCGATCGGCGTCGGCACGCCGGCGGGCCCTCTCTGAGGAGGAGGCGAGCTGCCCGGCGGCGTTTTGCTGCTCCAGCAGGTCGGAGCGGGTCTGATCCAGCAGCCGGCGGAGTTCCGCTTCCTGGGCGCGGAGCTGGAGCTCGGCCTCCCGGGTCTGCTGTTCGAGTTCCGGGTTCGAGAGGACCAGCAGCACGGTGTCCGGCTCGACCGGGGTTCCGGGGAGCACGCGCCGCTCTTCCACGCGGCCCCGGGTCTCGGAGGCCAACCAGCGGATCTGTTCGGGGGGAACCTGCAGGCTGCCGGGGCCGCGCACCTGTCGAACGAGTTCGCCCCGCTCGACGACACCGGTCCAGACGACCGAGCGGTTCACCTCGGGGACGCCGGGGGCGATGCTCCCGAGCAGGATCAACAGGATCACCAACGCGGCCACCGCTCCGCCGGCGAAGACCAGCCGCCGGATACGGCGTTTCCGGTGCCGGTCGGCAATCTGGAAGTCCATGGTTTGGCGCCGCGCGCGCGAGCTCTCTTTCGGGTTAGTCGAACACCAGCCCCGGCAACGCGAGCGTGAGATACGGAATGTAGGTCACCAGCAGCACCGCGGCGGCCCGGATCAGCAGGAAGGGGACGGACGCGCGATAGACCTCGCCGAGCGGTCTCCGGAAGCGGTAGGAGGCGAGAAAGAGGTTCATCCCCACCGGCGGCGTCAGGTAGCCGAGCTCGAGGTTCGTCAGGAAGATGACGCCGAGGTGCACCGGGTCCACCCCGTAGGCAAGCCCGAGCGGGACGATCAGGGGAACGACGACCACGATCGCCGAATAGATGTCCATGAGACACCCGACGATGAGGAGGAAGACGTTCAGCAGCAGGAGGAAGAAGAGCGGAGAAGCGACAAAGGACTGGACCCAGTCCACCGCCGTGCCGGGGATGTCGGCGAAGATCAGGTAGTTCGTGAGCCCGAGGGCGGTGCCCAGGATGAGCAGCACGCCGCCGATCAGGGTCACCGCGTTCCCTCCGGTGCGGACGAGATCGGAGAGCGTTTTTCCCTCCCGGTGCACCACGAACTCGATGAAGAGCGCGTAGAGGACGGTGATCGCGGCGGCCTCCACGAGGGTCGCGAATCCTCCGAGGATGACCCCCAGAACCACGATGGGGATGGCCGCTTCCCACTTGGCGATCCAGAGCGCCCGCGCCGCTTCGCGCACCCGGAAGGGAGACGCCTTTCCGGCGAAGCGCCGGGTCACGAAGATGGTGAAGCCCGCCACCAGCCCGATCTGGATCACCGTCGGAACGATCCCGGCCACGAAGAGCCGCGGAATGTCCACCTCGGCGATGAGCGCATAGAGGATGACGGCCAGCGAGGGGGGAAGCAGGAGCCCCAGCGAGCCCGCCGCAGTGAGCAGCCCGGTCGTGAATTTCGGGCGGTGTCCCTCGGCGAGCATCATGGGGAACATCAGGCCCCCCATCGCGAGGATCGTCACCCCGCTTCCCCCGGTGAAACAGGTGAAGAACGCGGACACCACGAGGGCCACCACCGCGATCCCGCCCGGCATCCAGCTGAAGAGCCCGCGGAAGAGGATCACGAGCCGTTTCGGAGCGCCCCCCTCGGCGAGGATGTAGCCGGCGAGGGTGAAGAGCGGGATGGTCGGCAGCGCCGGCTTGCTGACCATGCTGTAGGCCTCCGCGGGAATCGCGGAGACGGGGTCCCAGTTGCTCCACAGGAGTACGGCGGCGGCGCCGCCGAGGGCCACGAAGATCGGAGCTCCGAACGCCGCGGCAATCAGGATCAGGGCGAGCAGCGGCCATTCGATCCCGTTCCCGGTGAGGTCGAACCCGGTGAGTCCCTCCTGCAGCAGGAGCGGGATGGCGAGGCCGAGGATGGCCGCCCAGCGGCCCCAGCGGGTCGGGATCCCCCGGAAGAGCCGCCAGGCGATGAGCAGGAAGCCCACCGGCATCACGCCTTCGGCGACCCATACCGGAACTCCCAACGCGAGCTCGCGCCCACCCGACCACTCCGCGCGGATCAGCACCACACTCGCGTAGGCCAGCACGATGGACACCACGACGCCGACGGCGCCGGAGAGCGAGAGCAGTCGCGGTCTCCAGACATCGGACGCCATGCTCGGGCCCGCGCTGAGCGAGAGCAGTTCTCCCCGGCGGGCCGCCACCGCCGCCCCCAGGAAACCAACCCAGAGCACGAGGTGTTGCACCCACATCGTCGAACCGGGAATCCCGGTTGGATGCACCGGCCGAATGAGCGCCTCCACGATCGGGATCGCCGCCATCAGGACCAGGGCGCCCACGGAGAGGGCGTCCTCGAACACCGAGAGGCGACTCCGGGACCCCTGGACTCCCGCCTCCGGTATGGCGCCTTTCCCCGCCTCAGGCCCCGCGCCGGCCGTCTCCGAACTCATCGGTCGTCCGCCAAGGCGGGCTCAGCGAGTGCGCCCCGCTCCGGAGTCACTCATGGGCCGCTCGGAACTCGTCGCGCAACCGGATTACCCGGTCGAACACCGGGGCAGGGACCAGGCGTTCCCGGATCATCGGGAACATCACCTCGGCGGCCTCGATCCAGTCGGCTTCGAACGCCGCGGAGGCTTCGATCACCTGGAGGCCGCGGGATTTCATCGCCTCCAGCGACTTCCGCTCCTGCTCCCGGTTCGTCGTGCGCAATTCCAGCGCCGCTTCCTGGCTCCGGCGCGCGACCACCTCCTGCTGGGAGGGGTCCAGCCGGTCCCATCCCTGATCGTGGATGATGATGGCGCCCTGCATCGGCGCCCACGGCAGGTCGTTCATGAACTCGGCCGAACGGTAGAGCTGGGATCCCTCGGCGAGGATGACCGGCAGCGGCGCCGCTTCGACAAGCCCGGTCTGAAAGCCGCTGACGAGTTCAACGGTGTTGATCTGGACCGGGTCGAAACCCGCCCAGCGCAGGAGTTCGAGCACCGTCGGGTCGCTTGCGGCGCCCGCCAGCTTCAGGTTCTTCAGGTCGTCGAGCGTATTCACGGGTTCGCTCGCGAAGAAGTGAAGCCACCCCACGTCGGCCCAGGCGAGAGTCCGGAACCCGTGGCCCCGGAGGGCTTCTTCGATCGCCGGGTTCATGACCTCCCGCACGTGGTCCCATTCGGGATAGTCGCGGAACACCATGGGGATGGAAAGGGTCCAGGCGCTTGAGTCCAGCTCGGCGAGCCCGATGTTCGAGACGGCGGCGATCTGGACCTGGCCGATCCGCATTTTGCGGATCATGTCGGTCTCGTCGCCGGCGGCGCCCCCGGCGATGATGCGGATCCGCACTTCGCCCCCGGTGTCCCGGCCGATGGCGGCCACCATCTTGTCGAGGATGAGGTACCAGGCAGATCCCCGGGGCGCCACCGTGGCGAGACGCAGGTTGACGCGTGCCTCGGCCGCGGCCGCCGGCAGGAGGAGGGCGAGACCGGCGGCCGCCAACATGACGTTGCGCCGGGCGGAGAAAAGCTCCTTGAGTCTGTTCATGACGGGATCCTCAGCGGTGGTCCTGCATTTCGTCGAAAAAATAGTCGTCCACATTGGCGAGCAGCCAGGCTGCCCGTTCCTTCGCCACCCGATTCAGGAGGCGGCCTTCCGGTTCGCTGTCGATGTCGAAATCCAGCGCCTGCTGCAGGAGGGTTTCGAACTCCTCCCGGTCGCCGTTCGCGACCGACCCGGTTTCCGCCCAGGTGGACCAGAGCACCGGACGCCGTTCCGGCCCGAGCTGGAGGGCGTGTTCGTAGTACTCGCGGGCCTTGTCGAGAGAGCCCCCGATCCGGGCGGTCTCGTAGATGCTCAGATAGTCGTACGCCACTCCCCCGTCCACGCTGTCGTCGAGATCCCGCGACCGGTGGAGCAGCGCTCCCATGACCGACAGATCCGCAGTGGCCTCGGGATTGTCGGTCTCCATCCCGATCCGGGCGCCGAGCGCGGTTCCGGTCCACAGCGCGAGCCCGGCATCCTCCACCTCGAGTTCCATCACCGCCGCTTCGGGATCGCGCCGGAGCCGCTCGGTGATCCTCGGGTAGTCCACCTCGAGCCCGCGCAGCCCGAAGTCGGTGGCGCGCCGGTAGAGGCGTCCGGCCCGCCTCCGCACCGCCTGCCTTTCCTCGAACTGGGTGAAATCCAGTTCGAAGAGGTCCGGCTCCACGAACCCGTAGGCGTAGAGCAGGAAACCCTTCGCAGCGCTCAGGAGGACCTCCTGGTTTTCCGGGCTGGTCTCGAGGAGCGTCTCCATCAGCTTCAGGTTGTTGGAGAGGGCCCCTTCCACGAGGCGGAGGTCATCGTCCGAGCGGAAGACGGCCTCCCCCTCGGCGAGCACGGCGGCGAGGGAATTCACCGCCATGTTCGTGATGAACGAAGAGCACGCCGGCAGGAAGAGCAGGCAAGCGGCAAGCCCTCCGGCGATGCCGTAACGCGCCGCCCCTATCCCCGTGGTTTTCATCGGTTCGGAAGGTTACCCCGTCGAAGACGGGGATTGACCGCCTCCGGCGCAGCCGGGAACTCGCGCTCGGCGCCCGGTCCGCGGACCGGATAGCCTCTCTTTCGTATGCCGTCCAATCCTCCTCCTTCGGTCGCCCGGCCCGCCACCTCTTCCTTGCTGGCGGTCGGCCTCCTGGCGCTCGGCGCCTGCGGTTCGCCGGGCGAGCCGACGGCCGCCAATTCTGACACCGCGACGATCACGGCCGCGCCGGATCCCATCGTGGGTTCCTGGCGTCCCCGGGCATACCGCCTCGAGGGCGGCGAGGAACTGCCCGTGGACGGCAGGATCGTCTTTGTGGCGAGCCGGGAAGACGGCGGCAGCGGCGAGTGGTTTGTGGCCTTCTTCGTGATCGGAGAGGACGGATCCACGCTTCGGGGATCGGCCGAGGGCGGGGAGTGGTCCCGGGACGGGAGGTCGCTTCTCCTGACCCATCAGTACCACCTGTCCGCGGGCGAGGCCGCGGGACCGCTGCCTGCCACTCCGCTGGCGATGGCGCTCCGCTCGGCCGCGGAAGCCGCCGACAGCCACCGCGAGCCCTGCGAGGTCACGGTGGACGAAAACCTCCTGACCCTCTTCTTCCCGAGCGGGAACTCGATGACCTTCGAGAGGGTCGAGGGTCTTCCCTAGCGCCGGGATCTGCGCTAGCAGCCTGTGGAAAAAGTCACGCGGCATTCGAACGGCGATGCATCCCGGCTGAAACGGGCCGCTGCGCGGCCCTCATCGTTGCGTTTCGGTCGGAATACACCCGGTATTCCTCCCTCACGCGCCTTGTTAGCCGAGCGCCTCGCCCGTCTCGGCGCTCACGCGGGTTTCACCACAGGCTGTTAGAGCGTAGTATCGGATCGGTGCCGGGCCGTCTCAATCTTCTTGATCGAGGGACTTGGCGGGGTTCGCAGGCCCTGAGCGAGTGGAGCCATGAAGCGGCCGGCTGCTGCACCGAGGATCTTCCGCGCGGAGGGGGGATGCACCGATGAGAGAGACTACGCTCAGGGTCAACGGCGAGACCCATACGCTCGACGTCGATCCACAGGCGCCGCTCCTGTACGTCCTGCGGAACGATCTCGGGTTGCGGGGACCGCGCTTCGGCTGCGGCCTTGCCCAGTGCGGGACGTGCACGGTGCTGATGGACGGGCGCGCGATCCGCTCGTGCATCCTGCCGGTTTCGCGTAGCAACGGCGAGATTACGACCCTGGAGGGACTGCCCGAGGACGGGCAGCTGCATCCCGTCCAGCAGGCCTGGATCGATGAGCAGGTGCCGCAGTGCGGGTTCTGCCAGAACGGGCAGATCCTCACGGCCGCAGCACTGCTACGCACCACCCCGAACCCGACCGACGACGAGATCCGGGAGGGCATGAACCCGATTCTCTGCCGCTGCATGACCTACTTCCGGATCCAGTCCGCGGTGAAGCGCGCAGCGGTTGCGATGGCCCAAGGGGAGGCAGACCGATGAGCGGGCGCGACGCCCAAAGAGGGCGGGATCTGGCCGGCGGCGAACCCGATGCCCCCGTGGGCAAGGCGCCGGCGACCGGCGGCGGGCAGGTCGCGAACTCGATCGACCGCGCTCTCGGGCGCTGGGGCGGGACCACCTCCCGGCGCGACTTCCTCAAGACCTCGGGACTGTTCGTCTTCGGCCTGAGCGGAATGAGCGCGGTTGGGGCGGGCCGCCAGGGCTTTGGGTCCAAGCCTTCGGAGCCCGGTGCCTATCCGGATCCCGACTTCCTCCAACTCGACTCGTGGCTGGTCGTGCACGAGGATGGCAGCGCGACCTTCTACGTCGGCAAGACCGATGGCGGCCAGGGGACCGGGACCGCCACCCAGCAGATGATGTGCGACGAGCTCGACATCGCCTTCGAGCGGGCCACGGTTGTCATGGGACGCACCGACATGACCGTGGACCAGGGCGGCTCGGGCGGCTCGGACGCGATCGAGCGCGACGCCATGGTCGGACGCCGGATCGCGGCGGAGGCCAGGCGGGTGCTGCTGGAGATGGCGTCGGAGCGCTTCGGCGTGCCCGTGGAGGAGCTTCGAGTGAGCGAAGGCGTGATCTCGCTGCCTGACGATCCCTCGCGGACGGTCACCTACGGCGAGCTGATCGGCGGGCGGCGCTTCGATGTCGCACTGGCGGGCGCCAACATCAACTCGACCACCGGCGTCGCGAGCATCAAGCCGGTGCAGGACCTGAAGCTGGTCGGCCAGTCGATTCCGCGCTACGACATCCCCGCCAAAGTCGACGCATCGCTCGAGTGGGCCGTCGACGTCAACCTCCCGGGGATGGTTCACGCCCGGAACGTGCGCCCGCCCTTCGCGGGCGCCACGCTAAAGAGCATCGACGAGTCATCGGTGCGCGATGTGCCCGGCCTCATCCGGGTCGTCAGCAAGGGCAACTACGTCGCGGTCGTGTGCGAGCGCGAGGAGCAGGCGATCGACGCTGCGAAACGTCTTGTCGTCGCATGGGAGAAGCCCGCCACGGCGCCCTTCCCGGCATCGGAAGACCTCTTCGCCTACCTGCGGAGCGCGGAGGGAGTGCCGGGCTCGGGTGGACGGGGGGCGGCAGAGGTGCAGGGAGACCCCGATGGGGCGCTGGCGAGCGCCGCGACCGTCGTCGAAGCCGCATACGACATCCCCTTCCACGGACACACCGCGATCGGGCCCGCCCACGCCCTGGCCGATCCCTCGGACGGCCAAATGACGATCTATACCAACGACATGAAGCCGTACAGCCACCGGACCGGGATCGCCGAGTTCCTGGGCATGCCGCCGGAGCAGGTGCGGGTGATCTGGATGGAGGGGCCGCAGCTCTACGGGCGCACGGCGGCGGACGACGCGGGCTTTGAGGCCGCCTACCTGGCCAAGGAGCTGGGCCGCCCCGTTCGCGTGCAGTGGATGAGGCACGAGGAGACGGCGTGGGACACCAAGGGTCCCGCCTTCGCAATCGACCTCCGGGGAGGGCTCGACGCGGACGGCAACGTGGTCGCGCTGGACTATCAGGGCCGGATCGCCAACTACGCGCACCTCGGATACAACCAGGCCCGGACCGTGCTCATCGCGCAACTGATGGGGCTCCGGCCCGAGCGGCCGTCGCCTGGGGGCGCGCGCGGGCCGGACGACATGTATCACATCCCGAACCGGCGCCAGGAGACGCGGGCGATCCGCTTCCCGCTGGCCTTCGAGACTCCGCTCCGCACCGGGAACCTGCGCGACCCCAACGGCCCGCAGACGACGTTCGCCGGGGAGTCGTTCGTGGACGAGCTGGCCGCGGCCGCGGACGCGGATCCGGTCGAGTTCCGGCTGCGCCTCCTGCGGGGCGCAACCGATGACGACGAGGCTCTCCGCCGGGCTCGATCGATCGCGGTGGTCGAAGCGGCCGCCAAGGCGTACGGATGGGAGGCGCGGCCGTCACCCGGGACGGTAGGCAGCGGGCGCCTTCTCACCGGGCGGGGCATCGCGTACGCCTACCGCGCCCGCACCACGATCGCCGTGATCGCCGAAGTCGAGGTCGACCGCGAAACCGGGCGGGTGCGGGTCCCGCGGATGGTGTGCGCCCACGACTGCGGCCTGGTGATCAACCCGAACAGCCTGGAGAGCACCATCCAGGGGAACCTCCTGCACGGGATCAGCCGGACGCTTTACGAGGAGGTCCGGTTCGACGGCGAGAAGGTCACCAGCGTTGACTGGCGCACGCACCCGACCCTCACGCACATGGACGCGCCCGAGCGCATCGATGTCGTGATGGTGAACGGTGACCCGAACCCCGACCGCCCGGACCTCAGCCCCTACGGAGCGGGTGAGCCCTCGCACCGGCCCGTTCCCGCGGCCGTCGCGAACGCAATCCATGACGCGACGGGAGTGCGTATGCGAAGGCTGCCGCTGCGGCCGGAGCGCGTGCTGGAGGAGTTGGGAGCGGCGGGGATTTAGGCCGGATTTCTCATACTCACGGTCGCGGGAAGGGCTCACTTCTCCGCGCCACGACGGCGGGGACGGCTTGGAACGCCGGCCTCCGGCCGGCACAGCCCGCCGAAGGCGGGCGGCGGGAAGGACTCCCCGTTCCGAGGTGGCGCCGTCCCGGCGGGAATCTCAGCGTTCGGTGGGATCCGTACGTGGGAGTGGCAGACACCGTTTGTCGCACGTGCCTGCGTTCCGTGAAGGCGGACGGCAAGGAACGGCCCGCGACCCTGGGGGTCGTTCAATCGAGTCCCATCGGCAAGAACCCGCATGATCGGATCCCCCGCACACCCCGCCAGGAAGAAAATGGCGCGGCGCTCACGCTGGCCTGGCGCCGCGTCATCCTCCCTGGTTTCGCGCTCCCGCGCGTGCCGGCCGGAGGCCGGCCCAGTTCTCCCGGTGGGGGCTCCAAGCCGTTCCTGCCGTTGCGCCGTCGGCTATACGCCTGAGCGTCGGACCGTCAGCGGTAGCCGCGCGCCGCGAGCGCGGCGGCGAGTTCCGGCGAAAGCTCGGGCGCGAGCCCGGCCCGTTCGTTCTCCTGTTGCCAGGCGACGGTCTGAATCCTCCGCGTCTCCAGTTGCGCCTTGAAGGGTTCCATCGAGGAGCTCGCTTGCACATAGGCGTTTTCGGCTTCGTTCGGATCCCGAATCAGGTTGAAGAGCGCGAACAGGGGCGCCTGCTGGCCCGGAACCGGTATCCGGAGCATCCGCAGCCGCCCGTTGAAGATGCCGAAGAGTCCGCGTTCGGACTGCGCATAGAGCCGTCGATGGGGGCGGGGCTCGTCTCCAAGAAGCGCGGGAACGAGCGATTTGCCGATCGTGCCCAGCGGCAGCGTGTCAGGCGGCCGGACCCCGATCAGTTCCAGCGCCGTCGAGCCCACATCGCCGATACCCACCGGTGACCCGAAGCGGGTTTCCGCGGGAAAGCGCGCGCCCTCGCCGCCGGGCCAGCCGAGCATCAGCGCAACCTGGAGCGTCTCGCGGAACAGGGTGCGGGGGGTTTCGAAGGGCGGGCCGTGCTCGCCGAGGGACTCGCCGTGGAGCCCGGCCACCACGAAGAGGGCTTTCCCGGCAAGCGGACCGGATGTGAGGCTCGAAAGCACGGCGCCCACCGCGCGGTCCACCGACCGGATGGAGGCGTCGAAGCGGTCAGCCAGCTCCCCATAGCCGGCTCCACCGGTAACGGCGGCGGCCGGTTGTGGCCCGCCCCGGAAGCGCGGACCCGCCGGGGTCATTTCATCGCTCTCGACGGCATCGAGATCCTCTGCCGGCGGGTCGTGGGGCGGAGATGGTGCGGAGAAATGGAGCCAGACAAACACCGGGGTATCCGCGGTCGCGGTGCCGAGTACCTCCATTCCGAAATCTCGGACCGCGTCGGTGGTTGCGGCGCCCACATTTCCCCAGTGCTCCCGGAATTCGTCGAAACCCCGTGCGAAGCCGAGTTCGGCGGCAAGCGCGGGGTGGCTCACCGCGCCGAACGTCCGGTATCCGTGCCCGCGCAGCAGGGCGGCGAGCGTGCCCTCCCCGAGGAGCCGGGCGGGTTCGCCCCGGGTGCTCCGGCTCGGATCTACTCCGGTGAGTACGGCGGCCGCTCCGCGCCCGGTCTCGGGCCATGGGGTCAGCGCCTCCAGAAACACAGCTCCCGAAGCGCCGAACAGGTCGAGGTTCGGACTGATGTTGCGCGGATAGCCGTAGATCCCGAGGTGGTCGGCGCGGAGCGAGGAGACGGTGACCAGGACGAGGCTGGACCGTTCGGCGGGAATCGGTGGCTCCGGATCGCCGCATGCCGCTGCCGTCAGGGCCGCCGCCAGGGTTGCACCGGCAAGACGGGCCTTCCCGTAGAGTGATGACTGGCGGGGCTGCCGGGCCTTCATCGCGCTTCGTGCTCCGCCACTATCTCGATGCGGCGGGCGCCGTTCCCTTCGCGAAGGAGGCGCACGCGAATTGCGTCGTCACGGCGGTAGTGTGCGAGCCGTTCCGGCCACTCCACGATCACGACGGCGTCTTCCTCCTCCATCTCTTCGATTCCGAGTTCCCGGAGTTCCTCGGGGCGTTCGATCCGGTACAGATCCAGGTGGTATACGGGGCGGCCCCCCTCGCCGTAGCGCGCCACGAGAGCGAACGTCGGACTCGTGACCTGATTGGGATCCACGCCGTAGTGTTGCGCCACTCCCTTGGCGAAGACGGTCTTGCCGGCGCCCAGGTCCCCTTCCAGATAGAAGGCGCGGCAGCCGGGTTCCCGGGCCGCCAGCCGAGCGCCCGCTTCGAGGGTGTCCTCCGGGCTGCGGCTTTTGACCCAATCGGTGTCCGGCGCCGGAGCCGGTGCGCCCGTCACCGGGACATCTCCGCCCGCAAGCGGTGGATTGCCTTCCCGAGGTGGGCAGCTACTCCCGACGCGGTGACCGCGTCCTCCCCGCTGTGCTCCCGCGCCTCACTGCCCGCGAGTCCGTGCAGGAACACGCCCGCGGAGAGCGCCTCGAGCGGGCCCAGGCGCCGGGCGAGCAGCGCTCCCACCACCCCGGTGAGGACGTCCCCGGATCCGCCGCCGGCCAGTTCGGGCCCGCCCGAGCGATTCACGAAAACGGCGCCCCGGGGCTCGGCGATGAGCGTCCCGGGACCCTTGAGGGCCACGGCGGCCTCCGTTTCCCGGGCCAGTCGCCGCGCCGTCCGCAGCCGGTCCTCCTGGATCTCGGCGCTCGTCAGGTTGAGCAGCCGGGCGGCTTCGCCGGGGTGGGGCGTCAGCGCGAGCCGCGGCCGCTCAGCGAGTTTCGAGGCCTGGGCGGCCCAGGCGTTCAGCCCGTCGGCGTCGAGTACCAGCGGTCGAGAGGTCGTGAGGACGATCCTTCGTACCGCCTCCTTCGTTTCCTCACGGTTTCCGAGCCCGGGCCCGAGCGCGATCGCGTCGGCGGCGAACCGAGAGATCTCCGGCACCCCGTCGAGCGAGATCTCTCCCTCGCGGGTAGAGGGCAGGGGCAGCCGCATCGCCTCGGGAGGCAGCTCCGTCAGTCCGTCGGCAGGGCCCGCGACCGTCAGGAGACCGACCCCCGCCGACAGGGCGCCCTGGGCCGCGAGCGCCGCCGCCCCGGGCATCCGCCGGGAACCCGCAATCAGCAGCAGTCGGCCAAGCTGTCCCTTGTGAATCCCGGGTGCGCGGGCGGGGAAGAAGGGCGCGACCCGCCGTTCGTCGTTGGTTCGGATCCCCGCCGTGCCCGCGTTGAGCCAGACGCGCGGGATTCCGATCTCCGCGACCCGGATGTCCCCGCAGGCGGCGCTCGCCGGAAAAATGAAATGACAGACCTTGGGGGCGGCAAGCGCCACGGTGAGATCAGCGCGGAAAGCGAGATCCGGAGCAGCCCCCGTGTCCGCCGAGAGGCCGGTCGGAACATCGACGGCGACCCGGACGGCCTCCCGGAACCGTCCGACGTGGTCGAGGTCGGCGATTACCCGGGCGACGAGCCCCCGGAGCGGCCCGGAACTTCCCGTTCCCAGGATCGCGTCCACGATGACTCCGGGGCGGGGATCGGCGAGTCCATCCGGGCCGGCCTGCCGAAGCGCGGTCTCCCAGGCAGCTTCGTCGGGGACGGGAACGACGTGGAGCGCGAGCTGCATCGCGGTGTCGAAATTCGCTCGGGTTTCCCCGGTGAGCCGTTCCGGATCGGCCAGCAACACGGCCGTGGCCCGCAGTCCACGCGCCGCGAGCGCCCGGAGCGCCACGAGCCCGTCTCCCCCGTTGCCGCCCCGCCCGCAGAGGATGAGGATTCGCCGACCGGTAGCCGCCGGTTCGGCGGCGACGATCTCGGCGACCGCCCGCCCGGCGTTTTCCATCAGGACGCGCGCCGGGATCCCCGCCTCTTCGATGGTATGGCGGTCCGCTTCGCGCATCTGCTGCGCGGTGAGCACATCCATGCCGCTCATTGTAGGAAAGGCACCCGTTCCGAACTCCAAAAAGCGCGGGGACGGCTGAGAGCGCCGGTCTTCAGACCGGCAGCGCGGCCCGCCGGGCCGCGAAATTCGCGCCGACCCGACCTGCGTGAAGTGCGGGGACGGCTTGGAACGCCGGCCTCCGGCCGGCACGCGGCCCGGTAGGCCGCAGAGCGCACAGACCTGACCTGTGCAAGGGCGCGGCCGGGTCCGGGAACGCCCACCTCCGTCGGTCGCGCTGCGCGTACCCTTGCTTTGGTGACCCTCTACTTCCCGGAAACGCTCGTGCGCGAGGTCCTTCCCATGCGGGACGCCGTGGCCGCGGTCGAGGGCGTGTTCCGTGAGCTGGGCGAGGGGGGAGCCCAGAATCGGCCCCGGCAGCGGGTCCGGGTCCCGGGTCGGATGCTGCATACGATGAGCGCTTCGAGCTCCGCGCTCGGGTTCTTGGGGCTGAAGACCTACCTGACGGGTCGGGACGGGATGCGTTTCGTGCTCCTGCTCTTCGACCAGGAGACCGGATCGCTGGCCGCCGTGATGGGAGCCGACGCTTTGGGGCAGATCCGGACCGGCGCCGCCACCGGGGTCGCCGCGGACTACCTCGCCCATCCCGACGCCGCCAGCGTGGGGATCGTGGGTTGCGGGTACCAGGCCGAAACCCAGGTAGAGGCGCTGTCGGTGGTGCGGCCGCTCGCGCGGGTGGAGGCGTACTGCCGGGATCCGGAGCGGCGGGCGCGATTCGCCGAGACGATGTCCGCCCGGCTCGGGGTGGAGGTGGTCCCGGCGGCCAGCGCGGAGGCGGCGGTCCGCAACAAGCCCATCGTGGTCGCGGTCACGAGCGCGGCGGAGCCGGTCGTGCGGGGCGAATGGCTGGGGCCGGGGACCTTCGTGGCGGCCGCGGGGGGAAATTCGCTGAAGCGCCGCGAACTCGACCACGCTGCCGTGCGGCATGCCGGTCGCGTCGTGGTGGACGACCGGGAGCAGGCCCGCATCGAGTGCGGAGACCTCGCGCCGCTGGTGGCCTCGGGAGAATTGCGATGGGAGCAACTGGAAACCCTCGGTGAGGTGGTGGCGGCCGGGAAGCAGAGTACCGGAGCAGAGTCTTCCCTGTTCGAGTCTCAGGGAATCGCCGCGGAGGACATCGCGGCGGCGGCGCTCGTGTTCGAACGCGGGAAGGCGGAGGCGGTCCCGTTCCCGACCGGATAGAATCGCTCCATGACTTCCTTCCTGTGGGTTCCGGTCCTTCTGGTCGGACCCTTCGGCGCGACCGAGCTCCTGATCATTTTGGGGATCGTCATCCTCATCTTCGGCGGTTCGCGGCTGCCCCAACTCGGAAAAGGACTCGGGGCGGGGATCAGGAATTTTCGGAACTCCATGAAGAGCGTCACGAACCCGGACAGCGCTTCCGACGACGGCGACGCCTCCAAGGACGACGACTGAGTCCGGCCCCCGACGGCGCTGAAGCGCGGCCGGGAGATCGCCCATCGCCACCTGCGCAGAGCGCGGGGACGGCTTGGAACGCCGGCCTCCGGCCGGCACGCGGCCCGGAGGGCCGCAAAGCGCGTAGAGCCGACCTGCATTGGGAAGGAACCGGTCTCGCCCCGCTCCGCGGGGCGAGACGGGGTGCCCCCCGGGGACAAGTGTTCATGATCGGGTCCTCCTGCACACCCCGCGGGCATGAAAAAAGCGCGGCCCCGGGGAGCAATGAGCGGTCGCGGCACCCGGAGCTGGGAGGTTCGCGGCACGCACGTTGGCACGGCGCGGGGTGATGGGCGCGGGTTTCGCGCTCGCGCGCGATGCCGGCCGGAGGCCGGCGCTCCAAGCCGTCCCCGCGCTTCTGCTTGAGCGGCAGTACGCGGTTTCGCGGCCCGGCGGGCCGCGGTGCCGGTGTGAACGCCCCCCACCGGGAAAACTGGCCGGCGTTCCCTGGCTAAACCACTACCCGCAGTCCGTCGTGGGCGCGCTCGAAGACGGGATCGACGGCGTCCAGGACATCGTCGCCGGTGTGCACCAGCAGCACCCGGCGGGCAGTGATTCCGGGCGCGGCAGCCTGGAGTTCCGAGTGGGAGGTGTGGCCGGGCAGCGCTTCGAGCGAGGTGCATTCGTGGATCAGCAGATCGGCTTCCGCCGATTCGGAAATGAGCTGATCGCTGAAGGCGGTATCTCCCGAGTACACGACGGTCCGGCCCCCGATCTGGAGCTTCCACGAAAACGCCCATGCCTCCGGTTGGTGGCGAGCGGCGAAGGCTTGCGCCGAACCGCCTCCCACCCTCTCCGGCAAGCCGACCACCTCGCCGGGCAGCGTTTCCGTGATCTCTTCGGCAAAGCGAATGGGGAGGTTGGAGTAGAGGCATTCCCGGAGCGCGGCGATGCGTTCCCGCGCGCCCGGAGGGGCGAGCACCAGGAGGGGTACCTTGCGGCCGCTGCGCTGGGCGTCGAGTTCGAGGAAGGGAAGCCCTCCGTAGTGATCCCCGTGGAAGTGACTCAGCACCACCGCCCCGAGGTCGCCGCTGGAAAGTCCCTCGGCGCGAAGGGCCGCGTGGCAACCAGGTCCCGCATCGAGCAGAAGCCCGAGCGGGCTGCCGATCGCGCGCAAGAAAATGGCGGCCTGCCGCTTCCCCCCGGACCCGAAGGCGTCGCCGGTGCCGAGAAACCGCACCTCGACGCCTGTCCCTTCGCCGCGCTGATCGGCCGTCCGGGAAGTTCGGGATGCCGCCCCCTGGCAGTCCCGGCAGATGAACGGCCGTCGGCCCTCCCCCTCTGCCGCGGGATCCAGCGCCCGGTCGCAGCGCCGGCAACACTCGAGCCGGGGAGCCGGGAGGGCGACCGCGTGCCGTTCGAGCATCTCGGCGACGAACGCCACGATGCGTTCCCGGTCGCCGGCGGCGAAGAGCCGGGAGTCTTCGAGCGGGTCCTCGTCCGGCCGCGGCCGGACGGTCAGCCGGACCTCGACGGCACGTCCGGTCGCGTCCTCTTCGTCGGGGTCGGCGAGGACCCGGATTTCCAACAACGCCGGGGCTGGTCCGGCTAACCGGCGCTGCTGGCCGGCAGGAAGGCCAGATCGCGGTCCGGATCGAACGGCGCCGCGAGTCCGGCGGGTTGGTAGCCGCGGAGGTCAACCGCCACCCGGCGGTATCCGAGTTGCTGGAGGCGGTCCGCCAGACGGTCGCCGATCTCCGGGCTCAACGCGCGGGCGATCTGGGCGGCGGGCAGTTCGATGCGAGCCAGGTCGCCGTGGTGGCGGACCCGGAAGGCGGAGAAACCGAGTTCGCGGAGCGCCTCCTCTCCGGTTTCCACCTGGCCCAGGATTCCGGCACTGATCCGAACCGTCAAAGGCACCCGGGAGGCGAGGCAGGCGGAAGCCGGCTCGTCCGCCACCGGCAAGCGCAGTTGGCGGGCGAGCGCGCGGACCGTCTCCTTGCCGATTCCGGCCTCGAGCAGCGGTGAGCGAACCCCAAACAGCGTTGCCGCCCGCCGCCCGGGCCGGACATCGCCGGCGTCGTCGGCGTTCGTGCCGTCGAGGACGCTGGCGAAGCCGCGCTCGTCGGCAAGCTGCCGAAGGCGGCGATAGAGCTCGTTCTTGCAGTGGAAGCAGCGGTCCGCTCCGTTCCGCCGGTATTCCTCCGACGCCAGCTCGTCGGTCACCAGCGATTCATGCGGCATGGGGTGCGCCTGGAGGACCGTTTCCACGAGCGTCCTCTGGTGTCCGGAGAGGCTCGCGCTGACCCCGGTGACCGCCAGGCTGCGCTCTCCGAGAACGAGGTGGGAGAGCACCGCCAGGGTCGCGCTGTCCACTCCGCCGCTCAGTGCGACAACGGCGGAACCGCCTTCTTCGAGGATCGCCTGGAGGGCGTTCCGGCGGTTGATCAAATCGTCTGTTGCAGCCGCCGGTGCGAGCGCGGTCCCGCTTCGATCCTCAGACACCGTCCGCTCTCCAACTGCCGCTCGCGCCGCCGCTTTTTTCCAGCAGGCGGACCGGGCCGATCACCATGCCTCGATCCACCGCCTTCAGCATGTCGTAGACGGTGAGCGCGGCGACCGATGCGGCCGTCAATGCCTCCATTTCCGCTCCGGTGGAGGCCCGGCAACGTACTCGGGAGACGAGGCGGATCCCCGTCTCCTCGAATGCGGCAGACACCTCGGCGTGATCGAGGGGCAGGGGATGGCAGAGCGGGATGAGGGTGGCGCATGCCTTCGCCGCCTGAATGCCGGCCAGGCGGGCGGTGTCCAGCACGCTGCCCTTGGGGGCGTTTCCGCGCCGGGCGAGGTCGAGCGCGTCCCGCGAGACGGTTACGAAGGCTTCCGCGGCGGCTTCGCGCGACGTTACGGGTTTGGCTCCCACGTCCACCATCCGCGCGCTTCCCCCGGAATCCACGTGGGTGAGCGTCGTCCCGGGCTGCGCCGGGAGATCAGGACCGCCGGAACTCATCGGCGGGGATCATGCCATCCGGCTCCGGGGTCCGGAAACCCCGGGAGCGGCTGCGCCGCCACGACCTGCCCGGAGGGGATCGCCCCGGCGTCCTCGGGTACGACCACCAGCGCGTTGGCGAGAGCGATCGCCGCGATATCCCCCGACCCCTGCGAGCGGATCGGCCGGGCGACCAGTTCTCCGTCTCTCGAGATTCCTACCCGGGCCGGAAGGAAGGCGCGCCGGTCTCCGCGTTTGGTGACCGGAGCCAGCAGCCGCGCGCGCAGCAGGGGCCGCCGTGGATCGCCAAGCCCCTCCATCCGATCGAGCGCCGGACGCGCCAGGACTTCGAAGGTGGTGAGCGCCGAGACCGGGTTCCCGGGAAGCCCGAACACCAGGACGGGCGGGGAATCCTCCGTGACCCCGAAGACGAAGGGCTTGCCGGGACGGATCGCAACGGCGCTGACGAGCAGCCGGACCCCGGCCGCCTCGAGCACCGGTTCGACGTAGTCGTAGCGGCCCATGGACACGCCACCGGAGATGAAGAGCACTTCGGATTCGAGTCCCGAAGCGATCGTCTCGGCCAGCCGCTCGGGATCATCAGGTGCGAAACCCAGCCGCCGGGCCGGAAGTCCCATGGCGCGGCAACGCGCCGCGATCATGTGGCTGTTGGCGTCGCGGATTTGCGCCGGCCGCGGTTTGGGGGTCCGTGGATGCCGTAGTTCGTCCCCGGTAGAGAAAACGGCCACCCGTGGCCGCCGTCCGACAGCCACCTGGACCTTGCCGACGGTGGCGAGCAGACCCACTCCGGCGGGCGAAACCCGTACCCCGGCGTCGAGCAGCTTCGCCCCCTTCCGAACCTCGGCGCCCCGGGCGGTAACGCGGTCACCGGCCCGCACTACGGGAGGGTTCCGCCCCGGCGCTGGCCAACAGACGAATTCGCCGTCGCGGACGGTGTCCTCCACCATGATCGCGGCGTCCGCCCCCTCCGGGAGCGGGGCGCCGGTCATGATGGCGGCCGCTTCTCCGGGACCCACCGGGATCCGTGGCATCGTGCCCGCCGGGATCTGATCCACGACCCGCAGCCGGGCGCCGTTCGCGAAGCAGGCGGCCCGAACGGCGTAGCCGTCAACGGCCGAGCGGTCGAAGGGGGGCAGATCGCGATCCGCGAACACCGATTCCCGCAGCACCCGCCCGCGAGCCGAGGCGAGCCCCACCATCTCGGAGGGCAGTTGCGGAGTCCGCTCCAGGATTCGGCGGAGCGTTTCCTCGACGGAAATCAAAGAGCTAGCAGCCCGTCCGCGCGGGACCCTTGCGTTTCTTCAGGCGTCCGGGCCGAAGCTGGCGATGGCCTCGTCTTCGGTTTCGAACACCTCGAAGAGCGGTAGTACTCGCGCGATGTTCATCACGTGTACGACCCTTTCCCGCGGGTGAAGCGCCTTGAGGGCGCCTCCGGCCCGCGCGACACGGCGGGCGGAGGCTACGAGTTCGCCGAGGCCGGCGCTGTCGATAGCGCTCACACCGCTGAGGTCCACGACGATCCGCACGCGTCCGGCATCGAGGAGAACGTCCACGGCTTCGCGAAGCTCCTGGTCGCCGTGGCCGTCGACCAGGCGACCGCTCAATTGCAGCAGCGATACGCCGGATCGTTCCTTCAGGTCAAGTTGCATGGGCGGCTAGTAGCGTGTGGACAAAGTGGCGTGAGCGCCGAGAGCGGAGAGGCCCAGTTCTCCCGGTGGGGCCAGTTCTCCCGGTGGGGGCCCGGCTGACAAGGCGTGCGAGGGAGGAATACCAAGTGTATTTCGACCGAAGCGCAACGATGAGCGACGCGAAGCGCCAGTTCTCCCGGTGGGGGGGCGGTTCAGCCGGGATGGATGGCCGCTCGAGCCCCCACCGGGAGAACTGGGCCACGTGACTTTGTTCACAGGCTGCTGGGCTCACCCGATCAGGGCGTTGAGCGCCTGGCGATCGATGCGGATGTTGTAGCGCTCGCCGGCGGCGCCGACAAAGGCGGCCCAGATACGCTGTTTCTTCTCTTCGGCCATTTGCGCCCGGAAAGGTTCCTTCTGCTCCTCGAAGGTCGCCTCGGAGAACCCTTCCTTTCCGTTGATGCGGACAACGGCATAGCCCCGGTCCGCCTCCAGGGGGCCGACGACCGCTCCGACCGCCGCTCCGAAGACCGTCTCTTCGGCGCCGGGAAGCATCCCGGCGACGCCGAGAGGACTGCCGCGGAACCAACGCTCCAGCGGAGTGGGATCGGTGTCGACTGTCTGTCCGCCGGCGACGTGGTCCCGAAGCGTCTGACCCGCTTCCTCCACCAGTGACTTCGCCTGCTCTCCCTCGAGTGTCGCAATCACCTGCTCCCGGATCTCTGCGAACTCCGGGACGTGAGGCGGTCGTTCCTCGAGCACCTGGACGAAGGCGTAACCGGTCGGCAGCCGTATCGGGCCGCCCACGGCGCCGATCTCGAGGTCGAAGGCAAGCGTCGAGAGCTCCGCCGAACCGGGTCCGGCGACGGAGTCGCCGGCGGAGAAGAAGTCCGATTCCTGAGGAATCAGCAGCGGATAGTCGCTCGTCAGATTGTCCAGCGAATCAGCGCCGCCGGTGCGTTCGCCGAGTTCGAGAACCCGCTCGGTAAGGAGAGTGGCAGCCTTTTCCTGCCGCAGACGGGTCTCGATTTCCCCTTCCACCTCGCTCAACTCCCGGGTCTCGGCGGCCTGGCGGCGATCGAGCCGGATCACGTGATAGCCGTAGTCAGTGCGGACGGGATCGCTGATCTCGCCGGGCATCATGCTGAAGACGGCCTCGGAGAACTCGGGCACCATTTCTTCCGGCCCGAATACTCCGAGGGCTCCCCCCGCCTCCCGGGTCGCCTCGTCCGCAGAGTAGGTACGTGCGAGTCCCGCGAAATCCTCACCGGTTCGCGCACGTTCGGCGAGGCGGGCCGCGAGGGTGTGGGTTGCGTCCTCGTCGCTCTCCGACTCCGCCTGAAGCAGGATGTGGCTGGCTTCCGCCTGCTCGCCCACCTGGTAGTTGAACAGGTTCCGGTTGTAGTAGCGCTGGATTTCGCGCTGCCTGACCGAAACTTCCTCGGCGAGGGTTTGCTCGGAGAGCGTCAGATAGCGGATCCGCCTTTGCTCCGGGACCTCGAACTCCTCCGGCCCAGCGTCGTAGCGCCCCCGCGCTTCCGCCTCCGTGACCTCCACTTCACCGCGCTGGCTGTCGGCAGTCAGGAACCAGACGTCGAGCGATGCGTTCTCGTTGCGGCGCCGATATTCCTCCCGGAGTTCCAGGTCGGACACATGCGGCGACTCGGTAATCAGCAGTCGGAGTTTTTCGGTCAGCAGGTCTGAACGGACGGAATCCTCGAAGTCTCTCGGACTCAGCCGGGCGGCGCGCAGCATGCTGAGATAGGCGTCCCGACCGATGAACACCCCGTTCTCCTGGAACGTGGGAGACGTAGCGATACTGGTTCCGACCTCGGTGTTCGTGACCTGGAGCCCCAGGCGTTGCGCTTCCAGCAAAAGCACCCGGCTGCGTACCAGTTCGCCGACCACCTGCTCGGGAATACCGAGCTGGCGGGCCAGCGCCGGCGAGAAATCCCCGCCGCTCTGCTCCTGGTACATCCGGGCAACGTTCCGATACCGGTCCAGGAAGGTGGATGCCTGAATCGGTTCGCCCTCCACCCAGGCGACACCCCGGCGCATCGCGGCGGTCGCCGGATCTCCCATGAAATCCGGGAAATAGAGGGCAACGAACGCCAGAATGACCAGACCGAGCAGGCCGGCTCCAACAAACCAACCGATGGACCGGCGGTTGCGAAAATACTCGAAGATCATGGCAACCGGCCATGGTACCGCCGAGAACCGCCGGTCGGCAAACCCGGGCGCCCCAGCGCCCGGTTTGAGACGGTCGCATCAGTGACTTCACTGGTAATCTTTAGGATGGCGATGGTCCCGCCGTATTTCCGATCCTGGCCCCTTCGCTCTCCCCTGGCAGTCTGTGGACAAAGTCACCCGGCCCAGTTCTCCCGGTGGGGGCTCCTCCCTCGCGCGCCTTGTCAGCCGGGCGCCTCACCGATCTCCGCGATCACGTCACTTCATCCACAGACTGCTACCCTGTTGCGCTACCCGCCTTCGCCTGATGCTCAAATACCTCCTCAGTCTCTTCTCCGTTGACCTCGCGGTAGACCTCGGAACCGCCAACACCCTCATCTATACCCAGGATTCGGGGATCATTCTGCGCGAGCCTTCCGTGGTGGCCATGAACACGGTCACGAAGCGGGTGGAAGCGGTTGGAGCCGAGGCATACGACATGGTCGGAAAGACTCCCGACCACATCAAGGCCATCCGCCCCATGCAGGACGGGGTGATCGCCGACTTCGAGGCCGCCGAGCGGATGATCAGCCACTTCGTCCAAAGGGCGCTGGGGCGGCGGCGCTGGGCTGCTCCCCGCATGGTCGTCGGAGTGCCCTTGCGGATTACCCCGGTGGAGCGGCGTGCGGTGCGCGACAGCGTGCTCCGGGCAAGAGCCAGCGAGGTATTCCTGGTTCAGCAGCCGATCGCGGCTGCCATCGGCGCGGGACTCGACGTCACGACGCCTATCGGTTGCTGCGTGGTGGACATTGGCGGCGGGACGACCGATATCGCCGTCATTTCCCTGTCGGGTATCGCGGCCGGAACCTCGGTGCGCGCCGCGGGCGACATGTTCACGCAGGGAATCATCGAACACCTGCGCCGGGCTCATGGGCTCCTCGTGGGCGAACGGACGGGGGAGCGGATCAAGATGGCGCTCGGCAGCGCCCGGCCGGGAATGCAGGCGCGGAGCATGGAGATTCGCGGGCGGGATCTGTCCCGGCTCTCCCCGGCCACGCTGACGGTGACCGATCAGGACATCCGCGAGGGTTTGGGCGCTCCCCTGCACCAACTTCTCAACGCGGTGGCGAACGTCCTCGAGAAAGTGGAACCCGAACTCTCGGCGGACCTGGTGGAGAACGGCATTCTGCTCACGGGTGGAGGCGCTCTGCTCGAGGGACTTCCCGAGCTGCTGGCGGACGAGACGAACCTGGCGGTCAAGGTGGCCGAGCACCCGCTCGACTGCGTCGTGAACGGCGCGGGGGTCATGCTCGAGCGGATAGACCTGCTCCAGCAGGTCTCGCGGCACCACGGGTAGAGGACTCAGTTTCATGCACCTGGGAAGAAATATCTAAAGGGGCAGGGACAGGCAGCCGATGTCCAGGAAACGCGGCCACGGACTCATTCTGGGGATCGTGTTGGCCGCGAACTTCCTGGGATTGACCTTTCAGGTGCGCAGCGGGATCAGCTTCCCGATTCGGGACGGTCTGGCCGCAGTCTTCGGAGGCGGCCAGAGCCTGGTGGTGAGCTCCACCAAAGCCGTTTCGTCGTGGGCGGCGACGGTTCGGGACGCCCACGGGATGCGGATTGCTCGCGACGAGTTGCAGGAACGAGTGGCCCGGCTGGAGTGGGAACTGACCGTCCAGCGGGGGATGCTCGAACGCGCCCGAGGGTTCACCAGCCTGGACGCCGAAGCGATGGGACTGGGCGAGCCCGTTTCGGGAGAAATCGTCGGGGTCAGTGCATCTCCACTCGATCGGACCGTCACCGTCAACCGGGGAAGCCGAGATGGAATCGAGGGCGATGCGCCGGTGATGGCGGCAAGCGGGCTCGTCGGGCGGGTAGTGGCGGTCGGGCCGGGGATCAGCCAGGTCGAGCTGCTGTCGTCCTCCACCGCGGCCGTCGCGGTGATCACTTCGTCCAGCCGGACTCGCGGGGTCGTTCGGGCCGCGGCCGACGAGGGGACGAGCGGCTACCGGCTTCACTTTGTCCCGGTGGGGCAGCAGGTCGCGGTGGGGGAAGAGGTGATCTCGAGCGGGCTCGACGATTTGTATCCGAAGGGGCTTCTGGTAGGTAGGGTTTCCCGGGTTCACGAGGGAGCCGGACTGCTGCTTGAGATCGCGATCGTGCCGGCCGTGGACTTCGACACCCTCGAGCGGGTGTTCGTCCTGGAGCGGCGGAACGACGGGAGCCTGGCGCCGGAACCTGGCGCCGGCACGTTGACGCGGGGGCCATGAGCTATCTCCGAGCCGCTGGCGCGGTCGTCGTCGCTTTCCTGCTCCAGACCGCGGTCCTGCCGCTGGTAGTCCCCGAAGGAGTGACGCCGGACTTCCTGCTCGCGACCGCCGCTGCCGTGGCGCTGCTTGCCGGACCGGGCCCTGCGATCGGAGTCGGTTTGGTCTCGGGGCTCTTGCAGGACTCCTTTTCCGGAGGTCTGTTGGGGATGAATGGCTTCTCCAAGCCGCTCGTCGTTTTTGCGGTGGCGCGCGCCCGCGAGCACCCGCCACTGGACACGTCCTTCGGCGTGCCGGTGCTTCTCCTGTTCGCCGCGGTCGCCGATCTCCTGATTCTGTGGGCGCTCGCTGAGGTGGCCGGATTCACCGTGATTCCCCTCCAGAAACTGGGCGCGGCGGGATTCGGGATCCCGATCACCGTCATCTACGGGGCTCTCGTTCTCCGTTTCCTCCGGCCGAAATCGTCGGGTTACGGAGTGCCATGATGAACTGTCCACACCGGCGGCGGCGAGCACCATCGTGATCCAGGCCGAGTACCTCTCCCGCATCCGCAGGCGGCTGGCCATCGCGCGGTACCCGCTTTGGCTGTTCGTCATCTTGTTGACCGTCCGCTTCTGGCAGCTTCAGATCGTCCGGGGGGAGGAGTTCAGCGACCTGGCGCGCGACAACTACCTCCAGACCGAGCGTCGGCGCGCCCCCCGGGGGTTGGTAGTGGATCGGCACGGCGAGGTGCTGGCCCGAAGCGAGCCGTCGTTCAGGCTGCTCGCCGACGAATCGGGGCTCGGCCAGTTGGAAGAGATCGGACTCCTGTTGGTTGAGGAGGAGGACCGCGCCGATCTCGACGCGCGGGCGGCTCGCGGCCCGGCGGTGGTCCGCTCCGGGATCCCCTTCTCGGAAGCGGCTTTCTTCGAAGCCCGCCGGCGTGAACTGCCGGGCGTCCGGGTGGAGTTCGTGCCGGCGCGGGACTACCCGCTCGGTCAGGCTACCGCGCACCTCCTCGGCTACGTGGGAGAGGTCACGGCGGCGCAACTGCTGCTTGAGGAGTTTGTGACCGCGGCTTCCGGTGATCTCGTGGGCCAGGACGGGATCGAACGGGTCTACAACGGGACCCTGGTCGGTTCCGACGGGTATCTGGATCGGGTGGTCGACAGCCGTCAGCGTGTGTTGGTTTCCGGCGGGCTGAGGAGAACCGAGCCGGTCCGGGGCGACACCCTGCAGATCAGCGTGATCGGGGCGATTCAGGAGGCGGCCCACCGTGCTTTCGCCGACCAGCGGGGAGCGTTTGTGGCGCTGGATGTCAGAACGGGTGAAGTCCTGGGCCTCGGCAGCTATCCGGCTGAGAGTCCCGAGGAGTTTCGCCGAGACGTGGGGAAGTTCCGCGAAATGCTCGCCGATCCCGCGACTCCTCTCCTGAACCGGGCGGTGCAGGGAAGGTACCCCCCCGGGTCGTCCTTCAAGCTGGTCACCGCCGCCGCCGCGCTTGCCGAGGGCGTGGTGGGCCCGGAAACCCGAGTTCGGTGTAACGGAAGCGCCCGCGTTGCGGGCCGGACCTTCCGGTGTCACCGCGCGCAGGGGCATGGCGCGCTGACGCTTCGCGAGGCGATCTCCAAATCGTGCAACGTGTTCTTCTATCGGTTGAGCGAAGCACTCGATGTGGACGTGATCGCATCCTACGCCCACGCTTTCGGCCTCGGTGAGCCCACCGGGGTGGACCTCAGGAACGAGTCGAACGGACTCGTTCCGACCCGCGAATGGAAGCGCCGCGTTACGGGGGAGCGCTGGTACGCGAGTGAGACCGCCTCGGTCGCCGTAGGTCAGGGGGCGGTTTCGGTGACCCCGATCCAGATGGCGCGGCTGGCGGCGGCGTTCGCCTCGCTCGGAAGGGTTCCGACCCCGAGACTGGTGGGGACCGCACCCGCCGGGCAGCTGGACGGATTGATGCCGGAGCACTTCGAGCTGATCCGCGACGGAATGCGCGACGCCGTGGTGTCGGGGACGGCCTGGCGGGCCCGAATTCCGAGTGCCCGGGTGGCCGGAAAAACCGGGACCGCCCAGGTGGCGAGTGCGAACGTGGTGGCGGCCAACAACGAGGATCGCCCGTACGAGTTGCGCACCCACGCGTGGTTTGTCGGGTTCGCACCGTTCGATGACCCGGAGATTGCAGTGGCGGTAATCGTCGAACACGGCGGAGCCGGCGGAGCCGCGGCGGCCCCGATCGGGGGTGAGATCCTCCGAACTTTCTTTGAGGACTCCCCCGAGGTGCGGGTCGTCGGCGGCCCCGGAGGGGACCAGTGAGTCTTGCGAGGAGGCGCGGCCCGCTCCCGATGCCGGCGGGCACGACGCGGCGCTTCAGGTCGGCCAAGCACAGGTCGGGGCAATACCGGCCCGGGAACTGGCGACGATGGATCTGAGAGCCCGCGAGGGTGCGGACCGCGTGCTGCTCGTCTGTGTGGGGCTCTTGGTCCTGATCGCACTGCTGGTGCTCGAGAGCGCGCTGCGCGGCGCCGGGTCCGGAGCGAGCCTTGGGGCGCACCTCATCCGGCTGGGAATTGCCCTGGGCGTTGGGGTGGTTGCGTACCACATGGATCATCGCCGGCTGGCCCGACTGTCCCCGGGGTTGTTTCTTCTGGCCCTGGCTCTCAGCGCCATCGCGACCACCTCGGGGGCTCTACGTGCGGGGACCCGCCGATGGCTCGAAATCGGAACGCTGACCGTCCAACCCGGTGAGCTCGCCAAGATCTCGCTCGTGCTCCTGTTCGCCCATCTGGTGGCCCGGTCGGGACATGAGCCGCTCAGCCGTCGGGCGACCGTCGGCTGGATCGCGGCGTCCGGCGCTCTCGTTCTGGCGATAGCGGCGCAGCCCGATCTGGGGAGTGCCGCGATTCTGGTTGGAATCGGGGTCGGGATGGGTTTCTTCAGCGGTCTGTCGATCTCGCGGAAATGGATGCTGGCCGGCAGCGCATTCGCCGCTCTGGCGTTGCCGCTGATCTGGGTCTTCGGCCTGCGCGACTACCAGCGGCTACGCTTTGTCTCTTTCCTGAATCCGGAGGGCGATCCATTGGGGGCGGGGTATCAGACCCTGCAGGCCTCCATTGCAGTCGGCTCCGGAGGCCTCTTCGGTACCGGCTGGTTGCAGGGTTCGCAGACCGGCCTCCAGTTTCTCCCCGCCCCCCATACCGACTTCGTCTTCGCGGTGCTCGCCGAGGAATTCGGGTTCCTCGGGGTGGTTGTCGTCCTCGCGTTGTACCTGATCCTCGGCTTGCGTCTCCTTCAGATCGCGGTGGAAGCGGCGGAGAACAAGGATCCCGCCGGGGCCCTTCTGGTGGGCGGCTTCTTTCTCATGCTCCACCTCCAGGCGCTCTACAACATCGCGATGGTTGCGGGGATCGTTCCCATCAAGGGATTCCCGTTGCCGTTCATGAGCTACGGAGGCAACTCCTTGCTGATTGCGGCGGCGGCGATCGGGCTGGCTGCCTCCGTCCGGCGCCGGAACTTCCTGACTTAACAGCCTGTGGCGAAACCCAGGCGGCCCAGTTCTCCCGGTGGGGGCTCGAGCGGCGATGCATTCCGCCTGAACCGCGCCGCTTTGCGGCGCTCTGCGTTGCGTTTCGGTCGAAATACACCAGGTATTCCTTCCTCACGCGCCTTGTCAGCCGGGCGCCTCGCCGCTCTCGGCGCTCACCCGGGTTCCACCACCGGCTGTTAGCAGCCTGCTGACGGCTCCCGGAGCGATCCAATCCCTTCCGTGCTACGGTTTCGGCGAACACCATTTCGCGTTTTTTGGTAGTCCTGTGCATCGAGAACTGATCGTCACCAGTCTTCCCGGGGAGACCCGAATGGCCCTCCTCGAAGAGGGCGTGGTGGTGGAACTCGGTGTCGAACATCGCTCCGACCAGAGCGTGCTGCACGGTATCTACCGTGGCCGGGTGCAACGCGTCGTGCCGAGTACCCAGGCGGCCTTCCTGGACATCGGGCTGCACCGCAATGCCTTCTTGCAGATAGACCAGATTTCCCAGGGTGCGCTGGACGCGTGGCGGGGCGAAGGCCGGTTACCGGATGCCGGGAAAGGCGGAGCAGCCAACGGGAGCGGATCCGGGGATTCGGGACTCCGTCTCGAAAACATGTTGCGCCCCGGGCAGCCCGTGCTGATTCAGGTGGTCCGGGAGCCCTTGGGGCCGAAGGGCTACAAGGTCAGTTGCGATCTCAATCTCCAGGGGCGTTTCTTCGATTTCCGGCCCCTGGCGTCGACGGGAGTGATTACTTCACGAGCCACCGCGGGACCCCGTGAACAGCTCCGGATCGCGGCGCTCCTCGAACGCCGGAGCACCCTGAAGGGAGAGTGGGTAGCGCGTTCTACGGCCGAGCAGCGTGACGAAGAGACGCTTGCCGCCGACATAACGCGCCTGGAGGCCGATTGGGCGCAGATTCGGAAAGAGAGCCTCTCGGGTCCGCCGGCCTGCCTCCGGGCCGAAGTGCCGATGGTGTTCCGCTACATCCGGGATGTTCTCTCTTCCGGGTTCAGCGTCATCCGGGTCGACAGCGAGACCCTCTACGGACGTTTGGTGAACTTCATTCGCCAGTTTCTCCCGGGAATGGAGCACAAGGTTCGGCTCTACTCGCGGAACTACCCGATCTTGGAGGAATACGGAGTCGATGTCGCCTTTGAGCAGGCTACCCGGCGGCGCGTGCGTCTCCCCTCGGGGGGATCGATCGTCATCGATCAGACGGAAGCCCTCGTCGCCGTGGACGTGAATACCGGCAGCTTCACCGGAGCCACCGGGGAGCGCGACGAGACGAACACGATTACCAACCTCGAAGCCGCGGTGGAGACCGCGCGGCAGCTCCGGTTGCGCGGGCTCGGCGGGATCATCGTGATCGACTTCATCGATATGAAGGAGGGGCGGAATCGGGATCGCGTGTTCCGCACTCTGCAGGCCGAGTTACGCCGGGACCCCGCCTTCACCCGAGTAGCCCCGCCGGAATCGCGTGCCGGGCTCGTTATCGTCACCCGGAAGCGGGAGCGCCCCTCGCTCGAGTCCGCCCTGTTGGCCTCCTGTCCGGCCTGTAAGGGATCCGGCCGTGTGAGGTCGCTCGGCGCGGTTTGCCAAGACGTACTGGTCCGCGCACAGAAGAAATCGGCTGAGTTCGCTTCCGGACTGCTGGTCCGCGCCGCGCCGTCCGTGGCATCAGCCCTTCGCCGGTCCGCTGTTCTTTCTCAGATCCGGATGGTGGTCGCCGGCCCGGTGGCGATCGAAGACGCGGCGGCTTTGCCCGAGCCGCAGTTTGAACTTGTTCCGGCTCCGGCGGCGCGGGACGCGGATGTCGAGACCGGAACGGGCGCCGCTCATGAACTCCTGGCGGACCCGGTTCCGGAGCCGACCATGGAGTCCGCGTGAGCCCCGAAGGACAACCCGTAACGGTTCGGCTCGACGTCGAAACGCGAATCGAATGGGTTGAGGTCGTGCTCGGCGTCTTCGAACGGCACTGCGCCCAGTGCGGCTACGAGGCGGACGCCACGCACTGGATGGGAGCGGCGGTGCGGGAGGCGGTTACGAACGGAATGCGGCACGGGAACCGCATGGATCCCCAAAAGCGCCTGCGCATTCAGATCGAAACCCGCGACAGTACCGACGGCGGCCCCGCGGTTCAGATAGCGGTGGAGGACGAGGGCGAGGGTTTCGATACTGCGGAAGTTCCGGATCCGCTGCTTGAAGACAACCTTCTCAAAGACAGTGGACGTGGCATCTTCTTCATGCGCCAGTTCATGGACGGGGTGACCTGGACCCGCACCGAACGCGGTGGCACCCGCGTGGTGCTCGTCCAGCGGCAAGTGCCCAAGTCGCCGTGAAGACCGCGGCCGGCCGGGCCTGCGTCGAAGCGGCCGAAGCCGGGGCGGTGGTGATCCGTCAGGCGCACCGCGCCCGGGCGGAGCGCGGTTTCGGGGTGGATCTCAAGGGACCGATCGATCTGGTCACCGCTGTCGATCACGCGGCGGAAAGCGCGATCGTCGAATGTCTGCAGCGCCTGCAACCGTCGGTACCCATCCTCGCGGAGGAGCGCGGCATGGTCGGTGGATCGAAGACGGGGTGCCGCTTCATCGTGGACCCGCTCGACGGAACCACGAACTTCGCCCACGGGTTTCCGGTCTTTGCCGTCTCGATTGCCTACGAAGAGGGCGGAGAAGTCGTCGCTGGCGCGGTCCTCGATCCCGTCCGGGACGAACTCTTCACCGCCGAAGCGAACGCGGGCGCCCACCTGAACGGCGCTCCGATTCAGGTCTCCCAGACCGCTGAAATCCCGAGCGCCCTGCTTGCGACCGGATTCCCGTATTCCCGGGACGCGATGGACAGGGCGCTGGACCTGTTCGTCCGGATCATGCGGCGTGCTCGTGCGGTGCGTCGGGCCGGCTCGGCGGCGCTGGATCTTTGTTGTGTCGCCGCGGGGCGGCTCGATGCCTTCTGGGAAGAAACGCTCAGGGCCTGGGATACCGCCGCCGGCGAAGTCATCGTCCGGGAAGCGGGCGGTCAGGTCACGGATTTCGAAGGTGGGCGCTTCACGAACGGCGGCCCGAACATTGCGGTTTCGAACGGCCCGCTGCACCCGGCCCTGCTCGAGATCCTGGCCGAGGCTCGCGAAGCGGCGCCGATAGCGGAAGCAGCGACCCCGGCCGGTTAGCAGCCTTTAGTCGGAACTTCACGGGCAAGAATCGAGGGGGCGGCGTTATTTCAATGGGATAGGTCGGATAGAGCTGCCAGGTTACTGGCAACAAATTTGTGTGGGTCGATCTGGAGCAGGCGGAAAGCTTTTTTCTGGAGCGGGGTGGGATGTGCGAACACCGAGAAGGGCTCGTCGGGTTTTGCTGGGAGGGAGACCTTGTTGAGGGTGAGGGTTGCGAGATGGCTGAGGAGATCGGGGAAGCTCAGGACGGGGAGTCCGTCGGGGGTTCGCCGGGTGTCGGCCTTGGCCTTGGCGCTTGGGGAGACCCGTGCGGGTTGCACGGGGGATTTGCGTTGGGCGCGGGCGGCGCGGCGGTCATCGTCTTCGAAGAGGAGGGGTGCGAGGCGGCGGCGGACATGCCACTGGAGGTAGTAGGCGAGCATGCAGAGGAAGACATGGGCACGTACGTGGTTTTCGGTATGGACGAAGACGGGGCGGACCTTGATGAGATTCTTGATGGAGCGGAAAGCGTGCTCGACGCGGGAGAGGCTCTTGTAGGCCTCGACGGCAGCGTGGCTGCCGATGGCGCCTTCGTCGAGGCTGGTGCGGACGACGTAGATGCCGTCGAGTTGGGCCTCGGCGGCGATGCGGTGGTGGCGGCGGGACCAGGCGAGGTTGTCGTCGCTGACGGTGATGTGGAAGTGCTTTTCGACCTTTTTGCGGTTGGCTTCCCGGCCGACCCGGCGGTTGATGGCGTCTTTTCCCCGGAGGCGGGCGTGGCGGACTGCGGCGGCGATGTTTTCGAGGATGGCTTCGGTGTCTTCGAGGAGGGCTTCGCGCTTTCGGGCGCGCTCTTCGCGCAGTCTGGGGTTGAGGCAGACGAGGAGGCGCTCGTCGGGGAAGTCGGGGCTTTGGATCTCGGCGACGGTGTCGGGAAGGAGTTCTCCGGGGCGCAGGGGCGGGGTCTGGTCCGGTTCCGGGGCTTTGAGGAGCTTGCGGATTCCCCGGGTGTTGAGGGCGGAGATCCAGTCGAGGCTGGCGGGCTGGAGGTCCTCGCGGATGCGGGCGCTGGTGAGCATGCCGCGGTCGCCGACGAGGGCGAGATGTTCGATGCGGAAGCGCCGGCGGACCTTTTGGACCTGGGCGGCGACGGTCGTGGGGTCGGCGGTATTGCCGGGAAAGACCTGGACCGCGACCGGGCAGCCGTCGGGGGTGCAGAGGAGGCCGAAGACCATCTGTTGGCGGTCCTTCTTGCCGTCGCGGCTGTAGCCGAAGCGGGCGAGGGGACAGCGGCGGCCTTCGAGATAGCTGGAGGTGACGTCGTAGAGGACCATGGCGCCGCCGTGGAGGTGGCGGTTGGCGAGGCTTTTTTCGATCCAGGGCTGGCGTTCGAGGAGCCAGTCGAGCATGTGGAGGACTTCGTTGCCGTGGACTGGGCCGAGGTTGAGGATGGGTCCGAGGCTGGAGTCGGCGGATTCGGGGGAGAGGCGGCGAGCGGTGGCGAGTTTGGAAGCGGGGTTGAGGGCGCGGGCGGCGACGGCGGCGAGGGCGAGGTCTCGGGTGCGGCTGGGGTTGCGGTGGAGGATGCGGCCGAGGCCGAGTTGTTGGCAGGTTCCGAGGATGGCGGCGACGTGACCGTGGGGGAGTGCGCGGTGGATGGGGAAGGCGTCTTCGATGCGTTCGAAGGCGGCACCGCCGCGGACGACGGTGCGGATGCCGTCGACGAGGGCGGGGGGGAGTTTGGAGAGGTTGGCGATGGTGCGTCGTCGGATGCGCTTTCCCTCGCGCCAGGCCTGTCGGAGGAGGATGGCGGGGGGGCTGTTGCGGTTGGGGATGGAGTCGACGTGGAAGGACATGGGCGGGCTCTACATGGCAACATCATAGTTCAAGTAACACTTGATGTCAATAGACTTCTTGCGTCTATCCGGTAGCCACTACATGGCAACACAAATCCATCTTTCAGCGGAGCACTGCGCGGACAAGCCACGCTTCCTCAATGATTTATGGACGCTTCCCGGCACAAAACCGGCGTGAAGTTCCGTTTAGCCAAAGTCACGCGGCCCAGGCTCGCGGTCTTAACAGCCTGCGGTGGAATGCGGGTGAGCGCCGAGAGCGGCGAGGCGCCCGGCTGACAAGGCGCGTGAGGGAGGAGCCCCCACCGGGAGAACTGGGCCGCGCGGGTTTCACCACCGGCTGTTTGGCCGGGATGCATCGCCGCTCGAGCCCCCACTGGGAGAACTGGGCCGCCTGGGTTTCACCACAGGCTGCTAAAACCGGAGCCGGAGGCCGAACAGCCCGCCCGTCCGGGCTACGGTGAGATCGCCGAAGCCGTTGAACCCGTCCCTGTGCTGCCCCTGCGCGCGGGCATAGCGAAACTCGCCGAAGAGGTCGACACGCCTCCCGAACGGCAACCGGACTACCGCGTAGTCGAGCCCCACGCCGGCGAAGAATCCCGTGAGGGCCTGAGCTTCCTTGAACTCGTCATAGAAGATGTTGGAGGTTTCAAAGTCGACGAACGCGCCCATTTCCGAGTAGTCGTAGGACGCGCGGGAGATGCCGAACACCAGGTAGGGGTTCGCTCGTCCATCAGGAAGCGGCCGGACGCGTGCTCCCACTGAGAACTCGGTCATCCTCAGCCATGCCGAGTGTTCGATCTCGGCGCCGTCCTCGTAGACGAGGTCCAGATAGTTGCCGTTGGTTTCCGCGTCGCCGGTATCGAATCCGACCAGGATCTCCACCATGGGCAGCAGTGCGAAGTCCAGCTCGAACCCGAAGCGGCCGGACCTGAAATCGTCGTCGGTGATGCCGAAGTCCACCTCGTTGCTGTCAAACAACAGGCTCTCGATCTGAAGGGCGCGGAACCCGCCATACGCCGTAAAGCCGTAGCGGGGCCGCGAGCTGCTGGTTTGCGAACTGTCCGGCTGCCGCGTGCCCCGAGGGGGCTGCGCCTTCTCTTCGGCCGCTGCCGGGGTGGCGAGACACGCAGTCGTGAGCAGTGTCATCAGGATTTGGCCGGTACGGGTCATGGTCAGGGTCCTTTCGGAGGCGCCGGTCACCCCGGCAACTGTGACAACACGGATTTCGCAATGCATGTGCCAACAGCAAGAGCGCAGCGGTGGAACGCCAGCCTGGAGCGCCGGTCTTCAGACCGGCATCGCCCCCGCAGAGGGCGAAACTCCCATCCGTACCCACCCCCCTCGTCCGAACCAATCCCGGGACTGTTACCACCGGACCCGGAAGCCGAACAGGCCGCCCGAACGATCCAGCCTGAGGTCGCCGAAACCATCGAACCCTTCCGTGTGCGCCCCCTGGGCGCGCGCGTACCGAAACTCGCCAAAAAGCTCGACGCGGCCGCCGTCAGGCAGACGGAAGATCGCGAAGTCGGCCCCGGCGCCGGCGAAGAATCCGGGCAGGAACGACTTCTCCTCGAACTCGTCGTAGTAGATGTCCGCAGTTTCGAAGTCCACGAAATCCCCGATTTCGCGGTACCGGTAATAGGCGCCGGTGGCGCCGGCGATCAGGTAGGGGCGGACCCGCGCCGACCCGCCCATCAGCCGGACTCGGACCCCGAGGCTCAGCTCGGTCATGCTCATCCGAGCTGCATGTTCGATCTCTCCGCCATCCTCGTAAACGAGGTCGAGGTAAGACCCGTAGGTTTCCGCATCGCCGTTGTCGAAACCGATCGAGATGTCCACCCGCGGAAGGACGGCGAAATCGAACTCGAAGCCGTAGCCGCCGGTCCGGAAATCGTCGTCGGTGATCCCGAAGTCGAACTCGTTGGCGACAAAGAGCTCGCTCGTGACCTGCAGAACCCGAAACCCGCCGTACGTCGAGAAGGCGTAACGCGTTTCGGGCGCGCTGCGCTGTGAGGCGTCCGGATACGGGCTCCGGCGGGGAGGCTGCCCATCGTCTTCTGCCACCGTCGGGGTCGCGATGCAGAGCGTCGCGAGCAGGGTCATCAGGACTTGCCGGGTACGGGTCATGTTGAGCTCCTTGGCAGCGGGCCGGTGCCGCCGAATCGAATTTCCGCAATGCCTGTGCCAGCCCGAGCGGGGGAGCCGTCAAAGGGACGGCCTCCGGGCGACCGCTCGTCGGGTGTCTGGTGATTCGTCCGGGGACCGCTGGCAGCCTGTAGACAAAGTGACGTGAGCACGGAGACCGGCCAGTTCTCCCGGTGGAGGCGAGGCGCCCGGCTGACAAGGCGCGCGAGGTAGAAATACCGAGTGTATTTCGACCGAAGCGCAACGATGAGCGCCTCGTGGAGGCGCGGTTCAGCCGGGATGCATCGCCGGTCGAATGCCTCCGTGACTTTGTTCACAGGCTGCTGAGGAACCCGATCCCTCGGCCCGCGTTATATTCGTTTCCCAGCGTGTCCCGACGAAGGAGGCTCCTGTCCATGTTTCGATTCGTGCCGGTCGCACTCGCCCTGGCGGTGCTGGTTGCCGTCCCCGGATGTCTGCCCGAGGGCAGCGAGTTCGCCAACCTGACGGCGTCCGCCACGGGTCGGCAGGCTCAGGAGGCTTCGGACCAGGAACGCGCGCGCCAGCGGCCGGGGCATCAACGGCTCGCGGACATACCCGCGCCCGATTCCGTGCCGGACGCCGCCCGGACCGAGCCAGCCTGGACGCTTGCTGACGCTTTCGCCGAGGTAGCGCGGGTGGCCACTCCGGCAGTGGTAAGCCTCACCGTCGAACACGAGTCGCGCGGGTCGGACGAGGAAACGTTCGAACGGTTCTTCGGGATGCCGCAAATGCCGCAACCCCGCCCGCGCCAGGGGCGGGGATCCGGCGCCATCGTGGACCCGGCGGGTCTGGTCATCACCAACAACCACGTCGTGGATGGAGCCTCGCGCATCGAAGTGACTCTGGCCGATGACCGGAAACTCGAGGCGGTGGTGGTGGGGCGCGATCCGCCGACCGACCTGGCGGTGATCCGCCTCAAAGCCGATGGCGAGGTGTTTCCCCACCTCGCGCTCGGAAATTCGGACGAGGTCCGGGTCGGGGAGTGGGTGCTCGCCATCGGGAATCCGCTCGGAAACAGTCACTCGGTGACGGCGGGCATCGTAAGCGCGAAGGGCCGGGTGCTCGGCGGTGACTACCAGGACTTCATCCAGACCGACGCCGCGATCAATCCGGGGAACTCCGGCGGTCCGCTGGTCAGCCTCGACGGCAGCCTGGTGGGGGTGAACACCATGATTCAGGTGGCCGGGACCCCGGGAAACATCGGCCTCGGCTTCGCCATTCCTTCCAACCTGGTGCGCCGGGTATATGACGATCTGGCCTCCGAGGGAGCGGTGACCCGAGGGTGGCTCGGCGTGGCGGTGAGACCCGTGGACGCCCAGGTTGCGAAGGCGTTCAAGCTGGACGAAAGCGTCCGGGGCGCGATCATCACCGACTACTCCGGGGAGGATTCCCCGGCGGCCCAGGCAGGCCTCAGGTACGGCGATGTCATCGTGCGGTTCAACCGCCGGCCCATCGAGAACAGCACCGATCTGCAGTTCGCGGTGGCCGATGCCCGTCCCGATGAACCCTCGACCGTCGAGATCCTGAGAGACGGTGCTCTCAGGTCGGTGGAGGTGATTCTGGGCCAGCGCGACTTTGAGGAAGCCGGGCCGCTCGCTGAGGCGGCTCCACCTCCCCCTCCGGAGCCGATGGAACCTCCGGGACGGTTGGGGATCGTGGGAGACACCCTCGAAGGCGAGCGGGCCGCCCGGTTGCGGGCTGATTTCCCGGGCGTGGTCGTCCGCCGGGTGACCCCCGGCGGAATCGCCGACCGGGCAGGGATTCAACCCGGCTACGTAATCACCGACGTGGCGGGTCATCCCATCCATAACGTCGGCGATCTCCAGGAAGCGCTTTCCGGCATCGAGGCGGGAGAGCCCTTCCCGATCTGGATCGCGCGGGCGGCCAGCCCGGGCGAATGGCAGCGGACATTCGTCATCGTGGAAGCGCCCGAATAAGACTCCCGCGGCGCGAGAATCCTACCGATTTGTAACATTCCGGACCGGCTGGTCTCGGTACTCTTCGCGGGAAGTTTGTCCGCCGTGTCCCCGTCCGCCCTCATTCGTCCATGACGAAACGAAACACGGGCGCAGCGTCGATTAGTTGCGCAGAGGATTTCTCACCGGATCCCGCGTAAGGCATACGTAGGGGGACGGAATGACCGAACACGGACCCGGAGCGGGCGAGAGCCGGTTCGCCCAGTTGTCGCGATTCGCGGGACTGATTTTTCTCTTCGTCCTCTTCCTGGGGGCGATTGACGGTCTGGGCGAAGGGTTCGAGGGCCTCGGCTCCGGCCTTCTTGACAGCTTCTTCGAGGCTTCCAGAAACCCCTTTGTGGGTCTGCTGATCGGAATCCTCGCCACCACCCTGGTGCAGAGTTCCTCGATCACCAGTTCGCTCATCGTCGGCCTGGTGGCCGCTCCCGAGTCCCCGTTGCCGTTCGAGAGCGCGATCCCGATGGTGATGGGCGCGAACGTCGGTACGACGGTCACCAACTCGATCGCCGCCCTCGGACACCTCCGGGACGGTCGGGAACTGCGGCGCGCCTTCGAGGTGGCTACCTGCCACGACATGTTCAACCTGATCGCGGTGGGCCTCCTTTTGCCCGTCGAAATGGCAACCGGGTTTCTGGCGCGCTTCTCCGGTGCGGTGTCCGGAATCTTCGGGGGAATGCTCGGGACCGGGATTGACTACGAGAGTCCGCTCAAGGGTGTGATCCAACTGGTTCCGAAGCCGATCGAGTGGTTCGCCGGCGTCGTGACGACCTCCGACCAGGCTGGGGCCGCGGTCCTCGCGGTCCTCTCGGTGGTGCTGCTGGTGGTTGCCCTCGGCCTGCTCGTCCGCACCCTGAAGAGCATTTCCGCCGGTCGCGGCGAGGCGGCCATCCACAGGGTTCTCGGCAGCCACGTGCTCGCGGCCATGGGCGTGGGAGCGATTGTCACGATTCTGGTCCAGTCCAGTTCGGTAACCACCTCGATGCTGGTCCCGCTCGCCGGAGCGGGGCTCCTGCTGCTTGATGACGCGTTCCCGGTCACCCTGGGCGCGAACGTGGGAACGACGGTCACGGCCTTCCTCGCGGCCCTCGCGGTCTCCGGCCCCAATGCCCATTGGGGGTTCCAACTGGCGGTCGTCCACCTCCTCTTCAACCTGGTGGGGATCCTGTTGATCTACCCCGTTCCCCGCATCCGGCAGATCCCGCTCGCCGCCGCGCGCCGCATCGCCGACATCGCCGTCGCGAACCGGACGGCGGCCGTCGGCTACGTGATCGTGGTGTTCTACGGAATCCCGGCGCTGTTCCTGGTGATCAGCCGGGCTCTGGGCCTCTGACGTAGCGCCCAAGACCCCTCCCGTCTTACGCGGCGGGTCCGGTCCGCATCCGGGGTCCTGGCCGGCGCCGGTCACCCGAATCACTTCCGCGATCGTTGTATCGCCCTCCAGCAGCAGCCGGAGCGCGGTCTGACGGAGACTCAGAACTCCCTTGCGGCGTGCGGAACCCGCGAGGTCTTCGGCCGTGCAGCCGCCCAGAATTTCCCCGGTGGCGCCCGCGTCGATGGGCAGGATTTCGAATACGGCCCGACGACCCCGATATCCCGTCTCGCGGCAGCGCGCGCAGCCAGCTCCCCACCGGACCCGGCGCCCCTGGATGTAGGCGGCCGCCAGGGTTTCCGCCTCCCGCACCGAGATCTCGGTTTCCCGGGCACAGCCGCTGCAGATGGTGCGGACGAGCCGCTGGGCCACCACCCCCACGAGCGTGGTGCCGATCAGAAAGCGCGGAACTCCTAGATCGGCGAGCCGAGTGATCGCTCCGGGGGCATCGTTGGTGTGTAGGGTGGAGAGAACCAGGTGTCCGGTGAGGGCCGCCTGCACCGCCATATCAGCGGTCTCGGCATCCCGGATCTCTCCCACCATGAGGATGTCGGGATCCTGCCGGAGCACGCTGCGGATGGCCGCCCCGAACGAGAAATGGATACGGGGATTCACCTGCACCTGGCTGAGCGGCGGGAAGATCAGTTCGACCGGATCCTCGATCGTGACCACGTTCACTTCGGGAGTCGCCACGTGACGGAGCACCGAATAGAGGGTGGTCGTCTTGCCGCTGCCGGTGGGACCGGTGACCAGAACGAGGCCTTCCCGGCGGTTCAGCATCTCGCGGAGCCGTTTCTCTTCGTCTTCGGCCAATCTCAATTGTTCGAGCGACGAAACCAGAGTTGCCGGGTCGAACACGCGTAGCACCGCCTTTTCGCCGAAGACGGTCGGGAGAGTCGAAACGCGCAGCTCGATTTCCTTGTCGGATTCAATGCGCTTGATGCGGCCGTCCTGAGGTCGCCGTTTCTCCGCGATGTCGAGTCCGCTCAGCATCTTGAGGCGGCTCACCACGGCTTGGTACACGATGCGGGGAAAGGTGTGCATCGTCCGCAGGACACCGTCCACCCGGAAACGCACGACGGCGTGGTCCCGTTTGGGTTCAAGGTGGATGTCGGAAGCGCGCTGCTCGAACGCCTGGTGGAGGATGCTGTCGAGGGCGGCCACCACGGGCCGGGTCGTCGGCTCCAGATCGCCGGCGGCCTCGGATTCCGAAACGAATTCCTGGTTTGCCGGAGGTGGATTGGCGCCCGCGCCGTGCTCGTGGGTCAACTCGGTTTCCGCGGCGCGCAGGGAGGTCCGCAGGTTGTAGAGGCTTCCGTTGATTCCTTCGATGTCGGAGCGGGTCGCCACCACCACCTTCACCTGGACGCCCAGATACCGTTCGAGGTCCGCGATGGCCCCGCGGTCGAAAGGATTGGCGACGGCCACGGTCAGCGTGGTGTCTTCCTTGGCGAGAGCGCAGATCGTGTGCCGCCGCGCGAACGGTGCCGGCAGGGCGCCGGTGACCACCTCCGGGTTGAGTTCCAGAGGGTCGATCGCCCGGAAGGGCAGTCCGGCGTCCTGGGCGACCGCTTGCGCGATGTCTTCTTCCGAGAGGAGCCCCGCGGCCACCAGGGCAGCCTCTTGCTGGGGGGAAGGCAGCCGTTCGATGGCTGCGGTGCGGCCAGCCAGCGAGGCCGGAACCCGGCCCTGACGGCGAAGCAGCGGGAACAACCCGGGAATCGGATTCCGAACGGCCCGCAGTTCCGGACGCGGCAATGCCCGTCCAGTCTCCGATTTTCCCGCCCGCTGGTGGTGCGGCCGATTGTCGGCGGGACCGCCGCGCCCCGTTTCCGGGGGTCGCGGGGTCGGATGCTCAGGCTCGGTCATTCGTCGGACAACCTCTCTAGTCAATAGACGCGAATTGCCCCGCGTCTTTCCCGTCCGGCGGGGCGATGTGGAAAAGTCGATTCGAACCGGAGCGGCCAGGAGCGCCGGCCAGTTCTCCCGGTGGGGGTCTTCAGACCGGCATCGCCCGCGCAGCGGGCGAAACTCCCACCGCCATTCCCAGCGTGGCAGCGGCCCGGTCCACAGGCTGTTAGCAGCCTGTGCACAAAGTCACGTGGCATTCGACCGGCGATGCATCCCGGCCAAACAGCCGGTGATGAAACCCACGCGGCGTTCGGCCGGCGATCCATCCCGGCCCAACAGCCGGTGATGAAACCCACGCGGCGTTCGGCCGGCGATCCATCCCGCCTGACCGCGTCGCTTCGTGCCGCTCATCGTTGCGTTTCGGTCGAAATACACCCGGTATTCCTCCCTCACGCGCCTTGTCAGCCGGGCGCCTCGCCGGCCTCGGCGCTCACGCGGGTTCCACCACCGGCTGTTCACCGCGTCGCTGCGCGCCGCTCATCGTTGCGTTTCGGTCGGAATACACCCGGGCCAGTTCTCCCGGTGGGGGCTCCTCCCTCACGCGCCTTGTCAGCCGGGCGCCTCCCCGGCCTCGGCGCTCACGCGGGTTCCACCACCGGCTGTTTTACCGCGCCGCTTCGCGTCGCTCATCGTTGCGCTTCGGTCGAAATACACTCGGTATTCCTCCCTCGCGCGCCTTGTCAGCCGGGCGCCTCACCGCTCTCGGTGCTCACGCCACTTTGTCCACAGGCTGCTGGGGCCGCGATACAATCCCGCCCTCCCGGGGAGGCGCGTAGCTCAGGGGGAGAGCGCTACCTTGACGCGGTAGAAGTCGGCGGTTCAAATCCGCCCGCGCCTACCATTCCCCCTTTCCCGGGACGCCACGACCCCCAGGGAGTCTGTTCCGGTTCCTCGCTGTGCGAGCGAGCCCCGGGTTCCGCGGAACCGCGCCAGGCGACAACTGGCCGGGCCTTCGGCGCCGTTCCACGCCGGGATAAAAAGACAGCGTGCCTTCTTCCATCCGAATCCGCCTCGCCGAAGGGGCTGAGGTGCAACTTCCGGCAGGCAAGCCCCTGTCCGGGGTTGCTCCGGCCGGTGCGATTGCTGCCATCCTGGATGGGCGGGAAGTGGATCTCGTCCACTGTCCCGAGGCCGACGCCGACGTGCGGTTCCTCACACCTGACGATTCCGACGGGCTGTATGTATTTCGCCACAGTTCGGCGCATCTGCTCGCCGCCGCGGTAAAGGATCTGTTTCCCGAGGCGCGCTACGGAATCGGCCCGCCCATCGAGGGCGGCTTCTACTACGACTTCCGGGTCGAAGAACCCTTCTCTCGCGAGGACCTCGACCGCATCGAGGCGCGGATGCGCGAACTCGTAAAGCAGCGAGTCCCCTTTGAGCGCGAAATCCTCGACAAGGACGACGCGATCCGGATCTTCGAGGAGCAGGGCGAACTCTTCAAGGTGGAACTGGTTCGCGAAAAGGGCGACGAACGGGTTTCGTGCTATCGGGTCGGGAACTTCTTCGATTTCTGCGAGGGTCCCCATGTGCCTCATACGGGAGTGATTCGGGCCCTGAAAGTGCTCTCCAGTTCGGGCGCCTACTGGAAGGGGGACTCCAGCGGGATCCCCATGCAGCGGATCTACGCGACGAGCTTCACCGACAGGAAGGAGATGGCGGCCCATCTCGCCCGCCTCGAGGAGGCGAAGCGGCGCGATCACCGCCGGATCGGCCGCGATCAGCGGCTCTTCCTGATTCTTCCGGAAGCCCCCGGCCAGGTGTTCTGGCTCCCCGCCGGGATGGGAGTGGTGAACCGGTTGCTCGATTCCATGCGGGAAAAGCTGGAGCGCCGGTCGTACGAGGAGATCCGCACCCCGTTGATCCTGAACGAGTCGGTCTGGGCCCGTAGCGGCCATCTCGACCACTACCGGGACAACATGTTCTTCATCGAGTCGGACGAGAACCGTTTCGGGGTCAAACCCATGAACTGTCCGGGCGCGGCGCTCGTCTACCGCTCGGACATCCGTTCTTACCGCGATCTGCCCCTCCGGCTTTCGGAGTTCGGTCACTGCCACCGTTTCGAGCCCTCGGGGGTCCTCTCGGGCCTCACCCGGGTGCGGGCCTTCACCCAGGACGACGCCCATGTCTACTGCCGGCTCGATCAGGTAAAGGCGGAGGTCGTGGACCTCGTGGACCTGGTGAAAGAGGTCTACGGAGAGTTCGGCTTCGAGGACATCCAGATCGAGCTCTCCACCCGTCCTGAGAAGTCGGTCGGGACTCCCGAGACCTGGGAGAAGGCGGAAGCCGCGCTCGTGGAAGCTCTCACCGAATCCGGAGACGCCTGGTCGGTGAACCCGGGAGGCGGAGCCTTCTACGGCCCCAAGATCGACTTCCACGTCCGTGACGCCCTGCGCCGCAGTCACCAGTGCGCCACCATCCAGCTCGATTTCTCCCAGGCGCCGGCTTTCGACCTGTACTACGCGACCGAAGATGGCGGGCGGGAGCGCCCGGTGGTGATTCATCGGGCGATCCTGGGTTCTGTGGAGCGGTTTTTTGCGCTCCTCCTGGAGCACACCGCGGGGGCCCTCCCGGTCTGGATCGCGCCGGTCCAGGCCATGCTGATTCCGATTGCCGACCGGCATCAGGCCGCGGCGGCGGAAGTAGCCGACGCGCTCCGAACCCAGGGTTTCCGGATCGCTGTTGACGACCGCCGGGAAAAGATGGGTTACAAGATCCGTCAGGCGGAAGTGGCGCGGGTGCCCTTCATGGTGGTGCTCGGCGACCGCGAGGTGGACGATGGCACCCTGGCGGTGCGTACCCGGGGCAAACGGGGTCAGGAAACCTTGACGACCGCCGCCCTCGCCGACCGCCTCGGGGAGCTCACGCGGAACAGGTCGCTTACCCCGTGAGCGGCTTGGCAGCCGGAACGCTGCGGGCTGTCGCTGGCGAAGCGCGCCCGAAGTGGCGATAATCCGCCGACCCGCCCGCGGTGCGGAGGTGATCCATCGATAGTTCTCTCAGGGTAAACGACCGAATACGAGCTCCCATCGTCCTGCTGATCGGCGAGGACGGTGAAAAACTTGGCGATCACGCCCTGATGGATGCCCGGCGGCTGGCGGCCGACCGGGGACTCGATCTCGTCGAGATCGTGCCGAACCGGATCCCTCCGGTCTGCAAGATCATGAACTACGGCCGGTTCGTGTATCAGCAGAGCAAGAAATCCCAAGATTCCAAAAGACACCAGAAACAGAACCAGGTCAAGGAGGTCAAGTTCCGCATCATCATCGGTGAGCACGACCGCGCAACGAAGATGAAGCAGATTGGGCGTTTCCTCCATGAAGGTCACAAGGTCAAGGCCACGATCTGGTTCAAGCGGGCACGCGAGCGGAGTCGCCGGGAATTGGGAGATCGCATCCTCGATGAGGTCACGGCGCAGCTCGCTGAAATCGCGACTGTCGAATCCCGGTCGAGCGTGGTCGGAAACCAGATGAGCATGATCCTCGCTCCAACCCGCCGCCTGCTCGAAGCGCTGCGGATCGAACGCGCCGAAAAAATGGGGTCGGAGGAAGACACGCACGCACCCCGGACGCGGCGTGCCCAGCGCGGCGGAGCCGGCTAACAGCCTGTGGCTAAAGTGACGCGAGCACCGAGAGCGGTGAGGGGCTCGGCTGACAAGGCGCGCGAGGGAGGAGCCCCCACCGGGAGAACTGGCCCAGGTGTATTTCGACCGAAGCGCAACGATGAGCGCCTCGCAGAGGCGCGGTTCAGCCGGGATGCATCGCCGCTCGAATGCCGTGTGACTTTGGTCACAGGCTGTTGTCAGCCAGACTTTGGAGCCAATCCATGAAACTCAAGATGAAGACCCATCGCGGGGCCGCGAAGCGGTTTCGCAAGACCGCCAGCGGCCGGGTGCGCCGCAGGTGCGCCTACCACGGCCACATGCTCACCAAGAAGTCCGCGAAGCGCCGCCGCCGGCTGCGTAGCGGGGCCTGGGTCTTCGAGGGTGAAGCGAAGATGATCGCCCGGATCATCGGCTGATGGCGGAAGTTCGTTCCACCACCGGAAGTTGGCAGCCTGTGGTAAAACCCACGCGGCGTTCAAGCGGCGATGCATCCCGGCTGAACCACTCCGCTTCGCCCCCCCACCGGGAGAACTGGCGTTCTGCGTTGCGTTTCGGTCGAAATACACCCGGGCCAGTTCTCCCGGTGGGGGCTCCTCCCTCACGCGCCTTGTCAGCCGGGCGCCTCGCCGCTCTCGGCGCTCACGCGGGTTCCACCACAGGCTGCCAGGAGCTGGAGAAGACACGATGTCGCGAGTGAAACGCGGGACCCATCGGCGGGATCGGCGCCGGCGGGTTCTCAAACTGACCCGAGGCTACCGCGGGATGCGCGGCAAGCTCTATCGGCACGCGATGCAGGCGCTGGATCGCGCGCTTTCGTACGCCTACCGTGATCGCCGTACCAGGAAGCGCGATTTCCGCCGCCTTTGGATAACGCGCATCAGCGCGGCGTCGCGCGAACGCGGACTCCCGTATGCCCAGTTCGCACACGGTCTGACTCTGGCGCAGGTTGGGGTGAACCGAAAACAACTGGCGGAACTGGCTGTGCACGATCCCGGGGCCTTCGACTGTCTGGTGGACCGAGCCCGGGAGGCCCTGCAGGCCGGATCGAGTCCCGAATAGACGCTAGCGGCCTGTACCCCTCCATGTCCGATCCCGCCGCCGCCGTCCGGGGGCTGCTCGCGGATATCGGCCGGGCGGCGTCAGCCTTCGAGGCAGCTTCCGGACAGATTGCCGAGCAGACCGACGCGCGCGTCCGCGAGGCCCATCAAGAACGAGACGCGCTGCGGGAGGCTGCGCAGGGGGCCAGGACCCGGGCGGATCAGGCCGAGCAGGCGACCGCGATCCTGCGTGAGGAACGTGAGGTAATCCGGGAAGCGCTCCGCGCCGTCACCGGCGCCGCGAATTCTGCCGAAGAGGGTTCTCGCTGAAACCGGGCGCCGATGAGCGAGATCGTCGAAGTCAAGGTTGCGGGCCGCTCGTATCGATTGCGCTCCGATGGGGAGGGAGCCGACCTTGAGGCGGTCGCCCGGCTCGTGAACGAACGCATCGGAGACATCCTGCGGGCGGCGCCGCATCTCGAAAAGGAGGAAGTCGCGATCCTCGCGGCGCTCAACATGGGAGATGAGTTGCTGCGCCAGCGGGCCGCTGGCGAAGCCGCGTCGAACGAGGTCGAGCAGGCGGTGGAGGCCGTACGGGGCCGGCTTGCTGATCTGGTGCGGCGCATGGAGCAAGCGGCCTCCCCGCAGGACTGACGGCTCCGGGCCCGACAGCCTGTGAACAAGGTCACACCGCCAATTTCTTCCGGTGGGGGAGAAGATCCCCGGCCCCCTCCAGCCGGCGGCTCTTGTGTTCGCGAAACGCCGGGCTCCGGAGAGGACCGGCTGCTCCGACGCATTCTGGATACGCTCCCGGCGCTCCCGGCAGGGGATGGGGGCCATGCGCCGCGCCTGATCCTGGGACCGGGGGACGACGCTGCGGCATTCCGCTGGGCCGATGGCGGGACGCTTCTCCTGACCACGGATGCGTCCGAGGAGGGCGTTCACTTCGATCGGCGTATTCATCCGCTTCGGGCCATCGGGCGCCGGGCCGTCGCCGCGGCGGTGAGCGATGTCGCCGCGATGGCTGGCCGTCCGGTGGGGACGCTGATCTCCCTCGTTGCTCCGCCGCGCGAGGAATCGGCTGCTGCCGCGATATCCGAGGCGGCCGCGCAACGGGCCGCGGAGTTGGGGGCGCCACTCGTGGGAGGGAACATCACGGCCGGAAAGCGTCTCGGGCTTCACGTCACGGTTGCCGGAGCCAGCGCTCCGGGTGCTCCGGTGCTGCGCCGATCGGGAGCGCTGCCGGGCGACGGCCTCTTCGTGACCGGAGAACTGGGCGGTGCGGCACTCGGCCTGGCCCTCCTTCGTCGGCGAGCGGATGGGAAAGCAGGTCCGTTCGGTCCGGAAGAGGAGGAGCTGGTGGCCCGGCACCTCGATCCGTCTCCGCGCCTCGCGGCGGGGTTGGCCCTGGCGGACGCGGCCCGGGCCGCCATGGACATCTCGGACGGGTTGGCCCTCGATCTGCACCGTCTCGCCGCGGCAAGCCGGGTCGGAGCGCTCATCGAGGCGCCCCGGCTACCCGTTGCCGGAAAGGGTGCCGCGGGCCTTGAGGCGGCGCTCTTTGGCGGCGAGGACTACGAACTCTTGATTGCCGGGCCGCCGGAGCGGGTCCTGGCTGCCGCGCTCGCGGCGGATGTTCCCCTGACGCTGGTAGGCCGCATCACCGAGGCCGGGGAAGGTGTCCGACTATCTCGTCCCGACGGACTCACCGAACTTCTGCCGCCCCGCGGCTGGGACTCCTGGGCCGGCGGCTAGCAGATTGTGGACGTTGCGGGGCGAAACCGCGTACCACCCGGTCGAGAAGAAGCGCGGGGACGGCTTGGAACGCCGACCCCCGGTCGGCGCAGCCCGCCGCAGGCGGGCGAAATTGCGTACGGCTGCCTGAATCGAAGCGCGGCCGGGGCAGGGAACGCCGACCTCCAGTCGGCACAGCCCGCCGCACCACCTGCCGAATCGACCCCGCTTCCGAAATTTGCCCTCTCCAAGAAACCCGAGTTGCCTCCCACGTGAACATCATCGGTGCGCAAAAGTTGGTGTCTCCCAACTGCGCAATGTGTCGTATCTCTTGACAACGCGCCGAGACGGGGGTCCTCCCAACGGTGGGCTTCTTCGCCGCCGCGGCCCTGCGGGCCGCTGTGCCGACCGGAGGTCGGCGTTCCAAGCCTTCGCGCAGCGGTGCCGACCAGAGGTCGACCCAGTTCTCCCGGTGGGGGCTCCCTCGCCGGCGGCGCCATCTCGATGGTTGGCATTCCGGCGGGGTTGCATTTTCACAGCAACTGGCGCTACGGGTCGCTCATCGTTGCCCTTCGGTCGAAATACACCCGGTATTCCTCCCTTACGCGCCTTGTCAGCCGGACGCCTCGCCGAACGCGGCCGCCGCCGAGAAGAGCGCTGCCTCATTCCACGGCGGGGCCATCAGTTCGATGCCGAACGGGAGGCCGCTGCGCTCGCCCGCCGGGACGGCGATCGCCGGCACTCCCGCGAGGGCGGCGAGAATCGTGAACCGGTCTCCATCGTAGTCTGCGGCGGCGGGCACCGGATCGGCGAGACGGCGAGGGGGGACCTTCGTGATCGGGAGCACGAGCAGTGCCCCGTGGTCGAAGGTGGCGAGCAAATGGGCGGTGATCTGTCGGCGTGCTTCGGTCGCCGCGCCGTAAATGGCGTCTCGGTACCCTCTGGACAGGACGGTGGTCCCGAGCAGGATGCGCCGGCGCACCTCATTTCCGAAACCCTGGGTGCGGCTCTCCCGAAACGTGGTCCGAAGGATTTCCTGGCCTGCGCTTCGGTGGCCGTAGCGGATGCCGTCGAACCGTGACAGATTGGAACTCGCTTCGGCGCAGGCCAGGAGGTAGTAGGCGGCGACGCTGCTCTCGGGGTTGGGCAACCCGATGCGCCGGATCTCGCAGCCGGCCTCCTCAAATCGCCTGACTGCCCGGTGAAACGCCTGCCGCGAGGGAGCGTCGAGCACCTCGAGATCGGCGTCGCCCACCGTGACGATGCGGCGGGGCAACTCGGGTCGGGCCGCGGCGGCCGCGAAGTCGGGAACCTCCCGGGACACGCTCGTGGCGTCTCGGGGATCGACGCCGGCGATTCGGTAAAGGACGCGTCCGAGAACGGGCAACTCGGCGGCGAGACAGCCGACCTGGTCGAACGAGGAGGCGTACGCCGTGATGCCGTAGCGGGAAACTCGGCCGTAGGTGGGACGGATGGCGAAGATGCCGCAATGTGCGGCCGGCTGGCGCACGGAGCCGCCGGTATCGGTTCCGAGTGCCGCCGCGATCGCACCCGCAGCGACCGCCGCCGCCGGGCCGCCGGACGAACCGCCGGTGATCCGCGTGGGATCTACCGGATTCCGGGTGGGGCCCCGGAAGCCCATTGTGGTCGAGGAGCCCATTCCGAACTCGTCTAGGTTGGCGGTGCCGAGGATGACCGCCCCCGCCTTCCGGAGGCGTTCGACGACGGTGGCATCGTAGGGCGCCCGGTAGTCGCGAAGCAGGGCGGAACCGGAAGTGGAAGGCAGTCCCCGGACGGCGATGTTGTCCTTCACGGCAACCGGGAGTCCGAACAGAGGACCCCGGCAATCCGGCGACTGTCGGTCGAGCGCCCTGGCGGTGGCGAGGGCGCCCTCGCGGTCGAGATGCAGGAACGCGTGGACTCGCCGGTTGATTACCTCCGCGCGCTCGAGTGCGGCCTCCGTTGCCGCGGCCAGGCTCGGTTCCCGGCGCGCTCCCGAGGCTGCGGATGGCCCGCTATCGGAAGTCGCCACCCCGGTTCTCAGAGTACCCGGGGAACCTGAATCAGACGCGCTCCGGTTTCCGGGGCGATTTCGAATGCGGCGCCTTCCGGGAGGCCGCCCTTTGGATCGTCGGGACGGAGCGGACATGGCGCCTGGCTCGTCAATGGGCTTCCGGCCAAGGGGCTTCCGGACGCAGTTCGGGTGGCCTCCGACATTCGGGTGACGCGGCGGGCAAAGGCCCGGAGTAAGATGCGCGCCTTCCAGAAGGCTTCCCGGTCCTTGGGATCCTGCGGCACCGCGAGCGAAGCCAGTTCGGCGATCCCCAGGAACTCGTTCTCGTCCATGTCGTCTCGTGCGGGATGGTCTCCGAGACCCGACAGAGGCGGCTTCGGGCCGCAGCCGGGTCAGTATAGTCGGGGCGATGTGGTGTCCGGCCAACGGTCGCGTGACCCTAGCAGCCTGCGGTGAAACCCACGCGGCGTTCGGCCGGCGATCCATCCCGGCTGAACCGCGTCGCTGCGCGCCGCTCATCGTTGCGTTTCGGTCGAAATACACTGGGTATTCCTCCCTCACGCGCCTTGTCAGCCGGGCGCCTCACCGGCCTCGGCGCTCACCCGGGTTCCACCACAGGCTGCTGCGAATTCCGGCATCGCTTCTGGCGCTCGGACTCTGGTCGTGCGGGGAAGCGCCGAATGGCGAACCGGTGACGAGTCCGCTCGGGGAGACATTCGTCTTCCCGGCGGAATTCGAACCGCACCGCGCTCTGTGGATGGCGTGGCCGACCTACGAGAACAAGAGCGGGCTATCCACGGAGCCCCTGCTCATCGAGATCATTCGCGCTGCGAAGGGCCGGGTCGCGATCGAGCTGCTGGCCCAGGACGACGAGGAAGCGGGCGCCATTCGCGACCGCTTCCTGCGGGAGGGAGTTTCGGACGGTCACGTGACCATCCACAGCGTGCCCCACGGCGACGTCTGGATGCGGGACATGGGCCCCATTTTCCTGCGCGGCGATCAAGGCGGACTGCGGATCGCCGACTTCGGCTTCAACATGTGGGGTTATGAGTCTCCGGACAGCGCCAACTCCAGACTGGAAGAAGCGGTTGACCGGCAGATCGCGGAGTTGCTCGATCTGGGGGTTGAGAAGTCATCGCTCATCAGTGAGGGAGGCTCCCGCGAGTTCAACGGCCGGGGCGTGATGATTGCGGTGGAGGCGGTGGAGCTTCAACGCAATCCAGGCTGGACTCTCGAAGCCATGGATGAGGAGCTCCGGCGAGTTCTGGGGGTCTCCAAGGTCATCTGGCTTGCCGAAGGAATGGCGGAGGACGAACTCACGTTCCGTGGCCGGCTCCCCGGAGACGTCTACACCGTCATTACCACCGGCGGGCACGTGGACGAGTTCGCCCGATTCGCGGACCCGGAAACCATCCTCCTCGCGGAGATAACGGAGGAGGAACGCCGGACGGATCCCATCGCCGCCATCAGTCACGAACGCCTCGAGGAGAGCTTCCGCCGGTTGAGCGCCGCGACCGATCAGGACGGGAATCCCTTCCGCATCGTGCGCGTGCCGGTGCCCGATTCCCTCTTCGACACCATGCGGAAAGGAGACGGGGTGTTCGACTACATCCAGCCGCTCGACTACGAAGACGGATCCCGCGTTGAGCCGGACGACGAGATCAAGGTCATTGCGGCGGCGAGCTACCTGAACTTCCAGATAACCAACGAACTCGTCCTGGCTCAAAAATACTGGAAGCCGGGAATGTCCGAAAGCCCGCGCCACAAGGACGAGCGGGCGCTCGCCATCCTGCGCGAGGTTTTCCCCGGCCGTGAAGTGCTCTCTCTCGATGCCATGGCCGTCAATCTGGGCGGCGGCGGGATCCACTGCATACTCCAACAGGAGCCGCGTCGAGTGGTCCGCGAACGGGGCGACACCGGGGAATAGCGTGAGGGTTTCGACGTGAGTGGCGGCGGCGGCGTCTGGCCGGTTGCTGTGAGAATGCAGTCGTGCCGGGACGCTGAACGTCTGGATGGCGCGCTGGCGAGGGAACGCCGACCTCCGGTCCCCGCAGTCCTCCGCGGATGAGTGGCGGGGAGAGCTGGGGCGCCCTCAGCCTGATTCCCAGCCTCGCCGTGCTGGGGCTGGCGGTGTGGACCCGCCGCCCCCTCGAGGCGCTGATCTTCGGATCGCTGCTCGGCCACCTGATGCTCTCCAGAAGCGGCGTTCTTGGCGCCTTCCTCGAAAACGTACAGTCGGTGATGGCCGAGCCGGCGAGCGTTTGGGTCGTGCTCGTTGTGATGCTCTTCGGGGCCCTCATCGGGATCCTGGCCCGCGCGGGCGGCTCCCGCGCCTTCGGCGAGGCGCTGTCCCGGAGACTCCGGACCCGCCGCGGGGTGCTACTCGGCGCCTTCGGGCTCGGCATCGTCACTTTCGTGGACGACTATCTGAACGCCCTCGCCGTCGGTGCGGCGTTCCGGGGGGCGGCGGACCGGATCGGAATCTCCCGGGCCCGCCTCGCCTACGTGGTGGACAGCACGGCGGCCCCGATCTGTGTCCTGATCCCGGCGTCGACCTGGACCGTCTTCATTGCCGGGCTCTTCGAGCAGAACGGGCTCGCCGGACCGGGAGGAGGGATCGGTCTCTACGCATCCATCATTCCCTACCTCCTTTACCCCTGGTTCGCGGTACTGCTGGTGCTGGCCTTCATCGTGGGGGTGGTAGGCGATTTCGGGCCGATGGCGGACTCCGAGCGGGCCGTCCGCTCCGGGAGGGTCCCGGAGGCCGCAGCCCTCGACGAAAGCCTGGAGCCGCCGGCTACCGCGGGCCCGCCCGCTCGGCCCGGGCTCCGTACCCCGGCCTTTGTGCTCCCCATCCTGACTCTGCCGGCGGCCACCCTGGCGCTCGGTGGTGACGCGCTCTTCGGCGTCATGGCGGCGCTGGGAGTGGCTCTCCTGCTGACTGGTCTGGTTCGTCCGGCAGGCGGTCTGGGACCCGTCGCCGACGGCGCCTTTCTCGGGATGGAAAAGATGGTCTATCCGCTCGGGATCGTGCTCGTGTCCTTCGTCCTCCGGGACGTGAACGGCGCCCTCGGGCTGACCGAGTTCGTCATCGGCAGCCTGCAGCCCATCGCCAGCGCCTGGATGCTGCCGGCGCTCGTATTCGTGACCCTTTCGGGTGTGGCGTTCGCCACCGGTTCCTTCTGGGGGGCCTACACGGTCAGCATGCCCGTCGTAGTTGGCCTGGCCAGCGAACTGGGGGCTCCTCTGCCACTTACCTTGGGAGCATTGGTCTCCGCGGGCGCCTTCGGTTCCCACGCCTGCTTCTACGGGGATGCTACGGTGCTCGCCGCCAGAAGCGCTGGATGTTCCATCATGGAGCACGTCAGGACGCAACTGCCCTACGCCCTGATCGGGGCCGCCGCTGCGCTCGCCGGATTCGTTCTCTTCGGTCTGCTCTCGGCCTAGCAGCCGGTGGACAACGTCACGCGGCCCAGTTGCCGCGAAAATGCAATCCCCTGGATGCCGAGAGCCGGGATGGCGTGTGGGTCAGGGAACGCCGACCTCCGGTCGGCACAGCCGCCCGCAGGGCCGCGGGCGGTTCATTGCCGTCCGCCTTCACGGGGCGCAGGCACGGGGCCCGCAGCGCGGGGAACGGTGTCTGCCACTCCTACGTACGGATCACGCGGAACGCTGGGATTCCCGCCGAGAAGGGACCACCTCGGGGCTGGGGTCCTTCCCGCCGCCCGCCTACGGCGGGCTGTGCCGACCAGAGGTCGGCGTTCCCGTGCGGCCGCCACCACCTTGCACTTTCGACGTTCCGCGTCGGCGCCTTTTCAGGCCAGGCGGGGTGTGCAGGAGGACCCGATCATGGGGGTTTCTCCCGGTGGGGGCTCCTCCCTCCGGCGCTTTGTCAGCCGGACCCCCACCGGGAGAACTGGGCCTCCCCGCTCTCTGCGCTCACGTCACGTTGTCCACAGGCTGTCCACTCCTCAGCGAAGAGGGATCGGGAGAGTCCTTGTTCCCGAGCGCGACCGCGACAGAATTACCCGATGAGTCCCGATCAGAGATCCGGAGGACAGCCCCGGCTTGCCCTGATTCAGCGCGTGATCGAACCCGACCGCGCCGCCGCGCACCGGGGAGCGGTGGCCGCCGTGCGGGCGGCGGCGGCTGGCGGGGCGCACATCGTTTGCTTGCCGGAGCTGTACGACCTTCCGTACTTTCCCCGGCAGGTCGCGGTGGAGTCCTGGCGGTACGCCGAGCGGCAGCCTTCCGAACGGGTCAGGGAACTGGGTCGGCTGGCCGGCGAACTGGGGATCGTGTTGGTGATACCCGTCTTCGAGGAGGCTGCCCCCGGAGTGCTGTTCAACACGGCCGTCGTCTATGACAGCGACGGCAGCTATCTCGGTTCCTACCGGAAGAATCACATCCCGGACGGACCCGGCTATCACGAAAAGTACTACTTCACGCCGGGAGACTGCGGGTATCCGGTATGGGAGACGGCCTTTGGGCGGATCGGGGTTGGTGTCTGCTGGGATTCGTGGTTTCCCGAAACGGCCCGCCTGCTCGCCCTTGGCGGCGCCGACCTGCTCCTGTTCCCGACCGCGATCGGCAGCGAGCCGGATCGGCCGGGCTACTCCTCGGAAGACGCCTGGCGGACGGTCATGCGCGGTCACGCGATCGCGAACGGCGTCTTCGTCGGAGCTCCGAACCGGGTTGGTGTCGAAGGCCCGATGACCTACTACGGCGGAAGTTTCGTCTGCGATCCCTTCGGCGAGGTAATGGCGCAGGGAGGTGAAGACCCCGAAATCGTGTTTGCGGATCTCGACTACGGGAAGAACCGGGAATTGCGTGAACTGCTCCAGTTCTTTCGGGACCGGCGGGTCGACACCTATGGCGGCCTGTTGCGGGTTTCACCCGACCCCGGGTCGTCCGACTAACGGATCGTGGAAAACCCGCGCGTTCGGGAGCAGGCCTTCCTGACTCTCGCCGCCGTCTTCATCGCGGCGCTCATCGCCTGCAATCTGATCTTTCGGAAGTTCTTCGTCTGGGAAGTTCCGGCTCTCGGCCTCCTCGGCCTGAGCCCCCAGATGGAACTCTCGGTCGGGATCCTGGCGTATCCGGTCACCTTCATCTGCACCGACGTTCTGTCCGAGTTCTACGGTCGCCGGCGGGTGAGCCAATTGGTGTCCGCCGGGTTCTGCGCGAGCATCTTCGTGGTGGGATTGGTGGCCATTTCCAACGTGATGCCCGCCGCGGACTGGAGCGCCGTGGACGACGCGACCTTCGAACTGGTGTTCGGGATCCAGTCGGTCGCGGTTACCGCGTCCATGTGCGCCTACCTCGGCGCCCAGTATCTGGACATCCGCCTCTTCCACTACTGGAAGCGGCGAACCGGCGGGCGCCATCTATGGCTTCGCAACAATGCCTCGACGTTCACCTCGCAGCTCGTGGACACCATCCTGGTGAACACCGTCCTGGCTCTGCTCGGAGCCGAGGAGATCACCATCGAAAGGTTGCCGGTGCTGATCGCCAACGGGGTGGTCTTCAAGTGGTTCGTCGCCATCGTCGACACTCCGCTCGTTTATGGAGCGGTGTGGTTCATGAGGAATCGCCTCGGCATCGAGGACGCGGGGGAAGAAGCGCCCTCCCGACGCACCCGCACTTCCTGAGGACTGGCCGCGGGTCACGCCTCTCGGCGCCGACGGCAGAACCGCGGTCCGCCGAGGTCAGTTCGCGAAGGTGTCCCGGATGGCCTGTCGGATGTGCTCGTTGAAGGCGGGCAGACCTCCCGAATTCGGGCCGCCGCCCTCGGCGCGATCCGCCCGTCCTCCGCCGCGTCCCCCGATGAGCGCCACCGCGTCCCCGAGAAGCCGGTTGGCCGGCAGGCGCTCGGCGACGTCCGGAGAGACTCCCAGGATGACGGCGGCTCGCCCGTCCCGAACCGCAGCCGAAACCGCGACCCAGCGACGTCCGTCCTGCCGATCGCGAAAGGCGTCCATCAGCCGGCGGTGTTCGTTCTTCGAAACCCCGTCGAAGGGGGCCGGCATCCATACCAGGACGCCGGCAATGGTCTCGGTGGGTGCGTATTCCTGCGTAACGGTCGGGGAGCTGAGGGAAGGGGCCCCGCCGACCGCGAGACGGTCCTGAAGGCGCTCCACTTCGCGCTGCATCCGCTTGAGGTCGGAGCGCATCTTTTCGACCTTGCGGGCGACTTCCTCGGGGCGGGTCTTTGCCGCCCGTCCGATGTCGCCGAGCAGGCGCCGCCCCCGGATCACATGTTCGATCGCCGGTCGGCCGGTGAGAGCCTCGACCCGGCGCACCCCGGCCGATACCGACTCCTCGGAAACGATGACGAACACCCCGGCCTGACCGGTGGCGCCGAGGTGGGTGCCGCCGCAGAGTTCGATGCTGAACTCGGGAACCTCGATCACCCGGACTTCGGTGCCGTACTTGTCGCCGAAGAACGCCAGGGCGCCGCGGGAGAGGGCCGCATCGAGAGGCATTACGCTGGCGAGCACTTCTCGGTCGGCCCGGATTTGTTCATTCACGCGCCCTTCGATGGTTTCAATTTGTGTGGGAGTGAGCGCGGCGAAGTGGGTGAAGTCGAAGCGAAGCCGGTTCGGGGCAACGAGGGAACCCGCCTGCTTTACGTGAGGGCCGAGCGTGTCCCGGAGGGCGGCATGGAGAAGGTGGGTGATGGTGTGGTGCTCCGCCGCGCCCCGGCGGCGGGTCCGGTCCACAAAGGCCTCGACGCGCTCCCCGGCGCCGATGGCTCCCTCCCGCATGCGGACCGCGTGCACCACCAAGCCGTCGCGGCTCTGCGAATCCACGACCTCCGCGACGCCGCCCTCCGAGCGGAGGAGCCCTCGATCCCCGACCTGTCCGCCTCCCTCGGGGTAAAACGGCGTCCGGTCCAGAATCAGCTCCCCGGCTCCCCCTTCGGAAAGCGCCGGAACGGGAACCGCATCACCGCCTTCCTCGTTGGTGAGCGTCGCGAGCACCCGGCAACCGTCAGCTTCCGTGCCGTCGTAGCCCAGGAAGCGGGTGGGCTCTGCGCCTGCGATGTCCCGATAGGCGGTGGAGGCGGCCGCGGGTTTCCCTTTCCACGACTGCCGGGCGCGTTCGCGCTGCTCGCGCATCCGGGCCTCGAACGCTGCATGGTTTACCGACATGCCGTGTTCCCGCGCGACTTCTTCCACGAGGTCGAGAGGAAGGCCGAACGTGTCGTAGAGGCGGAAGGCGTCGTCACCGGGGATCTCGGCGGCTCGCCGCACCGAATCCCGAGCGAGCACCCGGTCGAGCTGACCCATCGCCGTGGAGAGCGTCCCCGAAAAACGTTCTTCTTCAAACGCCGCGACTCGTAGGATCAAATCCCGGGACAGGCCCAGTTCCGGCCACGCGCCCTCCATTGTGGAGATCGCCAAGGCGGTGATTTCGGGCAGGACCGGCTCCGGCATGCCCGCCTTGCGGCCGAAGCGAAGCGCCCGGCGGAGGATCTTGCGGAGCACGTACCCCCGGCCGTCGTTCGCCGGGAGTACCCCGTCCGCGATCAGGAACGCCGTGGCGCGCGCGTGGTCGGCGATCACCCGCCCCGCCGTTCGCACGGTCCGGAGATCCACGTCGCGCGAGGCCCGTTCCTCGACGGCGCGGATGAGCGGGGCAAAGAGATCGGTGTCGTAGTTCGAACTGACTCCCTGCAACACGGCGGCGAGACGCTCGAGTCCCATGCCGGTGTCCACCGACGGAGCGGGAAGCGGGGTAAGAGTTCCCGCGTCGTCGCGGTCGAACTGCATGAAAACGAGGTTCCAGATCTCGAGGTACCGGTCGTCGCCGCTGTAGTCGGGACCTTGGTCGTAGTGAATTTCGGAGCATGGACCGCACGGCCCGGTATCGCCCATCGACCAGAAGTTCTCGGCGGCGGGAAGGGTGGCAATCCGCTCCTCCGGCAGGTACGACTTCCAGATGTCGCGCGCCTCTTCGTCCGCGGGGGTGGTCTCGTCACCGGCAAACACCGACGCGGAAAGCCGCCCCGGATCGAGCCCGAGGTCCCGCGTCAGAAACTCCCAGGCGAGGGCGATGGCCTCTTCCTTGAAGTAATCGCCGAAGGAGAAGTTGCCCAACATCTCGAAGAACGTGTGATGGCGGGCAGTGAAACCGACGTTCTCCAGATCGTTGTGCTTGCCTCCGGCGCGCACGCACTTTTGGACGCTGACCGCGCGGGGCTTCGCCGGCGAATCGCGCCCCAGGAAGTAGTCCTTGAACTGATTCATCCCGGCGTTCGCAAACAGCAGGGTCGGGTCGTCGTGGGGAACGAGCGACGAGCTCTTGACCACCAGGTGGTCCCGGGCCGCGAAGAAGTCGAGGAAACCCCGGCGCAGTTCGGCGCCGCGGGCAGGTGGGGCGGTCATGGTTCGAGCTCCCCGTCGCGGTTTTCTTCCAGGAACTGGCCGTCCGACAACACGGCATGGCGCGCGGCATCCCAGGAGTAGCCCCTCGCCACCAAGCGCCGAAAAAGACGACCGGCCTCCTTCCTGCTCTGCGCGTCCGGCCCTGTTGTTCCGGTTTGTCCGCGTGCCCGGTGGGCTGCCGGGGACGGCCCCATCCGCCGAAGCGCAATCACGGCCCGCCCGCCTTCCGCGCCTTCGGGGAATTCCGTCCGGATGGCCGCGAGCGCCAGTTCTACCGGAATCTGACGCCGCCGCAAGTGGGCCCTCACCTTGAGCGGGCCCTGGTGTTTCGTCCGCGCCTGCGTCCGGGCAACGGCCGCGGCGAGCGAGCGGTCATCGAGATAGCGGCGCTCCCGCAGCCGGGAGATCGCCTCCTCGACCTCAGGCTCGGCGAAGTCCCGCGCGAGGAGTTTCGTCCGCACCTCTCCCTCGCTGAGATCCCGCCGGGCCAGCATAGAGGCCGCCGCGCCCCACGCGGTGGTGGGGCCGCGAGAAGGCGGGTCTTTCGTGTGGGGCATGGACGGGAGAGTAACGCGAAGAAAGGCCGATTTTCTCCGGAAACCCGGCAGCCTGTGGTGGAGCCCGGGTGAGCGCCGAGGCCGGCGAGGCGCCCGGCTGACAAGGCGCGTGAGGGAGGAATACCGAGTGTATTTCGACCGAGACGCAACGATGAGCGGCGCGCAGCGACGCGGTCAGCCGGGATGGATCGCCGGCCGAACGCCGCCTGGGTTTCACTACCGGCTGCTTGATCCGATTGGCACCCGGCGCGCGCTGGAAGGAGTTTGCTCCGGGCGGCATTCAGGCGCCACAGTGGGCGCACTCAGAGGCGTCCGGATGTCGCGGGCGGCCGCAGTTCCAGCAGTCGCGGGGCCGCCGCTCAGCCTCCCGGATCCGGCTCAGGACCGCGTCCCGTTCTTCCGGCATGGGGCCGAACGACGCCAGTTCCCGGAGATCACTGAGAACGCTCTCCGCGCTGGCGTAGCGCCCTGAGACCTGAGGGGCGAGCGCCTTCGCGACCACGGCGTCGAGGTCCTTCGAAACCGCCGGGTTGTGCTTTTTTGGGTGTTCGTTGCCGCCGGCCTCGACGAGAGCCCGCTGCCGCTCCGGATCAGGGTCCTGATACGGGAGTGTGCCGGTGAGCATCTGGTAGAGCACGACCCCGACCGCATAGACATCGGATGCGAAGACGGCCTCGGCGTGGAACTGTTCGGCCGCCAGGTAGTAGGGATTGCCGATCTGGCGGGCATCATGTTCGGCGACGTGGACGGTGCGGGCCATGCCGAAGTCGCTGATCTTGGCTGCATCGCCGGACAGCAGGATGTTGTCGGCGCTGATGTCACCGTGGAGCAACTTCCGATCATGGGCATGGGCGAGTCCCGCGAGCACCTGGCGGGCGATCCGCATGGAAACCGTCGGCGAGAGCGACGCTTCGTCTTCCAGGCGACGCGCGAGCGATGTCCCCTCCACCCACTCCATGACCACAAACAGTGTTTCCTCATGCTCGTTGCAGGCGATCAGGCGCACGATATTCGGGTGTTCCAGCGCGGCCAGCAGGCGCGATTCGCGCAGAATCGCTTCGCGTCCCGCCGCGCTCTGATCGTGGGGAATCTTGATGGCCCGCAACTGGTCGAGAAAGACATCCCGAACGAGATAGACCGCCCCGAACGTGCCGCGGCCAATGTTCTTCTGGATCTCGTAGTTTCCGATCCGCTGTCCGAGCAGAAACATCGGGTTCGATGCTAGCAAGCGGTGGACAAAGTGACGCGGCCCAGTTGCTGTGAAAATGCAGTCGCGCCGGGACGCCGCCGTCCCGGATGGTGCGCCGGCCAAGGAACGCCGGCCAGTTCTCCCGGTGGGGGCCGGCATCGCGCGGGAGCGCGAAACCCAACGCTGATGACGCTGCGCCATACCAATGTGAGCGCCGCACTCGCTCCCAACCCCAGCCCCGCTCCCCCTGCCGCGGCAGCGCCTTTTTCATGACCGGCGGGGTGTGTAACAGCACCCGATCATGGGCGTTTCTCCCGGTGGGGGTTCCTCCCTCACGCGCCCTGTCAGCCGGGCGCCTCGCCCCCACCGGGAGGACTGGCCGGGCTCGGCGCTCACCCGGGTTCCACCACAGGCTGTTAACAGCCTGTGGCAAAACCCAGGCGGCGTTCGAGCGGCGATGCATCCCGGCTGAACCGCGCCGCTTTGCGGCGCTCGGCGTTGCGTTTCGGTCGAAATACACTCGGTATTCCTCCCTCACGCGCCTTGTCAGCCGGGCGCCTCCCCGCTCTCGGCGCTCACCCGGGTTCCACCACAGGCTGTTAAGACCGGAGCAGCGCCGCAGCCGCAACCACCGAGGCGGTCCCGGTCCGCAGAATCCGTTCTCCGAGGTCGAGGCGCTGGAACCCGTGCCGATACGCGTCCTCGAGTTCCGCGTCCGAGAAGCCGCCCTCGGCCCCGATGGCGAGAACCCGATCTCCCGCGGGTGCCGGATTCGGAACGGTGGAAAAGGTTTCGGCAGCGGGTCCGGGCGAGGCGATCCAGCGGTCTTCGGGCAACGTACCCCGGATCCAGATCCCGAACGACACCGGTAAGGTGACGGCGGGGACGGCCGCCCGACCGGATTGGCGTGTCCCCGAAAGCGCGGCCGCCCGCCAGCGGCCGAGGCGGGCGGGAGTGGCGCGGCCTTCCGAATGCTCGGTGGTCAACGGAACGATCGAGCCCGCTCCGATCTCGGCGAGCTGACGCACGATCGCCGTCAGGCTGTCTCCCTTGGGAATTGCCACGCCAACCACGAGGCTAAGCGGGGGTTCCCGCGTGGCAAGCGCTTCTCCCCGCTCCACGAGGCAGCGTCCCTCATCGTCTGCGCTTAGAAAACGCGCCGAGAACGCGTTACCGACGCCGTCGAATATTTCGACTGCCGCACCGGGCGCCAAGCGAAGAACTCGCAGGAGGTGGTGGGATTCCGCGGGATCGAGCCGCAGGTCAGGACTGCCGCGGGCCTCGGGAGCGAGGAAGCGGCGGGGAGCCCCCATGGTCAGCGCGGAGAACCTTCCGGGGCGGGACGCCGGGCCGTGCGGCTCTCCAGAGCCGCCGCGGCCCAGGTGTCGGCTTCGGAGTGTTCGGGAAGTTCCAACCGGATCTCCGCCGTCCGGACCCATTGTTGGGGAAAGGCACCGAGCACCCGGGCGGTCTTGTCGTGAAGGAATCCGGAGATGAGAATCCGGCCTCTCCGCCGGAGAAGAGGCGCCGTGAGATCCCACAGCTCCGTCAGGAGTTCGGCGGACAGGTTGGCGAGGATCACATCGAAGCCATCGGGGGCCAGCGCCTGCAGTTCGGCCAGTACCTCCGGGTCCCGATAGTCTCCCTCACGAAAGAGGATCCGGCCGCCCGTTTCGTTCGCTGCCGCGCTTTCCAGCGCGCTTCGGATCGCGACCGGGTCCCGATCGAGACCGACGACCGTTCTCGCTCCGAGGAGCGTGGCCGCGACGGCGAGAATTCCCGATCCGGTCCCGACATCGAGAACCCGGGTCCGGGACCGGCGGGTGCGGAGATGTTCCTGGAGCGATTCCAGAACCATCCGCGTGGTGGGGTGCATCCCGGTACCGAAGGCCGGCCCGGGTGTGAGCAGCAGCGACCGGAGCCCTGGCTGCGCCCGAACGTGCGGTGGGTGGATGAAGAAACCTCCGACCCGAACTCCGGAAAAGAACTCGCGGTAACGGGCTGTCCAGTCACGCGGCGGTTCGGGGCGCGCGCTCCGGAGCGTGATGCAGCCCGGCAAGAGATCGGGGTCGTGGGTATTCGCACCTGCTTCGGTAGTCCACAAATCGACAAGTGCCCTGAGTTGCGCGGCCACTCGCTGCCGGGCCGCAGCCGAGCTGAACCAGAGACGCACCCGGCCCCCGGACGACGATTCGAAGGCGCCGAGGAACTCGTCTTCGTCGGCGACGGCGCTTTCCCAGCCGGTGTGGGGAGTCGCCCCGAACAGATCGAGCGGGTACGTCGCTCTTCCACCGGCCTCATCCATTGCCGGAAAGCCTAAACAGCCCGCGGACAAAGTCACGCGGGCCGGTTCACCCGGTGGGGGCTCCTCTCTTGCGAGCCTTGTCAGCCCAATCCCCACCGGGAGAACCGGGCCGCGCCGGCTTCGGCGCTCGCGCGGGTTCCACCACAGGCTGCCAGGAATGGCCGGGTGATCCCGTCAGGAAAAGATCCGGTCGAAGAATGACGACCGGGATGTCCGGGTGCTGTCGGTGGTTTGGTCATCGGGAGTGCCGCGTCGTGCCCCGCGGTCAGCTTTCCGCGGGCCGTCCGGACTCGCGCCGGGAGCCCCCGCTGCGCGTTCCGACGACGCGTCGAACTCGCCCGCCAGAGTGTCGACCGCGGTCCGCGCCCGGTCGCTCAGTTTCTTTGGGACCTCGACCAGAACGCGCACCAGGTGGTTGCCGCGCCCGCGACCCCGGAGTGCGGGAAATCCCTTGCTCCGCAGGCGAAGGATCGTGTGCGGCTGGGTTCCAGGCGGGATACGCAGCTTCTCTTCCCCCCAGATGGTCGGAATCGGAACTTCAGTACCCAGGACCGCCTGGGGAAAGCTGATCGTGGCTTCGCTGAGCACGTCGTCATCCTCCCGCCGCAGCCCGCGAGCGGGCCGGACGTGGACCCGGACGTAGAGATCTCCGGGCGGCCCGCCGCGAGCGCCGGGCTCCCCCTCGTTCGGAATGCGAAGCTGGTTCCCGTCGGAGATTCCCGCGGGGAGCGGGACCGTGATCTCACGTTCCCGCGGGGTTCTTCCGTCACCGCCGCACGCTCGGCAGGGATCGCGCACGATCTTCCCGGCTCCGCTGCAGCCGGAACAGGTGCGGCTCATGACCATGAAGCCGCGGGAAAAGGTCTCTTGCCCGCGGCCGCCGCACCTTCCGCACAGGATCGGCTGCTTGCCGGCCTTGATACCGCTCCCCCGGCACGAATCGCACGGCTCCGACCGGGAAACCAGGATTCGCTTGCGGCTCACTTCCTTCGGCTCACTGAAGTCGATGCTCAACTCGTACTGGATGTCACGCCCACCTGCGGGAGCTCGGGGATTCCCGCCGCCGAACATTTCGCCGAACAGGTCGAAGACGCTGCCTCGGAAGAGATCCTGGAAGTCCGCAAAAACCTCACTGTTCATCGTCTGCCCGGCCCCGCCGACACCGGCATGGCCGAAACGGTCGTAGCGGGACCTTTTCTCGGGATCACCCAGAACGGCGTAGGCTTCGGATGCCTCCTTGAACTGTTCCTCCGCGGACTTGTCGTCGGGGTTGCGGTCGGGGTGATGGCGGATCGCGAGCTTCCGATAGGCCTTCTTGATGTCCTCCGGACTCGCGTCCCGGGCCATCCCGAGGACCTCGTAGTAGTCGCGCTGTGCGGGGCCTGGCATGGAATTCCTCAGGCGGACACCGGCTCGGCCGCAGATCCCGGCGGTGCCGGATCCGTCGCCGATTGTTCGTCAGTCTGGGCGCCACCCTGGTCGCCACCTTCGTCAGGTTCCTCGGGGGTGTCTGCCTGCTCAGCGGCCGCGCTCGCGACAATCACGGTGGCTGGGCGAATCACCCGGCCGTCGAGGAGGTATCCCCGGCGCAGCACCTGCACCACGTCGCCCTCGCGCTGACCCGGCCCCGCAGGGGTTTCCTGTACCGCCTCGTGAAGCCGCGGATCGAACGGGGCGCCATCTGCTTCTATCTCGAGGAGACCCTGACGCCTCAGGGTGTCCTGGAAACGGCGCAGCACGAGCCGGATCCCTTCGTCGAGGCCCCGGACCACGGTCTCGGCCGGGTCGTTGCCGCCGTCTTCTTCCCAGCGGCGCGTCGTCTTTCCGACCTCGGCGACGGCGCGGTGGAGGTCGTCCAACACGGGCAGCAGAGCGGAGCAGACCTCTTCGGTGGCACGGGAACGGAACTCGGCGCGTTCGTTGCGGGAACGCCGGCGAACGTTGGCGAGGTCGGCCTGCGCCCTTCGGGCGAGATCCTTCGCATCCGCTACTTCCTGATTCAGAGCGGCGACCCGGCTTCGCAACTCAGAGGTTTCGGCCAGATCTCCCGATTCCGGCGAATCGGCCAAATCCGCGGAATCCCCGGTTGCGGCGCCGTTCGCCCCGGGGGCTTCCGCGAGCGGCTCGGGTGGTTCTCCCTGCGAGGAATCGTTCATCAATCGCTCCTGAAGTTCGGTTGGAAACGAGGAAACAGACTAGCAGCCTGTGGACAAAGCGGCGTGAGCGCCGAGAGTGGCGAGGCGCCCGGCTAACAAGGCGCGATTTGGGAGGCATACCGAGCGTATTCCGACCGAATCGCAACGCAGAGCTTAGCGATTCAGCCGGGATGGATCGCCGCTCGAACGCCGCGTGACTTTGTCCAGAGGCTGCTCACCCGGGGGGGTCGAAATCCCGGCGAAACGAAGCGGTCAGTGCGGAGGCTACTTGTTCAACGGAGGGCGGTAAGTTCCTTCCGCAAGCGACGGGAAGGTCCGAGAGGCCCACCGCGCCCACAGGGGAATCAGCCGGGAGTCCGGCCACGGAGTTCGTGAGCCCGCAGTCCACCGTCCACGGGATCGAGCCGTGCTGGAGGAAAGCGCCCCGACGCCAGCGCTGGGCACCGGCCACCAGCTTCTGTCCCCGGAAGGTGATCTCGTGGCCGGTGGCTACGGCGTGACATGGAAGCCGTGGAGCCGCTGTGTCCCGGGGTAGGGAACCCGTCGGCATGGGATCGAGGCGAACGAATCCCGCGAGCGCCGTCCAGATGGATCCCATCACGCGGAAGTACGCAGCCCGGACCCCGGGGGCGAGGCCCCCGGGCGCCGCGAACGCATAGGTGAGTTCGTCCGGCAGGTGCAGGAGCGCTCGGCCCCCCGTTGGGCGGCGAACCCAGGGAATCCCGAGGGCCGCGAGCGCGGCCGGATCGGTGGCGTCCTCGGGGGCTTGTCCGTGCCCCAGTGTCAGGGAAGGCCGGGACCAGCGATAGAGACGCAGCGAGGGGGGAGCTCCAGCCGCGGCTTCCTCCAGAAGCTCCTGATCCCGCCGCATATTGGTCTCCCCGTCGGCGGGGGTCGTCCAATCCGCAAACAGGCGCAGCCCGCTTCTCCGCTCGGGAGCGCCGGCGTTCACGCGCTTGTGTGCACCTGCTACCAAGCCCGGTCGGTTAACAGCCGGTGGTGAAACCCCGGCGGCGTTCGAGCGGCGATGCATCCCGGCTGAACCGCGCCGCTATGCGGCGCTCTGCGTTGCGTTTCGGTCGAAATACACCCGGTATTCCTCCCTCACGCGCCTTGTCAGCCACCGGCTGTTTGGCCGCCGGGCGCCTCGCCGCTCTCGGCGCTCACTCGGGTTCCACCACAGACTGTTAGCAGCTTGTGGTGAGACTCTGAAGGCATCCATTCGCGGCGCGTAGCGCCGCGGGGGTGGGGTGTGGGGCGGGGTTTTCCCTCCCCCACGAAAGACGGTGGAGTGAATCGCGTAGCGATTCGCACCACCAATCCGTGGGGAGAGTGCCCCGCACGCACACAAACCACCAGATTCGGCGCGCGGGCCGTCCTGAGGCTCGTGCGGGGTGCTTTCACCACGGGTTGTCAACAGGCGATCAGTTCTTCCAGTGGCTGGTATTCCCGATCCTGCGATTCGGCGACGGGGCGGCACGTGAGGCGGCCTGCATAGGTATTCACGCCGGGCCGGAGACAACTGTCCCGGCGCACTGCCTCCTCGAAGCCGTAGTTGGCGATCGTCAGGGCATATTCGAGCGTTACGTTGGTAAGGGCGTAGGTCGACGTGCGAGGCATGGCGCCCGGCATGTTGGCGACGCAGTAGTGGACGACCCCGTCCACCACGTAGGTGGGTTTCGAATGAGTCGTGGGCCGCGTGGTTGCGCAGCACCCTCCCTGGTCCACCGCCACGTCCACGATCACCCCGCCCTCGCGCATCCCGGCGATCATCTCGCGGGTCACGATGCGGGGCGCGGCGGCACCGGGAACGAGCACGGCTCCAACAACCAGATCCGCTTCGGCGAGCGACGAGGCAAGGGTGACGGCGCTCGACTTGAGGGTCGTGACCCGGCTACCGAACACGTCGTCCAGGTATCGCATGCGGGCGGCGCTTTTTTCCAGGATGGTGACCTCGGCGCCGATTCCGACCGCGAGTTTGGCTGCGTTCAGCCCCACGACACCCCCGCCGACGATGACGGCCCGGCCCCGGGGCACGCCCGGAACGCCGCCCAGGAGGATTCCGGAACCTCCGCAGGAGCGGTGCAGGTGGTGGGCTCCTTCCTGAATCGCCATGCGGCCTGCAACCTCGCTCATGGGAGTAAGGAGCGGCAGCGTTCCGTCGGCCGCCGTGATGGTTTCGTAGGCGATCGCCGTCACGCCGCGCGACAGCAGTCCCTCGGTCAGCTCGGGAAGAGCCGCCAGATGGAGGTAGGTGTAAAGAATCTGCCCCTCGCGAAGAAGTGCCACTTCTTCGGGTAGAACTTCCTTGACCTTGATGAGGAGATCGCAGCTGCCGAAGACCTCTTCACGGGATTCCACGATTTGCGCTCCGGCCGCGGCAAACTCCTCATCGGAGATGCGACTGCCGTTTCCGGCTCCGGACTCGACGAGTACCTCGTGGCCGGCGGCCACCAGAGTGTCGACTCCTCCCGGGACCAATCCGACGCGGTTCTCGCTGTCCTTGATCTCCCGGACGGTGCCGATCCTCACGAAACGTCCTCGTCTGTCCCGGGCTTTGGCTCCGACGTGCTGCGACTCCGCACGGTTCCTTCGAAGGTGGCCCCCGCGTGTACGACCACCGTCGCGGCCAGGATTCCTCCGGTGAGGATTCCGGACGCGCCGATTTCCGCCTTCTCGATCGCTTCCACATCGCCCGTCACCCGGCCGTGAATGGTCACGTTCCGGGCCAGGACGTCGGCCTCCACCTGACCGCCCTCCGGAACCAACACCGTGGCCGTGCTCTCCACGGCGCCCTTGAGGCGTCCCTGGATGCAGATGTCCTCGCGGGTGGTGATCTTGCCCTCAACGAGGGTGTCCTGCCCGATCCAGGTCGAGCGGGCACCTCGTTCGGCAGTGGAAGGCGCTTCGGTCATGAATGCCTCGTCTTCATTGGTGCGACGAAAGATGGCCATGGGATGGAACCGAGCGAGAAAACGGAGTGGAGCGGGCGACGGGGCTCGAACCCGCGACACCGAGCTTGGGAAGCTCGTACTCTGCCAACTGAGATACGCCCGCCCGGGGGCCAGACATTCTACTCGGCAGAGGCAACAGCCTGCAGTGAACCCGCGCGGCGTTCGGCCGGCGATCCATCCCGGCTGAATCACGCCGCTTCGCGCCGCTCATCGTTGCGTCTCGGTCGAAATACACCGGGTATTCCTCCCTCACGCGCCTTGTCAGCCGGGCCCCCACCGGGAGGACTGGCCCCCCCGGGAGAACTGGGCCTCGCCCCCACCGGGAGATTGGCGGCCTCGGCGCTCACGCGGGTTCCACCACAGGCTGTTTTCCCCGACGGGCGGGCTTCCTTCCCGCCCGTTCCCGAGCGCTATCCAGCAGCGCCAGCAGTTCCTCACGGCGGGTTTCGGCAAGTCCCGCGCGGTAGGCCTCCAACGTCAGCCTCATCACGGGCTCGGTGTTGGACGGTCGAAGTGTGAAACGCCAGTCCGGGAAGTCCATCGTAAGCCCGTCCAGCGTGTTCACCTTGCCGCCCGGAAAGGCTTCGCGCACCATGTCGAAAGCGATCGCCGGGTCTGGAACCGCCCGGCTTTCCTCGTCAACCGTGAAATAACGTCGACGCAGATCACCCGCCAATTCTGAAAGGACCGGCCTGAGTCCCGGATCCTTTCGATGATGAGCAAGATGGGCAGCAGGGCGTTGTCGGCGTAGCCGGCGGCGCGGAAGAAGAAGTGACCGCTCAGTTCCCCTCCGAATCTGGCGTCCTCCTGCCGCATCCGCCGTTTCAGATAGGCGTGTCCCACCCGGCCGGCACAGGGAATGCCGCCGGCCCGGGTTACCTGGTCCGGTACCGCCCGTGACGAACGGAGATCGAAAACGATCCGGGTTCCCGGTTCCTTGGCGATCTCGGTCGGGGCCAACAGGGCCGTCGTGAAATCACCGGGTATGTGAAGCCCCTGGTCGTCCACGAAGACGCACCGGTCGGCGTCCCCGTCCCAGAGCACCCCGAAGTCGGCTCCCTCCTCGAGGACGCGGCGCACCAGGGGCTGTCGGTTCCGGGGGTCGAGGGGGTTGGCGCCGCGGTTCGGGAAGGTGCCGTCCGGCCGAAACTGAACTGCCACAAACTGTCCGGGGACCCTGGAGAACACTTCGGCTGCCATCACTCCCCCCATTCCGTTGCCGGCGTCAAGCACCACGCGGAGCGCCGGCAGGGAACGAAAGTTGACGACACTCTCCAGGAACGCCCGATAGTCGGCGGCGAGGTCGCGCGGAGGCTCGGAATCTGCGGATGGCATCTCGCTCGGCGGATCGGGGACCTCGGCAACCAGCCGGCGCACTTCCTGCAACCCGTTCTCTTGAAAGACAGGAGTCGCGTCGCGTTCGACGAGTTTGATGCCGTTGTCCCCGGGAGGATTGTGGGAGGCCGTGATGACCGCGCCGCCGTCCAGGCGGTCGCGGCGGACTGCAAACCACATCGCGTCGGTCGGGAGCATTCCGTAGTCGAAGATCTCGACATTCGGCGCCTCGAGACCGGCGGCGAACGCCTGGGCCAGCGACGGGCTCGTGAGCCGGGCATCGCGGGCCATGCCGATTCGTCCCCCTCCCAGCCAGATAGCGAAGGCACGGCCGACGCGCCAGGCGAGTGCCGGAGATAGTGGCTCCGGCGCTGCGCCCCGGACGTCGTAGGCCTTGAAGAGGCCGGCTTGGTCGGGAGTCAGTTCCCGAGCCATGGCATGGCGCTGTGCGCGGCGACGGTGCTCTTGTCGCCGAGGACCGCTCCGGAGACGCATGCTCCGGTACCAACGAAAGTGCTGACCCCCAGAATCGCTCCCGACACGGTGGCCTCTTCGCTGATGCGGGTGTGGGCCCACAGGATCGAATCCTCCACCCGGGCGTTCGCTTCGACTCGCACCTGACGGCCGAGCACCGTATAGGGGCCGATCTCGGCGTCCTCGCGCACCTGCGCCTCGGGCCCCACCAGCGCCGGGCCGATCAGACGAGCGCGCGGGTGGACGGAAGCCGTCTCATCCACGATAACTCCCCCCGGATTGGGACGCCCGACTCCCGGAATCCGTATCTTGCCGTCGAGCGCGTCGCGGTGCGCCTGGCGGTAGCGTGAGAGCACGCCGATATCGGTGAAGTAACCCGAGTGCCGGTAAGCGGCGACCCGGCGCTCGGTGGCCACTACCGCCGGGAAGACCTCGTGCTCGAGGGAGCAGCGTCCCTTGTCGGGAACGAATTCGAAGATGTCCGGGTCCATGACGTAGGCGCCGACACTGATCTCGCCGGGTCCCGGCGCATCCGGCTTTTCGGTGAACTCGACGACCCGGGGCGCCTCGCCGTCCCCCCCGTCTTCGGTCCGGACCACTCCGTATTGCGACGCGTCAGCCACCGGGCTGAGAGCGAGGGTGAGCGCAGCTCGCGCGGATTCGTGGGTGCGGACGAGGGCGCTGACGTCGAGGTCGGTCAGTGCGTCGCCGTTCAGGCACACGAAGGGCTCGGTCAGGAGGGACCGCACGTGCCCGATGGCGCCGCCGGTGCCGAGCGGCCTAGGCTCCACCGAGTAACGGAGGGATAGCCCAAAGGCATTCCCATCCCCGAAGGTGGCTTCGATCCGGCGAGGAAGCGAGGCGAGGCAGAGAGTGACGTCGGTGATTTCCGCCCGGCGGAGCAACTCGAACTGGGTAACGAGGAAGGGTCGCGTCAGGAGAGGGACGATCGCCTTGGGACGGCGGAACGTAAGCGGGCGCAGCCGCAGCGCCTTCCCCCCGATCAGAATGACCGCCTTCATCGAACAATCCGGCAGGATACTCCCCTGTGGCTCCGGGGTGTTCACGCCACTTAACGGCCTGTGGCAAAACCCACGCGGCGTTCGACCGGCGATGCATCCCGGCTGAACCACTCCGCTTCGCCCCCCCACCGGGAGAACTGGCGTTCTGCGTTGCGTTTCGGTCGAAATACACTCGGTATTCCTCCCTCACGCGCCTTGTCAGCCGGGCGCCTCACCGGTCTCGGCGCTCACGCGGGTTTCACCACAGGCTGTTATCCAGAGGCTGCCAGGTGGCTGCTGATAGCATCCACCCCCCGCGCTGCGGGCGCGGAGAGCTCCTTCGAACGTGTGCCCGAGATGAGCGTGGCGAACCGTCTCACGGTACTGCGGATTCTCCTGACGCCGTTCGTGGCGCTGGCCCTGCTTGCCTCCTTCCCTGGCTGGCAACTCGTGAGCGCCGCTCTCGTTGCCGGTGCGGCGCTGACGGATCTGCTCGACGGGCACATTGCCCGGCGCCGGAACCAGATCACCGCTCTCGGGACGCTGCTGGACCCGATCGCCGACAAGTTCTTTATTTCCACGATCTTCATTTGCCTGGTAGACCGGGGGCTGTGCCCGGCCTGGGTTGCAATCGTGATCGTGGGGCGGGAATTCGCAGTAACGGCCTTGCGCATGGTGGCGCTTCAGCGCGGCGGCAGCGTGCCGGTCAGCCTGCTTGGAAAAATAAAGATGCACGCGCAGGTGTACGCCGCGCTCCTGGTTCTGGCTGGGGCGCTGTATCCAGCCATCGCACCTTTCGGGGTGCTGGGCCTCTGGATCGCGGCCGTCCTGACCGCGTGGTCCGGTTTCTCGTACTTCGCGGGAGCACGAAGAGTCGCGCTCTCTGGCTGAACACCCCTCCGGCGGAGCGCGGTTCCCGGCGCGCCGCCTGGTTCAAGCGTTGCCCGACGTGTTCCTGGGAGCGGACGCGGCGGCGGGTCTGGACGGACGCCGCGGATTTCTCTATGGCGAGAAGCGCCACCGGCAAGTGGACATTCTGGGATTCGAGCCCGTGCCGGGTGGCCTGCACGGGAATGCGACGCTCGACGCCCTGGTGGAAGGACGGTTGGAGTTGTCGGAGATCCGTGGATGGCGCATCGTTGGTGTGGCGGTGCGGCCGGCCGACCTCCGAAATGGCGAGGAGGCACTGCTCCGGGGTCTCGTGGCGGGTGACATCGTGATTGCTGTCGAACGGGCCTCGGAGACCCATTGCTCCGATACCAGCCCTGACCGAAAACATGGGCTCAGGATCCTGGTACATCGGGGAGACTGCCTTGCGGACGTTCGGACCACGCGGCCGCGGAGCGCGGCGAAACGGCGTACGGCCGGCTGAGTCGAAGGGCGGCCGGGACAGGGAACGCCGGTGTTCACACCGGCACCGCTGGGCGAAACCCAGCGAGGTCGCACAACGCGGCCCGAACAGAAGCGCGGGGACGGCTTGGAACGCCGACCTCCGGTCGGCACAGCCGGCCGCAGGCGGGCGGCAGGGAAGGACCCGAGTTCGGGGATGGTGCGCCTCTCGGCCGGTACCCCCGCGTTCAGCGTCATCCGGACGGCCGCGTTGCCACGCCTTTCGCTGCGCTTCGGGCAGCGGTGCCGACCAGAGGTCGGCCCAGTTCTCCCGGTGGGGGCTCCCTCGCCGGCGGCGCCCTCTCGATGGTGGACATCCCGGCGGGATTCCATTTCACAGCAGCTTGACCGGGCTCGGCGCTCACCCGGGTTCCACCACAGGCTGCTACGACGTTCGGGCAAGGATCTCGCGAATCCGTTCGCGGGCGGCTTCGGTGTATGGGCTGTCCGAGTGCTCTTCCACGATCTTCTGGTAGTGCACCAGAGCCTCCTTCTCGCGTCCGCACTCAGTGAGCGCCTGTCCCAACCGGTGGCGCACTTCCGCGAGACGGTCAAATTCCGGGTAGCTGGTCAGAATCTCCTCGAGCCGGGGTATAGCGCCCCGGCACCACCTTCGGTGGTCTTGGTAGAACTCGGCCTTCAAGAGCACGGAGGTGGCCAGGTTGTTCTTGCACTCCGCAAGATGCACCCGCGCGTCCTCGGCGTAGCGGGAGTTGGGGTACAGCTCAAGTAGCTTCTCGAACTCAGTTGCCGCCGACTGAGTGTCTTCCTGATCGCGGTCGGCGCTGCGACGCCGCTTGAAGTGCCCGAAGGCGATCTGGAACTGAGCGTAGTCAGCTCTCGGGTGGTTCGGGAAGAACGTCAGGTAGTCCCGGTACTCCGTGGCGGCCAGCAGAGCGTTCTGGGCGCCGCGCCGGTTGTTGTAGGTATCCGCGATTCCCAGTCTGGCGTCGCCGGCGAACTGGCTGCGCGGGTAGCTGTCGAGCAACTGACGGAACCAGGTGCGGGCCGTCTCCCAATCGCGGTCCTCGAGACTCTGCTGCCCCAGCGCCAGGAGTCGTCGATCGGCCTGCGCGCCGGTCGGCACGTCCGCCCGGGGCCCGGAGCTGCAGGCGACGCCCAGCAGGACGATGGCTCCCGCCAGGGCAGGGGTCAGAAGGCGCCGGCGGGTGGGACCGGCAGAGTCAGGGGCCATGCGAGCGGGCGGCGGATGCCGCGGCTGACGAAATGCTAGCGCCTGTGGTGAAACCCACGTGAGCGCCGAGACGGGGCGAGGCGCCCGGCTGACAAGGCGCGCGAGGGAGGAATACCGAGTGTATTTCGACCGAAGCGCAACGATGAGCGGCGCGAAGCGACGCGGTTCAGGCGGGATGAATCGCCCGTCGAGCCCCCACCGGGAGAACTGGGCCGCGTGGGTTTGGCCACCGGCGCTAACGCCTGGCCGGAACGTCTTCATGGGTCCTGCGCTTCAGCGCCTCCCGGACCGATTCGGGCAGTCGGCGCGCCCGGCCGTCGGGTCCCACCGCCGCGTGTCTCGTTTCGGCAGTCGCCACGAGCGTCCCGTCCGAAGGGCGTAGGACGCGGTAGGCGAAGCAGATGCCGGACCTACGGTGGGGGTGCGCGGTGGCCTCGACGATCAGGTCGTCGTCATAGCGCACGGGCTGCAGATAGCGGCACCGCACTTCGATGACCGGCAGGTGGAAGCCGTGCGCCTCCAACTCCCGGTACGGCAGGGCATGTTTGTGGAGCCAACTGGTCCGCGCCACCTCGAGCCAGGGAAGGTAAGCGCCGTGATAGCCCACCCCCATCTGGTCGGTCTCGGCGTAGCGGACCCGGATTGAGACCCGGGTGGGCGCGGCGGAGGATTCGGGTGCAACTGGAGAAGGCAGCGAACTGGCTGGAGAAATCAAGGGCGATGGCCTGCCCGCTCAACGGCCGGTGGCGAAACCCACGCGGCCCAGTTCCCCCGGTGGGGGCTCGCCCGGCGATGCATCCCGGCTGAACCATTCCGCCTCGCCCCGTTCTGCGTTGCGTTTCGGTCGAAATACACCCGGGCCGGTTCTCCCGGTGGGGCCTCCTCCCTCACGGGCCTTGTCAGCCGGGCGCCTCGCCCCCACCGGGAGGACTGGCCGGCCTCGACGCCCACGCGGCTTCCACCACCGGCTGTTGACCGACGCATCGGGGTTCCGCGGCATTCCGCCGCTCCCGATCCGATCCGTCATGCGAGAAGCATCTCCCGGACCGCCGCTGAAGGGTCGGCGGCGCCGAACACCGCAGACCCCGCCACCACTACGTCTGCCCCGGCATCGCGCGCCGCCGCGATCCGGGACGCATTGATGCCGCCGTCCACCACGATTTCCAGCGACGGGTTGGACCGCTCGGCAAGCTTCCGCACCTGACGGATGCGGTCCATGCTTCCTTCGATGAAACGCTGGCCGCCCCACCCGGGATTGACGGACATGACGATCACGTAGTCCACTGCCGCGAGCGCTTCCTCAAGGGACGCCAGCGGGGAGAGCGGGTTAATGGCCAGTCCCGGTCGGACTTCCAGGGCGCGGAGATCGGCAATCGTCTTGTGGAGATGGGGTACGGCTTCGGGATGGACCGCGATGGCATCCGCGCCCGCGTCCGCGTAGGCCCTGATGTGCTCCGCGGCATTGTCGATCATCAGGTGGGCGTCGAGCGGCAGATCCGTACAGCGCCGCACCGCCGCGACCACCATGGGCCCGAACGTCAGGTTGGGGACATAGTGTCCGTCCATGACGTCGAGGTGCAGCCCATGCGCCCCGGCCTCTTCCACCGTCCGCACCTCTTCCGCCAGACGCGTGAAGTCGGCGGAGAGAAGCGAAGGAGTAATCCGCATCCGGCCCGTCAATTGTTACCGGCCAAGTCTTACCGACCGAGTCACCGACTCAGCGTAAGAACGATCCGATCAGTGCGGCTCACCTTCGCACCCGCCGCGGGCACCTGATCCACGACGATTCCCGCCGGGACACCCCGGTACGGGACGCTTCGGACATCCCGCACCCGGACCGCCCCTCGGCTCAGGTCATCGGCAATGTCCCCGTAGCGGCGGCCGATGAAATCCGGCATTACGAACGATTCCGGCTGCGACCCCGCCGAGAGCAGCACCGAAACAGAGGTCTCGGGGACGGTTTCACTGTAGGCCACGGGCGACTGGGCAATGACCCGGCCGGCGAGATAGGTGTCGCTTCCCACCTCGGCAACCCGCCCCACAGTCAGCTCAGCGGCCTCGAGTTGTCTCCGGGCCTCCGTGAGGGTGCTGCCCTCCAGCCGCGGGACCACCCGCCTCGTAGGCCCGAGGCTGCGGAACACCTGAACGGAACGCCCGCGTTTGAAGAAGGAACCGGGGGGCGGCTCCTGGAAAACGATCCGATCTTCGGGGATCTGGTCATCGAACCGGGCCTGTCCCACCGCGAGCCGAAGCCCAACGCCTCCAAGCAGCGCTTCCGCGCCTTCGACTTCCAGACCGGTGAGATCCGGAACGGCCGGGTCCGCCGCGGAGGACGCGATCAGGAAGGTTGCCGCGGCCGCAAAGGCGAAGGTGGCGCCCAGCAGGGTTCCGAGCAGCAGGTAGTAGAGGCCCCGAGAAAGCCGCGAGGTGGACGAACCGCCGCCGCGTGTCCAGCGGATTCGAAAGCTGCTCACAGGCCGTCTGTTACCTGCCCGGAAGTGTAGTGCCGGACTGGAGTTCCGAAGCCCTCTGCGGGCGGCCCGGCGGGACGCCGATCGCCCGCAGGCTCTTAGCAGCCGGTAGCGAAACCCACGCGGCCCAGTTCTCCCGGTGGGGGCTCGGCCGGCGATCCATCCCGGCTTAGCAGCCGGTGGTGGAACCCACGCGGCGTTCGGCCGGCGATCCATCCCGGCTTAGCAGCCGGTAGCGAAATCCACGCGGCGTTCGGCCGGCGATCCATCCCGGCCAAACAGCCGGTGATGAAACCCGCGCGGCGTTCGGCCGGCGATCCATCCCGGCTGAACCGCGTCGCTGCGCGCCGCTCATCGTTGCGTTTCGGTCGAAATACAGCAGGTATTCCTCCCTCACGCGCCTTGTCAGCCGGGCGCCTCGCCGGCCTCGGCGCTCACGTGGGTTCCACCACCGGCTGCCAACCGCGTCGCTGCGCGCCGCTCATCGTTGCGTTTCGGTCGAAATACAGCAGGTATTCCTCCCTCACGCGCCTTGTCAGCCGGGCGCCTCGCCCCCACCGGGAGGCCTGGCCGGCCTCGGCGCTCACCTGGGTTCCACCACCGGCTGCTAGTCGTCAGTGCGCTGCAGGAGCGCCGCGAAATAGCCGTCGGTTCCGTGGTGTTCGGGCGCCATCGAGAGCGCGCCGTCGCCATCGATGAGTGGCGCGAGTGCTTCGGGCAGGCGGTCTGCCAGGGAGATCTGCCGGAGGCAGGGCGTCGCGGCGAGCAGGTTCCGCACGGCGTCGCTCGTCTCTTCGGGCTCCAGTGAGCAGGCGGCATAGAGGAGCATGCCGCCGGGACTGAGGAGGCTTGCGGCTGCCCGGGCAATCCGGCCCGCGGTGTCCGCGAGGCCCCGAAGGCGTTCGGGAGAGGCCGTCCACTTGATGTCGGGATTCCTTGACAGGGTCCCCAGGCCGCTGCAGGGAACGTCCAGCAGGACTCGATCGAACGTCCCGGCCGCAAAGGGAGGACGCGAGGCGTCGGCGGCAAGTCGAAGGACATTGCCGGCCAAGAGGCGCCGGGTGGTGCTCCCAAGGAGGTCGATGCGCCCGGGACGCACATCAGCGGCGACCAGCGGCCGCGGCTCTAGCCGCTCGGCGAGGATGGTGGCCTTGCCCCCGGGAGCGGCACAGGCATCGAGACACCGCCGGGCCCCATCCACGGGCAGCAGCCAGGCCACGAGTTGAGATCCCGCATCCTGGATGTGAAATCCACCCTCCCGGTGGAGCGGGGAGTCCTGGGGGTTTCCCTTCGTGACCTTCAGACAGCGAGGTGCGAGCGGAAAGCGCTCGGTCCCGATGCCGTCCGCCTCCAGCCGCCCGCGGACATCGTCGAGAGCGTTCCGCCGGCTCACCCGCAAGAACACCGTTGGAGGCCGGTTGTTGGCTTCGAGTCGCCTCTTCGCACCTTCGTATCCGAGTTGCCGCAGGGTGCGATCCACCAGCCAGTCCGGGTGGGACAAACCGGCGCGCAGATAGAGACTTCGGTCGCCCCCCCGGTGAGGCCATGGGTGGTCGGCCCGCAGATAGGCTCGGAGAACGGCGTTGACGAGGCCGGCAGCTCCAGGCCTCGCGAAGGTCGAGGCGAGCGATACCGACTCATGGACCGCCGCGCTGTCCGGCACCCGGTCCAGGTACCGAAGCTGGTAGAGCCCGAGCCGAAGCGCGGTGCGCACGGGAAGATCGAGTTTGCTGACCGGGCGCCTCGAATACGAGTCCAGGGCGTAGTCGAGGGCGCGTCTCCAGCGCAGCACTCCGAAGATCAGTTCTCGCGCGAGGGCCCGGTCCCGATCCGACGGAGGCTCGCCCTGCGCGTCCTCGAGGCGGGCGATCAGCGCGTCAGGGCGGGGAGGGTTGGGCCGACCCTTCGTGGGTTCCAGCCGCAGAAGGACCGCGAAAGCGGCGCGGCGCGCCGGCGACGCAGGCGGCGAGGGTCGCGCGCGCCGCTTTCCTTCGCGCACGCCGGCCGCCTTCTGCGGAGCCCCGGACATGTCAGCGGCGGCCGGCGATCACGGCCGAGAGGGTGGCCGGGTCATCGGTGAGGAGTCCTTCCACTCCAAGAGCGAGCAGACGCTGCATGTCTTCGGGCCGGTTCACGGTCCAGACGATCACGGGAAGACCCGCCCGGCGGGCAGAGCGCAACAACTGCGGCGTCACTACCCGGAGGGGGCCGCTCGTTTCGCTAACGAGGAGAGCATCGAACGGCCGGTCGTAGAGGCCGGCGAGACGGCCAAGGGACATGGCGAGGAAGGTCACGACTTCTCCGAAGGAGCCTCCGGTCGCAACCGTGGGACAGGCGCCGCGAAAGCGTTCCAGCGAGTCCCGGTCGAAAGCGGCCACCAGGGTCCGGAGTTCGCGTCCCGCGGCCCGGATTGCCTCGCAGAGCGGCTCGGCGGTGTCGGACGTCTTCATCTCGACGACGAAACGAAGATTCGGATGGGCGTCCTGGACTTCCTCGAAGGTGGGCACCGCGAGGGGTTCTTCCCGGTAGGGGAACTCGCCGTCAGGGGTCCGGAAGTGATAGCCGGCGTTCAGGGCTCGCAGTTGATCGAGACTGAGGGAGCTGACCGGGCCGCTCCCGTCGGTAGTGCGGTCCACCAGCGCGTCATGGATTACCACCAGCGCCCCGTCGGCGGTCCGCCGAACATCCATTTCGAGGGCATCCGCCCCAGCGGCGGAAGCCGCGCCAAATGCCGCCAGGGTGGCCTCGGGAGCGAGCATTCCGCCCCCGCGATGCGCGAGATTGCGCGCGGGTGACCTGAAGAAGGCGTGGGTCGGCCGCGACGGACGAGAGCTTGCGACAAACAGCAGTACCCCGTAGCCAACGGCGAGCATCGCCAGGAGCACAAGCAGCACCAATGCGGCACGCCGCAGCCAGACGCTCAAGATCTAGCCGCCTACCGTCAGGCGCGCGGCTTCGACCGCCCCCAGGAAACGGCCGGCCGCCGTCGCCGGGCCTCCGGCGGGCGCCGCGAAGGCGTTTCCCCGAAGGAAATCCGCGATGGGCATCCGCCGGCGCCCGGCGGCTTGCACCTCAAGCGGCCAAAGCGTGGTGTTCCCGCCGCACGCAATCATCAGGCGGGGAGCGCGCTTGGGACCGGAGACCCGGAAGGAACCCGGAGGCCACCCGTCGGGCGGGGCTTCGCTCCCGGCGGCAGCCCGGTGAATGCGGAGCAGCGAGCCCCTGCCATCCACCCTGTCCCCGGAAAGCGCGGTGAAGGCCACGGGGGCCGGAGAGAAGGCGCGGACACGGTTCGCCAGCGCCGCAGCTTCGAGATCCCAGTCCAGTGCCGCATCGGCCTTTTGGACCCGCGGGGCGAAAGTGGCGGTGTCGTCGTTTTGAGGGTGCGGAGTGATCCGCCCGGCGGCGAGCCCGGGCAGGGTCTCGATCAGCAGGTCGGCGCCCATGGGGGCCAGGCGAGCGAGGAGATCACCGCCTGTTTCGGCCTCTCCAATTTCGGTTTCCCGCTGGAGCAGTATCGGCCCGGTGTCGAGACCGGCGTCCATGAGCATGGTTGTTACGCCGGTCCGGCGAAGGCCGCGGGCCACGGCCCAGATGGCCGGCGCGGCGCCGCGAAGTTCGGGGAGCAGGGATGCGTGGACATTGACGGCGCCGAGGCGCGGCACCGCGAGCAATCGGGCGGAAAGGATCTGGCCGTAGTCAGCGACGACGATGTTGTCGGGCGCGAGGTCCGCGACCGGTTCCCAGGCGCTCCGGCGCCGGATTCGTTCTGGCTGCTCTACCGGTATCCCGGATTCCAGCGCCAGCCGCTTGATCCGGCTGACGCGCGGTCGATGATTCCGGCCCGCGGGCCGATCCGGCTGGGTAACCACGGTGACGACGTCGTGGTGCGCGTGAAGGGCCCGAAGCACCGGTTCGGCAAAAGCGGAGGTCCCCAGGAAGACCACGCGGAGGCGCTCCACCTCCGTTCCTCCGATCCCGCCGCGCCGGGTTGCCGGGCGCTACCAGTCGCCGCGACGCATGCGGCGACGCAGTTTACGAACGATGAGATCGCGCTTCAGGACTCCGAGCCGATCGAGAAAGAGGCGGCCGTTCAGGTGGTCCACCTCGTGGGCGAACGCCCTCGCCAGCAAGCCGTCGCCTTCCATCTCGTAGACCGAACCGTCGAGACGCTGGCCGCGCACCCGTACCCACGCCGGCCGCCGGGTTACGCCGGAATATCCCGGAACGGACAAGCATCCTTCCTCCTCGGATTGACTCCCCCGCGATTCGAGAATCTCCGGATTGGCCATGACGATCAGTTCCCCCTCCTCTTCGCCGACCGTAATGTCAATCACCATCAGACGCACACCCACTCCGATCTGGGGCGCGGCGAGGCCAACCCCGGGCGCGGCGTACATGGTCGCCACCATGTTGTCCACCAGTTCCTGCCAGTTCTGATCGAAGTCCTGAATGGGTTCGGACGGGGTGGTCAGGGGGGAAGCCCCGTAACGCAGGATCGGACGGACAGGCAAACGGCTGGCGATTGTAGCCCTGGAGCGCCGGTCTTCAGACCGGCACCGCCCGCCGTCAGGCGGGCGATCGCTAGCGGATCCTTTCCCTGCGGGGAGCGCCTCAGCGAAAGCGCGCAACCGAATTCACCCCTGACCGGTCTAACAGCCTGTGGTGGAACCCGGGTGAGCGCCGAGCCCAGTGAGGCGCCCGGCTGACAAGGCGCGTGAGGGAGGAATACCGAGTGTATTCCGACCGAAACGCAACGATGAGGGCCGCGTAGCGCCAGTTCTCCCGGTGGGGGGGCGTTTCAGCCGGGATGCATCGCCGTTCGAATGCCGCGTGACTTTCTCCACAGGCTGTTAACGTCTCGACCGACACCGCTTCCCGTTCCTATACTCCGGGAATCGTCATGGATCGGCATTCGGAAGCGCGGTCACCGCATCCGGCCCTTGTCCCGGAAACCAGGTTCGAGGCGCGTATCGCCGGGATGCATTGCGCGGGATGCGTGGCGAGCATCGAGAAGGCGGTAGTCGGCCTTCCCGGCGTCGAAAGCGCAGAGGTAAGCCTGCTGACCGGGGATCTCTCGGTAAGGCTCTCCGGTGCCGGGGCGCCGGACGCCGCCTTCACTGCTGACATCGCCGGGGCCGTGGAATCGGCCGGCCCCTATCGGCTGGAGCCGGCCGAAGAATCCCCGACCGAACAGCGCGAGCGGGCAGGGGAGACCGAGCGAAGCTCGCATTGGAGCAGTGGGTTGCTCCCGGTCGTTTTCGCCCTCGCACTCTCCGCGGCAGCCATGACCGTGGCGATGAGCGGCTTCGGAGGAACCACTGCGGGCCGGTGGGCGCAGTTTGTGCTCGCAACTCCGGTGTGCGTGCTGCTCGGTCGGGATTTTCTGGCGGCGCTCGGGAAGTCTCTCCGACACCGGACGTTCGGAATGGACAGCCTGATCGGCCTCGGTGCCGGGGCTGCCTACGTGTCCTCCGTGGTGACCCTGATGGGAGCTGCCGGGGGTCCCCTGTTCTTCGATACCGCCGCGATCATCGTCGCGATCGTCCGCCTCGGACGCTGGCTCGAAGACCGGGCTCGGGGCCGGGCTGCTGATGCGCTGGGCGAATTGCTTGCCTTCGCTCCTGACCAGGCGCGGGTAGTGCGGCGAGGGGTGGAGCAGATGGTGCCCGTAGTCGGAGTCCAACTCGGCGAACGTGTTCGGGTGCGACCCGGAGAAAGGGTGCCGCTCGATGGCCGGATCGTCCGGGGCGGCGCCGCGATGGACGAGTCGCTGGTGACTGGCGAGAGCGTGCCCGTCGAACGGGCGGTCCCCGATCCGGTGGTTGCGGGGGCGATGAACCTCACGGGCGCCGTCGAGGTTGAAGTGACGCGCGTCGCTTCGGAGAGCACCCTTTCGAGGATCGCGGCGTCGGTCCGGAAGGCGCAGACGGAAAAGATCCCGATTCAACGGATCGCCGACCGCGTGGCAGGGGTGTTCGTCCCGATCGTCATGGTGGCCGCGGTCCTTACCGTGGGCGGCTGGCTCGTCTACGGGGACGGCATGGACTTCGCCCTGGCTCGCGGCGTAGCGGTGCTGGTGGTGGCCTGTCCCTGTGCGGTCGGGCTCGCGGCGCCCATCGCGGTACTCGTCGCTACCGGCCGCAGCGCGCGGCGGGGCATTTTGTTTCGCTCCGGGGGAGCGCTCGAGGCGTTGGCCTCCGTGCGCGCTGTGGGTCTCGACAAGACGGGGACGGTGACGACCGGCGACCCCGTGGTTGTCGCGGTGGAGCCGGCTCCGGGCCGGAACGCCGAGGACCTCCTTCGATTCGCGGCCTCCGCGGAGCAGGGGTCCGAACATCCGCTCGGGAAAGCGCTGGTCGCCCATGCGGAACTCAAAGGATTGGCGTTGCAGACGCCCGAGCGTTTCGAGGCGCTTCCTGGCCGGGGGGTCACCGCGAAATTCGGCGGGGGAACCATGGTGTGGGTCGGAAGCGATCGGTTGGTCCGAGAGCACGGACTGCCGATCCCGGCGTCTCCCGGCGAGGACGGCGCGTCGGGGCGGCTCCGGGTGCTGCGCGAAGCGGCGGGACGCCTCGAGTTGGTAGGAAGCATCGGATTCCGGGACCGGCCGCGTCCCGAGGCGGCGGAGCTCGTCCGGAGGCTCGACGATGACGGACTGGCCGTGTCGCTCCTGTCGGGTGACGAGCCCGCGGCGGTGGCTGCAACCGGCTCCGAGATCGGCGTCCGGAATGTCGAGGGGGGACTCCTCCCGGGCCAGAAGCTCTCCGCGGTGGATCGCCTGAGGGACCGCTACGGCCCGGTGGCCATGGTCGGGGACGGGATCAATGACGCTCCCGCTCTTGCGCGAGCTGATGTGGGGGTCGCTTTTGCCGAAGGGACAGACATAGCGCGGGAAGCTGCGGCGGTGACTCTGATGCGCCCGGACTTGCGCCTCGTCAGCGAAGCGCTTCGGATCGCGCGACGCGCGCTGCGGACGATCCGGCAGAACCTGTTCTGGGCGTTTTTCTACAACGTGGCCGCCGTGCCGCTAGCGGCCGGGGTCTTGTATCCGTCGACGGGACTGCTCCTGCCGCCGGAAGCGGCTGCCGCCGCCATGGCGCTCTCTTCACTCACGGTCGTCGGAAACGCACTGCGCCTCAAGGCGGGGGACTGAGCGGCTCGCCGGCCGCCCCGACGGGTCCGCGGGGCGACCGCCGGCGGCTGGTCCGACCGCTGATGGCGGGTCAAATCCGCCTGTCAACGCACGCGACGAAGCACTGATCGCATCGAACGGTTGTCGTCTGACGGCCTTATTCACCGAGTTGGCGAATACCGCGCCAATGTGCACAAATGGTGTAGAATGGGCTGCAATTCACCCCTTTCGTGAGTTATGCACTTCGATACACCACAGCAGGGCTTGACGCTAGCAAACTTGTTGGTTGCGGAAGGACGCTTGGCGTTCACCTTCGAGGAAGTGGAGAAACGTCTCGCGAAGACGAAGACAGCCACCGCAAATCTCCTCAAGCGCATGGAGAAAGCCGGCCTGATTGATCGCGTGCGACGTGGCCACTACGTCGTGCGTCAACTGGGTGTCCTCGGCACACCGGCTGCCGCGGAGGACGTCGCGCTGTGCGTCGGCGCGGCCCTGAATGGCCTGCCGCACCGCATTGCCTATCGCAGCGCCCTCTACGAGCACGACTTCCTGGTCCACCCCGCGCGGTCCATTCAGGTCGCGACACAACGCCGGGTGCGCACCAGGACGCTCTCCGGTCGCGCGCTGCGAACCGTGATTGAATCGTCCGAAAAGCTCGACGTGGGGCGGGTGCCGTTGGGCACGTCCTACCTCTCCGACCGCCATCGTGCAGTCCTGGATGCCGCGCAGCGTCCGCGCCTGGTGGGTGGGCTTGAGGTGGTAGCGGAAGCCTTCGCCGTCGCCGCACCCGCGCTGCACGCCGATGTCCTCCGGGACTATTCCCGCCGGTTGAGCTGGGCGGCGGCGCTGCGGCGATTGGGCTCGCTTGCCGATGCCTTGGCATTGGAGCCGCTCGCGGGCGTGCTGAGACCCATCAAGCCCATCACTGCGGACCTGGATCTCGAGCCCGGAACCGATGAGCCTACGGTCTGGCGCGATAGCCGGTGGCGCGTGCGCTGGCCGCGGAGCGTCGCTGAAGTGCTGGCCGTGATCGGCCAATGACCCACCGGGCACGCATCACCCAGCAGGCGGCGCGTGACGGTGTGCCCGCACCAACCGTGGAACGGGATTACGTCCTGGCCCACATCGTTGCCGCGCTCGCTGCGCTGGACGATAGCCACGGGCTCGTGTTCAAGGGCGGCACCGCACTTCGACTTTGCTACTTCGAAGACTATCGCTATTCGGCCGATCTGGATTTTTCGGTGATCGAGGGTGATCTCGAAGCCGCCTACGCGGCCATCGAAGCGGCGCTCGCGGCGGTGACCGGTGTCGTCGGCGCGCTCAGCCTGACCAATGAGGAACCCAAGCGGATTCGGTATCAAGGGCCACTGGGTCGCGAACGACACCTGAAAGTCGATATCGCGGAGGACGAACTCGTCCTCAATGTGGACACCATCAAACCGTTGCCGCGCTGGCCCGATCTGCCGGACACCCGCACGGTTCGGGTGTACTCGCTCGCCGAGATTGCCGGGGAGAAGCTGCGCTGTGTCATGCAACGGATGCAGTGCAGGGATTTGTTTGATCTGTGGGTCTTGTTTGAAGACGCGGGCGTTGATCCACGCGACGCCGCCGAGATCTTCATACCCAAGGCGGAACACCGACATCTGGACCCGGGCCGTTTCGAAGGCAGTTATCGCGCACGGCTGGGGCAGTACCGGCGGCGTTGGACGGGCGAGCTCGAAATCCATCTGCCGGGCGACGTGCCGCACTTCGAGCAGGTCGAGCGAGCCGTCTCGCGGCGGTTGCGCGGCGTTGTGTTGTCGTAGGTGGATATCCGAGCCAGCAGTTTCTCGAATTGGTCGCGGCGGCGATGAGCGCCAGTTCACGGTAGGGGAGGCCGGCCCCGGGTATTGTCAAGCGCTGTTGGAGACACCACCCTGACAGCCTGTGGATGAACCCGCGTGAGCGCCGAGGCCGGTGAGGCGCCCGGCATGACGAGGCGCGTGAGGGAGGAATACCGTGTGTATTTCGACCGAAACGCAACGATGAGCGCCGCGAAGCGACGCGGTTCAGCCGGGATCGATCGTCGGCCGAGCCCTTAGCCCGGATTTCTCATACTCACGGTCGCAGGAAGGGCTCAACTCGCCGCAGCCCGACGGCGGGGACGGCTTGGAACGCCGGCCTCCGGCCGGCACAGCCCGCCGAAGGCGGGCGGCGGGAAGGACTCCCCGTTCCGAGGTGGCGCCGTCCCGGCGGGAATCTCAGCGTTCGGCGGGATCCGTACATGGGAGTGGCAGACACCGTTTGTCGCAAGTGCCTGCGTTCCGTGAAGGCGGACGGCAAGGAACGGCCCGCGACCCTGGGCGTCGTTCAATCGAGTCCCACCGGCAAGAACCCGCATGATCGGGTCCTCCGCACAGCCCGCCAGGAAGAAAATGGGCGGCACTTACGCTGGCTTGACGCCGCGTCATCCTCCCTGGTTTCGCGCTCCCGCGCGTGCCGGCCGGAGGCCGGCCCCGTTCTCCCGGTGGGGGCTCCAAGCCGTCCCTGCCATTGCGCCTTCGGCTATACGCCATCTCATCTGTTGGGGGGTACGTGCCGAGACGGGAGCCATCCCGACGATTGGGGTCTTCGCCGCCGCGGCCCTGCGGGCCGCTGTGCCGGCCGGAGGCCGGCGTTCCAAGCCGTCCCCGCCAATTGCGCCGTCGGCTATCCGCGCTCTCAGGCCCATCCGCACTGTTGGCTTCCGGTCGCGGCTGCATTTTCACAGCAACTGGGCCGCGTGGGTTTCAGCAGCGGCTGCTAGGGCCGGGGCGGGCGTCGCCCGCGGGGGCGGGTGCGCCCGCGATGTCCGCGGTCCCGTGGCTCTTCGACTGATGGCGCCCGGGCGACGACCTTTCGGGCGAGCCTTTCGATGCGCTTTGCGGTTTCGACCGCCGGGCCGGAAAGCGCCGGACCGGCGGCGCGGGCGCGCTCCAGGATTTTGGTGGCCGCTCCTGCGTCTTCCCGAAGGACGGCGCCCCGATCGGCTGCCCTTCCTGCCTGCAGTGTGCGTTGCAGGTGCTCGGCAATCCCGATGACTCCCACGTCGGATGGAACGGCGGCGGTGGGCGCTGCCAACGACTCGATCTCTTCCAGCAGGCCCGCTAGCCGCGAAGCGAGTTGCTCCTGGTCCAGGCGCGTTCCGGCGAAGGCCTCCGGATCTTGTTCGAATGTCTCCCGAAGACACGTGAAGAGGGCGCCTTCGGTTTCGCGGGCCAATCGGTCAGCCGAGCGGCTGATTCGCCGATAGTCGTCCCAAAGGGAAATCGCGACGTCACGGCGCTCCTCGACCGGTCGCGCAGTCAGTTCCGTGATACGGGCGCGGATGTCGGCGTCGACTTCGCTCGGCGGGGTGCGTTCCGGGATCACGGCTGTTTCGGCATTCGCGCTTCCTGCCGTCGGCCGCAGGCGATCCCGTGCTGCGTCGCAGGCGCTCCGGAAGTTCTCCCAGAGGCGCTCGCTTTCCTTGCGCGGGACGGGCGGCGACTCCTTCCACTCCCGCATCAGGTCGCGTACCGCGTTCCGGACTGCCTCGGCATCCGTTTGCTCGGACAGCGCCTTGGCGCGCTCGATCAGTTCCTCACGCAACGGGATGTTTGCGGCGAACTCCTCGTACCGCTTCTTGCTCAGCGCTTTGAGTTCGGCGAAATACCGGTCGTTAGCGGCGCGGAATCGCTTCCAAAGGCGTTCCGAGCGTTTCCCCATTCCCCGGGCGCGTTCCCGCCATTCGGGCATGAGCGAGCGGATCTCGGCGGCCCGGCGCGGGTCTTCGCTGTCAGCGATTTCTTCCGCCTTTTCGGCAAGAGCCCGAAGTCCTTCCAGTTTTGCGCCGAGCTCGCGTTCCGCGGCCTCTCGCAACGGACCGATTCGCTCGAGGAGCGCTTCCCGGATCTTGGCCCACTCTTCCCAAAGCTCCTGACCGCGGTCACGCCCCGTGTGCCGGGCCTTATGCCAGGCGCGTTCGAGAAGGGTGAGTTCCCGGTCCACGCGCTGGAGGTTCTCCTCTTCGGTGAGCGCCTGGGCTCGGCGAATGAGGGCCGCCTGTTCTTCCAGATTCGACCAGTGGCGCCACTCCCGGATCTCCCTCGCCTCCCGCAGCCTCGGGATGAGTGCGGCTTGGGAGCGCTGGAAACGAGCCTGCCGCTCCGCCCCGGCCTGGCGCCAAAGCGACGCGTTGCTCCGGAGGCCGCCGAGTTCGCGCAGCACCGCCTCCCCCTCGTCGAGCGGGAACGGTTCGGAGGACTCGAGCGCCGCGAGACGTTCTTCCAGTGCGCTGATCCGTTCCTCAGACTGCCGAACCTGGTCTTTTCGTGAGGCCTCGACCTTGCCAAGTGCGGCCTCTGCGTCCTGAGCGGCGGTGCGGAACCGCTCCGTGTCCGGAGTCTGAGGAGGCTCCAGGCGCTCGAAGCGTCGTACGAGGCGGGTGAGTTCCCGGCGAGCCTGGGCGAGTTTCGGCCCGGAAGGGTGATTTGCGAGTGATTTCGCGAGGAGCACAGCGTGATCCGCCAGCTCGGCGAACTGGAACTCCCGGACGCGGAGCCTCTTGCGCTGGAGCGCCCGTTCCCGGGCGCTGTCCGCGGCCGTGCGGAGCCGGGTGCCAACTGATCCGGTGTGCGCCGTTCCCTCAAGCAGTTGGCGGCATTCCCGTTCGAGAGAGTCCAGATCGGCCAGGCTCAGGCTGCCTTCCGGGTCTTCCAGGCGAGTGAGGATTTCCTCCACCGCCGGCGGGAGTTCTTGGGGTGGTTCCGTCTCTTCAGCCGGAGCCGGCTCCCGGGCGTCCGGAGGGATGGGTCCTGGCGGGACGAGCATCCGCGCCGCGCGCTCGCCACGGGATTCTCCGCCCTGAAGGCTGCGGCGCAGCTCCTCGAGCCGCGCGGTGAGCTCGGTCGCAACCGGACCCGAGGCGATCACGGCGTCGGCTTCCGTGAGCAGGCTTTCATTCTGAGCAGGGTTGGCCGGGTCGGCGTCGGCCAGGCGCTCAAGCAGGCCACCGAGCGTCTTCTCGCGTGCCTGTACGCGTTCCGGATGGTCCGGGGGTAGGCGTTCCTCCGCCCGGCGGCGCGCGAGCCGGCGGACTCCTTTTGAACTGCCATTGGTTGCCGCGGCGAGCAGCAGCTCGGGATCTTCCAGCCGCCGGACCGCTGCCTGGGCACTCTCGCGATCTTCAGCCGAGACGGCGACCTGGAGCAGACCGGACGGATCGGTAATCGCCTCGAGAGCCTGGCTCCGGAGGGCGGGTTCCGCAGCCCTTCCGGCCACTGTGGCGAGGGCCGCATCGCGTTCCGCATCGCCGGCCGGGAGGCCGGTCAGACGTGCGAGCGCCTCGGAACGAATCGGTTCGAAGCGGGCCCGGCACGCCACTTCGGCGACCGCGCGTGGCGGAGCGAGGAGCCCAAGCGCCCGCCGCGACTCCTCGACATCCCGGTCATCGGCCGCGATCTTGATCAGCAGCGCTTCTCCACGCGATCGCGCGAGACTCCGAGCGGCCTCGTCGCCGGCGCTAGCGATCAACTCAAGCAACACGCGCGGCGCTTCAAGGCGGCGTACAGCCTCCTTGCGGACGCGCGCATCGGGATCGGAGCGGGCAAGATCCGCCAGCGTTCCGGTGTCCTCCGCGGGATGTTTTTGCACAGCCTTGAGGCGGATGGCTGCATCGCGGCTCCGCAGGGGAGAGGCGAATCGCTCAAGTACGGACATATGGGTAGGGGCGCGAGAATATAGAGGCTTGGAAGCGGCGCAACCCCTTTATTTTCAGCTTGCGTCGGCTGCTCCGCGTTTGGCCGGCGGCGCGCACCAGGCGAATCGGAAGGATTCGGCGTGGATCGACGGTTTCCTGAGAGGGTCGGCGGCTGGATAGTCGGTGCTGCGAGCCGGAGCCGCCGGGGAACAAAATCACGCGGCCCAGTTCTCCCGGTGTGGGTCCGGCTGACAAGGCGCGTGAGGGAGGAATCCCGGGCGTATTTCGACCGAAACCCAACGCAGAGAGCCGCGAAGCGGCTCGGTTCAGCCGGGATGCATCGCCGGTCGAACGCCGCGTGGGTTTTGCCACAGGCTGTTAACAGCCTGTGGAGAAAGTGACGTGAGCACCGAGAACGGTGAGGCGCCCGGCTGACAAGGCGCGTGAGGGAGGAATACCGAGTGTATTCCGACCGAAACGCAACGATGAGGGCCGCGTAGCGGCGCGTTTCAGCCGGGATGCATCGCCGTTCGAATGCCGCGTGACTTTTGCCACAGGCTGTTAAGTCGGGACACCGGAAGATAGCCTTCCCGCGGGTCCCCTGTTGTTGACCACCCCTCCCGAGAGTTCCTCGTTCGTCTGGCCCGGTGTGGTGTTGGGCAGCGTCATTGCCCTCGGGCTGCTTGATCAGCAAGTTCTCACCCCGCTGATCGCGGCACTCGCCACGGGGCTCGAAGTCGGCGTTCCGGATGTGGGGCTCGCCATCTCGGCGTATGCGTTCGCAGCGGCGCTCGCCGGGCTGACGATCGGGCCGCTTTCCGATTCCCGCGGCCGCCGTCCCTATCTGCTCCTGGCTGCGTTCCTGATGTTGGGCTCGGCTGCCCTGATCGCTCTGACGCCCCGCTACGGGTATTTCATGTTGGCCCGGATCGCTGCCGGCTTCGCGGGAGGCACGATCGCTGCACTGGCGTTGGCCTGGATCGCGGACCTGGTGCCGTACCAGCGCCGGGGGAAGATCATGGCCCTCCTCATGGGCGGAGCGATGGGCGCGGCAGTGCTTTCGCAGGTTGGCGCGGCCTTCGCGGCAGCCCGCTTCGGACATCGATGGGTATATGCAGCGATCGCGCTCCTGGCGATTTCGGCGCTGGCGATGCTGGCTGGGTTGCCGGAGCGCCGGTCGGCGGGTGGGAGTCCGGTGTCCCTCGGCCGGAATCTGGTCAGGCATCTCGAGTTTCTTCGAAGCCCACCGCACCGCGCGGCGGCGCTCGCGGCCTTTTGCATGTCGGGGAGCCTGGTAGGTGTCTCTGCCTACGCTTCCGGTTGGCTTCAGGAGGTACGCGGCTTCCCGCTTGAGCAGGTGGGCCTGCTCTACGGCGGTTTGGGAGCCGCGATCATGGTGGCGCAGGTGCTCGCCGGCCCGCTCTCGGACCGCTTCGGCAAGCGCCGCTTCACGCTGGTGGTGTCGGTGGCGGCCGCTGCCGTTACCCCGTTGCTCCCCGCGTTGTCCACGGTGCCGCTCGTCCTCGCGCTGCTCCTCTTCGGATGTCTCGGAGTGGCGCGCATCGCCGCATTCGCCGCTCTCCGGAGTGAACTCGTACCGCGAGCCCGCCGCGCGGCGTTCATCGGATTCTCCAACGTGTTTTCGCAACTCGGTATCGCCTCGGCCGCTGCGGCGGGGGGATTGGTCTATCCCTACGGCTTCGAAGCAGTCTGCTGGATGATGGCCGGTCTTGGCGGGTTGGCGGCGCTCCTGATCCTGAGGGTCCCGGAACCAGGGTCGGCCGGGGGGCGAATCCTTCGACCGGCATGACCGGCTCCGGCAGGCTCCGCCGCCGCGTGGTGCGGGTTCTTCTGTGCCTCGCGGGGGTTTCCCTGCTGGTCGCCCTGTCGCTTCCCACTGCGGTGGGTGCGCTTCTCGCAAGTTTCGCGGGCACGCGGCCTCAGGACCGCGAGGATCGGGCAACGCCAGGCGATTTCGGGAGGTCCTACCGAACGGTCCTGCTGGAGAGCGAGGACGGCGTGCGCCTCTCTTCATGGTTCATCCGGGCTCAGGACCCGATCGGGTGTTCCGTGGTGCTCGCCCACGGCCTCTTCCGGTCGCGCCGTGAAGTTCTGGAGCGCGCGACGTATCTGGCCGGCCATGGATGCCACGCCCTGACGGTGGATCTCAGACGCCACGGGGAGAGCGCCGGCGATCGCACGAGCCTGGGCTTCTTCGAGTCCCTCGATGTCGTGGCGGCGGCCCGGTTCCTCCGCCGCGAATACCCTGACGATCGGCTGTATCTCCTCGGCGTGTCGATGGGCGGAGCGGCGGCGGTACGAGCGGGGGTCGTCATCGTGGACGACGTTGAGGGAGTGGTGCTCGACAGCACCTTCCGAAACGCTCCCGAAGTGGTGGACCGCTACGCGGAACTCCTGCTCGGCTTGCCACCCTTCCCGGCGGGAGACCTGACCTTGATCGGGCTCGGCCTCACCGCAGGTTTCGCGCCCCGGGATATGGACGTAGAGGAATTCTCCGCGCGTCTCGGCGAAGCGGGAGTCCCGATACTCGTCATCGCCGGCGATGAGGACCGACGAGCTCCGGTTGACGCCCAGGCTGCGGTGTTTCGGGCGAACGGTCACCCGGCGAGCCGGATGATCGTGGTCGAAGGGGCGACACACGGGCGCCCGTGCGTTGTGAACCCGCGGGCATGCGAGGTGGCGCTGGTGGAATTCCTTGGTCTCCCCTCAGAGGAGGCCGGAACTTCGGGGCAACTGCTCTACGATGACGGCATATGACGGCAAACGGTGCGGCTCGGGATCTTGATCTCGAGCGAAGCGTTCACGGGCTGGTCCACGAGGCGGCGCGGGCGTTACAGCTTCCGGAGGGTCTCCTCCAGCAGATCTGCCTTACGGATTCGATCTACTACACCCGGTTCCCGGTCAAGTTCGGTAACCGCGTGGAGGTCTTCTCCGCCTGGCGGGCGGAGCACAGCCACCACCGCCATCCGCTGAAGGGCGGCATTCGCTACAGCCCGCTGGTGAATCAACAGGAAATCAGTGCGCTCTCGGCGCTGATGACCTACAAGTGCGCCATCGTCAACGTTCCCTTCGGAGGGTCGAAGGGTGGCATCGCTTTCGACCCGCGTCGCTACAGTTCGGAGCAGGTGGAGCGCATCACCCGGCGCTACACCGCGGAGCTGATCCGGAAGAACTTCATCGGCCCCGGGGTGAACGTCCCGGCGCCCGATCTTGGGACGGGCGCTCAGGAGATGGCGTGGATCGCGGACACCTACGACGCGCTGCATCCCGGCGGTATCGACAATTTCGCGTGTGTCACCGGCAAGCCCGTGACGCAGGGCGGCATTCGGGGACGTGAGGACGCGACCGGGCGTGGCGTCGTGCTGGGCCTCTCGCGCGCACTCGACTTCGTCGAGGACTTTCCCGAAACCGGGCTAACGCGCGGCCTGCCGGGCAAGCAGGTCGCCATTCAGGGGTTCGGCAACGTCGGCTTCCACACCGCCGACATCCTTATCCGCCGCGGCGCCAAGGTCGTCGCCATCGGCGAGTGGGACGTCACGATCGTCGGACGCGCCGGCCGGGGGATCTCGGCACAGGATCTTCTGGAGTGGCGCCGCGAACACGGCACGATCAAGGGGTTTCCCGATGCCGAGGAAGAACTGCCCCCCGAAGCGATCCTTGAAGTGGATTGCGACGTGCTGATCCCGGCGGCCATCGAGAACGTGATCCATGGGGAGACCGCCCCGCTGGTGCGGGCGAAGCTGGTTGCCGAGGCCGCGAACGGCCCGACGACTCCGGAGGGCGACCGCATCCTCCGGGAACGCGGCATTCCGGTAATCCCGGATGTCTACCTGAACGCCGGCGGAGTCGTCGTCTCGTACTTCGAATGGGCGCGCAACCTGTCCCACATGCGTTTCGGTCTGCTCGAGAAGCGGCTCGAGATCGCCAACACGAACGCCCTGCTGAACGCGGCGGAGACGCTTTCCGGCAAGCGCCTGAGTATGGAGATGCGGCGGAACCTGGTTACGCAGTCCGACGAGAAGGAACTCGTGGTGAGCGGACTGGAAGAGAAGATGACGCGCGCCTACGACGAGATCCGGGACGCCAGAACGCGGTTCCCGGAAAGCGGGACTTTGCGAACCGCAGCTTACGTCGTGGCCCTCGAGAAGATTCGACTCTCGTACGAGGAGCTCGGGATATTCCCCTGAGGGCGCTCTTCAGATGACGCTCGCCAATCAACTCACGGTTCTTCGGCTGCTGCTGGCGCCGGTAGTCGTCATCTGCATCCTCTACGGCCGCTTCGGTCTGGCGCTCGGAGCGCTCCTGCTGGCCGGCCTGACCGACATGATGGACGGGGCGCTCGCGCGCCGGCTCGGGGAGAACAGCGACCTCGGGGCGCTCCTTGACCCACTTGCCGACAAGGTTCTCATCGTTTCGGCGGTCGTAACCCTTGCCGCACCCATCGAGGCCGTGTCGGTGCGCATCCCGGCTTGGGTGGCGATCCTGGTCCTGTCCCGCGACGCCACGATTCTCTTTGTGGCGGGTGCCTACAGCTTGGCGGTGGAACGACGGAACTTCGCTCCCAGCCGGCTGGGTAAGGCCGCAACCGTGATCAATGTGGTGGGGATTCTCTGGTTCCTGCTCGCGAACCTCTTGCAGGTGGACAGCGTGGTTACTCAACTGCTGCTGGCGGCCATGGTGACCCTCACGGTAATCACCTCGCTCCAGTACCTCTGGCGCGTGCGGCTCCTCTAGCAGTCTCGTGGAAGTGGGGCGGAAGCGCGTGCCTGTTGTTGCGTGAAGCGCCGCCGATCGGAGTCAGGAGGGGAGAGGTGGCGACGGCCTACCCGGCCACGTGAGGATGAACGGGGGTACGTGCTTCCGCTGTCGTTAGTCGTGAGAGTGGATGGCGGTTCCTCGCTGCCTGCGGGCAGCGAGCGACCCCTGCGGCGGCCGCTGCCGGCCGGAGGCCGGCATTCCAATTGGTGATGAATGACGGTGTGAGTTTGGGCTGCGCAGTCACGCGGATCGGAAAGCGCACTACGAAGGACACACTCATACGTGCGGTTGGGCCTGAGAGGGGAAGGGTGGCGCCGGCTCGGCCGGTCACGACTTCGGAGTCCGCAACTGCGGGATGAACCCAAGACCCGCGAGACCCGCTCCGGCCAGCCGGAACAGGGGATCCGGGAAGATGAGGAGAATTGCCGCAGCGGCGAGAACGAGCCGCTGCGATGGCGAAACGGGACGGAGTCCGTGGCCGTAGAGCGCGAGTGCGGCGGCCGCCATGGCCGCGAGGCCGCCCAGGAAGGCGACCCCTTGAGCGAGCCCGATCGGATCCCCTGCGGCGGGGAGGAGCGGGGTGTACGCCATGAGCAGCGGCACCAGGAAGAGTCCCGCAGCCAGACGTACCGCCTGGAACGCGGTCGGCATGGGTCGCCCCCCGGCGACGCCTGCACCGGCGAAGGCGGCGAGCGCGATGGGAGGTGTCACGTTGGAGGTCTGGGAGAGCCAGAAGAGAATGAGGTGAGCGGTTAGCAGCGGAACCCCGAGTCCGGTGAGGGCGGGAGCCGCGACCACCGCGACGACGATGTACGCAGCGGTCACCGGGAGACCCATGCCGAGCACCAACGCGACGAGGGCGGACAGGCCCAGGGCAGGGAGCAGCGCACCCTGCGAGGCGCTGAGCAGCAGTTCGGCGAACTGAAGCCCCACTCCCGTCTGGCCAATGACTCCTACGACGATGCCGGCGGCCGCGCACGCAAGCGAGACCGGGACGGCCGTGACGGCTCCCCGCGCCAGGCCCTCGAACAGTTGCCTCGGCCCCACCCGCGTGCGCCGCCGGAGCGCGCCGGCGATGACAACGGCGAGACACCCGGCGGCCCCTACCAGCGGCGGCGAATAGTTCATGAGGAGGAGGGCGACGACAACCGCGACGGCGGCAAGGAAGTGGGCCCCTTCGGCGAGCGTCGAGAGGATTCGGGGCCGCGACGGCATGGCCTCGATCCCGCGCCGCACCGCGAGCCCGTGGACGAAGAACAGGGTCCCAGCGAAGAACAGGACCGCCGGGAGGAGGGACACCAGCACGATCCGCGGATAAGGGGTATTGGTGAGCTCCGCCATCAGGAACGCGCCCGCCCCCATGATCGGCGGCATCAATTGACCCCCCGTGGAGGCGGCCGCTTCAATGCCGCCTGCTTCCTCGCGCGAAAAGCCGAGGCGCTTCATCATGGGGATGGTTAGCGCCCCGGTCGTCACGGTGTTGGCGATGGCCGAACCGGAGACGGAGCCGAGTGCCGCCGACGCAACGACCGCGGCCTTCGCGGGCCCGCCGCGCGACCGCCCGGCGGCGGCGAAGGCCAGGTTGATGAAGAAACGGCCGCCGCCGGTGGACTCGAGCAGTGCTCCGAAGAGCACGAACACGAAGACCGTGCTGCTCGCCACCCCGATCGGAAGTCCAAAGAGCCCGGCTCCGGTGAAGACTTCGAAGCGGATGATCCGCTCGAGCTCGAAGCCGCGGTGCGCCAGGATGCCGGGGAGAGAAGCGCCAAAGGTGTTGTAGGCGAGAAAAACGACGACCACCGAAGTCATCACTGCGCCGACTCGCCGGCGGGTGGCTTCGAGCAACACCGCGATCAGGGCGATCCCCGCGGCCAGGTCGACGACGTTCAGGCCATAGAGAATGTGGTCGATCCCCTGCCGGTCGAATCGGATGACCATGACTCCGGCGGCTAGGGAGAGCCCGGCCAGTAAGAGATCGGCGGCTCGCGCCCGGCGCGGGCGAGAGGCGGCGGTCGCGAGAAAACCGAGCGCCAAAATCCAGGTGAGATGGATCGGCCGGAGCCAGGTGGCCCCGAGGGTGCCGAAGACGGCCTGCCAGAGCTGGAACAGGGAGAGCGAGGCGCCGGTCAGCAGGACCGGCAGGGAAAGCGCGGTCTTGGGCTCCTCCGGGAACGACACGGCCCCGCCGGAGTCGGGGAGTTTGTTCAGGGGAGGCTCCCCGGCGTCCCGCCCGTCTGTCCCTGTTCTTCTTCGTAGAAGGCTCTGGCGCCCGGATGGAGCGGCAGATTTCCCACCTCCCCGAGGCTGTCAACCTGGATGAAGTCGGCGTTTCGAGTGACGGAGCGGAACTCTTCGCGCCCCGCGAGGAGCGATGCGGCCAGTTGTCTCACGACGTCGGCGGGTAGATCGCGATGCACGAAGAGCATGTTCCAGAGCGAAGGAGTACGCGTGGCAACGTCCACCCCGCGATAGACCCCCGGCGGCACCTCGATCCCCTGATACGCGGCGTTGGCCTTTTCGACGGCGGCGATTTCCTCGGGGGTAAACGGCACCAGGATCAGGTCGCGGGTGAGACCCAGTTCGATCACCGACGACACGCCCAGTCCGGCGGCGAGAAACACGGCGTCAACGGTTCCGTCCTTGAGTCCGTTGATGCTCTGGCTGTAGTTCATCTGGCGCACGCGGAATTCCTCCTCGGCGATTCCCACTGCGCGGAGCACATTTCTGGCGGTCACCTCGTTCCCGGATCCGGGAGGCCCGAGCGACACCCGCTTTCCCCGAAGGTCGGAAACCGCCTGCACCCCCCGCCCCTCGACGCTCAACAGATGGACGATGTTGGGATAGATGCGGCCGAGAACCGCCAAGGGGAGCGGCTCCGGGAAGCGGCCGGTTCCCCGGAACGCGTCCGCGACCGCGTCTGCCTGACCAAGGCCGATGTCACTTTCTCCCTTGGCCACCTGAATAAGGTTCGTCACCGAGCCGGCGCTGACCTCCGCCTTGACCACGACGCCGGGAAGGTCGCGCGTCCAGCGGCTTGCCATTGCGCCACCCAGCGGGTAGTACACGCCCGCGGTGGTCCCGGTAGCGAGCGCCAGGGGCCGTGGACGTTCGCCCCCACAGGCACTCAACACAACGACCCCCGCCAGGATGGCGATGAAGCGGGCAATCCGGCCCCGCCAACTCATCAGCAAACTAGATCCGCCGCACGGGAGTGTACGGCCGGAAACCGCTAACAGCCGGTGGTGGAACCCGGGTGAGCGCCGAGGCCGGTGAGACGTCCGGCTGACAAGGCGCGTGAGGGAGGAATACCGCGTGTATTTAGACCGAAACGCAACGATGAGCGGTGCGCAGCGACGCGGTTCAGCCGGGATGGATCGCCGGCCGAGCCCCCACCGGGAGAACTGGGCCGCGTGGGTTTCATCACCGGCTGTTTGGCCGGGATGGATCGCCGGCCGAGCCCCCACCGGGAGAACTGGGCCGCGTGGGTTTCATCACCGGCTGTTTGGCCGGGATGGATCGCCGGCCGAGCCCCCACCGGGAGAACTGGGCCGTGTGGGTTTCATCACCGGCTGTTTGGCCGGGATGGATCGCCGGCCGAGCCCCCACCGGGAGAACTGGGCCGCTTGGGTTTCCTCACCGGCTGTTTGACCGGGATGGATCGCCGGCCGAGCCCCCACCGGGAGAACTGGGCCGCTTGGGTTTCGCCACAGGCTGTTGGGTCGGGGAATCGCACGGACAACCTGGTGATCGACTGGATCAGGAGGCTTCTTCTTTCGCGGGGTCGGTGGCGGATGACTCCCTCGTCCGGTGGCCCGGCGGGTCCAGTTGCCTGCGCAGCCGGTAGAGGAGATTGAGCGCGTCCCGAGGACTGAGACTGTCCGGATCGCAGGTTCTGAGCGCCTCGGCCACCTGGTTCTCGGCAGGCTCGAGCAGCGAGTAGGGCCCCCCCGGTTCGGGTGCCGGGAGTCGCGCACCACGTCCATCGAGCCCTCCCGCAAGGCCCTCAAGAACCTCATGAGCCCGCTGCACCACCGACCGCGGCACCCCGGCCAGGCGCGCGACCTGAATGCCGTAGCTTCGGTTCGTCCCTCCGGGCGCCACGCGGCGCAGGAACACGATCTCGTTCCGGTGTTCCCGCGCCTCGACGTGAAAGTTGACGACTCCGTCCTCGGCGCTCGCCAGCGCCGTCAATTCGTGGTAGTGGGTGGCGAAGAGCGTCTTCATGCGCAAGCCGGGGTCGCGCGCGATGTGCTCGACGATGGCCCAAGCAAGCGAAAGGCCATCGTAGGTCGCGGTACCGCGACCCACTTCGTCGAGTAGAACGAGGCTCCGGCTCGTCGCGTGGTGGAGGATGTGGGCGGTCTCCTCCATTTCCGTGAGGAATGTGGACCGCCCTCGGGAGAGATCGTCAGACGCTCCGACGCGGGCGAAGACCCGGTCCACCACGGGCAGGCGGGCCGATTCTGCGGGAACGAACGAGCCCATTTGGGCCATCACCGCGTGCAGCGCAGTCTGGCGGAGGAACGTGGATTTGCCCCCCATGTTGGGGCCGGTCAGGATCACCAGGAAACGGTCCTCGCCGAGATTGAGGTCGTTGGGCACGAACTCTTCTCCGGACAGAGCCTCCACCACCGGGTGTCTTCCGCCGCGCACCTCGATCTCGAACCCGTCGTGGACCTCGGGCTTCACGTAGCGATGGGCAATCGCCGTCTGAGCGAGACCTGCCGCGACGTCCGCTTCCGCGAGGGCGCCCGCGGTGCCCAGGACTTCGCGGGCCGCGCCCCCGATTTCGTCTTCGAGGCTGCGGAACAGTGCGCCTTCGAGCTCGCCGATTTCCTCGTCTGCCCGCGCCACCCGCGCCTCGAACTCCTTCAGCTCCTCCGTTACGTAGCGCTCGGCGCCCACGAGGGTCTGGCGGCGAACGTAATCCTGGGGAACGCGCCCGGCCTGTGCCTTGGGAACCTCGATGGTGTAGCCGAAGACCTGGTTGTGCCGGATGCGGAGCGACGTGATCCCGGTGCGCTGCTTCTCGCTCGTCTCCATGTTGCGGATGCACTCGCGGCCATGGAAGCGGAGTCGCCGGAGTTCGTCGAGTTCCGGAGAGAAACCCTCTCGGATGACGCCGCCCTCGCGCGCAAGCAGCGGTGCTTCCGGGGAAATCGTTTCCTGGATGCGCTCGAGTACTTCGGGCAGCTCACGTATCCGGGAAGCAATCTCCTGAAGGGTCTGGGCGTCGGCTGCCCGGAGGGCGAGGCGCATGACGGAAGCCGCACGCAGCCCGTCAGCGAGCCTGAGGTATTCCCGGGGACCGGCAATCCGGAGCGCCACTCGGGAAGCGAGCCGCTCGAGGTCGGGGCAGCCCGCGAGGGCTCCGGTGACTTCCTGCCGCAGGTTCCGGTCGCGAATGAACCCTTCCACCGAGAGGTGACGCCCGCGGATCCGATCGGGATCGAGCAGCGGGTGGGCAAGGCGCCGCCGCAGCAGGCGGGCGCCCATCGCGGTGGCGGTCCGGTCGAGCGTCTCAATGAGGGTGGCGCCGCGCGGGGCTCCTTGATCGGCCGAGAGCGACCGGAACAGTTCCAGGTTCCGTTGGGTGACGTGGTCGAGCTGCATGCGGCCCGAGGTATCGAGACGCTTGAGGCTGCCAATGTGATGGAGCCCACCGCGTTGGGTCTCGGCGAGATAGCTGATCGCTGCCCCTGCCGCGCAGATGGCGGCGGGCAGCCCCTCAACGCCGAAGGATTCGAGCGAAAGCGTTCCGAAATGACGGTGCAGCGTGTCGCGCGCGTGCTCGAACTGGAACCAGAGTTCGGGGCGCACGGTGAGGAGAGGGAGATCTCCCAGAACCGGAAGCAGGTCCTTCGGCGGTGCGCCCTCGGCCACCAGCAATTCACGCGGGCGGAAACCGGCCATCGCCTCGGCGCACTCGCGCAGGCGGCGCTCGGAGGAGAATTCGGCAGCGGTGAAATCCCCCGTGGAAAGATCCACCCACGCCGCCCCGAGCCGGGGTTGGGCCCGCGTTCCGGCTTCGGCTACGACCATCAGGTACGCGGCTTCCGACCCGGCCAGATAGGCCGGGTCAAGATAGGTCGAAGGGGTTGCGACCCGTACGATCTCCCGGCGTACGGGCCCCTTGGAGAGACCGGGAGGCTCGACCTGCTCGCAGACCGCAACCCGCAGACCGGCCCCCACGAGCCGTGCGATGTACCCCTCGGCGGCGTGGTAAGGGACGCCCGCCATGGGAATCGCCTTCCCATCGGCGTCGTTCTGCCGTGACGTGATCGCGATGCCCAGGAGCTCGCCGGCTTGCTTGGCGTCCTCGAAGAACACCTCGTAGAAGTCGCCCATCCGGAAGAACAGAATGGCGTCTCCAGCCTCCCGTTTCAGATCCAGGTACTGCTGCATCGCGGGCGACATCCCGCGCCCTTTGGGCCGTGTGCGGGGCGGGCGTGCGGAAGGCCCGGCGGGCGCCGGTTGGATGTCCGGGAAGAGCCGCGGCGCCGTTGTCACGCCGCGATTGTCTCTCAGGGTCGAGCGGTCCGGAACCGGGGCGCGACGGGGTTGGCCGCCGTACCGTCAGAGCGTTGGCGGCAGGCGCCCCCTTCCGAAACGCCCGGCGCTTCGCGCCGGGATCGAAACTCCCTCGCGCGCTGGCGCGCGCTTCGGCGAGTTCCGATTCAAGGTTGCCTTCTTGTGAAAGGGGGGCGGTGGCCGGGCGGTGGCCCCCTTTCACACTTTCCCCCCGATCATGCGGGCAGCGAACAAAGTTCGCTGCCGTCAGTTTTCGCTCATTCAGCACTGGGCGGCACGCTTTCACAGGATGCAGGTAAGGGAGCGCCGGCCGGTTCTCCCGGTGGGGGCCTCAGACCGGCAGCGCGGCGCGGAGCGCCGCTGGTGGGACCCCGCCCATCACCTCAAGGAGCGGCCGGTCTTCAGACCGGCATCGCGGCCGTAGGCTGCGAAACTCACGCTTTTGTCTACGCCGATTGCCTGGACCCAGGCGGGGACGGCGAAACGCCCTCCCCGGCCAACGCAGACCCGCCCATAGGAACGTGGCCTTCTGGCAGGCGCCGAAAGTAGGATTGCCGGAGTCTTGCGAGAGATGGAGCCGGCGCGCGTACTCGGAGAGCAGATCTCCGGTCCGGTGCTGGCTCTCGATACAACCGGCACGCTCGGCAGCGTTGCCCTTGGATTCGTAGGCGCCGACTCAGCCGTGACGGGAGAGATCGTGCAGACCTTCGAACCCTCGAAGCGACACTCTCGCAGCCTGCTTCCCGCCATCCGTGGGGTCATGGAAGAGGCGAAACTGGAAAGCGGCGATCTCGTACTGCTGGTTGCGACGCGCGGGCCCGGTTCGTTTACCGGTCTCCGGATCGGCCTCGCCACCGCACAGGGGTTCGCCCTGGCCGCGGGCATTCGCGCCCTCGGGGTTTCGAGCCTGGATGCGGCTGCTTTGGCAGACACCGCGGCAGACGGTTCCGCGCTGCGCCGGCTGGTGGTCGTGGACGCCCTGCGGGGTGAACTGTTCGGCGCCCTATATGACGGAATCGGCCCGGAAACGTTGGTACAGGGGCCCGTCCGGCTGCTACCCGATAACACCGCCCGGTGGGCTGCGAAGCACGGCGCGCAACGTATCTGCGGACCGGCGGTTGCCCGCTACCGGGACACGATTGCCAAGGGGGGCTCCGACGTCGAGATCCGGGACGACCGGCGACCTTTGGCGCCGGCGGCCCTTCGATTGGGACTCGAAGCGGCGCGACGGGGCGAGTTCAAGCTGGAACCCCTCTACCTTCGTGACCCCGACATCCACGGCATGACCAGCCGTTCCGATACCCTATAGGCACCTGACAGCCTGTGCACAAAGTCACGTGGCGTTCGAGCGGCGATCCATCCCGGCTGAACCGCGTCGCTTCGCGCCGCTCATCGTTGCGTTTCGGTCGGAATACACTCGGTGTTCCTCCCTCACCCGCCTTGTCAGCCGGGCGCCTCACCGGCCTCGGCGCTCACGTGGGTTCCACCACCGGCTGTTCACCGCCCCGCTTCGCGGTGCTCTCAGTTGCGCTTCGGTCGAAATACACCCGGTATTCCTCCCTCATCCGCCTTGTCAGCCGGGCTCCCACCGGGAGGACTGGCCCCACCGGGAGAACTGGACCTCGCCCGTCTCGGCGCTCACGTGGGTTTCACCACCGGCTGTTAACTGCCGTGTTCTTCCACCGCGGTTTGAGAAACGAGAACCGCTCGGAATTCTGGAGGCATTCATGAAACAAGAAGACCAGATCGAAACCGACACTGTCGCGGCGGCCGGTGCCAACCCGGCGGCCCCGTCCGCGGAGATGCCCGATCTTGACGAATTGGTCCGGCGGCACCGGGAACTCGACGAACAACTTCAAGAACTCACCAAGTACGGGCACCTCTCACCCCTCCAGCAGCACGAAGCGGCCGTGATGAAGAAGCGCAAGCTGGCCATCAAGGACCGGATCGCCGCGCTCGCCGCCTCCTCGTGACCGGCCGGAACTGCTGACCCGACTCTTCAGTAGCCTGTGGACAAAGTGCCGTGAGCGCCGAGGCCGGCCAGTCCTCCCGGTGGGGGCGAGGCGCCCGGCTGACAAGGCGGGTGAGGGAGGAATACCTGGTGTATTTCGACCGAAACGCAACGATGAGAGGCGCGAAGCGTCTCGGTTCAGCCGGGATGCATCGCCGGCCGAGCCCCCACCGGGAGAACTGGGCCGTGTGACTTTGTTCACAGGCTGCTACACGGCAGGCTGCCGAACAGGCCCATGAGACTGCCAATTGCCCCGGAGGGCAGGGTATTCGTTGCGACCCCCCTCGCAGTCGCGATCCTCGCGTTCGCTGCGGCCCGCATCACTGCCGGCGAAGCCCTCGCGTGGGCTGGCTGGGTGTCGTTGCTTGGAGCCGGCTTCTGCGCCTTTTTCTTCCGGGATCCGGAGAGGCGTCCTCCGAGTGACGCGAGTGCACTCCTCGCTCCAGCGGACGGCTGGGTGACCGAGGTGGGGCCAGCCGGCGACGGCGGAACCCAGCGGGTGAGCATTTTTCTCTCGATCTTCAACGTACACATCAATCGGGCTCCGGCCGCCGGGAAGGTGGTCGCCGTGCGCTATCGTGAAGGGGCGTTCAGGGCGGCGTTCCGGAAAGATGCGGGTGAACACAACGAGCGCAACGAGTTGGAGATGACGACGGAAGGGGGCAAGATCCGCGTGCGTCAGATCGCGGGCGTCGTCGCCCGGCGGATCGTTTGCCGGGTTCGTGCGGGAGACCGGCTCGCGGTGGGTGAACGGTTCGGGCTCATTCGTTTCGGGTCAAGGACCGATCTGCTGCTGCCTCCCCGTGTCGCGCTGGCGGTTCGTCCCGGAGATCGGGTACGCGCCGGCGTCACCGTCATCGGGAAGTGGGAATGAAGCGCCAGCGCCTCCGGACACGGCGCGGAGTCTTCCTGCTTCCGGCGGTCTTCACGGTCGCCAACATCTTTTTGGGGTTCTTCTCGATCGTCCAGAGCTTCCGCGGGGAGTTCGGCAGCGCCGGGCTCATCATTGGTTTCGCCATCCTGGCGGATGTGGTGGACGGTCGGGTGGCACGATTCGCCGGAGCCACCAGCGAATTCGGCCGCGAGCTGGATTCCCTGGCGGACGTCGTCTCGTTCGGGGTGGCGCCCGCGGTGCTGGCGTACGCCTGGGTTCTTCACCGATGGCCGCAGACCGGGTGGCTCGTCGCCGCGCTCTTCACTATCTGCGCCGCGGTGCGGCTCGCCCGTTTCAACGTCGGGCGGCTGAATGCCGACCCCCGTTACTACACGGGGATGTCCTCGCCGGCCGCGGCCGCGATCATCGGCGCGGTCACCTACTGGCATCCCGTAACCCCCGAGAACGCGCTGGCGGCCGCTGGCTGCCTCTTCGGAACGCTCGGGCTTGCTCTCCTGATGAACAGCCCGGTGCGCTACCCGAGCTTCAAGAGCCAGACCGGACGGAAACCACAGTCCCACCGGACGCTTGTCGTGCTGGCAGTCTTCATCGTCGCGACGATCGCGGAACCGGTGGCGATGTTCCTCGTTCTCGCTTTCGGATACGCCGCCTCACCGTTAGCCCGCGGGTTGCGCGGATTGGGCAAGCGGTTCATCCGCGCGGCCTCGGCCGGCTCCCGGGAGCCGGATCCTGCCGCGCTGGGCCGCTCGCCCTCTGTCGGCAGCGGCGACGGCAACGGCAACGGCGACGCCCCTTAACAGCCTGTGGCGAAACCCAGGCGGCGTTCGCCCGGCGATGCATCCCGGCTGAACCACTCCGCTTCGCTCCGTTCTGCGTTGCGTTTCGGTCGAAATACACCCGGTATTCCTCCCTCACGCGCCTTGTCAGCCGGGCGCCTCACCGGGCTCGGCGCTCACCCGGGTTCCACCACAGGCTGTTAACCGGTCGAGACCATCGCGGAACTGGGCAGTACGCCCTCTCGCCCCGCTGCGCGGGGCGGCGCCGGTGTGAAGCCCCCACCGGGAGAACTGGCCGGCGTTCCCTGACTCATCTTTGACAGTTTGATTTTGGAACTGATTGATATCAGGTGAGTTATGGCGCACGCGGAGGGCCTGTGGCACTACGTTTTGGGCTGGTTGGCGGATGGGGCGGGAATCAGGGGGGAGGCGTAGGGTTGTCCTCGTTGCGGGCGGGGATCTGTCGGATGACGGGTGGCACCCGGACGCCGACGGCGCGGAAGACGGACACGGCGAGTCCGGACATGGAGTCGCGCACGGCGAAGCGCTTGTGGTCCTGCTCGATTTCCGTCTCCCGGACGGCCCGGAGGTCCTGCTTGATGTCGTACCAGCTTGCCGAGACTTCGGCCTGTTCCAGATGGTCGAACAGCGCCTTCTGGAGCGCCAGGGCGAGGAAGGAGCAGAACAGGTGGCCGCGGATGGCGGCGGCGGTCTGGTGGAAGACGGGTCGGGTGTTGAGGATGGACTTGGCGGTTCGGAAGGTTCGCTCGACCATCCACAACTGCTTGTAGCGCCGCGCGACGTCCTTCGGGTCGAGTTCGGTGTTGGTGCGCAGCACCCAGATCCCGTCGTATTTCGGGGCCTCGGCGAGTTCTTCCCGGTCGAGCACGTAGGCCCCCTTGCGGGCCTTGAGAAGACGGGCGATGGACCGGTTCTTGAGCAGGGTCTTGGCGCCCTGGTCGCGCAACATCGCGGGGAGCTTGGCGACCAGGTCGGCGCGGTTGGCCGCTTCCCGGCGGGCCTGTGCCGGGTTGCGGCAGACCACATACCGGTGGGAGACGACGCGGCCGTCCGGCTTGTCGGTCTTCACCACCACCTCCTTCACCTCCAGCTTCGGCTCTTTCTCCTTCACCTCCCCGTTCCGCTTCTTCTTGCGGGGCGTCCACGCGACGACCTGGAACGGTTTGTTGTCTTGCAGCACCCGGTTCTTGACTTCGGCGGTCCGCCGCAACCCGGTGCCCAGGATGTATTCCCAGCCCATCGCCTCCAGCTTCCCAAGCACCTTGCGGCTGATCATCCCGGCGTCCGCCACCACGCACACCCGGAGCATCCCGAAGCGCTCCTCGAGCCGCCGCGCCACCCGCGCCAGGGTGGTCACGTCGTTCGTGTTGCCCGGCCACACCTCCGAGCACACGGGGCGCCCGTCGCGATCCAGGACCATCCCCAGAACCAACTGCTTGCAGTCGGGGCGGTGGTCCTTGCTGAAGCCGCGCTCCCCGAGGTGTTCGCCCCCCTCCCCGGTGAAAAACACCGAGGTGGTGTCGAAGAAGACGAGCGCCTGTTGGGAGAACAGGGTTCGCCGCCGGGCGAAGAGCCGCTCTTCGAGCAGATCCTTGACGCAGCGGGGGTTGGCCTCGCCCGCCGGCTGTCCGGGCAGCGCCTCCCCCAGCCACGCCATGGCGCGGTAGAGGTGGTGCAGGGGGATGTCGGCGACGCCCTCGATCCGGTGCTCCCGTTGCCAGGAATGGGCTCTGAGATCGGCGCCGGAGTCGTCGTGGAAGAGGCGGTGGAGGACACCGAAGAAGACGGCGCGCTCGACGTCGAAGGTGAAGCGGCGCCCGGCGAGGGCGGCGCGGAGGACATCCTGGCAACCGCTGCGCTGCCAGAGGCGGTCGCAGACGGTGGCGGGTCCGAAGGCGCGGGACTGGACGTTGGGGTCGGAGGAGCGGCGGGTTTTCTCGGCGAGGGCGATGGTCTTTTGGGAGAAGCGGCAGGCGGATCGGATGAGGCGGTCGAGAGCGCCGGTCGCGAGGAGGTTTTCGACCCTGCCGAGGCTGGCGATGACGGACTGTCGCGGCTTGCCGTCGCGGCGGTGGCTTTCGACGATCTGGAGGTAGGTGTGTTTCCCGCTGGTTTTTTCTCGCACGAACACGGTGTTCTCTCGGCACTACCGATTGTAGCGCCATTCTCATATTCAAGTCAAAGGTGAAAAACACTGTTACGGGAACTTGATATTGCTCTAGAGAGCACTATTCAGGCACTACCAAGTATTCCAACCAGCGAGAGGGTCCTTGCGCCCCAACGGTTTTCGCGCGTCAGCGGCCCAAAAACCGGCCCAAACTGTCAAAGATGAGCCTGACCGGCGGCGCTGTCCGGATCGTTGACGTACCCGTGGGACATGCATTTTCACAGCAACCGGGCCGCGTGGGTTTCGCTACCAGCTGCTAGCGTGTCCAGGCGGTGAACTCGCGGATTTCCCAACGGTACGATGGGGTTTGGGTCGGCACCGCGGGTGCCTGTTCGAGGCCGATCCGAAACGCCTCCACGACATAACGGTCAGTGCCGGTGGCCATGCTGGTCCATTCCGGAACGAACAGGACATAGCCGCCGTCCGCCGAAAGGCGAATGGAGCGGGGCCGCTCCTCGTAACTGATCGGCGTCCGGTTCCGGAAGAGCCGCTCCAGCCCCCGGCGCAATTCGTCGCCGGTCGCGCTGCGGCGGGTTTCCCCGGCGAACGCCACGAGGGCCCAGCCCGACGGATACAGGCCTTCGAGGTGGCTTGCGTCCGCTTGCTCGAATGCCCGCCGAAAACGGCCCAGAATCTCCTCGAGGTTATCCGCCGGCGGCGGTGCGGGAGCGCACAGAGCGCACGCCAGGATCGTTCCGGACAGGACCCGACAGAGCCAGAGCGCTCCCTGCGACCCGGTAACGGCCGTCATGACCGTTCCCTCTCACGGGGGCTGTCCACCGGGACGTCCACGGTAAGTAACAATCCCGACCGGCCGTCGGCCCGGGGGCCGGCGCTCACCTTTCCGCCATGGGCCTCGGTGAAGCGACGGGCGTTCGCGAGCCCGAGCCCCGACCCACGGGTTCTCGTCGAAAACGCGGTGTCGAAGATCCGCTCGCGGAGATCTTTCGGCACTCCGGGCCCGTTGTCCTCCACTTCGATGCGAATCCACCTCTCGCGCTGAGCGGGAAACACCCGCACCGAAACCTCGGCCTCCTCGGCTGTGAGATCCGGGGAATCGTGGGTGGCCTCCAGCGCGTTCTGCATGAGGTTCTCGACGATCCGCGCCACGATTTCGGGATCGACTCGCGCCGCCCGGGTTGGCGAACCCGAGAAGCTGACTCGCGGTCCCGCTTGGGACCGAAGATACGGGCCTACGGTGTCGCCGACCAGCTTCGTCAAGTCCGTTGTCTCGAGCCGAAGAGGTGCTCCGAGCGCGGAGAACTCCGAGGAAATGCGGCGGAGGCGTTCCACCTGGCCGAGGATTTCGGAGACGCTCTCGTCCACTGCCTGTTGCGGATCCTGACCTCGCGGTTCCCGAAGTACGCGCCGGATGTAGTCCGCTGCCAGCCCGATCGGCGCGAGGGCGTTCTTTATGTCATGGGCGACGCGTCTGGCGAGATCGGCGGCCGCCTCCTCACGCATTTGCCGACGGACGTCCGGGATACGCCGGACGAGGCGTTCCACACTTGCGGCGAGCAGCCGCAATTCCGTCAGAGTGCCGTGTACCGGAACCCGAGCCTGAAGATCACCGTCGGCGATCCGGCCGGTAGCGTGCGCCAGCCCCCGGACCGGCGCGGCCAGACGCCGCGCGAGCACACCCGGCAACACAATTGCGAAGACCAGCGCCAGGGACCCGCTCCCGAGAATTAGCGTTCGCTGGATGGCGCGAACGCTCTCGAGACGGGCGGCCTCGTCGGCGGGAAGCGGAACTGCAAGGAGCAACGGCCCGTGCAGCCGGGTTGGAGTCTCGAGGCGGATCCAGACGATGCGATACCGAAGGGAGCCGGCTTCTTGAATGCTCAGGAAAGGATCAGCGGAAGCCGAAGGGAGAATTGCAGCCGGCGGCGGGCGAGGCGGGAGAAGGCCCGTCTGCGCCAGCTCGGGACGGCTTACGGCCACCAGTTCTCCGCCGTTATAGAGCGCCGCGTCCGTATCGAGTTGGTCGGCCGCCTGCGCGAGACGCAAGGCGAGTTCCTCCCGCGGAATCAGGGGATCGAGGGCCGCGAGTTCCTGTGCCACGCGCTGCACCGAGAAGGATCGGGAGACGGCTTCCCGGTCGCTGGCCGACCCCAGCAGCACGGAAAGCCGCTGCTGCGCGAAGACCGCGACCCCGAGAATCGCGATGAGCACCGCCGCGGCCAGCGTTTCCGTCAACTGCATCTGGAAACTCCGCCTCCGCAGGCGGCCACCCCGGCTCGGGAAGAGGAGACGGGCCCGCGCGCTTACCGCCACCAGCAGGGCGACCAGGGCCGCCAGGAAACCCCAGCCGAGGAGCGCCGCGGCATGATCGGCAAGTCCCGTCCGCCGCCAGGAGACGACGAAGGGCTCGCCATGCACCAAGACGTCGAAATCGACCCGTCCTTCGTCCCCTTGCACGGGAAGGGTTGGGCGGCGGCTGAGGCGGAGGTCTCTTCCACGAAATACCGCCGGCGCCGCATCGCCGCGCAGAAGAAAATGATCAGCGATCCCCGCGGCCCGGGGCAGGAAAGGAATCTCCGACGCGCGGTCGGCAACCCGCAGGGTGACGCTCAGCCCCGAAGGGAGCTGTCGCTCCGTTTCGAGAACGGCCTCGATACCGGATGCAACCTGGCAACCGGGAATCGCACTCCAGCGGGGCGGGGACGGAGCGGAGGAGGAAGGGTCGGGTCGCCGCGGGAGACCCACCCCAAATCGTGATCGCTGGCCACCAGGTCCCCGGACTTCCAGCGCACTCGCGACCGTAAGGCGCGGGAGTCCGGTCGCGAGCCAGAGCCGATACGCGGTGTCCGGGCGGAGACGGGCGAGGGAAGAAGCTTCGGTGTCGAGCGTCCGGGTTGCCTCTTCCAGTGCGTGGCAGACCGCGAAGCGGTGTCTCAGGGTCTGGACCGGAGCGGCGTCCAGCGCGTAACGCCTGCGGACATCGTCTTCATGCCACACGATCGCCGGGTAGAGAAGCACGGAAGGGACGGCGAACAACAAGAAGGCAACGACGAAAGAAAACCCGGGTTCGTGCGACAGCAACGGCGGCCTGAGGTGCCGGAGGGACAGCCGTCCGCGGCGCCAGAAAGCCAGCACCACCCCGGCCAGCAGGGGAAGTCCGGCAAACAGGAAAGAGCCCCCGGGCAGAAACGCAACGGAACCGGCAACCATCGCAGCCGCGGCGACTACCACCGGGATTTGAGGTCGGAGAAGGCTCTGGAGGAGCAACAAGAGTCCGGCCAGGGCGAGGAGCAGGGCGACCCAGCCGAGCACCTCGGGCCACTGGGTATGCAGGGCCCAGGTGGGGGTGAGGGGCGCGCCTCCCGAGAACCCGGCGCTCCGGACGAGGGCGGCGGCAGCCACCGCCGCGCCGCCGGCTCCCAGGCCGCGGAGAATGCCGTGGGAACTACCCGCCGTCCTCCCGGCGGACCCGGGTCGGAGGCGGGCTGCGAGGATCCGCGCTGAAAGAAAGAAGGCCGCCGCCGTGACGACGGCCATGAACGGCGAATCGGCGAGTACGGGGAGCAGGGGCGTACCGGATAGAGACGCCGGGACCCGAGCGCCCGGACCCGAGGGCAGGGTGCCGAGCAGCGCGGAGAGACTGAACCTCAGAGTCCAGATTGCCGCCAGTGCTCCGAGGTCCCCCGAGCGCCAAAGGCTCGGAAGAGCGATTAAGGTCCCGAGCAAGAGGGCCAGGGTTGCGTAGAGTGCAGCCTCGGCCTCCCTTTCCGCTCGGCGGGCGCGGGCGGGGGCCACCGAGGTGCTGGCGGCGCCGAGAAGCTGGCCGTCGTATGCCCTCAAGGCGAAGTAGTAGCGCTCCGCATCTGAGGCGCCGTCCAGAAAACGGTCCCCGCGTCGCTCGAAGAGTTGGGCCAACACCTGTAGATCCTCGGCGGCGTCCAGGAACTGCGTCTCCAGCCCCCTTCCCGCGGCGGCCTCGAGCGCCGAGAGCGGCGCGGCGCCCGATGAGGGAGGGGACGCCTCCCGGATGGGTACTTCTACGGTGACGATGCCCAATAGATTCCTGGTGCATTCGGCGGCTGCGAGGTAACTGCGCCGGCCGCCTTCGCTATACACAAACAGCGGGAAGGCCGGATCCGGGCAGTGTTCCTCCCGGACGCCGTCGGGCAACACCTCCCCAAGCGCCTCCTCGAAGTCCGGGTTTCCGCCGGACCACGCCACCGGCCGCAACTGCCGGTCGTACAGGGTTGCGCCACCGTTACCGATCCCGGTTTGCGGAAGCGACCACTCGGCGAGAGCACGGAACGCCCGGAACTCGGTCCCACCCGCGTCGGAGCCCTCGAGCGCGGCGGCCACCGCTGGCGTCCGGGCGACCAGGTAGGCGGCATCCCCCACCTCTCGGGTGAGATTCGCGAGATAGCCATCCACCCGGTCGGCGGCACGGGAAGCAGATTCAGGCCCCGCGGTGATGGTTCGGCTCAACGGGATGCGGCAGCAAAGAGCTACCAGGGCAGCGCCGGAAAGAGCCGCCACCATGCGCCGGACGTCGGCGCTCAGGAAATCTCGTCGGATGAGAGCGAAGAGCAGCAGCAGCGCCGATCCCGCGGTCAGGATGGTGTGAACGGCGACCGGCAAGGTGCCGAACCGGTCCGCGGCGTCGGCGAGCCCAGCCGCAAAGAAAATCAGAGCCCCGCCGCCCATCACGAGAGGCGGCAGCCGACGCATCCTCATGGGCTACCGGTAGCCTCTGGATAAGGTGATGTGAGTGCCGAATACCGCGTGACTTTGTTCACAGGCTGCTAGGGTAAAGGTTCACCCGGCCTCTCTGGGGCGGCGCTCCGGCGCCGGCGCCCGCGGGAGGGGCCATGCGAACGCTCAGGCAAAGGTGCGAGAGAGTCCCCGTCGAAACGCCGTGACGGGCCGCATTCCCGGCAGGGCTGCGTGTCTGGTGGCTGGCCTCTTCCTTATTTGCCCAGGGGCAGCCCATTCAGGGGGATGGCCTCTCCGCGGGGATGACGCCGCCGTTAACAGCCTGTGGTGGAACTCGGGTGAGCGCCGAGAGCGGAGAGGCCCAGTTCTCCCGGTGGGGCCAGTTCTCCCGGTGGGGGCCCGGCTGACAAGGCGCGTGAGGGAGGAATACCGAGTGTATTTCGACCGAAACGCAACGCAGAGCGCCGCAAAGCGCCAGTTCTCCCGGTGGTGGGGCGGTTCAGGCGGGATGCATCGCCGCTCGAGCCCCCACCGGGAGAACTGGGCCGCCTGGGTTTCACCACAGGCTGTTAATCTGTGGCAGCCACCCGAACGGCCGCCCGCGCAGCCACCGGGCGAAGAGGAGGAGGCCGAAGCGCCTCAGCCGCCGGTCGAGGGGCCCCCTCCAACCGAGGAAACAACTTCGGGCGAGACGCCCGCGGAAGAGGACGCCGCCGGTGAAGCGACGGAAGGCGAGGGCGACGGGACGGAAGGCGAGGAGTCCGAGGACGAGGGTGAGGAGTCGGGGAGCAGAGCGCCAGAGGTAGCCACCGCGCCGGTGGGAATTCTTCCCGGCCGCATGCTGGCCTCCCCGGCTCCCGTTCCCGGAGCCTCCATTGTTGGAATGGTCTTCCAGGACGACGGATTCCTGCTGCACATGACCGGCGGCGAGGTCATCGCTTACGAGCGGGATGGAGAGGCGACTCGTTGGGGGCTTCCAGGGGCGGGCGCGGTCTTTGTCGGAGAAGATTCGGGAACCGTGGTCGTGCTCAACGAGCGCGGTGAGGTGACGCTTCGCCAGGTCGTAGACGGTGTTCGGGTAGGAGGATTCTCGACCGGGCTCAGCCCGGATCCCGCCCTGGTGACCGGAGCGGGGCGCGGGCCGGGTCCGGCGACACTGGCCGCGGGGGTGCTCTACTGGGTTTCGGCAGGAACGCTCTACGGATACCGGATCCCGGCGGGGAATCCCGTCCTGGAAGTCGTGCTTCCCGCTGGTGAACCCGCGAGTGTGGTTGCAGTACCGCCGAATGCCGCGGAATCCGGGGGAGTTGTCCCCCCGCTGCTTGTGGTTTCGCTCGGAAGCGGCGGAGTCGCCGCCGTGTCCTCCTCGACAGGAACGACGGCAGGCGCCGTCCGCTGGCATGCCGAGGGCGCCGGTCCGGTGAACGGACCGGTGTTGGCGCTTCCGGACGAGCGCATTGCGATTTTCGGAGATGCAGGCGGCGACCTCACCGCCGTCGATCTGGAAACCGGCCGGCAACGGTGGCGGTGGAAGCTCGCGGAGGGCTTCCATCATCCGCCGCTCCTGAGCCGCGGACGCCTGTACGCGGCCACCAAGGCGAACAGCCTCTACTGCTTCGATGCCAAACGTGGCGGGGAGCGATGGCGTGCCGCGCTGCCGGGCCGGCCGGCGGCTCCGCCGCTCCGAATCGCCGGCGCCATCCTGGTGGTGACGCAGGATGGATTGCTCGTGGAGTTGAATGCCGAGACGGGCGCGCGGATCGGCCGCTCACATGACCTGGGCGCGGAAGTCGTGGGAGTGGTCCGCCGGCGGGGAGACGCGGCAAGAGAAGATGGATGGCGTGACCGGCGCCTCTTTCTGGGCCTCCGCGACGGCCGGCTCGCGGTCTTCGGTCCCCGGGGAGGTAGCGGGGCTCCTTGACGGACGTGAGGCGTGCCAGATCCTGAGTCTTAGCAGCCTGTGGTGAAACCCCGGCGGCCCAGTTCTCCCGGTGGGGGCTCGAGCGGCGATGCATCCCGCCTGAACCGCCCCCCCACCGGGAGAACTGGCGCTTTGCGGCGCTCTGCGTTGCGTTTCGGTCGAAATACACCCGGTATTCCTCCCTCACGCGCCTTGTCAGCCGGGCCCCCACCGGGAGAACTGGCCCCACCGGGAGAACTGGGCCTCGCCGCTCTCGGCGCTCACCCGGGTTCCACCACAGGCTGCTTGCAGCTAGTGGATGAAGTGGCGTGAGCGCCGAGGCTGGTGGCCGCGTGACTTTGTCCACAGGCTGCGAGGGGCCGGCGCCGGCCCGCATGGAGCGTGCGTCGGGAAGGGGGCCGCGACTCGGTGAACCGTCTCGGCGAAGTGGGAGCGCGGGCTTACAATTCGCGCGGATGGTGCGTCCCGTGGGAACGCCGGTCTTCAGACCGGCATCGCCCGCCGAAGGCGGGCGGAACGCGCGCACTGCAGATCGCCGTCGAGCGAGCGCTGGACAAGCAGCCGGTGGTGAAACCCAGGCGGCGTTCGAGCGGCGATGCATCCCGGCTGAACCGCGCCGCTTTGCGGCGCTCTGCGTTGCGTTTCGGTCGAAATACACTCGGTATTCCTCCCTCACGCGCCTTGTCAGCCGGGCGCCTCGCCGCTCTCGGCGCTCACCCGGGTTCCACTACAGGCTGCAAGGAACCGAGGCCGGGGCCGATCTCTTGTGATGGTCCCGGCGGAAACTCTGCTCGTCCTTGATTTCGGGTCGCAATACACGCAGCTGATCGCCCGGCGGCTCCGCGAACTGGGGGTGTACTGCGAGATCGTTCCGTGCACCACGCCCGACCGCGAGATCTGGGAGCGGAATCCGATTGGAGTGGTCCTCTCCGGGGGACCGGAGAGCGTCTATGGCGATGGCGCGCCAGCGGCGCCCCGCGGCGTTTTGGCTCCGCCCGTTCCGGTGCTTGGGGTCTGCTACGGGATGCAACTCCTCGCGCGCGAAAGCGGTGGCGATGTGCGTCCGGCGCCCCGCCGCTCGTACGGTCCCGCGGAACTCGGGCACGATGGGAGCGGGCGTCTCTTCGTCGGGGTTCCTGAACGATTTCGAGCGTGGGCCAGCCACGGGGACCTCGTCCACGCACTGCCGGACGGTTTTCGCCGCACCGCCGGAACCGGGCAGGCCCGGATCGCGGCCTTCGAGAACCCGCGCGGTCGACTCTATGGGGTGCAGTTCCACCCCGAAGTCGTGCACACCGAGCACGGAACCGCGATTCTCAGGAATTTCGCGTTCGATGTGTGTGGAGCCCAGGGTGGTTGGACCCCCCGTTCTCATGCGGAGCGCACGGTTGCCGCCATTCGAGCCCAGGTGGGTGACGGGCAGGTGGTCTGCGGGGCCTCTGGCGGGGTGGACTCGACGGTCACCGCCATGCTCGTCCACCGGGCGGTCGGAGACCGGCTTCACTGCATCTTCGTGGACAACGGAGTGCTCCGGAAAGGGGAGGCCGAAAGAGTCCGATCCGACTTCGAGGAAGGACTCGGGATCCCGCTCCAGGTCGTGGACGCCTCGGAGCGTTTTCTCGCGCGCCTCAAGGGCGTGCGCAGCCCCGAGCGCAAACGCAAGATCATCGGGCGCGAATTCATTCGGGTTTTCGAGGAGGAATCGCGGGAACTTCCGGACGCGCACTTTCTGGCGCAGGGAACGCTCTACCCCGACGTCATCGAGAGCGTTTCGGTGAAGGGTCCGTCGGCGGTGATCAAGAGCCACCACAATGTGGGCGGCCTGCCGAAGCGCATGCGGCTGCGGCTGATCGAACCGCTCCGCGAACTCTTCAAGGACGAAGTTCGGGTGCTGGGGCGGCAGTTGGGGGCGCCGGACGGGCTAGTGGACCGGCATCCCTTCCCGGGTCCCGGACTCGCCGTTCGAATGTTGGGGTCTGTCGAGAGATCCGGACTCGATGTCCTGCGCGAAGCGGACGCCATCCTCGAGGAGGAAATCCGGGCCGCGGGTTACTACGACCGGGTCTGGCAGGCGTTCGTGGTTCTCCTGCCTCTTCGAACGGTGGGCGTCATGGGAGACGCCCGGACGTACGAACGGGTGGCAGTCATCCGCGCCGTGGAGAGCCGGGACGGCATGACCGCGGACTGGGCCGCGTTGCCCCACGAGTTGCTGGTCCGGGTCTCTAATCGCATCACCGGCGAGGTGCGGGGAGTGAACCGGGTCGTGCTCGACATCACTTCCAAACCGCCTGGCACCATCGAGTGGGAATGAGGCTCCGTTGAGCGCCGCGCTTCCGAATGGCGGGGGCGGGCGCCGCCCCTTCGTACACCTCCACACCCACACCGAGTATTCGCTGCTTGACGGCATGAGCCGGCTCTCGGAGGTCACCCGGATGGCAGAGCGGGATGGGATGCCGGCGGTGGCGATCACCGATCACGGGAACCTCTTTGGCGCCCTCAAGTTCCACCGCGCGGCCCGGGAGGCGGGCGTCAAGCCCATCGTCGGCTGCGAGGCCTACGTCGCCCCGGGAGACCGGCGCGAACATAACCCCGATTCCGAGAATCAGCATCTGGTCCTGCTCGCGAAGAACCGGACGGGCTATCGGAACCTGGTGCGGCTCAGTTCGATGGCTCACCACGAGGGCTTCTACTTCAAGCCGCGGATGGACTTCGGCCTCCTCGAGGAGCATCACGAAGGCCTGATCGCGCTTTCGGCATGTCCCAAGGGAATCGTGCCCCGGGAAGTGTTGGGCGGCGGGGATCCCGCCGGGTGGGCCGGCCGCTACCAGGAGGTTTTTGGCAAGGGCAACTACTACCTTGAGATCATGGATCACACCCCGCCCGGCGGGGCGACACCCGAAGGCGCCCGGCTTTCTGATCTGGAAGACCGGATCCGCGGTGGAGTGGTCGGGGTGGCCCGGAAGACCGGGATTCCGCTGGTGGGCACGAACGACTCGCACTACGCCTCGCCTGAGGACGCTGACGCCCACGACCTTCGACTCTGCATCAGCGTGAATCGCCCGGTACGGGATCCTCGGCGTCTGAAATTCCATTCGGACCAGTTCTTCTTCAAGACGTCCGAACAGATGGAAACGGTCTTCGACGACTGCCCGGACGCCTACCGGAACACGCTCGAAATCGCCGAGCAGATCGAGGACTTCGACTTGGTCGACGACCGGAAACTGTTACCGGATTTCGAGGTGCCCGCGGGAAGGACGCTGGATGCCCATTTCGAGGAGAGCGCCCGTCGTGGTCTGGCGCGCCGCCTGGAATCGGCCGAGGTGCATGGTTCCCGGCCACCCGTTGCCGACTACGAGGACCGGCTCGCCATGGAACTGGACGTGATCCGGCGGACCGGATACTCGGCCTACTTTCTCATCGTGCAGGACTTCGTCCGCTTCGCTCAGGATCGCCAGATTCCGGTGGGGCCGGGAAGGGGTTCGGCGGCCGGCAGTCTCGTCGCTTACGCCCTGGGAATCACCGACATCGACCCGCTCGCTCACGGCCTGCTGTTTGAGCGATTCCTGAATCCGGACCGGGTGAACCCGCCGGATATTGATGTGGATTTCTGTGAAGTCCGGCGCGAAGAAGTACTCGACTACGTGACGGAGACCTACGGCAACGACCGCGTGGCCCAGATCATGACTCTCGGGACCATGCAGGCCAAGCTGGTGGTTCGCGACGTGGGCCGGATGCTGGAGTTGCCGCCCCCGCAGGTGGACCGCCTTGCCAAGCTGATCCCCGACGGCACGAGCCTCGCTCAGGCCGTGGAGAGCGTTCCGGAGCTTCGTGAAGCGCGCAAGGTGCCGCAGACCGCCCGTCTCTTCGAGCTGGCGGAGCGGCTTGAGGGGTTGCCGCGCAACGTCGGAACCCATGCTGCCGGCGTGGTCATTGCCCCCGGGCCGCTCGAGGAAATTCTGCCGCTTTACCGCGACGTGGAAACGAAGGGTGCGGGAGCCGGCAAGGTCGGGGCGGCTTCCGGCAAGGGCGTGACCGTTCGCCGTCGAACGCAGTGGGACATGACGGACTGCGAGAAAGCCGGGCTCTTCAAGATGGATTTCCTCGGGCTCCGAAACCTCACCCAGATTGAGGATTGCGCCCGGCGCGTGGAAGAAGACGAGAACACGCCCCGCACCCCCGAGGAGGCGGCGGCGCTCGCCCACATCCGGGCGGGCCGGTTCGAGAAAGTGCCGCCGGATCCAGGAACCTTCTCGCTGTTTGGGCGGGCGGACACCGACGGCATCTTCCAGTTCGAAAGCCGCGGGATGCGCGAACTGTTGTCCAGCTACAAGCCGGAAACCCTGGACGACCTGGCGGCTCTCAATGCGCTGTACCGACCCGGCCCTCTCGAGAGCGGTATGACCGGGGACTTTGTGGCGGCCAAGAAGAGGGGCCGGCTCTCGGACAAGCTGGATCCGCAGGTGCGCAAACTGTTCCCGGAGACGCGCGGGCTGATCGTCTACCAGGAGCAGGTCATGCTGGTGGCGCAGAAGCTCGCCGGCTTTTCGCTGGGCCAGGCGGACCTTCTGCGAAAGGCCATGGGGAAGAAGGATCCCGAAGCAATGGGCCACGAAGAAGGGCGCTTCGTCGAAGGGGCCGTGGCGAACGGCCTTGCCCGCACGGTCGCCGAGGAGACGTTCCAACAGATAGCGAAGTTCGCCGGCTACGGCTTCAACCGTTCCCATGCCGTGGGATATGCGCTCGTCGCCTACGTGGGGGGCTGGCTCAAGAGCCACTTTCCATTGCACTTCCTGGCTTCGCTGCTTACCGCGCAACATCGTTCCGGGGACAAGGACGAGCGGATCGCCCGCATTCGGAACGGCGCCAAGGCCGCAGGGATTGCCGTGCTGCCACCTGACATCCAGCGGAGCGGGGCGGAGGCTCTCGTGGAGGGGAAGGGCGTCCGCTACGGTCTCGAGGCGGTCAAGCAGGTGGGTAGCCGGGCCGCCCGGGAAATCGAACGGGCGCGGCGCCAATGTGGCGGATTCGAGTCGCTGCACCATTTTCTCGAGTCCGTGGAACCGAAGGCGCTCAACCGGGGAGTCGTGGAGGCGCTGTGTTGTGCGGGGGCGCTCGATTTCCTCGGGGTTCCACGCTGGCGGATCCTCCCGGCTATCCCGGGGGCCATCGAAGCGGCGAATCGGGCTCGCGGCCGGAAGGACGCCGGGGTTCAGTCCCTTTTCGGGAGTGCGACCGAGACTCCTGTTGACTTCTTTCGACAAGCCCCGGCGTGGAGTGAGGCGGAGCGACTGCGGCACGAACGCGAGGCGCTGGGCTTTTACTGGGAAGGGCATCCGGCAACCGAATACCGCGCGGCGCTGGACAACGTAGTCACCGGTCCGGTGGCAGCGGCGCTGGCGGCCCGAAACAAGGCGGAGGTCGGGGTCGTCGGACTCCTGCGCGAACTGCGGAAGCGGACGACGAAGGCGGGCCGCCCGATGGGTAACTTCAGCCTTGAAGACGAAACGGGGACGATCGGGGTGGTGGTGTTCCCGGACCTGTGGGAAAGCTGTCCTTCTCTCGAGAGCGAGCCGGTGGTCGTGGTCCGGGGAGGCCTCAAGGGGGAACCCGGGGGATCAGGAGGAAGCAGCGGCCGCAGCGCCCAGCGGGGCGAGCTTGTCGCTTCCGAGATCCTGCTCGCGGACGAAGCCCCATACCGGCTGGCCCGCCGGGTTGAACTGCTGGTGACCGCGCCGGAACGCCTGGGAAACCGTCTCCACGACCTGCTCGCCCGGCACCCTGGCGGGAAGCCTCTGCTGCTCAGGGTTCAGGTGCGCGGGATAGAGGTTCTTCTCGAGACGGCAACACCGATCCACGCGAGCCGTGATCTGGCGCGCGCTGCTTGGGAGCTTCTGGGGCCGGACACCCTGCGCCTCGATGGAAGGTTGCCGCCCTCCTTCGCGCGCTAACAGCCTGTGGACAAGGTAACGCGATGCGGTTCTCCCGGTGGGGCTAGGCTGGCGATGCATACCCGCTGAACGCGCCTCTGCGAGGCGCTCATCGTTGCGCTTCGGTCGAAATACACTCGGGCCAGTTCTCCGGGTGGGGGCTCCTCCCTCGTGCGCCTTGTCAGCCGGGCGCCGCGCCACTCTCGGCGCTCAAGCCACTTTATCCACAGGCTGTTGGGCCGTTACGTCCATATCCGTCCGCGTGGTGGTACGGGATTTGCCTGATCGGGCCTCGCTACACTTCACATCGTGCAGCGCGAGTTCCTCGACTTCGAAGCTGATATTCAGGCAATTGTTCAGCGCATCGAAGCACTTACGGGTTATCCCGACAGTCACCGGGCGGAGATCGCCGGGCTGGAACGCGAACTCTTGCGGCGGCGTCAGCGGATCTATGCCGGACTGACGCCCTGGCAGCGGGTTCGGGTGGCGCGTCACCCGGAACGTCCCTACACGCTCGACTACCTGCCTCGCATCTTTACCGGATTCACGGAGATTCATGGGGACCGGCGTTATGCCGACGACCCGGCCGTCGTAGGAGGCCCGGCATGGCTCTCGGGACAGCCGGTGATGGTGATCGGGCAACAGAAGGGCCGCGACACGGCGGAGCGGATCCATCGCAACTACGGCATGCCGCGCCCCGAGGGATACCGGAAAGCGCTGCGCCTCATGAAAACGGCCGAAAAGTTCGGCAGGCCGATCATTGCGCTGGTGGACACTCCGGGAGCGTTTCCCGGCATCGAAGCCGAAGAGCGCGGACAGGCCGAGGCCATCGCCCGGAATCTGCGCGAAATGGCCCGGCTCGAAGTGCCGGTCGTGGTGGCGATCATCGGAGAGGGAGGCAGCGGCGGCGCTCTCGGAATCGCGGTCGGCGATCGGATTCTGATGATGGAGAACGCGATCTACTCGGTGATCTCTCCTGAAGGGTGCGCTGCGATCCTGTGGAAGGATCCGGAACGGGCCTACGCGGCGACCGAGGAGGCAGCGGCCCGAATGCGCATCACCGCTCCCGAGCACCTTCGAAACGGACTGATCGACGAGATCGTTCCGGAGCCGCCCGGAGGGGCCCACGCGGACCATGATGCCGCAGCGGCAATCCTCGGAGAGAGGCTGCGGCTTGCCGTCCGCGCCCTTGGAGAACTCCCGCCGGCTGACCGCCGCCAAGCGCGGTATCGGAAGTTTCGGAGCATGGGGAATGTCGGAATAGAGGAAGCGCCGGTTCAGCGCTCTGGAGACTTGTCAGCCCCGGCGGAGAAGGGAGCCGGGGGGAGCGACGCCACCGGCTACCGGCCGGCAGGCACGGGCTGATTCGCGTGCCCACGTTAACGACCTGTGAACAAAGTCACGCGGCCCAGTTCTCCCGGTGGGGGCTCGGCTGGCGATGCATCCCGGCTGAACCGCCCCCCCACCGGGAGAACTGGCGCTTCGCGTCGCTCATCGTTGCGCTTCGGTCGAAATACACCCGGGCCAGTTCTCCCGGTGGGGGCTCCTCCCTCGCGCGCCTTGTCAGCCGGACCCCCACCGGGAGAACTGGGCCTCGCCAGCCTCGGCGCTCACGCCACTTTATCCACAGGTCGTTGACTCGCGCCCGTTACGGCGTGCGCCCTCGGAGCGTGTCGGTTCTCTCGAAATGGATCGGTCCGGCGGTCACCGTGCTGGCATTCGCGGGGTTCACCGTTTTCCTGATCCTGCGCCTCCAGGAGGGTTTCGAGCGGCGGGCGGCGGAATGGTTCGGATCGGCCGACGAGGTGCCCGCCGAACGGGAAGAGGTGGTCTCGAGGGAGGTCGAGTTCACCCGAATCGACGAACAGGGCCGACTTGTTCTCCAGGGCAAGGCAGCGCAGGTGCTCGGTCGCAGTGACGGCCAGCAGCGTTTCCTCGAAGTCGAAGTGCGTCTGATCGGGGTCTACGCCAGTGGAGACGCGGTGGTCGCCGCCGACGAGCTGCTCCTCGACCCCCAGACCGAGGCGGTCGAGTTCCTCGGCAACGCGCTACTGAGCGTCGAAGGGCTTGAACTCTCGGGGCCGCACCTGCACTTCCGGCGCTCGCCGGACCGCCTGTGGTCACGCGACCCGGTGCAGTTCCGCAGTGACGACTTCGTCGGAATCGCCGCCTCGATGCAGTTTGAAACCGCCGACGGGGACGTATCCCTGCACGGCGTGGTCGCGGCGCCCGCAGCGGAAGGTGGCTTCGCGGTCGTTGCCGAGCGGGTGCGGTTCGACGGAGAAACTGCCGACACCACTCTATTCGGGGACGTGGAAATTGCCTCGGATCGGCTCGAACTCTTCTCGAAGGAATCCGTGATTGCCCGTCGCGATCGGGAACAGAACCGGATGCGCGCCATCGAGGCGGGATTCGGAACGGCGCTCACCTTCGCCGACCCTCCCGATAAGGAGGGAGCCGCCCCGTCGGGTGAGTCGAACGAAGAGGAGCTGGTGCTTCGCGGCGACGAACTCGAAATCAGCCTGGAGGATGGACGGGTTCCCCGTCTCGTCTGGGTGAAGGACAACCCTTCGTTTCGCATGGGTGCGGGAACCGAACTCCGGGGAGACGAAGGAACGTTTGTGCTTGATTCCGAAGGCACGCCGGAACGGCTCAGCATGACGGGTGACGTGACGTCCCGCCTCCCCGCCGGGAAGGATGGGCGGCAGCTGATTTCCGTGGATTCATCGCAGTTGGACGTCGAGTTCGACCCGCAGGGGAACATCGCGGAGGCCGCGTTCGACGGCAGCGTCAGGGCGCTTTATGGCCGGGCGTCGGCAACGGCAGCGAGCGCCCGGTGGAACGGCTCGGACACGCTGGTGCTCGAGGGAAATCCACGGGTCGTGGATTCCTCGCTCCTGGAGCTGGAGGGTGGCGATCTGCGGCTGGTCGTCGCGGAGGCCAGCCGCGTCGAGGCCGCCGAAGGGGTAACGGCCCGTTTTCTCCCCGCGCGGTTGAACTGGCTACCTGGACAATTCGAAGGTGTAGTCCTTACGGGAGACTCGGCCGTTATCGAGACCGGTCGGGGTCAGGGCGTCTTCACCGGAGGGGTACGGCTGCTGTTTGGCAAGAATCGGCTCCTTGCGGACGAGGTCAAGGTGGACGCGGAAGGCAGGACGCTCGAGGCCACCGGTGACGTCGCGACGTCGCTCGAACTCGACCTCCCGGCAGCGAATCCGGAAGAACCGGAGGAGCCGAATCCCGGTTCCGAGGGCCTGCCAACTGAAACGGCACCTCGGGCAGCGGAGACGGCGGTCGCAGGAGCAGCAACTCCGCCGGCCGGTAAGGCCTCCCCGGCTGCGCCTTTCGTCTTCGCTGCCCAGGCCGAGCGGTTCCACTACGAAGCGAATGGCGGCCAGCTCTCTTACCGCGGAGCCCCAAAGCTCGAGCGCCACGAATCGTCCGGCGAGGTCAGCAGGCTCTTGGCAGGGCGCATCGAGGTGGAGCTGACGCCGAGCGGCTCTCTCGGGGTCGTGCGGGGTGCTCAGGGTGCTCGCTTCGAGCGGGGTAGCAACCTGGTGCGCGGATCCCGACTCCGCTACGAGCCCGGTGCCGACGTCCTGCTGGCCTGGGGCTCCCCGGCGGTTGTGGAAGTGGATGGGAGGACCTCGGAGGGAGGGCTCTTGGAACTGGCGCTGGCGGACAATCGAACCCAGATCCATCCTACGCGGGTCAAACGGGCTCTTACCCGCAGCCGTGTCACGAAGCGGGAGGCGCCGTCCCGCCGGTGAGCAGCTAGTGAAGGTTGCTGCGCCCGGTCTGCGTGCCGCTGCCGAAAACGCCGTCGCGGATGTGGAGAACGGATTGCCAGGGGGCCCTGAGACAGGACCCGCGGAGCCGAATGGGATGGACTTGGCAACAACCGCGGGCCACCTTCTCGCCTGCCACGACCTGATCAAGAGCTACGGACTCCGTCGGGTCGTGGATGAGGTGACGGTTCGGGTCGGAGGCGGGGAGGTGGTCGGCCTCCTTGGACCCAACGGGGCGGGGAAGACGACCACCTTCCGCATGATCGTCGGTTTGATACAGCCGGATCACGGCACGGTATCCCTCGATGATCGGGATCTCACCGGACTTGCCATGCACCGCCGGGCGCGCTCGGGGATCGGATATCTCCCGCAGGAACCGTCCATCTTCCGCGGGCTCACGGTCGAGGAGAACGTGCTGGCGATCCTTGAGCAGGTGCCCCGGATAGGGCGGAGGGAGCGGCGTGAGCGGGCCAGGACGCTTCTGGAGGAGTTCGGCCTCAGCGAGCGCCGACGCAACCTGGGACATTCCCTTTCCGGGGGAGAGCGCCGGCGGGCGGAGATCGCCCGGGCGCTCGCACCTGATCCTCAGTTCCTGCTGCTGGATGAACCTTTCGCCGCCATCGATCCGATTGCGGTGTCCGAGCTGCAGAGGATCGTCGGTCGCCTGCGAGACCGGGGACTCGGCGTGCTCGTCACCGACCACAGCGTCCGCGAAACGCTCCGCGTGACCGACCGGGCCTACATCATCGAGGAGGGCAGGATCCTGTTCGAGGGCACACCCGCCGACCTGGTCCGTAGTCCTGAAGTGCGCCGCGCCTACCTCGGGGAGGACTTCGAGTGGCAGTGAGCACCAGGTCCGGAACCAGAACGGAGCTTCGGGTCGGCGTACGGCAGCGGCAACGTTTGACGCTGACGCCGCAGGTGCGGCAGACCATTGAGATGCTGGTGTTGCCCCTCACTGAGCTCCGGCTTCGGGTTCAACAGGAACTGCTCCAGAACCCGGCACTCGAAGAGGTGACGGAAGAAGAGGAGGAGGACTCCGAATCCCTGGAGGCAGAGGAATCGGCGGACGGCAGCGAAAGCGACGACGCCGCTCCGGACGACGATCCCGACCCGATGGCGGAGATCGAGGCCGAGGATTTCTTTCTCGAGAATCAGGAAAACACCGGAGGGCTCGCCCTCGGGGAGGAACCGCCCGCCCTCGAGCGGACGCTCGCGGCCGGACGCACCTTGGCCCAGCATCTCATCGAGCAGCTCGGTCCCTCAGTCGATACGGAACGCGAGAGAACAATAGGCCTGCAGATCATCGGAAACCTTGACGAGCGGGGATATCTCGATGCTTCCGTCGCCGAGATCGCCATTTCTATCGGCGTCACGGAAAATGAGGTGGAGTCCGTGCGGAGGCGCATCCTTCGTTTTGACCCGACTGGCGTCGCCGCGCTGGATCTGGTTGAGTGTCTGCTGGTGCAGCTTGAGGCGGCAGGGCAGGCCTCCGGGCCGCTGGGAAAGATCGTGCGGGAGCATCTGGACCTCGTCATCCGGGAGCGGTTTCGGGAGCTCGCCCGCGCGATGGCCGCCGAGGTTGGGGTCGTGATGCGCTGGGTCCGCCGGATCGGAGAACTGGACTTCCGCCCGGGTAGTCAGTTCTCGCCGGGTCCGGAGCAGGTCGTGGTGCCGGACGCCCGCGTCTACCTGTTCAACGGGGAGTGGCGCGTCGAGATGAGCGATGGGGTCCCGAAGCTCCGCACCAGTCTCGCCTACCGGGCCGTAATGAAGAGCACAAACCGGCACACGCCGGAGGAACAGGCATTCGCGCGCGAGGCGTGGGTCCGCGCGAAGGGATTTCAGCGGTCGGTTCAGCAGCGTCAGGAAACCGTTCGTCTCGTCGCTGAGGACATCGTGCGGAAGCAGACCGGTTTTCTGAATCGCGGAATCGCCCACATCCGGCCGTTGGTGCTGAACGATGTCGCGCAGGACATCGGGCGCGCCGAGTCCACGGTCTCGCGAGTCGTCAGCAACAAGTTCCTGGAGACCCCCCGGGGAGTCATCCCTTTCCGGCGGTTTTTTCACAGCGCCCTGTCCCTGCGGGACGGACGCCAGGTGTCATCGGAGGCGGTTCGAGCCCGGGTCCAACGGATCGTGGAACGCGAGGATCCGCAACATCCGCTGGCCGACGACCAGATCGTGCAGCTCCTGGACCGGGAAGGGATCATCATCGCCCGCCGGACGGTGGCCAAGTACCGCAAGTCGCTTCGAATCCCTTCTTCCAACGAACGACGCGCCCGCTATCGCAACCGCCCGCCCGGACGGTCTCCCCGGCGGGGATCCGCCGGGAGTTGACCGGCAGCGGCGGCTCCCGAATACTGGCCGGCGATGATCGGTATCGTCGTAGTGACCCACGGGCAGTTGGCGCGGGAGCTGGTAGCTGCCGCAGAGATGATCACCGGGGAGGACATCCCGAACGCCACCAGCGTTTCGATCGGTTGGCACGACGCCCCGGAGGATGCACAGCGGGCAATCGTGACCGCGGTCGAACGGGTTTCCGGAGATGAGGGGTCAGTAGTCCTGACGGACATGTTCGGCGGGACACCCTCCAATCTGGCGCTCAGCCTCCTCAAGGAAGGCCGAGTCGAAGTGGTAACGGGAGTGAATCTCCCCATGCTCATCCGACTCATCTCGATCCGCGAGGAAGAACAGGTCGGCCCGGCGGAAGCGGCGCGGGCGGCGCTCTATCAGGGCAAGGAGAACATCTATCTGGCCTCCGAGTTGCTCGGCGGCGGGCTGGGCGACGCTCCGCCAGGCGAGGAGTCCGAGGGAGCGGCAGAGGCCGCCTCGGAGGATCACGCCGGCCCGGACCGGGACTGACCTGGCAGCCTGTGCACGAAGTCACGCGGCGTTCCCGAGCCAGAAGGGATGGGGGTCGGGCGGCCCCGCTCCCCGCCCCTGCCGCTCCGGGGTCTCCGCGGTGCTGGCGCCCCGCTCCGGAAACGAGCGGCGATCCATCCCGGTTGAACCGCTACGCCCTCAGTGGCGATTCGGTCGGAATACGCCCGGTATGCCTCCCGAATCGCGCCCTGTCAGCTTGGCGCCTCGCCCCCACCGGGAGGACTGGCGCTCTCGGCGCTCACGCCACTTTGTCCACAGGCTGCTAGAGGGGATTCGTCAAGGAGCGTGCCGGAGCGGGTGGTCCTGGTCACGAACCAGTTGGGGATGCACGCGCGGGCGGCGGCTCGCTTCGTGAAGACAGCAGCGCGCTACGACGCCGTGGTGACGGTGACCCGGGGTGAGACCACCATCGACGGCAAGAGCATTCTGGGGCTGCTGTTCCTCGCGGCGGCCAAGGGAAGTCGTCTTCGCATCCACGCGTCCGGGCGCCAGGCGACGGCGGCGCTCGAGGCGCTGACCCGACTCGTCCGGGACGGAATCCGAGATCCCCGCGAATCGGGGACCGATGGAGTCGGGCCCGGTGACGCGCGATGATGGTGCCTGCCTCCCGGAGCGATTCCGCAAGGGCCCGCCTGGGAGAGACCGTCCTGCGCGGGGAACCCGCTGCACCCGGTATCTGCGTGGCGCCGACGATCGTCTTCGAGCGGCGTGCCGTTCCGGTGTTCCGGGTGGAAATCAGCCGGCGGGAGATCGGGCGTGAAATCCGCCGCTTCCGGAATGCCCGGGACCGGGCGGTGGAACAACTCCGCGAGATCCGCGAATCCACCCGGCGCGCCCTGGGTCAGGACCGGGCGTATCTCTTCGAGGCGCAGCGCCTCATGCTTGCCGATCCCCTGCTGGTCGAGCGCATCCAGGAGGTGATCCGCTCGGAGCGGGTGAACGCGGAATGGGCCGTCCGTACCGTCCTCCGGGAACTCGAGGCCGTCTTCGACGGGCTCGCCGACGAGTATCTGCGTCAGCGGAAGGGAGACATCGCGGATGTCGGCGGGCGGTTGCTCCAGAACCTGGGTGGCGCCACGCGCCCGGCCCTCGAACGCTGGGAACGCCGGCACGTTGTCGCGGCGGACGACCTTCGCCCCTCGGACACTGCGGAACTGGACTGGACCAAGATCCAGGGAGTCATCATGGAGGCGGGTGGCCCGACGTACCACACGGCCATCCTGGCGCGGACTCACGATGTGCCCTGCGTCACCGGGATATCCGGTTTGCTCGACCACCTTCACACCGATCTTCCGGTCGTCGTCGACGGTTCCGAAGGAATCGTGGTGGTGAATCCCGCACGGGAGACCGTTGCCGAATACCGAAGAAAGCGGGAAAGGGAGCGGGAACGCCGTCGCCGCCTGCTGGCTGCCACGGCATCGCAGGCGCGCACCGCCAACGGCGAGCGGGTCGTGTTGATGGCCAACATGGATGAGCCCGGCGAGATTGACCTCGTCCGCCGCCACGGCGCCGAGGGGGTCGGTCTTTTCCGTACCGAACGGATTGCCGTCCAGGAGATCCCTTCCGAGGAAGAACAGTTCCGCGTCTATCGGGATCTGGCCCAGGCTCTCGATCCGCATCCACTGGTGATCCGAGCCTTCGACCTCAACACGACCGACATCGGCCGCGCGCCCGAACTGAATCCCGCGCTCGGCCTGCGCGGCGCGCGGCTGCTGGTGTTGGCGTCGGGGATTTTCGAAACCCAGATTCGGGCAGTGCTGCGTGCTGCCGTACACGGGAAAGTGCAGCTGATGTTCCCGATGGTGGGCGGGCTCGAGGAGTTCCGGGCGGCGCGGACGCATGTCCGGGCGGCGATCCGGGCGCTCCGCCACCGGGATGTTCCGTTCCGCGAAGTGCCGGTGGGCGCCATGCTGGAAGTGCCCTCGGCGGCAGCTACCGCGGACCTGCTGGGGCAGGAAGCGGAGTTCCTCAGCATCGGAACGAACGACCTGATGCAGTATCTGTTTGGCGCGGATCGGGCGAACGAACGGGTAGCGCATTTCAGCGATCCGCTCCATCCGGCGCTCCTGCGCACCATCCGTTTCGTAACCCGGGTCTGCCGCCGCAGCGGCGTGCCGCTCGCGGTTTGCGGGGAAGTAGCGGCCGATCCGCTCATGCTTCCCCTGCTGCTCGGTTTCGGGGTGCGGACATTCTCGATGAGTCCCAACGCGATCCCGGAGATGAAACGCCTGATTGCGATTCAGGACACCCGGAGAGCTGAAGAGGTAGCCCAGCAGAGCGTCCGGCTGACGACGTCACGCCGTGTCCGCGCCCGGGTACTGCGAGCGGTTCGGGAGCGCAGCGCAGACGGGGATTAACACCCGGTGGCCAGAGTCCCCGCTCTCGGCGCTCGCGCCACTTTGGGCAGGGGCTGCTGGCCCGGATTTCTCATACTCACGGTCGCCAGAAGGCTTCAACTTGCCGCAAGGCGCGCAAAACCGTACATCGCTGAGGGAGAAAGAGCGCGGGGACGGCTTGGAACGCCGACCTCCGGTCGGCACAGCGGCCCGCAGGGCCGCGGGCGGTTAATTGCCGCCCGCCCGCAGCGCTGCGAACAGTGTCTGCCATTCCAATGTACGGATCAGAGCCAACGCTGGGATTGCCGCCGGAAGGGGTTACCTCGGAACTGGGGGTCCTTCCCGCCGCCCGCCTTCGGCGGGCTGTGCCGGCCCCCACCGGGAGAACTGGCCAGAGGTCGGCGTTCCCGTACCTGGCCACGTTTCGGGCCGTGAGTATGAGGAATCCAGACTGGTTAGGCCGGCGGCCGATCAATGGAAGTCCCGGCTCGGGACCTCCGGCGGTGCTGGCATTCTTGAGATCTGCGGCCGGAAGAGCCGGTCCACCACGATGTGGGTGGAGCCTTGTTCTGCCTGAACCCTGCCGGCGGCCCCGAGGAATGACAGGGTCTGGGCCAGGTGACGGTGGGCTTCAAAGATGTCCGGCCAGAGGATGAGGTTCACGAACCCGGTTTCGTCCTCGAGGGTCATGAACACCACCCCGGAAGCGGTTCCTGGCCGCTGTCGGCAGATCACGATCCCCGCGTAACGCGCGCGCGTTCCGTTTTGAAGCTTCGTTACCTCGCGGGCGGTAGGGAGTCCCGCGGCGGCCAGTTGGCTGCGGAGCGGCAACAGGGGATGCCCCCGGGTACTGCTGCCCGTTGTCCGGTGGTCCCACGCAATCGATTCGAAGCTGTCGAGCGGGGCAAAGCCGGGAACGGTTTCCTTGAGGAGAGGCGGATCTTCCGGCGTCAGGTTTTTCGGCGCCAGGGCGAGCGTCTGCCAGATGGCGTCGCGGCGGGTTTTCGGTCCCAGGTTCTGGAGTGCGTCCGCCTCGGCAAGCGCCACCATCACCTTTTTCCCAAGACCGGTACGACGCGCGAAGGCGGCGATGGAAGAGAAGGGCGACTCCCGGCGAGCCGCCACGATCTTCTCTCCATCGGCGGAGCCGAGTCCCTTCACGTAGCGAAGCCCGAGGCGGACACTGGGTTTCGCGGCCTTGTTTGACAGCCTGTGGTGAAACTCTGAAGGGACGTCCTGGGGCTCGTGCGGGGTGCTTTCACCACGGGCTGTTGAGGGTGCGGGGCCTGCAACCAGAGAACAGTCCCAGGTGCTCTGAGTCACATCCACCGGGAGAAAGCGCACTCCCCGCCGCTTGGCGTCCTCGATGATCGTTGCCGGGGCATAAAAACCCATCGGCTGCGCATTCAGCAGCGCACATGCGAACTCCGCCGGGTAGTGACGGAGCAGGAAAGCACCGGCATAACTGATGAGAGCGAAGCTGGCGGCGTGGCTTTCGGGAAAGCCGTACTCCCCGAATCCCTGAATCTGCTCGAACACCCGTTTTGCGAACTCGGGAGCGATCCCCTTGGCGCACATGCGGGAAAGCAGGCGGCTCCGATGCCGTTCCATCCGGCCCGTGCGCCGCCAGGCGGCCATGTCGCGGCGGAGCTGATCGGCTTCGCCGGCGGTGTAGTCGGCGGCGACCACCGCGAGCCGCATTACCTGTTCCTGAAACAGCGGCACTCCAAGGGTCTTTTCCAGAACGGGCCGGAGGGACGGGTGAGGGTATTCCACCGCTTCTTCACCCCGGCGGCGGCGAAGATAGGGGTGCACCATGCCACCGGCGATGGGCCCGGGCCGAACGATGCTCACTTCGATTACCAGGTCGTAGTAGTTCCGGGGCTGGAGCCGCGGCAGCATGGCCATCTGAGCCCGGCTTTCGATCTGGAAAACCCCAACGGTTGCTGCCTTCCGGATCATTGCGAAGGTTTCCGGATCGTCGGCCGGGATGCTGGACATGGAGAGATCGAGGCCTCGGGAGTCCTTGAGCAGCCGGAAAGCGAGATCCAGTTGGGTGAGGGCTCCCAGTCCCAGCAAGTCCACCTTGAAAAGACCCAGTTCCTCGATGTCGTCCTTGTTCCACTGAATGACCGTTCTTCCCTCCATCGCGGCGTTTTCGACTGGCACAATGTGGGAGACCGGCTCCTCTCCGAGGAGGAACCCGCCGGGATGAATCGAGAGGTGCCGGGGAAATCCCTGAATCTCGTTCGCGAGACGGAGGAAGTGCCGGGCCGCCGGCCCCTCCGAAGTCCAGCCGGCGGCGGCCAGCCGGTCACTTGAAAGTGGTTCGTAGTGGGAAAAAGCGCGGGCCAGCCGGTCCACGGAGCGCTCGGAAAACCCGAGCGCCTTGCCTACGTCCCGGATTGCGGATCGGGTCCGATAGCAGACGGTATTGGCCACCATGGCGGCGCGTCCCTCGCCATATCTGCCGTACAGGAACTGGATGACCTCCTCCCGGCGCGAATGCATGATGTCCAGATCAATATCGGGCGGTTCGGCGCGCTCGCGGGACAGAAACCGCTCGAACAAGAGCCCCATCCGCACCGGATCCACCGCGGTAATTCCGAGGCAGTAGCAGACCGCCGAGTTTGCCGCAGAACCTCGTCCCTGACAGAGGATTCCCCGCTCGCGGCAAAAGCGGACGATCTCGACCATGGTGAGGAAATAACCGCCGTAATCGAGTTCGCGGATCAGCGTCAGTTCCTTTTTCAGTTGCTGTCTGACGGCCTGCGGAATGCCGCCGGGATAACGCTTGGCGGCGCCTTCGAACGTCAGTTCCCGAAGCCGGGCTGAAGAGTCCAAGCCCCCGGGAAGATCTTCGGCGGGATAGCGGTAGCGGAGTTCGTCAAGCGAGAAGCGGCAGTCCTCGGCGATTTCCAGGGTTCGGGCGACCGCGACCGAGTCATCGGCGAAGAGTTCCGCGAAGAGGGCAGGGGACAACAGGTAGTGCTCAGCGTTCCCGCGAAGACGTCGTCCGGCTTCCCGAAGCGGCACGCCGTGACGGATGGCGGTGAGGACGTCCTGCAATTCCCGGCGTCCCGGACGGTGGTAGAGAACCTCGGTGGCGGCGGCGATCGGGATCCGGTACTGCTTTGCCCGCCTGCGAAGAAGGGCCTCTTCAGGAACGTCGCTGTCAGCGCGGTGCCGGGTAATGAGGACATGGAGGTTTTTCCCGAAGGCTTCGCGGAGTAGATGCGCCAGCTGGCTGGGAGGAGTTTCCTGCTTGAGGGCAGAGGCGCCTCCTCCCCAGAGCGCGTGAAGCCCTTCGGCATGCGAAGCGATCTCTTCCCAGGAAACTCCGGCGGTTCCCTTGCGGGATGGTCGTCCGCTCGTCGGGGATCGGGTGCCCGGAGAATCTTCCTTCGGATCCTTTTCCTTCGAGTGTTGGTCAGCGACGGCGCCGGGGCCTCTAAGCAGCCCCCGGGTCAGGAGCCGGCACAGATTCCGGTAGCCGGTCCGGTTCCGGACGAGCAGGAGGATGCTTCCCGGTTCGCTCTGCCGGCCTCTCCCGGTTGCCGCCGCGGCCACCAATGTTTCGGCACCGAGCACCAACCGGATACCCCGCTCCCGTGCCGCACCATGGGCCTTGACGGCTCCGTACAGGCCGTCCCGGTCGGTGAGCGCAATCCCGGGAAGACCGAGTGCGTGGGCCTCTTCGATCAGTTCCTCGGGATGACTCGCTCCTTCCAGGAAGGAAGCGTTGCTCTTGCAGAAAAGAGGGAAATACAAAGCTCGGACTATCCATCCGTTGTGATGGCTAGTAGCCTGTGGGCAAAGTGGCGTGAGCGCCGAAAGCGGTGAGGCGCCCGGCTGACGAGGCGCGCAAAGGAGGAATACCAGAGGTCTTTCGACTGATGCGCAACGATGAGAGCCGCAAAGCGGCGCGGTTCAGCCGGGATGCATCGCCGCTTGAACGCCACGAGACTTTGTTCACAGGCTGCTAGACATCAGTTATTCCAGGTGTCATTCCACGCGGCCTTCAAGGAACCATGAGCGTCGCTCCCGGTCGAAGAAAACCCAGCAGACATCGCCGCGTTTCAGGCGGACAAAAAAGTAGTCGCGAGAGATCGGCCGTCCCGAAAGTAAGCGCCACCAACCTCCGGAAATTCGAAAGGGGCCGGTGAAACTCTGAACGGGACCGTGTTCGATTCCCCGGAGTAACCAGCCGTCCGGTTCGTCCGAACCCCGGTGAGGAAGGATCAGCGGCTGTTCGTAGATGCGGCGAATCAGGCGAGGCGTCCGAGTCTCGAAAAAATCCTTCGGGAAGCTCTTGCCCGACAAATTCCGAAGAACGGCCTCTTCCGGAGAGATCGGCCGGCATTGATAGCGTCCTCGTGGGATGTGCACATCCCGGGTTTCCACCCGGACCAGGGAGTCCTCACCGAATTCGGCCTGAATCTGGGCAAGCGCCTCGGACGCCTTTTTCGGACCTCGGGAAAGAGGCTCCCCGGGTCTTTGGTACAGGCCGGGCTGTTCGGAGACGTAAATGCCACCGAGAGCCCGGAGAACGAGGCCGAGAATCCTTCTTCCCGGTTCATCTTCCGACCCCTGGAGCACTCTCTGCTTGGTGATTCCCTGGGTGATTCCCCGGGCGGTTCTCCGGTTCTCCGGCGAGATGGCCCCGAGCCGCAGGCGGAGCAAAGAGAGAAGCTTCACCCCGTCTTCGGTGGGAAGGGCGGGACGGACCGACCCGGAAATCGGAGGAGCGTCTTCGCATTCCACTTCGTAAGCGAGCTCGATGAGTGCGAGGCCCTGTTTGCCGAGATCGGCGAGGATCTGATCGAGGAGACGTTTCGCGTGGAAGATGAGCCGGTCCAGGTCAGCCCCAACGTCGTCGGTCTCGGGCGGCTCGAAGGAAATCCGGTGCTCCACCGGCGTTTCCTGGCGGAAGGCGACGGAAACCGGCGCAGAGTTCTCTCCGGACGCAAGGCGATGGAGTTCCAGGACTTCTTTCCCAAAGCGGTTCGCCAGTGCTTTCCCGGACAACTGCAGCAGGTCTCGAAGAGACGAAATACCAAGCTTTTCCAGACCGGCGAGGGTTTTCTCCGGCAGTCCGAAACGGACGAGCGGCGCCCTGAGGGCAGCGGTTTTTTCCTCGGCGGGACTTTCGAAGATTTGCAATCCGAAAATGGCCCGCGCCGCCGCAAAGGTGCCGAACCGGGTGAAACCCACCGCGATTGAGACGTGAAAACCCTCTTTCACGAGATCTTTCGAGAGCGCCTCGATCCAATCCGAAAGCGGACCAAACAATCCGGCCAGGCCGGATGCCCGAAGCCAGAAGGTTCCGGCAGCACCGAATCCGGAAAGTTGAGGGCCAGTGGATGAAGCCGAAGGGGATGAGGCCGTTTCGATCTGAGGGCTCCAGCGATGGAGCCGCTCGGCCAACTGGCGAACTTCCCGTTCTACTTCCGAAGCGCGGACATGGTCAACCCGAAGTGCGGGACAGCAGGCGACTGCAGCGGCTTGTCGCATTCCCGGACGCACCCCGAGAGTGATCGCTCGACGGTTTGCCCAGCGCACCTGTGCCTGCGCCTTGTCTTCGGTGACCACCGCCACCGGTTCTGGGCGCCATTCGGGATGTCGCCGCAGCAGGATCTGTAGCGGCAGCGCCGGAACGTCAACACATGCCAGCCGGCTCACGGCATTTCCTTTCGAACCGGAATCCAGGGAGAAGGCGGTCCCTGCCGCGGACCTGTGGAAGTTCCGGAGAGGAGGGAACTCTGTTCCCTTTGTCTTTGAGAACGGTAATGACGATGTCGTTTTCCTTACGGCTCGCGTCGAAGCGCTTCCCCACCCGAGGATCAAGGGATGGGGCGGCCGGCGGCTTGTCGGTCAGGAGGACGACAGCGGTTCGGTATTTGTGCGCGAGTCCGGCAAGTCGTGACAGAGGAGGAACCCCCGGGGAAGTGCTCGGATGGGACATCAGGCTTCGGGCTCTTGGGCTTCGGGTTCTTGGGCTTCGGGTTCTTGGACTCCGGGCTCTCGGGCCTTGAAGTCGTCCGGATGTCATGGCGGAGTTCGGGGCGGACTTCTGAACCAACTGGCGGCTGGAACTCTCTCGGCTGGAACTCTCTCGGCTGGGACTCTCTGGCTGGAGCGAATCGGCGAGGTCCACGACCACCAGCCCGAAAGCTCCCGAGTGGACAATCCGGGTGGCGGCGCGGATCTGTGCCGCCGGCGTTTCCAGCCGAAGAAGAACCAGCCGATCCAGAGCGATCCCGGATTCCACTGCGTCCGGAGGGAAGAAGAGACTGCGGGTCGTTGCTATCCAGGCCACCAGAGCGGGATCCGGATTCGAAATCGAACCAGGATGCCGGCCGTGGCGGTTTTTGTGGTGTCTGGTTTTGTGGTTTCTGGCCTGATGATGCTGGGCCTCGGCAACAAGCGCCAGCGCTGAAGACAGAACTCCGGAATCAGCCGTTCCGGAGATCTCCACCAGACTGCCGGCAAGCCGGGCAAGTTCCCATCTCGCAAGTCTTGAGTCAGGAGCCGATGGAGCAGAGCGGGAGACTGGAGGATCTGAAATTTCGTGGGGAAATTTGCGGGAGTCAGCCGACCTTAGGAGAGTCGGGGGGAAAGTCGTGCGGAGTTGGGGAGGGCGAAATCGGGGAGGGGATGTCTGCTGCCCGGGCAAGACGGGGGCAAGGGTTTGTTGCATCACGGGTTTTCTCTCGGCGGACATCGGGTGTTCAGCGGGGTGTTCAGCGAATTTGGCGTCGCAATTCCACGACTCTCCCGAGGATCCGACAGGATCCGGGAGGTGGCCGAAGCGTTTTGAAGGCGGGGTTTTCCGGCCGCAGTTCCATCCCGTCCCGTCCCAGGTGAAGTCGCTTCACCGTGGCTTCTTCTTCGAGGAGCGCCACCACGATCTGACCGGAAACGGGCGCCCCTCGCCGTTCGACGATGACGGTGTCGCCGGGCAGGATGCCGGCCCCGGACATGCTTTCCCCTCGCACCCGGAGTGCGAAGTAGTCCGAGAGGTCTCGGGAAGCGGGGATTTCTACCGGGAGATTTCCCTCGGGGTTCTCGATGGCCTCTTCGAAACCTCCGGCGGCGACCTCACCCAGAAGGGGGACTGGCTGAAGACGGTTCCATCTCGACGCTTGGCCTGAGGCCAGGGAGGGCAACTGTTTGGGCAGGCGATAGCCGCGGGAGCGGCCCGACTCCTTGACCAGGCGTCCTTCTTCCACGAGAGCGGTGAGATGGGCTCGGACGGTCTCGACGGCCCGAAAGCCGAAGTGCCGCTGTACTTCGCGAAGGGAAGGGGAGTCGCCCTGCAGCAGGCGGTCGCGGACGAAGCCGAAGATCCGATTCCGAGTCTGTCCCGGCGGCGTTTTGGGCATGCACACAGCATAACAGACATTTGTCTGGTATGCGAGAGTGGAGAACGGTGGAGGGTTGGCGGACGTTGTCCCGATGCGGGGTCATGCCGCAGGTCGGCGGAGTGCGGTTTCGACCGCCTCATCGGCCCTCCTTTCTCGGTTTCGCGCCCCGCCTCTCGGCGGTCGATGCCGGTCAGAGGCCCCTATCGGGAGAACTGGCCGGCGTTCCCTTCCGGCGCGAAGCACCGGGGTGGCGCTTGGTTAGATGAGCAAAAGCTGATGGCAGCGAACTTTGTTCGCTGCCCGCGTGACCGGGGGGAAAGTGTGAAAGGGGGGCTCCCTCCTTTCACAGAAGAAGACCAACGAATGGGAACTCGCCGCCGCGCGCCTTCGGCGCGCAAGGGAGTTGCCATTCCCGGCGCGAAGCGCCGGGCGTCTCTGGGGCGGGGCGCATGGCTCTCTTTAACCGAGTTCTCGTCGTGTCGCTATCTTTCCGCGCCCCGCTCCAGAGACGCGCGGTGGTCAGAACGGGACGTCGTCCACGTCGTCCTTGGTATTCACTCCGCTCGCTCCCCAGGCGTCCTGCTGCCTCTGCGCCTCGCGTGGCCCGGAGTCTGTCCCGGATCTCCCGGCTGGAGGCCGGTTCCCACCTTCGTAGCCGCTACGCCGTGAGCTACCGCTTCCCAGCACCGAGTGGGCACGGGTTTCCGTGACCCGGCGTTCCCGGCCGCTACGGTCGTTGTACTTGCGGGTCTGGAGCAGGCCGTCCACCAGGACCCGCTGTCCCTTCTCGAGCTGCCCCTCCAGGCGCTGGGCGGGTTCTCCGAACACCGCAACCTGATGCCATTCGGTCTCTTCGCCAGATTCCCCGTCCCGACGGGACCAGCTTTCGCTCGTGGCCACCGCAAGGTTCATGACCATGAAGGAATCGAACTTCCGCAGTTCCGGTGTCCGCCCCAGATTTCCCAGGACGATCGAACGGTTGACGTGAGGATCGGCACTCTCGGTTTCGCGTACGACCTCGGCTCGGATCTCCGTGAAGTACATGTCCTCGCCTTCCTTATTGCGGTACTTGCGGGTTCGCAGCCGTCCTTCCACATACACCGAGCTGTCGGGAGCCAGTCTTTCGGCGATCTCCGAGTTGCGGTCCCCGCCGACCGCTACCCGGTGCCAGGCGGGTCGTTCCCGCATCGCCCCCGTCTCGTCGTTCTCGATGGTCACGGTCTTGACGTTCAGGTTGACCAGCTTGCGCCCGTCCTCGAAGACCTTCGTTCGCGGGGCGTCGGAAACCACACCGCGCAGCACGACCTTGTTCACATCTCGCATCACACCTACTCCTTCCGGCCGCGTGGGCGCGGCCGGCTCTCAACAGCCGGGATCCCTCGGGGGCATGGCGTCCAGCTCTCTCTTCGCCAGACGCGCCGCCGTGGTGCCGGCAAAAACATCCAAGATGTCTTCAAAGATTTCGCGCGCATCGGACTCATGGCCCATCTGCCCGAGAACGAGGCCTTTCTTGTACCAAGCCTCGCCAGTTTTGCTGCTGTCCGGGAAGTCCCGGATCACGATTTCGAATTGTTCGAGGGCGTCGTCGAGCCGATCCTCGGCCAGGCGGCATTCCCCCATCCAGAAGCGGGCGTTGTCCGCCAGTTCTCCCCCTTGGTCCGCAACCCGCTGGAAGCTGGCAAAGGCGAGGTCGTAGCGTTCCCGGTGGTAGTCGGACTCAGCCTCGTAATAGGTTTCGGCAACGCTCGGTTCGTCCAGCACCGTCGCTCCTTCCTCCTCCTCCGCAGGCGTTTCCTCCTCGCCGGAGGTTTCCTCCGTCGCGACATCCTCTCCCTCGGAGGGCTCTGTATCTTCGGCTGTTCCCGGAGGATCCCCGCGAAGCGCCGCACGGCGCTGCGCCTCCCGCACCGATTCCACCTCCACCATGAGAGCCGACAGGCGTTCGTTGCTCTCCCGGAATGCCTCGCTGAGGGTGGCGACGTTGCGCTCCATCCGGCCGAGCGCGTTCAGCGTTTCGGCACGGCTGCGGCGATCCGCAGTGAGTTGCTCCTCCCGGTCCCCGAGGAGGCGTTCCACCGCCTGTGAAAGGGCTGTCTGCGCCTCGACCAGGGTTGCCAGTTGCACCTGAAGCTGCCGAATCTCGGACATGATGCGGTTCTGGTCTCGTTGGGCGCCGGCCCGGGCTTCATGGGCGAGTGGAGTTGCGAAAAGGGAACCAAGGAGGACCCCGACCAATAGCGGCGTGGAGCGGAGCGCGGTTCGGGAAGACTTCATTTGGCGATGATCTCCAGATGCGCGCGCCGGTTCCGCCGCCAGGCGGCCTCGTTGTGACCCGGATCAAGAGGGAATTCCTTGCCGTAGCTGATGATCCGCATCCGGCCGGAACCGACGCCGAGGTCCCGCAGGTAGTCGCGGACGGCGCGGGCGCGTCCTTCCCCGAGGGCCAGGTTGTATTCCACCGTGCCGCGTTCGTCGCAGTGCCCCTCGACCAGGATCCTTACTGAGGGGTAGCGGGACAGCCAATCGGCGTTTTCCTCCAGGGTGGCCCGCATCGCGGCACTCAACTGGGCGCTGTCGTACTCGAAATGCACGTCTTTGAGGTGCTCATCGGCGTTCAACTCCTCGAGGCTCTTCGAGCCGATATCCAGGAGATCGGTTTCGCTTCCGACCTCTGGCGGGATGGCCAGGATTTCGTCCTCGGTCAACCCGGCGGAACTCGAGGATTCCGGTTCGGGCTCCGGTTCAGGAGCCGCCTCCGAATCCGCGGCCTCGGCAGGAGCGGCCATCGGAGCGGCCACCGGATCACTTCCGGTTGCCGGGTTGCGAGAAATGGAGGAACAGGAGGACCCCGCCAGCAACAACCCGAGCAGAAGAGCCACCGGGAGAGTGACGAAGAACAGGCCGCACGTCCGGCGGCTCGAAAAGAGTCTCGAATCTAGTCTCATGGGGGCGACCTCATTGCGGATTTGCAGGGGGGGTGCCCCAACGCGGAGTGGTATTGCTCCCTTCGCGGGTAAGCTGCTTCAAATTGGACCCGTCCCGGTGCATGGCGAACACCTGGTCGTTGCCGGCACGGTTGGATGTGAACGCAATATGCAGGCCGTTCGGAGCCCACGAGGGGCTCTCGTTGCTGCCGCGCCCCGTCGTGATCTGCCGGGTCTGCCGGGTCTCGAAATCATGTACCACGATGTCGAAGGGGCGGCGCTCGATCCGCGAGGCGTAGGCGATCTCGCTGTATTGCCGCGAGGGGGACCACGCCGGGGAATCGTTGTACGAGCCCTCGAAGGAGACGCGCCGCAGATTCAGTCCGTCCCGGTCCATCGTATAGATCTGCGGGGCTCCGGTTCGGTCGGAGGTGAAGGCGATGGTGCGTCCATTCGGGGACCAGGTGGGGGCGACGTCAATGGCGCGGTTGTCGGTAAGCCGTCGCAGTTCGCTGCCGTCCACCGCGGCCAGATAGATCTCGGCCTGGCCATCGCGATTCGAGGTGAACGCGATCCAGTTTCCATCCGGGGACCAGGCCGGGGTGAAGGATTGGAAATCGCCCACGAGCTTTTCTCCCCGGCCCTGATAGAGGAAAGCGAGATAGAGGGCGGGAGCGCCTTCGCGGTACGAGATGTAGCTGAGCGCCCGCCCGTCCGGCGACCAGCTCGGGGTGATGTTCAGGGAGCCGTTGGCGGTCACCGGCCGCTGCCCGTGCCCGTCGTAGTCCATGAGGTAGATCTCCTTGCTGCGCGGCATCTCCTCGGGGCGCTGCCAGGAGCGGCTGGTGGAGAAGGCGATGCGAGTTCGAGCAACTCCCTGGTAGTTCCCGGCATGCCGCAGGATGTCGTCGGCGATCCGGTGGGCAAGCGTCCGCGCGGCTCCGCGGGCAGCCGTGTACCGTCGTCCGAAGACGTTCTCCTGAGCCCGTACGGCGTGCATGCGCACCTCGGCAACGAGCAAGTCCCCTTCGACCCAGAGCTTCCCATCGATCAGGATGTCGGCTCCGATGGACTCCCACTGGTAGTAGTCCAGAATTCCTTCGGCGGATCCAGCTTCCGCGATCCGGTAAAAGCGCTTGGGGAGCATCCGGTACATCCCGGCGTACTCGATGTCATCCCACAACACGGTACTGGCCACTGAAGCAGCCTCCGTCGCCTCTCCGCCCGGCGTGTCTCCGAGGTCGCCGGGAGACTCCCCGGACCCGGTCTCCGGTGCCGAGTCGCTCGGAAGCACCTCGAAATCGGGAATGGCCATCCTGACCGGAGCACCGGGACGGGTGATGTCGAGGTACCAATCGCCGGCGTCTTGAGCGAGTGCCGCGGGAGCACTGGCAAATCGGGAGTCCGTTGCCCAAGCCTCCGGGAGAACCTTCGCGACTTCGACGGACACCGGGTGTCCCGTGGCTCCGATAACGCTGGAAATGGGGAGGAAACCCGCCGCAGCTCCAGTGGCCAGCACGGCGCCGAGGAGGGCCAGCAGCCCCTGGACAGAGTGACGTGAGCGCCGAGAGCGGTGAGGCGCCCGGCTGGCAAGGCGTGCGAGGGAGGAGCCCCCACCGGGAGAACTGGGCCGCTTGGATTCCATCACAGGCTGTTTGGCCGGGATGCATCGCCGCTCGAGCCCCCACCAGGAGAACTGGGCCGCGTGACTTTGTTCACGGGCTGCTTGACCGAAGCGGGGCAGGGGAAGATTCTTCACGGAGCTTCGGGTGGAGGCCCGTCCAGACTGCCGTCCGCTTCCTGCGAATAAGTGAAGAGAAGGTGTACCCCGACCCGGTCTCTCGGATAGCTGTCCGGAAGTCGCGGCAGGGGCTCCGCCAGGACGACGGCCCGGAGCGCCGCACGATCAAGGAGCGACTGTCCGCTTGAAGTCTCCACCTCGGCGTCGCTGATGGCGCCGTCGCGAAAAATGGTGAACCGGATCACGACGGTGGCCCGCCCGCGAACGGGGATCTGTTGCCAGTTTGCCTGGACCCGGGCGATCATCTGGCGCTGATAGAAGGCGTACTCGAAGTCCTGATCGAAGCGGGTGCCCCCCGGTCTACCTCCGAGGCCGATCCCGGTGTTGCCGGCAGCCCCTTGGTTCGAAGCATTTGGGGCCGCCCTTCTGGTGGGGCGTGATTTCGTATCGACGGGGCGCCGGGTTTCGAGTCGCGCGGAGTCAGCCCAGGCCGCATCGCGGCCTCTGAGACCGGATTCCGGACGCTGGGGCCGGGCGGCCCGCCGGCGTTCCCGGGCGTCCGGGACCGGCATTCGGTCGCGGTTTTCGGTTGTCGGCCGAACTACGTCCGGGCGGGACTCCGGAGCTTCGGGGGCAGGGGGCTCAGGCTCCGGAGGCTCGGGAGCGGGCGGTTCCGGTTCGGGCTCGGGTTCCGGGGGCGGCGTTGGGCTCGTTGTCGGATTCGCCGGGGCGGGGCTGCCCAGATTGGGGGTTGGGTTCGGACCGGACATCCCGAGTTCGATGAAGGCCGCCGAGGGGGGAGGGAGATCAGCACCCTGATCCAGTTCCAACCCCACGGCCGCGCCTCCCAGCAGGACGAGATGCGCCGTCGCCGACCACATCAGATTGCGCCGAAACGAATCCTCGACCCGACCTGACGGAGAGATTGCCTGGGAGGTTGCCGCCCGAGGCTGCGAAGCCGACAGACTCCGGGGTGGATCCGGCACCGGCTTACCTCCGCCGCTGTTCGCCCGGGTAGGCATACACGAGACCGACACGGTCAAAACCCGCCCGTTTCATCGTGTCGATTACCTCTATGACCTGTCCGTATTCTAGCGAGACATCCCCCTGCAGATAGCCTTCGCGAGCCCCTTCCAGATCGACGATTTCGCGGAGTCGCTCCTCCAGCAGCAGCGGGTTCACGGCTCGCTCCCCAACGAACGTCCGACCCTCGGCGTCGACGGTAACGATCACGCGCTCGGTTGCCTCGGCGGACCGCATCCGCGCCGTGGGCAGACTCACCTCGAGCGAGCGGACGAGGAGCGGAGCGGTCACCATGAAGATGATGAGCAATACGAGTACCACGTCGACGAAGGGAGTCACGTTGATCTCGGAGAGAGCGGTTCCGGCAGTGGCCCGGTGGCGGGCGCCAAGCTGGGCCAGGGCGGAGCCGGAACCCGAGCCCGAACCTCCGGCGGAGCCCCCGGCGGTTCCCATAGCCATGCTGTCAGCGGGCCAGGTGCCGTTCCAGCATGGCCACGTACTCCATGGAGAAATCGTCCATGACGTTGGTGATCCGGCGTATCTGGGCCAGGAAGGCGTTGTAGGCGATGACGGCCGGAATCGCCGCCGCGAGACCGGCGGCGGTCGCGATGAGAGCTTCCGACACCCCGGGGGCAACGACGCTGATGTTCGCCGACTGGGTGAGAGCTATTTCCTGAAACGCGTTCATGATGCCCCAGACGGTCCCGAACAACCCGATGAACGGGGTGGCGCCGCCAGTCGTCGCCAGAAAGATCATCCGCTGCTCGAGCGCCGCGGTTTCGGTCGAGGAGGCCCGGAGCAGTGATCGCGCCACAGCTTCCATGTTGGATACCTGAAGCCGCACCGACTCTTCGTCGTCCTGCCGCGACTGATAGCGGACCTCCTGGTAGCCGGCGCTGAACAGCCTGGCCAGCGGACTGGCGGGATGTTTCCGGGCCCGGGAGACGACGTCCGCGAAGCGCTTGGCGGACCGGAAATGGGTCAGGAAGGCAGCCGAGTCCTGCTCTGCCTGGCGCAGCTGCCGCGCTTTGTTCAGGATGATGGCCCAGGACAAAAGGCTGAAGAAGAGCAGCGTTGCGAGAACGAACCAGGAGACCGGCCCCGCCTCCACCACGAGCGCGACAAAGCCGCCTTCATCGAAGAGTCCCGCGGAGGAGCCGATCTCGACCGCGGTCACCGTCTCGTCGACCGTCTCACGGGCGGCCTGCGGTTCGGGCGGTACCTGTCCCGCCAACACGTTCCGGGGCAACAGAAGCGAGACCACGGCCCAGAGAACAGCGTTGCACGAAGCCGTGAACCGGGCGAACACGTAGAAGCGGCGGGGAACCCGAATACCCAACATATAGTAGCCTAACCCATGCTGAACCACTACCCGTTGGGGTTGTCGCCGATTTCGGCGCCGAAACGCCACGGGGTGCGCTTCCCCGCTGGCTCCGGGAGGGGAGCCAACCGCAATCCGTCGTAGCGCAGTGAGCAGTCTGTGGACAAAGTCACGTGGCCCAGTTCTCCCGGTGGGGGCTCGGCCGGTGATGCATTCCGGCTGAACCGCGTGGCTGCGCGCCGCCCATCGTTGCGATCCGGTCGCAATACACTTGGTATTCCTCCCTCGCGCGCCCTGTCAGCCGGACGCCTCGCCCCCACCGGGAGAACTGGCGACCTCGGCGCTCACGTCACTTTGCCCACCGACTACTAGCGGCGCTCGAGTTCACTTCCAGCCACGATGCTTCATTGGCTGCGCGCGCAAAACGTCGCCCTGCTCAAGGACATCTCCCTCGAATTCGAGGAAGGACTGAACGTCGTCACCGGCGAGACCGGGGTCGGCAAGAGTGTTCTGCTGGAGGCTCTCGGCCTCATTCTCGGTGGCCGGGGTCGTTCGCAACTCGTGGGGCCCGCCGCGGATCGTGCGGTTGTCGAGGCGGGCTTCGCTCTCCCGGACGCAGGATCACCGGGTTGGGAACGGTTGCGGACGCTGTGTGAGGAGACCGGAGTTCCGACCGAGGACGACGAACTCGTGATTCGGCGGGAGTTGCGCCTTGCGCCGGGGCGGCGCTCGGTCGCCAATCGGATTGCGGTGAACGGCGCGGCGGTTCCGGTGGCGGCGCTTCGCGCGGTGGGAGTGATCCTTGCGGAGGTCTACAGCCAGGGGGAGTATCTGGCTCTGCTGCAGCCCGGGGCCGCGCGGGAAACCGTGGACGCGGTGGGCGGTCATTCGGATCTAAGGCGACAGGTAGCGGCAGCCTTCCGCGTGCTTCGAACCGCTGAGGATGAACGCGATGCTCTTCGCGAGCGACTCCGCGCGGCAGCGGTTCATCGCGCCGACCTCGAAAGGGCTCTCGAAGAGATCGAACGTGCGGCGCCGGAGCGAGGCGAGATCGAGGCTCTGCTCGCGGAGCGTCGGGCACTCGGACATGCCGAACACCTCGCCGGCTGCCTTGAGAGTGCGTATCAGACGCTGTATGGGTCAGATGCGGCGGCGAGCGCGCAGTTGGCGGTCGCTCTTCGGGCTCTTGACGACGCGGCCGCGGTGGACCCGCAGACAGCCCGCCTGCTCGACGGACGTCCGGATCTGCTCGTTGAAGTGGAGGATCTGGCGGCCGCCGTGCGGGATCGACGAGACAGTGTCCGGGCGGCGCCCGAGCGGCTCGCGGAAATCGAAGATCGACTCGTCGTATTGCGCGGGCTCGAACGCCGCCACACCGCAGGAACGGGCGGAGCGGACGCGCTGCTCGAACGGGCGGAAGAGATCCGGGGCGCGCTTGCCGAACTCACCGATCAGGCCCAGGAACGCCGCAAGGCGGTGGCAGCCGCGGAGGCGGGCGCCGCCCGTTACCGGGCCCTGGCAGGGTCGCTGCACGCTGCCCGGGAAGCCGCTGCCGAAGCGCTCGCACATCGGGTGCAGGACGAACTCATTGGCCTCGGTATTCCGCGCGCTCGTTTCCTGATCGGAATTGAAACCCTGCGAGCACGATCCGAAACCGGGGAGGACGCCGGAACCCGGCATTTCACCGAACACGGTCTGGACCGGGTGGAGTTTCTTTTCAGCGCGAGTTCCGAGATGGCGCCGGCTCCGATCGGCGAAGTCGCCTCGGGAGGGGAATCCTCGCGTTTCTTCCTTGCGTTGAAAGCAGCCGGGGCGGGGAAGGGGGGCGCGGCCACCTTGATCTTCGACGAAGCGGACACCGGAACGTCCGGACGGATCGCCGATGCGGTCGGGCGGCGTCTCCGTCGTCTCGCCGCTTCGCGCCAGGTCGTTTCCGTCACGCACCTTCCCCAGGTTGCTGCCCTCGGGCGAGCCCATCTGGTCGTCGAGAAACTAGAATCCGGCGATGCGGTTCGTGTTCGCTGCCTCGGAGGTGGCGCCCGGATCGAGGAAATCGCCCGTATGCTCGCCGGACCCGAGATCACCGACAGTGCTCGAAAGCACGCATCCCAACTGCTCGCCGGGGCGCAAGCCGAATCGTCCGGCGGCGAAAGCGCAGGGTTCCCGGCGGAGTCTGCGGGTTTCTGAATGACCGCCTGCGCCACGGATCCCCTGTCCGGTCCCCCGTCCGGTCCGATGTCCGGTCCGATGTCCGGTCCGATGTCCGGTCCGATCGGCCTTCCCGTGACCGGGTCCGGGGATCAAGTCCGTAACCGTCGGGCGCACTCTCCCCTCAGGTTCCGGATCGAGACCTGGGGTTGCCAGATGAACGTCCACGACTCGGAGAAGATGGCGGCCGCGCTCGGATCGCTCGGCTGCCGTCCGGCCGAAGCCGAGCCCGCGCCGGCGGGAGCCGAACCAGCGCAGATCGTGGTCCTGAACACCTGTTCCGTTCGGGAAAAGGCGCAGGAAAAGGTCTTTGCGCGGGTTGAGCAACTCGTGGGCCGGGGCCGCGAGCGTCCACAACTGATCGGGGTGGCGGGATGCGTGGCCCAACAGGAAGGGGAGGCCATCTTCGGTCGGGCCCCCGCCGTGGATTTCGTCCTCGGCACCCAGAGCCTGGTGTGTCTTCCCGATGTAGTGCGCCGGCTGCTCGACGGCGAATCCCGGATCGTCGAAATCGGACGGCACCCCGATAACCTCGACATCCCGCCGGAGCAGATCGATCGGATTCCCGGGGTGAAGGCGTACATCACCATCATGGAGGGCTGCGACAACTTCTGTTCCTTCTGCGTCGTGCCCTTCACCCGCGGACGCGAGCGGTGCCGAACCGCGGCGTCGATCGTGCGGGAAGCGGAATCTCTGGCCGCCTCGGGTTTCCGGGAGATCCAGCTGCTCGGCCAGAACGTGAACTCCTATCGGGATCCCGAGGATGGGCGGGGGTTTGCCGAACTGACCGATGCGGTGGGAGCGGTATCGGGAATCCGGCGGATCCGCTTTACGAGTCCTCATCCGAAAGACTTCAGCGACGCCCTCATGGAGCGTTTTGCGGCGGGGGGAGCGTTGATGCCGCATATGCATCTACCCGCACAATCCGGTTCGACGAGTGTGCTGGAGCGCATGCGTCGCGGTTACAGCCGGGAGGAATTCCTGGAACTCGTCAGGCGGGCGCGGGACAAAGCCCCGGACCTCGCACTTTCCACGGACCTGATCGTCGGTTTCTGCGGCGAAACCAGGCGAGAGTTTGAAGACACACTGACTCTCCTCGACGAAGTGCGCTTCTCCTCGGTCTATTCCTTCAAGTACTCCGAGCGTCCCCATACGCTCGCGTCGAAGCGGCTGCCGGACGATGTCCCGGATTCGGAGAAGACGCAGCGACTCATCGAGCTTCAGACCCGACAACGAGAGATCCAGTTGGCTCTGCACCAGGGTCTGGTGGGCCGCCAGGTCGAAGTCCTGATCGAAGGGCCGAGCCGCAAGGGCGGTCAGCTTGCGGGACGGGGCCCCGACAACCGGATTGTCAACTTTAACGGCCCGATGGAGGCCACCGGGAGCTTCGGCGAGGTCACGATTACGGGGTTTGGCCCGAACAGCCTGCTCGGTGACCTCGTAAGTTCACCGAGATTGCGCCTGCTCGCCAGCGAATTGCCGATTCCCTCAGCGGAACCGGGCGCCTGGAAATCTGAAATCCCCCTGCCGGTCGTACAGGCCGCTCCGAGCGGGGCCCGTGAGGCGATGCCATCCGGATGAAAGAACAAACGAGGAGCTGACCGTGGAGATTGAGGTAAGCATCAAGGCGATCCTGATGGTGCCGCGGACCAGCGCCGCAGTCGTGATGCTCAAGGAGGAGTCCGGCGATCGCGAAGTCCCGATCTGGGTGGGGCCCATGGAGGTCCGCGCGATCGGCCTGCAGATCGAGAACTATGAGCCGCCCCGGCCGTTCACGCACGATCTGATTCGGGAACTGCTCAGGGAACTGGATGCCCGGGTCACCAAGGTGGTGATCCATGATGTGCAGGACAACACCTTCTATGCGCATGTGCATCTGGAGCGGAAACGCCAGCGGCTCGCGGTGGATGCCCGGCCGAGCGATGCCATCGCCCTGGCGCTGAGAACGAGGGCGCCCATCTTCGTCCACTCGCGCGTCATTGAACGAGGGGCGCGACGCGCCGAAGAACTCATGGCGGAGGACGTCGAACCACCAGAAGACAGCGAGGCGCTCGGCGACTGGCTCGAAGCTCTTGACGAGGATGACATCGGCGACGCGCACTGAGCATGAAGCAACCTGTGGACAAAGTCACGCGGCCCAGTTCTCCCGGTGGGGGCTCGGCTGGCGATGCATCCCGGCTGAACCGCTTCGCTCTCGGTTCCGATTCAGTCGGAATACATCCGGGCCAGTTCTCCCGGTGGGGGCTCCTCCCAAATCGCGCCTTGGCAGCCGGGCGCCTCGCCCCCACCGGGAGACTGACCAGCCTCGGCGCTCACGCCGCTCTATCCACAGGCTGCTAGATGCGCGCCACCATCACAGTCGCGAACCAGAAGGGCGGGGTAGCCAAGACCACGACCGCAGTCAACCTCGCGGCGGCATTCGCGGGTGCCGGACACCGCACACTGCTCGTTGACGTTGATCCGCAGGCCAATGCCTCGGTAAGCGTCATCGACCCGGATCCATCCCGCGCCTCGATGCTGGAGGCACTGACCGGTGACGTGCGGTTCGCGGACATCATCAGCCCCACCTCGGTAGAACGCTTGTCGGTAGCCGAGGCGCGTATCTCGTTGGCCAAACTGGAGCGCCAACTTCTTGGCGACATCGACGCTCACTATCGACTCCGGGACCGCATCCAGTATGTTCGGGAGCAGTTCGATTTCGTGGTGATCGACACCCCTCCGACACTGGGGCTCATCACGGTGAATGCGCTGGTCGCCAGTGACTATCTGTTGTTGCCGATGCCGCCCACGTACTACGCCTTCGAGGGAGCTGACGATCTCCTTGACACCATGGAGCAGGTCAACCGGCGCCCCAATCCGGATCTGTCCCTCCTCGGGGTGGTGATCACCATGGCGGATCAGCGCACGCGGATTGCGCGGGACGCGATCCGCAAAATCCGCGGACACTTCGGGGAAAAAGTCTTCCGAACGCTGATCAACCGGAACGTACGACTCGAGGAGAGCCCGGCGTACAACGAATCCATCTTCGCGTTCGCCCCGAACTCTCGAGGAGCCCAGGACTACCGCCGTCTGTCTCAGGAGGTGCTTGCCCGTGTCCAAGCGAACCGGTCTTCCTGAAAAAGTCAGTTTGAGGCCGCGTGACAGCCACTATGTGGCGGGGCTGGCTCCCGATGAGCCGGGCGTCCGTCACCGGACGATCCCGACCGCTCAGATCCATCCGAATCCCGATCAGCCGCGCCAGCGCATCGGAGCGCTGGAGCCGCTTGCCACCTCGATTCGGGACCAGGGAATCCTGCAACCAATCCTGGTCCGCCGATTGGGGCCCAAGGACTTCCAGATCATCGCCGGCGAGCGCCGCTACCGGGCGGCGGTGCTGGCCGGATTGCGCGAAGTGCCTTGCCTCGAGCGAGAGGCCGGGAAAGGGGACGCCCTCGAGTTGGCTCTGGTGGAGAACCTGCTGCGGGATGACCTTTCCGCCTTTGAGGAGGCCGCCGCCTACGAGGGGCTCATCAGGGAGCATGGACATACTCACGACTCCCTGGCTCGTCGGGTCGGCAAGGGACGCACTTCGATTACCGAGACTCTCGCCCTGCTTAACATTCCGGAGGAGATCCGGGAGGTCTGCCGGGCCTCGGGGATCGGGTCTCGCCGGCAGTTGCTCCGAGTGGCGCGCGAACCAAACGCGGAAGCCATGCTGGCCTGCGTCCAGCGCCTTGTCCAGGGACTGGACGACCCCGCACCAAAGCGCCGAAAGGGCAAGGGGGAGCGGGCGCGACCCTTTGTCTTCCGGTATGCCCCGAAGGGTGGTCCGTTCCGGCTCCAACTCACCTTCCGCCGCAGCGAGGTCGAGGAGGCGGAAGTCTTGGAGGCGCTGCGTACCCTGCTCCGGCAACTCGAGGGGCAAGGTGAGGATGTCGGCGCGCCGACATCGGAACCAAGCGAAGACGAATCAACAGGTTAGCTGAACCGAAGCGGCGAACCGAAGCGGCGAACCGAATCCGTTGTCGTCCGCGAGTGTTTCCGGCGAATTCGGCCCGAATACCCCGCCGGGCGTCGCGATTTCGCGGAAGCCGCAAAAGATGTCCAACAGGCAGGGAAAGGATGGCCTCTCTTCGGCCCCGGCCCCCTCTCGTCTCGCAAGCGTCGAGGCTAGAATGGCCCGCATGTCTGGATTGCCCGCCTCCGCGTTGCTGGTTGTCGGCTTGGCCGCAGGCCTCGCCTCCACCAGCGGATCCGCCCAGGACACCGACACTCCCACCGTGAAGGTCGGTGACCCGGCGCCCGATTTCGAACTCAAGGATGCCCACGGCGCCTCATACCGGCTTTCCGAACTCGTGAAGCGAGGACCGGTCGTCCTGGAGTTCTTCCGCAGTGGGGGTTGGTGACCATTCTGCATTGCGCAGCTCGGCGAGTTGCAAGAATCCCTGGATCAGTTCGAGGCGCAGGGCACGACCGTGCTCGGCATTTCCAAATACGGGGCGGGGGACACCCTGATGTGGCTCTCGAAGAATGACTGGACGTTCCCGATCCTCGTGGACGGTGGTCCGGCCATCCGTGAATACGGCATCCCCAACCCGGATCACGATGGTACGGAGCGGGAAGGAATTCCCCATCCTGCAACCATCATCGTGGACACTGACGGCGTGGTTCGCTTCGTCAACGTGTGGGTGAACTACCGAGATCGAACGGCCCCCAAGGAGATCCTCTCCGAGATCTCCCGCCTCGCCGGATCCTGATTCCGGGTACCTTCCCAAGGAGTTTCGCCTTATGAGACGCCGTCTCTTGCTGTCCGGTCTCCTCCTGACCGTATCCGGCGGCCTTGCTGCCGCCCCGGGTGCCCAAGCCCCGATGATTCCCGATTGGGAGAACGCGGCCCGGTTCGAATTGGTGGCCTCCCAGTCCCCCGTGCGTCCCGGCGACAGTCTCGAAGTCGCGGTGGTGGCGGAACTCGAGGAGGGGTATCACCTCTATGGGCCGGAAGAGGCATTTCCGACCGCCACGGTGGTGGAACTCGTCGAGGGTGGAGCCTTCGAGGCGGGAGAGCCTGCCTATCCGGCGCCGATTCGGCGGGATCTTTCCGGCCTCGGCGAATACGACCTTTATGAAGGGACGGTGGCTATCCGGATCCCGGTCACCTCCGTTATCGAGCGAGGACGTTCGGCGGACGCTGAAGTGCTGGTCCGTTACCAACTCTGCACGGACAACGCCTGCAGCGCTCCCACCAGCACCACTCTGGAACTGTCCTTGCCGACAGCAACGGCCGGAGCCCCGGTGAAGATGCTCCATTCCGAGATCTTCGTCGAGTCACGATGAACAAAGTCGTCCATACCTGCCACGCCCGGGTGATCAAGCAGGCCGGCCCGGTCCGCCAGGCCTTCCTGGAAGACTTCGACCAGCCCGTGCGTTTCGGCGTCCACAGCGGAATCGCCGCCTTCTACGGAGTAACCCCGGCCGAAGAGTTGCCGGCGACGCTCGACTACGTGGTGGCCGCCACCGGTGGTTGAATGGTGGGGACGTTCGGGCGGGCGCTCGAAGTACGCGGCATCCCGAGCCAACCGGATCGGCTCTCGGCAGACATCGAAGGCGACATCGTGGACGAGGACGGGGTCATGGCATTGCGCGCCATCCGGATTCGGTACCGCGTGGCCCTGCCTTCCGGCAAACGCGCCGAAGCGGAACGGGCCCTCCGTTTCCATGAACGCGGCTGCCCTCTAGCCAACACCCTGAAGGGTGGCGTGGACATCAGCTATACAGCCGATTTCGAGGAACTGGACGACGCGGGCGCAACTGGATGAGCGACGCGGCTTCGGCGATCCGTGCGCTGATGCGCCGCGCGCCGCAACTGGTGACCGTCGTGACCGCAAGTGGTCCGGAAGGGCCGAGGGGCATCACGGTCAGTTCGTTCATCCCGGTGAGCCTCGAACCGCCGTTGGTTCTCGTCTCCATCATGAACTCGGCGCGGGCACACGCGGCCATTGCTGGCGGCGGATTTCGGGTGCATCTCCTCGCGTCTGATCAGGCCGCCGTTTCGGGGCACTTCGCGAAGCCGGGGTTCGACTCCGCCGACCAGTTCGCAGGAGCTTTCGCGGGAGCCGTGCAGGCCGGTGGGACGGGGAATCCGCCGCAACTCTCCGGCTGTATCGGCTGGCTCGAATGCAGCACGGTCGGCGCCTACCGAGAGGGTGATCACACGCTGTTCATCGGCAGGGTGACCGAGGGCAGGGTAGAGCGGGCGGACCGCGCCCCGCTCCTCTACTACGACCGGGGTTATCGCGAGGTAGGGGGAACCGCGGATGATTCGTCGCTCTGAGTGGACGCGCGCCTTTCTTGGATCACTGGCTCTTCTAGCCAGCCTCGGTTCCCTCGCAGGATGTGGTGGAGGCGAGGAGTCTGCGGCCCCGGCGGAAGAAACCGCACCGGCGGAAGAGACGCCGCCGGCCAAGGCGCCTGAACCGGAAAGAGCGCCACCGCCTCCAACGCCGGCGCCCCCCACCACCGGCACCCTGCAGATCGAGGGCACCGATGGCGCCAGTGTGATTTTGGACGGCAGGATGCTCGGCATGGTTCCGGGTGCCTGGGAAGACCTGGACGTCGGCGAATATCCGATTCGGGTGGAAAAAGAGGGGTTTCACTCTCTCGAGACAACCATCACGATCCGCGGCGGCCGCACCCGCTCGCTGGCCGCGAACCTTACGGAAATGCTCGGCTCCATCGTCGTGGAGAGCGACATCGCCGGGGCGAACGTCTTTGTCGACCGAAACTTCAAGGGGAACACTCCGGTCACGATCGCGGATCTCCAGCCCGGGGAATACAACTTGACGGTCTCTGTCGAGGGGCATGACGTGGTGTCCCGGCGGGTGGCGGTCGGCCGCCGGCCAGTTCCGGTGCGAGTGCACTTCGGCGATCTGGTGGCGTCACTGGACGTCAAGGTGGCCGTGGTACACAAACATCGGTTCGGGTCCTGTGAAGGGATGCTGGTTGCGACGCCCGAGGGATTCGACTACCAGACGGATCACAAGGATGCGTTCCAACTACCGTTCGCACAGGCGGAACGCTTTGAGCTGGACTACCTGAACAACAACCTGCGCATGAAGGTGCTCGGCGGGCGAACCTACAACTTCGAATCGCCGTCGGAGGACATGGATTCTCTCTTCGTCTTCCATCGCGACGTGACGGCGTTTCGCGAGCAGGGTTGATGGCCGCTATTCGTTGGCAGCACTCCACTCTGCACCCCAGTATTTAACATAAGCATCCTTATCGGAAGTCGCGCGAGCGACTTTCGATAAGGATCGCGCCGTGATTTGAGTTGAGAAGCCCCCGCGCGCCATCCGATAAGGAGGCGGTGCTTATCCGAAGTCGCTGGCGCGACGTCCGATAAGCGCGCCCGGGGATCAGCAGTCGCGCGAGCGACTTTCGATCAGGATCGGGGCCGTGATTTGAGGTGAGAAGTCCCCGCGCGACATCCGATAAGCGCGCTCAGGTATCAGAAGTCGGGAAGCGGCCTCCGATAAGGACCAGGCCGTGATTTGGATGTGGGAAGCCCCGCACGCCATCCGATAAGGATGCGGTGCTTATCCGAAGTCGCTGGCACGACGTCCGATAAGCGCGCCCCGGTATCAGCAGTCGCGAAGCGGCTTTCGATAAGGATGCAGTGCCCCGGGGAGTGGCGTCCGATCCTCCCGCTCGGGACTTTTGCCCTGGTGTGCGTCTTGGAACAGCCACTGAACGCGCAGGAAGGGCGCAATCGGCACGCCCGAGTGTCGGCGTGCCGACATCGGAATACCGGCAGAGCCACGCGGGCGGGACGTCAGCGGGCTGGTGTCCCGAAGCGTTCCCTCAGCTTGGCGCTTCGATAGGCGAAGATCCGGGCTAGGTCAGGGGCGACGAGAAACCGGTTCACGAGCATTCCGCCCGGGGCCTGGTACTGAACTTCATCGTGTGCGACAACGATCGGGCCCCTGCCCGGTCGCTCTTGGGCCTCGAAGCGGTGTTCATGAATCCAGCTTCGGTAGGGGCCGATCACCTGCTCGTCCACAAAGCGGTGCGGGGGTTCCCACGCCGTGACTTCGCTACGCCAGCGGAGCGGCACCCCCCGAAGACGCAGGCGATAGTCGATCTGTGTGCCGCGGGACATCGAGATCTCCCCTTCTGTGAGTACCCGGAAACGGAGCCAGGGCGGGATCAGCACTTCCAGATTCCTGCGTTCGAAAAGAACCCAAAGACCGCGTCGAGCGGAGCCACCAAAGCTACGGAACATCGGAAGGTCTGCATCGTTTCTCTGATGCTAACCTTCACCGGTTACTCCCTTTTCGACGCGCTGAGCGGGCGGCGCCAGACAGGTGGCCGTCCCACCCGCCGTCCCTCGATACGAAGTCCCGGCCAAGAGCGGCGGGCACGAGGCAAAATCCGGCATGGCGGACAACGTAGCGGCTTCCGAGGCGCGGATTCCCGGTATCGACCACGAGCCGGGGCAGCGCGGTCAGGAAAAGGACCAAAAGCAGAATGGCTCGGCCCCGGCGTCGTATTCGATGCTCGAGCCGCGGATGAAGGCCATCTACGGTCAGTTCTACAAAGAGACCTATTTTTCGGAGAACAAGCATCTGGATCCGAAGATCCAGGAGCTGATCGCCCTCGCGTGCTCGCTGATCGCCAAGTGCGAGGGATGCCTCGACGGTCATGTGAAGAAGGCGCTCAAACTCGGGCCACCAAGGAAGAGATCAGCGAAGCCATCGTCATCGCAATCGGCATCAACGCCGCCGCGATCGTGGACCAGACGGACCGCACGGCGACTCGCCTCGGGCTGAACCACTTTCCGGCCAAGATTCGGCTCTAAGCTGGCGGGCAAGAGCCTCCAGATTAGAAAGTCAAGGGGCGAAGACCCCCTCCCCCGCCCCGGCGGGGTCGGGCCGTGCGGCTCGTTGAGAGGAAATCGCTTCGCGTTCGGCGCTCTCGACTTCTGCTCCGACTCGCGCCTCGAGTTCGTCCAGGACAGATTCGGCCGCCGGCGCGCCTCCGGCTCCGCCTATTCGCAAAAAGGCCCGATAGGCCCGGACCGGATCGCGGCGCCCGTAGTGGGCGAAGAGTTCCGGGGGGAGGATTCGCCGGCTTTCCCCTTCGTCGTGGGTTGCATGCCCGCCCATCCGGAACGTGTCGGCCAACACGAACACGGGCCGGGACTCCAACAGGGCCGCTTTCCGGGCCAGTGCGGTGGCCGCGAAGACGTCCAGCACGTTGTTTCCGTCCACTCGCAACGTGGAAATCCCGTATCCGCCTCCGAGCTGCGCGAGGCGCTCGCCGGCCCCGTCGTCCAGCGGGGTGCCCAGCGCGATCCGGTTGTTCTGGATCACCACGATCAACGGCGCCTTGAGCGCCACGGCCGACACCATGCCTTCGTGGAACGCCGCGGTCCCGGTGGTGCCGTCTCCCACCCAGGTCAGTGCGACCCGCGACTCGCCCCGGAGCCGGAACGCGAGTGCCATGCCGGCGCACACCGGTACCAGGGAACCGACCATGCTGATCGGCGCCACGATGCCGCGCGTGAGGTCTCCAAAATGGAGATCCCTGCCCCGTGCCGGTCCGTCCCCGGTTCCGAGCGCTCCCCGGAACATGGAGGCAAGGCTCATTCCCCGTTCGTGACAGGCGCCGATGTTGCGGATCATCGGCCCTACCACGTCCCCCGGCTCCAGCGCATGGCAGGCCCCCACCGTGACCGCTTCCTCGCCGGACCCGAGCCATGCCTTGGATAGGACCCCGGAACGGACCCACCGCTTCAACTGAAGGTCATGGAGGCGGTTCCTGACCAGACCTTCGTAGAAGCGAAGCCTTACCGGCTCCTCGAGACCTTGAACAATTTGAGCTCGCCCGGGGTCGCTCAGGGCCGTTGCCGCGAACTCACGGAGGAGTTCGGGGTCTTCGCGCCAGTCGACGTATTCCGGGGGATCGAGTCCGGGGACGCCCCTCACCGCACTCCAGGCCTGGCCAGCTCAGGCGGACACGCCGTTCCACCGGACCAGTTCGGCAGCGATCAGGTTCTCCACGGCGTCGCCATTCCACGAGTTGCGGATGCCGTTCGTCATGACTGAAAAACCCAGAGCCCGGTTCTCGGCAGCCAGGGGAAATGCGACTCCCGAGAGCGAACTGACCCCGCTGAGGGTTCCCGTCTTCGCCATGACCCGGCCGAGGGTTTCTTCTCCCCACAGGCGGCGCGCGAGGGTGCCGTCCACTCCGGAAACAGCCAGTGAACACAGGAAGTCGGTCCGGAGCTCCGGCTGGACATACAGATCGCGGACGACACCGACGAGCAGGCGCGCGCTCAACCGGTTCTTTCTCGAAAGTCCGGAGCCGTCGTCGACCGAGAAACTGTCGGCCGGGAAACCCAGACCCACCAGGTATTCCTCGGTGGCCCGCACCCCCTTCTCACGCGTTCCGGGCGGCCCCCAGCGATGGGCTCCGACGGCGAAGAGGAGCTGTTCGGCGGACCAGTTGTTGCTGTATTTGCCGAGCGCCTCGATGACCTGCGTCAGGGGAGCCGATTCGTGGCGGTAGAGAAGCAGTTTGTCGCCCGCGGCAGGAACCATCCCGCGTCGTGGTTCACCGGCAACCTGGACTCCGCGCTCGACAAGCTTGCCCTTGAGGGCGTATCCGAAATAGAGAGCCGGTTCCGTGGCAGTGAAACGGGCGACGCGCTCATTGCCGTTTCTGAGGATTCGGCCCTGGAGCCGGATCCGGCGCGTCCCCCGGCGCTGGGCAAGGATGTACGGCCGCCCGGAGTTGCGGAGCACCATCCGGTTCTGAACGGTGTAATAGCCATACCCCTCATCGCGCACGTCGGGCCGGTCGGCCTGTCCCGGGACGCCCGCAACCTCGACCTTGTTCCAGTGATAGCCGAGGGCGCTCTGGATGGGTTCCTTGTATCGGAGCCGGCGCTTCACCAGGGCCTGATCGGTCTCCTGGGCTTCGAAAAACGAGTCATCCAGAACGATGTCCCCACGAATCTCGGTGATCCCGAACGCCGCCAGGGAGTCCGCGATGAAGTCCATGTCGTGCCGATTCAGGCTGGGGTCACCGGAACCCACAACGAAGACCGGACCTTCGATGACCCCGGTCTCGGTCGGCGGTGCGTCCACCAGCAGGCGCGTCGGAAAGCGGTAGCTAGGCCCGAGATAGTGAAGGCAGGCCGCCATGATGGGCAGCTTCATCCCGGAAGCCGGCACGTAGTTGCGGTCCGCGTTGTGGCTGAAGAGCGGCGCGCCGGTCTCAAGGTCCTCCACGTGAATGCCGATGGCCCGGCGCAGACCGAATCGCCTGCGAACCGCGTGGAGTCGGCGGCCGAGATCGGCAAGCGAGTCCTCGGAGAAGGGTGGGGCCGTTTCTCCTCCGAGGGTCGGAGCCGCGATGGCGAGCGCTGCCCCACCGGAGAGAACGCGAAGCGCCCGGCGCCGGTCCAGGCGCCAGTCGGCTCCGGGATACCGGGGACGATGAATAGTCACGATCCCGGATCCTGATCCGAATTCCCGATCTCGCCCACCTCAGCGACTGCCGAGAGGAAGACCTCCTCTCCTCGCGCGCCCAGCACCGAAGTCCCCTGCCCGACCAATCCGGCGCCGTCTTCCAGCGGTTCGACCACGGTCAGCGGCACCGAAGCCACCGCGTAGGTCCGCGCCAGATCGGGAAACTCCTGAACCATGACGATGTCGGTGGTCACCTCGGGGCTAATGACCGCGAACTGGACGGCCAGACTGGCCGCCGGCGCACACCAGGGTCACGTAGGGGTCGTGAAGACCTTGACGTGGAGGGGGCGACGAAGCATCGACAACTGCTCCGTGGTCTCTTCGGAAATGGTCAGAGGTGCTCCGGAGACCCAGGTTGCCGCGGTGATCAAGGAGCCGAACTCATGGCCGTCGGGAAGCCCCAGAAACCGGACTCTCCCCTTCGCTACGCCGGTGAGCTCGATCGCCGGGAGGCGGGCGATCCCGGCACCCTGTGCCGCATCCGGAACCTCATCTACGTCGCGCACCTCGACGGTGAGCTTGTCCGAGAGTTCTTCCACCTCCCGCAGTAGAGCTTCGGTCGTTGCGCAGGTCGGACAGGGCGTCCGGCCGGGCAGCACCAGCGGACTGTCGTGTCTGGAATAGAGAGTGGCGGAAACGGGGCCGGCGAGATCTTCGAAGTGTTTCCGGACCGCCGTGCGATCCGCTTCCCGAAGCAGCACGGAGCATAAGGATACCCCGTCCGGAAGATGGGTTACCTGGATCCGGATGCCAACAGCCGGTGGTGGAACCCACATGAGCGGCGGGCGAACGCCGCGTGGGGTTCACCACTGACTGTTAGACCGTGCCGGTAGAATGCGAAGGAGGTTCCCGCCGACGGAGGTCCGTTATGACCATGCGCGATCCGAAACCCATAACCCGTAGGCGGCTGCTGGGTGGCGCCGCGACGGCCCCCTTGGCGGCGCCCCTCGTCCTGGCTGGATGCGGCGCGGGCCCGAAACCGGGCGACGGCGCCACGGTCGCTGCGCTCGAGTACGCGAACAGCCTGACGGACCATCCCCTGCCCCCCGATCGTCTGTCCACGATCCTGCCGGCGGTGCGGATGAACCACGCCTTCTTCCAGGCGGTCCGGGATCTCGAGATTCTAGACCTGGTGGAGCCGGCCGTGCTCTTCGTGGCGCGCGGTCCCGCAGCCGAGGGGGACTGAAAGTGATCCCCGAACTCTGCCAACTCAGCGCCCGCGCTCTCTCGGAGCGCATCCGCCGTCAGGAGCTTTCACCCGTCGAAGTGGTGGATGCCCACCTCGCCCACATCGAGGCGACGGATCCCGCCATCAACTCCTTCATCACCGTGACCGGAGACCATGCCCGCGAACGCGCCCGCGAGGCAGAGGCGGAAATCGCCGCCGGCAATTGGCGCGGACCCCTGCACGGAATTCCCTACGCGCCCAAAGACATCCTCGCGACCGCCGGCATCCTGACTACGAACGGCTCGAAGGCCACGGCAGACTGGGTCCCGGACTATGAGTCCACGATCACCGCGCGCCTGAACGACGCGGGAGCCATTCTGGTCGGCAAGCTCAACCTGCTCGAGTTCGCTATGGGGAGCGGGGTGCTCTCGGGATTCGGCCCGGCGCGAAACCCCTGGGCCACCGACTACACGCCCTCCGGCTCCTCTTCCGGTTCCGGGGCGGCGCTCGCGGCCCGGCAGGTGCCTCTGTCGATCGGCACGGATACCGGTGGCTCGATCCGCGGTCCGGCAGCCGCTTGCGGAATCGTCGGCCTCAAGCAGACCTACGGCCGCATCAGCCGCTTCGGGGTCACAACCCTCAGTTGGACCCTGGACCACGCGGGCCCCATGACCCGTACCGCCTGGGACGCGGCGGCGATGCTCGGGGCCATCGCGGGTCCGGATCCACGGGATCCGACGGCGGCCGACGCGCCGGTTCCGGACTACCTCGCGGGGCTCACTCCGGAGGTGGCCGGGCTTCGGATCGGGGTTCCGGGTTCCGGGTTCTTCGAGGCGGCCACCGAAGAGGTCCAGGAGGCAGTCCGGACAGCTATCGGACTTCTCACCGCCGACGGCGCGGAAACCGTGGAGGTCTCCGTACCGCACGCCCATCTCGCGGGGAGCGCCGGCTGGATCGTCGCGATGGCGGAAGCGGCCACCTTCCACGAGAAACGGATCGCCGAACAGCCAGAGGATCTTGATCCGTTGGTGCGCGAACGGCTGGAAGTGGCCAAGTTCTATCCCGCCACGGACTACATCAAGGCACTTCGGGTCCGAACCATCCTCCAGCAGGAGATGGCAGAGGTCTTCCGGAACTGCGACGTGATGATCGTGCCCAGCTCGTTCTCACCCGCCGATCCGCTGCGATCCGAAGAAGCAGCGCGGAGCGACGTCCGGGCCGGTTCCGATCCGGATGAACTGACGACCCGTCCCGGGAACACCTTCATCGGCAACATGACCGGATATCCGGGACTCACCATGGGGTGCGGGTTCTCCTCGGAAGCGCCGAAGCGGCCGCTGGCGCTCCAGATCTACGGACCGCCCTTCTCCGAGGCCCGGCTCCTCCAGGTGGCCCACGCCTACCAGGAGCGCAGCACCTGGCACGAGGAACTTCCCCCGATCTGACCTCGCCCCTTGATCGGGAGCGGCTACGGAATGATTTCGCAGCCCTCGCTCGTGCAGGATGCCACCGGCTCCCCGGAACACGCACCACCCGCGAACGCGAGATCCAGACTCGCTTCCGCTTCTTCTTCAAACCAGTCCTCCCCGGACCAATTCACGTCAAGTTCGTGCACGATGGAGCCGGCCTCGGCGTGCAGACTCCAGCGATTGATCCCGAAAGCGGAAACGGACTCGGCGATGCGGCCATAGGTCCCGAGATCGAAGTAGGGACCCAGGACCTCCAGCCTGGTTCCGGCGGTACCGGCGCCAAGTTCGATGCTCAGCGTGGTGGCGAGCATGCTCGGTGAGTCCTCATCCGACGATTCTTCTTCACGCCACGGCAATCCGATTACGGATATCCCCGGGCAGGGCGACGCGCCCATCTCGACGATGGTGATCTCGACCGGATCCCCGAGCGTGGCCTGTTCAGCCGGCGGGACGAACGCGAGCGGCAGGGTTTCGGCGCCTTCCGTGAAGAGGAGATCGCCGAGGGCGGAGAGTGTGACGGTCGTCTCGCCGACGAGATCCTGACCTGCCGGAATCTCAACGCTCTCTTCGGAGAGTTCGTAGTCGGCCTCTGAGGCGCTCTCGTAGGAGGCGCCGAGGCGGACCTGAAGCGGAGCGGCGAGTTCCCGGACCTCGTAGGTCACCGTCACGGACAGGGTCTCTCCCTCGCGGATTTCGAGTTCGTTCTCGGCGAAGGAGACCGTGAACGCCGGAGGTGGAGGCAGAGGTGGCGCTGGCGGCGCGGTGGGACCGGCGCTGTCGTCCCCACCGCACGCGAACAGTCCGGGCGCGGCCGCCGCGGCGGTCGCGAGCAGCACCCGCCGGGTCATTCGCTTCTCCACGGGGATGCCTCCCGTCCTTCGCGCAGCGCAATCGGCGGCACTCTGGTTTCCCGTCCGGCGGCCACCCGCACCGGATCCAGCAGGTACTGATCCGTCGACCCAAGCGTGGCTCCCCGGTCCACGAGCGAGATGTTCCCGCTGACATCACCCATCGTGCCGGCGGCCAGCAGGTAGTCGCCAGGCGACAGTCCTTCGATCGCGAAGAACCCCCCGCCGTTCGTGAATACGCCGGCGGAGGCCACGACGTCCTCGCCGGAGACCCGCGTCGCGAACACCGGCACGTAGCGGGCGGGCCCACGATGGTGCCCACCCGATCCAGCCAGCCGCTGGCCGGCCGGAGGAGCGAAGCGCCCGCGATGTCGTCCGGCGTCAGCGTCGGCTCCGGTTGGAATCCGTAGGACATGACCGGATCCGTGTCCCACAGCGCGGGTTGCAGGCCGTCCCGCCATGGCCAGGTGTCCCAGGTCGGGAACATCGCCGCGTGCGCGAGGCCGATGCAGTGCCCCAACTCGTGGATCAGCACCTCGAGTCCGCGTCCGTCCGGCTCCTCGGTGTGCACGGGAGTCAGAGACACGTCGCACTCCACGATTTGTCCGTTCACCTCCCAGATGTCGACATAGGACGCGCGAAGGCCCAGCGGGTGCATGCGGACGGCGTTGACGTGATCGCGTTCCGCGTGGTGTTCCCCACCCAGCCCGGCAACCGACCATTCGATGTCGGTGCTCGCGAGCGAAGACCAGGCGTCAAGCGCCTTGCGGACGAAGGGGACCACCTCCTCCCGGCTCGTGAACGGGGGTTCCCGGGTTTCTCCGCGGTACTCCCACGGCTCCGTCCAACCCGGCGAATCGGCGATGACCCACCGGAGTGTCCTCCCCGGACCCCAGATTGCCGGGTCCCAGCGCAATCCTTCGGCCGCGACCGGGACCCCGGGGTCGTTGGCGGTTCGCCAGTAAAACCGGTACCCAAGTGCCTCTCCGCCGGGAAGTAGTAGGCCCACAAGCGCTAGCGCCACTCCGGTGGTCGTCGGTTTTCGGGAGGGACCGACCCCGCGGCGCAGCCGACGGGCGCGGGACGCTCCGGTCTGCATGAGGTATGCGGCAACAAGGCGCACCCCGGAATCTTGACACCGTTCGGCCCCGCGCGAGCCCACGTCCAGGCGCGCGCCGTCGGGGCCCTCCCCCGAAAGGTGGCGCGTGCTGGAACGGTGTGGGTATGCTTGAGCCATGCGCGGTATTCACAAGCACGAAGCGCGGGCCGGGCGTACCGCCGCCTTCGCACTCCTCTTTTCTGCAGGGGTTCTGTTCTCCGCGCTTCCCGTCACGGCGCAGCGCGGGCGGACTCCCGAGCCGGAGCCCTTCCGGAATCCGTACGCATGGCCGGCGCTCTCTGAATTGGTCGAGCGTTCGGACGCCATCGTTGCCGGGGAAGTGCTGGACATGCGGTCGGCCTGGACGGCTGACCGCCGCGAAATCTTCACCACCGTGACCCTCCGCACGGAGCGCAGCTTCAAGGGCTCGGTCCGGAATCTCGTCCGCTTCCGGATTCCGGGTGGAACGGTCGGGGATACCCGGATGATCGCTACACACTCCGCCCAGTTCATGGTGGGCGAACGGGCGCTGGTCTTCCTGAGCGGCGAGAGCGGGCGGCTTTCCCGGGTGACAGCCGGAGAGGCCGGGAAAAGGCACCTGAGGACCGATGAGGACGGCACGGAACGGATCCTCCCGGGTTTTGCCCTCTCGGAGTCCGGCGGATCGCCTGGAGGGTTCGACACCCTGGACGACCTGGCGGAAGCTCTCTCGGGACCCCTGGCCGCTCTGTCGCGATAGCTCGTACCCGGTGCATCCCCGCTCCCGCGGCGCGGTCATTCTCCGTGCCCTGGCTCCCTGGCTTCTCCCGCTGCTGGTTCTGCCGGGGTGTGGAAACGGTGGCAACACCGCACCGCGGTTCCTGAGTCTGGGCACCGCACCGCCGGGCGGTGCGTTCTTCGTCGTGGGCGGGGCGATCGCCGAAGTCCTCGGAGAATCCGGTCTCCGCGTCACCGCGGAAGCAACCAAGGGCTCGGGCGAAAACATCCGCCGACTGGCTTCGGGGGAACTGGACCTGGCGATCTCGAACGCGGCCGTCACCTATTTCGCGGCGCGCGGTGAGGACGGCTGGGGGCGGGCCTATCCGGTCCAGGCGGTCATGACCCTGGCGCCCAACGTGGCGACCTTCGTTTCGCCTCGCCGGCATGAGATCAACCGCATTCAGGATCTCGTGGGCAACAGGGTCGTGGTCGGAGTCGCGGGCGCTGGGTTCGAGCACTTCATCCGGCCGATCGTGGAAGCGCACGGCGTTACCTACGATGACTTCACTCCGCTCTACAACACCCAGGCGGGCGCCGTGGACATGCTGAGCGACGACTCGGCGGCGGCGGCTTTTCTGGGGGGTGCGATTCCCACCGCATCCATCGTGCAGGCTACCGCCGGCATGGAATCGCTGCTCGTCCCGCTGGACCCGGAGATCCGCAGCCAGCTTCCCGAGCAGTATCCGTTCTATCGGGAGGCGGTCATTCCGGCCGGAACCTACCGCGGCCAGGACGAGGACTACCTGGGTCTGGACGTCGGGTCGATGCACGTCATCACGCGGGCGGATGCCGACGAGGAAATCATCTACCAGGTGACGCGCGCGCTGTGGGAACGACGCGCATCGGTGGTGGAAAAACACCCGGCCGGCCGAGCCATCAACGAGAACAACGCCTCCCGGAACACCGGCGTCCCGTTCCATCCCGGCGCCGTGCGCTTTTATCGGGAAGCGGGTATCTGGCCGGATTCCAATCCCGGCCGTTAGCTCGCCGCTCTTTCGGGCCTGGATGGATATTCAAGGAGTCCGGCTTCGCATCTCGCCGCCCTGCGGGCGGCGATGCCGGTCTGAAGGCCCCTACCGGGAGACTGGCCGGCGCTCCTGGTGACTGAATCGGGTCCACGGGCGTCGGCGAGCGTTCGCAGCGCCGTGATCGGGATCCTCACGCTACTGCTCACCGCCTTTGTGCTGGTCGAGGTGAATCGGCCGGTGCTGACCCCTCAGGCTCAGTTGGCCGCGTTCGCGCTGTTCGGGTTGCCGCTCTGCTTTCTCCTTCGAATGAAAGCGGATGATCCCTGGTGGCGACGCGGGGTTGACGTTTGTGGCCTGGTAGCGGCGGTTGCCGGGTGCGCCTTCGTTCTCTACTGGAGCGGCTTCGGCCCCACGACGCTCGGAGATCGTGCCGGCGGCGAGAGTTCGCTCGACATCGCGGTGGGCCTTGTGGGCCTCGCCGGCGTGCTTGCCGCCACCTGGCGGGTGATCGGTCCGGCCCTGCCCATTCTCACCGGCCTTTTTCTGCTCCACGCAGTCCTTGGCCCCTATCTCCCAGAATTCCTCTTCCCCCATCGCGGCTATTCCCTCGCCCGCATCGCATCCCAGGGCTTCCTGCAGAGCCAAGGCGTCTTCGGGATCGCGATGAAGGTGATGTTCGCCTATGTGTTCCTGTTCGTCGTTTTTGGCGCGGCGCTGCAGCAGACGGGAGCCATCCGCTTCATCACCACTTCGGCGCGCCGGGTGTTTCGCGGGACCGTGGGTGGAGCGGCCAAGGTTTCTGTGGTCGCGAACGCCATGATGGGTTCGCTTTCCGGGAGCGCGGTGGCGGGCGCCGCCACCACCGGGACGCTGACCATCCCATTGATGGAGAGCACCGGGTTCAGCGCGCGGGCCGCCGCCGCGATCACCGCGGCGGCCAGTTCCGGTGCGGCGCTGGTCCCGCCGGTAATGGGCGCCGGCGCCTACATGATGCTGGAGCTCGTGGATCCTCCGGTCAGTTACCTGCAGGTCGTGCGGGCGGCCATCCTGCCGGCGCTCCTCTATTACGCGGCGCTGATCGCCATGGTCCATCTTTATGCCCGCCGCTATCTAGGCCGGGCTCATGGCGAAGCGCCGCCGCGGGAAGAAAGCGGCTCCGTCCCGATTCAGGCGGGAATCGTCTTCTGTGTCGGTCTCATAGCCCTCATCGTCGCACTGGTGGCGGGCCGGACGGTGTTCCGGGCGGTCAGCATCGCCCTCGCAATCGTCGTGGCGACTTCCGTTTGGCACCCCGCTACTCGTCCGGATCTCAAGAAGCTCTGGGAAGGGCTGGGCCGCATCGCGGCGGGTGCGGCGCCCCTGGTGGCGGCCGCCGGCTCGGTTGGAATCATCCTCGGGATGGTCACCCTGACCGGGCTCGGCACCCGCTTTCCAGCGACGGTGCTCTCCGTTGCCGGTGAGGGCCTGCTCCCCGCCCTCCTCCTCATTATGGTTGGGTCCGTAGTCTTGGGGATGGGACTGCCCTCGGCCGTCTGTTACCTCCTGATGGCGATCCTGATCGGCCCGGTGATTAGCCAGCTCGGGGTTCCGCCGCTGTCGGTCCATTTCTTCATCTTCTATTTCGGAATGATGTCCATGGTGACTCCCCCGGTGGCCCTCGCGGCTTACACGACAGCCGGAATTGCAGGCACCCCGATCCTGCCCGTCGCGCTCACCGCCTTCCGCTTCGCGCTGGCTGGGTTTGCCCTGCCCTACTTCTTCGTCTTCCGTCCCGAACTGTTGCTGATTCTGGACGGCGGACGGGGCGTACCCGGAGCGCTCATCGCCTTCCTGCTCGGGACCGCGGTGGTTCTCCTCCTGTCCGCGGGGATCGTGGGCTGGCTGTTCGGTCCTTTGAGCGCTGGATTCCGGAGCCTGGCCCTGGGGGCGGCGGTGCTCCTCCTGTGGCCGCCGGCCCCTGACGAACTGTTCGCCCTCGCGAACTTCCTCGGACTCGCGGCCCTGGCGGCGCTGCTCGTCTTCGCGTCCAAGGGCAGGCGGCGCGCGGTGGTGGGCGCCACCGGCGGGCCCCCGAAGCCGTCCGGCTGATCCGTCAGATGCCGGGCGCTCGGGGGAGCACCGTGAACGCCGCTTCCGCCGTCCACGGCCCGAAGGTGGCGGTCACTTTGGCCGCTCCGACGCCGACGCCGGTCACCACTCCGTTCTGGTCCACCGTCAAAACTGCGGGATCCGTGGACGCCCAGGTCGCATCGACCGTTGCCGAGGGGCCGTCGTCGTAAGTGCCGCGGGCCACGAGCGGCCCGACCGACTGGCCCACCCGGATCGACGTCTGTGGAGCGACCACCGAGAGGCCGGTCAGTCGCTGCGCACGGGGCGAGAGCGCCGGCGCCGTCAGGTTACCGGCGCCGCCGTCGCCGCTACACGAAGTGGACAGCAGGGCGCTGGCGAGCGCGAATCGAATCAATGCGTTCGGGGTCCAGATTCTTCGTGGCCAGGATCCCGAGATCGGCCGGTTGTCCCGACGGATACCGGCCTCGCGCTGCCGCAACCGGCGCCAATCTACTGCCCGATGCAGTAGAGCGCTTCGGCCGTCCGGAGAAAGATGTGTCCGTTCGACATCGCCATCGAACTGAGCGTGTAGGCGCCCATGTCGTTCGTGGCCAGAATCTCGAGGTCGTCGTCACCGAGTCGCACGACCGAGGCCACTCCATCCTCGTTGATGATGTAGAGCCGGCCCTCGGCCAGCACGGGTGAAGCGCTGTAGGTTCCTGAGGGCAACCGCGTCGGACCGAGGAGGACTTCCCCGGTTTTGGCATCCAGCGCGTACAGGACTCCGTTGTCGGTCACCACGTAGAACCGCTCCCCGTCGGTGACCGGGCTTGGAACATCGGGGCCCCGGTCGAACGACCAGATGCGGTGCGAATCGGTGATGTCTCCTTCCCCGCCGGCGCGGAGCGCGAGCAGCGGCTTCACCCGGGTCGGTGCGTAGATGATCCCGTCTTTGACGACCGGTGACGCGATGATGCGGTAGGCGCCGTTGTTTTGCGGGTTCAGCCCGCGGGAGCGCCACCGCTCCCGGCCGGTATCGAGATCGTGCCCGGTCACGACGTCGCCGCCGGTGATCACGAGTTCGGAACGTCCGCCCACCTCGTGGACGAAGGGAGTGGTGTAGGAATCCGGAGACTCCCGGATTGCCTCCGTGGGCCGCTCCACCCGCCATAGCGTCTCGCCGGTGGCCTTGTCGATGCGAAGGGCGTAGGAGGGATCGTCGGTCTTCATGCCGTGCAGCACCTGCACGTAGATGCCGTCCTCGAACAGGAGCGGGCTGCTCGCGTAGCCCCAGTTGAGGCCGAAGTCGCCGTAGTCCGCCGGAATGTTGCGGGACCAGAGTTCCGTCCCGTCGAAGTCGAACGCCTTGAGGATTCCGGTGCCGGTCAGGACGAAGACGTGCTCCCCGTTGGTGACCGGAGAGGGCGAGGACATGTTCTGCTTCCGACCGCGCATGTCCCGGTCGCTCAGATGACGGGCCCAGCGGACCGAACCGTCGTTCCGATCGAGCGCCCATAGTTCGATGTGGCCCGAGTACGGGACGTTGCCGCGGCCGGAAACCGCTCCGCCCCGCCGCCGCCGCCCGTAGCCTTCCGATGGGTTCGCCGGCACGCCCGCCATGTCGGCGGGGATGGACACGTTGAGGAAGATCGTGTCTCCGGAAATGATGGGGGTCGCCCCGCTCCAGGCGGGCAGCGCGGTCTTCCACACGACGCCGTTTTCGGTGTCCCACTCCACCGCCAGCCCGACTTCGCCGCTAACCCCGTCATGAGTCGGTCCCCGCCAGTGGGGCCAGTCCTCACCCAGGACGACCCCTGCCGGCAGCAGGCCGACAGCAAGCAGGACCGGAAGAGAGTGAAGAGACGAGCGGCGCACGGCGTTACCTCCGGAAAGTCCCGCCCATTGTAGAAGCGGGAGGACCGGTGTGCGGTCTAGCAGCCTGTGGCAAAACCCACGCGGCGTTCGACCGGCGATGCATCCCGGCTGAACCGAGCCGCTTCGCGGCCCTCTGCGTTGCGTTTCGGTCGAAATACACCCGGTATTCCTCCCTCACGCGCCTTGTCAGCCGGGCGCCTCGCCCGTCTCGGCGCTCACGCGGGTTTCACCACAGGCTGCTACCGCACGATTCCGTAGAGCCGATCGATCGCCCGGACGACGAGGACGCCGCCGCTGGCCGCCGGCGAGGCCATCACGATCCGGTCCACGCTGTTCTTTGCGAGCAGTTCGTACTCGCGCCCGGCGCGCACCACGAACGTCTCCCCCTCTTCGGTAGTGAAGTAGAGGCGGCCGTCCGCGGCAATGGGGGACGCCGCGTAGGAACCCCCGACGCCCCCGATCCGGGCCCGGTAGAGACGCTCGCCAGTCTCGCCGTCGTAGGCGGAGAGCCGGCCGTTGTTGGCGTTCAGATACAGGACGCCGCGATAGAAGAGCGGCGAGGGGATGTACACCCCGCCCCGGTTCTTGCTCCAGGCGATGGCTTCGCTCGAGTCTTCGCCCGGCGCCAGGCTCAGATCCCCCTCCATGCCCGGGCGGATCGCGTAGATCGGGCGAATGGGCGGATACCCCGCTTGCACGAAGAGCAGACCGTCGCCGAGCAGCGGGACACCGATGGGGATCTCGGAGTTGGGCCCCAGACGCCAGCGCTCGGCGCCCGTGGAAGCGTCGTAGCCGCGAATCACCGTGCCGTTCACCACGACCTCGGTAGTTCCTCCCGCTTCGTGGACGAGCGGGGTCGAGAAGGTCGAGACTTCGTCCCGGGGCGCGCGCCACCGCGGCTCACCCGTGTCGAGGTCAAAGGCGCCGAGGAAGGCCTCGCCGTGGACATCGGCGAGCACAATGACCGCGCCACCATGGATCACGGGCGAGGAGGCGTGTCCCCACTGGTAGTCAGGGTCGTAGAACCAGCCGCTGTTCAGGACGCCCACCTCGCGTTCCCAGAGCAGGTTCCCGTCGAGGTCGTGGCACATCAACACGCCCATGCTGCCGACCAGGGTGACGATCCGCTCGCCGTCCGTCACCGGCGTTGCGTTCGCCTGGCTCGACTTCGTGTGGCGACGCGTTTTGGGCACGCCGCGCTTGAGTTCCCGTGTCCAGACGGGTGCGCCCGTCATCAGGTCGAACGCCCGGAGTTCCCAGCGGTGTTCGCTGTCGTTTTGTACCGGAGTGACGTCGCCGTAGAGGCCGATCCGGAATTCGGAGTCCTCCGTAAGGCTCGCCGCTACGACCACAAACACGCGGTCGCCCCAGACGATCGGACTCGAGACCCCAAGCCCTGGAAGCGGAACTTCCCAAGCGATCCCTTCGCCTTCCCCGGCGTTCCACCGGAGCGGGACGCCCTGCTCGTCCGCAATCCCGGAGCCGTCGGGTCCGCGGAACTGCGGCCACGGACGCGGCCGTATTGGCGCCAGGTCCGCGGGGCCCAAGTCCACTTCAACGGGCGCTTCGGCGGCCTCCATCGCGGCAGCGCGACCCTCGGTCTCCCCCTCCGGCTGGTAGGTGACGGTGTCGCCTCCCTGTTCCACGATCAGGCGTTCCACCATTCCTCCCCGGCCCGGGAATCCGTAGCGCGCTTCTTCGTCTTCGGTTACGAAGGAGCGCGGTCCTCCGCGCGGCATGAGCGCGACGGCCGAATCCGGGAACCGGTCGTTGCCCGAATCCGGATCCCGGTCGAAGTGCCGCGCCCGAAGCGTCCCATTTTCGGCGGTGACCAGGACTCCCCGCTCGATGGTTTCGTTAAAGTAACTGCCGGCGAGTCGCTGCCGGGCCTCGTCGGTGAGCTCCGGTGCGGCGACCGCGCGTCCGGTCCGGCCCCGGAGCAGCGCCAGCACATCTTCGGAGGTCGCCGCTTGCCGGGCGGCGGATAGCGCGTCCTCGTCGAAGTTCCCGTTCTCCACAACTGCGCTCAGCAACTCCTCGTCACCTCCGCGCGCCGCCTGGAGGAGAACCGGACCCGCACCGGCAGCGCCCCGTCCAAGCAAGAAGAGCACCACCTCGCGGTGTCCGGAACCGGCCGCCCGACTGAGAGGGGTCATCTGGTAGAAGCGGTCGGCGAGGTCGAGCGCGGCGCCGGCGTCGGCGAGGCGCCTCACGACCTCCAGGTGCCCCCGGTCGGCCGCGAAGAAGAGCGCGGTCGCCCCGTACCGGTTGGGAGCATCGACGGATGCGCCGCCCGCGATCAATTCCTCGATCCGCGCCAGGTCGCCCTCCCGGGCGGCGTTGCGAAGGGCCTCTCCGGGATCCTCCTGCGCTCCGACAGATGGCGCGACGAGAAGCGCAAGCGTGGCTGCAAGGAAAGGAAGGGACTTCACACCGGATCCTCCGCGTTCAGGAGCGGGTTTCAGGCGGACCCGCCACTGCGTTCCCCATTATCCCCTCCGTCGATATCCTCGGGCTGCCATGGCGCAGTACGACGCGATCGCGGATGCCTACCGGGACTCGAAACAGCTTCCTTTCCGGAAGCACATCGAGCGTTACACCCTGTTCGAGGCGCTGGGAGACGTTCGCGGACAATCCGTGCTGGACCTCGCCTGCGGCGAGGGGTTTTACACCCGGCTCCTGAAGATCGCCGGCGCCACCGAAGTGACCGGGGTGGACATCTCCGCAGCGATGATCCGGCTGGCCGAGCAACAGGAGCGCGAACACCCCCTTGGATGCCGCTACGTCTGTTCCGACGCCGCGGATTACCGACCCGCCGGGCGGGTGGATCTGGTGGTGGCGATGTATCTGCTTCACTACGCGGGAAGCGCAGAAAAACTTGGCCGTTTCCTGGGCGTCTGTCACGGAGCGCTCCGGCCCGGGGGACGGCTCGTCGGATTCAACGACAACGTGCTGAAGCCCCCGCGGGGCACACTCTCGTTGCAGAAGTACGGCATCGAGAAGACCGGACCTCCCGTCCTTCGCGAGGGAGCTCCCATCCGCTACCGGTTCACGAACAACGACGGCCGGCAGTTCGGGTTCGAAAACTACTTCCTGCACCCCGAGACCTATTCGGAAGCGTTCGCGGAGGCCGGATTCCATGATTTCCGCTGGATCGGCGTCTCTCTCGACCCGGCCGAGCGCGGCAACTCCTTTTGGGACGATTTCCTCAACAATCCGCCAGTGATCGCCTACGCCGCCACGAAGTAAGGCAGGGACCGCGCTGCATACTGCTGATCACGAGAAAGCGCGGGGACGGCTTGGAACGCCGGCCTCCGGCCGGCATCGCGCGGGAGCGCGAAACCAGCCCCGATGACGCTGCGCTATGGCAACGTGAGTACCGCACCCTCTGCCAGGAAAGGCAAGCGCCCCCCGCTGTTCAACATCCGCAGTTCCCGGGTCCGGGGCGACTTTTCCACAGCGGGGCCGCGGCGCGGGACAAAGTCGGTTCGTTTTCCGTCTGAACATGGTGGAGGACTTCCCCATGAACGAACGAACCACCGATGTTGCCCAGACCGGGATCCCGCTCCCGGAACGACCGGACCGCCCCTATACTCCGCCACTTGGTGAACAGGGAGAACCGATGACGGGCGGGGAAGCGGCGCAGTTCGCCGGGCGCGGCGGCCGTCCCCGCGAACCGCTGGCGCGGGCGGAGCGGATCCTGATCGCCATGTTTGCGGGGTTGGTCGTCATGTTCGCGGCGACGCTGGGGGCGGGCGCCGTCGCGTTCACGACGATCAGCGGACAACTGCTGGACCTGCAGGAGCAGATCGGCGACGTGCGCGCAGACATCGGCAGCGTGCGCGGGGAGATCGGCGGACTCCGCGCGGAGATGCACACGGAGATCGGCGAACTCCGCACGGAGCTCCGCACGGAGATGCAGAAGGGGTTCGGCAAGCTCTCCGAGCGCATCGGCAACCTCGAAGTACGCATGACGCGCGTCGAAACCCTGCTCCAGACCCAGGTCCCGCCGGCCGGCGCCCCATCTCCGGCGGGTCCCTGAACTGTCCGGGCCCAGCAGGCAGGGCGGGCGTAACGTCAACGAAAGGCGACGCAAGCGGTCGTCGAGGACACCGGCCGTATTGACCATTGCTTTGACCATTGCTCGGACGGGTTGACCAGAGCTTTGACCATTGCTCGACGCGAATTGACCATTGTTCACAGGGCTCGGAGCGTCCCGTTCCGGAGCGTTCGGGAACAACGCGGCAGTTGCCGGGAGGAACCGCGCACGGAATCCGGAATCCGCTGAAACCGGCTCGATTTGCCGAATCCAGGCCGAAAAAGGCCGGTTTCAGCCGGAAAGCACCGAATCCGGCCCGGAACCGGGAAATCGTGCGAATTCGGGGAAAAGGGCCGGAATTCGGCGTTTGACCATGGCTTTTCCGGCCGATTCGGCGAAATGACCATTGCTCCGGCCGGTTTGACCAGAGCTTTGACCATTGCTCCCGGTGTTTGACCAGTGCTCCGGCAGTCCGGGGCGCGGGTTCGGAGACGGCGGATCAGGGAATGACGGTGCGGTACGCCTGCTCCGGGTGGCGCGGGTTGTCGGGATGCCGGAGGACGAGTTGGCCGGATTTCACCATCGGACGAAGATGGCGCTTTGCAGATTGCTGTCGTCCATCCCGAGCCACTCCGAAAGCTCGCCCACCGTGGTCCATTCCCGATGTCCACAATGAACTGTCGGAGCGGTTTCGAGCGACGACGCTTTCCGAGGGCGCGGATGCGTTCCCGGAAGACCTCGGGTAGTTCTCCGTCCGATGCAACCGTCGGGAACACCGCGGGTCCTGGAGGCGGTTTCTGAGGACGGTGATGCAGGCTCAGCGGGCGGTGGCATGGCGGGCACCCGGGCGAGCGGCTACTCCGGGCCGAAGGCGTAGAGGGCCTCGACGGTCCGGATGTAGAGGCGCGAGGGGGCGATAGCGGGGGTGGCGTACACCGATTCTCCGAGCGGATTCACGCGGACGACGTCGAGTTCGGGCGACTTCTCGCCGGGATCGAGCGGGCGGATCACGGCCGCTAGCCCCAACTCGCTCACGAAATAGATCTTGCCGTCCGCGGCCACCGGAGAGGCGTAGTAGGCATCCACCGCTCCCGCGAGCCGTCCCTGGGAAAGCATCTCGCCGGTGCCCGGGTCAAGAGCGGTGACGATGCCTCCGTCGTTCACCATGTAGAGGACGCCGCCGTAGAGGAGCGGCGACGGAAGCTGTGGAACCCGCCGGCGGTAACTCCAGACGGTGTTGTGTTCCGTGAGGTCGCCGGCCTCCCCCGCTGCTCCGGGGCGGATCGCCAGAATGCCGTTTTGAGACGAGAGCACCGCTTCGTAGTACGCCCATTCGCTGGCTTCGAGCAGCCCGTCACTGCTGAGGTCGATCACACCGAACCAAAAATCCGAGTGGCCCTCGGCCTCCTCGCGCGCGATCATCCCGTCGCCGTTTTGGTCGGAAGCCTCGAGGGTCTCGGCGAAGGTAGGTGGCGTGACCTGATTCCCGGGCTGGTTGATCGGCGCCCCGTAGCCGTTCACGTAGACCAGGTCTCCCTCGAGCAGGGGCGTGGATTTCATTTCCCAAGGGAGGCCCCGTACCCACCAGCGGGCCTTGCCGTCATCGAGGCCGTAGGCCGTCAGCAGGAAGCTTCCCGGAGCCAGGACTTCGAGCCCCTGCGCCGTTTCGCGAAGAACCGGGGTGGAATGACCGCTCGTGGCTTCCGGCCGCGCGGTGCGCCAGAGAATCTCTCCGCTCTTCCGATCGAACGCGATGATCTCCGAGTCCAGATTCTGGTCCAGCACCAGGACCACGGCATCTCCAGCGAGGATCGGCGAAGCTCCCATTCCGTAGAAGTTGTCGAACGGTCCAAGCGGCTGCCGCCAATGCTCCCTGCCTTCCTCGTCGTAGCCGATCAGGCCGAGGTCAGGGAAGAACGCGTAGACGCCGTCCCGGGTTGCCGCAACGCTTGGCGACGCTGCGTTATTCCGCGAGTCCACCTCGGTGAGGCGCTCGCGCTTCGTCCGAGCCCGCCACAGCTCGTCGCCAGTTTCTGTGTCGAGCGCGATCGTGAAGAACTCGGTATCGGAGTAACCGGTCAGGTGGATGCGTCCGCTGGACAGAATCGGCGAGGAATGCCCCGGCGGCAGCGGCACCCGGAAGATGGGTCCATGCTCGGGTCCAAAGACCACCGGAAGTTCACCGTCCGGACCGATCCCGGTGCCGTTCGGGCCGCGGAACCGGTCCCATTCGGAGGCGGCGGCCGCTGTGCCCAGGCAGGCGGCCGCCAGGAGGAGAAGTGCGCGCTTCATTGAAGTTCAACTGTACGGCCCAAGGGCGCCATAGGGAAGGTGAACGCCACGCGCTTGGCAGAGCCCGGCGTCATCGCCGCAGATTTCGCGCTCCCGCGCGATGCCGGCCGGCGGCCAGTTCTCACAGTGGGGGCCCGCTGTCGCGCGCCACCGTGTTCTCAAGGGTAGGCGAGGAGAAGGGAGCCATCCCGACGGTTGGGGTCGGCGGCGCCGCGGCCCTCCGGGCCGCTGTGCCGGTGTGAACACCGGCGTTCCCTGCCCCGGCCGCCCCTCAGTTCCGTGGGCGGTACGCGGTCCGCGGGCCTGCGGCCCGCGGTGCCGACTGGAGGTCGGCCCAGTTCTCCCGGTGGGGCTCCAAGCCGTCCCCGCGCTAGCGATGGGAGTTCGCGGCCTTCGGCCGCGGTGCCGGTGTGAACACCGGCGCTCCCAGGTGTTCCTATCGCAGGTGGGTCTCGAGGAACGCCAGGATGCGGTCGGCGCTCACGATGCGGTTGTCCCGGTTCCGGAAGCCGTGTCCCTCGTCCGGGAAGATCACGTACTCCACCGGCACGCCGTTCGCGCGCACCGCCTCGACGATCTCGTCGCTCTCTACCTGGAGTACCCGCGGATCGTTCGCACCCTGGACCACGAAGAGCGGTCGCACGATGTTCTCGGCGTGGAAGAGGGGAGAGATGGCCGTCAGCCGCTCCAGTTCGGTCTCGGGGTCCCCGAGTTCAGCATAGAGCGAATCGCGCGCGGCGCCCCACCAGGGCGGGATGCTGGACAGCGTCCGCACCCAGTTCATGACACCGAAGATATTCACTCCCACGTCGAAGACCTCGGGCTCGAAGGCGAGTGCCGCCCCCACCATGTAACCGCCGTAGCTGCCGCCGATGATGCCGATGCGACTCCCGTCCACCCAGTCGAGCGCTTCGAGGTAGGTCCGGGCTTCAACGCAGTCCCTGAGGTCCACGTCTCCGTGCCGTTTGTCGTCCAGGTGGAAGAAGGTCTTGCCGTAGCCGGACGATCCGCGGTTATTGACCGCGAGCACCGCGTAGCCGTTGTTCACGAGGTGCTGGATCTGGGCGCGGTATCCCTTGCGGCTCTGTCCCCCGGGACCGCCGTGGACCCAGACGAGCGCCGGGACCGGGGAGTTCGCAGTTGCCTGGTGGGGGCGGTACAGGACCGAAGGAATCTCGAGTCCGTCGAAACTCGGATAGCGGATCACCTCGCCGTCAACCAGGTTCTCCTCGGCGATCTCGGGGTTCAGGGTATTCGTGAGCCGCTGCGCCTCCCCGCTCTCAAGATCCCAGACATAGAGGTTCGAAGGAGAGGTGTCGCTGTTCACGTAGAACGCCATCCTCGTTTCGCTCGGGGAGAAAGACACCCCGGAAACGTCTCCCCCGGGGACATCGGGAAACTCCAGCGTTTCGCCGCTCTGCGTATCCACGACGGTGACCTCGGTCGAGGCGTCCACGTTCACCGCGCTCACCCGGTAGGCGCCGTTTTTCGAGAAATACACCGTGGCGACGTCCCAGTCGGCCTGTAGCACCGGACGGTGTTCACCGCTCTCCAGGCCGTAGGCCCACACCTCGACGAACTCCCCGTGCGCGTCTGTCCGATAGAACAGCTCGCTGCCATCCGGGGTGAAAGTCACCGCACCGTGGGAGGCATCCCCTTCGTGCGGAGTGATGTGCCGAGGATCCTGGTCAGGACTCTCCAGGTCCACCAGATAGATGTCACTGTCCGCGTTGTTCTTCGCCTTCGAGACCGCGAGGAAGCGACCGTCCCGGCTGACCGGACCCCGCTGGAAGCCGCCGGGATTCTCGAAGACCAGTCGCCGGTTCAGGTCTTCCGATTGGTACTCGTAGAGGTCGAACGCCTGCGGATTCCGCTCGTTCGACGTCACGAAGAAGCGCTCCCCGTCCTCGGTGAAGCCGCTGAAGCCCGCCTTCAGGTTCTCGCCCGGGGTGATGTCCTGGGCGGTTCCGCCGGGCGCCAGCACGTAGAGGTGGTTCAGCTCATTTCCTCCCTGATCGGCCGTGAACAGAATCCGGTCGTCTCCCGGGAAAAACGCCATTCCCATGTTGGCGTCGGTGTCCGAACTCGTAAGCGCCTCGGGTTCGCCTCCCGAAATGGGCTGCGCATAGACATTCATGACTCCGGTCCGGTCGGAAGTCATGAGCAGGCGCATTTCGTCCGCGGAGAAGGACGCCCCGAAGACCTGTTCCGTGTCGTAAAACGCCCGGGCGTCGTAGCTCGGGATCTCCGGCGCCGCCGGCGCGCAGCCCACCCCCAGGGGAAGGAGGACCGCGAGGGACACCGCGGGGAAGTACGGAACGAGGCCGTAAGGGTTCGGGATTCGGAGTCTCATCAGTGCCTCTCCTCGAATGGGTTTGCCGCGCTCAGGCGGCCGTCGCGGTTCTCAGTGCTGATACGAGGACATTCGGAGCAGAGTTCCGGCGGCGAGCGGGGGACGAATCAGGGCTCGCTACCGGCCGCGGCTGCCGGACCGGCGATCGCGTAGAGGTGCGCCGCGCCCCTCAGATACAGGATGCCCCCGACGATCGCCGGCGAGGCCATCACGGGTTCATCCACGCTGTTGGTGGCCAGCACCTCGAAGCGGGGTCCGCTGCGGATCACGTGGGTGTCGCCGTCCTCGCTGGTCAGGTAGATGCGCTCTTCCGCCACCACCGGGGAAGCGAAGAAACGTGACGGCAGCGGCATCCGGCCTCCCTCGTAGATGACCTCGCCGGTCCGGCCGTCAAGGGCGGTCAGGATTCCGCCGTCACTCACCAGGTAGAGCACTCCCCGATGGAAGATCGGAGAAGGCACGTAGCCCTGCCCTTTGCGATAGTTCCAACGCAGCGATCCGTCCTGCGTGTCGAGTGCCAGGATGTTCTTGCGCGGATAGCCCGTAACGGCGAACACGAGGCCGTCACCGGAAGCTACCGGGCTTGGCGCCGCGTTGCTCCGGAGCCCCTCCGTTCGCCATTGCTCCTCGCCGGTTGCCGCCCGGTAGGCGACGATCTCGCCGGCTCCCATAGCGACCACGAGTGCCGCGCCGTCCGCCGCACGCACGACCGTCGGCGTTGCCCAGCCCGCCGGCTGGTTCCTTGCAACCCGCCAGCGAATGACTCCCGTTCGAACGTCCAGGGCCGCGATGAAGGAGCCCTCTCCGCCCTCCACATCGTTTTGGACTACCACGAGTCCGGACGCCGCGACGAGCACGGGGGAACTCGCCACTCCCATCCCCATGGTTCCGACTCCCCCGAATTCCTGGGACCAGACCAGATCGCCGTCGAGGGTGAACGCGTGGAGGCCTTGGGTTCCGAACCAGGCGACGACGCGCTCGCCGTCGCTTGCGGGCGTGGGATTCGCGTAGGAACCCACCCGGTGGCGGTTGTCGTAGGGCAACGCGCCGGAGCGCACCGCCCGCCGCCAGCGCACTTCCCCGCTATGGCGGTCGAGCGCCAGCAGCAGTACGTCCAGGCGCTGGTTGGCGCCCAGACTGTCGGGGTGCAGGAACTCCTCGCTCCCCATGAAATGGATGATCGCTTTGTGTCCCGGCACCTTTTCGCCCGAGATGGCGCTCGTCAGGAAGACGAGGTCCCCGACAACGATGGGCGAAGAATGCCCTCGTCCCTCAATGGCCTGCTTCCAGACGATGTTCTCCCCTACTCCCCAGCGCAGCGGAGCGCTGGAGTCCGCGCTCGCCATACCTCCAGGACCCCGCCACTGGGGCCACGCGACCCGGTGATCCTGTCCGGTCCCGCCGGACGCAGCCGCGAGGCACGAAACCGCGAGGGCCAGCGTCCGGCTGGTCCTGCTGGAAACAAGCGTCACTCGGGAGGAGTCGTTCCGCCCGTGCCGGGCGACCCGAACGCGTAGAGATGCTCCGCCGTGCGCAGGAAGATCGTCTTGTCGGAGACCGCAGGCGAGGCCCAGATCGCCGCCGGGACCGAGCTCTCGGCCAGGATCTCGAACTGTTCGGCGGCCCGGAAGACAGTCAGGTCACCCTCCAGGCTGCCGATCAGAACCTGTCCCTCGTAACCGATCGGCGAAGAGTGGTAGCGGCCCGGGTTCGTGGGGCGCGCCTGGAAATGGAGCGAACCGTCCTCCGGGTCGAGCGCGGTGACCACGCCGCCATCCGACAGGAAAAACAGGATGCCCCGGTAGAGGAGTGCCGAGGGGAGGTATCCGGTTCCCCGCTCGTAGGTCCAGCGAACGCGGGGTTCGATCCCCGGCAGCACTTCCAGGGCCCGCATTTCCTTGCCGGGATAGCCGGTCGAGACGAAGACGAGGCGGCCGTCTCCGAGGGGTTGGTGGACCGGGGTGTGGACCGGGGCCGATTTCTCGAAGGGCGCGGTCCGCCACAGCTCGACGCCGCTTCCGGGGTCGTAGGCGGCGAGGAAGTGGTAGCCCGGCACGAAGAGCTGGGTGACGCCCCCCACCGGCAGCAGCGCTGGGGTCGCCCAGCCCTTTCGCGCTCGCCGCTCGGTGTTCCAGACGATCCTTCCGCTGCGGCGGTCCACCCCGAAGATGCGCGACCCCTCGCCATCGTCGTTGTCGCAGACGAGGATCAAGACCTCGCCGTGCAGTACCGGGTTGATGCCGTGACCCAGCCCCCAGACGCCGAAGTCACCCACGTCCGTCCGCCAGACCGGCTCGCCGTCGAGCGAAAAGGCGAAAAGGCCCTGATTGCCGAAGGAGAAATAGACGCGTTCACCGTCGGTCACCGGAGTCAGCGAGGCGTAGGTGTTGTTCCGGTACTTGTTGTCGTACACGGGTCCGTCGTGGACCACTCGCCGCCAGGCTTCCGCTCCGGTCCGCGCGTCGTAGGCGAGCGCCAGCAGGGTGTGGCGCAAATCCCCATGCCCGCTCCCGGGGTGGAGATACACCTCGCCGTCCCGGATGTGGACCGGGGGCGCGTGCCCCGGGACCGGATCGCCGGCGATGGCCGCGGAAAGGAACACGAGTCCGTCCGAGACGACCGGTGACGAGTGCCCCTCGCCGGGGGTCTTCGTCTGCCAGAGGGTGTTCCGGTCCGGGTCGAAGTGGACCGGGAGCCCGGTTTCGGTGGAGACGCCGTTCGCGGTCGGCCCCCGCCACGCCGGCCAGTCGGAGGAGCCGGGATCGGCGCGCGGTGGCTGCGCACCGATGGGTGCGGCGGAAAGCCCCAGGAGCAGAGCGAAGGCGATGGGGCGAATCTGCACGGACACCGGGGCGTATTGTGCCGTTTGGCGGTCGCGATTGCACGGACGGCCGGTGTTGCGTCGGCGGTTTCGGGTTTTGGCCCCTATCCGGCGGCGGCTAGACTCCCGTCCCGCCATGGGTTCCGGAACCGCTCGTCGCGGTCCGGCGGCAATTGCCGTCGGAGTCGCTGCATACCTGTTTAGCGCTTCCGCCCTCGCGTCGGATTGGCCCGAGATCCGGGGACCGGGACGGGACGGACGGTCCCCCGAGACCGGGCTCGTCGAATCCTGGTCGCCGGACGGCGAAAACCTGCTGTTCAAGGCCCCTTACGGCGGTCGTTCCACGCCGGTAATCCTGGGAGACCGGCTCTTCCTGCAGCGCGGTGTCGGTGACCGGGAGACCCGCCAGGAACAGTTGGTAGCGCTGGATGCCGCGACCGGAGAACTGCTCTGGGAGGCGCGGCGGAACATCTACCACTCCGATGCACCGCCGCGGCGTGTCGGCTGGGCATCACCGGCGGTTGACGCCGAGACCGGAACGGTCTACTTCTACACCCTGGGCGGCGGGTTGAGCGCCTTGGACGCCGCGGACGGGAGTCTCCGCTGGGAGCGCTCCTTGCCCGAGGAGATCGGACTCGTCACCACCCATGGGGGTCGCACGGCTTCGCCGCTGATCCTGGATGAGCTGGTCATCCTGAGCGGCCTCACTTCGTCGTGGGGGGAGCACGCCCGCGGCAGCCAGCGGTTTTTCGCATTCGACAAGCGGACCGGGAAGATGGTCTGGCTCTCCGCACCCGGCGCCCGTCCCTACGACACGACCTATTCGCCGGCTTCCGTACGGACCATCGGCGGCCAGCGGCTACTGCTCGTTGGCGGAGGTGACGGCGCCTTTCACGCGATCCAGCCGGCGACCGGCGGCTCGGTCTGGAACTTCCCGATGAGCAAGCGGGGAGTGAACAGCGCTGCGGTGGTCTTCGGAGACGTGGCCGTGGTGAGCCACGGCGAAGAGAACCTGAACTCTTCGGTGATGGGTCTGGTCGCCGCTCTCGACGCTACTTCGGCCGGCGAAATTGGTGAAGAAGCGCCGCTCTGGCGGGTGCCCGGATTTTTGGGAGGGTATTCCTCGGGGGTCGCGGACGGAAATCTCCTCTATCAGCTCGACAACAGCGCCAACCTGGCGGCCTTCTCGACCGCGGACGGGGCGCGCCTCTGGACCCACAACCTGGGCACCATCCAGCGCGCCTCCCCGGTGCTCGCCGACGGCAAGCTCTACGTGGGAACCGGCAACGGGCGGTTCTTCATCCTGCGCCCGTCCCGCGAAGGCGTGGAAGTACTCGACGAGGATGTCCTCGGTTCCGAAGAAATTGCGGAGGAGGTCATCGCTTCGGCAGCGGTCAGTGACGGCGTGGTGTACGTCGTCTCCAGCGGCGCGCTCTACGCAATCGGTGAACGACGGCCGGCCCCCGACGCTCCGGCCCCTCCGCCCCCGGCGACCTCGGGCGCCGCGCCCGCCGGGCTCGTGCTCTCACCCACCGAGGAGATTGTGGCGCCCGGCGACGAGATCGTGCTGACAGTGAGCGCCTTCGATGCGCTCGGAAACCCCACCGAGACCCCAGGGGATCTGAGCTGGTCCGTGGCGGGTTTTATGGGGGCTGTCGAAGAGAACACGCTCCGGGTGGCGGCCGGCGCGCCCGCGGGCGCCGGAAAAGTGACCGCGAGCGCCGGTGACCTCAGCGGGTCCGCACGGTTCCGCGTGGTCCCTCCCCTTCCCTGGAGCTGGGACTTCGATGCCGAGGACTCCCGCGTTCCGCCGGCATGGGTCAACTCCACCGGAAAATACGAGACGCGCACGCTCGAAGACGGAGAGCGGGTGTTGGTCAAGCGAGCGGACAACCCCTTCCTGCGCCGCGCCCGTGTCTACATGGGTCCCCCGACGCTCTCGGGATACACCGTGTCGGCAGACGTCCTGGCGAAGACGCGCCGGCGCCAGATGGGAAACGCCGGCCTCGTCGCCCAGCGGTATCAGTTCGTGCTCATGGGGACGCATCAGCGGCTCGAAATCCACTCCTGGCAGGCCACTCCGGGCCGTACGACCCAGATGCCCTTCGCCTGGGAACCGGACACCTGGTACTCGATGAAGTTCCAGGTTGCGGAAGACGATGGCGCGGTCGTCGCCCGCGGCAAGGTGTGGACCCGGGGGGACGCCGAACCCGAGGCCTGGACCATCGAGTGGCGCGAGGACCTTCCCCACCAGGAGGGCACCCCGGGAATCTTTGCCGACGCGGTGTCCGCCGAGGTCTTTTTCGACAACATCGTCGTGGAACCCGGCGGATAACGAGGGAAACGCATTCATGCTCCAAGGCGACGAAAACCCGCGCTGGCCGCGCGGAGTAACTGCGTGTGCGGCGGGTGGCCTACTGCTCCTTGTCGTTGCCGGAAGCGCCGGGGCCCAGGATTGGCCGATGTGGGGCGGGACCCCCGACCGGAACATGGTGTCCGAGACCACGGCCAGGCTTCCGGCCGAATGGGACGTGGAGAGCAAAGAGAATGTCCGCTGGGTCGCCGCGCTCGGATCGCAGACCTACGGCAACCCCGTCGTGGCCGGGGGAAGGGTCTTCGTCGGCACCAACAACGAGGCCCTCTACGACAGGGAGATCGTCGGAGACAAGGGCATCCTGATCGCGTTCGATGCCGCCACCGGCGAGTTCTTGTGGCAGATGGTCTCGGACAAGCTCGCATCCGGCCGGGTCAACGACTGGCCCTACCAGGGAGTTTGCTCCTCGCCGCTCGTGGAAGGCGACCGTCTCTACTACGTGACGAATCGGGGCGAGCTGCTCGCGCTCGACGTCCACGGGATGGCGAACGGCAACGACGGTCCGGTGACCGACGAAGCCCTCCAGTCCCCGACCGACGGGGACGTCATCTGGAGGTTGGACATGATGGAGGAGCTCGGCTCCTTCCCCCACAACATGTCGAACGCCAGCCCGGTCGCGTACGGGAACCTCCTGTTCCTGAACACCTCGAACGGCCACGATGAGACGCACGCCAACATCCCGTCGCCGCTGTCGCCCGCGATCATCGCGGTGGACAAGGAGACCGGGGAACTCGTCTGGGAGCAGAACCACGTCGGGGAGAACATCCTCCACGGCCAGTGGTCCTCCGCGGGCGTCGCGGACGTCGGTGGAGTGACCCAGGTCATCATGGGCGAAGGGGACGGCTGGGTTCGGGGTTATGTCGCGGACACCGGAGAGGCCCTCTGGTGGTTCAACACGAACCCGGATGACACCGTCTGGCCGCGGACCCGGAACAACGTGATCTCCACCCCGGTGATCCTGAACGATCGCCTCTTCATCGCCAACGGGCAGGACCCGGAACACGGTGAGGGAGTCGGCCACCTCTACGCGATTGACGCGACGAAGCGCGGCGATATCACCGAGACGGGCCGCCTCTGGCACTACGACACCATCCGGCGCACCATCGCAACGGGGGCGGTGAAAGACGGCATCCTCTACCTGCCCGATTTCTCCGGTTTCCTCCACGCCCTCGACATCAATACCGGCGAGCCTCTCTGGGTCCACGACACCTTCGCGGCGGTCTGGGCTTCCCCGCTCATTGCGGACGGCAAGTTGTACCTCGGCGACGAAGACGGTGACGTCGTCGTCCTTCAGCCGGGACCGGCCGAGGAAGTGATCGCCGAGATGAACATGGGCAGCTCCGTCTATTCGACCGCCGTCCCCGCAAACGGCGTCCTCTACATCGCGAGCCGCAACCAGCTCTTCGCCCTCGAGGAACAGGACCGGGCCACCGAAGGACGCTGACCCGACCGGCGTTCGGACCGAGCACGTCCATGCCCCAATCCTGGCGGCTCCCGAGCGGCCCCTCCCCGCTCGTGTATTCCGGAGCGGGGGCGCTCGCGTCACTGGGGGAGGTCGCCGCGAGGCTGGGTTTCCGCCGGACTCTCGTTACTTCCGACCCCGGAATCGTGGACGCCGGCATCAGCGGCCGGGCGCTCGAGAGCCTCCGGGCCGCAGGCGTCCATGCGGAGCTCTTTTCCGATTTCGGCGAAAACCCCACCGAATCGGACGTGGCCCGGGCCGCCGAAGCTTTGGAGGGCCTCGGCGCCGACTCCCTGGCCGGAGTCGGGGGAGGCAGTTCGCTCGATGTCGCGAAAGGAGCCGGCTTCATCCTGGCTGGCGGCGGCCGGATGGCGGACTATCGAGGCTACGGCAAGTGCCCCCGTCCCTTGCCGCCGCTGTTGGGAGTTCCGACGACCGCCGGCACCGGAAGCGAGGCCCAGTCCTATGCCCTCATCTCCCGGGACCGGGATCATCAGAAGCTCGCTTGCGGAGCTCCCACCGCGATGTTCCGGGCCGTGATCCTGGATCCGCTGCTTCTGCCCTCGGCGCCGCCGGAGGTGATCGCCGCCGCCGGGTTCGACGCCGTGGCGCACGCAGTGGAAACCGCGGTGACCTCCGGGCAAACCGAAGAATCGCTCGTCCTCAGCCACCGAGCGTTCGCCCTCCTGAGCCGCGCTTTTCCGTATGCGGTCTCGGGCGAGGCGGACGCCGCCGAATGGGAAGACATGCAGCTCGGCGCCTTTCTCGCCGGCGCCGCGATCGAACGGTCCATGCTCGGCGCCGCCCACGCCTGCGCGAACCCGTTGACCCGGCGGTTCGACGTGGCGCACGGCCGGGCGCTCGCCATCACCCTGCCCCGGGTCGTCCGCTGGAACGCGCCCGCGGCGGACGCCGCCTACCGGGAACTTCTGGAAACAGCGGAGATCCCTCCGGGCGGCCGCCCCGCGGAAACCCTCGCCGAGCATCTGGAAGAGTGGGTCGCCCTGGCCGATTTGCCCGAAAACCTCGACGAAGAGCGGGTGCGGCCGGACGACCTTCCCGCCCTCGCCGAGGAAGCCTCCGGTGAGTGGACCGGCCGTTTCAACCCGCGCCCCTTCGATGCCGACGGCGCGCTGGCGGTTTATCGTTCCTGCGCCTGATGCGTCGCGTCGCTCTCCGATCCGTCCTCCTGCTTGCGCTCGCACCCGGCGCGGTTGCTCAGGACAGCGCCGATTGGCCCCAGTTCCGACGGGACGCGGCGCTCACCGGGATCGCGGCTTCCCCTCTCCCTGACCAGCTCGAGTTGAAGTGGAGCGTGCCGCTCGGCTTCTCGGTGGAATCCTCACCGGCTGTCTCCGGAGGATTCGTCTACGCCACCTCCCTCCCGGGAGTCTTGGTGAAACTGAATCTGGAAGATGGCGCCGAGATCTGGCGCTACCGCCCCGGCGCCACCGAAGCCGACGCGGGAGAGTTCGAAGAGGATCGCTTCGGGGAATCCTCGCCGGCGGTTGCTGGCGGCGCCGTGTTCGTCGGAGACCTGCTCGGCGTCCTGCACGCGGTGGACGTCGAGTCCGGTGAAGTTCGGTGGCGCTTCCCGACCGGGGCCGAGATCAAGTCCTCCCCCGTGGTAGCGGACGATCTGGTGCTCATCGGGAGCTACGACGAGCATTTCTACGCCGTCGACCGGACCACCGGCAAGCTGCGATGGAAGTTGCAGACCGAGGGGCCGGTGCACGCCACCCCGGGCCGAGCGAACGGCCTTGCCTGGGTCACGGGATGCGACGCCGTCCTGCGTGGGGTCCGGATCACGGACGGGACCGAGCTGCTCCGCTTCGACTCGGGCGCCTATACCGCCGCCTCCCCGGCGATCCTCGACGAAACGCTGTACTACGGCACCTTCAACAACGAGGTGCTGGCGGTTGATGTCGGCGCCGGGGCCCTGCGGTGGCGTTACGAACACCCCGAACGGCACTTCCCCTTCTACGCCTCCGCGGCCGTCGCGGGCGACATCGTGATCGTGGCCGGCCGGGACAAGCTGGTCCACGCGCTTGACCGGGAGACCGGTGAAGCCCGCTGGACCTTCCGCGCCCGTGCCCGCTTCGACGCCTCCCCGGCGGTGGCGGGAGACCGGGTGTTCGTCGGCAACGCCGACGGCCGCCTCTACGTGCTGGATCTCCAGACCGGTGAAAAGGTGTTCGAGTTCCACGCCGGCGCCGCCATCATGGGCTCTCCCGCCATCGCCGGCGGGCGGATCGTCTTCGGCACCCAGGACGGGACGCTCTTCGCCCTCGGGTCGGCGTCCGATTGACCGTAACCACCGGGCCTGGCAGCCTGGGCCGGGGGTGCGTTGGGGGACCGGTTGCCCGGCCGGAGGTTGCGGTTCGTTCCCACTGAGATGTTCGCGCCTTCGTTCCGAGTCGCCCGCGTCCCGCTCCAAGTAGCCCCGGTGCTCCTGGTGCTCGCTTGTGGCGCCGAGGCGCCTACCGTTGCTCCCGCACCCCCGCCTAGCCCCGCGCCGGTGGCGCCCCCGGTGCCCACCCCGCAGCCGACGCCCACCCCGATGCCCGAATGTCCGGCATCGGCGGAGTACGGTGTGACCTTCCGGGCGGTTTGGGATGCGGCCTCGCATGGGAATCGCCCACCTTTTCCGTCCGGGGCACACTTCTCCCGCGTAGTCGGAGCTACCCACCTGCCGGAGGTTTCGTTCTGGACCCCAGGCGGAATCGCAACGCCCGGCATCGAGAGCATGGCGGAGACCGGCGGTGTGTCGGCGCTTTGCCGCGAGATCCGGGCAGAAGCCGACCGCGGGGGGAGCGGCCTCTGCCTGAACGGCGCCGAATCGTCGTTTCGGTCGCCGGGGTCCGTCTCGTTCGCCTTCGACGCCGACGCCGAGCGGCCGCTGATAACTCTGGTTTCGATGATCGCTCCCAGCCCGGACTGGTTCGTCGGGGTGAACGGGGTTCCCCTGATGGAGGAGGAAGGCTGCTGGCGGGAGCGGATCGAGTTGGAACTCGTTGGCTACGACGCCGGAACCGACAGCGGGGCGACCTTCACCGCCTCGGACGCCGACGTGACCCCGCACGAGCCGATCGGTCCTATCCGCGAACTGCCCCCGGGCATCCGGGAAAGGCCGTTCGCTACGCTGGTACTCGTGCGGATGAACGAGCCGGGTTAACAGGGTGTGGTGGAACCCCGCGCGGCCAGTTACTGTGAAAATACAAGTCCCACCGGTACGCCAACGATCCGGATAGCGCCGCCGGCCAGGGAACGCCGACCTCCGGTCGGCACAGCCCGCCGAAGGCGGGCGGCGGGAGGGGTCCCCAGTTCCGAGGTGGTTCCTTCTCGGCGGGGATCCCGGCGTTCGGCGTGATCCGTACATGGGAGTGGCAGACAACGTTCGCAGCGCTGCGGGCCGCGTGCCTACGCCCCGTGAAGGCGGACGGCAATCAACCGCCCGCGGCCCTGCGGGCCGCTGTGCCGACCAGAGGTCGGCGTTCCCTTGCCTGCGCGTCGCTCCGCCTGGTGGTTTGGCTGCTACGGCTGCCGCTCCGTCAGAGACGCGTCATCTGTTCCAGTAGGGGCCAGAACCCGAGCTGTTCCACCGCGTGGCTCCGGTAGATCCCGAGCCCATCCATCCCGGCGCCGCGAGCGATGCGGGCCGCCTCCATCATGGTCGCCGCGTCCTGGATGCTTCCCGGGTGGTAGCACGAGAACTCCGCCACCGTCGGCATTCGACCGGCCACCGCCTCTGCGAAATGGCGGCAATGCCGTTCGATCGTCGGGAGGTCGGTCGTGGACCGGAACCAGAGATGCATCTCGTCGCAAAGCCCCTGCTCGACCCAGGCCGGCCAGTCCTGGATCCGCGGGACGTAGCCGTCCTCGTCGCGGTTGATGACGGTGATGGTGAACACCGCGTCAGCACGCACGGCTTTCACCGCATCCCGGATCGCCCGAACCATGTCGGTCCAGCGGTCGGCGCGGAACTGCACCCACTCGGGATCGTCGTTCGGTAGCTGGAAGGGATCGCGTCCGGTGGCCTCGCGGAAGGCGCCCGCGATCGAGTCCTCGTAGCCGTCGGTGGTGACCCCGTTCTCGTCCTCGTTGATGGAGACGAACTCGGCCTGGATGCCGCGCCCGCTGCTCCGGGAAAGGAGGTCGGAGAACGCCCGCGCTTCTTCGGCGCGGCCCCCGGGGAGTCCCGGACTGAGGAATACCCGCTCGTAGGGTTTCAGTTCGTCGGTCAACTCCCGGTTCCGGTGGCGGTGCTCGGGGTTCTCGCGGAGGAAATCGCTCAGGCTCTCGACCCGTTGCGGGTGACTCCAGATCGGCCGATGGGCGTTCAGGATCTCCCGTCCCTCCTCGGTGCCGAAGCGGGGAACCATGAAGTTGGACGACCACGCGGGAACCATGCGGATCCCACCGTGCGAGGCCACGGCCTTGTAGGGGTGGACCTCCACTCCCACGGCGGCGCCGGCCTCCACCAATTCCGCGGACGCGCCGGGCGCGAACACCCGGGAGACGCCGTGGTCCGCACATTTCCGGACGTAGAGCTCGACTTCAGTCTCATTCGCATCGCCGCGAACCATCTCACCGAGGCCGAGATCCTGGCCCCAGAGGGCGACCCCCGAAGGCGGGCCGGATCCCGAAGGTGTCTGGGTTTCGGGGGCCGTGCTCTCCCCGGCTCCGCCGCAGGCAGCGGCTGCCGGAAGTGCCGCCATCGCGCCCTTCAGGAATTCCCTGCGGCGGACGCCGTCACCGAAACTCACGCCGACACTCCGTTCCGGGCGGCGTCTTCGATGCCGGCGGCGAAGAGGTCAATCTCCTCAAGGGTGCTGAAGACACTCGGAGAGACCCTGATGCAGTCGAATTCGCCCTGCACGAAGCGAGGGCGCACGTGGATCCGGTACTTCCGTTCGAGGAAATCGGTCAGTTCGCCGGAGTTCACCCCCTCGATCCGCATGGCGCCGATCCCGCAGGCCTGCTTGATGTCCGGTGGGTTGAGCACCTGGACTCGGGGAAGCTCCTTGACCCGCTCCGCCCAGCGCCGCCGCAGATAGACGAGGCGTTCCGCTTTCCGCTCGGCGCCGAGGCCTTCGTGGAAGGTCACCGCCTCGGTGATCGGACCCCGGACGGCGATCGGGTTGGTGCCGATCTGCTCGAATTTCCGGATGTCATCGTCCTGGCTCGGGGGAGCGCTCATGAGCGGCCAGACCTTGGGAATCTTCTCCTTCCGGACGTAGAGGAACCCGGTCCCGACCGGAGCGAAGAGCCATTTGTGAAGGCTCGTCCCGTAGTAGTCACAGTCGAGTTCGTCCCGCGTGAAGGGAAAGTGCGCGAAGCCGTGGGCCCCGTCCACCAGGGTCTCGATGCCGTGGCGGCGCGCCATCCGGCAGATCTCGCCTACCGGGAAGATCTGCCCGGTGGTGAAGGTGGTGTGGCAGATGAGCAGAAGCTTCGTCTTCGGAGTGATCCCGCGCTCGAGGATTCCCGTCAGCTCGGAGAGGTCTTCCGGCGGCGTGGGGTACGGCACGGTGCGGAGGACGATCCCGTCCCGCCGCTCGCGCTGGCGGAAGGTCATGAGCATCCGCGGATAGTCCTGGGTGGTGCTGAGGACCTCGTCTCCGGCCTGCAGGGGGAGACCGAACTGCACGATCTCCATCGCCTCGCTGGCGTTCCGGGTGAACGCGAGCTCGTCCGTCCCGCAACCGAAGGTCTCCGCCAACCGGCGCCGCGCCACCTCGACGCGGGGTCCGAGCAGTTCGTCCACGTAGAGCGACGGCCCCATGTTCGTGATGTCCCAGTACTGCTTCATCGCCCGCTGGACGGTGACGGGAGCCGGGCTCACGCTGCCCGAGTTGAGATTGATGTGGTTGCGGTCGATGGTGAACGCCTCCCGCACCCGGAACCAGAAGTCCTCGTCCTGCGCCGCCTCGGCCGCCGTTCGGCTGCCCAGGCGCATCACCGCCCTTCCGATCCGCGCTTCGGCATCGGTATGAAGAGCGGTCAGCGTTCCTCCCGCCGCCGCCAAGAACGCTCTGCGGTGCATCGGACCCTCCCTCTCGCTCAGCGAGCGAACAGGAAACAGTACAACGGGCGGGATTCCCGCGGCGCCTCGGCCTCGCGAGCCGCCCGGGGAAGCTTCAGGCGGCGAACATCTCGCGGAGAGACTGTAGGACCTCGGTCATCGTCGAGGCGGGGAGTCGCCCAAGCCGCCTGATCAATCGGCTTACATCCAGTGTGCGAATCTGGTCTATGGCCACGAAGCCCGCGCGGTTCTGAAAACGACAGGGCAGGCGCCAGGGGTAGGCGCGGCCTCCCGTCGTCATTGGCGCGACGATGGTCGTTCGCAGGTGTCCAGCGAGTTCATCGGGCGAGATGATGAGGCAGGGCCGCGTCTTGCGAATCTCGCTCCCGGTCGTCGGATCGAGACCGACGAGGTACACGTCCCCGCGCGCGGGTGCGCTTCCGGCTACCAACGCCAGTCGCGCTCGTCAAAGGCGTTGAGTACTTCCGGATCGAGCAGCCGATCGTCGTCCGAAGCGCGCATTCGCCGGGCAGCCTCCGCCCAACCGGCTCGCGGTGCTCGCACCGCGGTTGCGGTCAACCTTCCCGGTTCGGCGCGCAACTCAACCTCGTCGGGGAGGCCCGCCTGGTCGAGTAGAGCCTTGGGGACTCGAAATCCTCGGGAATTTCCGATCCGCACAATCTTTGCGATGACGGCCATGGCAGTACATTGTAATTCCATCGGCCCGATTCCGCAGCCGACTTCCTGTTCGCCCTCGCCCGACGGACGCGTCCCCCCGTACCATCGCCTCAGGAGGGTTCCCCATGATTCGTAAGGCTTCCCTAACCGCTGTTCCCACCGCCGCGCTCGTTCTCCTCGCCGCCGGAAGCGGCGCCGGACAACCCACCGTCCCCCACCTCCCCGACGATGACGCCGTCCTGCCGCAACCCCACGTGGCGCTCGTGAACACCCAGGTGGTGAACGTCGTGGACGGCAGCGTCCTCGAAGACGCCGTGGTGGTCGTGCGCGACGGGCTCATCGAATCCGTCGGTACCGACCCTCCGCCCGAAGGCGCGCATGTGTTGGACCTGGGCGGGCGGCATCTCATGCCCGGCCTCTTCGACGCTCATTGGCACGGACGCACCCTCGACGGCCTCTACCGGGCCCTGGAGTCGGGCGTCACCACCATGAAGAGCGCCGCGGTAGGGAGCTATCTCGACGTCCGGATGAACGACATGGTCGAGAAGGGATACATCGCCGGTCCCGAGATCTTCGCCGCCGGGGTCTACGTGCTGCCGAATCTCGGCCAGTCGGCACTCGCCGACCCGCGCCTCTACAAGTACCTCCATCAGGAGGTCAAGGGCGTCGAAGCCGTCCGGGAAGTCGTTCAGGTGGACGTGGATCGGGGCGCCCGCTGGATCAAGACCCGCTCCGGGGGCACGACCTCCGGCCCGAACGGGCCCGACCCCAAAATGTTGGTGTACAGCGTCGAGGAACTCACCGCCATTGTGGAAGAAGCGGACGCGCTCGGGGTGAAGGTGGCCTGCCATTCCCACGGAAAGGAAGTCGTGCGCAACGCCATCATCGCCGGCTGCGCGACCATCGAGCACGGTTCCTACGTGGACGAGGAGGGACTCCAGTTGATGCTGGAAATGGGCACTGCCTGGGTCCCGACCTACACCTCGGTGGTGGGCTTCCTGCTACCCCACGACGACTACGAATCCTCGGCGAGCTATCAGCGGGGCACCCAACTGCTGCACTTTCTGGAGAAGGGATTCCGGCGGGCGCTCGAACTGGGCGTCACGATCATCACCGCCACCGACACCCAGTACGGCCCCCGCACCAATGTCCGGATCTACCGCGAAATGACTCACTTCGTGGAGATGGGGATGACGCCGCTGCAGGCGCTTCAGTCGGCCACGATCCGCTCCGCCGAGGTGTACGGAATCCGGGACCGCACCGGGGCGATCGAGGTCGGCCTGGAAGCCGATTTGGTGTCGGTGGACGGAAACCCCCTGGAGGACATCTACGCCACCCACGAGCCCATGTTCGTCATGAGCAACGGCCGCATCGTGTATCACCGGACGGTCGATCCCGACCACTACATCCCCCGCCGGGTCGGCGTGACCGGCTTCGGGACCGGAGGGCCGCGGCCTTAGCAGCCTGTGGCGAAGCCCACGCGGCCCAGTTCTCCCGGTGGGGGCTCCTCCCTCACGCGCCTTGTCAGCCGGACCCCCACCAGGAGAACTGGGCCTCCCCGGCCTCGGCGCTCACGTGGGTTCCACCACAGGCTGCTAGGCAGCGCCCGCGGCGTCGCGGAAGGGGGAACTGCGCCAGTTTCGCCACCGTCCCCGGCTTCTGTTGACCCTCGGATGCGGCGGCGGGACGGGGCGGGTAGGCTGAACCGCCACGGAGACTGGGAACGGACAAAGTAGACGATGCGATCGCCCAGCTTCTGGACCGGACTGGCTCTGGCGGCGCTGGTCTCGGCAGCCGCCACGTTTTCCGCGCGATGGATCGCGCAATCGCTGCTCGGACTCTCGGGCAGTCCGATCAGCCCGATCGTGCTGGCCATCGTCCTCGGCATGGTCGTCTCCAATGTGTCCGATTGGGCACGGACCGGAACGCCGGGACTGCGATTCTGTTCAACCACGATCCTGCGCCTCGGCATCGTGCTGCTCGGCTTTCGCCTGAGCCTCCTCGCTGCCGGCAGATTCACCCTGGCGGCCCTGCCCTTCGTCGTGATGGCAATCGTCGCTGGCGTCGGCGTGGTCCGGCTCCTGGGACCGCGCCTCGGGCTCTCGCGGACCCTGGCCGGGCTGATCGCAGCCGGGACGAGTATCTGTGGAGCCACCGCGATCGTCGCTACCGCGCCGTTGATTCGAGCCAGACAGGCCGAGGTCGGCTACGCCGTTTCCTGCATCACTGTGTTCGGGATCGCCGCGATGTTCGGATACCCGATCCTCGCGAACGCGGTCTTTGCCGGCCGGCCGGAGCTTGCCGGACTTTTCCTCGGGGTGTCCATCCACGAAACCGCCCAGGTCGCGGGGGCTGGCGTGATGTACCAGGTCCAGTACGGCGCTCCGGTGGCGCTCGATGTCGCCACCGTCACCAAACTGGTGAGGAACCTTTCGATGCTGGCGTTGATCCCGCTGGCCGGCATTCTCTTCGGTGGAACCCGGTCGGTCGGATCTCCTGGCGCCCGCGCCTGGCTGCGGATGATTCCCTGGTTCGTGATCGGGTTCGCGGGGTGCTCCGCCCTCCGCACGCTCGGCGATCACGGGGATCAGCCATTCGGTTTTCTCGATCCGGACGTCTGGGGGCAGACGGTTGTGTTCTTCCGCCATGCAGCCGAAACCTGTTTACTCATGGCCATGGCGGGGGTGGGGCTGCAGTCGAGCTTCGCCGGCCTGCGCCGCATCGGCCTCCGTCCGTTTCTCTTCGGCCTCTTCGCCGCCGCAGTGGTGGGAGCCGTCAGTCTGCTGCTGATTGCGGGATTCGGATCACCGGCCCTCGACTTCGTGGGCTACTGATCCGGGAGGGTCACGGCCGCAGGTTCTGCCGTCGAACGGTGGATCCCGATCACTACGTCCCGTGCCGGGTCGGGGTGACCGGCTTCGGCACCGGTGAGCCGCGGCCGTGATATCGCCCGTCAGAACCGCACGCGGAACCCGACCGTCGGGACGAACGGAAACCCGAAGGCGGGGATCTCTTCGACCGTCGGACGCTCCGCGCCGGGGTTCGCCACCACCCTCTGGTCGATGTCCACCCCGTTGTCCCGGTTCAGCGCGTTGATGACTTCGGCGTAGGCGGACCAGCGTCCTCCGGGGCCGCCGTGGCGGTAGGTGAGCCGCAGATCGAGTCGGGCGTACATCGGGAGCCGGGCGCGGTGCAGGTTCTCGAGCCCGCCCAGATCCACCGCGTAGGCAAGGTTGCCGTCGTCGTCGGTCTCCGGCACGAGCCGTTCGCGTTCGTCGCGGATGGCCGCCACCCGGACCCCGACCGCCGGCGTGTAGGGGAACCCGCTCGCCGCCCGCGCGGTGGCGGCGAGGCTCAGGCGCTCGGTGATCCCGAGTCTCCCCACCAGATTCAGCGCGTGGGGCCGGTCGTATTCGAAGGGATACCGAAGCCCGTAGTTCTCCCGCTCCGCCTTGCCGTAGGCGTAGGAAATCCAGCCGGCCACCCGGGCCGCGGGATCGAGCCGCTCGAGGTAGATGTCCATGCCCTGGGCGACGCCCCCGCCCCCGTTGACCGGGTTGATGGTGATCTGGGCGGCCGTGGGAACGCTCCCCTCGAGCGCTGCCGGGAAGTCGTAGGTGGCGACCCGCGCGAGTCGTTCGGTGTCGGTCTCCAGCCGGCCGACGAGTAGATCCTCAAAGCGCTTCCAGTAGCCCTCGACGCGGAGGCGAGTCCCGTTCGCGAACACTTTTTCCAGACCGACCACGGCGTGGTGCGCCCGTTCGTGAGCGAGGTCCCCGATTGCGTTGAGGTCCAGGAAGTAGTCCGAGGAGGTCAGCTTCTCCCAGCCCGGGCTCTGGGTGTACACCCCGCCGGCCGCGCGGGCCTGGATACCGCTGCCGAAATCCCACGCCGCCGCGAAGCGCGGGGAGAGCGTGGAGCGGCCGTTCAACGTGCTCCACTCCAGCCGGAGCCCCGGTTCCACCGTGAAGCGTTCCGAGAGGCGGAAGGCGTCCTGGATCCAGGCGCCTCCGCGGGACCCGGAGAGCTTCGATTCCAGAAAATCGGGGAGCGCGGAACCACCCTGGATGCTGCTGGGATTCGCCTCCGACTCGTTCCGGGGGCCGCGGATGTTCTGGTAGAGCGAGGAGTCGATGCCGTGCAGTTCGAACCCGGTCTCGACGAAGTGACGGTCGCCGAACTGGATGCCGATTTCCTGGCGGAGGGCCAGGTCGCGGACCGCCCGCTCCCGGTCGAAGCCGATCGTGGTGAGCAGATCCTGTTGTTCGGGATCCTCAACGTTCACAACCCGGTTCTCGGTGTAGATGTCGGCCTCGAAGTCCAGGAACTCCGTGTTCCGGTACCACGACAAGACGGTCGTCGCCGTCACTCGCTCGGAGAGAAGGGCGTCGAGGCGCACGGCGCCCAGGTCGTTCGCTACATCGCCCAGGAAGTCCACGCGTCCTTCGCCTCCGTCATCCGCTTCGAACTCGAAGTCGGTGTCCTCCCCGCTGCGGACGCCCATGAACGAAAGGCGGTGCCCGGGACCGAACTCCCAGTCGGCCCTGATCTGGAAGTCCGCAAACGACGGAAAGTCCTGATCCAGAACGCGCCCGACCACCACGTCGTAGTAGGTCCGGCGGGCCGTCGCGAGCCAGGAGCCGCCACCCGGGAGCGGTCCTTCAAAGACAAGGTTCCCATCCGTAACGCTGAGCGAAGAGGTGCCCTGGAAATCGCGTCGCCCGGGGCGGTTGCGGACCACCAGCAGTGAAGAGAGACGGTCGCCGTACTTCGCCCCGAACCCGCCGGCGGCCAGCGAAAAATCCGCGACCGTCTCCGGGTTGAAGGCGCTGACCAGTCCAAAGAGCCGGTAGGGGTTGTGGATTTCGACCCCGTCCATCAGCGTCAGGTTCTGGTCGGGAGTCCCGCCTCGCACCGATAGAAAGCTCCCGAAGTCCGAAGTCGGCGCCACCCCCGGAAGGGTCGCGAGCGCCCGGAAGATGTTGTCCACGGTCCCGGCAGTCTCGATGACTTCCTTGGGGGCTACCCGGGTCGCCGCCGGACGATCCAGCACGGGCGCTTCGGCGGTCACCTCCACAGACTCTTCTTCGAAGGTGCGGGGGAGGAGTTCGATCACCGTTTCTCCGGTTTCATTGCCGAGAACCGTGGCCTCGAAATAGCCGTCCGCCAGCACCTGAAGCACAGGGACACTGTCCCCGCTCGGTAGCCGAAAGCTCCCATCCGGGCCGGTCGAGACAGTCTCATCGCCGGCGGTCACCGTCGCACCGGTGACCGGCTCGCCGGTCACGCCATCGATGACGCGTCCAGCAACCTCCCGCATCTGGCGTTCTTGTTGCGGTTCGGCGAGGGTTACGCCAGCCGTGAGGGCCGCCAGCACCATCCACGCCGCCATCCGGCGTTTTGTCGTCATCGAGAGTTGTCGTTGCGAGATTCAGGCCACACGTTCGCGCAAGCAGAGCCCACCGTCAACGTTACGCGGCTCCCGGAACAGCGGTTCCCCCCGCGGGCCAAGTGCCAGCTTGCCGAGGCCCAGGTGCCAGCTGTTGCCGATGGCCTGTGGTTTGCTTGCGTTTCGGTAGGGTTTCACTCTCCCCGGAGGCCTGCGATGCCGCTTCGCTGGATTTGCCTGGTCGGCGCCCTGACAGCTCCCATTCTGTTGGGAACACCGGGTCTTGCCGAGGATCTGTTCGACGAACTGCGTGCAGGTCGCAACCTGACGTCAGAGCAGGCTGCCGCGCTCGAACAGCAACTCGCTGCCAACCCCCAGGATTTGAACGCCCGTGCGCGGCTGCTCGGCTACTACTTCGGGGACTACCGCGGCGATCGCACGAGGCAAACCAAGCATGTCCTCTGGTTCATACGGAACGCTCCTGAATCGGAAGTGCTGGAGTGGCCGGAAACAGAAATTATGCCGATGTTCGACCCCGAAGGCTACGCGGAGGCGAAGATGGCGTGGCTCACGCAACTGGAGAACGAGCCGAGGAACGCGGTGTTCCTGAGGCACGCGTCCAACTTCTTCTCTTTCGCCGACACTGCGCTTTCCAGCCAGCTCCTGGAACGGGGCGAGGGGCTCGATCCCTCGAATCCGCATTGGGCAGAGCAACTGGGACACCTTCGCTGGCTGGAAGCTCGCAACCCGTTCGAGGGTTCCGACCCTGTGGGCGCGACCCTTGCGTTTGCCGATTTCGAGCGCGCCTACGAACTCTCAAACTCTTCAGATCGCGGCAATTTGCTGACCGATCTGGCGATGACCGCCTTCGTCGCTGGCGACATGGAGAAGGCCCGCGCCTATGCCGATGCCATGCTCGAAGCGGTCCCCGACGACTGGAACGCGGGGAATCGAATTCACTACGGCAACCTGATCTTGGGCCGGATCGCTCTTGCAGACGGTGATTTGGAAGAGGCCCGCGCCCGCCTGATCGCAGCGAGCCAGACCCCCGGGTCGCCCCAGTTGAATTCCTTCGGGCCGGATATGGCGCTCGCCAAGGCGCTCTTCGAACGCGGGGAAAAGCAGACGGTTCTGCGGTATCTAGAGTTGTGTCTGGAATTCTGGAAGATGGGTCAGGACGAGCTGAAGAATTGGATAGCCCTGATCGAGGGTGGGCGTACGCCGGACTTCACTGGCCAGCTCCGGTTCTGAGCACCGTGCTCGGGCGCTTCTGGTTCGCCGGGCTCGCGATGCTGTTACATCCGATGCTGATGGTCGGCGTGATCGCGATTCCGGCGGTCCTCGCAGTACCCAGCCTGGCTCAGGACCTGGGCGAGGCGGCAAGGAATGGCACCGAGTTGACTGCCGCGCAGGCTGAGACGCTGGAAAACCAACTCGCGGAAAACCCACAGAGCCTCGGCGCGCGTGCGCAGCTTCTTGGGTACTACTATCTGACGGGCAGCAATGATCCCGAAAAGCACGCCGAGCACGTGCTCTGGTTCATACGCAACATGCCGGAGTCCGAAGTGCTGGGGGGACCTCTTGCTCAGATCCTTCCGAGGCTGAATCCTGACGACTATCTTGAGGCGAAGGCGGAGTGGCTTCGGCTCATCGAGGAGAGTCCGGACGCCGTCGTCCTCCTGCAACACGCTGCGGATTTCCTCCGGATGCGCGACTGGGCACTGTCGGTCAGCTTGCTGGAACGGGCTGAGGCCGTCGAGCCCGCCAACCCGCACTGGGCTACCGAACTTGGCCGTCTTCATTGGCGTGAGGCTCACAACCAGTTTCGCGGCGGGTCCGACGTCACAGGAGCCGCCCGGGCGCTTGCCGACTTCGAACGAGCCTTTGCGCTGTCCGACACGGCCGGCCGCGCCAACTTGATGCCGGACCTCGCGGTCACGGCTTTTGCCGCCGGAGACCAGCGCAAGGCCCGCTCCCACGCCGAGGCGATGCTCGCCGCGATCCCTCCCAAGCCGCGCGGAGGGAAGTTCATTCACTACGGGAATCTCGTCCTGGGCCGCATCGCGTTGAGTGAAGGCGACCTGGAAGAGGCAGGCGCTCGCCTCCTCGCTGCGGGGCGAACCGAGGGCGCTCCGCTGCGGACGTTCCGCGGACCGGACATGGCGCTCGCGAAGGCCTTGTTGGAGCGCGGAGAGACGCAGACGGTGCTGCGGTACCTGGAGTTGTGCCTGGATATCTGGGAGCGGGGCCAAGAGGATCTGCAGGACTGGATTGTCCTCATCGAGGCTGGCCGCATCCCGGACTTCGACCACAACTTTCTCTTCTGATCGACCGCGGGTCTGGCGCTAGGAGTCTGCGCCGCAGAAAGCTGTTCGCGGTCAGATCGGGCTTGGCGGTAGGGGTGGTGGGTTGTTGATCGGATTGGGGGGTGATTTTGGTGTAAGTCTTTGATATAGTGTGCCGTTATCAGCGGTTCTGTTGTGAGGGGCCGCGCGTGGGGAGCATGGCATGCCGACGAGATTTCGGGCGTATCAGCCGGATCAGATCCTGCTGATGCCGGTGAAGCTGAACGACTGGGTTCCGGAGGGGCACCTGGCGCACCAGGTGAGCGACGTGGTGGCCAAGCTGGACCTTTCGGCGTTTTACGCTCGGTATGCGGGGGACGGTCGTCGGAACGCGCCGTATTCGCCGACGATGATGGTGAAGGTGTTGATCTACGGGTATGCGACGGGGGTGTTTTCTTCCCGGAAGCTGGCGCGGAAGCTGGAGGAGGACGTTGCGTTTCGGATGCTTGGGGCGGGGAACTTTCCCAACCATCGGACGATCTGCGAGTTTCGGCGGCAACATCTGCGGCGCTTCCAGGGGTTGTTCGTGAAGGTGGTACGGCTGGCGCGCGAGATGGGGCTGGTCCGTTTCGGGACGCTTTCGATCGACGGGACGAAGGTGCGGGCGAACGCGAGCAAGCGGAAGGCGATGAGTTATGACCGGCTGGTTGGGGAGGAGGCGCGGCTACGGGAGGAGATCGAGGGCTTGACGACGGCGGCGGCGCGGGCGGATGAGGAAGAGGATCGGCGCTTGGGGAAGGAGGTGCGGGGGGACGAGTTGCCGGCGGAGTTGCGTCGGCGGGAGGATCGGCTGGCGGCGATCGAGGCGGCGAAGGAGCGGTTGGAGGCGGCGCAGCGGCAGGCGGACGACGAGCGGGGCCGGGAGCCGGGGCAGGATCGCCCGGCGAAAGGCGGGAGACCCTACAAGCGGGAGTATGGGGAGCCGGAGCCGAAGGCGCAGAGCAACTTCACGGACCCGGAGAGTCGGATCATGAAGACGAGTACGGAGGGGTTCCAGCAGAGCTACAACGCGCAGACGGTGGTAGATGACGCGCACCAGATCGTGGTGGATGCGTCGGTGAGCGCGTGCGCGAGTGACCAGGGGGAACTGATCGCACGCCTGGAGGCGGTGGAGGAGCACTTGGGGGAGAAGCCGGAGGAGGTTCTGGCGGATGCGGGGTATTGCAACGAGGCGGATCTGCGGGCGTTGGAAGAGCGGGGCATTGCGGGGCATGTGGCGCTGGGTCGGGAAGGGAAGAAGCAGGCGGCGGTGGACCCGAAGACCCGGCCCGCGACGGATCGGATGCGGAAGAAGCTGGCGACGGAGGCGGGCCGGGCCCGCTATGCGAGACGCAAGTGGCTTTCGGAGGCGCCGAACGGCTGGATCAAGGAGGTGCTGGGCTTTCGTCGCTTCAGTCTCCGCAGCCTGGCGAACGTGCAGGCCGAGTGGAACCTGGTGTGCCTGGCGCTGAACATCAAACGGATCGGAGCGTTGAAAACCACCTGATGGAACACCCCAAGACCGCCGATCACCACCCGAGACCGCAAAAACCGTCGGCCCGCGCCATCGGGAACACTCCCCATCCGTCCCGGTCCCCGAAATCACTCCCGATCCCCAACTCGAGACCGTTCACGAACCCATCTCGCCCCCCTCCTCCAAATTCCTGCGGGGCAGGCTCCTAGCCCGGACTTCTCCTACTCACGGCCCGAAGCGCACCCCAAGGAACCGCAACCTGTTGACCAGGAACGCGGTTACACGTGAAGCGAGGATCCTGACCGATCTGACGGCGTGTCGGATAGGGATACCGGTTTCCAGTTCGTTGCTGTGAAAGCGTAGGGCTCACAGGTACGCCACCATCCAGTGGTGCCGCCGGTCAGGGAACGCCGACCTCCGGTCGGCACAGCCCGCCGGAGGCGGGCGGAGTCGCGTATCGCCAAACACCGGATGGTTCCCGTCTCGGCACTGTCCCCATCCCAGGAGGTGGCGTTCCCGTGCCCGGCCGCGCTTCTACTCAATCAGCATTGCGCCGCTCGCCCCGCTGCGCGGGGCGGTGCCGACCGGAGGTCGGCGTTCCCTTGCCTGCGCGTCGCTCCGTCTGGTGGCTTGGGCGCCATGCGCCATGTTCAGCGTCCGCGTGGCACCTTCTGCGACTCGGCGAGCGTTCCCGAGTATGAGAAATCCGGCGCTAGCGGAAGCCGGGGCGGCGCGAGCGCCGAGCGGCGTCCGCCGTGTGCAGCAGTCCCCGCGGTGGGGGTTCGGCTGGGCCCTGAGGGCCAACCGCGATGGCCGCCCGGAGCCGCGCCTCGTTCCACTGCAAGAGCGCCACGGGCACCACGATCAGCGCGAGCGCCAGCCAGAGCCGAGGGGAAAGGTCCTCGCTCAGAATCAGCCAGCCCAGCATGACGGCGATGAGTGGGTTGACGAAGGCGTAGGTGGCGGCGAGCGCCGGCTCGACGTGCGACAGAAGCCAGGTGTAGGCCACGAAGGCGACGATGGAGCCGAACACGACGAGGTAGAGCAGCGCACCGAAAGCGGGCAGGCCGACCTCGGACAGGGAAAGCGCCTGCCAGTTTCCCGCGGCCGTCCCCACCAGCAGCAGCGCCGCTCCCCCAACGAGCATCTGCGCGCCTGCCGAGAGCGGCAGGCAGCGCGACATTGTCGGCCGGCGCGACCAGAGACTGGCGGTCGCCCAGGCAATCGGGGCCGCCAGCATGGCGAGGACGCCCGCCGGATCGAGTACCGCGTCCGAGCGCCAGGGTGCGACCAGCACCACCACCCCGGAGAAGCCGGCCAGAATGCAGAGCACGGGAATCGCCCTCGGAATGCGACGGGTCACGAATGCGGCGTCAAGGCCGGTGATCCAGAAGACCACCGTCGCCACCAGCACCGCGGCGACGCCCGACGGGATGCGAACCTGGGCCCAGTGCCCGAGGCCGTGGGCCGAGGTGAAGAAGAGGAGCCCGGCGAGCCCCGCTTCCGCCCATTCCCGCCGCGTGAGGGGTGCTTCCCCGCGCCTCGCAAACAGATAGAGGATCGCTCCGGCGGTCAGGAAGCGGACTCCGGCCATCAGGAAGGGCGGTACATCCCGGACCCCGACGCCGATCGCGAGATAGGTGGACCCCCAGATCAGATAGACGGCGGCGAACGCCAGGGATTTCTTCATGCGGCGCTGAGATCAGCGCAGGGCTACTCCACCCGGATTCACCCGGAGGTGACCCTGCGCGCCGCCCGCGTGCGGATCAGCGAGCGGACGTCAGCGCAGGGCGGCGACGATCCTCTCGGCTTGTCTGACCTGGTCTGTGAGGGACGCCAGGGCCTCACCAACCACCCGCACATAGAAGCGGGCGGCATCCCACTCTTCCTCCTCGATGCCCTCGCGGACGCCCGGGATCGTCTTCACGCCGTAGCCGGTATAGAAGCCCGGCGCATAGACCTGATGGCGGAACCATTCCCGGTTCGGTAGCCCCTCGTCGGAGCCGAGGCGGCGTTCGGAGGTGTAGAGGAGTTGGTTCAGTTCAGAAACCCGCACGTTTCCGAGTACGGCCTCTGCCGAAACATCGCTGAGGCCGGCGAGCGCCTCCTCGTACCCCTGCCCCGCCTCTTCAAGCGCATCGAGTGCACTCTCCAGAGCATCGAAATCAATCGTTTCGGGCGACTCCATCGCCGCGTGGGTCTCGCGGATCTCCTCCACGTAGGTCCGCATCGCCTCGGCGAGGTCGGTAAATCCGAAGGGGAGGATCGCCGCGTTCGCGAGCCGCAGCATAGACGTTCCAATCAACTGAGAGAGGGCGCGTCCGAAGACGAAATCGCCGTCCGAGTAGTTCAGGTACCAGTGGAAGGAGTCGTAGTTCGAGTGGTAGACGCCGCCCGGGCTGTCACCCCCGAAACCGAGGTTCAGCGACGCCATCGTCAGGTGGTCGATGAACACCGTGTAGTCGGACCCGGACCCGAGCGCGGCCAGCCGCAGGTCGTCGCTTTGCTCGATCTCCTGCCGGGCGTCCGGATTCGCGGCGGTCTCGAGCCGGCGTTCTCGCGCGGCGTCGAAGACGCTCATGCCCCGCTCGGGATCCTCGATGTCACGCGCTACCTCGTTCAGGAAGCGCTGGAGGGTGTGGCTGCCGGCCATCCCCAGCCAGCCCTTTCCGGTGCTGTCCGAGTTGATGTACACGACTCCCTTTTCTCCCAGATCCTCCCGGTGGGTTTCGGCCCACTCGGTGGAGCCCAACAGCCCCCACTCCTCGGCGTCCCAGAGGGCGAACACCACCGTGCGGCGCGGCCGGATGCCCGCCTGCAGCAGCTCGCCAAAACCGCGGGCGGTTTCCATGAGCTGGACCGCTCCGCTGATCGGGTCGGTGGCGCCCACGCACCAGCCGTCGTGATGATTGCCGTGGACGATCCACTCATCGGGATAGGTCGAGCCCTCAATCCGGGCGATGACGTTGTAGATCGGTCGGACCTGCCAGTCGTAGGCGGTGCGCATCCTCACCTCGGTTGGGCCCGGACCGATGTGGTAGGTGATCGGAAGGGCGCCCTTCCAGTCGTCGTCCGGCGCCGGGGTGCCACGGAGCTGCTCCAGGATCGGAAGCGCATCTCCCCACGAAATCGGCAGCACCGGAATCCGCACCAGAGTGCGGGCGGTCTCCCGGGTCAGCTTCTCGCGGTCTTCCGTGGCTCCCCAACCCGGGGTCAACGGATCGCCGGGATGGATCGGCATGTCCATGATGGAGCCGCGCTGGACGCCCCACTGGGGACGGTACGGGCCTTCGGGATAGGTGAGCCCCTGGTAGTAGCCGTCTTCTTCCGGATCGGAATAGATCAGCGTGCCGATCGCGCCGTTGTCCTGAGCGAGTTTGGCCTTGATCCCGCGCCAGCTCCGGCCGTAGCGGGCGAGCACGATCTTCCCCTCGACCGAGATGCCGAGTTCGGCGAGTTTCTCGTAGTCCTCGGGGATCCCGTAGTTCACGTAGACGACTTCCCCGGTAACGTCCCCGTCCGCGGCGTAGGCGTTGTAGGTCAGGAGGCGACCCTCATCGGAGGAATCCTTGTCCTCGGGGACGCCCGGCTCGGCCAGCCGCAGCGTGTACGGCTCGGGTCCGATCACCTCGACGTGCCGGTCGATCGGGAGCGGCATCAGCGCCTCCGTCACCTCGATCTCGGCCTCGAGCCCGAAGGAGCGGAACTTCTCCAGCGCGTAATCGGCGACGCGCTTGCTGCCGTGTCCGAGTCCGGCGATGTGCGGCTCCTCGGTCATGAACTCCATGTACTCCCGGAGCCGGGCCGGATCGGGAATCGCCCGGAATCGCTCCTCCAGAGCGCGCTGTTCCTCCCACTGGCCAGCCAGGAATCCCCGTGGGGGTTCCTCCGACTGGGCTTCGGCCGCCAGCGGCAAGGCGACGGCAACGGCGAGAAGAAGAAGCGGAAGAACTGGGGTACGGCTCATGACGGCAAATCCTATCCGCCTCGCGCATCCTCGAACCGCTGGGGAGCGGCGGGGCCCACGGATAGACTCGCGTGACTCACCGGGAGGGATCACGATGCACAGTCATTCCCCTGTCAGCGGACTCATCGCGGTTTCGATCCTCGTCGCCGCCTCCGCGGCGGGCCAATCCGAGCGTCCTCCGGCGCCGGAAGTGGATTCGATCACCGCCGCCGACCTCCGCGCCGACCTCTTCTTCCTTGCTTCCGACGGAATGCAGGGAAGACTCAGCGAGACGCCGGAAAACAACTTGGCCGCCGAATTCGTCGCAAGCCGCTTCGCACGGGCGGGCCTCGAGCCCCCCGGCGGATCCTTCTTCCAGCAATACCGTCTCGCGCACAGCGCGCTCGGCAACGGGAACCGGCTGGCAGTCCTCGGCGAAGTCACCCAGGCGGTGCAGCTCGGCGAGGGGTTCTATCCGCAGCGCTTCTCGCCCTCCGCGAGCGCCGAGGGCGCCCTGGCCTTCGCCGGCTTCGGGATCCGGGCGCCCGACTTCGGGTGGGACGACTGGGAAGGCGCCGGCCTGGACGGTCGCGTTGCCGTCATCCTCGACCACGAGCCCGGGGAGGCAGACCCGGCGAGCCTGTTCGACGGGGTCGTGACCTCGGAGCTGTCCCGTCCTTTCCGCAAGGCGGTCGCCGCCGCCCAGGCAGGGGCGGCGGGAGTCCTGTTCGTGCGCGATGTCCACCAACACCCCGGGGACTTCGATTTCGCGGCCAGCGCGCGCGGCGCCTGGCCGGATCCCCCCCGCCGGGTCCCGCGCATTACGCTGGCCGACTGGGTGGAATCCGTTGAGATTCCCGCGGCGGTGATCTCGCCGCGGGTGGCGGAAACGCTGCTCGCCGGCAGCGGGCACTCGCTGGCCGCGCTGGGAGCGATGGCTGAGAGCGGGATGAGCGCACCATTGCTTCTGGATACCCGCGTCCAGCTCACCACTTCGGTCGAGCGCACCACCACCCCTGACCGGAATGTGGTCGGTCTCCTGCGCGGAGCGGAGGCCCCCGATGAGTGGGTCGTCATCAGCGCCCACTATGACCACGACGGCGCCGATGGCGACCTGATCTGGGCGGGCGCCGACGACGACGGCTCGGGAACGGTGGGCCTGATCGAGATCGCCGAGGCGCTCGGGCGCGCCGCCGCTGCCGGCCATCGACCCCGGCGTTCCATCCTGATCGCCGCCTGGAACTCCGAGGAGCGGGGATTGCTCGGAGCCTGGGCCTACACGCTGAACCCCCTCCATCCCCTCGAGGCGACGGTTGCGGTCCTCAACATGGACATGATCGGGAGGAACGAGGAGGTCCGGCGTGGCGGCGGCAGGCGCTTCCGGGGACTCGAACCCCAGACCGCCGAATCGAACGCCAACGCCATCAACATCCTGGGCCATAGCTACAGCCGGACCATGACGGAGATGGTCCGCTCGGCCAACCGGGAATCCGAGCTCGATCTCGAGATGGGCTACGACAACAACGAGTCCAACCTGCTCCGCCGCAGCGATCAGTGGCCGTTCCTGCAGACCGGGGTCCCCGCCCTCTTCTTCCATACCGGGCTCCACCCCGACTATCACACGATCTACGACCGGCCGGAGAAGATCGAATACGAGAAGATGGAACGGATCGTCCGGCTCGTCTACCAGATGGCCTGGGATCTCGCGGATTCCGATGTCCAGCCAGACTTCACCGGCCCGAACCGGGGGATGCGCACGGGGTCGGGCGCTGCCGGACCGGGCCGCTGAGGAGACGTTGCCAATGCAAAGAAACGGAAACCTCCGGCCGGGGCTCGGCTGGGTCTTGATCGCGGTGGTTGCCGTCGGATGTACCCCTCCCGAGGCCGAAACGGAGAGGGTGGACGCGAGTGCGACCTCGGCCGCGGCGCTGGAGACGGACCATTTCGTCCCGTCGTCGCCCGAGAACACGAGCTGGGGCTGGTTCCCGATCGACAAGGAACCCGTGCTCCGGGTCCGGCCCGGCGAGACCGTGCGAATGGACACCCTCACCCACAACGGTGCGGTTCAGGATGAGGAGCCGGTGGCCTGGCTCACCGCCCTCGGCGTGCCCCGCGAGGAAATCCACCAGGATGTCCTTGATTTCTGGGCCTCCCGCGGCAGCCGCCCCCGCGAGGGCCGGAGCGGCCACGTCATCACCGGGCCGGTGTACGTCGAGGGCGCCGAACCCGGGGACATGCTCGAGATCGAGATCCTCTCGGTCGAGACCCGGGTGCCGTGGGGGGTCAACAACACCTCCGCCCGGGGCGGGGTCTTTTCCGAGAGCTACCCGGGCGCCCGCCCGGACGACCCGGCGTTCGAGATCCCGCCCGGGACCCGCCATCTGATCCGGACCGGATGGGTGGACGGGCGCGAAGTGGCTTTCCTCTCGGACGACATCCACGTGCCCCTGGCGCCCTTCATGGGCGTCCTGGCGGTGGCCCCGGATCCGGTGGTGGGGCAGCCTGGAGTGAGCGTTCCCGGCGTGCAGGGGTCGCGTCCGCCGGGACCCTTCGGGGGCAACCTCGACGTGAAGGACCTCAAGGCGGGGACCACCTTGTATCTCCCGGTCTTTCACCCCGGCGGCCTCTTCTATGCCGGCGATCCGCACGGGGCCCAGGGGGACGGCGAGGTGAGCGGCACCGCGATCGAACAGTCGCTGAGCGGCGTTTTCCGGTTCGCCGTCCACAAGGGCCGCGCGCCGTCTTCGCCCTGGGCGGAAGACGATGACTTCTACATGGTCATGGGGATCGACCTCGACCTGGACCGGGCCGCCCGGGCGGCGACCTGGGAGGTCGTCGAGTTCCTGGGCGAAGAAAAGGGCCTCTCTCCCGCGAAGGCGCTCTCGCTGGCGAGCATCGCGGTGGACTTCCGCGTCAGCGAGGTCGTGGACCTCACCCAGGTCGTCACCGGATACATCCCGAAGAGCATCTTCGTGCGCTAGCAGCCGGTGGTGGAACCCGCGTGAGCGCCGAGGCCGGTGAGGGAGGAATTTCGAGTGTATTTCGACCGAAACGCAACGCAGACCGGAGCGAAGCGGAGTGTTTCAGCCGGGATGCATCGCCGGCCGAGCCCCCACCGGGAGAACTGGGCCGCGTGAGTTTCGCCACCGGCTGCTAGCTGGCAGGCCCGAAGTGGGGGATGCTCGCCGGATCGGGCCAGCAGGGGTTCCTCCCGCGCGGCGGGATCAGGCTTGGGCGCCGTGCCTGCTCGCCTGGCTCAACCGGTCCACGCTTGAGAAGGGGTAACATATGACCATGGTCATGACCATGTAGAATAATGGTCACAACCAAGGAGCATCGCAATGGATCGGCATGAAGATCAGACGACCGCAACCCGAACCATGAAGGCATCCGAGTTCAAGGCCAAGTGCCTGAGGCTCATGGACGAGGTGGCCGATACCGGCCAGGAGATTGTGATCACCAAGAACGGGCGGCCGGTGTCCAGGCTCACCCCGTACCGGAAGAAACCACCGATCTGGTTCGGTCAGGATCGCGACAAGATCCGGATTCTCGGCGACATCATCGAGCCCATTGACGTGGAATGGGAAGCCGAAGCTGACCCGGACCGGACCTTGAATCCGTGACTCTGCTCGATACGCATGTCCTGATCTGGCTGAGATTTGGTGACCGTCGGTTGGGACCACGGACACGGCACGCCGTGGAGCACGCCCTCGACGAGGGCGGTGTCGCGGTTTCCGCCGTGTCTTTTTGGGAACTCGGAATGCTGGTCAAGAAGGGCCGGTTGGAATCTCGCCTGGATCTGGATGCGTGGCGCCGTGACCTCCTGGACCAGGGTCTCGTCGAGATTCCCGTGGATGGGGGAATCGCGATTCGCGCGGGTCTGCTGACCGACCTTCACGGAGACCCGGCCGATCGTCTGATCGTCGCTACCGCACTTCAGGGGCACCGGCTCACGACGGCGGACGGGCGGCTCCTCAAGTGGCCTGGCCACCTGAACCGGCTCGACGCCCGCACCTGACGAGTTCGGCGCGGGTGAGATTCGCGGCCGGCCCTTCGTCGACCAAGTCCCTGAACTGGCCGGTCCGACAACGTCTCGCCGCCCTCCCGGCGGCGATGCCGGCCAGAGGCCGGCGGTCCCTGCGCGTCGCGGTCCGAGGTGGTGATCAACCCGCGCGGAGCGACTCCAGGATCGGACGGTTCGCGGCGGCCCGGGCGGCGAGGGCGCCGGCCGCCAGTCCGAACCCGAGGACTCCGGCCAGGAGCAGCACCAGGAGGGTGAGACTTCCTCCGGCGCTCCGCTGCCCGAGGACCGGAAGGATCGCGATGAAGGCGGCGATGCTCCCGGCGGCGAGTCCACCCGAGAGCAGGAGGGCGTTCTCCCAGAAACCGAGCTTCGCAAAGTCCCGGCGGCGATAGCCGGCGGCGGTGAGCAGCGCCCACTCCTGCCGCCGTTCGTCCGCGTTCCGGAGCAGCACCGCCCCGAGTCCCAGGGTGCCCAGCAGCAAGCCCAACCCGCCGAGGGCCTGGAAGGTCGAGAGATAGGTGTTTTCCACCTGGTGGAATTCGTCGAGTCGCACCCGGGTCGGAGTCGAAACCGCACCGTAGTCCGAAAGCGCTTCGTCCACGAGTGCGGTGGCCTCTTCCTCAGCCGCGGCCAGGGCTTCCGGTCCCTCGGGAGCGACGTCGCGTTCGGTGAGGAAAAGACGATACCCGTCCGCCGCGGGCAGCGTCTCGATCAGATCCTCTTCCGCCATCAGCAGCTCGCCCTGGAAGAGGCTGTCCCAGAGGGTCCCGACGAGCCGGAGGCGAATCGGGGCGCCCCCCGCGCCAATGGGAAAGACGCGCTCCTCGCCGACCGGCCACTTGAGGACGTAGGTCATCGAGTTCTGATCCCCAAACACCGGGATCGCCGCTTCGGGCTCCCGAGCCCGCCAGAGGAGGCGCCACGGGTTTGCGACCTCCTCCGGAGTCTCCCCGAGGTGTGCGCCGAAGGGGAAACGGTTCTCTTCGGCAAGTTCGCGCGGGACGCCGATCACGCGCGGCCGTGAGGGGCGGTAAAGGTTCAGACAGCTCGCGTCCTCGTCCCCGGCGAGCCGGAGTGGCCGAATGCGAAAGCCGTCGAGATCGGGAGGCAGATTGAGAACCTCCCTGCCCTCTGGGTCTCCGGGATCCCAGGGAGACCCGAACACCGTCTCGGTAACGGCCACAAAACCTCCGGCGCCGGCCGGCAGCCTCCCCGTGTCCGGCTGCTTTCGGAACGCCTCGACCGCCACCAGCGTGAAGGCGGCGAAGGCCACGAGCAACATGGCCGCCAGACTCCGGCCCGGACGGAAGGTGGTAGCGCGGAATGCCAACCCCCGGAGCCCGGTGCGTCCGGACATGGGAGCGGCCCGCCGCGCCGGATCGGCGAGGCTCTTCAGGCGGGACCACGCGAGCAACAGGGCCGTCGTCAGGAACGACGCGCCCGCTCCGAAGAAGCCGCCGGCATCCGGGACCTTGTTCGTCACCGCCAGGGCGAGCAGCGCCAGGCCGGCGGCTCCGGTGACCACCGCCAAGCGCCGGGCCGCCAGGCCCGGGACGCGATGCGGAGCCGTCAGCGGCCAGGACGCGAGGTCGTCGGCGGGATTCCCGGCCAGGAGCCCCCGCGGGGAGCAACGCACGAGTTTCCTGAGCGTCCACCAGGCGGCGAAGAGCGCCAACAAGAACCCGGAAACGGCTCCGGAGAAGACCGAAGACCATCGCACCGAAACCCTGAGCGCGTCTCCCGAAGCCCCTGCCGCCGGATCGGCCGAGAGGGTTCCCGCCACCGCTCCCTCCCAGACGCCGGACAGGAGCCCGACCATTCCGGCGGCATAGGCGACACCCACGGCAGCGCCCGCGGCGGCGCCGACGAGGGCCACCCAACCGGCTTCGACCAACAGGCTTCGAGTAACCCGCCGGGCGGGCCAGCCGCAGGCCAGCAGGAGGCCGATTTCCCTCAGTCGCCGCTCCACGCCCAGCCGGTAGAGCAGCGCGAGCAGCACGAACGCCGACACCAGCAGAAAATAGGAAAAGTAGAGGAAATAGAGCCCGAAATCGGTTGCGCCGCGGGACGCTTCGAGCCCCTGTTGCCGGACCGGCAGCGGCACGAGCCCGAAGTCCTCCGGCGGCAACGCGTCGAGCAGCGCTGCCGTGAGATCGTCTCCCGGCCCTTCATCGAGCTTGGCTCCAAACCGAACCGAGGTAGCGCTTCCCTGGCGCATCGTCCAGAGACGCCTCGCGGTGCTGAGTGGCAAGAACGCTTTGGGGAGCGTCCGGTGCTCTTCCCAGTACTCCTCGTCGCGCTCGCGAATCCGGCTGAGGTCCACCGGAAAGGGCGGATCCCAATCTCCGATCCGCGCCGAATCGCTGACTCCCGGGAACTCCGGAGCGAGCGTCCCGTCGGCGAACAGACCATCTCCCGGCACCGGCGCCCCGGCCACGAAGGAGGCGGATTCCGTGTGGAAGCGGCCCTCGTCTTCCCAGATGAGGAAGAAGAGCTCGATTGAAGCGCCGGGGGAGAGGCCGAGATCCCCGGCGAGCCACGGCCCTGGATGCAGGACGTTTTCCCCTTCGAAGTGCTGGGCTCCGTCCGGCAGGAGGGATTCCGGCAGCCCGCTCACGAGCGAATAGGGCGTTTCGCGATTGCCCGTGCGGATGCCGGTGGCCAGATAGGTCAGCACCGGGGCTGCTTCGGTTTCCAGGAGGTCGGCCGCCGCCAGCGCCCCCTCGACGACGCGGTCGTCGAGCACCAGGCTCCGGCTCTCCAGGACGGTCCCTCCCGACGCGCCGTCGCTCAGGGTGAGTCCACGGTCATCGAGCGAGCTGATCCCGGCGAAGACGGCCGCCAGCGCGGCAGTCGCCCTTTCCAGATCCGAGCCGCCGCCTTCCGCACTCCGAATGAGAAGCGCGTTCGCCCGGGGCGGAGCGGCGGTGGTTCCCCGGCCTTCGCCGGGCGCATCCAGAATCCGGCGCAGGTCGTCGAGCGGCAAGAAGACCGCCCGGGTGGTCCCCTGTCCGGGGAACAGGGCGAATTCGCCGGACGCCACTCCCGGCGCTGAATCCGGCCAGCCGGCGATGGCGCGGCGGAGGGTGATTCCGGGGTCCTCCTTTTCTCCGAACAGCGAGGCAGCCGCGATGTCTTCGTGGCCACCGACCCGAACGAGGAGTGCATCTCCGGGAGCGATACCGAGCCGCCGGAAACCACTGCTGATGCGCGTCGTCCCGGGTTCGATGACATCCTCGAGCCCGTGGAAAGCGAAGAAGCGCTCGTCCACTCCGAAAACGGTGGCCGGCACCGGCGCGCCTCCGGGGACGAAAACTGTCCCGGGAAGGCGATAGATCGGAACAGCCGAATCGAATTGCTCCCGGTACTCATCCTGGGTGTCCAACCGGGCAGCGAGCCCAACCTCCGGGTCGTCCGAAAACGCGTGGATGGGAAGGAGCGCGTAGTCGGTGGCGCCGAGGCGCTCGGTGAAGGCCGCCCGCAGGCTGCCCCGCACCGAATCCCCCACCACGAGCGCTCCGACCAGCACGGCCACCGCTACGGCCGTGGCGGCGGCGACCAGCATGTGCTCGCGGCCGTAATGCCAGAGGCCGCGCCGGGTGAAGTGGGCTGCCCCGAAGGCGGTGGCCATGGTCAGCGGCCGGTGGGCGGAGTGGCGTGAGCGCCGAGGCCGCCAGTTCTCCCGGTGGGGGGGCGTTTCAGCCGGGATGCATCGCCAGCCAAGCCCCCACCGGGAGAACTGGGCCGCGTGACTCTGTTCACAGGCTGCTAAATCCGGCGAGGCGCCCCCGGGTCATTCGGTAGCGCTTCGGGAAGCGGCTCCCGAGTTCGGCGTCATGGGTGACCAGAACGACGATGCGCCCCTCATCCAGCGCCCCCGCCTCAAGGAGCAGATCCGCGACCCCGGCGGCGGATTCGCCGTCGAGATTGCCGGTAGGCTCGTCGCAGAGCAGCAGGCATGGCGCCCGCACGAGCGCTCGGGCAATCGCCACCCGCTGTTTTTCTCCTCCGGAGAGTTCGCCAGGCAGATGGTCCCGTCGCCCGGAGAGTCCGACCCGCTCCAGCAAAGCCGCCGCGCGTGCACTGTCGTCTGCCCGCGGGTCGGGAAGCGTGGGGACGAGCACGTTTTCGATCGCGGTGCACTGCGGCAAGAGGCAGTGATCCTGAAAGACGAAACCCACCCGGTCCCGCCGAAAGCGCGCCTGTTCGTCGGGGGAGAGTTCGTGCGGATCCACTCCGTCCAGTCGGACGACTCCGGCAGACGGCGTCTCGATGGCTCCCAGCAGGAACAGCAGCGTGCTCTTGCCACACCCGGAGGCGCCCATCACCGAGGCGGCTTCCCCGGGGCGCAGCGCGAGGTCCACGCCGTCCAGGACCCGGAGGAGTCCCGAGGGAGCCGGGTAGTCCTTGACGAGCCCCGATACTTCGAGGCCCTCGGTCCCGGACCCTGCGAGCCCTTCGCCGTTATCCACGCCTCTCAGGCGCTCTGGAAGGCGCGAGCCCGGTAGAGGACGTCCAGAATGTTGCCCTCGTGCGGCTGGAGCCAGTTGAGCCGCGTAGTCGGAATCGGTCCGAAATTGAGGCGATCGATGGAGGTCGTCTCCAGCAGATCGGTCCGGAAGCCCGCGTCGTCGGTGATCGCGGTCGCCACCAGGGTGTCTCCGATCCGTCCGATCATTTCTTCCTGCGGACAGCGGACTACCGAGACGAAGGGAAACATGTACTCCACGTTCGCCGCCGGCGCTTCCGGGCTCTCGCAATGCAGGACCGTCGGGAGCAGCCACGAAGCCCGTCCCTCCTGCGCGAGGCGCGGGTCGTCGCGTAGCGGGGCGGTGAGGTCGGTAGCCCCGCCACCAGCCAGGCGTTCTTCAATGTCCCGGTCGATTGCTTCGGCCATTCCCGGAACCGTGAAGGCGGCGAGGGTGCTCTCGGGATCGTCGGGCGGACGCGGCCGGAACGCGGTGAGCCGCTCGGCGAGCGCCTCGGCGATCGCCTCGGTATGGCGCGAGGCCCAGATCCCGGAACAGGAGATGCAACTGCGCCCGCTGTTCAGAAAAACGCTCTCGAAGAGCACGTCCAGATGCTCTTCCCAGCGATCCACCACGTCGTCACCGAGCAGAATCTTGGAAAACCCCGGGCCGTGGACGCGAACCGACGGATCGCTCCGGTAGCGCTCGACGGTGGCTCGGCTCCCGAAAATGAGGGTCCGCGGGGAAGCCTCGACCACCGCCGCCCCCACCTCGGCGCCGCCTGGATAGACGGCGATGGCTTCGCGGGGAATCCCGGCGGCGAAGAACGCCTCGGCCATCCGGTACGGGGTCCAGGGCTCTTCGGGACCGGGCTTGAGGACGAGACCGACCTGCAGGGGAATCACCGGCAGCCACAGCGTGTGCACGCCCGGCGAGTTGGACGGCAGGACGCAGGCGAGCACGGGCGTCTGCGCCTGGTAGGAGACCGGGACGCCCCGCTCCTCCATCCCGTGTCCGCTCGAAAGGATGTCGAGGTCCAGGCCGCGGGTCAGGGCGTCCAGTACCTGGTCCATCCGCTCCAGCACGAAGCGGTTCTTCTCCATGTTCGCCCGGCACATCGCCTCGGGAAGGCCGGTGGTCGCCGACTGGGAGCGGACGAACTCCTCCGGGCCCTGAGTGGCGTCCCCGAGCGGAAGCTCCGCCTCCATGTAGAGCCGGGCGGCCTCTCTGACGCGGGCCAGCAGATCCCGGATCGGGAAATCCCGGAGCGCCGCCCGCGCCTTTCCGGCCCGCCTCAGGTCGCGCTTCACGATTCCAGGCGTCACCTGATCCACCTCGGCCACCGGCTCGCCGGTGAGGAAGTGGGAGACGGTGGTCGTCTCCAGGCTGCTGTAGGGCTTTCCCCAGCGGAGGACCGGAACGCGGATCACAGGGCGACGGAGTGTAGCGGGCAACATGACAACGTCGGCCTTCATACCGGCATCGCCCCGGGAGAGAATGAAATCGCAAAGCGCCAGCTATCCGAATGGCGCCTCACCGTCCGCGCTGGTAAGTTGGAGAGCCGTCCCCCACTCGCAATCGAGGAGCCGTCAGATGCCCAGGATCACACAAATGAAGGGAACCTTCGTCACCCCGGCCGGCGCTCTCGCCTTCGCCGCGGCGCTGGCTCTCGCCAGTTTCCCCGCCGGTGCCGCGACCCAGACGAACGCCGAGCCGTCCCGGTTCGAGCCGATGGACGTCTTCCAGCTCGAGATGGCGATGGATCCGCAGATTGCGCCGGATGGACAGCGGGTCGTCTACGTCCGCACCTCAATGGACATCATGCACGACCGCCAGCGCACGGAGTTGTGGATCGTGAACAGCGACGGTACGGGTCACCGCCGCCTGGCCGCCGGCGACTCGCCGCGCTGGTCACCGGACGGCACCCGGATCGCCTACATCGCGGACGGCCAGATCCAGCTTCGCTGGATGGACACCGGCGAGACCGCCACCCTCACCCAGCTCCTTGAGTCGCCCAGCGGGATTCGCTGGTCGCCCGACGGTGGTCACATCGCCTTCAACATGCTGGTGCCATATCCGCCGCCGCAACTTGTCGCCCCGCCGAAACCACCCCCGGGTGCGGAGTGGGCCGACCCGCCGATCATGGAGGACCGCTTCAAGAGCCGCCAGGACGGAGTCGGTTATCTCGATTTCGGGTTCAATCACCTCTTCGTCCTCTCCGTGGACGGCGGAACGCCGGTCCAGGTGACTTCGGGCGATTTCCAGCACTCGAGCCCAGCCGCCTGGACGGCGGACGGCGAGCACCTCGTCTTCTCCTCGAACCGCGATCCGGACTGGGTGCGCGACTACCGGAACTCGGAGCTCTACATCGCGCCGGTTGCAGGTGGGGAGATCCGGGTGCTGACCGACCGGAGCGGGCCGGACCACAGCCCCGCCGTGTCTCCCGACGGTGGGCAGATCGCGTTCGTGGGCTACGAGGACCGGATGCGGACCTATCAGCTCAGCCGGCTTTACGTGATGAACGTGGATGGGAGCGACCAGCGCGTCGTCACCGCCGCGCTCGATCGCAGCGTGTCGAATCCGATATGGGCTGCGGACGGGAGCGGTCTCCACTTCCAGTACGCCGACCAGGGCAACGCGAAGGTCGGTTTCGCGACGCTGGACGGCGATGTCGAGACGCTGGCGGGAGACCTCGGCGCCTCCCACCGCGGTCCGTCCGGGCGGGGTTCATTCTCGGTGGCGACGGACGGCTCCTTTGCGCTCAACCAGACACTTCCGGACACCCCGGGCGACGTCGCCGTGGGCACGCGCGGGGGTGAGGTGCGGCGGATCACGTCGCTCAACGAGGACCTGCTGGCCGGCAAGACCCTCGGCGCAGTCGAGGAGATCTGGTGGGATTCGTCTTTTGACGGCGCCCCGATTCAGGGCTGGATTGTCAAGCCGCCCGGGTTCGATCCCGGCCGCCGGTATCCGTTCATCCTCGTGATCCACGGTGGGCCGATCTCGCACTACGGGGACCGCTTCTCGGCGGAGATCCAGTTGCTCGTGGCGGCCGGATACGTCGTCCTCTACGCCAACCCCCGCGGCAGCACGAGCTACGGCGAGGAGTTCGGCGACCTGCTCTACCACAACTTCCCGGGCGAGGACTACGACGACCTCATGTCCGGCGTCGATGCGGTGGTTGCCCGGGGCTACCTCGACGAGGACAACCTCTTCGTGACTGGCGGCAGCGCCGGCGGGGCCATGACCGCGTGGGTCGTCGGGAAGACGGACCGCTTCCGCGCCGCCGTTTCCGAAAAGCCCGTCATCAACTGGATCAGCAAGACGCTCACCGCGGACAACTGGTACAACTACTACAACAACCGCTACGAGGGCCTTCCCTGGGAGGACCCGGATCCGTACTGGGAGTTCTCGCCGATTTCCCTGGTCGGAAACGTGAAGACGCCGACGCTGGTCCTCACCGGAGCGGCGGACCTGCGGACGCCGCTGTCGGAGTCGTACCAGTTCTATCACGCGCTCAAGTTCCGCGGCATCGACACCGCGGTGATCCGGGTGCCTGGCGCGTTCCACAACATCGGCCGCCGGCCCAGCCAGTTGATCGCCAAGGTCACCAACATACTGGCCTGGTTCGAGAAGTACCGGGTGCGGCCCGGCAACTGATCCCTCAGCGTCGCCGTGCGGCGTTTGCCGCGGCGGGCTTCTGGTAAGTTGCGGAACCTGTCGCGTCCACCGAACCCGGGAGTCGAAGCATGCCCAGAATCACCCGAACGAACCTGATGCTCGCCGCCTCCGCGGGCGCGCTGGCCCTTGCCGCTGGGGTGGGTCTCACCACCATCCCTGCCCGCGCTGAGGCTCAGACGGCCGCGGCCACCGGCTTGTCCCGGTTCGAGCCGATGGATGTCTTCCAGCTCGAGTTCGCGGTGGACCCCCAGATCTCGCCGGACGGTGACCGCGTCGTCTATGTCCGGACCTCAATGGACATCATGCACGACCGCCAGCGTACGGAGTTGTGGATCGTGAACGCCGCCGGTACGGGTCACCGCCGCCTGGCCGCCGGCGACTTGCCGCGCTGGTCACCGGACGGCACCCGGATCGCCTACGTCGCGGACGGCCAGATCCAGCTTCGTTGGATGGACACCGGCGAGACCGCCACCCTCACCCAGTTGATCGAGTCGCCCAGCGGGATCCGCTGGTCGCCAGACGGCCGCCACCTTGCCTTCAACAAGCTGGTCCCCTACCCGCCTCCACGCCTGGTTGCCCCTCCGAAACCACCGCCCGGTGCGGACTGGGCCGATCCCCCGATCATGGAGGACCGTTTCAAGAGCAAGCAGGACGGGGTCGGCTATCTCGACTTCGGCTTCAACCACATCTTCGTCGTTCCCGTCGAAGGTGGAACTCCGGTCCAGGTAACTTCGGGCGACTTCCAGCACGCGAGCCCGGCCGCCTGGACGCCGGACGGCGCTCACCTCGTCTTCTCCTCGAACCGCAAGCCGGACTGGGAGCACGACTACCGCAACTCCGAGATCTACATCGCCCCGGTCGCGGGCGGAGAGATTCGGGCGCTGACCGGCCGGAACGGCCCGGACCACAGCCCCGCGGTGTCTCCCGACGGACAGCGGATCGCATTCGTGGGTTACGAGGACCGGGTGCGGACCTACCAGGTCAGCCGCCTCCAGGTGGTGAACCTGGACGGGAGCGGCCAGCGGGTCGTCACGACCAGCCTGGACCGAAGCGTCTCGAATCCGGTCTGGGCGGCAGACGGGCACCGTATCTACTTCCAGTACGACGACGAGGGGAACAGGAAGGTCGCCTTCACGACCCTGGACGGCGAGGTCGCGGTTCTCGGGGAGGGTGTCGGCGGGCCCTCCTACGGGCTTCCCTACAGCAGCGGCTCGTTCTCGGTCGCGAACAGCGGCGCTTTCGCGCTCAACCAGACCCGTCCGGACATGCCGGGCGAGGTCGCGGTGGGCGCGCCCGGAGAAATGGTGCGGCGGATCACCTCGCTCAACGAGGATCTGCTCAGCCAAAGGACTCTTGGCGAGGTCGAGGAGATCTGGTGGGAGTCGTCATTCGACGGCCACCGTGTCCAGGGCTGGATCGTAAAGCCGCCGGGTTTCGATCCGACCCGCCGGTACCCGTTCATCCTCGAAATCCACGGCGGGCCGATATCGCACTACGGAGACCGCTTCTCGGCTGAGATGCAGTTGTTCGCCGCCGCCGGATACGTCGTCCTGTACGCCAACCCCCGCGGCAGCACCAGCTACGGGCAGGAGTTCGGGGATCTGCTCTACCACAACTACCCGGGCAACGACTACGACGACCTCATGTCCGGGGTGGACGCGGTGATCGCCCGCGGCTACGTGGACGAGGACAACCTGTTCGTGACCGGCGGCAGCGCCGGCGGAATCATGACCGCCTGGATCGTGGGTAAGACGGACCGCTTCCGCGCCGCCGTCTCCGAAAAGCCCGTCATCAACTGGATCAGCAAGACGCTCACCGCGGACAACTGGTTCAACTACTTTGGTAGCCGCTACGAGGGCCTCCCCTGGGAGGACCCGGAGCCCTACTGGAAGTTCTCGCCGCTTTCCCTGGTGGGGAACGTGAGTACGCCGACCTTGGTGCTCACGGGGGCGCTGGACCTGCGGACGCCGCTGTCGGAGTCGTACCAACTGTTCCATGCGCTGAAGTTCCGCGGTATCGACACGGCGGTGGTCCGAATACCCGGGGCCTTTCACAACATGAGCCGCCGGCCGAGCGAGTTGATCGCCAAGGTTGCCAATCAGGTGGCCTGGTTCGAGAAGTACCGGTCTTCGCCCAAAGACTGATCCATCGAGAATGCAACCGGCCGGCTTTGGTACTTTGCCGAGCCCCTCCCTCTACCCCGAACCCAAGAGTCGCAAAATGCCCGGAATCCCCCGAACGAACCTCCTCTTCGCCGCCGCCTTCATCCTCATGACGGTCCCTCTCCCTGGCGAGGCCCAAACCTCGTCCCGGTTCGAGCCGATGGACGTCTTTCAGCTCGAGTTCGCGGCCGACCCGCAGATCTCTCCGGAGGGCAGCCAGGTCGTCTATGTCCGCACCTCGATGGACATCATGCGCGACCGCCAGCGGCCCGAACTGTGGATCGTGAACGGCGACGGCACCGGGCACCGCCGCCTGAGCGCCGGCCGGTCGCCGCGCTGGTCACCGGACGGAACCCGGATCGCCTACACCGCGGACGGGCAGATCCAGCTTCGCTGGATGGATACCGGGGAGACGGCCACCCTCACCCAGCTTCTCGAATCGCCCAGCGGGATCCGCTGGTCGCCCGACGGCCGCCACCTCGCGTTCAACATGCTGGTGCCCTATCCGCCGCCGCAGCTCGCCGCGCCCCAGAAACCGCCTCCCGGCGCGGAGTGGGCCGATCCCCCCATTATGGAGGATCGCTTCAAGAACCGGCAGGACGGGGTGGGCTATCTCGACTTCGGGTACAACCACATCTTCGTTCTCCCGGTCGAAGGCGGGACGCCGGTCCAGGTCACCTCGGGGGACTTCCAACACTCCAGTCCGGCCGCCTGGACGCCGGATGGAGAGCACCTCGTCTTCTCCTCGAACCGGAGTGAGAACTGGGTGCACGACTACCGCAACTCCGAGCTCTACATCGCGCCGGTCGCGGGCGGGGAGATCCGGGCGCTGACCGACCGGAAGGGACCCGACCACAGCCCTGCGGTATCTCCCGACGGACAGCAGATCGCGTTCGTGGGTAACGAAGACCGGGTACGCACCTACCAGGTCAGCCGCCTCCAGGTCATGAATCTGGACGGGAGCGGCCCGCGTGTCGTCACGACCGGACTGGACCGGAGCGTCTCGAACCCGGTGTGGGCCGCGGACGGCCACCGTCTCTACTTCCAGTACGACGACGAAGGGAACTCGAAGGTCGCCTTCGTGACGCTCGACGGCGAAGTCGAGGTTCTCGGGGAGAGCCTCGGCGGTACCTCCTACGGCCGTCCCTACAGCGGCGGTTCGTTCTCGGTCGCGAACGACGGCTCCTTCGCGTTCAACCAGAGCCGCCCGGACATGCCGGGCGAAGCAGCGGTGGGCCGGCACGGGGAAGCGGTGCGGCAGCTCACCTCGCTGAACGAGGACCTGCTCGCCGGCAAGACCCTCGGCGAAGTCGAGGAGATCCGGTGGGATTCATCCTTCGACGGCCGCTCGGTCCAGGGCTGGATCGTCAAACCGCCGGACTTCGATCCGGGCCGCCGGTACCCGCTGATTCTCGAGATCCACGGCGGGCCGGTAACGAACTACGGCGACCGGTTCTCGGCGGAAATGCAGTTGCTCGCCGCCGCCGGATACGTGGTCCTCTACGCCAATCCTCGCGGCAGTACCAGCTACGGCGAAGAGTTCGGAGATCTGCTGTATCGCAACTACCCGGGCAACGACTACGACGACCTCATGTCCGGGGTGGATGCGGTGATCGCCCGCGGCTACGTGGATGAGGACAACCTCTTCGTAACCGGCGGCAGCGCCGGCGGGATCATGACCGCCTGGATCATCGGGAAGACGGACCGCTTCCGGGCTGCCGTCTCCCAGAAACCGGTCGTCAACTGGATCAGCAAGACCCTCACCGCGGACAACTGGTACGGCTACTACTTCAGCCGCTACGAGGGCCTCCCCTGGGAGAACCCGGAGCCCTACTGGAAGTTCTCGCCGATTTCACTGGTCGGGAACGTGACGACACCGACCCTGGTCGTCACCGGGGAAGTGGATCTCCGGACCCCGCTATCCGAGTCGTACCAGTTGTTCCACGCCCTCAAGTTCCGCGGCATCGACACCGGGGTGGTCCGGTTGCCCGGCGCGTCCCACGACATGAGCCGCCGGCCGAGCCAATTGATTGCCAAGATCGCCAACATCGTGGCCTGGTTCGACAAGTACCGGACCCATCCCACCACGAACTGAGCGAGGGAGCAGGGAGCGCCGGTGTTCACACCGGCACCGCGCGGGAGCGCGAAACCAGCGGGGATGGCGCTGCGCTCTGCCAACGCGCGCGCCGCACCTTCCGATCGGCATGGCTGCGCTGACAACATTTGGCGTCCCTGGTCCGTACCTTTGCGCGTCGAGGAAACGAACCCATGCGAATCGCAACATTGATGATCAACGGTTTCGACAAGAAACTGCCCAAGTTCCTTAGCTGGCTCAAGCAGCCGAATGCCCCGGACATCGTCGCCCTCCAGAAGATCGGGAACGCGGCGGATTTCCCTGAGTCGGCGCTCGACAAGATCGGCTACCACAGCATCGTGAACAAGCCGTGCCCGCAGGACTTCGGCGTGGCGATACTGACCCGCATTGCACGGGCGAGCCGAAGGAGCGCTTCCGGGTGCTTCCGGGCGCCGACAGAGATGGTGCGCGACTCCTGACAGTGGAGATTGCCGGGCTGCTGGTCTCCTCTGTCTATGCCCCTTACGGGAATCCAAACAAGTGGGAGAAGGAGCTGGGTAACAGGAGACTCGCTCACGAACGTGCAATCGATGTGAGGGTCGCCTGGCTGCGTCGCCTCCGCGAACATCTCCACGAGAAGGGATATGCCGGTCGGGACAGCCTCCTTTGCGGCGACTTCAACGTCAAGACCAAGTCCGACGGCCCGCCGAAGGGGAGTGCTTACTCGGAAAGAGAACAGGACGAACTGGAGAAACTGCTCAAACTCGGCTTCGGCGATCTGTACGACCAGTACCGCCGAGACCATTCGAATGTGCCCGAGGGGTTCACGTTCGGCTTCACCAAGGAGAAACCGAGAACGGGTAGCTCCCGGCTCCATCTGGCCATCGCCAGCCAGGGCCTTGCGGAACGCCTGGTCTGCGCCAGCGTCGATATTGAGGCCAACATTCGAACAAAGGCCCGTCCGCTCGTGGTGGAGTTTTCGGATCCTGGCTAGTAAGGGAGCCGCGATCGCTTTTGGCAGCAGCTAGCCAACGCTCCATGCCGAGCTGGGAACGATCCCGCTGGTTGGGGTCCTTCCCGCCGCCCGCCTTCGGTGGGCTGTGCCGGTCTGAAGACCGGCGTTCCCAGCCTACGCGCCACTACGGCTCCCGGCGCCCCTGTAGCTACTGAGGACCGCCCACCTCCAACCTTCCGTCCACGAACACCCACCCCGGCACCACCCGGTAGTCGAACGGATGCCCTTCCAGAATGACGAAATCCGCGTCCTTGCCCGGTTCGATGCTTCCGATCCGATCGCCCGAGTCGACCAGCTCGGCGGCATGCAGCGTCGCCATCCTCAGCGCGTCCACCTCCGGGACGCCGTTGCGGAAGGCCCACGCCGCGTTGAGGATCGGCTCCCCGCCCAGCCGCCCGATGGGCGAAGCGCGCCGCGAGGCGCCCGGACCGAAAAACGCCACCTTGACGCCGGCCCGGTTCAGGATGGCGGGTCCCTCCACGCTCCAGCCTTCACCACCCCCGCGGATGTCCGACGCGTAGCTCCCGGAGTTGCCCAGAATGACTCCCGCGCCGGCCGCCGCGAGCCGGTCGGCCAGTCGGTGCGCCGACACCCCGCCGGTGATCACGAGCCTCAGGCCGTAGTCCTCCGCGAGGCTCAGCGCCTCTTCGATCTCGGCCACGCGATCCGCATGAACCATCGCCGGCACCTCTCGCCGGAGTAGCGGCAGGAGCGCTTCGAGGCGGGCGTCGTACTCCTGGGGCTCCTCCGCCTCCGCGTACCTCCCTGCGGCGTCCAGCGTCTTTCGGATCATCGCCGAGCCGCTTTCGACCGTCAGCGGCGCCCCCGCCTCGTCCGTCCACTCCCTGAGCGCCGAGGCGGTGAGGGCGAACACCATGCTGGCCGGCTCGCGGCGCACCATCTTCTCGAAGTCGAGGCCGGGCGTCTTCACCACGACGCCGTTGCCGCCCACCAGATTGCGCGTGCCGGGCGTGACGTGGATCGCGGTCACTCCGATCGTCGTGTTCACCTGGTACGACGGAAACCATGGGTCCACGGCGTACAGGGCGTTCATCTCCGGCACCACCGGCGCGGTGGTCTCGTCGTTTTGCACCTGCCACTTGAGGTCGCCGATCCAGTCGTTGGGAAAAGCGCGCGCGATCACCGTTCCCGGCATGACCACCCTGCCCCCTACGTCCATGACCGCCATCCCCGCGGGCGGAGCGGCGTCTGCCTCCACCCGGGTGAACCGGCCGTCCTCGACTACCAGGGTGGCGTTCAGTATTGCGCCGCTGCTCACGGTGAACACATGCGCGCCGGTGATGGCGAAGGCCTCGTCGTCCGGGGTGATCGCCCCGGTCACCGGGGTAAACGGCCCCACGGCGCGGGGTCGTTCGGGCTGGAGCACGCGGTCGCGCTCGTACTCGAGCCGCCCGTCCACGAACACGCGCTCCACCCGGTCGGCGGTCAGATCGAGGAAATGCCCGTCGAGCAGCACCAGGTCCGCGTCCTTCCCGACTTCGATGCTGCCCACCCGCTGGTCGAGCATCATCGCGCGCGCTCCGTTGATTGTCATTACCTCGAGCGCCTGTTCGTCAGTGAGGCCGTGGCGCGCCAGAAACGCCCCGTACTCGCGGAAGTCCTTGAAGTGCTGGTTCGACATGTCGGTCTGGATGCTGGCGTGCACGCCTGCGTCCAGGAGTTCCTTCAGCAGATTCAGGGGCTCTGGATCGCCCCAATACTGGACGATCATCATCGGACCGATGACCGGGACGATGTTGGTTCCGGCGAGCAGCTCGGTGAGCGGGAAGATCTCCTCCGCGTGCGCGAGGGCCAAGCGGTCGAAGAAGCCGTACTTGCGCGCGAGGCGCAGCACCATCATCACCTCGCTCGGGTAGTGCGCGTGCGCGTGGACCATGACCTCCCCCCGGATCACGGCCGCGAAGGCCTCCAGGCGCTCGTCACGCCCCGGCGCCGGTCCGGCTCCGGCTGCGTGGGCCTCCTGCTCTCGCACATAGGCTTCCGCGCGGCGGAAGTACTCGTCGGCGGCGGCGTACCACCCCATCACCGTCTGCGGCGTCTCGCCGGGCCGCAGGTTGATCAGCGGGCGCACGGCCATCTTCAGGTCCACATAGGACTTGAGGATCATTTCCGGACCGGGAATGCGCTTCAACTTGAGCGCGACCGACTGCCCACTGGAAATGACACCGCTGCCCGGGCGCGTGACCAGCGACGTCACGCCTCCGGAGAGCGCCACCTGGATCATGGGATCCGACAGCTCCAGGTGCTCCACGGCTTTCCATTCGGCGGTCACCGGGCCGGGGATGCGCGAGCGGCCGGAACGGTCCAGGGCGAGGTGCGCGTGCGCGTCGATCAGACCCGGGATCACCACCCGGGCTTCGTACAGGCGGGCGCCGGCGGGAACGTCCACGGACGGGCCGACCGCCTCGATGATCCCGTTCCGGATCAGGATCTCGCCGTCCTGGAGGGTTCCGCTGGTGACGGTGTGGATCGTCCGCGCGCGAATGAGGACGGTTTCGGACTGGGCGCCGGCCGCGCTGGGCCCGGCCGCCGCGACGGCCGCCGCCAGGATCGCGGTGAACCATCCGCGCCTACTGTTCCGAATCCAGGTTCGCCAGGTCATCTTCTTGTCCTCCTCGGAAAGTCTTCGCCTCCCGGCAAGAAACCGCAGCGTGTAGCGCCCGGTGGATGTACGCCCGATCGGACGTCAGTAGACCCCCACCGTGGTGCCGCCGGGGAGTTCGCCGAAGGGGCGGACGCCGCTGACGCCGTCCCAGGCGTAGGGGCCCCAGGGAGGTTCGCGCTCGCCTTCGTCGCGCTCGAGGAAACCGGGGACGAAGAACTCCCGGGTGAGCGTGGTGAGGCGGACCCGGCCGGTTTCGCCATAGTCCACAACCTCGCCGGTGTCTGAGTCCACGACTTCCAGGACGGCGCGCGGCATCGGCGGGTAGTAGGCGATCTTGTAGCCGTCCTCGGGGGTCGGCGGGCGCGCCGGAGCGAGCCCCATCAGGGTGTTGCCGTAGGTGGGCTGCAAGAACACGCCGTCCAGCAGTTCCTCCATGGCAAATCGCGTCCACTGCGGGGTGAATTCGGTGCCCCCGGAGAAGATGCCCCGGATGCCCGTGTCGGCCAGCGTCTTTCCGTCGTCCTCGAGCCGCAGGCAAAGGGCCTCCAGCAGCTTCGGCGTCGTGAAAAGGCACTTGATGTCATGGCCGGCGGAGAGCACCGTCAGGGCCTGGTCAATGACGTGGCGCTGATACTCCAGGAGATGCTCGGTCCAGCCCTTCCGGATCAGCTTGATGACCCAGCGTGGGTCGAGATCCACGCAAAATGCAATCCCGCCTCGGAACTGGGCCAGATGCTCCACCGCGAGCCGTAGCCGGCGCGGGCCGGAAGGGCCCAGCATGAGCCAGTTGGATCCCGGGGGGAAGTGCTCGTCCGACAGCACCGCGCTGAACAGCTCGTAGTCGATGCGGAAGTCGTCCACCGACACGCGGCTCTTGGGGATTCCCGTGGTTCCCCCGGTCTCGAAGACGAAGAGCGGCCGGTCCTGGTACGGCGCGGGGATCCAGCGGCGCACCGGCCCGCCCCGGAGCCACTGGTCTTCGAACGGCGGAAACCGCTTCAGGTCGTCGAAGCCCTGGACCGCCGTGAGCGGATCGAAGTCCAGCCGCTTCCGGAAATCAAGCCAGAACGGGCATCCCGTCTCTTCCGAGAAATGCCAGCGCACCATGTCCCGAACCTGCTGGTCGAGGTCATGGCGCGCCGCGACGACGGCCTCGGAGTCTTGAAGATCGGTTTCCATCGTTTCCCTTTCTGACGTCAGGCGGCGAGCACGCGCGCGAACGCCGCCTCGGCCTCCTCGGCCATCCGGTCGGCTGAGTGCTCTTCCCTGACGCGCTCGAAGCCGCGCGCCCCGACGCTCGCTCTCCGCTCCGGGTGCAACACGAGTTGCGAAAGCGCCGCCGCGAAGTCCTCGGGCTCGCTGCTCTTGGCAAGGACGCCGCCCTCGGCGCGGTCCAGTAGTGCGGGATACGCGCCTTGCTGCGGCACCACCACGGGAGTGCCTGCCATCATCGCCTCAATCGCCGGGATTCCCTTCGGCTCGGGGAACGTCGCCGGAATGGCAACGACGTCGGCTTCCCGCAGGAACGCGATCTTCCCGGCGCGATCCACCTCCCCCACGTACTCGAACGAAACCCGGGTCTCTTCCGCGCCGAACAGCCGCCGAACCTCGTCCAGATAGCCCTGCCCCGCGCGGCTCATCCAGCCAGCCGCCCGCACCCGGAGTGGCGGGGTCTCCGGTTGCGCCGCCAAATGGCGTACGGCGCGGGCCAGCCGATCGAGCCCCTTCTCCGGAGCGATCCGCGAGAAGAAGCCGATCGTTACCCGCCGCGGCCCACCGTCGACACCAACCGCCGGCGGGGCCTTCGGCTCGGCCGGGAATCCCTCGGAATCGACTCCCAACCGAACAAAGGACACCCGGTCATCCGGAATGCCCAGCGTATCCGCCATGCTCCGCGCATGATGCTCGGTGACCCCGACGAAGTGATCCGCGGTGTCCGCCGCCTCCCGCATGAGGCCGAGCGCCCGCTCGCGGTCCGCGGACGGCAATCGCGACAAGAAGAGATCCTCCCCGGAGAAAGTGACCACGACCGGCGCCCCGGTGGTCGCGGCGAGTGGGGCCGCGAGACCGAGAAGCAGCGAATTGGGGAGCACCACCACATCGGGGCGGGCATCCCGTGCCCCAGGGCGCACGGATTCCGCGAGCCTCTCTACCGCGCGCCGGGCCGGCCCCCGCGCTCCCTCCAGCGTGGTGACCGTCAGCGGTCCGAGCCTGGTCGGGTCGGTGGACGAGGAGAAACGCTCGGCCAAGCCAAGCAGCGCCGGAGAATCCAGAATCCGGTCGAGTCCCGGCAGGGCCGCGAAGAGCGGGGCGGCATGCTGCAAGAACACCGAGATTCCGCCGAAGCGGATTCGCGCCTCGGAGACGCTCATTTCGTCGGTCCGGCTGCGCTGGTAGAGGGGCACCAGGCGCACCTCGTGTCCCCGGCGGGCGAGCACCCGTGCGAGAGCGTTGTCCCGGATGCAACTCCCGCAGAGCATTTCTCCCGCTCCGGCGGTGAAGCTCAGGATCCGCACGGGCCGACGATTTCTCGCTGACTCAGGTCTTCCGGCGCGAGCTCAGAATTCCGGCCAACCGGTCACTGGGTTCCGCCAGATGCTGTAGTTCGTGCCGCCGGCGTAGAGATGAGGCGGCCAACTGTCGGGTCCGGTCGCTTGCGACGGGTAGAGGTGGTAGCGCATCCCGAGGGCGCCCCAGATGCGTCGCCAGCGGTCCTGAAACTTTCGTGGCGGTGGGTGAAGGTCGTAGGGATCCCTCACTTCGTAGTCGATGAAATCGAAGATCGTTGGTGGACGCGGCTGGTCCTTTGCGTCGTCCGCCGCTTCCTGCGCCTGGGACAAGGCCGCGAGGCTCAGGGAAACGGCGGCCACGAACAACACGGCGAAACACCGCGGGAAGGTATCGCGGCGGAGGTTCCGGCGCACCAATCCGAAGCTCAGTCCGACGGGCTCCCCTCAAGGAACGGCTCCATGGGTAGCGACTCGGGGCCGTTCTCGGTGCAGACCGCGTAGCTTGAGCGGGCGCTCGTGTACATCGAGACTCCGGCGTGTTCGCCGGCCTTGTTCACTACGTAGAACGTCAGGCCGAAGTTCGGCAGTCCCTGGCTATTGAGGAGCCGCTTCTCGACGGTGTTGTCCTTGACGCGGGAGAGAGCGGTCATCGCGGCATCCTTCGGATGGGCGCCCCGTCGCATCTCCTCGACGATGAGGAACGAGCAGAGGCCGTAGAGGTTAGCCTCGCCGCGGCCGGTGGAGCCCGCCGCTCCCACCGCGTTGTCCACGTAGAGCCCGGCGCCGAGAATCGGCGAATCGCCGACACGCCCGGGAATCTTCCAGGCGAGCCCGCTCGTGGTGGTGACCCCCGCGAGGTCGCCGTTCGCGTTCAGGCCGTCGCAGTTGATGGTTCCGTAGTAGTCCTCCTCGTCCATCAGTCCGTCCCGCACCATGGAAAGCCCGGCGGCGTGCGCGGCGTCCGCGCGCTTCTTGGGGTCGAGGTAGTGCCCCGGATCGATACGGCGCTTCCACTCGAGCCACATTTCCAGGGAGCGCGGCGTGTTCAAGTCGTCCTCGATCTTGAAGCCCATGTTGCGGGCGAAGCCCTGGGCGCCCTTTCCCACCAACAGGTGATGGTCGGTGACCTGGAGGACCTGGTGGGCGACGCCCGCGGGAGTCCGCACTCCCTCGATGCCCGCGACCCCGCCGGCACGCTTGTTCGGTCCGTGCATGCAGCACGAGTCGAGTTGGACCACGCCGTCGGCGTTCGGACGGCCGCCGTAGCCGACGCTCGCGTCCTCGGGATCCAGCTCGACGATGTTCACTCCGGCAATCAGGCTCTCGAGGATGTCCTTCCCCTCGGTCATCATGCGGAACGCGCGTTCCACGACGACCTCGTCTCCGCCGTTCTTGTAGCGGTTCCCGTTGCCGGAGGCGATCACTACCGGCCTCGGGCCTGACGATTGAACGGCGGGCGCTGCTGAAGCCGCCGCACCGAGCGCGGCCGCGCCGGCGGCGCCGACCTGGACGAACTGCCGGCGGCTGATATTGCGGCCGGTCCACTGTGCCTTTTTCTTCATCGGTACTCCTTGCCCGCTCCTCGCGCCCCGACGTTCCGGCGGCGCGGCAACTGCTATCGAAACGGGAGCCGAAGTGTATTCGACGGTTGAGCCACGGGACCCGCGGCTTACCATCCCCGCCGTGCCGTCAGAACCTACGCCGCAAGGCATCGAAGCCGCGCGTGCCGCCATCCCTCCCGAGTTCCGGGACACAGCGATGTTTGCCTCGGACCCGCTTGGCGCGGCCACCGGCTGCCGGGTCACCGTCAAGGTGGAATGCGTCAACCCGATCCGGAGCTTCAAGGCGCGCGGCGCGTGCTGGTTCGGGGCCCGGCGGGGACCGGAAGTCGCCGCCCGGCTGCGCGGGCTGTCCCCCGGCACCCCTGGCTGGGTCACCGGATCCGCGGGCAACTTCGGACAAGGGCTTGCTTGGGCAGCGCGGCGGGCCGGAATCCCCCTCGCGGTGTTCTCATCCCTCCACGCCAATCCCGACAAGGTCAGAGCCATGCGCAGCCTGGGCGCCGACGTCCGCCTCACCGGCGATGACTTCGACGCCGCGAAGGAGGCAGCCCTCGAGTTCGCCAGGGAACAGGGCGCCGAGTTCGTGGAGGACGGCCGGGAGCCCGAGATCACCGAGGGAGCCGGCACCATCGCGCTCGAGTGCCTGGAGGCGGGGGTCTCCGCCGATACCGCCGTGATTCCGGTCGGGAACGGGGCGCTCATCGGCGGGATGGGGCTCTGGATCCGTCACACCGCGCCGGAAATTGCCGTGGTCGGCGTGGTGGCGCGCGAAGCGCCTGTCATGCGGCGGGCCTTTTTGTCGGGGGACTCATCTCCGGCGGAGGCCACACCCGCGACCATCGCGGACGGAATCGCCGTCCGGGTTCCGGTTCGGGAGGCCGTTCCCGTCATGCGCCGGGTGGTGGACGAGGTCGTCGAGGTCAGCGAGGAAGCCCTTCGCGACGCAGTGCGCCTGCTCCACCGGACGCTCGGACTCGTGGTGGAGCCTGCCGGCGCCGCGGGGATCGCGGCACTCCTCGAGCATCCCGACCGGTTCCGGAGCCGCGACATCCTCACTCCCCTCTGCGGCGGGAACGCGGACCCTTCGCTGCTCGCCGACTGACGCAAGATGACCACTTCGCTGATCGAACAGGTCCCCCTGCCCGGCCGCTCACGGGTGGCGGGCAACCGCGGCGCCGTAACCGCGATGACCTCGGGCGCCGCCCGTGCCGGTGGCGAGATTCTCGTGGCGGGAGGGAACGCCGCCGATGCGGCGGTGGCGGCGGGGCTCGCCGCCGGGGTGGTGGAGCCAGCCATGAACGGGCTCGGCGGAACCGCCTACTGCGTGGTGTTCCGGCCGGGCAGCAACGAGGTCGTCGCGCTCGACGGCAGCGCGCGGTGCACGGCGCGGGCTCACGAGGAAATGTTCGAGCCCCTTACGGGGGTCGGGGGTGGACTCTACGGGTTTCCTCCTACCAAGGGAGACCACGCGGAGACGGGGCCGCTCAGCGTGCTCGTCCCCACCGCTCCGGCCACCCTCTTCGAACTCCACCGCCGGTTCGGACGACTTCCGTTCCCCGCCGTTGTCGAACCCGCGATCCGGCTGGCGGGAGAAGGGTTCGTGCCGGACTGGGTCTTCGCGGTGCACGCGGCGGCGGGCTACCGGCGGCTCCGGCTCTCACCCGCAGCGTTCGCGCTCTACACGCGGGGAGACGGCATCCCGTTCGTTCCGAGCGGCGAGGAGGATCGGCTACGGAACCCTGACCTCGCCGCCTCCTTGCGGGTGCTGGCCGACGAAGGGCCCGAGCCCTTCTACCGGGGACCGATCGCGCGCCGCGTCGTCGAGACCGTGAACGGCGCCGGGGGCCTCCTCTCCGAGCGCGACTTCGAAGCGGCTGCCGTTCGCGAGGTTCCGCCGCTCCAATGCAGTTTTCGGGACTTGACGCTAGCCACCCTGCCGGCGAATTCCGGCGGTCCTACTCTCGCGGCCGCCCTCTCCCATCTGGGCGCTTTTCCTCCGGTAGGTCCTCCAAGCGGATCGACCGAGCAGGAGGTCCGTTTCCTGCACCTCGCGGGCGAGTCGCTCCGGCTCGCCTTCCTCGATCGCTTTCGCTATCTGGGCGATCCCGTGAGCGTGCCGGTCCCGCTTCCCGGCCTTCTGAACCCCGGCTACCTTCACGACCGGCGCCGAGGACTGACACCCGACGGTCCTCGCATCGTTACGCCGGAAGAGCCGATGCCGCCCGGGATGGAGGCGGCGCCGGACGCCCCGTCTTCCGGCGCGCCGACCACGGACTGCACTACCCACGTCAACGTGATGGACCACGAGGGAATGGCCGTGGCGCTCACCGCGACGCTGGGCGGACGCTTCGGTTCCGCCTTTGCGGTTCCCGGGCTCGGATATCCCCTGAACAACGGAATGATGTGGTTCGACCCGCGTCCCGGCCGCAGGATCTCGCCGGCGCCCGGACGCCGGGCTCTTCATGCGGCAGCTCCGGCGATCCTGTTCCGGGACGGCGTCCCGTGGGCGGTGCTCGGATCGCCTGGGGGCCGCCGCCTGATTTCGGCGGTGCTGCTGGCAGTGGCCCGCTTGGTGGACCGCAAGGTGCCCATCCAGGATGCGGTGGGTGGTCCGGGCTTTCACGCCGACGACGGGCCCATCACCCTTGACGCCCGGACTCCCAATTGCCAGGGGGTGGCTGCCGGACTGGAAAGCCGCGGTCACGAGGTGTTGGTGCGGCAGGAGACCGCCCTGACCGGACACTTCGGCCGCGCGAGCGGGATCCTCGGGAGGCAGGGAACCGATGGGACTTGCTTGGCGCCCGGAGTGGATCCGGTGCGGGCGGGTACCGGAGTTGCGGTGGAGCGCCGATCTGAAGGTCGCGGGACATCAGCAGGCTGAAGCGTCCCGTGAAGTCGGCCTTTCGGCGGCGTCCGACACGCCAGCCGAGTACCCCGCTGCCCATTGAAGACCAAAGTGGTCTCAAGCCATTGACACCTTCCGCGGCGAGGCTGCCGGCTGACAAGGCGCGCGAGGGAGGAGCCCCCGCCGGGAGAACTGGCCCGGGTGTATTGCCACCGAAGCGCGGCGCCGAACGCCTTCCGGAGGCGCGGTTCAGCCGGGATACATCGCCCGTCGAACGCCGCGTGACTTTGTTGCCAGGCTGCCAGGCGGGTTTGGTCTCGGAAACTGGTGGGTGATCCTTCTGGTATTGAAAACCGGTTTCATGTTGTAAACTTCCGGGGACCGGCTTCGGACACCGGCCTCCCTCTTTATGACCGGCCCCAGCCGGCTCTTTTCCTGGAGTTGTTCCCTTGATATCGCTTCTTTCCTGTGTTGCCGACCGCTGCCGGTCTTCCTTCGGCCGGTTTGCCGCGCTCGGATTGATTCTCGTCGCTCCGGTCCTGCTGCTATCGGCGTGTGACGACGGCGGCTCCAGTCCGGCCACTCCGGCCCCCGCACCCGCTCCCGCTCCGGCGCCCGCTCCACCCCCTGCGCCGCCCGAGCCCGAGCTGGCGCAGTACACGTTCGCCATGCCGGATGTCCGCATCAGCCCGCGAATCCCCGGAACGCTTCCGATGGGCGTCGATTTCTATCCCGACCTCGTGTTGGTGGGGCATACCCGCGACGCGGCTCCCTGGGCACTCGACGCCATCGCCTCAGACGGCATGAAGGTTCTGGCCGAGGCCGGCACTTCGGAGGAGTTTGCCCAGGAGGCGGAAGCCGCCGGCATGGTCGTGCACGCTGGGACCTTCGCCGAACTGCTCCAGGTGTTTCTGAGTCCGGATCCTTCGATCGAATTGGATTCCGAGCACCCCTGCCTCAGCTACGCCCAGATGATCGCCCCGAGCCCGGACTGGTTCATCGGCTTCACGAACGTCTGCGCAATGGATGAGGAGGGGCACTGGCTCCCGGAAATTAGCGCCGAGCTCCTCGCCTACGACGCGGGCACCGCGGAAGGCGAGGACTACCAGTACAAGTCGGGCGACAGGGAACCCCGCGCGCCGATCGCGCTGCTGGATCGGCCTCCCTACTTCACGGCGCCGGCCGTCGTGCAGGTCCTCTTAGCGACCCACACAGGCTCGCGGTAGAGGCTCCTGATCGAGTGTGCCGGGAATCGTCGCCGGGTGGTTTTTCGCATCGGGCAGCGGGTTCCGGGTGGCGGAACGGTCCACTGGATCGCGCGCCTCGTCGAACGTCGAGGCGGGCGCTCGCGAGCACTCGGGCCGATGTGGCAAGGACCTTGCGGAGGTGTGAGAAGGATTGACGCGCCCCGTGGCGCCAGAAACACTCCAAGAGGAGAAAACCATGCATCTGAACGTACTCATCGGAGCCGTTACCGCTCTTCTCTGCGCGGGGGGCGAAGCCGGCCCGAGAATGACGCAGGAAGCCCACAGGCCGGGCCACGAGGAAGGGCGGGAGTCAGGCGGCGAGTCAGAGGAATCCGGCACGCGCTATGAACTCTCGGAGACGGCCCGCGAGGCCCGCAGCGGGATCGACCTGGTCATCGGATACGACGCTGTGACCGGCCGCTTTCGCGGTGAGTTGACGAACACCACCGCGGCGTCCGTCGCGAACGTGCGAGTCGAGATCCACCTGTCGAACGGAGTCGAGATCGGCCCGACTCCCCGCGTCACCATAGAGCCAAACCAGAAGATGCCGGTTGAGCTTGCCGCCACCGGGCAGCGATTCACGACCTGGAGCGTGCACATCGAGATTGGAACCGGGGAACATTGATTCCCGGTGTGCAATTGCGGCTACGCGAGGCGGCAAGGTTCGCTCCGTCCGTCGTTGTCTGCTTCACGCAACACCCCGCGGTGACGGCGACGGGACTCAAACCCGCGACCTTGCTTCAGTGGTCAGAACGCTCTCCCGTTGAACATCACCCTCCCCGCAATGCTCTAGCAGCATGTGGTGGAACCCGGGTGAGCGCCGGGGTGGGCGAGGCGCCGGGCTGACGAGGCGCGTGAGGGAGGAGCCCCACCGGGAGAACGGGGCCGCGAGCGTTTCACCCCAGGCTGCTGGACCCAGACCGGACCGGCATCGCGATCCCGATCCGGTTGCCCCGATCGTGTCCAGGGGGCGCACTCCAAAAAAATGGGACAATTTTGAAGCCCATTGACGGCTTGATCTCCCCGAATGCCGAGGCCCATCGGCTCGCACCCGACTTCGAGGCACGAGTCGGCGACTCCGTGGACTGCCGCACTCCCAGCGGATGTTCAAATCCGCCGATGCGGTACGATTCGTCCAAGTCCCGTTTGTGGGCTCATGATGCGGAAACCCTGCGGTCTTCTCAACAAACTAGGAGGAACCACGATGCACTCACAAGGTCTCAATCGAACCATCTGGATCGGAGCCGCCGTGCTCGCAGGTGCTCTCGCTCTCGCGGGCTGCGGCGGTGATTCGGGCGGCACCACCCCCGCCCCCGCCCCCGCCCCCGCTCCCGCACCGGCGCCTGCCCCGGCTCCCACCCCTCCGCCGGAGGCGGAGATGCGCACCTACGACATCACAAACTTCGAGCCGAAGTATTCGACGGATCCGCTCTTTCTGCTGCTCGGCGCCCAGTTCTACCCCGAGGGGGCAAGTGCCGACAACAGGATCGCCTTCGTCGCCCACCCGCGGGACACCATGATCTGGGAGGACGGCGGCATGGCTTCAGAGGGATTGAAGATGCTGGCCGAGACGGGCGATCCCGCCGCGCTTAACGCGGAGGCGGAGGCCATGGACTTCACGCTGATGGCCACCACCTTCGACGAGATCAAGGCGGTACTCGGGACCATGGAAATCACCCTGAGTTCGGATGCCCCCTGTCTCAGCTACGCGCAGGCGCTCAAACCGAACCCGGACTGGTTTTTCGGCTTTGCCCGCGTTTGCGCCTTGGATGAAGACGGGAACTGGGTGGAAGAGATCAACCTCCATGTCAACATGTTCGACGCCGGCACCGCCGACGGCGAGCCCTACATGGACGCCACCGGCCCGACGGATCCCCAACAGCCCATTACCAGGGTGGAGATCGCGCCTTGGGACGAGTCGCCGGTAACCATCATCGACGCCAAGCTACGGGCGGAATAGGTTTCCGCTCCCGAGATCGTCTGAGGCCGCTGGAGCGGCGTTTCTGCTTCGGTCCGGTGCCTCGACACCCCGGGCCCGGGGTGTGAGTCCGCGCTGGATTCGATCCTCTCGTCGCCATGCCTGAACGCCTCCCGGACGCCGCTTCGGAGCGCGGCGCGCCGTCACCGCACGACCTTCCCCGGGTGGTTATTGTCGGCGCCGGCCAGACGGGCCGTGAGCTGGCACGCCAACTAGCCGGCGAGCGCCGGGTCGTAGTCCTCGACACGGACCAGAAGAAACTGGACCGCCTGCGGGAGGACGCACCCGACCAGACGTTCGAGACTCTGCTGCGCGACGGCACCAGTTCCCTGGCGCTGCGCGATGCCGCCGGCGACGGCGCCGAGTGGGTGATCGCCGCCACCGACCAGGACACGGTCAACATCGAAGTCTGCCGAGTGGCGGCCGAGTTGACACCCCGCCCCTCAACCATCGGCACCCTGCGCGAATCGCACCGGGCCGGCCGGCTGCGCGCCACCGGAGCCGAAAGCATCGCGCGCCCGGGGGTGATCGCGAGCCAGATCCGGAACCGGGTCGAGCGCTCCCACCAGGTGGCGACCTCCCTCGGCCTCGGCCGCGGCGAAATCCGGGAGATCCAGGTACTGCCGACGTCCCCCGCGGTCAACGTGAAGCTTCGCGACCTGGGAGCCCGGAAGTGGCTGGTCGCCGGGATTTACCGGGGGGATCGTTTCGTCGTGCCCCACGGCGACGCGCTGATCGAAGCGGGCGACCGGCTCCTGATCACCGGGGAGCCCGAAGTGGCCCCCGGAGCCGCCGAGTTCCTCCGCGAAGGGAAGTCGCTCTTCCCGCTCCAATTCGGCAGCCACATCGTGGTATTCGCCGAGCGGCCCCTTCCCGAGGTCGCCTGGCGCGAAGCCGAGTACCTGTTCCGCACCTCCCGGGCGCGCCACCTTCGGATTGTTGCCCCCGAGCGTGTCGAGCCTCCGGCGGATTTCGGTGTCCCCGCCGACCAGGTCACCCGCGTCCCCCCCGGCGACGATCCCCTGGCAGCTGCCCGTCCGGACGCCGGCTGCGTGGTGATTGACCACGGAGAGCCCTCTTTCGCAGCACGCATCGGCCTGAACGCGGCGCGGTTCCTTTCGACCATGGCGCGGTTCTCCTGCCCGGTGCTGATTCCAGGCGGCAGCTTCCCCTGGGAAAGACTTGTCATTCCGGTCACCGACGTGGAAGCCACCCTGCGCGCCGCGGACACCGCCATCGGGTTGGCCCGGCAATTCAGCATTCCGCTCGCCGCCGTGCTGGTGACGCCGCCTTCCTTCATCGGCCGGGGGCTCGAGGACGGCGGCGACCTCGCTTCGGTGCTTTCCGCCATCGAGCGGATGGCGGATCTCTACCGGGTCCGGGTTCCCATCATCCGCGCCGAAGGGAATCCTCCTCGTCAACTGGCCCGGCTGACCGGCCCGCGCGACCTCCTGATCCTCGGATACGACCAGGGGCACGCCGGCTCGTTCTTCCGGCCGGACCCGGCGGTTCAGATGATGATCCGCGCCCGTGCCTCCGTCCTCGCACTACCGATCCCGACACACCACTAGCCCGAGGTTTCACGGGCCAAAGCGTCTAAGTCGTTGATATTGGGTTCCATGATGTTTTTTTCGGCGGGGATTATTGGCTACCCGGGGATGTGTGGCTCGGAGATACGGATATGGAGGAGGCGGAAGGCTTCGGCGGCGTGTTGGGTGGGGTCGGCGCATCGGTAGAAGGAGACGGGGGGATCCGCGTTGAGGCGGACGCGGTTGAGGGTGACGCTCTTGAGTTGCTCGAGCAGGTCGGGGAAGGAGATGAGGGGGATTCCGGCGGCGGCGCGTTGGGTGCGGCGTTTTTGTTTGGCGGAAGGGGAAGGGGCGGCGGGATGGACGGGGGAGGGGCGGGCGGCGTCCCTTCCGGCAGGGTCTTCGTCCTGGAAGGTGAGGGGCGCGAGTTCCCGGCGGAGATGCCACTCGACATAGAGGGCGAGCATGCAGAGGAAGACATGGGCGCGGACGCGGTGGTCGCGGAAGTGGCGGATGGGTCGGAGTCGGAGATCCTCTTCGGACTTGAGGGTAGCGAAGGCGGACTCGATGCGGCCGAGACGTTTGTAGGTGAGCACAGCGCGTTCGGCGGGGAGGTCTTGGGTGGTGAGGCTGGTGCGGATGACATAGAAGCCATCGAGGGCGGCCGCTCGGGCGATGGAGTTGTGGTCGCGCTGGAAGGAGAAGTGGGCTTCCTTGGTGTCGGTGAGGAAGTGCTTGCGCATCTTGCGCCGGTCGAGGATGCGGGTGGCGGCGACGGTGATGGCTTCGGCTTTTCTGAGGGGTCGGGTTTGCCTTTGGGTGCGCTGTTTGAGTTCTTCGAGCTGCGTTTCGGTGGTGTCGAGAAGCGCTTCGCGCTTTCGGGCACGTTCGGCGGCGACGCGGGGGTTGTGGCAGACGACGAGGCGCTCGCCGGGGAAGAGGGAGCTGTTGATTTCGGCAAGCCCGTGCCGGTCGAAGAGGGAGGGCTGGAAGTCGGCGTTGTCGACCAGGGCCTTGATCTGGTCGGAACGCAGCGCGGAGACCCAGTCGAGCTGAGGGCGGGAGCGGAAGTCCTCGCGGATGCGGGCGGAGGTGATCATGCCGCGGTCGCCGACCCAGATGAGGCGCTGAGCGCCGAAGCGCCGCTGGACTTGTTGGATCTGGGCGGTGAGGGTCTTGGGGTCGGAGGTGTTGCCGGGGAAGACCTCGACGCCGACGGGGCAGCCGTCCTCGGAGGCGAGGAGTCCGATGACGATTTGTGGCCGGTCGGGGCGATGGTCGCGGGAGTAGCCGTGGGTGGCGAGTTCACAGCAGCGTCCCTCGAAGTAGGTGGAGGTGACGTCGTAGAGGAGGAGGCTTGAGGCGTTGAGGTGTCGTTGGGCGCGGCGGGTTTCGATGTCGGCTTGGTGCTGGTGGAGCCTGTGGATAAAGTGACGTGAGCGCCGAGATCGGTGAGGCGCCCGGCTGACAAGGCGCGTGAGGGAGGAATACCGAATGTATTTCGACCGAAACGCAACGCAGAGCGACGCGAAGCGGCGCGGTTCAGCCGGGATGCATCGCCGGTCGAGCCCCCACCGGGAGAACTGGGCCGCGTGACTTTGTCCACAGGCTGCTAGGGGCGGCGGAGCACCGGGCCCGCCGCCCCCTGGCGGATCAGCGGCCCGGGATCCGGCGGGTTCCGGACGCGTTCGCGCCCCCGATGGGTGAGCCCGGCGGCAGCGCCGGTCGCCGCGCGTTCGGGTCGAGGCTTTCGTCGCGGTCGGCGAAACGACGAATGTCGGACATCGCGAGCGCCTCGTGGGGAGTCCCGTCATCCATGCCGGCGAGCGTCCCGCCGAGCGCCGTCAACCGGTCTTCGAGGACCGCACGCACCCGCGCCGGGTTGTCGGGGTTCATGGCCTCCCGCATCATTCCGTTCAGCACGCTCCGTTCGGCGGCGTCCTGCACCGCGCGGCGGTAGCCGTCCCCCAGCTCGGCGGCGCCCCAGGTCTTCTCGACCAACCGGTCGAGTACCTCCTCGAGCCCGGGCTGATCGGGATCCATCGCGTGGTTGTTCACGAGGCGGGCCATGCGCTCGGGGTGGAGCAGGAGCTCCACGGTGTAGTCCGCCGAGGTGTCCGCCGCCGCCAGCGGGTCGAAGACGAGTCCGGTGTTTCCATCGAACGTCTCGCCGCCCGCTTCCCGATAGGCCGGCGGCGGAATCATCTCGACGATCCGTTCCGGCAACGCCAGGAAGTCCGTGTCAAGAGTGCGGAGGACGATCTCAAGCGCCTCCCGCTGGCGCTCTCCCGGAATGGGCGCCACCGGCCGCTGTCCGTCGCCGCGAACCGCGTAGTAGTACTCTTGGCCGCCGACGGTGTTCAGCGCCGACTTCATCTGGAAGCGGTGGTGGAGATAGAGGGGCACCAGCACCGGCTCCAGCAGCGACATGGCTTCGCCCGGCCGGATTACGTTCTGGCCGAAGGCGTCGAGGCCGGCCTGGCGGATCTCGATCTCCCGCTCCAGGTGCCGGACGAGATCCTGGCCGTTGTCCCAGACCGAGGCGAGTGGGTGCGCCCCGGCCCCGATGTAGTTATCGGTGTGGGCCATGAAGCGGGTTTCGGACATCAGCCCTTCCTGCATGATGGCGTCGAGCGCGGCGGCGGTTTCTTCCGGCGGGAAGTGGCCGTAGGCCCAGCGGACCGAGAGGATGTCGTAGGAACCGACCCCGACCCCGTAGGCGTCATCCAGCTTCACCACGCCGTCGTCGAGGACGGCAAGCGGCGCCGGGTAGTCCATGACGCTGGCCCGGCCGCCATAGGTCGAAGCCATGTAGTTGTGCGGGAAACCGAGGGTGTGGCCGACCTCGTGAGCGGATAGCTGCGCGACGCGCGCGAGGGCGAGGTCCACCGGTGAGGCTCCCTCACCCACCTGCGCCAGGTAGGAAAAGCTGGGAACCGCCGACAGCCCGCACGAATGCGGCCCATCGGGATCCGGAGGCAGACCGACGTCGAGCAGGCCGACGGGAGCCATCCCGGACGCGCCGGTATAAGGGGCCACCAAGCCGACCCCGTGCAGGCGATCCTGGCGTAGCCGCAGGCTGCCCAGGTTCACGTTCCCCTTGATGATCTCGCCGGTACGCGGATCCTGGACACCTCCGCCGTAGGACCAGCCGCGCGTGCGGCGATGCGTCCAGTGGATCATGTTGTAGCGGATGTCCTGGGCGTCCGCACCCTCCGGCAGCAGTTCGACCTGGAACGCATTGATGAATCCTGCTGCTTCGTACGCCTCGTTCCACCACCGCGCGCCTTCGAGCAGCGCGGTGCGGACCGGCTCGGGGGCTCCCCGGTCGAGGTAGTAAACGATGGGTTCCACCGGCTCCGAGCGTTCCGCGGATGGATCGCGCTTCTCCAGGCGGTGGCGGGCAGCCAACCGCACCGTCATCGGCTGGTCGATCGGGGTCGCGTAGTCCATGTAGGTCGGGCCGTTCACTCCGATGCGGGGATCCGCCACCCGGATCTCGAAACCGGGCCCCGGCAGCCGGACCAGCGAATGGTGGTGCCGGAGCGTTACCGCGTCCCCGCTGGCGGCGACGCCGGAGACCAGGCGGCCGGGTTCATCGGTGGTGAAGGTCAGCATGGTCTCCACTTCGGTGTTGTCGGGGAAACCCTTGGTGTTCGGCAGGTAGAAAACGCTGCGGTCCCGATCCAGACGGTAGGTCCCCTGCCCGGCGCGCTGGATCCGCGCCGCCGAACCGTGGGCGTCGCGCAGCAAGAAATCCGTCATGTCCACCAGGACACGCTCCCCGGTCTCGGCAGCCACCTGAAATCCCCAGTGCACCGAGGGCGCGAAGGCGTCCTGCACCGCGCGAACCTCGTCGGGGTTGTCGCTGACGGCGCGATAGCGGTAGTTCGGCTCCATGAGCAGGATGCGCGGACCGACGCGTATCGGCTTCAGCACGGCGCGCCGGCTGATCTGCCCCCGGTCCAGCCCGATCGGGTTGCTGCCGAGGCCGGAAGCCGCCGAGACCGAATACAGGAACTCTTCGTCCATCTCGGCGAACTCGGCGAACAGGTGACCGGTGCGCTCGTCCCAGTAAAGCGGAACGAACCCGGCAATCGCGGTCATTCCAGCGGTCTTGTCCTCGATGGTGGGCGGAGCCTCCTGGGAGAGCGCCGGCGCGGACACCAGGACGGCGGCCAGCACCAAGAGGGCCGACCTGAACTCGCGGCGGGACGTGGGCATCTTCATCATCATGGGGCTCAACCTCGGGAGAAAAGGAGTACGCGGCTCCGAATCATGCCGGAAACGCCGGGAATGCGGCAATGAGGGTCGGAACGAATGTCGGCAGCGTGCTGTCGGTCTCCCTTCCGGGAACCTTGCCGAAGCCCCGGCACCCGACCATCCGGCGGACTACGGTTCGGCCCGAAAGGGATTCCGCAGCGTCAGGGCATCTACGGTGTAGCCTGGTTGCATGTCCTCGGTGTGCAGCGTGCGGCAGCCGCCGTTGAGCGCCCCCCGCACGATTAGCGCATCCCAGAGGGACCAGCGATGCAGCCGGTGCAGGTCGGTCGCGGCGAGGAGATCCGCAAAGTCCAGCGTGACCACGCCGAAGCGCGAGTAGCGCACCATTCGCTGCCGGGCCTCCTCGCTGCTCATCCCCAGTTTCGTCGTGGCGACCACGAAGAACTCCCGCAGCACCTGGAGCGACACGAGGCCGCGGCGCTCACGCAACAGACGCTGGATCAGCTCGCGGGCGACGGCCTGCTTCTGCGGGTCGCGCTCATCATGGGCATAGGCCAGGACGTTGGTGTCGATGAACTCACCACCGTTCATGGATTTCCTCGCGAGTCCAGGGCCCTTCGGAACGAAAGCTCTCTTCGGCCCAGAGCGCCTGGAGGTCCGCGATCACGGACTCCGTGTCGTCCACCCGCGTCAGCTCGTTCAGATAATCACGCACGAGCTGGTTCAGGCTGGTTCCCCGAGCGGCAGCGAGTCGCCGAGCCTCGGCCACGACACGATCTTCGACGGACAACGTGATGTTCATCGGGCACATAGTATGTGCGCACGGAATCCGTGTCAACGATCCTGAGGCGACTGGCCCCGGCGTTCTCGCCCGCCGCCGCTCAGCGGGACCGGCGGAGGAAATCGAGGAACTCGCTGTCGCTTCCGATGACGAGGGTGACCCCTTCGTCGAGGGCGGTACGGTAGGTCTCGAGCGACTTCATGAACCGGTAGAAGTCGGCGTCGCGCTGGTAGGCGCCGGCGTAGATCGCGGAAGCCGCAGCATCGGCCCGGCCGCGAATCTCCTCAGCCTGGCGGAAAGCCTCCGACTCGATGGTTTTGAGTTCGCGCTCCCGCTGGCCGCGCACCTCGGCGGCGCGTCCCTGACCCTCCGAACGGCTGCGTTCGGCGATCCGCTGGCGCTCCGAGATCATCCGCTCATACACCTTGGCCCGGACTTCCTCCACGTAGTTCACCCGCTTGATGCGGACATCCACGAGTTCGATGCCGAAGCTCGGGGTGACTTCCGACGCTTTCTCCAGGATGCTGCGGGTGATCCCGTTCCTCCCGAACTCGATCTCCCGCACCGCCTCCTCGTTGGCGAAGGAAACGAGATCCTCGGTGATTTCGAAATCCCGGTTCGTGATCCGCACGATCTCGATCAGGTCGTAGGTCGCCACCGCGTTTCGGGTTTCACCGTCGATGATGTCGTCGAGGCGGCTCTGGGCGCCGCGCTCGTCGCGAACCGACTGGAAGAACAGCAGCGGATCGGAGATCCGCCAGCGTGCGTAGGTATCCACCCAGATGAACTTCTTGTCGCGGGTGGTGATCTGGTTGGCGTCCCCGTCCCAGGGCAGCCAGCGCTGGTCGAAACGGGTTACGCGATGAATGAAGGGGAGCTTGAAGTGGAGGCCGGGTTCCGCAATCGCACCGCCCACCGGCTCGCCGAACTGGGTGATGATCGCCTGTTCCGTTTCACGGATGGTGTAGGTCGATGAGGAAAGGAGAACCAGTCCCGCCAGAGTCCCCAGGACCGGCAGCGCGCGCTTCATCTTGATTCCTCCCGTTCGGGCTGCTGGCCCGAGCCCGGTCCACCCGGATCGGGTGGTTGCCGCCGCTGGCCGTTCAGGTTGAGGAGCGGCAGGATGTTCGCGCCGCTCTCATCGAGGATCACCTTTTGCCCGAGTTTCGGCATGACTTCGGACAGGGTCTCCAGATACATCCGGACCCTGGTCACCCGCGGCGCGTTCCGGTACTCGGCATAGATGGCCTCAAAGCGCGCCGCCTCACCCCGGGCCCGGTTCACCCGCTCCGCCGCGTAGCCCTCGGCCTCCTGGATGACCCGCTCGGCGTCACCGCGAGCCCGAGGGATCGCCTGGTTGTATTCGGCAAGCGCTTCGTTGGTAAGCCGCTCTTTCTCCTGAATCGCCTCGTTCACCTCGTTGAATGACGGCTTCACAGAATCCGGCGGATTCACGTCCTGGAGGACGAGTTGCTGGACGCTGATGCCGGTTTCGTAGTGATCGTTCATTTCCTGAAGGAGATCCTTCGCCCGGCCGGCGACCTGTTCCCGGCCTACGGTCAGAACCTCATCCACGCTGTGATCCCCGACCGCATCCCGCATCGCGGCCTCGCTCATGTCGCGGAATGTCGAGCGGATCTCACGGACATTGAACAGGTACGCCCGGGGATCCTGCACCTTGAACTGGACAATCCACTCGACGACCGCGACATTCAGGTCGCCGGTGAGCATGAGGGACTCCTCGAGAAAGGACCGCTGGTCGTAAGTGGTCCGAACTCCGGCCTCGACGGTCCGGAACCCGAACTCCTCCTTGAGCTGGCGCTCCACCGGGACTTTGGTCACCGACTCGAGGAAGGGCACGACGAAGTGGAGCCCCGGATCGGTCACCCGCACGTAGCGGCCGAACCGGGTGACGATCCCCGCTTCGTCCGGTTGGATCTGATAGACCGACGTGAAAAACAGGATCACCACCGCGACCCCGATCGCGACCCGCAGGGCCGTTCGCCGGGCGCTTCCGCCGAAACGCCTCAAGAAACCCTCCAGATCGGGCATGCCGGGGCCTTCCCGGCCGAGTCCCGACCAGGGCCCGTTGCCCCCGGGATTGTCATAAAACGCCATTCGCTCTCGCCTCCTAGCAGCCTGTGGATAAGACGGCGCGAGCGCCGAGAACGGTCAGGCGCCCGGCTGACAAGGCGCGATTCGGGAGAAATACCCAGTGTATTCCGGCCGAATCGCAACGTGGCGCGAAGCAATTCAACCGGGATACATCACCGTTCGAACGCCGTGCGGTTTTATTCACAGGTCGCTCAGGTCCATCGTAGCGCGCCCCGGTCGCTACCATGCTCAGGATGCGGAACCATGCGATCTCCCTTGGGCTCTCGATCCTACTCGCCGGGGCCTGTAGCGGCCCGCCGGGCTCCGGCGGTTCCACTGACGCCGCTCCCGAGGAGCGTCACGTGGTCACCCCCGCGGCGGCGGCGGCCATCGTTGCGGACATCCGCTCACTCATGGAGCAGCAGTCGGCTGCCTGGAACGAGGGCGACCTCGTTACCTTCGTTGCGGACTATCTGGACTCTCCCCGAGCATGCGTTTCGTTTCGGGCGGCAGCGTCCGCTACGGCACGGACGACGTGCTCGCCCGCTACCGCCGGACGTATCCCGACCGGGCGGCCATGGGAGTGCTGACCTTTACCGACCTCGACGTTCGGGTCCTCTCCGACGAGTACGTATTCGTGTTCGGGCGCTACAACCTCGAACGGGAAAACGACGCCCCCACGGGCCTGTTCACTCTCCTTTTCGAGCGCACTCGGGAAGGCTGGAAGATCTCGCACGACCACACCTCGTCCGGCTGACGGCGGGAAGGGCTCCTCTCGCGCGCACGGCGGAAGCCCCGGCGGTGATACAACCAGACGCATGTCACTGCGCGTTCTTCCGTTCCTTCTTCTGTCCGTGGCCCTGCCGGCGGCGGGGCTCGCCCAGTCCGGTGAACCCCCAGCCCGGGATCCCCGGATTTACGAACTCATCGAGAGTGTCTCCGCGGATCGCATCGAAGCCGACATCCGCACGCTGGTGGGGTTCGGAACGCGGCACACCCTTTCCGATACCGAGAGCGAGACCCGCGGCATCGGCGCCGCCAGGCGCTGGATTCACGCGGAACTCACCCAGATCTCCGATGCGTGCGGGGGTTGTCTCGAGGTCTCGTACCAGCGGACGGTCATCCCCGGCCGAGAGGGATCGCGCATCCCGGTGGACACCGAGGTGGTGAATGTGCTGGCAGCCATCCGCGGCGCCACCGAGCCGAACCGGTACGTCATCATGTCCGGCGACATCGACAGCCGGATTTCGGACGCGGGCAACTTCACCGACGATTCGCCCGGCGCGAACGACAACGCGAGCGGGATGGCCGGCGCGATCGAGGCAGCCCGGGTGTTGAGCCAACACGCCGGCTCTTTTGCCGCCACCATCATCCTTGCCGGTCTCTCCGGAGAGGAGCAGGGGCTCTATGGCGGCCGGTACATGGCGAGCGTCGCCCGGGATGAGGGCTGGGACATCGAGGCCGTGTTGAACAACGACATGATCGGAAACATCCAGGGGGTCGACGGAGTCATCCGCAACGATGTCTTCCGGGTATTTTCGGAGCCGACCCCCGTCACCGAGACCGAAGAAGCGCGGCGGCGGAGGCGCGTCACCGGAGGCGAGGTGGACGGAGTCTCCCGGCAGCTCGCGCGCTACGTGGCGCGGATGACCGACCTCTACATTCCGAATCTCGAGGCGAAGATGATCTACCGCCTCGACCGCTTCGGACGCGGCGGACACCACCGTCCCTTCAACGACGCCGGGTTCCCGGGGGTCCGCATCATGGAAACCCACGAGCATTACCGTCGCCAACATCAGGACATCCGGGTGGAGGACGGGATCGAGTACGGGGATGTGATCGAAGGAGTGAACTTTGACTACGCCGCCAAGCTCACCGGAGTGAACGTGATCACCCTCGCCGGGCTCGCCTGGGCCCCGGCGCCGCCGGCGAACGTCGGCATTGCGGGCGCGGTCCGGGCGTCCGCCGTCCTGTCGTGGGATCCGGCGCCTTCGGAGAACCTTGCCGGTTACCGCGTCTATTGGCGAGACACCACCGCGCCCCAATGGACGGATTCGAGGTTCGTGGGGGACGTGACGGAGTTCACTTTCGAAAACCTGGTGATCGACAACTATCTGTTCGGAGTGGCGTCGGTTGGTCCCGATGGGAACGAAAGCGTGGTGGTATTTCCGTCCGCGCGGCGTTAGTGACCGCGACGGGAGCACCCGCGGCGGGAGCCATCCCGACGATTGGGATCTTGGCCGCCGCGGCCCTGCGGGTCGCTGTGCCGACCGGAGGTCGGCGTTCCAAGCCGTCCCCGCGCTTCTACGCCGTCAGCGATACGCGGCTTCGCTGCGCTGTCGCGCAGCGGTGCCGGTGTGAACACCGGCGTTCCCTTCCCCCGGGCCGCCTCCTTGTTTGGGGTCGGCGCGGAGACGTGAACCATCCCTACCGTTGGCTCTCCACCAACGCGGCCCTCCGGGCCGCGATGCCGGTCTGAATGAAGACCGGCGCTCCTTCCTATTCCGGTTGGCGGCTCAGAGCCCGGAAATATTCCTCCACCATCTCGCGATATGCCTCGGGCGCGCGGTCGCCCGAGCCCGTAAGAACATCCGCTCCCGAACCTCCGGCAAGGGCGCGGCGCAGTTCGAACTCGAGCTGGCGGAGGGTGTCGAGCACTTCGGCCTCGAGGATTTCCATGCCCCGCGGATCTCCAGTCAGGCGCTCGGGGTTCAGGCCGCGGAGTGCGGAAACCACCTGCCCGAGACGCTCGGCCCCGCCGCTGCCGCTCGGCCCGATACCGGTCAACTCCCGGCGCAGCGCCTCGGCGTCCTGGGTGCGGCGATCGAGCTCGCGCTGGAGCTGGCGGGCCTCCCGGTTCTCGCCGCCGCGCCCGGCGCCACCCCCCGTACCGCCCACGGTCCCGCCCTGCCCTTCCGCGGTTCCCGCTTCCTCCGAGCCCGGTGCAGATTCCGACTGCTCCCCTCGGTCCGCAAGGCGGTTCCGCATCGCCTCGAGCCCCCTGACGAGGCTCGCCGCCCGGTCGAGCACATCGTCCCGGCCCGCCCGATCCGACCCCTCCACCGCCTCGCGGGCGGCCGAGAGGTCCTGCTCCAGGGCTTCGAGGTCGCCGGCGATCATCGATTCGAACTGATCCGCGTACTCCGGGGACCGCTGCGCGGCGACCCCCCGCGAGTAATGGATCTTCTCCTTCAGCTTGCGGTCCCGGATCCCGTCGGCCGCTTCACCGACCGCCCGTGACGCCTCGGGTTCATCCCGGCTCCAGTCGCGGCTGACCTCGTCGAGTCGTTGTTCCAGTTGTTGGACGCGCTCGGCGAGCTCCTGCTTTTGTCCCGAAACACCAGCGATGGCCTCCCGGGATCGCTCGTGTTCGAGGTCCTGGACGGCGGAGCGGATCCGGTCCTGTGCGGTACGGAGCCGTCGCGCCTCGTCCAGTGCGGCGTCGACATCGCGCCCCAAGCGGGCGCGCCGCTGTCCGTCCAGATCGCGCCGCGCGCCGCGCACGGCGCTCGCGGCGGACAGGGCGCTCTCCAGGCCCTCGCCACCGTTCCCCCCGCTGGCGGACCGCATGTCCTGCGCCGCATCCCGCAGCCGTCGCGAAACCGCCGCAAGGTCGGGGCGGGAACGTTCGCGAGCCAGCCGCTCGAGCCGCCGGGCCAGCTCCTCGGTTTCGGCGGCGAGCTGGTTCTGCGCCGAGCCGGCGCCGCCGCCGGGAGGCCGGACGCCGCGGCGAATGCGTTCGTTCTCCTGCTCCTGGCGGCGGGCCAACTCCGCCAGCCGCTGGAGTACTTCGTCCACTTCGTTGTCCGCGGAGGAGCGCCGCTGTTGCTCCACCGTCTCGTACTGGTTTCGGAGTTTGTCCATCTCCAGTTCGAAGAGATTCGCGAGATCCTCGGCCTGCACCGGTGGCGCGCCGCCGCCACCACCACCGCCACCCTGTCCAAAGGCGATCTGGACGTCACGGAACACGGCGTCTGCGCGCTGCAAGTGGGTCAGCGCCTTCTGTTCCCGGGGAAGGGCGTCGTCCGGCTCGCCGGACACCAGAAGCTCTTCGGCAGCAGTCATCTCGAGGAGACCGGCGTCGAGGTGTTCCACGATCTCGGCAAATTCCGAGCTCGCCCCGATTCCACGGTTTCGGAGGCGGCGGGTCAGCGTTTCGACCTGCTCCCGGAGCCGTCCCTGGGCAAGGCCGATCGTGGCGACGGTCTCGGTAACCGCGCCTGCGGGCATTCCCTTGCGGTCCCGAAGAATCTTGAAAGTGGCCACCACGATCTGCTTCTGGCGGAGGGTGAGGGTTCCGTCGAGCCCATCCCCGGCGCCCCCGCCTCCGCCGGGCATCGCATCCGCCTGTTGGTACGTCCGATCAAAGGGCCTGACCGCGATGAAGAACATGTCGGTCGCGGCCTCGGCGCCGGCTCCGTCTCGCGCTACGGCGTAATAGGAAACGAGGTCTCCCGGAACGAGGTCGTGCTCCTCGAGAAACAGCGTGTGTCCCGACTGGATCTCGTCACGAGCTCTGCCGGACGCCAGGACCTCCCGTGTTTCTTCCCCCCCGTTGACGGAAACCCGCATCTCGAGCCGCCGGACCGCGTAGTCGTCCTCGGCAAGCACCTCGGTGAACACCTCTTCCACCGGGTTCGCCTGGCTGTCCCTTCCCGGCCGCAGGAATCGAACGATGGGCGGCAGATCCTCGAGGACTTCGATCAGGTAGTCGCGAGAGGCGGTTCGCAGGTTTTTGTCCGGGCCCGCGAGCGCCACCCGGTAAGACCCCGTCTCGGCGAGGGTGAGAGTCGCGGTCAACACCTCCGCGCCCGCCCCGGTTGGCGATTCCTCGGGCGTTCCGGCGACTTCGAGGGCGATTTCCACCGGTCCCGGTTCGAGCCGGAGCACGCCGGCCGCCGCCGGGACCGTGGGGATCACTTCCAGTTCCACCACGGTTCCGGCTACTGCGGCGATGTCCCCTCCGTCCTCGACTTCCCGGGGGCTGAGACCGGTGTGGTCCGGATAACGGTAGGTAAGCCCAATCTGCGCCACGTAGGGGACGTCCTCGACCTCGATCCGAAAAGTCGGGGAAAGCACTCCGTCCGCATCGACGTAATAGTCCGTCGCCTCCGGAATCCCGAGCAGGAGATGCCGGAAGGCGCCGTCCTCGGGATCGGGAAGCATCGGGATCGACTCCCAAACCGCCGTTCCCTCGACGCGGGTCAGGAGATCCACCCGCCCGGCGGTGAACCCTTCAAGCCGGGCCTCGACCCAGCGATCCGAGTCGCGCGCCACCGCCGCATCACCCGGCTCCACGTGTACCCGATACGGGTTTGCGTCGGTGATGTCGTCCCAGGGCGACAGGAGCAGGGCGGCTCCGCGAAGCAGCGCCGGAGGAGCGAGAAGCGAAGCCACAATCGCCACCCCGCCAACGGTGGCCAGCGCCCCTGCGGCCCGCCGGAGCGCCGAGGCCTCGATGAGGCGACCCTCATTCAGCGTCTCTAGCCGGTGTATCGCCTCCTCCACCACCAACCGGGTGAGGTCGCTGGAAATCCCGCTGCCCTCGGCGCCGCCCGCTGGACTTCGCTGGCCGAGTTCCACCCCACTGATCACTGCCTCGCGGAGCGTGGGGTCGTGCTCCTCGACGTAGAGCGCCACCTGCTGATCGGTGACCCGGAAACGGAGCGGCCGGACCACGAAACGCCAGACGGCGGCTCCGAAAGCGAGCCACGCCGCCGCCTGAAGGCTACGCACCACCCACGGGGCGTACCGCAGCGCGTCCATCGCGGCCGAGGAAACACCGACGACGAGCACAGCGGCGACGCCCACCATGGTGAAGCCGAGGATGAGACGCCGGGTACGCCAGCGGGTACGTACGCGCCGGATGACCCGCACGAGATCGTCGTAGGAGGGCTGTTGCGACGAATGCAACCCGAGCGACGTCATGAGCGGGGGGCTAGCGCAGTATAGGCACCTTGGACGGTCGCGATCGGGCGCCGTCTCATTCGGGCAGGGCCGAAGCCACGCTGCGGTTCGCAGCCCAGGCTTCGCTCGCCAGCAGGAGCACCAGCGCGCCAAGCAGCAGCCACCATGCGGCGCGTCCCGGCAACTCCGGCGTGGCCCCGGTGGCGGCGACCTCGCTTTCCGGCTCCGTTGGAGCCGCTGCCGCCATCCGCACGTCCGCGGCGTCGAGCGCGCGAAGATCCGACTCCGCGAGGGGCGGATTCACCCCGATCTGCCGAAACTCCGCCGCTCCCGGGCGTCTGGCGCGGTAGAGCCCCGGTTCCTCCAAACGGAGGGCGCCGGTTCCGGTCAGGATCGTGCGCTGCCCGGAAGGCGAGTCGGCCAGTACCTCGTCATCCTCGCGGGAAGCGCTTGGGGAAAGACGGAAAGCGCTTGCCGGATCCACGCTTTCCCCGACCCGATAGGCGATCGGGATCCGTTCGTAGCCGACCGCCACCTCCACCATGCGGTGCAGGAACGGCACGAACGCGGGCCGGCGCGGGAGATCGGTCCATTCCGCATCGAGCGAGGAGGCGAAGAGAAGGATCCGTCCCTCGCCCCGGACCGATTCCACGATGGCCGGCTTTCCGTCGTCGAAGCGCGCCAGGGTCTCGGCGTCCGGGGCGACCCCGGAAAAGTTCCGATAGCGGAAAAAGGCGAGTCCGCCGAGCCCCGCGGGGCCGCTGTCCCCAAAGGGCTCGAAGACCGGATGCCGGGCGGCGAAATCCCCGAGTCTCCCGGCTGGGTCGCGGTCCACGAATTCTCCCGGCAGCGCCGGTGCGAACGTCTCGAGTTCGGTGGCCGCGACTCGCGAGAGACGGCGCGGTCCCATCGCCATCACCAAGCCTCCCCCCTGCTCCACGAATTCCCTGACCGCGCGCATGGCGCCCGCGTCGAGGCGTCCGGGATCACGGATGAGCGCTACCCGGCTTCCATCCAGCGCGCGCCGCACCGCCTCCTCTCCCCTTGCGGGGGCCCGGTCGAGAAGAAAGCCGGGAGCGACGCCGACGCCCAGCGCTTCCCGGACGTACACCGAAGGCGGGCTCCCTCCGAGATCGGCGACCCGAATGGCGGCCTCCGGATGGATTACGAAGTGGAAACGGTCGTCACCCGCGAGGGCGTCCTCCGGAAGGCGCACCTCGGCGGCGAGCGGTTCGCTCGGCCGCAGGACCGGCGAAAATCTCGCGGTAGCCAACCGGTCGGCAGTGGCGGTCAGACTTTGCCGGTCCACCGTCCTGCCGGACAGCAAGAGCTCCACTTCGCCGTCCCATTCCGGTCGCTGGGAAGTTGGGGCGAAGCGAATCTCGGCGGACACGACGACTTGCTCCCGCGCTGCGGGCGCCACAATCACTTCGGCGATCCAGGTATTCGCGGGCGGTGTCCGGCCGACCTGTCGAACCCGGAGTCCAACGCCCGGCGGCAGGCTCGGCTGCGGCCGGCCATCTTCGAAACCGCTGCGCTGGAGATCCGAGATCAGCACCACTTCCCGGCGCCGTCCCGAGGCCGCGGGCAAGAGGCGCCCCGCAAGGCCCAGCGCGGACACGAAACTCGTCCCTCCGCCTCCGGCTGAGAGGCCGGCCACCGCCTGCCGCAGGACCCCCGGTTCCCCTGTGAGTTCCGTGTACGCCGCGGCGCGCCCGTCAAACCCGAGCACGATGGCCCGGTCGTTCCGGCCCAAACCGCCCAATTCCTCACCGGCGGCCTCGCGGGCCATTTCCATTCGATCTCCCACCGTCATGCTCAACGAGCGATCCACGAGTACCGCCAAATCCAGCGGCGCGCCCCCGGTGGCAGCGAGCGTCCCTCCGCGCAGCACCGGCTCGGCGAACGCGGCGGCCAGCAGCAGCAGAGCAAGGCAGCGGAGGATCAACAACGGGATGTTCCGGAAGCGCCGCCGCTTGAAGCGCGCGGTCGCGCTCGTCATCTGGAGCAGCAGAAACGAGGGGAAGAGCAGCGGCTCGCGTCTTCGACGGGTCAGATGAAGAACAACGGGGACTGCGACGAGAAGCCCCCCGAGCAGGAAGAGCGGCGCCAGAAAATTCATGGGCTAGCGGCGGCGCCGGCGGCGTTCGCGCTGGCTCAGGTAGCGGAACAATGCAAAGTCGAGCGGGGTCGCGGTGTCGGTCAGGACGTAGTCCACACCGCGGCGACCGAGACCCGAGCGCAGCGCCCGGATGTGTTCGGACATCGCATTCCGGTAGCGCTCCCGGGCGCGGCTGGGAGAAAGGTCGAGCACGGCTCCCGATTCGAGATCGCGAAACCTGGTCCCGGACTCCTCGAAGCCGGGGACCCCGTCAAGATCGAGGTCCAATTCGGCAGGATCAAGGACATGGAACGCCATGATGTCGTGCCCGGTGACCCGGAGCCGGTCGAATGCCGCGAGCACCTGTTCGGGGGGTTCGTAGAAGTCCGACACCACGGCAACGAGCCCCCGCCGCCCGAGCGCCGCTCCCAGCCGGGCGAGCGGAGGCCCGAGATCGGATCCGGTTGCCTTTCTTCTCCGCGCGTCCGGTTCCGCCGACGGAGTGGCCCGGGCGAGGTGCTGGAGCACCGTTTCCAGATGCTTTGCCGATGGGGGAACGAACTCCCGGAGTTCGCGGTCGAAGATGGCCAGCCCCACCCGGTCTCGCTGGGACCTGGAGAACGCAGTCAGGCTGCCGGCCAGAAAACGCGCGTAGTCCAGCTTCCGGATTCCCCGCCAGCCGAAGTCCATGGAGCGTGAGACATCGACTGCGACGACGAAATTCGCGTTGGTATCGGCCTCGAACTCCTTGACGTGAAAGCGGTCGGAACGGGCGAAGAGTCGCCAGTCGAGCCGCCGGATGTCGTCTCCGGGCATGTAGGGCCGGTGTTCGGCGAAGTCGATGGAGCGGCCCAGGAACGTCGAACGATGGAGACCGCTGATGAATCCCTGCACCACCATCTTCGCGACGAGCGACAGGTTCTGGATCCGGGCGAGGGCCACGGGATCAATGAACCGCGTGCTGGCGGTCGGCATGGCTGGAGTGGATGGGAATGAGGGAAGAGGGTTTTACATCCGGGAGGCGGGAACCGGTACTTCCTCGATCAGGCGCCGGACGATGGCCTCGGAGTCCACCCTTTCCGACTGCGCGTGGAAGTTCGGCAATACCCGGTGCCGGAAGATCGGCGGCGCCAGCGCCTGCACGTCTTCGATCGCCACATGGTGCCGGCCGTGCATCAACGCGCGCGCCTTCCCACCGAGCACCGAGTACTGCGCGGCGCGGACGCTGGCGCCGTACTGGACCTGCTCGTTCACGAAGTCCGGAGACCCGGTTTCTCCGGGGCGGCTGCGCCGCGCCAGGTCCACGGCATAAGCGAGCACCGGCTCCGAAACCGGGACCCGGCGTACGAGTCGCTGGAACTCGAGAAGATCCTCTCCCGAGAGGACGTTCTCCAGCTCGGCGACGCGATCCGAGGTCGTGGAGCGAACGACCTCGCGCTCCTGATCGACGGGCAGATAGTCGATGATGATGTTGAAGAGAAAGCGGTCGAGCTGCGCTTCCGGAAGCGGATAGGTGCCCTCGAGTTCGATCGGGTTCTGGGTTGCGAACACGAAATAGGGCTCGGGCAACGGGTAGGTGCGGCCCTGGACGGTCACCTGGTGCTCCTCCATGGCCTCCAGCAGGGCCGACTGGGTCTTGGGCGGCGTCCGGTTGATTTCGTCCGCCAGCACGATGTTGGCGAACACCGGGCCGGGCACGAAGACCAGGTTGCGCTTCCCGGTCTGCGGGTTTTCCTGAATGATGTCGGTTCCGGTGATGTCCGATGGCATCAGATCGGGCGTGAACTGGATCCGCTGGAAGCGAAGGTGGAGGACTTCCGAGAGGGTCTGGACGATCATGGTCTTGGCGAGCCCGGGAACCCCGGTGATGATGCTGTTCCCGCCGACGAAGAGGCTGATCAGCACCTCCTCGACCGCCTGCTCCTGTCCGACGATCCGCTTTCGGATCTCGGCGGTGACGCGCTCGGCGGCTTCCCGCATCCGCTCGGCGAGTTCACCGTCGGAAACGGCTGGCGGTTCGGCCACCGCGGTGGCGGCGCCACCTGGGTTTTCGTCTAGTGTTGACAAGAGATCCTCCGATCTGGGCTCCGCCCGTCAGGTGCCTGCGCCGGGCGCTAAATGGCGGCGCGAAGCGTCGCCGGGGAGCGATGCGGGGAGGGGTTGCCCCTCCCCGCGGAAGAGCGTGGCGCGACCGCGGAGCGGTTAGCGCCATGATCCCGTGGAGACAGCGCCCCGCATCCAGAAGGCGTGCGGAGTGGTGCCGGTTCATGGGCATCGGCGGACTGCGGGGCGCTGTCTCCACGGGCGGTCAATGAATCATCCCGTAAATGACGTAGTTCACGCCCAGCTTGAACGCCTCGTTGGTGAGCGCGACCGGCCAGAAATCATTGCCCGACCATTCCCAGTAGTCGCCGATGTCGTGGTTGTAGTTTGCGATCACCATCAGGCGCTGGTCGGGGTCGTTGTTCTCGAAGAATCCGTAGTACACGGGAACGAGGTCCGGACGGATGGCATGCACGAAGTCGAGCGTTTCGATGTGAAAAAAGGAGTCAAAGACCGGGTGCGAGACGTCCAGTTCAACTGCGTCGTATTCTGGGAGAACGCGCCGCATCTGGTCCAGGAAGTTGCCGAGCTGGCGAGGCTGCACGAAGTCGTCGACCACCAGGAATCCGCCCTTGAGGAGCCAGGCGCGCAGATTCTCCGCCTCCTGGTCGCTCGGCTGCCAAAAGCCGACTTCGCACAGATACGCAAACGGACGCCGGAAGAGGCCGGCCTCATTCAGCGAATAGATGTCCCCTCCGCCTTCGTTGAGGGTGAGGGAGGTGTATTCCCCCAGAATGCGGGTGAAGTTCTGCTCGCCCCACGGATAGTCGTGGTTCCACTTCAGGTCGAGCCCCCAATAAAAGCCCCCCCGGCGGTAACGCGGGGGCTCGAAGCGGATCCGCGCAAACGTAAAGCGGTCGCTGTAAGGGAAGTTGTCGTAGTCGAGCGGGAGTTCCACCGCGTTCGGGTCCGGTCGGAAGGTCGCGGTTAGATCGAACGTATTCGCGGCCCCGGGGGTACCCGCTGACACGTTCCAGTGCCGGCCCGACGCGAAAAGACCGGCGCCCGCAGCGCTCAACAACAGGATCACGGCGCTGCCGATCCGCAAGGGCGTCCTCCACCTTGCGTTGGTCCGGAAGGACACTCAGCCTTTTCTCCTGAGATCCAACAGCAGCCGGAGGGCAGAATCGAAGGTGGGGGCAATCTCCAGCGCCTCGAGCACCCGGCGCCGGGCCGCATCCCGGTCGCCGGCCCGGAAATGGGCGAGCGCCAGCGAATAGAGGGCGCCGGCGCGGTCGGGCGCCCCACTCGCCAGGGCCGCCTGGCGCTCTTGAACTTCGAGATCGCTGAGCCCCTGGGCTGCCGCGGCATCCGCGAGGCGTTCGTGCGGTTCGGGAAGCATCGGATATGCCTCGATGGCGGATCTCAGGGCGCCGCCGGCTTCTTGCGGTTCCTCGGTTGCGGAATGCATGGCGGCCAGTCGGAGCCAGTCATCGTACGCCGCCGGGACCCGTTTCAGATGCCGCCGGAGCGAAAGCCGCGCCGCTTCGGGTTGATTCGCCTCGGCATACAACAACGAGAGGTAGCGATAGGGCCCATCGGCGCCACCGTATTCGGGTGCGATTTCTGCGGCGCGTTCGAAGCGCTCGATCGCCTCCTCATTCCGTCCGGCCTCGTGGAGGGCAATCCCGGCACGGATCTGGAGCACGAAGTTCGCCGGCGCGGCAGCGGCGCGGGCGACCACCGCGTCGACCCCCTGATCTCCCTCGGGAACCGGGAGCCCCGGGGATCCCGTCATTTCGCCCGATTCCGCGAGACCCCGCGCCGTCATCCCAAAACGGGTGTCCATCAGCGCGTCGACCGCGTCGTCCAGCGCCTTCGGGCTGACCCCGAGGATCTGCTCGACGACCCCGACCGTGTCGAGGCCCGCTCGGTAGCCCTCCAGCATCTGCAGGATGGCCGCAAACCCGTATTCGCGCTCGATGTGTTCGAGGACCAAAGAGGCATGGAAATAGGAAACCGCCACCTGCCCCGGCCAAGTCGGCCGGACAAAGCCGTCGTTCAGGTGGGGAACGTCGAGCAGCCGTCCGTCCCGGAGAGCGGCGAAAAACGCCAATCCGGCGCCGTCGCCAAAGCGCCATCGCTCTTCCAGCAGGCTCAGTCCTTCGGTAAACCAGCGAGGAACCCGGTTGTCCGTAAGGCCCATGGACGCGGCGTGCGCCAGTTCGTGCCAGAGCGTCGTGGCCCAGTGGTACGAACCGATCTCCCGTGCGGACGGAGATTCCATCGCGATCACGTTCCCGAAACAGACGCCGTGGGCGCCGATCCCGGTGATTCCCACCGTCCGTACCGAAAAATCGGCGGACCGGTCGTAGATCTCGATCCGCAGCGTTTCCGGAGGCTCGTACCCGTAGCGGCGCCGGAAAGACTCCACCGCCTCCCGGGAGACGTCCTCTACGTAGGGCCGGAGGACTTCCGCCTCGCCGGCCGGCAGAACGAACTCGAAGGGCGGTGAAATCACCGTCTCAAAGCCATCGAGTTCATCCAGCAGGTCCAACGTGTTCTTCACCAAAGCGTCGAACGGATCGCGCCCGAACGCCTCCTCCAGCGCGTGACGGCCTCCGCCGACTTCCCCCAGCCGGAGCAGATTCAGCCCCAGAAGCCGAAAGGCCGCTGCCGAGTCCGGCGATCGGCGGAGGGCCGCCCGACTTCGCTGGGCGGCCTCCCGATACCAGCGGCGCCGCTCCGCGGCCGATGCAAGCGCCAGATCCAGCAGTGGATCTCCCGCCCAGTTGTCCTGGTAGCCGGCTTCCAACTCGGCAAGCGCCACATCGTCGCCGGCCAGGAAGCGGACCGCGGCCAGCGCCGCGACGATCTCGGGGGACTCCGGCAACTCCTTGAAGGCGGCCACCGCCCGGCTCTCGGCCTCGTCGTGGCGTTCTTGTTCAAGCAGCCGGTGGACCTCGAGAGCCCGCGCCGGCGGGAGGTTGGGGTTGGCGGCGAGGGCTCCGGCGAGCGCGTCCACCGGCGAACCTCCTTCGGCCATGGCGCCGCCCTGCCGCTCCTGAATCCGGGCCGTCAGAAAGAGGCCCCGGGGATGCCTGGGATTCTCCCGAAGCACGGCCGCGAAGCTTTCGGCTGCCTCGGCGGTGTTGAACTTGTCGAGCAGGAGTTCTCCCGCCAGGAGAATTGGAAGCGGATCGCCGGGGTCCAGCCGCACCGCTTGATCGAAGACCCGGAGCGCGTCGCGGAAGAGTCCCGGATTCTGAAATCCAAGCGCGGCAGCGGCCCTGCCGGCGGCGGCGAGTTCACGGGCGCTGAAAGCGACTCCCGGTGATCCGTTGTAGGCAACGATTACCCGATCGAGCCGGGCGAGACCGGCTTCCCGCTTTCCCTGCCGAAGTTCCAGCAGCGCGAGCAGGGTTTCGGCTTCGAGCTCCGGGCCCTCCTTTGCCGAACGCGCGCGTTCCAGCCGCTGCCGCAGGAGTTCCTCTGCCTCTCGAGCTTCGCCGATTTCAAGGTGGAGTTCCGCCCGCGCGAGGAGCTCCGCCGCGGGAGGCGGCTGATCCACCGGTCCCGGTTCAAGGACTTCGAGCGCTTCCCGATACCTTCCGGTGAGCCGAAGCGTCTCGGCGAGGCCGAGGCGGGCGGCGGGCTCGCTCAGCGAAGCCCGATAGGCCGCTTCGGCTTCCTCATAGCGGCCCGAGCGAAGCGCCGCCGCGGCGGCGGCAGGCCCTCCGGGCCACCCGGCCCGGTCGGAGTCCCGGGCCTGGCTTGGGGAGCCTCCCACCGCTGGCAGTCCGCCGGCGGCCGGGAGGGACGCGACAACCAACGCGCTCAAGACGACGATCGCCGGCTGGCCCGCGACAGGGCGGGTCCGGGCTCTCATTCCGTTTTCTCCCGGAGCACCGCAATCCGCTCGGAGAGCTCCGCGATCTGGAGAAGGAGGCCTTCGAGCTCCGTCAGGTAGGTCTCCTCCTCCATGCCGCTCCGCGCTTCCCGGAGGGCGTCGACGCGGGAGACCAGAGCGTCCCGTTCCGCAACGAGACGCCGCAATTCCGGAGTATCCGCCCCGCTGTCTCGGGCGGCCTCCGCGGTTCGGAAGAGCAGCGGACGCCGGGCCGCGAGCACGCCGTCAGATCCCGCGGCCATCTGAGGCTCAAGACTTCCGACTCCATCCCCGTTGTCGTCCAGAAGCGCGTGTTCGCTCCGGAGGAGGCCCTCCTGTTCGTATTCGCGCTCCACCCCGGCGCGGGCAAAATCGAAGGCCTCCAGGGCGGAGAGAAGGCCGTCCTTGTCCCGGTCGGCTTCGTCCCCGGCAAAAGAGGCAATGAAGTGCCGGGCGAAACGCGTCTCGTTCGTCTCGTGGGCGCGCGACGCCGCGAGCACCACCCGCCCCGCTCCCGAGAGAGCCGGCACGAAGGCCCCCGCCGCGCTCCCGAGATGCGCGACGGTCACGGGTCCGGCATCGATGCTCTCCAGCATTTCCCCGAGGCGCTCCGGGGAAAGATCGGGACCCGGAAGCTGAAAACGCGGGTTGGAGCCTCCGCTCCCGTGTCCCATCAGGACGAGCACGAGGCCCGCATCGGCCCCCGACGCGGCGGCAATTTCGCGCGCGAGTTCCTCCTGGGTGCTCCTGGCGGCAGGCGCACAGGGATCACCGGCCTCCTTCGCCTCGGACGGGCGCTCCACCAGGACCCGAACCTGGCCCGGGGCCGGCGCCGCCATCGCGGCGGCGCACAGATCCCGCGCCCATCCGGAAAAACGTTCCCGATGCTCGGGTGTCCCGCCGACCCCCGCGACGATGACCAGAAGGGGCGCATTCTCACGGCCGGCCTTCGGACGGGCCCCTGCCTCTGCTCGGGCCCCCGTCAGCACCAGAGCACAAAGGAGAATCGGACCTAGCAGCCTGTGGTGAAACTCACGTGAGCGCCGAGACCGGTGAGGCGCCCGGCTGACAAGGCGCGTAAGGGAGGAATACCGGGTGTATTCCAACCGAAACGCAACGCCGAACACCAGTTCTCCCGAGGGGGGCGAAGCGGAGTGGTTCAGCGGGATGCATCGCCGGTCGAACGCCGCGTGGGTTTTGCCACAGGCTGGTAGCAGCCCGTGGTGGAACCCGGGTGAGCGCCGAGAGCGGCGAGGCCCAGTTCTCCCGACAAGGCGCGTGAGCGAGGAACCCCCACCGGGAGAACTGAACGCAGGTGCAGTTCCGGGATGGTGCCCATCTCGCCCAAGCCACGAGCGGAGCGCGCGCAGGCACCCGAACGCCAACCTCTCCGGCACCGCCCGCCGGTGGCGGGCGAACGGCGCAGTGCTGCTGTTACAGGTGGTGCAGACCCGGCCAAGGATCACCCCTCAGATTCGCAAAGTGCAGGGTCGCGCCATCTGTAGAGCGGACAAAGCGCCCCTCGCGGCCCTGTCGTGCCGCGGTGCCGACCGGAGGTCGGCGTTCCAAGCCGTCCCCGCGCTTTTTCGCGGTTGGCGGCCCCTGACGGGCGGCATCCGGATGATTGGCGTACCCGTGGGACCTGCGCTTAGACGACAACTGGGCCGCTTGGGTTTCGCCACCGGCTGTCAACAGCCGGTGGATAAAGTGACGTGAGCGCCGAGACCGGCGAGGCGCCCGGCTGACAAGGCGCGTAAGGGAGGAATACCGGGTGTATTCCGACCGAAACGCAACGATGAGCGACGCGAAGCGGCGCGGTTCAGTCGGGATGCATCGCCGTCGAACGCCGCGTGGGTTTTGCCACCGGCTGTTAAGCGTCGAAGAACCCGAGGCGGCGGCGTAACGCCTCTTCGCCGCCGGCGCCGCGGAGGCGCGACACTCACGGAAGGCCCCGGGCATGCCGGACGCCCCATTCGGTGGCGAGCAACCCGAACAACAAAAAGAACACCGCCGGAACGTTCCACAAATCCCGGCGGTCGACGACCGTGGTCCCCGAATCCGCGAGGCTCAGGTCCAGCACCAGTTGTTCGGCCTCCCCCGCCTCGAACACCCGGCCGCCGGTAGCGTCCGCGATGCGCGCGAGCAGATCCGGATCCGCCTCCGCATCGAAGAATTCGTCGTCCACATTCCCGGCCTCGAACAGCGTCGCAGATCGGGGCGACTCAAGGTCCTGTCCGAGACCGGCGCCTTCGGCGCGCACTTGCACTTGATGCGTTCCGGCTCCTCCGGTGACGTAGACGCCGGAATATTCGCCGTCCCCCTGCCCGGTCCAGCGCAGCGGTACCGCGGAAATGACACCGTCCGGTCCCGTCACTTCAGCCGCCACGACAGCGTCGTTCACGGCGAGGAACCGTTCGTCCTCAACGCGGGCCCGCAGGGTGACGCGCTCGCCGACCAGCGATTTGGCCGGGGATGCGGACACGTCCACCCGCCGCGGAGAATCCGTCGCCAGCCAGCGGAGCAGGCGCCGGGACAGCACTTCGTGGGTCTGGTCCTCGACGGGGATTGCCGCGTCCATCTGCCATACCCACAAATCCTGAACGGTCAAGCTCGCCGAACGGCCCCGGCCGAACCGCTGGATCAGCAGCACCGGCTCGGGTTCGTCCCCGGGACCCAACCCCTCAAGCAACACCGCCGCCCCGGGCTTGGGATCCTCGAACCGATTGACACTCGAGAGCGGAGGAAGATTCCGATAGAGGTCCTCATTGGCCAAAGGGTCGGGATCAAGCCGCACGACCGGGTGGAGGGAACCGGCTCGGGTCGGGAGAACCCGCAATTCACGGAAAGTCGTCGGGGAAGGTCGGTCCGTCGTGTTCGCGGAAGAGGCCGGCACTTCGGGCAGCGTCAGCGGCAGGACCTCCGCGAGCGGAGTATCCCGATAGCCGCCTTCGCCGTAGGCTGTCGTTCCCCCCAGCGTCAGAAGACCACCACCCCGCTGGCTCACAAAATCGCGAAGCATGTTGAGTTGATCCTGGCTGAAGAAGCTCGCCTCCACGCTACCGAGGATCACGCCCGCATAGCCGAAGAGCTCCTCGCGGGTGTCCGGGAATCCTCCCGCGAGTTCTTCGGCGCTCGTGACGTCCACCCGGTAGAACTTTCCCTCGGCCGTGCGCACCAGACAGGAAACGTGCAGTTCGGGGTCGCCCGCGACCGCCCGCCGCAGGAATTTCAGTTCCCAACGCGGCTGTCCCTCGAAATAGAGCAGCTTGAGCGGCCGATCGTCCACCTCGACCAGCACGCTCTGCTCGTTGTTTCGGGTCAGTACTTCCCCGCGGAACGGGGCTACGCGAAAACGCAGCCGCCGCGGGCCGGCTTCCTCGGCGGGCGCCAGCATGGTCACCGTGGTTTCCACCGTATCGCTCGAAAAACGGACCGTCTCCGTGGCGATGATCCGACCCTCGTCGAGAGCCTCCACCCGTGCTGTTTGCCCCGCGAGCCCGCGGGCCCGCAGCGGCAGCCGGATTTCGAGCAGCGAGCCACGAAGGACCCTCGGGGGGACGTCGGGCGCGTCGAGTTCCAGATCGATCTCGAACTCGGGACGACCGACCACCACCGGGTAGACGCGGATCCCCCGCGTCCGCAGGTCCAGCAGGGTCTGGTCGAGCTCATCGCCCGCGCCCCCGACCACCGTGTCCGCGCCGTCGCTCACCAGCACGATCCCGGCGACCGGCAACGAAGCGAGTTCATCGGCCATCCGGGCGAGACTCCCGAGCACGTCGGTCCGCGCCCCGAGGAATCCGAGCTCCGAAGCTCTCTCGATCCGTTCGGTGGTGTCGGAGAAGCGAAAGAGCCGGGTTACGAATTTCTCCCGCAGGAGAAAACCGAGAGCCGTCCCGTCCTCGTCCTCGCTCCCGCCGTCCGGAAATGCCGCCAGCAGGGCTTCGCTCCGCCGGAGACCTTCTTCGGCGTCGGCGATCTGCATGCTCCGCGAATCGTCCAGCAGCACACCCACGACGTTTTCCTGCGGCACCACCAGCGACAACACGAGTTGCGGCCGAAGCAGGCACAGGACAACGAGTGCGATGGCGGCGGCGCGCGCTGCCCCGAGCAGGACGCGGCCCCTCCTCCCGAGCCGTCTGCCGAGCCGCTGATAGCCGAGCAGGAAGAAAACGAGCAGCCCGACGAGTCCGGCGGCGATCCAGAAGACGCCCCACGGGACAAGCAGTTCCACCTGCCCGCGCTCGAAGGCGACCGGGGGGCTGCCCAGCAGCCACTCGAATGCGGAGAGGAACACTAGTAGCCTGTGGATGAAGTGACGTGAGCGCCGAGAGCGGTGAGGCGCCCGGCTGACAAGGCGCGCAAGGGAGGAATACCCGGTGTATTTCGACCGAAGCGCAACGATGAGCGACGCGAAGCGACGCGGTTCAGCCGGGATGCATCGCCGCTCGAACGCCGCGTCACTTTGTTCACAGGCTGCTAAAGGTCTAGGAGCGGCAGTCAGTGCGTCATCGCGTAGATGATGAAGTTGATTCCCATTTCGTAGGCATAGGTGGAGAAGTGCAGTGGGTAGTAGGGGTTCTCGGCCCACTCCCAGGCGTCCCCGAGGTCGGTGTTCCAGTTCACGAGCACCATCAGCCGTCGCTGGTCGTCGAAGATTCCCCGCACCACCGGCTGGTAGCCATCTCGCTCCCATGTCGGTCCGCCGCGCATCCCCTGCCCCACATTCGGCACCTGGACGATTTCGTCCACCTCGTAGAAGGAGCGGAACACGGGATGGTCGAGGGGAATGTCCTCGATCGGCCGGCCGGGCAGGACCCGCCCCATTTCGTACGCGAAATTCACCCACTCGGCGGTACCCCAGAAGTCGTCCACAACGAGGAAGCCCCCCTGGAACAAATAGCGCCGTAGCGCCAGGACCTCTGCCTCCGTCATCGCCATGTATCCGACTTCGACCGTGTACAGGAAGGGGTATTTCCCGAGGTCCGGATCCGTCAGCAGGACCCCGTTCTCGTTCTCATAGGAGTCGAGGTTCGTGAGCCGCCGGAGCCCGATCAGGAACTGCCGGTCCGCCTTCGGGTAGTCCACCCGCCATCCGCGCCAGCCGTAGCTCGTGTAGGCGGCGCGCGTGAAATAGAAATCATGCGCCGGCGGTTTGCCGAAGACGGGGCCTCCGAGTTCGTTTCCGATCGCGTCCGCCAGCATCTCGCGGAGCTGTCTGGGGGTCGGCTGCCTGACCGCGAGCGGACCGCGGACCAGGAGTGTGCTCCCGAACGCGATCACCGCCACGAGGACCAAAGCGGCGGTGAGAATCGCTCGGCGAGACACGTCGCCGGAGCCTATCGCGTCTTAGCAGCCTGTGGTGGAACCCGGGTGAGCGCCGAGGTCGCCGAGGCGCCTCGCCGCTCTCGGCGCTCACCCGGGTTCCACCACCGCCTGTTAAGCGCGCGAGCCGGAATGCTCGCCGATTTTCTGCGCGCAAGCGCTTCTCTGGCGCTCTCTCGCGTGGACGTTGGGGGGCGCGTCGCGGGCAGCCTCGACTGGTAGCATTCGGAGCTTCCCGAGTCCACGTTTCCGAAGCGGGGTACTGCAATGCGGCTCTTCTCACTGCTCACCGTTCTCATGGCGATCGCCGCCGCCCTCGCCTGCACCCCGGCGGCTGAGGAGCCTGCCGAGGAGGCCGCCCCTCCTCCCTTCGTTCCCGGGCCGCCTGCGGATTTCGAGAGCCCCGTAGTCCCCGCCGACAACCCCCAGACGCCGGAAAAAGTCTCCCTCGGGAAGCAGCTCTATTTCGACACCCGCCTCTCGGCGGATGGGAGCCGGTCCTGCTATAGCTGTCACCTTGTCGAAAACGGCCTCACCGACGGGAAACCGGTCGCGGAAGGAGCCCTCGGCCGGGTCCTGACTCGTTCCAGTCCGACGCTGTGGAACATCGCGTACCACACCCAGTTCTACTGGGACGGCCGCAGCGGTTCGCTCGAAGCGCAGGCCCGCGCCGCTTGGACCGGCGGGAACATGGGCGCCGATGCCGATGCCGTAGTTGCCGACTTGAACGCGATCTCCGGCTATGCGGAACAGTTCGAGGCCGTCTTCGGCGGCCCGGCGACTCCCGACAACGTCGTGCAGGCAATCTCCGCCTTCGAGCGGGAGGCGTTCTACTGCGGGGATACTGCGTATGACGATTGGCGGCGGGGCGACGCCTCGGCCATGTCGGAGCAAGCGATGCGCGGGGCGGAACTCTTCACTGCGGGCGCGGGCTGCGCGACCTGCCACAGCGGGGTGCTGTTCACCGACATGAAGTACCACAACGTGGGCATCGGCATGGACGCCGAGGAACCCGATCTCGGCCGCGGCCGGGTAACCGAGGAGGACGCCTGCAGCACGACGGAGGACGAACCCTGCCAGGGGGCCTTCAAGACCCCCACTCTCCGCGACATCTCGAAGAGCGCCCCGTACTTCCACGATGGAAGCGTGGCGACCCTGGAGGAATCCGTGCGCCTGATGGCGACCGGCGGATTGGCCAATCCCTATCTGGACACCGACGAGCTCATGGATCGGGAGCTGAGCGACGAGCAGATCACGGACCTCGTCGCGTTCCTCGGAACCCTTGACTGCAACAGCGGCGCCCAGATCTTCGACCCCCCCACTCTCCCCCAATAGAATTCCGCTCCATGCAGGTCAGCTTTGAAGGCCGCGGCGACCGCTGGGCGGGCGCCGTGGAAATCGCCGAACGTTCCGAAACCGACAAACACCAGCCCTGGTCGCTGAAGGCCGTCTCCGGGAGCGAAACCGTCGAAGGCACGATGCTCGTCACCGATCTCGCCTCAACCGCCGCCGAGAGCGAGCGAAGAGCACCGGCGAAGACGTGAACGCCATCCTGGGGCGGGCCTTCTCCCGCTCGTTGATCGCCGAACTTGGCCTTCGCCCGCTGGCTTCGGGTTTCCGCTTCGTCGTGGACCACCGCTGGGTGGTCGGCTACTGACCCGTGGGGAGAGCGCCCCGCACAGTTCACGCGACGGACACGCGTCGGAACGCGCACAGTCGGGGCGTGTGGGACGCTTTCCCCACGGGTTGATGGCGCGGATCGCTCCGCGATCCGCGCCATCGTCTTTCGTGGGGAGGGGAAACCCCGCCCCACACCCCTCCCCCGCGGCGCCCACCCACCGGGAGAACCGGCGCGCCGCGAACGCATGCCGCCGGACTCTCGCTACGGACTGCTTTCGGCCCGAGGGGAGCGGGACCCCGTAGCCCGGGGGGACGCGCCGTCGAACTCTCGCCGTCTTCTGCTGAGCGCAACAGCCGGTGGCGAAACCCGCGTGAACGCCGAGACCGGGCTGACCTCCGCTCCGCTTGATGGCGTGCCGGCTTGGAACGCCGACCTCTGGCCAGTTCTCCCGGTGGGGGGCGGCACCTGCCTCCGGCGGGCGCGCGACCTGCTGCACCGGGGGACGGCGCGACGGCGTCGGCAGCGCCATCTTGCCCGGGGCGGACCGTCGCTACCGCCCTTCGGGCGTGCCGACCGGAGGTCGGCGTTCCAAGCCGTCCCCGTCATCCGGCGGGACTGCATTGGCACAGCAACTGGGCCGCGTGAGTTTCACCACCGGCTGCTAACCCTGCCGGTGGCGAACACCGCGAATTGGAGCTGGTCGCTTTTCTGAGGGAGCGGCCCCGGGTCGGCGACGGCGCGATCGGTACGGCGCTCTATACCAGCGGCATCGCGGCGCGGCGCTCGTTCGACGATCTCAACCGCTCGGATCCGGACCGGGTCCGGGCGATTCATTCTGCCCACCTCGCGGCGGGCGCGGAGGTCGTCACCACCAACACCTTCGGGGCAAACCGCTGGAAGCTGGGCCGGCACGGTCTGGCCCCCGAAGTGGCGAAGATCAACGCGGCGGGTGTCGCCGTGGCGCGCGCGGCGGTCCGGCCCGGCGTACTGGTGCTCGGGTCGGTGGGACCGAGCGGCGAGATCCTGAGCCCCCTCGACGAGGACAGGGCTCCGGAGTTCGCCGCCGGATTCCGGGAGCAGATCAGCGCACTGGTCGAGAGCGGGGTGGACGCCGTCCTGATCGAGACCTTCACGAGTCTTGCCGAGGCCCGTCTTGCGCTTTCTGCCGCGCGAGAGGTGGCGCCTGACACCGGGGTCATTGTGCTGATGACGTTTTCCGAACAGGCGACGACTCTCTTTGGCGTTTCGGCGGACCAGGCGGCGAAGTCGCTTGCCCGGGAAGGCGCCGACGCTGTCGGCTCGAACTGCGGGGTGGGGCCGGACACCACGCTCACGGCCCTGGAGCGCATGCGGGATGCGGTGAGTCTCCCGCTCGTCGCCCAACCGAACGCCGGCATTCCGGAGCGGGTCGAGGGGCGTTTCCTGTATCCGTCGTCTCCCGACTACGTGGCCCATTATGCGAAGCGGTATCTCCGGCTCGGGGTGTCGCTGATCGGCGGATGTTGCGGCACCGGCACCGAACATATCGGCGCCGTCGCCGGCGTCGTCAGGGCGGCGTCCGCTGGCGCCCGGGCGGATCGCGTGAAGTCGCCGGCGCCAGCCGCGGCGACCGCCCTGGAGGAAGCGGAACCCGCCGGGGTTGCAGCCGTGGAGGTGCCGGAACGTTCAGGCTTGGCCCGCAGTCTGACGGCCGGCCAGTTCGCCGTCTCGGTGGAGATGGATCCGCCGCGCGGCGCCGATCCGGGCAAGTTCCTCGACAAGGTTCAAGAACTCGCTGACGCGGGAATCCGCTTCGTGAACGTGGCGGACGGGCCGAGGGCCACGGCCCGCATGAGCGCCATCGCATTCGCGGCGCTCCTCGAACGAACCGGGCGGGTGGAGACGATCCTCCACTACCAATGCCGGGACCGAAACCTGATCGGCATCCAGTCGGATCTACTGGGGGCTCACGCGCTCGGGATCCGCAACCTACTCGCAGTCACCGGGGATCCGCCGAAGCTCGGGGACTACCCCCACGCGACACCGGTCTTCGACGTGGACTCGGTCGGCCTCGTCCGCATCCTGGGCGGCCTGAACCACGGTCTCGACCTGGCGGGGAATCCTCTCGGCGCCGCTCTCCCCTTCTACATCGGGGTCGGCGCGAACCCGGCGGCTGCCGACCCGGATACCGAGATGAGGAAGTTGGAGAAGAAAGTCGAGGCCGGCGCGCAGTATTGCTTTACCCAGCCAGTGTACGAATCCAGTCTGCTCGAGAGATTTCTGAACGATGTACGCGGTTACGAAGTCCCGGTTCTCGTGGGGGTCCTGCCTCTGGTGAGTTCCAGAAACGCCGAGTTCCTCCACAACGAGGTTCCGGGAATGAGCGTCCCGCAATCGGTGCGTAGCCGGTTGGCGGCCGCGCCGACCCGGCAGCGCGCGCGAGAGGTCGGCGTCTCGGTCGCCCGGGACATGGTGGCCGCGGCGCGGGACATCGCTGCCGGTGTCTACGTGATGCCGCCCTTCAACCGCTTTGACCTTGCCATTCGCAGCGTGGCGGGACTCATCTGACAGCCCATGGGGAAACCCCTCCCCCGCGGCGCCCCCCCACCGGGAGAACTGGCGCGCCGCGGACTGATGTCGCCTGCCTTTTGCGACCGCCGGCCAAGGGAGGCACTCGCGCCGTCTGGGCACCGAGTGGGAGAATCCGGCGCATGATCCGGATGCTCGCCGGTGCGGGACTGGCGCTCTTCGCTTCCGGCGCGGCGGCCCAGGAACAGGAGATCTTCCGGTTCGAAGCGGGGGTGGATCTCGTCTCGGTACCGGTGGCGGTCACCACGGAGGATGGAGAGTTCATCACGGGACTCGGCGCCCAGGAGTTCCGCGTACTCGAGGACGGCGTGGAACAGGAAATCCTCGTCTTCGGCGCCGGACTCGAGGATTCGTGGGTAGATCTCCCGCCGGATCAGAAGGAGGAGCTTTCGCAAAAACAGGTGATCGGCCTGCTTCTTGATTCATCGGGCAGTATGGAGGAGGACCTGTCGCTCCTGCACGAGGCGGCCATCAAATTCCTCACCAACATTCCGAGGACCCAAAACCTGTTCGTCATCAGCTTCGACGAGAACATCTGGCTTTCCGAGTACTCAAGCGACGACCAGCGCACCATCTCGAACCGGATCTACGACATCGAAGCCGAGGGCTGGACAGCGCTCTACGACGCCGTGGCCACGTTTCTCGACCGGGTGTACGACTACGACGGCAGGAAGACGCTTGCGGTGCTCAGCGACGGCGCCGACTCCCGCTCCACCCTCATGTTCTCGGAAGCGTTGGACCTCGTGAAGCTCGGGGATACGACGATTCATTCCATCCAGTTCGGAGACCGCACGCGGCACAGCGAGGTCTTCCAAAACGCCCGCTTCCTGAGGGCTATCGCCGAAACCACCGGTGGTTCCTACGCGCTCGTTTCGTCCCTCGAGAAACTCGACGAACTCTATGACCGGATCCTGGACGAGCTCTACAGCCAGTACACGATCGGCTATGTCTCGTCGAACACGCGGCGCGAGGGACGCTACCGCCGCATCGAGGTGGAAGTGACTGCACCGGGGCTTGACGAGGTCGAAATCCGGGCCCGGCGCGGCTACTACGGGCCTTACGAACCGTCGAACGGTCGGGAAGTCCGCAACTAGCAGCCGGTAGTGAAACCCAAGCGGCCCAGTTCTCCCGGTGGGGGCTCGCCCGGCGATGCATCCCGACTGAACCACTCCGCTTCGCCCCCCCACCGGGAGAACTGGCGTTCTGCGTTGCGCTTCGGTCGAAATACACCCGGTATTCCTCCCTCACGCGCCTTGTCAGCCGGGCGCCTCGCCGGGCTCGGCGCTCACCCGGGTTCCACCACCGGCTGCTAGCCTCCGCGGGCGCGATACCGGACCCGGAATCCCGGGCCGGACCTGTCCAGCCACTAGACTCCGCGCCGATGTTCGCCGCGCTTGAGGAAGTCATACGGGAGACCGCCGCCAACGCCGGGGCTCCGGATTTCCCCGTGGTGTCCGAGATTCCCCCATCGCCCGATCAGGGAGATCTCGCGTTCCCGGCCGCCTTCGGACTGGCGCGCCAGCTTCGCCGTCCACCCCGGGAGATCGCCGCGACACTCGCGGAGGCGCTCGCGGAGCGTCCGGAGGTGCGGCGGGTGGAGGTGGCCGGTCCCGGGTACGTCAACGTCTTCCTGAACCGGGAAATGTGGATCCATCACTCGCTGGCCGGAACACAGACCGACGCTCCCCTGGGCATCCACGTCGTCGAGCACACCAGCATCAATCCGAACAAGGCGGCCCACATCGGCCATCTCCGGAACGCCGCGCTCGGTGACGCTTTCGCCCGCATCCTGAGCTATCTCGGGCACCAGATCGAGGTTCAGACGTACATCGACGACACCGGTGTACAGGTCGCGGATGTAGTCCTCGGTTTCCTTCGACTTCGCGGAGTGGATGCGGAGGGCGTGCGCCGCCTCGCCGGGAAACCACGGTTCGACTATCTGTGCTGGGATCTCTATGCCGAGGTGTCCCGCTGGATCGAGGAGGACCCCGAAGGGCGTACCGCGCGCCAGGAGGCCCTCCACGGCCTCGAACACGGTCAGGAACCGTGGGCGGAGATCGGCGCCATCGTGGCAGACGCCGTCGCGCACCGGCACCTCGAGACAATGGAACGGATCGGGGTCCGCTACGACCTCCTGCCGTGCGAGAAGTCCATCCTCCATCTCCACTTCTGGGACCGCGCCTTCGAGTTGCTCCGGAACGCCGGCGCCATCCGTTTGAGCGAGTCCGGCAAGAACCGCGGCTGCTGGGTGATGGATACCGATCTCGCCCAGGACGGCGAAAAGGTCATCGTGCGCTCCAACGCCACCGTGACTTACGTGGGCAAGGACATCGCCTACCAGCTGTGGCAACTCGGTCTGTTGGATCGCGACTTCCGCTGGCGCCGGTTCTACGAGTATCCAGGCGGCAGGCGCGCCTGGATCAGCACCACCGGGCCGGGCGATGCCGACGCTCCGAGCTTCGGGTCGGCGACGCTCGTTCATCACGTGATCGATACCCGGCAGTCCTACACCCAACAGGTCGTCCAGGAAGCCGTCGCCTGGCTGACTTCTGAAGCCGACCGGGCCCGTACTCGCCATTTCGCTTATGAAATGGTGGCGCTGACACCGGCGACGGTGGAAGCGCTTGGTCTGGGGGTGGTCGCGGGGGCCGGTGCGGTGGAGGTCTCCGGCCGGAAAGGGGTGGGCGTCAAGGCCGACGACTTCCTGGATGCGCTTCGCGAACGGGCGACTGCGGAAGTCGCGGCCCGCAACCCCGAGCTTTCCGAAGCAGGCAGGCGGTCGGTGGCGCGCGACATCGCGGTCGGCGCCCTGCGCTACCGGATGTTGCGGGTAACCAAGAATCAGCTCATCGTCTTCGATCTCGAAGAGGCCCTCAGCCTGGAAGGGGCCACCGGGCCGTACCTGCAGTACGCGGCGGTACGCGCTGCGAAGATCCTCGCGCGGCTCGACCGCGCGCTTCCGGAGGTTTGCCCTTCTCCGCCGGAGGGGTTCAACGAACGCCTCGCCCAACTGGACCCCGCGGAAGCGGCCGACCTGTGGATGCTTCTCCGGGGGGCGCTCGAGCTCCGGGAGGCGGCCGCGGCGGCCGCCTCCGGTGAAGACCCGCAGATCCTTGCCCGCTGGGCCTACGAAGGAGCGCAGCGTTTCAATGGCTTCTACGAGCGCTACCGCATCGCTGGCGAGCCGAATCCCACCAAACGGTTGCTGCGTACCTACGCGGTGGAAACTTTCCTGACCCAACACCGACAAGGGCTGGCGCTTCTCGGAATCCCCGTTCCCGAACGGATGTGACCAGGATGTCGCAGACTTCGGGAATCGTGGCCAAAGGCATGCTCCGGCCGGCGTGGCGATTTGTGCGCACGGCCATGATCGCTGCGGCGGTCGCCTGGGTTGTGATGGCGTACGGCGCGCAGGTTTACCGCATCCAGGGGTCGAGCATGGCGCCTACGCTCCGGTCCGGGGAGCGCGTGCTGGTCAACAAACTGGGCGTGCGCTTCTCGCGGGTCGCCCGTGACGATGTCGTCCTCTTTCGTGATCCGTCCGACGAGGACACCGTGATGGTGAAGCGCGTGATCGGAGTGCCGGGAGACACGGTCCGTTTTCTGGGCAACGATGTGCGGGTGCTTCCGGGATCTGACGTGGGCGGTCCTTTCCGCGACGTCATGACGCCGGTGGCGAACGCCGCCGGGAGCGGCGGCCCGGGAACGGTCGATGGGCCCGGATCGGTTTCAATCGCTCTCGAATCCGGCGACTACTTCGTTCTCGGCGACAACCGCGGCGGGAGCAGCGACAGCCGCCACTGGGGGGCCATTCCCAGGGATGCCATCATTGGCGAAGCCGTGTTCCGGGTCTTCCCGTGGCGCCGGATCGGATTCGTGACTCCATGAGCGCTACGGGAACGCTTCACGGGCGGAGCAGTGCAGCGGCCTCCGGTCGTCCCGCCCGCCTCCTGCGAACGCTTCCCGTCCGCCCGGGGACCTTTTTCGACGCCTGGACCCGCGATCCGCAGCGTTTTTCGGCGCTTCTTCCGGATCCTTTTGCGGCGGGGGCGTTCGAACGGGCCGGGGCTCCCCGACCGCCCGACCCTGGCCGGATTCGTGCCGCTGAAGTGATCGGTGCGACAAACCGTGCCTGGGGCGCCGATTCCGCCGCGCTCGCTTCCGCAAAACGCCTCGCCAGCCCGAACACCCTGGCCGTCGTGACCGGCCAGCAACCCGGACTGTTCGGCGGTCCCCTCTATTCGCTCATCAAGGCCATGTCCACGGTCGCCGCCGCCCGTGAGTTGGAAGCGCAGAGCGGACAGACGGCGGTCGCCGTCTTCTGGATCGAGGGTGACGATCACGACTTCGAGGAGATCCGGAACGCCTGGATGCTGGACCGATCGGGCGTTCCGCACCCGCTCCGCTACGAACCTGAAGACGAGCACCTCGGCCTACCCGCCTTTCGCCGCATTCTCGACGACACCTCTCTCGATCTGCACCGCCAGTTGCGGGAGATCCTTCCCGAAACCGAATACACCGCCGACCTCCTCGACGCCGCCAAGAATTGCTACACGCCGGGCCGCTCCCTCTCCGAAGCGTTCGGGCGCCTGCTGCTGCATCTCTCCCGGGGGTCAGGCCTCGTCGTGATGGACCCGACGGCGCCGGAGCTGAAGCGGCTCGCCTTTCCGGTGTACGAGGCCGCGGTCCGGCACGAAGCCGAGGGCCGCGGTCAGATCGAGGCCCGAACCCACGACATTGAGGAGATCGGGTTTCACGGACAGGCCGCTCCCGAGGGTTACGGGGTCTTTTGCACCGGGGATACCGGCGTGCGGACCCGGGTCCGCACGGACTCTGCCGGGGGCCGGCCGGAAGCGGTTCTCGATGGCTGCGTCGAACGCCTGAGCGCAGCGGTGTTGCTAAGGCCGCTCGTCCAGGACTTCCTGCTGCCGACTTCGATGTACGTGGGCGGACCTTCAGAGATCGCCTATCACGCGCAGATGGGCGACCTCTACGACCTCCATGGGATCCCGCGCCCCCTGGTCATCCCTCGTCATCAGGTTGCGATCCTGACGCAGTCGCAACTGCGGGTGCTGGATGGGGACGGCATCGGCTTCGACGAGCTTTCGGCCGGCGACGAAGCCGCGCTCAACCGGCGCGCTGCCGACCCGGCTGCGGTCGCGGCCTTCGCGGGCGCGAAGGACGCCCTCGACTCCTCGCTCGAAGACGTCGAGCGGGCTGTCGGTGCGGTGGACAAGAGTCTGACTGCGGCGGCCCGGCGTGCCCGGGGGAAGGTGCTCGCGATCGTCGCGGACCTGGAATCCAAGAGCGTCCGTGCCGCAAAGCGCCGGGACGAGGAACGCCGGCAGCGCTTCCTGCGCGCCCGGAACGCCCTTTTCCCGGCAGGCACCCCGCAGGAGCGAAGGCTCAGCCCGCTCGTATTCGCCAACCGTTACGGGCCGGACTTCGGCGGGTGGCTCCTGTCCGCTTTCGAGAGTCCGGCGGCGGACCGCCGCGCCCGGAATCTGCTCGTGCGCTGAGCGGGGCGCCGAGCCGAGCGGCGAGCCGAGCGCAAAGTTCGGTCAGCGTCGAGGTTTTGGGTCCGGGAAGGAACACACCACCGGACCGGCTGCCGTTTCGACCATAGCGGCCTGCCCGCCGACGACGAATCCGGCCGGATCCACGTCCACGTCCACGTTGCCCGCCGGCCGCGAGTAGAGCACCTGGGCGTGGAAAATGTCCCACTTGGTGAAGTGCGGCGGCGCGAGGTGGCCCGAATACCACATATGAGACGGCCGCAGACCGTCCAGTGGATGGTAGAGGCCCATCACGTGGCCAATCTCGTGGTGGACCGCCCAAGTCTCGTCGAGGTGCCGGAACACCACCACGTTTTCCGCCCCCCCGACGCGGTAGGCGAAAGCGTCCGCGTTTTCGGCGAACTTGGCCACCTCCGCCGCGTTCCAGCGCAGGACCACGGTTCCCGGGGTCATGTCGGCGGGTGGCTCCGATGTCGCTTCGATGCGCTCCGCGGTGTAGCGCCCGCCGCTCAGCAGCGGAACGGTGACCCGGATCGCCTCCCTGACAAAGTCGACTGTTTCGGCAGGGATTTCAGCGTGGGTGGTGGGTTCGGGACTGGTGTCGATGAAGAACGTCGGTTCGCCATCCCACGGCATGAGCGGTTCCAGCGTTCCGCCGCCGGATCCGTTCCGGGCGATTTCGCGGTAGAACTCCAGCTTCCACGGTCCGTCTACGGGAATCGCGTCGAGTTCCAGGGCGTTCGCCGGCGCGCGGATGGTGGTCGTCCGCTCCACGATTCCGGGCCCGGACACGGTGAGCCGGTGATCCCCCGCCGGCAGGTCGAGTGCGAACGATCCGTCCGGTCCCGAACGCGCCGTGATACCTCCGGCGTTCAGCGTGGCGCCGACGACGGGGCCGCCTTCCACGGTCTTCGCAAGAACCCCCCGTACGCTGGCGGAAGCCGGAGGCGTGGGGGGCACCGTGGGCGGGGCGGTCGGGGGGCCGTCGCCCCCACCGCAGGAACCGAGAACCAGACCGAAGGCAGCCAGCCAGCCGGCCTTCATTCGTCCTGCTTCGCTCCCCGGACGACGATTTCCCCGGTGGTGGCGCCGGTAAAGATCGCGTTCGAGATCTGGCCGATCAGGTTGCCCGTCGTTCTCAGATGGTCGAGGGGACGCTCGACGGCCAGCACCAGTGCCGAGAGCGTCACTGGAAGGCCCAGAGCTCCCAGGAGGATGGTCAGATTCACGAAGCTGGCGGCGGGAACGCCGGAGACCGCGAGCGAACTCAGAATCGCCGTTACCCAAAGGACCCCCAACTCGCCGGCGTCCAGCGGACGGCCCACGAGCTGGGCGATCGCGACGACCGACACCACCTGATAGATCCCGCTGGAATCCCTTCCGGCCGCGGCGCCGAACGGCAGCACAAACCCCGCCACCTTGTCGGAGATTCCCGTCTCGCGGGGCACCGCCGCCATGGAGATCGGAAGCGCCGCGGCGGTCGAGACCGACGCAAACGCGATGGGCAACGGCTCGCGCAACGCCCGGAGAAGCTTCCGGAGCGGTTGCCGGGCCCAGAGCCGGAGCAGCACGGCGTGCACTCCACCCACGTGCAGCAGGGTGGCGATGAGACAGACGGTGACATACCAGGCGAGCGTCCCCAGAATGTTGAGTCCGGACTGGCCCACCACCGCGGCCAGAATCGCAAACACCCCCGCCGGCGCCAGCAGGACGACCCAGTGGACGACCCGGTACAGGACATCGTTCACTGCCTGCAGCACGTCGATGAGCGGCTTCACGCGTTCGCTGCCGAGCGCATTCACCGCGACTCCGAACACGATCGCCAGGAAGAGGACCTGCAGGACCTCGGCTTCGGCGAAAGCTCCTACCACGTTCGTCGGAACGATGCCCACCAGGATGTCCATGATGGACCGGGCCTGTCCGGGAGCCGCACCCGCGGCCTGGTCCGCGGCGCCCAGGGCCGAAATGTCCACGCCCCGTCCCGGCCCGAGCCAGACGGCGATCCCGATCCCGATCGCCAGCGCGACGGCCAGGGTGCTCAGGTTGTAGGCAATCGCCCGGACACCGATCTTGCCCGTGCCCCGGCCTCCGGTCCGCGTCAGCGCGAGCGCCAGCGTGACGAAGATCAGCGGAGCGATGATCATCCGCAGGAGCCGCACGAACAGGTCCGCGATCGGTTGCAGCACCGCGGCCTGCTCTCCGAACAGGATCCCGACGAGCACTCCGGCCGCGGCCCCCACGACGACCTGGACATGAAGCGGCATATGCGGACCCCCCGACTGATCTGGGCGCGTGATGGTACCCGGGAGCCCATGATCGAGGCGGTGGCGCTCCGGCGCACCGACCATCCGCCCTCCTAGACTTCCGCTTCGTCATGCGCGCATCGACATCGGCATCCTCGCGGGGCCGGACCGGGTTCCTGCGGGCGATGTCCGAGCGGATCCTGGTCTTCGATGGCGCTATCGGAACGATGCTCCAGGCCGAACGGCTGGACGAATCCGGCTTTCGAGGCGACTTGCTCCGCGACCATCCGAAACCTCTCCAGGGGCTCCACGACGTGCTCTCCCTGACGCGGCCCGAGTTGGTGGAGAAGGTGCACCACCGTTACCTCGATGCCGGAGCGGACGCCCTCACCACGAACACCTTCAACGCAAACGCCGTTTCGCTCCTCGACTACGGGCTTGAAGGCCGCGCCTTCGAGATCAACCGCGCCGGCGCTGAAGCGGCGCGCCGCTCCGCTGACGGCGCCGGACGGCCATGTTTCGTACTCGGCTCCATGGGGCCGACCAACCGGACCCTGAGCGTTTCTCCCAACGTCTCGGACCCGGCCTTCCGCGCAATCTCCTGGGACGAACTCAGGGCGGCGTACCGCGAGCAGGCGGCCGGACTGCTGGCTGGAGGCGCCGACCTGCTCCTCGTCGAAACCTGCTTCGACACCCTGAACGCCAAGGCGGCCCTCGACGCCGCTCGGGAGGCCATTGCCGAGGCTCCCGGAGATCCGGGGCTCCTCGTTTCTTTCACTTCGGTGGACCAGGGAGGACGTAACCTGACGGGCCAGGACTCCGAAGCCTTCTGGGTGTCCGTTGCCCACGCGGAGGTGACCGCCGCCGGGGTGAACTGCTCGATCGGCGCCGAAGCGATGCGCCCCATCGTCGAAACTCTCTCCCGCCTGGCTCCGGTTCCGGTGGGCGCCGTTCCGAACGCCGGCCTTCCGAACGAACTCGGGGGCTACGACGAGGCCCCGGAAATCACCGCCGCGGCCCTTGGCGCCCTTGCCGCGGACGGCCTTGTCAACTTCGTCGGCGGGTGCTGCGGCACCACTCCGGAGCACATCCGTTCGGTCCGCAGGACCGTCAGCGGCGCCCGGCCCCGAGACTTCCCGGACGCTCCCCCGAGAATCCGTTTGGCCGGTACCGAGCCCCTGGTCCGCCCGGAGTCGGCGTTCCTGGTGGTAGGTGAGCGCACGAACGTGACCGGGTCCCGTCGCTTCGCACGCCTGATCCGCGAGGATCGGTTCGAGACCGCGGTGTCCGTCGCCCGCGACCAGGTCGAGGGCGGCGCGAACCTGCTGGACGTCAACATGGATGAGGGCCTCCTCGATTCGGAGGCGGCGATGAGCCGGTTCGTGCGGCTGATCGCCATGGAACCCGACATTGCCCGACTCCCCATCATCGTGGACAGTTCCCGCATCGAGGTGATCGAAGCCGGGCTGCGCTGCCTTCCCGGAAAGGGCGTGGTCAACTCGTTGTCACTCAAGGACGGGGAGGAGGCCTTCCTGGCCGCGGCCCGACGGATCCGCCGCTTCGGAGCCGCCGTCATCGTGATGGCCTTCGACGAGGAGGGTCAGGCGGTGGATGCGGCGCGCAAGACCGCCATCTGCGCCCGGGCCTATCGGCTGCTGACCCAGAAGGCCGGCTTTCCGCCCGAGGACATCATCTTCGATCCGAACGTCCTCGCCGTGGCGACGGGGATGGCCGAACACGATCGCTACGCCGTCGAGTTCATCGAAGCGATTCCGCGCATCCGTACGGCCTGCCCGGGATCGCTCGTCTCCGGAGGCATCTCCAATCTGTCGTTCGCCTTTCGCGGCAACGAAGGCGTGCGGCAGGCGATGAACGCGGTCTTCCTGCACCACGCCATCGCGGCCGGGCTCGACATGGGGATCGTGAATGCCGGCCGGCTACCCATCTATGACGAGATCGAGGAAACGCTCCGGGAAAGGGTAGAGGACGTAGTCCTGGCCCGTCGAGAGGACGCGACCGAGAGGCTTCTGGCCATTGCCGACGAGGCCCGGGCTGGGCGAAAGGCTTCCACGGTCGACGATTCGTGGCGGGGGCGGCCCGTCGGAGAGCGGCTGGCCCACGCGGTGGTGGGCGGCGTCCTCGACTTCGCCGAACAAGACGCCGAAGAAGCCCGTCGCGAAATGCCCTCGGCGCTCGCGGTAATCGAGGGTCCCCTCATGGACGGGATGCGGGTAGTCGGTGACCGCTTCGGGGACGGGAGGATGTTCCTGCCCCAGGTCGTCAAGAGCGCGCGGGTGATGAAGAAGGCCGTCGGCGTGCTTGAGCCCTACATGGAGTTGGAGGAGGCCAGCGGACCGCGGGAGCGGATCGTCCTGGCTACCGTGAAGGGCGATGTGCACGACATCGGCAAGAGCATCGTGGGCATCGTGCTCGCCTGCAACGGCTACCAGGTGGAAGACCTTGGGGTCATGGTCCCCGCCGATCGGATTCTCGATAGTGCCCGCGAAAAGAGCGCCGACCTGATCGGCCTCTCGGGCCTCATCACTCCGTCCCTCGACGAGATGGAACGCTTCGCCGCCGAGATGGAGCGGAGGGGCGTTTCCCTGCCCCTGCTGATCGGCGGGGCCACGACCTCATCCCGCCACACCGCGCTCCGGATCGCCCCCGCACGTTCCGGCCCGGTTGTTTATGTGGCTGACGCGTCGCGCACCTCGGGGGTCGTTCGTGCTCTCCTCGGAGGAGAGTCGGCAGCCTTCGTGCAAGAAAACCGCCGTGCGCAGGAGCGCGAACGGAACCGCACCACCCGCCGCGGTCCGGGGCTCCTGGATCTGGCCGCCGCGCGCCGCCGCGCTCCGGGTTTTGCCGGCGGACAGCGAATCGAGCCGGAGTTCTGGGGTCGCCGCGTCGTCCCTGACGTTCCCATCGCCCACCTGATCCCCTACGTGGACTGGACACCGTTCTTCCACGCCTGGCAGTTCCGGGGCGCCTTCCCCGCGATTCTCGAGCGTGAAAACACGGCAGCCGAGGCTCGCGAACTCCACCACAACGCCCTCCGCCGGCTGGAGAAGCTGGCCGGAGAGCAGGCACTCAGGGGCGAGGCCGTCTATGGGTTCTTTCCCGCGGCGAGGGAGGGTGACGACATCCTCGTGTGGCGTCCCGGACGGCTGGAGGAACCGCCACTGACCCGGATTCCGACCCTGCGCCAACAGGAAGATCGCCCCGGACCGCGCCTCGCCGCCGCCGATTTTCTGGGCGCAGCGGAGGCGGGCCGGCCGGCGGCGGACGGACCCGACGTGCTTGGAGTGTTCGCGGTCACGGCCGGGCAGGGGCTCGATGCGCTGGTGGCGAGTGCCGAACAGGCGGGCGACGACTACGACGCGTTGCTCCTGCGTTCGCTGGGTGACCGTCTCGCCGAAGCCCTCGCAGAGTGGCTTCACGAGCGTGCCCGATGCGATCTGGGATACGGAAAGTCCGAAGACCTCACACCCGAGGATCTGATTCGGGGGCGCTACCGCGGGATCCGCCCGGCTCCCGGATACCCAGCCACCCCGGACCTCGGCATCCTGGGCGACATCTTCCGCCTGCTTGGCGCCACTGACGCCATCGGTGTCGAACTGACCGAGAACTTCGCGATCCGCCCCGGCGCGTCGGTGGCGGGGCTCTACTTCGGTAGCCCCGATTCCCGCTACTTCTCGATCGGCGCGATCGGCCGCGACCAACTGAAGGACTACGCCCGCCGACGGGGAATATCCATCACAGAGGCGGAGCGCCTGCTCCGCCGCTGCCTGGGGTAATCCCTGCGGCGGCGTGCCTTCGAAGAGCAGGCTTCGATGGCATCCCTCGTCCGCGATGCCCTTGCAGGGTCTATTGGGACACCCCAACCTCCCCCGCGCACCCTCGAGGACTTCGGATTCATCGGGGCGGGAAGCAGCGAACCGCCCCGCGACGGCCCGGTGTCCGTGCGGCACGATGAGTTTGTGGACGAAGCGATCACCGCGCGGTTCGGGAAGCCATGATCTTCCTGGACACCTCTCTCATTTACGCGCTCGCCGACCGTCGTGACGAATTCCATGGCGTCGCGCGCATCCGGTTTGATCTAGCCCTCCAGGGGCGACGGCCGCTCGTTACCCACAGCTACGTAATGGTGGAATCCATAGCGCTGTTGCAACGGCGACTCAGCCTTCAGGCGGCTCTTGAATTCTCCCGGGATGCGGCGGGTCTTGAAATTGAATGTGTGGGAGCAAGTCTCCATCAAGAGGCGCTAGCGGCGCTCTCAGACGGCGCCAAGACCAGCTTCGTGGATCAGGTGAGCTTCGCCGTGATGCGGCACCGCGGCATCGCCGAGGCCCTGACGCTCGACACGGATTTCGTGGCCGCCGGCTTCCAACTCTTCGGCGCGACGGCCTCGTGAGCGCTGGGTCGCCAGGGGCACTCAACTGTTCGGGATGCGGTATTTCTCCACCGGGGTCCCCCCGACCAGGTGACTCTGGATGACCTCCTCGAGCGCCTCGGGGGTCATTCCCGAATACCAGATGCCCTCGGGGTAGACCACGGCGATGGGGCCCTCGGCGCACACCCGCAGACAATTGGCCTTGCTCCGGGCGATCCGGCCTCCCGCCGGACCGTTCGCGAGTCCGAGTTCATCAAGACGACGTTTGAGGTAGAGCCAGCTTTCGCAGCCGACTGGCAGTTCACAGCACTTGGGCTTGTCGGCATCAGCGCACAAGAAGATGTGGCGCTCCACTTGGCGCAGGCCGAGCGTCGCCGCCTTTTCAGAGGCGGATTGCGGACCGTTATCGGCCACCGAAATCTTCAGGCGGAGAGCCCGATCGGACAGCGAACCCCGGTGCCGACGATACCGCAGTATCCGCTCGGATTCTTCGCCAGGTACTGCTGGTGATAGTCCTCGGCATAGTAGAAGACCGGGGCGCCCGAGATCTCCGTGGTGACGGGGCCGTATCCCGCCGCGAGCAGGCGCTTGGCGTAGGCGTCCCGGGTTTCGAGCGCCGCCCCCCGCTGATTGCCTCCAGCCGCGTAGATCGCCGACCGGTACTGCGTCCCGACGTCGTTCCCCTGCCGCATTCCCTGCGTCGGGTCATGGTTTTGCCAGAAGATCTGGACGAGCACCTCGTACGACAACTGCCGCGGGTCGAAGACGACGCGAACCACTTCCGCATGTCCGGTGCGGCCGGTGCAGACCTCGCGGTAGCTGGGATTGGGCGTTAGCCCGCCGGAGTAACCGACAGCGGTCGTGTATACCCCGGCGGCCGTCCAGAAGAGTCGTTCAGCACCCCAGAAACACCCCATCCCGAAGAAGGTCTCTTCCATTCCTTCCGGCCATGGCGGCGTCAGTGGGGTCTTCAGTACGAAGTGCTTCCCAGGAACCGGTACTGGTTCCACCCGACCGGAGAGCGCGTTGTCCGGCGACGGAAGCGAAGGTTGGAGGAAGCGCATGACGGGGGCAATACGGCGTCCTGAAGTCTACCCGGCGCGGGGTAATCAGGCGGGTATGACGGCGGAAGCTCCGTGCCTTCCGAGCGCCTCGGCTCCGTATACTCGCCGCGTGTGAACGAAGACGTGCGAGAGCCCGTGGAGCGGGCCCGACGGCTCGTAGAGTCGGGTGAAACCGGACCCGGGACGTTCCGGCGCAGGGCGCTCGGGAAGCTTGCGGCAGTGGTTCGGGAGCACCAAAACGTCTGGGAAGACGCGCTCCGGGACGATCTCGGAGCGCCGGCGTTTGAGACCTGGGCCACCCAGACCGGTCTGGTGCTCGCGGAAATCCGCTACGCACGGCGTCATTTGCGGCGCTGGATGCGTCCGCGCCGGGTCGGGACGCCGCTCGCGGTCATGCCGGCACTCAGCCGGGTTGAACCGGCTCCGCTCGGCGTCGTCCTCGTCATCGCTCCCTGGAACTACCCGCTCCAACTGACCCTGGCGCCCGCGGTGGCGGCCATCGCGGCCGGGAATGCCGTGGTGATCAAGCCGTCCGAGCACGCCCCCGCGACGGCCCGGAAGCTGGCCGAGCTGGTGCCTGCCGCGCTGCCGCGCGGGCTCATGGAAGTGGTCGATGGCGGGCCGGAAACGGCCCAGGCTCTTATTGGCCAGAGTTTCGACCACATCCTGTTCACCGGAAGCCGCCGGGTCGGGGCGCTCGTCGCCGAAGCGGCGGGACGGTCGCTGACACCCGTCACCCTCGAACTGGGCGGCAAGTGTCCGGCACTCATCGACCGCAGCGCGAACCTGCGGCTCGCGGCGCGCCGCCTCGCGTGGGCGAAATTCCTGAACGCGGGACAGACCTGTGTAGCGCCCGACTTCGTGCTCGTTCCCGAAGAGCACTTCGGCGAGTTCGCGCGGATGCTCGGTGAGAACCTGGACCGCTTCTATGGCGGAGCACCCGCCGAGAGCCCTGACTACGGCCGGATCGTGCATAAGAACCACTTTCGGCGCCTCGAGGAGTTGCTTGCCGGACTTCCCCTCCTCAGAGGTGGAGATCGGGACGCCAAGCGCCTCTATTTCGGCCCCACCGTCACCGGACCATGGCCCGAGGGGCACGCGGCGCGCCGGGAAGAAATCTTCGGGCCAATCCTGCCGCTACTGCCCTACCGGGATCTCGACGAAGCGGTCCGCGAGATCAAGGCGCACCCCGATCCGCTGGCGCTCTATGTGTTTTCCCGGCGGCGCGAGCCGATTCGGCGCGCAGCGGCGGCGCTTCGCTCGGGAGCGCTCGTCACCAACGACGCGGTCGTCCACTGCGCGAATCCAGCCCTGCCGTTCGGAGGGGTCGGCACGAGCGGCTACGGGTCCTATCACGGAGTCCACGGCTTCAAACTTCTGTCCCATTCGCGGGCGGTCCTGAACGCCGCGACGTGGCTGGATCCACCGGTGCGCTACCCGCCCTACCGCGGCAAGCTGGGCCTGCTGCGGCTCCTGCTCCGCTGATGCCGGACACCCTGGCCCGCAGCCGGCTTCCCTTTCCGATCGATCCGCTGGCCACCCGGCCGCGCGTCGGCTCCGAAGAGGCGGCACGGGCGGCCCGCGAACATTGGGGGATCGAACCCCAGGCGATCCCCCTTCCCGGAGAACGGGACAGCAACTTCCTGCTTCAGGACAAGCGCGGCAACCGGTTCGTGCTGAAGATCAGCAGCGCCGTCGAGGACGAGCGGCGCCTCGACCTGCAGCACCTCATGGTGCTCCATGCGAAGCGGCATGACGCTGCGCTCCGCCTCCCGGAGTTCCTTCCCGTTGCCTCCGGCGCCGACCGGACGTCACACCGTTTTGACGCCGGCACCTATCTGGTGCGCGTCTTTCGCTTTGCGCCGGGCATCCCCCTCTCGGGCTTCCGCCGCCGTCCCCGCGCCCTCCTCGAATCCGTCGGCCGGTTCCTGGGCCGCCTGCAGTGCGCACTCGACGGCTTCGACCACCCGGGCCTCGACGCCCAGGAGATCCCCTGGGCGCCGGGACACGCGGCCAGCGTCATCGACGCGGCGTCCGGAATTCTCACTGAAGGCGACGCTCGCGAGCGGTACCTCCGGGTCGCGGATTCGGTCCTGGAAGACCTGCCCCGCCTCTTGGCCCTGCCGGCGGGGGCGCTCCACAACGACGCGAACGATGACAATCTGCTCCTGGTCGGGGGAGAACCGGAAACTGCAGAGCCGGAAGACCTCGCGCTCCTCGACTTCGGCGATGCGGTCCGCGCCCCCGCGATCGTGGAAGCAGCAACGGCCGCCCTCTACAACTCGGCGGCGGCGATCGAGCCGCTGCCGGCCGCCGCTCGGGTAGTGGCCGGTTTCGCCCGGGAGCGACCGCTGAACGAGGAGGAGGCCGCCCTCCTCCGCACCGCGGTCGGCGTTCGGGCGCTCGTGAGCGCCGGCGTTGCCGCGCTACGCCGGGAACATGTTCCGGGTGCTGCGGCCGAGGCCTACCTGCTCACCAGCGAGACCGGGGTCTGGCGTTTTCTGGAGGCATTCGACCAGGAGGCGCCGGCCGTCACGGTTGGGCGCTTCCGCGTAGCTGCGGGTCACGACCCGCTGTCCCGGCTGGCCGGCAGGCAGGCTGCCATCCAAGGAGCTGCCCGGGCAGCGATCCCGCCGATTCCACTGGGACGGGATGTCCGGATCCTGGACCTTTCCCCGGACAGTCCCGGAGTTGACCCGGCCGCAGCCCTCGAGACCCTGCGGACCACGATCGCCGCGGCGACCCACGGGGATCGGAAGGCGATAGGACGCTATCTGGAGCCTCGCGTTCCGGAGACGACCCCCGCCGAGCTCCTCCGGCGGAAAAAGAGCGAACCCGCCACGGTGCAGTTGGGAATCGAAGTGTTCGGCGACCCGGGGATACCAGTGAGGGCGCCACTCGCCGGCCAAGTAGCCTGGGCCGACGACGACCACCGCCGATCGGGAAACGGGGCTTCGATCGGTCTCAGGCACGAAGCGGGAGGGGAAGTCTTCTGGACCTCGTACCGCCATCTCGGAGGCGAGCGTTTCGGGACACTCCATCCGGGACGCCGGGTGCGGCGGGGCGAACTCCTGGGCGCCCTCGCGGATTCCGAGAAGGGTGGGTGGCCTCCGCACCTCCATTTCCAGGTGCTCCTCACCGACTTCGCGCGCCGTCCCCCGCGCCGGAGTGCCGCCCGCGACCTCGCGGTGCTCTCGGCGCTGATCCCCGATCCATCGGATTTCTTCGGGCTGAGCGCGTCTGGTTCGGTCTCGACGGAGGCGCTCGCAAGCGGAAGCAGTGGGCTCCTCGAAGCCCGGAAACGCCGGTTCAGTAGCGCTCTCAGCATCTCCTACGACACCCCCATTCAGGTGGTGCGCGGTCGTCGCGCCCGCCTGTACGACGATGTCGGCCGTGACTTCCTCGACATGGTCAACAACGTCTGTCACGTGGGACACGCGCATCCCCGGGTAGTCGAGGCCATCCGGCGTCAGGCACACCTCCTGAACACGAACACCCGCTATCTCTATCGCCAGCTCACGGACTACGCGGAACGCCTCGCCGCCACCCTGCCCGCACCTCTCGAAGTGGTATTCCTCACGAACTCAGGGAGCGAGGCGAACGACCTGGCGCTCCGTATCGCCCGGACTCATCTCGGACGGCAGGAAACCCTCGTCTTCGACGGTGGATATCACGGCAACCTCACTTCCCTCATCGAGGTCAGCCCCTACAAGCTCGATGGCAAGGGCGGCCGTTCCGGTCCCTCCTGGCTACACCGATTGCCCATGCCCGACGGCTTTCGCGGCCCGTTCCGGGACGGGGCGCCGGACTTCCCGGCGTCGCTGATCGCGGATGCCGAGTCTCGTGTTCGGCGGGTTGGGCCCGCCACCCTGATCGGGGAGGCGATCCTGAGCTGCGGCGGTCAGATCGTGCCGCCACCGGGCTATCTCCGGGCGCTGTATTGGGCGGTGAAGAACGCCGGGGGAGTCATCGTGGCGGACGAGGTTCAGACCGGCTTCGGCCGGACAGGACCGGACTTCTGGGCGTTCCTCGCTGTCCAGCACGGAGAGGAAGACGGGGAGGAACCGGTCTGCCCCGACATCGTGAGTCTCGGGAAGCCGGCCGGTAACGGACATCCCCTCGGGGCGGTGGTGACGACCCGCGAGCTGGCCCGTTCCTTCGAGAACGGCATGGAGTACTTCAACACCTTCGGTGGCAATCCCGTCTCCTGCGCGGCGGGCCTCGCCGTGCTCGACGTAATCCGGGACGAACGACTCGCCGAACACGCCCAGGCGGTCGGCGGACAGCTTCTGGGGGGCCTCAAAGGCCTTCAGAACCGCTACCCTATTCTCGGTCAGGTCCGGGGGCGCGGACTGTTTGTCGGGTTTGAGATGGTGCGGGATCCCGAGAGCCGCGAACCCGCTGCGCGAGAGGCGCGACGGCTCGTGAACCGCCTCCGCGAGTTCCGAATACTCAACAGTACCGACGGCCCCGACGCCAACGTCATCAAACTCAAGCCACCCCTGCCGTTTTCCTGCACCGACGCCGCCCACTACCTGGAAGTCCTCGCAACCGTGCTGGAGGAGCAGTTCTGACCCATCCACCTGAACCGAGGCTCGACGAGCGGGCCGGCGCCGCTACCACCACGCGCGCGGCGCCGCCCTGGAGCATCGTGGAGGTCGCTCCCGCACGGGACCATCACGCCACCATCATCTGGCTCCACGGCCTCGGCGCCGACGGACACGACTTCGAGCCACTCGTTCCTGCGCTCCGTTTGCCGGATTCGTTCGGGGTCCGCTTCCTGTTTCCCGAGGCCCCATTCCGGCCGGTCACCATCAACGGGGGCGCCGAGATGCGCGCCTGGTTCGACATCGAATCCGTGCGGCGCGACGCGGGCGTGAATCGCCACCACCTGGCCGAGTCCGTCGCCGGAGTGCGGGCGCTGGTCGAGCGGGAACAGGAGCGGGGAATCCCGCCGGAGCGCCTGCTCCTGGCTGGTTTTTCGCAAGGGGGAGCGGTGGTTCTTCAGGCAACCACCTGCCCGGGCCCCGGGGGCGAACCCCCGATCCGGGTCGCCGGGGTGCTCGCCCTGTCCACCTACCTCCCCGCCCCGGACAGGGTGGCTCCGCCAGCGGACCCGCCCACCCCCATCTTTCAGGCGCACGGTGCTTTCGATCCGATGATCCCGCTCCACTTCGCCGCCATGAGCCGCCGCGCGCTCACGGGCGCTGGCTGGCCCGTGGAATACCACGACTATCCGATGGCGCACCAGGTGTCGGAGGCGGAGATTCACGACATCGGGTTTTTTCTGCGACGGGTACTTGGAGACCAACCCGACACCCGAGGTTCCGCGAAGTGAGCGACGGGCGTAGTTCGGTGACGCTGATCACCGGGGCCGCGGGGGAGATCGGCCATGCCCTCCTGCACCGTCTGCTCGAGGACCGTAACGAACCCGTCGTAACGGTGGATCTCCGACCTCTTTCCATGGCGGATGCCGATGGCCCCCACGGGGAACACTTCCAGGGAGACATCCTGGATCCATCGCTTTGGGAGACGATCTTCGGGCGTTACCGCCCCACCCTGATCTTCCACCTCGCGGCGATCCTCTCAACGCGGGCTGAATCAGTCCCAATGCTCGCGCACCGGGTGAACGCCGACGGCGCCGCGCGCCTCGTTGCCATGGCCGCAGATCTCGCAACTCCGGAGAACCCGGTCCGATTCGTGTTCCCGAGCTCGATCGCGGTGTACGGCCTCCCGTCCCAGGAAGCGAAGGACCTGGCGGCACCCGTCGGCGAGAACGACTACCTCGACCCTGCGACGCTCTATGGCGCCCAAAAGCTGTACATCGAGCGGCTGGGCGCCACCGTGGGACGACTGGGCGGCACCCTGGACTTTCGCGCGGTCCGCCTTCCCGGGCTCATTTCTTCAGACACCCTCCCCCAGGGAGGAACGAGCGACTGGGCCCCGGAACTCATTCACGCCGCCGCGCGCGGGGAGCCGTACGCCTGCTTCGTCAAACCCGAAGCCCGCCTGCCCTTTTGCGCCATGCCGGACGCGGTGGAGGGAATCCTGCGCCTCGCCTTCTGCAAGAAGGGAGCGCTGACCCGGACCGCCTACAATCTGGGAGGGGCAAGCCTCTCGGCTGCCGAAATCATCGCGCGGGTCGCCCGGGACTTTCCGGACCTCGAGGTCCTGTTCCGGCTTGACCAGGCCCGCAATCGAATCGTTGCAAGTTGGCCCGCCTCCGTGGACGACACGGCGGCCCGCCGGGATTTTGGCTTTGCCCCCGACCACGACGAAGAAACGCTCTTCTCCCGGTATCTGATCCCCGGCATCCGGCGCCGCTACGACGGGGTCAACAGCCGGTGACGAAACCAACGCGGCCCAGTCCTCCCGGTGGGGGCTCCGCCGGCGGTCCATCCCGACTGCACCGCGTCGCTCATCGTTGCGTTTCGGTCGAAATACGCCCGGGCTTCCGCACTCACCCGGATTCCAGCACAGGCTGCTAAAGGGACTCGTAGCTAAGCTCTCTCGATGACCAGGCCCCCTTCTCCCTTCTGGCCAGGCGTCCTCTCGCCCTTCCTCTCCGCGCTCCTGGGCGCCGGCGTGTACCTGGGGCTCACCCGGCTAAGTGCGAATCCGGATGAGGACTACCTGCTCCGTTTGGGCGCGGTGACGCTCGTCATGCTGTTGCCCCCCGCGTTCGCGCTGCGACGCGCGTGGCTTGGGTACCGGGCCGGAGGTCTCCGGTGGACCGGGTGGGTGGGAGCGGCGGTAGCCCTCCTGTCGTTCGGCCTCGTCAGTGCCCCGATCGGCGGCGCGGCCCGGCGCGCGCGCCAAGCGGCCAACCTGGCACTCTCAGGGGTGCCGGCGCCCGACTTCCTCGCTCAGGATCTGGACGGTAGCGTCCATCGGCTCTCGGACCACCACGGATCGGTGGTCCTCGTGAACATCTGGGCCACTTGGTGTCCTCCCTGCCGCGCCGAGATGCCCGAGCTGGACCGGCTGGCCCGCGAACGCGGAGCTGAGGGCCTCCTGGTGTACGGAATCTCAACCGAGGAAGAGGCCATCCAGCAGGACTTTCGCACCGACGTGCTATCGGTGGACTACCCGCTGCTGGTCCCCGGCGCACTCGACAACGGCGTGATGCCGGACATCTTCATTGAGACAGCGCGCTATCCGGCGAACTTCCTGATCGATCGGGACGGACTGCTGCATCCGGCGCCCAGCACGGACCAGCCGTTCGAGGTGCTCGAAGCGGAGGTCGACCGGATACTTTCGCTGCCGGCGGGAACGCCCTGAACCGCCGGGGCGGACCGACCGGGCGCTCTAGCAGCCTGTGGTGAAACCCACGCGGCCCAGTTCTCCCGGTGGGGGCTCCTCCCTCACGCGCCTTGTCAGCCGGGCCCTCGCCCCCACCGGGAGAACTGGCGGCCTCGGCGCTCACCCGGGTTCCACCACAGGCTGCTAACGCTCCGCGCCGAAGTTGCCGAGAGCCATGATCGACGGCACCGCAACTCCGTTCAGCGTGGCGGGGGAATAACGGCCCCGGACTAGAGACATCAGCATCTGGTGGACGCGACTGGAGCTCTCGGGAGCGAAGTGCGCGGACTTGACCCGGCCACGGTGATCGATGAGCACCATGATTCCGTCCCTTTCGGAGGAGCGTCGCGAGCCGCCGGAACCGGCCATAGGCACTGGACTGCTGCGCAGGATCGGCGGCTCATAGAGCACGCCCGGATTATTGGAACGCTCCCGAACCGCCATCAGGAACGGAGCGAGATCGTGCATCAGGTAGTCGAAGTCCGTCTCGAACGCGACCTCGAATGCCGCTTCGGCGCCGACGTCATCGGCGCGCAATGCATGGAGGTAGCCGAGCTGCAGGTGGGCTTCCGCGTCCCGCGGGCGAATGTCGAGTAGAGCCCGATAGAGGCTCTCGGTGTCCTCGAGGTCGCCGTTGAGCGAGTGCGAACGGGCGAGCAGCCGCAGCGCCCGGAGGTTCGTCGGATTCTGCAACAGCACCTCGCCGAGCTCCTCGATGGCGAGATCCAGATTCCGGGATCCCAGATGGGATTCACCGATCAACAGGCGAACGTCGTTCCGCTGCGCATCGGAAACCGGCATGAAGGTAGAGAGCCAGTTGATCGCCTGTTCGAACTTCCCATCCTCGATGTAACGGCGCGCCTGCCGGATCGGATCCTCTATCCCGACGATCATTTCCAGCGGGGGTTCCGGCTCGGTGGGGCGGAGCATGAAATGCCGCTGGGGGACCACCGCCTTTTCGCTCAAGCTCGTGGCGAGCGCCGGATACGCCACCGCGAGCCGCTCCATGGCCACGTCGAAATCGTCCAGAACCCGGAGCTTTTGCCCCTCGTAGACCATCCCCTGTCGTTCGGCGCCGGCGCGGATGGTGCCGATATAGACCGGGCGGTCCGCAGGCACCGAGATCAACGTCTCACCACGCTCGTATTCCCTGGGGGCCACCGTGAAGCGTTGCCGGATCGGACGGAACCGCCGGGTGTTCATCGGACGGATGTTGGGGAAGTAGACAGCCTCGATGGCCTCCACGTCATAGACGCCCGGCGGAACGAGTTCATTGATCAGTCCAAGTCCGTCGTCCACCGATAGCGTTTCGTTGCGCCCCGTGTCGCGATGCCGTAAAACGATCCGGCGCGAGCGGAAGTCGGGACTCTCGAACTTTCCCACGAACCGGCCAATCACCAGAGATTTACCGTCGCGCTGGACCTGCGGCCAGACGGATCTGCGCGAAGGAAGCTCTGCTCCCGCAAGCTGCGCGAACGGTCCAGCCCCGCTCACTCCGACAAGCAAGAGCCCGGTCAGAAACGAGCGCCGGACCCGTGAATCTGGCGCAAAGCGGGAAAAGGAGCCGCTACGCACGTTTGGGATCGTCTCACCCTTCCACCCGTTGTTCAAACGGGTGCGGTCGATGGTCCGCGGGGCTCGCTTACCCGCGCGACCGGTGGAAGTTGGCGACACTCTGCGCTACCGACCGTTTCCGGACGCGGACAGGCGCCTCACTGCGAGGCGCGCGCGATCTGCTACTTCCGAATCGGAGTCTTCTTCGCTGGTCTGCCGGAGTCCTTCGATTGCGGCGGCGTCCCCGAGTTCCTCAAGCAGCTCGATCAACTGCAGCCGGACGTTGCGATCGGGATCTTCGAGATAGCGGAGCATGTCCGGGAGGAAATCACGGCCGAGTTCCAGGGCGTACTGCCGGGCCACGTTCCCGACTCTCGCATCAGAGAGCGAAAGGATGATCCGATCTACAAAGGGCGGCTGCCCCATGCGCACGAGCGCAAAGCAGAACGCGAGCTGTACGCGCCGATCCTCTTCCCGCAGGAAATCCCGAATCATTCCGTCGACGAGCGCCGGATCCCCAATCCGCCCGATCCCCTCGGCGGCAAACTCGCGCCGGCGAGCGTCGTCGCTCCCCAGCTCATGGTAGAACGTGCCCCGGGCCTCCTCGGCGCCGATCCGGGCGAGCGCTTCCAGCGCGTAGAGCCCCTCGTCGCTTTCGGGATCGCTGTCGTAAACCTGGATCAGCGCCATCGTGGAGGGGCGGTAGGCAAAGCGTCCGAGAGCCTGGACCACCTGCTCGCGAAGCTCCGGTACTTCCACCATGGAGAGCAGTCGTTCCCCCGCTTCGTCGGTGCCGATCGCACCGAGAGCGCGAATCGCTTCCCGTCGCACGTCATCTTCGAGGTCTTCCGACGCCGCCGCGGCCAGGGCTCCCACCGCGGCAGCCGCCCGCAGCGCGCCCAGGGCCTCGGCGGCCAACTCGCGGTTGTCTTTCTCCTCGTCGGTGAGCCGTCCACTCAAAGCCTCGGCGACACGCGGTTCCACCAGTCGCAGCGGATCCAGCACGAACGCCTGCTCCCGGCGGAGCAGCCAATCCATCGCCCGTTCCCTGCGGCCGGGCGGCGCCTCCCGGTTGTGAATGTCCACGAGGCCACCGATCGCATCCCGGCGATGTTCCGAACGCTCGTCCTCCAGGAACGCGATCAGTCCCGGCGCCGCGTCAGGGCGCCTCACCGACAGCAACGCATCCAGCACGGCGCGTCGCACGTTGCGGTCGACGTCCCGGACGGCCCCACTCACGGTGGCGATGGCTTCGGCCGATCCGTCTTCGCCAAGCTCCTGCACTGCGTCGCGGCGAGTTCTCGCGTCGCTGCTCTCCAGCCGCGCCGCCAACTCCTCGACGCTCGATTGCGCGAGTCCCGGGGTCGCGGCGCCGACGAGAAGGCCAAGAGCAACCCCAACACTCGAGAGGCGCCGGAGAATCACTCAGCGGCCCTCCCCGCCGGTGACGCCGGCCAGGTACGCCTCGGGGTCGCGAAGCAGCAGTGCCGCCTGGGGCATCGTCTGGAGGGCCGCACTGATTTGCGGATCGCGGTCCATGGTCGCCTGTCGGGAAGCCGCCGGGCCCCAGAGGAGGCTGAAAACCTCTCCCTCGATCCGGAGCGCCACCGCGCCGCGGTGCTGCTCAAGCCCCTCCCGGTCATGCGGAATCCGCTCTTCGGACAGGAAGTCGAAGAACTCCGTGAGGGTTGTGTCATCGGCGCGGAAACTTTGATCCACCGCCCGGATCAGATCACCCCGCGCATCGAGTTCATCGGGTCGCGTGCCCGCACCGTCGACCGCCCCTCGGCCGTCGGCCGGGACGAAACGGGTGGCGAAACGGAAGAACGCTCCGTGCTGCTCGACATCCACCAGTACGTCGGGAAGCTCCGGGCCGGAAACCTCGATGTCCGGCGCCACGCCTCCCCCGCCCCGGATCTCCCGGCCGAGGCCGGTCAGCACGATCATCCCCGCCTCGTCGTTCGAGTCGCGTTCTCCCCGTCCCTGGAAGTACTCGAGGAAATCTCCCGAGTCGTAGTCCCGCTGGAGACGCCGGCCGCTCGGAGTGAAGTACTCGGCGGAGGTGAGCCCAAGCGCGTAGCCGTGCTTCAACTGAAACACCGATTGCACAAGACCCTTGCCGTAGGTGTTCTCGCCAAGGATCAGGCCGCGGTCGTGGTCCTGAATCGCACCCGCCACGATTTCGGAGGCCGAGGCGCTCTCTCGCGAAACCAGCACGATCACCGGGAGATCGCTGTAGGGACTGGGTTTGTCCGCGTAGAAGACCTGGTCGTTCTCCGAGTGCCGCCCGCGGATGGAAACGACTTCCTGTTGCTGCTTCAAGAAGACGTTGGAAACGGCCACCGCCTGGTTGAGGAGTCCGCCCGGATTGTGACGAAGGTCCACGAGGAGCCGCGTAGCTCCTCCGAGGCGGAGTTCGACGATGGCCTCCCGCAACTCGTTTTCGGTGTTCTCGTTGAAGTCCGAGACACGGACGTATCCCGTCTTCTCGGAGCCGGTGGGCTCATCGAGAACAAAGTAGTACGGCACGCTCTTCAAGGGAATCCGGTCCCGAATCACCGTGAAGTCGAGCGGCGCCTCGTAGCCGGGCCTGGTGATGGTGATGCTGACCGGCGTTCCTCGGGGTCCCCGGAGCAGGTTCACCGCGTCGTCCATCGTGTACTGCGTGGCATCCTCACCCTCGATCCGGGAGATCACATCTCCGGCGCGAATCCCCAATCGATAGGCGGGAGTCCCCTCAAAGGGCGAAACGACCGTCAGGAGGCCGTTCCGATGCTGCACCCGAATCCCGAGACCGACGTAGCCTCCCTGCTGGCGCTCCCGCATCTGGCGGTAGTTGCGGGGAACGAAAAGGTTTGAGTGGGGATCGAGCCGGACGAGCATTCCGGACACCGTCGCCCGGGTGAGCGTCTCCGGATCAATCTCCCGGGGATACGCCTTCTCGATATGCCGGATCACGTTCGCGTGCCGTTGCAGCAGCGTCCGCAGCCCGTCCGAGGGCGGAACCCCGCGCGCCGGCTGGACACCCAGGATGGTTGCCGAGATCGCCGCTCCCACAAGGAGCGGCATCAACAGGGGGATGACCCGCGCCCGGAGCCTCATGACGTGATCCTAGCAGCCTGTGGTCCCCTGGTCGGGCAGCGGCGACCCTGTCAGCCCGGATTCCTCGTACTCACGGTCGCCGGAAGGACTTGAGTTGCCGTAACGTATTGACAATCCGAACAATTCTTCGTGAAACCCAGACCCCGAACGTCCTAACGGCGCGCTGGTAAGGGACCGCCCGACCTCTGGTCGGCACGGCCCGCCGAAGGCGGGCGAAACGCGATGTTCACCGCCCGCGCGGTGGCGATTGCGACGTGGTGAGTTTCCGACGAATGAGAAATACGGGCTACCAGTCTGCGCACCAGAACGATTTGGAGACGTTGTGGTGGAAAATGATCCTCGATTCGCCCGAAGAACTGGTCATTCGGTGGATTCGATCGCCCGTTTTCGCGAACTGATGAGCCATTCGGTGGAACTCTTGCCTCTGAATGTTTCTCTAGCGCAGGCTCCTAGCAGCCTGTGGCGAAACCCAGGCGGCCCAGTTCTCCCGGTGGGGGCTCGAGCGGCGATGCATCCCGGCTGAACCGCCCCCCCACCGGGAGAACTGGCGCTTTGCAGCGCTCGGCGTTGCGTTTCGGTCGAAATACACTCGGTATTCCTCCCTCACGCGCCTTGTCAGCCGAGCGCCTCGCCGCTCTCGGCGCTCACCCGGGTTCCACCACCCGCTCCTAGTCCTTCTTCGCCCGCGTGCGCATCCGGTTCCCTACCCAGGCGATCCCGATGGAGAACGTGTAGAGCACGATCATGGGTCCCGCCAGGATTATCTGGGTGGCGGGGTCAGGCGGAGTGAGGAGCGCGGCGAACACGAAGCTCAGGAGGATGGCGTACTTGAAGTAACGGATCAGGAAACTGGGAGTGATCATCCCGAGCCGGGACAGGAGCAGCGCCAGCGTGGGGATCTGGAACATCACGGCCGTCACCAGCACGAGGCGGGCGTAGAAGCTGAACACCTCCGAGACGCGGTAGCGGATCTCGATGTCTTCCCCGCCGCCCCCGAACGTCCCGAGGAACGCAACGCCGACGGGGAACAACACGTAATGGCAGAACGCCGCCCCCGCCACGAAGAAGACCGAACCGATCAGGATGAAGGGAGCGGCGAGGTGGCGCTCGTGACGGTAGAGACCGGGAGCAACGAAACCCCAGGCCTGGCCGAGCCACGCGGGCGTCGAAACCACGACGGCCACCAGAAAGCTCATCTTGATCCCGAGGACGAAAATCTCCGGCGGCGAGGTGGCGATGAGCTCCCCATCGTACGGCTCGATGACTTGCCGCAGAGGACCCATCAGGAAGTCGAAGATCTGCTCGTAGAAGAAGAAACACCCCACGAACGCGACCAGGATCGCGATCGCCGCTCGGATCAAGCGGCGGCGCAGTTCATCCAGATGCTCGAGAAAGGTCATCCGGTCCGCCGGCCCGCGGGGGCTGTCCGTCTGCTCAGAGTCGCTCACTGATTGCCGCGGGGCAGTCGGAACAACCCCGTCCCGTCACTTGCCGGAGTCCTTCGCGGACTCCGATTCCGAATCTCCAGTGTCGCCGGCCTGCTCACCTGCGTCGGCGGATTCCTCCGCACCTGCCGTCTCAGCCCCGGAAGCTGGGGGCCCGTTGGTCGAAGCCCCATTGGCCGAATTCTCCGATTCCGATGCGGTGGGGCCCGGCTCCGCTTCGGAAGCCGCCGTGGCAGCGCTCTCGCCCTGCGGCACCGTCGCAGCCGCCGGGTCCGAGCCCGCCTCCGGGTCGAGTCCGCGGCCGAGGTTCGTCACGTCCTTCCGCAAATCGGAGACCTCGGTCCGCGCTGCCCGAAACTCCTCCATCTGGACCTCACGCTCCAGAGTGCTGCGGAGTTCGGTGCTCGTCCGCCGGAACTCGGCAATGCTCTTCCCGAGCGTCTTGCCGATCTGCGGCAACTTACGCGGACCGAACACAATCAACGCCACCATCAGGATGATCAGCATCTCCTGCATGCCGAGCGGACCGATCATGAGCGGGAGAGTGAGGAACGGGGGCACCGGAGCGAACATTATCGTCTCGAAGCCGGCATACAGTCCGGGCCGAGCCTGAATCATGGACCCCAGCGAACTCTCCCCTGAAGCCAGACGCCGGGCTCCGGGCGCGATCCGGAGGTACGGGAACGCCGCCAATTCTCCCGGTGGGGGCCTTCAGACCGGCATCGCCGACCCCATTCCCAGATGATGGCGGACCGTAGCCAGACTCCCGCGGCCCGGAGACAGACTCCGGGGGCGATTCGGAGGATGTTCGAGGCCGTTGCGCCCGGCTACGACCGGATGAACCGGATCCTGAGTTTGGGACTGGACCAGGGTTGGCGGCGAGCCGCCCTCGCGGAACTGGATTGTTCCCCCGGCTCCCGGATACTCGATCTCTGCTGCGGAACCGGCGATCTTGCCCTGCTCCTGCCGCGCGAACTGTGCCCCGTCGGTTGCGACCTGACGCCCGCCATGCTTGAGATCGCGGACGCCAAGGCGGCCCACCTGGGAAGGAGATTTCCCGGCGTGGCGGGAGACGCAATGAGCCTGCCCTTCGGCTGCGGTGTCTTTGACGCGGCGATCGTCGGGTTCGGGATCCGGAACTTGCCGGATCTCGACGCGGCGCTCGCCGAGCTTCGCCGGGTGCTCGCGCCAGGGGCCAAGCTCGTCATTCTGGAGTTCTCCCGGCCGGAAGGCCGCCTGGTGCGGTTCGGGCACGGCGCCTGGCTCCGGCTCGCCGTACCCGGTCTGGCCCGCCTTGCCGCCTCGGGGGCGGAGCCCTACGGGTACCTACGGGATTCCATCCTGAGCTTTCCCGATGCCGGCGCCCTGGCCCGAACCCTCAGCGAGGCGGGGTTCACGGAAGTCTCCTTCCGTCACCTCGCCCTTGGGACCGTGGCGGTCCACTCGGCGTGCCGCAGCTTCCAACTAGTGTCATGTCACACGTGATATGTCGTTTTTCTGATAACCTTCTGGTCGTCCAACGACGGCGAGGAGGTTGGCATGAAGCGGTATGTGGTGACTTTGGAGAAGGACGAGCGTGACGAGCTCGCGGGGATTACGCGCAAGGGATCGCATCGGTCGCAGAAGGTGATCAACGCCCTGATTCTGCTCAACGTGGACGAGGGCGCGTTCAACGAGCAGCGGGCGCGCGGAGAGGCCATTGCCGAGATCCTGCGCATCAGTGCGCGCAAGGTGGATCGCGTCAAGAGGCGTTTCGTGGAAGAGGGCCTGGCGGCGGCACTCGGCGGTCGGCAGGGTCGGCGTCCGAGCTATGAGCGCAAGGCCGACGGGGAGTTCGAGGCGCACCTGGTCGCCCTGAGCTGCAGCGAGCCTCCCCAGGGCCACTCGCAGTGGTCGCTGCGGTTACTGGCGGATCGCGTCGTGGAACTCGGCCACATCGACAGCGTGTCGCACGAGACGGTGCGGCGGGTTCTAAAAAAAACGTCATCAAACCGTGGCGGCGGGTCGGCTGGGTGATTCCCCCCCAGGGCAACGCGGACTTCGCGGCGGCGATGGAGAAGGTGCTCGACGTCTACCGGCGTCCCTACGATGCGGCCTTTCCCGTGGTGTGCATGGACGAGACGCCCCGGCAACTGATCCGCGAGACGCGCCAACCGGTTCCGACGGCGCCGGGGCGACCGGCGCGCGAAGACTACGAGTACCGGCGCTTGGGAACCTGCAACGTGTTCATGGCGACGCAACCGCTGGCCGGGCGGCGCATGACCAAGGTGACGGCGCGCCGAACCAAAACCGACTGGGCGCACTTCCTCAACGACATCGCCGCCCGCCACCCCGGCGCCAAGAAGATCACGCTGGTGATGGACAACCTGAACATCCACCGCCCCGGCGCCCTCTACGACGCCTTCCCGCCGGCCGAGGCCAAAGCCCTCTGGGACCGCTTCGAGTTCGTCTACACCCCCAAGCACGGCAGTTGGCTCAACGTCGCCGAGGTCGAGCTCAGCGTCATGATCCGTCAGTGCCTCAACCGCCGCATTGACTCCATCCAGATCCTGCGCGACGAGGTCGCGGCCTGGCAGGCGGCCCGAGATCGCATCCAAGCCAAGGTCAACTGGCAGTTCACCACCGACGATGCCCGCGTCAAGCTGAAACGCCTCTACCCGACATTTCATGAATGACGCGGCACTGGCCGCGAAGGCGACTTGACAGCCCGTGGTGGAACCGGCGCGAGGGAGGAGCCCCCACCGACACCCTGATGATCGGGTCCTCCTGCACACCCCGCCGGTCATGAAAGTGCGACTCGGGGATCGTGCACGTCTCGGTGCCCAAGCGACCAGGCGGAGCGCCGCGCAGGCACCCGAACGCCGGCCTCGGGCCAGTTCTGCCGGTGGGGTACGTGCCGAGACACGCACCATCATGGAACTGGGGTGTACGCCGTCTCGCCCCGCTGCGCGGGGCGGCGCCGGTGTGAACACCGGCGTTCCCTGGCCAGCGCGCCATCCGGGCTGTCGGCGTCCCGGCGCGGCTGCATTTTCACAGCCACTGGGCCGCGTGGGTTTCACCACAGGCTGTCAAGCGACGGAACAAGAAGACCGTTTCCGTCACCACGGCAAGGGAAGAAAGCGGAGCGGACCTATCCTCGGGATCTCGGTCGGTAGCGAATTCAGTTGCATGAGTTCCTCCCAGGCACGACGTTCCACGCCCGCGGAGGCCACCCGAAGGCCCACCCGACGCCGGTAAGTCCGGGCCAGAGAGCCGGCCGTGACCCGGCTCCCGGCGGCCCGGACCCGGACCAAGACGTCCACCGCGCGCACGATGTGATCCCGGAGACGGGCTGCCGACGTCATGTCTCCAACGAAACGCGGCGGCGTGTCCAGGAGTACGTCCCCGTTCTGACCGGTGACGTAGCGGACCTGGAGGTCTTCAACGTAGCCGACGGGCTGGGGCGCGTCCTCGTCCACCCGGCGCATCAGCACGCGCCGCTGATCCGTTGCATTCGGCGCTGCATTCCTGACCCAGTAGCGGATTCGGGTGACCGGCACGAGTCCGGGCTGGCCAAGCCCGAAGAGTCCGTAGCCCCCGCTGTCTTCGCCGTCTCCGGGCGTTCCCACCGGCACGCCGCGCTTTTGCAGTAGCCGCTCCAGCATGGCGCCTACCACCTGGTCGGTGAGGCTCGAGAGCGCCCCGCGGCCGATACCGGGAACCGCCGCTTCGATCACCCCTCCGAGTACGCTCTGCAGCCCGCGCTCGAGCAGACCGCCGCCGCTTCCCGGCTCGAAGGTGTCCGCGTCCACGCTGGGGCGGAAATGCCAGTGCCAGGGATCTTCCAGAGGGGCGATCCGCACCGCGGCGCCGGATGCCTTTTCCTCCCCCGGAGGCACCTCCGCGACCTGCGCACCTGCCGCGCGGAGCGCTCCCACGAGTCCCGCCGCACGCCCGGGTCCGGCGTTTCGAACCGAAACCACCCGCCCGAACGCCCAGCGAGGCGTCATTTCGTCATCGTTGAAGACCACCGCAAAACGCCGGTCCGAATTCCCCACCCCACGGTCGAGTCGAGACTCGGGATGGCCCAGCCTCACCTCCACGCCGTCGAATGCGACCACGGGCTCGAACGAAGCCTCAGCCAGACGTTCCGGAGCCGTCAGAAAGTCGAGTCCGTCCGGATTCTGATCGCCGGCGCTGTCGAGATCCGTGAACACCGGGATTTCCGCCGGTAGCCCGGCCCCCGCCCGCGCCAGGTCCGCCGCGATCCGATCAAGAACCGCACGCCCGTCCTGGCGCATGGCAGCGAGTTCCGGCTGGAGGTCGAGAGACAGGCGCGCCTGGCGGAACAGCAGGGCGAAGCTCGCACTGACCGTGAGCGTGAGACCGAGCGCCACGACCGCTTCGGTAATGGTGAATCCGGGAGAACTGTGGCCTCTCCTTCCCCGAGATCGCCGGGTACCTGCCGCCCGCCCGCCCGCCAGCGCCCGGTGGACAAGGTGGCGTGAGTGCCGAGGCCAGTGACGCCCGGTTCTCCCCGTGAGGGCCCGGCTGGCAAGGCGCGCGAGGGGAGAGCTACCACCAGGAAGACGGGCCCGGGTGTATTTCGACCAAAGCACAACGACGAGCGGCGCGAAGCGCCAGTTCTCCCGGTGGGGGGGTGTTTCAGCCGGGATGCAGCGACGGCCGAACACCGCGCGACCTTGTCCACGGGCTGCCTGGGGCTCGGGGCGATGCCTGCGAGGGTCTGCGGGGCCGGGGCCGTAGTCAATGGGACCGCGAGTCATCTTCAAGAACCTTGCTAGCGGGTCCAGAACGGGGAGCGGCGGAATCCCTCGACGAAGAGGGTCACGTCCTCGAGGGCGCCGTCGCGCACCCGGAACTTGAAATCCCCGATCACCGTGTCCAGCACGCGTCCGCCTACGCCACTCACACTGAGAGCCATGTTTCCCGAGGACGACAGGCTGATCCCCCGAATGCGGCCCCTGCCGAACGACGCCATCGAGGCAGTGTCGTCCACGACTCCAACCATCTCGGCGCCCGTCAGACCGTTGAAGGCGCGCAGTCGCGCCACTCCGTCCGCGGTCGTGACCACATCGCAGGAAAGCTCTTCCCGCTCGACACTGCGAGTGGCGAGCACCACTTCGACCCGGGATCCGTCCGTGAGGACCGCCGCTTTGCCCTGGGGCGCCTCGCCGTTGGCGAGCGTCTTCCGCCACACCTCCTGAAATCGAGTTCCCTCGTCGCGGAGCAGAACCACAGCCGACGGCGTGTCCCGGACCCGCCGGTCCCCTCCCGTAACCACCAGAAGATGGGGTTCAGCCCGGCCTGGGAAAGGGAACACCACCGGGGGCGTCAGGACCGGATGTTCCCCTCCCAACCGGTGCGCCACCCTCCACTCCCAACTGCCGGGAGTCGAGAGAAGAAGCCGGTGGATCTGCCCGTGCAGATCGGCGACGTACACCCGAGTGACGACATCGACGGCTCCGGATGTGGCCCACGCCGGCCGCCAGGGGACCGCAGCCGTAGCGGCGCTGTTTTTCGGGATCTGCGCTGACGGCGCCGGCTGGACTCGATAGTTTGCGCGCACCCTCCCGTCCTCAACCGACAACGCGAGGAGCCATTCGCCGGAATCGTCTTCAAGGCTCCCGTTACCAGCCGGGAGGAACGTCACCCACTCGCTCCCGGCCTCGGAGAAAACCTCGGCCATCAACGGTTCCGGGGTCTCTCCGAGTTCCCGGACGTCCCCCGGACCGCCACCCCGGTTCCCGACGTTGAAGAGCAACCGGGGCAGCCCCGGGCCGCCCCACCGGAGGCGGGGCGGATCGTTGCCCCCTGTCCAGCCGTCCCCGACATCGGACACGTCGAGCCCGGTCACAAAGCGACCGCCCACGGAGCGGCCGAAAGAAAGCACGGTGCGCCACTCCTGTGCCCCCGGCAAGAACACATCGCGCACCGTGGGCGACCCGGCAAGCGTGAAACGGTTCACGAGACCCCGCTGCAGCCCGGTTGCACCCCGGATGCCGACACGCGCCAGGTCTCGGAGGAAGGTGCGGTGCGAATCAGTTTCGGACGAAGCCGGTCCCAGGACTTCATCGGGGATGTACGCGAAGACCTCCTCACCGGTGTCGCCGGCGAAGGCATGGAGCATGCCTCCATGGGTCGGGAGATAAACCATCGTTCGCCGATTCACGTGCCGGGCGAAGAAGGTCCGGTAGCGCTCCCGGTTTCTGGAAACACGGTCGGGATGGCGAGGAGGATTCGTCACTACCGCCGGGGAAGCCAGCCCTTCGCGAAGCTTCCAGGTCCCGCGGCCCCCGCTGAAGTGGAGATCTCCGACCGGGCCGTAGATCGTCCCGGTATCCGGATGCACGGAAAGCTCCTCACCACGAATCAGTCGGACCACGATATGGACGGCATCCTCGGCGCTGCGCGCGCCGGTTCCGTCAAGGTCGCTCAGATAACCGGCGCTGACGCCCAGATCCCGCGGGGTTACCTCGCCGATCCGAAACGGCCGTAGTTCCCGGCTGCCGCGGCGGTTGAAGAGCACCAGGCGACCGTCGGGGTCTCGCTCGGCCAGCCGCGCCCCCGCATCCCAGACGGGCGTCTCGCCCAAGCCGCCCTCACTGCCGGACAAGGTGGCGAGCGCACGCAGGCGCCCGCGAAGCGCGCCGAGGTCCGCGCTCGTGGAGATGAGGATGTTGTCCGGGTACGCGGCACGCAACCGGAGTACTTCCTCCCGGGGAGCCCCCTCGCCGGCCGGGGCCACCAGCGCATCCGCCGGGAGGCTCGGATCGCTGCCAACGAACGAAGAACCGGGAGAGCTCGCAACCAATTCCTTGACCGTCGCAAGTCTTGGCGGGGCGAGCTTTACGTCTCCTGGGGGGAGGGTGATCTCGCCGAGTACCTGATCGAGGGCTTGCCGAAGACTCTCGCTTCTGTCCGCAAAGATCGCCGGGTGCCGGCCGTGGGAAGCCATCCAGGCCAGGTGGTTCGTATAGCCCCGCGTCTGCTGGTTCGATATCGCCATCCCAACGACGTGGATGTCCCCGAGTCCCGCATCCGGGTCCCCCCGATTCAGCGCCAGGTACGCGGCCTTGGCCTTGAGGCCGGCGTTCCAGGCCGCAAACGACTGTCTTGTCGGACTCTCGTGGAGAACCGGCTGCGGGCTCACCTCTCCCGTTCGAAGCGACACGGCGTCGTCGCCGCCATCACCCGCCGGCCCGTCGTTGAAGTCGAACCACGAATGGAGCACGCACTCGCAGGTGTCCATCCCGTCGGTGATCAGCACGATGACGTTCTTTTGCCCGGGCTGGAGATCGTCCGTAGCGGTGCCCGCGATGTGGGTGGCGAGCTGATACAGCGCGATCCCGTTCGGGGTCCGGTTGGTGTTGAGAGCGGTCGGCAGTTTTCGGAGCAACCCGTCGCGGCCCGCTTCCGCGTCGCACCCGGACAGGTCGCTGAGGATCCGGACGCCGCCACAGCGGACCGGACTCACGGGCGGGCCGGGCGGTGACCCGCTTGGGAGGCCGGCTCCCATGGTGCGGTCGGCGCAGATCTGTTGCCGTGAACTGCCGTCCTCTGCCTGCTGGAATTGCTTGAACGCCGCCAGTCGCCAGTGAACAAGCGGCTCGCCCGACTCGGATTCGAGATTGCCGACGGCCCAACGGATCACTTCGCGCGCGGCGTCAAACCGGCGCGCCCCGCCCTCACCGAGGGGCCACTTCATGGACTCCGAAGTGTCGAGCAGAATCCACACCCGCGGGCGCGTACTCGTCCGGACAATCCCGAGCGGATCCGGACGTCCCTCGCGGGGTGCGCCCAGCTCGCGGCCCTGCCCGGCTGGCGCTCCGGCGACCCCAAATGGGACCACTCCCGACGCCGGGGTCCCGGTGAGAACGAGGCCAATCGCGAGGGCCCCTGCCCGGCAGCGAGCCTCCTGAGTGTTTGACGTGGCCATGGGTTTCCTCCTTTCCGGGCCGTCCAGGCTCCGGATCAGCGAGACGACTCCCAGCCGGGTCTCGAACCTCGCCGGCTGCCCCAGTTCGTCAGACCGTCGCTGTAGTCGGCGTCCCCCGCGTCGTCCGGCTCCGGACGCCTGGCGAGCCGGACGGTCATTTCCAGCCGGCTTACCGCGTGCGGTTCATCGGGGCTCCGGGGAGGCGGATGGCGCGCTTCGGCCGTGAGCACGGCCCTGTCGTGCGGGGCGCCGGCGTCCGAGCCGCCCACCACGGGACGGCGGATCCAGACCGTGACCCCGGCGAGATCCGGTTGTCCGTCACCGTCCGGATCCGGAGCCCAACCGGCACTCGGGGCCCGCGGATCAAACTGAAGCGCCCGCCCCCGCACGTCCCGGAGGACACGACCCACATACACCCGAGCATCCCCTCCGGCCATTCGCTCATCCCGGAACACCTCATAGTCGCGGCAACCAGCCGTCTCCGGAGCTCCACAGGCGGCGCTGTCGGCCGGGAGGGCAGCACCCCATGGATCCCCCTGCGAGGCGCGAAGCGAGGGACGAACGGGCGGGAGCGCCATTTCGAAGCTGTCGTGCTCCCGAACGTGCACGGCCAGCACCGCCTTGGCGAATTCGAGCCCCGCCTCCGCCTGAGCCGAAGCAGCTTCCATCCACGCTTGGTTGCGCGCGACCGCACCGTCGGATCCGATGGAAACGAGCACGACCGCACCGATGCCGGCCAGGGCGAGCACGAGCAGCAGGGCGATCACCAACGCCATCCCTCGCTCCGGGGTGCGCGGCAGCGGCGCGCTGCCGCGGAGGTGGAGCCTATTCACGGTTTGCCACCCGGACCGATTCCAACCGCACAACCGGACCGCCCCCGCCGGAGGCCGGCATCGCAACGATTTCGAAACGGAGACTGGCGAGCTGCCCCTCCCCCGGCGGCGCCAGTTCCCGAATCCTCCAGCGCACCTCATAGCGGGCGGAGTGGCGATCGCTCGGTTCTCCGTCTTCACCGAAATACTCGAAATACCCGGGGGATCCGGCGCCACCGATTCCGGCACTGCCGCCCGGCGCAACGACATCGTGATATCCGGACCAGGGCCACCCGCGCGAAAACGGAGCGGCGAGGAGTTCTTCCAGCTTGGCCCGGGCGATCCGGGTCGCGAGGTCGGTGTAAGCGGCAGCCTGCCGGGCTTGGGATGTCTGAGCTATCGCGCGGACGAGCCCGCCTGCCGCAACAACCAGGAGGAGGATGGCGAAGAGTGTCTCGACGAGCGAAAAGCCGTTCTCCGGTTTTTCGCGCGCGGCACGGTGAAGCGCGTCCCTTCGGTCCATCTTTTTTCCCCTACGAAGAGAAAGGACGAAAATCGCTTCGTTTTCTTCCCGCGAGAGAGGCGGATGTGGAAAAGTCAAAGCGAAGATTCGGCGAAGCACGAAGGCCTCTTAACAGCTTGTGGTGAAACCCACGTGAGCGCCGAGCCTGGTGAGGCGCCCGGCTGACAAGGCGCGTGAGGGAGGAATACCGGGTGTATTTCGACCGAAACGCAACGCAGAACGTTCTCCCGGTGGGGGGGCGAAGCGGAGTGGTTCAGCCGGGATGCATCGCCGGGCGAACGCCGCGTGGGTTTTGCCACAGGCTGTTAACAGCCGGTGGTGGAACCCGCGGGAGCGCCGAGGCCGCCAGTTGCTGTGAAAATGCAGTCCCGCCGGGACGCCGACAGCCGGGATGGCGCGCGGACCAGGGAACGCCGGTGTTCACACCGGCACCGCGCGCCGAGAGGCGCGCGAAACCGCACATCGCTGAGGGACAAAAGGCCCGGGGACGGCTTGGAACGCCGGCCTCCGGCCGGTATCGCGCGGGAGCGCGAAACCAGCGCCGTTGACGCTGCGCCATGCCAAGGTGCGTTCCCCACCCTCTCCCAACCCCGAATGGCGCAACACCTCACCGCGCCGCCCTACCCCGGGGCCGCGCCTTTTCATGACCGGCGGGGTGTGCAGACGAGCCCAATCATGGGCGTTTCTCCCGGTGGGGGCGAGGCGCCCGGCTGACAAGCCGCGTGAGGGAGGAATACCGGGTGTATTGCGACCGAAACGCAACGCATGACCGGCCGAGCCCCGCGAACGGGGCTGGTTCAGGCGGGATGCATCGCCCGTCGAACGCCGCGTGGGTCTTGCCACCGGCTGCTAAGCCTCCCTGCCCCGCCAGCCCTCGCCCGGTCCCGCGTCAGCAGCGTGTGGATAGAGTGGCGTGAGCGCCGAGAGCGAGGAGGCGGCCGGCTGGCAAGGCGCGCAAGGGAGGAGCCCCACCGGGACAAACCCTCATGATCGGGTCCTCCTGCACACCGCGCGGGTCATGAAAGTGCAGTTCGGGGATGCTGCACGTCTCGCTGCCCACGCCATCAGGCGGAGCGACGCGCAGGCACGGGAACGCCGACCTCTGGCCGCTTCTGCCGGTGAGGTAGGTGCCGAGACCGCCATCACGGAACCGGGAAGTACGCCCTCTCGCCCCACTGCGCGGGGCGGTGTCGGTGTGAATACCGGCGTTCCCTGGCCAGCGCGCCATCCGGGCTGCCGGCGTCGCAGCGCGACTGCATTTTCACCGCAACCGGGCCGCGTGACCTTGTCCACAGGCCGCTAACTCCCGGTCGAGACCACAAAGGCGACGCCCGCACCGAAAGCCAGGAGAGTGCCGAACGGCAGCGGAGTGTCGCGCCGGATCCTTCCCACGAGCAAGAGCGGTCCCGCCGCTACCACTCCCGCTCCGGCGGCGAGGGCAATCGCTCCCAGCGTAGGCACCGGGCCCAGAAAGGCCCCGATCATCAGAAGCAACTTGACGTCTCCAAGTCCAACTGCCTCAATGCCCCGGAACCGCAACCAAAGGGCGCGCAGCGAAAACAGCAGGGCAGCGCCGAGCAAGGCTCCGCTGACCGACGTCAGGAGATCCAGATCGGAACGCGGTCCGGAGAGCGCCAAGCCAAGCGCGGCACCGGGAAGGGTGAGAACGTCCGGGAGCAGCATCCTCTCCCAGTCGGTCAGCGCCAACACCAGCAAGAGGCTTCCGAGCACGAACCGCGAGGCGACCGTCGCGGGATCAGCGCCTCCGGGCGCCAGAACAAACAGGACCCCCGTCAGAAGTTCGACCAGCGGATAGCGGATCGAAATCCGGGCCCGGCAATCCCGGCAGCGGCCCCGCAGCCAGAGCCAGGAGACCAGCGGCAGATTGTCCCGAACGCGAATCGGCGCCGCGCACCCAGGACACTTCGACCCCGGAAAGAACACCGATTCTCCGGCGGGGAGGCGATGTATCAAAACGTTGAAAAAACTCCCGGCGAGCAGTCCGAGTACGAACAACAGCGGAAGGCTGAATATCCCGGCGACTGCGGATTCGGGTCCCATTGCAACTCACCGGCCGGGATAGCCGGCCAGAGGAGAGGTCCGGGCAATCCCGGGCACTCCGTCATGGTCCAGAACGAAAGGGACGCCCGTCGGATCGACCGGTTCCTCCGGCAACAGTCCGGCCGTGACGAGTTCCTCCCAACCACCCGGACGGTGTCCCGAACGCTCTTCGTACTCACGCGCCGCCGCGCTGAGTTCATCGAGCTGGTCGAGAGCGTCGAGTTGCAGCAGATGCGTGCGGGCATTGGCAACCGTACGACCGTCGTCCGCCCGCTCCAGCAGAGTGCGCCAAAGGCCTCTCGCGGTTTCGCGGGCGCCGATCCCGGTCAGCGATCGGGCCGCCACGGCCGTGAGCCACGGAGGTGAATCTTCCCGCGCGCTCGCCGCTTCCAGAATGCCGGCGCCCTTCTCCGGGTTGTCGAGATGCCAGGTGTGCAGCAGCCCCCGGAGCAGCACCGCGTCGAAATCGTCCGGATGTCGTTTCACCCAATCGGCGAGGATGCCGTCGGCGCGCTCCGGCTCGCCGGCGCCGAGGGGCGGAGACTCCGCCAGCAGCAACGGGCCAACCAATCCCGCGGGACGAAGTTCCGGATCCAGGCGCAGCGCTCCCTCGATGAGGGGGCCGAGATTCGGAAACCCGGACGAGTCTTCCAGCCTTCGATTTCCGTAGTGCTGGATCGCGAGGAGCCACGAGATATCGGCCAGCAGTCGCCGGACTCCCGACGGGAGGGCGGCGACTCCGTCGTCGCTGAGACGCGCGCCTGGAGGCCAGGCGACGTATTCCGGTGAAGGCCGTGCCGCGGGCGCTATCAGGGCGGCTGCCCCGAGGCACGCGACCGACAGGCCGGCACCGGCGACGCGGCCCGCGCCGAGCCGGCGGAAAGCACCACGAGGACGGATGTCCATCCGATGTTTCAAGCTGTCGGCGCCGGGGGCCTGCGGGCTCGCCACGGGAAGACGGCAATCGCCGCCGCGACCATCGCCGCCGCATAGAGGGCTCCGTAGAGCGTGGGGCCGGCGAGCAACAGCCCCGCCTCGGAAAACCGACCCGGCAGCTCTCGAAGCGGCGCGTCGAGAGCCGGGAGATCCGGCAGGAGGAAAGTCGCGAGCCCGGAAAGCGGTTTCAGAACGAGGGGACCCGAAGCCGCCGGAAAGCTCCCCACGAACCAGCCGGCAACCGAGAGCGCGGCGGCAAGCGGCGCCGCCACCGTGGGTCGAGCCAGCGCCAGCAAGAGCGTGGACACTGCGAGGACTACGACAAGCCGTAGCCACAGCAGCCAACCCATGCAGAGGGGCGCGATCCCCACGCCTCCGGGTGAAAGGGACAGCCACCCGAGCAGAACCACAGTCACCGCCGCGACATAGAGAAACAGACCCGCGGCAAGGCCGAGGAATCGCCCAAACAGCAAGAGCCCGGCGGAAACCGGTCTCGCGAGGGCGAAGGAACCGAGAACACCCGGGTGACCGACGAGTCCGGCTCCGTGGGCAAGAGCCAGGAACCACCCCAGCACTTCTGTCAGGGCCCACAGGATGTCGGTCTCGAGACGTCCTTCGTGACCAAGCGACGCATCGGCCAGGGCTACCCCGAACCCGAGAGACACCAGCACCAACGTCAGCGCAGCCACCAGGCTTCGCTCAGCGAGGAATCCGCGCAGGACGACGGCCGCGGTTGCCGTTAGCGAAACGACCGGCACGAGCTGCTAGCAGCCTGTGGATAAAGTGGCGTGAGTGCCGAGGCGGGTGAGGCGCCCGGCTGACAAGGCGTGCGAGGGAGGAATACCGGGTGTATTTCGACCGAAGCGCAACGATGAGGGCCGCGAAGCGGCACGTTTCAGCCGGGATGCATCGCCCGCCGAACGCCACGTGACTTTGTCCACAGGCTGCTAAGGGAGAGCTTCGCCTTCGCCGCTGAGCGCAGCGGAAAGCCAATCACCGCTGATCCGGGGAGCACCGATGCGCTCGTTCCCGTTCGCGATGAAGCCCGCAAGAGGGCCGGAGGCGGCAACGGCGCCATCCGCGAGAACGATGAGCCGGTCCGCGAGCGATTCGATGGCGGCCGCCTCGTGGATGCTCACAATGACGGCCGCCCCCCGCTGAGCCGCTCGGCGGATGGCCGCCATGGACTGAACGCGAGCTTGCGGATCGAGTCCGGTAAATGGCTCGTCGAGAACCAACGCCCGAGGTTCGCCGAGAAGCGCTTGCGCGACGGACACCCGTCGCCGGACCCCGCGTGAACAGCGCGCGCCGGGGAAGCCCAACCACCTCTCCAACCCGGCAGCCTCCGCCGCCCGTTCCGTCGCGCGGCGAGCCCGCCTACCGCGATGCCCCGCGAGTACCGCGGCGTAGTCCAGAATGTCCCGCACTTTCAGACCCGCGGGGAATTCGTCTTCTTCCGCCACGTATCCCAAACCGCGGCGAGCCTCGGTCCGAGTGGCCGGGATGCCGCCGATCAGCGCTTCTCCGGTGTCGGCAGGCAATAGCCCGGCCAGCAGACGCAGCGTGGTGGACTTTCCCGAGCCGTTCTTGCCGGCAAGCGCTACGACCTCACCCCGAGCCACTTCGAAGCTCACATTCCGGACGGCGGTCCGGCGGCGAAGCGCCAAGCCGAAACGCCCGGGCGCCGGATACGAACAGGTCAGCGAGCGGGCGCGAATCTCCAAGCTCAGCAGCCTGTGGACAAAATGGCGTGAGCGCCGAGGCCGGCGAGCCCCAGTTCTCCCGGTGGAGCCAGTTCTCCCGGTGGGGGCCCGGCTGACAAGGCGCGCGAGGGAGGAATACCAAGCGTATTTCGACCGAAGCGCAACGACGAGCGAGGCGGAGCAGAGCGGTTCAGGTGGGATGCATCGCCGGGTGAACGCCGCGTCATTTTGTTCACAGGGTGCTCAGCCTGTTTCTATTCGAGGAAAGCGGTTGCGGCGGGAACGGGGCAATCGATCGCCGTTCCAGACGGATCGTTGTACATCGCTCCGGAACTCGTAGCCGAGAAGGACCTGACCCCGGTGCGTCCGACGTCGGCGGGTTCCGAGTGGTAGCAGTAGTCGAGCAGGCTGTCGGGGTCACAGTGATCCGGGATGGAAGTTGGGGTCCCGTTCGCAGCCAGCGTTCGGGTGTATCCCGCTTTCACGTACGGACTCGTACGCCCCAGGTCGGCTCCGACGAATTCCGGGGCGGCATCCGGATAGTCCGGAATTCCGATCGCCCCGCCGCAATCGGCGCCGTTACGGCAGAGGTTCGTAAGGTCGGCGAAGAATCCGCAGTTCGAGGCCGCGTAGGTCTGCTGCGCGGCAGTCACCGCCCTGGAGTCTCCGATCGCTTGCGCCTCGTTGGCGGACAAACGCGCACGCAACAACTGCGGGATGGCAATCCCGGCGATCACGCCAATGATCGCAATGACGATCAGCAGTTCGATGAGAGTGAAGCCGGCCGACGGAGAAGACTGGCGTGACCGCCCGGAGCGCGCCCGCAGCCTTCCCGTCCACCTGACGACAGGACTGCTCGGCCCCGAGTAGGTGGCTTTCATAGGGGAGTTCCGGACCGGAATGAGGGTGTCCGTGTGTTTCATAAGGATACGTCCTCCTTGGACAGTTTGTGGATCGAGCCGGCGGTGAAGCGGCCGCAAGGGAGCCGCGCTGCCCTCGGATGGACCGGCGAGGCTGGAGAACGGCACGAGTCGGGTTGGTCGGACCCGGCGGGCTGTGGACAAAGTGGCGTGAGCGCCGGCCCCCTGCGGTGGAACTGTGCCATGTGACTCGGGCCACCGGCTGCTGGCAGGCGGTGGTGGAACCCGGGTGAGCGCCGAGAGCGGCGAGGCCCAGTTCTCCCGGTGGGGCCAGTCCTCCCGGTGGGGGCCCGGCTGACAAGGCGCGTGAGGGACGAATACCGGGTGTATTTCGACCGAAACGCAACGCCGAGCGCCGCAAAGCGCCAGTTCTCCCGGTGGGGGGGCGGTTCAGGCGGGATGAATCGCCGCTCAAACGCCGCTCGGGTTTCGCCACCGGCTGCTAGGCCAGACGGCCGACGAGCGTCCAGATGGGGAGATACATCGCGATCACGATGGCCCCGATCACCAGGCCCAGGACGAGGATGAGCAGGGGCTCGAGGAGTGGCAGAATCGTTGCCGTCGTCCGCCGTACCTCCTCCTCGTAGAAGTCAGCCACCTTTTCGAGTGAGACATCGAGTTCGCCGGTGCGCTCGCCCACCGCGACCATCTGCACCACCATGGGCGGGAACAATCCGGTCTGTCGAAGCGGAGTCGCGAGCGAGGCTCCGGCCTCCACTTTCGAACGAACGCTCGATATCGCTCCCTCGAGATGGCGGTTTCCCACCGCCCGGCGGGCGATCTCGAGCCCCTCCAGTACCGGAACCCCGGCCTCCGTCAGTACCGAGAGGGTTCTGCAGAACCGCGAGATACCCGCATGCCGCAGCAGGCCCCCGAACAGTGGGAGGCGGAGAGCGAGACGGTCGCACAACGCGCCTCCGTACCCGGTACGCCGCATTCGCCCGACTCCCAGGGCAATGCCGGTGAGTGCCATCAGGGCGCCGAGTGCCCACGACGCGAACGATCGGGACGCCTCAACCACGACCCGGGTCAGAAGGGGCAGCTCGGCGTCCAGACCTTCGTAGAGCTCGCTGAAGACCGGCACCACGCGCCACAGGATCACCGAGACCACCAGCACCCCAATGGCGCCCACCACCAGGGGATAGGCAAAAGCTCCGCGCACCTGTTGCGTGATGGCGGCTGCCTTTTCGAGTTCGGTCGCCAGGCGTAGAAGGCTCTGGTCGAGGCGTCCCCCGGTTTCTCCGATGGAGGTCATGGCCACCGCGAGTCGGCCAAAAATGCGGGGATGGCGGCTCATCGCACTCGCCAGCGAATTGCCGGATTCGACGTCCCGGGCGATCGTTTGCACCGTAGCTCGCAGCCGCCGGTTCTCCTCCTGCCGGTGGAGAACCGAAAGGCTCTCGGCGAGCGGCAGCCCCGCACCCACCATGACTCCCAGTTGACGGACCACGAGCGCAACCTTCCGGCGGCTGACGGGGCTCGGGAAGGTCCACGAGCGAAAGCGGTGGACCACACCCGGCGACTTCTGCGGGCGCTGCTCCGACCCGAAGATCATGCTGCCCGCCCGATCGGCTGCCCGGCGCCCAAGCCGCCGGTGGGTGAGGTGACGCGACTGCCGAAGTCGAGGACCTTGTTCACAGGCTGCGAGCAGCCGGTGGACGAAGTGACGTGAGCGCCGAGGTCGGGGAGGCGCTCGGCTGACAAGGCGCGTGAGGGAGGAATACCGGGTGTATTTCGACCGAAACGCAACGATGAGCGGCGCGAAGCGACGCGGTTCCGCCGGGATGGATCGCCGGCCGAGCCCCCACCGGGAGAACTGGGCCGCGTGACTTCGTTCACAGGCTGCGAGCAGCCTGTGGGCGAAGTGACGTGAGCGCCGAGGCCGTTGAGACGCCCGGCTGACAAGGCGCGTGAGGGAGGAATACCGGGTGTATTTCGACCGAAACGCAACGATGAGCGGCGCGAAGCGACGCGGTTCAGCCGGGATGGATCGCCGGCCGAACGCCGCGTGACTTCGTTCACAGGCTGCTAGGCCCGGCCGTTCGCAGCGGAGCCGAGCGTGGCGCCGAGGCTCGCCGGTTCGTTCGACGCGGCGAGCGCGTCGCTCCGGGCAATGATTCCCCGGCGGCACAACGAGGCCAGCGCCTCGTTGAGAGACACGGACGTTCCCCGCCCCGCGCCCGCGCCCATAACGGCAAAGAGCTGGTGCAACTTGTCTTCACGGATCAGGTTGCGCGCCGCGGGGGTCGGGGCGAGTTGCTCGACAGCGACCACGCGTCCGCGCCCGTCGGCGCGCGGTACCAGCCGCTGGCAATAGATCGTCTCCAGCGATGCCGAAAGGCGGATCCTCGCCTGACGATGCTGAGAGGCCGGGAACATCTCCACGATCCGGGTCAGCGCGTGAAGCGCCGAGCGCGCGTGAATCGTGGCCAACGCCAGGTGCCCCGTCTCGCTCACCCGGAGCGCTGCGTCCACCGTTTCCCGGTCCCGGATCTCGCCGATCATCACCACGTCCGGATCGGAGCGCAGAACCGAGCGGAGGGCGGTGTGAAAGGAGGCCGTGTCGCTGCCGACCTGTCGCTGCGTTACCAGGGCGCACCGATTCCGGTGGACGACTTCGACCGGATCCTCGACGGTGACGATGTGGACCGGACGCGTGCGGTTGATCCGGTCCACGATCGCCGCCATGGTGGTGGATTTACCCGAACCCACCGGACCGGAGGTGAGGACCAGACCGGAGCCGAGCCCGGCGAGCCCCGCCGCGCCCGCCGGCAGGCCCAGTGCGTCGAGCGACGGCACCTCACCGGCGACCACCCGGTAGGCGGCGGCAAGAGCGCCCCGGCAGCGAAAGACGCTGCCGCGAAAACGGGCAACGCCCGTCAGAGTGAAGGAGTAGTCGGCCTCCCCGCCCTGCTCGAGCAGTGCGCGATGGCGATCCGCAATACCAGCGGACACCATCGACTCCACCACCTCGGCAGGCAGGGGTTCGCCCTCACCCTGCGTGAGCGTGCCGTCAATCCGTAAACGGGGAACGGCTCCGGGGCTCAGATGAAGATCGCTTCCCCCGAGACTGACCAGTTGCTGCAGTAGCCGCGCAAGTTCCGCCTTGGGGTCGGGCGGCGCCGAGGGTGACGATGCGGGCATTCGTCCGGGCATTCCAAGACATCAGACGAGATTTCAAACGATTTCTTGTCAAACTTCTTCCCGGCCGAAAAGGAGTGGAGTTCTGGCCCAACGATTGCTGTGCGGCGCCCCGCGACGACACCGGGGCGGGGCACGTTCCAAACGCAAACGTTCTGGTAGAATCACGTCCCGCATGGCGGGCGTTCGGGACAGGGGCTTAACAGCCCACGGTGAGACCCACGCGGCCCAGTTCTCCCGGTGGGGGCTCGGCCGGCTGTGATGAAACCCACGCGGCGTTCGGCCGGCGATCCATCCCGGCTGACCGCGTCGCTTCGCGCCGCTCATCGTTGCGTTTCGGTCGAAATACACCGGGGCCAGTTCGCCCGGTGGGGGCTCCTCCCTCACGCGCCTTGTCAGCCGGGCGTCTCACCGACCTCGGCGCTCACGCGGGTTCCACCACAGGCTGTTCACCGCGTCGCTGCGCGCCGCCCATCGTTGCGTTTCGGTCGAAATACACCGGGGCCAGTTCTCCCGGTGGGGGCTCCTCCCTCACGCGCCTTGTCAGCCGGGCGCCTCGCCCCCACCGGGAGAACTGGCGGCCTCGGCGCTCACCCGGGTTCCACCACCAGTTGTTGACCCCTTGAGCAGCCCCTCCCTCCCCGCCAAGACGCGCTTCCTCTTCGTCACGGGTGGCGTGATCTCGTCGCTCGGTAAAGGGATCGCGTCGGCGTCCATCGGGCGCCTGCTCAAGTCACAGGGGTACTCGGTCACTTTCCTGAAGTTCGACCCCTACCTGAACGTGGATCCGGGCACGATGAGCCCGTACCAACACGGTGAGGTCTTCGTGACTCACGACGGCGCTGAGACGGACCTCGACGTCGGGCACTACGAGCGGTTCACGGGTAATGCGTTCTCGGCGCTCTCGAACGTCACCAGTGGTCAGATCTACGAGACCGTGATCGAACGGGAGCGGCAGGGCGGATACCTGGGAGCGACCGTCCAGGTGATTCCGCACGTAACCGACGAAATCAAGAGTCGCCTGATCGCGGTCGCGGACGATGCCGATGTCGTTATCGTCGAAATTGGCGGAACGGTCGGCGACATCGAGGGGCAGCCTTTCCTCGAAGCCGCCCGCCAGTTTCGGCTGGAGGTGGGCGCGACGCGGGTCTGTTTCCTGCATCTGACCCTCGTCCCGATGATCGCGACGGCCGGCGAGTACAAGACCAAGCCCACCCAGCACAGCGTCCGCGAACTACGGGCGATAGGTATTCAGCCCGACATACTGCTGTGTCGCGCCAGAGAGGGCTTGTCCAGTGAGGTCAAGGCCAAGATCGGACTGCACACCTCGGTCACCCATGACGCCGTCTTTACCGCGGTCGACGCTCGCTCCGTGTACGAGGTCCCCCTGAACCTCGCGGCCGAGGGCGTGGACAGCCGAATCCTCGAACATTTCCAGCTTCCTTCCCGCGCCAGGGAACTGAGCGACTGGAAGGATCTGGTCCAGCGTCTCCGCACCGGTTCACGCGATGTCCGGATCGGGGTGGTCGGCAAGTACGTCGAACTCGAGGATTCGTACAAGAGCCTCAAAGAAGCCCTCGTGCACGGTGGAGTCCCCCACGACGCCCGCGTGGAAATTCGCTGGGTGGAAGCCGAGAGCCTTCAGGACGGCGATCTCTCTTCGCTGGACGACTGCGACGGTATTTTGGTGCCCGGGGGATTCGGCTCCCGGGGGACCGAGGGGATGGCCCAGGCTGCCGGCCGCGCCCGCACCGATCGGGTTCCGTTTCTCGGAATTTGCTATGGATTCCAGTGGGCCGTGGTGGAGTTCGCACGTTCGGAATGCGGGCTCGCTGGAGCCAGCACCCAGGAACTCGATCCGGACGCGGAGCATCAGGTCTTCCAGTTGTTGCGGGGTCTCGAAGGCGTCGAACCGATGGGCGGGACGATGCGGGTGGGCGCCGCAACCTGCATCCTCCGGGAGGGTTCGCTCGCCGCGCGGACCTACGGCGCAACCCGTATCCGCGAGCGTCACCGTCATCGCTACGAATTCGAGCGCGGCTACACGGAACTCGTCGAATCCCGAGGAATGAAGTTTTCCGGCTTCACGGAGGACGGGTTCTATGAGGTCGCCGAGATTCCCGACCACCCCTGGTTCCTCGCCGTCCAGTTCCATCCGGAGTTCCAGTCGAATCCGCTCCGTCCACATCCGCTCTTCAGCGATTTCATCGGGGCCGCACTGCGGAACCGGGAACAGCGAGCAGCGAAAGAACTGCCGACGTCGGCGGCCGCCGTAGCCGCCGGCTGATCCGGCAACGGGCCGACCTCTCCCGTGCCCAAAAGGGACTCCGGCGGTTCCGACCCCTCCCCGTCGGGTAGCTGGCGCGACGCCGGCTCCGGGGACGATTCCGTTACGCGCCGGGCGGCAGCCATCGAAGCCATCCTGTTTGACGTGGACGGCGTGCTGACCGACGGCACCTTCGAGCCGGGCGACGAAAAAGCCGGAATTCCCGAACGGAAGCGCTTCCATTCCCGTGACGGGTTGGGGCTTGTGATGGCGAAGAGAAGCGGCCTGCGCCTCGGGTTCGTGACCGGCCGCCGTTCCACAGTCGTCAGAGGGCGCGCCGCTGAGTTGTCCCTGGATTTCCTCAGGGAGGGCTGTTTCGACAAGGGCCCGGCCTTCGAAGAAGCCTGCGCCGCCTTCGGCCTGTTGCCGGAGCAGGTTGCCTTTGTGGGTGATGACGTCCAGGACTTGCCGGCCCTCAAGAGGGCCGGGTTCGCCGCCGCGCCCGCTGACGCCCACCCGGCGGTGCTGGAATGCGTCCACTTCGTAGCCGGCGCTCCGGGAGGCCGCGGCGCCGTCCGTCAGATCATCGAACGGATCCTGAAGGCTCGGGGGCTGCTCGACGACGCTTTGTTCCGCTACTGGGGTTAGCAGCCGGTGGCAAAACCCACGCGGCCAGTTGCTGTGAAAATGCAGCCGCGCCGGGACGCCGGCAGCCGGGATGGCGCGTTGGCCAGGGAACGCCGGTGTTCACACCGGCACCGCCCCGCGCAGCGGGGCGAGACGGCGTACTTCCCAGTTCCGGGATGGCGCACGTCTCGGCACCTGCTCCACCCGGCAGAGCGGCACGCCGGCTTGGAACGCCGACCTCCGGTCGGCACCGCGCGGGAGCGCGAAACCAGCGCCGATGACACTGCGCTATGCCACCTTGAGTTCTGCACCCTCTTCCAATCCCGGATGCCGCGACCGCTCACCGCTCCCCCTACCCGCGGCCGCGCTTTCTTCATGCCAGGCGGGGTGTACGGGAGGACCCGATCATGAGGGTTTCTCCCGGTGGGGGCCTCGGCGCTCCCGTCACTCTACCCACAGGCTGCTAACGAACTTGCTCCGGATCGGACTCACCGGCGGGATCGCCTCCGGGAAGACCACGGTCCGCCGGGTGTTCGAACGCAGCGGGATCCCCATGCTCGATGCGGACGCGCTGACCCATGAGTTCTTTGCCCCGGGCGGTGAACTGGTGGGGGAGATCGCCAGTCACTTCGGCCGGGACGTATTGGCTCCCGGGGGAGGGATCGACCGGAAGACTCTGGGAGCGCACGTCTTCGCCAACCCCGAGGGGCGGGAATGGCTGAATAGCGTGGTGCACCCGCGGATCTGGCAGCGCATCGGAACTTTTCTGGACGGACGCAACAGGGAGGGAAGGCGGGTCGCCGGCGTCGAAGCCGCGCTCATGGTAGAGACCGGCAGCGTCGCGAACTATGACCGGATCGTCGTCGTCGTTTGCCGTACGGAGCAGCAGTTCGAGCGCCTCACCGCCCGCTCCGGGATGAGTCCCGAAGAGGCGCGTCTGCGACTCGCCGCCCAGATGGATCCCCTGGAGAAGGCCCGGCAAGCCGACGATCTCGTGGATGCGTCCGGAACCCTGGCGGAGACGGAAGCAGCGGCCGAAGCGCTTGCTCGGGCGCTCCTGGTGCGCGCCGCCTCCTGACGCGCTCCGGGTGGGGGCTGTTAGTTGGCCGCCTGTGACGGAAGCCGGGCGAGCCCCCACTGGGAAAAACCCTGATGATCGGGTCCTCCCGTACACCCCGCCCGGCATGAAAACGGCGCGGCCCCGGGTAGAGGGAGCAGTGAGCGGTCGCGGCATCCGGGATTGGAAGAGGGTGCAGAACTCAAGTTGGCATAGCGCAGTGTCATCGGCGCTGGTTTCGCGCTCCCGCGCGGTGCCGACCGGAGCTCGGCGTTCCCTGGCCGGCGTGCCGCTCTGCCGGGTGGGGTACGTGCCGAGACGTGCGCCATCCCGGAACTGGGAAGTACGCCCTCTCGCCCCGCTGCGCGGGGCGGTGCCGGTCTGAAGACCGGCGTTCCCTGGCCGGCGCGCCATCCGGGCTGTCGGCGTCCCGGCGCGACTGCATTTCACGGCAACTGGGCCGCGTGACTTTGTCCACAGGCTGCTAGGCGCCGGATGCCTGGCGTGCGACGGCAAGAGCCACGGTGTTGGCCAACAGCATCGCGATGGTGAGCGGCCCGACTCCACCGGGGACCGGGGTATATGCCGATGACCGTTCGCGCATTGCCACGGGGTGGACATCCCCGACCAGCGTGTAGCCGTTCTTCCGGAACCGGGCCAAGCGCTTTTCATCGCCCCCGAAGAAGTCGCGCACTTCCTCCTCGGTGGCGGCGCGGTTCATCCCCACATCCACGACGACCGCGCCTTCGCGGATGCCGTCCGCTCCGACCATCGCCGGCCGGCCGGTTGCCGTGCACAGAATGTCCGCCTCGCGGCACACGGCGGGGAGGTCGCGCGTGCGGGAGTGACAAACCGTAACCGTGGCGTGCCCGTGGAGCAGGAGCAGCGCCAGAGGCTTCCCCACGATGTCGCTCCGTCCTACGACGACCGCCCTCGAGCCCCGAACCTCGATCCCTTCGCGGCGGAACATCTCCATGATGCCGGCGGGGGTACAGGGTCGCGGGCCGGGCAGATTGGCCACCAACCGGCCCACGTTTTCGGGATGGAAACCGTCCACATCCTTGTCCGGACGAATGCGCGCCAGGAATTCCGATCCGTCGAGTCCCGCCGGCAAGGGAAGCTGAAGCAGGATCGCGTCTACCGAGTCGTCCCGGTTCAGGCGCTCCAGCAAACCGGCCAGTTCCGGCGCTTTCGTCGTGGCGGGCAGACGATGGGTCTCCGAGGAGATCCCCGCCTCCCGCGACGCCTTGATCTTGCCTCGCACATAGATCGCGGAGGCGGGGTCGTCGCCAACGAGCACCACCGCCAGCCCGGGAAGGCGCCCGCAGCGGGCAAATTCGCGCGCCGCCTCCGCGGCATCGGCGCGAATTGCGGCGCCGATTTTCTTTCCGTCCAGCATCTTTCCGGCCATCGATTCTCCTAACAGCCTGTGGGCAAAGTGGCGCGAGCGCCGAGAGCGGTGAGGCGCCCGGCTGACAAGGCGCGCGAGGGAGGAATACCGAGTGTATTTCGACCGAAGCGCAACGATGAGCGACGCAAAGCGGAGCGGTTCAGCCGGGATGCATCGCCGCTCGAACGCCGCGTGACTTTGTCCACGGGCTGTTAGCAGCCTGTGGGCAAAGTGGCGCGAGCGCCGAGAGCGCCAGTTCTCCCGGTGGGGGGGAGGCGCCCGGCTGACAAGGCGCGCGAGGGAGGAATACCGAGTGTATTTCGACCGAAGCGCAACGATGAGCGACGCGAAGCGGAGTGTTTCAGCCGGGATGCATTGCCGCTCGAGCTCCCACCGGGAGAACTGGGCCGCGTGACTTTGTTCACAAGCTGTTAGCAACCTGTGGATGAGGTGGCGTGGGAGCCGGCTGACGCCTCGGCCAGCAGCGCTCGCGCCTTGTCTGCGATTTCTTGGGGCGAGGAACCGGACACCGCGGAGATCACCGCGGCCGCGTCAGCTCCGGCGGCGAGCACCGAGCCGATCCGGGGCTCGCTGATCCCGCCGATCCCAACCAGGGCCCCGCGGTAGAGGCCCCGCGCCTCGCGCACGCCCGACAGCGAAACCACTGGAGCGGAGTCAGTTTTCGTCGCGGTTTCGAACACCGGTCCCACCGCAAGATAGTCGGCCGGCTCGTTCCGTGCGACCCGCAGTTCCTCCCGGGTATGTGTCGAAAGACCGATCACCGCGGAAACACCCAACAGCCTCCGGGCCGCCCTCACCGAAAGATCGTCCTGCCCGAGATGGACTCCGTCGGCGCCGGTCAGCAAGGCAACATCCGCGCGGTCGTTCACCACTACCCGGACCCCGCTCCCGGAAGCACCGCGGACTCCGGCCGCAACCCAGGACAGGAACGCCCGGCTCGGCAGCTCCTTTCCCCGAAGCTGGACAACCCGGATCCCTGCCGCTCCGAGCGCGCGAAGCACCGGGCCGGGATCCCGGTCACCGAATCCGCTCGCATCCAGGATGGGATAGACCGGGCTGACCGCGAAGAAAGTCCGCGAACACCAGGACGCCGCCGTTCGGTCGATCCCGATCGAGTGCCGATCAGCCGAGACGCCCAATGAATCCGGTGTCGAAGCCACCGGCGAGAAACTCCTCGCTCTCCATGATCCGACGATGGAGCGGGAGGGTCGTGTGGATGCCCTCCACCTCCATCTCGGCGAGAGCCCGCCGCATCCGCACCACCGCGTGAGGTCGATCCTCGCCGTGCACAATGAGTTTGGCAACCAGCGAGTCGTAGTAGGGCGGAATGACCGCCCCCGCGTGTGCCGCCGTGTCCACCCGGACCCCAGGTCCGCCGGGACTGTGGAAGGCAGTGATGGTTCCGGGGCTCGGGATGAAGCGCTCAGGATCTTCGGCATTGATCCGGCATTCGATCGCAGCACCCGAAACCCGAACCGATTCCTGCGAGAAGGAGAGCGGCTCACCGGCCGCCACCCGGATCTGCTCGCGCACCAGGTCCAGTCCGGTCACCATTTCGGTTACCGGATGCTCCACCTGGATGCGCACGTTCATCTCGCTGAAGAAGAAGTTCCCGTCAGGGTCCATCAGGAACTCGACCGTTCCCGCGTTTCGATAGCCCACCGCTGCGGCGGCCTTTACCGCGGCTGCTCCAAGCTTCTTGCGGGTCGCCTCCGTCAGCCCGGGCCCCGGAGCCTCTTCCACGAGCTTCTGATGCCGGCGCTGCACCGAACAGTCCCGCTCTCCAAGGGACACGGTGTTGCCGTGCGCGTCAGCGAATACCTGGACCTCGACGTGGCGCACACTGGGCAGATACCGCTCGATGTACATCTCGGCGTCACCGAAGGCGGCCTGCGCCTCCGAGGCGGCAGACGCGAGAGCCGGCGCCAACTCCGATTCGGCGGCGACGATGCGCATTCCGCGACCGCCACCACCGAAGGAAGCCTTCAACAGAACCGGGTATCCGACCTCGCCGGCAATCCGGGTTGCCTCCTCGGCGCCCGACACCCCGGATTCGGTCCCAGGCAGAATGGGTACCCCGGCCTTCCGCATGACCCGGCGGGCGAGCGCCTTGTCGCCCATGGTGCGGATGCTCTCCGGTGGCGGACCGATAAACGTCACCCGGCAGGCTTCGCAGACCTCGGCGAGCGCGTGGCTCTCCGCCAGGAATCCATAGCCGGGATGGATGGCGTCGGCACCCGAAATTTCCGCTGCGGTCAGGATCCGCGGAACGTCCAGATAACTCTCAGCGGGCGCGGCCGGCCCGATACACACCCGTTCGTCGGCGAGTCGCACCGGTAGCGTTCCGCGGTCCGCATCGGAATACGCAACCACCGTCCGCAGGCCGAGATCCCGGCAGGCGGCGATGATCCTGACCGCGATCTCTCCGCGGTTGGCGACGAGGACCTTGTTGAACACTTCAGCAGCCTGTGAACAAGGTCACGCGGCGTTTGTTCAGGCCGGCCGGATCACGAAGAGCCGGTCCCCGAACTGCACCGGTGAGTGGTCTGCCGGGACGATCTCCACGATTTCCCCGCTGCTCTCGGCCTCGATGTTGTTCATCAGCTTCATCGCTTCGATGATGCAGAGGACCTGACCCTTCCGGACGCGATCGCCGACACTGACGAACGGCTCCGCATCCGGTCTGGAACGGCGGAAGAACGTCCCGACCATGGGCGCGGTCACTGTTTCCAGTCCGGATGCCGCCGGGTCCGCCGCTCCATCGTCCACCGGGGCCGCCGGGGATGGGGCGGCTGCTGCCGGAACAGCACCTGCGAGCGTGGCCGCGGGACCCCGCGCGACGCGCAGGCGGGCGCCTCCGACGCGGAGATCTACCTCGTGGAACTCGGTTCCGGCAAGCTGATCCAGAGCCTCCAGAAGATCGGCGAGGGTCGGCTCTTTGGACGAAGATGCGGGCACGAGCGGCAGCGGGGCTCGGCCCGCAACGGCCGGAACGGTAGCACAATGGGGGCGGGCACGATCCGTTGAAACGACCCGGCTGTCATGGCGTCGGGCGCGCCGATTCAGGGCTGAGACGGTAGAGCGCCACCCGCCAAACGGTGACGCTCCAGGGAACGGATTCTCGGGGTGAGGAAGATGAGCAGTTCTTCATCGCGGTGGTTCCGCTCCCGCGACTTGAACAGGTGACCCAGCAGCGGGATCCGATGCAGACCCGGTACCCGCCCCCGGTCCTCCGCCTCCTGCGTAGCGAAGACGCCTCCCAGTACCGTCGTCGCTCCATCTTCGACCCGTATCCGCGTCGTGGCTTGCTGGGTCAGGATGCTCGGAATCCCTCCGACCGCCTGGCCGAAGTCGAGCGCGTCGTTGCTCACGGTGAGATCAAGGAGAATCGTGCCCTCGGGACTGACCTGCGGGGTTACCGTGAGTTCGAGAACCGCCTCCCGGAACTGCACGGTGACGGTGTTGTTGGCCACGACCTGAACCGGAAACGTCACTCCCTGCTTGATGGTTGCCGGCCGGGCGTTTTGCGCGACGATCCGCGGCGCCGAAAGGATCCTTACTTCGCCCTTGCGCTCGGCGGCGGTCAGCGCCAGATCGAGATGGGCGGCGCCGCCGAGCGCACCCAGGGCGAGCCCCAGAACACCGGTGGGGACGCCGCTGATGGGGAGATTCACGCCGTAACCCGGCCGCTGGCCGTCGGCGTTTGCAGCGGACAGGATTCCCCCGGCCGGGCTGCCCGTGGAGAAGGAAGAGGTGGTACCCCCGATCGCGTCCGCCCCGATTCGAAAGGACTGCGGCAGTTTCTTGCCGGTGTGATCGCGCACCAGACCCCCGCCCCACTGGATTCCGAGCCTGCTGGTGAGGGTTCGCGTCGCGAGAACGATGCGCGCTTCGATCTCGACGCCCGGAACCGGAATGTCGAGCACGTTCAGCACGGACTCGATGTCACGGACCCGGCTCTCCACGTCCGCCACCAGAACGATTCCCGTACGCTGGTCGGCGATGAGTGTCCCCCTCTCGCTAAGGCGGCTCTCGAGCACTTCCTTGACCTCTTCCGGGCGCACATAAGCCAGGCTGCGGCTGAACGTGACCAACTCGCCGGCAAGTTCGCGTTGTTCTTGCTGCCGTCGCTGTTCCTCAAATTCGGCCGCCAGTTCGGCAGACGGGGCCACGCGCAGGACGCCCTCTTCGAGCACGTGTCCAAGGCGCTGAGAGCGGAGGACGAGTTCCAGCGCCCGGTCCCACCGAATCTCGCTGAGCCGCAGTGAAACCCGGCCCGACACTCCGGGTTGTAACACGAAATCGAGCCCGCTCACTTCGCTCAGGACGCGGAACACATCGCGGAGGTCGGCGTCCCGAAAATCGAGGCTGACCCGCGGTTCGGCACTGCCCGCTTCATCCTGGACGGCCGCGCCATCGGGACCGCTCGCCTCTTCTTTCGAAGCCGGCTCGGGCAGCGCCCGGCAGGCGATCTCCAGGCCGGCGCCTGAGAGCGAAGGAGTGCAGGCGACGCCGGGCGCGGCCTCTACGGTGATGCCCTCGGTCTCGCTCGAGGAGACGCGCACCTCGAGGACCTCGGGGGTTCCCACACCCCAGGATCCGGCCACCGCCGAAAGATCCACCCCCGGCATCAGCACCTGGAATCGGTCCCGCAGCTGTGCACCCGAAGGAGCACGCAATTTGCCGTTCGTGAGAAAGCGAAGGACAGTCGCCCCGGTCCCTGGATCAACCTGCAACCCGGTTACCGACGGTCGGGAGGCGGCCACCAGAAGCTGTGGCAGAACCTGCGGCCGCCGAGCCCCGTTCGCGGCGGCAGGATGTACCCCCGACACCGCGAGGACAACAAACGCAGGGCCGAAACGCGTCACGAGCCCCAGGAGTTGCTTCAGGAATCTCATTGGCCCTCCTCAGGCCCCGCCCCGAGAACCGCCAGCGGTCGATACACCGGGCGATCCGAATCGCCGTCAAGCCAGAAGACAACCCCGCCGTCCTCCAACTGACCCAGGACCCCATCCAGAAGCCGGTCGCCCGGAGCGGCAACGAATCCCTCTCCGGAGGGTGACTCCAGAATCGCCCGACCGGAAGATTCGGTCCCTTCCATGACACCTGCCGGGATCCGGTAGCGCACGATCCCGCGAATCACGGTTTCCATGACCGCGACGCCGGCAAGCCCGGGAGGCCGCAGCGCGCCGGGTCCGGCCTCCGGCTCCCGGAAGGGATCACGACCTCGCTCTTCGCGACCGCTCTGGACGGCGGAGAGATACGGGCGGCCTCCCTCCCGGCCCTCCCCGACCACAGGGAGTCCGGCGAGCAGGAGGATCAGCCCACCTCGCAGTAGTCGTCCGCGCATCAGCATTCGGACTCTCCGGCGTCCGCCTCATCGGAACCGGTTCCGGTCGAGACCGGGACTGCTTCGTGCCCCGACGCGAGCCCGGCGGCGGCGGCGCGGACGGTGACCGCAACAAAGCGGCAGTGGATGAGACCGCCGCCGGCCAGCTCGATCCCCAACTCCTCAACCAGGACCAGGTGCGGAGAGAGCGAGACGCGCTCGAAGAAGCTCAGGACCTCGAAGAACGTCCCTTCGGCCACCACCGACGCGGCGCGCGCCACATACCCGTCCAATCGGTATTCGGGTTCGGGCGCGAAGCGCAGGAACCGGACTCCCGCCGCCGACGCCATGGACCCGAGTGACTGCAAACCGGCCTCAGCTTCGCTGGAGGTCGCCAGGATCCCCGTCAGCGCCGTGACCCGCCCCCCGGTGCGAGCCAGTTCCCTGGCGAGTTCGGCGGCTTCCCCGGCATCGGAGCCGGAAGGCCCCTCGCCCGCCGCATCCGCCCGCGTTTTCAACTGCACCACCTCCTCCTCGACGCGTCCGGCCTCCGCCTCCATCGCCGGCCGAATCCCCAATCGAAACGCGCCGTAGGCAGCGAGAGCCGTGACCAGGAAGGGCGCGAGCCCCGCCCAGCGGGAAGGGACCCGGCTCAACGAGGAAACTCCCGCTTCCTGGCGACCGCCTCAACCCGATCGAAGGGCTGGGGCTCCCGCGACGCGTAGCGAAGAGAGCCGGCCAGGGCGAACCGCTGTTCCTCCGCGCCATCCACCGCGTCCATCCGCTCGACCCACAGCAACTCCACATCCCGCACTCGTTCCATCCGGGAGAAGGCGTCAAGGGCGCTGGCGACCGTGGCCGCGGAACTCGCCCGCCCCGTCACCCGAAACTCCGGCCCCTCGCGACGGACCTCTTCCAGGACGACCGCAGTCGGAACGGCGAGTGAAAACCCCCGAAGCAGCTCCGGCAGAAGAAAACGCTCTTCGTCCCAGCGGGCAAGGCGTCCCTCGGCCACGCGCAGTTCCCGAAGCCGTTCCCGGCCGGCCACCAGCCGCTCCTTCTCGCCCTCCCGCGCGGCGATCTGAGTCCCGAGGTGATTCCGGTCGGCGCGGGCGCTTTGAAGACGCGTCTCCAGACCGTGAACGTCCACCCCGATGACCGCAAGCGTGAGACCCACCACCAACGCACCCCAGAGGATCCGGCCCCGGCCAGGGCCGCCCACCCGCGTTCCGGGCTTTCCACGCTGGCGGGGATCAGCCGGCAGGAGATTCATGGGCGATGGCCGATTCCCGCTCCGGCGAGATCGAGGATGGCCTGATAGGCGAGGCCGGCCGCGACCGAAAACGCCGGTTCCCCGTCCGGGTGTCCCAGTTTCTGGAGCGGATCGAGGACCACCGGATCTTCCAGTTCGAGCTCCCCGAGCAGCGCGCGAAGGCCCGGCAAATTGGCCCCGCCACCGCTCAACAGCAGTTTTACCGGACGGCGCGGCTCGGCTTCCCGAAGCGCCTCCCGCAGCGTCGCCACAATGCGGTTCGCGAAGACCTCCGTGTCGCCCGTGCGACCCCCTGGCCAATCGCCTTCCTGGTCCTCACCGGGACCGGCCGGCTCGAATCGGGAGGCCCCGCCCGGCGGTGGCCGGTGCACCGCCAGCGCTCCCGCTCCGGGCGCCGGAACGCTCGCCAGGAGATCGGGAGACGCGCCCGCCGTCCCGGGCTTTGCTGCCTTCTCGGCGCCACGGATCGCGAGGCCCGGAGCGGGAGAGTTCCCGAAGATGTGCACCCCGGCCCGGGATGCGCCGATCTCCGCGATGGCCAGGGCGCCGGGTTCCCGATCCCGGGCGGCCAGCGAGGTCGTCAAGCCCGCTGCTGCATAGAGCGCGTAGGGCTCAAGCTCGATCCGGGTCACCTGCCGCCCGGCGGCGGCAGCGGCACGGCAATGGTTTTGGACTATCTCGCGCGGCGCGGCTCCAAACACGATGGCGCCGGGCTCGCTCCCGCTCGGGTCGCGCGGCGCCGGCTCCGGGGAAGAGGGCAACGGACCCTCGTAGTCGAATTCGAGCGATTCGAGATGGAACGGAACATGGCGGGCTGCTTCCCGGGTAACCGCGTCGCGAAACCCGCCCGCCCCTCCACCGGAGCCAACCGGCCCGGCAGGCGCCGGAAATCTCTTGATGAGCACCGAACTGCCGCCGATCGCGAGAGCCGCCAGGCGACAACGGACGCCCAGTCGTGCGAGCAGCCGCCCGAGCGCCGCACCCACGGCGTCGGCGTCTTGCACGGCGCCGTCCTGTATTGCGCCCGGTTCAACCGCCTCCCGTCCCGCTCCCAGCAGCGTCATCTCGCTGCCATCGGTGGAAAGTGCTACCGCTTTGACTCCCGAAGACCCGAAGTCCACCCCGAGTCCATGCAACGGGCGTCTCCATCTGCCAAAACGGCGCACTCTCTCTCAGACGAAAAGCGACCTGCGAAATTCCCGCCGCGGCCGGCTTTGTGGAAAACTCGAAGCGAAGTGCGCGTCACCGGGCCGAAGAATCGGTATCGCGCCATCCGGGCGCCGGGCGACTCTGCGTTCGCGGCCCTGCGGGCCGCGCTGCCGACCGGAGGTCGGCGTTCCAAGCCGTCCCCGCCGTTTTGCTCGGGCGGAATTACGCGGTTTCGCGGCCCTACGGGCCGCGGTGCCGACCGGAGGTCGGCGTTCCAGGCCGTCCCCGCGCTTCTGCTCGGACGGCAGTACGCGGTTTCGCGGCCCTGCGGGACGCAGTGCCGGTCTGCAGGCCCCCAACCCCGGTCACCTCGCTGGCTAGCCGAAGGACGTCCGCGGGGATCGCTTCGAGCAAGGCCCCGAAGAGAGCGGGGCTCAGCCGGCACAGGCTGTTAACAGCCTGTGGTGGAACTCGCGTGAGCGCCGAGAGCGGCCAGTCCTCCCGGTGGGGGCGAGGCGCCCGGCTGACAAAGCGCGTGAGGGAGGAATACCGAGTGTATTTCGACCGAAACGCAACGCAGAGCGCCGCAAAGCGCCAGTTCTCCCGGTGGGGGGGCGGTTCAACCGGGATGCATCGCCGCTTGAACGCCGCGTGAGTTTCACCACAGGCTGTTGAGAGTGGCTGAGTGCCGGAACGCCGGCCCTCATTGGCGTCACTCGAGCCCGCAGCGAAGGGGCCAGTCGCCGAGCGGGATGTCGAGGCGCGGCCGCGGCGCTCCGCGCGCGGCAACGCGGCGGGCGTCCACCCGCTCCCAATAGCGGCTGCTGACCGCATCGAGGCAGTCCTCCCGCCCGTGACCGAAATAGTCGTCGCGCCCAACGTCGGTTACCGCCTCGTGGAGCCGGCTCCTCTCGGCTCCCGAGTACATGAGATCCGTAGCGTCGTCCGAAACGTGAGACCCCTCGGTGGAGTGGGGTGCGCAGGACGCGACGGCCCCGAAAACGTGCAGGAGTTCGTGCACCATGACCGCCTCGTAAGTCGAGGCCACTTCCGGGTCCCTCCCCGGGGAAGTGCTGCTGCAATTTTCGTCGCCCAGGTACAGAGCGCCGACCGGACCTCCGAGACCCGCGCTGCCGCAGAAACCGGCGGCTCGTCCCGCGTAGTACACCGCGTACACCTTGTCGGGAGCGACGCCGATGCTCTCCGCGACCGCCTGTTCGAGGTCGACGATCAGCGAACGGCCACGCCCGTCCCCCTCCTCGTGGGTAAACGGAAGGCGGAGGAACGTCACATCCAGTTCGCCACCATTGGTGTCCAGCCGGAGGCGGTGCCCGATCTCGTCGCTCAGCCAGTTCTGGATCGCTTCGAAGGAGGTGGCGATCACGCCGTACCGGTCGAGATTCCCGTCTTCGACATCGCTCGGGATCGCGTACACCGCGTGGATCTGCGGCCCGTCGAAGTCGTCCGGCCGATCCCGGCTCGCCCGCGGGTTGGGCTCGTTCACCTGGAAGGCAAGCGCCGAGGTGAAATCCTCGAACGAAGCCGAAACCTCGGCCTCCCCGACGCCGAGGCCGATCACCGTTGTGTCTTCTCCCACGCCGATGATCGCGGGATCGGAGGAGGCCCAGGCAGCCTCCACCGTTCCTGTCGTACCGTCGTCGTAGCGCCCGTAGGCGATCAGCGGCCCGGTGACCTGCCCGACCCGGATCGCCGTGCGCTCGGCGGCGATTTCGAGACCGGTCAGTTGCCGCGGCGTGGGCCGGGGAGTCGTGGGAGCGACCTGCTTACCGCTGTCCTCCCCGCCCCCGCAAGAAAGCGTGAACACCACCGCGCCAAACAGGAGCGAGGCCCGGCGCGGCGACCGCCTGGCAAGCCGAAAACGATCCGCTCTCACGCCCGGAAACCTTGAACCTCCCCATGGCGGAAACACGAGACGAGGTGGTCGTTCACGAGTCCCGTGGCCTGCATGTGGGCGTAGAGGACCGTGCTCCCCACGAACCGGAACCCGCGCACCTTCATGTCTCTCGTGAGAGCCGTGGATTCGGCCGAGGTCGCCGGGACCTCATCGTCTCGCTCCCAGCGGCTCACCCGGGGAGAACCCCCGACGAAGCCCCAGATGTAGGTGCTGAAGCTGCCGAACTCCTGCTGCACTTCCAGAAAACGCTTGGCGTTGTTCACCGCGGCCTCAACCTTCGCGCGGTTGCGGATGATTGCCGGGTTCCGGAGGAGCCGCTCGATGCGCGGCCTCCGGAAGCGGGAAACCCGGTCCGGGTCAAAACCGGCAAACGCTTTCCGGTAGCCCTCGCGGCGTTTCAGGATCGTGGCCCAACTGAGGCCGGCCTGGGCGGACTCCAGGACCAGAAACTCGAACTGCTTGTGGTCGTCGCGTACCGGCACGCCCCACTCTTCGTCGTGGTAGCGCACGTAGGCCGGAAACGTACGCTCGGCCCAGCCACAGCGCCGAGGCTCGTTCACGACTCGTGGCTGGCGCCCGAGGGGCGCCCGGCGGCGATCTCCTCCCTCCCCTGCTCGTAGCTGGAGATGGCCGACTCCTGGTCCAGCAGGAAATCCAGCGGTCTCCGTCCCGTCAGCAGGCACCGGCGCGCGAAGGGAGGAAGTTCGAACTGCGCCACGTCCCCATCCGGGAGCGTCACGGTGCCGGCTTCGACGTCAATCACGATCTCTGCTCCCGGATGACGAACGAGCGTCCCGTGGGTGGCAGGCTCCAACTCCACCGGAACGAGCCCGTTCCGGACCGCATTTCCCTTGAAGATATCGGCGATCGAGGGACTCACGACCGCGGCGAACCCGTAGTCGGTGAGCGCCCAGGGGGCGTGTTCGCGTGACGAGCCGCAGCCGAAGTTGGCTCCGGCCACCAGAATGCGCGCGCCTTCAGCCTCCGGCCGGTTGAGCGGGAAATCGGGACGCAACTCCCCCACGGAGTCGCGCCGCCAGTCGGCGAACAGCGCGGCTCCCAACCCGTCGCGGCGGGTGCCGGTGAGAAACCGAGCGGGGATGATCTGATCGGTGTCCACGTTGTCGGCGGCGAGCACCACCGTTCGCGACGCAATACGAACAACGGGTTCCATGAAGAACTCCTTCTAGTGGGAGAGGAGCGGTCTCGGATCGGCGACCGCTCCGGCGAGCGCCGAGGCGGCCGCCGTGACCGGCGAGGCGAGGACCGTCCGGCCGCCGGGCCCCTGTCTTCCCTCGAAGTTCCGGTTCGACGTCGAAACCGCGAGTTCCTGCGGAGACAGCCGGTCGCCGTTCATGGCGATGCACATCGAACAGCCCGACGCCCGCCATTCCGCCCCGGCGCTCCGGAACACCTCGTCGAGCCCCTCCGCTTCGGCCTGCCGGCGGACCGCGGTCGAGCCCGGGACCACCAGCAACCGGGTGGCGGGATTCGCTCGGCGGCCGGCCAGGACGCGGGCGGCCGCCCGCAGATCGGAGATCCGGCCGTTCGTGCAGCTTCCGATGAAGACCACATCTGCCGGACGGCCCAGCAACGGCCGCCCCGCTTCGATCCCCATGTAGTCGAGCGCCGCCCGCTGTTCGGCGTCGACTGGTGCCGGAACCGCTTCCGAAATCCCGCACGACATCCCCGGATTCGTGCCCCAGGTGATCATGGGTTCCAGGGACCCGGCGTCGAAGGACAGCGATCGGTCGAACTCGGCGCCCTCGTCGGTGGGCAAGCTTCGCCACGCTTCAACGAGATCCCGGAAACCGTCCCCGGACGGAACGCATTCCTTCCCCTCGAGGTATTCGAAGGTCGTTTCGTCCGGGGCTATCAGTCCGGCACGCGCACCCGCCTCGATGGACATGTTGCACAGAGTCATGCGCCCTTCCATATCGAGCGCCCGCACCGCGCCTCCCCGATACTCGATGACATGTCCCCTCCCCGCCGCCACTCCGAATCTCCGGATGACTCCGAGGATCAAATCCTTGGCCGAGACGCCGGCCGCGAGTCGTCCCGAAATCTCGATGCCCAGGGTTCGGGGCCGCTCCTGCAGCAGGCACTGGGTCGCAAGGACCTGTGCCACTTCAGTGGTCCCGATCCCGAACGCCCAGGCGCCGAAGGCCCCGTGCGTGCTCGTATGGCTGTCACCGCACACGATGGTTCGTCCCGGCTGCGTGAGACCGAGTTCGGGACCGATGACGTGGACGATCCCCTGCCCCGGATCCCCCATCCGAAACAGCGGAATCCCGTGCTCATCGCAGTTCTGCTCAAGGGTCGCCACCTGATTCCGAGTGGCCTGGTTGAGGAACGCGGGCTGCCCGCCGACGAAACGGGTCGGGATCGAGTGATCCACCGTGGCCCAGGTTCGATCCGGCCGCCGGACCCCGAGCCCGCGGTCCCGAAGCAGGGAGAACGCCTGCGGCGACGTCACCTCGTGGATCAGATGGGTGTCCACGTAGATCACCGCCGGATGGTCGGGACCGGCGGGAGTGACCTCATGCGCGTCCCAGATCTTGTCGAAGAGGGTTCGGGGGCTCATCATCGGCCGGGCTCCTCAGTCGCTGTTCCGATTGCGGCGGACGCGCGACCGGTTCTCCGCCTCCTTCAGCCGCCAGCGCCGCTCCTGCTCCGAGGATACCGCCACCAGGACCAGTCCGTTCAGAAGCGCCATGCGCGGCACCTGGTCCCAGGCGCCCTCCGGATCCAGTTCCGCGAGACGCTCGGCGAGTTGGGCCGGATCACGCTCCTTACGCACTGCTTCAAGCGCTTCGTCCGAAAAACCGGCGAGTGGCGAAGCGGCGCTCGACAGGCCCAGAAGCCGGCTCCCGGCCCCGCGGAGCGCCGCCTGCTCGGTTTCGGAGAGCTGCGGCTCGCCGAGCCGGCGCGCCCGCGCCTCGGCCCGTTCGGCAACGAGTTCGCGGGCGGCCTTCTTGAACGCGGCAAAGGAGTGGCGTTTCGCTACCAGCGGGCCGAGAAGACCCGGCAACTCCCCCGCATCCTCCAATTCCGCAACCCGGGACAACACCTTAAACGGCCGTTTTTCGAGTGTGGCGCGGGGCCCCGGGGTCTTCTTGGCGGACAAGCGGCGGGGAGACTAACCGACTCCGGCCCTCCGCGGGAGACTCTCATGGCCCGCGCAGGCTGCTTCGGGCCCCGTTTCAGTGTGCCGGAGAGGCTGCCGGACGGTCCGATCTTCCCACCGCTCGTTGCCCCATAAGGGCCGTGAGATCCGCATCGTCAACTTCGCGGATCCGATCCGCAAGCCTCTTGAAGTCGCGGAAGATGTCGTCCATCTCGCTGTCCCGCGGCGCGAATCCGAGTTCGCCCAGCCGCGCCCGGAGGGCGTGCCGGCCGCTGTGTTTGCCGAGAACCAGCACGTTGCCGGCCACCCCCACGTCGTGCGGATGCATGATCTCGTAGGTGGCGCGGTTTCGCATCACGCCGTGCTGATGGATGCCGGCCTCATGAGCGAAGGCGTTTTGCCCCACGATCGCCTTGTTCCGCTGCACCACCATTCCCGTGATCTCGGAGAGCAATCGGCTGGAGGCGTAGATCTCGCGGGTGTCAATCCCGGTGGTGACGGTGAAGAGGTCGCGCCGGGTGCGGAGGCTCATCACCACCTCCTCCAAAGAGGCGTTCCCGGCACGCTCCCCGATACCGTTCACCGTGCACTCGACCTGGCGAGCGCCCGCGCCCACCGCCGCGAGACTGTTCGCGACCGCCATCCCAAGGTCGTTGTGGCAGTGCACACTCATAGCCGCTTTGCCGATGTTCGGGACCGTCCGGCGCAGGTGACCGATCAGGGCACTGAACTCGGCGGGCATCGAGTAGCCGACGGTGTCCGGGATGTTGACCGTCGAAGCGCCGGCCTCGATGGCCGTCTCCACCACTTCGGCCAGGAAATCCGGCTCGGTGCGCGAGCCGTCCTCCGGGGAGAACTCCACATCCTCGGTGAGTTCCCGCGCGGCCGCGACCGACTCGGCGGTACGGCGCACGATTTCGCGCTTCGCCATCCGGAGCTTGAATTCGCGGTGGAGGGCGCTCGTCGCGAGGAAAACGTGAAGCCGGGACCGCGGCGCATCGCGGAGCGCGTCCCAGGCCGCCTCGATGTCGCCCGGCACGCAGCGGGCGAGCGCCGCGATTCGGGGTCCTTCGACCTCCCGCGCAATTGCCTGCACCGCTTCGTGGTCTCCCTCTGACACCGCTGGAAAACCCGCCTCCAGGATGTCCACCCTAAGTCGCGCGAGCTGCCGGGCCATTCGAAGCTTGCCTTCGAGACCCATGCTGCAGCCCGGTGACTGTTCGCCGTCCCGGAGCGTCGTGTCGAATATCAGGACACGGTCCGATGCAGGGGTGGATGTCATGTTGGGATATCCCCGGAAAGGGCCGGACCCACGTTGGGGCGGCCTGATGAGGCGGAAATCCGGCGACCGGGTCGGGCGCCGGTGAATGTCGCTATGGCAAAGGTAGACCCCGGAAGGGTCCCTGTCAAAGTGTTCGCTTCGTCCGCGGAACGCCACCGGTTTCCGGTAGCTCCGCGCGCCGCCACTCAGGAGCCAAACAGCATGCTCCAGTCCATGACGACCGGCTCCGGAGTGAAGCACAGAACAAAGGTGGCGAGCCCCGCTCCGGCGAGAAGGTGGCGGCTCCGTCCCAGCGGCGCCGCGTCGTCGAGCGTCGGCGGGTGCGGCCGCCGAGCGCCGAGGACAAGACACAGGAGCCCCCAAACGAGCCACGTCGGGGACCAGAAGGCCAGCGGAAACATGAGCAGGTGGATGGTCTTCGAAAACCGGGCCGCCCGGTTGCGTAGCAGTGCGTAGAGGGCGTGTCCGCCGTCGAGCTGGCCCATCGGCAGGAGATTGATCGCTGTCACCAGCAGGCCGAACCAGGCCGCAAGGCCCATCGGGCTCAGATAGAGCACCTCGCCGTCGGGAACCGCCGGGCCGAATACCGAGGCAAAGAGCCGGAAGACGACCGGCTCACCGAACTGCAGTCCTCCGGAGATCATGGGGCCCGCTCGCGAGGAGGCGACCCCCGCTGCCAGCAAGGGGAGACAGACCAGGAATCCGGCGATCGGTCCGGCGAGCCCCACATCCAGCAGGGCCCGGCGGTTGGGAAACGGAGACCGGATCCGGATGAAGGCCCCGAGCGTTCCCACCATGGTGAACGGCATCGGCAGGAAGTAGGGAGGGCTGGTGTCCACCCGGTAGGCCCGGGCGGTGAAGTAGTGCCCCAGTTCATGGCAGAGAAGGATCAGCAGCAAGGAGAACGAATACGGAATCCCGTGCCGAATCCAGAGCAACGTCCAGTCGAGTCCGGACCGCGAGCCCGCTCCCTCCCTGAAGAGTTCCGGCGATTCCGCCGCGATCCCGATAGCTCCGCCCACCCACAGGGTGGTGGCGAGGGTGGCGAGGAAGAGGACCGCCGGAACCAGCAGGCGCTCCGGCCGGACGGCGGCGGCGACGCCCGGAGGCGCGATCTCGCCGGGGATCGGTTCCTCCCGGGTCAACGGGCCATCCGACGTTTCGTTCATCGTTCGGAGTACAGGAGGTGGCGGCTGCGCTCCGGAAGGAAGCGGCGCACCGCCTCGTCCGCGTCGTCCATGAGGTTGGCCACCGGCTCTCCCCGCTCCATCCCGACGCGGATCCGGTCCGTTCCGAGCAGCAGATCCAGCCAATAACGCTCGCCGCTGATCCGCCAGGCGAACTCTTCCGGATGGGCCCTGCGGACCGCCTGAATCGCCTCCAGAGCGCTCCTCACCGGCCGAAACGCGGCCGGATCGGTGATCTCGACGCGCAGCCCGGCGGCCTCTTCGCCGGCGAAGCGCGGACTGGGAGCGGCGGCAAGCGGCCGGGGCGTGAACCGCACCGCGGAAAACCGAACCCCCGGAACCGCCAGCGGCCCCCCCAGCGCCGAGAGCCAGGCCTCCGGATCCACCCAGGGAGCCCCCACGATCTCGAAGGGGGTCGCGGTCCCCCGCCCCTCCGACAGCATCACTCCCTCAAACAGCCCGAAACCGGGATAGACGAGAGCGCTGTCGAGCGTTGGAATGTTGGGGGAGGGCGCCCGCCAGGGCAGTCCGGTTTCCTCCCAGCGCGTGGCGCGGGTCAGCTCCTTCACCGGGACCACCTGCACCGATGCTCCCTCGCGCGCCGCGAAGAGCCGGGCCAGCTCGCCCACCGTCATTCCGTGGAGCAGGGGCAGCCGGTCCGTCCCCACAAAGGATTGGAACTCCGGCTCCAGCATCGGGCCCTCGACCCGGTCCCCGCCGTTCGGGTTGGGCCGGTCCAGCACCCAGAATTCGAGACCCGCCCGGGAAGCGGCGACCAGCGCGTTCCGCAGGGTGGAGATGTAGGTGTAGAAGCGAACCCCGATGTCCTGGATGTCGAAGACGAGCGCGTCCAATCCGGCGAGGGAAGCCGCTTCCGGGGATCGCCGTTCCCCGTAGAGACTCACCACCGGCAGACCGGTCTCCGGATCGCGGCCCGATGCGACCTCCTCGCCGGCGGCGGCCGATCCCGAGACGCCGTGCTCCGGACCAAAGAGCACCTCGACGCGGACGCCGGCTTCGATGAGCGCGGTGGCCGCCGGCCTTCCATCGATGGTGCGGCCGGTGTGGTTCGTGATCAGTCCCACCCGTTTGCCGAGGAGGTCTCCCGGGCCCTCGGCAACGAGCCGATCGAGACCCGGTAGCACCGTGCCGGGGGCGAGAACGTCGTCGGGGGCCGGCCCGCAGGAGATCGCCGCCGCGAGCAGTCCCGCCGCGGCGCTGCGGGCGCCCCTCGGTCCCGTCAAGACGACAGGCTGCTAGAGCAGCCGGTCAACCCAGCCGTAGGGGTCGGGGCGGCGCCCGAGACGGATCCCGGTCAGCAGATCCCGTAACGCGTCCTGAATCGGGGTTTCCCCCGGGAGGTTGACTTCCACGCCGCCGCCGGTGAGACGCGCCACCGGGGTCACCACCGCAGCGGTCCCGACCCCGAAGCACTCGCGGAGCGTGCCCGAAGCGTGCGCCTCGGCCACTTCCTCGATGGACACCGGCCGTTCCTCCACCGCGGTCCCCATTTGCTCCCGAAGGAGCCGAATCGCGCTGTCGCGGGTGACTCCCGGAAGAATCGTCCCTCCCAGCGGAGGCGTGACGACCGAGTCCCCGATCACGAACATCATGTTCATGGTCCCGCATTCCTCGACGAACCGGTGCTCCTTCGAGTCGAGCCAGAGCACGTTGTCGCAGCCGTGCTCCCGCGCTTCGGCCATCCCGTAGTAGCTGGCGGAGTAGTTCCCGGCCGCCTTCGCCTCGCCGATGCCGCCCTCGGCGGCGCGAATCCACTCCCGGGTCACGTAAAGGCTCACCGAGCCCTCGTAGTAGGCGCCTACCGGGGCGGTGAAGATGAAGAACCGGTACTCCCGCGACGGGCTGACACCGATGTACGGGTCGGAAGCGAACAGGAAGGGGCGGATGTAGAGCGAGCCGAACTGGTTTCCGGGGATCCAGTCCCGGTCGAGCCGCACGAGTTCACGGACGCCACCCAGGAAGATGTCCTCAGGGACCTCGGCCATCACCATCCGGCGCGCCGATCGGTTCAGGCGCCGCCAGTTTTGCTCTGGACGAAAGAGCACGGGAACACCGTCGTCGGTCAGGTGCGCCTTCATTCCCTCGAAGATGGCCTGGGCGTAGTGGAACACTGCGGTCGCCGGATGGAGGGCAATTTCCCCGAAGGGAACGATTGCCGGAGACTCCCACTCTCCGTCCCGGCAGACCGCGCTCAGCATGTGGTCGCTGTACACCCGTCCGAACGCCACGTTCGTCAGATCGACCTGGGGAAGCCGGGACTCCACCACCCGCTGGACGCGAATGGTAGGCCTGGAAACAGTCCCGGGATTCATCGGCGCCGGATGCTAGCAGCCCGTGGTGGAACGCGGGTGAGCGCCGAAGCCGGCCCGTTCACCCCGCCCGTATGAAAGTGCAGTTGCGGAATGGTGCACGTCTCGGTGCCCAAGCCACCAGGCGGAGCGACGCGCAGGCAAGGGAACGCCGACCTCCGGCCAGTTCTCCCGGTGGGGGCTCCCTTGCCAGCGGCGCCATCTGGACTGCTGGGGTTCCCGGCGGGGCTGCATTTTCACAGCAACTGGGCCGCCTGGGTTTCACCACAGGCTGCTAACACCGGGAATGGAGCCCGGCCCTCCGGGTAGCACCGGGGCACCTGGGGCGCGCAGACCGCTGGGGACCGCCCGCCTCCGGCCGGCATCGCCCGGCGCAGCCGGGCGAAACCCGCACATCGCTGGGGGAGCGCGCGACCTAGCAGCCTGTGGAGAAAGTGACGTGAGCACCGAGAACGGCCAGTTCTCCCGGTGGGGGCGAGGCGCCCGGCTGACAAGGCGCGTGAGGGAGGAATACCGAGTGTATTCCGACCGAAACGCAACGATGAGGGCCGCGTAGCGGCGCGTTTCAGCCGGGATGCATCGCCGTTCGAATGCCGCGTGACTTTTTCCACAGGCTGCTAAGCCCCCCCGCAGCGGGCATCCATCATGGCCAGGATGATGGGCTCGGGGACACCCGCATTCGTCAGGGCAACCAGACCGTCTGCCGACGTATCGAAACGGCACGCGGAAGTCTGGATTTTCTTCACGACGATCGCCTCGGAAAGCCCCAACTCGACCAGCACGACGACGTCGCCATTGGACAGCGTGTTTGCCTCCGCGGCCTCCGCCCGCGTCTCCAGCTCGGCACTCCGCTGCGCGGCCTCCGCCGCGGTGCTTTCCTTGTACTGCCGCAACTCCTCCTGTAGGCGCACCGCCGTTTCGGCGCTCGCAATCGCGTCGCGCACGATCCCCCCGTCGTCAAGCTCGGCCGCGCGGCGCAGGTAGCCCAGCGCCGCCTCGTTCTGGCCCACAACGGCGTGAGACATCCCGACGTTGTAGTACGCGCGGGCCAGCTTGTTGGTCTTGACACCGGGCGTCGCCTGGCACGCGTCCAGGTTTGCGAGGGACAACTCGAGCGCTCTGTCGAACCGTGCCGACTCCAGCGCGCGATGCGCCTGCTTCAGGCCGCACTCGTCATCGTCGTAGAAGACGAGCTCCCTTCGTTCGGTCCAGCCGAGCAACCTCCTGCTGACGTCCTCATAGACCTGGCTGTACGCCATGTCAAGGACCGCGTACACGCCCGGAAACTCGGGCTGACCCTCCCTCGAGCTGTTCACCAACTCCGGGGAGTGGTTGCTCCTGATGACCCCCACGATCCTGCCCGTGGCCATGTCCACGACCTGAACGCTCACGTTCACGAAGGCGGATGTCCTGGAAAAGAACTCACGCTCGAGCACTTCGTACTCTTCACCGGTATCGGGATCCTTCCTCTTGCGGACGTGGTCTCGATACGACAGCTGTTGTTCCGTGGCGCAGCGGCCCACATTCACCGCGATCAGGACGGATGGCCCCAGCAGTTCTCCGACTGCCGCGGCGCTTTCCGGAAGGACCCAGCCGCTCTCGCTCAGCTGATGTTCGCCGAGGATCAGATCCGCTTCCTGCCGGTTCACGACGTTGATCTCGTCAGCCAGCAGACTCGCGATCAGGCTCTGGATGATCTCGTCGGCACACTCCCCCGACGCCGGCCCGAAGACCACGGTCTCCAGGTCGAGACCGAAGGCCGGAGGATGGCGCATGTCCACGGTCACCCGGGGATTGAGGATCCGGGCCCAGAACTGCGCGTGTGACATGGAAGGCAGACAGCAGAAGAGCGTGAAGCACACGGCCGCGGCGGACACGCTTTTTCTCATGGGGCTTCTCTGAAAGACCGGACGGATGGAAACCCGGGGTCCAGTCTGCAGGTCGGATCGTAACCCGCGAACCACATAACTGAATTGATCGCGGCTCCCGCCCACCCACTCGTCAGTTCGGCCTGATTCGCATTCTCCGCCCCCTCCCGGCGAACCGGTCCGTGGGTAGAACTCACGGACGGAGGCTCACTCACTGCCGGACCAGCGGCAGGAGTCCCTTCAAGACCCGGCCCACGTCCTCGAAGGTGGTAGCAAACTTGACAATCCACCAATGACTCTCTTCGAAGCGACCTTTCCCGGTTTCGCGCTGGCGGATGTCGAGGCCGGATTGTCCGGTAGCCTCAGCGCGCCAGACGAGTTGGCAAGGGCTCTGCCGCGCCTCGCCGCGAGCGCGTCCCGGCAACAGCCGCGCGCGGCGCTACCGCGTCCCCATTTCGGGCGGCGATGCGCGCCGGAGGTCCGTCTGCTCCCGTTGGTGCGCGCCGCCGGCGGCGGGTGGAACTACGCCTTTCGTCGCCCTCTCGGGCGACGATGCCGACCGGAGGTCGGCGTTCCCTTGACTGCGGCGCCATCCGGGTGAGGAGCGTTGTCCCGAGCTTCAAGGCCGTTGCCAGGCAACTGGCTGGGCGGTTCGCCGACCGGGCCCGTTTCGGTGAACGACGCTTCCGCGGTCAATGCGCGGCTCTGCGACGTCGCATTACCACCAGAATCCAGCCGGCGGCGCCGGCGAGTGCAAGCGGCCACAACAGCCACGACCAGGACGGTGGCGCTCCTCCGGATATCGCCCAGGCACGGGTCAGCTCGGTGTACCGGGACTCGAGCAGGTGCCAGGCGGCGTGGCCGCCCACCACCGAGAGCAGGGCGCTCACCATGAACCGCGAACGGTCGGTCCCGCTCAGGAGGTGCAGCAACGGGATCACCGCGAGGACCACCGCGGCCTGTCCGGCTTCCACTCCCAGGTTGAAGGAGAAGAGCGCGAGCAGCAGGTGGTCGCCCGCGAAAGCGAGCGATTCGCCGAGCGCAAAGGCGAAGCCGAACCCGTGGAACAGCCCGAAGACGAACGCGAGGACAGCTCGCCGGACCACGTTCGCTGAAATCAGGTTCTCGATCGCCGTATAGAGGATCGAGAACGCTACGACACCCTCGACCAGCGGGACGAACCACAACGCCTCGGGTGCGTGACCCAGCGCCGCCGTCACCAGGGTCACGGTGTGAGCGACCGTGAATCCGGTCACCATGATCAACAGGTGGCGGATCCGCGAAAGCCTCCCGAAGGGGGCGATGAGGCAGATCAGGAAGAGCAGGTGGTCCCAGCCGGTGAGGATGTGCTCGACCCCAGAACGCCCGAAGGCGAAAAAGGCCTGGAAGGGCGACGGGTCGAGAACCACCCGCCCCTCCCGGATGCTGATGTGGAAGAGGTGGCTCTTCCAGTCATCCGCGTCCTCGGCGCGCCGCTCGTAGACGAGATCGAGCGCCACCCGGTCGCCGAAACCGGGAGCGACCGTGCACTCGATGGAGGCGCTGCCGTCCGCGGGGGCCGGATAGGTCAGATAGAGATCCAGAAAACCCTGATTCCAGAAGACCTGAGTGTCGGCCGCCAGCGGCTCGGAGAGCACCGTGTCCCGCGCCGACTCGAAGGAGGTGAAGGAACGGTCCCACGGCAGGGCGACGCGGTACCCGCGAAGCGTGGGCGGCAGCGCGCTGCCATCCGGGTGGAAGAGCGGCGCCTCGCCGGCGAACACCTCCCCTGCCCGCCGTAGCACGGGATCCGCGCGCTCGAAATCGAGGTAACCCGCGCCCCACTTGGGGACGTTGAGCGAAAGCAGCAAGAGGAGCGGCACCCGCGCCACCAGGTGCAGTTCGCCGTCCGCCTCCCGGACGAATACCGGAATCCGGATCTCGTCCGGGATGTCGTGGGGCGCCGCCGGCCGCGGCGCCACGGATACCGCGAGCAGAGCGAGGGCCACCACCCACGCCAGTCCCCGCGACCTCTCCGTCATGGTGTCAACCCTCCGGCGCGGCGAACGCGGCGGCGGGAGAAGACATTCCCCGCCGGGGAGGGCGCCGGTTCGCGACCTCCCCGGCCGAAGTCGGGCTTTGTCGAGTCAGGAATTCCCGAAAGGGGCGATCAGTGGACGTGGCCCGCGTGGCTCACGACGAACTTCTGCGCCCGGCGTCCCTGGTTCACCTCGGCGGTGTAGAAGTTGCCCATCGAGTCCACCACGAGGTTGTGGACCCAATGGAACTGCCCCGCGTTGCGGCCGCGGCGTCCGAAGTAAGCCTCGATCTCCATGGCGGCCCGATTGATGATGTGGATCCGCTGGTTCTGGCCGTCGGCGTTGTAGAGATCGATCTGATCGTCGTCCGGCGAGAGCTCGAGGTCCCAGGTGGAGCCGTTGCCGAGGCTGTTCCCCTCCACGATCAACTCGCTCACGTAGGTCCCGTCCTTGTGGAACACCTGAATCCGGTTGTTCACCCGGTCGGCCACGTACACCATCCCGTCGTTCGCGATCCGGACGGCATGGACCGGGGTCCGGAACTGCTGGATCGGCTCCATGCCGGGCGTGAAGCCTCCGGTGTCCTCGTCGGAGGGCTCGTTCCCGTAGGCGCCCCAGTGACGGCGGTATTCCCCGGTCTCGGCGTCGAAGACGATGATCCGCTTGTTCAGATAGCCATCGGCGATGTAGAGCTCGTTCGTCTCGGGATCCACCTCCATGTCCGCGGGACGGCCGAGAAACTCGGTGTTGTTGCTCCCCTCGGTGCGGCCCGCCTGCCCGATCTGCATGAGGAACGTCCCGTCCCCGCTGAACTTGAGAACCTGGTGGTCGTCGGGGCCGTTACCGGCGGTCCAGACGTTCCCCAGATGGTCCACGAAGATGCCGTGCTCGCTCGCCGGCCACTCGTAGCCTTCGCCCTGATAGCCGCCCGCGTCGCCCCAACTGTCGAGCAGGTTCCCGTCGGTGTCGAACTTGAGCACCGGCGGGGCCGGGTTGCAGCACTGGGAAAGCGGCGGATCCTGCATCAGCCCCGCTTCGTCGGCGTTCAGGCTGCGGGGACGATGGATGAGCCAGATGTGGTCGTTCATGTCCACCGCGATCCCGGCGACTTCCCCGATCAACCAGTCGTCGGGCAGCATGGGCCAATGCGGATCCACCTCCGGCATTTCCGCGTGCTCGGCGTGCGGGTCATCCATCGGTGCGCCGCTCGTCTGTTCGCCCGGAGCCTGACAGCCGAGGGCGAAGGCCATCCCCAAAACCATCAGGAAAAGAGCCAGATTCTTGGTTTTCATTTCTTTCTCCCGGAGCCGCCGCCCCGATGGATACGGATCACTGGCGCCGACAATGCGCCGAAACCCAGTGAGTGTATGGGAACCCCCGCCCGCGGCAAAACCGCACGGGACCGCAGAGGTTCGCCAACAGCCGGTGGACGAAGTGGCGTGAGCACCGAGAGCAGCGAGGCGCCCGGCTGACAAGGCGCGCGAGGGAGGAATACCTGGTGTGTTTCGACCGAAGCGCAACGATGAGCGAGCCGAAGCCGGAAGGCGCCGAGCCCTCCGGGTTCGGGTTTTCTTCCCGTCGGTTCTCTTCGAGACGGGAAATCCCGAACCCGGGCGGCGATCAGTGGGTGTGGCCCGAGTGGTCGAAGACGAACTTCTGCGCCCTCCGTCCCTGGTTCACCTCGGCGGTGTAGAAGTTGCCCATGGAGTCCACCGCAACGTTGTGGACCCAGTGGAACTGCCCGGCGTTGCGCCCGCGGCGCCCGAAGTGGCTTTCGATCTCCATGGCGGCGCGGTTGATGATGTGGATCCGCTGGTTGGTGCCGTCAGCATTGTAGAGATCGGCCTGCTCGTCGTCGGGCGAGAGTTCGAGGTCCCAGGTGGAGCCGGCCCCGAGAGTGTTGCCCTCCACGATCAGCTCGCTCACGTAGGTCCCGTCCTTTTGGAACACCTGGATCCGGTTGTTCACCCGGTCGGCCACGTAGACCATTCCGTCGTTCGCGATCCGCACCGCGTGCACCGGATTGCGGAACTGCTGGAGGGGTTCCATCCCGGGCTCGAAGGAGCCCGCGTCCTCGTCCGATGGCTCGTTCCCGTAGGCGCCCCAGTGCCGGCGGTATTCACCCGTCTCGGCGTCGAAGACGATGATCCGCTTGTTCCCGTACCCGTCGGCGATGTAGAGCTCGTTGGTCGCGGGATCCACCTCCATGTCGGCGGGCTGACCGAGGAACTCGGTGCTGTTGCTCCCCTCGGTGCGGCCCGCCTGCCCGATCTGCATCACGAACGTCCCGTCGCCGCTGAACTTGAGCACCTGGTGGTCGTCGGGGCCGTTGCCCGCCAGCCAGACATAACCCAGGTGGTCCACGAAGATGCCGTGCTCGGTCGCGGGCCACTCGTAGCCCTCGCCCTGATAGCCGTTCTCGTCTCCCCAACTGTCGAGCAGGTTCCCGTCGGAGTCGAACTTGAGCACCGGCGGCGCCGCGTTGCAGCACGCGGAAACGGGCGGATCCTGCATGAGTCCCGTTTCGTCGGCATTCAGGCTGCGGGGGCGCTGGACGAGCCAGATGTTGTCGTCCATGTCCACCGCGATGCCTCCGACTTCCCCGATCAGCCAGTCGTCGGGAAGCTTGGGCCACGTCGGGTCCGCCACCGGCGATTCGGAATCCTCGGCGTGTATGTCAGGAGCCGGCGCGCCGCTCGTCCGCTCGCCGGGCGCCTGGCAGCCCAGGGCGAACGCGAAAGCCAGAAGCACCACAAAAAGAGCCAGCGTCTTGGTTGTCATTTCTTCCTCCCCGAGTCGGTCCCGCGACCGATGTCAGTCACCGGCGCCGCCGCGGCGCCGAACCCAGTGAGTTTATGGGAAATCCCGCCCGCGGCAAGATCGGACGGAACCGCCACGCCGCCGCGTCAGCGATCGTCCACGAGCGCCGCGCTCACCGCATCGTGAAACGCCGGGCGCAGGCGGAAGATCCCTTCGTTTTCCCGGGTCGGATACACGCGATTGGTCAGCAGCACACAGAAGAGTTCGCGCTCCGGATCAACCCAGATCGAGGTGCCGGTGAAACCGGTATGCCCGAAGGACGAAGCGGAGAAATGGTCGCCCGCGGACGAAGGACCGCCGGACGAACTCCGGGAGGGAGTGTCCCAGCCAAGCGCCCGGCTGCTTTCCGGCGTAAGTCCGACGCGTCTCGTAAAGCGAGCGATGGTGTCGGCGCGCAGCAACCGCTGGCCGTTCATGGAGCCGCCGTTCAGAAGCATCTGGAGGAAAACGCCCAGATCACCGGTGGTGCTGAAGAGCCCGGCATGCGCTGCGACCTCGCCAAGCACCACCGTGTTCTCGTCGTGCACCTGCCCTCGAACCACCTCGCCACGCCAGGGGTTGTCCTCGGTCGGTGCGATCCGCTCCAGCCACTCGGCGGGCGGCCGGTAGCGGGTGTTCGCCATCCCGAGGGGACCGACCAGGCGCTCCTGAACGAGTACGTCCAGAGTCTTGCCGGAGACGCGCTCGAGGATCTCGCCGAGGAGCAGGATCCCGTTGTCGGAATAGACGGTGTCCGTTCGGGGTTCGTAGTCGGACGGCGCGACCATGATCCGGTCGAAGACCAGCCGCTTCGCCTCGTCCAGCGGGAGACCGCGGGCCTCGGGGTCGAATTCCAGATAGAACTGGATCCACGCCGGAAGACCCGAGGAGTGGGCGAGCAGGTCGGCTACCGTGACCGGCGTTCGGCGATTCCGCTCCTCCTCCGAAGGCGCCTGGTCGAGGAACTCCGGGAGATAGGCGCTCACCGGCAGCGAGATGTCGAGCGCGCCTCCTTCCACCAGCATCATCACCAGGGTTGTCGTTCCCACCACCTTGGTGAGCGAAGCGAGGTCGTAAATCGTCTCCGGGGTCACTGCGGGCGCGTCCTCGTCGTAGGTCAGTCGGCCGAAACCTTCCTGGAGCAGCACCCTGCCCCGCCGCACTACCAGGGCGCTCGCGCCCGGCGTCACGCCTTCGGCGATGGCTTTTTGGATCACCGCGCGGATGTTCTCGACGCCTTCGGGACTCATGCCGACCTCCCCGGGTTCGACTGGGCGGAGTCGTTGCCGCTCTGCCTGTTTTGGGACACCCGCTCCCGCGGGCTGCCCCACGAGCGGGATCGGCAGGCGTCCTTCCACGGAACTCTCGCCGAAGACCGCCGCCGCCGCTGCCGCCTGGTTCTCCCGGGCACCGTCCCAGGCGAGCAGGATCGCAGCCTCCGGGGGCGCGTTCCGAACGCCGTGCGGGTTGCCGAAGGAGACCAGGAGCAACTTCTCGGCGAAGGGAGTTACCGCATTCAGCAGCTCGTCGGGCATTTCGAGGCCGTCCCGGCGGAAATCGGCAACCACCACCGCATCGGCCCGGTCGGCATCGCGAGCGAAGCGGGAGAGCGGGAGTGCTCCGTGGCGGGTCGTCGGGATCCTCGACATCAGGGCCCCCCGCCGGCGGATCGCCTCCCGGAAGGGACGCCGATCCGGTTCATAGGGACCTTCCTGATGGACCTCGACAAGGAGCAGGTCGGGCGTCCGATCGGCGCCTCCCGACCCCTTCCCACTGATCCGGGTGGACCAGGGGACCAGCCCTTCCGGATCGCGAACGAGCGTCAGCCCGCGGGCAAAGAGTGACTCCGCCCAGTCGCGGGCGGCCGGGTCGCCGAACGCCTCGCCCAGGCGCTCCGGGGGGCTGCGGCCGTCGAAAAGACCAAGGCGTGCCTTGGCTTCCAGCACCCGAAGCACCGCCTCGTCGAGCCGGGCCTCTTCGAGCCTGCCGGCCTCGACCGCCCGGACGACGGCTCCGTGGGCCACCACGGGATCCCGCGGCACCAGGATGACGTCAACCCCGGCTCCGAGCGCGAGCACCGCCACTTCGCCGTCGAAGCGCCCGGCGCGCGCGCCCTCCATCTCCAGCGCATCGCTCACCACCAGCCCGGCGAACCCCATCTCCGAGCGAAGCACCCCATCGAGTATTTCCGGGGACAGGATCGCCGGGCGATCGTCCCGGCCGTCGAGCGCTGGCACCGCCAAGTGTCCCGGCATCACTGCCGAGACTCCCGCCTCCACCGCCGCCCGGAAGGGAGCGAGATCCACCGCGTCGAGCTGTTCCCGGTCCGCGGGCACCACAGCGAGCCCGTGGTGGGAGTCCGCGCCGGTCCCGCCGTGTCCGGGAAAGTGCTTCGCAGTGGCAAGCGCCCCGCCCGCCTCGACCCCTCGCAGGAACGCCACCCCCAGATCCGCAACGAGGCCCGGGTCGGAACCGAATGAGCGGGTCCCGATCACCGCGCTCGACGCGCTCTGGAGGACATCCAGCACCGGGGCCAGCACCAGATGGACCCCCACCGCCCGCGCCTCCCGCGCCACGATGCGACCTTGGCGTTCGAGAGCAGCGGGATCGGGTGCGGCGGCCGCCTGCATCGCCGAAGGAAAGCGGGTGCCGCCCGCCGTGCGCATCGGGGTTCCCCACTCGTAGTCGGCGGCAACGAGCACCGGGAGCGGCGCCGCGCTCTGCAGTGCGGTGGTGATTTCCCGGGTTCCTTCGGGGCTGCCGGCAAACACGACGACCCCTCCCAGCCGGCCGCTCTCCGCCAGCTCGATAAGCTCCCGGCGCTCGCGGTCTCGAAGGTTGCGGAACTCCGCGGGCGCGCGCGGCATCAGCAACTGGCCCACTTTCTCTTCGAGGCTCAGTCCGTTGAGGACGCGACGCGCCGTTTCGCCTGGCTCCTCGGCACTCCCGGCCGACACGCCCAGCAGAAGCAACCAGGCAGACAGGTTCCCGGCCAGCGAACCTCTCCGGCGGACGGTCATGCCCTGCTTCATCCCCTCAGGGCTTTTGAAGGAGCACGACGCGGTTCGTGTTCGTGCCCTTCCGCTGGTTGTCGACGCCCCAGCAGTTGGAGGTCTTGGTGAACTGCTGATCGTTCACCAGCACCAGAAGCGGTTCGAGGCCAGCCTCCCTCGCCGCCGGCACCACCAGAGTCTCCAGCAGCAGGCGCCCGCTTCGCACCTCGCCAACTTCGAAGGCCACCAATCCGGACGGGACAAGCACCCGGGACAACTCCGAAAAGACCCGGGTCATGGCCGCCTGCCAATCCGCCGCGCGCGTCCAGTGCCACAGCGCCACCTTATCCCCATCCACACCGTTGAACCAGCAGCGGAGCCAGTTGTCCGCCCGGTAGTTCACCACGTCGAGGAAGGGCGGTGAGGTCACGACGAGGCAAACGCTCCCGTCTCCGATCTCGGGGCTGCGGTCGGCGGAAGCCGTCAGCAACAGTGGGTCGGCTTTCGCCAGGCGCTCGGTGTCACCGGGCTCCAGGCGGCCCAGCAGAGAGCGGGTCTTCCTCAGGACGAGCAACTGGACGTCTCGCTCCGGCGGCGCCTGGTTTCGCCGTTCGTTGATCCGGCGCTGAGACCGGACCGAAGCCGCCTGGTTCGGGGGCAATGTGTACACCGAGAAAAACCCCGGAGAGTGGCCGGTGAGCCGGTTCGTCGCGACCATCTGGATCCAGCGGTCTACCCGGTCCATCGTTCCGTCGGCCCGGCGCCGGAGTAACTCCCCGCGGAGGCTGACGATCCGCCGGAGGGTGGCCGGATGGTAGAAGGCGAGGAGGTCTTCCGGCACCACGCACGATCGTTCGAGGTCGAACGACGCCATGCGTTCGGCCACCTCGGGAACTTCCGGAGGGTCGAAACGGGGTTCGAGAAGTCGCGCACTCAGCGGGTTCGAATCCGAACCGACGCAGCGGCGTCCGAGAAGGGCGGCTTCGAGGGGGGTCGTGCCCCGGCCCATGAACGGGTCGTGGACCAGTTCACCCGGCCTGGTCAGGCGGGTGATGAAGAACCGCGGCAACTGGGGCTTGAAGCAGGCGCGGTACGAGATCTCGTGGAGGGAATGGGCCGCCCGCTGTTTCGAGGTCCAAAACTCGTTGACGTACACGGGGAGATGAACGTCCCGGTCGGGAAACTTCACCACCTTCGTCCGTCTTCCAAACTCGCAGAACGAACGCACATCGGCTTCGAACGCTGCCACGTCGATTGGTGCGCCGGATTGGGCGGCCTCGGAGAATGCCGTCACGCCACCTGCCGAGGAGGGTGGGAGCGCTGGTGCCGTGTGCCGCGCCAAGAGTGGGTGTCCGTCGGGAGCGTGGGTCCGGTCCGACCCCCCGGGGGGGCCGCGAGCCCTCGCGACGATGCTACCAACCCGGGTGGCGCCCCTCGTACGGACCGCCGACCTCCAGCCAGTTGCTGTGAAAATGCAGCCGCGACCGGAAGCCGACAGTGCGGATGGGCGTGAGAGCGCGAATAGCCGACGGCGCAATTGGCGGGGACGGCTTGGAACGCCGGCCTCCGGCCGGCACAGCGGCCCGCAGGGCCGCGGGCGGTTCCTGGCCGTCCGCCTTGACGGGGCGCAGACATGGGACCCGCAGCGCTGCGAACGGTGTCTGCCCCTCCCATGTACGGATTACGCCGAACGCTGGGATTCCCGCCGAGAAGAGACCACCTCGGAACTGGGGATCCTTCCCGCCGCCCGCCTTCGGCGGGCTGTGCCGGCCGGAGGCCGGCGTTCCCGTGCGGCCGTCACCACCTTGCACCTTCGGCGTTCCGCGTCCGCGCCTTTTCATGCCCGGCGGGGTGTGCAGGCGGACCCGATCATGGGGGTTTTTCCCGGTGGGGGCCGGCATCGCGGCCCAGCAGGCCGCGAACGCGCGCTGTCGAACGGCCGGATGGCGCGGCCGGCCACGGTGGCCGCTCTGCGAACAGATCCCGCCCGGCCGTTTCTCTGCCCCGATTCCGGGTGGAGCGCCCCTTTTGGAACCCGGCGATTCGCAGGTGACGGGAAATGGCGCGCGCCGTTCGTATCATCCGGCAGCCGATGGGCCCCTCAACCGAACCGCCGTCGCCCCGGATCAGAATCCGGCGTTTCCCCGACTGGCGCACCCTTCGGGCGCATCTGGCCGAGGAAGGCCGAGCCGCCCCCGCGCCACTGCTGGTTCTCGCGGGCACGGACGGCGCCCGCGTTGCGCTTGAGGACGCTATTCGCCGTCGCCTGCTGGCGCCGCACCGCCCCGCAGTGCGGCTTCCCGAGGTTCGTACCCCGGCCCTCGCTATCTCCGAACTCCTCGCGCGGGCCGACCCGCCCGGCCGCCTCGCCACTCCGCTCGAGCGCTCCCTGGTGATGGAGAACGCGCTGATCGACGCGGGGGACGCCGTGGGGGCGCCCGGGGGGAACCCCCTTCGGCTCTCCGGCCCCCTCCTCCGGTTTCTCGACGAGCAGGCGCGCGACCGGATGGTGGACCCCGGCCGTCCGGCGATCCGGGCGCTTCTCACGCGCGGCTCCCGGACCTTCGGAGAAAACGCGGAACAGGACGAAGGCGCGGAGCGGCTGTTCCGGCTCACCGGGTGGATGGAACGGGTCCATCGGGGCTACTCCGCCGGGCTCCAGACTTCCGGCGCTCTGGATCTGGACCTCGCCCGGCGCCGGTTGCTCGCCGCCCGTCCGCACCCGTCCTGGTCGCAACCGTCGTGGTCAGAGGTCCGGGCAGTCGGCGACCAGGCCACCGGGCTCGCCGACAACCACCTCTTCGGCAGCCTGATCCCTCCGGGTCATCTCCACTTCCTACTGCTCACCGATGACCCCGCTCCCGCGCTTCCCGAGGGATGGAACGCCGAAGAGGAGGCCATGGCGCCCGCCCCGGCCCCGATGCCGCGCGTCTTCACTCCGCAAGCCTTCGAGGCCGACGATGAGGAACGGTTCCTCTTCCGGAGGACCGATCGCGGCGGCGAGGCCCGCATCGCGGTCGAGCTGCTAAGGAGTCACCACCGGGTCGCCGGGCTGAAATTCGCGGGCTTCGACCGTTGCGCGATCGCCGCCAGGAACCCCACCGCCTACCTGGACCCGCTGGCCGCGCGGCTGACCGAGGCCGGCATCCCGTTCCAGACAGGGTTCCGGCCCTCGCTCGCCGAAGAGCCGTGGCCGGCGGGACTCGACGACGCCCTCGCTTTCGCGGAACGGCCCGGCCGCCTCTCGAATGGCATCACTCTGCTCCGCAGCCCCTTCTTCTGCGACGACCGGCTGCCGGACGACTCCGGCCGGGTCGCCGACATCGCCGAGGCCAGCCTCGCCGACGCGGGAATCCCGAACACCCACGAACCGGAGGAACTGGACGGGCTGGCTGCCGCAGTGCGCCAGCTCGCGGACGATCGCCTGGTAAAGGCGCGGGCGGCCCGTGGCAGTCGGGAGAGCTCCCGCGAGGACCGGGCCGGACGAGAACTCCAGCTTGCCGCGGAGGTGGTGGCGCGCCTCGCGGACCACGCCCGGACGCTGGCCCCCATCCGGGACGGCGGCGCGACTTTCCGCGATGCGGTCCGCTGCTTCGCCACCTTCGTCGAAGCCCGGTTCCACCGAGCGCCGGACCACGCCGCTCTCGAAGCCCTCCGCCAGGCAGCCGATCCTGCGCTCCCCGAGACCCCGGTCGGCAACGCGACGCGCTTCCGCGACCGCATCCGCCGCCAGCTCCGGCGCCAGCGGACGAACCGCTATCCGGGGAACGCCGGCGTCCACCTGATCGCCGCAGAAGACGCTCCCTTCGGCGACTATGACTGCCTGCTGCTGCTGGGCGTGGGCGACGCCGACTGGCCGGGCCCCCGCCCCGGCAACATCTTCTTCCCCGGCCGCATTCTGGAACGCGCCACCCGGCGACGCTTCGCGGACGCCCGACGCCGGGAGGCCCGACTCCTCGGTTCCTTCGCCGACCTGGCCGATGAGACCGCCGGGTTCACCCGCCCTGAACTCGAGGATGGGTTCCCGGCCGGGCAGTCTCCCCTCTTCTCCACACTAGGCAAACTGCTCCGCGAGAATCAGCGAGAGCGCATCCCGGTTGCGGCGCCCGATGAGGATTCCGATAACGCGGCCCCTCCCCTCCCCCGGAGCCTCGAACGTCAGGCGCCCCGCGCCGTGGACCTCGCCGCGCGCACCCTCTCCCCTTCGGCGCTCGTTCTCTATGCCCGGAACCCAGCGCAGTTCTTCCTTGAGCGCGTGCTCCGCCTGCGGCAGGAGGAGACGCTCACCGACACCGGCTCGCGGACCGCGCGCGGCACCCGACTGCACCGGCTCATGGAGGAGGCGGCGCCGGCGTTCTTCCTCGAGCAGGGCCCGTTGCGTGAAGAGAATCTCGATGCCGCCCTCGCCTTCTTCCGCGGACGGCATCGGGCTCTCGAAGATCCGGGTTTGACCCCGGAAGTCCGCGAGGCGGAGGAACTCTGGCTCTTCGGCGGCGATTCGCATCCGGCGGCGCTCGAATGGTTCCTTCGCGAGGAGGCCAACCGGGGACCGAGCAAGCCAGTGCGGGTCGAAGCGACGCTGGAGGGAACGGTGGAGCCCGGCACTGACGCGCAGCCGCCGCTGCGCGTTCGCGGGGTGGTGGACCGGATAGACGAAGTGACGGACGAGGGGTTGCGGGTGCTGGAGTACAAGTCCGGTTCTTCCGCCGGTCAGGACGACGCATTCCTGCAGGCGCGGCTATACGCTCGGCTGGTTGGCCCCGCCGAGCCTGCTGGAATCGCGATCCCCTTCTTCCGGGACCGGGTGTGGGGCCAACCGGAGAAGGTCGCAGAACTCGACGAGAAGATCCGCGCCGTTCGGGAGGGTCTCGCCGGTGGAGAGTTCCCGGTCCCGGACGAGATCAAGCCCTTCGACTGGCCGCTCGCCATCCGGCCCGACCTCTCCGAGACCGATCCGGCGCGGGCCGTTCCCGCGCCCACGCCGCCGCCCACGGCGCCGGCCGCTTTCAGCCGGCAGGGACACTCGCGCCCGAGCGATCAATCGGACCGGGAAGCGGCTGCCGACCCGACCCGCCATGTCGTCCTCCGGGCGTCCGCGGGGACCGGGAAGACGACCGTCCTCACCGAGCGGTACCTGAACCTGGTCCGGGCGGGCGTTCCTCCGCGGAACATCCTGGCGCTCACCTTCACCCGCAAGGCGGCGGCGGAAATGAAGGACCGGATCGTGAAGCGGCTCGGAGACGCGAAGATCGCGAAAAACCCCGACCTCGCCGAGGTCGCGGTCTCCACCCTCGACGCCTTCAATCTTGGCCTCATCCGCGAGTTTCCCCTCGACGCCGGAGTTGCGCCGGGAGTGGAGGTACTCGACGAACGCGAGATGCCGGTGGTGCAACAGGAGGCCATCGAACGGGTTCTCACCGGCGCAACCGGCTTCGACCGCGACGTGCTGGCCGAACTCCCGCTCCTCGGCAAGAGCCTTTCCCGTCTCGACGAAATCGCGAAGACCTTTCTCGACAACCGGCTGACCTGGCGCCGCACTTTCGAGCAGGAAGCCGAACAGCTCGCCGACCAGCCCCCGTCACCCCGCCCGGTGCTGCGGGATCGATTCCTGCCGGTGGCAGCCGAGATCGGTCGGTTTCTTGACGGACACCGGGGGCCGGTTCCGCTCGCGGTCCGGCTCGCGCTGCGCCTGACTCCCCAACCTGGGCGCCGCGACGCGCTCGACCGGGAGTTCCTGCTCGCTTGGCTCCGGCCCGACCTCAAGAACTACCCCAAGGGCGCGAAGGAATCTCTGGAGGGTATCCTACCCGCCTACCAGCGACTCAAGCAGGTGCTGAGGGAGTTCAACGCCCACTGGCTGGACTCACTCAACGAACGCACCTTCGTTCCCGTCTGGGAGCTGCTCCAAACCGTCGAGGCCGAGTACCGGACGCTCAAGGACGAGCAGGGGGTGATGGACTTCGACGACCTGACTGTGGCCGCCACGCGCCTGCTGGAAAATACCGGGGAGTTCGCCGAGAGCCGCTTCCGGCTGGAGGCCCGCTACCACCACCTGCTCCTCGACGAGTTCCAGGACACCAGCGACCCCCAGTGGGATCTGCTCAAGGCCATCGCGAAGCCATGGACTGAGGGGGAAGGACTCACAGCCGAGGAAGTGCGGCGCGTTACTCGGGGACGGCTCCAGGAACCCACCATCTTCGTGGTCGGGGATCACAAGCAGTCCATCTACCGCTTCCGCAACGCCCGGGTGGGCCTTCTCGGAGGCGCCGAGAGGTGGATCGGGGAAGCCTTTCGGAGCCGACCCCGCAAGGACCTGCAATGGAACTTCCGGTCCACGGCGCCGCTGCGCGCCTTCGTGAACGATGTGGCCACCGCCGTGGCCGAAGCGGACAGCGCGACGGAAGGAGACTGGCGGTTCCGGTACGAGAAGGGCGACCGCTTCCCCGAGAATCCTGGCCCCGCCGACGAAGGCGTTCCCACAATCACCCCGCTCGCCGTCTCGGTGACCGGGAACCACGAAGAAGCGGCGAATCGGGTGGCGGCGCGGATCGCCGAACTCGCGGCCGGCGGCGTGCCCCTCGATGGCATCGCGATCCTCTCGCGGGTGAGCACCCGGCTGTCCCTGTACCGCGAAGCGGTGGAACGGCTCGGCCTTCCCACCTATCTGGTCAGGGGCGCCGGCTTCTTCGAGACGTCCGAAATCCGCGACCTGATGTCGCTTTGCCGCTTCCTGGCCCGACCCTCTTCGGATCTCCGGGCCGTGGAGCTGTTGCGGTCGCGGTTCTTCGCCGTTCCGGCGGCGACGCTGGCCGAACTCCGGAGGGCGGACCGGGACGCGGAAACCCCGTTCAGCGGACTGCTGACGAGCGGAGGCAAGACCCCCCTCGGCCTCGCCGCACCGGACGCGACAGTGCTCCAGGAGGCGGGCAAACAGGTGGCGCGATGGATCGAGTCGTCGAGACGGCTTCCGCCCTCGCTCACTGTCCAGCAGGTCCTCGCCGAAACCAACTATCTGGTGCGGGCCCGCGCCACCGCTGAGGGCGGACCGTTCGCCGGGCTTCAGCAGACCGCGAACGTGGAAAGGGCGCTCCAACATCTCCGGCGGGTCGAACGCAAAGGCTTCGCCACCTTCGCGACGGCGGCCGGCCACCTCGAAGCCGCCGCCGGGGGCGGCCACGACGCGACCCAGGCGCCGCTCTCCGCGGCCGGAGCGGTCCAGGTATTGACCATCCATGCGGCCAAGGGCCTCGAGTATGAGCACGTGTTCCTTGTGGACCTGAACGCCGGAACCCGCGGCGCCGGCGGCGGGCTCCGGGTCCAGGAAGGTGACGACGGCCGCTGGAGTGTCGCCCTGATCAGGGAGTCGAGCGACTGGGATGTCCGCGACGGCGGACGCAGCAGCGCGGAAGAGCGGCGCTGCCTCTATGTGGGCATGACGCGGGCGAAGCGGGGATTGACCCTTTCCGGGACCACGAGGTTCACCACGCGCGGCGCGCCGTACAAACCCCAGGGCCTCGCGGGGTATCTGCCCGCCGACCTCTGGAACGCCGCCGCGCGCACGGCTCGTGAACCTTGCGGCGAGATCGTGGAGATCGAGTGGAAACGCCACCGGCTCGCAGTGCTGCCCCCCTCGGATTCCGGGTGAGCGCCCGGCTGGTCTCCGCCACCCGGCGACTCGCTCACCTCCTGCTGGAGCGAACGGTCGCGGGAAGCCCGACGGACACGGAGACCGCCGGCCGGCTGGTGGACGCCCGCCTGGTCCCCACCCCCGAAGGACGAAAGCGAGTGGCTGGGGAGGCGCTCGCCCTCTGCCGCGCGGCCGTCACCCACCTCAGCCGCGAGGACTGGCTAGTGAGCGAACTCCACACCAACATGCGCGTCGCGCTCCGGGACCGGCAGGGAGCGCCCTTCTCGGTGGTGGTCCCCAGCGTTGTCGTGCGTGCCGACGGGACCGCTTCGGTCCTCGTCATGGCCCCGGCCGGCGACCGCGGCGCGGAAGCGCGGGCGCGCCGCTACCGCTTCGCCATCAAGCGCTTACGGGGACGCAGGGCCGAAGCCTACCTCGTCCGCCCAGACGGAACGCTCGACAAACTCGCGGCCAGTCACCGCGGACCGAAAGCAGCCGAGAGCCGTCGGTAACGCCTTCCATGGCTGGCGTTTCCGCGCCGGCGGCGCCTTCCGGATGCTCGGCATCGCGCCGTTTGCCGTGTAAGTACAGGTCCCACGGGTATGCCAACGATCCGCACGGGGCCGCCGGCCAGGGAACGCTGACCTCCGGTCGGCACCGCGCGCCGAGAGGCGCGCGAGCCCGCACCTCGCCGAGGGAGAAAAGGCGCGGGGACGGCTTGGAACGCCGACCTCCGGTCGGCACGCGCGGGAGCGCGAAACCAGCGCCGATGACCCTGCGCTATGCCAACTTGAGTTCCGCACCCTCTTCCGATCCCGGATGCCGCGACCGCTCACCGCTCCCCCTACCCGGGGCCGCGCCTCATGCCCGGCGGGGTGTACGGGAGGACTCGATCATGCGGGTTCTTGCCGGTGGGACCCGACACAGCGACCCCCAGGGCCGCGGGCGGTTCCTTGCCGTCCGCCTTCACTGAATGCAGGCACGTGGCCCGCACTGCGACAAACGGTGTCTGCCACTCCCAGGTACGGATCCCGCCGAACGCTGAGATTCCCGCCGACAAGGGGCCACCCCGGAACGGGGAGTCCTTCCCGCCGCCCGCCTTCGGCGGGCTGTGCCGGCCGGAGGCCGGCGTTCCAAGCCGTCCCCGCCGTCGTGCTGTGGCGAGTCGAGCCCTTTCGGCGACGGTGAGTATGAGAAATGCGGGCTAGTCGCAGCGGACCGAGCGGGGAGGCGTATCCAGACAGCGGATGTTCGCCGTCCGGCCGTCCGCGATCCGGGCGCAGGCCCCGGTGACCGCGGCGCGGATCGCATCGGCCTCGGTCGCGCCCCGGGCGGTCACGGTGGCCTGGCGGCCCACCATTTCCATGGTCACTTCGCAGCGCGCCTCGCCCATGGTGAGCGTCGAAGTCACCAGGAAGACGACGAGCAGGGCGAAAAGGCCGAAAACGAGCCAGCCGATCCGGCGGATGCGGGTGTTCACGCCGCCTCCCGGACCAGGGGCCGGGTAAGGCAGGTGGGGCCTCCCGAGCCGTTCTGGCTGATCTCGCTGCCCTCGTACGTCAGGACCTCGAAACCCGCCTCCCGCATCCGGTCGTTGGTCTTGCGGTTGGCGGCAATCGCGAGAAGGGTTCGCTCACCGAGCGCCAGCACGTTCGCCGCCATCGTTCCCCTCTCCTCTTCCACAATGGGGACGAACTCGAACCCGCGCGCCTTCAGCATTTCGAACGTGGGCACGCCGAGAAACCGCAGGTCGGCCACCGTCGTCCGGGGGTCGAGCACGCTGATCAGCGACATCAGGTGAAGGCAGCAGTGCGGCCCGTCGCCGAACGGCAAGGGCACGGAAACGACCTCCACCCCATCCTCGGCGAGGATCTCGCGCAGTTGAGCGATGCCCGCCGCGTTCGTGCGGTACCCCTCTCCCGCGAGCAGGGTCCGCTCGTCGAGCCATACCAGATCCCCGCCCTCGGCGAGCCCGGGCGCCTCGATGGCGCCAATCACCGGGATCCCCTGCCCCTCGTAGATGCGGGCGTGCGCACCGGGTTCTTCGCCCCGACTCTCCTTGCCCATCCGCATCAGGATCATGCCGCGCTGTGCAGGCAGCGAGGCGTCGTGGCAGTACACCGCGTCGGCACTGAGTCCAAAAAGGCCTCCCTCCGGCTCCACGAGTTCGACCTCGCGCGCAATCAGGTGTGCACGCAGCTCCGCATGCTGCCGCGCCGCCGCTTCCGGATCCGGCGGATGGAGGTAGCCGAGGTCCCGCCACGGGGCCGACGCCTTCCAGCCGGCGGTCTGCGGCCCGATCAAGAGGGCCCTCCGGAGTTTTCCGCACATCCCGGGCGGTCCCAATTCGGTCGGCGCGGAGACCATCGCCGCAGTCGTCATGGTCCGGGAACGCTAGCAGCCCGCGATCAAAATCATGCAGCGTTCAGCCAGTCATCCAAGGTCGGTATGCTCGGGTGTTTCCGGAGGTCCGACCGACCATGATCATCCGCGCCCAGAAGACGCAGCCCCTCCTCATTCCGTTTGCGATCGCCGTCCTGCTCGCCTTCGGCGGCTGCGGTTCCGAACCGCCGCCGTTGCCCGGCGTCACGGCATTCACCGGCGCCACCCTGTGGGACGGCACCGGGAGCGCCGCCGTCGAGAACGCAGTCCTCGTGGTGGATCACGGGCGCATCGCGGCCGCGGGAGCGGCCGGCGACGTGGAGATCCCGCCGGGAGCCCAGCTGGAAGATCTGTCCGGCAAGACCGTCGTTCCCGGGTTCATCAACGCGCACGCCCACGCGAGCGACGTCATGGGCCTCGAAACGGGCCACTACGGCCGGGAGAACCTGATCCGCCAGCTCGGCCTCTACGCCCGCTACGGGGTCACCAGTGTCGCTTCGCTGGGCGGGGACGGTCCCGAGGCGGCAGCCCTCCGCGACGAGCAGGACGACAACCTGGACCGGGCGCGGATCTGGATCGCCGGGGAGGTTATTTCGAGCGGCACTCCGGAAGAAGCAGCCGAATCGGTGGCCCGGAGCCTCGCGCTACCCGCCGACTTCCTCAAGATGCGGGTGGATACGAATCTGGGCGCCAACGAACGGGTCTCTTCGGAGACCATCGAGAAGGTGATGGAACTGGGCCAGGCGGCCGGCAAGCGGGTCACCACCCACATCTTCTATCTCGACGACGCCAAAGAGGTGCTGCGCGCGGGTTCCGGGCTCATCGCCCACAGCGTGCGGGACCAGCCTGTGGATGAGGAGTTCCTCGAGCTCATGAAGGAGAAGGATGTCTGTTACGTCCCCACCCTGGTCCGGGAAATCTCCACTTTCGTCTATTCCGAGGTGCCTGAGTTCTTCGATGACCCCTTCTTCCTGAAGGACGCCGACCCGGCCGTGCTCGAACAACTCAAGGATCCCGAGCGGATGGCGCGGGTGGCGGAGAGCTCCTCGGCCCAGGGGTACCGGGAGCACTACCCGATCGCGATGGCCAACGCCAAGGCGGTCGCCGACGCCGGAGTCAAGATCGCCTTCGGCACCGATACCGGCCCGGCCGGTCGCTTCCAGGGCTACTTCGAACACATCGAAACGGGCGAGATGTCCGAGGCCGGGCTCACCGCCGAACAGATCCTGCTTTCCGCCACGGGGGACGCAGCGGCCTGTCTCGGAATCGACGGCGTCGGCACCCTCACCGCCGGCAACTGGGCCGATTTCATCGTGCTGGATGAAGACCCGCTCGAGGACATCGCGGCGCTCAGGTCCATCAGCCGGGTGGTCGTCGCCGGAAACACGGTTCCGGGAAGCACCAGCGAGTGACGGGAAGCCGGCGTCAGCCGGTATCCCGAGTTCGCTCTGCGGAGTCCTCCGCCAATCGGCTCAAAATGAGCCGCGTCAGCGCGTGACCTCCGCCGGGAGGAACCACTTCCCGACCTCAAGCGAGACTCGGCCTTCCCGTTCCAGCTTCAACAGACCCGAGCTCAGGGCAACCTCCGCCAGTTTGCGGACCGGCCCCCAGCGGGGAACTTCGTTCGTCGGGTAGACCCGGAGCCCGATCGCCCGCAGGCTCGCGGGCTCGGAGTCAAGAGCTTCCAGCAGGCTCGCTTCGCGGGCCTCGCGGTGGCGGACCTGGCCCTGAAGCAGATCGGCTCCCCCTACCACCGGCACTCCGTGCGCCGGGTACACGATCCCCCGGCATTCCCCGGCGAGCCGGCGGAGCGAGTCCATGTATTGCCCGAGATCTCCATCTTCCGGCGAAATGAGGATGGAGGACAGCGAGGACACCATGTCTCCCACAACCATCGCCCGGTAGCGGCTCTCCACGAAGGCCAGGTGCCCCGGCGCGTGGCCCGGGACGAACCGCACCTCCAGCGTCCAGCCGGGTGATCCGTCGGGCGCGTCTCCCAGATCCAGGGTGTCTCCCTCAGTGAGCGCGATCGTCCCGCCAGGCGGAGCCTGGATCCGCGCCAGCGTCTCCGGATGGCCACCTACGGGAACGCCGTAGCGGGAGGATGCCGCGGACACCGACCCGATGTGATCGCGGTGATGGTGGGTCACCAAAACGGCCTCCAGCCGGTCCTCGGGGCCGAGGAGCCGGTCCACCATCCCGAACAGGATGTCCCGCTCGCCGGGAGCCTCCGGAGCCGGATCCACCAGGTAACGCCGCGAGGTCCCGATGAGGACCGCGTTCGTATGGGTCGCGGGCGGCAGCGTCGGCGTCCGGCAGGGAATCACTGCGATGCCGGGGGAATAGCGGACCGCTGGCCGCAAGCGGCCCGCCTCTCGGTTGCGGTTCCGGAAGATGCTGTCGTCGGGAGCCCAGCGCTCGAGGAGCCCGATGATGGGCGGTGCGAGCGCTATTTCGCCGTCGCGCCAACGGGCAAGCGCCGCCCCCGGGCTGAGCAGGGCCTGATCGACGATCTCGCCGGGCCAAACTGACGGTTCGGCCCGCTCGGGCAGCGGCAGCCGGAAGAAGACTGTGTCAAAGCGGAAGGGGGCCGATTCCGGCGTCACAAGTTCTTCGACGGGGGCGAACTGTGACGCGTCGATATCCGCGCCGAAGCCGGCGAGCACCTCTCGAAGCCCGATCTCGCCGGAAAGGAGACTCTTGCGGAGTCCGTCCCGTTCGGATGCCTTGAGAGTTCGCCCTCCCGTCCCGAGGAAGACCCCGGTTTCCTCAAAGACCTCCCGCACCGCAGCGGCGACGCGTGCTGCCGTCTCGGCGTCCGGCGCACCACTGACCGGAATCTCCGAGTCCCCCTTCGAGAGCGTCCCGCCGGGGAACGCCCACAGGTTCGCGAACGCTTTGAGGCGCGGCGAGCGCCGCACGAGGAGCACCTCATGCCCGCGGGTGAGCATCACGGATACGGCCGGGCGCGGCGGAGCAGCCATCGTGCCGGGGAGCTTAAGTGCCGCGTGCTGCCAACATACCGGCGTGCGCGAACCAACCGGAATCCCGTTCGGGGGTCTGATCGCGGCCGGCGCGGACGCCGAACGGGCTCCCGCTTCCCTACTCGGCGTCATGGACGCCACCCAGTCCACCTACCGCGATCGCTGCGCGGAGGCGCCGCCGGCGATCCGGGCCGCCTACGACGGCGCCTGCTACAACCCGGTTTCCGAGACGGGTGTGGACTGCACGGGGAGCGTTTTGGACCTCGGCGATCTGCGCCCCGAGCGGGGAGGTTTTCGCGAGAGCGCGGGGCGCTATAGAGCCGCGGTAGAGATGGAACTGGCAAGCGGGCGGACTCCTTTCATCCTCGGGGGCGACCACGCGATCACCCCCGCGCTGGTGGCCGCGTATGCGAGGCGGGGTCCGATCCATGTGATCCAGTGGGATGCCCACCCCGATATGTATCCCGATTTCGAAGGCAACCCCGACTCCCACGCCTGCGTCGCGGCCCGGCTGCTCGAAATGCCGCACGTGACGAGCGTCACCCAGATCGGAATCCGGACCGAGACCTCGGTACAGCGCGGGATCCGGGAGTCAGCGGGCGGACGCGTCACGCAGATTCCGGCCTGGGAGGCGGAAAGGCGAACGGCGTTCCTGTCCCACCTTCCGGACGCTGCCGCGATCTACCTGACCGTTGACATGGACGGGTTTGACCCGGCCTTTGCCCCGGCGGTGGCCCATCCGGTGCCGGGAGGGCTGTCGGCGCGGGCGGGACTCAATCTCGTCCGGGAAATCGGCTCCGGGAAGCGCCGGCTGGTGGGAATGGACGTCGTCGAAGCCTGTCCGGACGACCGGGACAACCGGACGCTGATCCTCGCCGCCCGCCTCATCCACGAAGGAGTGGGCGCGGTGCTCTCGCGGCAGGAACCGCCCAGCCCGAGCCAGGGGCGATAAATCCATCGGCCAGCCCGAGCTGGGGGCGATAGACCCATCGGGGCACTGCCACTAGTAGCAACAACCGGATCGGCGGACGGCTACCAGTAGCAATAACCGGATCGCCCGAAACGCGCGCGACCTGTCCGAGCGAACCCGTCAGGGCGACGCGATCAGCGCCTCGATCTCGTCATCGGTCAGGAGCCGGCGCGCTTCTTTGGCGGCGCGGAAGATCCGGTGCTTCAACTCGTCGGTGGGTTCGTGTCCATGTTTTTGAAGCCAGTAGATGACGTTCGAGAGGCCGCTCATCGGGCCGACCTCGACCTTCTGGTGGAGGCCGTAATCCCCGGCCGGGACGCCCGAATAGACCCGGTCGGCCAGCCAGGCGTCGCCCTTGGCCATCGCCTTGATGATGGCGGCGGCATGCACGCCGGTTCCGGTCCGGAAGGCGTCCTTCCCAACGACCGGATAGCCGGCGGGAATCCGGGTCGAGGTGGCTTCGGAAACCGTCTCGCAATAGTCGGCCAGGTGGATCAGGTCGTTGTCGATCCACCCGAGGAGCCGCAGGTTCACGAGCAACTGATCCATCGGCGTGTTGCCGCAGCGCTCCCCGATGCCGATCGCGGTCCCGTGAACGCAGTCGGCGCCGGCTTCGATCGCGGTGAGGCTGTTCGGGACGGACAGTCCCCGGTCCCGATGCCCGTGCCAGTCGAGCTGCACGTCCTCCCCGGTGTCCTCGATGACCTCGCGGACAAAACGGAGGAGACGCGTGACCCCGTCGGGGGTCGCGTGCCCCACGGTGTCACAGACGACGACGCGCCGCGCCCCCGCCTCGATCGCCGCCGTGTAGAGCCGGCGAACACTCTCGGGACGCGCCCTTGTGGTGTCCTCGGTCACATACATCGGCGGCACACCGTGGGCGACCGCCCACGACACCGCCTTTTCGGTGTAGCGGAGCAGCAGATCGAGGTTCCAATCCTCGGCGTACTGGCGGATCGGACTCGACCCGATGAACATCGCCACCTCGATCGGCATCCCGACCTTGTCGGCCACCCGCGCAATCGGCTCGATGTCGGAGATCACCGTCCGGGCGGCGCAGTTCGGGCGGATGCGCATCCGGTTGTCCACGATTTCCCGGGCGAGGTGAAGAACGTGCTCCTCCACGTGCGGGCCGGCGGCCGGGAGACCGATGTCGGCCGAGTGAATGCCGAGCGACTCCATCAGGTGGAGCACCTCGACCTTCCTTTCGAGCGAGGGGGACACGACCGACGGGCTCTGGAGCCCATCGCGCAGCGTCTCGTCGTTCAGCAGGACCGGCTTCGGCGGGAACCAGGCGCTATCGGGATCCGGCCGGTTCCAGTCGTAAATCAGCGCCTCAGTGATGGGAACATTGCCGTTCCCCGACGGAAATCTTGGTTCTCCCCGCTCTTCAGCGTTCCGGGTCGAATCAGACATTCCTTGCAATCTCCGTCACGCCCCGGCGCCCAGTCCGGGAATCGTCGCGCCCAGCGCGTGAAATCCGCTGTCCACATGGAGCACTTCGCCGGTAATTCCCCGCGCGGCGTCGGACAGCAGGAACGCCGCCGCGTCACCCACCTCCGTCGGATCGGTGCCGGCGCGGAGCGGCGCGTGTTCGCGGTAGTGCTCGACCATCTTTCCGATGCCCGAGACTCCCGAGGCGGCGAGCGTTTTCGCCGGACCCGCCGAAATGGCGTTCACCCGGACGCCCCGCGGCCCCAGATCGGTCGCCAGGTAGCGGACCGAGGACTCGAGCGCCGCCTTGGCCACCCCCATCACGTTGTAGTGCGGGACCGCTCGTTCTCCGCCCAGGTAGCTGAGGGTGACCGCCGAGCCGCCTCCGTCCGCCTCGAGGAGCGGCGCGAAGTGCCGGACGAGCGCGGTCAGCGAATAGACCGAGATGTCGTGGGCCACACGGAACCCTTCCCGGGAGGTGGACACGAAGTCGCCCTCGAGGTCTTCGCGGAGCGCATAGGCGACGGCATGGACCAGGAAGTCGAGCCCGCCGAAGTGCTGCCGGACGGTTTCGACCGCGCGCTCCAGCTGCTCCTCGCTCGAGACGTCGAGGGGCAAAGTGATGGTCCCCGGGAGCCCGGCCGCCAGCTTGTCCACGTTGCGCTGGAGCCGCTCGTTCTGGAAGCTGAGGGCAAGCTCGGCGCCCTCCCGCGCCGCGGACCGGGCAATGCCCCACGCAAAGGAGCGGTGGTTCGCGACCCCGACGATCAGTCCTCGTTTCTTTTCCAGCAGCACCTTGCTCCCCAATTTAGCAGTCAGGTTGACGTCCCGAGCGCCGGCCGCCGTGCCCGGATGGCGCCGCCCGCCTCCAGCCACTCCGCGACCCGGATCGCGGTGCGGTCCTGCCCGGGCGCCGCCACGAGCTGCGCGCCAAGCGGCATCCCCAGCGCATCGAATCCCGCCGGGACCTGAAGTGCGGGAAGGCCCGTGAAGTTGAACGGGCCGACCAGGCGGATGAGCCCGGGTCGGATCTCTTCCCCGGTGGCGAGCAGCGGGTCCCCTGCTTCCGGAGCCCCGGCGGGCGTGGTCGGGACCGCGAGGACGTCCACCGCGTCGAACAGCCGGGTGAACGCGTCGGTGACCAGTCGCCGGCCGCGGAGCGTCGTGATGAGGTCGCCGGCGGACAGCACGCCGCCAAGTTCCAGGAGCCGCCGGACGTCCTCGCTGAAGTCGTCCGGCCGCGCCGATAGCCGCTCCCGATGCACCGCCGCGGCTTCCGTGAAGGCGAGCGCGTTGCGGCACACACCGCCCAGTTCCACTTCCGGGATCCGCACCCCGACGCGCTCGGCGCCGAGCCCGACGAGGGCGCCCACGACGCCTTCCGCCGCCCCGCGGGCCGCCCGGCTGAGATCGGTGTAGAAGAAATCGAGGGGGACTCCCACGCGCACTCCCGCGAGCGGCTGCGAGTCGTCCCCCCCACTCGCCGCCGGCGGATCGGGCGGCCTGCCGGCAAGCGCTTCGAACAAGGCGGCGATGTCGCCCGCGCTCCGGGCGATCGGCCCGACGTGGTCGAGGCTCCACGACAGCGGCGTGACCCCGGCCCGCGAGACCACGCCGTATGACGGTTTCAACCCGAAGACTCCCGTCAGCCCCGCCGGGATCCGGATGGAGCCTCCGGTGTCGCTCCCGACCGATCCGTAGCCGGCGCCGGCGGCCACCGCCACCGCCGAACCGGAAGAGGACCCGCCCGGGATGCGCGCCGGATCGTGGGGGTTCCGCGTTCGGCCGAAGGTCGGGTTGTCACCGGTAACGCCGAAGGCGAACTCCTGCAGGTTGTTCTTGCCGAGCAGAATGGCCCCGGCGTCAGCGAGCGCCTGCCAGGCCGGTGCGCTCCGCATCGCCTCGTGCGGGAACTTCGACCCCGATGTGGTGGTCATTCCTCGAACGTCAACGATGTCCTTGACGCTGAGCGGGATTCCGAGGAGCGGGCGTGCGCCGGCGCCGCCCTGCCCTCCGCCGGCCAGCGACTCGGTCGCGCGGCCCGCTTCGGCGAGCGCCTCCTCCTCGCGGAGGAGAAGAAACGCCCCCAGGTCATGCGCCGCCCGCGCCCGTTCGAGCGCCTCCTCGACGAGATCCACCGGCGAGATGCGGCCCGCAGCAAGCCGGGACTGCGCGGCGGCGATGCTCCTGGGACCGGCATCCGCGGGCGGCGTGGGGATCTCCCGGGCCAGGCGCGCCCCAACCGGAGCAAGTGCACGCGCCGCCAGCTCGCCGGAAGTAAGCGGCTCCGGAGGATCCGGAAGCCGGGCGAGCACCCGGCTCACCGCCTGCAGTTCGTTTCGGAGGGCTCTCGCGCGCTCCTCGGCGGCCGCCAAGCGCTCCGTCATCCGAGCATCCCCCTAACAGCTTGTGGTGGAACCCGGGTGAGCGCCGAGAGCGGCGAGGCCCAGTTCTCCCGGTGGGGCCAGTTCTCCCGGTGGGGGCCCGGCTGACAAGGCGCGTGAGGGAGGAATCCCTGGTGTATTTCGACCGAAACGCAACGCAGAGCGCCTCATAACGCCAGTTCTCCCGGTGGGGGGGCGGTTCAGCCGGGATGCATCGCCGCTCGAGCCCCCACCGGGAGAACTGGGCCGCCTTGGTTTTGCCACAGGCTGTTATCCCCTCGGCCCGCCGAGCACCCGGGCCGGCAAGCGCAGCATCGCGCCGAGCAGCGAAAACACCCCGTCCACTGCAACCCCGAGCAGCCGGAAGGGCAGGAGCAACACCCACACGAGCGGATAAAGGATCAGCGCTAGCAGCGCGAGCGGCCAGCAGACGATCAGGAGCAGCAGCCAGAGCAGGAAAGCAGCCATATCCGGAGCTTACGTTTCGTCCCCGGCGGCGGTTTCCTGAGCCTTCCGGAGCACCTCCAGCGTGACCTCTCCGGCTGCCAGCCGTCGCAGTTCCTCTTCGCCGGCCACCGGCACTCCCAGACTCCGCGCCTTCTCCAGCTTGGAACCGGCCCGCTCCCCGGCCACCAAGAGCGAAGTACGGCTGCTGAGGCTCGAAACCACCCGCCCGCCGTGGCGCTCGATGAGCTCCCCCGCCTCCTCCCGGGTCAGCCCCGCCAGCGTTCCGGTGAGCACGATCCGCAGGCCGGAAAGCGTGGACTCACCGGTCGCTTCCCAGACCGGCGCGACACCCGAGCGCCCGAGGTCCTCGAGTTCCCGCCGGTTCGCTTCATCGGAGAAGAACCCGGTCACCGCGTCGGCAACCTGCTCGCCGATCTCGTGCACCTCGAGCAGCGCTTCCCGGGTAGCCGAAGCAAGGCTTTCCAGCGCGCCGTAGCGCGCCGCGAGTACCCGCGCCACGTGCTGGCCGACATGCGGGATTCCGAGCGCGAACAGAAACCGGTCGAGCCGCACCGTGCGGCTCTCGTCCAGTTCGCGGAGCAGGTTCGCAGCCGATTTCTCGGCGAACGGACGGCGCCTCCGCTCGGGTAGCGCGAGGAGGTCAGCCTCCGTCAATCGGAAGAGGTCCGCCGGACGGCTCACGCTTCCGGCGCTCACCAGATCCCCGGCGACCGCGTCACTCAGCCGCGGAAGGTCGAACGCGTTCTTTTCCGCCATCCGCGCGGTGGCGGCGGCGAGGGCGTCCGGCTCCCATCGGAAGGACTCCTCCCGTTCGTGCGCTTCAGTCGCGCTCCCGAGGGCCCCGACCTCAACAAGGTCGGCGATCAGCGCGCGTTTCGCGGGAGAGGCAAGCGCCGCTCGAACCTCCTGAGCACGCCTGATTCCGACGGTTCCGCTGAGACGCTCCGGGTGCGTCCAGAGCTCCCTGGAGTCCGCGAAACAGACAGCGATGTCCTCCGCCACCTTGGGGCCGACGCCGGGCAGCCCCAGCGCCAGGAGAACCCTCGCGAGCGGCATGTTCCGGACCGCACCGAGGCGGCAAACGAGCGCTTCCGCTCCCGCGCGATCGAACGGCCGCCCGGCGGGCTGAGCCGGCACCGCGAGCAGCTTCTCCCGGGTCAGCCGATAGAGATCGCCCGGCGATCGCACAAAGCCGCACTCGACGAGGAGTTCCACGAGTTCGTCCCCGAGGGCCTCGATTTCCATGCCGCCCTTTCCGATGAAGTGAACGAGGCGGGCCTTCCGCTGCGCCGGACAACTCCACCCGCCGGAGCAGAAATGGTTGGCGCCTTCCGCCAGCACGGGTCTTCCGCATTCGGGACACCCGGACGGCATGGACCAGGGCGCGCGCGCTGCTTCCCGTGCGCGGGAGACGACTTCCACGACCTGCGGGATCACGTCTCCGGCGCGCTGGATTTTCACGCGGTCGCCGGGCTGCACATCCAGCGTCCGGACCATCCCTTCGTTGTGCAGGGTGGCGCGGCTCACGGTCACACCGGAAACGAGCACCGGTTCCAGCCGGGCGACCGGCGTCAGTTTCCCGGTGCGCCCCACCTGCACGTCGATGGCGACGAGCGCCGTCTCCGCCTGGCCCGGGGGAAATTTGAAGGCGACTGCCCAGCGGGGATTTCGGGACCTTTCTCCCAACTCGCGCTGGTCGGCCAGCCGGTCGAGCTTGACGACCGCCCCGTCGAGCTCCACCTCGAACCGGTCCCGCCCCTCGATGAGGAGGCGGTGGTACGAGAGCACCTCGTCGGGGTCGCGTCCTGCCTCCCACCAGACGGAGCGCCGGCCCGCCCCCCGCGCACCCTCCCGAGCAGACTCGGGCGCCACCCGGAATCCGAAGCTGGCCAGGGTGCGGAGCACTCCCGACTGGGTATCGGGTTCCGCGAACTGGCCGTCCTCCCAAACCAGGATGTCGTAGGCGTAGAGCGCGAGCGGGCGGGAGGCCGCGACGGCGGGGTCCAGTTGGCGGAGAGAACCCGCGGCCGCGTTCCTCGGGTTCTTGAAGGTGTCCTTCCCGGCGCGCTCGAGGTCCTCGTTCATCCGTTCGAAATCGGCAACGGGCAAGACCGCTTCGCCGCGCACCGCAAGGCGCTCCGGTGTCGGATCTCCAGCAAGCCGAAGCGGTAACGACCGAATCGTCCGCAGGTTGGCGGTGATGTCCTCGCCGACCTCCCCGTTCCCCCGGGTCGCCCCCCGGACGAAGGTCCCCCCCTCATAGACGAGTTCCACCGAGAGCCCGTCGTACTTGGGCTCCAGGCAGTATTCGAGTTCCTCCCTGCCGATCTCCCGTTCCATCCGGTCGGTGAACTCCCGGAGTTCGGTCTCGTCGTGGATGCTCTGGAGCGAGAGCATGGGCGCCTCGTGCCGGACCTCCGGGAATCCGTCGGCCGCCGCACCGCCGACGCGCTGGGTCGGCGAGTCGGGCGTAACGAGTTCCGGATGCTCCCGCTCGAGTCCTTCCAGTTCCCGAAAGAGCGTGTCGTAGTCGCGGTCGTCGATTTCCGGTGAGTCGAGGACGTAGTACCGGGTGTCGTGGCGACGGATCGTCTCCACGAGTTCCCGGTGCCGCTCGTGGGCGGTGCGCTGGGAAGTCACCGAGCCCGCCCGCCTTCCGACGAAGTCACGCGGCCCCGTTTTCTCCCGGAGGAGGCCGCCGACCGCGGCGCGAAGCGCCGGGCGGTTCGGGGGCGCGGGCTCATCTCTTGCTCGCCTGGCAGTCCGAACTTTGTTTGGCGATGTGCCCCCGCTCCCGGACCGCTCGATTCGAAGCGCGCCGGCGCAGGAAGCTCGCGACCCGCTCGATGATCGCCCGGGACCAGGGAAGGTCCCGTCCGAGGACGGCCAGCCCCGCGAGGATCATCAGCACTCCCTGCAGGATCGGCAAAAAGAGCCCGATGACGCCCAGCAGCAACAGCAGGAGTCCCGCCATGATGCGAAGGACACGCAGCGGCCTCCAGCGCTTTTTCGATTCCGCACCGCCCTTGCCCCGCCCGGATACCGCGGAGGCATCGGCCCCTTCCGGGCGGCGGCGATAATCTGCGCTCGTTCCCGCGGCCATCGCCGTCAAGGTAGCACCTGAGGACATCCCCCCATCGTGAAGAAGACGCCCCGCAGGATTCCCGGCCTGGCGACGGTCCCGCAGGCACTCGCCACCTTCGTGGCCACCTTCGTCGCGATCATCGTCATCGGGGTCGTCATCGCGCAAACGGGGTTGCCCTTCGACCTCGCGATTCTCGCAACCCCGGGCGCCACCCTGCTCGTGGCTCTCGCGGCCATCCGCCTGTTCCGGCTGAACCCATATCGGGCGCTCCGGTTGCGACCCGCAAGGAACAGTCAGCTCCTCCTTTCGATCCCGATAGCGCTTTCGCTGTTCGTGGTGAGCGACCAACTCGCCAACCTGAGCCGGGCGTTCCTTCCGATCGACGAGGAACTCGTCCAGACCGTCGCGGAACTGGTCCGCGCCGAGGGACTGTTCTCCTGGCTGATCCGGCTGGCCGGAATCGGTTTCGGGGCGGCACTGTCCGAAGAACTGCTGTTCCGGGGGGTGATCCTGACCGGACTCCGGCCGCTGGGGAGAGGCGGGGCCCTCGTCGTCTCGGCGCTCCTGTTCACCGTGATGCACGGACTCCTGCTCCCCAACTACTTCGTGGCGGGGCTCGTCCTGGGCCTGGCCGCGATGGCCACCCGGAGCATCCTGGTTCCCATCTCGATCCATCTCTTCCACAACATCGCGGCGCTTCTGCTCTTCAACCTGACGGACATCGAAACCCTGGGCGACCCGCTCTGGATTCCCACGGGGATCCTGATCCCGGCGGCCGGCATCCTGGCGATCGGGTGCTTCATCTACCTGCGCGATCTACGAGGAGAGCGCGCCGACAAATCCGCCGCGTCCGTCCCGGATACCCCTCCCGAGCCCTGGCTCCCATCGCCTCCGCCCGGCGCCCTCAGCATCGGAGAGGACCTCCAGGAGGTGCGCCCGAGCTCGCGGCGCCTGGGTTTCGTCTTCCTCGCCCTTTCGATGATCGCCGGGCTCTTCATTGCCGTCGGACTGTTCCTGTACCTCGGCTACCTCACGAATCCGGGGCCACAACGCACCGCCGCCATTGAGTCGCTTCGCCAGATCGCGCACGAATCGCTCGCGGAAGACGCCGCGGGCCGGGAGGAGGAGATCGACGCGGCGTTCGAGACGCTCACCGAACTGAATCGAGAGGGACGCGTCGGTTTCCGCCACATCTGGCGGGCGGCCCGCGTGGTGGCGGCGGCGACCGCCGACGGCGAGTTCGGGAATCGGGACGTGGAATCCCTGCTGATGGCCGTTGGAGGAATCCACCAGGACGCGGGCAGCCGATTGCCCCGTCGAGACGCCTCACGGCCGACCGAAGAGCCGGTCCGCAGCGAACCAGGCGGACGATAGTCGGGGATTTCCACGAATGAGCGATGTGGCAACCTGACGAACGGCCGACATTCAAACTGGGAATCAGCCGACCGATAACCTGGGAATCAGCCGAGAGATGCTAGCGTTCGCGGCATGGAACGCCGCGCGCTTTTCCCGCGCTTCTCGGATGCCCGTCTGCTCGAGTCGCTTCAGGATTCTCCGGTAACCCTCATCCACGGGCCGCGGCAGTGCGGGAAAACCACGCTGGCCCGCACTGTGGGCTCGGCGAACGGTTATCGCTATCTCAGCTTCGACGACCCGGTTGCCCGTCAGAGCGCGACCGAGGATCCGATGGGATTCGCTACCGGGCTGCCCGATCGCGTCGTCCTCGACGAAGCTCAACGGGTCCCGGAACTGTTTTCCGTTTTGAAGTTGATCGTGGACCGCGAACGCCGGGCGGGCCGATTCGTGCTGACGGGTTCGACGAACGTCTTGTTGATTCCGACACTGTCCGATTCGCTCGCCGGGCGGATGCAGATTCTTCGCCTTCACCCGTTGTCGCAGTGCGAGTGCGACCCCGCCGGATCCCGCGGATTCCTCGATGCACTTCTCGGAAATCGGTTCCGCGTCGGCCAGTCGGACCGACTCGGAGACGAACTCGCCGAACGCATCGCGGCGGGGGGCTATCCGGCGGCGCTGCTACGGCGGGCATCAAGCCGAAAGAGCGCCTGGTATCGCGACTTCGCCGAGACGATCGTGCAGCGCGACGCCGCCGATATCTCGCGGATCCGATCTCTTGACATCCTTCCGCGGTTGCTCGCGATCTCGGCCGCGGAGACCGCCTCCTTGCTCAACGTGAGTCGTCTGGCGTCCTCGTTTCAGTTGAGCGCTACGACCGTAGGGGAATACCTGGCCCTCCTGGAGCGCCTGTTTCTCGTGGAGCGGGTGCCGCCGTACCGCCAGAGCCGGACCGCGCGGGCCGTCAAGACGCCCAAGCTGCATCTGGGCGACTCCGGCCTCGCCTGCGCGCTCCTCAGGCTGGACGCGGAAGGACTCCGGGCGGACCGTTCCCGCTTCGGGCATCTGCTTGAGACGTTCGTGTTCCAGGAACTGCGCCGCCAGGCAAGCTGGCGCCAAGAACCCCTCGCGTTCTTCCACTTCCGCGACCGGGATGGGGCCGAAGTGGACATCGTGATCGAAAAGAGCGTGCGCGAGATTGTGGGCGTCGAGGTCAAGGCGTCCGCGACCGTAACCAGGAAGGACTTCCGGGGACTGCGCGCCCTGCGAGAGAGCGCGGACAACGACTTCGTGTGCGGGGTGGTCCTCTACGACGGAGAACTCAGCCTGCCGTTCGGAGACCGTCTCCATGCCGTCCCCATCCGCGCTCTCTGGAAGACTCCGGTTCCCTGAACGACGTGCATTAGCAGCCTATGGTGAAACCCACGTGAGCGCCGAGACGGGCGAGGCCCAGTTCTCCCGGTGGGGCCAGTTCTCCCGGTGGGGGCCCGGCTGACAAGGCGCGCAAGGAAGGAATACCGGGTGTATTTCGACCGAAGCGCAACTGAGAGCACCGCGAAGCGGGGCGGTGAACAGCCGGTGGTGGAACCCACGTGAGCGCCGAGGCCGGTGAGGCGCCCGGCTGACAAGGCGTGTGAGGGAGGAATACCGAGTGTATTCCGACCGAAACGCAACGATGAGCGGCGCGAAGCGACGCGGTTCAGCCGGGATGGATCGCCGGCCGAACGCCGCGTGGGTTTCATCACTGGTTGTTCAGCTGATGGTTGTTCGGTTGTTCGGGATGCATCGCCGGTCGAGCCCCCACCGGGAGAACTGGGCCGCGTGGGTTTTGCCACAGGCTGCTAGCCCCGCGTTTCTCATGCTGGGGAGCATTCACCGCGTCGCCGCGGTGGCGGTAAGACTCGCCTTTCGCCCGTTTCCCGCGGGCGATGCGGACCGCGCCGCACCCCCGCGGGGGTCCACTGCACCTGCCGGCTAGCGCTCGGCTAGCGCCCTACCGCGACGTCCGGTCCCCGGTGCGCCGGAAACGGCCGAAGAACAGCGGAAGCCACATCGCGGCCACTCCGCCTACCATCAGGAGCCCGCCGACGAGCGGCCTCCAGGAGAGCAGCACGAATCCACCGGAGAGCAGATGGACGACAACGCTCATGTAGCCGGAGAGCACGAACACGCGAACCGGGGAATCCGAGGTCCGCATCGCGAAGAGCGGCAGCGTCTCGAGGGCCGCGGTCAGCATCGTGCTGCGAAACAGCAGGGACCAGAGGTTGAGCGGTTCGCGGAACACCATGCCGACGATGGCGGAAAACAGCGACGCCGCGAGCGCTGACTGGTAGGGCCGCCGTCCGTCCAACCAGCGGATCATGAGAGCCTTGAGCGGTGTAAAGAGCGCCACCAGGCCGAGCGCGAGCAGAAAATCCGCAGGATCCTCCATGGTGGTGGCCACCCGGACCGCCGCCAGGATCGTCAGGAGAGCCAGCGCGCCGAGGAGCGCGAAGCGCGGCGGAGGGATCGAACCGGCGCTCATGCGGAAATTCCCGCCGGCTGCACGCCGAGTTCGCGCGCGGCAAGTTCCGCGGCCGTCTCGGCCGGCCGGGCCAGAAATGCGGAACCATCCTGGATCACAACTTCCGCCGGTCGAGGCCGCAGGTTGACGTTGGAGGCCATCGAATACCCGTAGGCCCCGGCATCGAGTACGGCGAGCAGGTCCCCCGGCTCGGGAGGGAGCAGCGCGCGGTCCTGGGCGAAGGCGTCGCCGGTCTCGCACACCCCGCCCACCACGTCGAAGACCCGTTCCGGACCCGTGCCGGGGGTGAGCGGCACGACCCGATGCCAGGCGCCGTACAACGCCGGTCGCAGGAAATCGTTCATCCCTCCATCGACAACGCAGAACTCCCGCGTCCCGGTCCGCTTGGTGTGAAGAACCCGGACCACCAGTGCTCCCGCTGCCCCGAAGAGCGCCCGCCCCGGCTCGAAGACCAGGGTGGGATCCCCATCGGAGCATTCGCTGGCCAGGACCTCGCGGAGCGTTTGCAGCACCGCTGCCGCGTAGGCAGCCAGCGGGATCTCGTCTTCTCCTTCTTGTTGCGAGATACCGAGCCCACCACCCACGTCCACGATGCGCACTGGAACACCCGAGCGGCGGAGTCGCGCGAAAACCGTCCCGAGCCGTTCGGCGCTCCGCGCCAGGGTGGCCAGCTCCCGGATCTGGGACCCAATGTGCGCGTGGACTCCCAGGACCTCCACGCCCGGCCAGTGACGGCTTCGTGCGGCGAGATCGAGGAGATCCGCTTCTGCCATCCCGAATTTGGCGGTGGCGGTGCCGGTGGCAATTTTGGGATGGGTCGCGGCGTCGACTCCGGGATTCAGACGGAGGATCACCCGAGCCCGGCGAGCCCGGCGGAGCGCCAGGCTGTTCAGTAGCTCGAGTTCCGTGCCCGATTCGACCGAAACAAAACCCACCGCGAGGTCCAGCGCGGTCTCGAGGTCCACCTCGGTCTTGCCGGCTCCCGACATGACCATGCGATCTCCGGAGAAACCGAGTCCGCTTGCCACCAGCAACTCCGCCGCCGAAACCGCCTCCACGCCCGCGCCCAGATCCCGGAGCGGGGTCAGGAGCGCCGGCAGGGCGTTCGCCTTGAGCGCCACGGCGATGAGATGGTCGGTTCCCGCGAGGGCCCCTTGCAGCGCGGCGAATTGCTCGAGAACCGCCCCGGCGCTGTATACGTAAGCGGGCGTCGCCGCTCCCGCCTCGGCCAGCGCGCTCTCCAGGCAAACCCCGTCGGCGGCGAGACGGTCGCCCGGGCCGGGACGAAAAACGGAATGCAATCTCTATCGGCGGCCGGTCCGCGCCACCGGCCCGGCAAGGTTTTCGGGTTCCGGGGCGGCGGCCGGCGGGCCTTCGCGCACGGCCGCAGGGGCTTCCGAATGTATCATCGAGAGCCGTTTCGAGACGTCCGGAGGACTCCCCCCCCATGATCCAATGTACCCGATGTACCCGATGTACCCGATTTGTTGCAGCATCCTTCCTGCTCCTTCTCGCGCTCGGCTGCGGCGGCGGCGCGGGGGAAGCGCCCGAAGCACCGGCCGACACGAGCGGAGTCGGTCTACCCTTCTCCGAGGTTCGGGAGAGCGGCGACCTGGTGTATCTGGCGGGCGCCCTCGGCAACGTGCCGGGCACCCTCGATCTCGTGTCCGGAGGCATCGAGGCTCAGGTCCACCAGACCATGGCCAATCTGGGCGCGACGCTCGAGAAGGTCGGACTCGATTTCTCCCGCGTTGCGGCGGTCAACGTCTATCTGTCGGACATCCGGCACTTCCAGGCAATGAACGGCGTGTACCGCGAGTACTTCGCGGAAGATCCCCCGACGCGGGCCACTGTCGAGGCGGGTATCGCGATCTCTGGAGCGCTCGTCGAAATCTCGATGGTTGCGGTGAAACAGGGTGTGGAGCGCCGGGTCATCAACCCCGAGGCGATGAAGAGCCCCGAGCTTCCCTACTCCTGGGGCATCGAGGCCGGAGACACGCTGTTCGTCGCCGGCGCCACCGCGCGCGATCCGGACACCTACCAGCCGGTGGCCGGCGGCGTGACCGAGCAGATGCAGCGCATCATGGGGAACATCGGGCTCGTGCTCGAAGCGGCCGGCATGGACTACTCGAACGTCGCGAACTGCCGGGTGTTCCTCGACGACCCGCGCACCTTCGGTGAGATGAACGAGGCCTATCGCCAGTTCTTCCCCGAGCATCCACCGACCCGGGCCACGGTCGAGGCGCGGCTCGCGAACCCACTCTTCACCGCGGAGGTCCAGTGCGTGGCCAGCCGCGCCGAGCGCAGCGTGCTGGCTCCGGGCGGCCCTCGTTCGGGGAGCCCGCTTTCGCCGGGTATCTGGGCGGGCGACCGGCTCTATCTGTCCGGGATGGTCGCACCCGGTCCGGACCGCAGCGAGGACACCGGCGAACAGACGCGCGCCGTCCTCGGACGGCTCAGCGCCGCGCTCGAAGCCGGAGGGCTGACCTTCCAGGATGTGGACGACGCGGTCGTCTTCCTCGAGGACATTCGCGACTACGGCGCCATGAACGAGGTATACCGCGAGGTCGTCGGAGCCCCGCCCCCCGCGCGCGCCACCGTAGAGGCCCAGATGATGGGCGCCGGCATCAAGGTCGAGATCATGATGACGGCGACCCGGTAAGGACAAGGAGCGCTGGCCAGTTCTCAGGAGCGCCGGTCTTCAGGCCCCCACCGGGAGGACTGGCCAGCATCGCTCCCCGCAGGGAAGCGACACTCTCATCGCCAATTATCCGCATGGCGCCCCAGGGAACGAGGATGGCGCAACGCCGCCGAGGCGTCCGGAGAGCTTTCCGCCGTCCCCGTTTGGGCCTGGTCCATCACCTGGTATGGCGGTGGGAGTTTCGCGGCCTGCGGCCGCGATGCCGGCCTGAAGACCGGCGCTCCCAACCCCACCCACGCGTCCTGCTACGTTTCGTACTACTCTCGACCGCCCTCCTCTGGGGTTCGCCCGCGGAGCTTTCGGCTGAGAACGGGAGCGTCCGGGCGGCGGTGGCCGCCAACTTCACGGCGGCGGCTCGCGAGATCGCGACGGCTTTCGAAGACGCGACCGGAGACACTCCGCTGCTCAGCTTCGGCTCCACCGGCCAGCTCTACGCCCAGATCGTTCAGGGCGCTCCCTTCGAGGTGTTCCTCGCAGCCGATCAGGAGCGTCCGGAGCGGGCGGAGCGCGACGGATTCGCAGTCCCCGGCAGCCGCCGCACCTACGCGGTGGGGAGACTGGTGCTCTTCAGCACGGAAGCGGAACGGATCAAGGGGCCCGGCGCCCTCACGGATCCTGACCTCAGCCGTGTCGCGCTGGCAAATCCGGCGCTCGCCCCTTACGGCCGGGCGGCGATGGAGGCGGTGAGGGCGCTCGGGCTCGAAGACATCCTTCGGGACCGGCGGGTCATCGGCCAGAACGTCTCCCAGGCGCATCAGTTCGTCCGCACCGGGAACGCCGAGTTGGGGTTCATCGCCCTCTCGCAGATCGCTTCGAGCGCGGGCGGGTCGCGCTGGCTGGTACCCGAAGACCTCCACACTCCCATCCGGCAGCAGGCGGTGCTGCTCGAGGCCGGGCGGGACAATCCGGCCGCCGCCCGATTCCTCGATTTCCTCGGGTCGGAGACTTCCCGCGAGATTCTCCGCCGTCACGGCTACCGCGCCGAATGAGCCTCCACGGGGCTGCTGACTGACGGATCGTGAGCGCGGAAACCATCTGGCCGCCGATTCGGCTCACCCTGGAATTGGCGGGGATAACCACGGTCTTCCTGCTGCTCCTCGGAACACCGATCGCCTGGTGGCTCGCCCGCACCCGCTTCCGCTTCAAGGAAGCGGTAGCCGCTCTTGTCGCTCTCCCCCTCGTTCTGCCCCCCACCGTCCTGGGCTTCTACCTGCTGATCGCCCTTGGACCCGACGGGCCGGGTGGTTTCGTGGCCCGGCTGTTCGGCGAGCGTTCGCTCGCGTTCTCCTTTCCGGGACTGGTGATCGGGTCGGTCATCTACTCCCTGCCCTTCACTGTCCAGCCCATACGCAGCGCCTTCGAGGCGGTCGGAGACCGTCCCCTGGAGGCGGCGGCAACGCTGCGGGCCTCCCCCTGGGACGCCTTCTGGACCGTTGCGGTGCCGCTCGCCCGGCCCGGCCTGATCGCCGGCGCGGTACTCGGCTTCGCTCACACGATCGGCGAGTTCGGGGTCATCCTGATGATCGGCGGCAACATCCCCGGCGCCACGCGGGTACTGTCAATCGCCATTTACGACCATGTGGAACTCATGGAATGGGGCACCGCCCACCTCCTCTCCGGCGGCCTGCTCGCGTTCTCCTTCGTCGTGGTCGCCCTGACCCTCAGTCTGCAGCGGAAGGCCGGAGGGAGAGCCCGGTGAACGCTCCCGCTCCAAGAGCGGCCGGATTTATCGATCTGGCACTCCGCGGCACGGTTGGGACCTTCGCTGTCGAAGCCGCGTTTGCCGCGCCGGCTGGCGAAGTGACCGCTATCTTCGGACCGTCCGGCAGCGGCAAGACCACCGTCCTGCGCGCGGTGGCCGGCCTTGCGCGGTTGGAAGGACAGCTCCAGGCGGGCGCATCCATCTGGCAGGACGACAGCCGCGGGATCTTCCTCGCGCCGCATCGCCGGCGGGTCGGCTTCGCCTTTCAGGAACCGGCGCTCTTCGACCACCTGTCGATCGAAGGAAACCTCCGCTATGCCGAGCGGCGTGCTGCCGCGGCGCGGCGGAACAGGCCCCTCTCGTTCTCCGAGGTCGTGGAACGGCTCGGGCTCGCATCACAACTGGAGCGGATCCCGCGCGGACTCTCCGGGGGAGAACGCCAGCGCGTCTCCCTGGCGCGGGCTCTCTTGTCCGACCCCCTCGTGCTCCTGCTCGACGAGCCGCTTTCCGCGCTCCACCGGAAGGCCCGCGACACGGTGCTGCCGTGGCTCCGTTCCCTCGCCGAAGAGGCCGGGATGGCGGTGCTCTATGTCAGCCACGACCTCGGAGAGGTCGTCGAAATTGCCCACCGGATCGCGCTCATGTCCGGGGGGCGGATCGCCGCGGCGGCGCCCGCCTCCGAGTCACTTGAGCGGCTCGAGGCAGACGACGCGTTCTCGCGCTTCGAGACCAGCACCATCCTGACCGCGCGGGTCCGGTCCCATCTCCCGGCGCTCGGGCTGTCGGAACTGGACCTCGACGGTCAGATTCTCCGGGTACCCGGGACCCGCTACGAGGTGGGCGCGGTGGCGCGTCTTCGAGTGCGGGCCCGGGACATTGCGCTCGCCACGAAGGCGCCCGAAGCGATCAGCATCCGGAACGTGCTGCGAGGCACGATCGGGACGATCGCCGAGCACGCGGAAAGCCCGTTCGCCGAGATCCTCGTGGAGATCGGACGACAGCGCCTGCGCGCCCGGATCACCCGGGACGCGGTCGCTGATCTCGGACTCGAGGGCGGAAGCGAGGTCTTCGCCCTGCTCAAGTCCGTGTCCCTCGACGCCCCCTAGCCCCGAACTAGCCCGATGGCGCCATGGCGGGGACGGCTTGGAGCGCCGGCCTCCGGCCGGCACAGCGGCCCGCAGGGCCGCGGCGGCGAAGACCCCAATCGCCGGGATGGCTCCCGTCTCGGCACGTACCCCCCCAACAGATGAGATGGCGTAGGGCCAACGGCGCAACGGCAGGAACGGCTTGGAGCGCCGGCCTCCGGCCGGCACGCGCGGGAGCGCGAAACCAGCACGGATGACGCGGTCCCAAGCCAGCGTGAGTGCCGCGGCATTTCTTGCCGGGATTGGTGTGCAGACGGACCGATCATGCGCGTTTCTCCCGGTGGGACCCGACACAACGACCCCGGGGTCACGGGCGGTTCCTTGCCGTCCGCCTTCATGGAACGCAGGCACGTGGCCCGCACTGTGACAAACGGCGTCTGCCACTCCCAGGTACGGATCCCGCCGAACGCTGAGATTCCCGCCGACAAGGGACCACCCCGGAACGGGGAGTCCTTCCCGCCGCCCGCCTTCGGCGGGCTGTGCCGGCCGGCGGCCGGCGTTCCAAGCCGTCCCCGCCGTCATGCTGCGGCGAGTCGAGCCCTTTCTGCGACGGTGAGTATGAGAAGCCGTTCAGCCGCCGAACCGCCAGCTCAGCGCCGCCTTGATCCGGCGTCCCTTCGCGTCGTGGGTGAAACCGTCGAAGGCCTGTTCGATGTTGGCCCACGGGGGAACCCGCCCGGTCAGGTTCATACCGTAGAGCGTGACGTTCATCCCGCGGGGCAGGCGCCACAGGAAGCTCACATCCCAGGTGAGGAACGGCTCGATGCGGGGCACGATCTCGTCGTCCCCCTGATCCTCGTAGGCCGAGATGTAGTTCACGTAGCTCGCCAGCCGGAATGTGTCCCAGGCGTAAGACGCCGACCAGCGGCTCTTCCAGCGGGGTAGCGGCACCGCGATCGGGTGCGCAAAGTTCAGATAGCCGGCGGCCTCCTCTTCCTCCTTGAGGACCAGATCGCTGCCCTCGAGCAGCAGTTCCTTCGTGTCGTAGCGGAGGGTGTAGGTAGAGTCCCAACTGAGCGAGAGCTGCCCCGGCCCTGCGTCGGTGCGAGCCGCCAGGTGGGTATCAATCCCCGAGGTGGTGAGCCCCGGCCAGTTCACCAGATCGATCTGGATGCGCTGGAGGTTTTGTGCGTCGCAGCGGTCCGCCATCGCCAGCTCCGAGGCCCGGCCGCCGGGACAGATGATGAACGGCGCCACCGCGGACCGGGTGGCCTCATCGCCGCTGGCGTAGAGGCTCGAGATCGAGTCGTAGGGCATGGATCCGATCACGTTTTCGAAGTCGTAACGCCAGTAGTCCACCGTCGCTTCCACGCCCCCTTGCAGGAACAGCACCACTCCCGTGTTGAAGGTGAACGCCCGCTCCGGGAGCAGGTCCGTGCGCCCGTAGCGGTCCACGGCCTGGTAGGCGCCGGTCTCCGAGATCCACTCGAGGGTCGTCAGCGGGCTGGTGTTCAGGTCGTCCAGTGAGGGAGTCCGGAAGGTGGTCTGCACCGAGCCGCGGAAGGACAGCGAGTAGTCCAGGTTTTCGGCCGCCTGGACGCGCCAGCCGAACTTCGGATCGAAGCTGTTCACCCGGCGGCCGGCGACATCGTAGAACTCGTAGTTGGCGGCCATCTGGGTGTCGAGACGGGACCCGATCTTGAGAGCCAGCTCGCCGAACAGCCGCTGCACCTGCTGGCTCGCGTCGTAGGGGCGGTGGACGTTCGTGAACAGGTAGGGCCCGAACCGCTTCCCCGGCGCGCAGCTCGTGTCGCCCGCCACCTGACAGGGGTTGACGGTCACATCCCCAGGGTCGTTCGGGTTGCCGTCGGCCTGTATTCGGCGGTACTGGTATCCGATGGCGAAGTCGGCCACATCCTCGACCACGTTGCCGCTCAGCGTGAGATCGGCCACGAACATGTCCGAGGTGCTGAACAGGTCCACTTCCTCGTTGAGCCACAGCCGCAGGTCCTCGGAATTCGCCAGCGCGGCGATGTAATCCGGGTTGGCGGTGTTCTCCAGCGCCGACCCCGGCTGATCGGAAAACTGGATGGCGTTGCTGAACGGGTTGAAGTAACTGCAGGGCCCGTGGCCCGCCACCGCGCCGCCCAGCGGCCCGAGCACCATGCCCGCGGGTGAAGTGTGGTCCGCCTGCACCCCGACACCGCAGTTGGGGCCGCCGAAGCCGCGGAAGGCGCGGAAGATCCGGTCCGTATAGACCGCCGGCAGGTTCAGGTTGCCCTGCGCCCGCGAGTAGCTGACGCCGGCGTCCCAGTGGAGATCCCGTCCGCCCGCCATGAATTCGCCGTGCAGGGAGGCCGCGCCGCGCTGGGTCCGCGACTCGCGGCGCAGCCGGCGCCCGGGGCCGGAGTTCCCGAACGGGCGGCCGTTGAGGTACCAGGGGGAGCCTTCCAGGCAGGCTCCGTTCGGATCGGCCTTCGGGTCCCCGCCGTAAGCGGCGCAGAACGCCTGGCGGCCCGGATGGTCGGCCCCAACTTCCATGACCGTCGTACTCGTGAGCGGGAACGGTGGGTAGGACGGCGTCGTGTACCAGTTCGGGATGACGGCGTCCGCCCACAGGCCCTCGATGTGGTACTCGATTCCTTCGCTCAGGGGGCCGTTGATTTCGGCGAAGGCGCGCGTCTGCTGCTGCTCGTCAATCAGATTGTCGTACGGCGCGTACCGGAAACGGCAGGTCCAGCCCTCGTCGATACCGCCGAAATCCGTGCAGCGGGGATCGAACACATCAGCGGTCCACGGCGCCGGCGCCCCCACCGCGAAGGTTCCCGGGTTGCCCAGGCTCGACCAGCCCCCACGTGTCCCCGGGGGGTACTCGCTGAGGCGGTCGAGCGCCCAGGGCCGCTCCGCCATCTGCAGCTCCTGGCGGCCGACGCGCTCCATGGAGAAGACGGCGCTCGAGGAACCGATGTCGGCGCCCCAGATGCCGGCGACGGAGGTATCGCCCCCGCCGTCGAAATAGTCGTGTGCGACATTGATCTCGAAGCCGCGGAAGTCGCTGCGCGTGACGAAGTTGGCGACACCGCCGACCGCGTCCGAGCCATAGGTCGCCGACGCGCCCTCCTTCAGCACCTCCAGCCGGCCCACGGCTATCGAGGGGATCGTGTTCACATCCACGAAGCGCCCGCCGATCAGGCGCGCCGGGACCGGCACTTGGCGCCGGCCGTTGATGAGCACGAGCGTCCGCGAGGCGCCCAGCCCACGCAGGTTGACGTTGGCCACGTTCTCGGTGAGGGTGGCCGGCTGGTTCGAGTTGTACCAACTGTTCCGTTCACCGACCACGCCGTGGCTGACCGTCAGGCTGCGGAAGAGATCGACGAGCTGGGTGCTTCCCTGCTGTTCGAGCGTCTCGCGGGTGACCACGGTCACGGCGTGGGGCATGTTGATGGCGGGCGCCTCGATGGCGGTGCCGGTCACGGACACGGTGACCTCTTCGAAGAGCCCTCCGAGCTGTAGCTCCGCGTCCACGGTGAGGGCGCCCCCCGCGGTCAGCTCCACCTGCCGCTCAAGCTGCTCGAATCCGGCCAGGGTAAAGGTGACGAGGTAGTTGCCGGGGGGTAACTCCGTGAACGCGAAGCTCCCGCGACGGTCGGTCACCGCCACCTGCGGGCCAGCCAGCGTCGAGCCGGACACTTCGACGGTCACCCCGGGCAGCGCCCCGCCGCCAAAGTCGGTCACCGTGCCCGAAATCCCGCCATCCTGCGCGAACGCGAAGGACGGCACCATGAAGCTCCCCATCAGAAGCAGAACGAGACCCATGCGAAACATGACAAAAATCATTGCACGCTTGGCGCCAATTTTCATTCGCCCGGCGGACCAGGCGGGCATTCGCGCGGTTCTACCACCAGGCGGTAGCGAGCGGGAACGGCCTCGATCTCGTGCTCGCAACCGGAGAGCCAGCGAACCCGGACCCGGCCCCGAAAGGGACCGTCTCCCGACCCCAAACCGAAGAAGACCCGGGGGTCACTGGACGCGAGGTAGCTGCCCGCGGACCGCGCTTCCCGTACCTGGGAAATATCTCCCCCCATGAGAGTCAGCCGCGTTCCGATCCCGTCCCGCGGACTCATCCGGCCGACGAGTTGAAAACCGGCCCACGCGGCCGTGGTCTCCGTGTCGTTCCGGAAGAGCGCCGGCGCTCCGTTCATGACCGTCGCCAACAGGTCGGTATCTCCGTCGTCGTCGTAGTCGGCGAACGCGGCGCCGCGGTAGACCCGGGGGACTCCAAGCGCCGTCGGTGCGACTTCGGCGAAGACGCTCCCGGTGAGGTTTTGGAAGACGAGACCGCGCTGGGCGTAGTCGCTCTCCGTGACTCCCCCCTCGACTTCGGGATAGACGTGGCCGTTCACCACCACGAGATCCAGCCAGCCGTCCCGATCCAGGTCGCGAAATCCGGTTCCCCAGCCGAGATACGGATAGCTCGGCTCCGCAACCCCGGCCGCGAACGATTCATCGGCGAACCAGCCGCCACCCGCCGCCCGGTAGACGGTGTTGTAGTCGTGCGAAAAATTGGTGACGACGATGTCCAACTGCCCGTCGTTGTCGTAGTCCCCGAGATCCACCCCCATCCCCGCCTGGGCTCGGCCGTCCTCGTTGTAGGCGAGGCCGGCGGAAAGACCGATCTCGGTGAAGTCGAGGGCTCCCTCCCGGCTGTCGTTCCGGTAGAAGTTGTTCGGCGTCTGGTCGTTTGCGACGTAGACGTCAAGGTCACCGTCGTTATCCAGATCGCCGAACACCACCCCGAGGCCGAAGTGCCGCTCGGCGCCGATCGCCCGCCCTTTGACCCGGAGGAACCTCCCGTCGGAAAGTCCACGGTAGAGAATCGCCGGCGCCGGGGGCAGCCCCTTGGGACCGCACATGACCGGGATTCCGAGAAAAAAGCAGAAAGGCTCCTCTCCGGGTCCGGGCGTTGCTTCCGGGTCGAAGTCCACGTAGTTCACCACCACGAGATCGGCGATCCCGTCACCGTCCAGGTCACCGAAAGCGGCCCCGGTACCCCACTGCGGATCGGCCAGCCCCACCTCTTCCCCCGCCTCCTCGAACGTTCCGTCCCCCCGGTTCCGGTAAAAGAGGTTTCGCCCGTAACGGGTTACGAAGAGGTCCAGATCCCCGTCGTTGTCGTGGTCCACGACCCAGGCCCCCTGCCCCCAACCGTAGGACTCGAGTCCAGCCGGCCCGGTGACCTCCGTGAATCGTCCATCGCCCCCGTTCCGGAAGAGCGCGTTCGAGAGGCTCTGGCTTGCGTCGTACCCAATGCGGGATCCGTTCACCAGAAACAGATCCAGATCCGCGTCGCCGTCGTAGTCGAAGAACGCCGCGCCGGTACCGGTCGTCTCGAGAATGAAGTCCTTGCTGCGGACCCCGCCGTACATGTTGATGAAGCGGATCCCGGACGCCTCCGCCACCTCGGTGAAGCGGATTTCCGGCTGGGCGAATGCCGCGCCGGCGAAGAGCAGGACAGGCGCGGCCAACGTCCCCAAGCCGACCCTCATCGCTCCTCCCGGTTCGAGTCCCCCCGGGCACCCACCTCGAAACCACCGATGCGCCTGGACCCCTCCTTGATGATGTGGACCCACCCCGCCGGCAGAGACCCGACGAACTCCTCCGACCCCGACGGCCAACGAATCGTGATGTCGCTGGCGCTGGCCGCTCCGCCGAGACCGAACCACATCACGGGATCGTGCTGGGACAGGTAACTGGCCCCGGCTCGCCGCTCCGCGCGCTGCACGATGTCGCCGCTCCCGATGCTGAGGAGGGCCCCGATCCCCTCCCGGTTTCCCCCGGTACCAATCAACAGGAAACCCACCGTGCCTCCCGCTTCGGCGCCTCCCCGGTTCTCGAGCAACTCGGCGGGGCCACGGTTGTTCGCCAGCACCAGATCCAGATCCCCGTCGAGGTCATAGTCGAGAGTGGCAAGGCCCCGGCCCACCCGCGGGCGGGCGAAGTCTCCCTCGCTTTCGGGACTGCGCGAGAAGCGCCCGCGGTGATTCCGGAACACCTGGCCAGGCTGGGCGAACCGGAGGTTCGACTGGATTTCGGCGATGTTGTCGAGAATGTGGCCGTTCGCCACCACCAGGTCCAGCCAGCCGTCATTGTCGAAATCGGCAAGGTCGCACCCGAAGGCGAGTTCGGTGAGGCTCTCGCTTCCGATCCCGAAGGCCGCGGTGGCGTCCAGGAAGAGCCCGCCCCCGAGGTTCCGATAGAGCGTGTTCGTCTCGAAGTCGAAGTTCGTGACGACGAGATCCAAGCGTCCGTCGCGGTCCACGTCCCCCCAGTCGTTGCCCATCCCGGCTTCCGGGAGACCCTCCTCGTTGTAGGCGACGCCGGATGCGAGCCCGTCCTCGACAAACCGGACCCCTTCGGGCCCGGACTCCGTCCGGAACAGAAAGTTCGGGGTGGTGTCGTTCGCCACGTGCACGTCCGGCGCACCGTCGCCTTCAAGGTCCGTGATGGCCACTCCCAGCCCCTTTCCTTCCTCCGAGCCGGGAACGAGGGCGGCCCGGAAGGTCCCGTCACCGCGATTTTCGAAGAAGGAGTCGGCCGCTCCCGGGTATTCCTGCGGATGGCAGTAGGCGAGAACTTCCTTGACCGGACTCACGCAGTCCCGGTGCCGTTCCAGCGCGTAGTCGAGGTAATTCGCGGCGTAGACGTCCAGATCCCCGTCTCCATCGGGATCGAAGAGCGCGGCGCTCGTTGTCCAGCGTGCATCGGTTGCTCCGCCGGCCCCCGGGACCTCCTGAAACGTGCCGTCTCCCTGGTTCCGAAAGAGACGTTCTTCGCCGAAATGCGTTATCAGGAGATCGGGATCGCCGTCGCCGTCGAGATCGCCCGCGACGGCCCCCATGCCGTAGCGGAGGCCGTCCGGCGCATCCAGCAGTCCGGCCTCCTCGGTGCGGTCCCGGAAGGTCCCGTCCCGGCGGTTTTGGAAAAGACGGTTCCCGACCGTCGCCCCGCCTCGATCGCCCGGCAGCGGGTGTCCGTTCACGAAGAAAAGATCCGGCCAACCGTCGCCGTCGTAGTCGAGCACCGCAACGCCCCCGCCAACGATCTCGATCACGAAACGCCGGCCGCTGCCGCCGTCCTCATGGTGGAAGCGGATTCCAGCCGATTCAGTCCGGTCCACGAAGACGAAGTTCTCACCCGCCGCCGGCGATGCGGCGAACGACGCGGCAAGCGCGAATGGAAGCTTCCCCATCAGCGCGAACGCGGCCTCGACCTGGTACGCGAGAGCGAACGCGCCGGGTCCTCCCCCGAAGCCGCGGCCTCGCGGAACCGGCGACGGACCGCGGCGGCCTCCTCCGCGCGCCCGAGCTGCGCCAGGGCGGCAGCGAGGTTGTAGAGCGCCTGACGGTGGCCGGGAGCCACTTCAAGGGCGGCCTCGAAGGAACTGGCAGCGGCATCCGGACGGCCTTGCTGAAGCTCGAGGATCCCGAGCCCCACGAACGCGGAGGGAGATCCGGGCGCTATGCCGAGCGCCGCCTCATATTCCGCGCGCGCTTCCTGTGCGCGTCCCAACTGGGAAAGAGTCCGGCCGAGCGCTACCCGGGCCTCCGGATTCCCCGGATCGAGACCGATCGCTTCCCGGAACGCTGCCGCCGCCGGCTCAAGCTGGCCGAGCGCAGCCTCCGCAAGGCCCAGGTAGAAAAGAGCAAGCGGATTCCCGGGCGCGACCTCGCGGGCCCGGCGCAGCACGCCGCGGGCCATTTCCCCTTCGAGCCTCGTGTAGTGGGTGTAACCGAGCTGGATGAGAATGGGAGCGGCGCGCGGGAAATGTCGGGCAGCCTCTTCGAGGACAACCACTGCCTCCTCGGAGGCGCCTTCGCGCAGCAGCGCCGTCCCGAGTGACAACGCGAGCGCCGGATTGGGCGCCTCGGCGAGCGCCTCCGCCCGCCGAAGTGCATCCACCGCCTCTCCGGGCCGGTCGTCCTGCAGAAGCGCGACTCCCAGGTAGTACTGGGAGCGGGAGTCCGGAGCCGCCTGAACGAGTCGGCGGAACGACTCCACCGCGGCGCGCGCGTTCCCCGCGTCGAGCCACCGCTGCCCCGCGCGGAGAAGTTCCTCCGGATCCTGGCTCCCCGCGGATGCCGGAACCGCGAGAAGCAGGAAAGCGGCAGCCGCAAACCGGCTCAGCAAGGAAGCGCTCCGTGGCCGCCTGCGCGCCGGGGATCCAGCTCTCAGGATCCCCCCGGGAAGAGCTCCGCAAGGAACTCGTCATCGAGCCCCGGATGCCGGGTCCAGCTCAGGGTGGACTCCAGTTGGCCGCGGAAGAGCTCGTTCATCGACGCGGCTTTCCCGAGGACCTCAAGCGCGCGGTCGCGGTTGCCGAGCGAGTAGTTCAGTAGGCCGAGGTTCAGCCAGGTGTCCGAGGCGTCGGGCCAGAACTCGGCGGCCTTTTCGGCGGCGGCGAGCGCCGCCGCGCTGTCGCCGGCCTCGTTCCGCTCCCGGCTTCGGGACATCGCGGTGATGGCGAGATTGATGTTGAGCACCCGCCCCAGTTCCTGGATGGGCATCGGATGGTCCTCGACCTGGAGCCGGGCCACGACATCGTTGTTGATGTTCCGGCCCATGCCCTTGCCGACCACCAGCATCGCCGACGACTGGCGGCCGCGGCTGTCTCCCCCGGCCTCCTGTCCCGCCACCATCGCCGCCTGCATTTTTTCGGCGAGCGTCCCCCCGGCGGCCTCGAAGGCGTCACCCATCGCCTCGACCACTTCCGGCCCGGTCAGGATGTTGCCCTGTGCGGAGTAGTGCTCACCCACGCGGTGACCCGCCCAGAAATTCGCGGTAGGCCCGGTGTGGACCGCAATCCCGCCGTTCGCGTCCACGACGGCGAACTGCCGGCCCTCCACTCCGGGAAAGGTGTCCTCGGCGAGCAGCCGGTCCTTGACCTCTTCCGCGCTGAGTCCCTGCCGGAGCAGATCGAGTCCCTGGAGCCCATAGCCGGCGTTCACGTTCGCCTGGGTGGCCACCACCCCGACTCCGGCCTCGCCCCACGGCACCACATGCCCGACGGAGAAGTACTTGGACTGGACCGCGACCCCCATCTCGCCGGTGCCGGGGTCGTGGGCGACGATGGAGAACGTCGCGACCGGCGGGTGGGTGGTCTGGGCCGGCGCGAGCGGGGCCCAGAGCGCAATCAACAGGATCGCGGTGGTGAGGATTCGTCTCGCACGCATCATGAAGCTCCTACCGCGTTTTGACGGCAGGGCCATGGTACGCGTCCCCGGTGGGCTTCGGCGAACCGCCAGCAGCAAACCGCGAGGTCAGTCCGGCGCGCCGTACTCGTCGCGCTCCGAATCACCAAGTCCCAAAACGGGCCGTGCCTCCTCTTCGGCTTTCAGTTCCTGACGCTTCTTCCACCAGGCGCCGATCAGCAGGGCGGCAACCGAGGTGGTGGCCGCCCATACAGCTTTCCTCGGCCCCTCCTGTTCATAGGTGAGCCCACAGAAGAAGAGAACGAGAACGCCGACCAGAATCCACTCCCGTTTCGTCCCGATCCCCAGCATCTCCTTCCACCACGGCTGGTCCCGGGCCGGCCCGTCCGGTGTTCGCCCCATCATGTTCCGCCTGACCCGTTCCCTCTCCGTCGCCATCCGGGAACGGTAGGCGTCGGAGCCGGATCTTCGAAAAAGCCTCAAACGCATCGACTATCCATTCGCAGTTTGCCATAGGTGTAGCTCACGGACGCTCTCGCGGCGTCCCCTGCCGCCCCGGTGAAGCCGCGTCACCGTGGCGACTCCGGCTATCCGTCCTGCTCCCGCTTGAGCTCCTCGAACCGCTCGAGGGCGGCGGCCGCCCCCTCCGGATCCCCAAGCCGCCGCCGGGCGAAGGAGAGCTGGTAGTAGGCGTCCGCATAGTCCGGCGCGTAGCGGATCGCAGTCTCCAGCAGGCGCGCCGCATCCTCTGCGTCTCCGCGGCGCAGCGCGATCTTCCCGAGATTCAACCAGGCCTCCGGGAAATCTTCGCCCTCCTCCAGCGCGCGGCGGAAGGCCCCCTCGGCCCGGTCGAACTCCTGGCGACGGAGCGCGGTCAGGCCCAGGAAGTGGTGTGCCCGCCGGAGACTCGGGTCGAGGGCGATCGCGCGCTCGAGGAACTCTTCGGAAGCCTCGTATCCACCGGTCCGCCAGTCGAGATATCCCAGTTGCAGGAGCGTCTCGGCGTCGTCCGGCGCCAGCTCCAGATGCCGTTCGTAGGCGGCCCGCGCCGCTTCAAGACGTTCCTGACCCAGTAGCGCCGCGCCCAGGTCGGAGAAGATCGCCGGATCCTCACGGTAACCGAGCTGAAGCGCCCGCTCGAGTTCCGCCTGGGCCTCCGGCCAATGCTCGATCCGTAGCAGCAACCGCCCGAAGAACCGGCGCATTCCGGCGTCGCGCGGCGCGAGTTCCACGGCCCCGGCGGCCTTGTCGACCGCTTCGGAGAGCCGTCCCGCCCGGTCGAGCACCGCAGCGGCGAGGTACGGCGCCTCGAAGCGGCCGGGGTCCGTGGTGGAGGCGGCATCCAACTGGCTGAGCGCTTCTTCCACCCTCCCAAGCTGTCCGAGGGCCTGTCCGAGCGCCAGCCGGGCATCCACAAAGTCGGGCGCGCGCGCCACCGCGCCCTCCAGGGGCGGGATGGCGAGTTCGGGTTCCCCGGCGACGAGCCACATCGCGCCGACCTGGTGAAACGCCCCAGCGTCCCAGGGCCGCCCGACCAGGAAGTCGTGCAGGACGCGCTCCGCCTCGTCCCGTTCTCCGGCTTCGATCAGGGCGGCCGCTTCCGCGATGGCCGGCTCGGGTACTGGTTGCTGCTGCCCACCAACCAGCGCCGCCGGAAACATCCAAACGGCGAGCGCGAACCACAGGTTTCGCGGGGCGGTCGTCCACATGAGACAGAATCGGCGCCTAACCGATGTCCTGCTTTCGTCGCCCACGCCGTTTCCCGCATTATGCCGCCCTGGCGATCTTCCTGGGCGGCGCCTGCAGCGAGCGCCCGCAGGACGAGAGCACCATCACCGAGAACCCACCGACCTCCGAGACCGAACTGGGGGCGCTTCCCGCAGAAGAGGACATCGTTCCTGTCGGCGGCGATGTCCGCCGCCCCGAGAGGATCCGGTTCGAGCCGCCCGCCTACCCGGAATCGGCACGCGAACGAGGCGAGGAGGCGCTGGTCATTGTCGAGCTGACCGTGGACCGCGACGGGACGGTCGCCGACGCGCGCTCCCTCCGCGGCCCCGATGATCTCGGAGCTGCGGCGGCGGAGGCGGCCCGGCGCTGGACATACGAACCGACGCTTGTCAACGGCGAACCCACCCCGGTACGGTTCGCGGACACGATCCGCTTCGTGCTTCGCCCGAGCGGCGGCCACGGCATGCGCCTCCCGCCCGGCGCGAGGGCCGCGGGGCCCCGGAACACCGAGTTCCCGGACTGGGAGGTTGCCGGCCACGCGTTCACCGCCTGCCCCTGCGACACCCCCTGCCCCTGCCGGTCGAACGGTCCTCCTTCTCACCCTCCCTGTCACGCCACCACGGCCACCCAGATCACGGCAGGGCACTACGGCGGCCTCGATCTGACCGGCTCCCGGTTCGTGACGCTCGGGCCGGAAACCTGGGTGGCCCTCTACTTCGATGAGGAGCTGAACGAGCCGCGGCGGCGGGCCATCCTCGGCATTTTCCGTAGCCTGGCGCCGGGCGCACCCCAGCGTTACCGGGCCATTCGCCGGGTTCCCCTCTCGATCACCGAGGCGCGGAGCCCGGGAGAGATCCTCCGCCGGGCGATCATCCCCGGAATCCTCGAGATGGAAACCACTCTGCCGCTGGTGGACGGCCTCCTTGCCGGCCGGATTCCGGGAATGGACGTCTGGTCCAACGAGATCGCATACGGCAGGACCGGCATCTACCGTTTCAACGATCCGGCGATTCCCGCCGCCTGGGACCACAGCGGCCGCCAGTCGAACGCCAAGGAGTTCACCCTGGACCTCGGCATGTACCGGGAGGGCCGGATGCTGATCCAGCACGCCGACGGTTCCGGAGACTGGACACAAGCACAGCAGGCGCTGTTTTCCTGCGCGCGAACCAGGTCGCCCTGAGCCTCCGCGGCCAGCGCAACTGGCCGCTGACGGGGCCGCCGGACCGCGGCACCCGTCTTGCCTCCGTCTCAGTGCGGCATGTGGTATAAAAGTTCGTCGGTTTGGAAGGCCGATGGAGGACATGGAGCCATCATGCATTCGAATCCGGGGGGTTCCGCGCTTTTTTGCCCCGTCGGAACCTCCCGCGAGCGGCCCCATCTCCCGCTTTCCGAATCCACCCTATTGGACGACCGGCGGAAAGCGGCCCTGAACTCTCACTTTCGAGCGCGGCCCGCCACTCGGGCCAAACTTCGCTATCCCGACACAAGCGGGTCCCCAGGGATCCGTCTTCTCACTTGACCGCAATCGTGCCAATTCTGAAAACCAGGAGGTTTCCATGAGGAAATCCTATTTGCGAAGTTCCCTCTTCGCCTTTCTCGCCGTCGCGCTCAGCGCGGCGGTCACAACCGGACAGACCCGTACCGGAACCGTCGAGGGCACAATCGTCGACGGCACCGGCCAGGTGCTGCCGGGCGTATCGGTCACGATGGCCGGCGCAGTCGGCACCGGAAGTGAAGTCACCGTCTCCTCGGGCACCGGCACCTACCGGTTCCTGGCGGTACGGCCGGGGATCTACTCGCTACGCTTCGAACTCGGCGGGTTCCAGACCCGCATCAACGAGGGCGTCCGCGTGGACATCGGCCGCACCACCGGTCTCGACGTTTCGCTCGACCTTTCCACCCTCGAAGAGACGGTTACCGTGGTCGGCGAATCGCCGCTGCTCGACACGAAGAGCACCGTCATCGGGGCCACTTTCGACGCGAGCCTGCTCGAGGAGGTGCCGAGCGCCCGCGACGTCTGGTCGCTGCTCGAGCACCAGGCGCCCGGAGTCACCACGAACCGCCTCGACGTGGGCGGCAGCGAGACCGGCCTGCAGGCCGTCTTCTCGGCGCGCGGCACCTCCTGGGGTCAGAACAGCTACTACCTGAACGGCGTGAACGTGACCTGTCCCGCAGCCCTCGGAGCGAGCGGCTACTACTACGACTACGACAGCTTCGAGGAAGTCCAGGTAGAAACCGGATCCCATCCGGCATCGGTGAACGCCCCGGGCGTCTACCTCAACATGGTCACGAAGAGCGGCGGCAACCAGTTCGCCGGCGCGGTCGGGCTGCACTATCAAAACGCGGCCACGCAGTCGGACAACTTCTCGAGCGACCTCGAGGCGCGCGGCGCCAGCCCATCACAGTTCGACTATCTCTCGGACGCGACCCTCCAGCTCGGCGGTCCGGTCGTCGAGGACAAGTCCACGTTCTTCTTCTCGTTCCGGGACGAGCGGGTCCACCGCTACGTCTCCGGTGTCGAGAACATCACCGAAGACACGGACATGTGGCAGTTCGTGCTGAAGAACGACACCGACATCAACGAAACGAACAAGATGAGCCTCGAATGGCACGAAATGTCCTACTGGAAGCCGCGTCGCGGGATGGGAGGAAACCGGCCTCCCGAGGCGAGCTGGATCGAGGACGACACCTTCCGGATCATCCAGGCCACCTGGACCTCGACGCTCAGCGACAGCGCACTGCTCGACACCCGCTTCTCGCACCTGAACGTGTGGTTCCCGACCTACCACTCCGAGGAAGCCCAGGCGGCCGGTCTCCAGGCGGGCTACGACGTGGGCACCGGCAATTATCTGAACGCCCGCGACTTCAACGTGGAACGGCGGCGGAAGCGGTACTCAATGAAGAGTTCGTTGACCTACTTCGCCGAGGAACTGGCGGGCGCAGACCACGAGTTCCACCTGGGGATCGAGTATTCGCACAACCCCATCCGGAACCAGACCACCGCCATTGACGACGTCTTCCTGCGCTTCAACAACGGCGTCCCGTTCCAGGTGTGGCTCCGCAACACGCCCCGCCACGACGGACAGACGCTCGACCAGAGTTCGGCCTACATTGACGACATCATTACCGTCGGCCGGCTGACGCTGAAACTCGGGCTGCGCTGGGACCGCTACCACGGCTGGCTGCCCGAGCAGAACAGCCCGGACGGCACCTACTGCACGGCGGCGAGCGGCTGCCCCCGCGAATTCGCGGAGAACACCGGAATCCTCGACCTCGCGAGCTTCGCGCCCCGCCTCGGTCTGGTAATCGGACTCGAGGAAGGCGGACAGAGCGCCCTCAAGTCCTCCTGGGGCCGTTACTACCACCAGTTCTCGACCGGCTTCGCCAACTTCGTGAACCAGAACGGAAATCTGACGAACCGCCACGAGTGGAACGATATGAACGGGGACGGACAGTTCCAGAACGGCGAACAGGGCGCGATCCTGCTGGATCAGTTCGGCGCCCAGGCGGCCATCGCGACTGTCAGCTCCGACCTGAAGCACGAGTACACCGACGAGTTCACCCTGGGGCTCGAACGCGAGTTCGAAGGAGACCTCTGGGTGCAGGCCACCTTCTCGACGCGGTACAGCAACGACAAGTCGGATTCGATCAACCGCGCCGCGCCCGACTCGGCCTACGACCCGATGCAGGTGCAGGATCCGGGGCCGGACGGCGCAATCGGCACCGGCGATGACGGAGCCATGATCACCGTGTTCAACCTCCGTCCGGAGTTCGTCGGGCTAAGCGACCGGCAGATCGCCACCATCGACAAATTCACGACGAACTTCAAGGGCTTCGAGGTGATCGCCCAGAAACGGCTCTCGAACAACTGGCAGGCCCTCGTTTCCTATTCCTACGCCGACACCGACACCTGGACGCGCGGGGGGCAGTGGGAGAACACGAACCCCGGCATTTTCGGCAACCCGAACCAGCAGGTGAACGCCAAGGGCAAGTCCTTCTACGACCGTACGAACCAGTTGAAGGCGATCGGCACCTGGCACGCTCCGTGGGGCGTCCGCGCCTCCGGCGTGATGCGCTACCAGACCGGTGCGCCGTTTGGCCGCACGTTCTTCGTGAGCGGCCTGAACCAGGGCGGGGCGTCGATCCTCGCGGTCCCGGTCGGAACCGAGCGGCTCCCGAACGTCACCACCTTCGACATCGCGTTCTTCAAGGACCTCAACGCCGGGCGCTACCGGATCTCCCCCGAGGTCAACATCTTCAACATCACAAACGAGAACACCGACACGACCCTCAACACCTCGAGCGGATCCAACTTCGGGAACCCGCTCAACTACCTCTCGCCGCGAATCATCCGCTTCGCGGTCCGGGTCCACTTCTGAGCGAAGCGACCCGTTGAGGGAGCGCGCCGCCGCCGGTCCCCCCGGGGACCGGCGGCGGTCGCCGTCTCCGCAGGGGCGGACCCGGCGTCTCGGTTCGTGAAACGGCGGCACGCTCTCACCGGGCTTGCTGCGGCCGTTCTGACGCCGCCGTTCCCGGCCCTCTCGCGGGGCGCAGGCCAGGTGAGCGACGCCTTGCCTTGGGGCGACCTCGAACCCCTGCCCCCCGGCACCCGGGCGCGCTTCACCGACCTCAGCCGCGTCACCGGGGACGTCGTTCCCAACGAGGAATTCTTCGTCCTCCAGCACGGAGAGATCCCGAGTCTCGTGCCAGAGGAATTCCGGCTGACGCTGGGGCGCCGGGGCGCCCGCACAGCAAGGGCACTCACTCTCGGGGAACTTGCGGCAATGCCGCGCCGGGAATCCGTCGTAGGTTTCGAATGCTGCGGCAACGGCGGCGTCGGGATGCACGGCCTCGTGGGGGCGGCGCGCTGGGGAGGGGTCGCGCTCGCGCCGCTGATCGATGGTCTCCTGGACTCCGATGCACGGGAAGTCGTCTTCTTCGGCGCCGACAAGGCGGAAGAGCGGATTCGCGGAAACCGCTATCCCGGGCGCTTCGCCCGCAGCCTTCCCGTCGCCGATGCGCTGTCGCCGGACGTGCTGTTCGCCGACACCATGAACGGACAACCACTTCCCCGAGAACACGGCGGGCCGCTCCGGCTGATCGTTCCGGGGTTCTATGGGGTCTCCCAGGTGAAGTGGGTCGAGCGGATCGAAGTCTGGCCATCCCGGTTCGCGGGCTGGTTCCAGGCGAAGGACTACGTCACGGTGCGCGGGGTCGAGACGCCGTCAGGCATCCTCCACACCGCAAGCGCCATCGGCCGGATGCCGCTGAAGTCCATCATCACCCGCGTCGAGAGGGGCCGCGGCGCGGATCTTCGAATCCGCGGACTCGCCTGGAACGACGGCGCATCCGAAATTACCGGCGTAGACGTCAGCGTGGATGAAGGCCCCTTCGCGCCCGCGGAACTGCTACCGGTGACTCACGTCTTCGGCCTCCGCCATTTCCGGATGGATTGGCCCGCAGCCGCCCCGGGGGAACACCGACTCGTCTCCCGGGCGCGGGACGCCCGCGGCGCACAGCCCACCGAGGAGGAAGCCTCCCGCTACAAGGCGACCCCCTGGGAGAACAACGGCCAGGTCGTCCGCCGGATCCGGCTGTAGCCGCGCCCGGGTTCCCGGTCCGCGTTAACAGCCTGTGGTGAAACCCAGGCGGCCCAGTTCTCCCGGTGGGGGCTCCTCCCTCACGCGCCTTGTCAGCCGGGCGCCTCCCCGCTCTCGGCGCTCACCCGGGTTCCACCACAGGCTGTCAGGGCTCAGCAGAATTCACCCGCCCACAGCGCCTCGATGAACGTGGCGTAGGGCAGGATCTCGACGCCGTCCACGACCCGCGGACGGGGTTCGAGGCTGACGCACAGGGTTCGCCGCAGCTTCGCTTCCTCGGCCAGCGCCCGGAGCGCCTTCAGGTCGCGCGCCGGAACATTCGACTTGCCCTTCACCTCGATCGCGGTGTGGTCGCCCAGGATGAAATCCACCTCGTAGCCCGAAGCAGTACGCCAAAAGGACAGATCCTGCGGCGCGCGGTAGTCGCAGTAGGTCCTCATCTCGTGCAGGAGCCACGCCTCGAAAGCGGTGCCGAACTCCGGCGTGCCGGGGTCCGGGCGCCGTCCAGCCAACACGTTCGCCACTCCGATGTCGAAGAAATAGAACTTGGAGGAAACGAGCGGTTTTCGCTTGACCGACCGCCGCCACGCCGGAACCTCGAACAGCACGAGGGTGTCCTTGAGAACCTCGAAGTACTCATAGATCGTCGTTCGCGGAACCTGGGCGTCGCTGGCGACCGAGGTGAAGTTGATGATCTGCCCGTTCCCGAGCGCCGCCACCCGAAGGAAACGGCTGAATGCCGGAAGGTTGCGGGCCGCGCCCTCGAACACGACTTCCTGCTGCAGATAGGCGCCGGCATAGGCGGCGAGATCGGCGCGCGGGGCGTCAGAAAACCAGATGGAGGGCAGCGTGCCGTAGGTCACCGCCCGTTCGAGATCGAACCGCGGACCCAGCTCGAGCCAGGTGAGCGGATGGAGGAACCGGGTCCGCGCCCGGCCGCCCAGGAGATTGACTCCCCCCCGGCGCAGCGCGCGGGCGCTCGATCCGGTGAGCAGGAAGTGAATCCGGCGTTCTTCGATCAGCCGGTGGACTTCGTTCAGGAGCTGCGGCAGCCGCTGAATCTCGTCAATGACGACCGCCCGGGTCTTCGACGGAAGCTCTTCCGCGAGGCGTCCCGGATTCTGGCTCAGGGAAAGCCAGGTGGCGCTTTCCAGGAGGTCGTAGACCGGCGTCCCCGGCAACGATTGGCGGATCAACGTGGTTTTCCCGGTCTGTCGTGGCCCCAACAGGAAATGGGACTTCTTCGCCAGCAACCCGGCGAGATCGAGAGCCCGCGCAACGAAGATAGGGTCTGTCGGCACTGTCGTCATATAACCTGTCATATGACGACAATACCGTCAACTGCGTGACGAGCGCGCCTGGAACACCGGAGGCATCTCAGGCCGTCGCCCCGCGCTGGCTCATTCGGCGAATCCTGATGAGACTCGCGCTTTCGTCGGGTGGGGCCGACCCGATTCGCCCGCCTACTGGCGGGCGATGCCGGTCTGAAGGCCCCCACCGGGAGAACTGGCGGTGTTCCCGGCCTTGGGGAGCGGGATGCCGTATTCGCGGAGGGTGGATTCCAGAGTCGGCTTGGTCAGGCGGATGCGGTCGTCGTTCAGCAGGTACGAGAAGAGGTAGCCCCCACCGAGCATCAGGATCCCGATCAGGAAGCAGTACATGACCGCGCGGTCGGGATACACGTCCTTCAGGTAGCCCACGTAGAGGGGCCCGGCGATTCCCGCCGCGGCCCAGGCGGTGAGCACCGCGCCGTACATGGCGGACATCTTCCGGGCGCCGAAAACGTCCAGAATGAACGGCGGCATGGTGGCGAAACCGCCACCGAAACAGAGGAGGACGTAACAGATGAGGATCGAGAAAATCCAGGGGTTGGTCTCGGTCATCAGGACGCCGAATACGACCATCTGGGTGGCGAGCAGAATCCGGAAGACGTTCACCCGGCCGATCCGGTCCGACAGGAGGCCCCAAAACAGACGTCCCACGCCGTTGAACAACGAACTCACCGCGATCAGGGTCGCCCCGTATTGGGCGAGCACCGCCGGTTCCAGCGAGGGGTCAGCCAGGCTCCAGACTTCCCGCAGCAACTCCGATTGGAAGCTGATGATGGAGATGCCCGCCGCGATGTTGAAGAAGAAGACGATCCAGAGAAGCAGGAACTGACCGGACTTCAGGTAAGTACGGACCGTCGCTGTTTCCTCGGGAGCCGCGGACCGCGCCCCTCCTGCCGAACCCGCCGGCGCCGGGGGCGGATTGCTCATCAGGAGGCTCGCGGGAATCAGGATGACCGCGAAGATGGCGCCGAGTCCGAAAAACACGAGCGGGAGATCGCCGGCCGCCCGAACCACCAGCACCGGCGCCATTCCCTTGCTCAGCAAGAGCGCACCTACTCCGAAACCCATGACCACGATGCCGGTCGCGAGCCCCTTCTTCTCCGGAAACCACTTCGCAACCGTGGCGACCGGGGTCACGTAGCCCATCCCGATCCCGATTCCACCGACAACCCCGTAGCCGAGGCAAAAGAGCGGCACATGGTCCAGTTGCAGAGCCAGCCCGGCGATCACATAACCGCCGCAGAACAGGAAGCTTCCGGCCAGCGCCAGCTTTTTCGGCCCGATCCTCGGCAGCACCTGCCCGGCCCACGCCGCCGACACGCCCAGCGAAAAGATGGCGAGGCTGAAGGCCCAGGCCGTTTCGGTAAAGGTCCAGCCGGACTGCCGGACGAGCAGCGTCTGGAAGAAACTCCAGGCGTACACCGTCCCAAAACACAGTTGCAGCACCGTGCAGACGGTGACTGCAAGGATCCGGGCGAAGCGGGGCGAAAGCTGGATCACCTGACGCTCCCGGGAGGCCGACCGGCCATCACCATAGGGTCCCGGTCAGCTCCTCTCCCGACCGTCACGCCGCCGGGCGGGCCTCCGTCGGGTCAGGCAACGCTTCGGGTCCCGACGGCGGCCGCGTCTGGGACAGGTAGAGGATCAGACGCGCCAATTGCCCGACCTCGTCGTCGCGGGCGAGCAGTTCTTCGTTGGCGATCCCGTGCGCCCTTTGTTCCGGCGGACGCCGCGCCGTCTCCACCGCGTAGGCGAGAAGTTCCGCCAGTGGCCGTGCGACCAGGTTCACGAGCCAGATGGAGGCCAGGATCCCGAGTACCAGCAGAATCGAGATCAGATAGACCTGTTGCCCGATCGCGCGCTGGATCTTGAGCGCCACGAGATCCAGATCCATCCCCAGGTGCACCGTTCCCGCCACCCCGGCCAGGATGGGGCTGCTCACCTCGATGAAGTCCCCCATTCCCGGCAGGCTGCGCTCGACCGGCTCGGTGCCGAACGGATCGCTCTCCAGGATCTGGTCCGGGATTCCAGGCACGAAAGTGTGGGCGAGGAACTCACCCTGCTCGTCCGTGATGTAGATGTAGCGGATGCCCTGAACCTCGACGAACTGGTCGATCAGCGATTGCAGCGTCGCCAGGTTCCGGTTCAGGAGGATGTCCACGCTGGCGTCGGCAATCGTCTTCGCGATGCTCTGGCTGTTGGCGGCGTATTCCGCCGACAGTTCGGTATCCACCGTCCGGATGCAGAGCAGGGAGGTGGAAAGGACAATCAGCCCGAACAGCGCAAAGATGCCGAACCGCATCCGCTGGAACAGCTTGTGGACCTTCATGTCAGGAGGCCAGCGAGTTCCAGTCGGTCAGCGGGACAAACCGGCCCTCCTCGACGACCGTGTAGTAGACGCGCTGGAGCCCCTGCCGGCGGTCGGGCCCGAACGAGACCTGTTCGCCGATACCGAGGTCGAAGTCGCGGATCGAGAAGACCGCGTCCTCCAGCCCGGCTCGGGTCGGCGCTCCCTCGAAGCGCCGGAAGATCTCGCTCAGCAGCTTCGCGTTCATGAATCCCTCCAGACTCACGAAGCTCTGGGGCAGCGGCTCGTAAGGTTCGTCCAGAAACTGCTCGGGAATCTGGGGATCGTGACGGCCCATCAGCTCGCGGTATTCCCGCACCGCCGGGACCGACTCGTCCTCGTAGCTCGGCACCACCTGCGAGTTGACGAGCCACCGGGTGTAGGTCTCGGGGTCGTCGCGCCCCTCGCTGAGCAGGTTCACCAGATTCTCGCTCCCGACGAAGGAAAGGTTCGCAATGGGAACCCGAAGGCCGAGGTCAATCGCGTCCCGCGCAAAGGCGGCGCAGGCGGCGTACGCCCCCACGCAGATCACGGCGTCCGGGGACGCCTTTTGCAGGATTTCGACCTGGGCCCGCATCGTGCCGGTGAAGTGGGCGCCGCGCTGGTAGGTCGCCTCGCCGGCGATCGTTTCGCCGTGGTTCTCGAGAGCGGCGCGGACCCCCGCCCAACCGCTCCGACCATAGGCGTCGGCCTGATAGAAGACCGCGATGCGCCGGCGTCCCGTCGCCAGAAAGTTCTCCACCAGACCGGCCGTCTCCTGGCGGTAGGAGGCGCGCAGGTTGAAGGCGAAATCCCCGTAGGGCGGCTCGCGCTGCGGTTGGGCGCCAGTGAACGGAAAGAACATGTAGATCTGCTGTTCCTGGAACTTCTTCAACATGGGGAGCACCCGGGTCACGGTTGGCGTCCCCACGTAGCCGAACAGCAGGAAAACCTGGTCCTCAAGCATGAGTTTCAGGGTGTTCTGAACGCAGGGGTCAGGCTGATAGCCGTCGTCATACAGCTTCAGTGCCACCCGGCGCCCGCCCAGCCCGCCACTCTCGTTGAGGTGGCTGAAGTAGGCCATCGCGCCCCGGTAGAGCTCGTTGCCGAGTCCACGCGAGGGGCCGGTGAAGGCCGCCGAGGTCCCGAGGACGATGTCCTCGCCGGCACCGCCCAGCCCGGGGTCCTGGCCGCCGGCAGCCGGCGCCGAACCCGCTCCGGACGATCCGCCTTCAGGAGCCCTCAGGGCCGCGTGCGCAAATCGGGCCCAGGGAGCCAGGAGTGCCGCTGCGCAACTGGAGTGCATCAGAGACCGCCGACTCCAGAGCGGCCCCCCGTCCGAGTGCCGATTCTCACTCGCTGCCAAATGCGTTGCCGTGTTCATGGGGCCCCCTCCGCACCACTCCGGGGCGCGTCGATTCGCTGCCCGGCCGCATCGCCGCCGGCCGCCGATTCTCGATAATACCGTGCCTCGCCGGACTCGACGCGAAGCACCGCAAGTGCTGCCCCTCGGCTGTGCGGCGCACGGTCGGAAAGCCGGCGGACATGGCGGATTTCGGCTCAGCCCACCCTGAGACCATCCCCGCCCGGACCGATTCGGGAGGCGCATCCCGATGTCGTCGGCGCCCCGCCGTTGCGCCATGCGGAACGGGTGACACAATGGCGGGCCAGTCAGGAGGAGACCGATGCGTGACCCGAACGACCTGACCCCGAATCGCCGCCGCTTCCTGCGTTATCTGGCCGGGAGTCCGTTGCTGTTCTCCTCGGGATGTTGGGAACCCCGCACCGCGGGTGGACAGGAAACCCCGGGTCCGGACCCCGGCGGCATGGAACATTTCGGCTACAGCCAATTTCCCCGGACGCCCGTCAGGTCCCCGGAAGACGCTGCCGATGTGTTCGACTTCCGGGTTGTCGCGGAGCAGAACCTCCCTCCCGCGCACTATGGCTACCTCGCCACCGGGGTGGACGGCGAGGGAACCCTCGCCGCCAACCGGCGGGCTCTCGAAAACGTCGGCATCCGCGCGCGCCGGCTCGTGGACGTCTCGGACCCGAAGATGTCGGTGGAACTCTTTGGCCGGCAATGGACCTCCCCCATCGGCATCGCTCCGTGCGGAAGCCAGAAGGCCTTTCACCCCGAGGGGGAGGTCGCGGTGGCGCGGGCCGCGCGGACGGTGGACCACCTCCAACTGCTCTCCACGGTGACGACCTCCGGCGTCGAAGAGGTGAACGAAGCGCGGGGCGAAGGGGTCTGGTACCAGCTCTATCCGACGACTTCCTTCGAGGTGACCAAGCAGCTCGTCGGTCGCGCCGAGGCGGCGGGTTGTCCCGCGGTGGTGCTGACGGTGGATCTTCCCGCCGGAAGCAACCGGATCACCACGGCGCTCTCCGCCCGGCTCGACCCCCGCGAATGCGAGATCTGCCACGTCCCGGGTTTCGCCAACTATGTTTCCCGGAAGAGCATGTTCGACAGGATCGAGGTGGAAGATGCGACCGGACGAAGTCGTTTCGCCGGGCTCAACGACGCCTCGCTTACCTGGGATGTGGTCAAGCGGCTTCGTGACGCGACGAACATGAAGGTCCTGCTCAAGGGGATCGTCACCGCGGAAGACGCCGAGCTCTGCCTGGAGCACGGCGTGGACGGGATCGTGGTCTCGAACCACGGAGGGCGCGCCGAGGAGAGCGGGATCGGCACCATCGACAGCCTGCCCGAGGTAGCGGCAGCGATTGCGGGTCGAATCCCGGTGATCATGGACAGCGGGATCCGTCGCGGGGTGGACATCTTCAAGGCGCTGGCGCTCGGCGCCGACGCCATTCTGATCGGTCGCGCTTATCTGTGGGGGCTCGCGGCCTTCGGGGAAGAGGGGGTCGAGGCCGTGCTTCGGATGCTGCGCGCCGAGTTGAAACTTGCGATGCAGCTCGCCGGAACCCCGAGCCTCGGAGACATCGGCCCGCGATCGGTGCTTCGCCGCTGATCCTCGGGAAGGTCGCTGCGGGCACCCTCGCGGGCGCCCTCGCGGCTGGCGCGTCGGGCGCCGCACAGCCGCGCTTCGCCGACGTAACCTCCGATTCGGGCGCCGCGTTCACCCACCGCACCGGACCGGGATCCGACCGTCGCCCGAGTTACTACATGCCCGAGATCATGGGGTCGGGGGTAGCCCTTCTCGACCAGGACGGAGACGGCGATCTCGACCTCTATCTTGTCCAGGGAGACGGGGCCGACCGGCTCTTCGAGAACCGCGGTCCCGGAATCCGGTTCGTCGAGGCCCCTGGACTCCCGAGCGTGGACGCTTACGGCATGGGAGTCGCGGCCGGGGATGCGGACGGGGATGGGGACCTGGACGTCTTTCGCACCGGATTCGGGCGAGACGTCCTTCTGCTCAACTTGGGTCCAGATGGTTTCCGGATGTCGGATGAAGAGGCCTGGGATGACGGTTGGTCGGCGTCCGCGACCTTTTGCGACTACGACGCGGACGGGCGCCTCGACCTCTTCGTGACCCGCTACATGGACTACGACCCGGAATTTTCGTGCTTCGCGGCCACCGGGGAGCAGGATTACTGCAATCCGACCGATATCCCCGGGTTACCGGATCTTCTCTACCGCAACCTTGGCAACGGCGCGTTCGTCGAAGTCGGGAGCGAGACCGGGATCGCGGCCCTGCCTGCCAGGGGTCTCGGAGTTGTCTGCCAGGACTTCACGGGCGACGGGCGGCCGGACTTCTACGTGGCGAACGACACCGAGGCCAATCACCTCTGGGTCAACCAGGGCGACGGGACATTCACGGAAGAAGCGCTGCTGCTGGGCGCCGCGCTCAGCGGCTTCGGTCGCGCGGAGGCCGGAATGGGAGTGGAGATCGGCGATCTGAGCGGCGACGGCGCCCTCGACATTCTGCTCACCCACTTCGCCGATGAGACGAACACCGTCTATCTGGCGGAACCGGGAATCGGTTTCGTGGACGGCTCCATCGATCTCGGACTCGGGACGCTCGGCCTCCCCATGACCGGGTTCGGCGTCGCCCTGGGAGATTTCGACCACGACGGGATCCTCGACGCGGTGATCGCCAACGGACGGGTAGCCCGTCCCTCCGGGGAGTCTCCGCGTTCTCCGTTCTTCGAGCAATATGCGGAACCCGCCCTGATCCTCCACGGCGACGGCGACCGCTTCCGCGACGCCGGGGCGCTGTCGCCCGAACTCAGCGAAACCGTCGTTGTCGGCCGCGGCCTGGCGGCCGGGGATCTGGACGCGGACGGCGACCTCGATCTGGTGATTACCGCCGCGGACGGCCCGGCTCGGATCTTCGAGAACCGCTCTTCCAGGGAGGGGGCCTGGTTGGTGGTGGAACCTCGGCTGCCCGCGGGCACCCTCGACCACGGCGCCACGGTGGCCCTTGAGACCGCGGCGGGGATCCGGATCGCGCGGGCAAACCCGGGGGTGTCGTATCTCTCTTCCGGCGATCCGCGAGCCCACTTCGGAATTCCGGCGGGCACGGTGCTCTATCGCCTGAGCGTGCGCTGGTCGGACGGCTCGCGGGAAGTGTTTCCGGTACCGGCGCTGGACCAGGCGGTAGTCGTGGTTCGCGGCGAGGGCAGCCCCGATGAATGAGGCCTCCGTCCCTGTCGCCGGCAGCGGGCGTTACCTCCTGGGGCCGCTACTGGCGCTCCTGGCTGCCTGCGGGGGAGCCGAGATCCCCGAACTCTTGCTTGACGGCATGGAGCCCTCCGTCGTCGAGGCCATCCGGCGCGCCCGGGCGGCCGTTGAGCAGGACCGGGGGGATCCTTCGGCTTGGGGTCGATTCGGGATGGTCCTTCATGCCCATCGTCTCACCGGGCCGGGGGCGGTTGCCTACGCCGAGGCGGCGCGCCAGGATGCAGGCGACCACCGCTGGCCGCACCTCCATGGCCGGCTCCTGGAGGGCGCCGACCCGGCTCGGGCCCTCGAACTCGCCGACGAGGCGCTCCGCAGGAATCCCCGCTTTTCCCCGTCCCTCGCTCTCCGCGCGCGAACACTGGACGCGACAGGCGAGGAAGAGGCAGCGGAAGCCGCCTGGGAGGCGCTCCGGCAGAACGCCCCGAACTCGGCGGAGGCGTCTCTCGCTCTCGGAAGACTTCGACTCACGGAAGGCGATTTGACGGGAGCCCGCACCGCCCTCGAACTCGTCGTGGACCGCGTCCCCTCCTCCGCCGCGGGGTGGTCCTTCCTGTCCCAGGTCCAAAGACGCCTCGGGGACCCCGAAGCCGCTGCGAATGCGGCCGCCCGCGCTCGGGGCGCTTCGCGCTCGCTATCTCTCGGGACGACCGCGGACCCGGACCCCCTTCTCGTCGCTGTCGAAGATCTGCGGGCCGACAGCCGGGGACAGGAGGCCCGGGCCCGGCGCGCGAGCGCCGCCGGCGATCATCAGACCGCCGAAGCGATCTATCGGCGCCTTCTCACCGAGAGTCCGGACAGCGCGGAGCTGCACTACAACCACGGCAACTCCCTTGCCCGGCTCGGCCGCAACGAAGACGCCGAAGCCGCGTACCGCGCGGCCCTTTCGCGCGACCCGGACTCGAGCGCGGCGATGGCCAACCTGGCCAACCTGTTGGCGCGGAGCGGACGCGACCGAGAGGCCGACGACCTCTACCGTCGTTCTGTCGCCGCCGACTCTACCCACGTCCCGACGCTGCTCGGGGCCTCGAGCCTCCATTTCCAGCGCGGCGATCTTCGGCAGGCGGAACGTTACCTGCGCTTGGCGCTGGCCCAGGAACCCGATCATCCCGGTGCTCTCCAGGGGCTCGGCCAGTTGCTCGCAACCGTGGGCCGGCTCGGCGAGGCGGCGGAAACTCTGGACCGGGCGCTGGCGGCCGCCGACAAAGACCAGGCGGCCGCCGGCCAACTCGCCGGCCTTCATTTCCTGCTCGCGGATGTGGCGCGCCAGCGGGGTCGAACCGCCGAGGCCAGGAACCATCTGGCCAGGGCGGAGGCTCTGGGAATGAACATTCCTCCAGCCTTCCGAGCCCTGCTGCAACCCGAGCGCTGAGGGCAGACCATCTTCACCCTCTCCTCTCAAACCCCCACCCTTGCCGACGCGCCTCCCAGAGTGTGCTTTCCCGTCCCCGTCACAGCGCCCACCAATCTCACACCGCCACGTATCCCCAGTTGGAACGCCGGCCAGTTCTCCCGGTGGGGGTCTCCGACCGGCATCGCCCGCGTCGCGGCCGAGACCCCGTACCGCCGTCCGAGCAGAAGCGCGGGGACGGCTTGGAACGCCGACCTCCGGTCGGCATCGCGCGGGAGCGCGAAACCAGCGCCGAAGGTGCTACGCCATGCGAACGTGAGCTCCGCACCTCTCCCAATCCCGGCTGACCCGTGGCGGCGGATCCCCGCCATCGAAGTTGCCGGTCTCGGGGGACCCGGATACAGTGATTTGCGGTCCGCCGAACCCCAAGTGAGGACACCATGAACAACTTTCCCAGACGACGCTTCCTGCAGGCCGGATCCCTTGGACTCGGCGCGGGGCTTCTCGGACCCGTGGCCGCAGCGGGTGGCTCGGGTTCCCCGCCATCCCCCGCCTCCGACTCCACACGAGTCCGCATGACGGGAGACGGGCTTGGCTTGACTCCCTCCGAGCAGGGACGCCTCCTGACGCGGATGGCGGACGAAGGCCGGATCGATCGCGATTCCTATTCCAACGGCGGCACGGTCCAGGCTCTGGAGGAGGCGTTCGCGGCGATCCTGGGGAAGGAACGCGCGGTCTTCATGCCGACGGGGACGCTGGCCAACCACCTCGCGGTGCGCACCCTCGCCGGAGCCGGCGGCGGGCGGGCGATCATCCAGGCCGAGGCTCACCTCTACAACGACTCCGGGGACTGCGTGCAGACGCTGAGTGCGATCCCGCTGATTCCGCTGGCCGCCGGAAAGGCAACCTTCACCCTCGAACAGGTCGAGGAGATCGTGGACCGCACCCGTGGTGGGCGCGTCTCAAGATCGGTCTCGGTGATCTCGATCGAAACGCCGGTCCGGCGGCGCTCCGGGGAGACGTTCGATCAGCGGGAACTCGATCGGATTACCGCGTTTGCCCGCCGGGAAGGCATCCGGCTGCACCTGGACGGCGCGCGCATGTTCCTGCAGAGCGCCTATTCCGGGATGGACGTCGCCGAGCTGGCCCGCCCGTTCGACACCGTCTACGTCTCGCTCTACAAGTACTTCAACGCGGCATCGGGAGCCATCCTCGCCGGCCCCGCAGCGCTGCTGGACGGCATGTTCCATACCCGCCGAATGTTCGGCAGCGGACTCCCCGGCGCCTGGCCCTTCGCGGCGGTCGCGCTCAATTTTCTCCCGGGATTCATCGACAGATTTACGAATGCGGTGGCGGTCTCCGAGTCCTTCATTACCGAGGTGGGCCGGCACGACGCATTCCATATCGAGCGGATGGCCGGCGGCACCAATCTGTTCCGGCTGCGGGTAACCGGCGCGGATCCGGAAGGTTTTCGGCGCCGGCTTCGCGAGCAGCAGGTGGATCTGGGAGGTGTCCGGACGGACGGCAGTTTCATGGTCGGTGTCAACGAGACCTGGAACCGCACCACCCCGGACGAACTGGCCCACCGGTTCCGCTCCGCGTTGGCCTGACGGGCTCTAACCGCCTGTGGTGGAACCCGGGCGAGCCCCCGCCCGGAGAAACACTCATGATCGGGCTCGCCTGCACACCCCGCCGGTCGGTTTGCTGTGAAAATGCAGTCGCGCCGGGACGCCGACAGCCCGGATGGCGCGCTGGCCAGGGAACGCCGGTGTTCACACCGGCACCGCCGCGCGCAGCGGGGCGAGACGGCGTACTTCCCACTTCCGCGATGGCGCATGTCTCGGCACCTACCCCACCGGCAGAACCGGCCAGCGGTCGGGGTCGGGACTTAGGAGGCCGACAGGCCCCTGATCCGGTCCTTCTACCCGGGAGGTGACCCGAGATGCTCGTCGAAGAAGCGGCCGACCCGGGTCCAGGCGTCGCGGAGGACGTGCTCGCGGTGGAAGTAGTGGAACTCTCCCGGATAGGTGACGAAGTCGAAGTCCTTGCCGGTCCGCAGCAGGCGGTCGGCGAGGTTGATCGATTCGAAGTACTCGACATTCACGTCCGATGTCCCATGGAGCATGAGCAGCGGACGCTCGATGCGCTCGATTCGGTCAGCGGGCGCCGCAAGGTCGTACACCGCCGGGTTCTCGTCCGGCGTTCCCATCCGACCGACGGCCCATGGTCCCCCAGGATCACGGAACCACAGCCGGAAATCCCCTACTCCGGCGACATTCACGCCGGCGGCGAAGAGCGTCGGGTCCAGGGTCAGCGCCTGCATCGTCATGAAGCCCCCGTAGCTGAGTCCCCAGACGCCGATCCGCTCGGGGTCCACGAACTCAAGCGTCTTCAAATGGTCGCCCGCCGCGGCGACATCCTGGTAGTCCCCTCCCCCGACGTCACGGTAGGACTCCTGCCGGAAGTCACGCCCGAAGCCGATGCTGCCCCGGTAGTCGGGCATCAGGACCACGTATCCCTGCTCCACGAGGAGTTGGTGGAAGGAGTGGTAGACCCCGTAGTCACGACGGACATGCCAGCCGTCGTAGTTCTGGGCGATCCCGTCCCCGTGCACCCAGACGATCGCCGGATGCCGGACCGAACGGTCAAGGTCCTCGGAGACGAACAGGTAGCCAGGAACCTCGCCCCCATCCCGGGCCGGGAAACGGAGGAATTCCCCCTCGCTAAAGGTCGCGGGATCAAGGGTCTCGGGGAGGGAGTTCGTGAGACGCTCCGGCTCTCCGGTGCCGCCCGTGTCGACCACGAACAGATCCGGCGGAGCACGGGGTCCGGTGTGCTGGAAGACGATGCGGCTTCCGTCGGGGGAAAATCCGCCGTATTCCGAGGTGAGCCGGAAACCGGTCCTGACTCCGGGCTGGGTGTTCGTTCCCCTGGCCGAGGTCAATCGCCTCGGGGTGGCGTCAGGCAGATCGGTGGTGTCCACCGCGAAGAGCTGGCGCTGCCCGGGGTGGTCGGGGTTCGCGTCCCAGGCGAGGAACCGCCCGTCGGGCGACCAGGCGAAGCGCCGCGCCTCTTCCCGTTCTCCCGTCAGCGCGTGCGCCGAACCGTCGGCAACGGAAACGACCACCAGTTGATCCCACCCGGAAGAGTCATCTACCAGAGCCACCCACGCACCATCCGGAGACGGACGCGGCTCCGCTCCCAGGTAATTGAGACTCCACCACTTCTCGTCCTCCGTCTGGTGAAGGGTCTTGAGCGACCCGTCCCGAAGATCTGCGAGCATCACCGACCGGGTCCGGTAGTCCGGCGAAACTTCCTGGAAGATCAGCCGCGCCGCATCGAGCCACCGGGGGCTTGATTCGGAGGGGGGCCCGGTCGCGATGCGCCGCGGAACCCCGTTCCGGATGACCGGGACCGCCCAGAGGTCCGGCGGAGTGCCGGGGAAACGGCGGAACACCAGCTTGACTCCGGAGATGTCGGGGGTCTCGTCCACCGTCTCGCGGGTCGAAACCGTGTAGGCGATGAACCGGCCCTCCGGCGACCACACGGCTCCGCCTTCGGAACGGTCGCCGGTGCGGGTCAACTGCATCTCGGCGCCGTCTGCGAGGTCGCGGACGTACAGATCCCCGCCCCGCGAGAACGCGAGCTGGCGGCCGTCCCGGGACAGCGCGAAGCCGGATTCGCCGCCCGGCTCATCAGGGAAGACCGACCGGAGGGTCCCCGCGAGGTCCGGATCCATTTGGTACAGCCGCCCGTTCCGCGTGAAATACAGGAAGTTGCCGTCCGCACCCCACGCTAGATCGGAAATCACCTCGTATGAGTCCCCCCAGCGCGTCAACTGTCGGGGTGGCTCGCCGGAACCCGGCTCGACCGCATAGAGATCCATCTGCTGGTTGAGGTCCCAGACGAAAACGACCTCCGAGCCGTCGGGGGTCCAGACCGGGTCCGTCGGGTGCCGGATGTCGAGAATGTCCTCGAGGGTCATGCGAGGCGTTTCGTCGGGCTCATCGCATCCGGCGACGAACAGCGCCGCGCCGATCAGGACGGCCGCCACCAACACCCCGCTCGGAACAACGGTTCTGGAACCCGGCTGTCGCCCTTCCGTCTGTTTTGTCATAGGAACCTTGCCTCCCGTCGTACCGAATTGCTGGGATGTGGGCCCTCCGATGTTATCGGGCCGCACCGGAGCCGGTCGCGGTAGAGTTGCCAAACTTCGAGGAAACTCGAATCCTCCCATGACCGAAGAGAAACTGCGCGCCGTTGAAGATCTCATCAAGAGGCTGTACGACGAGGCGTACCGGGGCGGTGTTCGCTTCGGTCCGGTGTTTGCCAGTTCTGAATCCGACTGGGACGGCGACTACATCCGGGTTCACGTGATCTACGACTCACCGACCGGCAGCGTTGACCCGGCGAAGACCATCAGTCTGCTCGGATCCATTGAGGAATCCCTCGAGGAAGAGTTGGGAATCACCGTACCGGCGGTCATCTCTCATGTGGACCACGCCGAGGAGAAGGAGTGGAGACCTGAAGTCTTCCACCTGGCTGGAGACCGCTGAACTCCTGCTGCCGAAGAGTCGCGGGCGGCCCCGACAGTCCGATCTGCGGCGCGCGATGAGCACCGCGTACTACGCGCTCTTTCACCATTTGGCGCGCGCCTGCGCTGACCGCCTTGCCGGCGCACGCTCCGCCAGGGAAGAGGTCTGGCGTCAGGCGTATCGCGCACTCGACCATTCAGGAGTCGCGAGAATTCCCCGGACCAGCGTGCAGAGACTTGACCCGGCCGTGCAGGGGTTCCTGAGCGTGTGGAAGACCATGCAGCACGCACGCAACGAGGCCGACTACGACCCGTGGGCCCGTCTGTACAAATCCGGAGTCGAGGACAACATCAAAACCATCAGAAAAGCCATCCAGGGATTCGATGCTGCGCCTGCCGCGGATCGGAGAGCGCTCGGGATCCTCGTTCTGGTGAAGAATCGGCGCTGAGCCACTAGGCTGACCGAAGGTTCGGCGTTCCAATCCGGCGGGCCATCTGGGGCGACCGGCGTTTCTCTCTGCGCGGCGCAACCGGATACAGTTGCCTGCCCGACGCAGCTCCAGGGCATCGGGCGAATGGTGTCCCGTTCTGGCTCCGTAAGGAAGGAAGGAGACGGATGGAGGTGGGCCCGGAAACCCGGACCCTTGGAGCCGCGCACGGGACGAGCGCACCCGAAACGCCGATTGCGGGAACCGGCAGGGCAACGGCAGACTAGCGCGCCTCGGTCCGCTGTCAAGGAATGACTCGTCGGGCGAACCATCCTTCGGGAATTGGTCCCGGAGCCGCGAGAATGGCGGCCCCCGACCGGCGCCACGACCTGCCGAACATGCCTGACGAGCGATCGAAAACGATCACCGCGTACGAAGAGAAGCGGGACTTCGGTCGCACCCCCGAGCCCCCGACGGGAGGCGCCGCGGATGCGGCTTGGTCGGCGGGAAGGCGCTTCGTGGTTCACCGGCATGAGGCTCGCCGGCTCCACTACGACCTGAGGCTGGAAATGCACGGAGTCCTCCGGTCGTGGGCCGTACCGAGGGGCTTTTGCTATGACCCCGAGGTCAAGAAGCTTGCTGTGCGGACCGAGGACCACCCCCTCGCCTACACGCACTTTGAAGGAGTAATCCCCGAAGGAGAGTACGGCGGGGGCACCATGGCAATCTGGGACCGGGGCACTTACCAGATAACCGAGGGCGGCGAAGATCAAGGAGCCGCCGGGGTCGAGGCCGGGAAGCTCGTGGTGCAGTTGTCCGGCCGCAAGTTGCGCGGTTCCTGGCACCTGGTGAAAACGAAGCGGGGCCCGGACGAATGGCTCCTGTTCAAGGGGCGTGACCGCTACGTGCGCAACGAATCGGAGCGGCAGCCCTTCTTCGAACTGAGCGACGCCGCGCCCTGGACTGGAGAACCGCGCCCCGTTCCGGTCCGCCCGGAGGCCGAGCACGGCCCTTTCACCGATCACGACTGGATCTTCGAGCCCGAACTTGACGGCATTCCGGTCTTTCTCGAGCGCTGCGGAGCGCAGGTTCTTGTGGAACGTGGAGACGACGGGACCGGGCTCGATCTGCCGGAGGTGCTGGCAGCTGCCGAAGCCGTGCGCGCGGAGGAATTCCTGGCTTGCGGAACGCTCGTGAGTACGGACGACGCAGAAAGGCCCTCTCGGGAACGCGTGGCGGCACGACTGGCGGGTGATCGCTCGATTCCAGTCTCGCTCTATCTGAACGATCTGCTCCGCTACGAGGAATGGGACGTGCGGAGCGTCCCCCTTCTCGAACGGAAGGAACTCCTCTCCACCCTCCTGCCGCCCGGCAGGACACTGCTCTTCGGGGATCACGTCGCCGTCCGGGGAGAGGAGTTCCATGCGACCTGCGAAGCGGCCGGGCTTCCAGGAACCATCGCGCGGCGGGGCGCTGCCTCGTATCCGGCGGAGCTGGCGCCCAACAAGGAAGCGGGCAGCCCTTCGGACTGTCTGCGCATTCCGGCCCGCAACGCGGAAGCGCCGGATCCCTCAGACCACCTCCTCGCGGGTCTCTCGCGCCAGCGGGCGGCGCGGGAGTCGGCCCGGCCGCTTCGCTTCACGAATCTCGACAAGGTGTTCTGGCCCGATCACGGCTACACGAAGGGAGATCTGATCCGCTACTACGATCGCGTAGCCGAGCACCTCCTCCCCTATCTCCACGAGCGTCCGTCGCATCTGCTCCGGTATCCCGACGGAGTGGAGGGCAAGGCCTTCTACCAGAAGGACCTTCCCGATCACACGCCGGAATGGATCGTCAGCGAAGAGATCCCTTCCGGCCACCGGGGCGAGACGATCCGCTACCTCATCGTGAACGACGCGGCCGCGCTTCTCTACGCCGCGAATCTGGGGAGCATCGATATCCATCCCTGGCTGTCCCGCCGGACTCATCGGGAAACGCCCGATTGGGCGGTCTTCGATCTGGACCCCGGCGGAGGGCCGTTCAGTGACGTGGTCCGCCTCGCCCGGGCCTTCGGCAAGGTGCTCCGCGGGATCGGTTTGCGTCCCTATCTGAAGACGTCCGGCGCCACGGGACTTCACATCTACGTTCCCCTGGAACCGATCTATCCCTACGATGTGGTCCGGCAGTTTGCAGAGGCGGTATCCACGCACGTTGCTGGCGAACACCGGGACATCGCCACCGTCGAACGGACCACATCCCGCCGGCGGGGACGGGTCTACCTCGACTTCCTGCAGAACCGGCGCGGACAAACAGTGGTTCCTCCGTACGCGGCACGTCCGGTGCCCGCGGCATCGGTCTCGACTCCGCTCGACTGGGACGAACTCGACGGAGACCTTCGCCCCGAACGCTTCACGATCGTCAGCCTCCCTGAGCGTCTCGACCGGCTCGGCGACCTGTTCGCCGGCACGCTCCACGATCGCCAGCCGCTCCTGCCGGCGATTCAGAAATTCCAGGAGCGCTACCTGCCGGGATCAGCCTGACGCGCCAAACAGCCGGTGAACAAAGTCACGCGGCCCAGTTGCTGTGAAAATGCAGGCCCGCCGGGAGCTCCAACGCTCCGGATGGCTCGGCCGGTACGGGAAACCACGTACCGCCGCCTGAGCCGAAGCGCGGGGACGGCTTGGAACGCCGACCTCCGGTCGGCACCGCGCGGGAGCGCGAAACCAGGGCCGATGACGCGGTGCCAGGCAACCGTGAGCGCCGCACCATTTTCACGCCCGGCGAGGTGTGCGGAAGGATTCGATCATGGAGGTTGCTCCCGGTGAGAGCTCCAAGCCGTCCCCGCCACCTTCCGTACCGAGGTTTACGCCGAGACGGGAGCCATCCCGTACGTGGGGGTTCGTCCCGCCGCCCGCCTGCGGCGGGCTGTGCCGGCCGGAGGCCGGCGTTCCAAGCCGTCCCCGCGCCTTTCTCCCTCGGCGATGTGCGGTCTCGCGCGCCTTGTCAGCCGGGCGCCTCACCGGCTCTCGGTGCTCACGCCACTTTGTCCACCGGCTGTTGACACCTCAACCGTCGCCCCCAGGGAACGAAGTTTCTCGGGCAGGTCGGAATAACCCCTCTGCACGGTCTCGAGCGGGGTGATGCGGCTCTCGCCCGACGCGGCGAGTGCCGCCGCGATGAGCGCCATTCCCGATCGGATGTCGCGAGCGTCGAGGTCTCTGCCCCGAAGCCGGCTGGGCCCCGTGACGATCACCCGGTGTGGATCGCAGAGGAACATGTCCGCTCCCATCCCGATCAACTGTTCGAGGGAGAAGAGACGGAGTTCATACATCCAGTCGTGAACGAGCGTGGCGCCCTCGGCGGCAGTCGCCAGCACCGTCGTGAGGCTCACCATGTCGCTTGGGAACCCCGGCCAGGGTGCGGTGGTGATGCGCCGCGCGGCATGCAGCCGGGACGGCTCGACGAGCAGGCGGTCCTCGTCGAGCTGGAGCGTTACGCCGAGGCGACTGAAGACCGCCGCGATGGGCTCGAGGTCCGCAGCGCGAGCGCCCCGGACTTCCACCGTTCCGCCGGTCAGAGCGGTGGCGGCCGCCCAGCTACCCGCCTCCACGAAGTCTCCGGAGAGCGTCCAGGACACACCGGCTGGCCGCTTCCGTCCCGCTACCCGAAGAGTCGGGGTGCCCGCCCCCTCCACCTCGATTCCCATCTTCGTCAGGAAGCCGCACAGCTCGACAACATGCGGTTCGCAAGCCGCGTGACGGATCTCCGAGACGCCTTCAGCCCCGGCCGCGGCGAGGAGCGCCGTTTCCGTCCCGGTGACCGATGCTTCCTCGAGATAGATCGAGGCGGCCTGCAGGCCTTCGGGAGCTTCGAGGAGCCGTCCAGGCCCCTCGACCTCTCTGACCCCCATGGCGCGGAGAGCCGCCAGATGCACATCAAGGCTCCGGCGCCCGGCGAAATCTCCTCCCGGCTCCCCCATCTGCACCCTGCCCCGGCGCGCCAGGATCGGCGCCGCAAGCAGCACCGATCCACGGAGCCGTCCCACCCCCGCGGGGTCCGGCTCTTCGCTTCGGATTTCCGCCGCACGTACCCGCACGGGACCCGCTCCCCCTCCCTCTACTTCGGCTCCCAGGCCCCGCAACACTCCGGCCATCGTGGTGGCATCCCGAATATCGGGCATGTTCCGGAGCTCACACCACTCGTCGGTAAGCAGGCAGGCGGCAAGGAGCGGTAGGGCAGCGTTCTTGTTTCCCTCGACCTTCACGCGGCCCTCGAGCCGGGCGCCGCCTTCGACGATCAGCGTGGTCGGTGGAGGCGCTTCTCGAGTCAAGACGAAAAGTCTCCCAGGAGGACAAGCTCGGGAACCAGCTTCACGCCGAAGGCCGCCGTTACCGCCGCCCTGCAGATTCCGAGCAAGCGGTGCACGTCGGCCGCCGTGGCGCCGGGGCCGGCGGTCAGGAAGTTGGCGTGGACCTCGGACACCCGGGCCCCGCCGACCGCAACCCCTTTCATCCCGGCCCGGTCCAGCAGAGCGCCGGCGGCGCAGGGGATGCCGGGCGGCAGGGAAACCCGGTTGGGATCCGGGTTCCGGAAGGCGCAGCCGGCGCTCGGCACCCCAAGCGGCTGCGTCCGCTTCCGGAACGCGAGGGACGCCCGAGCCCGCCGGCGCAGGATGGCCGGATCCCCGGGGCGAACCCGGAAGTCGGCGGACAAGAGCGTGCGCTCCTTCCGCGCGAGAGCGGTTCCGCCGGGCCCAGACTCCACGGCTTCTACGGGGAGCGTCTGCACTTCTCCCCGGTCACCGGCGACCCGCAGGCCCACCACCAACTCGCTCACCTCCCTGCCGCCGAAGTGCGCGTTCCCGTGGACAGCCCCGCCGACCGTACCCGGAGTGCCCGCCCACGCCTCGAGACCTTCAAGCCCTCGCTGGATGGTCCAACGGACAAGCCCGTTCACCGTCATCCCGGCGAAAGCCCGGACGGTTCGGCTGCCAACCTGGTGCGCAGAGCCTCCGCGCACCCGGACCACCGCGCCACGGACGCCCGCGTCAGACACCAGCACGTTGGACCCGCCCCCAAGCAGGGTGACCGGGAGTCCAGCGTTCCGGGCGACGGCGAGGGCCGCAAGCAGTTCCTCCTCGCCACCCACCTCTACGAACCAGTCGGCCGGCCCCCCGAGCCCGAGCGTCGTGAGGGGTGCGAGTGGATGGTTCCGCTGAAACCGTGCGCCACCCGGGAGTGAGCCAGGATCCCGACCCATCACCCCAGCGCAGCCCCGTGGTGCGGCGGCTCAACAGCCGGTGGTGAAACCCACGTAAGCGCCGAGACGGGCGAGGCCCAGTTCTCCCGGTGGGGCCAGTTCTCCCGGTGGGGGCCCGGCTGACAAGGTGCGTGAGGGAGAAGCCCCCACCGGGAGAACTGGCCCGAGTGTATTCCGACCGAAACGCAACGATGAGGGCCGCGTAGCGCCAGTTCTCCCGGTAGCGGCGCGTTTCAGCCGGGATGCATCGCCGTTCGAATGCCGCGTGACTTTTTCCACAGGCTGTTAACTCAGCGAAGCTCGCCGAGCCCCGCCAGGCGATCCCGAACACCCTGCTGGCCCGGATGCAACTCCAGCGAGCGTTCGAACATCACCCGCGCGCGTTCCCCGTCACCGAGTTGCTCGTGACAATCCCCAAGCGCGTTCAGTAGCGAGGGATCCGCCGCACGCAGGGTGAGAGCGTGTTCAAGGCGGGGGACTGCTTCACCGCACTGGCGTCGAATGTAGTAGGCGAAACCCACTCCTTCGGCAACCTCGATCTCATTTGGATATTCCGTCTCGATGGGAAGCAGCAGATCCAGGGCTTCGTCCGCCTTCCGGGCAAACAGCAGCGCGCTCGCCAGTTTCCAGCGGGCCATCGGCAGATCGGGGTTCGCAGTCGCCTCGCGGAAGGCAACCGTAGCCTCCGCGATCCGTCCGTAGGCCATGAACTGCTCGCCAAGCGCCAGCGCGAGCAGCCCCGGGACGTGAGTGGCGAAGGAGCGGCGCACGATGAACCTCGGTCGGTCCACCGCGGCGCGCGGCGAAACCAGGAGGGGCGCCTCCCGCGAGGCAACCACCTCGCCGGAGCCGTCGAGGAGTTCCGCCGTCACCCGATATCTCCCGGCGCCGATGCCGGCGAGCGGAAAGTCCTCGATCGGCGGCGCCGCCGCTTTCCCGGCGGGCACGATCCGCTCCGCGAGCGGCTGGGCAGACGCCCCGGTTTCCGCACCGAGGGCCTCCCCGGGCACGATACGCAGCCGCACCCGGTGGCCGGGCTCGGCGTTCACCGTCTGGGCGGCGACACTCAGGGTGTCGCTCGCTGCGAATGTCCCCCCCACGGCGGGCTCGAGAACCGCGGGGCCGAACTGGAAAGTCCCGAACCGCAGTCCCGAGAACCCCGAACCTCTTTCCACGCGATAGGCGAGGATCAGATCGGCCAGTCCCACCGTGCCCGATCCGGTGGCGGGCACCCGGACTTCGGCGCTCGCCACGGTGTACTGCTGGGTAGCGCGGTTCCGGACAACGACGCTGACTTCGTATTCGCCGGGAATTACCGGCAGGTTGTCCCGATAGGCGAACGGACTGCCGCCGGCGCTGACATGCTCGCTTTCGGTCAACCGAATCTCGGGTTCGTTTCGATGCATCGCCACGAGTTGTCCATCAAGGGTCCGCAACTCGAGGTCCACATCGAGCGTCGTCTGGTACACCATCTCGCGGTCGTCGAACTCGAGCGAGAAGTCCTCCGGAGCAAGCTTCAGGCTGTAGTGGATGAAGGGGGTGTTGCGGGGACCCACCAGGACGCGGAAATCCGCCTCGCTCTTCACGAACCGGAACGAGTACTCGGCGGTGACCCGGTCCCCGTAGCGAAGGTATCCCTCGATCTCCTCCAGATCCACGAGCTTGAGGGGCGACTCGGCAATGTCAACGAAGTTCTTTTCCACGCTCATCGAAGGTCGGACGGTGTCGAGCCGCGGCGCGATGGTGTTCGTGGCCGAGAGGAAGTCGGCGTGCGGATCGGTCAGGTCCACAACGAGACTCGCGCGGGCCAGATCCATGGACACCATCTCGAGGAGGTCCACGGCCGCATGCTGGCGGTTTCGCAGCAGCTCGCCGCGACGGAGGAGCGCGTCGGGACCGTCGGCCCAGGGGTGGTACAGCTCGTATTCCCCGATGTCTTCCTCCTTGAAGAACAGGAGGTTGAAGCGGGGCGGCAGGCCCAGTTTGGTGTCTCCCTGGTAGATCCAGAGATCAAGGCTCACCACCTCGTTGCGCCCGTCGAACTGTTCCCGCTGCCTCGGCTCGCCAAGGATGATCCAGTGGCGGCCCCGGTCGGTCTGCCATCCAGGCCGCGGAGCATCACGACCCAGGAAGCGGTTCGCGTAGTCGAAGCGCTTGTAATGCTCGACTCTGAACTCGTTCTCTTTCGTCGCCGGGGCCGGATCACGGCGCTGCCAGAACGCCTCGATGAAGTGTTCGCGCTCTTCGAATCCCTCGACGCCGAGAAAGACCTCCCGCTCCGCTTCGGTGATGATGTAGACCACCTCTTCCTCGAGCCACACCCGGTGCTCCTCCGGCAAACGGTCCACCCGCTCGTCGGCGCCGGCCGGGAGAGGCAGGAAGGCGACCAGGAATGCGAGTCCGATCGCCCGGGGCGGGAACAACACACGGGGGTGAGCGAAATACTTCATCGGGGCGGGCTGGAAGGGTTCGGGACGCTTCGGACCAACGGTCGTCCAGAGTGAGCCTACCGCGCCTTCCTCAAACGCCGCAACGAAAACGGCCGTGGCGACGGAGTGGCCGTTAGAATCGCCGCCGGAGGGCGAATCCATGACCCACTTCCCCAAGCACCGACTGGCCCCCGTACTTGCCACCTGCGTGGCGGTCGCGGCCATAGCGCTCGCGCACAACCCGCGCGGCAAGGCCGAGGCGACCATCAACGGCAAGGCCGTCACCGTCGAGTACGGCCGCCCGAGCCTCAACGGGCGCGACATGCTCGGTCAGGCCATTGCCGGGATGGTGTGGCGGCTCGGCTCCGAAAACGCCACCACGATCACCACCGAGGGCGATCTGATGATCGGCAGCGAGATGGTGGCGGCCGGCGCCTACAGCCTCTTCGCGAAGAAGACCGATGCCGGCTGGGATTTGCTGGTCAATAGCGAAACCGGCCAGTCGGGTCTCGCCCACGATCCGGAGAAGGACCTCTTCAGCGCCCCGCTGAAAGTCGAGAAGGCCGACAGTTCCGCCGAGATGTTCACCATCACGCTGATGGCCGACGGGATGAACGGCACCCTCAAGATGCAGTGGGGAGAAACCGCGCTCGTCGCCGACGTCATGGTGCACTGAGCGGAACCCCGCAGTTCGTGGACGAGGTGGCGTGAGTGCCGAGACCGGTGAGGCGCCTGGCTGACAAGGCGCGCGAGGGAGGAATACCGAGCGTATTCCGACCGAAGCGCAACGATGAGCGGAGCGGTTCAGCCGGGATGCATCGCCGGTCGAACGCCGCGTCCACCTCGTCCGCGGACTGCTAGGGTTGCGGCGTATCTCGCCCAGCAGATATTCTCCGCACCGGAAATCAGGTACGAAAAAGACAGGATGAACGTGCCCGCCGTCACACCGCAGATGCTCACGACCACCGAGTCACGACTCGTTCAGGGAGAGACCCGATGAAGACCAACCGCCGCAGTTTCCTCAGTTTCGCGGGCGGCAGAACCGCCCTTAGCGCCGGCGCGCTGCATGCCATCAGCGCCCGGGGTCGCGAGGCGTGGGAAGCCGAGAACGGCTTCCGCGGGGCTCCCGTTTTCGTCCCGCCGCCCGAGCCCGACGAGGTCCGGATCAGCAGCAACGAGAACCCCCTCGGGCCCGGACCGGCCGCCGTGGCGGCGCTCCGTGGCGAGTACGGCTCGATCATGCGCTATCCGATGAACGCCCGGATCAGTGGCGACGATCTGCGGAAACGGATCGGGGAGATGTACGGCGGCAAGGCCGAGAACGTAGTTCTGGCGCCCGGCTCCTCGGAAATCCTCCGCAATGCGGTTCGTGTCTACACCGGTCCAGGCCGGGCGATGGTCACCGGAGAGTGCTCCTACGAGAACCCGGTAAGGACCGCCAAGTATGTCGGCGCGCCGGTCAAGTCCATCCCGATGACCGGAGGACTCGGCCTCGACCTCGACAAAATGGCTGGCGCCGCGATCGGCGCCGGACTCGTCTTCCTCTGCAACCCCAACAACCCCACCGGCACCGTCCACTCGCTGGCCGACATCACGGACTTCGTGAAGTTCGTCAAGAAGGAATCGCCATACACGGCGATTCTTCTCGACGAGGCCTACTACGACTACGTCACCCACCCCGCCTTCGACACCGGCGCGCCCCTCGCGATGGAGTACCGCGACGTCTTCGTGGGCCGGACCTTCTCGAAGGCGTACGGAATGGCGGGTCTCCGGGTTGGCTATTCCTTCGGGCAGGCCGACACGATCGCGAAGCTGGCCCCGTTGCGTCTCACCTTCGGAACTTCGATCCTTTCCATCGCGGCCGCGATGGGATCGCTGGAAGACCCGGACTACATCAAGAGGGAAGTGAAGCGGAACGAGGCGGCGCGCAAGTTCACCCTCGACTTCTTCTCGAGCAACGGCCTCGACCCGGTGCCCAGCGAGACGAACTTCATCTTCGTGAACATCGGTCGTTCGGCAAAGGAGTTCCGCGAGGCCTGCGCGAAGCAGGGAATCATGGTGGGCCGGGACTTCCCTCCCTACGAAAACTCCCACGCCCGCATCTCGATCGGCACCCTCGAAGAGATGCAGCGCGCAACCGCGGTCTTCGCGGCAGTGCTCGGGCTCGCCACCGCCGACAACCAGCAGCAGCAGTAGGCCGAATCACCCATCGTCCAGAACCGCAGAACCCCCCGCTACGAGGAGGTAGCCACCCCATGCTCTCCCGCCGCAATTTCCTGAGTCATGCCTCCGCCGGCGCCGCCGGCCTCTATGCCGCGACTGTCGTCCGCTCGCGCCTCCGCGAGCAGCTCGCCTTCGCCGCCGAAATGGGGATCGCCCCGGAAGAGGCGATCAACCTCGCCAACAACGAGAACTCGCTGGGCCCCGGTGAGGCGGTCATGGACGCCATCGACTCCATCATCGGACCCGAGGGCGTGATCGCGGGGCGGTATCCGTTCCGGTTCCGCGGCCCCCTGCAGGAGGCCATCGCCGAGAAGTGGGGAGTGAAGCCGCAAAACGTCCTCGTGGGCGCCGGCTCCACCCAGATCCTGGTGGACTGCACTCATCAGTACGCGAGCAAGGAGAAGGCGCTCGTCGGGTCGCTGCCGACCTACGAAGAGTGTTTCGGCTACGCGAATCTCGTGGGCTACCGGACGAAGGAGGTACCGCTGACGTCCGAGTTCAAGATGGATCTGGACCAGACCCTCCACGCCTGCAAGGGCAGCGGGATGCTCTTCTACTGCAACCCGAACAACCCCGTGGCCACGCTCGTCGATCCGGCCCAGGGCAAGGACTTCCTGATGCGGGCGCTCGACGTGGAGAAGAACCTCCGCATCCTGGTGGACGAGGCCTACATCGACTACGTGACCACACCGGGTCACGAGACCATGATCCCCACGGCGATCGAGAATCCGCGACTCATCGTGGCGCGCACCTTCTCGAAGGCGTACGGAATGGCCGGACTACGGGTCGGCTACGCGATCGCCCACGAGGACACCATCGCGGAACTCGGCGAGTTCCACATGGGCAACTCAGTCAGCACCCCGTCGCTGGTCGCGGCCAACGCCGCGCTCGAGCGGGACAAGGCAGATCCGGATTACCTCCCGAACGAGAAGAAGCGAAACGCCGAGGCGCGGGACTTCATCATCAAGTTCTTCGCCGACCGGGGTCTCAGCGCCACCGACGCGCAGACGAACTTCATCTTCGTGGACGTCGGGATGCCGATCGAGCAGTTCCAGGCGGCCTGCGCCGCCGAGGGCGTGCGCGTCGGGCGGCCGTTCCCGCCGCTGTGGACCCGCTGCCGCATCTCCATCGGCACGATGGACGAGATGCAGCGCGCCGCCACGAAGATCGCAACGGTCCTCGACTCCGCGCAGAAGATGGCGGCGTAAACCTCGCCAGAGAGAACAGCGCCGTCGGCCAGGCAACGCCGGCCAGTCCTCCCCGCGAGGGCCTTCAGACCGGCATTGCCCGGCGGGCGAAACGCGAGCTACTGCCACCCGGATAGCGGGCGCTCATCGGAGCGGCCGAGGCGGTCGTCCGTGAGGAACGGCCAGGGGCTTCTGCCACCCGTTCCTCCAGGAAATAGCCCGGCCGACCCCGCAGGGAGCCTCCGCGGCGCGTCCCCGTTGAGTCGCAGCCTCTCCGCTGACAGACTGACCCGACTTCTTTCCACAGGCGGCCACCGGGAGGCAGACAAATGATCGTTCGAACCATCCTCATTCTGGTCTCCGCAATGCTCGCGGCCACGTTCGCAGGCGCCCAACCCGGGGTCCACACCTCGGCGAGTGGGGGCGAGGTTCTCCGCCTCATCCGGCGGGAGAAGCTCGATCTCATCCTGCCGGGCGCCATGCGCGACAACAACGTGGACATGTGGATCCACGTCACGCGCCACGGCGACCCCGACCCGATGGCGTACTGGTTTGGGAACACCTACGGTTACCTCGTCTTTACCGATCTGGGTGACCGGATCGAGCGGGCCGCCTTCGGGAGTGGAGGATCGGTCCAAGACATCGACGTCCGGGGCTCCGACATCTTCGCCCGGACCATCTCCAGCTACGGTCGCGGCTACCAGATGGCCTTCGGCTATGGCGACGAGGTGTATGACGAGTTCACCGAATTCGTCGCCGAGCGGGACCCGCAAACGATCGCGGTGAACACGTCCGAGTGGCTCGCCGAGGCCGACGGGCTGTCCCACACTTCCTACCTGAAGCTGGTCAAGACTCTCGGACCCAAGTACGCCGAGCGCATCGTCTCCGCCGAGAACCTCATCACCGACTTCCTGGTGAGGCGAACGGTCCGGGAAGTCGCCGAGCAGATCAACAACCTCGAGGCGGCCCGCCAGCTTCATCAGGCGGCCTTCGCGCGCATCGAGCCGGGGAGGACGACGATCCGGGAAATCACCGCCTGGGCGCGGGAAGAGGCCTACAAGCGGCACCTGGCCGGATTCGGCACCTGGGGCCGAGGTGGCATCCGCCTCTACTACACCGCGGTTTCCGAGGACCCTCCCTATCCCCCGGACGCCCGCTACTGGATCTGGCACGGGGACTACGTCTTCCAGCGGGGCGATTTCTTTGCCTTCAACGTCGGCGTCAACTACCTGGGGTTCGGGACCGACACCAAGACCCACGCCTACATCCTGCGAGAAGGCGAAACCGCGCCTCCCGAGAGCATTCAGAAGCTGTTCGATCTTGCGGTGGCCGGCCAATGGATCATGCGGCCCCACATGAGGGTCGGCATGACGGCCAAGGAATCCCTGGACGCCATGGTCGCGGCCATGGAAGCGGCGGGTTATCTGTACACACCGTTCGTGAACTCGGGAATTCAGGGAATAGGACGGACGCCCGACGGCACCGGGAACCTCGACTACGTGATCATCCAGGAGGGGCTCGGCGACAGCGATCAGCCGGGATTCGCCATCGATAACCACGCTTTCGCCACCGTCGGCACAGGCACCGTCGGAGCGTCAATGACGAATTTCCGGGAGGACCGACATCACCTGGTGATCCAGGAGAATCACATCTTCGCATTCGAGTACATGGTTCACATGAACATCCCCGAAAGACCGGGGTTTCCGCTGGCGATCAACATCTCGAACCCTCAAGTCGTGACGAGCAAGGGCGTCGAGTGGCTCCAACCGCCGAACGAGCAGATCTTCCTCATTCACTGATCCCGGCGCCACGGCTAGCGCTTGGCGCTCTGCACAAGAGGCTACAGACCCCGTTCCCCGCATAGCACTGCCGGTAAGGGAACGCCGACCTCCGGTCGGCACCGCCCGCCGATAGGCGGGCGAAGATCACATGGCTGTACGCTTGGAATACGCATGAGCGCGAATCTGGGAACGGTCCAAAACGTGGACCTGCGGGAAGCATGGCAGCACGAGGCACACGACTTCACCCCGTGGCTGGCAGAGAATCTGGAACTCCTAGCGCAGGCCGTCGGGGTCCATTTTGAGTTCGAGAACAAGGAGGTTGATGTGGGCGGCTACAAGGCGGACATCGTCGCCCGCGTGCCAGAAGATGGGGCCAGGGTCATCATCGAGAACCAGTTGGAACAAGCTGATCTTCAGCACCTGGGCCAAGTTCTCGCCTACCTCGCCGGACTCGAAGCTCGGATCGTGATCTGGGTGGCGAAGGGCTTTCGGGATGCTCACCTGACCGCGATTCGCTGGCTAAATGATCACACGGACGACGAGTTCGCGTTCTTCGCGGTGCAGGTCAACGTAGTCCGGATTGATAATTCCCGGCCGGCGCCGCTGTTCGATGTCGTTGAGCGTCCGAACGAGTGGACGCGCGAGGTTCACCGCCAGGAAGACATCACCGAAGTCGGCGAGTTCCGTCGGAAGTTCTGGCAGTTCTTCAGTTCCCGGCTCCCGGACGCCCAGGGCCTAAAACCCGGATACGCGGGTTCCAACGTCTGGCATCCCCTGCGGGGCTTGGAGCTGACGGTTGTCCAGTTCCTGGCGCAGGACAGGGTGGGCGTTTACGTGAGCGGAAAATGGGGCGAATCACGCGAGAGCGCATCCCCCCGCATCGAGGCGTTCGCTGCTGCTCTGCACCGGGAGTTCTCCGATGAAGGAGTCTCGGGCACGGAACGCGGATGCGGAACGGTGTTACGCATCGACACCCGCGATGAGAAGAACTGGGGCACCATGGCCGATTGGCTCGACGAGCGGCGGCAGATCTACGAAAAAGTGCTCCGGAACGGCCCGACGACTTCATCGTAGTCCTGCCGAATACCTCCGATACGCCCGGAAAACACAACTTCGCAAGGCAGTAACTCGAGTCTCGTCGCCTTGTCAGCCGACAATGCCGACCAGAGGTCGGCGGTCCCTGCCGGCTCCCGGTGTAGCTACCGACCGCCTGCCGAGGCGCCTCTCACACCACCGCGCCCAGTAATTGGCGCCACGCCTCCCGCTCGCGCTCGGGCGCGAATAGCGGCGCTCGCTTCTCGCCATGCCGGGCCAGCTCGTGGAGGAATCCAGGGGCACTCTCGGCGCGCCACAGCACATCGCGAAGCGCGTCGGTGTCCCTCGGAGCGTAGTAGCCAGGGTAATCCGCCCCGAGGAGACCGACGTTGCCCGGAATCCGGGACGCAATCACCGGCAACCCGGCAACCACCGCTTCCGACACCACATTGGCGCCCCCCTCCATCACCGAAGAGATCACCATGGCGTGCGTCCTCGCGTAGAGCCGGCGCACCCGCCAGCCCGGAAGGCCACCGAGCCACCGGTAGCGCCGGTTACGCACCATCTCTCTTCGCGCGATATCCGCCCAATGCGGATCACGGGCTTCGCCGGCGTGCAGAACGCGTAGCCGGGAAGCCGCGGGCATGGCTCGCGCCGCATCGGCCGCGCGCAGCGGGTCCTTCTCCTGGCGCAGGTGCCCGACCGCACAGACATCGAAGGACCGTTTCGACGGGCGGCGCAACAGGCCCGGGTTCGGCACCGACTGGTGAACGACGTGAACTTTGGAGAGGAACTCCGCCGGCAGTGCTTCCCTGACCAGCTCGTGCAGCGCGACCAGGGCATCGGCTTCCTCGAGTGACCGTCGGGTTGTCGCTTCATCGGAGTGCAGAAAGCTGTGCACATCGGTTCCGGTCAGCGCCACGATCAGCGGACGGGTCGGAAAACGGGACCGGTAGCGGGTGACCGATGGGGCACTTCGCCAGGCATGGAGGGCGATCAGGACGTCCGCGCCCGCGCCGTCCCACTCCGTCCGGATGGCGACGCGATGCCCGAGCGACCGCAGAATCCGCGCCCAGCGGGCCGCCGTGATCCGGTTCCCACTGCGGGGCCCTACCCCTGCCGGAGTCACTAGAATGATTCGCACGGGCGACCCCTGGCAGCCTGTGGACAAGTGGCGCCAGCGCCGAGGCCCCCACCGGGAGAACTGGGCCGCATGACCCTGTCCACGGGCTGCGGTAACTCCGCGCCCGGACTGAACCCATGACCGAGCGCGTTCCGGCCGATCACCTCGCAACCATCATGGACGACGCCCACCGGCGAAGTCTGGCGCTGACCACCGGCCTCGACGCGGACCAACTGATGGGACCGCATCTGCCGATCGTCAATCCGCTGCGGTGGGAGATTGGACATGTTGCGTGGTTTTACGAGAACTTCATCCTGCGCGACCTCTATGGGTACGAGCCGATCCTCCCTCAGGGGGACGAACTCTACGACTCGGCGACCGTCCACCAGGACACTCGCTGGGACCTGCCGCTCCTTGGCATGGCGGAAACGATCCGCTACGCCGAGACGGTCAAGACCCGCTGTCTGGAAAGGCTGGATCCGGGACTCACGAGCGAGCGGGACAGTTTCATGTACCAGTTCGCCACCTTTCATGAGGACATGCACACCGAGGCGTACATCTACTCGCGGCAGACCCTCGGCTACCCGGCGCCACGCATCGGCCGGGATCGGCCGCCCGAAGCGTCGGGCAGCGGCAGCTACCCTGGCGATGCCCGCGTCCCCGGCGGAACGTTCCGGTTGGGCGCGGAGAAAGAGGCGCCCTTCCTTTTCGACAACGAAAAGTGGGCGCACCCGGTCCGGGTTCGGCCGTTTTCGATCGCCAAGGCGCCGGTCAGTCACGCAGAGTTCGCCGCCTTTGTGGACGCCGGCGGGTACCGGCGGCGGGAATTGTGGAGCGAAACGGGCTGGGATTGGAGGGTGGAGGCCGGGGCAACCCATCCCGTCTACTGGATTCCCGGCCAAGGGCACGGATTCCAGGTGCGCCGGTTCGACCTCATCGAGCCGCTGCCGCTGAACGAACCGGTCATCCACGTCAACTGGTTCGAGGCCAATGCCTGGTGCGCCTGGGCCGGACGGCGGCTCCCCACGGAGGTGGAATGGGAAGCTGCCGCCCTCGGCGAACCCGAAGGAGACACCCTGGCGCCCACCAAAAGGACCTACCCCTGGGGCGAGGCGCCTCCGGACCCGCGGCGCGCGAACCTGGACGGCTGGTCGCTTTCGTGCATCGACGTGGGAGCGCTGCCCGGTGGGGACAGCGCCTTCGGCTGCCGGCAGATGCTCGGCAACGTCTGGGAGTGGACGGCGGACACCTTCCGGCCGTTTTCCGGGTTCCTTCCCGACGCCTACCGGGACTATTCCGAGGCCGGGTTCCACCAGACGAAGGTTCTGCGCGGCGGCGCCTGGGCGACTCGCAGCCGGATGCTGACCGGCCGCTACCGCAACTTCTTCAGCCCGGACCGGCGCGACGTAATGGCGGGATTCCGGACCGTTGAGGCCTGATCGGATTCAGCAGCCTGTGGCAAAACCCACGCGGCCCAGTTCTCCCGGTGGGGGCTCGACGGGCGATGCATCCCGCCTGAACCGCCCCGCTTCGCGGGGCTCTCAGTTGCGCTTCGGTCCAAATACACTCGGTATTCCTCCCTCGCGCGCCTTGTCAGCCGGGCCCCCACCGGGAGAACTGGCCCCACCGGGAGAACTGGGCCTCGCCCGTCTCGGCGCTCACGTGGGTTTCACCACAGGCTGCTAGCTCCCCGAGGCGCCCGGGTAGACCCGATCGCCCTCGTAGCCCCTCAGGCCACAGAAACCGACGACTTCGTATCCGTTTGCTTGTAGTAGCTCCGCGGCACGCGCGGCTCTTCCGCCACCCTGTCAAGCAGTGAGGACGGGAACTCCGGTCGGGAGTTCTCCGATCCTCGCCTCCAGTTCGTCAATCGGAATGTGGAGGAAGCCGTCGATCGTGCCGTGCTCAGCCAGCTCCTCATCGGTGCGAACGTCGAGCAGAACCGCGCCGTTCGCGAGCGCAGCGTCAATGTCCGCCGCCTCAACCCGGGGGGCCGGCTCCGGAGCGGCCTCTTCAGGCGCCGCAGGTTCCTCAGCCGCCGGCTCTCCGCCGCCGCAGCCCCAACCGAGCGCCAGGGCCGCGAGGGCGGGCCCGGCGAGGAAAAGAGTCCTCTTCATGGTGGACCTCCCTAGATGTGAGTTAGTCGAGCGGCCGGTACTCCCGGGCGCCCGTGTACTGCTTGAGGCCGCTGAAACCAACGACCTCGAAGCCTGCGTTCTCCAAAATAGCCGCGGCACGCGCGGCTCGTGGCCCCACCATTCAGGTGGTCAGGATCGGTCGATCCCGCGGCAATTCCTCCACCCGGTCCGCGAGTTCGCCCAGGTGGATGTGAACCGCACCGGGTATGGTCCCCGCCTCGGCGAGTTCGAGAGCCGTGCGCACATCGAGCAATAGCACCTGCTTGTCGCTCAGAACCTCGTCGATCTGGCTGGCCGCCACAAACGGCGCTTGCGTGCCGAGGGCGCGCCCCATCAGGCTCATGCGCCGAGCCTATCAGTCCGGGACAGAGAATCCCGAGGCCCGATCCGGAGGTTCCAAACAGCGGCTGTTAGGCGTCCGTCACTCCCGGCCCAGCGCGCGGGCCTCCGCCAGGAACCCCTCGTAAATCGAACGCGCCTCGTCGAATTGGGCGTACACGTGGGCCTTCTCGGCGTCCGAACGCCAGTACTCCCAAGCTTCCGCCATCTGGCGTAGCCGGTCGATCCAGCGAATGGAGTATTCGGCGGCGGCGGCGCTCCGGACCGGCTGCTCGCCTGCCCTGACCCACACCGGATTCGTGAACGCCTGGGCGTAGCCGCAGTCGAGCGGACGCGCCTCGTCCGGGACACCTTCCGCCCGCAGGATCAGCCAGCCGCTCTGGTCCATCGTTACTCGTCCGGTCGCCCGCGCGAAACGCCGGTCCTCCGACAGGGGCACTTCGGCCACGTCCTCGCCACCCGAAACGATCCAGGCCCGCTCGAGCGGAGTGGAGGAGCGAACCCACGCGCTCCACTCCACCTCGCCTCCGGACTCCGGAAGCTGCACGTCGTCCCCGGGAATCCGTCCGTCCACCCGGAAATCGAGCACGGGGCCGCAGCTCACGAAGGCCCTGCCCTCCCGGATCCCTTCGAGGAAAGCGTCGAGGTCCAGTCCCCGTTCTCCGGTGTGCACATAGGTGCGCACCGAGCCGACCAGCTTGGACCGCTGCATGTTGCTGATCGAGTCCTCACCACCCACCGCCGTGACCCGAAGGCCGTTGTTCATCGTGGCGTACCACGGGAAGAACCCGGCCCGCGACGCCGAGGCCCACTCCACCGCGTCCGTGGCGCCGAGCGCGGCATCCACCATGTATCCCTTGGCGCCACCCAGATTCCCGGGGCTTCCGTCGGGGCCGACGAGCGGATCGTTTTCGCCGAAGAAGGCGTGCACATACCCGACCGTGGCCCCCTGGGCTCTCGCCTTCCGAAACATGTCGGTGTTCGACGGATAGAGGCTCTCGATGCCGGTTCCCTCATACCCGGTGGTGTAAGGCGAGATCAGGTGCTCTTCGAGACCGAAGTAGAAGACATGGCCGTAGAAGGGCGGACGGTACTCCTGTCCCACGATCAGCACCCGGTCCTCGGTGGAAAGCGGATGCGCGCCGCCGCCGGGCACGAAATGCTGGTAGTCGAGGATGCGGTTGTCCTTGTTGGCGATCTGTTCCAGCACCACGTCCTGATCCTCGGCGTCGGACATGAACATCAGGTTCTCCAGCGTGTTGTGCAGGTTCCCGGCGTAGTTCATGTGGACGTGGGTGGAGCCGCTCCACCAACCCTTGGCGGCCATATCGGTGATCTGCGCGAGCCGCAATGTCAGCTCGCTGACGTCACCGGCCGCGATCTCCACCCGGGCGCTCACGGGTTCGTACTCGAAGCCGCGCACCGCCTCGATCTCGAGGGATCCCACCGGGACTTCCATCCGGAAGCTCCCTGCCTGGTGGAAGGAGTGCTCACCGGCGCCCCCGATCCGGGCGTAAGCGTCGGGCGGAGCGTAGAAACGTCCGTCGGAGGCCCGCAGGTGAATCCGGGCGGCGACCTCCTCGCCCGTCGAATCATCTACCGTGCGCACCGAGAGCACCCCCATGGGTCGGCTCCAGTTGCGCCGGGTGATCTCCACGACGCGCCGCTTGCCGCCGTAGGTCTCGAGCAGCGCGAGTTGCGGTAGTCCCCCGGAGTTGTCGACGTAGGCGATCCATTCACCGTCCGGCGACCAGCGGGGATGGAACGCGTCGTGCTCGAAAAAGGTCAGCTTGTACGGCGAACCACCGTCGGTCGGCTGGACGTAGAGGTTCGAGAACTGGTCCGCCGCGCCGGCGGTCGAGGAATAGATGAACCGCTTCCCGTCGATGGAGACATCCGGACGAGTCCGGTAGAGGGACTGTTCCGCGAGCACCGTCACGCCCTCTTCGAAGCCGTCTGCCGCCATTGGAGTCCGGACGACGTTCCCGGAGCCGAGGGGCACCTCGTGATTCGAGACCATCAGGAGTTCCCGGGAGTCCGGCATCCAGGCCGGCGTAATGTGCATGTCCCAGGATCCGAAGTAGAGCCGCTCCTTGCCGTAGTTCTCGTCCCGGGTGAGAGGGATCTCTTCGGAACCGAGCTCGCCGTTCGCGAACTCACGGACATAGACGTTGAAGTAGCCCGACGGCTTCGTGGACACGTAAGCGAGCCGCATCCCGTCCGGAGAGAAGGCAGGGTCGGTATAGAGAAACTCATCGGTAGTGAGCGTGCGGCTCTCCCCGGTGGTCAGATCCACGATCGCGAGACCAATGGCCTGGCCGTTGTGGTCCACGGTGAAGACGATGCGCCTCCCGTCTGGAGCCCAGGTGGGCAACGAGTGGTATCCGGGGCCGGACGTCAGTTCGTCGGCAATCCCCGTTTCGGGATCCACGCGCCAGATGGATCCGGACATCGCCACCGCAATCGACTTCCCGTCCGGTGACCAGGCCGGAGCCCAGGGAGTGCTGCTCGGCGCCGGCGGGAAGTAGTAGTTGTGCATGTAGTTGCCGCCGTGGCGGGCGGGCGGATACGCCTCCGCAACCCCCTGGATGATGGGTGGCGGCGGCCAGCGCTGGGGCTGAGCGAAGAGCGGGCCGGCAGCGAGCGGGAGCAGGGCGGCCGCGGTCAGCATCAGGACACGAGTGCGCATCGGGAACCTCCTCGCGGGGCGCTGGCGGACTGGGACCGGCCGGGACCGCGGGAATCGGAGGATAACGGCGAAGGAGCTTCTTCCGATAGATGTGCTACCATGTGCGTCGCTATGCAGGGAAGTTCCGCTCGCACCGAGAGAGTCGGCGTTCGGGAGCTACGGCAGAACCTGAGCGTCTATCTGCGCCGGATTCGCGATGGACAGCGCTTCGAAGTAACGGATCGGGGCCTGCCGGTGGCGCTCCTGACTCCCCTCAGGCCGCACCTGTCTCCTCTCGAAAGGCTGATCGCCGAGGGACGGGTGAAGCGGCCGGTCGGTGATTTGCTGGATCTTCCGCCACCCGAGGGCCCCCCGACTACCGCTCTGAGCGACTCGGTCATCGCCGACCGCGAGGACCGTTTCTGACGCTCATCAGGATCTAGGCTTAGATCCCCCTTGGACTTCTCGTGGTCTATCTGGATTCATCGGCGCTCGTCAAACTGCTACGCGAGGAGCCGGAGTCGGCAGCGCTGCTGCGGTATCTCGCCGGCCGCGAGCAGCGCGTGTCGAGCGCCTTGGCGCGTGTCGAGGTGTTTCGGGCGCTGCACCGTGAGAATGCCGCGCCAGCGATCTGGCAGCGGGCGGACCTGGTGCTGGGAAGCCTGGGCCTCCTGCCGCTTGACGATCCCGTCCTGAGGGAAGCCGGAAACCTCACCCCGCACACCCTGCGCACCCTGGACGCCCTGCACTTGGCTGCCGCGCTTTCCCTCGACGGGCTAGACGCGTTTGTGACCTACGACCGGAGGCTTGGGGCGGCCGCGGCTTCGGCGGGGCTGCTCGTAGAGTCCCCGGAATGAGGGGCGCGCCGGCCGACCACCCGCGCGAGACCGGACGACTGGATCACACGAGTTCTTCCAGTCGGCGGGACGCC